>REGP01000002.1 GCA_004134995.1 Oxalobacteraceae bacterium CAVE-383 | reverse complement strand
ATCGGGCTGGTGATGCGGTCCTTGTGGGTGGCGTAGCCCCACGCGAAGCGGCCCTTCACACAGGAATGGCCATGATTAGCCTTGCCGTCCTTGTGCGGCACCATGCGCACCACCTCGTTGCCCTTCATTTCCGCCTTGAACGAACAGCCCACGCCGCAATAGGCGCAGGTGGTGATGGCGCTGTGCTCGGCTTGCCCCAGCATGATGACGGTCTTCTCGGTCAGGGTCGCCGTCGGGCAGGCCTGCACGCAGGCGCCGCAGGAGACGCATTCGGATTCCATGAAGCTGTCCAATTGGCCGGCCGAGACGCGCGAGGCGAAGCCGCGGCCGTCGATGGTCAGCGCGAACGTGCCTTGCGTTTCCTCGCAGGCGCGCACGCAGCGGTTGCAGACGATGCACTTGGAGGCGTCATAGGTGAAATACGGATTCGATTCGTCCTTTTTGAGATCGAGGTGGTTGTCGCCCTCGTAGCCGTAGCGCACTTCGCGCAGGCCCACCGCGCCGGCCATGTCCTGCAGTTCGCAGTTGCCGTTGGTCGGGCAGGTCAGGCAGTCGAGCGGGTGATCGGAAATATACAGCTCCATCACGCCACGCCGGATATCGGCCAGCTTCGGCGACTGGGTGGTCACCTTCATGCCGGGTTCGCACGGCGTGGTGCACGAGGCCGGATAGCCGCGCCGGCCTTCGATTTCCACCAAACACAGGCGGCAGGAGCCGAACGGCTCCAGGCTGTCTGTTGCGCACAGTTTGGGCACGTTCACGCCGGCGTCGACCGCCGCGCGCATGACGGACGTGCCGGCCGGCACCGACACTTGCATGCCGTCGATTTCGACGGTGACCAGGGGGGCTTCCGGCGCAGCTGTGCGTGCCGGGGTGCCGTAATCGAGATCGTTCAGGGTATTCATAGCGTTTCCTTTACGGCGATCGGACGCGCGGCGGGTGCCGGGACCGGAGCCTTTTGAAAGTCTTCAGAGAAATGGTTCAAAGCCGACAGCACCGGCAGCGGCGTCATGCTGCCCATGGCGCACAGCGAACCGTTGATCATGGTGTCGCACAGATTGCGCAGCAGATGGATCTGCTGTTCGCGCCCATCGTTGGCGATAATCTTGTCGATGGTTTCCACACCGCGCGTGGAGCCGATGCGGCACGGCGTGCATTTGCCGCAGGATTCCTCGACGCAGAATTCCATCGAATAGCGCGCCTGCTGCGCCATGTCGACCGTGTCGTCGAAGGCGACAATGCCGCCATGGCCCACCGTGCCGCCCACTGCGGCAAAGGCCTCGTAATCGACCGGCGTGTCGAACAGGCTTTCCGGCAGGTACGGCCCCAATGGCCCGCCCACCTGCACCGCCCGGATCGGCCGCCCCGACGCGCTGCCGCCGCCGAAGTCGTACAGCAATTCCCGCAATGTCACGCCGAACGCCTTCTCCACCAGCCCGCCCTGCTTCAGGTTGCCGGCCAGTTGCATCGGCAGCGTGCCCAGCGAGCGGCCCTGCCCGAAATTTTTATAGAATGCCGCGCCGCGCGCCAGCACCAGCGGCACCGCCGCCAGCGTGATGACGTTGTTGATCACGGTCGGCTGTGCGAACAACCCTTCCAGCGCCGGCAGCGGCGGCTTGGCGCGCACGATGCCGCGCTTGCCTTCCAGGCTTTCCAGCAAGGCGGTTTCCTCGCCGCAGACATACGATCCGGCGCCCTTGCGCACTTCGAGCTGGAAGCGCTTGCCGAAGCCGAGAATGTTATCGCCCAAATAGCCGCGCTGATTGGCCACGGCGATGGCCTGGTTCAACGCCGCGATCGCATGTGGGTACTCGGAACGCACGTAGATATAACCGTAGGTGGCGCCGACGGCCAGCCCGGCAATCGTCATGCCTTCGATCAGCATGAAGGGATCGTCCTCCATCACCATGCGATCGGAAAATGTGCCGGAATCGCCTTCATCGGCATTGCAAACGATGTATTTCTGCGCCGCCTGCGCGCCCAGCACGGTCCTCCATTTGATCCCGGTCGGGAACGCCGCGCCGCCGCGTCCGCGCAAACCCGAATCCAATACTTCCTGCACGATTTCCGCCGGCGCCATCGCCAGCGCGCGCTTCAGCCCGGCATAACCTTCATGCGCCAGATAGTCATTCATCGACAACGGATCCGTTACGCCGATGCGCGCAAACGTCACCCGCTCCTGATTCTTCAGATACGGCATTTCCTCGGTCAGGCCATGCGCCAAAGCATGCTTGCCGCCATCGGCCAGGCCGGCATCGAACAAGCCGGCCACGTCTTCCGGCGTCACCGGGCCATAAGCCACCCGGCCGGCGGCGGTTTCGACCTCGACCAGCGGCTCCAGCCAGAACATGCCGCGCGAGCCGTTGCGGATCAATTCGATGTCAATGCCGCGCCGCTGCGCTTCCGCAGCGATCGCCGCGGCGACCTGATTGGCTTCCAGCGCCAGCGCAACCGAATCGCGCGGCACGAAAATCTTGACGCTCATGGCAGCTCCTTCCGTGCGGCCAGCGCACTTTGGACCAGGCGGTCGAATTTTGCAGAGGACACCTGCGCATGCAGATCGTCGCCCAGCATCATGTTGGGCCCCGACGAACACAGGCCGAGGCAATACACCGGCTCCAGCGTGAACTGGCCATCGGCGCTGGTTCCATGAAAATCGCAGCCGAGGCTGGCCTTGGCATGTTCCACCAATGCATCGGCGCCGCGCGCCTGGCAGGCTTCGGCGCGGCAAATCTGCAGCACATTGGCCGCCGCCGGCGTCTGCCGGAAATGATGGTAATAACTGATGACGCCGTGCACTTCGGCGCGCGACAGATTCAGCGCCTCCGCGACCAGCGGCACCGCTTCGGCCGGGACATGGCCGAGCGCATCCTGTATGTCATGCAATATCGGCAGCATGGCGCCGGCGAGATCCTTGTGCCGGCCGATGGCGGCCATGACACGATCCCTGGTTTCGGGATCCAGCTGGGCCTTGGGCGGCCGCGCGCCGGACGGATTGCGCTTGTCTTCCAGAACTGCTTGCATGACTTCTCCTGCTGATGGGACCGCGTGCCTGAATCGGGGACGGTCGACGACGATGCCGCGCGGATTTGCAGACTTCGCTCACCCGCGCGGATCACCGCTTCCTGTACAACGACTACGATTAATACCAATACTTCAAATACAACTTACTTGAACAACACAACCGCTTTCTGCAACGTGATCGAAATGCCCCAGATCAGCGGAATGCCGACCGCCAGCCAGGCCAGCGCAATCATCACGGGATTGCCGCCGCTGCCGATCTGCGCCAGTTCGGCCGCGGTCGCGCCGGAACCCGGGCCGTTGCCGTTGCCGGACTCTTTCTCGTGCGCCAGGCGCTTCTCTTGCGCCAGTTCATCGGGCGTCATGAAATACTTGGCGGCGACCGGACGAATCGACAGATTGCAGATCAATCCCAATACCAGCATGCCGGCCAGGATGTACATCGTGGTGTTGTAAACCGATGCCGGCGCCATGCCTTGCGACAACTGATACTCACGCATGTAATTCACGACCACCGGACCGAGAATGCCGGCGGTAGCCCAGGCTGTCAGCAGACGGCCATGGATCGCGCCGACCATCTGGGTGCCGAACAGATCGGCCAGATACGCCGGCACCGTGGCGAAGCCGCCGCCGTACATCGACAGGATCACGCAGACCGCCGCCACGAACAAGGCCACGCTGCCGTGCTGGCCCGACCATGGCAGGCTCACATACATAATGAACCCGAGGATGAAGAACACCGAATACGTCACCTTGCGTCCCATCAAATCGGAGCACGAAGCCCAGACGAAACGGCCGCCGATATTGAACAGGCTGATCAGGCCGGTAAAGCCCGCCGCGATCGCCGCGATGCTGGCCTTTTCCGCGCCCGACAAATCATTGAACGCGGTCGCCACGCCGATCAGCTTGCCGCCGAACATTTCCTGCAGCATCGGCGAGGCCATCCCGATCACGCCGATGCCGGCCGACACATTCAGGCACAACACCAGCCACACCAGCCAGAATTGCGGAATGCCCCAGACCTTGCTGACATGCACATGGTTGCGCGTAATCATTGCGTTCGACGTCGTTTCCGGCGGATTCCAGCCAGCCGGCTTCCATCCCGCCGGCGGCACGCGATAACCGAAGGCGCCCGCCGTCATGAAGATGAAATACACCACGGCCATCGCCAGGAAGGTCTGCCACACGCCGACCGATGTCTCGCTGGCGAAATGCCGCATCAATAGATCGGCCAGCGGACTGCCGATCAGCGCGCCGCCGCCGAAGCCCATGATGGCCATGCCGGTGGCCATGCCGCGCCGGTCCGGAAACCATTTGATCAGCGTCGATACCGGCGAGATATAGCCGAGCCCGAGGCCCACGCCGCCGATCACGCCGGAACCGAGCCACATCAGCCAGATCTGGTGCGTATACACGCCCAGCGCCGAAATCACCAGGCCGCCGCTCCAGCACACCGCCGCCACGAAACCTGCCTTGCGCGGACCGGCATGTTCCAGCCAGCCGCCCCAGATTGCCGCCGACGACCCCAGCAGCACAAAAAACATCGTATACATCCAGCCCAGCATCGATATCTTCCAATCGCAGGAAGCGCTGAATATTTCCGTAAAAAAACTCATGTCCGCAGGGCAAGCCACGGACGCCTTGATGCCAACCGCCTTTGACAGCGGCAACCAGAATACGGAGAAACCGTACGCCATGCCGATGCACAAATGAATCGCCAGCGCCGCAGGCGGCACCAGCCAACGATTGAAGCCGGGTTTTGCAATCGTCCTGTCCTTCATTAGCAAGTCTGAAAAAGACATTTTTCCTCCTAAGTATTGTTATATGGCTTCTGTATATATGCTTTTATTTGCATATTTTGGTGCTTATTTTTGAGCCATATAAAAAATAGCACCTTAATATTACTTATTCAATATGTTATCTTTTGCATATATGTTTAAAGTATTGATCAAACCGCATTGGGAAATCCGCCACGGCAGCCAGGGGTCGATGGATACCTCCAGCCTGCTCGCATTATTGACGGCCGTGGAGCATACAGGATCGATCGCCCAAGGTGCACAGGCGCTTGGAATGTCTTACCGATCGGCCTGGGGCATGCTGCGCGAAGTCGAAAGTTCCTTCGGCGGCCCGCTGATCAGCAGCGGCCGCGGACGCGGCACCACCTTGACGCCGCTGGCCCAAAAGCTGATCTGGGCCGACCGCCTGATCGCTGCCCGCCTCTCGCCCACGCTGGAAAGCCTGGCGTCCGAACTGGAAACCGAGCTCGGCACCCTGGTCGAAGGCAAATCGAAAACCGTGCGCATCAACGCCAGCCATGGATTTGCGGTGGCGGAACTGCTCAAGCAAATCAACGCCTCGCACCAGCCGCTGGATTTGCGCTACCGCCACAGCACCGACGCCGTCGCCGCCTTCGCGCGCGGCGAATGCGATCTGGCGGGTTTCCATGTGCCGTTGGGAAAATTCGAAAAGCCGGCTTTCGCGCATTACAGAAAGTGGCTGAACAAACGCGGCGACCGCCTGATCCATCTGGCCGTGCGCAGCCAGGGCCTGTTCGCCGCGCCCGGGAATCCGAAAAAGATCAGGGGCTTGACCGATCTGCTGCGCAGCGACCTGCATTTCGTCGGCCGCCAGAACGGCTCCGGCACGCGCATGCTGCTGGAACTGATGCTGGCCGACGCCGGCATTCCCACCAAGAAAATCGCCGGCTTCGACACCGCCGAGTTCACGCATTCCGCCGTGGCCGCATTCATCGCCAGCGGCATGGCCGACGTCGGCTTCGGCGTGCAGACTGCCGCGCATCGATTCGGACTGGACTTCATCCCGCTGATCCGCGAGCGCTATTTCTTCGCGATCAAAAACAGCGCGCTAAGCGATCCGCTGGTGCGCCCGGTGGTCGATATATTGCAATCGGAATCGTTTCGGAAAGTGGTGGACGGACTGGCCGGCTACGACGGCTCGGACCTGGGGAAGATACAGACTTGCGCGGAAGCGTTTCCGTAAAGCGGGGATGGTTTGCGGGTGTGGCCCGATTCTTTAGTGATGTTTGTATTGCTGCGGCCTGCGAAATCAGCGATAATAGCCGACGCGTTGCCGGGATGGCGGAATAGGTAGACGCACGGGACTCAAAATCCCGCGCTGAAAGGCGTGCCGGTTCGATTCCGGCTCCCGGCACCAGATGAATGACAAGCAACACCAAAGTACGACATGAACCCTTTGACTCTCATGGAGCGAAGGGTTTTTTATTGCCTATTATTGCCGATCCTTGGCCATTGTTAACCAGTAACTGCAATGCTGGCAAGCAAAATACTTTTACCCAACCTTTACCGATTCAGCTTTTGCGCGCGGACATCAGCGGCGAACTCCCACTCAGCCATGTTCCGGCATATGCTCTGCTCATAGCTAATATGCTAGGCTACGATTTAAGGCCGCATCAGCATTCTGATGCTTATAAAATATTGCAAAAATATAATAAAAATGAAAACTATAGCCGCTGCTTTACTATTTCTCTGCATAGGTTTTGCCCTTCCGTCACTGGCCGCCAATAACATCGAACCGAATGAAGGCCAACTCACGTCTCACGGCCATTACAAGAACAAGAGTGGTCAATCAGTCCATTCACCATCGAAGAGCTTAGGCAGCAAGGTGCCGGAAGGCGCAAGCGCCAAATGCCGCGATGGCAGTTATAGCTTTAGCAAGCATCACCGCGGTACGTGTTCAGGACATCACGGTGTTGCGCAATGGTTGCAGTGAAAGGTGCCACTCAACCACCTACATACGCTCTGGAAAATTAAACAATCCTTTAATACCTTGCCATCATATTAAAGAATTCTTTAATATAAACCATCATATTAAAGAAAGCTTTAAAATTCCCCGTTCCGCCGGCACCTACGTCAGCACCACCACCTACGACGAAACCGTCCGCGCCTTCGTGCCAAATCCGCTGCCGCCGGCCGACCCGCCGCTGGCTCTGGAGATGTATAAACGCCCGAATAGACTGGCGGAACTCGCGCTTGCCCGCCTCTCGGCTGTATCCAGCATGGCGCCGTCCGTCGACTGGCTGTTGTATAGCGCCATCCGTAAAGAGGCCCTGCTCACTTCCCAGATGGAAGGCATACAAGCGGACTTGAGCGACCTCTTCGACCAAGAGGCAGGCCTGAAAATCACCAACCGCGACGATATCGAAGAAATCACCAATTACATTCAGGCCTTCCGCATGGTGCGCGAGAATCTGCGCGATGCCAATGGACTGCCGTTGAGCGCGCGCCTGATCTGCGACGCCCATCGCATTCTGCTTACCGGCGCGCGCGGCGCCAACAAACAGCCAGGAGAATTGCGCCGGTCGCAAAACTGGATAGGCGGCAGCCGTCCGGGCAATGCCGTCTTTGTGCCGCCTCCGCCAGATCGCATTGCTGATTTGTTGGCCGATCTGGAACGCTTCATTCACGCCGAGCCTGCGCCGCTGCCGCCTCTGGTCAGTATCGCGCTATTGCACGCACAGTTCGAAACCATTCATCCGTTTCTCGATGGGAACGGCCGTATCGGCCGCTTGCTGATCACAGCCCTGCTGGAACATTGGGGTCTCTTGAAGGAACCGTTACTTTATTTGAGCGGCTATCTGAAACGTCATCAGAATGAGTATTACCGCCTGCTGTCCGCCATTCGGACCGACGGCAATTGGGAGGCCTGGATTGAATTCTTCCTTGAAGGTGTGACGCAAGCCGCCGGGGATGCCGAACGCAGCATTGTAGAAGTAGCGACGCTGGTAGCGGCCGACCGCCGCCGTTTGCTCGATTCGCCAAAAGCCGGCCCCGTCGTCCACCGGCTGTTTGAAATGCTGCCGGTAATGCCGCGCTTTACCGTCGAGCTCGCGCGCCATCACCTTGAAACCAGCTTCCCAACCGCAAACGCGGCGATCAAGCTGCTTGCCGAATTGGGCATCGTGACAGAAATGAGCGGGCAGCGTAAAAATCGTAGCTTCGGCTATCAAAACTATATCGAGTTGCTAGCCAAGGAGTGAAGACAGCATCTCGTGTAATGCCGGTTCGATTCCGGCTCCCCGCACCCTGATAATCACGCACTCAATTGAGTGCGTTTTTTTTATGATCGAATCTCCGATACAAAGCGAAAGCCTCATCCATCGCTCTGCGCCGACCGCCCTTCCGCCACCGCCTGCGCTTCATCGGGATTCGGCACCGGAACGCCATCCTTGTCGGTGACAGTCATCTCCGGTTTCGCAATCTCCTTGTTCGGCACATCCGTGTCGGTTTCCCGGGCCTCGACGCGGTTTTCATTTGCCGGCGGTTTGGTGGTGGCGTCCGAGGCGCTTTGCGCGGGGCTGGGATTTTCACGAGTAGGGAGTTTGTCTTCGATGGCCATGATAAATACCTTTCGGACGAGTGGAATGCGACACGCATTTTCGAATGCCTATCAGCTTATCGACTCGCCCTTTCTTCGCCATCGGCGCGGTCGCCTTAATCCGGTAAGAAAATTCTGTCGGCGCTGTCAGTGCGAGAGCCGCCGATACAGGCGATGAACTCAGGTGTGGGCAAGAGGTCGTAACGGTATTTGGAGGCAATATGTCGAACGTATTGCGCGAAAAGCTCCTTCGCTTCGAACAATTAAAAAACCAGGAACTTGAGCCGGGACCCAAAGCGATCGTCGAAGCGCTTTTCCTGCAGACCAGCATTCTCAACGAACGCTTGTTCAACATCGAACTGGCCTTGCAAGGCAGAGCGCCCCATCGTGAAACGGAACAATAACGCCCAAAGGAAAATGCGATGCTGAAAGAACTCGACGGCTCATCGATCACCCGCTTTCATTCCTTTGCGCTCAGCAGCAGCGAATCAAGCGATCCCGAGGATGCCGGTCCGACCGATGCATGGTTCTGGATCAAGGCCAACCATCATTACAACCGGCGCTTGTGGCACGAAGAAGACAAGGCGCGCCGGACCGACGTCGATCCTGCCGAGATAGCGGCCAGCAAACGCCTGATCGACAAATACAACCAGAAACGCAATGACGCGATCGAAGCCATCGACAAGGCGATTCTCACCGAGCTGAGCGCGGTGCCGCACGCCGCCGATGCGCGCCTGAACAGCGAAACGGCAGGCGCCATGATCGACCGCCTTTCCATCCTCTCGCTCAAGATCTTCCATATGCGCTTGCAGACCGAGCGCGACGACGTCGACGCCGACCATATCGAAACCTGCCGCGCCAAGCTGCAGCGCCTGTTCATCCAACGGCGCGACCTTGCTTCCTGCCTCGACGATCTATTGGCCGAGGCCGCCGCCGGACGCGCCTATTTCAAGCTCTACCGCCAATTCAAGATGTATAACGATCCCGCCCTCAATCCCTATCTGCACGGCAGCGGCCGCGGCGCTTGATGAATTGCGTTCATGGCGGGCAGGCCTAGCGCCACTCGGCCTGCGTCAATACCATGCGCGCCAGCGCGAGAACTTCATTTGCGTATTCGCCGGCCGGATCCCGGATGCAGCGATGCAGGCGATTGTCGAGCGGCGCCCAGCGGTCCATGTCGGCGTTATTGAAGATCACCACGCTTTTCAATTCCAGCGCGGCGGCGATATGGGACACGCCGGTATCGTTGCACACCAGCAGACGGGCATCGCGCATCAGCGCCGCCATGGCGCCGATCGAAATTGGCGCGGCGGCATTGACCGCAGGCATTTTCATATGGCCGATCACCGCGCCGGCCAGATCGGCTTCCTGCCCGGAGCCGGTAATCACGATGCTCAATCCGAATTCCAGTGCCAGGCGGTCGGCGATTTCGGCGAAACGTTGCGGCGGCCAGCATTTCTCCCGATTCCTGGCCCCCGGATGAATGCAGGCATAAGCGCCCGGCGCGAGGCCGGCGGCCAGGCCGCTGCGCGCCAGTTCGTCCTCGTCTTCCGCCGTCAGCGGAAATTCCAGTTGCGTGCCGGCCGGCGGCGCGCCCAACGCTGCCGTCAATCCCAGCAGGCGCAATGGCTCCGGCCCGGTTTCCGGATAGGCAAAGCAATGAAAACGGCCGTCGCCGATCAAGCCATGTGCGGCATGCCCCGCGGCAACATGCGCGCCAAACGCTCTGACGATGCCGTTGCTGATCTCGCCGCTGCCGTGCATTTGCAAGGCCAGCGCAAATTTGCGCGAGCGCATCGATTCGTAAAAGCCGTCCAGCAAATCTTGCCGCACGGGCTGTTCGGGCAATGCGGGATGGCCGGGGAAGGCGTAGAACTCGTCGATGTAATCGCTGAAGCGGGCCGCGAACTGGCTGGCCCACGGCAGCCCGACCAGCGCGATCCGGGCACGCGGCACCGCGGCGCGCAAGGCCCTGAAGGCAGGCACCGCGCACAACATGTCTCCCAATTGGAGCGCTCGAAAAACCAGAACGCTTTTCGGCGCGAGCTGTAATAAAAGAGGAAGCCCATCGCTCAATATTTTCTCCTGGTGCGCGGCCGCGGCCGCCATCGGAACTAAACAGTTTATAAAAAAATCGAACACGCCAATTCCGATGGACGCCTATCGACTGGAGTGCATATGAATGACTATGCGGTTTCGGTGGTGGTTCCCACCTGCGGCCGGCCTGAACTGCTCAACCGTTGCCTGCAAGCATTGTGCCGCCAGACCCTGGCGCCGGCGCGCTATGAAATCGTCATCGTCGATGACCGGCCGCATCGCCGGACAGCCGACATCGTGGCGCAATGGGACAGCGGCGCCGCGCCTTCCATCATTTATCTGCCCAATCATGGCGCGCACGGTCCGGCCGCCGCGCGCAATCTGGGCTGGCGCGCGGCGCGCAGCGCCGTCATCGCATTCACCGACGACGACACGGTGCCCGATCCGCAATGGCTGGAAAACGGCCTGGCCGCGCTGAGGGCCGATGCCGGCGCCGTATGCGGACGCATTTCGATGCCGCTGCCCGCCATTCCTACGGACTACGAACGCGACGCCAAAGGCTTGGAAAAAGCCGAATTCGTTACCGCCAATTGCCTGTGCCGCAAAACCATCCTGGAAAGAATCGGCGGCTTCGATGAACGCTTCCGGCTGGCCTGGCGCGAAGACAGCGATCTGCATTTCCGCTTGCTTGAGGACAACGTGAAGATTGTCCGCGCACCGCGCGCACTGGTGGTGCATCCGGTAAGGCCCGCGCCTTGGGGCGTGAGTATTGCGCAGCAGAAAAAAATTCTGTTCGACGCGCTGCTGTACAAAAAACATCCGCGGCTTTACCGGCAAAGAATCCGCCGCCGCGCGCGCTGGGATTACTACGCCATCGTCGCGCTCCTGCTGACGGCCATTGCCGCACTGGCCGTCGGCCATGCGTCATTGGCCTTGACCGCGGCCGCATGCTGGCTTTTTTTGACCGCGCGCTTTTGCCTGAAACGCTTGCGCGGCACATCAAAGTCTCTTTCGCATGTAGGAGAAATGATCATTACTTCCGCGCTGATTCCGCCGTGCGCCTTGTACTGGCGGATGGTAGGCGCGATGCGATTCCGGGTGCCGTTCGCATGACGGAACAAATTATGAATTTCGCAATCGAGAAGAACAATGCAGACAGGCGCCGCAGAAATTTCAGCACGATTCGCCGTTCCAGCAACGACTTGAAAGAAAAAAATGCGGTCTTTGAATATTCTTACCTGGCATACGCATGGCAGCTATCTTTATTATCTGAGCCAGGCGCCGCATCGCTTTTATATAGCGTCCAAGCCGGGCCGCCCATCCGGATACGGCGGCCGCTGCGGGCATATCCCATGGGGACCGAATGTCATCGACATGCCGGTCGACGAGATTAAAAACCGGCAGTTCGACTGCATCGTTTTTCAAGACGATCATCAATATTTCGATGACCAGTTCGCCTTCCTGACGCCGGCCCAGCGCCGCCTGCCGCGCATCTATATTGAACACGATACCCCGCGCGAACATCCGACAGACATGCGCCATCCGGTCGACGCGGACGATGTCCTGCTGGTGCATGTCACGCCCTTCAATGCGCTGATGTGGGACAACGGCCGCACGCCGGTGAAGGTCATTGAACATGGCGTGATCGTTCCGGAGAATGTGGCCTACCGGGGTGGACTTGAACGCGGGCTGGTCGTCATCAATAACCTCGCCCTGCGCGGCCGCCGCCTCGGCAAGGACATTTTTGCCGAAGCGGGCAGGCAAGTGCCGCTTGATCTGGTCGGCATGGATGCGCAGGCCATGGGCGGACTGGGCGAAATCCGGCATGCGCAATTGCCGGCCTTCATGGCCGACTACCGCCTCTTTTTCCATCCGGTCCGCTACACCAGCCTTGGGCTGGCAGTCATCGAAGCCATGATGATCGGCATGCCGGTCGTTGCACTGGCGACGACCGAGATGGCCACCGTGATTGAAGACGGCCGCTCCGGCTATGCCGATACCGATATCGGCGCCCTGACAGAAAAAATGCAGACACTGCTTCGCCATCCCGCCCTCGCCCGCCAACTCGGCGAGCAGGGCCGGCGGCGTGCCCTGGCGCGTTTCGGCATACGCCGCTTTGTCGACGACTGGAATGCCGCATTCATGGAAGTGACCGGAATCGCGGCGCCGCGCATGCGGCCTGAACCGGACCGCGCCGAAAGGAGGCTGCAATGGTGCTGAAAATTGCCTTGATAAGCGATCACGCCTCTCCGCTGGCGGCCCCCGGAAGCATCGATTGCGGCGGACAGAATGTCTATGTGGCCCAGCTCGCCTGCCAGTTGGCCAAGCTCGGCTATGAAGTGGATGTCTTCACCCGGCGCGACTGCACTTCGCACAAGCAGGTGGTGCACTGGCAGCGCAATATCCGCGTCATCAACGTTCCCGCCGGTCCGGCCAACTATGTGCCGAAGGAACGGATACTGCCTTATATGAATGAATTCGCGGACTTCATGACGAATTTCGCGCGCCGCCGGAAAATTTCCTACGATGTCGTCCATGCCAATTTCTTCATGTCGGGAATAGTTGCGGAGCAATTCAAACGCGCCATGGATGTGCCGTATGTCATTACCTTTCACGCGCTGGGGCTGGTCAGGCGCCTGTCGCAGGGCGCCGCCGACGGCTTCCCCGAAGAACGCAGTGCGATCGAACAGCGCCTGATGCGCAACGCCGACCGCATCATCGCCGAATGCCCGCAGGACCGGCTCGACATGGAACAGCTCTACGGCGCCGACCCGGCCCGCATCGACATCGTGCCGTGCGGCTTCAATCCGGAAGAACTGTGGCCGCTGCGCAAACAGGCGCGCCGCCGTCTCGGATTGCCGGCGAACGAATTCGTGGTCCTGCAATTGGGCAGGATGGTGCCGCGCAAGGGCGTCGACAATGTGATCGAAAGCATGGCCGTGCTGCGCGACCGCCACGGCATCGATGCGCGCCTGCTGGTGGTCGGCGGCGAAGCGCCGCAAGGCGGATTGGACTCGCCGGAACTGCAAAGACTGATGGCGCTGTCGGCATCGCTCGGCTTGCGCCATCGCACCGATTTCGTCGGGCAGAAGGCGCGCGGCGAATTGCGCGCCTACTACAGCGCGGCCGATGTCTTCGTCACCACCCCGTGGTACGAACCGTTCGGCATCACGCCGCTGGAAGCGATGGCGTGCGCCACGCCGGTGGTGGGCGCGGCGGTGGGCGGCATCAAGACCACCGTCCTGGAAGGCGTCACCGGCTATCTGGTGCCGCCCAAACAGCCGCGGGCGCTGGCCGACCGGCTGGCCCTGCTGCACCGGAATCCGGCGCATGCGCGGCAGCTTGGCGAAGAAGGATGGCGCCATGCCCATCGCTTGTATACCTGGCACAGCGTGGCCGAACGCATCGCCGCGGTATATGAAAAAGTGGTCGACGACACCCGGACCGAAATTGCATTGCCTTATCGGCTGCAGGCAAACGCGCAATTCTCGCAACTCAACTAGAACCCTGGAAACGCCTTATGCCCGCGAACGAATCCCCGCAAGCAAAAGACCGCAGCCTGGCCGGCAAGGCGATCCTGGTCACCGGCGGCGCCAGCGGCCTCGGCGCTGCGCTATGCCGGCTGCTGGCCGATGCCGGCGCCGACATCATGGCCGGCGATTTGCATGCAGACAAGGCCGAGGCGCTGGCGCAATCCCTGCACGGCAGCAGCGGCCGCATCGGCGCGATCGGTTTCGATGTCGGCGATCCGGCCGCGGCGGAGCAAGCCGTCGCCGACACCGTCGCGCAACTGGGCCGCATCGATGTGCTCATCAATAACGCCGGCACCGACATGACGCTGCCGATGGCCGAACTGACGCCGGCCGACTGGCTGCGCGTGATCGATACCAATCTGAACGGTCCCTTCTTCCTCACCAAATTCGCGTCCGAACGCATGAAGCAAACCGGCGGCGGCCACATCGTCAACATCACCTCCACCGCCGCCAAGCGGGCCTGGCCCAATGCCTCGGCCTACCACGCCAGCAAATGGGGCCTGCTGGGCCTGTCGCATGCCATGCATGCGGAACTGCGGCCGCACGGCATCAAGGTTACGGCGGCAATCGTCGGCGGCATGCGCACGCCCTTCCTGCTGGATCGCTTCCCCGATATCGACCCCGCCAAACTGCAGGATCCGATGGAAGTGGCGCGCGCCATCAAGGCGGTGCTGCTGCTGCCGGAATCGGTAGTGGCGGAAATCACGGTGTTGCCGATGCAGGAAACATCCTGGCCCTGAGGCGACGAGGGAACGCCCGTGAACGCCAAGGCAAAAGCCGTGTTTCTCGACAAGGACGGCACCTTGATCGACGACGTGCCGCATAACACCGATCCGCGCCTGATCGCCTTGTCGCACCAGGCCGGCGCCGGTTTGCGCCTGTTCGCCGAACGCGGCTATCTGCTGCTGGTGGTCAGCAATCAGTCCGGCGTGGCGCTGGGCCGCTTCGCCGAAAGCGCGCTGGCCGGCGTTTGGCGGCGCCTGGATCTGCTGCTGGCGCGCGAAGGTGTGCAAGTCCACGGCTATTATTATTGCCCGCACCATCCGGACGGCGCAACGGCGCCTTATGCGCGCGCCTGCGATTGCCGCAAACCCTTGCCCGGCATGCTGCTGCGGGCGGCGGCCGAACACAATGTGGACCTGTCCCGGTCGTGGATGATCGGCGATATCCTGGACGACGCCGAAGCCGGCCGGCGCGCCGGCTGCAAGACCGTACTGATCGACAATGGCAATGAAACGGAATGGATGCTGTCGTCGCTCCGCATGCCCGATCTGATCGCGACGGATTTGCATGCCGCCGCTTTGCTGGCAGACGCGTACGACCGATATGGCGAACGCGAACGCGGCCGGCGGCATCGCCCGCCCGCATGGCGGACGCGATGAGCGGCGCCGATTGGGCGCGCGCCGCCAACATCCTGTGCGTGCGGCTCGACAATATGGGCGATGTCCTGATGTGCACGCCCGCCATGCGCGCCATCCGCCAATCCGCTCCCGGCCGCCGCATCACGCTGCTTGCCTCGCGCAGCGGCGCCGCCGTCGCGCCGTTCGTTCCGGAAATCGATGCCGTGCTGACGTATGCGGCGCCGTGGATGAAAAACAGCGCGCCGCATGGCGCCGAGGAAGAGCTGGCCATCGCGCGCGCATTGAAGGAACGGGCTTTCGACGCCGCCGTGATCTTTACCGCCTACAGCCAAAGCCCGCTGCCGGCGGCGCTGCTCTGCTATCTCGCCGATATCCCGTTGCGGCTGGCGCATTGCCGCGAAAACCCCTATCGGATGCTGACCGGCTGGATTCCCGAACCCGAGCCGGAACACGGCATCCGCCATGAGGTGCGGCGCCAACTGGATCTGGCGGCAAGCATCGGCTGCATCCCCGACAGCGAACGCATGTCCTTTGCGGTGCGCGATGAGGATTTGGCATGGATGCGGCGCAGGCTGGCGGCGCACCGGATCGGCGTCGAGCGGCCATGGGTGCTCCTGCATCCCGGCGCCACGGCGGCGTCGCGCCGCTATCCGGCCGCGCACTGGTCGCGCGTGATCGCCATGCTGGCCGATGAACTCGGGGTCGATGTGGCATTGGCGGGAGACACCGGCGACGCGCGCGTGATCGCCGCCATTATCGATGCGGCCGGAACGGCATTGCCGGCGACCGTGAAATCGCTGGCCGGCGAACTCGATCTGGGCGGGCTGGGCGCGGCCATTGCGCTGGCGCCCGTCCTGGTGTCGAACAACAGCGGCCCGGCCCATATCGCGGCGGCGATCGGCACGCCTGTGGTCGACCTGTATGCGCTGACCAATCCGCAGCACACGCCATGGCAGGTGAGGAACCGCGTACTGTTCCATGACGTGCCATGCCGCTTCTGCTACAAAAGCATCTGTCCGCAGGGGCATCACGATTGCCTGCATAAAGTGGAGCCTGCGCAGGTCGTCGCGGCGGTGCGCAGCCTGTTGCGGGAGAGCGGCGCCGATGCATGCTTGCCGGCGCATCATCCATGCAAAATTCGATACTGATGCGCAACCGCGGGCGGCACCACCTTGCGCCGCCGCATGACCCAAGGCAGGCCGCGCAGCGCCGCCGCCAAACCGGCGCCCAATACGCCGTCGCGGCGCGCGGCCCCGAGAATGCGCCAGGTCTGGACCAGTGCGACCGATAAGGGCAGCCGCATCCAGCACACCCACAATGCATTGCGCGCCAGATATTTGCGGCGGCTGCCGCTATCGCGTTGCAACGACGGATAGTGGTGCACCGTCATCTGCGGGATATATGCCAGACGCCAGCCGCGCGCCGCGAGATCCAGCGTCAGCAAGGTTTCCTCGCCGCCGATGAAGAGCTTCGGTTCATAGCCGCCGGCTTCCAGGAATGCGCTGCGGCGAAATACCGACGCGCCCGCCATAAAGCCGAGCAGCGCCGGCCCCGGCAAACCCTCGCTCGGCAGCGGGCTGGCCGCCATGCCGGCGCAGGTCGGGTCTTCCCTTTCTTCCGGGCCGACCAGCACGCGCGCGCACAACACCGCCAGATCCGGATGCGCATCCAGCAGCGCAACCGCCCGTTCCAGCGAACCGCCGGCCCACCAGGTATCGTCATCGCAAAACGCGACGTAATCCGTATCGGCCAGGCGTACGCCCGCGTTGCGCGCCGCGGCGCCGATATTGCGCGGCAGCGTGATCAATCTGATGTAAGGAAAGCGCGATTTCATGAGTTCGCCGGTGCCGTCGGCCGAGCCGTTGTCGACCACCATGATCAGCGGTTGCAGCGGCAGGGCCAGCATGCGCTCCAGGGTGCGCCGCAATTCATCGGCGCGGTTGTGCGTCAGGACCACGACGGTGATTCGCTGCGGCAGCGGGTCTTCCCAACGCGCGTTCATGACGCCGGCTCATCGCGGTTGCTGTCGCTGTCGCTGTCGTTATCGGCGTCGTTATCCAGGCGCCAGTAGCGCTCCGGCGCGTAGGCATCGTCATGGCCATTGGCGGCCGCATCCAATGCATGCAGCTGGCTGGCGTAGCATGCCAGTGCGGTGCGCTTGCGCGAGCGCGCATCGTCGCGCTGCTCGAACGCCAGCGGCGTGGCGCCAACGCCGGCGCGCGCCAGCGCCGCCAGCCGGCGTTGCAGCAAACCGCGAATGCGTCGGTACAGGGCGTCTTCATACATCAGCCAGGCTGTCGGCGCGGACCCTGCCGCAGACCGCTTGGCGCGCCGCGCCGACAGCAGCGCGCGATGCAGCAGCACATGATCGGAATGAAACAGGCCGGCCGGCAACAGTACGGTATCCGGCGCATGCGCGCGCAGCACCTGCAGCAAAGCCGCCGTCAGACAAGGCAGCGTCGGCGTGGCCTCATATTGGGCATCGCAAAAGTCCAGCCATGCCGGACGCGCCGCAAGCAGGGACAAGGCCCGGCCGTCTTCGCGGCGGCGGCATTCGATCGCTTGGCGCGCATCACGGAATCCGGATGCGGCGTCCCAGTCGGTCAGGCGCGAAAAGCCGGGCGGCGCGGCGGCGAACACCGTGACCACGCACGTCTCCGGATGCTGCGCGATCAGTTCGCCGCAGGACAATACGGCATCGTCCATATGCGGCGAAAACACCAATAGTTTGCCGCCGGAAAATGCGGCGTTCACCGCGAACATCCCGCCGGAAGGGAGGCCGATGGATCCATGGAAATCAATCCTGAAAAAAATATGCAGGGCTGCAATCGATACGCGATTCGATGAGCGCGGCGCCGTCTTAGTTCCGGCATTTGCAACGCATCGCCGCAGCGCCCGCGCGACTGAACTTTTCAAGGGAGGCCAGTCTTATCGTAACGGCCCGGCAGCGCTTGCATGCGGGCTTGCGCGAACGGCACAGTTACAGGAAACCGAAAATGTATACGCTTGGCATCAATGCCGCCTTCCATGACTGCTCTGCCTGCCTGGTCAAGGATGGCGTCGTCGTCGCGGCCGCCGAAGAAGAACGCTTTACCCGGATCAAGCACGGCAAGCGGCCGCTTCCCTTCACGGTCTGGCAATTGCCTTTTCATGCGATCGATTATTGCCTCGCGCAAGCGGACATTGCGCTGTCGGACGTGGCGCACGTGGCCTACTCCTATGATCCTGCATTGCAGCTCGGCGAGCGCCGCCGCGAGGCGTCCATCGCGCTGCCGCTTGAACCGTCCGCGGCGTTCGAGCGCGACGGCGAATGGGACGCGCCGTGGGAGCCGCTGGCGCTGTCTTACGTCGTCAACGCACCGCGTCAATTGGCCGACGGCGCGCCGCATCATCTGCAGCGGCGCTTCCTCAAGAATAACGGCAACGGCCGCGCCGACGGTCCCGCGCCCTACCGCTGGCATTTCATCGAACACCATCTGGCGCATGAAGCGAGCGCGTTCCTGGCGGCGCCTTTTGCGGAATGCGCGGTGCTGACCATCGACGGCCGCGGCGAACGCGCCACCACCAGCTATGGCGTCTTCCGGGGCGGCCAATACCGCAGGCTCAAGCAGATCGATTATCCGCAATCGCTCGGGCTGCTGTATGAAGAGATCACCGAACATCTCGGCTTCTTGCGCTCTTCGGACGAATACAAGGTCATGGCGCTGGCGTCCTACGGCAAACCGGCGTTTTTGCCGCGCCTGCGCGAGCTGGTCAAATATGAAGGCGAAGGCGCCTATTCGGTCGCCAAAGCCGACTGGCGCGACGCATTCGGGCCGCGCCGGCAGCGCGGCGCCAGGCTGGAACAGCAGCACATGGACATCGCCCATTCCTTGCAGGCGGTGCTGGAAGAAACCGTTTTGCAGATGGCCGGCTGGCTGCACGGCGAAACCGGCATGGCCGATCTGGCCATGGCAGGCGGCGTCGGACTGAACTGCGTCATGAATGCCAGGCTGCGTGATCGCGGTCCGTTCGAACGCGTATGGGTGCAGCCTGCCGCGGGAGATTCCGGCACCTCCCTTGGCGCCGCATTGTGGGTCGATCTGCAACAGCGCGCGGATCGCAGCCGGCGCTGGCAAATGGATGACGTCTTCCTCGGCCCGGCTTATGACGACGAGGCGATCGAACGGCAATTGCGCGAATCGCGGCTGCCTTACCGCCGCGTGCCCGATATCGCGCAGGCCACTGCCGAGCTGCTGGCGCAAAACAAAGTGGTGGGCTGGTTCCAGGGCCGCATGGAATTCGGTCCGCGCTCGCTCGGCGCGCGCTCGATTCTCGCCTCCCCCATCGATCCCGAGATGCAAGGCCATTTGAACCAGATCAAGGACCGCGAAGACTTCCGGCCGGTGGCGCCGGTGGTGCTCGAAGAACAGGCGGCCGAATGGTTTGTCGACGGCGATGTCTCGCCCTTCATGCTGTTCGTCTATGACGTGCGGCCCGACAAGGCCGAACGCATCCCTGCGGTGCGCCATGTCGACGGCACCGCGCGGGTGCAGACCATCAACCGCGCGCAACATCCCGCCTATTACGATCTGCTGCAGGCCTTCGCGGCGCGCACCGGCGTGCCGGTATTGATCAATACCTCCTTCAATACCCGCGGCGAGCCGATCGTCTGCACACCGCGCGACGCGCTCGAATCGTTTTGCACCACGCCGCTGGACGTGCTGGCCATCGGCCCTTTCCTGCTGGAAAAACACGGGCTGATGCGCGGGAGCGCATGAAGCGGGCCGCGCTGCATGCGAAGGCGAAATCCATACGGAGGCGAAACCATGAAAGAGCGATATTGCAAACGCATTCTGGTGACCGGCGGCGCCGGCTTCCTCGGCTCGCATCTGTGCGATTCACTGATAGCGCAAGGGCACGACGTGCTGTGCGTGGATAATTTCTATACCGGCAGCAAACGCAACATCGCCCATCTGCTCGGCCATCCCACTTTCGAACTGCTGCGTCATGACATCACTTTTCCGCTGTATGTGGAGGTCGACGAAATCTATAACCTGGCCTGCCCGGCCTCGCCCGTGCATTACCAGCTGGATCCGGTGCAGACCACCAAGACCAACGTCCACGGCGCGATCAACATGCTGGGGCTGGCGAAGCGCGTCAAGGCCAAAATCCTGCAGGCTTCCACCAGCGAAGTGTACGGCGATCCTGAGATTCATCCGCAAATCGAAGGGTATTGCGGCAACGTCAACCCGATCGGCCTGCGCTCCTGCTACGACGAGGGCAAACGCTGCGCCGAAACGCTGTTCATGGATTACCACCGCCAGCACGGCGTGCAGGTCAAGATCGCGCGCATCTTCAATACCTATGGCCCGCGCATGCATCCGAACGACGGCCGCGTGGTTTCCAATTTCATCATGCAGGCGCTGGCCGGCCAGCCGATCACCATCCATGGCGACGGCCGGCAGACGCGCTCCTTCTGTTACGTCGACGACCTGATCGACGGCTTTCATCGGCTCATGCGCAGCCCGGACCATTTCTGCGGGCCGGTCAATATCGGCAATCCGGTCGAATGCAGCATGCTGCAACTGGCGCAAACCATCATCGCGCTGTGCGATTCCCGTTCCACCTTGCGGTTCCTGCCGCTTCCCATGGACGATCCGGCGCGGCGGCGTCCGAATATCGATCTGGCGCGCGACCGCCTCGGCTGGGAACCCAGGATTTCCATGCAAAAAGGCTTGAGCGATACCATCGATTATTTCAGGATGGTGCATTTGCCGGCGACGCCGGCAACGGAAAGACAACTGACTATCCCAACTATCCCCCATTAGAAAACATCCATGAGACCCGGAGGACAATAATGGCAAATCTCGAACAGTTTTCCGATTATGCGAAACAGAACAACT
Organism: Oxalobacteraceae bacterium CAVE-383; assembly: GCA_004134995.1. Lineage (GTDB taxonomy): Bacteria > Pseudomonadota > Gammaproteobacteria > Burkholderiales > Burkholderiaceae_D > Herbaspirillum. Next base: position 1,174,588 of record REGP01000002.1, on the reverse strand, counting down.
TGAAACTGATGACGGCCGAGTCCTGTACGGCCGGATTGGTGGCCTCACTGCTGGGCGGGCTGGAAGGTTGCGCCGAGTGGCTCGAAGGCGGCCTGGTGACTTACTCGCCGGCGGAAAAATGCCAACTGCTGGGTGTGAATGACGGGAGCATCCGGCGTTTCGGCCTGACCAGCGAACAGGTCGCGCAGGAAATGGCATGCGGCGCCCTGAAGATTTCCAGCGCCAACTTCGCGATCGCCAATACCGGCGTGGCCGGCCCTGAAAGCAAGGACGGCATTCCGCCCGGCACCGTCTGTTTTGCGTGGAGCATGTCAAACGGCCGGTCATGCGAATGCGTATCGGAAACCCAGTTTTTCAGAGGGGATCGGGAACAGGTCAGAAAAGCGGCCGCCGCCTATGCCATCGACCGGGCGGCATATCATCATCGGCGGCTGGCCGCTTTGATAGGCGGCCGGGACCAACGATCAGCGGCCGCTGCCTGACGATCCGCTGCCCGAGCTCGCGCCGCTGCCGGTGGCCCCTTGTCCGCCGGCGCCGTTGCCGCCGGTCATGCCGCTGCCGGAGCTCATGCCGCCGGCGCCGCTGCCGGTATTGGCGCCATTGGCCGAAGAGCCGCCCGACGAACTGCCGCCGCTTGAGCCGCCCGATGTATTTCCGGTGCCGCTATTATTCTTTTTGGCTTTATTTCTGGAATTTTTGGAATCCGTTGCGCTTCCCGTTCCGGACGATTGGCCGCTGGTGGCGCTGCTGCCCGAACCCGTGCTGCCCGAGCCGCCGTAACTTTGGCCATAGCTCATCGGCGCGGCTGCGCACACCGCTGCTGCAACAACGATAGTTGCGATTGTTTGCTTCATGACTGTCTCCTTGAAAATGAATATGGCGCAAGGGCATGATCGAATCGCCCTTGCGCATCGGATGCGTTTCAATGATTGAAAGCCGCGTCGCCATCGTATCGCGCGGCGCATGGCGGCCACTATCGCCGCTTGCCGCAATGCGGCGTAGGCCGGCGCTGTCGGAAACGAAAGATCACGGGAGGACGCGCTTCAGAGGCGTGGACAGTTCCGCGGGCGTCCGACGCATCCATTCTTACGCGCGAATAATTCCTTGTCCGATGGTCATTCCCGAGGCAGCCCGCTACGATCGAAGCTCATTCAAGGAGAGTGCCATGGCAAACCAGCCGCATGAAAACGATGTCCCGAATAAGGAAACCGCCAAACCCCAGAAGAACGCACCGGAACAGCAAGGCAAGCCCGCCCCCGAAAAGGAGGCGCCGATACGCTCGCCTGAAGTGGAGCCCGATCCCGAGCTGGATGTACAGAGCAACGACGGGGAGAGCAACGACAAGGAAAGCAACGATAAGGAAAGCAACAAAGGCAAACCCAACATCGGCAGCGGTTACTGACTTGCCGCTTCCGCCGGCAAGGCAATAAAACGCCGTTCCCTTCCTTTCTCTTTCCCGCCCTGCCCCGCCCCGCGTCCTATCCCAACCCCATTTCCACCACGATTTTTCTGATCGCCTCCATCATGGCCTGCGCGGCCGGCGCCGGCGCGCCCTCCCTGCGCCGCAGGCCGATGGCGCGTTGCGTGCCGGACATGCGCACGTCGAGCACCACCAGTTCGCCTGAAAGGATCTCCAGATGCAGTTGCTGCGCCGAGACCGCGGCGATCATATCGGAATGGACCAGGGTGCCGCGCAATACGGTGGTGTCGACGGATTCGACGGTGGGCGCCGGCGGCGGCAAATGTTCGCGCCGGAACAGCTCGTCGATGACGGGACGCGCCGGCGTATGGCTGCGCGGCAGGATCCAGCGGGCGGTTTGCAGCGCTTTCATGCTCAGGTTGGCGCGCGCCGCCAGCGGATGGTTTTTGCGGGCGACCACCACCAGGTCATCGTAAAACAGCAATTCGTTGATCAGGCCCGGCGCTTCCTGTTCTGGCGGCAGGGCTCCCAGGATGAAGTCGAGATCGCCGGCCCGCAATTCGGCCATCAATATTTCGTAGGGGCTTTCATTGGTGCAGATGCGAATGCCCGGAAACGCCGCGCTGACGCCGGCAATCGCCTTGGGCAGGATCAGCGTGCGCGCCAACGGCGGCGCGCCGATGACCACCGTGCCGCGCAAATTGCCTTGCAGCGCGGCGATGTCGTCCCGCACCAGCCGCAATTCGTTCAGGGCGCGCCGCACATGCAGCACGAAGGCCTGGCCATGCGGCGTCTGGACGATGCCCCTGCCGCTGCGCTGGAACAGGCTCAGGCCGGCGCCGGCTTCCAGCACTTTGACCGCTCCGCTCACGGCCGATTGCGTGATGCCCACGGATGCGGCCGCGGTCGGCATGTGCTGCGTCCTGGCCAGCGCCACCAGCAAATCGAGCCGGCGGGTGTTCATCAGATAGGCCGGCACGCTGCCTTTGGGAAAGGCGCGCGCGCCCTGCGCTGCGCACCAGCGGGCCAATGCGTCCAATTCGAAAAAGACCCGCCTGGCCCTGGCCAGCGCGCAATGTCCTACAGGGGTCAGCAGCATGCCGGAAGGACGGCGTTCGAATAGCGGCTCGCCGACTTCCGATTCCAGGATCTGGATGGCGCGCGTCACCGCCGACTGCGTTCGAAACAGCATGGCCGCGCTCTGCGTCACGCTGCCGGTTTGCGCCACGTGGGTGAATGTCCACAAGTGGGCAAGGCTGAGGCCATGGTACGGAGCGGTATCGGCGTTGGATCGATTTGTCATCGGAGCAAGAATTTGGTGCGGCAACCGCACCGCGATTGTGCGATGCAATTTCAATCAATCAAAAAATTAGATGGCTTTTACAACGAATAGATATGGTGCTGCGCGTCATCAAGTGTAAAACTTGATTGCGTGGCATCGACCTGGCATTGGCGCCATCTTAAGCCGATACCGCACGCAATTGAACACCATAACGAATATAACGAGGACACCCAGATGCAAAACTATGTCATTACCCCATCCGTCGCGGAACGCGTGCTGCGCCGTAAAGGACGCCCTATTTCGATCGAGGCAATCAACCCGGCCGCCTGCGCGCTGGTCGTGGTCGATATGCAGAACCATTTCGTGGCCGAAGGCTTTCCTTCCGAAGTGCCGCAGGCGCGCGATATCGTCCCCAAGATCAATCTCATGGCCAAGAAAGTGCGAGAGGCCGGCGGCAAGGTCATCTGGATCCAGACCACGGCAACGGGCGCGCTTGAACACTGGGAGAAGCATCACAATTTCGGCCTCACCGCGGAAGTCGCGAAACGGCGGCTGGTCAGCCTTGACGAGAACGCGGAAGGCTTCAAGCTGTTCCCGGCGCTGGAAGTCGAGGCAAATGACATCCGCATTCACAAGATCATGTTCAGCGCCATCATCGAATGCTCTTCCAATCTGCGCGACGTGCTGCGGGAGAACGGCATCGAATTCCTGCTGATCGCGGGCACCACCACCAACGTCTGCTGCGAATCGACCGGCCGCGATGCGATGATGATGGACTACCGCGTCGCCATGCTGTCCGACTGCTGCGCCACCAGATACGATGAGGAACACACCGCCTCGTTGAACAATTTCCAGCTCTTCTTCGGCGACGTCATGACGGCGGATCAGGCGATTGCGCGTTTGGAGTAAGGTTTTTTTACGTTTTTCAGGGGGGAATACATGAAAATAAATACGGGGTTTTACGGGGTATTGCTGGCGTCGATGCTGGGCGCGCTGTTTTCAACGGCGGCATCGGCGGATCCTTACACGGATAACCCGGCGCAGCTGATCGCGGCGGCGAAAAAGGAAGGCACGCTGACGTGGTACACCAGCCTGGCGCCGGGCGACTCCGCGCAGGTCATCAAGCGCTTCGAGGACAAATACGGCATCAAGGTCGTGGTATGGCGTTCCGGCGACGACAACGTTCTGCAGCGCATCGTCACCGAGGCGAACGGCAAGACCTACAAGGTCGATGTGGCCCAGATACAGACGGACAATATGGAAGCGCTGTCGCAGGAAAAGATGCTGACGCCGGTGGAATCGCCTTCCTATCCCGATCTGGTCCCCGGCGCCGTGCCGTCCCATCATCAGTGGGCCATCGCCCAGATTACGCTGTATGTGCTTGCCTACAATACCAATCTGATCAAGAAAGAGGATCTGCCCAAGAGCTATCGCGATCTGCAGGATCCGAAATGGAAGGGCAAGCTGGGCATCGAATCGACCGATTCCATCTGGCTGCATGTGGTCGCGGACAGCCTGGGCGGCGATTCCGGACTGGCGTTTTTCCGGCAGTTGAAAGCCAAGAACGATCTCTCCGTTCGCACCGGCCATTCGCTGTTGGCCAATATGGTCGCCGCCGGCGAGGTGCCGATGGCGCTCAACGTGTATCAGTACAAGGCCATCCAGCTCAAGCGCAGCGGCGCCCCCGTGGACTGGCTGGCGCTGGAACCTGCGCTGGCGTTCACGACCTCGGTGGGCATGCTGAAGAATGCGCCGCATCCGAACGCCGCGCGCCTGTTCTATGAGTTCATGCTGAAAGACGGCCAGGAAGTGATGGCCAGCATCGACGATATGCCGAGCAACACCAAGGTGGCGTCGCCGCTCAAGGGCGCCAAGGTCACGTTCATCGATTCCACCACCGCCCTGAAAAACCGGCAAAAGTGGGAAGACAGCTTCAACGATGTGATCATCAAGCGCTAGGGCCGGCGAAATCCCGGGGTATAAATAATAGGAATAGCTTGTCTCCCGAAATGTTATTTTACTTGGCGGCTTGTGAAATATACACTCGCTGCAAAAGAATAACGATTTCGGAGACACGCAATGCCCCATGACAAGGATCAAACCCACTGGCATGAGCCCGCGGGCAGCAAGAAGGCGGGCTTCGGCAAGTTCGCCAAGAAGCCGACGCCCTACGATGCATTCATGGAGGAAGAAGGCATTCCGGTATTCCGCGATATCGGCATCAGCAAAGTGCAGAACCTGCCGCTGGTGCCATGGAAGCGCAAGGGCGGCAAGGGCCATTTCATCCAGTTGTACGGCACCGAAGGCAAATGGGGCTGCTATGTGATCGAAGTGCCGCCGGCCGGCGCGCTCAATCCGGAAAAGCACATGTACGAGGAAATCTTCCTCGTCGTCGAAGGCCGCGGCACCACGGAAGTCTGGCAGGAAGGCGATACCAGGAAGCACGTCTTCGAATGGCAGAAAGGATCAATGTTCTCGATCCCGATGAACGCCTGGTACCGCGTCGTCAACGGCACTTCCGGCGGCGCCCTGCTGCTGGCCGGCACCACCGCCCCGAACGTGATCAATCTGCTCAACGATTTCGGCGCCGTATTCAATAATCCCTATATTTTCAAGAACCGCTTCAGCGGCGCGGACGATTTCTTCAAGCCCAACGACAGCATCGAAACCGATCCGGTGCGCGGCCTGGCGATGCGCCGCACCAATCTGGTTCCGGACGCGATGAACTGCGACCTGCCGCTGGACAACCGGCGCTCGCCCGGCTATCGTCGCGTCGAACCGTTCATGACCAACAACTGCTTCTATTTCTGGATCGGCCAGCATGAGAACGGCCGCTATTCGAAAGCGCACGCGCACAGTTCGGCGGCGGTGCTGATCTGCCTGAACGGCAAGGGCTACACCTATACCTGGCCCGAGGAAATCGGCGAAACGCCCTGGAAGGACGGACGTGCCGAACGCGTGCGCCGCATCGACTACGAGCCGGTCGGCATGGTCACGGCGGCGCCCGGCGCCGCCAACTGGTATCACCAGCATTTCAGTTCCGGTTCCGATCCGCTGCGCCTGACCGCCTGGTTCGGCCCGAACAGCCGTTCGCGCATGCCGGGCGTGCCGGGCGAAATCGTCACCGATGCCGGCGCCATCGACATCACCGAAGGCGGCAACGCGATTCCCTACTGGATGGAAGATCCCTACATCCGCAACGAATACGAAGCAAAGCTGAAGGAAGCCGGCGTCGCCAACCGGATGGATCCGGCCTGGTATCTGCCGCCGGAACGTAAATAGCCGCAAGTAGCCCCGGCGCCGGCCAAAAAAATAATAGACAGCATTGCCTTTAGCGAAGTGTATTCCTGAGGTAGGCATGAACCGCACCAGACCACGCAATGCCATCACCGCCCTGATTGCCGCCGCGCTGCTGCTGTGCGCCTCGGCCGCGCATGCGCAATCGGCCGACCCGGGCCCGAACGATGCGCTGTATCAATACCGCGGCGCCGACCGCGACCGGCAATTGCTGGACCGCGCGCGCCAGGAAGGCACCTTCACCTGGTACACCTCGATGACGCCGCCCGAATCCGGCCCGCTGGCGCAGGCCTTCGAAAAGAAATACGGCGTCAAGGTCGACATCTGGCGCGCCAGCGGCAACAAGGTCATGCAGCGCGCCATCACCGAAGGGCAGGCCAGGCATTTTACGTTCGACGTGGTGGAAACCAGCGGCGCCGCGGTCGAAATGATCGCGCGCGAAAAGCTGCTGTCGCCGTTCTTCAGCCCCTACCTCGCCGATCTGCCGCCGGACGCCATCCCGAAAAGCGGCCTCTGGGTATCCGACCGCATCAATTTCTTTGTGGTGGCCTACAACACCAACAAATTCAGGCGCGAGGATATTCCGGCTACTTACGAAGGTTTCCTCGATCCGAAATGGAAGGGCCAGGTCGGCATCGAAGTCGACGATGCCTATTGGATGGCGACCATCGTCAAGAAGCTGGGACCGGAACGCGGCGCCAGCCTGTTCCGGCAATTGAGCGAGATGAAGCCCGACGTGCGCACCGGCCATATCGTGCTGACCGGGCTGGTGGCGGCCGGCGAAGTGCCGGTGTCGCTGACCAATTCGAATTCGGCGGTGGAATCGCTGAAGCGGCGCGGCGCGCCGATCGACTGGGTGCCGGTGGAGCCGGTGGTCGGCGAGGGCTTGGGCCTGGGCCTGGCGAAGAATGCGCCGCATCCGCACGCCGCCCTGCTGTTCGCCGATTTCATCCTGTCGCCGGAAGGGCAGGAATTGCTCAATGCCATGGGCCGCGTGCCGGCCAGCATCAAAGTCAAAAGCTATCTGAAGAATTTTCCTTTCATCATGATGGACTCGGTCACCTTGCTCGACGAAGACAAAAAATGGCAAACGCAATGGAATAGCCTGTTTTTAAAAAAATAACGTCAAAAAATAGCTTCAGGAAATAACGCACGCCCTGTCAAAGAGGAGACGTATGTTGAACAATAAGAAGAAAACCATCGCGGCCGCCATGGCCGGTTCGCTCGCCCTGCTGGCCATCGGCGGCGCCGCATTCTCCCAACGTGCCGGCGGCGCCGAAGCGGCGCTGCCGGCGTTGTACAAGGGCGCCGATCGCCAGAAGCATCTGCTCGAGGGCGCCAAAAAGGAAGGCGAGCTGCTGCTGTATACCTCGCTGTCGGTGGACGACTTGGCCGAGCTGACTGCCGCCTTTGAAAAGAAATACGGCATCAAGGTCAAGGTCTGGCGCTCCGGCGGCGAGAACGTGGTGCAGCGCGCGGTGACCGAAGGCCATGCCAACCGCTTCGACGCCGACGTGGTCGAAACCAACGGCATGCAGCTGGAATCGCTGCGCCGCGAGAAGCTGCTGCAGGAAGTCGACTCGCCCTATGCGAGCGAGCTGATTCCGTCGGCGATCACGCCGCACCGCGAATGGATCAGCACCCGGCTGAACGTCTACACCTTTGCCTACAACACCAATCTGATCAAGAAAGAAGATCTGCCGAAGAACTATCTGGATCTGCTGAATCCGAAATGGAAGGGCAAGCTCGGCATCGAGGCCGACGATGCCGACTGGCTGGCGGGCATCGTCAACGAAATGGGCGTCGCCAAGGGCGAGCAGTTGTTCCGCGACGTGGTGGCGACCAACGGCATCTCGGTACGCAAGGGGCATTCGCTGCTGATCAACCTGGTGGCTTCGGGCGAAGTGCCAATGGCGATGGACGTCTATAACTACAATGTGGAACAGCGCAAGGCCAAGGGCGCGCCGGTCGAATGGTTTTCGCTGGAACCGACGCTGGCCGCGCCGCAGGGCGTCGCCGTTTTCCGGCGCGCGCCGCATCCGAATGCCGCGGTGCTGTTCTACGATTTCATGATCAGCGATGCCCAGCCGATACTGTTCAAGCGCAATTACGTGCCGACCAGTAAAAATCTCGACACCCGGCTGAACAAGATGCCGATGAAATTCATCGACGCCAAGATCTCGCTCGATGAAAGCCAGAAGTGGAACAAGGTCTACGACGACATTATCGTCAAGCAATCCAAATAAGGCGGGACTAGGCTGAATTAGGCTCAATAAGGCTGAACGAGCATCGCCGGCCAACCAATACAGGGAGAGTTTTCCAGAACATCGGTCCGTATAACGGGATGCAGCTTTACACTTCATTTCTTTCGGCTCATTATCGGGCCTATCGAAAAACAATGAAGTCGCAGCCTGGACGCCTTGGGACCAACATGATCGACGGACGCATCAAATTTCGGCATCTCCAATGTTTTCTTGCTGTCGCCAATCACGCCAGCGTTCAAAAAGCCGCGGTGGCCTTATCCCTGACGCAGCCGGCGGTATCCAAAACCATCAAGGAGCTTGAGGAATTCCTGAATATCCTCCTGTTCGACCGCGGCTATCGCGGCATGCAGATGACGCAGCGCGCGGAAGTCTTTTTTACCTATGCGGAAGCGGCGGTCAATGCGCTGCAGCAGGCCGCCGAGTTCATGGGGCCGGCCCGGAAAACGCCGAATTCCGTGATCCGGATCGGCGCCACGCCTTCCATGACCGTCTCGTTCGTGCCGCAGGTATTGATGGAATTCGAGCGCCGCATTCCGAACGTCCAGGTCAGCATCCTGACCGGCGAAACCGGCTATCTGCTGGACCGCTTGCGGGACGACGAATTCGACCTGATCCTGTGCCGGCATCTGGACGCCGAGCAGATGATCGGTTTTTCCTTCGAATTCCTGTATGCCGATCCGCTGGTGGTGGTGGTGCGGCCGGGCCATCCGCTGCTGGCTGCGCCGGCTGGGGATGACGGCGAGCCGCGGCGTTTCATTTCCATCCTGCCGCCGAAGACCTCGATCAACCGCCGCGCCGCTTCGCCGCTGGCGATGGCCTTCGATCTGCGACCGATCGCGCACTTCGTCGAAAGCCGTTCGATCTCGTTCGGCCGCACTTACACGCTCAATAGCGACGCGGTCTGGTTCGTTCCCTGGTGCGCGGTAAAGCTCGATGTCGAGCAAGGCACGCTGGTCAAGCTCACCCCGCCGGCCAAGGCGGCCAAGGAATCCATCGGCCAGGCCGCCCGCTCGACCGGCCTGATGATGCGCGCCAACTTCACGCCCTCCCCTGAAATGGAAATCCTGATCGATATCATGCGGGAAAATGCCCTGGCGGGACGGGCATAAAAACTATCGTCGACTCACGCCGTTCCCGCTTCCACATTCTTCACCGCAATCGCCGCGTAATTATAATTTTCATCCAGATCGCGCGGCTTGTAGTCTTCATAGCCCGGCATCGGCTCGCTTGGGCGCGGGATTACCTGCTTCTGGAACAGCAGGTTCATGAACAGATACATGGGCTTGGTCTTGATCACCAGCGCGCGTGCCGGCTTGAGCGGGTCCCGGTTGAAGTGCTGGTGCACGCAGTTGTTGTGCACGATAGCAATGTCGCCGGCTTCCCAGTCGTAGCGGATGCCGTCGTGGATTTCATAGCCGATGCCGTCCAGGATATAAAACGCCGCCTCGTTGACGTGGCCGTGCTTGCCCGATTTTCCGCCCGGGCCGTACTCTTCCAGATGCAGATGGAAAGTCTGCGTGACGCCGTCTTTCGGCTCGATGAAATGGCGGCTGAAAACCTGAGTGCCGTCGGTAAACGGAATCGCCGCGGCCTTGCGCACGCGGGGCATGCCGCGCAGGCGCGTCAGCTCATCCTTCAGGCTGTATGAACCTTCGATGCCGCGCACGAAAATGCGGTTCTTGTTGGTGTTGTAAGCGCTCGACATATTTTCTCCGTCACTCCGATGATGATGCAATATTCAATGCGCCGGCGCAGCTTCGGCCGCGGCCGCGGCGCCCCGCAGCGCCAGCATGCCGCGCTTGGGCGCGAACAGGAACGCCAGGATGAAAACGCCGGCCTGGATCAGCACGATGCAGGGGCCGGTGGCGCCGTCGATATGGTAACTGAGCAGCGTACCCGCCACGCAGGCGCCGGTGGCCACCGCCGTGGCGATGGCCAGCATCCGCTCGAAGCGGTCCGTCAGCAGATACGCGATCGCTCCCGGCGCCACCAGCATCGCCACCGCCAGGATGATGCCGACCGCCTTCAGCGCCGCCACGACGGTCAGCGACAACAGCACCAATAAGCCGTAATGCAAGACCCGCACCGGCAATCCGGCTACGCGCGCATGGCTGGGATCGAAGCAATACAGCAGCAAGTCGCGCCGCTTCACCAGCACCAGCAGCAAGGTCACGCCAGCGATGATTCCCATCTCCAGCAGATCCTCGCCATCCACGCCCAGCATGTTGCCGAACAGGATATGGGTCAGATGCAGATCGGTCTGCATGCGCGCGAACAGGACGATGCCCAGCGCGAACATGCCCGAGAACACAATGCCCATGACTGTATCCTCTTTCAGCCTGCTGTTCTCTTTCAGATACCCCGTCAGCGCCGCGCACGACAAGCCCGCCGCGAAAGCACCGATCGCCAGCGGAATTCCCGCCATTGCCGCGATCACGATGCCGGGCAACACCCCGTGCGAAATGGCGTCGCCCATCAGCGACCAGCCGCGCAGCACCAAATAACAGGACAGCACCGCACATACAGCACCCACCAATAATGCGATGACCAAAGCGCGCTGCATGAACGGATACGACATCGGCGCCATAATCCAATCCATCAGAAAACCGGTAACGCCGCTCATGACGCCATCCCAAGGCCGTGCCGCCGAGCCGCCCGCAATCCATGCTTGGGCGCAAACACAAACGCTGTCACAAAGATCGCTACCTGCACCACCACAATCACCCCGCCCGTCGCCCCATCCAGAAAATAACTCAGATAAGCCCCAATAAAACTTCCTGCAACGCCAACAACCATACTGATCAAAAGCATGGTCTTGAAGCGATCCGTCAGCAGATATGCCGTCGCTCCCGGCGTGATCAGCATCGCCACCACCAGCACCGCGCCCACCGTCTGCAGCGCCGCCACCGTACAAGCCGTCAACAAAGCAAAGAACAGCAGCTTCAGGCGCATCGCATTGATCCCGGCAATGCGCGCATGCTGCTCGTCGAAGAACACCGCCATCAGATCGCGCCACTTCAGGCACAGGATCGCCAGGGAGACCGCCGCGATGGCCGCCACCTGTACCACATCGTCATCCGAAATCGCCAGGATATTGCCCAGCACGATCGACTGGATATTTACCGCCGTCGGATGCAGCGAAGCCATCAACAGCCCCAGCGCAAACAAGGACGTGAAGACCAGTCCGGTCACCACATCTTCGCGCAAACGGGTCTTCTGCTTGATCAGCCCCATCGCCGACGACGCCAGCAAACCCGCAAAAAAAGCGCCCACCGCATACGGCAATTGCAGGATATAAGCCGCCGCCACGCCCGGCACCACCGAGTGCGCCAGCGCATCGCCCATCAGCGACCAGCCCTTCAACACCAGATACACCGACAGGAAAGCGCAGGCGCCGCCGACCAGCGCGCTCACCCACATGGCCTTGAACATATAGTCGTAGGTAAAAGGCACCAGCAGCGCATGCAAGATCGGGATTGAGCTCGGCATCATGCTTATCCCAGTTTGACGGGGCGCAATGGCGTGACGCGATCGCTTTCCGGCAGCGAAGGCGCGTCAGGCCGGAAATGGCGCAAGGCGCCGCCAAAGGCCTGTTCGAGATTCTCTTTGGTAAACACCTCCCGCGTCGGCCCGGCGGCCAGCACCGTGCGGTTCAGCAGCACCACCTGGTCGCAGAAATCCGGCACCGCGTCCAGATTGTGGGTCGATACCAGCATCAGATGCCCCTGCTCGCGCAGATCCCGCAGCAGATCGATAATCGTCGCCTCCGTCTTGACGTCGACGCCGGTAAACGGCTCGTCCAGCAGAATCACCCGGCCCTGCTGCGCCAGCGCCCGCGCCAGGAACACCCGCTTCTTCTGGCCGCCGGAGAGTTCGCCGATCTGGCGTTCGCGCAGCGCGCTCAAGCCGACCCGCTCCAGGGCCTCATCGACCTTGCGCCTATCCTCTTTCGACGCCATGCGCAGGAAATTCATATAGCCGTAGCGGCCCATCATGACCACATCCTGCACCGACACCGGAAAATTCCAGTCGACTTCCTCGCTCTGCGGCACATAGGCCACGATATTGCGTTTCAAGGCGGCTTCCACCGTCATGCCGCACAAGCTGATGGCCCCGCAGGCCGGCCTGACCAGGCCCATGATCGACTTGAACAGCGTCGACTTGCCGCTGCCGTTGACGCCGATCAGGCCGCAGATGCTGCCTTCGCCCAACGCGAACGAAGTGTCCGACAGCGCCAGATGCCCGTTTCGATAGACCACCGTGATTTCCCGCACCGACAGACCGGCGGCGACGCCAATGCCGGCCGCCGCCGCTTTCGACGGGGCGGGCCTGTTCAAGACCAGACGGGTGACCTTATTGTTCATAGTGTTCATTGACAAAATCCTTTTGCAATGGTTTCGACCGTGACTTTCAGCAGATCGATATACGTCGGCACCGGGCCGTCCGCGGCGCTCAGCGAATCGACGTACAGCACGCCGCCGTAGCGCGTCCCCTCGGCTTCGCGCGCCACCTGTTTGGCGGCCCGGTCCGAGATGGTGCTTTCACTGAACACCACCGGAATCCGATTCGCGCGCACCAGATCGATCACCTTGCGAACCTGCTGCGGCGTGCCCTGCTCATCGGCGTTGATCGGCCACAGATACGCCTCGCGCATGCCGTAATCGCGCACCAGATAACTGAACGCGCCTTCGCTCGACACCAGCCAGCGCTGCGCGGCCGGAATGCGCGCCAGGCGCTGGCGCAGCGGCGCATCCAGCGCCTTGACCCTGGCCGCGTAGGCCGCCGCATTGCGCGCATACACATCGGCATTGGCCGGATCGGCCTTGCTCAAGGCGCGGCGCACGTTCTCGATATAGAGCAGGCCGTTGGCCGGCGACATCCACGCATGCGGATTGGGCTTGCCCGCATACGGCCCTTCGCCGATGCCGATCGGCGCGATGCCGTCCGTCAGCACCGCGCTGGGCACGTTCCTGACGTTATCGAAGAACTTCAGAAACCAGCGCTCCAGATTCAGACCGTTCCACAGCACCAGATCGGCCGACTGCACTTTGACGATATCGCGCGGCGTGGGCTGGTAATCGTGGATTTCCGCGCCCGGCCGTGTAATCGAATCCACCACTGCCGCGGTGCCGGCCACGTTTTGGGCGATATCCTGGATGATGGTGAAGGTGGTCACCACGTGCAGCGGCTTCTTGAGCGGTACTGGCTGCTGCGCGTGCGCGGCCTGCATCGAAAATAGCGCCGTACACAGTAACAACAGCAACAACAGCAACAGCCGCTGCGCCAGCCGCGGCAATCCGGCGGCTTCGAAACCTGCATGGCTGAAGATGCGCCGCATGCCGTTTTTCCTCTGTCCTTGTGCTGTGCAGCCTAGCGGCTGCTGTTGATCAAGGTCTTGAACTGCGCTTCCGACCTGGCCTGCCCGTCCAGCAGCTCGGCGCCGTCCAGATATTTGATCTTGAGGCCTTTCAGGGGCGACTCGACCAGCGTGCTGGTCGGCGGGTAGCCGATCCGGGCCAGGATCGCCTGCGCGTCCGGCCCCAGCATGTAGTCGTAGTACAGCAGCGCGGCGTTGGGATGCGGCGCTTTCCTGGCCACGCCCACGCCGCTGAAAATACTGACCGCCGGCTCGATGGCGAACCAGTCGACCGGCGCACCCTTCTTCCTGGCCTGCTCGGCGCTGTACTGATACACCGTCAGAGCCAGCGGCACTTCGCCCGCGGCCACCAGGCTGGTCAGCAGCGTGTGCCCCTGGCGCACCGACAGCGTATTGCCGGCCACCAGATCCTTGAAGTATTGCGTGCCCTTTTCCGTGCCCATGTCGTTGATGACCGAGGCCAGCCAGTCGTTGTCCGACGCTTCGATGCTGAGCTTGCCTTTCCATTTCGGATCCAGCAGATCTTCATAGGTTCTCGGCAGGTCTTCCTTTTTCACCTTGTTGGTGTTGTAGGCCTGCACGATGACGTACTGCAAATCCGAGGCGTACATGTGATTCTTCGGCAGCGCGGCCGGGATCAGGGTTTTCTGGACCGGCGAATGGATCGTCTGCAGAATGTTTTCGCGCGCCAGCGCTTCCAGCAGGGTCGATGTGCTGTGAATCACGTCGACCGCCGGCGCGCTGCGGTTTTCGTTGAGCACGCGCTGCAGGATCGATTCGCCGACCGCCTGCCAGACGATCACCTTGACGCCGTATTTCTTTTCGAACACATCGTTGAGCTGCGTGACGTATTCGCGCGGCATGGCCGTATACAGCAGCAGCGAACCTTCCTTCCTGGCGGCCGCCGCCAGTTTCTGTTCGCGGTCGCCGCCCTGATAGCTCGCCATCGCATGCGACGATTGCGCCCCGGCCGGCGGCATCAGCGCGCCGGCCAGCATGCACAGCCCCAAACCGCGGATCACCGAGCGCCTGCTCAATTTCATGTCTTCTCCATCTTTTTGGAATTAAAAGAGAATCAAAAAAAGAAACCTCAAATCTTCGCCAGCTTCTCCGTGAACGGTAGATTGAACACGCGCTGCGCATTGCCGCCCAGGATGGCGCGCTTCTGGCTTTCGTTCAGGAACGGCAGGTCGTAGATCACGCTCGGCGCATCGAAATCCCAGTGCGGATAATCAGAGGCGTACAGCAGTTGCGTATCGGCCTTGATGAACTTGAAGGTCTGCTCCAGCATTTCCGAATTGGCCGTCATTTCCATCGGCTGGCAGCCGTAGAACATATCGGTGATGTATTCGCTCGGCAGCTTCTTCAGCGCCGGGCATTCCGAGCTGCGCATCATGTATTCGTTGTCCATGCGCTGCATGCAGAACGGCAGCCAGGCCAGTCCGCTTTCGAGCCAGATCACCTTCAGCTTGGGGAAACGCTCGGGCAAGCCGTTGACCACCCAGTTGAAGATATTGAGCATGTTGTAGAAGGTGAAGCCCAGCGCATGCACGGTAATGAAGCGGTTGGCCTGCTCGAAGCTGCGGTCGGCGGAATTGAAACCGGCATGGAAGGCCAGCGGCAGGTTGTGCTCTTCCATGAGGCGATACACCTTCATGTAGACGTTGTCGTGCACCGGCTTGTAGCGCACGGTGGTGACCATGAAGCCGACCACGCCCGGCTTGCCGGCGAAGGCCTTGACCATCTCGTAGCTGGCTTCGGGATCGTTGAACGGCAGGTACAGCAGCGACTTGATGCGCGGCTGGTTGTCGGCCAGCACGCGTTCGACCAGCCAGCGGTTATAGGCCCAGGCCAGGCTGACTTCGAACTCCGGCTGCGGGTGCAGGCCCAGCGACAGCATCGCGGTCGGGAACAGCACGGCATAATCGACGCCGAAGGCATTCATGTAGCGATGGCTGAGCGCGGCGTCGCGGTCCTGGCCCGGCGGCGTTTTTTCGGTCTTGCGCATCGGATAGCGCAGCACGCGGCCGCCCATGTCCTGATGGCCTTCGCGCCGCGCCATCAGCGTCTTGCCGGTGCGCTGGGCGGACTTGGCGAGCTGCTTCAGGATCGGATCCTCGATGTACTCGATGATCTCGGCGAAGCGTTCGGTTTCATAGTGGTGGCAATCCACATCGACGATCAGGAAATCCTTGTAATTGCGCTCGATGGCCTGCTTGCGCGCGTGCGCCAGGTGGCTGGAGGTATCGAAATCCTCGTTGATGATGTGATTGGCGCCGCTGGTAGGTAATTCCACTTGCATCTCCTTAATTTTGACGAATGCGCCGCTCAATGATTGGAATGGTTGGACCAGGTCTGGAACATGCCCAGTTCGAACAATTGCACGTTCACCGCTTCCAGCATGCGGGTGCAAGCGATCATGACGTCGGTGGCCGAGACGCCGCTCTTTTCCGGAAAGATCGAAATATTCTGGCCGGCGTGGTAATTGGCGACGTACAGGCGCACCGCCAATGCCAGCACTTTCTGTACGTCTTCCATCGGCTCCGGATAGAATTCGTGGTCGGTTTCCATGACGGCGTTGGCGCGTTCGATCTGGCGCTCCAGATAGGCTGCGACGCCGGCCATTCCGGAAGCGGCATCCATTGTGGTATCAGGCGAGCACATAGATATTTCCCTCCTCCGTGACAACCTCGTACTTCTTGAGCTTGCGTTTCTTGTCCGCCACGCAGGCGCCGGTCTTGAGCTCGTATTCGACGCCGTGCCATGGGCAGACGATATGTTCTTCATTCATGTCGAAGCGCAGGCCGGCCGAGGTCTTGTCCGGGCGGATGACTTCAACCACCTTGTGCATGGTGATGCCCTCGCAGGCCGGACCGCCCTGGTGCACGCACAGATTGCGGTAGGCCACCAGCGCCGCGCCGCGCCGGTACACGCCGATCTCCAGCTCGCCTTCGCGCACCAGTTGACGCGCGCCGTCCGCCAGATCGCTCTCCTTGCTCACGAAAATCTTCTTCATCTATCGTTCTCCTGTCGCTGCTTGAATATGTCCCCGTCGGGCGCCATCGGAAATCGAGGGCGCAGTTGTCCCCTGCCGAACGCGCATGGCGTTCGGACGTGGTTGCGTCGCTTGATTTTCCCGACCGGCGTTGTCTCTACACTATTTTGTGAATCATGCTTTTTTCATGCACCGCGCGGGTTCCAATCAACCCTGCCGCGGACATGTGTTTACGTGAGACGAACGATATATTTTGGCGGACGCCAAGTAAATTGACATTTCGGGCCGCAAGATATTCCAATTTTTCATACCTTGGGGCATAAGTTCCAATACCATTTATTGCCAAAAAGAATGTTTTATTGACGACTGGACTAATGTGGACTAACATGCGTTTCATCTATCAGGAGCAATCATGCAGACCATTAATATTCACGACGCAAAAACCAATTTTTCGAGGTTGGTGGATGCCGCTGCCGGCGGCGAGGAAATTATCATTGCCAAGGCTGGAATACCCACCGTGCGGCTGGTCTCGATAAAACCGCCTAAAGTCTTGCGGCGTTTTGGCGGACTGAAAGGCAAGGTCCGCATCGCCGAGGATTTCGACGCTCCGCTGCCTGATGACATCCTTGCTGCCTTTGAGGGTCGTTGATGCGATTGCTTCTGGATACGCACATTTACCTATGGGCAGTCACGGGCAGCCGAAAACTGAGCAAGGCCACCCGGAAACTCATTACGGACGCAGATGAAGTTTTCGTCAGCAGCGCCAGCATATGGGAAGCGTCGATAAAAATTGGCTTGGGAAAACTGGATGCAGACGTGCACCAGCTGGTGGAGGAAATAGAGGCCAGCGGATTCAAGGAGCTTCCGGTGCGTGCGGCGCACGCCGCATTGGTCTGCGATCTGCCAGATATTCATCGCGATCCGTTCGATCGCATTTTAGTGGCGCAAGCACTGTCCGAGCCGCTTCGACTTATTACTGCAGACGGCCATCTTGGAGCCTACACCGATCTTGTGATCACCATATAAAGAAAATCGCCAGAGCAAGCCGTAGCGCCCGGCATCAATTCAACGCAATAAATATCCATCGCATCATCGAGCATTTTTCGCCGCCCCAATCGGCGCCGCTGCTAAGCACTAGCCGGCCGCCACCAGTGCATGCACCTGCTCGACCGCCTGCGCCAGGTCGGCGCCCGGCGTTTTTCCGATCTGCGTCTGGATCAGGCGCCGCAGGACTTTGCCGGAACGGGTGCGCGGCAAAGCGTCCACGAAGACGATTTTCCGGGGCCGGGCACGTGTGCCCAGGGCTGCCGCGACGGCCGCACCAAGCGCGATTTCCAGCCGGCCGCGGCCGGCATCGCCATCGTATGCCGGCGACGCCGCGCGATTCAACACCACCAGCGCAATCGGCACCTGGCCGCGCAGGCGGCTGCTGACGCCGAGCACGGCGACTTCGGCCACGGCCTCATGACCCAGCATCACCTCCTCGATTTCGCGCGTGCCCAAGCGGCCGCCGGCGACGATGATGACGTCGTCCGAACGCCCCAGCACATGCACATGGCCGTCCTCGTCGGCCACGCCCCAGTCGAAGGTCGAATAAACCCAGCGGCCGTTTCTTTGCGACCAGTAGATGCGGCTGAAATCCGCGTCGTTTTCCCACAGGGTGCTGAAGCAGCCCGGCGGCAAGGGATAGTGCACCACGATGACGCCCCGCTCGCCGGCGGCGCAGGGCGAGCCGGCCGCCTCCGTTTTGCCGTCGATATCCGATTCGCCATGGCGCACCACTTCCAGATCGAAACCGAAGGCCGGCAAACCCGGCGAGCCGGTCTTGCGCGGCAGTTCCGCATCGCCATGCGGCAGCGCCAGCATCGGCGAGCCGGATTCGGTTTGCCAGTAATGATCGATCACCGGCTTGCCGAGCGCGGCTTCGGCCCAGCTTGCGGTGGGCGCATCGAGCGGCTCGCCGGCCAGGAACAGTGCGCGCAGCGAGGACAGGTCCGCATCCCGTCCCAATCCCCTGCCCTGGCGCTTCAGCAGGCGGATCGCGGTCGGCGCGCTCAGCATCAGATTGACGCGATACCGCTCCGCCAGCCGCCACCAGACATCGCCATCGGGCCGCAGCGGCGTGCCTTCATGCATCAAGGTCGTCATGCCGGTCAACAGCGGACCATACACGCCATAGCTATGGCCGACCACCCAGCCGATGTCGGAGGTGGCGAACATGGTCTCGCCGGCCTGCGCGCCGAATAATTTATCCATCGACGCGGCCAGCATCACCGCATAGCCGCCGACGTCGCGCTGCACGCCCTTCGGATTGCCGGTGGTGCCGGAGGTATGCAAAATATACGACGGCCGGTTCGACTCCAGCCATTCGCACGGCACCGAGGCATCGGCATATTGCGCATGCAGATCGCGGTACAGGCAGTCGCGCCGCGGCAGCATGGCGAACGGCGCCAGCCCGCGATCGATCATCATCACATGCGGCGGTTTCCACAGGGCCATGCCGATGGCCTGGTCCAGCAGCGGCTTGTAGGGGACGATCCTGCCATTGGAGAATCCGGCATCGGCGCTGATGACCAGCATCGGCCGCGCATCGTCGATGCGCAGCGCCAGCCCGGCGGCGGCGAATCCGCCGAACACCACCGAATGCACCGCGCCGATGCGGGCGCAGGCCAGCATGGCGAAATTGGCTTCGGCGATCATCGGCAGATAAATCAGGACGCGGTCGCCGCTGCGCACGCCCAGCGCCAGCAGCGCGGCGGCCATGATGTTGACTTCCCGATGCAGGTCGCTGTAACGATAGGTCGCGGCGTCGCCGGTTTCGCTCGATACCGCGATCAATGCCGGCTGACCGGCGCGGCCGGCCAGGTGCCGGTCCACGGCGTTATGGCAAAGATTGGTGCGCCCGCCCACAAACCATTTCGAAAACGGCGCATTCGACGCATCGTGCACGCAGGAAAAATCGGTTTCCCAATCGATCCGGCGCGCCTGTTCGCCCCAGAAAGCGGCGCGATCGCTCAATGCGGCGTCAAGCTGTTCTCGATGTTTCGGCATGGCGCGCCTGCTTGCTGTCTGTGTTTGCCGCGGCATGCGCCGCGATATGCCCCATCAGATAACCGGCGTCGCGGGCAATGCCGGAGAAGCGGCCCGAGCCCCAGGTGTATTGCCACGGCAAGCCGAGGAAATACAGGCCCGGCACCTCGGTCACGCCGCGCGCATGGCCCGGATAGCCGCGTTCGTCGAAAATGTCGGCCTTGATCCAGCCGAAGTCGGTGCGAAAGCCGATGCACCAGATCACCACGGCGATCTTGCCGCCGGCCACGTCGAGACTGCGCGCGATATCGGCAGGCGGCTCCCACAGCGGCACGTAACGCGCTTCCTTCGGCGCGTCCATGCCTTCGGCGGCGATGTATTTGTCGATGCCGTCCTTGATGCTTTCGGAGACCGCATCGGCGCCATCCAGATTGCGCTTGAGATCGTCGCCGAAGGTGGCGACGCCGTCCTCGATGTTCTCAAAGCGTCCGTACAGCTGCATGCCCTCCAATGCGAACCTGCGCAGATCGATGTCGCGCCCGCCGTCGCGGCCGGTGACGTAGTGATTGGTCTTTTCGCGCACGCCGGTGCCCAATGGATGGCGTTCGACCGGCAGGTCGTAATATTTCATCAGGTCCAGCCATTCGACAACGTCCTTGCCGCGGTAGCGGCGCGCCACGCGCGGCGCATCGCCCACGCACAGATGCACGCGGCGCCCGCTCAGATGCAGATCTTCCGCGATCTGGCAGCCCGACTGGCCGGTGCCGACCACCAGCACTTCGCCCGGCGGCAACGATTCCGGATTCAGGTAATCGCAGGAATGCAGTTGCATCACGCTCGGCGGGAGCTTTTCGGCCACGCGCGGAATCACCGGCAGGTGATAGCCGCCGACGGCAACCACCACTTGGTCGGCCGTCAGCGCGCCCTGCGACGTTTCCACCTCGAACACATGATCGGCGTTGCGCTGCAGCCGCGTCACGGCCACGCCTTCGGCCGCCGGCGGCTGGAACGAGGCGATGTAACCGTCGATGTATTCGACGATTTCCTCTTTCTTCATGAAGCCGTACGGATCATCGCCGGCATAGGCATAGCCGGGCAAGGTGCATTGCCAGTTCGGCGTGACCAGGCAAAAGGTGTCCCAGCGCTCGCTGCGCCAGGCATGGCCGAGCCGGTTCTTTTCCAGGATCAGATGGGCGATGCCCTGCTGTTTCAGGTAATAGCTGATCGACAGGCCGGCCTGGCCGCCGCCGATGATCAATACCGGGTAATGCTTGGCCGGCGGTTTCGCCTGCGCGGCGGGATAGGGTGCGTGCATGATTGCCTCCGATGGGCGATGGTGAATGAGATAAAAGACAGCGGTCAGGGCTTGAAAGCCTCGACCACCACCTGCGCGTTCTGCTGATCGAAGCGGCTGGCTTCCTGCTCGATGCGGCCGAGCTGG
Source organism: Oxalobacteraceae bacterium CAVE-383 (assembly GCA_004134995.1). Taxonomy (GTDB): domain Bacteria; phylum Pseudomonadota; class Gammaproteobacteria; order Burkholderiales; family Burkholderiaceae_D; genus Herbaspirillum. The sequence continues at coordinate 1,153,482 of REGP01000002.1, read as the reverse complement.
TCCATTGCCGACGAACAGGCATAGCCGAATTTCTCGCGCACCCGCTCGCTGCCGATATTGAGCGCGGTGCGGCTTCTTTCGACGAATTCGGCGACGCTGTAGCTCTTGCCGACTTCCAGGTATTCCTTGACGACCAGTGACGGCGAGTAGCAGTCGCTGGTGCTGTTGTCCGGCCAGCGGACGCTGAAGTGCATTTCAGGCATGTGGTTTCTCCGATTGAAATTGAGGATTGGATAAGGATTGGGATTGCGCGCGCGAAGCCGCCGCGGACAAGGACATTAATCGCGCATCGGCATCGGCAAACGGATACGAGCGCGACGCCAGGTATTCGTAATACACGGCCAGATGCTGCGCAGCCGACTGCGCCCAGGTATGGCGCGCCGCCGCCGCGAAGCCGGCGCTGCGCAAGGCCTGGCGCACGCCGATGCCGCAGGCGTGGGCCATGCCGGCGGCGATCGAGGCCGGTTCCAGCGGATCGGCCCAGGCGCAGTCGCCGCCTTTCAGATATTCGGTAAATGGGGCGATGCGCGACACCACCGCCGGCGTGCCGCAGGCCATCGCTTCCAGCACGACCAGGCCGAAGCCCTCGCGCAGGGAGGCGAACACCAGCGCATCGGCGCTGCGGAACAGGGCCGGCATCTGCGCATCTTCGACGCGATCGATGAAAACCAGGGATTTGCCCGGACCGGTTTCAATGCCGCTCTGCTGCAGCTGCGCATGGAATTGGCGCTGATAGTCGCCGTGATCAAGCAGGCTGGCGCCGCCGGCGACGATCAGTTGCGCCGTCGGAAATACGCGCAAGATGCGGATAAACGCCTGCAGGATTCCCAGCGTATTTTTGCGCGGCTCGATGCCGCCGACCGCCAGGAACACCGGTGCGCCGGCGTTATCGGCCGATGTCCGCAGGCCGTACTTCAGGCGCAGCGCCTTGTCGTTTTCATCAGGGTCCGGCGTGAAGCGCGCGGTATCGACGCCGTTGCCGACGACGCTGGCCTGCACGCCGTAATCGGCGGCCAGCCCGGCGCGCCATAATCGGCTGACGCACAAGACCCTGTCGGCGCGCATGAAGCCGCGCGTCTGCCAGGCCGTCAATTGCGCGTCGTCAAACTGATCGAGATGGTGCACGGTGCGCACGAAGCCCGGAATGGCGCCGCGCTCGGCCAGCGTCGCCAGCGCATTGGCGCTGATCGAGTCCTGGGCATGGTAGATATCGAAATGCGGCGTTTCAGGGCGCTCGAACCAGGCGATATAGTCATCGATGCGTTGGCGCACCAGCGTTTCCAGATCGGCGCCGGCGGCAAGCGCGGTCGCCGTTACCGGGCTGAATGCACACGCCGTGGCGCGGAACAGGCCGCGTCCGCCCGCATCCGGCGCATGCAAGGTGACGGCATGGCCGGCCGCCTGCAGCGCATCGCCGAGTTCGATCGCATGCACTACCCCGCCGCGCGGATTGGTGGAGTGCGCCAGCAAGGCGATATTGAGCGCACGTTCAGACATGGCCGGGCGCCGCCGCGTCGATGCGCGCCGGCCCGCAGCCGATCAGCGCTTCCTGTTTGAAATCCCAGAACGACACCGTCTCGGCGCCGCGTTGCAGGCGGACTTCCTGCGTAGCGTCGGTGCGGCCGATGGCGGCACAGGCGATATCGCGTCCGCGGAAACGGGCAAGCACGGCGTCCAGGTCCCGGTCGGCCACGCTCAACAGGAAACCGAAACTCGGAAATGCCGCCAGCCAGCGCTGCAGCGGCACGCCATCCGGCTTCGGGATCGCGTCGAGATCGATGACCGCGCCCAGCGCCGAACATTCGAGCAGCATCAGCGCGGTGCCGACCACGCCGGCCATGCTGATGTCCTTGGCGGCTTCGGACAAGCCCGCCTCGGCGATGGCGGGCAACAGTTCCAGATCGGCGCGCAAGCGCTCGGCCGGCGATCCGCTGCTGGCGTCCCAATAGTTATGCGGTTCATGAAAACGTCCGCGCAGATCGATCGCCGCCACCAGGTTCTGGCCGGGCCGCGCATCGAAGCTGGTCAGCAAGCGCGCGGCGCGGCCGACGATGGCCACCGACAACTGCTCCCTGTCGTTGCGGCGATTGCTGTGGCCGCCGACAATCGGCACGCCATAGACCTTCGACGCCGCCGCCAGCCCCTGCAGGATCGGCTGCGCGGCGTCGCCGCCGCGGCTCCACAACGCATCGACGATCGCCAGCGGCCGCCCGCCCATGGCATAGATATCGCTGACATTGACCATCACGCCGCAATAGCCGGCGAACCACGGTTCCTTCTCGACGAATTCGTTGATGAATCCTTCGATGGCGAACAGCAGATAGCCCTCGCCGTCGGCATCCGGAATGGCGGCGCAGTCGTCGCCAACCAGAATCGCCGCGGCGCCTTCATGCACGGCGCCGACGCCCAGTGTCCGCATCACCGCATCGATATCGCGCTTGTGCGCAATCCCGCGCGAGGCGCGCAACTGCGCCGCCAGCTCGGCCAGCGGCGGTTCGCCGCCGGCCAGGCTGGACGCGTCGGCGCGGGCATTCATGGCGCGCCGCGCTTGACGATGAAGCCGACGTCGCCGTCCGCGATGGGCGGATAGTGCGCCAGATCGGCCTGCATCAGATGATGCGGCCGGCCGTGCACGTCGATCTCGGCCAGGGTATCCCAGTGCAGGCGGCGGAACAGCGGCACATTCTGGCTCTGCACCTGCGCCAGGAAGGTCTTGCAGCCGTATGCGTGCGCGGTGCCGACCGCCAGCTTGATCAGGCCGCTGCCGATCGACCCGATGCGCCGCGCGTGCTGCGCCACCGCCAGCCGCGAGCCGTACCAGACGCCCGGTTCGGTTTCATGGATGCGCACCGTGCCGACCACTTCGTCCGGCATGCCGGGCACGCTGATCACGGCGGCGATCGGCAAGGCCAGGACGTCGATCACATCGGCATCGTCGCCGTCGAAAATGCCCTGCTCTTCGCAGAACACCGCGCGCCGCAACCGGCGCGTGGCCTGGCGTTCGGCCGGCGTCATCGCCAGCTTGATGCGGACCACGCGTTCGGCGGAATCGATGGCATCGATGGCGCCAACCGCTGCCGCGCTGCCGCAGTCGATATTCGTATTCATGACGGCCTCTTCTTTTCGAAAGTGGACAAGGACGAGCAGGCGCCGCAGCGGCCGCAGCCGGCTTTGATCTCGCCGGAATGCAGCCCGCCGGCGTCGAGCATTGCGGCCAGCGGCGACAACAGTTCGCGCATGGCCTGCGGCGATGGCGAAGGATGGTCTTCCAGCGGCGTGCCGGCGATCGGCACGAACGGCACCACGAAGGGATAGACGCCGATGGCGACCAGCTTTTCGCAGGTGCGCAGAATGGCCTCGTCGGTATCGCCCAGCCCGGCCAGGATGTAGGTGCTGACCTGGCCGCGGCCGAACACGTCGACGGCTTTTTCGAACGCATCGAAATAACGCTCCACCGACACCGTGGCCTTGCCCGGCATGATGCGCGCGCGCACCGCCGGCGTGACCGCTTCCAGATGCATGCCGAGCGAATCGATGCCGGCGTCGTGCATGCGCTTGAACCAGGCGTCGTCGTCCGGCGGCTCGCATTGGCCCTGGATCGGCAGATCGACCGCGCTTTTCACGCCGAACGCGCTTTCGCACAGGATTTGCGCGCCGCGATCGGTAGCATTGGGCGTGCCGGTGGTCATCACCATATGCTTGACGCCATCCAACAGCACCGCGGCGCGCGCCACTTCGCCCAATTGTTCCGGCGTCTTGCGCAGGATGGTGCGGCCGGCCGCCAGCGACTGGCCGATGGCGCAGAACTGGCAGGACTTCTTGCGGCTCTCGTAGCGGATGCAGCTTTGCAGAACGGTGGTTGCCAGCACATCCGAGCCGTGCAGCGTCGCGATCTTGGAATAGGCCACGCCGTCCAACGTCTGCAATTTATAGAAGCGCGGCTGGCGCGGAAATGAAATCACGCCGACCGACACGCCGTCCCGCGTCAGCGTGCTGTTGCCGTCCGGCCCCAGCGCCGCGGCCGCAAACGGCGACGAGAATGAACTGGCCGTATGCACCGGAATCATGACCGTATGGCCGTCCACCACCACCGCCTTGTGATCGGACGGCCCGGCGCCGCCGCGCCGGCTGGCGGCGCCGGCATTCGGATCGTGCAGCCGCAGGCCGAGCGATTGCAGTTCAGTGATCAGTTGCTGGTTCGGTTTGGTGACTGTTTGCATGATGTGCGCTCACTAAGGTTGACGTAGGTATGGATGCGGCGGCGGCTTCCAGGCCGGGGCCGGGGCCGGACGGAAACAGGGAGGATGTCGGCGCGGCGCGGCGGCCGTCGACCACCAGGCTCAGCAATTCGGGGCGCGCATAATGGCCGACCGAATCCATCATGCGTTTGCGCTTGGTGATGAGCGACATGTCGAGATCGGCGATCACCATGCCCTCGCCGCTGCGCAGCGGTTCGGCCAGATGCACGCCTTCAGGCGAGACGATCGCGGTGCAGCAGCCGCCGCGCAGCGCTTTCTGCACGCCCGTATCCGGTGTGATCGACATGATTTGTTCGTCGGTCAGCCAGCCGGTGGCGTTGACCACGAAGCAGGCCGATTCCAGCGCATGATGGCGGATCGTCACTTCCATCTGGTCGGCGAAAATTTGTCCGACCATGGAGCCGGGAAATTGCGCGCAATGAATCTCTTCGTGCTGCGCCATGAGCGCATAGCGCGCCAGCGGGTTGTAATGCTCCCAGCAGGCCAGCGCGCCGATGCGGCCGACGGCGGTCGGCACAACCTTCAATCCGCTGCCGTCGCCCTGGCCCCAGATCATGCGTTCGTGATAGGTCGGCGTAATCTTGCGGCGCTTCAGCACCAGTTCGCCGTTGGCGTCGAATACCAGTTGCGTGTTGTACAGGGTGCCGTGATCGCGTTCGTTCACGCCCAGCACCACCACCACGCCATGGCTGCGCGCGGCGGCGGCCACGGCGTCGGTCACCGGCCCCGGCACCACGACTGCGCGTTCGTACAGCAGCAGGTGTTCAGGACCGGATTGGAAGGGCGGCCGTATGAAGGAGAAGTACGGATAGTAGGGAACGAAGGTTTCGGGAAACACCACCAGTTCGGCGCCCTGCGCGGCCGCGTCCTGGATCGCCGTGCATACCTTGTCCAGCGTGCCGGTCGCGCTCTCCAGATCGGGGGCGATCTGGATCGCCGCGGCCCGCACGATCTTTCCTGTCTTTTTTACCGTTGTCATGATTCCGCCCTTGCCTTGCTTACAGCGTCCAGGTGTCGAGGATCACGGCGTTGTCGCGTGTATGCAGCAGCTTGATGTCGAGCACATCCAGCGGGCTGATGGCGCGAATGCCCGGAATCAGCGACGCTTCGCCGTGGCCGTACAGCGCTTGCAGCGCAAAGCGGCAGGCATAGACCTTGCCGCCTTCGGCCATGAATTTGACGAGCTGGTTGTTCTGGTTCAGATGGCCGGGGAAGGCTTCGTCGCCAAGCGTCGGGAAACCGCGCTGGATGCCGAGGGTTACGCCCGGGCCGTACAGCAGCACCGAGGTTTCATAGCCTTTGCGCTGCAGGCGCGTGGCCTGCAGCAGGTTGACGAAGCCGATCGAGCCTTCGAAAGCGACTGTATGGAATGTGACCAGCGCTTTTTCGCCGGGCTTGGCCTTGACGTCTTCGAATACCTTTTCTTCGTAATCAACGAAAAAATCGCCTTTGGCGTGGGCTGGTTTATTGACTGCTGGCATGGTGAGGCTCCTGAAAGTGAATGAAAAATTGAACGGAATCCGTTTCTGTTAAATCGCCCGATCCTTGTCGCGACACCCGGATTGAATGCATCAGGCGTGCCATCCAATCGCCATGAAACACCGGATTGACTGGAGAAAAATGCAGGCAATTTGTAGTCCAGCCCCGAAAGACGGCATCGTCGCTGGGCCGCGGCCGCGCGCGGTTTTCAAAATTTCTTCACCGGAAAATACGATCCATTCAATCGACCCATTCAATCCCGGAAGCCGCGCTCCGCCATGGCTGCACCGCGATGTGCGGCGATGCTTTAAAAGCGTGCGAAAACATGCAGTCAATGCGCATTGATGATGCGTTTACCGCCCGGATTGCATGGAACGGAAAATGCATTCATTTGCATCCGGCATGAATCACGCAGAACTCGGACAAGTTAAGGAAGATCGATATGGTAAAAACACAGGGCGGATGGCAGCCCAAGATTAAAAAGGGCGCCGCGCCGCTCTATCTGGCGATCGCCAACGCCATCGCCGAAGATATTGCGACGGGACAATTGACCGCCGAGCAGCGCCTGCCGCCACAGCGCAAGCTGGCCGACGCGCTCGGCATCGATTTCACCACCGTGGCGCGGGCCTATAGCGAAGCGCACCGGCGCGGGCTGATCGATTCGGTGGTCGGGCGCGGCACCTTCGTCTGCGGCCGGCGCCGCCTGAAGATGCCGCGCGTGTTCGAAGGCCGGCCGAATATCGACATGTCCATGAACATGCCGCCGGAACCCTATTCGGCGGAACTGCTGGAATTGATGCAAGGCGGCTTTGCGGCGGTTTCCGGCCAGCTGCGCGATTTGATGCGCTATCAGGATTTTGGCGGCTCCCCGGACGATCGCGCCGCCGGCGCACTCTGGCTGCGCCGGCGCGGCATGAGCGTGGATCCGGCCCGCCTGCTGGTGGTGCCGGGCGCGCAAAGCGCGCTGCTGGCGGTGCTGACCACGCTGGCCAGCGCCGGCTCGGTCATCTGCTGCGAAGAATTGACCTATCCCGGCCTGCAGGCGCTGGCCACGCAGCTCGGCATCAAGCTGATCGGCCTGCCGATGGATGGCGAGGGCATCGACGCCGTGGCCTTTGCCGCCGCCTGCGCGCAATACGCGCCGAAAGCGCTGTACTGCAATCCGACCCTGCTCAATCCGACCACCGCCGTGATGTCGGAAGCGCGCCGGCGCGCGCTGGTGGATGTGGCGCGCAATTACAACGTGCCCATCATCGAGGACGACGCCTACGGCTTCCTGCCGCGCGTGACGCCGCCCGCGATCGCCGCCATCGGCGCCGACATCACCTTCTATATAGCGGGGCTGGCCAAATGCGTCGGCGCCGGCCTGCGCATTGCCTACCTGGTGGCGCCGGACGCGCAATATGCCTCGCGGCTGGCGGCCGCGCTGCGCGCCACCACGGTCATGGCCTCGCCGATCACTTCCTCGCTGGCAACGCGCTGGATCCGCGACGGCACCGCCGATCTGGCGCTGAACGCCATCCGCAAGGAATCCATGGCGCGCCAAAAACTGGCCGCGCGCATCCTGCCGGCCGGCAGCTACACATCCAAGCCGGAAGCCTTCCATTTATGGATCAGCCTGCCGGCGCCATGGAACCGCAATGCGTTCGCGGCGCACATGCGCTCGTCCGGCGTCGGCGTGGTGGCCAGCGATGCGTTCGCGGTTTCGGTGCAGCCGCCGGAAGCCGTACGCGTATGCATAGGCGGCGTTGCCGACCGCGAACATATCCAGCATGCGCTGGAATTGATTGCCGAAGCGCTGCAGGGTGCGCCGATTGCGGCGCCGGCGATCGTGTAGCGGCTGCCTGTTTATTGACTTGCCTGTTCACTTATTCGGCCAAGCATTACTTTTATTCACCTCATCAACCGCTCGCACCTCACTGAAAAAGGAAACATCATGCTCCAATCCCAATATTCGCAATATCCCCGCCAGGCGCTGACCGACGCCGTCATCGACGCCAAGATGCACAAGAATCTTTCCTGGGAATCGCTGGCCGAGGGCACCGGCCTGAGCCTGGTCTATGTCACCGCCGCCTTGCTGGGACAGCACCCGCTGCCGGCCGACGCCGCGAAACTGGTCGGCGACAAGCTCGGTTTGAACAGCGATGATATTGCGCTGCTGCAGACCATTCCATTGCGCGGCAGCATCGACGGCGGCGTGCCGGTCGATCCGACGGTTTACCGTTTCTATGAAATGGTGCAGGTATACGGCTCGACGCTGAAAGCGCTGGTGCACGAGCAGTTCGGCGACGGCATCATCAGCGCCATCAACTTCAAGCTGGACATCAAAAAGGTCGACGATCCGGAAGGCGGCTCGCGCGCGGTGATTACGCTGGACGGGAAGTTTTTGCCGTACAAGCCGTTTTGAGGCGAGGATAAGGCGGCCCCTGGCGCTAACGTTTTACTTCGTAATGCAGGCACACCACGCCCGATGCAAAAATTTTGCTCTTGGCCAGCTTGAGGTGTGTCCTGTCACTGATGTTTTTGAACAAGGGGATGCCGCCTCCCAGCAAAACCGGATTGACGAATAGCCAATATTCGTCAATGAGGTTTTCCGCCATCAGCGCGTGCGTTGCGGAGGGGCTGCCGAAGATCAGGATTTCGCTGCCCGCGCTTTGCTTGATCTGGTTGATTTCATTGCTTAAATTGCTGCCGATGATTTGGGTATCGGGATGATTTTTCCCCAACAGGGTTTTGGACAGCACAATTTTGCGGGCGGTCTTGTACCAGCGCGAATGCGTACGGTCATGCGCACTGGCGTCGGGCTGTTCGGCGGCAGTTGGCCAGTACGATTCCATCATCTCGTAAGTTACCCGCCCGTATAACGCGGCGTCGGTCTGCTGGACCCGCTGCTCCACGTATTCAAACAAATCGGCGCTCAGGCTTATCCAGCCCAGGCTGGCCATGCCCGCATCGGCGGAAGCAACAAACCCATCCAGTGACACATGTACAAACGAGACGATTTTTCGCATGATTTTCTCCTTGATCCAGATCGTATCAAAATTTCTCGGCGCCCTTATTAATCTGTTTCGCAGCCCTGGCTATGCGCCAGACACGCTCCCAACACACGGCATGCGATCAGACACAGAGTATCCCTGTCCCGCACCAATTGCCCTGCAAGATCAACGTTCCATTCTCCTGCTTGATCGATAGCAATGATGAGCGCACCTGCAGTGGCGCCCGATTGTGCCGTTGTGAGCGCCTTCTTCAATTTGCGGGCGACTTCGCTGCAATCGGCATTTAACGGTTTGTTAATGGTGGGAACGAGCCTGAAAACGGGGGCTTTGTGACTGGAGGGATGAGGAGGACGTGGTTTTACGGTCATGGGAGATTCCTGGCATTTGTTCAAATGCACCCTTATTAAAAGGGTGGCCAGGTACTTGAACACCGAAACCACACGGCCCGCAACTTTTCCCGAAGGTCTTGTATCGTTGCGCGCTACCCGACCGTAGAAAGACTACGGATGAAAAAATGTCGCTGACTTTCGGGGCGACAATTCCGGTGGTTTTAGTGTGTTCAGCACCAAAGACATCTTAGTTGCGCCTGTTTTCCCGGGTCAACGCCAATCCACGTTTTCTGGAGTCACGACAAAATGTTGAAGTTTTGGAAAGCGACTCTCATAGCGAGAATGCGATATTAATGGATTAGAAAATTTTCAAAATCAGAAAATGCCTAATCCATCAATTTGGTTCACATCCTTGATATGGCTTCACTAGAGGTTGCTTCGGTAAAAAATAGCCTACGATGCGGTTCGCATTTCTAACCGCAATTTGAATGTGGGAATATTGTTGGAAAGCGGACGATTCCGCTATCGGCTTACCTTGGGGAAATGGACTCCGTACGGTGTCGTATGGCATGAGCGATGGATCAAACCTGCGTAATTGATGTAAATAATTTATGGCTGCTCGATCGAAATTTCGCAGGATGACGTCGTCATCGTCATCAGATGCTTTGTGATTGGCCGGGACCTTATTTTCACCCCTAAAAGCTAAAAATGCCTTACAGGCATGTGATAACTCATTAATTCCCCGTTGGTTTGACAGATCGAGACAGTGACCTAAATCAATAACTGCACCGACTACAAAAGGTGTATTGATCGGTCTGTGCGTGAAACTTTTTAGAGGATGTGCAGCTGCTGTTGCGGCAAAGTGCCACGCTCTTTCGAGATCATTTTCAAAAAAATAAACGCCGTCTCCAATCCAATCATAAGGATTTTTGCTAGGCGAAAGATGATTCAATTCGCCTGTTATCAATCGACGTCCGGTTGATACATCACATCCATGAAAGCCAAGCACCAAAGTCTTGGAGTATTGATTGTCGAGCACTACTACCAACTGTAGGACTTTTTTAATCTCCCGGTTTTCGTAATAATGCCGGCATCTATAGCTGCCTGCTCACCTAGTGCCGGATTGGCCAGAATCATCGCAAGAATTGCGCTCAAGGGAGAGCAATCATCAGCCGAGTCTGACCCACCTGCAGCCGATATCATGGTTCCCGGCTCGAATTGCCGGCGCCCCGAAAGTTTCGGCTTCGAAGAAGCTTTAGTGGTCATGGTTGGTCCTCAAGAAAATCCGGTGATGCGATTTTACTCTCGTTCAAGCAGCGGCCAAGTGATCAACCTTGACAGCAGAATAAGAGCAAGTCACCAATCAGATTCAACTAAGCAAACTAAGAAATTTCGTAAAATAAATATTTTTACCCGGATTTAATTAAACATGATTATAATCCGGGTATTAATTAAACAACCCGCGAGCCACCCCATGAAAGATCCGCTTTCCCACCGCGCCACCGCCTTCGGCGGCCATGCCCTGCTTTGCGCCGGTTCTCTCCTGGAAGTCGCATTGGCGATCAAGGCCGCCGAGGCAAAAAAATCCACGGAAACCATCCTCGCTTTCGATGACCAAACCGGCCGCGTGATCGATTTCGATCTGCGCGGCAGCCGCGCCGACGTTATCGAACGCCTGCTGCGACGCGCGGTCGAAGCGCAACTGGAAAAAATTGCCGGCGACGACGAGGCGCCGTCGCCGGCATCAGATACCGAGGCAAGCGGCGCCCAGCGCGGCCGCGGCCGCCCCAAACTCGGCGTGGTCGCGCGCGAAGTCACGCTGCTGCCGCGGCATTGGGAATGGCTGGCGGCGCAAACCGGCGGCGCTTCGGTTACTTTGCGGCGATTGGTCGAACAGGCGCGGCGCGGCGATATTGCCGGCGGCAAGCAGCAGCGCCGCCAAGCGCAGGAAGCCGCCTACCATTTCATGTCGGCCCTGGCCGGCGATCTGCCCGGTTTCGAAGAAGCCTGCCGCGCGCTGTTCGCCGACGACGGCGCGCAATTCCGTCAACATATTGGGAAATGGCCGGCCGATGTCGCCGCCTATGCAACGCGGCTGGCCGACATCGCATAGTACATCGCTCCTGAATTTTCAAGGATCTGCGCGCGGGCGTGGCTGGCATACCGGCTCGGCAAGTGGCGCTGGCGGAAAAGACACGCGTCGCGCCAGCCACAAAACAAACCTCATAGCCGGAGAAAGCGCGAGCCGAAAGCGAGGGTGGGCGCCTCCGACGAACGTTTGAAGCCGAGAGACGGAGGCGCGCGCCCTCGCTTCCGGCTCGCGCTTTCTCCGGCCGACACGTACCCTTTAAATCAATCCCGCCGCCTGCCGCCATTCATCGACCAGCGTGCGCAGCATATCGCCGGCCGGCATGGCGCGCGCCAGGGCGGCGGCCTGTCCTGCCCAGTTGACCGCGAAGTCGTGGTTGCCCTTGGCCAGGGCGGCGGCATGCAGCGCTTTGGCGGCGTCGTAGGCAATCGGATAATCCGGAATCGCCGGCGCGCCCACGGTTTCGATCTGCGTCATCCAGCGGCCGACAATGCCGCGCGCAGGGCGGCCCGATACCGCCGTCACCTGGCGCGTATGCAGCGCCGCGTCGCTTTGCAGGAGCGCGCGATACGAAGCATCGGCCGCCGATTCCGGCGTCAGGATAAACGCCGTTCCCATCTGCACCGCGCTCGCCCCCAAAGCCATCGCCGCGGCGATTCCCTTGCCGTCCATGATGCCGCCGGCGGCCACCACCGGGATGCCGATGCGCTGCGACAACAGCCGCGTCAGCGCCAGCGTGCCGATGGCGTCGCCGGCCTTCCTGCGTCCCGGATCGAACATGCCGTAATGGCCGCCGGCTTCGACGCCCTGCGCCACCACCCAATCGACCCCGGCCTCTTCGATCAGCGTGGCTTCTTCCAGATCGGTCGCCGTCGCCAGCAGCACAACGCCGGCCTGCTTGAGCGCCTGAATGATCGATGCCGGCGGCAGCCCGAAATGAAAACTCACCACAGCCGGCGCCGTTTCCACCAGCAGCGCCGCCATGGCATCGTCGTCATTGAAACTGCGATAGATTTCCTTGAGCGCCGCCGGCGGCTGCGCGCCGAATTCGGCGAAGGCCGGCTGCAGATACGCCAGCCACTCGGCTTCCCGCCCGGGCCGTGCCTGCGCCGCCGCATGGCAAAATACATTGACGTTGAACGGCTCCGAAGTCAGCGCGCGGGTCTGCTCGATCATTGCGCGCGCCTGCGCCACGTTGCCGGCGCCCAGCGCGATCGATCCCAAACCGCCGGCATTCGATACCGCCGCCGCCAGCTGCGGCGTCGACACGCCGGCCATCGGCGCCTGGATGATGGGAAAGCGGCTGCCCAGCGAAGATGAAGTCGACATAATAATGCTCCGGAAAAATTGGCGGCAAACTTATGGAAAGCGTTGCCATACTATACATTTAAATGAACAGAACGCATCTCATGCGCAAGAGATGAATTCTATGCATCCAGCCAACCCTTCCAGCGCCTTATACTGACCGTACATATATTTGGAGACACCCATGAACGCACCGATTTCCACCCCCACCCTGATTGCGCACTGGATCGGCGGCCAGCGCCATTCGGCGGCGGCTGCATCTTCTTCCCCGGCTTCACAGCCTGCCGCACAGGATGTCTTCAACCCGGCCACCGGCGCGGTCAGCGGCAGCGTGCTGCTGGCCGGCGCCGCCGAAGTCGAACTGGCGGTGGCCGCGGCGCAGGCCGCTTTTCCGCAATGGGCCGATACCCCGCCGATCCGCCGCGCGCGCGTCATGTTCCGCTTTCTCGAGCTGCTGAACCGGCACAAGGATGCGCTGGCGCAATTGATCACGGCTGAACACGGCAAAGTGTTTTCCGACGCCCAGGGCGAAGTCGCGCGCGGCATCGATATCGTGGAATTCGCCTGCGGCGCGCCGCAGTTGCTGAAGGGCGATTTCAGCGACCAGGTCTCGACCGACATGGATAACTGGACGCTGCGCCAGCCGCTCGGCGTGGTGGCCGGCATCACGCCCTTCAATTTCCCCGTGATGGTGCCGATGTGGATGTTTCCGCTGGCCATCGCGACCGGCAATACCTTTATCCTGAAGCCGAGCCCGATCGATCCGAGCCCGTCGCTGATGATGGCCGATCTGCTGCGCCAGGCCGGCCTGCCCGACGGCGTTTTCAACGTGGTGCAGGGTGGCAAGGAAGCGGTCGACGCGCTGCTGGCCCATCCGCAGGTGCGCGCGGTCTCGTTCGTCGGATCGACCCCGATCGCCAACGCGATCCATGAGACCGGCGCGCGCCACGGCAAGCGCGTGCAGGCGCTGGGCGGCGCCAAGAATCATATGGTGATCATGCCCGATGCGGATCTGGAACAGGCGGTGGATGCGCTGGTCGGCGCCGGTTACGGTTCCGCCGGCGAGCGCTGCATGGCGATTTCGGTGGCGGTGCTGGTCGGCGATGTCGGCAAGCGCCTGCTGCCGATGCTGGCCGAACGCGCACGCACGCTGAAGGTCAGGAACGGCACCGACGCCGAAGCCGAAATGGGACCGATCGTCAGCAGCGCCGCGCTGGCGCGCATCCACGGCTATATCGAATCGGGCGTGGCCGAAGGCGCGCAATTGCTGGTCGACGGCCGCGGCTTCAAGGCCGCCGATGCCGGCGCCGGCTGCGAACACGGCTTCTGGACCGGCGGCACCCTGTTCGACCGCGTAACGCCATCGATGCGCATCTACAAGGAAGAAATTTTCGGGCCGGTGCTGAGCTGCGTGCATGTGGCCGATCTGGGGCAGGCCATCGATCTGGTCAATGCGCACGAATTCGGCAACGGCGTCAGCTGTTTCACCCGCGACGGCCATGTCGCGCGCGAATTCGGCCGCCGCATCCAGGTCGGCATGGTCGGCATCAACGTGCCGATCCCGGTGCCGATGGCATGGCAGGGCTTCGGCGGCTGGAAGAAAAGCCTGTTCGGCGACATGCACGCCTACGGCGAAGAAGGCGTACGCTTTTACACCCGGCAGAAATCGATCATGCAGCGCTGGCCGGAAAGCATCGCCAAGGGCGCGGAATTTGCGATGCCGACTGCGAAATAAACCGTCAGTCGAGACGCGAGGCGACGGCGGGAAAAATGCGGGCGGGTATTGTGCGCAGTGAGGTAAAGGGGGAGGCGGCCGCAGGCCGACGGAGGACACGAACGAAGTACAATGCCCGCCCGCATTTTTCCCGCCGGCGCCTCGCGCCTTGACTGAACACCATTCGCCCCATTCCCGCTATTTTTTTGGCCGCCGATAATAAAATTTCATCTGCACGGCGGCAGGGAACCCTTCCTGTTCGCATCCTGTCATTCCGCCTTGATCAACAAGCCGGAGACCGTTTTGCCCGTTTCATTTTTCTCTTCCATCCCGCCGCGCCCGCCGCTGCCATCGCCGCCATTCGCCCCGCCTCCCCAGCCTGGTTCACAATCAGCACCTTCCAAGCCTTCCGGCAACCATGCCGTCGTCATCACGATTACCGACGAAGACGGTTTCGAATGCGCAATCGAACTCCCCGAGCGGCAAACCGCCCCGCCGGCACAGGGATTGCTGGCGGCAATGCGTTCATCCGGTTTCATGCAGGCGATGACCGACCTGATCGCTCCGCATATGGAACCGGGATCGCCGGGGCGGATTGCGGTGGATAAAACCGGCCTGTTCAACGTCAATCAGATTGCGGCGGAAATACCGATGCATTTATTCGGCTTGTCGGGAAAGTACGGCGTCCAGGTCAATATCGTCAAACCCGATATTTATCCGCATACCGGCAATTACTATCTGCAATTGTTTCCGGTACACGACGAAATCGGATTCAACCTGCCGCAAACCTTGCGCGGTGTATTGCCTGAAAACTGCCTGCCCGCATGGTGCGGATTGAGCGCGCAGATTATCCGCAATCACGGCTTCAATGTGCCGATTGTCCATACCGATGCGGGATGGCGGGCGCTCGGACCGGATGATGCCGACGGCGCCGAATACCTGGAAGAATGGGTCATCCGCCCGACCGAACTGGATCTGAAATATCCGGGAACGCCGATACAGGCGACCCTGGGGCTTGAACTGGGCGTGCATTTCAAATGGGCGATGAGCAATCCCAATGCAAAATGGGCTTTTGCGGCAAGTTCCGCCGGCAATGTGGCCGGCGTCGGCGCGGGCATGGCGGCGGCCCTGGCCGGCGGCGGCAATGCCATGCTGCTCATGCACGGCGGCGCCATGCTCGGCCAGATGGCGGCGCACGGCTTGCAATGCGGCAGCGCCGCGCTGCGCCCGGATAAAGTCGTGACCTGGGCCGGGGCGACATTCAGCGCCGCCGACGTGAATGCGGCGACGCCGCCAAGCGGCATCGGCCGGATTACCGAATATCCGCGCATCTGGTGGCACGGTCATGACGGCTGCTGGGATCCCCGCAATTTGCATCGGCAGGCAGAAGCGGCCGTCGCGCCGATCGTCGAAGGACAGCGGCAGGCCCGGGCAATCGAATTGGCCGAAATGGGAATCGATAACAATAACTATGGCCATGCGCCGGAAATACCCCTGCCTTCCATCAGCGAACGATACGCGGCGCAACAGTAGCTTTCTTGATTACGGCAGCTTCCGGCATGACCTTTAAAAAATTTACATTATTGCAGCGTTTCAATGCCGTCTTGCTCCTATGCAACGCCAAAATAATGTATTCTCGTTTTCGTCGCGTAAAAAAATTAACGGCATCAATGCGGCGGAAGAACAATGTAATTCAATGTGATTATTAATAACAAAACAAACGGGGGCCGCTCTCAAGTCAGCGTTCTAACTTACGTCATTGCCATACCAGCCTGTGATTACTACGTTCATTTACCCGGCGCCGCATTTCCCGACGCCGGCCGGATAGCCGTTAGAACGGAAATTTTTCAATGCTAAGAAAAATCAAAGCGAACATACTGTCGGGCTGCGCCGCAATCGCATTGATAGGATTGTTCCTGACCGCCGGCATCTGGAACTATGCGATCAATCACGTGCGCGACGGAACCGCCGCCGCTGCCCGCAATGAAGTCGAAAAAAACGAAAATCTGGTGCTGGCGATGGAAGAACAGACCATCCGCGTCATCCGCAATATCGATCAGCTGCTGCTGATCATCAAGGACCAGACCGAGCAGACCGGCGGCAGCGACGTTCTGAAAAGGCTGATCAAGGCCAAGGTGATCGATACCGATACCTATTCTTTCGCCGGCGTCGCCAATGCCAACGGCGATGTGGTGGCCTCGCTGCTGCCGACGCTGATCGCCAACGTCGGCGCGCGCGATTATTTCCAGTATCACAAACAGGATCCGAGCGACCAGCTTCAGATCGGCAAGCCGCGCATAGGCCGCTTTACGGGGCGCCGCGTCATCCTGTTTACACGCCGCATCAACAAACCCGACGGCGCGTTCGGCGGCGTGGTCATCATCGGCATCGATCCGCGCGCTTTCAGCCAGCTATACGAAAAACCCCATCTCAGCCCCAGCACCATTATTTCGCTGATCGCCAGCGACGGCGGCATCCTGGCGCGCCGCATCGCGCTGTACAGCACGCAGGAAACCAGCATCCGCAGCCAGGCGCTGCTGGCGCAGCTGCGCAACGCATCCCCGACCGGCTTCAGCATCAAGACCGAACTGGCCGGCGCGCCGCGCTTCGTCAGCGGCCGCCCCCTGAGGGACTATCCTTTGTCGGTGGTCATTTCCACGGTCGAATCCGAAGCGCTGGCCAATGCGCAGCGCCAGGGCCGCGACCTGGTCATGGAAGCCGCCATGGAAACCGCGGTGGTGCTGCTGTTCTGCGGCATGCTGACCGTCATCCTGCTGCGCCAGCGCCGCTCCGAAAAGCACATTCGCAACCAGGCCGCACTGCTCGACAAGGCCCAGGACGCCATCATCGTGCGCACCCTGTCGCACAAGATCGTCTATTGGAACCAGGGCGCCGAACGCCTGTACGGCTGGACGGCCAAGGAAGCGCTGGGCAAGGAAATCAGCGCGCTGCTGCCGGCCGACAGCCAGCTCAGCGACAACGCCACCCAGGCCGTGATCCGGGACGGCGAATGGCGCGGCGAAATCGTGCAGCGCCATAAAAACGGCACCCAGTTCACGGTCGAAGGGCACTGGGCGCTGGTCTCGGGCGAAGAGCGCCATGCCGAGCAATCGATTTTTGAAATCAATACCAATATCTCGCATCGCAAAATCGCCGAACGCAAAATCCATTATCTTGCCTATTACGACAGCGTCACCGGCCTGCCGAACCGCCTGTTCCTGCACGATCGCCTGGCCGGCGCGCTGGAGCGCGCATCGCGCACCGGCCGCCCCGGCGCACTGCTGCTGATCGATCTGGACAATTTCAAGACCATCAACGACACGCTCGGCCACGACAAGGGCGACATGCTGCTGCAGGAAGTCGCCTCGCGCCTGCAGGCCAATGCGCGCCGCGTCGACATGGTGGCGCGGCTGGGCGGCGATGAATTCGTGATGATGCTGGAAGACCTGGCCGACCTGGAACAGACCGCCGGCAACCAGGTGCATACCGTGGGCGAGAAGGTCCTGAACGCCCTGAGCCAGCCGTTCGAACTGGGCAGCGCGCTGCACCATACCAGCGCCAGCATCGGCATTACCCTGTTCTACGGCAACCAGGACCAGGCCAACGACCTGCTCAAGCGCGCCGACATGGCGATGTACCAGGCCAAGGCCGCCGGGCGCAATACGATGCGCTTCTTCAGCCCGGCCATGCAGGCCGCCGTTTCGCGCCGCGCCCTGCTGGAGGCCGATCTGCGCGACGGCATGGGCCGCAATGAATTGGTGCTGCACTACCAGCCGCAGGTCGACAGCGAGGGCAGCATCACGGGGGCGGAGGCGCTGGTGCGCTGGCAGCATCCGCGCCACGGGCTGGTGTCGCCGGCCGAATTCGTTCCGATGGCCGAAGAGTGCGGGCTGATTTTTCCGCTCGGGCTTTGGGTGCTCAATACCGCGTGCCGCCAGCTGGCGCTATGGTCGACCGATCCGCGCAGCGATGCGCTGTCGATTTCGGTCAATGTCAGCGCGCGCCAATTCCAGCATCCGCATTTCGTCGACGTGCTGCTGGAGGTGCTGGAACAGACCGGCGCCAATCCGCACCGGCTGAAACTGGAACTGACCGAAAGCCTGTTCGTCACCGACATGGAAATCGCCGCCGCCAAGATGAGCACGCTCAGGGCGCGCGGCGTCGAATTTTCGCTGGATGATTTCGGCACCGGCTATTCCTCGCTGTCGTATTTGAAGCGCCTGCCGCTGAAACAGGTGAAGATCGACCAATCCTTCGTGCGCGACGTCTTGACCGACAGCAACGACGCCGCCATTGCGATCATGATCGTGGCGCTGGCGCGCAGCCTGGGACTGGAAGTGATCGCGGAAGGGGTGGAAAGCGTCGAACAGCGGCAATTCCTGCTGGAGCACGGCTGTTCTTCGTACCAGGGTTATCTGTTCAGCCCGCCAGTGCCGATTGCCCGTTTCGAGACGCTGCTGGTGTCGGAAGCCTGCCAGTAGGGACGACATAACATTGCCGCAAGGTGATTTCCTACATGCAATAATTTTTCATTCTCATCCGGCATCAATATTATTCACTTCTCGCAACCAATCATGATCCAGATGCTCCAATCATCTCTCTGTAGGAGTACGCGAGGGCCGGGTCATGAAAAAGTAACTTGCCGCCGTGATAATGCATCATTTAAGAATTATCTGTTGATGGCTCCCCATCTGCGCCAAAGGGCGCGATGAATTCCCTTATAATCGCCACACTTTGGGGATAAATTGAAGTTTTATTAACGATTTCCTCCTGATTACAGTGTTAAACGCACCATGTTCAGAATTTTTGCAGAACCAAATCAGATGACCGCTGCGGCGGCTGCCGATGTGAACATAAATAGAATTCAAGTCACTGGCAGATCAAACGTTCAGGAAACATAGTGTGACCGACATAGTCCAGTCCAATCGTCCTTTGCCGGTGAACCGGATCCGGTTCAGCGTCGCCGCGCATGCCGCCTGGGCGCCGGGAGAGGAAACCGCCCTGGCGGCCATGCCGGCCATGCTGCGCCGCCGCGCAAGCATGGCCGGCAAAATGGCCTTGCAGGCGGCCTATGCCGCCTATCCTGCCCCTGCGGCCGAATCTGCAGCATTCCCCGAATCCGGCCGGCAAGACATTCCCGTCATCTTCTGTTCCCGCCATGGCGAGTGCGGCCGTTCCGCCGATCTGCTGATCGACCTGGCGCGCGGCCTGCCCCTGTCGCCGACGGCCTTCAGCCTGTCCGTGCACAACGCAACCGGCGGCCTGTTCTCGATTGCCCGCCGCGATCATGCCAACAGCCTGGCCCTGGCGGCCGGCAGCAGCACGGTGGAACATGCGGCCATCGAAGCCTGCAGCCTGCTGGCCGATGGCGCGCCGGCGGTGCTGCTGGCAATGGCCGACGGCCCGCTTCCGCCCATGTACCGCGAATTCGCCGATTGCGACGAACAGCCGTTCGGCTGGGCCTGGCTGCTGACGGCCGCCCCGGACGCCGCCGTGCCGGATACCGATACCATCAGCCTGTGCTGGAGCGCCGCCGAGAACGACTGCGCGACCGACGGCAAGGCGCAATCCGGCGGCTTGCAGGTCATGCGCTTTTTCCTGAACGGCGAGGACACTTTGCAGCGCCATGCCGATCGCCGGCTCTGGACCTGGCGCCGCGAAAGGCCGCAATGAAGGCCGACGTGACATCCTCCATGCGCAAGCGCCGTTCAAGCCCGCCGCGGCAGCGCATCGACCGCGCCCTGCGCGTGGCCGGCACCGGCTTCAGCTTTTTCATTTTCGGCCTGAGCGGCCTGCTGCTGCGCAGCCTGGTATTTCCATTGCTGGGCCTCTTGGTGCACGACCGCGTGCTGAAAGTGCGGCTGGCCCGCGACACCATCCGCCTGGGATTTCGCGCCTTCATCGAAATGATGCGCCTGCTCGGCGTGCTGCGGTATGAAGTCAGCGGCCTGGAACGGCTGCAGCGCAAGGGACTGCTGATCCTCGCCAACCATCCGACCCTGATCGATACCGTATTCCTGATGGCCTTCGTCAGGCATGCCGACTGCATCGTCAAGCAATCGCTGTGGAACCATCCCGTCACGCGCGGCCCGGTGCGTTCGGCCGGCTATATCAGCAACGCCAACGGTCCCGGCCTGATCGGCGACTGCCTGGCTTCGCTGGCCAACCGCAATAATCTGATCATCTTTCCCGAGGGCACGCGCACGCCGCCCGGCGGCGCCATGCAGTTCAAGCGCGGCGCCGCCAATGTCGCGGTGCGCGGCCGCCGCGACATCACGCCGGTGCTGATCACCTGCCGCCCGCCGACGCTCGGCAAGGGCGAAAAATGGTGGCGGGTGCCGCCAACGGCGCCGCATTTCAGCATCGCCGTGCAGGAAGACATCGCGATCGCCCCCTTTCTCCAAAACGGCGTCAGCGAGATTCTCGCTGCCCGCCACCTGACCGACTATCTCCAAAATTATTTTATGAAAGCGACACTCGGCCATGCAGCAGCTTGAAAACGAAGTAAAACAGTTGATCATCGACGTGCTGCAGTTGGAAGACATGCAAATCGCCGACATCGATACCGACGCGCCCTTGTTCGGCGACGGCCTGGGACTCGATTCGATCGACGCCCTGGAACTCGGCGTGGCGCTGCAGAAACGCTACGGCATTACGCTGTCCGCCAATTCGGAAGAAACGCGCCGCCATTTCCAATCGGTCGCGGCGCTGGTCGCCATGCTCGGCGAACAACGCAAGGAGCCGCAATGACCGTGTTGAATACCCCATTGAACGGCCAGATGAGCAAGGCCGAGATCGGCGACTGGGTCAGCGCGCTGCTGCAGGATATGTTCGAACTCGACGCCGCCGCGATCACGCCGGAGGCGAATCTGTATACCGATCTCGATATCGATTCGATCGACGCCGTCGATATCGTGGTCAAGCTGAACCAGACCACAGGCAAGCGCATCCAGCCCGAAGTCTTCCGCAGCGTGCGCACCGTGGGCGACGTGGTCGAGGTTCTGGCCGTGCTGCTGCAGGAGTAGCGAATATAAAACGCACCGCACCTTCCATCGCGACGGTTCTCACCGCCCTGATCACGCTGCTGTATCCGCTGCTGATCTGGTTCGGCCATGACCGCATCGAACCGCGCCTGCTGGCCATGGTGCTGGTGGCCGTCGCGCTGACGCGGTTGCCGATGCTGAAGATCGGCACGCTGGCGCGCTGCTGGCTGCTGGCCGCGTTGGTGCTGGCGGCGCTGGCGGTATGGTTCAACGCGCTGCTGCCGCTGAAGCTGTATCCGGCCATGGTCAGCGCGGCGTTTCTCGGCGTATTCGGGTACAGCCTGCTGTCTCCGCCGACCGTCATCGAACGCATGGCGCGCGGACGCGGCGCGGCCCTGCCGCCGTTCGTGGTCGCCTATACGCGCCGCGTCACCCAGGTCTGGTGTCTCTTCTTTCTGGTCAACGGCAGCATCGCGCTGGGCACCGCGCTGTGGGCGCCGGCCGCGATCTGGTCGCTGTATACCGGCGTCATTTCCTACGTGCTGATGGGCCTGCTGTTCGCGGCCGAGTACCTGGTCCGGCTCAGGGTCAGGAAGCGCCATGTCTGAGGCCGCGCTGCACGCGCCGTCGGCGACGCTTCCGGCCGCCCCCGCGCCATCCATGCCCGCAAACCCGGCCGACATGCTGCGCCTGCCCTATGCCGGCTGCGGCGGCGGGCAAACGGTGGCTTATCGCGGCGCGCAGCTTGTCGATGCAGATGATTTCCATGCGCGCATCGCCGCCTGGCGGCAATTATTGACGGACCGCCCCGGCTGCCGCTTCGCCCTGTTCCTCGAAGACAGCCTCGAATTCGGCGCCGCCCTTTACGGCGCCTGGCTTGCAGGCAAGACGATCTACCTGCCCGGCGACGCCCTTCCGGCCACTTGCGCCGCGCTCAGCATGACGGTCGACGGCTTCCTCGGCGATTTCGAGCCGGTATGGTCGCCCTTGTCGCCCTTGTCGCCCCTGCCTTCGTTATCATCGCCGCCTGCACTCGAAGCCGCCGCGCTGCCGCCGCCGGCGTTCCGCCTGCCCGCCGATTTCGAAGGGCTGGTGGTATATACCTCCGGCAGCAGCGGCCAGGCGCAGGCGATTCCGAAACGCCTGTCGCAGCTGGCCGCCGAAGTCACCACGCTGGAGCGCCTGTTCGGCGCCCGCCTGGGCGAGGCCGACGTGCTGGCCACCGTATCGCACCAGCACATCTACGGCCTGCTGTTCAAGGTATTGTGGCCGCTGGCCGCGCAGCGCATCGTGCATGCGGGCAGCGCGGTATTCCTGGAGGAACTGCTGCCGTGGATGCAAAGCCGCCCGTGCGCGCTGGTGTCCAGCCCGGCGCACCTGACGCGCTTCCCGGACAGCGCGGCCTTGCCGGCGGCAACCGATGCGCCGCATCTGCGCGCCGTTTTTTCTTCCGGCGGACCGTTGCCGGCGGCGGCCGCCGAAGCCGCCGCCGCATTGTTCGGCAGCGCGCCCATCGAAATTTACGGCAGCTCCGAGACCGGCGGCATCGCCTGGCGCAGCGGCGCCGAGCGCTGGAGCGCCATGCCGGGCGTGCAATGGCGGCTGGGAAGTGAACACGAAAACGAAAACGACAGCGGCGGCCATGCCGATATCGATGGCGGCGCGGCGGGAACCGGCGTGCTGGAAGTGCGCTCGGCGCACCTGCGCGACACGCAATGGCTGCGCATGGCCGATCGCGCGGCGGCAATCGGCGACGCCGACAGCCTCGGCAATGCCCCGCACTTCATCCTGCTGGGCCGCACCGACCGCATCGTCAAACTGGCCGAAAAAAGAATTTCGCTGGATGCGATCGAACGCCGCCTGGGCGCCTCGCCGCTGGTGGCAACGGTCCGCGTCATGCTGCACACCCCTGCCCCCGGCGCGAAATCGATGCGCGCCGGCATCGCCGCCTTCATCGTGCTCAGCGCGAGCGGCCGCGCCGAACTGGAGGCGGCCGGCAAACCGGCGCTGAACCGGCAATTGAAAATAGCCCTGGCCGGCGCCGTTCCCGCCATCGCCCTGCCGCGCCGCTGGCGCTATCTCGATGCGCTGCCGCAGAATGCGCAGGGCAAGACCACCCAGGCCGAACTGCTGGCCCTGCTGGCGCCGCCGCATCCGCCACCACCTCCGCGTCCCATCCTGCCGGGCATCTCGCTGCTGCGCCAGGACGTCTACAACGTGCTGCTGGCATTGCGCATCGATGCCGATCTGCTGTATTTCGACGGCCATTTCGACGGCACGCCGGTGCTGCCCGGCGTCGCGCAACTGAACTGGGCGATTACGCTCGGCCGCCGCTATTTCCGCCTGCCGCCGGTATTTGCCGCGGTGCACGCGCTCAAATTCCAGCAGATCATCGCGCCCGGCAGCAGCATCATGCTGGAACTGCAGCACGAACCTTCCAAGGGCGCGCTGCATTTCCGCCTGTATTCCGACGCGGGCCCGCATGCAAGCGGCCGCATCGTCTTCATCGAGGGCGGCGATGTTTAAAGCCTGCGTCGTCATCCCTGTTTATAACCACCAGCATGCCATCGGCGCGATGGTCGACGCGGTGCTGGCGCAGCATGTGCCGTGCATTCTGGTGGACGACGCCAGCGAACCGGGCTGTGCCGCCGAACTCGACCGCATCGCCGCGGCGTATCCGGGCCGGGTCGAACTGCTGCGCCATGCCGTCAACCAGGGCAAGGGCGGCGCGGTGCTGACCGGCTTCCAGCGCGCCGCCGACCATGGTTATACCCACGCGCTGCAGATCGACGCGGACGGCCAGCACCGCGCCGACGATATCCCGCGCTTCCTGGCGATCGCCCAGGCTTATCCGGGGGCAGTCATCGCCGGCTGCCCGCAATACGACGACAGCGTGCCGAAAATCCGCCTGTATGCGCGCTACCTCACGCACGTCTGGGTCTGGATCAACACCCTGTCGATGGCCATCACCGATTCCATGTGCGGCCTGCGCGTCTATCCGCTGGCGCCGACGCTGGCGCTGAATCGCCGCCGCCGCTTCGGCCGCCGCATGGATTTCGATACCGACGTGCTGGTCCGCCTGTATTGGAGCGGACTGGATGTCGTCAACGTGCCGGCGCGGGTAGGTTATCCGGCGGACGGCGTATCGCATTTCCGCCTGCTGCGCGACAATCTCCTGATCGCCCGCATGCATGTATTGCATTTCGCCGGCATGCTGCCGCGCGCGCCGAAGCTGTTGCTGCGCCGCTTCGGCCGCCGCCCGCCGCATACCCTGCATACCTTGAACGGACCGCAATGAAACGGCGCGGCACGCACTGGGCGCAGATCAACGAAGTCAGCTTCGTGGGCGGCATGCGGCTGCTGTTCGCGATCTATCGTATTTTCGGACGCTGGCCGTTCCGGCTGATGCTGTATCCGGTGATTGCCTGGTACGTGCTGGCCAAGCCCTCGGCGCGGCAGGCGTCGCTCGATTTCCTGCGGCAGCTGGGCCGTTATCGTAACGCCAGCGCCGGCCATGCTGCGATTGCCTCCATTGGCGCCAAGGCCGGCGGCGGCATCGGCGTCAGGGGCGACTGGTTCGGCGTAATGCGGCATTTCGCTTCCTTCGGCGAAAGCATTCTCGACAAAATGATGGTCTGGGGCGGCCTGTTCGACATGGCGTCGATCCGGCAAAACGGCCGCCAATTGCTGGAGCAGGATGTCGCCGCCGGCCGCGGCGGCCTGCTGATCTGCACCCACCTCGGCAATCTGGAACTGTGCCGCGTGGTGTCGCTCCAGAGCGCGGCCATGAAGCTGACCGTGCTGGTGCATACCAAACACGCGCGCGCCTTCAACAAGATGCTGGCGCAGCTGGCGCCGGACAGCACGCTCAACCTGATGCAGGTCACCGAGATGTCCCCCGCCACCGCGATCGACCTCAGCGAGCGCGTGGCGCGCGGCGAATTCGTGGTGATCGCCGGCGACCGCATTCCGGTATCGCCCCGGCCGCGCGTCAGCTTCGCGCCGTTCCTGGGCCGCAACGCGCCGTTTCCGGTCGGGCCGTATGTACTGGCGAGCCTGCTGCAATGCCGGGTCTACCTGATGTTTTCACGGCGCACGCGCGACGGCGCCGAACTCGATTTCGAGCATTTCCGCGACCGCATCGTGCTGCCGCGCAATGCGCGCGAAGCCGCGTTCGACACCCTCACCGCCGCCTATGCGCAGCGCCTGCAGCACCATTGCCTGCGCGCGCCGCTGCAATGGTTCAATTTCTACGACTTCTGGCATTTGCCGGCGGCCGCAGCCGATCTTGCATCCCCGAAAGCAGACCATGAATCATCCTGACACCAACGTCCGCGCGCAAGCCGCCCCCGGCGTTTCCGCAGCAGCGGCCGCGGCCGTAGTTTTCGACCGCAACCGCCTGCGCATCGAAGACATTGCCGCCATCGCCGCCGGCCGCGCCGCCGCGGCACTGTCGGACGATCCGGCCTTCCGCGCCGCGATTGCGCGCGGCGCCGATTTCCTCGACCGCCTGCTGCGCGAAGACGGCACCATCTACGGCGTGACCACCGGCTATGGCGATTCCTGCACCGTCACCGTGCCGCCGGAACTGATCGCCGAACTGCCGCATCATCTGTACACCTACCACGGCTGCGGCCTCGGCGAATACTTCGACGCGCCGCAGGTGCGGGCGATTCTGGCGACACGGCTGGCCTCGCTGTGCAAAGGCTATTCCGGCGTCAGCATCGGCCTGCTGGAGCAGATCGCGCAATTGCTACAGCACGATCTGCTGCCGCTGATGCCGTCGGAAGGATCGGTCGGCGCCAGCGGCGACCTGACGCCGCTGTCGTATCTGGCGGCCGTGCTGTGCGGCGAGCGCGACGTCTGGCGCGCGCAGCAGCGCGTTCCCGCGGTGCAGGCGCTGACAGAGGCCGGGCTGCGGCCGCTGCGCCTGCGTCCGAAGGAAGGCCTGGCGATCATGAACGGCACCGCCGTGATGACCGCGCTGGCCTGCCTGGCCTATGAACGCGCCGGCTATCTGATGCAATTGGCCACGCGCATCACGGCCATGGCCAGCTATGCGCTGGACGGCAACGCCCACCATTTCGACGAGACCCTGTTTTCGGTCAAGCCGCATGCCGGCCAGCAGCGGATCGCGGCCTGGCTGCGGCAGGACCTCGATTGCGAACAGCCGCACCGCAACGAAAAACGGCTGCAGGACCGCTATTCGATCCGCTGCGCGCCGCATGTCATCGGCGTGCTGGCCGACGCGCTGCCGTGGATGCGGGACTCGATCGAAAACGAGCTCAACAGCGCCAACGACAATCCGATCATCGACGCCGACAACGAACGCGTATTGCATGGCGGCCATTTCTACGGCGGCCACATTGCCTTCGCCATGGACAGCATGAAAAACACCGTGGCCAATATCGCCGACCTGCTGGACCGCCAGATGGCGCTGCTGGTCGATACCCGCTACAGCAACGGCCTGCCGTCCAACCTCTCGGCCGCATCCGGTCCGCGCGCGGCCATCAACCACGGCCTCAAGGCGCTGCAGATCAGCGTCTCGGCATGGACCGCCGAAGCCCTGAAACTGACCATGCCGGCCTCGGTATTTTCGCGCTCGACCGAATGCCACAACCAGGACAAGGTCAGCATGGGCACCATCGCCGCCCGCGATTGCCTGCGCGTGCTGACGCTGACCGAACAGGTCGCCGCCGCCATGCTGATCGCCGTGCGCCAGGGCGTGGCGCTGCGCGCCTCCATTCCGGCCTCCGCGGCGGCGACGGCGCCGGCCGCGGCGCTGGAAACATTGCCGGACGGCCGGCTGGCGGCCATGCAGCGCATGCTTGCCGCGGACATCCCGCTGGTCGAGGAAGACCGCATGCTGGAACCGGACCTGCGCCGCCTGCTGGCGTGCATCGCCGGCCGCAAATGGCCTTTGTACGAAGCATGAACATGAGAATCAAAGATACCCAGGCGCCGGCCAACTGGCGCGCCGAAGTCGACATCCAGGTCCAGTTCTACGATCTGGATCCGATGGAAGTGGTGTGGCACGGGCGCTATGTCCAGTATCTGGAGAACGCGCGCTGCGCCCTGTTCGAACAGATCGGCTACAACTATCCGCAGATGAAGGCGTCCGGCTATGCCTGGCCCATCATCGATCTGCACTTGCGCTATGCCGCCCCGGCGGTGTTCATGCAGCGCATCAAGGTGCGCGCCACCATCGTGGAATGGCAGAACCGCCTGAAAATCGATTATCTGATCAGCGACGCCGAAAGCGGCGGCCGCCTGACGCGCGCTTCCAGCGTGCAGGTCGCGGTCGACCTGGCCAGCGGCGAAATGTGCTTTGCCTCGCCGCCGGTCCTGCTGCAAAAACTGGGAATTCCGACATGAGCGCCGATATGAAAAACGACAGCCGAAAAGCAAAAAACATTCTCGGCGCGCTATTGCTGGCCGTGACCTGCGGCGCCGGCTTCAACGCGCACGCCGCCGCGCCGGTGGCGCAGATCCAGGCGGTGCTGGCGCGGCCGGATGTGATGTGCGGCCGCTTCGACCAGAACAAGCAACTGGTCGGCATCAAGAAGCCGCTGGCCTCGAGCGGACGCTTTTGCGTGGTCGCCGGCAAGGGCGTGTTGTGGCGCACCTTGCAGCCGTTTCCGGCGACGCTGCGCCTGACGCGCGACGAAATCGTGCAGATGCAGGGCGATCGCGTGGCCATGCGGCTCGACGCCAAACAGGAGCCGGTGGTCAAGATGATCAACAGCGTGCTGTTTTCGCTGCTGTCGGGCGACCTGAGCCAGCTCGATCAGCTGTTTGAAATGGACGGCGGCATCCAGGGCAGGCAATGGAAAGTGGCGCTGAATGCGCGTTCGCCGGCGCTGGCCAAAGCCATCGGCAAGCTGTCGCTGGAGGGCAGCGACTATGTGAAAAAGGTCACGATCGATGAGGCCGGCGGGGATCATACCGAGATTCTTTTCTCCGATATCCACAGCGGCGCCCAGGCGCTCAACGCAGAAGACGGAGCCGCATTTGCCCAATAGCACCGGCAACCATGGCAAGCGGCAACCATGGCCGCAGTGGCGGCAATGGCAGCGATGGCAACGATATGCCGCCCTGCTCTGGCTGCTGGTCGCCGCACTGCTGCTCGGCCACAACGGCTATCTGTGGCTGGTGCAGCGCATCGCGCCAAATACCGACATCCTGGCGCTGCTGCCGGCGCAGCAGCAGGATCCGATCAAGCAGCAAGCCTTCGACCATATGGTGGACTCGGCCCAGCAGCGCCTGGTGACGCTGGTCGGCGCGCCCGACTGGGAGCAGGCCCGGCGCGCCGCCGATGCTTACCAGGCGGTGCTGGCGCCGCATGCCGATCTGCTGGCGCAGGACGACGCCGCCTCCGACCAAATGCAGCGCGACTGGCTGGCGCCGTTTGCCGGCAGCCGCCTTGGCCTGCTGACGCCGCAGCAGCGCAGCGATCTGCAAACCCGGCCCGCCGCCTATTGGAGCCAGCGCGCGCTCGCCGGCCTGTACGGCGCTTTCGGCGGTCCGCGGCTGGGCGCATGGCAGGACGATCCGTTCGGGCTGTTCAGCGGCTGGGTCCAGGCGCGCGCGCAGGAAACCCCGGTGCGGCCGCGCGACGGCCGCCTGTTCGTCGAAGCCGGCGGCCGCTCGTATGTGGTGCTGCTGATGCATCTGCGTCCGCCCGCGTTCGCCATGTCGACGCAGGAAGCGGTGACGCCGCTGATCGCCGCCGCAAAACAGGCCGCGCTGCAGGCCGTGCCGGGCAGCGACGTCATCAGCGCCGGCGTGGTATTGCATGCGGCCGCGGCCAGCGCCCAGGCGGCCGGCGAAATGTCGACCATCGGCATCGGTTCGCTGCTCGGCATCGTGTTGATGATGTGGCTGACTTTCCGCTCGCTCAAGCCGATTGCGCTGATCGCAACATCGATCGCCATCGGCTGCCTCGGCGCGCTGTCGGTCTGCTGGATGCTGTTCGGCCAGATCCATTTGCTGACGCTGGTGTTCGGCGCCAGCCTGATCGGCATCGCGCAGGATTACGGCATCTATTATCTGTGCAGCCGCCTGCGCGAAGACCAGCGTACGCCGGATGCCGATCTGCTGCGCCGCATCTGGCCGGGCCTGTGCTTGACCCTGGCGGCGGCGCTGATCGGCTACCTCGGCCTGGCGCTGACGCCGTTTCCGGGCTTGCGCCAGATGGCGGTGTTTTCGGGACTGGGACTGGTCTTCGCGTGGCTGACCGTATTGTGCTGGTTTCCCCTGTTCGCCGCGCCGGGCGCGCTGCGCGCCAGCCGGCTGGCGCAGGCTTTCGGCGCCAGCCGCGCGCGCTGGCCGCGCCTGCAGCGTAACCGGGCCAGCTTTGCCGTACTGGCGCTGTTTGCCATCTTCGCTATAACCGGCATCGGCCGCCTGCAGGTCAGCGACGATATCCGTTCATTGCAAAAGCCGCCGGCCGAGTTGCTGGCCGATCAGATCAAGCTGGGCCGCCTGCTGGATGCGCCGACGCCGGTGCAGTTCTATCTGATCCGCGCCGATTCCGTCGAACAATTGCTGCAACGCGAAGAAGCATTGCAGGACCGCCTGCAGCCCCTGGTCGAGCGCAAGCTCATCAGCGGCTACCAGGCCATCTCCAACTGGGCGCCGTCGCTGCGGCGGCAACAGGAAAACCGGCAGTTGGCGCAGACTGCATTGCTCGGCGATGACGGCCCGCTGCCGGCAATCGCAAAACAGATCGGCGAAGACGCGGACTGGATCGCCAAAATCAAGACGGCCATTGCGGCGCCGCAAGCGCCGTTGACGCCGGAACGCTTTCTGGAAACCGCCGCCGGCGAGCCTTCACGCTATTTATGGCTGGGCAAAGTCGAAGGCAGATACGCCAGCATCGTGGCGCTGCGCGGATTGAACGATTACGCCAACCTGCCCTTGCTGGCGCGCGCCGCCGATGCCTCGCAGGAAGTGCAATGGGTCGACAAGGTCGGCGAAATTTCGAGCGTGCTCGGCAGTTACCGCCGCTATATGGGCTGGGCCGCCATAGGCGCTTATCTGGCGATTTATGCGCTGCTGTTCTGGCGCTACCGTTCAGCGGCATGGCGCGTGCTGCTGCCGCCGGCCCTGGCCAGCATCGCGACGCTGGCCGCGCTCGGCCTGCTGGGCCTGCCGCTGCAGCTGTTCCATGTATTGGCGCTGATGCTGATTCTCGGCCTCGGCGTCGATTACGGCATTTTCCTGCAAGAGGGGCCGGATCATGGGCCGGATCATGGATCGAATCACGGGCTGAATCGGCGCGACCCCTTCGCCTGGCTGGCGGTCGGCCTGTCGGCGGTCAGCGCGCTGCTGGCGTTCGGCCTGCTGGCGCTGAGCCGGACGCCGCCGCTGCATGCCTTCGGCTTGACCATGCTGATCGGCATGGCCAGCGTGTGGCTGATTGCACCCTGTACCGAATCAAGCAAAGAAGAAAGCGGAACATGATTGAGCAATGCGAGGTTGTGGTTATCGGCGCCGGTCCGGCCGGTGCGGTTGCGGCTGCATTATTGCGGCAGCGCGGGCGGCACGTCATCGTACTGGAACGCGAGCAGTTTCCACGCTTCTCCATCGGCGAAAGCCTGCTGCCGCAAAGCATGCAATACATCGAACAGGCCGGCATGCTGCGGGCCGTGGTCGAAGCCGGCTTTCAATACAAAAACGGCGCCGCCTTCGTGCGCGGCGATCGCTACACCGCTTTCGATTTCCGCGACAAGCATTCGCCCGGCTGGGGCACCACCTATCAAGTGCAGCGCGCCGCCTTCGATCTGGTGCTGGCAACCGAGGCCGCGCGCCAGGGCGCCGATCTGCGTTACCGGCATCAGGTGACGGCCGCCGATTTTTCCGGCGAGGGCGCGGTGCTGGACGTGACCCGTCCCGACGGCGATCCCTATCGCATCCGGGCCCGCTTCGTGCTCGACGCCAGCGGTTTCGGGCGCGTGCTGCCGCGCCTGCTGGATCTGGAACAACCGTCCAATTTCCCGGTGCGCGGCGCGCTGTTTACGCATATCGAAGACGGCATTGCCGATGCGCGCTTCGACCGCAACAAAATCCGCGTCTGCGTCCATCCCGAGCATTGCAATGTCTGGTACTGGCTGATCCCGTTCGCCGGCGGCCGCTGTTCGATCGGCGTGGTGGCCGAACAGGCCTTCCTGGCGCAATACCAGGGCAGCGAAACCGAGCGGCTGCAGGCGCTGGTCCATGCCGAACCGACGCAGCGGCTGTTGCTGGCCAATGCCAAATGGGACACGCCGGCGCGCCAGATCGTCGGTTATGCGTCCAACGTCAAGCGGCTGTGGGGCAAGGGCTATGCCTTGCTCGGCAACGCCGGCGAATTCCTCGATCCGGTTTTCTCCTCGGGCGTCACCATCGCGGTAAAATCGGCCAGCCTGGCGGTCGCCTGCCTGCAGCGGCAACTCGACGGCGAAACACCGGACTGGAACGCCGATTTCGCCGTACCGCTCAAAAAGGGCGTGGATACTTTCCGCACCTTTGTCGAATCGTGGTACGCGGGCGGTTTCCAGGACATTATTTTTCATGAGCAACAGCAACCGGAAATCCGCCGCATGATCTCTTCGATTCTGGCCGGTTATGCATGGGATGAAAGCAATCCGTTCGTAAAAGAAAGCCAGCGGCGGCTGGCGGCGCTGGAGACCTTATGCAAGCCGGAGTAAATCGCAAGTTCCCGCTCCCTGCCCGCAGGCCGGCCGCGCGGCCGCTCTTGCCGACGCTGCGCGGCCGGCTGGCATTGATAACGTTGCCGGCGTTGCTGGCATTGAGCGCCTGCGCCGGCATGGCGCCCGCCGGCAAGCCTGCCGCACCGGCCAGGCTTGGCCTGAAGCTGGCGCCGGCCACCCTTGGGCAATCCCTGAGCCTGCAACAGCATCTGATCGTGGAACGCGAAGGCCGCACCGACGAACTCGACACCGCGCTGGAAATCGATGCCGACGCCAATCAATTGACCCTGGTTGGACTGGCGTTCGGCCAGCGCGTGATGACCTTGCAATACGACGGAAAGGAACTGAAAACCTGGCGCCACTTCATGCTGCCGCCGCAAGTGCGCGGCGAAGACGTGCTGGAAGATCTGCAGCTCACGCTGTGGCCGGCGGCGGCCCTGCGCGCGGCATTGCCGCCGGGCTGGGATATCCAGGATGCGGCCGAGGGTGCGGGCACGGCGCAGCGCCGCACCCTGTCCCTCGAAGGCCGGCCGATCACGGTCATCGACTATCCCGGCGCGCGGCGCTGGGGCGGCAAGGTCGTATTGAACAACCTGCGCTATCACTACCGGCTGACGATCGTCTCCGCCGCGGACGGCGCCTGAACATGATTTACCTGAACCGACTCGGCATGCTGTGCGCGCTCGGCGACAGCCTTCCCGCCATCGCCGGCGCCATGTACGCCGGCCGCAGCGGCCTGCGCACCGATACGCGCTACCTGCCGGAACTGGCGCTGCCGATCGGCGCGGTCGACGTGCCGGATGCCGCGTTGCCGCCGGTCGATCACCTGCCCTTGCGCGACCGCAGCCGCAATAACCGCCTGGCGCTGGCAGCGCTGGCGCAAATCCGGCCCGCCGTGGACGCCGCCATCGCGCGCTACGGCCCGGACCGGGTCGGCGTGGTGGTCGGCACCAGCACCTCCGGCATCGCCGAAGGCGAAGCCGCGCTGCGCCAATACGACCGCGACGGCACGCTGCCGGCGCAATTCAATTACAGCCAGCAGGAACTCGGATCGCCCGCGGCCGCGCTGGCGCAGACCCTGGGCGTGGGCGGGCCGGCCTATACCCATTCCAGCGCCTGCGCCTCCAGCGCCAAGGCCATGGCGAGCGCGGCGCGCCTGATCAACATGGGCCTGTGCGACGCCGTGATCAGCGGCGGCATCGATACCTTGTGCGCGTTTACCCTGGCCGGTTTCGGCGCGCTGGAATCGATCAGCGGCAGCCGCTGCCGGCCGTTCAGCGCGAACCGCGACGGCATCAATATCGGCGAAGCGGCCGCGCTGTTCCTGATGAGCCGGGATGAAGCGGCAGTGGCGCTGCTCGGCTGGGGCGAAGCATCGGATGCCCACCATATTTCCGCGCCGGATCCCGGCGGGCGCGGCGCCGGCCTGGCGATACGGCAGGCGCTGCGGCGCGCCGGACTGCGGGCGGACGACATCGATTACATCAATCTGCACGGCACCGCGACGCCGCAAAACGACGCCATGGAAAGCCTGGTGGTGGCGGCCCTGTTCGGCGAGCGCGTGGCGGCCAGTTCGACCAAGCCCCTGACCGGCCATGCGCTGGGGGCGGCCAGCGCGGTGGAAGCGGGGCTGTGCTGGCTGGCGATGCAGGACGACAATCCGCAAGGCCGGCTGCCGCCGCACCTGTGGGACGGCGTGCCGGACCCGGCGCTGCCGAAGCTGCAACTGGCCGCCGACCGGCAAAGCCTGGGACGGCCGCTGCGGCGCGTGCTCAGCAATTCCTTCGCCTTCGGCGGCGTCAACGCGGCGCTGATTTTCGGCAGACAATGACGATCATGCAAACACCCGGTCAATCCAGGCAAGAAAAAGTGTTCCCGCCGGTCGCCAGCCTGGTCCCGCACAGCGCCAGCATGCTGTTGCTCGACCGCGTGGTGGATGCCGACGCCGACAGCCTGCAGGCCGAAGTCGACATCACCGCCACTGCCCTGTTCTGCGGCGAGGACGGTGTCGGCAGCTGGATCGGCATCGAATACATGGCGCAGGCGGTGGCCGCGTTCGCCGGAGTGCAGGCCATGCAGCAAGCCCGGAAGCAGGGCCTGCAGGACGGCGGCGCGCATGAACAAGCGCCGCGCAAAATCGGTTTCCTGCTGGGCAGCCGCCGCTATACTGCGAGCCGCGGCCATTTCGCGCCCGGCAGCACGCTGCGCATTCATGTGCAGCGGCTGCTGCAGGCCGACAACGGCCTGGGGTCGTTCGACTGTTCCATCGCGGAGGGCGGCGAACGCATCGCCAGCGCGACGCTGACCGTATTCCAACCGCCCGACCTGACGGCGTTTCTTGATGAAGGCGCAGTATGAGTATAAGTATGAATAAAACGATTCTGGTAACCGGCTCCAGCCGCGGCATCGGCCAGGCGATCGCGCTGCGGCTGGCGCGGGACGGCTTCGATATCGTGCTGCATTGCCATCAGCGGCGCGACGCCGCCGACGGCGTGGCGCGCGAGATCGAAGCGCTGGGACGCAAAGCGCGCGTGCTGCAATTCGATATCGGCCAACGCGCCGATGCCGCCGATATCCTGGCCGCCGACATCGCCGCGCACGGCTGTTATTACGGCGTGGTCTGCAATGCCGGCATCGCGCGCGACAACGCCTTCCCGATGATGTCCGGCGAGGACTGGGACAGCGTGCTCAAAACCAATCTGGACGGCTTCTACAATGTGCTGCAGCCGCTGGTCATGCCGATGGTGCAGCGCCGCCAGCCGGGCCGCATCGTCACGCTGGCCTCGGTTTCCGGCCTGGTCGGCAACCGCGGCCAGGTCAATTACAGCGCGGCCAAGGCCGGCATCATCGGCGCCACCAAGGCGCTGGCGCTGGAATTGGCGAAACGCAATATCACCGTCAACTGCGTCGCCCCCGGCGTGATTCAAACCGAGATGCTGGAAGACGCACCCATGGATGACATCCTTAAATTGATCCCGGCGCGTCGCGTCGGCAAGCCCGAAGAAGTGGCCGCCACCGTCAGTTTCCTGATGGCGGAAGACGCCGCCTACATCACGCGCCAGGTCATTTCCGTGAACGGCGGACTGGCATGAGCGGCCGCCAGGAACGCCGCGTGGCGGTGACCGGCATGGCCGGGATCAGCCCGATCGGCTGCGACTGGGATACCATCGGCGCGCGCCTGCGCACCTATCGCAACGCCATCGTCAAGATGGATGAATGGGACGATTACCAGGGCCTGCATACCCGCCTGGGCGCGCCGGCGGCCGCGTTCGAACTGTCGGACCGCTATACGCGCAAAAGCACGCGCAGCATGGGCCGGGTTGCGCTGATGGCCACGCGCGCCAGCGAAATGGCGCTGCTCGACGCCGGCCTGCTGGATCATCCCCTGCTGACCGGCGGCATGCTCGGCATTGCCTACGGTTCATCGGCCGGCACGCCCAAGGCGATCGGCGACTTCAGCTTGATGTTCCTGGAAAAAACCACCAAGAACATCAATGCCACCACCTATATCAAAATGATGTCGCACACGGCGGCGGTCAACATGGGCGTGTTTTTCGGCGCTACCGGCCGCATCGTCACCACCTCCAGCGCCTGCACCTCGGGCAGCCAGGGCATCGGCTATGCCTTCGAAGCGATCCGCAGCGGCCGCCAGCTGGCGATGATCGCCGGCGGCGCCGAAGAGCTGTGCGCCACCGAAGCCGCGGTGTTCGATACCCTGTACGCCACCAGCGTGCGCAACGACACGCCGGAATTGACGCCCAATCCCTTCGATGCCCAGCGCGACGGCCTGGTCATCGGCGAAGGCGCGGGCACGCTGATCCTGGAAGAGATGGAGCACGCCCGCGCGCGCGGCGCCCGGATCTATGCGGAAATCGTCGGCTTCGGCACCAACAGCGACGGTTGCCATGTCACCAATCCGAACGCCCCGACCATGCGCACGGCAATCGAAATGGCGCTGGCCGATGCGGGCCTGCCGGCTTCGGCGATCGGCTATCTGAATGCGCACGGCACCGGCACGCAGCAAGGCGACGTCGCCGAATCGCAGGCCACCGCCCAGGTATTCGGCGCCAATACCCCGATCAGCTCGCTCAAGAGCTACATGGGCCATACGCTGGGCGCATGCGGCGCGCTGGAAGCCTGGCTCAGCATCCGCATGATGCACGACCAGTGGTTTGCGCCGACCATCAACCTGAAAAACATCGACCCGCTGTGCGGCGATCTCGACTACATCGTCGGCGAAGGCCGCACGCTCGATTGCGAATATGTGATGTCGAACAATTTCGCCTTCGGCGGCATCAATACTTCGCTGATTTTCAAGCGGCCATGAAAAAACGGCGCGCCTTCTTTCGAAGGGGCGCCGTTTTTATTTGCCGCAGATCATTCAATCCGCGACGCGATCAACAATCCGCTCAAGCATCCATCAACGATCCGACAGCGCATCCACCACGCACAGCGCCGTCATATTGACGATGCGGCGCACCGTTGCCGACGGCGTCAGGATATGCACCGGCTTGGCGCAGCCCAGCAGGATCGGGCCGATCGCCACGCCGTTGCCGGAGGTGGTCTTCAGCAGGTTGTAGGCGATATTGGCGGATTCGATGGTCGGCATGATCAGCAGATTGGCATCGCCGGTCAGCGGCGAATTCGGCATCTGCTTTTGCAGCAGGCAATTGTCGAGCGCCGCGTCGCCATGCATTTCGCCGTCGATTTCGAGATCCGGCATCTGCTTTTGCACCAGGCCCAGCACATTGCGCATCTTGACCGCCGATTCGCTGTTGTTGGAGCCGAAGTTCGAATGCGACAACAGGGCCGCGCGCGGCTTCAGGCCGAAGCGGCGCATTTCCTCGGCGGCCATGACGGTGATCTCGGCCAGCTGCGCCGCGTCGGGATTTTCGTTGACGTGGGTATCGACCAGCACCAGTTGGCGGTCGGCCAGGATCAGCGCATTCATTGCCGCATACACATTGCAGCCTTCGCGCTTGCCCAGCACCTGGTCGATGTAATGCAGGTGCAATTGGGTGGTGCCGAAGGTGCCGCAGATCATGCCGTCGGCATGGCCCTTGTGGATCGCCATCGAACCGATCAGCGTATGGCGGCGGCGCATTTCCAGCCGCGCGTATTGCTCGGTGACGCCCTTGCGATCGGTCATCGCCAGATAGGTCTGCCAGTAATCGCGGTAGCGCGGGTCGAAATCGGGATTGATCACTTCGAAGTCGATGCCCGGCTTCAGGCGCAGGCCGAATTTCTCGATGCGCTGTTCCAGCACCGCCGGACGGCCGACCAGGATCGGGCGCGCCAGGTTTTCGTCGATGACCACTTGCACCGCGCGCAGCACTTTTTCTTCTTCGCCTTCGGCGAAAACGATGCGCTTGCGGTCGTCCGGCGCCTTCTTGGCGAGCTGGAACAGCGGACGCATGAAGGTGCCGCTGCGGTAGACGAATTGCTGCAGGCGGTCGACGTAGGCTTCCATGTCCTGGATCGGACGGGCAGCGACGCCGGAGGTCTCGGCGGCGCGGGCCACGGCCGGCGCGATCTTGATCATCAGGCGCGGATCGAACGGCTTCGGAATGATGAATTCGGGACCGAAGGCCATGTTGGCGATGCCGTAGGTGGTTGCGACGATGTCGGACTGCTCGGCCTGCGCCAGGTCGGCGATCGCATGCACCGCGGCGATTTCCATTTCACGCGTGATGGTGGTCGCGCCCGAATCCAGCGCGCCGCGGAAAATGTACGGGAAGCACAGGACGTTGTTGACCTGGTTCGGATAGTCGGAACGGCCGGTGGCGATGATGGCGTCGTCGCGCACCGCCCGGACGTCTTCCGGCGTGATTTCCGGCATCGGATTGGCCAGCGCCAGCACCAGCGGCTTCGGCGCCATGGCCAGCACCATATCCTGCTTGAGCACGCCCGCGGCCGACAGGCCCAGGAAAATGTCCGCGCCGGGAATCACTTCGGCCAGCGTGCGCGCCGGCGTATCCTGCATGAAGCGTTCCTTGTCCGGATCCATCAGCTCGGTGCGGCCCTTGTAGACCACGCCGGCCAGATCGGTCACGAAAATGTTTTCGATCGGAAAGCCGAGATCGAGGATCAGGTCGAGGCAGGCCAGCGCCGCGGCGCCGGCGCCGGAAACCACCAGTTTGCAATCCTTCATCTGCTTGCCGACCAGCTTCAGGCCGTTCAGGATCGCCGCGCCGACGATGATGGCGGTGCCGTGCTGGTCGTCATGGAAGACCGGAATCTTCATGCGGTCGCGCAGCTTGCGCTCGATGTAGAAACACTCGGGCGCCTTGATGTCTTCCAGGTTGATGCCGCCGAAAGTCGGTTCCAGGGCGGCGATGATGTCGCACAGCTTGTCCGGATCGGTTTCGTTGATTTCGATGTCGAAGACGTCGATGCCGGCGAATTTCTTGAACAGCACGCCCTTGCCTTCCATCACCGGCTTGGACGCCAGCGGGCCGATATTGCCCAGGCCCAATACGGCGGTGCCGTTGGTGATGACGGCGACCAGATTGCCGCGCGCGGTGTATTTGAATGCATTGGCCGGATCGGCCACGATTTCCTCGCAGGCCGAAGCAACGCCCGGCGAGTAGGCCAGCGACAGATCGCGCTGGTTGCTGAGTTGCTTGGTGGGAGTAACGCTGATTTTGCCTGGCGTCGGGAACTGGTGGTATTCCAACGCAGCCTGACGCAACTGTTGTCGGAGTTGCTCTTTTTGATCGATCATCGAATCCATATGCTGCGTCTCTTTATAGTGAACACGGAAGTGGAACGATTTTACCAGAGTGCCGGGAACTTATTTGCCGATCTGCCTCGGCTTTTTAGTCATATGGATGACGCGGCGCAACATGATCCCTGCCCCATGCGGCGCGGCATTAGGTACAATCGCCGCCATGTCCGAATTCGATCTGATCGCCCGTTATTTCACGCGTCCCGCGCTTCCCGGCAGCCGCGCCGCGCTCGGCATCGGCGACGATTGCGCGCTGCTGCAGCCTGTGCCCGGCATGCAATTGGCGATTTCCTCGGACATGCTGGTGGAAGGACGCCACTTTTTCGCCGGCGCGGATGCCTTGGCGCTGGGCCATAAATGCCTGGCCGTCAATCTGTCCGACCTGGCCGCGATGGGCGCGCGGCCGCTGGCGTTCACGCTGGCGCTGGCGCTGCCGGCGGCGCAGGAAGCATGGCTGGCGCCGTTTTCGGCCGGCCTGCTGGCGCTGGCGGATCTGCATGAATGCGAGCTGATCGGCGGCGACACGACCAAGGGGCCGCTGACG
The DNA here is from genome assembly GCA_004134995.1 of Oxalobacteraceae bacterium CAVE-383. GTDB lineage: Bacteria > Pseudomonadota > Gammaproteobacteria > Burkholderiales > Burkholderiaceae_D > Herbaspirillum. The sequence goes on along the minus strand of REGP01000002.1, from coordinate 1,114,363 downwards.
ATCAGCATCACCGTTTTCGGTGACGTGCCGCCGGGGCAAGCGCTACGCCGCGATGCAGCAAAAATCGGCGACGATATCTGGATTTCCGGCACGCTGGGCGATGCGCGGTTGGCGCTGGCCGCTTATCGCCAAGAAGTCGCGCTCGATGCGGCCATCCTGCAACAGGCCGCCGAACGCATGCATCGGCCGACGCCGCGCGTGGCGCTGGGGCTGGCCTTGCGCGGCATCGCCCATGCCGCGATCGATATTTCCGACGGCCTGAACGGCGACCTCGGCCATATCCTCGAACGTTCCGGCCTCGGCGCCGTGCTCGATGTCGACGCCTTGCCGGCCGGACCGGCGTTAAGCGTCCAGCCGCGCGACCTGCGGCGCCGCTTCACGCTGGCCGGCGGCGACGATTACGAACTCTGCTTCACCGCCGCCGCCGAGCGCCGCGACGACGTGCTGCGCGCCGCGGCCGCGTGCGGCGTTCCCGTGACCCGCGCCGGCGCCATCGAAGCCGCGCCGGGCCTGCGCCTGTGCGACGGCGACGGCGCGGCGCTCGCGCTTTCCGTTTCCTCCTTCGACCACTTCTCCTGATGAGCAACCCCAAGATTCGTGTCAGCGCCGGCTTCATGCTGGCCCATCCCGCGCACTGGGTCGCGCAAGGCTTCGGCAGCGGCCTGTCGCCAATCATGCCCGGCACCTCCGGCACGCTGCTGGGATGGCTGTCTTTCGCCGTCCTGAGCGCGCGCTGGCCGGCGTTGTTTACCCCGGTCAACTGGCTGATCATCATCGCTGCAGGCTTCCTGCTCGGGATCTGGGCCTGCGGCAAAACCGGCCGCGACCTCGGCGCGCCGGATCATGGCAGCATGGTCTGGGATGAAATCATCGCCATGTGGCTGGTACTGGTCTTCATCACCCCGGCCAGCCCGGCAATGCAGTTCTGGGCCTTTATCTGCTTTCGTTTCTTCGACATGGTCAAACCGCCGCCGATTGCCTGGTTCGATCGTCGCTACAAAGGCGGTTTTGGTGTAATGTGGGACGACATCGTCGCCGCGTTCTACACCCTGCTGCTGCTGGCATTGATACTCGCGCCTGCCGGCCGCTGATTCGGGTGCGCGGCGCCAGATTTACTTCGGAGGAAATGATGGATGCGGACAACCACCTGAAAATCATCGACCTGGCCGCCAGCGTCGGGCAATTGTTGAAAGCCAAGCGCCTGCAGGCGGTTACCGCGGAGTCCTGCACCGGCGGCGGCGTGGCGCAGGCAATCACCGAAATCGCCGGCTCCTCCTCATGGTTCGACTGCGGTTTCGTGACCTATTCGAACGCATCGAAAAACGAATTGCTGGATATCCCGGAAGCGCTGATTGCGCAGCATGGCGCGGTCAGCGAAGAAATCGCGGCGGCAATGGCCGAAGGCGCCCTGGCCAACAGCAATGCCGACGTCGCCATCTCCACCACCGGCATCGCCGGCCCGGACGGCGCTGTGCCGGGCAAGCCGGTCGGCACGGTCTGCTTCGGCTGGGTTGTCAATCAGGTCACGCATACCGAACGGCTGGTGTTCGACGGCAATCGCCAGGCAGTGCGCGAGCAGGCTGTCTTGCATGCATTGCAAGGGTTGCAGCGTTATTTGACGTGTTGATTGAACATCATCGTCAGGGCGCCGTTGCACGGGGCGCGAAGGGGTGTTGTGCGCAGTGAGGTAAAGGGGGAGACGGCCGCAGGCCGGCGGAGGACACGAACGGAGTACAACACCCCTTTGCGCCCCGTGCAACGGCGCCCCGCCTGATTACCTGCTTGCCGCCGCGTTGATTTCATCGCGCGTCTGCAAGGCGATGCGGCGCGGGGCGGCAGCGAAATCGCCGCCATCGCCCGGTGCGGACTGCGCATACAGGATGGCGCGCGAGGAACTGATCATCAGGCCGCGGCCGCCAGCGATCCGGCCCGCCGCGACCGTGGCGTCAATATCGCCGCCCTGCGCGCCGATTCCCGGCACCAGCAGCGGCATGTCGCCCACAATCGCCCGCACTTGCGCCAATTCGTTCGGGAAGGTTGCCCCCACCACCAGCGCGCACTGGCCGTTGGTATTCCATTTATCGGCCACCAGCCGCGCCACATGCTGATACAGCGGCGTGCCGTTCACGTCCAGGAATTGCAGATCGGAGCCGCCCGCATTGGACGTGCGGCACAGGATCACCGCGCCGCGGTCTTTCCATTCCAGATAGGGCGCGACCGAATCGAAACCCATGTAAGGACTCAGCGTGACCGCATCGGCCTTGTAGCGCTCGAATGCTTCGCGCGCGTATTGCTCGGCGGTGGCGCCGATGTCGCCGCGCTTGGCGTCCAGCACGATCGGCAGGGCCGGATAGGCGGCGCGGATGTAATCGCACAAGGCTTCGAGCTGGTCTTCGGCGCGTAGTGCCGCGAAATAAGCAATTTGCGGCTTGACCGCGCAAGCCGTATCGGCGGTGGCGTCGACGATGGCCTTGCAGAATGCAAAAATGGCGTCCGGCTTGTCTTTCAGATGCGGCGGAAAACGGCCGATGTCCGGATCCAGGCCGACGCACAGCATCGAATCGTTGGCGGCCCATGCGGCGGATAATTTTTGTATGAATGTCATTACGTTATGGATCCTCGGTGTCGCGCTTGCGAAAAAATTCGAATATCCGCAATTGTAACTTGTCCATCGCCTCCCGCCGCATGGCATGATAGCGTTCCGAAATGACAAACATAAAGGAAGTGCGATGAAAAAATGGTCTTTATGGCTGGCATGCGCGGCGGCGGCCCTGTTCCTCAGCGGCTGCGGCTACAACGATTTCCAGGCCAAGGACGAAGCCACCAAGGCCGCCTGGTCCGAAGTGGTCAACCAGTACCAGCGGCGCGCGGATCTGATTCCGAACCTGGTCAATACCGTCAAGGGTTATGCATCGCACGAGAAAGATACGCTGGAAGCGGTCACCAAGGCGCGCGCCCAGGCCACCAGTTTCCAGATTACGCCGGAAGTGTTGAACAATCCGGAAGCCTTCGCCAAGTTCCAGCAGGTGCAGGGCCAGTTGTCGTCGGCGCTGTCGCGGCTGATGGCGGTGTCCGAAAATTATCCGCAATTGAAAGCCGACACCAGTTTCCGCGATCTGCAATCGCAGCTGGAAGGCACCGAAAACCGGATTACCGTGGCGCGCCAGCGTTATATCGCGTCGGTACAGGAATACAACGTGCTGGCACGCAGTTTTCCGAGTAATCTGACCGCCAAGGTTTTCGGCTATCAGCCCAAGCCTTCCTTCACGGTCGAGAATGAGAAAGCAATCTCCACCGCGCCGGCCGTCAGTTTCGACAAATAACCGGGAAACGCAAGCCGATGTCATTCCAACGCGCCTGTAGCGTCTATAGCGCCTGCAAGGCACTGCTGTCCTTGTCTTTATTGTCGTTGTCCGTGCTGCTGACGGCGCTGCTGCCGTCCGGCGCCGCGCAGGCGCAGGAACTCGTCGCAGTGCCGGCACTGGCCGGCCACGTCAACGACCACGCCGCGATGCTGGACAGCGCCCAGCGCGCGCGGCTGGAGCAGACCTTGGCCGACTACGAAGCCGGCAGCGGCAGCCAGATCGTGATCCTGACCGTTGACTCCACCGCGCCGGAAGCCATCGAGCAATACGGCATCCGCGTCGCCGACGCCTGGAAGATCGGCCGCGTCAGGATCGACGACGGCGTGATCCTGATTGTTGCGAAAAATAATCCGAAGGCGCTGCGCCGCCTGCGCATCGAAGCCGGACGCGGCGTGCAGGGTTCCCTGACCGATGCCCAATCGAAACGGGTGCTGGAAGACATCATCGCGCCGCATTTCCGGCAGAACGATTATTATGGCGGCCTGAACGCGGGCGCCGCCGCCATTTCGGCCTTGCTGAACAATGAGCAATTGCCCGCGCCCCAGCAGCATGCGCAGGCCCCCGCGGATGACGGCAGCGGCTGGATCGGCTTGCTGCCGATCGTATTCTTTTTTGTCCTGGTCGTCATCGCGCGTAATCGTGCGCGCGCACGCAATAATCTCGGCGCGAATGGCTGGGGCAATGCCGCCGGCGTAGTGCTCGGCAGCATCCTGAGCCAAAGCGGACGCGGCGGCGGCGGGTTTACCGGCGGCGGCATCGGCAGAGGCGGATTCGGCGGCGGCGGATTTTCAGGAGGCGGCGGCGGTTTCGACGGCGGCGGCGCTTCGGGAGATTGGTAATGCATATCGGAAAACGTCTTTGGCGTCATATCGTCACCACCAGGCATGCGGCGCGTAAACTGTTCCCGGCCAGCGCACTGCAGGTCATCCAGTCCGCGATTGCGACCGGCGAAGTCACGCACCGCGCCGAGGTCCGGGTCGTCATCGAAGCCGCGCTGCCGATTGCATTCGTCTTGCGTGGCGGCTCCGCCCGCCATCGCGCGGTCGAATTGTTCAGCCATTACCGCATCTGGGACACCGAAGAAAATTGCGGCCTGCTGCTGTATATCAACCTGGCCGACCATAAGGTGGAGATCGTTGCCGACCGCGGCGTCGACCGCGCCGTCGGCAAGAAGGATTGGCAAGACATATGCGGGATGATCACCGCAGGTTTCGCGGCCGGCGAATATCACGAGAGCATACCAATCGCATTGGCGCAATTGAACCTGCTGCTGACCAGGCACTATCCGCAGCTCGGGCCGCAGCATAATCAGTTGTCGGACAAGCCGTTGATGTTGTGACGACTTTGGCGGTTTTTATTTAATTCCCGACACGATTGAAAGCGCAGCGCTGGCATTTGCTTTGAGCTTTGGCCGCGGGCAAGTCGACCGCAATCCATCGATGTGTTCATTTAGCCCGGATGGGATGGCTTGCCACATTGGATCCAGTATGAAATCAACGCCTTCCCGGCGGGCCAACTTGGCTGCGGGAACAAAATCTGCGTCACCGGCTATAAGGATGATCTGATCGACTTGTTTTTTGATGGAAAGCGAGGAGATATCAATGCCTATTCGCATATCGACGCCTTTTTGCCTCGCATTTGGAATCACATCAGTTTCTTTCAAATCCTCGAATTTAATCTTCCCTTTGAGTAATTCTTCAACCACTTGCGACCTGATTGCCCATGGTGAGTCGCCGGCCAAATGACCGAGTCTCAATGCCACTTTTCTTTTTTCCCTGAGCTGATCGTGTAAATTCAGGCGAAATATCGCTTCCTGAGATTTTGAAAAATCAATACCTTTTCGTGAAATCGGATTGTGCATTTTTTTTTCAAGCGGTGGGCAATCATAGAAAAATATTCTATAAAGATCATGTTTCTTTTTGGGTGCCTTAGCCGCGCCATTTTCAGCTTTCCCCGACACTTCCACCAAATGCGCCAATGCGCATCTGAAAGCAAACTCGGCGGCCCGTCTTCCATTGTATGAATTGTGAGGCTCAATACGCCTGAATCGCTTGATAAAGTAAGCCCCATCAATGAGTACCGCCGTCGACATGCACCAAACCTTCATTTCTGATTTGAAAATGAAAAACGCCCAGGGGTTCGACACATCCGGGATAAATGGATGGCTTACTGCCAAGGGCGGGATTTGCAAAGTCTAACATGGATAACATTTATATTTATACATGAATCACTTCAGTAATTCGTAAAACATTAGTTAAAAAAAGAAAGCGCTGCAATTAATGTTCATAGACCCATTGCAGCAACGCATCCTGCGCCTTCTGCCCGAACACCGCGTTCGGATGATTGATCAGGAACACCACCACATAATATTTCCCTGACGACGCCAGCACGTAGCCGGCGATCGCACGTACATTGTTCAGCGAACCGGTCTTGACGTGCGCCTGACCGGAGACTTCGCGATCCTTGAGCCGCTTGCGCATGGTGCCGTCGACGCCGACCAGCGGCATCGAAGACAGCAATTCCGGCATGGTGGCCGACTGAAACGCCGACAGCAGTAATTGCCCCAGCGTGGCCGGCGCCACGCGTCCGATGCGCGACAGGCCAGCGCCGTTGTCGACCACCAGCTCCGGCGCGGCAATGCCCTTGCCACCGAGCCAGTCCTGGATCACGCGCGCGCCGGCGGCGGTATCGGCAGGCGCGTTCGATTCGGGCGCAGCGATGGTCGCCGCGAGCGTCAGCAATACCTGGCGCGCCATTACATTGTTGCTGTATTTGTTGATATCGCGAATCACCTCCGGCAAAGTCGCCGACTGCCATTCGCCCACCTGCCGGGCCCCATCCGGTACCGTGCCGCTGACCACCTTGCCGTCGAATTTCCCGCCCAGGTCGCGCCACATCTGGCGGAATACGGCGGCAAAGTATTCATTGCCCGTCATCCTGTAAGGATGCAGGTACCAGACTTTTTCGCCGCACGCCGCCGGAAAAATGCCGTTGAAGGCAATCGTTTTTTCGTCGGACGCTTCCTGCACCTGGTCGCGCCAATTCTCGCCATCGCAAGTGCCTGTGCCGAGCCCCAGCGCCGGCGGCCGTACGGCCACGTCGGCCAGCGGCGGATCGAGCATGACGTTCACCGTGCCGCTGGCGGAATCCGGCATGAAACGCACCGCCAGCGTCTTGTAGTTCAACAGCAACGCATCCGGTCCTACGTTATAGGGCTTGCGCGGATCGCCGTCGAATTGCGCGGCGTCGTAAAAGGCCGGCGCAAACATGCCGCGGTCCAGCACCACATTGCCGCGGATGTCGCGGATGCCGCGCGCGCGGATCTGCCGCAGGAACAGCCAGAAATTTTCGATGACCAGTTTGGGATCGCCGCCGCCCTTGAATATCAGATCGCCGTTCAGCACGTCGCCGTTTTGCGCGCCGTCGGCATAGGCTTTGGTCTTCCAATTGAAACCCGGCCCCAGCAATTCCAGCGCCGCGTCGGTGGTGATCAGCTTCATGACCGATGCCGGATTCAGGCCGGCCGATGCGTTAAGCGCCACCAGCATCTTCCCTTTCGGCGCCGCTTCCTGCACGTAAATGCCGACCGCATCCTTCGGAATGCCGGCTTTCTGCAAGGCCTCGGCGACAACCGGCGGCGGCTGCTGCGCGCCGGCCCCCGGCGCGGCCAGCAACAGCGGCAGCGCGATCGAAACGCCCAGGCAGTTCAGGCAAAAAAGGGAATGAAAGCGGGGATGAAAGCGGGAAAGGAAACGGAAAAGGAAGCGGAAAAGAACGCGGGAGGAAAAAAAGGAAGAAGGAAATCGCATCGGCTCGCAGGGTGTCTCGATAAAAGTCGGCAAAAACGGATGCAACGATTATCACACACCGCGGTGCGGGCGCGGCGAACTGAATGCCATTGTGCACGCGTGAACTGCGTGCAGGATCAACGCACGATTCTGTCTGCTAGTAGACTGTAACGCTCACTAAATCAGCAGCGGCAGTACTTCCACCACCAGCAGCGCGGCCAGCAGGCCGAACACCGCACCGCAGGTCCGCACTGAAGTCTTTACCAGGCGCGTACCGCAGTGGACTTCGCTGACCAGCAGCAGGCCAGCCAAAGTCATCGGGATGAATAATGCGAGATTGTCCATGAAAAGCTTGGTCATGATGGTCTCCTGTGGCGTCTGAGCGCCGGGTCTGTGTCCGGCTGTCGCGCATTACGCCCTGTTGTCTGCACGCGTTAAAGCGTTGCAGCAATGCGTTTTTGTAATTTGAATATACGCCGCGCGATGCAAAAAACAAGACGTTTACACGAAAATGGAACAGTTTCGATGCTGCGCGGCAGCAAATCGCAAATGTCCGTCAGGCAATCAGCCCGGCGGCAATATTGATGGACAGCCCCAGGATGGCGGCATTGAAGAAATAGCTCATGACCGACTGCGCCAGCACCACCATGCGCATCGCCCGCGTCAGGACCGAAATATCGGAAGTTTGCGCCGCAACAGCGATGGTGAAGGAAAAATAGAGGAAATCCCAATAATGCGGATGCGCCTCGTCATCGGGAAAGCGCAACGGACGTTCATCCTTGCCGGCGTTATAAAACATGCGGGCATAGTGCATCGTGAACACCGTGCCGATCAGCAGCCAGGATCCCAGCAGGGTAAGCGCGGTAAAGCCGTAGCGCAGCGGGTTGTCGTTGCCGCCGCGCGCCGTCAGCTCCAGCACGATCGCCGCCAGGCTGGCGGTGGCCGCCACGCAAATCGTGGCCAGCACCAGATAGGCGCCCTCGTCTTCCACCTCGGCCAGCTGCTCGACGCGGCCTGAATCGGCGCGCAGCATCATCGACCACATCATGAACATGTAAAGCCAGGCCATGCTGTTCCAGCCGATCAGCAGGCGCAGCACCCAGCCGCCGGGGGCCAGGAATCCGGCCGCGATGCCGATCAGCAGCGCCAGCAAAAGGCGCGGATGCAAGCGGTACAGCGATAGCCAATAAGACATTCGGTCGATCCCGCTTTCGATTATTCCTTGAACAGCGCGCGGTTGCGATGCGGGTCCACCGGCGGCAGGCCGGCAATCATCTCGCGCAACTGTTCGACGCGCGCATTGACGCGCGGCTCCAGATCCGTGGCCGGCGATTCAAAAGTGTGTTTCCGCAGATTGCCGACCGCCTTCGAAAGCCGGTTGAATTCGTAATAGGACCAGCCCGCCGGCACATACTCTTCCGTCATGCCGGCTTCCTCGGCAGCGTAGGCGCCGCGCGTTTCGATCGTGCCGGTCAGCGCGTTCATCGGCGCCACCGCCTTGTACGCCACCAGGACGCCGCATGCCATCAACAGCATGCATCCCAGCACCGCCACCACCACCATCTGCTTTTCCAGCACCAGGATATCGGCCAGCGCGACACGTTCCGGCTGGCGCACCAGGATCGACCAGTTCAGGCCGGCCTGCCCGGTCCACATGCCGGTGCGGACATAACCGGTGATGTAGCGGGTGGCGTTGCCGCCGCCGTCGTTCCAGAGTTCGATCAGCGCGCCGGCCTCGCCGGTGCGCGCGCGGGTCAGGCTGTCGGCGCTGATTTTGGTGTTTTCCAGTTTTTTCGGTCCCAGCAGCACCAGTCCGTCGTCGCGCACCACCAGAATATCCATGTTGTAGCGCTGATTGACCGGATTCAACAGGTCGCGCCCCATCTGGCGCGCCCAGGCCCAGCTCAGATGCGCGCCCAGCACGCCCTTGAACGCGCCCTTCTGATCGAATATCGGCAGGGAAATATCGACAAACCCCGGCTGCACCGCGAACGGCAGGGTCAGTTTGATCGGCGGCGGGCCGTTCGGACGATATTCGCCGACGTACAAATCTTTCTGGCCGCCGATAAACCACGGCCGCTGGGCCGCGCTGCGGCCCTCCAGCATGGACTGGGTGCCGGCAACCACGCGGCCGGTGGCGTCGGCGACGCCGATCCAGGCGTAATCGTTGAATTCATTCTGGGTCTGGGTCAGGATGGTGCGCAGGCCGGCCGGATTTTCGGGGAAATTGCGCACCAGAGCGCGGCGCGACAGATCCTGGATGTCGGCGATGCGTTCCTTCATGCTCTGATCGAGCGTCTCGCGCATCTGCCAGGCCAGTTGCTTGAGCCGCACTTCCGCCTCGCGATGGGCGTAATTGCGGGCGAACTGGTCAACCACCAGCAGCAGCAGCAAGGATGTGATCACCACCGTTGCCGCCACGCCGATCGCGATCCACCAGGACAGGCGCAATTGCGGCCACACAGTACGTTTTTTCAAAATTTCCCCTCAGCGCTTTTCGTGCATCCGTGCCAGAAACCCCGAACGCGATTATGACCTATCATGCAATTCTAACCATGAAACATGACCAAAACATTTCAATGCCAATCAAAATCAGCAGTAATTTCGACGCCGGGGCGATTTCCGTGCTGCGCGCCGAACAGCCCGACGATATCGAACTGCATATCCCGAAGGACTCCGCCGCCGATTTTTCCCAATGGTTTTATTTCCGCCTCCAGGGCGCGCGCGGTGAAACCTGCAAGATCCGCCTCGCCAACGCCGGCCAGAGCACCTATCCGCGCGGCTGGGAAAACTACCGCGCCGTGGCCAGTTACGACCGCGAACGCTGGTTCCGCGTTCCAAGCTCGTTCGACGGCGAAGTGCTGACGATCGAGCATACGCCGGAATCGGACAGCGTGTATTACGCCTATTTCGAACCCTATTCCTGGGAACGCCACCTGGCGCTGCTGGGCCGGGTCGGCAAATCCGTGCGGGTGCGCAGCGAACACCTGGTCGACACCATCGACGGCCGCGACCTGAATGTGTTGCAGATCGGCAATCCTGACGCGGATCGCAAAATCTGGGTCATCGCGCGCCAGCATCCCGGCGAAACCATGGCCGAATGGTTTGTCGAGGGCATGCTGGACGCCCTGCTCGACGAGGCCGATCCGCTGGCCCGCTCCCTGCTGCAGCGGGCCGTGTTCTACGTGGTGCCGAACATGAATCCGGACGGCTCGGTGCGCGGCAATCTGCGCACCAACGCGGCCGGCGCCAACCTGAACCGCGAATGGATGACGCCGAGCATGGAATACAGCCCCGAAGTGTTCGCCGTCAAACGCAAGATGCACGAAACCGGCTGCGATCTGTTTCTCGACGTGCACGGCGACGAGGGCCTGCCTTATGTATTCGCCGCCGGCAGCGAAATGCTGGACAACTTCGACGCCCGCCAGGCGGAACAGCAACAACGCTTCATCGATTATTACAAGGCCGCCAGCCCCGATTTCCAGGACCAGGTCGGCTATCCGTCGGGCAAATACAACGAAAGCCTGCTGAAACTGGCTTCCAAATACGTCGGCCATACCTTCAAATGCGTGTCGCTGACGCTGGAACTGCCGTTCAAGGACAACGCCAATCTGCCCGATGCCGAATCCGGCTGGAACGGCGCGCGCAGCGCCCGCCTCGGCCGGGCCGTACTGCTGCCGATTTCGGCCTGCATCGCGTGAAGGCGTAAAGAAGGCCCCGGACGCCTGAACAAAAGCGCCGGATTGCATGTCAATCGACTTCAGCGCGCAGTTTGCGCGCCGTCCGCACATTCAATCCGGAGGCTGAGTCCCTATATGCATTCCCCGCATCCTTTTTCCGAAATAGACGAACTATCGGTCAATACCCTGCGTTTTTTGGCCGTCGACGCTGTACAAAAGGCCAATAGCGGCCATCCGGGCCTGCCGCTGGACGCCGCGCCGATGGCCTATGTGCTGTGGACGCGCTTCCTGAAACACCATCCCGCCAATCCCCAATGGTTCGATCGCGACCGCTTTGTGCTGTCTGCCGGGCACGGCTCGGCGCTGTTGTACGCCCTGCTGCATATGACCGGCTATGACCTGCCGATGGCGCAGCTGCAGCAGTTCCGCCAATGGGAAAGCATCACCCCCGGCCATCCGGAAAGAAACCTGACGCCCGGCGTCGAGGTCACCACCGGCCCGCTGGGGCAGGGCTTCGGCAACGGCGTCGGCATGGCGATCGCCGAGGCCAACCTGGCCGGGATCTATAACCGCGACGGCTATCCCATGGTCGACCATTTCACCTATGGCATCGTCAGCGACGGCGATCTGATGGAGGGGATCGCCTCCGAGGCCGCCTCGCTGGCCGGCCATCTGCAACTGGGCAAACTGATTTATCTGTACGACGCGAACCAGGTCACGCTCTCGGCCGGCACCGACGTCACCTTCACCGAGGATGTTGCCGGGCGCTTCGACGCCTATGGCTGGCATACGCAATGGGTGGAAGACGGCAACGACCTGGCCGGCATCGAACGCGCCATCGCCGCGGCGCAGGCCGAAACCCGGCGGCCGTCGCTGCTCCTGGTGCGCACGCATCTGGGCTACGGCTCGCCGAAACAGGACACCTTCGAGGCGCACGGCTCGCCGCTCGGCGAGGAAGGCGTGCGCGCCACCAAGCGCAAGCTGGGCTGGCCCGAAGCGCCGCCGTTCATCGTGCCGGAAGAAGTGCGCGCGCATTTCCTGGCGCTCAACGACGGCGCGGAACACAACGAAGAAGCGTGGTGGCAGCGCTTTGCCGGCTACGAAAAACAGTTCCCCGATCTGTGCCGCGAATTCCGGCAGCGCCTGCGCACCGGGCCGTCGTCGCTGCCGGCCGGCTGGGATGCCGACATGCCGCAATTCCCGGCCGACGCCAAGGGCGTGTCGACGCGGGTGGCTTCCGGCAAGATCATGAACGCCGTCGCCAGACGCTTTCCCGCCTTGACCGGCGGCTCGGCCGATCTCGATCCCTCGACCTTTACCGCGCTCAACGGCCTGGGCGTATTCCAGCCGGACGGCATCGCTGCCCCGGACAAACAGGAATCCAACAACGGCGACTGGAACCGCGCCGGCCGCAATATTTCCTTCGGCGTGCGCGAACACGCCATGGGATCGATCATGAACGGCATGGCAGCGCACGGCGGCATGGTGCCGTATGGCGCGACCTTCCTGATGTTCTCCGAATACATGCGTCCCGCCATCCGGCTGGCGGCCTTGATGGGATTGCACGTGGTGTATGTGTTTACGCATGACAGCATCGCGCTCGGCGAGGACGGCCCGACGCATCAGCCGATCGAGCAGCTGGCCAGCCTGCGCGCGATACCGAAGCTGCTGGTGATCCGCCCGGCCGATGCCAACGAAGCGGTCAGCGCCTGGCGCGTGGCGGCGGCGGCCGGCGACCGCCCGGTGGCGCTGGTATTGACGCGGCAGAACGTGCCGACGCTGGACCGCGGCGAATTCGCGGCGGCCGACGGCCTGCGGCGCGGCGCCTATATCCTGGCCGATGCCGCCGGCGGCAAGCCCGCCCTGACGCTGATTGCCAGCGGCTCCGAAGTCACGCTGATCGTGGCCGCGCGCGAGCAGTTGTTGAAACAGAACATCGACGCGCGCATCGTATCGATGCCGTGCTGGGAATTGTTCGACGAGCAGCCGCAGGATTATCGCGACAGCGTATTGATGCCGGGCAGCGCCAGGATGGCGGTCGAGGCCGGCATCGCGCAAGGCTGGCACCGTTATGTCGGCGAGCGCGGCGACGTGCTGTCGATCGAAAAATTCGGCGCCTCCGCCAATGCCGGGGTGATGATGCGCGAGTATGGATACACGGTGGAGAATGTCTGCAAGCGGGCTGTCGCCTTACTGGCCGCGCAGCCGAAATGACGCAGCCCGGTCAGCGCAGATACTGTTCGAGGCTGGTGCTCTTCAGGTCGGCGATGCGGTCGATGCTGATATCGGCCGCGGGATAGAGGCCGACCTTGTCCGGCATGAGCGCTTCATCGGCATAGTGGCCCTGGCGCGGAAAGACCGTCGTCACGCGCTCTTTCAGGATGGCCTTGATTGCCGTCAGGATGGAAAGCTTGTCGTCGATCATGACGTAGCGATCGGCAGGGTAGGCGCGCTGCATTTCCTCCAGCATTTTTTCCTTGTGAATGTAAATCAGCACGCGGCCGCCGACCGCCTGCCATAAGCCCGAGCGCTGCAGCTTGCGCGGCTGGAATACCATGTCGCCATCGGACAGGATCACCGTCTTGCCCCATGCGCCGACGCGCGCCACGATGTCGAGCGCGCCCGGATAAAGCCGTTCGGCGAACGGATAGTCGAGCAGGAACGCGGACAACTGCAGCAAGGCCGCATTGTTGGTCGCATCGGCGCGAAACAGCTGCACCGCGCCGAGGTAATCGACATAGCCGAGCTGCGCCCGCAGTTGCTCGAACAGGCGCCAATAGCGATCGCATTCGGCCTGGCCGAATTCGCGCGTCAGATAATCGCGCAGATCGGCCTGGATGCGGTCGTTGTCGAGCAGCGTGTTGTCGCAGTCGAACAGGAAAACGATCTGGCCGGGAGTGGTCATGAAAATCGCCCGCGCGGATATTGGCCCATGTCCATGCTCATGCTCATGCTCATGCTTATGCTTATGCTATTTCGCGGCCGGCTTTTCCAGATGCCCGCCGAAGCCGTGCCGCATGGCCGACAGCACCTTGTCGGCGAAATCGGATTCGCCGCGCGAGCTGAAACGCGAATACAGAGCCGCGCTCAGGATCGGCGCCGGCACCGATTCGTCGATCGCGGCCGCGACGGTCCAGCGCCCTTCCCCCGAATCGGAAACCCGGCCCGCATAGCCGCCCAGCGCGGGATCGTTGAGCAACGCGCCGGCCGTGAGATCGAGCAGCCACGACCCCACCACGCTGCCGCGCCGCCACAATTCCGCGATCTCGGGAAGATTCAGTTGGTATTGATAATGTTCGGGATTGCGCAGCGGCGTGGTTTCGGCGTCGGTTTCGTGCTGCCGCATGCCGACGTCGGCATTGCGCAAAATGTTCATGCCTTCCGCATAGGCGCCCATCAGGCCGTATTCGATGCCGTTGTGCACCATCTTGACGAAATGCCCCGCTCCCTGCGGACCGCAATGCAGGAAGCCCTGCTCCGCGGTGCTGGCGCCGGTATCGGCCCGGTCGCGGCCCGGTGTGGGCGGCGCGGCGCCGGCGCCGGGCGCGAGCGTCTTGAAGATCGGCGTCAGATGATCGAAGACCGCCTTTTCGCCGCCGATCATGAGGCAGTAGCCGCGCTCGGCGCCGGCGATGCCGCCGCTGGTGCCGACGTCGAGATAATGCAGGCCTTGCGCCTTCAGCGCCTTGCCGCGCCGGATATCGTCGTGATAATAGGAGTTGCCGCCGTCGATGATGATGTCGCCGGCATCCAGCAGCGACGCCAGCAGCTCCAGATCCTTGTCCACCACCGCCGCCGGCACCATCAGCCAGATGGCGCGCGGCTTGTCCAGTTTGGCGACCAGCTCCTGCAGCGACGAGGCGCCGGTGACGCCCGGCTGCAGCACGGCCTGCACCGCCGCTTCATGCAGATCGAACGCCACGCATTGGTGCCCGCCCTTGGCCAGCCGTTTCACCATGTTCGCGCCCATGCGCCCCAAACCGATCATGCCTAATTGCATCAGAACCTCGCTCGATACCGCCGGAATCCGGCCACAATCAATGTTGACAGAGCCCCGCGGGATTCGTTCAGGACAAGTCATGAAACTGTCACAACAATCAATCGCAAAGATCGGTAAAGATTGGACGGGGCGCGCTAAAATTGACTACATTGCCAACGGCAATACCGAAGCGCAATCCGGACCGCAAAAATCAATTAAAAATCTCGGGGAATATTTCATGCAGATGAAGACGGCATATGGAAAAGTGACATTCAGGATTTGGGCCGCATCGCTGGCGATCATGGCGATGCTGATATTACTGGGCAACGCTTATGCCGAAACGCCACAGCAGGTGGTCGATCTGCAGACGCGATCCGGGGTCACGCAGCGCATGGTGGTGCTGGCGCCGCCGGAGCCGAAAGCAACCGTGATCCTGTTCTCCGGCGGCGACGGCGGATTGAACATCCAGCCGGACGGCACGCTCAAGCGCGGCAAGGGCAATTTCCTGGTGCGCACGCGCCAGCTTTTCGCCGATCAGGGCTTCCTGGTGGCGGTGGTCGACACGCCGTCCGATCGTCAGGATTTCCCTTATCTTCAAGGCTTTCGCCAGACATCGGAACACGTCACGGATATCAAGGCGGTAATCGCCTGGGCGCGCAGCCAGGCCAAGGTGCCGGTCTGGCTGGTCGGCACCAGCCGCGGCACGCAATCGGCGGCGTATGTCGCAACGGAACTGAGCAGCGGCGCGGACGGACCGGACGGCCTGGTGCTGACATCGACCATCCTGACCGACAAGAAAGACCGCCCCGTTCCCTCGATGCCACTGGACCGCCTGCACATCCCGGTGATCGTCGCGCATCACAAGGACGACGGCTGCAAGTTCTGCGCCTATTCCCGCGTGCCGGCGATGATGGACAAGCTGACCAATGCGACGCGCAAACAGTTGCTGACATTCAGCGGCGGCGAAAGCAAGGACGATCCCTGCGAATCCTATTCCTATCACGGTTACAACGGCATCGAAGCCGATGTCGTGAGCCAGGTCTCGGCCGCGATCCTGCAAAAATAGGCGGCCAGGTAATAGGAAGCTGTTGCAAAATGCGGCGAGGCGGGGCGTTGTGCTGCGTTCCTGTCCTCCGCCGGCCTGCGGCCGTCTCCCCCTTTACCTCACTTCGCACAACACCCCGCCTCGCCGCATTTTGCAACAGCATCCAGGGCGATAAAAAGTGCTTGGCGCGGAAATTCGTCGCGCGGTAGACTGACGCTCATTTTTCAATATTTGCAGCCGCCGAATGCCTATGACCGTCCGCCTGGAAGAATCCTGGAAAACGCATCTTCACGAAGAATTCGAGAAACCGTATTGGGAAAAGCTGACCGCTTTCGTCAAGGAAGAATACGCAGCGGGACCCGTTTTTCCTCAAGGTAAAAACATTTTCCGGGCGTTCGACCTGACCCCGTTCGACGAGGTCAAAGTGGTGATCCTCGGGCAAGACCCCTATCACACGCCCGGCGCGGCCATGGGCTTCTGTTTCTCGGTGCCGGAAGGCAACCGGCCGCAGCCCAGCCTGCAAAACATCTTCAAGGAAATCGAAAGCGATCTCGGCACGCCGCGCACCAGGACCGATCTGTCGGATTGGGCCGAACAAGGCGTTTTCCTGCTCAACGCCGTGCTGACGGTGCGCGCCGGCGAAGCCGGATCGCATGCAAAAAAGGGATGGGAATTTTTTACCGACAGCGCCATTACGCATCTGTCCAATGAACGCGAAAACCTGGTGTTCATCCTCTGGGGCGCCTACGCAATTTCGAAGAAGGCGTTTATCGATAGCGGCAAACATTGCGTGATCACCTCGCCGCATCCGTCGCCGTTTTCCGCGCACAAGGGTTTCTTCGGCAGCAAGCCCTTTTCCAAGGCCAATGCCTATCTGATTTCCAAGGGCAAGACGCCGATCGATTGGGCCTAGCCGCGCCGCATCGTAAAAACGGTCAAGCGGTCAAGCGGTCAAGGTCCGATACAGCGACAGCAGCCGCGCAGGCAACTGGTTGATGTCGTCCAGCACCTCGTAATCGATGCCGTCGCACATGGTGCGCAAATAATCGTTGCCCTGCGGATCGATGGTCAGCACGAACGGCGTAATGCCGGCCAGGCGCGCCTCGTTGAGCGCCTGCCGCGTATCATGGATTGCATAGTCGACTTCGGCATTCTCGCCATACTGCTGCCCGTAATCCAGGTCGAACGGCCGGCCGTCCGAAATCAGCATCAACAGTTTGGTGCGCGATTCCTGCCCGCGCAGCTTGCGGATCGCATGCCGGATCGCAGGCCCCATGCGCGTCGTATGCAGCGGCTTGATATTGTCGATGCGCGCCGCCACCCGGTCCGACAGGCGTTCCTCGAAATCCTTCAAGACGTGGAACTTGACGTCCTCCCGTCCGCTGCCCGAAAAAAAATAGATGCCGTAGGTATCGCCCAGTTTCTCCAGCGACGCCATCAGCAGCGCGGCGGTTTCCTTCTCCAGATCCAGGATGGTGCGGTAGTTGCGGCCATGCAGATGCACTTGCGGCGCCAGCCCATTTGTTTCATCGGGCGGATCGACGTGCTCGGCCGTCGACGAACTTTTATCCACCAGGAACGCCACCGCCACATCGCGCGCCAGCCGCTGGCGCGAGGTGTATACCTGATCCGACGGCGACAGGCCGGCCCGGACATCGATCATCGATTCGATCGCCGCGTCCAGATCCAGGTCGTCGCCGTCGGCGGCGCGCTTGATTTTCAACAAGCCTTCGCGGGCGATGCGCTCGAACTGATTCCGGATGCGCGGCATCAGGCGCCCGTAGCCGCGCAAGGTCTGCTCGAAATATTTGGCCGAGACCGCCGGATCGATGCGCGATTCCTTCACGCAGCACCAGTTGCGCTTATAAGCGGCTGCCACATGATCCCATTCCGGATACACATACGACAGCAATTCATGGCTGTGCAGTTCGCCACTGTGCAGATGCGCCGCATCCTCGCCGAAATGGTCATGGTGGTCGTGTTCCATCGGCTCGTCCGGCGGCTTCGGCCGTTCCTCGCCATCCACATTCGGCGCGCTATCCGAGGCCGGCGCATCGGCCTTGGTGAAACGGTAAATCGCCTGCTGGTCCAGCGGGCCGGCGCCCTGGTAATTGGTAAAGCGCGAACCCAGTTGATCGCGGTACGACACCGGCGCCATCTCCGTGGCCAGCACGTCGTCGCCCTCCAGGCGGGTCTTCTCCGGTTCCGGCCAGATCGTCGGCCAGCGCCTCTCGCCCACAGGCGCGGTGAAATCGATCGGATCGGCCGGGCCGTAATCGGCCTCCATGTTCGGCAAGCCGACCAACAGGCAATAGGCGCGCATGGCCGCCTCGGCGCTGTCTTCCACGCGCGCGTCCGGGTTTCCGAGCGGCTGCATCAGCAGCGCCATGCGCCGCGCCGGCTCGTGCAACAGGCGCGGCGCCGAGAACGAAAGCTTCGCGCCCAGGCTCAGGCTGACCATGATCTCCGCCAGCGCATTGCGCGGTCCCATGCCGGCCAGAGCGGGACGATCGTGCAGTGAGGCGCGCTGGATCTTTTCGTAACCGTTCTTCAGTCCCGCATAGCGCCGCTTGGACCATTCGTCCAGCCGCAGATCTTCCATGACCGTGAACACCTCGATGGCCAGTTGGCGCTGGGCGAACAGGCTGAAGAAAATTTCCAGGTCGGATTCCAGTTCATGAATTTCCCGCGCCCCCAGATCGGATGGACGCAGCGAAGAAAAATACGCCGCCGGCTGTTTCAGCCTGAACGCGAACGTGCCGCCTTCATAATGCGCGGCGCGATGCGTCAGCGCGATCTTGTACCAAATGAAATTGTCGTTGCCGGAGAAAAACCGGACGATGCGATCCGGCAGGCGGATAGTGGTATGGGTGTCCGGATATTGCTCCGGATCGTTGCGGTCGCCGAACGGCAGCAAGGCCGCGTTGCGTCCCGACAGCGCCCGGAAATACAGGCCCAGCACCGGCGCCACGCCTTCCAGCGTCTGCCCGGGATGATCGTGATCGGCGTCCTCGCCTTCGATGCCGGCGGCGCGCCTTTTAAACGCCGCGCGCACGCCCGGGACGGTGTAACCCCTCATGGAAAGATGGCCTGGATAACCTGGCGCAGCCCCTTGGCCAGCAAGGCGTCGTCGGTCATGGCCTGGATGATCGCAACATCGCAGGCGCGGCGCGGCGAGACGCCCTGGGCGATCAGGCGGCCGGCGTAGATCAACAGCCGCGTGCTCGGCCCTTCCAGCAGATTCTGCTGATCCAGATGGCGGATCTGCACGCCGGCCAGCGCCAGCGCCTCGGCAATGCCGTCGCCGACCCCGGCTTCGCGCGCAATGATGCGCTGCTCCAGCACTTGCGCCGGGTAATCGAATTCGATCGACACAAAACGCTGGCGGGTGCTGTGCTTCAGATCCTTGATGGTGGACTGGTAACCGGGATTATAAGAAACGACGAGGAAGAAATCAGGATGGGCCTTCAGCAATTCGCCCTTCTTTTCCAGCGGCAGCAAGCGCCGATGATCGGTCAGCGAGTGGATCACGACGATGGTGTCCTTGCGCGCTTCGACCACTTCGTCCAGATAGCAGATGCCGCCGCTCTTGACCGCGCGCGTCAGGGGGCCGTCGATCCAGTGGGTGCCGTCGGCGGAGAGCAGATAACGCCCGACCAGATCGGTGGCGGTCAGGTCTTCGTGGCAACTGACGGTGGTCAGGGCATACCCGGCATTGGCGGCATTGGCGGCATTGGCGGCATTGGCGGCATTGGCCTTGCCTGCGCCGGCCGCCTGCGCCAGATGCCAGGCCATGTACTCGACGAAGCGCGTCTTGCCGCAGCCGGTCGGGCCTTTCAGCAGGACCGGAATGCGCTCGCGGTGGGCCGCTTCGAACAGACTGACTTCGTCGCCGACCGGCAAATAAAACGGCTGCTCGACGGCGCGGTAGGATTCGCTTCCCGACTGGAAAGGCAGCGTGTTGGAAGATACGGCGGCGGATAGAGACACGATAAATCCTTTGCTTTGATGAAATAACAGAGGCGACGTCGAGTAAACGGCCTAAGCGGCCTAAGCGGCCCAAGCGGCCTAAGCGAATTCGCCGAGCTGCTCGCGCCGGATCCACGACACCGGATCGTGCGCATAATCGCGGTGGAAGTCGCCCGGATAATTGATGCCCGGGATCGCCGGAATCCAGTCGTACTCGAGCAGTTTCGAGTCGCCCAGCACGTTGGCCAGGCGCACCACGTCCGGTTCGTCCAGCATGGTCAGGCGGCCCTTGTCGATCAGCTTGACCCACTCGCCGGTTTCGCGGTCCTTGATCTCGTAGGTTGCAAATACGTTGTGCACATGCGGGAAGTGCATGGTCGGCAATTTGTTTTGCTTGCAATAACTGAGGAAGGTCTGGTCCCAATGTTCCGCGCCGAAACCGAAATGGATCACGCCGGCCTGGGCGCGCTCGGGCAGGTTGGTCCAGGAATCGTTGTAATTCCACAAGGTTTCGATCTGCCGATAGCTCTTCGGATTGGTGCCGATCGAGGCATCGTTGAAATAGGCCCAGCCCGGATACGGAAAGCCCGGATACTGCACATCCTTGTAGCGCTCGACCACTTCGCGCCACAGATCGCCATATTTTCCGCCGCCGACGATCTTGGTAATCATGCCGCTTTCGACGTGGACTTCGATATGCGGAAAATAGCCGGTGTGATTGCTGGTGCCGCCGACCACGCCGTTCA
Organism: Oxalobacteraceae bacterium CAVE-383; assembly: GCA_004134995.1. Lineage (GTDB taxonomy): Bacteria > Pseudomonadota > Gammaproteobacteria > Burkholderiales > Burkholderiaceae_D > Herbaspirillum. The sequence continues at coordinate 1,093,791 of REGP01000002.1, read as the reverse complement.
AGGTCGGCATCAATATTTTGGCTTCGCGCAGGAAGGTGTCGACCGGATGGCCGAAGCGGATGCCCTGGATGGTCGAACCCAGTATGTGCCCTGAAATGTAAGCGCCCTTCGGCCACAGCGCGGCCTGCTCCGGCGACACATCCCAACCGATATTGGTGCCTTCCGGACTGGTAATGCGCACCGCGGAAGCGCGGCCGAAAGCGGTCACCAGCTTCAGGTCGATGGTGCGCCAGATTTCATCCGGATAGCCGTTGGCGCGCGAAATGAAATCTTCATAAGTGCCGTACACCCAGTTATTGCGGATTTTCTTGCCGGCCGCGCGGCGCCAGTGCGACCGCCCCGCCTCGCCGGCATACACGCCGGTATAGCCGGGCCGGTCGTCCAGGAATCGCTTCAGCGCCGCGGAAGCGACATTGAATTCGACGCCGCTTTCGATCATCGGCGGCAGGCGGTCGGTGATCTCGCGCCAGCCGTCGGCGGCGCTGTAGGTCATGGTTTCCATGCCGAGATCTTCGGTGTTGATGCGGTCCACGCGCAGCACGCCGCGTTCCAGCAAGGCGCGTTTCATGGCCTCGAACACCATGTCGTTCTGATGCGGAAACGTAATGATCAGCAGTTCGTCGTTCTCGCGGATGTCACCCAGCGCCGAACGGCCGTAGCGCCGCTGCAGATGCGAGCGCGCCAGCGGCATCAACTCCTCGATATCGGTGCAGCGCGCCTGGCGCAGGTAAGCGGGATGGCGCGGCGCCGGATAATCGAAACCGGGCAACGGCGCCGGCACGCCCGGCGCCAGGGAATCCAGGCTGACGACGAGATGATCTGGCTTGTCTAGCATACGTTCCTCACATTGTTATCGAATGACGTTGAAAACCGGCTGCACGCCGGGCGATCACTGTTTTTGCTTCTGCTGCTGCGTGATGATTTCCGAAAACAGCTTTTCCCATTTGGCGTTTTCGTCGAGCACGGTCACCGGATCGACGAACTTGAGTTTCAGCTTGTCGAGGATGTTGGAAGTGGTCTTGCGGCTGGCGGTCAGATATTCGTTCTTGGCCAGGATGGCCTGGCCGTCGCTGAGAACGAAGTCATAGAACAGCAGCGCCGCATTCGGATGCGCCGGCCTGACCGACACGCCCTCGCCGTTGGAGCGCACGATGGCCGGCTGTATCACGCTCCAGTCGACCGGCGCCCCCTTGGCTTTGAGCTGATCGGCATTGTGGTTATAGACAGTCAGGCCGAGCGGCACCTCGCCGGACGCCGTAAGGCCCGCCAGCAAGGTGTGGCCCTTGCGTACCGACAGGCCGTTGGCGGCGACCAGATCGCGGAAAAACTTCAGGCCTTTTTCCTCTCCCATTTCCTTGACCACGGTGCCGAACCAGTCGACATCGGCGGCTTCGATGCCGAGCTTGCCTTTCCACTTGGGATCGAGCAGGTCCTGATAGGACTTGGGAAAATCCTCCTTCTTGATCAGCTTGGTGTTATAGATCTGCACGAACATGTTGAGCCGTGTGCCGACCCATTCGCCATGCGGCATGATCGCTTCCGGAATCAGATCGGCGTTATACGGCGACCAGGCTTTTTGCAGCATTTTTTCACGATGCAATGCCTCCAGTTCAGGCCCGTTGGTTTCCACCACGTCGAATTCGAAATGCCCGGCGCGTATCTCGGTGACGATACGCTGCAGCACGCCTTCCGAACCGGCGCGCCAGAATTTCGGCTTGATGCCGTATTTCTTTTCGAAAGCATTGCCGAGATTGATGGTGTCCTGTACCGTCAATGAGGTGTAAATCGTGACGCTGCCTTCCTGTTTGGCGCCCTGGATCAGGCGCTGTTCACGGTCGCTGCCGGTATACAAGGCCAGGTTGGGGGCGGCCGGCGAAACAGGCGCCGACGCCGCGGCGCCGGCAGCGGGATTTGCCGCCGGATTCGACTGCGCATGAACCGCGCCGGCAGACAGCGAACCCAGGAAAGCCACAGCGAAAGCAGTTGCGAGCGAACAGTAAGGCGCCGTCATGTCTCCTCCGGTTTTTGTATTTTTTTTATGTCTTCCGCATATCCTGGCAGACCGTTTTCAGCAAAATATAATCCACTCAAAAAGTGATGTAAAATCACATTTTTTGGCTACTTATATAAGGAACACTTATATAAATGATGATCGATCGCCGCATTAAATTCCGCCATCTCTTGTGCTTTCTGGCAGTGGCGCAACAACGGAGCCTGCAAAGCGCCGCGGCGACGCTGTCGATCACGCAGCCCGCCGTGTCCAATACGATCAAGGAACTGGAAGAGATACTGGGAGTGCGCCTGTTCGAGCGCAATCGCAAGGGAACAGTATTGACGCCGCAGGCGGAAGCCTTCTTTCCGCATGCGGAGGCTTGCATCAACTCGATGCAGCAGGCCGCCAATTCAGTGGGAGGCGCCACCGGCGCCAGCAATCCCGTGATCCGGATCGGCGCCGCGCGGGCCTTGGCCGCTTCTTTCGTGCCGCAGGTATTGATGGCGTTCCGCGAGCGGGTGCAAAACGTCCAGGTGAATGTATTGACGTTTACCACCAGCGATCTGATGGCGCAGCTGCGCGAACGCGAATTCGATTTTGTCTTGTGCCGCTATTCGGATCCGGAACAGACGGTCGGGCTGTCGTTCGAATATCTGTATGCCGATCCGCTGGTGGTGGTGGTGCGTCCCGGCAATCCGCTGCAAAAATCCATTGCCGCCAGAACGGACAAGCTGCGGCCAATCACCGCCATTTTGCCGCTCAAGACCTCAATCAACCGGCCGGCCGTGGAAGCGCTCGCCGCCGCGCTCGGCCTGGGCGCGATCACCGCCTTCATCGAAACGCACTCGATTTTCCTGGGGCGCACTTATACGCTCAAAAGCGATGCCATCTGGTTCGCGCCCTGGAGCGCCGTCAAAGACGATGTGGAAGCCGGCGTGCTGATCAAGCTGACGCCTGCCGCCAAGGGGAAAAGCGACTCGGCCGGATTGATGGCGCGTTCAATCGGATTGCTGATGCGCACCAACAGCGTGCCGACGCCGGAAGCGCAAGTGCTGATCGACGTCATCCGCGCATGCGCGGCGGAACATCGCACGGAGGTTTTTTAGCGGGGCTTCAGACGCGGGAATGCAATTTGGCCGGCTTGACCACGACGGTGCAGGTGGTCCCGGCAATCAGCGCCCGCCCCTCGGGAACCGAATCGATATGAATCCGCACCGGCACGCGCTGCGCCAGCCGCACCCAGTTGAAGGTCGGGTTCACGTCGGCCAGCAATTCGCGGCCTGAATTGGCGTCGCGATCGGTGATGCCGCGCGCAACGCTTTCGATATGGCCGCGCAATACCTTGTCGTCGCCCAATATCGTCATTTCAACCGGATCGTTGTCCCGCATCAGCGCCAGCTTGTTTTCTTCAAAATAGCCGACCACATAGAAAGTCTCGCTGCCGATGATCGCCAGCTTCGGCGCGCCGACCGCGGCAAAGCTGCCGGCGAACACATTCAGATTGGTAATGTAGCCGGTCGCCGGCGCGCGCACGACGGTGCGGTCCAGATTGATCTTGGCGGCATTGCGCGCCGCCAGCGCGCCCTGGTATTGCGCCGATGCCGCGGTCACCGCGAAATCGGCGCCTTCCCGGCTTTCGGCCGAGACGATGCTGCTGTCGAGGCTGGCGCGGCGGCGCGCTTCGCTGCTGCGATGGGCCTGCTCCGACTTCTGCGCGGCCAGCACGGCTTCGGCCTGCGCCAGCGCTTCGATGTAGCGCGCATTGTCGATGGAAAACAGCACATCGCCCTTGTGCACCAGTTGGTTATCGTGCACCGGCACCTCGACCACGTTGCCCGATACATCGGCGCTGACGTTGATGATGTCGGCCTTGATGCGGCCGTCGCGCGTCCACGGGCTCTGCATGTAATGGTTCCAGGCCATTCTGCCGATCCACAAGGCCGCCGCCAGCAGCAGCAAGGTAATAAGGAGGCGGAGCGCGCCGCCGGCTATTGTTTTCATTTATCGTCCCTTCAAAAATGGTCCAGAATCAGGCCCGGTACAGCCAGGCAACGGCGCCGCCGAATATCGCGACAAACAGGCACAGCCGCACCATTGCCGGATGCCATACCTGCCGATACAGGTTCAGGCGCACAAATACCGCGTTGACCAGCAGCAGCGCCACGATGCAGCCGAGAAACAAGGGCAGCAGCGTCGGAAACTGCACGCCGAATAAAATGAATTCACGCGGCACGGTTTTCTCCTTCGGCGGACATCAGTTGTTCATGGTCGAGCATCAAGGTATACAGCGAATGCAAATCGGCATAAGCCATGTTCAGGCGCGGCAAGCGCGCCGCGGAAGCAGCCACCCGCTCCTCGCGCACCAGCCGCCCCGACGCCAGGATAGCGTCGACGACCGCGGCCCGGTTGGCGTGGCTCGGCGTGCGCAGGAATGCCGCGATGCGCGTAATGCAGCGCTGCAGCGCCGCGCGCATTGCGGCCGACGGCGACAGCGGAATCAGTTCGCGCATATTGATCACCGCATGCCCCAGTTCCAGCAGCGTCAAGGCCTGGCCGACCACGGCCCTGGTGGCGGCGTCAGGCGCCGGGCCGGCGCCGGTGTTCAATTGATTCATCATGTCGCGAATGCGGTTATCGAAAGTGTGCGGCGACAGCGGCCGCACCGAGGTGCACGTGCGGCGGGCTTCGCGCCACAGCGCCGAAGCGATGTATTCCCGCTGCCCCACCGTATGCCGCGGCAGCACCACCGTGAATACCAGCCATGACAGCCCCGCGCCCAACACGAATGCAATGGCGTTGTTCATATAGGCGGTGGCATCGGCGTGCACGCCGTTTTCCGGAAAGATTGTTTGCGACAGGAACAGATTGAGCCCCAGCCCGATGCCGGCGTACTTGGGCATGGTGGTGAGATACGTGCCGATGGCGATGAACGGCGCGATGCACAGCGCCAGCATCGCAAAACCGTCCGCATGCGTGAGCAGGAAGAAATTACAGATAAAGGCCGAAGGCACGCCGAGCAGGAAACCGAGCCCGATCTGGCGCACCATGCGCGGCGGATTCGGCGAAGAAGCGGCCAGCGCCGTGAAGACCACCGTCATCAGCATCGCCACCGCCGCGTACGGCCAGGCCAGGAAATACCAGATCGCCGCCAGCACCAGGGTTGCTGTCGCGGTGCGCAATCCGCTGGCCAGCACAATGGGGAACGGCGTCCTGGGCGCATAGCTGTCGAAGGCGCGGAACACGTTGCCGATGCGGTCCGGCAACGGCTTTTTCTGCCGCAATGCCAGATATACCTGCTGGAAGTGATGCATATTGCGGGCAAAGCGCTCCAGCAGTTCGATCACTGTATCCAGGCCGATCCGTTCCTGTTCCGATTCAGAACCTGCCGCGAGCGCTTCCGCGCGCATGCGCGCGGCGCGCTGCCTGATCTGCATGCAGGCGGTCTCGACGTCGCTGTCGGCTATCGCATCGAGCTCCAGCAGAAAGGCGTGGCACAATGCATCCGTCAAAGCGTTGACCTGTGCCGAACAATTGCCGCGCATGCGGTGCAGCAGGCGGTGCAGCGTATAAAACGTGGTCAGCGCGGTCATGAATGCGGCATTGAAGAGATGCACGTTGCGCGATTCGCCATAGCTGCGGCCGGCTTCGAAATAAGCGGCGGAACGCGTGGTTTCCAGCGCCGCGACGTCGGCGGCGAAGCTGAGGTGGGTCAACTCCACCTGCGCCGGCGTCAGGCGATTTTCCAGCGTATCGCGGCACAGCGCGAGAAAGCGTTCGTAGCGGCCTTGCACCGCCAGCAAGACCTGATCGCCCTGGTGGCGCGGAAACAGCGCGTCGCTGATGACGGCCGAACAGATCAGGCCGAGGCCGACCTCGGTCACGCGCGTAATGGCCAGCGTGAAGATCTGCGTGGGCGCATCGACGGCCGGGATCGCGATCATGCAGGCGGTATAGCCGGCCAGCAGGAAACCGTAGGATTTGGAATTGCGGAACACCGCGGCGCCGGCGGTGCACAGGCCGACCCAGATCGCCAGGCAGAGAAACAGCAGCGGCGCGGCCTGCGGCAACAGTCCGACCAGGGTCACCGCGGCGGTGCAGCCGACCAGCGTGCCGATCACGCGGAAGAATGCCTTCTCCAATACCATGCCGCTGCCGGGCAATGCCACGATGAACACCGTGGTGATCGAGGTGGCCGGCGAATCGAGTTCCAGCCGGTAGGCCAGCCACAAGGCGATGAATGCGATGGAGACGATCTTGAGCACGAACGCGATCCTGACGCCTTCGTTCTTGCGCCATTGCGTCAATTCGGCCAGCAAGGCCGCGCCCATGCCGGCAGCGGCGGCGGCCGCTGCCGCGCTGAAGCGCTGCGCCAGGACAGGCGCGGAATCGGGATTGGGCGTTTTTTTCATGGCAAGATCGGAAGAAAATCAGTCCGGCGCGGCGATATTGCGCAATTGCCGCACATACATCGCTTCCAGCTGTTTCAGCTCTTCGGCGCTGAAGCCGTCATAGGCGTGCATGGTCTTGTTCCAGGCGGACGGCAGCGAAACTTCCGCCATCGCGCGGCCTTTGTCGGTCAGCTTGATCATCACCGAACGGCGGTCGCCGGGCCGCGCGCCGCGCGTAATCAGGCCGCGCGCTTCGAGTTCATTGCACACGCGCGTCAGATTGGCCGGCTTTTCGTGGCAGGCCTGCGCCAGCGCGGTCGCGGTCGAGGTTTCATCCTCGGAACCGTACAGCACCGCCAGCACGATATAACTGCCGTCGTGCAGATCGTGTTCCTTCAACGCGGCGTTGGTCAGATCGCGCATGTTCTTCTGGATGTGATAAGTCATCCGCAGCAGCCGCATCATTTCCAGCGGGAATTCGGGCATCCGCTTCTTGATCTGCTTCATGCGCTTGTTGGTCGATTCGAAAATATCCACGGCAGGGTCCTTAATGTACACAGGCTGAAGTTTAGCTGTCCGCTCAAGGCAGGGCGGCAACTTTTTTGCCGCCGGCATCCGCAACATCGTTCGCATCGCCCGTGCCGCCGCCCAGCGCCGCCATCAGGCTCACATAACTATCCAGCTTGCGCGCATCGATTTGCGCGGTCTGCTGTTGTTCATTGAGCAAGGCGACCTCGGCGCCGATGGCATTGATCGAATCGGTCAGGCCGGCGCGGTAGGCCTGCTCGGCCAGCAGCCGGGCGCGCCTGGCCAACTGCAGCGACTGTATGGTCAGCGCATCCTGCTGCTGCAGCGATTGCGCCTTGACCAGCGTGTCGGCAATGTCGTTAAGCGCCTGCACCACGGTGGTGTTGTATTGCTCCACGGCGGCATCGTATTGCGAAGTCTGGCTGCCGAGCTGGCCGCGCAGGCGGTCGCCGGAGAAGATCGGCAGGCTGATGGCGGGCGCAATGCCGCGGATCTGTGAATTGGTATCTAAAAATTTGGGAAAGCCGAAGGACTGGAATCCGACGAAGGCGAGCAGGTTGATGTTGGGATAAAAGTCGGCCTTGGCGACCTGGATCCGCTTGGCCGCCGCCTCCACGCGCCAGCGCTGCGCCACGATATCGGGACGGCGCCCGATCAATTCGGCCGGCAAGGCGTTCGGCAACGCGATCGCCTGGTGCAGGGCCAGCGAGGGCCGCGCAATGCGTTCGCCGTCGGCCGGCCCCTTGCCGCTCAATGCCGCCAGTTGATTGCGCAGAAGCTGGATGGCCTCGCTGGTTTTTTCCAGATCGCGCCGCACGATCGGCAGCGTGGCTTCGACCGATGTGGTGTCGAACGCAGTGGCCAGGCCGGCCTGCTGGCGGCGCTGCGTGATATCCAGCAGGCGTTCGCGCTGCGTCAGCGTTTCGCGCAGGATGTCCTGGACATCGAATTGCAGCGACAACTGGATATAGGAACGCACGATCGCGGTTTCCAGCGTCAGCCGGGCCATCTGCGATTCGGCCGAGGCCAGTTGGATGTCGTCCAGCGCGGCGGCCAGCGCATCGCGGTTCTTGCCCCACAGATCGAGATCGTAGGAGCCGGACAACGTGGCCTGGTTGCGCCAGGCGTAATTGCCGGCCAGCGGCGCCGGCGTGGTGCCGTTGGCCGAATACAATTCGCGGTTCAGCGATGCGTTCGCTTCGCCTTTCGGTTTGGTGTTCTGTTCGGCGATGCCGGCGATCGCCTGCGCCTGCCTGACGCGGGCCTGGGCGCCGCGCAAGCCCGGATTATCGGCCAGCGCGACGCGCAGCAGTTCGTTCAATTGATTGTCGTGCAGCGCTTCCCACCATTGCTGCCGGGGCCATTCGACAGTGCTTGCGGCCTGCTTGATGGCGCTGCCGGCGCCCAGCGCGTTGGGATCGAGCCGATTCGATTCGGGATGGATATTGCCCATGCTGGCGCAAGCGCCCAGCGCCAGGGTCAGGCAGACGGCAATCGCGGAGCGGAAATACGCGCGGATGGGCAACATGGCTTTACCTCGAATTGGTCGGACATACACACAAAAATACAGGTCAAAATATACACTGATGAAAAGTATATATATGAATAATTCATTTGTGAAGTAATTTTTTAACGCCAATCCTGAAATCTGTTGCTTTTTCTACTTTTTCCTTTTAAATCAATTAGTTAAATTTTTATATTCTTGTTGATCAGTGCGCCGGAACGCCCTGTTTCCAGTGTCCCCAATCCTTCACGATGGCGTTTACCACCGGCATGCCGGCGCGATACAGATTCTCGATCGCGGGCGCGAAACCGCCCTGCTCCTGGTAGCTCAACAGATTATCGGCATCGGAGCCGCCGGCCGGCGGCCGGTCGAAATCGGAGCCGGAGCGCAATACCGCGACCCGGCCGGTATCGGCCAGGCCGGCCGCCGCGGCCCGCTTGATGGCTTCGAAGGTGGCGTTGTCTTCCTGCTGCGTGGTGCAGTACTCGCCTTTGCCGTCGGTCAGCAATTTGGTCCAGTCGCGGGCACGCTGTCCCAGCGCGGCGCCGGAGAACCAGGTATCGCCGGCCAGCGTGTCGCATTGAATCACGGATGGCGGCTGGTTGGCCGGCGCATGCGGATAGTTGGCGCGATACAGCCGGGCGGCGTCGCTGTCGCTCAGCGCCGCATCGCGCGACAGCGCATAGGCTTTTTGCAGCAGGGTTTCATTCAGTTGAAATACTTCAGTGCCGTATTCCAGCACCGGCTTCTCGGTTTCGCTTTTGGTATTGATGCCGAGATAGCCTGATTTCCAGCCGTTCGGGATTCCACGGCCGTCGAGTTCCCATTGCAGGCCGAAATCCACCAGATAGCGCGCCCATGCGGCCGAGCCGAGCGTACCCTTTTCCGGATCGATGCCGGCGATTCCCGCCACCAGGAAATAGGTTTTTCGCAGATCGAATTGCCGCGAAAAGAACAGTGCCGTCATCGATGCGGCCGCGTTGGCATGGCCCATGCCGGTGGTGATCACGCAGACTTCGTCGCGATTGCAAAGCACGGCAGGATAATCGGGCGACAGTCCCGGCACCCTGACCGCGCGCGTGGGACCGAGCCGGTCGAGCCAGATCTTCCCCTCCGGGCCGAACATGGAGATGATCAATACCTTGACCGCCGGCTTGCCCTTGCTTTTGGCCGGCGCGGCCAGCGCGTCGCTCATGAATTGGCCGGCGAACCCGCAGGCCAGCGCAGCGCAGGCCACCGCCTTGCATATGATTCTTTTCAAGTAATACCCCTGGTCGACGATCTGCCGCTTTTGCTGCGGACTCGCAGGGAATATTACAAGGAAAACCGGCCAAGACGTGTTTTACTTCGTGCTTTACTCTGTGTTTTGCTTCCTGCCTTACCTGGGGCTTAACTTCAGCCTTTACTTCGGATCGGCATCGCATTTCTGAATCTGGTCCAGCAGCTTCTGTATCGTGTCCAGCGTTGCCAGCACGTCGGCATTGTCGGCATCGAGCAGGCCTTTTTCCAGCTCCAGATGCCAGCGGTCCATGGCGATGGACAGATCGGCGAAAGCGTCGTCGAGATCGCACAGCAGGTAAAACACGGTTTCGGATGTCGGCAGCATGATTTTTCCTTTCAACGACGTGCGTATGGGGAAGCCGGCCCGCTCCCACCATGCAAAACCGGGCAGCGAACAGCGTTTATGGCCGATCGTCTTCATGGCCCGGGCTTCTTGAATTGACGACTGGCCGCCGTCTTGTGAATCTTGACGATGCGGTCGATTTCCGCCGGCTCCCAATAACCGGCGGTGAACCACGCAATGGAATCGACTTCGGGAAACTTTTTGCGCACGGCCGACAGGATGCCGACGTTCTGGACGATGGTGCCGCTGCCGTCCAGCGTCGGCCTGACCGCGGTGTTGCGTGTCTTCTTCCGCTCGACGTCCGACATCAGCCGGGAGGCGATCCAGGCCGGCGGATACGACCAGTCCTGGAAATAGGCCATCGGATGCACTTCGTCCAGATCGCTGCTGAACAACGCCAGGTCCTGCCCGACTTCGGTAAATTGCGGCGGCAGCAGAAAGGCGGTCAGCCTGATTTCCGGCCGGATTTCCCGCACAGCCTGCCGCACCCGCCCCACGTACAAGCTCAGTTTTTGCGCGCGCCAGGATTGCCAGCGCCGCACCGCCGGCGACGATTTGGCAAAATTGAGCGACAAGGGATCGAGGCCGATTTCCATCGCCGCCAGCCGCCGCGTGACGGGGCCGGCATCCATGTTGACGTCGTCGAAGCGCAGCCAGTCGAGCGAGATGCCGTCGACCTTGTAGTTGCGCGCGACTTCGGCGATCAGGCTCAATTCATAGGCCTGGACTTCAGGATCGATCGGATTGACGAAATACTCGACGGCGTCCTTGCCGGAATAAGCGCGGCTGTGTCCGCGCGCGGCGGCCATCATCTGCCACGCCGGATGCGCCTTCACCGCGGCCTGGTCGTGGAACTGCGGCATCCAGGCGTAAATCTTGATGCCGCGCTTGTGGGCCTCCTCCACCGATGCGGCCAGCGCGTCGAATTTTTCATAGCCGGCCGCGATCGGCGCGATCGCGCTGGCGTAGAAGACCTCGCCCGACGGGCGCTCGTCGTCTTCATCCTGCTTGGCGGCGACGTGCACAACGGCGACCCGGGCTTTCCTGGCCCGTTCGAAGAAGACGGCCACATCGTCGCGGTTCTTGAAATTATTGACTGTGCGCACCACCAGTTCGATGCGCAGCGCCGGCGGAGCGGCGGAGGCGGCAGGCGGCGCGGCCGCCATCGCCCCCGCATTCAGCGCCAGCAGGCCGGCGCCGAACAGACGCCAGAGCCCCGCGGGCAAGAGGATCATCGCATTCATACCGACGCCAGATGCAGCGGCGCCGCATCGACGCCGGCAGCGACGGCGGCCGGCTGCGGCTGCGCGCGCATGCCGATGATGGCGCCGCTGGGCGCATGGAATACGACGACCTGCGCTTCCTTCTGCATCGGGCCGATCAGTTTACTGTCCAGCCCGAACTGGCGCGCCATTTCCTCCAGCGACAGCGCGGCTTTGCCGCCGCCCGCATCGCCGTCGCGCCGCGGAGAGAAAGGGCCCAGGTTCGACCAGATCAGGAACGCGCAGACCAGGATCGCCACCATCGAGACATAGCCCGCCGGAAAATGAAACGACGTCATCACGACACGAACGAAGGCGAGATGGGCGCCGAGCCAGCCGGCGATGGAATCGCCCAGGTCTTCCCATTCGGTGCTGTTGATGACAGCGGTCAGCACCACCGACCACATCGCCCAGCACAGCAAAAACAGGACGGTATCGCGCAGGCGGGTCAGCGGATGGCTGGCGGTGCTGTAGTGAATGATCAGCGGCCGCGCTACGGCTTGAAGCCCCGGTCCGGGCTGGTCCACAGCGCGCGCTGCCCCCGCTTCTTGAGCAGCGCTTTCGGGAAGCCGACGAATGTCGCGCATGCGATCATGATCCAGTAAAGGAACGGATACCAGATGATCCAGAGATATGTTTTCCATAAGTGGCTTTCGTAACGACTGTCGAGAAAAAGTCCAACCGAGAATTGGACCAGGGAACACAGAATCAGGATAAAAAACGTATTGCCGGCGGAAACGAAATGCGATTGCGGCAGCGCATCCGCATGGCCGCTCAGGAACAGGATCGCGGTAATGAGAACGACGGCCGCGGTGGTGTAGACCCACAACAGGCTGGCCGTCAGCTCGCAAAAGACCAGCCACATGTGGCGCTGCCGCCAATGCAGGAAGATGTCGAAATTGCGCAGGAAGACTTCCGAACCGCCCTGCGCCCAGCGCACGCGCTGCCGCCACAGGCCGGCGACGGTTTCCGGCATCAGGATCCAGCACTTGGCGTTCGGTTCGAAGCGGATTTCCCACCCGGCGCGCTGCAGCTTCCAGGTGACGTCGACGTCTTCGGTGATCATGTCCGGCGTCCAGAAATTGACTTCCCACAGCGCGCGCTTGCGAAACGCCGTCACCACGCCGGATACCGAAAACAGCCGGCCGTAGATGCGCTGCGCGCGCTTGATGATGCCGACGATGCTGGAGAATTCGCCGACCTGGATCCGGCCCAGCAGCGTCGAACGGTTGCGGATGCGCGGATTGCCGGTGACCGCGCCGACATGCGGCGCGGCAAGATGCGACATCATCCAGGTGCAGGCATGCACGTCCAGCAAGGCGTCGCCGTCGATGCAGACCACGAATTCGTTGGACGACAGCAGCGCGCCCGCGCACAGGCCCATGGCCTTGCCCTGATTCGCGGCCAGATGCACCACGCGCAACCGGGGATGCCGCCGCGACAGCTCGTCGAGCAGTTCGCCGGTGTTGTCGGTGCTGCCGTCATTGATGGCGATGATCTCGAAGGCCGGGTATTCCTGCCGCAGCAAGGCGCTGATGGTCTCGTGCAGGTTTTCGCCTTCGTTGTGGCACGGCAGCAGGATCGAAATCGGGGGATGGGCGGCCAGTATGGGAACGGCGACCTGCTTGCGCTCCCACTTGAAATAGAAGAACAGCGCGCCGACCAGCCACACATGCGTCATCGCCAGCGGATAGAAGAAGATGTAGTCCGAAGCAATCTTCAGGGCGCTCGCATGGGCGAAATAGGATGCGATGGACATCATTGCCCCGGCGCGGCGAACGGATTGGCCTTCATCGAGACGGCCTGCCGCACCATATCGGCCTTGGCCGGATCGTCCAGGAAATCGTCGCCGTCGACCAGGAAATCCGAGATGCCGCGATACTGGAAGAAACGCACGTCGGCCCGCATTTTCCGGTAGGCGTCGCCGTTCGCGTCTTTCAAGGGCAGCGCCATGATATTGATGCGATCGGCCGGCAAGGCGCGCACAAAGGCGTCCAGCCTGGCCGGCTCGGCGCGCGGCGGCGCCACCACCATCCCTTCGATCAGGCGGTCCGATGCATGGACCGCAAGCGTGCCGCCGGCATTCGGCGCACCGGTGCGGCCCGCCGCGATATATATTTTCGGCCGCGGCAAGTAATTCATGTTGGCGAGCAGATCGAAATCGACCGGGCCGCCTTCGAACAGCATGCCTTGCACCGGCACATGCAGGCTCAGATCGCGGTACACCGCGAGTATGTCGGCGCGCGAATAGCCGCGGCCCGCCAGCATGGCGGGATCGATCAGCATGAATACATCGACATTCAGCCTGCTGTGCATCTGCCATGCCACCCGATTGAGCAGATCGGTGCGCATGGGCATCAGCGAATTAGGGAAATAGGCTTCAGCGGGCGCGCCGGCCGCACTGCTTTTTTCCGGCGCCGGCATCGCAAACGGCTGCAGCAACACGGTGTTGACGCCCAGCCGCAAGGTCTGGTCGAGCAGGCGGCCGAATTTTTCCTCCTGCCGCTGCGGGTCGGGATCGTAGATGCGATCCAGCGACAGGCGGATCACGCGCACCGGGTCGCGCTCCTTGAGCGTCTCCTTGTGGCTCACCTGATAAGAGAAGTCGGACAGCCGCAATTCTCTTTGAATCAGCGTGCGCGGAATGGCGTCCGTGTTGTCGACCGTGGCAAAGCCGTCGATCAGCGTCAGGCTGACCGGCATCCCGGCGCGCTTGGCTTCTTCGCTGCCGATCTGGTCCATTTCGCCATACGGCCACACCATGACGCGCGGCGCCTTGCCGGTGTGCTGCCTGATCAGCAGCGAATTGTACTGAAGATCGCTGCGCACCCTGAGCCGGCGGTGCTCCGGCGTTTCATAGCTGTTTTCCTTGGCGTCGTAGCGCAGCGTAACGGCCGCCGGCTGCTGGTTATTCTGCGGGTTGGCCATGACGCCGTGATGCAGGTCGTAACTATGCGAGGCGATTTCGACCAGGCCGGAATCGGACATTTCCTTGACTTGCGCCCAGGTGACGAACTGCTGTTTGGCATAGTACGGATCGATGCTGCTTTCTTCCGGATCGGGGCCGTTCTCGATCCAGCGGCCCACCACCGCCAGCACCGCCGGGATCTTGTAGGCTTTCAGTATCGGAAAGACATTGACGTAGAAATCCTCATAACCGTCGTCCACCGTCAGCAGGTAGGCGCGATTCGGCAACCGCTTGCGGCCGGCCTTGGCCTGCAGGACATCGTCCACGGTGATGGGGGTATAGCCATTCTCGCGCAGCCAGGCCAGGTGCATGGTGAACGCGGCGACGCTGTTGGCGCCGCCGTCGCCGTTGAATCTGGCCGGGATCGAGTGATAGCACAGCACGACGTATTTCTGCGGCTCGGCAGCCGGCCCCGAGTCGACTGCCGCCTGCCCGGTTTGCGCGAACAGCAGCAGCACGGCAGCGCAGATACCGAAATAGATGGCCGTGCGCAGGCGCTTGCGCCGCAGCAAGTTATTGAACATGGTGAATCTTTCAGGGAGCATGGTCATAGGAATTTCCAGTTCAAGCCGATATGCGCCTCGGGGCCGGACGACTCTTCGCCGCTGTAAACACGCCGCACGTAGCCGACGCCGGCGCTGACCGACAGCACCTGGCTCAGGTCGGCCCGCGCTTCATAGCTGGCGCCGCCGATGGTGCGCGTCGAAAAGCCGTGTTCGGTATAGCGTCCCAGGGACAGCACCAGTTGGTGCGAGAACGATCGCGAATAGCGCTGATAGCCCAGCCAGTCGCTGGTAAACGATAGCTGCGCGACATGCGCGTTCCTGGGGTTGAAATAGGGCGCGTCTTCCCGGCTGTTGCTGCCGGCGCCGAGTTCCAGGCCCAGCGCGCCCTTGTATACCGGGCCCTGGATAACGGTAGCGACGCCGCGCATGGAAATCTCGCGCCGGATATTGTCGTCGGACATGACCAAATGGCTGTAGTCCGCATGCAGCGCCAGCCGTTCGCTGGCGCGCCAGCTGGCGCCGGCGCCGGTCGACCATCCCGAAATGCCGTTGAAGCGCGCCAGCAGCGGCACGGCCAGCGCATTCGAATCGCCATTGGCGCGCAGCTCCCAGTAATCGTTCAGCGCGACGCGCCCGCTGGCGGCGACGCTGGTTTTCTTATGCCGGAAAAATTCCTGCTGCACCTCGGCCTGCACCGCGCCGAGGCCGGCGAACGTATGCTCGGCGCCAAGGCCGAGGCGCCGGTAATCGAAGCTGACGCCGTTGCTGATGCCGCGCTCGAAATATTCATGGATGAACGGCCGCGTCTGGTAGCCGATCGGCGCGCCGGTCAATTTGCTTTCGACAATCACCCCGCGCCCGTTGCCCAGGTTTTCGCGGCTGCGCGAACCGCTGGCGGATACTTCCAGCTGGTTGTAATCGCGCACCGCGCCGGCGTGCGCCAGCTTCTTCACATCGCCGTCATCCGGTATGGTCTGCAGCATGGGAGACAGGCGTTCGGCGGCGGATTGATAATCGCCCAGCGCGACCTCGACTTCGATCAGCCCGGCCTGCGCCGCCGGATTCTCCGGATCGCGCTGTTCGGCTATGCCGTATTCCTCCCGCGCCAGGCGCGGCCAGCCGCGCCACAGATAGATTTTCCCAAGCGCCAGATGCAGCTGGTCGCTGGCCGGCGCCTCGTCCTGCAAGGCCAGCAACTGCCGCTGCGCGACGTCGAGGCGATTTTCGTACGCGCGCTCGAAAATGGCCGAGGTCGCGGCATCGAATTTGGCGGCCGGCTCCAGCGGCTTGGCCGCATAGGCGTCGATCTGCCGCTGCGCGCCGTCGTAATCCGATTGGTCCAGCAGCGCATAGAACAGGCCGATATTGGCGCGCGATGAATTCGGATTGGTCTCCAGCGCAACGCGATAGGCTTGCGCCGAACGCTCCGGCTTTTGCTCCGCGAGATAGGCGTCGCCGGCGGCCTCGTAGACGTAGGCCGGCATGGCGATGCCGTCTTTCTCCAGCGATTCATAGATCGCCACCGCGTCCCCATGCCGCTTGCGGTCGTTCAGAGCGCGCACCATGTCGAAACGCGAGCGGGCCGAATCCGGATAGCGCTTCAGATTCTCTTGCGTCAGCAGAATCGCCTTGTCGTATTCGGCGTAATCGTCGCCCGGCTTGTAATAGGTGGTCTCCGCCTGGCGTATGGTGAGCGCGGCCTCATCCTCGTGCAGATGCTGCAGCACCGCCTCGTCGACCTGCGGATACTGCTCCGCCTCCGCCAGAGCCTGCGAGGGAAGCCCGAGCTGCGACAAGGCCAGCAATCTTCCCTCGCGCGCCGGCACGCTTTGCGGAAAGCGCGCCAGGGTGCGGTCGTAGCCGTTCAGCGTGGCGATCAGATCTTCCTGGCCCGGCCCGACAGCGCCGGGCAGCGGCGCCGCGGGAGGCAGCGGCAGCGGCGCGCCTTCGATCGGCGGCACGGCAGCGGCCGGTTCCGCTCCGGCGGGCGCGGCAGACGGCATCATGCCGTCGCGCGCGCTCCCGGCGGTTTCGGCGAGGGCGGCGGACGACGCGGAATCGGCGAGCGCGGCAAGCAGCATCGCCAGCATGATCGGCATTTTATTTTTCATTTTTTCCCGGTATCCGGAATCTTGATATTGCAATCCGGAGGCTGGCCGCCGGCAGGCGCGGCGGCGCGGGAAAAATCCCGCCGCCAGCCCAGATACGTTTCCCGGGTGACACCCATCTCGCGAATGATGTCTTCCAGCGGAACGCCGAGCTCCTCCTGCTTCAAGGCCGCCGCGACCTTGTCCTTGCTGATTTCGCGCTTGATTTCCTGCTTCATCTCGCTGCCCTTTTTTCCTTGGCTGATTCACACCGTTGCAAGTCTGTTCCGCGGTGCGGACGCAAGCGCAGGGCCTCGTTTTGAGTATTGATAGTAAGAGGAAAGGTAAGGATTTTTAGGACAAAACGTTGTCGATTTCTGCCACATAAAACGTCTCGTTTTGGCGTTGTTTCACTACGCCTTCAATCCCGCGGCAAAAACGGAAAAGAAAGCGGAAAAGAAAACGCAAAAGCGCCGCCAGGCCGCATCCGAATGGGCGCGGACGGCCTACTGGGCGAAGATGAAATGGGGACGATGACGGAAATTATTATGAAAGGAAGCAGCGTGGCATGTCCCGCGGCACAACAGAAAAATGACAACGAAAAGACGGCAACGGCAGGCGCCTCTCGCGGCGCCTTTAACGCATTCAATAAGGCAAATCCAGGATCCGGCATCTGGCCATGCGGGCAGACAGAAGAACCGATTTTCCGGAACGGCGATACAGGCCGTAATACAGCAGAAAATATTGGATTTTCATATTCTTCCTCCGGCGCCGGTGATGGTGCCGCCGCGATGCTCCGCCTGGATGCACTCGAACAGATCTTTCTGTTCGTCGCGGCGCCCGGCGTTGCCATCCGGCTGCGCATTCCTGATGCGCTCGTTTCTGCGGTATTCGCAGGGCGATGTATTCAGATGCTTGCGAAACAGTTTCGAGACATGCTCGCCGCTGAAAAATCCGCAGCGGCGGGCGATCTTGTCGATCGGCAGGTCGGTATCGCGCAGATGCTGGCATACGGCTTCCAGCCGGATCTTTTGCAGGAAGCGATGCGGCGTTTCGCCGGTCTCGCGCTTGAACTGGCGCTGGAAATTGCGCTCGCTCATCGACACGAAACTGGCGGCGTCGGCGGCGCTGATCGAGGACGCCATGTTTTCGGTAAGCCAGTTCGAGGCCTTGCGGATCTTGCCGTTGCGCAACGATTCGTCGGTGCGGCGCCAGGCGGTCAGCGAGTTCGCCGACTCCCGCTGCCGCGGATTGGCAAGCAGGCTTTGCGCCACCCGTTTCGCCATGGCCGAGCCGAGGTCGTCCTCATGCAGGCGCAGCGCGATATCGATTCCCATGCCTGAATCGCCGGTGGTATAAATTCCGCCATCCTCGGCCATCAGCACATCGCGATCGAGAATGACTTTCGGAAATTCGCGCAGCAGCTTGTCCTGCAAGGCCCAATGCACCGTGATGCGCTTGTTGTCGAGCAGGCCGGCGGCCGCCAGCACGAATACGCCGGTGCACAAGGCCGCCATGCGGCGCACGCTGGCGCTGGCTTTCTGCAGCCAGTCGATTAATTTTGGATCGCGGTAAACATTGAAGTTGCCGCTGCCGCTGGCCACGATCAATGTGTCGAAATGGTTGTCTTCGTGGGCCGGCAGCGGATCGGTCATCACCTGCACGCCGGACGAGGACATGACCATGCCGCCTGACAATGACAATAGCGACAAGGTATAGCGCGTCATGCCCATGAACATCGATGAAATCAATTTATCGCCAGTAACAAAAATTTCCGCAACACCCACGACATCAGCAAGAATTACGCCTTCAAAAACAATGATTCCAACGTGTCTGACGGAATGGCTATTCTCGTGAGACCCTGCCCTTTCTGCTTCCATCTTCATGAATATCCCCAATAAGCTAATCTCTTCACCTATATCGAATACAGGACCGAATTTCTTTCTAACGCTCATTCATATTGCTTCGCACCAAAAAGCTTGACTAAAGAGTAAAGCACTGTAAAAACGTTCATATTTTTTGGCATTTAATGATCATTTTTTGCCTAATGTCATGGATTCCCGACAAAAAATTTCTCTTTGTTAATTATTTCCCTCCGGCTTCTTCAGCCAGCGCCTTCATCTCCAGTGCCGCCACCCGCGGCTGCTCCGGCACCGTGCCCATGACTGCCGGGTCGGCAGCGGCAACCGGCTGCGGCACAGGCGCCGGAACCGGTGCCGGAGCCGATGCCGGCGCCGGCGCCGCCGGCGCCTCGGCCGGCAGCGGCGTTTCGGCCGGCAATGCCAGGGAAACCTGCTGATCGGCCTGCGTCCGGACCGGACCCGAATTGGTCAGCGCCAGCGCCGTTACCGCCGCGGTGGCTGCCGTCGCGACAGGAACGGTTGCCGACGGGCATGCGTGCCCGGCCGCTTCGACCGCCTTGCGATTGGCATCGCTCTGGCACAGCAAGGCCAGCGCGACATCGTTCAACCCCATGGCCCGGAATTCCCGCGAATCCAGGCGCCGCACGCATGCCTCGTCCACCATGGTCGAACCGCCGGTGGCGCCGAAGCCCACGAACGACAAGCCGAAGGACGCCGAACCCATGCAGGTATCCGAAAACGTGGAAGTCAATGATGGCGCGGCGATCGGCGGCGCCGATTTGACCGTATAGCTGCCGTCATACTTGACGGTGGAGGCATTCGGATCTCCGCCTGAGCTGCTGCCGCTGCTGCTGCCGCTGGTCAGCGAAACCGACACCGTGGATGTATTGCCCGATGCGCTCGACTGGCCGCCGCTGGCCGAGCCGCCGGTCGCGGCGCCGCCCGTGGCCGAACCGCCCGTGCCGGTGCCGCCCGCGCCGCCGCCGCCGCCGTTGGCGGTTGAGGAGGAACCGGCCGATGACGCCGATCCGCCGCCGAATCCCCCGCCTGAACCGCCACTCCATCCGTCGCCCGATCCGTGATGATGGCTGGTGTTGTTATTGCTGTTGCCGGCCTCGGCGGGCAAGATAAAAACGGACGCCAACAGTATTCCGATAAATATGTTTTTCATGACTGCCCCCGCGCTTCTGGTTGCTTGAACAGGAGGAGAACCTCCGGCTCTCCTCCTTCCCCCGCGTCAACGACCGCTTATCGATCAGTGAATGAAAGCCGTTGCGCTGGAATTGCCGCCGCTGCCGCCATTGCCGGCAATGGCGTTGCCGCCGGCAGCCGAGCCGCCCTTGGTCACGGAAACCGCGGAGCCGCCGCTGTTCTGGTTGCCGCTGGCCGATGCGTCGGCCAAGCCGGTTGCCGAGAATGTCTTGCCGCCGATGGCCAGCGAATTGCCGTTGGCCGCCTGCATGGTCGATGATGTCCCCTTGGCGCTGGTGTTGCCGCCGGCCGACATCGTGCCGCCGGTGACGGTTTTGTTGCCGCCTGAATTGGCCATGCCGGCGTTATTCTTTTGCGTCGCTGCACCGCCCGTGGCAGCCGCGCCGGTGGCATTGCCGCCGTTGGCGTTGCCCGAGGTCGCCGCGCCGCCCTTTCCGCCATTGCCGGCCATGGATGTGACCACGGCATTGACATGGCTTGCCGCGGCCGGCTGCGAAGATCCGTGACCGTATTGACCGGCAAAGACGGGCGCTGCAAACAAGGTAAGAACGGCTGCCGCGATCATGTGATTTTTCATTTTGAGTCTCCAGAAAAAGAGGGAACAAGAACTGCACCCGTTGCGTCCCCGGAATAACGGGTTGAGTTTTCGAAAGGCGCCAGCGGCGCCCTGCAATTGACCAAGGCAAAAACCGGTCAGCAATGGTGGCAAGGGACTTTCCTGGTGATCCGTCCCCATCCGGCAATGCGTTGCTGTTTTTGTTTTGGTTGAAGCGATATTAGGACGCACGCAAGTTTTATTTACGACAAAGTCATGTCCGCCATGGACGCCAGATTTGGCGCTTTTGGGGTAGGAATAAATGAAGCGGTGCGTAGGAAGAAAAACGGAACGAAACGCGTGCGGTCAAGCCGCGGAACGCGCCTGAAGACGCTGCTCAGTAGGATAAAAAGACCGTTGGTTTTGCCGATGGCATTACTGCAGTAGGCGTATCAAACCGATAGTGAATCGGCGCCGGCTATTTTTTGAGCCCGCCGCTCTGGCCTGCATTGCCGAATCGCGCGCCGGAGCGCCGAGGATGTCGGCGGACAGCCGGCGGCACGAATAATTATCTGCAACAAGGCTTGCTCAATCACGCCATAAATACAACAAACCCGGCGGTTCAAGCCCGCAGCCTTGCCCGGCCACTCTTTTCCAAACAGATTTGCCGCGCCGGTTTGTCCAGGACCGGCGCTTTGTTAACTATCGTTAATAAATCGTATAGCCGGCGTTAACCCGTCCTCATGCAAAGTGCGCTTGCGTCGGTGCACAGGTACATGCGCCGCGGGCGATCGACGAGCAATCCTATCGAAACCATTATCTGGACTGGCAAACATCATGCATTCACGCACACCATTTTCACGCTGTACCCTGCCGGCCGCGGCGCTGCTGGCGGTTTCCCTCGCCGGCTGCGGGCAGTCCAAGACGGCCGCCGCGCCGGCGCCTTTGCCGGCGGTCACGGTATTGACGGTCCGGCATACCAGCGTGCCGGCGATTGTCAGCCTGCCCGGCCGCACCAACGCGCATCTGGTGGCCCAGGTGCGCGCCCGCGTCGATGGCGTGGTGCAGTTGCTCAACTACCGCGAAGGCGCCGACGTCAAGGCCGGCCAGCTCCTGTATAAAATCGATCCGGCCCCCTATCGCGCGGCGTTGAACAGCGCGCGCGCGGCGCTGGAAAAGGCCGGCGCCAATCTGGAAACCACCACGGCGCAGGCCGACCGCTACAAGATACTGGTCGCCGGCAACGCGGTCAGCAAGCAAACCTACGATAACGCCATCGCCGCGCGCGACCAGGCCGCAGCCGACGTCGCGGCGGCGAAGGCGGCGGTCGAAACCGCGACGATCAATCTGGGCTATACCGACGTCGTCTCGCCGATCGCGGGGCGCAGCAATATCTCGCAGGTCACGCAAGGCGCCTATGTGCAGGCGAGCGCGGCAACGCTGCTGACCACCGTCCAGCAGATCGATCCGATGTTCGTCGATCTCACCGAATCGAGCGTGGCCGGATTGCAACTGCGGCGCCAGATCGCCAGCGGCCAGTTGCAGGCGGACGGCGCCAATGCGGCCGAAGTGAAGCTGACCCTCGAAGACGGCTCCAGCTATCCGCTTCCCGGCAAGCTGCAGTTCAGCGGGATCACCGTCGATCCCGCCACCGGCTCGGTCACCGTGCGCGCCCTGTTCCCGAATCCGAAAAACATCTTGCTGCCCGGCATGTTCGTGCACGCCAGCATCACACAGGGTGTCAATGCCAATGCCTTCCTGATTCCGGCCGCGGCGGTCACCCACGATCCGCAGGGCCAGGCCAGCGTGCTGGTGGTCGGCCAGGACAACAAGGTGGCGCAGCGGACCGTTCAGGCCCATGACACCTTCGGGACCAATTGGGTCGTCACCGGCGGCCTGAGCGACGGCGAGCGCGTTGTCGTGGCGGGCGCGCAGAAAGCGCTGCCCGGCACGCTGGTGCAAGCGGCCGAGGCCGCTCCAGCCGCTCCAGCCGCCCCGGCAGCCGCGGCGGCATCCGGCCCGGCGCCCGGCGTGCTCGCCCAGGCATCCACGCCGTCGAACGCCAAATAAAGGACATTCAACATGGCAAAATTCTTCATTGACCGGCCGGTCTTTGCAATCGTCCTGGCGATTCTGATCATGCTCGGCGGCTCGATCGCCATCTTCCGCTTGCCGGTCGAGCAATTTCCGCCGGTGGCCCCGCCGACCGTGCAGATTTCCACTTCCTATCCGGGCGCTTCGGCCGTGACGGTGCAGAACACGGTGGTGCAGGTGATCGAACAGCAGATGAGCGGCATCGACAATCTGCTGTACATGGCCTCGACCACGGACGACACCGGGGTATCGACCACGTCCATGACCTTCGCCACCGGCACCGACCCCAACATCGCCCAGGTGCAGGTGCAGAACAAGCTGCAATTGGCCGTGCCGCTGTTGCCGGCCCAGGTGCAGCAGAGCGGCGTGCAAGTGACCAAGTCGACCAATTCGTTCCTGATGGTGATCGGCTTCGTTTCCACCGACAACAGCATGAACAAATTCGACATCGCCAATTATGTGGTCTCGAATATCCAGGGGCCCATCAGCCGCATCAACGGCGTGGGCAATATGAATGTCTTCGGCACGCAGTACGCAATGCGCATCTGGCTCGATCTGGGCAAACTGAACAGCTACGCGCTTTCTCCCATCGACGTCACGACGGCCTTGCAAAGCCAGAATGTCCAGATCTCCGGCGGCCAGCTGGGCGCCGCGCCGGCGGTGCCGGATCAGCAGTTGAACGCGACCATCACCGAATCCACCCTGATGCGCACGCCCGAGGAATTCGGCAACGTGTTGCTCAAGGTGCAGCCGGACGGCTCCCAGATACGCCTGCGCGATGTGGCGCGCATCGCCCTGGGACCGGAAAACTACAACGTCGACAATAAATACAACGGTTCGCCCGCCAGCGGCATCGGCATCCAGCTGGCGCCGGGCGGCAACGCCTTGCAGACCGCCAACGCCATCCGGGCGCGCCTGGCGGAATTGGCGCCCTACTTTCCGCACGGCCTGAAAGTGGTGTATCCGAACGACGTCACGCCGTTCGTCAAGATATCCATCGAAGAAGTGGTCAAGACGCTGATCGAAGGCATCGTCCTGGTGTTCCTGGTGATGTACCTGTTCCTGCAGAATATCCGCGCCACGCTGATTCCATCGATTACCGTGCCGGTGGTGCTGCTGGGCACGTTCGGCGCGATGTCGGCCATGGGATTCACCATCAATACGCTGTCGATGTTCGGCCTGGTGCTGGCAATCGGCCTGCTGGTGGACGATGCCATCGTGGTGGTGGAAAACGTCGAACGGGTCATGCACGAAGAAGGGCTGGGACCGTTGGCCGCCACGCGCAAGGCGATGTCGCAGATCAGCGGCGCATTGATCGGCGTGGCGCTGGTGCTGTGCGCGGTGTTCGTGCCGGTCGCTTTCTCGGGCGGCACCGTGGGCGGCATTTACCGGCAGTTCTCGCTGACCATCGTGGTGTCGATGCTGCTGTCGGTATTCGTCGCGCTCTCGCTGACGCCCGCGCTGTGCGCCACCCTGCTCAAGGCGCCGCAGCCGGGCCATGACCGGAAAGGCGGCTTTTTCGGCTGGTTCAATCGCACTTTCGACAACGGCCGCGACAAATACGTCTCCGGCGTGCGGCGCATCATCGCGCGCTCGGGGCGCTGGCTGATCATCTACGGCATGGCGGTGGCCGCCGTCGTGGTGCTGTTCATCCATCTGCCGACCGCCTTTCTGCCGAGCGAGGACCAGGGCTATTTCTTCGTCCAGGTGCAGTCGCCGGTCGGCGCAACGCAGGCGCATACCGGCAAGGTGCTCGACGAAATCAGCGCCTATCTGCTGAAAAACGAAACCGCCGCGGTCGACGCGACCTTCATGGTCAACGGCTACAACCAGGCCGGACGCGGACAGAACCAGGGGCAGTTGTTCGTGCGCCTGAAGGACTGGAGCGAACGCGCCGCGCCGGCGCTCAGCGCCAAGGCGGTGAGCGACCGGATTACCCGGCATTTCGCCTCGGACCAGGACGCCGTGATCGTGACGATCAGTCCGCCGCCGATCCAGGGCCTGGGCAGCGCTTCCGGATTCGACTTCGAACTGGAAGACCGCGGCGGGCTCGGCCATGACGCGCTGGCCAAGGCGCGCGACCAGTTGCTGGCGCTGGCGGCCAAAGATCCCGATCTGTCGCAGGTGCGCCTGAACGGGCAAAAGGACAACCCGACATTCAAGGTCAATATCGACCGCGAGAAAGCCGCCGCGCTCGGCGTCAGCGCGGCCGATATCGACCAGGCGTTTTCCGTTTCCTGGGGCTCGCGCTACGTCAACAACTTCCTGGATACCGACAACCGCATCAAGAAAGTGTATGTGCAGGCCGACGCGCCGTTCCGCATGAATCCGGGCGATCTCGATCAGCTTTATGTGCGCAACGCGAGCGGCGGCATGGTCCCGTTTTCCGCTTTTTCCAACTACGCGTGGACCTACGGACCGCCGCAGCTGCAGCGCTACAACGGCATCGAGGCCATGGAGATCCAAGGGCAGCCGGCGCCCGGCCGCAGCACCGGGCAGGCCATGCTGGCCATGGAGCGCCTGGTGAAACAACTGCCGGCCGGCATCGGCTACGAATGGACCGGCACCTCCTTGCAGCAGCAGCAATCCAGTTCGCAGGCGCCCCTGCTGTACGCCCTCTCGATCCTGGTGGTGTTCCTGAGCCTGGCCGCGCTGTATGAAAACTGGTCGATTCCGATCTCGGTCATCATGGTCATTCCGATCGGCATATTGGGTTCGCTGCTGGCGACCTCGATGCTGGGCCTGTCCAACGACGTGTATTTCCAGGTCGGCCTGCTCACCACCATCGGCCTGTCGGCGAAGAACGCCATCCTGATCGTCGAGTTCGCCCGCGAGCTGCAGAGCCATGGCCGCAGCGCGCTGGAAGCGGCGGTGGAAGCGGCGCAGATGCGGCTGCGGCCGATCGTGATGACCTCCATGGCGTTCCTGCTCGGCGTATTGCCGCTGGCATTGGCCCACGGCGCCGGCTCGGCCAGCCAGAACGCCATCGGCACCGGCGTCATCGGCGGCACCCTGGCCGCGACCTTCCTGGCGACATTCATGATTCCGATGTTCTTCATCGTGATCGTCGACAAGCTGGCCCGCAAGCGGATCAAAACGACAACCGGGGCGCCCGCGCCGGCTTTGCCCGAGCATGCCCATCCGGAGGAAATCTGACATGAAATTGACACACTGTTTTCCCGCCGCAATGCTGATGGCCGCCGCGGCGTTGGCCGGATGTTCGCTGCAGCCGGTATATCAACGGCCGCCGGCCTCCGTTCCGGATGCCTATCCCGCCGGCGCGGCCTATGGATCGGCGGCGGCGGCATCGGCGCCAGCCCACAATGCCGCCGGGCCGGCCGCCGCGGATATCGGCTGGAACGATTTCCTGCTGGATCCGCGCTTGCGGCGGCTGGTCGATCTCGGGCTGCAAAATAACCGCGACTTGCGCGTCGCCATGCTGAATGTCCAGAAGGTCCAGGCGCAGTATCGGATCCAGCGCGCGGCGATGGCGCCGCAGATCGATGCGGGAGCCGGCGTCACGCAAGCGCGCACGCCGGCCAGCGTTTCCAGCAGCCGCGCCGTAAGCATGACGCACGATTATTCGACCGGTTTTTCGGCCGCCTGGGAAGTCGATTTCTTCGGCCGCCTGCGCAGCCTGTCGGACGCGGCCTTGCAGCAATATCTGGCAAGCGCCTATGCCCGGCAATCCGCCGAAATCCTGCTGGTCTCGCAAATTGCCGATCAGTATCTGGTCACGCTGGCCGACGATGAACAGCTCGCCGTGACGGCCAACACCCTGCGCGCGGCGCAAGCGTCGTACAAGATCATGAAACTGCAGTTCGATACCGGCACCGCCTCCGAGCTGGATTTGCGTCTGGCGCAAACCATCATGGAACAGTCGCAGGCCAATTACGCCGCCCAGACGCGGCTGCGGGCGCAAGCGGAAAATGCGCTGGCGCTGCTGATCGGACAGCCGCTGCCGCGCGACCTGCCGCCGCCGGCCACGCTGGACCTGCAGTTGCTGGCCGACATCCCGGTCGACCTGCCTTCCGGATTGCTGGCGCGGCGCCCCGATATTCTGCAGGCGGAAGCGCTGCTGCGATCCGAAAACGCCAACATCGGCGCGGCGCGCGCGGCCTTTTTCCCGCGCATTTCCCTGACCGGGACGCTGGGTTCGGAAAGCGCGTCGCTGGGCGCGCTGTTCGGCGCGGGATCGGCCGCCTGGTCGTTCATCCCCTCGATCGCCCTGCCGATTTTCAATGGCGGCGCCAACCGGGCCAATCTCGATATCGCCAAGCTGGACAAGGACATCGGCATCGCCCAGTACCAGAAAACCATACAGACGGCCTTCCGCGAGGTCGTCGACGGACTCGCCGCGCGCGGCACATACGACAGCCAGGTGGCGGCGCAATTGCGCGATGCCGAGGCGCAGCAGCGCCGGCTCGATCTGGAAAACATGCTGTTCCAGAACGGCATCGACAGCTACCAGAACGTCCTGACCGCCGAAACCGATCTGTACGGCGCCCAGCAGCAACTGGTCGCGGCGCGGCTGAACCGCCTGACCGCGATGGTGGACCTGTACCGCGCGCTCGGGGGAGGATGGATCAGGCATACGGGCGACGCCCCGCGGCTGGCCGAAGCCGCCGGGGTCTCCGGCGTACCGCCCGATTGACGTCGGCCATCCGTACATTGCCTACATTGCGCGCATTGTGCGAAGGCGGTCCGGACGTTAGTATTCCCTTATCGAGCGGAAAGGCTTATGAAACTGTTAATTGTCGAAGATAACGAGCGCGTCGCCAGTTTCCTGAAAAGGGGGCTGCAGGAATCCGGCCATACCGCGGACCACGCCGCCAATGGCCGCGACGGCATGTTCCTGGCCGCGAGCGAGCCGTACGACGCCATCATCATGGACCGCATGCTGCCGGGCGGCATCGACGGCATCGCCATCATCGAAGCCCTGCGCGCGGACGGCAACCGGACGCCGATCCTGATCCTCAGCGCGCTGTCCGGCGTGGACGACCGCGTCCGCGGCCTCAAGAGCGGCGGCGACGATTACCTGGTCAAGCCGTTTGCGTTCAGCGAATTGCTGGCGCGCCTGGATGCCCTGTTCCGCCGATCGCAGGAGATCCGCACCGAGACCGTCTTGCGGGTGGGCAGCCTGTCCATGGATCTGCTGAGCC
Source organism: Oxalobacteraceae bacterium CAVE-383 (assembly GCA_004134995.1). Lineage (GTDB taxonomy): Bacteria > Pseudomonadota > Gammaproteobacteria > Burkholderiales > Burkholderiaceae_D > Herbaspirillum. Next base: position 1,066,066 of record REGP01000002.1, on the reverse strand, counting down.
ATAAAGTGGTCCGCATGGACAAGGTCATCTCGCTCCAGCCGCGCGAATTCAAGCTGCTCGAATATCTGATGCGGCATGCCAACCAGGTGGTGACGCGCACCATGCTGTTCGAAAACGTGTGGGACTATCATTTCGATCCGCAGACCAATGTGATCGATGTGCAGGTCAGCAAATTGCGCCAGAAAATCGATGCCGGCGCCGATCAGCAGCTATTGCGCACCATCCGCAATGCAGGCTACATGCTGACCGCCAATGATTAAGCCGCTGCGCTTTTCCGCGCTGACCATCACGCTCAGCTATGTCGCGGTGAGCCTGGCGGTGCTGGCCACGTTCGCGCTGCCGCTCTGGTATACCTGGCATGAAACCATCGAAGAGGGCCGCACCGGCATTCTGCAGGCCGATATCCTGCGCCTGGCCGATATCTTCAACCGGCAGGGCGTCGACAAGCTGGCCGCCGTGATCGACCTGCAGGCCGGCGCCCAGCCCGTCAACACCGAGAACCTGATCCTGCTGACCGACGCGTCCCTGAAGCGGCTGGCCGGCAACCTGCGGCGCTGGCCGGACGGCATCGGCAATGTCAGCGGGCGCTTCGTGGCCGAGATCGACGTCAACGGCCGGCCGATGCGCGTCTCGCTGATCACGGCCGCGCTGCCGAACGGCTATCGCCTGCTGGTCGGCAGCAATGTCGGCAAATTCCGGGCGCTGGAAATTTCGTTCCTGACCGGATTGAGCGCGGCCGCGGCCATCGTGCTGCTGCTGGGCCTGCTGGGCGGCCTGCTGATCCGGCGCACGCTGCTGGGCAAGGTCAGGGACATCAGCCAGGCGACTTCCGCCATCATCCAGGGCGATTTCTCGCATCGCCTTCCGGCCATCAGCGGCGAAAGCGAACTCAACACGCTGGTCGATACCCAAAACCGCATGCTGGACCAGATCGAACATCTGATCGGCGGCATCCGCAGCGTCTCCGACGCCATCGCGCACGACCTGCGCACACCGCTCGCGGAATTGCGTTCGCGCCTGGAAGAAGTGTTCGTCACCCGTCCCGGCGCGGAAAAGACCTATAACGAAATCGAAGGCGCGATCGGCGACGTGGACCGCGTCATCAGCATATTCAATGCCTTGCTGCGGCTGGCCGAAATCGATGCCGGCACGCGCCGCTCCGGCTTCGTCGAAGTCGATATCGGCGCGATCGCGGGCGAAGTCGCGGAGCTCTACCAGGCGCTGGCGGAATCGGAGGAATGCACGCTGTCCTTCACGTCATCGGGCACGCTGACCATGTCGGGCGATCCCTTGCTGCTGGCGCAGGCGATCGCCAACCTGATCGACAATGCCCTGAAGTACGCCCGGAAGAACGGCAGCATCAAGGTCGATACGTTTGTCGACGCCGGCGGCAGGATCCAGATCGCCGTCTCGGACGACGGCCCGGGCATTCCCGACGCCGACAAAATAAAAGTCCTGGAGCGCTTTTACCGCGGCGACACCAGCCGCGGAACGCCGGGCGTGGGGCTGGGGCTGAGCCTGGTTTCCGCCGTGGCCCGGCTGCATGGGGGGCAACTCAGCCTGGCGGATAATCATCCGGGGCTGGTGGCGACGCTGATTCTGGCGCAGATCCCCTGAGGACGCTCTCTAAAGCCGAGGCAATTGCGCCATGCTGGAAAAAACCTTGTCACGCCGGATGAGCGCATGGAACAACGCCGCGGCGATATGCGCCAACACCATCAGGAAGAGCGCCAATGCCAGCCATGTATGCAGTGTGCGCAGCAGCGCATAGAGCTGCACGTCATGCGGCATGATCGGCGGCAGGCGCCAGGGTCCGTAGAGCGTGACCGGATATCCGCCGGCCGAAAGCATCGACCAGCCGATCAGCGGCATTGCCGCCATAAGCACGTACAGCGCCAGGTGCGAAAGCGTCGCCATACGGCGTTGCCAGGCCGGCATGTCGCCGGGCAGCGGCGGGCTGCCGCGCCGGATCCGCACGCCGGCGCGCATCAGCACCAGCAACAGCAGCGCAATGCCAAGCGGCCTGTGGAGCGCGATCAGCGTGTTGTGCGCATGCGATACCGTCGCAACCATGCCGATGCCGATGAACAGCATCGCAAGGATGAGCGGCGCCATGATCCAGTGAAGCAGCTTTGCAAGCGGGCTGAATTGCGCGTGTGTCGTGCTCATGATTGATCTCCGTTCGGGCGCCGTGCATGGATCCCGGGATGAAGCGCCTCCTCCCGGGTGCGGCGATTGTAGGAAAGCGCGTAAGCGGCCGAGCGCGCGGCGAGCAACGGATCGTCCGATGGCCGGATGCCGTCGGGCAGGACGGTCGGATCGAAGTTGACGTCGCGGCACGCGCCGTCTGCCTGCGGCGCGGTTTGCGCGATCACCAGCGTGCCGGCATCGATATGCTGCCGGTCGTCAGGCCATGCCAGGGTGGCGTCGTCGGTTTTATCGCCGGCGGCGGCCACGGTCACCACCAGATGCCAGCGCAGGCTGCCGGCCTGCAGCCGCTGCGCCAGATCGGCGGCGAGAAAGCCCGGCTCGCCCTTCTGTTCCGCTCCGATCGGCGCGTAGGGCGTCTCGGGCACCATGGCCCAGCGCACCGCGCGGCTGCGCCCGCCGGCGTCGATGAAGCGGAACGCGTTGATACTGTAATACGCGGCGTTTGCGAAACTGGACGATGGCTGATGCGCCTTGAGCCATTCCTGGAACGGCCGGGTTTCAGGATGCGTTGCAAAGAAAGCCTTGAGTTTTTCCGGATCCGGTTTGCCGGTGCCCGGATCGGGCTGCGCCGCGGCCAGCTGCTGATAAAACTGCTCCGGCGTGCGAACCGCGAACATCGGCGTCGAATTCATGCCGGTGCGCCACTGCTGCCCGTCGCGCAGCAGGAACATGAGCGCCATGCTGCGGATCGGAATACTGGCGTCGGGCGCCGACGGATTGCCGCCCGGAATGGCGAAGCGGCCGGTCACCGGCGTGCGGCCCGGCGCGAAAATTGCCGCGCGGGACAGCGCGGCCGCATTGCCGTTGCTGTCGAAATAGCCTGCTACGCAAACGCCCTTCGCGTGATTGCGGCGAAAGCCCGGGTGAGGTCCCGCATTGGCTTCGAAAGCATCAATGATGCGATTGGCAGTCAGGCGCATTGGCGTGAGCCAGCCGGCAGCGTAAGCGAAACCGCCGGCCAGGCACAGCACGACGGCGCCGATGGCGGCAAGCCGGCATGGCACGCAAATGGGAGCGTGCGGCGGAGATGAAGGTTTTGTCACGAGTGCTCCATTGTTTTCGATGGATCCGCAAGCCGATACCGGCGCTCTGACGACGCGCCGGGCATGAATGGATGATATGAAGGCAGAACCGCTGCTGCCCCGGGCTGCCGGACATGCGCGGCGGCTCAGGGGCTTGGCGCAGGTCAGTTGAAATACAGCGGATTGGGTGCGACATAGACGCGCACGTTATTGACTTCGATGCCGGCCGGCGCGATCTTGGCAAGATCGAACACCGTATCATTGCTGAAGGTGTCTACATTCCATGCGAAAGTTTTGCCGTTGACGTCAAACTTCACCGTCTCGCCATCGGTGACGTTGACCCATTTTGTCTGGGGAGAAATCGTGATTTGGCGGCCATAAGTGTCGGCGGCAACGCTGTTTCCATAGCCGGCAGCAGTGCCGGCCGGGGCCGCTGCCTGAGCGCCGGAAGCGAGCATGGCGGACGAAACGGCTGCGAAGGCCAGGAGAGTGGTGATGCTTTTGATTTTCAACATGATTTTTCCCATGAAAGTAAGGTTGTGGATAACGTGGATCGACATGTGGTGTGTCGATGGAGGCCAGTATAGAAATCCGGTGGTGACGAAAATGTGACTCAGTCATTACATTCCAATGACAAAAGCGGGATTGCTGAAAATTGAAAAGCGTCGGTCGGCCGTCGCCGCAGTCATTACAGCTTTGTCATGACTGTGTAAGAACTTTGTCCGCGCCAGTGGGCTAAGATGGCATCATTGCAAACAATGACCGCACCGGAAGGGCAAGGGTAGCGAAGTGAGAATCCTGGTAATCGAAGACGAGCCCAAGGCAGGCGAGTACATGCGCGACGGATTGACCGAATCCGGCTATGTGGTCGATCTGGCGGGCAACGGAAAAGACGGTTTGCATATGGCGCAGGAAATGCGCTATGACCTGATTCTGCTCGATGTGATGATGCCTGAAATGGACGGCTGGGAAGTCATGCGGAAACTGGACAAGCAAGCCAATACGCCTGTGCTGTTCCTGACTGCGCGCGGCACGCTCGAGGATCGCCTCAAAGGGCTGGAACTGGGCGCGGACGACTATTTGGTCAAGCCGTTTTCGTTCGCGGAATTGCTGGCGCGCATCCGGGTGGTATTGCGACGCGGCAATCAGGCGCGGCAGGAAGATGTGCTGGCAATCGCCGATTTGCAGATCGACGTGCCCAAACGCCGTGTCGTGCGCGCCGGCATTCGCGTTACTTTGACCAACAAGGAATTCAACCTGCTGCACTTTTTTGTGCTTCACAAGGGACAGGTGTTGTCCCGTTCGCTGATCGCATCGCGGGTATGGGACATGAATTTCGATAGCGACACCAATGTTGTCGATGTGGCCGTTCGGCGCTTGCGCCAGAAGATAGACGAACCTTTCGCCATGCGGCTGATCCACACGGTGCACGGCGTAGGCTATCGCTGCGAAGTCGAGACATGAAACGCCACTCATTGATTTCGCGTCTCGCGCTGCTGTTTGCCTTGCTGTCGTTTACCGTCCTGGCCACGGTCGGCTACGCCTTGTATCGCGGACTGGAAGCGCAACTGATATTGCGTGACGATGCCGCACTGATCGGCCGCGTCGACCAGATACGCATCCTGCTGCGGGACGTGGATGTGCTGGATTTGATACATCAAAAACCGCAGTTGTTTTCCAATATGCTGGGTAACCAGGAGGCGTTGCTGGTACTGAAATTCCCCGGGCAGAAGCCGCTGATCGAAGTCAACCCCGGGCGCACGGCGGTGCCGGAAATGGCGCCGGTCGCTGCCAATGCCCCGCTGTCGCTGGCTGACGTTCACCATTCGCTGCAAAAGGACGGGACGCCGTTTATCGCCATCTCCGCCGCCGCCGTCACTTCGGATGCGCCACACGAGTTGCAAATTATCGCCGGGCGCCTGATGACCGAGCGAACCAGCATGCTGCGGGCCTATCGCGACCGTATCCTGCTGGTGGCGTCGGCGGCCGCGCTTCTGACCGCACTGCTGGCGTATTGGCTGACCCGCCACGGGCTACTGCCATTGCGCCGGTTGGCGACGCAAACCGCATCGATCGATATCCGCAATCTCTCTATTCGTATCGACAACATGCATGCGCCACGCGAACTCCTCCCGCTGATCGGCGCGTTCAACGGAATGCTGGACCGCCTGGAAATGAGTTTTACGCAACTGAGCCAGGTGTCGGCCGACATGGCGCATGATCTGCGCACCCCGATCGGCAACATGCTTGGACAAACCGAGGTCGCCCTTGGCCAGCGGCGCGACATCGAATATTACGAAAAACTGCTGGGGTCGAACTTCGAGGAATTGCAGCGTCTGTCCAAGATGACCGACAACATGCTGTTCCTGGCGCGTGCCGAACATGCCGACCATGCCATTGAACGCAAGGCGCTCGATGTCGCCGATGAGTTGCAGCGCATCGGCGAATATTTCGAAGGACCGGCCGAGGAGCGCGATATCAGGCTGGTTCTCCGCGGCAGCGGCATGGTCTGGGCCGATCCGACTTTGTTGCGCAGGGCGCTGGCGAATCTGTTCGCCAATGCGGTCCGTTATGCGGACCCGGGAACGGAGATCGTCTTGACGACGGAGCAGAATGCATCCGGTACAACCATGATCGTCGAAAACACCGGACACACGATCGAAGCGCATCACCTGGGACGTTTGTTCGACCGGTTCTACCGGGCCGATGCGTCGCGCAGAGGATCATCCGACGCCAGCGGCCTCGGCTTGTCGATCGTGCGCAGCATCATGTCGCTCCATCAGGGAACGTGGCATGCCGCCAGCAGCAACCGGACAACGCGTTTCACCATTTTTTTCCCAGGCAAAACCGGTATCTGAACACCGGACTTTTTTCTTCTTCATCGCCCCTGCTTGAGAAAGATAAAGTTAAAAAACCGCGTATCGCGTCACGCCTGTGATGTCTATGGTATGAATAATTGTTTTTGCAGTGTGGCGTGTACGCCCCAGTTGCCATCCACAACCTGCGTAACGCCAAAATCCACACCGACTGTCAGAAGGGAAATTGCCTCGTCTTCATCAAGCCCCTTCGCAGTCATCAGAAAATGGCGCATCTTGCGGAAGGCATCGCGCATGGCCAGGTCCAGTGAGGATTTGGCAAAAATCGTGGATTGCGGATCTTCAGGCAGCTCCGCCAGATAGTTCGCATAACTGAAGCCATGCACCAACCAGGCATCCGCCGTCTCAAGCAAGGGATAATGCAAGCCGTCCAGCGACGTGCCTGACAGCGATTCCTGCTTGTGCAAAATAAACTGAAAGGTGCCGGTCAGTGAGCATTCAATCGCCGTCCCGCATAGTTCGGAATCGCCTTGAGACGCATGGGGGTCGCCAACAGAAAACAATGCGCCATCGACTGCGACCGGGTAATACATCACAGCACCTTTTCCAATGCGCCAGTTGTCGATATTTCCGCCGTTGTAATTCGGCGGATTCGATGTCACGTACTCGGCTTCCTTCGGTGCCACGCCGATCGTGCCAAAGTGCGCACGTACCGGCACCCGTACGTTGCGCAGCACGTCATATTTTTTTTGGATCGTTGTGTGATCGACCGGCACGCCCGGATAATCGATGACCGGATGGACCACGCCGAACGGATCGGTCTGTGGCGTCCAGCGATAGCTGTAGACAGCCTTTGCCCAGCGGTTTTCTCCATGGGCATCGATTTCATAGATGGTGACGACTTCACGTGTTTTCGGCTCTGTCAGCAGATCGCCGTAATGAAATCCCCAGTTCGCCGCCGCATTGCTGCCAAACGTTTTTCCCTGGTACAGAGGATTGGCGCTTGGGCGCGGTTTGATGTCGACGATGCGCACCTCCAATACGTCGCCCGGCCGTGCGCCACGGATCGCTACCGGGCCGGTACAGATATGCACACCAAGACCGCCGCCGGCGCCACGCGGATCATCCAATGCACCGATACCACGACGGTCGATATTCTTTCCGTCCTTGTCCCATCGGAAAATACTTTCAGCGCCTCGATCGCCTGACACCATGCGCTCGGCATCGTCATTCGCATGATGCGTCAATGCCTCGATGGTGACGTAGTCGCCGGAATCGATTTCGAGCGCCGGTTTTGCGGAGCGGCTGAAATAGCCCCACAGTACCGTGTCCTTGGTCGCAGGAAGATAGTGGTGCTGCGACACGATGCGGGCAACAGGCAGTGAATCTTTCGAAGCGGTCTGTGCCATGCCCGGTGCAGATGGCGATGTGCCGGCAGACGCTTTGCCGCCAATTTCATCGTGCATTACCTGATGTCGTGCCTCTTCCAATTCTTGCGCCATGGCAGATCCGGCTTCCGGTGCAGGAAGATGGCCGCAGCTTGCGCTGCAAATATGTTCGCTCATTGTTCGTCTTTCCTTTAACTTCAATCGGCTTGCATGCTGCTGTGTCAACGCTCGTCCGGGATACCTGCAGTGAGATCGATCTCAACCAGCGCGCCAACCGCCAGACCTGTCACCCCAACGCAAGTGCGGCTCGGCAATGGTCCTTTGAACCATGTTTTGTAGTCGGCATTGAACGCATCGTAATCATCGAACGAAGTAAGGTAGACGCGCACCATCAGGCAATCATCAAGCGTCAGGCTGAATTGCTTCAGTACCGCTTCGAGATTGCGACGAACCTGATTGGCTTGAACCACGACATCGCCTTCAACCAACTTTCCTGTTGCAGGATCGGTAGGCATCTGCCCCGTAACGAAGAGTTGATTACCCCACTGCGTGGCATGGCAAAACGGACCTACCTGCTGCGGCACGTTCTCGGCAGGGCTGAAAGAAAATGATTGTTTTTTGATCGTCATAGTGCAAACGCCGGGTTAACTTCATTGCCCATCACACTCAGGAAACGCATGGTCAGCGGGTTCTTCGGATGGGTCAGTACTTCAGCAGTGGGGCCGTCCTCGGCCACGACACCGCCACTCAGGAAAATGACGCGACTAGCCACTTCCTTGGCAAAACGTAATTGATGGGTCGAAATAATCATGGTCAGCCCATCTTCGACCGCCAGTTTTCGAATCACTTCCAGTACTTCGTTCACGAGTTCCGGGTCGAGCGCCGACGTCGGTTCGTCGAGAAGCAATACGCTTGGCTGCGGCGCCAATGCACGAGCGATTGCAATGCGCTGTTGCTGACCGCCTGATAAATGTCGCGGCAGCGCATGGGCACGATGCGATAAACCCACTCGCTCGAGCAATGCGAGGGCGCGCTGCCTGGCCTCTTCCGCAGGTACGCCGTGCACCCACCGTAACGGGCCGGCAATATTCTCAAGTGCCGTGAGATGACCAAACAGGTTGAAGTGTTGAAACACCATGCCGACGCCGTAATGCGCGCGCTGGCGTGCGACTTCGCGCGATGTCAGTGCACGGCCGTCATCGGCGAAACCGACACGTTGTCCATGAATGCTGACCTCGCCCGCATCCCATGCTTCAAGGCGGTTGATACAACGCAGCAGCGTACTTTTCCCCGACCCGCTTGGCCCAAGCAGTGCGACGACTTCGCCAGGTTGCACCTGCAGGTTCAGTCCGGTAAAAATTGTATGGTCACCGAATCGCTTGCTCAGATTTTTCACCTCGACCATCATCTCGCCAGGAGCAACGCCGGCGCGTGGCGCCAAAGCAGTCGCTGTCGAACCGGCCACGGACACGGCGGGAACCGGATCTTTTCCTTGCGCGCCTTTGCGCATGCGGTCGAGATCGAACGTGTATTCGGCCAGAAACTGCAGCCCTGTCACCACGCCTGTCAAAATCAGATACAACAAACCCGATGCGCAAAATACCGAAAAAAAGTCGAAGGTCGATGACGCCAGTTGGGTACTGCGTAATGTCAGCTCCTGAACCGAGATGAACGACGCGAGCGAAGAATTTTTCAAGGCACTGACCGCCTCGTTTCCGAAACCGGGAATCATGCTGCGCAGCGCTTGCGGCGCAACGATATGGCGCATCAGCGTGATCGGCGACATGCCGAGCGCCTCCCCTGCCATGACCTGGCCACGATCAACGCCACGGATGCCGGAGCGCAGCATCTCGGCAATAAACGGTGCTTCATTGCATGCGAGTGCAATGCCGGCCGAAGCAAGCGCCGACATCTTGATGCCGACCAGCGGCAATGCATCGTAAAAAAACACCATCTGCAGAATCAATGGTGTGCCACGGAAGATGACAGCATACAGTCGCGCGAAGCCTGACACCATGCGATAGCGCGCCATCTGCATGCTGGCCAGGACAACGCCCAGTATCAGGCCACCGAACAGCCCGATACCGGTAACCCCCACTGAAAGGGCGACCCCTTGCTGAAGATAATCCAGGGTCAAATAGTGTACGAATAATTCCATCTGAGATCGCCCGTTTCAGTTACTTGGTGGTGCTGATAACCCGCGGCGCTTCAAGCGCAGCGACGTCGAGCGACCACTTTTTAAGCAATGCCGTTTCGATGCCCGCCGTTTGCACTTCCTTCAAGGCGGCAACAAGCGCGTCGCGCAACTGGGTGTTTTTCTGCGCCACGCCGATACCGATGTAGTAAGGCAGTGTTACTGCAAGGGCCTTGCTCAATTTTTCGGGATACGCCTTGACTGCCTGTTCGACCGTATTGACGTCGTTGATATACGTGTCGGCGCGGCCGGCCAGGATCGCTTGAATGCAGCTTGCGTTGTTATCGAAAAGCAGAACCGTTGGTGCCGGCTTGCCGGCAGCCTTACATGTCGCTGCCAGGTTTTCGATCAACGGCACTTCGACGAAGCCCGTATTTTCTGCGGCAGTCAAACCACACAGCGAAGTATCGATACCGGTGATCTTCTTCGGATTATCTTTGGCAGCCAGAACGCCGTCCGACACCTTCGAGTAAGTGATGAAATCCACCGCTTTGGCACGATCTTCGGTGGCATAAATATCGGAAATCACAAAATCAGCCTGACCGCTTGCGACAGTCGGAATCAACGCCGCAAAGCCGACTGGCTTGTACGCCACGTTGAAACCAAGGCATTTACCCAGTGCTTCGCCAAGGTCGATATCGAATCCGGCGTATTTGTTTGGATCTTGCGGATCGAGCGCTTCGTAACCAGGCGTATGCGGATTAATTGCGTTGGTCAGCGTCTTGCCATTGAACTGAGAGTACTTGGCTTGCAAAGCCTTGCATGCGGCCGAGGCGGCGATATCAGCGGATGCGGCATGCGATGACGCGACAAATCCTGCTGCACATGCTGCAAAAACCAAAGCCTGCGAGAACCATTTGATCAATGTTGGCCGAGTACCGGCGTTGCGGGCGCCTGCTTGATCACCCGATTTTTTTACAAAACGCATATTGAACTCCCATGTTGATTGTGCAGTCCCGAACAGACTTGCTTTTTATGTAGAAGCAATCAACATGCCAGTGATATACCAGTAATATGTCAAGATTGAAGACAGCCATCAGGTACGTTCATTGGATTCAACTGCACCATATGCGGGATTAAACGGTCCGAAATAGGGCGGCAATTGATTCTTCTGTTGATTTGCTCGCAGACTTGACTCTCCAGGGTCACTTTCTGTGCAAAACAGACAGACTCTATTCTTCTTCATCACCCCCTTGAAATATCGACACCCCGCCCCTATACTTAGCACTCGTTACGTCAGAGTGCTAACAACCGCCGGCCAAGCGCCGACCGGTCCAGCCCTGGCATGACGTACTTTTTCCGGTGCAGCGTTGCCGCATGCAACGCTGCCGTCGCGAATACCTCGCAATTAATTATTCATAACTTATTGAATTCAAGGAGTTTTTTATGGGTCTTCGTCCATTACACGACCGCGTTATCGTTAAACGTCTCGATCAGGAAACCAAAACCGCATCGGGTATCGTGCTGCCGGAAACTGCCGCTGAAAAGCCGGACCAAGGCGAGATCCTCGCCGTCGGCAATGGCAAAATCCTGGAAAACGGCAATGTCCGCGCCCTGGCTGTGAAAGTCGGCGACCGCGTTCTGTTCGGCAAATATGCCGGCCAATCGGTCAAGATCGATGGCCAGGAATTGCTGGTGATGCGTGAAGAAGATCTGTTCGCCGTCGTCGAAAAATAATTCAGCCGAACCGGCCCGCCTGCATTCAGTGCAGCGGGCCGGTTTCGCTTCACCTTCAAAATTGTATTCAGGAGAATAAAACATGGCAGCAAAACAAGTTATTTTCGGCGATGAGGCACGTGCCAAGATCGTCACCGGCGTCAACATCCTGGCCAACGCGGTCAAAGTCACCCTGGGCCCTAAAGGCCGCAACGTTATCCTGGAACGCAGCTTCGGCGCGCCGACAGTGACCAAGGACGGCGTTTCGGTCGCGAAAGAAATCGAACTGAAAGACAAGCTGGAAAACATGGGCGCGCAACTGGTCAAGGAAGTTGCTTCCAAGACTTCGGACAACGCAGGCGACGGCACCACTACCGCTACCGTGCTGGCGCAAGCCATCGTGCGCGAAGGCTTCAAATACGTCGCAGCCGGTTTCAACCCGACCGACCTGAAGCGCGGCATCGACAAGGCTGTCGTGGCCATCGTTGCTGAAATCAAGAACCTGTCCAAGCCAACCACAACCAGCAAGGAAATCGCGCAAGTCGGTTCGATCTCCGCCAACTCCGATACCGATATCGGCGACATCATCGCCAAGGCAATGGACAAGGTCGGCAAGGAAGGCGTGATCACCGTTGAAGACGGCAAGTCGCTGGAAAACGAACTGGACATCGTCGAAGGCATGCAATTCGACCGCGGCTACCTGTCGCCGTACTTCATCAACAACCAGGAAAAACAGGTTGTTGCCCTGGAACAGCCTTACATCCTGCTGTTCGACAAGAAAATCTCGAACATCCGCGAACTGCTGCCGATCCTGGAACAAGTCGCCAAGTCGGGCCGTCCTCTGCTGATCGTGGCCGAAGATGTCGAAGGCGAAGCGCTGGCAACCCTGGTGGTCAACAACATCCGCGGCATTCTGAAGACGGCTGCCGTCAAGGCGCCTGGCTTCGGCGATCGCCGCAAGGCCATGCTGGAAGACATCGCGATCCTGACCGGCGGCAATGTGATTGCTGAAGAAGTCGGCCTGACACTGGAAAAAGCCACTCTGGAAAACCTGGGCCAGGCAGCGCGCATCGAAATCGGCAAGGAAAACACCACCATCATCGACGGTGTCGGCAACGCAGTCGCCATCGAAGCGCGCGTCGCGCAGATCCGTGCGCAGATCGAAGAAGCCACTTCGGACTACGACCGCGAAAAACTGCAGGAACGCGTCGCCAAGCTGGCCGGCGGTGTTGCACTGATCAAGGTCGGCGCTGCCACCGAAGTCGAAATGAAGGAAAAGAAAGCACGCGTTGAAGATGCATTGCACGCAACACGCGCTGCCGTTGAAGAAGGCGTTGTGCCAGGCGGCGGCGTTGCCCTGCTGCGCGCTCGCGCTGCCGTCAAGAACCTGAAGGGCGACAATCCCGACCAGGAAGCCGGCATCAAGATCGTGCTGCGCGCGATCGAAGAGCCACTGCGTCAAATCGTGTTCAACGCCGGCGGCGAGCCATCGGTTGTGATCGCTGCCGTGTTGGCCGGTTCGGGCAACTACGGTTACAACGCAGCCGACGGCACCTACGGCGACCTGGTCGCCCTGGGCGTTCTGGATCCAGCCAAGGTTACCCGTTCGGCGCTGCAAAACGCCGCATCGGTCGCCAGCCTGATCCTGACAACCGACGCACTGGTTGCCGAAACAGCCGAAGACAAGCCGGCCGGCGGCGGCATGCCTGATATGGGCGGCATGGGCGGTATGGGTGGCATGGGCGGCATGATGTAATTTGCCGGTCCCGGCACGAAGAAACAACTTCGTAAAAAACCTCGCAGCGATGCGAGGTTTTTTTATTTCCGAAAAGAATTTTTCGATCCGCCGCATAGATGTTTTCGGTATAAGGAATCGAGGAAAATAGTGTTCCCCTGCAGGGCAAACCGTCCTAGAATCAGCGTTCACCCATAAAAACATTGGCAGCCCCACTGGCTGCCATTTTCTTTGCAATGATAAAAATAGAGGGCGTGTCCCAGCGATTCCAAGGCGCGCAAGGCACCATCGAAGCGGTGCGCGACGTCAGCCTGGCTATCCGCAAGGGCGAAATCTTCGGCATCATCGGACGCAGCGGCGCCGGCAAAAGCACCCTGGTGCGCGCCATCAATCTGCTCAATCGCCCCAGCGCGGGCCGCATCGTGGTCGACGGCAAGGACCTGACCGCCCTGCCCGCGGCCGCGCTGCGCGACGCGCGGCGCGAGATCGGCATGATCTTCCAGCACTTCAATCTGCTCTCCTCGCGCACCGTGGCCGGCAATATCGCGCTGCCGCTGGAACTGGCCGGCATGGCGCCGGCCGATATCGAACGGCGTGTCGAAACGCTGCTGGAACTGGTCGGGCTGCAAACCCAGCGCAACCGCTATCCGGCGCAGATCAGCGGCGGCCAGAAACAGCGCGTCGGCATTGCGCGCGCGCTGGCCAACAATCCCAAGGTACTGCTGTCGGATGAAGCGACTTCCGCGCTGGATCCCGAAACCACGCGTTCGATCCTGGCGCTGCTGCAAAAAATCAATCGCGAACTCGGCCTGACCATCGTGCTGATCACGCATCAGATGGAAGTCGTCAAGGATATCTGCGACCGCGTGGCGGTAATGGACGCCGGCGCCATCATCGAACAGGGCAAGGTCATCGACATTTTCCGCCGGCCGGCGCGCGCGGTGACGCGGGCCTTGATCGGCGACGTGATTTCGGAAGCGCTGCCGCCGGGCGTGCTGCAGCGCCTGCGCGCCCGGCTGCAAAAAAATGCGGAAGCGCCGAACGCCGATGCCTGCGCCGACCATCTGTTCCGGCTGGCGTTTACCGGCGCGGGCGTGGACCAGCCGCTGCTGTCGGAGGTGGTGCGCAGGTTCGATCTTGATTTCAACATCCTGCATGGCCAGATCGAGGAAATCCAGGGCCAGGCCTTCGGCTCGCTGGCGATCCTGGCCAACGGCAGCGCCGCCAATATCGCCGCCGCCATGCAGTATTTGCAGGAACAGGACGTCGTCGTCGAGGAGTTGAACCATGTCATCTGAAATGCTCGATCTGTTTATATCGTCATTCGGCGAGACCCTGCTGATGGTCGGCGTCTCCAGCCTGCTGGGCGCGCTGCTCGGCGTGCCGATGGGGATCTTCCTGCACCTGACCGATGCCGACGGCATCCGGCCGCAAACCGCCCTGAACCGCGTCGTCGGCATGTTCGTCAATGCGGTGCGTTCGACGCCTTTCATCATTCTGCTGGTGGCCGTGATTCCGCTGACGCGCTTTTTCGTGGGCTCGTCCATCGGCACCGCGGCGGCGATCGTGCCGTTGACCATCGCCGCCGCGCCGTTCGTCGCCAGGCTGGTGGAAACCGCGCTGCGCGAAGTCGATCGCGGCCTGGTCGAAGCCGCGCAGGCGATGGGAGCCACCACCTGGCAGATCGTCAGCAAGGTGCTGGTGCCGGAAGCCTTTCCCGGCATCGTCGCGGGAATTACCCTGACCGTGGTCAGCCTGGTCGGCTATTCCGCCATGGCCGGCGCCATCGGCGGCGGCGGACTCGGCGATCTGGGCATACGCTACGGCTACCAGCGCTTCCTGCCGGAAGTGATGCTGATCGTGGTGCTGATCCTGATCGTGTTCGTGCAGCTTGTGCAAACCCTGGGCGACCGGCTGGTGCGGCGACTGGGCCATCGCTAGAACATTTCATCAATACGCAAAAAAAGGACAGCACATGAATCGTCGCCATGCACTACTGAAGACCGCCGCCGCCCTCGCCCTGGGCCTTGCCGCGGCATTCGCGCCGGCGCAGGACAAAGTCATCAAGATCGGCGCCACCGGCGGGCCGCATGCGGAGATACTGGAGCAGGTCAAAAAGATCGCCGACAAGGACGGCCTGAAACTGAAGATCGTCGAATTCAACGACTACGTGCAGCCGAATGCCGCGCTGGCCGCCGGCGACCTGGACGCCAACAGCTATCAGCATCAGCCCTATCTGGATGCGCAGGTCAAGGATCGCGGCTACAAATTCGCCAGTGTCGCCACCACCGTCACCTTTCCGATGGGCGTCTATTCCAAAAAAATCCGGGCTCTGAAAGACCTGAAAAACGGCGCCCGCATCGGCGTGCCGAACGACCCGACCAATGGCGGCCGCGCCTTGCTGCTGCTGCAGGCGCAGGGCTTGTTCAAGCTGAAGGCGGATGCGGGCCTGAAGGCGACGCCGCTGGATATCGTCGAGAATCCGAGGAAACTCAAAATCATCGAAATCGATGCGGCGCAATTGCCGCGTTCGCTGGACGATCTGGATGCCGCCGCCATCAACGGCAACTATGCCGAGTCGGCCGGACTGGATCCGGTCAGGGATGCGATCGCGATCGAATCGGCCAAAGGCCCGTATGTGAATGTGATCGCGGTGCGCGCCGCGGACAGGAGCCAGCCGTGGGTGGCCAAGCTGGTGAAGGCATATCGCAGCCCTGAAATCAGGAAGTTCATCGCGGATAAATACAAGAACGCGGTAATCGCTTCCTGGTGAGGCCGACTATGCGTCGCGGTTGTCCAGATAATCCTGATCGGCCTGGTCGGCTTCGTCGACCTTGTCGGCGCGGGATTGCTGTTCCAGCGCGCGCTGAGCTTCGTACTCCGCCACCAGCACGGCGCGGCTCTGCGGCGTTTCCAGGCTGATCCGGCCCAGGGCGCCGGTGCGGTAATCCTGCAGCAGCGTATGCGCCGCCTTTTCCAGATCGACCATGCCGCCGCGCAGCATGAAGCCACGGCGTTTGGCCACGCCTTCAACCACGCTGACGCCGTCGAAACCCGGCGCATCGACATCAAGCCCGTAGCGCGCCTTCAGCAATTGCGGATAACGCTGCAGCAATTGCGCGCCCAGATAGGTCGCGACTTCTTCCTCGATCAGCGCATTGGTGCCGATGGCGTGGCTGGCGGCCAGCATCAGGCCGTCGCTGGGCAAGGCGATCTTCGGCCACAGCATGCCGGGCGTATCGATCAGCACCATATTGTTGTTCAGATACAGGCGCTGCTGCACCTTGGTGACCGCCGGCTCGTCGCCGACCGCCGCCACGCGTTTCTTCAGCAGCGCATTCATGAGCGTCGACTTGCCGACGTTCGGAATACCCATGATCATCATGCGCAGCGGTTTCAGCGCCGTGCCGCGATGCGGCGCCAGCGCCAGGCAGAGCTTGGGAATCTTGGCGACATCGGACGGCTTCTTGCAGCTCAGCGCGACCGCGTTCACGTTTTTCTGCGCGTTGTAATAGGCCAGCCATGCCGCGGTGGCGGCAGGATCGGCCAGATCGCTCTTGTTCAGGATTTTCAGGCAGGGGCGTTGCCGGAACACGCGCAATTGCTCGATCATCGGATTGCAGCTCGCTTGCGGCAGGCGGCCATCCAGAACCTCGATGACGAGGTCCACCTTTTCCATTGCTTCCGCCGCTTTCTTGCGGGCGGCGTTCATGTGACCCGGGAACCATTGTATGGACATGCTATTTTCTTGTTTGCAGATATATAAGACGCTATTTTACGGCCTATGGCCCATCTGCAATCAAAAAGAACTCAGGCCGCCTTTTCGGCCGGCGCCGCCTCATGGGCCCGAATGTAGCGCGCCACCAGCACCAGCGCCGCGGCATACACCACGCAAATGAAGCCGAACGCCAGCAGATTGCGCGTATTCCACTCGATGAAAATATGCAGGATCGCGCCCATGATGGCGACGCCGACCAGCGCGCCGATCTGGCGATTGGCGTTGAGCGCGGCGGCGGCGCTGTTGGCGTGCTTGCGGCCGGCGACCTGCATTGCCGCCGTGGTCATGGCCGGAATGGCGATGCTGATGCCGAGATTGACGATCGCGATCAGCAGCGCGAACAGCCAGTACGGCGTCTGCGGCGTCAAACCGGTCAGCAGCCCAGCGAACAATGCGCCGCTGCCCAATCCCAGCAGGAGCGGAAAGCGCGGCCCGAAGCGCGCGGTAATGCGGCCCGACGTCAGGTTGCCCGCGAAAATCACGGCCATCATCGGCAGCAGCTGTATGCCGGTCTGCAGCGCATCGGCGCCGCGCGCCTGCTGCAGGAAGAAACTGATATAGAACAATTGCCCATAGACGCCGAAATTGATCAGGAAGCCGATGCCGTTGGCCGCCGCGAACTGCGGCGTGGCGAACAGTTCGGCCGGCAGCAGCGGCGCCTTGCCGCGCCGTTCATGCCGCACCAGCAACGCAAATGCCACGATGACAGCCGCGGCGGCAGCCAGAACGGGATCCGAAGTCCAGCCGTAAGCAGGGCCCTGGATCAGCACGTAGCTCAAGGCGCCCAGCATCACGATGCCCAGCACATGGCTGAGGATGGTCAGGTCGCGCGCGTGCTTCTGCACTTTCGGAATCATTTTGTTGGCCATGACCAGGCCGAACAGGCCGACCGGCACATTGATCAGGAACACGCTGCGCCAGCCGAACGAATGGATCAGCACGCCGCCCACCAGCGGCCCCAGGGCAGCCGCCCCGCCGACCGCGGCGGACCAGATGCCCAGCATGCGGGCGCGCACCTTGGCGTCTTCATAGATATGCGTGAGCAGGCTCAACGAGCTCGGCATGAAGAAGGCGGCGCCGAGGCCCTGCAGCAGCCGCGCGGCCACCAGCAACGGACCGCTGGGCGCGGCGCCGCACAGCAGCGAGGCCGCGACGAAGACTCCCAGGCCCAGCAGATAGATGTTCTTGGCGCCGAAACGATCGGCCAGCGCGCCGCCCACCAGCAGCATCGCGGCAAACGTCAGGGTATAGCCGTCAACGATCCAGACCAGCATCGCCAGCGGGGTCGACAGGTTCTGCTGAATCGACGACAGGCCGACGTTGACCACGGTCACGTCCAGCATCGCCATCACGAAACCGACCGCCAGCGTGATCAGCGGCCACATGCCCGCCTGCGCCGGCTTGTTCCTGGCCGGGACAGGAAGCGGCACGGCAGGCACAACGGCCGCGCGAACGGCAACGGATGCAAGATCAGGGCATTGAGCGGACATGGCGCGCCTCTTTCGGAATCGCATAACAGCGAAAATGGAAATAATGGCGCTATTCTAAGACGATTGCGCAATGCAATATATAGGCATATTCTCTCGACTCCGATGCAGATTTGCATCACAAAAATGCACAGGGAGCCGCCATGGATTGGGATAACGCCAGGATATTTCTCGCCATACAGCGAGTGGGAACGCTGCGCGGCGCCGCCGAACAGCTGCATCTGGACCAGGCCACCGTCGGGCGGCGGCTGGCGGCGATGGAAAAATCGCTGGGGGCGCGCCTGTTTCTGCGCACCTCTTCAGGCTATGTCGCCACGCCGGCCGGCGAACTGGCGGTCGGCGCGATCGAGCGCATGGAGCAAGGGGCCGAACAATTGCTGCGCCAGACCCAGGGCATCGACGAACGCCTGTGCGGCGTGGTCCGGCTGGCCGCCACCGACAGCGCCGCGCGCCACTTCCTGATCGGCGCCATGCAGAAGCTGCATGCGCAACATCCGGATATCCGGGTGGTAATGACCACCTCCACCGAAGTCTCGAACCTGACCCGGCGCGAAGCCGACTTGGCGGTGCGCGCCGTGCGCCCGAGCAGTCCCGATCTGATTTCGCGCCATCTGAAGCGCCTGGAGACCGCGCTGTACGCGTCGAAGGATTATCTGAAGAAACACGGCGAGCCGCAGCCCGGTACCGCACTGGCCGGCCATGATGTCGTGATCTACCAGCGCGCCATCTATGCCCGCCACAGCACCGCGCTATGCGGCGAATCCAGCGCCAATGCGCGGGTGGTCATGGAGGTCAGCAGCGGCCTGATGCTATTGGAAGCGGTGCGCGCCGGCCTGGGGCTGGGAGAAATACCGACCTATCTGGGCGAGGCCCAGCCGTCCTTGCAGCGCATCTGGCCGGAGCGCGCCGATCCCTACGATATGTGGCTGGTGCTGCACAGCGACCTGAACCGCACCGCGCGCGTGCGCGCCGTGGCCGATGCGATCATCGCCGCGTTCGAGGCAAGCTGAACGCCGGCCCGGCCTTATTCCATCCCCGACAGCACCTTGAGGTGCGCCACCACGCTACGGCCCAGCGCCGACAGGTTATAGCCGCCTTCCAGGCAACTGACGATGCGGCCCCCGGCATACAGATTGGCGATCTCGACGATCTGCTGCGTCATCCAGGTGTAATCCGCTTCGACCAGCGCCATCTGCGCCAGATCGTCTTCGCGATGGGCGTCGAAACCGGCCGATATGAAAATCATCTGCGGCTTGAAATCATGCAGCGCCGGCAGCCACTGATTCGTCACCAGTTTGCGCACCACCTCGCCGTTGCTGAAGGCCGGCACCGGCACGTTGATCCAGCGATGGCTGGTCGGGTCGGGCGGCGTATGCGGATAGAACGGATGCTGATAAAAGCTGGCCATCAATACCCGCGATTCATCGATGAAGGCGGCCGCGGTGCCGTTGCCGTGATGCACATCGAAATCGATGATGGCGACCCGCTCCAGATGATGGTGTTCCAGCGCATGGCGCACGGCAATCGCGACACTGTTAAAGAGGCAAAATCCCATCGAGGTCGACGGCGTCGCATGATGGCCGGGGGGGCGGATGGCGCAGAAGGCATTGTCCACTTCGCCGGCGATGACCGCATCGGTCGCGGCCACCGCCGCGCCGGCCGCGCGCAAGGCGGCATTCCAGCTATGTTTGTTGAGCGAGGTATCGGGATCCAGCGGATAGTAGCGCTGCCCGGAAATTTCGAGGTCGTCGATGCCTTCGCGCACCGATGCGATCGCATGCGGCGTATGCACCCGCGCGATCGCCTCCAGGTCGGCCAGCGGCGCTTCGCGATGTTCCAGGAACTGATCGACGCGGCTGGCGATCAATTGATCGTCGATCGCCTGCAGGCGCGCCGGCGATTCGGGATGCCATTCCCCCATTTCGTGGCGGCGGCAGTCTGCGTGGCTATAGATGGCTGTGGTCATTTTTGGTCGCCCTGTCTCCGGGAATTTTGGAATGCGTGGAATAATATCCTAGCGTAACGGCGCTACCGCGGCCTTGATTGCGGTCATGTTCCGGCCTAGTTTAACCGGATTCGGAATACGCCGGCAAAAGCGCTTTCGACGCACGGAACGGCATGGTCGATGCGGTATACTGCACAGCAGCCCGACGTCCGACGTTTCAGCCAAGTCCCTGTAATCCGGGCCATTTACCTGTTTCAAGCAGCCGTTTCAACACATCGATGCCCATGCCATTTTCCGCTTCCGCCCTGCTGCGCCTTTCCGTCCTTGCCTCCTGCCTGTGCATGACCCCGGCGCTGTATGCCGGCCCCGGGGCGCCGCAGCCGAGCGCCGCTTCCAGGGAGCAGGCCATCCGGAAAGCGGCAAAAAAACAGGCCAAAAAAGATGCCGCAAAAAAATCCAGATCCGCAAAGCAGGCGCCGGCCGACGGCGAATTCGCCAACTTCGGCCAGTGGCGCGAAGTAGGACTGTTCATCGACGACATGGTTGCGCGCAACGGCTTCGACCGCACCGAGCTGAACAAGGTCTTCAGCAAAGCGCGCTACATCGACAGCGCGATCACACTGATGAAACCGGCGCCGCCCGGCCGCCCCAAGAACTGGACCGCCTACCGCCTGCGCTTCGTCGAGCCGGTGCGCATCAACGGCGGCGTGCAGTTCTGGAACAGATATGAAGGCGAATTGACGCGCGCCGAGGAGCAATACGGCGTGCCGGCCGAGATCATCGTGGCCATCATCGGCGTCGAAACGATTTATGGCGGCAATACCGGCAATTTCCGCGTGATGGACGCCATCACCACGCTGGCCTTCGATTATCCGAATACGCCCACGCGCGAAGCGCGCATGCAGTTCTTCCGGGGCCAGCTGGAAAACACATTATTATTTGCGCGCGAATCGCATATCGATCCGTTTTCGCTGCTGGGCTCGTATGCCGGCGCGATCGGATTGCCGCAATTCATGCCCAGCAGCATCCGCCAGTACGCCGTCGATTTCAACGGCGACGGCAAGATCGACTTGCGCAATGAGCCGGTCGACGCCATCGGCAGCGTGGCGCATTTCCTGAGCGAACACGGCTGGCGGCGCGGCCTGCCGACGGCGATCCCGGTGCAGGCGCCTGCCGACGATGCAGCCGCGCAATCCTGGCAGGCGATGCTGGACAAGGGATTGGAAGCGACCTATACGCCGGATCAGATCAAGGCGGCCGGCATCGTGCCGACCGCGCCGATGGCCCCGGCCATGCCGGCAAGCGCCGACGGCGATATGAAATACGGCCTGGTCGATTTGCAGAACGGCAACGGCCCAACCGAATACTGGCTCGGCACCGACAATTTCTTCGCCATCACCAAATATAACCGCAGTTATTTTTATGCGATGTCGGTGATCGATCTGGGGCGGGCGATACGGGCTGCGAGGCAGCAATAAGGCAGCAATAAGGCCGCCATAACATTCGGGCCAAAGTTCAAAGCTTTATTCGGCCTTGATCACCTGCGGATCGATCTGCACGGTGTCGTCGTTGGCGCCCAGCCATATCTGGCCGTCCTGGATCGAACATTGCAATTGCATATTGCGTTGCGCCAGCGCCGCCAATGCCTGGCTGCTGTCGGCGTCGATATGAATGACCGTCAGGTTTTTGGCGCGTTCGACCCGGCTGCCGGTCTGCTTCCACCAGATATCGGCCGTGCTGCTGTAGCTGTAGACGATGACATGCGCGGCGCGGCCGCAGGCTTTCAGGATGCGCTTGTCGTCGGGCTGGCCGACTTCGATCCACAGGTCAATGGCGCCGGTCAGGTCTTTCAGCCATAAATCCGGCTCGTCGACATCCGACAGGCCCTTGCCGAAACTGAGCGCGGGATCGGCATGGCGGGCGAAAGCCAGCACACGGATCATCATGCGCTCGTCGGTTTCCGACGGATGGCGCGCGATGGTCAGCGGATGGCTTTGGTAATAATGGCGATCCATGTCGGATATCTGCAGATCGGCTTTGAAAATAGTTGCTTTGAGGGCCATGGAGGAATGCTGCAATGCTGAAAAACCAGAAGAATAGCACCAATATCGACGATCCCGCCCTGCTGGCCGACCCTGTATTCACGGCCACCCGGGACTGGCTGCTGCAGGCCGTCATCGGGCTCAATTTGTGTCCGTTCGCCAAGGCGGTCTATGTCAAGCGGCAAATCCGCTACCGCATTACCGGCGCGCGGGATACCGATGCCCTGCTCAACGAGCTGTGCGACGAACTGCAATTACTCGCCGCGGCCGACCCGGAACAGATCGATACCACCCTTTTGATTCACCCCCGGGTGCTGGCCGATTTCAGCGATTACAACGATTTTTTGGCGATTGCCGACGTGACACTGCGAAATTTCGGCCTGGAAGGGGTAATTCAGGTCGCCAGTTTTCATCCGCAGTACCAATTTGACAACAGCGATTCCGACGATATTGAAAATTATACAAACCGCTCGCCTTATCCGATGCTGCACTTGCTCAGAGAACAAAGTATCGCGCGCGCCGTGGACGGCATAGAGGATGCCGATGAAATTGTTGAAAGAAACATGGAAAAGCTGCGCCTACTGGGGAAGACAGGATGGAATGCCCTGCCTTTTGTTGCCCAGGAAAAATAATTCCTTTCACAAATCCATATATAAAATTAAAAACATTTTTGCTAATATATGTAAAACGAATCAAGATTCGCGCTTCCGATCAATAACGGGGAACCTGCCCGGAAAGCGCCAAAGCCTCAAGAAATTACCAAGATGGCCGTTTAAGACAAACAATCTGTGTTTGATAACAACATTTCGTTGGGTAATCTTTAGTTGCATTTTAATAATTGATAAAAATGCACTTTTAAAATAGTTTCACAATTAAAATAGTTTTGCATATTAAAAAAACAATAATGTTCCGAGACGCAAGTCTTGCTTATCGGAACCTGGCCAATAGCATTGCATAACGGAATGACCTGATCATGACTACAATCTCTGACGACCAAATTCTTTCGAACGACGTGCAGTACGATCCGGACCGCCTTCTGGACGCCCTGATCGAAAAGCTGCATCTGAAAAACGATGCCGCCCTGTCGCGCGCGCTGGAAGTGGCGCCGCCCGTGATCAGCAAGATCCGCCATCGCAGGTTGCCGGTCGGCGCTTCGCTGCTGATTCGCATGCACGAAGTCAGCGATCTGTCGATTCGCGATCTGCGCATCCTGATGGGCGATCGCCGCGAAAAATACCGCATCAGCGACAAGCAATTCAAACCGAAAATCGATGGCGTTGAAGCAATCGCGGAATAAATAAAAAAGCCTGCATGATCGCCATGCAGGCTTTTTTCATTCAGCAGGCTTCGCCCCGCCCGCTTCGGCTCAGGCAGGAAAGACCCCGGTCGATAAATATCGATCGCCGCGGTCGCACACAATAAACACAATCGTTGCATTTTCCACCGTTTGCGATATGCGCAGCGCCACTTCGCATGCGCCGGCCGCGGAAATGCCGCCGAAAATTCCTTCTTCCATCGCCAGTTTTCGCGCCAGATGTTCCGCGCTGGACTGGCTGACATATTCGATCTGGTCGACCCGCGCATCTTCATAGATCTTCGGCAGGTAGGCCTCCGGCCATTTGCGGATGCCGGGAATCTGCGAACCTTCTTCCGGCTGGGCGCCGATAATGCGAATGGCGGGATTCTGTTCTTTCAGATAGCGCGAAACGCCCATGATGGTGCCGGTGGTGCCCATCGCGCTGACAAAATGCGTCACGGCGCCGTTGGTGTCGCGCCAGATTTCGGGACCGGTGGATTCGTAATGCGCCAGCGGATTGTCCGGATTGGCGAACTGGTCCAGGATAATGCCCTCGCCTTGCGCTTCCATCCGTTCGGCCTGGTCGCGCGCATATTCCATGCCGCCGGTTTTCGGCGTCAGCACGATCTTCGCGCCATAGGCGGCCATGCTCTGGCGCCGTTCTTCGCTCAGGTTTTCCGGCATCAGCAGAATCATTTTGTAGCCGCGCATGGCAGCCACCATGGCCAGGGCGATGCCGGTATTGCCGCTGGTGGCTTCGATCAGCGTGTCGCCGGGCTTGATCAGGCCGCGCTGCTCCGCCTTCAGGATCATCGACAGCGCGGGCCTGTCCTTGACCGAACCGGCCGGATTGTTGCCCTCCATCTTGCCGAGAATCACATTATTGCGGCGTTTGGCGTCCTCGCCGCCGATGCGTTTCAGCTGGATCAGCGGCGTGTTGCCGATGGTGTCTTCAAGTGTCAAATAAGGCATGGTCTGGTCGCATCTCTTCCGTAACGAAGCGTCATTCTAATATGAGTCGATCCGGTGCGTATGATTCCGCCGCAACGCGGCGGCGGAAAGCGTGCGGACAGCGGCGGAATTATCCGGCCGATTTTATTTTGGCGGCGGCAGGCCTGGCCGATACGCTTTTTGCAGCGTCGGACTTGCCGGCCGATTTTCCGCCGGGCTTGGCCGTCGCCGGCGCGCCGGACATGCTTTTGCCGCCTACCGTCAGGCCCGCCGCGGACAGCCGCGCCGCGCTTTTCCGGCCGATGCCGGCCACGCGGTCCTGCAGGTCGTCCCAGCTCTTGAAGGCGCCGCCCTGCTTGCGCGCCTCAAGGATGTGCCTGGACATCGCCGGGCCGACGCCCTTGACGCTGCCCAGCGCGCCCTGGTCCGCCTGATTGACGTCGACCTGCCCCCAGGCAAGGCCGATGCCGGCAATGACAATGAGCAGAGCCGCGGTAAATTGTTTGAGGAATTGTTGAAACCGGCGTTGAAAGCCGTGTGGAAACTGGCGTTGAAACATGGATGGATCCTTTCGCTGTGTGAATGCAGTGAATGCATGGAAAAAAACGCCGTATGGACTGGCGCTGCAACAGCACTGAATGGCGAAAGGCGGCAGAAACTGGACAGCATGGCTGGCTATGATGCGGAGTCGGGCATAGCGCCAAAGCCGGAGGGGCGATGGCGCTACAGCACGAAAGACTAAGCGAGTCCTTCCGAAATGGCAAGCTCGTCCCTACTGACAGTTGCTGTACCCAGCTTGCCGACCACGATGCCGCCGGCGCGATTGGCCATGCGCACCGCATCGACGATCGGGAAGCCGGCGCCCAGCATGACGGCGATGGTGGCGATCACGGTGTCGCCCGCGCCGGAGACGTCGAACACCTCGCGCGCCTGGGCCGGAATGCTGACGATGTCTGTGCCGGAAAACAATGTCATGCCCTCTTCGGAACGGGTCAGCAGGAGCGCTTCCAGCTCCAGCGATTGCATCAGCGCCTGCGCCTTGGCGGCCAGTTCCTGTTCACTTTTCCAGCTGCCGACAATACGGATCATCTCCGCCTTGTTCGGCGTCAGCAGCGAAGCGCCCTTGTACGGCGAAAAGTCGTCGCCTTTGGGATCGACCAGAATCAGCTTGCCGCGCTGCCTGGCCATGGCGATCATCTGCGCCACGTTCACCAGGCCGCCCTTGGCGTAATCGGACAGCACCACGACCTCGTACTCGTCGAGCAGCGTGCCGAAGCGGGTCAGCTTGTCGCGCAATACGGTATCGGTCGGCGCTTCCTCGAAATCGACCCGCAGCAATTGCTGCTGGCGTCCGATGACGCGCAGTTTGATGATGGTGGAAATGGCCGCATCGCGGTTCAGGTAGTTGGCGATGCCGAGTTCGGCCAGCATGCCGTCGACCACCGTGCCCGCCTCGTCCTGCCCGACCACGCCCAGCAGGCCCACGGCGGCGCCCAGGGTGGCGATATTGCGCGCCACGTTGGCCGCGCCGCCCAGCCGTTCTTCGCGCCGTTCGACGCGCACCACAGGCACCGGCGCTTCCGGCGAAATGCGATTGACGTCGCCGAACCAGTAGCGGTCCAGCATCACGTCGCCGACCACCAGGATGCGCGCCGCATCGAAGCGGCTGAAATCGGTCAGGGTATTCATGCGTGGCCGTGGGCGAGCACGGAAGTGAGCACCGAGCGGCCGATGCCGTGATACTCGAAACCCGCATCGGCCATGACGTCCGGCTCGAACAGATTGCGGCCGTCGAAAATCAGCGGCGCCTTGAGCTGTTTCTTGAGCACCGCGAAATCGGGACTGCGGAAAGCCTTCCACTCGGTAACGATGACCAGCGCTTCGGCGCCGCCCAGGGCATCGGTCGGGCTGTCGGCGAAACGGATGCGTTCGAACAGCCCCGGTTCGTCCTTGAAATCGAGCTGCAGCACGCGCCGCGCTTCCTCGCTTGCCACCGGATCGAAAACCGCCACGCTGGCGCCCGCGCGCAGCAGCTCGCCCAGCAGCACGCGCGACGATGCTTCGCGCATGTCGTCGGTGTTCGGCTTGAACGCCAGGCCCCAGACGGCAAAATGCTTGCCGCTCAAATCGGCGCCGAAGCGCGCCATGACCTTGTTGCCCAGCACATGTTTCTGGCGATTGTTGACTTCTTCCACAGCGCGCAGGATAAGCAACTCCTGATCATAAGTGCGCGCGGTGCGTTCCAGCGCCTGCACGTCCTTCGGAAAACAGGAACCGCCATAGCCGCAGCCGGCATACAGGAAGCTGTGGCCGATGCGCGGATCGGAGCCGATGCCGTGCCGCACGGCTTCGATGTCGGCGCCCACGCGGTCGGCCAGGTTGGCCAGTTCGTTCATGAACGAAATCCGCGTCGCCAGCATGGCATTGGCCGCGTATTTGGTGAATTCGGCGGAGCGCACGTCCATCCAGTAAGTGCGTTCGTGATTGCGGTTGAACGGCGCGTACAGCACTTTCATCATGCTGCGCGCCTTCATGCCGGCTTCGGTATCGTCGCAGCCGATCACGATGCGGTCGGGCCGCATGAAATCCTCGACCGCGGCGCCTTCTTTAAGAAATTCCGGATTCGACACCACCGAAAACTCGACCGCGCCTTCAGCCTGCGCCGCCAGCACCGCGGCGCGCACCTTGTCGGCCGTGCCGACCGGCACCGTGGATTTGTCGACGATGACCTTGAAGCCGCGCATGTGCTTGCCGATATTGCGCGCGGCGGCGACCACATATTGCAGATCGGCCGAACCGTCTTCATCGGGCGGCGTGCCGACCGCGATGAACTGGATGTCGCCATGCGCCACGCTGGCGGCCACATCGGTGGAAAATTGCAGCCGGCCGGCGGCGCGGTTGCGCGCCACGACATCTTCCAGGCCGGGCTCATGAATCGGGATGCCGCCGCTGTTGAGCATGTCGATCTTGCGCTGGTCGACGTCCAGGCAGAACACATCGTTGCCGAGTTCGGCCAGGCACGCGCCGGTGACCAGACCGACATAGCCGGTACCGATAATGGTAATTTTCATGGGTTCTCTATAGTTTTAAATTCAATTCATGACATTCAATTCTTCGGTGCGGCGCGGCGGATAGGTTTCCCACCGGTTGCAGCCCGGGCACTGCCAATAGAACTGGCGCGCCTTGAAACCGCAGTGGCTGCACTGATAGCGCGCCAGCTTCTGCGTATAACCGTGCACCAGCGTCTTGACCACCGACAGTTCCGGCTGGATCTCGGCCGGCGCATTCATCAGCCGCGCCTCCAGGAATTTATCCAGGCCTAGCAGGGTCGGGGTGCGTCGCAGTTCCTCGCTGACCAGGCGGTTGGCGGCTTCCACGCCGTCCAGATCCAGTACGCCCTTGAACACCACTTCCAGCAAATCGATCGACGGCGCTTCGGCCAGATAGGCGCGCAGCAGATTGACGCCTTCGCGCATGCGGCCGACGCGCTCATGGCCGTCCATCAGCCGCTTGGCCACCAGCGCCACGTGCGGCACGCTCTGGTGCTCGACGCGCCGCCAGGCCGCGAGCGCGCCTTCGACATCGTCCTTCAGCAGGAAGGCGTCGCCCATCAGGATGGCGGCGCGCACGCTCTTGCGGTCGGCCGCCAGCGCCTGCTCCAGCAGCTTCATTGCCGCGTCGGCGTGGGTGCGCACCAATTCATCCTGGGCCAGCTCGCAATAGAACTGGGCAATTTCGCGCTGCCGGCCGCCGGCGCCGGACTGCTGCAGGCTCTGCGCCGCTTCGATGGCGCGCAGCCATTCCTTTTCGCGTTGATAGATTTCCAGCAGCGCGCGCCCGGCCTGGGCGCCGTAAGGCGAATCGATCAGGTAGTTGAAATTCTCTTCGGCCCGGTCCAGCAGGCCGGCTTTCAGGTAATCCTCGCCCAGTTCGAATTGCGCCTGGGTGCGCTGCTCCGGCGGCAGATCGGGCCGCGCCAGCAGATTCTGGTGCACCCGGATCGCGCGTTCGGTTTCGCCGCGGCGGCGGAACAGATTGCCGAGCGCGAAATGCAATTCGACGGTTTCAGGATCCAGTATGACGATTTCAATGAACGCATCGATTGCCTTGTCAGGCTGTTCATTGAGCAAAAAATTCAGCCCCTTGAAGTACCCGCGCGGCAGGGCGCGCGATTCGGAGACCAATTGGTTGATATCGACTCGCGCCGCCAGCCATCCGAGGCCAAAAAAGACCGGAATGCCGAGCAGCCACCACAATTCAAATTCCATAGACGTGCGATCCGATCAGGGAAAATATTGTGCGCTGGGGATAATGCTGTCGGGCTGCGGCTGTTGCGTCTGGGCGCGCAGTTCCGCTTCGCGCTCCTTCTGCAAGGCGGCCAGCGCCTTCCTGTGCCGGCCGGCTTCGCGCCGATGGCGGAACACGCTGGGCGTCATGGCCAGCACGCCCAGCAGCGCGCCGGTGACGAAACAGACCAGCAGGATCAATGCCAGCGGATCGGTGCGTTGATAGCCGAGGAAGAAATTAAGGGTAACCAGATGGGTGTTTTTCAACGCCAGGCCAAAGAATGCGAAAAACAGAATAATCGCGACGACTCTGGAAAGTACTTTCATGGCGCGGTTCCTTTATATAGTGGGCAATGCCGCCAAGGTATCGAATTATTCGGGAAACGCTCGAATTACGGCGGCAAATATGCAGGCAATGCGAAATTGTACGTGAAAAGAAAACGCAGGCGAAAAAAAACGGCATCCGAAGATGCCGTTTCCATTATTTCTATCTCTTGCAATGACTCAGTCTTCCTTGATCGGTTGACCTACCATCACGTCCACCCGTTCACGCAAGGCCTTGCCCGGCTTGAAATGCGGTACCCGTTTTTCGGGCACCATCACCTTGTCGCCGGATTTCGGATTGCGTCCGATGCGGGGCGGCCTGCGATTGAGCGCGAAGCTGCCAAAACCGCGTATCTCGATGCGCTGGCCGGTGGACAGCGCCTCCACCATCGCATCGAGTATCGTTTTGACGGCGTAATCCGCATCTTTTGCCACCAGTTGCGGATAACGCTCGGCCAGACGGGCAATCAGCTCCGACTTTGTCATTCAGCGCTCGACAATCAGTTCTTGTTGTCGAGCTTGGCCTTCAGCAATGCGCCCAGGCTTGTGGTGCCGGAAGCCGCATTGGAGTCGGTCGACGCCGACATCTTCTGCATTGCTTCCTGCGTTTCCACATTGTCTTTCGCCTTGATCGACAACTGGATGCCGCGTGCCTTGCGGTCGATGTTGATGACCAGCGCTTCGACTGTATCGCCGACCTTCAGGTGCGTACCGGCATCTTCGACGCGATCGCGCGAGATTTCGGAAGCGCGCAGGTAGCCTTCGACTTCGTCCGACAACTGGATCACTGCGCCCTTGGGCTCGACCGACTTGACGGTACCTGTCACCAGGGCGCCCTTGTCGTTCATTGCAGCGTAGTTGTTGAACGGATCGCCTTCGAGCTGCTTGACGCCCAGCGAAACGCGTTCGCGTTCGACATCGATCGCCAGCACGATGGCTTCCAGCTCGTCGCCCTTCTTGAAACGGCGCACGGCTTCTTCGCCTGTTTCCGTCCAAGACAGATCCGACAGATGCACCAGGCCGTCGATGTTGCCGGCCAGGCCGATGAACACGCCGAAGTCGGTGATCGATTTGATCGCGCCCTTGACCTTGTCGCCCTTCTTGTGGGTAACGGCAAAGTCGTCCCAAGGGTTGGCCTTGCACTGCTTCATGCCCAGGCTGATGCGGCGGCGTTCTTCGTCGATTTCCAGAACCATGACTTCGACTTCGTCGCCCAATTGGACGATCTTGTTCGGCGCCACGTTCTTGTTGGTCCAGTCCATTTCGGAGACGTGCACCAGGCCTTCGATGCCCTGTTCGACTTCCACGAATGCGCCGTAGTCGGTCAGGTTGGTGACCTTGCCGAACAGGCGTGTGCCTTGCGGGTAACGACGCGACAGGCCGGTCCAAGGATCGTCGCCCAGTTGCTTGACGCCCAGCGAAACGCGGTTCTTTTCTTGATCGTACTTCAGGACCTTGGCGGTGATTTCCTGGCCGACAGTCAGCACTTCGGATGGGTGACGCACGCGACGCCATGCCAGATCGGTGATGTGCAGCAGGCCGTCGATGCCGCCCAGATCCACGAATGCGCCGTAGTCGGTGATATTTTTGACGATACCGTTGACGACAGTGCCTTCCTTCAGTGTTTCCATCAGCTTCTGGCGCTCTTCGCCCATCGATGCTTCGATCACTGCGCGGCGCGACAACACGACGTTGTTACGCTTGCGGTCGAGCTTGATGACCTTGAATTCCAGGGTCTTGCCTTCGAAAGGCGTGGTGTCCTTGACCGGACGGGTGTCGACCAGCGAACCCGGCAGGAAGGCGCGGATGCCGTTGGTCAGAACGGTCAGGCCGCCCTTGACCTTGCCGTTGACGGTGCCGATGACGATCTCGCCGGACTCCATCGCTTTTTCCAGCGAGAGCCACGACGCCAGGCGCTTGGCCTTGTCGCGCGACAGGATGGTGTCGCCGAAACCGTTTTCCAGCGATTCGATCGCAACGGAGATGAAGTCGCCGACGTTGACTTCGAGCTCGCCGTTGTCGTTCTTGAATTCTTCGATAGGAATGAATGCTTCCGACTTCAGGCCGGCGTTGACGATCACGAAGTTGTGATCCAGACGAACGACTTCAGCGGAAATAACTTCACCGGAACGCATATCCTGGCGTGACAGCGACTCTTCAAACAGCGCCGCGAAACTATCGGGACCGGTGGAACCTTGGTTCAAAATTGTGGTTGTTGACATGATATCTAGGAGTTGGCCAATATATTTGCAGCAGGAACAGCACCCGCGCAGGGATATAAAGGGTTAGGTTTTTCAAAACCCGGCAGGACTTTGCATCCAATCGGGCCACGAGTTACTGCATTGCACTACCAATCTGTACTATCCGTACTACTAAACGGCCGCGTACCAGCTGAGTACCTGATGCACTGCCTGTTCGACAGTCATTTCGGAGGTATCCAGCAAATGCGCGCCTTCAGCCGGTTTGAGCGGCGCCGAGCTGCGATTCATGTCGCGCGCGTCGCGTTCCCTCAAATCATTTGAAAGGTCGTGCATATTAGCAGGAAAACCCTTGTCAATCAATTGCTTATAGCGTCTTTCGGCGCGCCGCTCGACGCTGGCGGTCAAAAACACCTTCAAGGGGGCGTCAGGAAAAATCACCGTTCCCATGTCGCGGCCGTCGGCCACCAGTCCCGGCGCGGTGCGAAACCCCAGTTGCAGCTCCACCAGCGCCTGTCGCACAGGGGGCAAAGCGGCGATTTTCGAGGCATTATTGCCCACTTCCTCGGCGCGGATGGCCTGGCTGACATCGTCGCCTGCCAGCAACACTTTTTCGCCGACAAAGGTGCACGGCAGCCTTTGGGCCAGCCGGACCAGCCCGGCTTCATTGTCGAGTTCGGTGCCGCTGCGCATGGCCGACAGCGCGGTCAGACGGTATAAAGCGCCCGAATCCAGGTAATGGAAGCCCAGTTCATGCGCCACCAGTTGGGCTACGGTGCCCTTGCCGGATGCGGTTGGACCATCGATGGTCAGGACAGGTATGCGCTGTTGCATGGCGATTTTCGTTAGATGAGGGTCTGGCTGGCGATTTGCGCGAATACCGCGAAATAATCGGGGAAGGTCTTGGCGACGCATTTCGGATCGTTGATGCGGATCCGGTTGCCCTGCCGCGCGGCGCCGTCCAGCGATGCCAGCGAAAAGCACATCGCCATGCGATGGTCGTCATAGGTATCGATGGCCGCGGCGCGAATCTGTTCGGGCGGCGTGATGGAGAGGTAATCGTCGCCCTCTTCGACCGTTGCGCCCAGTTTGCGCAATTCGGTCGCCATGGCCGCCAGGCGGTCGGTTTCCTTGACCCGCCAGCTGCCGATATTGCGCAGGGTGCTGGTTCCCTCGGCGTACAGCGCGGCGACCGCGATGGTCATGGCGGCGTCCGGAATGTGATTGAAATCGGCGTCGATTGCCTTCAGCGGCCCGTTGCCGCCGGCTTCGATCCAGTTTTCGCCCATGGCGATTGTCGCGCCCATCCGTTCCAGCGCCTCCACGAAACGCACGTCGCCCTGGATGCTGTCGCGCCCCACGCCTTCCACCCGCACCGGGCCGCCGGCAATCGCGCCGGCCGCCAGGAAGTAGGATGCCGACGAGGCGTCGCCTTCGACGTGGATGCTGCCGGGACTGCGGTAAGCCTGGTCCGGCTGGACGGTGAAGGCCTGCCAGCCCTTGCGCTGCACCTCGACGCCGAAACGGCGCATCAGGTTCAGGGTTATTTCGATGTAAGGCTTGGAGATCAGTTCGCCGATCACTTCGATGGTGACGGCCTCGGTCTTGGACATCAGCGGCGCCGCCATCAGCAGCGCGGTCAGGTATTGACTGGAGACATTGCCGCGCACGCGCATGGTAGTGGCGTTCAATTGCCCGCGCCGGATATGCAGCGGCGGAAAGCCGGGCATGCCGGTATATTCGATGCGCATGCCGACGCCGTTGAGCGCATCCACCAGATCGCCGATCGGCCGTTCATGCATGCGCGCCACGCCGTGCAGCGTGTAATCGCCGCCGATCACGGCCAGCGCCGCCGTCAGCGGACGGATCGCGGTGCCGGCATTGCCCATGAACAGATCGGCCTGGTGCACCGGCAGCACGCCGCGCACGCCATGCACCGTGTAGTTCTGCGTGCCTTCGCCCTGCTCCCATTTGATGCCGAGCTGCTGCAGCGCCATCAGCATCACCAGCGTATCGTCGGACGCCAGCAGATCCAGGATATGGGTATTGCCGCCGGCCAGCGCCGCCAGCAGCAGCGTGCGGTTGGAGATGCTTTTGGAACCCGGGAGCCGCACCGTGCCTTGCACATGCGGGGTCGGTTCCAGGTCGAGATGGCGGGGATAGGATTGTTTGCTCATGATCGTTTGAATTATTGTGTTTAGCCCGGATCCCAATCGTGCCGGGCGCGGCGCGCGTTGGCGAACACGCCCAGCAGTGCGTCGCCGTCGCAGTTGTCGAGCAGCGCGCGCATGGACTGCAGATGCGCCAGGTAGGCGTCGAGTTCGCCCAGCAGCGCGCCGCGGTTGGCCAGCGAGATGTCGCGCCACATTTCAGGCGAAGAACCGGCGATGCGGGTGAAATCGCGGAAGCCGCTGGCCGCGTATTGAAACAGCAGTTCGGCATCCTTGTGCTGCGCCAGCTCGTCGACCAGGCCGAACGCCAGCAGATGCGGCAGATGGCTGACCGCGGCGAATACGCGGTCGTGCTGTTGCGGATCGAGACGGTGGATGCGCGCGTCGCACAATTCCCATGCCCGTTCGACCAGCGCAATCTGTTCCGTGGTGTTTTCCGGCAAGGCGGTCAGCACCACTTTCTTGCCGCGGTACAGATCGGCCCAGGCCGCTTCCGGGCCGTTCTTTTCGCCGCCGGCGATCGGATGCCCCGGCACGAACTGGCCGATGCGGTTTCCCAGCGCTTCGCGCGCGGCCTGCACCACATCCGACTTGGTGCTGCCGGCGTCGGTAACGACAGTGTGCGCCGACAGATGCGGTGCGATGCTGCGCAGGATGGCGCCGGTCTGCGCCACCGGCGCGGCGATGAGCACCAGATCGGCGTCGCGCACGGCGTCGGCCACGTCAACGACGGCGGCGTTGTCGATAATCCCCAGGTCGAACGCGGCCTTGACTGTTGCATCATTGCGGCTGACGCCGATCACGCTGCCGACCGCGCCGGCGCGCTTGAGCGCGAGCGCGAACGAGCCGCCGATCAGGCCGACGCCGAATACCGCTATTTTTTTAAACACGACATCCACGATTCATTTTTCCTTCAATGCCGCTTTCAACGCCTCCAGGAAAGCCTGGTTTTCTTCCGGCAGGCCGATGGTGATGCGCAGCCATTGCGGCAGGCCGTAATTGGCCAGCGGCCGCACGATCACGCCTTTTTTCAGCAGCGCCAGGTTGACGCGCGCGCCGGCGCCGTCGTCCTCGCCCACCTTGACCATGACGAAATTGCCGAAGGATGGCAGGAATTGCAAGCCCATGGCGTCGAAGGCCTGCGTCAACTGGCGATAGCCATCCGCATTCAGTTGCGCGCTTTGCGCCAGGAATTGCGCATCGGCCAGCGCCGCCACCGCGGCCGCCTGCGCCAGCGAATTGACGTTGAACGGCTGCCGGATGCGGTTGAGCAGATCGGTCACGCCGGCCTGCCCCACCGCATAGCCGATGCGCAAGCCCGCCAGCCCATAGGCCTTGGACAGCGTGCGCGACACCAGCAGGTTCGGATATTTGGCGACCCACGCGATCGAGTCATAACGCGCCTCGGCCGGAATGTAGTCGGTATAGGCTTCGTCCAGCACCACCACCACATGCGCGGGCACCTTTTGCAGGAATGCTTCCAGTTGCGCGCCCGGCACGAAGGTGCCGGTCGGGTTGTTCGGATTGGCAATGTAGACCAGCCGCGTATCGTCGGCGATCGCGCCCGCCATCGCATCGAGATCATGGCCATAGTCTCGCGCCGGCACTTCGATCGCGCGCGCGCCGGCGGCCTGGGTCGCCAGCGCGTAGACCAGGAAACCGTATTTCGAATAAATCACCGACTGTCCCGGCTGCACGAAGGCATGCGCGGCCAGTTCGAGGATATCGTTGCTGCCGTTGCCCAGCGTGATCCAGTCGGCCGGCACATTGTGCTTGGCGGTGATCGCGGCCTTCAGTTCGAAGCCGTTGGAATCCGGGTAGCGGCCGATGTCCGCCACCGCTTCCTGCATCGCGGCGCGCGCCGAAGCCGGCATGCCGAGCGGGTTTTCGTTGGAGGCCAGCTTGACGATGCCGGCGGGGTCGAGGCCGAATTCGCGCGCGACTTCCGCAATCGGCTTGCCGCCTTGGTAAGGCGCCAGAGCACGCACATATTCAGGACCGAATTTAACTGACATGATGACTCTCGAAATGAATTGGTTTAAAAACTGGCCGGATAGGAGCCGAGCAATTTGTAGAAGGCGGCGTTCGCCTTCAACTCCTGCAGCGCCTGCGCCACCTTGGCGTCCTGCGCATGGCCCTCGATGTCGACATAAAAATAATAGTCCCAGGCGCCCATGCGCGCCGGACGAGATTCGAAACGCGTCATCGATACGCCATGCTGCGCCAGCGGCGCCAGCAGCCGGTACACGGCGCCGGCCTGGTTCGGCACCGACAGCACGATCGAGGTCTGGTCGCGCGCGGACGGCAGCGTCTGCAGGCGGCCGATCACGGCAAAGCGGGTGCGGTTGTGCGGGTCGTCCTGGATATGGGCGGCGACGATCTGCAGGCCGTAGGTTTGCGCGGCGATATCGCCGGCGATGGCGGCAACGTTGTCGCTTTCCTTTGCCATCACCGCTGCCTGTGCGTTCGACGACACCGCATCGCGCACGATGTTCGGATAATTCTGCTTGAGCCAGGCGTCGCATTGCGCCAGCGCCTGCGGATGGGCGCAGATGCGAGTCACGCCATCCATCTTGCCGGACTTGGTCATCAGGCTGTGATGAATCGGAATTGAAATTTCGCCGCTGATGGTCAGCGTGGTCTGCAGCAGCAGATCGAGCGTGCGGTTGATCACGCCTTCAGAGGAATTCTCGATCGGCGCCACGCCGAAATCGGCGGTGCCGGCCTCGACGTCGCGAAACACCTGATCGATCGAGGCGCAGGGCGATCCCAGCACGGCGTGGCCGAACTGGCGGAATACCGCCTGCTCGCTGAATGTGCCTTCCGGTCCCAGATAGGCTACCGTGACGCGCTTTTCCAGCGCGCGGCAAGCCGACATGACTTCACGAAAAATGGCCTGCAGGTCGGCGCCGAGCAGCGGCCCGGCATTGCGTTCGGCGACCTTGAGCAAAACCTGCGCTTCGCGCTCGGGGCGAAACACGGGCGCGTTGGTTTCCGCCTTGACGTGGCCGACTTCCTGCGCCACGCGCGCGCGCTGGTTCAGCAAATCGATCAATTGCGCATCGATTGCGTCGATTTTCTCGCGCAACGGCTGCAATTTCTGTTCGCTCATGATGATGCTTCCTTTCTGATCACGAATGAGGCTTGCCCGCCGATGCGTGGCACGGCGGCAGATTTATGCGAATGAATTATTTGCCGGATGGGTGCTTGCCGGCGAACGCCTTCATGTACGCCACCAGCGCCTGCACGCCTTCGAGCGGCATCGCGTTGTAGATCGAGGCGCGCATGCCGCCGACGGACTTGTGGCCCTTCAGCTGCAGCAGGCCGGCCTGCGCCGCGCCGGCCAGGAATTCGGCATTCAGCGATTCGTCACGCAGATAGAACGGCACGTTCATGCGCGAGCGCGCCGCCGCGGCGATGCGGGTGACGTAGAAATCGGTGCTGTCGAGATAGCCGTACAGCAGCGCCGCCTTTTCGATATTGCGTTTTTCCAGCGCCGCCACGCCGCCCTGCGCCTTGATCCATTTGAACACCAGGCCGGCGATATAGATGCCGTAGGTCGGCGGCGTGTTGTACATCGATTCGTTGTCGGCGACGATCTTCCAGTTGAATGCGCTCGGGCAGCAGGCCGCGGCGTGGCCGAGCAGGTCGTCGCGCACGATCACGATGGTCAGGCCGGCCGGGCCGATATTCTTTTGCGCCCCGCAGTAGATCACGCCGTATTTGCTGACGTCGATGACGCGCGACAGGATATGCGACGACATGTCGGCCACCAGCGGCGCGCCGCCGGTATCGGCCGCCACGTCCGGCACAAAACCGGACTCAACCCCGTATTCGACGCCGTCGATGGTTTCGTTGGTGCACAGATGCACGTAGCCGGCATCCGGCGACAGCCGCCAGGTATCGCGCGGCGGCACATCGGAGAATTGTTGCGCCTCGGCGCTGGCGGCCACGTTGACCTTGCAGTAGCGCCTGGCTTCCTTGATCGATTTGGCCGACCAGGAGCCGGTGTTGACGTAATCGACTGTGGCCGCGGCCAGATCGCCGCCGGTGCGGCGCGCCGCCAGGTTCATCGGAATCAGCGCGTTTTCCGCCAGCGCGCCGCCCTGCATGAACAGGATCTGGTAATTGGCGGGGATATTCAGCAGCTCGCGCAGATCGTCGCGCGCGGCATTGATGATCTCGCCGAATTCCTTGCCGCGATGGCTCATTTCCATGACCGACATGCCGCTGCCGTGCCAGTCGAGCATTTCCTCGGCAGCTTGTTGCAATACTTGTTTCGGCAGGACAGCCGGGCCAGCGGAAAAATTGTAGATCATCGCGTGCGACTAAAGGCTAAAGAAACTAAAGGTTATCGAAATAGGATTATTCGGCTGCATCACCCGGCGCGCCATCGGCATCTTCGGACTTCTCTTCCTCGACGTCGCTTTCCATCACGCGCTGCAGGCCGCTGAGCTTGGTGCCGTCCTCGACCGCGATCAGCGTCACGCCCTGCGTGGCACGGCCCATTTCGCGGATTTCGGAAACGCGGGTGCGGATCAGCACGCCGCCGGTCGTGATCAGCATGATTTCATGGTGCGCATCGACCAGCGTGGCGGCCACGACCTTGCCGTTGCGTTCGCTGGTCTGGATCGCGATCATGCCCTTGGTGCCGCGGCCATGCCGCGTGTACTCGCCGATCGGGGTGCGCTTGCCGTAGCCGTTTTCGGTTGCGGTCAGCACCGATTGCTGTTCGTTTTCGGCGACCAGCAACGCGATGACCTGCTGCCCGTCGTCCAGATTCATGCCGCGCACGCCGCGCGCGGTGCGGCCCATCGGACGCACGTCGTTTTCGTCGAAGCGCACGGCCTTGCCGGAATCCGAGAACAGCATCACGTCGTGCTTGCCGTCGGTCAGGGCGGCGCCGATCAGGAAATCGCCTTCATCCAGATCGACCGCAATGATGCCGGCCTTGCGCGGATTGCTGAAATCGGACAGCGGCGTCTTCTTCACGGTGCCCAGGCTGGTCGACATGAAGATATAACGGTCTTCCGGGAAGCTGCGGTTGTCGCCCGACAGCGGCAGGATCACGGTCACCTTCTCGCCGTCCTGCAGCGGGAACATGTTGACGATCGGCTTGCCGCGCGAATTGCGCGAGCCTTGCGGCACTTCCCACACTTTCAGCCAGTACAGCCGGCCGCGGTTGGAGAAACAGAGAATGTAATCATGGGTATTGGCCACGAACAGCTGGTCGATCCAATCCTCGTCCTTGGTCGCCATGGCCTGCTTGCCGCGCCCGCCGCGCTTCTGGGCGCGGTATTCGGAAATCGGCTGCGACTTCATATAGCCGGTGTGCGACAGCGTGACCACCATGTCCTGCGGCGTGATCAGGTCTTCGGTGCCGAGGTCGGTGGCGTTGTGTTCGATTTGCGAACGGCGCTCATCCTTCTTGCCGATGCCGTATTCGTTCTTGGCCGCGTTCATCTCGTCGGTAATGATGGCGGTGACGCGTTCCGGCCGCGCCAGGATATCCAGCAGATCGGCGATCTCGGCCAGCACGTCCTTGTATTCGTTGACGATCTTGTCCTGCTCCATGCCGGTCAGGCGCTGCAGCCGCATCTGCAGGATTTCCTGCGCTTGCGTATCGGACAGCTTGTACAGGCCGTCCTGCTGCAGGCCGTAATGCAGCGGCAGGTTTTCCGGACGGAAAGCCGCATTATCGACCGCTTTGCCGTCTTCGCCGGTGCGCGCCAGCATTGCGCGCACGGTGGCCGAATCCCAGGCGCGGGTCATCAGTTCGTCCTTGGCAACCGGCGGCGTCGGCGCGGCGCGGATGATGGCGATGAAATCGTCGATATTGGCCAGCGCCACGGCCAGGCCTTCGAGCACGTGGCCGCGTTCGCGCGCCTTGCGCAGTTCGAACACGGCGCGGCGCGTCACCACTTCGCGGCGATGCGACAGGAAGCAGCTCAGCATGTCCTTCAGGTTCAGCAGCTTCGGCTGGCCGTCGACCAGCGCCACCATGTTCATGCCGAAGGTATCCTGCAACTGGGTCTGCTTGTACAGGTTGTTGAGCACCACTTCCGGCACTTCGCCGCGCTTGAGCTCGATCACCACGCGCATGCCCGACTTGTCCGACTCGTCGCGCAGATCGGAAATGCCTTCCAGCTTCTTGTCGCGCACCAGTTCGGCGATGCGTTCCAGCAAGGCCTTCTTGTTGACCTGGTACGGCAGTTCGTCGACGATGATCGCGGTGCGGTTTTCCTTGCCGTATTCTTCGAAGTGGGTCTTGGCCCGCATCACCACGCGGCCGCGGCCGGTGCGGTAGCCGTCGCGCACGCCGGAAACGCCATAGATGATGCCGCCGGTCGGGAAGTCCGGCGCCGGGATGATTTCGATCAGCTCGTCGACCGAGCATTGCGGATTGCGCAGAACATGCAGCGCGCCGTCAATGACTTCCGTCAAGTTATGGGGGGGGATGTTGGTGGCCATGCCCACCGCGATGCCGGACGAGCCGTTGATCAGCAGGTTCGGGATGCGGGTCGGCAATACCGACGGTTCTTTTTCCTTGCCGTCGTAGTTCGGCACGAAGTCGACGGTTTCCTTGTCCAGGTCGGCCAGCATTTCGCCGGCGATCTTGTCCAGGCGGCACTCGGTGTAACGCATCGCCGCGGCGCCGTCGCCGTCGATCGAACCGAAGTTGCCCTGGCCGTCGACCAGCATGTAGCGCAGCGAGAACGGCTGCGCCATGCGCACCAGCGTGTCGTAAATCGACGCATCGCCGTGCGGATGGTATTTACCCATCGTCTCGCCGACCACGCGGGCGCATTTGACGAAGGGACGGTTCCAGACGTTGTTCATTTCGTGCATCGCGAACAGCACGCGGCGGTGCACCGGCTTGAGCCCATCGCGCACATCCGGCAATGCCCGCCCGACGATCACGCTCATGGCGTAATCGAGGTAGCTCTTGCGCATCTCTTCTTCGAGGGAAATCGGGATTGTTTCTTTAGCGAATTGATCCATTGGCGAGGCTGAGGGTCTTTGTGATGGTTAAAGCGTGGATGCCCGCGCCATTAGTTTATATAGCAGGGTAACGCCCAAGCCGGGGATTTTAGCATGAGCCGGGGTCATCCTGCGATCGCATCATTTTGGCGCGGGCTCGCCAAAAATCATCGATTTTGCGAACCCGAACGGATACCCGGATTTTCACGAATAGTTCCCGCAATCCATCGTTTTCGCGTACATTTAGCGGGGCGTGCCGGGAGGAGACAATGGCGCGTTGCAATAAAACAACGAAGCACCAAAAACGACCGTTTGCTCTTTTGGCAAACCTCGCCGAAGCGGTTCCCTGTGGCAGAATAGTGGCTAAGTTCTTTACATGTAAGCCATGCGTATGATTTACATGTAACGGCCTGAACCACGTGATACTATCCATTTTTTTGATGTCGTAAATTTGTAGCGCAGTTCAATCTGCGGATATCTCACCCGAGAGGAGAAACATGAACAAATTAGTAAAGCTCGTCTTCGCTGCGTCCGCAGTCGTCGCATTCTCAGCCCAAGCTCAAGTCACCGACATCCAGGCCAAGAAACCTTATAGCGCCTACGCCCAAGACGGCCGCGGCAACATCGTTCGCAGCGGCGCAGGCCTGTGCTGGCACGATGGCTACTGGACACCGGCTGACGCCGTTCCAGGTTGCGATGGCGCGCTGGCGCAAGCCGCCGCTCCTGCTGCCGCTCCAGCGGCAGCGCCGGCAGTTGCCGCTGCTCCGACATCGGAAAAAGTCACTTTCGCCGCTGATGCATTCTTCGACTTCGACAAAGCTGTCCTGAAGCCTGAAGGCAAGGCAAAACTGAACGATCTGGTTGCCAACCTGAAGAACATGAATCTGGAAGTCATCATCGCCGTCGGCCACACTGACTCGGTCGGTAAAGATGCATACAACCAGAAGCTGTCGGTCCGCCGCGCTGAAGCTGTCAAGGCCTATCTGGTCTCGAAGGGCGTAGAAGCCAACCGCGTCTACACTGAAGGCAAGGGCGAAAAGCAACCAGTTGCATCGAACAAGACTGCAGCCGGCCGCGCCAAGAACCGCCGCGTTGAAATCGAAGTCGTTGGCACACGCGCCAAGTAATCGATTCAGCCGCACCGAAAAGCCCCGCTCCGGCGGGGTTTTTTTTCGCCCAAAATTTCATCAGGAAGCAGCCACCCGCGACGGCAGGGCAACTTTCCTTTATTATTGCCGCTATGAATGCAGACCCTTTAGAACTGAAGAAATTTAGCGATCTGGCCCATCACTGGTGGGATACCGGATCGGAATTCCGTCCCTTGCACGAAATCAATCCCTTGCGCCTCGAATGGATCAACGGCCGCGCGCCGCTGGCCGGCAAGCGCGTGCTGGACGTCGGCTGCGGCGGCGGCATCCTGGCCGAATCGATGGCCCGCAAAAGCGCCGACGTGACCGGCATCGATCTGTCCGACAAAGCGCTGAAGGTTGCCGATCTGCACAGCCTGGAAAGCGGCATCCAGGTGCGCTACGAAAAAATCGCGGTCGAGGAACTGGCCGCGCGCGAACCCGCCAGCTTCGACGTCGTGACCTGCATGGAAATGCTGGAGCACGTACCCGATCCGGCTTCCGTGGTGCGCGCCTGCGCCGCCCTGGCCAAGCCCGGCGGCCAGTTGTTCTTCTCCACGCTCAACCGCAATTCGAAAGCCTATCTGTTCGCCATCCTCGGCGCCGAATACCTGCTGCGCATGCTGCCGCGCGGCACGCACGATTACGCCAAATTCATCACGCCGGCCGAACTGGCCCGCTTCATCCGCGAAAGCGATCTGCAGCTCGAAGCGCTCAAAGGCCTGAGCTACAACCCGCTGACCAAGATCTATTCGCTCAACCAGGACACCAGCGTCAACTACATGGCTGCCTGCAGCAAACCGGCCTGATGAGCGGCGCCGACCTGAAGCTGAAGCAGCCCATCCGCCCGCGCGCCGTCCTGTTCGACCTCGACGGCACCCTGGCCGACACGGCCCCCGACCTGGCCGAAGCCGTCAACCGCCTGCGCACCGAGCGCGGCATGCCGCCCGCGCCTTACGACCAATTGCGCCCGGTGGCCTCGGCCGGCGCGCGCGGCCTGATCGGCGTGGCCTTCGGCCTGGCGCCCGGCCAGGCCGAGTACGAACCGCTGCGCGACGAGTTCCTCGACAATTACACCAACAACATCGCCGTCAAGAGCATTCTGTTCGACGGCATTCCGGAGCTGCTGGCGATCCTTGAAGAAAACGGCATCGCCTGGGGCATCGTCACCAACAAGATCGGCCGCCTGACCGATCTGCTGGTGCCGCGCATCGGCCTCGGCCATGCGGCCTGCATCGTCTCCGGCGACACCACCGGCCACGCCAAACCGCATCCGGCGCCACTGCTGGAAGCCGCGAAACGACTGGGCATGGAACCGCAGGATTGCTGGTACGTCGGCGACGATCTGCGCGACATCCAGGCCGGCCAGGCCGCCGGCATGCCGACCGTGGCCGCCGGCTGGGGTTATTGCGGCCATGCCGAGCCGGTTACCTGGCAAGCCGACCACATCGCCGAAACGCCATTGGACTTGCTGCCGCTATTGCAATTGGCAGCGTCCCGCTAAGAGATTATTTGTGATTACCGAATAAGCCGCTAAACTGCCGGGTATCGAATGTAGAAGACCAACAAATACCGTACGCATGCCAGGAGCGACCATCGTGCCCATCCAAGCCCGGATTTCCCACACCCTGTCGCAGCGTCCGTGGCTGCGCAAACTCTGCCGCTGGATCGCGGGCATCATCGTTTTCCTGCTGATACTGGCGTTTGCCAGCTGGCTTGCCCTGCCCCACTTCGTCAAGAAAATCGGGATCGAACAGATCCAGGAACAACTGGGCCGCAAAGCCGAGATCGGCGCGGTGCATTTCAATCCCTTCATCCTGAAACTGACGGTATCCGATTTCACCCTGTTCGAGCCCGACCAGACCACGCCCGCGCTCACCGTGAAGACACTCATCGTCAATGCTTCGGCCTCGTCGCTGCTGCGCCGCGCCGCGGTGCTCGACGAAGGGCTGGTATTCGATCCCAAGGTGCATCTGGTGCGCACCAGCGCCGACGGCATCGGCCGCTATAATTTTTCCGACGTCATCGACCGCATCCTGGCGAAGCCGAAAAGCGAGGGCAGCACGCCGTTCCTGCTGACCAACCTGCAATTGCAGGGCGGCGAAATCCATTTCGACGACAAGGTCACCGGCAAGCAAGTCGACATCACCGCGCTGAACCTCGGCGTGCCGGTGATCTCGAACCTGCCGGCGCGGGTCGACACCTTTGTCCAGCCCTACGCATCGGCCGCCATCAACGGTGCGCACCTGGCGCTGCACGGCCGCAGCAAACCGTTCGCCGACAGCCTGGAAACCGCGCTGGCGCTGGATGTCGACCAGCTCGACCTGCCCTCATATGTACCATTCTCGCCGCTCGCGCTGCCGCTCAAACTGCGCAGCGCCAAACTCAGCACCAAGCTCGACCTGCGATTTTCGCGTGTCAAGGAACAGCCGGAGATATTGCTGTCGGGCGATGTCCGGCTGGACGACCTGAGCCTCGCCGACAACAGCGACGCGCCGCTGCTGACCAGCCGCAGCGTGCAGGCCAGAATCAAGCAGATCAATCTGCTCAACGGCAATAGCGACATCGACGCGCTGACCGTCGACACGCCGGAAATCTGGGC
The DNA here is from genome assembly GCA_004134995.1 of Oxalobacteraceae bacterium CAVE-383. Classification (GTDB taxonomy): domain Bacteria; phylum Pseudomonadota; class Gammaproteobacteria; order Burkholderiales; family Burkholderiaceae_D; genus Herbaspirillum. Next base: position 1,021,855 of record REGP01000002.1, on the reverse strand, counting down.
CGGACTCGACCAGAAGAACATGCTGAACTGGCTGCGCGTGGGCGCGCCGCCCGCCGGAAAAACCGCACCGGGTTCCAAATCCGCCAAACCGGCCGCGGCAGCAACAGCAGCAGCCCCGGCAACAACCCCGGCCGCGCCGGCCAAGCCTGCAGCCGGCCCGACCATCCAGTTGACGCAACTGACCGTGCGCAACGGCAAACTCAATTGGTCCGACGACTACAATGCCGCGCCGCGCCAAAACGTGCGCATCGATAACATCAGCGTCGACGGCCAGCAGATTTCCACCGCCGCCGACGCCAGGCCGGCCACGCTCAAACTGAGCGCCGATCAAAATGGCGGCGGCCATCTGCAAGTCGGCGCCCAGCTCACGCCGGCCAGCGCCGCGGTCGACGCCGACGTCGAAGTGCAATCCTGGTCTCTGGCAACTTACCAGCCGTATGTCAACAAGGTGCTGGCAGCCAACGTCGGCGGTCAGCTATCGCTGCGCGCGAAGATCGCCATGGCCGCCGGCCAGATCAAACTCAGCGGATTAAACCTCGAACTGAACGATCTGAAAGTCGCCGGCAAAGCCAAGGGCGGCGGCGCCATCGACGTCAAATCGATCGCCCTGGTGAACGCCGCGGCCGATACCGGCGCGCGCCAGTTCCAGGCCGACGCATTGCATATCAAGGGATTGTCCGGCGACATCCAACGCGACGCCCAAGGCAAACTGAACGTGCAGCAATTCATGCTGCCGCCGGCGCCGGGCGCAGCCAAGCCGCAAGCAGCCGTCGCGCAGACAGCCCCGGCAACGCGCGGCAAAACGCCGGCAAAGGCCGGCAACGCCGCGCAGCAATGGCAGGCCGGCATCGGCGAATTCACCATCGCCGACAGCAAGCTCTCGTATGAAGACAACGCCGTCAAACCGGCCTTGAGCGTGCAGGCCGATTCCGTGAAGCTGACCGTCAACAACCTCTCGACCAAGCTCGACCAGTCCATGAAAATCGCGCTGGACGCGCGCCTGAACAAGAACGGCAAACTCAGCATTACCGGCGGCGCGGCGCCCCAGCTCAAGAGTATCGATCTGACAGTCAACGCCGAACGCATCGCGCTGGCGCCGGTGCAGCCGTTCGTCAACGACTATGTCAACGTCACCCTGCGGCGCGGCTTCGTCAGCACCAAAGGCAAACTCACTATCGTGCCGCCGCTCAAACAGCAGCCGCTGGGCATCCGCTATACCGGCGCATTGCAGCTGACCAATTTCGACGTCCAGGACAAGGACAGCAATACCGACTTCCTGCGCTGGCGCGCGCTGAACCTCACCGGCATCGACGCCACCATCGGCAAGGGCGCGCCGCTGATCAGCATCGCCGACGTCGCGCTCGACAACTTCTACGCGCGCGCGATCCTGTCGCCGGCCGGCCAACTGAACCTGAAGGGCATCATGGTCAACAAGGACCAGGCCGCGCCGGGGACCGCAGCTGCCGCGGACGCCAATGGCGAGGCCGCCAAAACCGTTGCCAAAACCACCACCAGCACCGAGCCGGTAACGCCGGCCGCGCCGGATCCGAACGCCCCCATCATCCGTGTCGGCCATACCAAACTGAGCGGCGGCAACATCAACTTCACCGACAATTTCGTCAAGCCGAACTACACCGCCAACATGACCGGCATGAACGGCACCATCGGCAGCATCGCATCGGACCAGTCCAAGCCCGCCGCGATCGACCTGAAAGGCAAGATCGACAACGACGCGCAACTGCTGATCTCCGGTTCGCTCAACCCGCTGTTCAAGCCCATGTTCCTGGACATCAAGGCCAGCGCCCACGGCGTCGAGCTGACGCGCATGACGCCGTACGCCGCCAAATATGCGGGCTACCCGATCATCAAGGGCAAGCTCTCGATGGACGTCTCGTACAAGATCGAAAACCAGCAACTGGTGGCCCAGAACGATCTGCGCATCGACCAGCTCACCTTCGGCGACCGCGTCGACAGTCCCGACGCCACCAAGCTGCCGGTGATGCTGGCGGTGGCGTTGCTGAAGGATCGCAACGGCCAGATTAATCTGAATTTGCCGATTTCCGGTTCCTTGTCCGATCCGCAGTTTTCGGTGGGCGGCATTATCGTGCGCGTGATCGTCAACCTGATCGTCAAGGCCGTCACCTCGCCGTTCGCGCTGCTCAATTCGGTGTTCGGCGGCGGCGGCAGCGAAGAGCTCGGCTATGTCGAATTCGCGCCCGGCAGCGACGCATTGACCACTGCCTCAGAACAGAAACTGGAAAAACTGACCAAGGCCCTGAACGACCGTCCGGCCCTGAAACTGGACATCATCGGCCGCGTCGACCCGATCGCCGACACCAACGGCTTGCGCCGCGCATCGCTGGACGACAAGGAAAAGCAACTGAAACAGCGCGATTTGAAGACACGCGACGCCGTCACCCTGAACGACGCCGACCGCGCCAAATATCTGGAAGCCGTATATAAGAACGAAAAATTCGCCAAGCCGAAGAACGTAATCGGCTTTTCGAAATCGCTGCCGCCGGAAGAAATGGAGCGCCTGATCCTGGAAAACACCCCGGTCGGCCCGCCTGAACTGCGCGAACTGGCGCTGCACCGCGCCGATGCCGTGCGGAAATACCTGGATGAGACCGCCAAAATCCCGCAGGACCGGGTGTATCTGGTGGCGCCGAAACTGACCGCCGAAGGCATCAGCGACAAAGGCGCCGCGACGCGGGTGGATTTCTCGTTGAAATGACGGGAAGCGGGCTGGAACGCACTGCGTTATAATGTTCGGTCTGGGGGCGACCTGGTTTCGACAGAGGTTGCAACGCAGAACAGGGCATACCGAGGACTGGTTACCTCGTAAATACATCCAGAACTGCTTAAATGCAAACACTGTAAAAGATTTCGGTGCCTCTGCGAACAGCAACAAGTTCGCTCTGGCAGCTTAATCTACCCCTAACCGCTTAATACCGGCTAGCTCTGCACCACTTTTTTCCTTGGGGTGGGCTGGAAACAGTACGCAGAGTCATAAACAAGGAATCGCTTTGGGCCGGGTTACTTGGTTCACGGTTAAATTTAGGTGACTCGTCTTGCCGCAGCGTGTGCGTCCGCGGTGTCAGGATTAAATCAAATGACAGCACTAAGTATGTAGAACTGCCTGTTTAGTACTTTTGGACGCGGGTTCGATTCCCGCCGCCTCCACCATCAATTTAAAGGTCACCCGCTGGGTGGCCTTTTTTATTGGTGGTGGAGGCGGCGGGAATCTAAACAGCGGCCAAACCTGGGCGCGGGGCGAAGGCGGGGTTGCGCGGCGCATGCGCCGCGCCGCCTGAGCGAATTTCGCTTGCAAGCGGAATTCCGGGAGATTCCCGGTGCTTCCAGCAATGGTCTAGATAAGAGGACTCGGGCGGATTGATATCTATCGAAACCTTTATTTGCTTTTAAAAGGCATTTCCCCCACCCTGTCCAGTTACGGCAATCCGCCGCCACCCTGGATCATATGAAACTCTCGACATTCATCATTACCAACATGCAGCAAGTCCTGGCCGAATGGGACCGATTTGCAAGAACGCTGGAACTGGAAGGAGTACTGTCGAAGAAAGAAGTCCGGGATCATGCCGAACAGATACTTCGGGCTATTGCCCTGGATATCGACACGCACCAGAGCGCCGAGCAACAACAGAGAAAATCACAAGGCCTGTCGCCGGAAAACGCTGTCGCCAGCGGCGCGTCGATCCATGGAACCGCAAGACACACGATGGATTCACCTTATTGCAGCTGACCGCCGAATACCGCGCGCTGCGCGCAACCGTGCAGCGTCTCTGGTTTGCCTTGGGAAATGAACTGACGCCCGCGCACAGTGCCGATCTGATCCGATTCAATGAGGCCATTGATCAGGCACTCGCCGAGTCTGTCGTCACTTATGCCGCCCAGGCGGCGCGAGCCAAAGATACCTTCCTTGCCATCCTTGGCCATGATTTGCGCAACCCCCTCGCAACCATCGCCCTTTCCGGGAGCCTTCTGGGCCAGCCCGGGATAACAAAAGAAGCTGCTGCATTGCTGGCCCCGCGCATCAAACGCAGCGCTTCGATCATGAATTCGATGATCAACGATCTGCTGGAATATGCGCGGGCTGAGCTGGGAGGGGAAATGCCGATGGCGTTTGCCGAATCCGATATGTCGGAAATTTGCCGATCGGCAGTAGCCGACGCATCCGCGGTTCACCCTCGCTGCTCTTTTATATTTGACGACCGGAAGTCCGTCACCGGCTGCTTCGATCGAATACGGCTGCAGCAGGTATTCACCAATCTTCTTAATAACGCAGCCCAATATCGGGGCGATGAACTGCCCGTGACAATGACCCTGTCGTCGGACGCCGACAGCGCGACCATCGCTATTCAAAACTCCGGCGCGCTGATCCCGAAGGAGGCCATTGACGCGATTTTCGATCCCATGGTGCAGTTGGCAATTACAACCGAGCAGACGGAACGCGCCACAACGAGCCTTGGGCTAGGCTTATATATTGCAAAAAAAATCACTTCGGCGCACGAGGGCACGATAGGTGTCGAGTCGCGCGATCCGACCGGAACAATATTTACTGTCGTCATTCCCCGAGTCAGGCCCCTGCATTGATGTGTTGTCCTACATATTAAAAGTGTTTCGCCTATGGCGAACCAGGAAGAACAATGTAATGGTCGGTCACGGAGAAAATATGAGCAAAAGCATTTTAATAGTTGATGACGAGTCGGACTTGCTCGACGTCATCGAAGTAGCGCTTAACCTGGGCGGTTATGAGGTAACACGCGCGAAAAACGGTCAGCAAGCATGGGAAATGCTTCGCATCATGATACCCAATGTCATATTGTCCGATTACTGGATGCCGGGGATGAGCGGAAGCGAGTTATTCGATTTGGTGAGAAATGCCGATCGAAGCAGGAATATACCTTTTATTTTCATGAGCTCAACGCCGGAGTTGATCAATTCCATCGGCATTTATTCCGTTCTGCGCAAACCGTTTCAATTCGACGCGTTGATGACCAAAGTCGACTCCATGTCGTCTTGATGACTCTGCATCAAATCGAAAAGCGCGCGCCAGCTCGCCCGCGATCAGCCCCCCCCCACATAGTTTCCAATATTGCCGCCAACTTTACCCAATGATTTCCCGTCGAAATTATCAGGGTGATATCATCCCGGCAAAGCCGTATTTCTCAATATCCGGAAAATTTAAAGAACTACACCATAAGGTCGTCTGATGATTGCTTATCCTAACTATTACCCTTTCACCGCCATCGTCGGGCAAACAAGCATGAAAACCGCGCTGATGTTGTGCGGGGTCGATCCCACGCTCGGCGGCGTGCTGGTGGTTGGCGACAAGGGCAGCGCCAAGAGTACCGCCGCGCGCGCCTTGACTGCCGTGCTGCCGGCCATCACGCACCGGGATGGCTGTCAATACCGCTGCGATCCGGACGCGCCCGCCGCCGTTTGCCCGGTCTGCAATGTGGAACATCCGGAAGATCCGCTGGCCAGCAGCGTGCGGTTTGTCACCTTGCCGCTGGGCGCGTCGGAAGAGCGCCTGACCGGTTCGCTCGATATGGAGCAAGTCGCGCGGGGCGGCCCGCCGGAACATGCCTTCCGGCCCGGCGTGCTGGCGGAGGCGCACCGTGGCGTGCTGTATATCGACGAAGTCAATCTGCTGCCGGCCCGCATGGTCGATATTCTGCTGGACGTGGCCGCAATGGGCGTCAATAACGTGCAGCGCGACGGTATCGGGCTGAATCATCCATCGCGTTTCACGCTGATCGGCACCATGAATCCCGAGGAAGGCAATCTGCGCCCGCAACTGCTGGACCGGTTTGCGCTGATGGTCGACGTGCACGCCACGCGCGACAAGCAAAAGCGCGCCGAAGTGGTCCGGCGCCGCTTTGCTTACGATGCCGATCCGGAAGGCTTTATCAAATCTTGGTACAAGGAACAGGTGGAGATGCGCCGCCAGATCTACGACGCGCAGTGCCTGCTGCCGCAGATCAAGACGGACGACGCAACACTGCTGTTGATCAGCCATCTGTGCTGTGAATTCGATGTCGCCAGCCTGCGTGCCGACATCGTCATGAACAAGGCCTCGCGCGCGCTGGCGGCGCTCGATGGCCGCGATGCCGTCACGCCGGCCGATGTGCGCAGGGCCGCGGAATTGGCGTTACCGCATCGGCGCCACCGCAAGACGGGCGAGCCGATCGGGCTGGATTCGAACAAGCTCGATGAGCTGATGAACAATGCTCTGCAACCAGCCTAGGAGGCTTGGACGGCGGCGCCTGGGCGTCAAAGTGCGGCGATAGCCGGATCAGGTCAGCGCCGCCGTTTCCCCATCACATACGCAGCCAAACCAAAAACAACCGCCGTCGCGGCCGCCTTGCGCATCAGTCCCGCCCGGTTGTACTGCCATTCGGCACGCAGCCCCATTTCCTCAAAAACATTCGGGATTTTTCCCTCGCGCAAATCCGCGCCGAGACCTTCCACCACGTTGACGCGATCCGAAAACAGCAGCATCAGCCAGCGCCGGATGTCGTTTTCGCTCTGCTTGTAAGCCATGCGGCGCAGCAGTCCGCTCATTCCCGAAGGCGGCGCGCTGGTGCCGAACAATGGCGTCAACCCAGGCCGCTCCGTGGAGTGGAACACCTCCACCTTTGGCACTTGCTCCGCCAAGGGTTCCTGCGCGCCGATCGGATGCGGCTCTTCCGGCTGCATATTGCGCGGACGATTGCGCGCCAGGTCGGTACCCCAGCCAGGGATGCTGCTGAACTTCGAATTATTGTGCGAGTGCGCGACGCCGGCCCCGCTGTCCTCGCCGTTCGTCATTGCCTGGCCGTCCGGATTGCCATCGGCTTTCAGTTCCTCGCCGGCAATGGGATACACCATGTCATGTTCAATATCTGTCTTCATCTCAAGCTCCTGTCAATGCGGGACGCCGTCTTGCGATGGGCGCGTTCGGCGGTATCAGCACGGCTTTGATGCAGTTGTCCAGTTTGCTGGAAAAAATATGGTACGCATCGGATACGTCTTCCAGCGGCACCCGGTGCGTAATGATTTGCTTCGGATCGATATGGCCGGCCTGGATGTGTTCGATCAGCCGCGGCACATGGCGTCTGACGCTGGCCTGGTTCATGCGCAGCGTCAGCCCCTTGTTCAATGCATTGCCGATCGGCACCGCATTGAAGGTCGGGCCGTACACGCCGACAATGGATACCGTGCCGCCCTTGCGCACCGAATTGATTGCCCAGTGCAGCACCGTGGCCGCGCCTGCCTGCATCTTCATATAGCGCCCGGTAATGGACTGGACCACGCTGCCGGCCGCTTCGCAGCCGACGGCGTCGATGCAGACGTCGGCGCCCAGCCAGTCGGTCATCTTCTTGATATGGATGGCCATGTCGCCCACCTCCCTGAAATCGACGGTCTCGCAATGCGCAAAACGCTTCGCGAAATCGAGACGGTATTCGATATGGTCCACCACGATCACACGGCCCGCCCCGAACAGCCACGCTGACTTGGCGGCGAACAGGCCTACAGGCCCGGCACCGAATACAACCACCGTATCGCCTTCGTGAATATCGCCCATTTCCGCCGCCTGGTAGCCGGTGGGGAAGGCGTCGGTCAGCAATACGGCATTGTCGACGTCGATGTCGTCGGGGATGACCACCGGTCCGATGTCCGCCATCGGCACCCGCACCCGTTCCGCCTGGCCGCCGTCATAGCCGCCGGCGGTATGCGAATAGCCGTATATGCCGCCCACGGCGGTCGCTTCCGGATTGGTGTTATGGCAATTGCTGTAAAGCTCGCGCCGGCAAAAATAGCAGGCGCCGCAGAATATATTGAATGGAACCAGGACATGGTCGCCTACCTTCAGGTTCTTTACGCCCGGGCCCACCTCCTCCACGAAGCCGGTAAACTCGTGGCCGAAGGTGCTGCCCACCCGCGTGTCCGGCACCATGCCGTGGTAAAGATGGAGGTCGGAACCGCATATGCAGGAACGCGACACGCGCACGATGGCGTCGTTCGGATGTTCGATTACGGGATCCTGCTTTTGCCTTGCACGCACCCGGTAGGGGCCTCTGAAATCCATTGCCAACATCGCGCTCTCCTCATAGAAACGACTTCTTTATCCGCCCTCGGATGGATCTTCATGCTATCGAAAGATCGAGGCGGCGACAGCCGGGCAATGCCTCTACGCCATGTCGGATAAAATTTGTCAGCGCACCGCTTGCGCAGACGACAGCACAGAATTCCGTCTGTTCGCCACCCTGTTTTCTCCCCGCATCGGCAGACGCCGGATGCCAAGCTCGTCTTCATAAAAAACGGACAGGTCTGACAGAATCGCCTTTCGCCATTTCGGGAATCCCGGCGATAGAAGCCGCCGCGCGGGTCTCCTAGAATCCAATCGTGGCTGCAAGCATTTCCTTGCTTCATGCCGCATTCAATCATTCACCAAGGAGAAAACCGATGAGTAATCAAGCCAATCAATCGAATCAATCCAATACAAGCAACCGCGGTTTCGCGTCGATGGACGAAGACAAACAGCGCGAAATCGCAAGCCAGGGCGGCAAGGCTTCCCATGAAAAAGGCACCGGACATGAATTCAGTTCGGAAGAGGCTCGCGAAGCAGGACGTAAAGGCGGCCAGAATAGCCACGGTGGCCAGCAAAAATAGTGTAGTAGCCGAAAAGGGGCGCAAGCCCCTTTTCTCTTTCCGGTCAACTTGAGGAGAAATTATGTTTGCGCATAACAAACGTTTGCAATATACCGTCCGCGTCAGCGAAACCAATCCGGGCCTGGCCAATTTGATGCTGGAGCAATTCGGCGGCCCGCAGGGCGAGCTGGCCGCGGCCTGCCGCTATTTCACGCAGGCCGTCGCGGAAGACGATCCGGGCCGCAAGGATATGCTGTTCGATATCGCAACGGAAGAACTCAGCCATCTGGAAGTGATCGGCAATATCGTTGTTATGCTCAACAAAGGCGCCAAGGGCCGCCTTGCGGAGGGTGCGGAAGAAGAAGGCGAAATCTACCGTTCGATCACCGGCGCCGGCAACGACAGCCACCTCACGCAAGTGCTATATGGCGGCGGCGCGCCGCTGGTCAATTCCGCCGGCGTTCCCTGGACTGCGGCGTATGTCGATACGATAGGCGAACCGACCGCCGACCTGCGCTCGAACATCGCCGCGGAGGCGCGCGCCAAAATCGTCTATGAACGGCTCATCAATCTGACCAGCGATCCGGGCGTCAAGGAAGCGCTCGGCTTTCTGATGACGCGAGAGATCGCGCATCAAAAATCGTTTGAGAAAGCCCTCTATTCCATCGAGCCGAATTTCCCGCCCGGCAAGGCGCCGGGCGATCCGCGTTTTTCAAACGTTTATTTCAATATGTCCCAAGGTCCCGGCGACACGCGCGGATCCTGGAACGAGGGGCCGCAATGGACCTTCGTCTCCGACCCGAACGAGCAACTGGCCGTCGATGGCGGTGAAGGCAATGCCACGGTCGAATTGAGCGAGCAGGAAGCATCTCAGTTGAATCTGATGGCGGAGCGCACCCTTTCGAATCCAAAAGTTGACCCGACTACGGGGGCGGAAATGGGCATGGATCCCGATTTCGCAGACCCGGAAGTGCAATCCCAAGGAAGCTGAATCCGGCGCCGGCAGCCTTTGTACAGGGATGCCACGGCGCCGGTTTTCCGCTATTTGAATGCGGCTAAATGCCGGGGCCGATATCTTCGATTTCCGGATCGAAGCACTCTATTACCGGCCGGTCGCCTCTTTTCAGTTTCAATGCCGCGATTTTCCTGAAAAGCCCCTCATTGAGGACGCATGCGCGCCGCATGCTGGCGGGATTGTTGACTGCCTTGAAATTGAACTGCAGCGTCTTGAAGCTCACGGCCGCCTTAACGACACCGGTATCACCCGAAATTTCGAACCAATAGCACTGGCGTTCAGGATCGTAGAGAAATTTCTTCTGTGTCATCACCCATTCCTCCCCAAAGCGAACAAGTCTGCATATCTTATGTAACGGTTTGGCGCCGTCCAATAGGACATGTGGCTGATGTGGTGTCGGACTGCCAGGCTTTTATGGTTGCCCGGCTTCCTTCTCCAATGCGCCTAAGGCCTTTTCTTACGCGCGATTAATTCCTTGTCCGATGGCCGTTACCGGAAGCAGTGCCTATGATGTATTTCATTCCAAGGATGCATTCTGGCTGCCGGGACGCATTTTTTACATCATGCGACATGAACATGGAAAATAAAGACGATCCGCGCAAGGCAACTTTCGATGAATACACCAATGCCGCCGGCGGCTGGGGTTCGGTGCACGCACTCGGCTCCATCCTGCTGCAGGAAAAGGTGATGTTGAAAGGCCCCCGCATCCTGTCCAAACAAAACAAGCCCGACGGTTTTGCCTGCGTCAGTTGTTCCTGGGCCAAGCCGGCCGATCCCCATGTCTTCGAGTTCTGCGAAAACGGCGCCAAGGCAACCGCGTGGGAGATCACGTCGAAACGCGCCGATCCGGCGTTGTTTGCGCAACATACCGTCGCCGAACTCGAACAATGGACCGACATGGAACTGGAAGCCGCAGGCCGGCTGACCGACCCGCTTCGCTACGATCCCGTCACGGACAAATACCTGCCCGTGGCATGGAGCGAGGCCTTCGATGCGATTGCGGCCGAGTTGAAGACCATGGATCCGGAAAGCGTGGTGTTCTATTCATCCGGGCGGGCTTCGCTGGAGGCCTCATATTTATATCAGCTGATGGCGCGCATGTATGGCAACAACCACCTGCCGGACAGTTCCAACATGTGCCATGAATCGACCTCGGTGGCGCTCCCCAAAAGCATCGGCGTCCCGGTCGGGACCGTCACGCTGGACGATTTCCAGCATACCGATTGCATTCTCTTCTTCGGCCACAATACCGGCACCAATGCCCCGCGCATGCTGCACCAGCTGGAGGATGTGCGCAAACGCGGCGTGCCGATCGTTACCTTCAATCCGCTGCGCGAACGCGGCCTGGAGCGTTTCGTCAATCCGCAGTCGCCCGTGGAGATGCTGACGCCGGCGCATACGGATGTCAGCACCCAATATGTGCAGATCAAGGTCGGCGGCGATATCGCCGCACTGACCGGCATGATCAAATGGATCGTCGAGGCCGACGATCTCGCCCGCGCGGCCGGCGCGAAAAGAATCGTGGACGCCGATTTCATCGCGGCGCATACGCACGGCTTCGACGAATTGGCAGCGGCGGTGCGCGCGGCTTCATGGGAAGAGATCGAACGGATATCGGGGGTGGGCCGCGATGAATTGGAACAAGCGGCGAAAACATACGTCAAGGCCAACGCGGTGATGCTGATGTACGGCATGGGCGTCACCCAGCACCGCGAGGGTGTGCAGGCAATCCACATGCTGACCAATCTGCTGCTGTTGCGGGGCAACATGGGCAAGCCGGGCGCCGGCATCTGCCCTATCCGCGGACATTCCAATGTCCAGGGCCAACGTACCGTGGGGATTACCGAGAAGCCCGAACTGGTGCCCATGGATAAACTCCGGCAGCAGTTCCATTTCGAGCCGCCCGCGAAGAAGGGCTGGAATACCGTCGAGGCATGCGAGGCGGTGCTGGCGCACAAGGTGTCCGCATTTATCATGCTGGGCGGCAATTTCGTTCGCGCGGTGCCGGATCACGGCCGCATCGAACCGGCCTGGCGCGAGATTCCGCTGACCGTGCAGATCCTCACCAAGCTCAATCGCAGCGCACTTATCCACGGCAAGAAGTCGTTTCTCCTGCCTTGCCTGGGCCGCATAGAAATCGACCGCCAGGCCAGCGGCGAGCAGGCAGTCTCGGTGGAGGACAGTACCGGCTGCATGCACGGGTCGCGCGGCCTGGCCGAGCCCGCTTCGCCGAACCTGTTGTCGGAAGTCGCGATCATCGGGGAACTGGCAAGCAGGCTCCTGCCCCCAAACCCGCATGCGGATTGGCGAGGCTGGGTCGCGGATTATTCAACAATACGCGATGCCATTGAACGCACTTATCCGGATATTTTTCACGATTTCAACCAGCGCATGTGGACCCCCGGCGGCTTCGCCCGCCCTCTGGATGCGCGCGAACGCAAATGGAAGACACCGAATGGAAAAGCCAATTTCTTCGCCCCGGCCGGCCTGGATTCCGACCCGGACATGCCGGCGCCCGGCGGCGAAGTCCTGCGCTTGATGACAACGCGCGGCGACAGCCAGTTCAATACGACGGTATATGGATTGAGCGACAGGTTCCGCGGCGTGCACGGCACCCGCCGCGTGTTGCTGATGAACCGCGCGGACATCGACAGGCTGCATTTGCGGGAAGGCGCGATGGTGACGGCGGTAACGGTAAATACCGCCCCCGACGACCATGCACATCGCAGCGTCGGCACGCTCCGGATTCAGGCATTCGATATTCCTCCGGGATGCGTCATGGGCTATTACCCCGAACTTAACCCCTTGATCCCTCTTTATCACCACGCCAGGGAAAGCAAGGTGCCGGCAGTGAAAGCGGTCCCGATCCGGCTGGTCCTGGAGAACCGAGATGCGCCTGCGGCGTCCCGATGACGGGTTTGCCGAACACCGCTTTTACCCGAATCACAGCCATGTCGGATTTTCAGCAAGGACACATCATGGATACCTCCAAGCCGAGTGCGCAGCAAAAAGACATCATCGAACTTCTCGGGGTCTCCCCTTCCATCGATATTGACGAGGAGATCGCCCGCCGCACGGCTTTCCTGGTCGATGCGATGACACAGGCCGCCCGTTATTCCCTGATCCTCGGCATCAGCGGCGGCGTGGATTCCTTGACGGCGGGATTCCTGGCGAAGAAGGCCGCGGTGCAAGCGCGCGCCAAAGGGCATCCCGCCAAATTTATCGCCGTGCGGCTGCCTTACGGCCGGCAACGCGATGAAGCCGACGCGCAGCAATCGCTGAAAATCATCGGCCCCGACGCTGTCGTCACCGTCGATATCAAGCCGGCCAGCGATGCCATGCTGGCGGCGCTGGCTGTGGAAGCGCTGAATAAAACAACGGACAGCGACAAGGATTTCATCCTCGGCAATATCAAGGCGCGCCAGCGCATGATCGCCCAATATGGGATTGCCGGAGACGCCAAAGGCCTGGTCATCGGCACGGATCACGCAGCCGAGGCCTTGACGGGATTCTTTACCAAATACGGCGACGGCGGCTGCGACATCCTTCCCTTGTCGGGACTGACCAAGCGCCAGGTGCGCGCGTTGGCCAGGCGTTTCGGCGCTCCCGATACGCTGGTCAACAAGATACCCACCGCGGACCTGGAAACCCTGGCCCCGATGAAACCCGACGAGGATGCCCTGGGCCTGACCTATTCGGATATCGACGATTTCCTGGAAGGAAAACAAATAGACGAGCGCATTGCCATGCTGATACGGAAACGTTTCCAGGAAACGGAACATAAACGCAATACCCCTGTCGCCCCTGATTTGAAACAGCGGTTCCATAGGGCCAATACCGCCTAGCGGCTATTCAGGTACGCGGCAATATCGCGGGCATCGGTTTCGGAAACATCCATTTCGGGCATGGCGCTGAGGGCTTTGATATGGCGCGGAAAGCGGATCCACAGCGCCAGATTGTCGGGGGTATTCGATAAATAGCCGGCGATATACCGCCTGTTTTTATATTCCTTCAATGCCGGGCCGACATGGATATCCGAACCGGGAATGCCGGGAATGATATGGCAGGACTGGCAGGCATACTGCGTCAACGCAATCCGGCCGCGCTCGGCATTGCCCGGGATGTTTCCCGCCGGCGCCGGCGGCGCGGACGATGCCAAAGGCTGGGCCTGCTCCAGCGGCAGCCGGTCCAGATAGGCGACGATGGCCCAGATATCCTGTTCGCCGAGCCGGTATTCCCAAGCCGGCATGCCGGTCATCTTGATGCCGTTCTGTATGATCCAGTACGTTTCCTCGGGCTTCCAGCGCTGCGCAACAATCGCCGGCGGACTCGGCAGCGGCTGCATGCTCTTGCCCGGATCGCCGGGCGCGACACCCGGCGCGCCGTGGCACTCCAGGCAACTGGTCCGGTAAACTTCGCGGCCGCGCAATACCATGTCGTCTCCCAGCGGCGGCGCCACGATGCCCTGCGCCCGGCGCTGCACCGATTTCTTCACCGTATATTCGGTCAGGCTGTAGACCGGCTGCCAGTGCTGGATGATTGCGCTCACGTTGTACCAGCCGGCCTGAACCGCGACAGCGCCGCCGATTGCCAGCAAACACACGCAGGCCAGCAGCGTCGCCAGAATCGTACGCACGACAAGGCGTCTCCGGTCCGGCATTGGCGCCGGCGCTGTTGAAGAACGCGGTTTGCGATGAAAGATGCGCACGTTTATATCCAAATCCAAAGAGTCGTTTTCATTGCCCATAAAGATAGGCGGCCATATCCCTGGCCTGCGCCGCGCTTACGCCCAGATCCGGCATTGCCGTTCCCGGGCTGACCTGGCGGGGATGCTGGATCCATCGCACCATGTTGTCTTCGGTGTTGGGCAGCACGCCTGCGATATAACTGGTTTTCGCAATGTCTTCCAGGGGCGGCCCGACCAGGCCCGGCCGCGGATCGATGCCTTTGATGCGGTGGCAGGCCGCGCAGCCGTAATCGGCCAGCAGGCTTTTTCCGGACCGCGGGTCGCCCGTTACCGGCCCGGGCGGCGTTTGCGTACCCTCCTGCCCGCATGCCGTCAGCGCGAGGCCGAGCAACGCCGCGGCGATTGCGCGCAAGGCCGTCATTTCGCACGCTCCAGCGAAGCCGGGCGGGTCTGCGGCAGCAGCCATCCCGCGCACAGGACCAGCCCCGCGATGACATACGCAAGGCCGCCCGGCACCCACATGATCAGCCCGCCCAATTGCTGATCTTCCAATGGCGACAGGTCGAAGCGCGAGGCGCTGGCGCCGTAGTCCGGATACCAGATCGTGGCCGACATGGCGAACAGGGCGCCCAGCGCACCGGTATGCATCATGGTCGTAAATAAATAGACGATGGACATGCCGCGCCGCGGACCGCCCATCAATTCCCGCAGCACTGCCCACCAGAACAGCAGCGCCGAAAACAGAAAACAGGCATGCTGCAGCGCGTGGACATTGTCGTTGCGCAAAGCGGCCTGGAACAGAAAAGGCGCGTGCCACAGCCAAAGCGCCGCGAAATGCACTATCCATGCATTGAGCGGCCTGGTGACCGTACGCCAGGCCGCCCGGATGACGCCCGTCTGGACAGTCGCGCCGATCGCCTTGCGCCAGGCATGCGGCAACGACCAGACCCAAAAGCCGAGCGGCCGGCACAGCACCAGCAAGGGCGCGGCGACGATCATCAGCAGCTCGTGCTGGATCATGTGCATGGCGAACGAGACGCTTCCCGCCGCGTCGATGGGCGAGATCAGCGCCGCGACCAGCGTCAGCCAGCCGGCGGCGAAAAAGCCGATCTGACGCCACAAGCCTTGCCGTCCGGCGCCGGAACGCCGCAACAGGCGCACCGCCCCGATCGCATACAGCAGCAACGATATGGACAGGCAAGCGCCGACCAGGGGATCGACATGCCAGCCCAAACTATCCGTCAGCGGCGATTGCAAGGGATGCGCCGCGGCCGCCGCGCAGGCTGTCAGCAGCACGCATAAGGCAAGCGGTCTGCGCATGGGAAGAAGCGAAAGCCGGATCGTCATGATCTCCGTGCGCTACAGGCGCGCGCCCCAATAAATGACGGCATAAATAAGAATCCAGCTCACCACCACGAAATACCAGTAAGCCGCGTTTTCGCTGACATCCACATAACGCTTGCCCTCCAGCGGCCCGGTAAAAAACAGGACCGCCAGCACCAGCGTATCGTAGGCATCCGTAATCAGATGGGTGGTGTGCAGGCCCATCAGCATCCATACCGCGGAGCCATAGGCGTTATCGTTCCAGAGCACATTGAGCGCGCCGAATTCGTATACCCGCACGGCCAGGAACAGTACGGCGAACAACATGCAGGCGCACATGCCGATGCGCACGCGCTTTAGATCCAATCGCTCGGCGGCGCGCTTGGTATACCAATTCGGCACGCAGCTGGCCAGCATGATCAGCGTATTGAGCGTGCCCCAGGCCAGATCGGGCGCGGCATGATCCGGCGGCCATGACGGCGTATGGCTGCGAAGATAAAAATACATCATGACGGCCAGCGCGAATACCGTGCTTTCGATGGCGATCAGGCCCATGGTGCCCCACCACATCGTGCTGCGCGCACCGAAGGCGTAGGTGGGCAAATCGCCGACCAACATCGCGCCGCCGCCACCGGCGTCATCGCGCGGCCGCGCTTCGGCTCGATCGGTCATGGCCGCACCTCGCTTTTGTTATGCAGGGCGGTGGTCGAACGCTTCGGCCAGAACCATATGGTGGTCGCCGCCGCCACGGGGATGGCGGCCCATACCACAGCCCATGGCGTAAAGATGGAACCGATGAACAGCACCGTCACCGCCAGCGCCGAAATAAAGGGCCATGGCGAGGATGACGGCAGCGACAGGCGATGGTCGGGTACCGCGTCGGCGATGGAGGTGATCAGCACTTCGCGTTGAATATCCGACAGCCCCCGCACGTGCGATGGCGTGCCGCCCGGCTGCCACAGGGGATACTGGCCATGCACCACCGGCACCCGATCGAAGTTGCACGCCGGCGGCGGCGAGGGCATGCTCCATTCCAGGGTGCCGGCGCCCCACGGATCGGCCGCGGCCTGCACGCCTTTGCGGCAGCTGCGCACGACATTGATGATGAACAACAGCACGCTCAATGCAATCAGGAAGGCGCCGATGGTGGCCGCCATGTTCATGTCTCCCCATCCCATTTTGGCGGGATAGGTATAGACGCGGCGCGGCATGCCGTGCATGCCGAGCCAGTGCATGGGGAAAAACGTCACATTGAAGCCGATGAAGAACAGCCAGAAATTCCAGCGCCCGAGCCGTTCGTTCAGCATCTTCCCGGTGAATTTCGGGAACCAGTAATAGAACGCGCCGAACAGCGGAAACACGCCGCCGCCGAGCAGCACATAGTGGAGATGCGCGACCACGAAGAAGGTATCGTGCAACTGGATATCGAGCGGCACCGATGCCAGCATCAGGCCGGTCAGCCCGCCCAGCACCAGGATGAAGAAAAAGGCCAGCACGAACAGCAGCGGCGTCTTGAAGTTGAGGCGGCCGGTCCATAAGGTGGCGATCCAGCAGAATATTTGCACTGCGCTGGGCAGCGCGATCGCCAGGCTGGCGGCGGTGAAAAAGGTTTTGCCCAATTCAGGCAGATTGGTGGCGAACATATGATGCACCCACAGGCCGAAGGCCAGGAATCCGGTAGCGATCAGCGACAGCACCATCGCGGCATAGCCGACGACCGGCCGGCGCGCAAACGTCGGGATAATGGTCGAGATAAATCCGAGCGGCGGGATGAAGATGAAATAGACCTCGGGATGCCCGAAAAACCAGAACAGGTGCTGCCAGAGCAAAGCATCGCCGCCGTTATCGGTGGTGTAGAACTGCGTGCTGACCAGCCGGTCCGTGATCAGCGCGGTACTGGCGAGCATGATCGCCGGCATCGCGAACAGCACCATGAAGGAAGTGACCAGCATGGCCCAGGCAAACAGGGGCATGCGGTTCAAGCTCATGCCGGGGGCGCGCATTTTCAGGATCGTGGTAATGATGACGATGGCCTCCATCAAGCCCGACAATTCCGTGAAGGTAATCATCTGCGCCCAGAAATCGATGCCCTTGCCGGACGAAAATTGCGCGGTGGTCAACGGCACATAAGCGAACCAGCCGCCATCCGGCCCGCTGCCGGCGAAAAATGCCGCGTACAGCATCACACCGCCGAACAGGAATATCCAATAAGCAAAGGCGTTCATGCGGGGGAAAGCCACGCTGCGCGCGCCGATCATCAACGGCACCAGATAAATCGCCACCGCCTGCATCACCGGCACCGCGAACATGAACATCATGGTGGTGCCGTGCATGGTGAACAGCTGGTTGTACAGGCGCGGGCCGATCAGCGTACTGGACGGCTGCGCCAGTTGCAGGCGCATCAGCAATGCGAGGATGCCGCCCATGACGAAAAAGGCGAAGGTGGTGAGCATGAAGCGGCGGCTGATGGTCTTGTGATTGATGGCGCAAATCCAGCCCCGCCATCCCGGCGGATCGCGCCAGGTGCGCTCCAGGTTGGCCGCTTCCGATTGCGGATCCGGCAGCGCGGGCGCCGCGGTGGGGTCGAGCTTGCCGCCGTTCATTTCAAAGCCTCCAGATAGCCCAGCAGCGCCTGCAGATCGTCCGGGCTCAATGTGCTCGGCGGCATGCTGGTGCCGGGCTTGAACGACGGCGCGTCGGCAACCCAGGCCGCCAGTTGCCCGCGGCGGTTCGGCAATATGCCGGCGGCGATGGTCTGGCGGCTGGCCAGATGCGTGAGGTCGGGGCCGAGCCGGCCCTTCGCGGCAGTATCGCGGACGGTGTGGCAACCGGCGCAGTGATCGGTGAATACTTGCATTCCATGCTCGATCTGCCCTGTCCCGGCGCTGGCGGCCGACGCCGGCCGGCGCTGCGCCGCGGCCCAGGCTTCATAGCGATCGGGCGCTTCCGCTATCACGGACAAGGCCATGCGCGCGTGTTCCATGCCGCAAAACTCCGCGCATTGCCCGCTATAGACGCCGGCCTGGTCCGCGCGCAGCCTGATTTCCGCGGTGCGCCCGGGAATCAGGTCTTTCTTGCCGTGCAGATTCGGTATCCATAAGGTATGGATCACGTCGGCGCTGTGCAAAGTAATGATGGCGGCCCGGCCGACGGGAAGATGCAATTCGTTGGCGGTGGTAAAGCGGCGCGCGGGATCCTGGTCCTCATAATTGGCTTCCCACCACCAGTCATGCCCGACCAGTTCGATATGGATGGCGTCGTCCGTCGGCAACTGGGCCAGCGCGCGGCCGGTAAGCACATCGGCCGCCAACAGCGTCATCAGCCCGGCGGCGGACAATGCGGCCGCCCAGACGATAACGCGGTGAACGCGGCGCTCGGAATTTGCGGCCGGCGCCGCGTCTGGCACCGCATGCGCATCGGCGCGCGGCGCGCGCCAAAGGGCATAGAGAAATGCCAGCAGCACCGCAACGAATACCACGGTGCATAAAAGCAGCGTGAAATTCCAGAGATGGAGGATATGCTCGGCCTGTATGCCGCGAGGTCGAAGCATATCTTGCAGAATGTCAGGCATCTTCTATCCCCTGGCTTGGCCGCGCACGCATTGATTCAGTTTTTTTCCCGGAGTGACCCGATAATGACGCGAAATGACGTGAAATGACGTGAATGACGCGTTCGAGATGATCGCGTTTTCGCTTTCGGCCCAGCTATCGGCTCAAATAGGATTGTGTTGTAGGATTTTACGAAAGGGCCGATGCACGGCCGGCAGGCAGGCAGGCTATCTGGATTCGCGCGGCGGCTCGTCAACCCACAGCAAGTGCGCCGGCAAGCCTCGCGACTCCCGCAGCAGGGCTTCCAGCTCTTCCGCCGCCAGCGGCCTGGAAAACAGATAGCCCTGGATTTCATCGCACATTTTCCGGGACAGGAATTCGCATTGCGCTTCGGTTTCAACGCCTTCGGCGATGACCCGCATGCCGAGGCTGTGCGACATCGAAATGATCGCGTCGGCGATCGCCGCGTCGTTTTTGTCTTCCGGAATATCGTCGATGAAAGAGCGGTCGATCTTGAGCACGTCCAGCGGAAAACGTTTCAGGTAAGCCAGGCTGGAATAACCGGTTCCAAAATCGTCTATCGACAGTTGCACGCCCAGTGCGCTGAGCTCCGTCAAGATGCCGATCGTTCTTTTGACATCGGTCATGATCAGGCTTTCCGTCAGTTCGAGATCCAGACAGGAGGGCATAAGGCGCGTTTGGGTAAGCGTTTCCCGGACCAGTCCGCTCAGGTTTTGCTGGGCAAACTGACGCGCGGAAAGATTGACGGCAATCCGCAAGCCGCTGAAGCCCTGGTCGTGCCATGCCTTCATTTGCACGCAAGCGGTCCGCAATACCCACTCGCCGATCGCGAGGATCAAACCCGTATCTTCGGCTATGCCGATGAACTCGCTTGGCGGCAATAAGCCCCGTTCCGGGTGATTCCAGCGGATCAGGGCTTCGACGGCCGTGATTTTTCCCGTACGCAATTCCACTTGCGGCTGGTAGTGCAGCACAAACTCGGACCGCTCCAGCGCCACCCGCAATTCCCGTTCGGTATTGAACCGCTTTTGCGCATCCCGGTTGATCTCGGGCGTGTAGAAACAATACCGTTCATCTTTGCTCGCCATTGCCTGCCGCACCGATGCTTCGGCGGACTGCGCCAGCAGATCGAAATTGTCGCCATTGTCCGGATAGGCCGCGATGCCCACGCAGGTTCCCAGATGCAGCTCGTGCCCGGCAGCGATGAATGGCCGGTCCAGCGATGCAATAATTTCATCCGCTATCCGGGCCAGTTCCTTCAACTCGCGCCGGACCGCGACAATCGCAAATCTGTCGTCGCCGATGCGCGCCACGCTATCCTCGGGGCCGGCCCATATCGTCAGCCGGCGGGCGGCCTCTTTCACCAGAAGCCGCTCAACCTCGGCCCCCAGGGTGCCGCGAATCAGCGGCAGCCGAGCCAGATCGATGACCAGCAAACCCATCACCCGCCCGGCTTCACGCGCCGCCAGCAAGGAATGTCCCGCTTGCGCGCGCAGCAGGATGCTGTTGGGCAGGTCGGTCACGTTGTCGTGGTTACTCAAATAACCCAATTTTTCTTTTGCGGCGTGCAGATCGATAAAACCTTCCATCACCTTCTTCTGCAGGCTTTCGTTGTACTTGCGCAGGTTCTTGTGCAATAACCGGATCTCCAGCATGTTATGCACGCGCGTCAGCAACTCGATATGGTCAATGGGCTTGCTGATGAAATCCTTGGCGCCTTCCTGCAATGCGCGAATCTTGTGCGCGGGTTCGGCGGTCACCACCAGCACCGACAAGTAGCCGGCGGTTTCTATGCGTTTAAGTTCCTCAATAACCTCGAAACCGTTCATGTACGGCATGTTGAGATCGAGCAGGATCAGGTCGTATGGATCGGCCTGATGCAATGCGCCGACCATGCGCGAATCCAGCGTCGACGACACGGCGTTATAGCCGGCGCCGGCCAGTACGTATTCCAGCAACTTGGCATTCGCCACTTGATCGTCCACGACCAGAATCCGCGCCGAGAAGATGCCTTGTTCGATATTCACGAAACTTTCTCCAAGATTTATCCGTCCGCCCCGGTGCGGCCCGAATATTTTTCCAGTGCCTGGTCGACGACGGTAAGGAACCTGCCGATATCGATAGGTTTGGTAAGGTAACCGATGAAGCCTTCCGCCAATCCTCTCTCAATATCGCGCGGCATCGCATTGGCGGTGAGGGCAATGACCGGAATATGCGCCGTCAAGGTATCCGATTGCAATTTCTTCAATGCGTCGATTCCGCTGATTCCCGGCAAATTCAAATCCATCAGGATCAGCCTGGGCTGATGCGCCCGCGCTATTTCAATGCCGAGCCCGGCATCCGAGGCGGTCAGCAAATGAAAATCCGGTCTCAAGTTGATGATTTCCTGCACCAATCTCAGATTTGCCGGATTGTCTTCAACATAGAGAATACTGTGCACGGTCGGCATACTTCCGTTGCCAGCCGCTATCGCGCCGAGCTTTTCCAGTTCCGGCACATGGCCGTTGCGTACCGTATCGCACGCCTGCAAGGTGAGCCAAAAAACGCTGCCGGCGCCAACCTCGCTTTCCACGCCGATTTCACCGTTCATCATTTCAATCAGCCGTTTGGTGACAACCAATCCGATGCCGGTCCCTTCTTCCGGGCCGACTTCCTGCCCAAGCCGGTTGAAGGGTTGGAAAATCTGCTCGATCTGCGCCGGCGACAAGCCATTGCCGGTATCCTTGACCGCGATGCGAACGCACTCGCCGCTGGCCACTGTACTGATTTCAATCGAGCCGCCCTCCCGGTTGTACTTGATCGCATTGGAAAGGAGATTGAGCAATATCTGCTTGAGCCGGGTTCGATCCGCTGTCACATGGACGTTGCCGTCCACGGAGAACGCCAACGTGATGGCGCGCTTGCCTGCTATCGGCGCAATCATTTTTTCGCACTCCTGCATCACATCGAGCAGCGCAACGGGTTCCAGCGACAACGTTAAAGTGCCCGATTCGATTTTTGCGAGATCCAGGATTTCATTGATCAATACCAGCAAATGATTGCCGGCCTTGAGGATGAAGCCGACAAACTCCTCCCGCTTGCCTGGCGATTCCGATAACTGCGACGTGAGCAGTTGTGCAAAGCCGAGAATCGCATTGAGCGGCGTGCGCAGTTCGTGGCTCATGCTGGACAGGAAGGCCGACTTGGCCTGGTTGGCCTCATCGGCCGACGCTTTCGCAATCTGCAAATGCGCGTTCGCCGTTTCGAGTTCCGCCGTACGCTGGCGCACGCGATTTTCGAGCGCCTCGTTGAGCCGCATGATTTCCTGCTGCGCGGCGGAACGTTGCGTGGCCTCGCGCGCGATTTCCTGATTCGAGTGCAGCAATTCAGCGGTGCGGAACTCCATCTGGGCGAGCATGTCGTTAAACGAATCGCTCAGCACCCCCACTTCGTCATTGCTGGCTTTGATCGTGCGCTGGGAATAGTCGCGGCTCTGGCCCACTTCCCGCGCCACCCGCGCAATGGCGAGAATCGGTCCTGTCACCAGACGCTGCAGACGCAGGCTGAACAAAAACGCCACCAGCATCGCGATGGTCGTCGCAACGGCCGCGATGCCGACAAAACCGACTGCCTTCTTGAGCAGCGGATACCGGTCGCGCAAATAGACCGTGCCGAGAAACTCGCCGTTATCGTAAATATTCTTGTAGACGATGAGATCCGTATCCTCGATGAAGCTGGTGTCGCGCAATGCCCGCGACGGAAATACCACGCGATCGCCGGGGGCGGTGTAGGTAGCGAACAGCACGCCATTCGTATCGTAAATCGCGGCGGCGCGCAGCGTCGGACGGAAGCGGAACAGGCTGAGGTTTTCCGCCGCCAGTTTGCGGTCGTTGAAGGTCAGCGCGGGGGCGGTCATGTGGCCAAGCAGTTCGGACTGGGTGGCCAGATCCTTGATCAGATCGTCGTGACCGGTCTTGAAGCTGTATGCAATGATGGCTCCCAGCGCGGTGATGACCGCCACCAGCGTGGTCAACAGCACCACGCCAAGCACCTTGTGCTGGATCGTCGCCATGCGCAGACGTTTCATGATGGCTCGGCCTTTACCTTGAACGCCGTGGCCAGCAGCCGGGCGCTGATATCGATTTTTCCGCGCGCGGCATTTTTCGGCGCTACCTCAAACCGCAAGCGGCCGTCGACCACAACGAAGTTGATCATGCTGCCGTATGCCAATGCTTCCTGCGAATCCGTCACCACCAGCGTGGGGCGTCCCTGAAGCTGCGCCAGCAAATCCGTCAGCCGGGCGCCGGGCGGATAACCGATAAACAGCAAATGCATATCGCTCGTCGATTCCCCCGCCCGCAGCTTGCGTACGGTAATGGGACGGCCGTTGACGGCGCGGCCGACGACCATTTGCGCCAGTTCGTCGGCCAGTTCATCGGCGCCTACGATGCCGATCCGAAACGATTTGTCGGCGCCTGTGAAGGTTTCAGGCGGCCATTCGACATAGTTGCCGAATTTGAGCAGATAAGCGGCCTTGATCTGGATTTCGACATTGCCCGAATTTTGCGCGTTGACCGCGCAGGCCAGTGAAGTAAGCAAGCAGGCCGCCAGAAACAAAAACCATCTCAATCGTAATCGCCGGCCCAGGCAATTACAGGAAACGATCAGAATTTCCATAGCAACGTCACGGCGACGGTAGTCGGGATTTCGCTGCGCGTGGCTACCGGATTGAATTCGCCATGCTGGGTGCCGAACAGGTTCTGGCCGACGACGGCAAGCTGAAGATCAGGGCGCAGCTTCCATCCGAGACGCGCATCGACCGCCGTATATGCGGGAACATCCGGCGAGGTCAGCGCCGCGACGCGGCGCACGGCAAGGTCGAACTCGCAGCTTGGCGTCACGTTCCATGATGAACGCAGGCTCCAGGTATGCTGGGGATTTCTCCCTGAGATATCGGGCGAATTGGCCGCGGCGAGGCTGCCCGGCTTCAAGCGCAGGACTTCATCGAGCATGGTCAGGCCGGCGCTTAAACGCCAATCCTGTGTGAGCTGATACGAGCCCCAGGTTTCAACGCCGGTAGCCTTGCCCTCCATCGTGCTGCCGAGCGTGACAAAGGTGAGGCTGGGATCCGTTTCCTGCGTTTGCAGGTTATCGTAGATGTTATGGAAAGCGGTCACCGACCAGCTGAATTTCGGCGATATGGTGCCGCGATAGCCGATTTCATACACCTTGGCCACCTCGGAAACCACCTGGGGGCCGCCGCGCAGGATGAAAGGCGGTCCTGAACTCGGGAAGAACAGATCGACATCGAGGCGCGAAGGCGCGCGCACGGTACGGGACGCCGCGGTCCAAAGCAGATGGCCCGTGGCCGGCGTCCAGGCCAGTCTCGCATTCGGCAAGAACTCATTGCCGGTATAGGGATTACGCTCGACCCGTGCACCGACGATCAGACGCAAGTCATCGCGCAAGGCCATCTCGTCCTGCGCAAAAATATTGGTCCAGTTCTGGTTCGCCAGAGCCGGCAGGAAGGAAATGATGGCGCCGTTGGCGACATTGTCTCTGGCGTGCCGGAAACCGCCGCCCCAGACCACGCTATGCATGCCCCATGGCTTGAGCGTGTGCTGCAGTTGCAGATCGACAATATCCAGCGTTTCGTCAAAGAAAGGCGGCACATTCCGGGTGGTGCGGTCATAGTAAGCCTGCACATTGACGCTGGAACCGCCTTCCAGCCGATGGGTCCAGTCGGCAGTGAGATTGGCGCCGGAGGCCGAGATGGCGCCGAGCGTGGGAGTGAGGCCCGTTATGTTGACGGCGCCGGGCGCGGGCTGCCCGATATTCGCATCATAGATATTTCCCATGACCGCGACCTTGCCCTGCGCGCCGTCCCAGTCGGCCCGGAAACCCGCCTGCGTCTTGTGCCAGCCATCCGTGACCGCGCTGCCGCTTGCCGTTTTGGTATCGTCGTGATCGGAATATTTTCCGTAGACGCGAAAGGCGCCGCCATTGCCCAATTCGCCGCCCTGGCGGAATGCCCCCTCGCCGCCGTGGTTGCCGGCGCTGCCCGCGACCAGCGTGCCCTGCGTGTCTTTCGATGAACGCGTAATCACGTTGATGACGCCATTGACCGCATTCGATCCCCACAGCGTGCCGCCCGGACCGCTGATGACCTCGATACGATCGACATCTTCGAGCATGACGTCCTGCACATCCCAGAAAACGCCGGAAAACAGCGGTGTATATACCGAACGTCCGTCGATCAGCACCAGCAGCTTGTTGGGCGCGCCGTTGCTGCTGCCGCTTTGCCCGCGCGCGCTGATTCCATAGCCGCTGGCGCTGGCCTGGGCAACCTGGAGATTGGGCGCAAGCCGCAAGGCTTCCGGCAGCGTGGTGGCGCCGGACCGTCTGATATCGTCATTTGTAATGACATAAATGGATGCCGGCGCGTCGGCCAGGCTTTCGCGCTTTTTGGATACCGACGTGATCTGGACATTGGCCAGTTCCTCGATCGACATATCGGCGAAATTCGGCGCATTTGCATTCGCACTCTGCGCCATGGCCATCGCGGACACGGTCAGGATCGTCAAATGGCCGAGCCGGACCGGACGAAACACCTTCTTTTGTCTATTTCCCCATGCAGAATTATTCATACTTTTCTGATGCCCCCTCAGGCTTCACCATGAATCGCACTTGAAATTTCTGTTTTTATAGCCCGTCGTATCTTGCAGTACGGAAAGCATGCATTTCGTCAATATAACCAAACAATACCAGCCTCCCCCAATAAATCCAACTTTGTTGTTCTTTCGAGCCAGGGAAAGACTGATCGATTATCATTTATTCTTTTCTTCCATACGGACCAGGCACGGCAAAATGCGGCGGGCGACATTGTGGTGCTGGCGCATGGCGCGGCGCACATCCTGCGCGACGGCGGCATCAGACGGCCGGCGCCGGCAACCGAACGCAAGAATCTGAATCTCACCGTCAGTGAAAATGCCGGAACCGGCGATCGCCTGGAAATGTTGTGCGGCCGTTTCATCCTGACCGCACCGCACGACCGGCTGGTGCATGCCTATCTGCCGGCCAGATTGATCGTGCGCGCCGGCGGCCCCGGCATGGCCGGCCGCCAACGCATTGCGCAATCCCTCGATATCCACCGAGTCCGTGGCCGAATCGGTCGGCTATCAATCCGTGGCCGCCTTCATGCGCGCTTTCAAGGAACATGCCGGCATGACGCCCGCGGACTGGCGGCGCATGGCGCAGGCGCAGGCGCAGGCATTGGGCGCTACGCCGTCATGACAGCTTTACAATACTTTTTATGACCGTTTCGTGACGGCTCACACCGCCAGACTGCCCGATTTCCGGGCGTTGCACGCCATCCTGGTGCAGTCTTCATATAAATCGCCATCTCCTCCTTTTCTCCCATGCAATTAATGCATAAAACTATTACTATTTAACATCGCGGCTTTACCTGACAGTCGTTAAGATGCGCAATCGCCTATGCACTGCGTCGTTATAAAACGGACAAGATCAACAAAATCCAGTGCGCGAACAATTCGACTATTCAAGGGGAAATTGCATGTCCTTTATTTCAAATCTCAAGATTGGGACACGACTTGCGCTGGGTTTTTGCGTCGTCCTGGCATGCGCGCTGATCATGCTGCTGACCGGCTTGTGGCGCATGAGCCAACTGCAGGCCAACAGCGAATTCATCATCGGCAAAAAAGTCGCGGGCCTGACCTCGGCGATGGCCATGCGCGAAAGCAGCGCGGGCCTGGCGCTGGCACTGCAAAAAGTAGTCAGCCCCGCCGACATGACGGAAGGCAAAGCCGAAAACGCCCACGTCAGCCAGATCATTGCCACCTACGATGCGGATGCGCAGAAACTGGCGGCATTTTCCGATACCGGGGAATCGAAGTCATTGCTGAACACCGCGGCGGCGCGCAAGGCACAGGTATTTGCGGTTGTTGAAAAAATCCGCGCCGCGGTGAGCACCAATAACTATTTCGATGCGGGCCAGATGCTCAAGAGCGAATTCGTGCCCGTCCATGCACAGTGGGTCGAGAGCCTCGGCGCGCTGGCGTCGTTCCAGCAGAAAGAAATGGCAATTGCCGACAGCGCATCGCGCACAAGCTTCCAGCATGCGCAGGCAAGCATGATCGGGATGGGCGTATTTACCTTGCTGCTGGGCGGATTTTCCACATGGTATATCCGGCGCTCGATCATCGCGCCGCTGTTAAGCGCCAGCGCCATTGCCGATACGATTTCCGCCGGCGACCTGACGACCGCCATCCAGAGCGGCGCACGCGACGAGGCCGGTCAACTGGTGAATGCCCTGGGCGCCATGCAGGGCAATCTGATTGGCATGATCAACGAGATCAAGCAGAGCGCCGCGGTCATCAACGTCGCGTCGCAGGAAATCGCCGCCGGCAATCTGGATCTTTCCAACCGCACCGAATCGCAGGCTTCCAATCTGGAAGAAACCGTCAGCTCGCTGGATCTGCTGAGCGCGAAGGTTTCGCAGAACGCGGACAGCGCCCGCCAGGCCAATCAGCTGGTGGCCTCGGCCACCGATCATGCGGTCCGGGGCGGCAAGGTCATCGGCAACGTGGTCGATACCATGGGATCGATCAAGGACAGTTCGCGCAAGATGATCGACATCATCAGCGTCATCGACGGCATCGCCTTCCAGACCAACATCCTGGCGTTGAACGCAGCGGTGGAAGCGGCGCGCGCCGGCGAATCGGGCCGCGGCTTTGCCGTGGTGGCCAGCGAAGTGCGCAGCCTGGCGCAGCGCTCGGCGATGGCGGCAAAAGAAATCAAAGCGCTGATCGGCGATTCGGTGAGCAAGGTCGATACCGGCAGCAAGCTGGTCGACGACGCCGGCAAGACCATGACCGATATCGTCGATTCGGTGCACCGCGTGGAGCAGATCATGGGCGGCATCACCGCCGCCAGCGAAGAACAGAGCGTGGGCATCGGCGAAGTCAGCCACGCGCTGGGCCAGATCGACGACATCACGCAGCAGAATGCGGCGTTGGTGGAACAGGCAGCGGCGGCCGCCGAAAGCCTGCAGGAGCAATCGATCACGCTCGCGAACGCAATCGCCACATTCCGCCTGAACGATGTACCGGCGCACAGCGCAATCGGCGCGCCCTCAAGCAAACCGGTGCCGATGCGGACGATCAATAATCCGCCGGCGTTGTCGCAGGCTTAGCGCCGATTATAAAAATATATCCGGTCGCATATTTTTACCGGCACAAATGAAGAAAATCATAAAAATATACCCGATCGCATATATTTCTTAACTAAAGAGGGATTGCAGCACAAAATCTATGCAATCGCATATATAATCTCCCCATGAAAATTCCGATCGGTTCAACTGCAGAATTGGGATTACTGATTCGCGCAACCCGGCACGCCCACAACTTGCGCCTTGACGACGTCGCCGGCAGCGCCAATGTCGGCGCGGTATTTGTCGGCGATGTCGAGCATGGAAAAGAAACCGTACAGATAGGCCGCGTGTTCAGGCTGCTCGACGAACTTGGGCTCAAGGTCATTATCGATATTCCCCAATCCGCCCTGCCGGAACTCGAAAAATTAAAGAAAACGGGCCTGAAGCCGAGGGCGCTCCGCAACAAGAAAAAGACGACCGAAGGTCCGGCGAATGGCTGAGCGTCAACTCGATGTGTTCATCAACGAGCAACGCGTCGGGAAGCTGCGGGAAGCCAACGATCTGTGGGCATTCGACTACGACCCGGCATGGGCCGCCTCGGAACATGCCTTTGACTTGTCTCCCCCATTTCCGCGCACGCAACTGTCGCACGTCGACGGGGCCAGCCTGCGTCCGGTGCAATGGTATTTCGATAATTTGCTGCCCGAAGAAGCGCTTCGAACCGTGCTTGCCAAGGAAGCAGATATCAGGGAAGACGATTCCTTCGGCTTGCTGGCTTATTTCGGCGCGGAATCGGCAGGTTCGCTGATTCTCATATCACCAGAGGACCATGCACCGGCGCAGACCGGCTTGCGGCCATTGCCGGATGCGGCGCTGTCCGAACGAATCAGGAATCTTCCGCGCCTGTCGCTGACTCACGATGCTCCCAAGCATATGTCGCTGGCGGGTGCGCAGCACAAATTGGCAATCGTTTACCGGAATGGACAACTCTTTGAACCGTTGATCGGCGAACCTTCCACACATATCCTCAAGCCGAACTCCCAGGACGATCGATATCCGGCCACTGTCATCAATGAATATTTTGTCATGCGCCTGGCCAAGGCCTTGGGATTGCCCGCGCCAAATGTGCATCGCCATTACACACCGCAACCGGTCTATATCGTGGACCGATTCGACCGCACCATAAAAGATGGACGTGTATTGCGCCTGCATATGATTGACGCATGCCAGTTGTTGAATAAATCGCGAGGATTCAAATACAACGCGGCGACCCTGGGAACGCTTTCCGATCTCATCGAAAAATGCCGTGTCCGGTCAGCCGCCCGGCTTTGGCTGTTTCAATGGCTGGTATTCAATCTGCTGGTCGGCAACGGCGACAATCATCTGAAAAACATCTCCTTCATGGTTTCCGAGGAAGGTATTGAGATTTCGCCTGTTTACGATTTACTGAGCACGGAAGTTTATTGGACCAAGGCAATCGCAAATGAACGTGAAAGATGGCCGACGGTCGAGCTTGCATTGCAACTTCCCGGTGCCAGGTATTTTGGTGACGTGTCGCGGCAAGCCGTCATCGACGCAGGCCTTGCATTGGGACTAAGTCAAGATACTACTATTCGTGAACTGGACCGAATGGTCAGCCGCATCGTTCCGGCTGCCGATGCCCTGTACGCAAGCATCGAAAAAGAAAACGCCGCTTTCCCCGATCACTTGAAATCGACTTTTGCGCAAGAGCTGCATGTGCTGCGCGCAATTCGCTTTATCGTCATCCACGACATGGTCGGCAAACTGCAATCCGCCGCGGCTTCCGCATAGCGACATACATGAAAAAAGAAACATCCCTGAAAGCCCTGCTCTGGATCGTCTCCGCCGGCTTTTTCATGCAGACGCTGGACACCACCATCATCAACACCGCGCTGCCGTCCATCGCCGCCAGCCTCCATAAAAACGCGCTCGACCTGCAGCCGGTCATCGTGGCCTATTCCCTGACCATGGCGATGCTGACGCCGGCATCCGGCTGGCTCGCGGACCGCTTCGGCACGCGGCGCCTGTATTTCACGGCGATCCTGGTGTTCGCCATCGGTTCGCTGTTGTGCGCGATGTCGCAAACGCTGGGCCAGCTGATCGCCGCGCGCGTGCTGCAGGGCATCGGCGGTTCGATGCTGCTGCCGATCGGCCGCCTCGCGCTGCTGCGCTCCTATCCCGCCGTGCTGTATATTGCCGCGATCACCTCGGCTTCCATCGCCGGGCAGACCGGGCCGCTGATCGGACCGGTGCTGGGCGGCTGGCTGGTGGAGGCGATTTCCTGGCACTGGATTTTCCTGATCAATCTTCCGATCAGCCTGATCGGCTGCGCCGCGGTGCTGATCTTCCTGCCGCGCGAGGACCGCTTGCCGCACGCCATTGCGCGCTTCGACCTGCCCGGCTTCGCCCTGCTCTCGACCTGCATGGTGACCTTCTCGCTCGGCCTGGACGGCGTCGGCGGCAACAAGTCCTGGCTGTGGAGCGCCGCCATGCTGGGCGCCAGCGCGGTGCTGGTGGCGGTGTATATCCAGTGGGCCAGGCTCAAAGAGAATCCGCTGTTTGCGTTGTCGCTGTTCAGGCAAAGAACCTTCGCGCTGGGGCTGGCCGGCAATTTGATCGCCCGCATCGGCGGCAACGCGGTGATGTTCCTGATGCCGCTGCTGTTCCAGCTTGAACTGGGCATGAGCGCCTTGCAGGCCGGCATGATGATGCTGCCGACCGCGCTGGCGGCCGTCGGCATCAAGCGCTTCATCGTGCCGCTCGTCAAGGCCTACGGCTACCGGAAATTCCTTATCGTCAATACCATGCTGGTGGCCGCCGGCACAATCGCCTTCGTCACGGTAAGCGCCAGCCTGCCGATCTGGGTGATCGTGCTGCAGCTGGGCCTGTTCGGCGCCTTCAATTCGATGCAGAACGGCGCGATGAACAGCGTCACGCTGAAGGATCTCAGCCTGCGCGACGCCAGCAGCGGCAACAGCCTCTATTCGATGGCGCAGATGCTGGCGGTGGGCCTCGGCGTGACGACAGGCGGCGCATTGGTCAAGCTGCTGTCTTCGGCATGGTCCGATCCGATGCTGGCCTTCCGCGTAACCTTCGTTCTGCTGGGCCTGATCACGGTGGCCGCCGCCGGCGTGTTCGCTTCGATGAAGCCGAATCCGAACAGGAATGCGGCAGCGCCGGTCATGGATGTTATGGAAGATTAGGACGAAAACTAAGATTCAGTCCGCTTGATCGGCGTCGCCAGCGGGCCGAGCAGATCGGACACGCGCACGCGGATCGAATCGAGCAATTCCGCCAGCGCTTCTTCATTGGCGTCCGACAGCAGCCGCTCGGTGCGCGCCATGAACAGCGTGCGCGTCAGCGGCGGATCGACGATGCGGCGCGCCACCAGGCCGCCGCTGCGCAGTTCGGGATAGGCCAGGCCGTAAGGCAGGATGCTGGCCACCGAATGGTCGGCGATCAATATCTTCAAGGCCTGCATCGACTGCACCTGGAAGGTGATGCGCGGAATCAGCTTGCGCGGCGCGGCGGCGGTTTCGATGATCTTGCGCACGCCATCCAGCCTGATCGGCGCGCTCAGATCCGTCTCCAGCGCCTTCGACAAGGCAATCGTATCGACGATGTCCCAGGACGAACGCACTGCGCGCGTGGAACCCGGCTCGGGCGCGGTGACGAAGAGCAGTTCCTCGCGCAGCCATGGCGTGCGCATCAGCCCCTGCATCTCCGGAATATCGTGCGCCAGCAGCATGTCCAGCTCGCCGCGCTTGAGGGCTTCGAACAGCACCTGGCTGGCTTCCTCCACGATGCGCAGCGTCACGTTCGGCATCACAGAATGGGCGCGCACCATCATGTCCGACGCGGCCAGGTTCACCACGCTGGGCGACAGGCCGAGCCGGATGGTTTCGGTATGGCCGGTCTGGAACGCGGCCATCTCGCGCGTCGTTCGCGCCACCAGTTCCAATATTTGCTGCGCGCGTTCGTATAAAACCTGTCCGGCGGCCGTCACCACCACGCCGCGCGAATGCCGATGCAGCAAGGGCGTCCCCAATTCATCTTCCAGTTGCCGCACCTGCGCGCCAAGCGCCTGCTGCGCGATGTGCAGTTGCTCGGCCGCGCGCGTCATGCTGCCGAGTTCGACAATGCGCGCGAAGTATTGAAATTGCTTGAGCGATGGAATGTCTGTCTCCTCTCTTGTCTTTATTTATCTTTACCGCCCCAACAAAAGCATTGGGCTGGGCAAAGGAAATGCTTCTGGATTCGCCAATATGTTCTATATATCATAGCCACATAGAAAATTCTCAAAATCTGAGACAAAACGCAAGAGACATCGCGATCGCAGACGATTGCAAATGATCGCAAAGATCAATGCATACCGGGAAGACCGGAAATGAGCGGATTGCCTCGCGCTGTTCCCGCTCGCCATGAATAGTCAATATCTAGGAGTAATGCCATGTTCGTCCGAAATGCCTGGTATGTCGCCGCTACCCAGAATGAAATCGCCGGCAAGATGCTGGCGCGCACCATTCTGAACGAGCCTGTGGTGCTGTTCAAGAATGGCGACGGTGAAATCTGCGCCCTGGAAGACCGCTGCTGCCATCGCGGCGCGCCGCTGTCGCTCGGCGACATCACCGCATGCGGCGTGCGCTGCGGCTATCACG
This sequence comes from Oxalobacteraceae bacterium CAVE-383, assembly GCA_004134995.1. Lineage (GTDB taxonomy): Bacteria > Pseudomonadota > Gammaproteobacteria > Burkholderiales > Burkholderiaceae_D > Herbaspirillum. The sequence continues at coordinate 988,776 of REGP01000002.1, read as the reverse complement.
GCATGATGTTCGACCGCTCCGGCAAGTGCGTGGACATCCCCGGCCAGACCGCGATTCCCGCGCGCGCCAAGGTGAAGTCCTATCCCGTCGTCGCCAAGGGCGACTATCTCTGGATCTGGATGGGCGATGCCGCCAAGGCCGATCCCGCCGACGTGCTCGACTATCCGCCCGACGACCAGGAAAACTGGCCGCGCTCCAACGACGTGCTGCATCTGAAAGCCAGCTATGTCATGGTGCTGGAAAACCTGATGGACTTGTCGCATCTGTCCTATCTGCACAGAACCAGCATCGGCAGCTCGGAGACCGACAGCGCCAACGCCACCATGGATGTCAAGCGCACGCCGAGGGGCATGAAGTTCCTGCGCGTGATGCGCAACGCCGACGCGCCGCAGAACTGGCTGAAGCGCTACCCGACCGGCAAGAAGGTCGACCGCTGGTCCGATTTCGAATACGTCGCGCCGAATTCCATCATGCAATTCAGCGGCGGCGTGAACGCCGGCGATTACGATGCCGGCGTGCGCAGCGGCAGCCACCTGGGCCGCACCCTGCATACCGTGACGCCGGAAACCGAAAAATCCTGCTTCTATTTTTTCAACAAGGCCGACGGCTATACCAAATTCGAAGATCCGGGCCGGGAACGCACCTGGAAGCCGCTGACCGAGGTCTTCAAGGAAGACGCGCACATGCTGGAACAGCAGCAACTGCGCCTGGACAACTTCGATCCGAAAAACCTGATGGACATCAACACCGACGTGGCCCGCGTGCAGATGATCCGCGTCCTGAACGAGCAGATACGCCAGGAGCAGGAAGAAATGCAGCAGGCGCAGGAACGGAAGCAGCCGTCGATGCAGGCAGGCTGAAGTTGACGTATTGAGATTAATTTACCGATTGGAGAATAGCGGATGAGCAGCACAGGCAGGTTGCAGGGCAAGGTGGCCATCATTACCGGGGCGGCGCAGGGCATCGGCGCCGAATATGCGCGCGCATTGGCGGCCGAAGGCGCGGCCGTCATCGTGGCCGACGTATCGGACGCCAATCCGGTCGCGGCGGCAATTACGCAAAACGGCGGCAAGGCGCTGGCGGTGCATTGCGACGTGACCGACGCCGCTTCCGTGAAATCGATGGTCGCGATCGCGCTGGAGCGCTTCGGCCGCATCGATATCCTGGTCAACAACGCCGCGCTGTTCGGCACCGTCAAGCGCAAGCGCTTCGAGGATATCGAATCGGCCGAATGGGACCGCATGATGGCCGTCAACGTGCGCGGCGCCTTCGAATGCGCCAAGGCGGTTTCGCCTGCGATGCGCAGCCAGAAATACGGCAAGATCGTCAATATCGCCTCCGGCACGGTGTTCAAGGGCCAGACCATGCTGCTGCATTACGTGACCTCGAAAGGCGCCATTGTCGCGATGTCGCGCAGCCTGGCGCGCGAACTCGGCGGCGACGGCATCCGTGTCAACACGCTGGCGCCGGGGCTGGTGATGAGCGAGAGCGTGAAGGCCAACTGGTCCGCCGAGAAGGTGCAGGACACCGTCAATTCGCGCGCCATCAAGCGCGAACTGACGCCGGAAGACATGTGCGGCACACTGATCTATCTCTGCTCTCCCGAAAGCGATTTCGTCACCGGCCAGGTGCTGGTGGTGGACGGCGGCGCGGTGATGCACTGACCCGGAAAAAATACCCATCCGATCGCGATCGATTTCGAGGAGACAATAATGAAAAAAGCATTGCCGAAATTCTGCCTGACCGTATTGCTGGCCGCGCTCGGCCTGGCGCCGGCCGCATCCGCCCTGGCGCAGGCCAAAAGCACTGCCGACAGCGCCGCGCTGCAAGGCGACGCGCGCTCGCAAGAACTGATCGACGCCGCCAGGAAGGAAGGCGAGCTGAACATTTATCTGGCGCATCCGAGCGTGCCGCAAGTCACCGCGGCCTTCAGCAAGAAATACGGCATCAAGGTCAACGTCTGGCGTGCCGGCTCCGAAGCGATCCTGCAGCGCGTGGTGACCGAGGCGCGCGGCAACCGTTTCGATGCCGACGTGGTGGAAAACAATGCGCCGGAAATGGAAGCGCTGCATCGCGAGAAACTGCTGCAGGATGCCAAATCGCCTTATGTCGCCAATTTGATGCCGACCGCGGTGCCGCCGCACAAGGAATGGATCGGCATCTCGATCGATATGTTCACGCTCGGCTACAACACGCAAAAGGTGAAGAAGGAAGACCTGCCGAAAAGCTGGGCCGACCTGGCCAATCCGAAGTGGAAAGGCCTGCTCGGCGTGGAGGCGGAAGACCAGGGCTGGTTTGCCTACGTGCTGCAGAGTCTGGGCGAAGAAAAGGGCATCAAGCTGTTCAAGGACATCGCCGCCGCCAACGAACCGACCGTGCGCAAGGGACATTCCCTGCTGGGGCAGCTGGTCTCCTCGGGCGAAGTCGCGCTGGGGCTGGATCTGTATAGCTGGAACGCCGATCAGTTGAAGGAAAAAGGCGCGCCGATCAGCGTTTCAACGTCAGCGAGCCGATCGTGCAATTCCAGGGACTCGGACTGATGAAGAAAGCGCCGCATCCGAATGCCGCCGTGCTGTTCTTCGATTTCATGCTGACCGACGGCCAGGAAATCATGTCGAAGGCGCATGCCATCGCCACCAGCAACAAATACGATCAGGCCGAAAAGAAAATGCCGCTGCGCTACATCGATCCGGTGACGGCGATGGATCTGAACGAACAGCGCTACAAGGTTTATCAGGACATCTTCGTCAAACGGAGCAAATGACGCCCGCAGCAGGCGGACGCGTTCCATCAGTTTCTGCAGATGCAGGAGGCCGCTTTATTAAATAAAGCGGCTTTTTTTATGGCGCCGCCGACATGCCCGCATGCCGCGTTCCAAGTACAATTCCCGGAATCTTTTGGGAAACAGCATCGATACCGGGGACCGACCATGAAGAAATTGCTGGCCTTGCGCCATATCGAATTCGAAGACCTGGGGACGTTCGAGGCATGTTTTTCGGACGCCGGATACGCGATCCAGTACATCGATACGCCTTCGGCGAAGCCGGCCGCGCTGAGCGACATCGATCCAAAGCGTGCCGACCTGCTGGTGGTGCTGGGCGGCCCGATGGGCGTCTACGAGACGGAGGCCTATCCCTATCTGCTCGATGAAATAGGCATCATCAAGAAACGCATCGCCAAACGCCTGCCGACGCTCGGCATCTGCCTCGGCGCGCAACTGATCGCGGCGGCGCTCGGGGCGCGCGTTTTTCCGGGCACGGCCAAGGAGATCGGCTGGGCGCCGGTAATCGTCACGCCCGAGGGACAGCGCAGCCCGCTGTCGGTGCTCGGCGTCGGCGCGGTCGAAGGCAAGGCGCCCGCGGTGCTGCACTGGCACGGCGACACCTTCGACCTGCCCGCCGGCGCGATCCGGCTGGCGTCCACCACCGATTACGCCAACCAGGCTTTCTCGCTGGAAAAACACGTGCTGGCGCTGCAATTCCACCTGGAAATGCAGCCCGCCGCCGTCGGCGCCTGGACCAGGGGCCATGCCGCCGAACTGGCCGCTGCCGGCATCGAACCCGGCCCGCTGCTGCGGGGCGACAATGCGATTACGCCGAAACAGGCCTGCGAAATCATGACGGCGTGGCTGGCGGCATTGCACCTGCACGGCTAGCGCCGCGGCAGGCGGGCAATGGAATTACGCTTATTTGCCGCGTTTCATGAACACTTCATCATAGATCTGCGACCACTTGGCGTCGTTATCCAGCGCGGCGGCGGGATCGATATATTTCATCGACGACGTCTTCAGCGTTGCGTCGTACTTCTTGCCGGTGACCACATCATGCTCGTCGAGCAGCACTTGCTGCGCATCGGTCAGCATGAAGTCGAAGAACAGCACGGCCGCGTTCGGATGCGGCGCCTTGTTCAGCACGGCCATGGTCTGGAGTTGCGCAATCGGCTGGCCGATGGTGAAGCGCTCGACCGGCGCGCCCTTGTCTTTCATCTGGTCCGGGTTGTAGCTGTACAGCGTCAATGCCATCGGCACTTCGCCCGACGCGACCATCTGGCCCATCAGCGTATGGCCCTTGCGCACCGAGATATCGTTGGCGGCGATGATGTCCTTGAACAGCTTGATGCCCTTTTCTTGGCCGAGCTGCTGCAGCACGGCGGCGAACCAGCCGTAGTCGCCCTGCTCGATGCCCAGCTTGCCCTTCCATTTCGGATCCAGCAGATCCTGATAGGTTTTAGGCAGGTCTTCCTTCTTGATCTTGTTGGTGTTGTAGGCCTGGACATATTCGTCGACCGAGTAGCCGACCCATTCTTTATGTGCCGGAATGGCTTGCGGGATGATCTCGGCGAGGTAAGGCGAACTGACCGGCTGCAGCAGTTTTTCCCGATGGGTCGCTTCCATTTCAGGCGCATTGTTCTGCACGAAATCGAGCTCGGCGCGGCCGGCGCGCGCTTCCGTCACCAATCGTTGCAGGACATTTTCCGAACTGGCCCGCCATACATTGACCTTGATGCCGTACTTCTTGGTAAACAGCGCCGCGATCTTTCCGACCGCGGGATGCACGATGTAAATGGTGAGCTCGCCTTCCTTCTTGGCGCCGTCGATCAGCGTCTGCTGCCGGTTCGGACCTTGCATGGCCGCGACCTCGGCCACATTCGATTTGGCCTGCGCGAATACGGGCGCGGCGACGACCAGATTCAAACTCAGCAACAACAAAGCCAGACCGGATTTCTTTACGAATCTTTTCATTTTTTGTGTCCCTCCAATTAGTGGTGGGCCAATTGTAGATGGTTTTACCTCAAATGTTGATACCGGTCTGCCGAGCGGAAAACAAGGACGGTTTGACCGTTGCCTGATCCCGGAATCCCATCGGAACCGCCGCGCCTGAAGATATCGCATTGCAGCGCCGATTTCGATGCTGCGAGCATGCTCGGCCATGCGCCCTTACTGTTTTCTGTCGTTGAAGTTCTTCTTTTCAATATACCTTTTAAGGTATAATTTTCGCATGAAATTAAAAGATAAACTGCTTGTATGGATCGGTAGCAGCAAGAAAGACTTGATGGCGCTTCCAATGGAAGTACGAAAATTTTTCGGACATGCTTTGGATTTCGCGCAGCGCGGCGATCGGCATGATTCGGCAAAGGTCCTCAAGGGTTTCGGTGGCGCCGGTGTTCTGGAAGTGGTTGAAGATGATATCGACGGCACCTATCGTGCAGTCTATACAGTGAAATTTCGAAATACAGTATGCGTCCTGCATTGCTTCCAAAAGAAAAGCAAACGCGGCATTGCCACCCCGAAAGCAGATATGGATATTATCCGCGACAGATTGAAGGTAGCCGAAATGTACGTAAGGGAGTGCGAGAAATGAAAAAGAAAACCATTAACAACGTCGAAGTCGAAACCGGTTCAGGCAATGTATTTGCCGATCTGGGGCTTCCGGATGCCGACAAGCTCAAGATCAAATCCGGCCTGGTGATCGAAATCGCCAAAGCCATACGCAAACTCGGCCTGACGCAAGAAGAGGCCGCGCGCCGCATGGGCATCGTTCAGCCGAAAGTATCGGCGATGATGCGTGGCGATTTTTCGAACCTGTCCGAGCGAAAACTGATGGATTGCCTGAACCGGCTCGGCTATGACATTGAAATCAAGGTGACCCCTACGACTGCTCCGCTGGGACATCTGCATTTGGTATTGGGAATGGCTTGAATGATTTGAGGATATCCAATAAAAAAACCGCGCTGCATGCCGAAGCATGCAGCGCGGGACGAAAGCCCTCGAGCAGGGAGTAAAACTGTTTAGCCAGCGGCGGCCGGCACGGCTGCCGCTTCTTCATGGCCGATTTTCGATTTGCGGCGGCTCAATGCCAGGGTCAGCAAGGCGCCGCACGCGGTCGGCAATGCCGCGACCAGGAATACCGTCTGCAAGGGCAGATGCAGGCCCAGCAGCATGCCGCCCACCACCGGACCGGAAAACGAACCGATGCGGCCGAAACTGTTGGCCCAGCCGGTGCCGGTGCCGCGGATCGCGGTCGGATACAGGAAGGCCGTCAATGCGGTCAGCGTCATCTGCACGCCGATGATGCAAAAACCGCAGCAGGCCAGCACCAGGCGCGTCATTTCGATCGAGCTCACCATGCCGATGGTGGCGGTCAGCGCGCTGGCGACCAGGAAGCCGGTGATCAGCACGCGATAGAAACCGAAACGGTCGGCCAGCAGACCCATCGAGATCACACCCGCCATGCCGCCGAACTGGAAGAAGGTGGTGGTGCGCACCGCATCATGCATCGACATGGAAGCGCTCAGCACCGTCGGCAGCCAGTTGTTCAGGAAATTCAGGCAGACCAGATTCATGAAGAAGATCGCCCACACCAGGCATGTCATCGCGCCGCGGTTCTGATTGAACAGCTCCAGCACGCGCCAGCGCTTGGTGTTGCGTTGCACGTGCGAGAACGCGATGCCGTCCGTATAGCTGATCTTGGGTTCGATGCGCTTGAGTATCTCCAGCATGCGCGGCCGGTTGGCGGCCGGATCCAGCGACAGGAAGCGCAGCGATTCCGGCAAGCCGCGGAACAAGACCAGCATCAGCAGCAAAGGCAGCACCCCGCCGACATAGAAAATCGCATGCCAGCCGAATTGCAGCAGATACGCGCCGGCCAGCATGCCGCCCGAGGCCGCGCCCAGCGAGAAGCCGCAGGCCATCAGCGTCACCATCGAACCGCGCCGGTGCGCCGGCGCATACTCGCTGGCCATGACCACCGTGCTCGGAATCACCGCGCCCAAACCCAGCCCGGCAATGAAACGGAAAAAGAACAGCATGTTCAGCGACGTCGCTTCGGCCGTCAGCAAGGTGAACAGGCCGAACACCGCGACCGAGGCGATCATCAGTTTCTTGCGGCCGAAGCGGTCGGCCAGCGGTCCCACCAGCAGGCTGCCGATGAAGATGCCGGCCAGTCCCGCGCCGAACACCGGGCCCAGCGATTCCTGGCCCAGGTTCCAGGCTTTGCGCAAAGTCGGCGCCACATAGGCGATGGCCTGCGCATCGAAACCGTCCAGGAACTGCATCAGCGCGCACAGGATGATGACGCGGATCTGGAATTTCCCCATCTTTTGCCGGTCGATGATGTCGGCGACGTTGATCGTGTTGACCGTCATTGAGTCTCCTCTTGTCTTCTCATTATTCTGATGTAAATTGGCTGGCCGGGCCTTATAGTTTATTTGCCATGCAAATGAATAATTTGCCATGCGAATGAACGGCTAGTGTAAAACCCGGTTTCGGGCTTGTCAACTTGCTTGTCGATATCGTTAATCGGATAGATGCGCGACGGCCTCCAGGCCCTTGCGCTCGGCATCGACCGCATGGCGCAGCGCCAGGCAGCCGGCCAGAATCGCGAGCGCGGCGCCGATCGCATAGCCGCCCGCCACCGCGCCGCGGCTGCCGCTTTCGATCAGCCGGCCGAACAGCACCGGCGCGATGAATCCGCCGGTGCCGGTGCCGATCGCATAGAAGATCGAAATGGCCAGCGCCCGCATTTCAAGCGGGAACACTTCGCTTACGGTCAGATAGGCGGCGCTGGCCGCGGTGGATGCAACGCAGAAGACCACGCTCCAGCAGAGCGCCAGCGTGACGGCGCCGAGCCAGCCGGCCATGAACCACCAGCCGGTCAGCGCCAGGCCGATGCCGGTGACGATATAGGTCAGCGAAATCATGCGGCGCCGGCCCAGGCTGTCGAACAGCGGACCGAGCAGCATCGGCCCCAGCACATTGCCCAGCGCAAACGGAAAGATATACAGCGCCACGCGATTGGCCGGCACTTGGTAGAAGCGCGTCAGCACCAGCGAATAGGTGAAAAAGATCGCGTTGTAGACAAACGCTTGCGCCACCATCATCGCCAGCACCAGCATGCTGCGCGCCCGATAGCGCCGCAGCAGCACCGCGGCCACCTGGCGCAGCGGCGGCGTGCCGCGCGCCGGTGTACGCAGCGCAATATCGCCCTCCGCCGCAGCCAGCGCGCCATGCTGCCGGGCCACGTGCAATTCGATCTGCCCGATGATGCTGTCCGCTTCCGCCTTTCTGCCGTGCATCAGCAGCCAGCGCGGACTTTCCGGCACGTGGCGCCGCACCAGCACGATCGATACCGCCATGACCGCGCCGAGCACGAAGCAGGCGCGCCAGCCCAGCACCGGCCCCAGCACACGCGGGTCGAGCAGCACCAGGCTCAGGGCGGCGCCCAGCGCGGCGCCGAGCCAGAAGCTGGCGTTGATCGCCAGATTGACCCGGCCGCGCACGCGCGCCGGAATCAGTTCATCGATGGCGGAATTGATGGCGGCATATTCGCCGCCGATGCCCAGGCCGGTCAGGAAACGGCACACGGCGAGAAAGGTGAAACCGGTGGAAAACGCGGTCGCCAGCGTGGCCAGCATGTAGACCGCGAGCGTGATCATGAACAGTTTCTTGCGTCCCAGCCTGTCGGTCAGCCGGCCGAACATCAGCGCCCCGAGCACCGCGCCGCCAATGTACAGCGAACCGGTCCAGCCGACCTCGGTGGCGCTCAGGGCCAGCGTATCGGGGCGTTCCAGCACGCTGCCGATGGAGCCGATCAGCGTCACTTCGAGGCCATCCAGCACCCAGGCCACGCCCAGCGCGATCACCACGCGCCAGTGCCAGCCGGACCATGGCAGCCGGTCGAGCCGGGCCGGAATATCGCTTGCGGCGGACATGATCGCGGGAGCCTTTTCCTGTAGCGCCGTCATGCCGACGGCAACTGGGCTATGACTCCCGCTTCCCGGGTCCGTTCGCAGGAAACGGCCGTGACAGTATACAATCTGGCATCTCTTCGCCATTGGCGCGAATACCGCCGGGTCCAGCCCCGGCCGGCTTTAAGAACAATCGACATGATCAACAGCGAATTTTTAAATAACCCGTATCCGGCCTACCAGGCACTGCGCGAGGCGGGTCCCTTGCACTGGAATGAGGAATTCTGCGGCGGCGCGTGGCTGTTTACCGGCTACGCCGATGTCGCCGCCGTGTTGCGCGATCCGCGTTTCTCGGTCAAACGCGCCGGCAGCTGGGCCAACAGCAGCGGCCCTGAAGCGATGAACGAGCTGCGCGAATTCAAGCGGATTTTTGCGCGCTCGCTGCTGTTTGTCGATGCGCCGCAGCACACCCGCCTGCGCCAGGTCATGAACGCCGGTTTCAAGCCCTCGGCGCTGCAGACGCTGGCGCCGCAGATCCAGGCCCTGGTCGATCGCCTGCTCGATGACATCACGGCGAAGGCGGATGTTTCCGGGGATGTATTCGATTTCATGCGCGCTTTCGCCCGCCCGCTGCCGGCGCTGGTGATCGCGGCCATGCTCGGCATCGACGGCGCCGACCGCGCCGAATTCGTCGACTGGTCCGACGACATCGCCGCCTTCATCGGCAGCCCGACGCCGACCATCGAGATCGCCCGCCGCGCGCAAAGCGGGCTGATGGCGATGAACGATTATTTCCGCGGACTGCTGCAGCAGCGCCGCGCCTCCGCCCTTGGCGGCGCCGACGATCTGGTCAGCCAATTGATCGCCGCCGAAGCCGCCGGCGGCATCATCACCACCAACGAACTGCTGGCCCAATGCTGCACCCTGCTGTTCGCCGGCCACGAAACCACCCGCAATCTGCTGGGCAACGGCATGCTGGCCCTGCTGCGCCATCCCGCCCAATGGCAGGCGCTGCAACAGGATGCCGCATTGATGCCGTCGGCCCTGAAAGAATTGTTGCGCTATGACAGCCCGGTGCAATATACCGGCCGCCGCCTGAAAACCGACGTCGACATGCACGGCAAGACCATGAAAAAAGGCGATCTGGTGATCCCGCTGATCGGCGCGGCCAATCGCGATCCGGCCAAATTCAGCGATCCGGACACGCTCGACCTGCAACGCAACCAGGGCGCGCATCTCTCGTTCGGCTACGGCCCGCATGTTTGCATCGGCGCCACCCTGACCTATATGGAAGCGGACATTGCCTTCCGCAGCGTCATGCGGCGCCTGCCGCAATTGGCGCTGGCCGACGCCGACGCCGGCCGCTCGTGGGGCGGCAATGCGGTCTACCGCGCGCTCGATGCGCTGCCGCTGCGATTCGCGCCTGCCGCGCCCTCATCCACGCCCTTGTCCACGCAGGCAAGCGCCGAGGATGCGCTGAATGCCTGATCTGCGCGACGAAATCGGCGCCCGGCTGCAGCAGTTGCAGGAACAGAAGCTGCTGCGCCGGCGCCGCATCGTCGACGGCCCGCAAGGCCCGCTGCTGGCGATCGACGGCAAACCCACGCTGTCTTTCTGCAACAACGATTACCTGGGCCTGGCCAATCACCCGGCGCTCGCCGCGGCGGTGCAAGAGAGCCTGGCGCGCTTCGGCGTGGGCGCGGCGGCCTCGGCGCTGATCAGCGGCCACAGCAGCATTTGCGAAGAACTCGAGATTGCGCTGGCGGCCTTCGTCGGCATGCCGCGCGCGCTGTACTTTTCCAACGGCTACATGGCCAACATGGGCATCGTGCCGGCGCTGGCCGAGGCCGGCGACACCGTCTTTTCCGATCGCCTGAATCACGCCTGCCTGATCGACGGCGCGCGCCTGTCCGGCGCCGAATTCCGCATCTATCCGCATGGCGATGCCGCGCGCCTGGAGCAGTTGCTGGCCAAATGCAAAAGCCGGCGCAAGCTGATCCTCACCGACGGCGTGTTCAGCATGGACGGCGACATCGCGCCGCTGCCGCAGCTGCTGGCGCTGTGCGAAAAATACGATGCCTGGATGCTGGTCGACGATGCCCACGGCTTCGGCGTGCTGGGTCCGCAGGGACGCGGCAGCCTCGCGCATTTCGGGCTGTCTTCACCGCGCCTGCTGTACATGGGAACGCTGGGCAAGGCGGCCGGCGCCGCGGGCGCCTTCGTCGCGGGCGATCCGGTCCTGATCGAATGGCTGATGCAGCGCGCGCGCACCTATGTGTTCACCACCGCCAGTCCGCCCCTGTTGGCCGGCGCGCTGCTGGCGGCGCTGCGCCTGTTCGAGACCGAAGACTGGCGCCGCCGGCATCTGCAGCAATTGATCATCCGGCTGCGCGAAGGATTGGCCGCGCTGCCATGGACCCTGCTGCCGTCCGAAACCGCGATCCAGGCGCTGATCGTCAACGACAATCAACGCGCGCTGGATTTGATGGCGGATTTGCTGGAACAGGATATATGGGTGCCGGCGATCCGCCCGCCGACCGTGCCGAAAGGCACCGCCCGCCTGCGCATTTCCCTGTCGGCCGCGCATACGGCCGAGCAGGTCGACCGGCTGATCGCCGCGCTATGCGCGCTTGGCGAAAAATATACGGCCGAGGGGCGCGCCTAGGCTCGCCGCCGGCCCGCCGGCATCACAACTGCGGCACCACCGCATCGGCCAGCGCGATGCGCTTCATCAAGCGCCGCTGCGAGCCGTCGAAATCCATGCGCGCATGCGTGGAACAGCGGTTGTCCCACATCAGCAGATCGCCCACCTGCCATTGATGGCGGTACATGAACTGCGGCTGTTCGGCATGATCGGCAATGCGGTTCAGCAGCGCGCGGCTTTCCTGTTCCGGCAGGCCGACGATGCGGTCCGTCATCAGGCGCGAAACGAACAGCGCCTTGCGGCCGGTTTCGGGAATCGTGCGCACCACCGGGTGCACGGCGTTCTGCGCGTTTTCGTCGATCACTTTGCTGCCGGCGCTGGTGGCGTCGTAATCATAGGTATTGAGCGCGGTGCGGCCGTCAATCTTCTGCTTGATGTCCTCATCCAAGGTGTCGTAGGCGCTGTACATATTGGCGAAGCAGGTATCGCCGCCCCGGTCCGGAATTTCGATCGCATGCAGCGCGCTGGCGCGGGTCGGCTTTTTCTGATGCACGCGGTCGAAGTGAAACGACAGTTCGCCGTCCGGCAGCGAACCCACGGTCTGGCCGTTCAGGCGGATATTCGAGATGATCATCACTTCCTGGCGCGTCGACAGCGGACTCAGCTTGCGCGAATTTTCGATCGTGCCCATGCGCGACATGAAGGCGACGAATTCATCGTCGGTCAGCACCGGCTCGCGCACGCGGATCAGCATCACCAGATGCTTGAGCCAGGCCTCCCGCAGCGCATCGCGGTCGGCATCGGTGAAATTGCGGGGATCGAAGCCGACTGCCTCGGCGCCGATGGCGGAACTCAATGGACGGATGGTAAAGCTCACGACATGCTCCTTGAAAAAAATCCGCGGATTGGTGTGCCGGATGTTCTTGACGACGATCTGTTCGAACTGATCGTTGGACTTGTTGAACTCGTCCAGCAGCACGGACGCATCCAGCACCTTCAGCGGCTTGGTGAAATTCATCGGAATGCTCTTCTGCGAAACCGTGTAGCCGCCGACCTTGGCCAGCACCTGCTGCGCTTCTTCGCTCATCATGTATTCGTAGAACAGCACCGCGGCATAAGGATGCGGCGCCTTGCGCGAGACGCCAACGCCGTTCGGAATGGCGATCGCCGGCTCGATCACGAACCAGTCGATGGGCGCGCCCTTTTTCTTCAGGTTATCGGGATCGCTGTTGTAGACCGTCAGCGCCATCGGCACTTCGCCCGCGCCGACCAGATTGTTCAGCAGCGAGTGGCCGGTGCGCAATTGCAGGCCCTGGTTGACCGCCAGGTCGCGGAAAAACTTCTGGCCTTTCTGCGTGCCCATCTGCTTGATCACTTCCGAGAACCATTCGTCGTCGGACGCCTCCATCGACAGCATCCCTTTCCATTTCGGATCGAGCAGATCCATATAGGTTTTGGGCAGATCTTCTTTTTTGACTTTATTGGTGTTGTAGGACTGCACGTAAAGGTAGAGCTGGGTGGCGGCCCATTCGCGGTGCGCGGGCACGGCCCAAGGCCGCAATTCGTTGAGCACCGGCGATTTCATCGGCTGCAGCAGGCCTTCCCGGTGCAATGCCTCCATCGGCGTAGCGATCGACTCGACCACATCGAAGGACGGTCCGGTGCCGCGCGATTCGGACATGACACGTTGCAGCACCGATTCCGAACTGGCGCGCCAGAGATTGACCTTGACCCCGTATTTCTTCTCGAAACCGCCCATGATGGCGCGCATGTAATCGATCGGCGTGGTCGCGTACAGCGTCAGCACGCCCTCTTTCTTTGCGCCTTCCACCAGTTGCGCCTGCCGGTCGGCGCCATCGTATTGCGCAATCGACGCAACGTTTTGCGCCCAGCCGGCTGTGCAGGCCATCGATAACAAAAGGACAACAGCAACTCTCGCCATTACTTGCATTTGTCTCGCTCCTCAGGCTTTTGATTATTTTCGGAACTATCGGCTAAACATATAACCTGACAAAAATTATGTAACGTGATGTTTTAAGTAATTGAGCATAACCCTCGGTTATGGCGCGCCGAAATTACAAAAGAAGCTGGTGCGGCGTTTGGCGAGGCCGGGTGTTGTGCGAAGTGAGGTAAAGGGGGAGACGGCCGCAGGCCGGCGGAGGACACGAACGCAGTACAACGCCCGGCCTCGCCAAACGCCGCGCCAGCGTCCCCGGGACTCATTGCAAATGCATTACCTTTTCACCATGATGTCGTTCCACAGCTTTTCCCATTTATCGTACTGGTCCAGGAATTTCGGCTGGTTGGTCAGCAGATACTTGGTATTGCGGAACGGGGTATCGATATTCTTGTTGGTCGGCGTGTAATCGAGGTCGGCAATGATTTTCTGGCCGTCGCCGAGCATGTATTCATAGAACAGCAGCGCGGCGTTCGGATGCGGCGCCAAATTGGACAAACCCATGCTGAACGACACGCCGATGGCCGGATCCAGCAGCACGTAGTCGATCGGCGCGCCCTTCTTCTTCGCCGCCAGCACCGTATGCGCATACACCGTCAGGCCGAGCGGCACTTCGCCGCTGGCGACCAGGTTGCCCAGCAGCGAGTGGCCGGTGCGCAGCGACGGCTTGTTGGTCGCCACCAGATCTCGGAAATACTTGAGGCCCTTCTCTTCGCCCATGTGGGTGACCATCGCATAGAACCATTCCTCGTCGGTGGCTTCGATGCCGAGGCGGCCTTTCCACCTCGGATCGAGCAGGTCGGCGTAGGACTTCGGCAATTCCTCTTTCTTGACTGCATTGGTGTTATACGCCTGCAGCATCAGGTTGACGAAGGTGGCGGCATATTCGTTGTTGGAGCCGACGGCGCCCGGCACCAGATTGTCCTGCGCCGGCGATTTGAACGATTGCAGCAGCTTTTCGCGATGCGCCATTTCCATTTCGACCGAGCCGATATTGACCGCGTCGAACGCAGGATGGCCGGCGGCGCGCTCGGACATCATGCGCTGCAGCACCACGCCGTCGCCGGAGCGCCATAACTTGACCTTGATGCCGTATTTGGCATCGAAGTCGGCGATCAGCTTCTGCGCGATTTCATTGGTAATGGAAGTGTAAAGCGTGACCGACCCTTCCTTTTGCGCCGCGGCAACCAGCTTTTGCTGGCGGTCGGCGCCCTTGTAGGCAGCCATGCCGGGGATGGGAGAAGCGGGTGCGGCGTCGGCGGCAAAGGCCGCTGAAGCCGAAGCGGCAATCGCAACCGTCAGCGCGGCGGCGATGGATTTCAGGTTAAAGAAATTCAAAACGTTCTCCATAATATTTGTTATTAAAAAAGATTCTCGACCGTTTCTATCGCGCTGACCATCGCAATCCGTTTAAATATCTATCGAATTTCCTTATCGACTAAAAACCATACGCGGCAAAATTATGGCAATATCGGGACTGCCGCAAACCCTATCTTATCCGCTTTATCCGCGCCTATCCAAAAATGAAGACCAGCACCAGCATCAATCTGCGGCACTTGCGCGCGTTCATCGCGGTGGCCGAATCGGGCAGCGTCAGCAAGGCGGCGGAATCCCTGTATCGCGCCCAATCGGCGATTTCGCGCTCCATCCACGAGATGGAAACCATGCTCGGCGTCGGCCTGTTCGAACGCAAATCGAACGGCATGCTGCCGACCGCCTTCGGCCAGTCGCTGCTGTACCGCGCCCATCGCGCGGCCAATGAATTCCGCCTGGCGCGCGATGAAATGGCGTCGCGCATCCGCAAGGCCAACGGCTCCCTGAACGCGCCCATCTTCGACATGCTGTTCAACAAGGACCGGCTGCAGATCTTCGTCACGCTGGCCGAATCCCACCATATGCCCACCGTGGCCAATCTGCTCGGCATCACGCAGCCGGCGGTCAGCGCGGCCATTACCGAACTGGAAGCCAGCCTCGGCATTGCGCTGTTCATCCGCACCGCGAAAGGCATGATGCTCAACGAGGCCGGCGAGATCCTGGTATTGCGCACCAAGCTGGCGCTGGCCGAGCTGCGCCACGTCGAAGCCGACATCGCCGCGCTGCACGGCAAGACGCAGGGGCTGGTGACGGTCGGCGCGCATCCGCTTTCCCGCACCGTGATTCTGCCGCGCGCCATCACGCGGGTGCTGAAACAACATCCGCTGGTGCGCATCGAAACGGTCGAAGGCCGCGATCTGGCCGCCGGCCTGCGTTCGGGCGACCTCGACTTCATGCTCGGCACCCTGCGTCCCGGCTATCCGCTGCAGGGCATGGTCGATACGCCGCTGATGACCGACAAAATGTCGGTGTTCGTGCGCAAGGGCCATCCTTTGACGCGGCTGGCGAAAGTCAGCGTCGACGACCTGATGCGCGCCGAATGGATCCTGCCCGCGCGCCACACGCCGACGCGCGATCTGTTCGACCAGGCCTTCAATCATGTCAGCGGCTCGCTGCCGAAAAGCCCGATCGAAACCAGCGACCTGTCGATCCTGCGCGGCCTCTTGCTCGGCAGCGATCTGATCACGGCGATTTCGCCGCAGCAGCTGGATATGGAGCGCAAGCTCGGCATCCTGCAAATGCTGGACTTCGAATTCGAAAGAAGCGCGCGCGTGATCGCCTTGACGCAGCGCGTCAAAAGCCACCCTTCGCCCGGCGCCGCGGCATTGATGACGGCCATCCAGCAGGTGGCCCGCGAACTGGAACTGAATCCGGACGATTGATCCCGCTTCGTCGGCCTCCTGTTTCGCCTGATCTTGCAATAACGAAATTCGATGGACTATTAATCGAATTGCGATGGCTGCGCCGCCATCGCGGTCCTAGAATGGCTGCATCGACATCAAAAAATATTGCGAGACAGCCATGCCAGATTTCCGTACCTTCAAAAGCGCGAAACGCCTGCCGGCCCAGCCGATGTCCCCCGTGATCGATCCGGCCGGCTGGGCGCCGCATTCACTCGGCGACGTGGAGAACTGGAGCTATCACATCACCGAATCCGACGCCGACGCCTTGGTCGACGCCACCGGCCAGTTGCGCGAAAACGGCTTCACGCCGGAAGAAGTCAATAAACAGAATTTCCTGCTGAAGGGCAGTTTCCGCGATGTGATGAACGATGTGCGCCAGGAACTGCGCAACGGCCGCGGCCTGGTGATGCTGCGCAATTTTCCGATCGACCGGCTGGACCGCGAAGGCATCGCCATCGCCTACCTCGGCATGGGTACTTTCCTCGGCCAGCAGATGTCGCAGAACATGAAGGGCCACCTGCTCGGCCACGTCAAGGATCTGGGCGGCGACTATGCCGATCCGACCACGCGCGGCTATCTGACCAAGCAGGAAATGCGCTGCCACGCCGATCCCTGCGACTACGTCGGCCTGCTGTGCCTGCAGACCTCGAAAAGCGGCGGCGCCAGCTGCGTGGCCAGTTCGGTATCGGTGCACAACATCATGCTGGAGCGCCGGCCGGACCTGGTCGCGGTGCTGAACCAGGACTTCTACCGTTCGCGCAAGGGCGATGTGAATCCGGGCCAGGAACCCTGGTACACGCAACCGATTTTCTCGTTTGCCGAAGGCTACTTCAGCGCCACCGGCGCCGGCTCGGCGATCGACAAGGCGTCCGGCCTGCCGGGCGTGCCGCCGCTGACGCCGCTCCAGCAGGAAGCCATCAAGGTCTACCGTGAAATCTGCGAGGAATGCCTGACCGACATTCCGTTCAAGCCGGGCGATGTGCAATTCCTCAACAACTACGTCGCCCTGCATACCCGGCGCGACTACGAAGACTGGCCGGAACCGGAACGCAAGCGCCATCTGCTGCGGCTGTGGCTGTCGGATCCGGACAACCGCCCCATCCCGCGCGCGCAGCGCGAAGGCTACCGCGGCCGCGGCGTGCTGCCGGCCGGCGTCGCGCTGACGGTGCCGCTCGACGTGCATCAATTAGCCTGAACGGCAGGTATTCAGTGTCACGCCTGGACCGCTGCTACAACATCGCCGACCTGCGCGAAGCCGCGCGGCGCCGCCTGCCGCAAGGCGTTTTCCAGTATGTCGACAAAGGCACCGAGGACCAGCTTGCCGTCGACAACAACCGCCGCGCACTGGACAGCGCCAAGCTGCTGCATCGGGTGCTGACCGACGTTTCCGACGTGCGCACCGAAACCGAAATTTTCGGCCGGCCCGCCGCGATGCCGCTGATCATCGCGCCGACCGGCGTGGCCGGCATGTGCTGGTATCAGGGCGAACTCGAACTGGCCAAGGCTGCCGCCAAGGCCGGCGTGCCGTTCACCTTGGCCACCGGTTCCAATACCTCGATGGAAAAGGTGGCCGAGCAGGCCGGCGGCCAGCTCTGGTTCCAGCTTTACATGTGGCGTGAAAAGGCGCTGTCGTACGAACTGATCAAACGCGCGGCGCGCGCCGGTTTCGACACGCTGATCTGGACCGTCGACATTCCGCACAAGCCCAATCGCGAACATGACCAGCGCAACGGCTTCAGCATGCCGTACAAGCTGAATGCGCGCAGCGTGATCGATGCGCTGCGCCATCCCGAATGGCTGGCCACGGTGCTGGGCCGCTACATGGCCGGACCCGGCATGCCGCGCCACGTCAACTTTCCCGACAAGTACCAGCACAAGTTCACCGGCAAGGCCACCGCCGCCAAGGCGCTGCAGGCCGACCGGCTGGGCTGGGAAGACGTCGACCGGCTGCGCGAAATATGGCCCGGCAAGCTGATCGTCAAGGGCGTGATGCGCGTCGACGATGCGCGCCAGGCGGTGGCGCGCGGCGTTGACGGCATCGTCGTATCGAACCATGGCGGGCGCAGCATGGACAGCGCGCCATCCACGCTGGAGGTGCTGCCCGGCATCGCGGCGGCGGTCGGCGATCGCACCACGGTGCTGGTGGACTCCGGCATCCGGCGCGGCAGCGACATCGTCAAATGCCTGGCGCTGGGCGCCAAGGGCGTGCTGACCGGCCGCGCCACGCTGTACGGCGTCGGCGCCGGCGGCGAAGCGGGCGCGGCCAAGGCGCTCGCCATCCTGAAAGCCGAAATGCGGCGCACCATGGCCTACGTCGGCTGCCAGCGCGTCGAACAATTGTCGGACGACGTCATCTGGCGCGGCCGGACCGAATAGCAATACAAAGCAAATCTAAAAACGAAAACCAAAACAAAACCTCAAACCCATTTTACGGAGAGACAAAATGCCCGATACCTCAACCCCACCGATCAAGATCGATCTGGTCGTCAATCTGCAAACCCGGCCGGCCGATCATTATTTCGAAGTGCGCGATCCGGGCAACTTCTCCGAAGTCGTGGCGACGGTTGCCACGGCCACCGTCAAGGACGTCGACGCCGCCGTGGACGGCGCCCACCAGGCCGCGCAGACCTGGCGCGACGTGCCGGTGCAGGAGCGCAACCGCCTGCTGCTGCAGGCCGCCGATGCGCTCGAAGCCATCGCCGGCGATCTGGCCACCACGCTGGTGCGCGAACAGGGCATGCTCCTGGCCGACACCAAGCGCGACGTGGTCAACGGCTACCAGACGCTGCGCGAAGCCGCCGCCATTACGGAAGCATTCCTGCAGGCCGAAACCGTGGAAGACGGCGAATCCCTCATCCGCGTCGAAAAAGCGCCGATCGGCGTGATCGCCGCGATCATCCCGTGGAACGCGCCCATGGGCCTGGCGATGTCCAAGGTCGGCCCGGCGCTGGCCTGCGGCAATACGCTGGTGATCAAGCCTTCGCCGTTCGCGCCCGTGGCGCTGACCCAGGCGCTGCAGACCGTGGCCGGCTTTTTCCCGCCGGGCGTGCTCAACGTCCTCAACGGCGACGGCGAATCCGGCCCGGCGCTGACCAGGCATCCGCTGGTGCGCAAGGTATCGTTCACCGGCAGCATCAATACCGGCCGCGCAGTCATGGCGGCGGCCGCGGAATCGATCAAGAACATCGGCCTGGAACTGGGCGGCAACGATCCCGCCATCATCCTGGACGACGCCGATCCGGCGGAAGTGGTGCCGGAACTGGTGCGCCGCATTTTCCCGCGCTCGGGACAGGTCTGCTACGCCGTCAAGCGCATCTACGTGCCGAAATCGCTGCACGACAAATTCCTGGCCGTGCTGTGCGCCGCCATCGACAAGCTGCAAGTCGGCTACGGCCTCGATCCGCGCGCGACGCTGGCGCCGGTCAACAACAAGAATCAGTTCAATTTCATCAAGGGCCTGCTGGAACGCACCCGCGCCAGCGGCGCCACCGTGCAGGAACTCGGCGGCAAGGTCGATCCCGCTACCTGGGACCAGGGCTATTACCTGCGCCCGGCCGTCATCAGCAACGTCGCCCCGACCGCCGAGGTAGTGCAGAGCGAACAGTTCGGACCGATCATTCCGGTGGTGGCCTACAACACCGAAGACGAAGCCGTGCAGATGGCCAACAGCACCGAGCACGGCCTGGCGTCGTCGATCTGGACCGGCGATTTCGACCGCGGCCTGAAACTGGCGCAGCGCATCGAAGCCGGCGTCACCTTCATCAACAGCCATGCGCGCACCAGCCTGGGCGACCGCCACCTGCCGTTCGGCGGCGTCAAGCAGAGCGGCATCGGCCGCGTGCGCACCACCATCGGCCTGGCCGAATACATCGAATACCACGCGATCAGCCTGAACAAGAAAAATCTCACCAGCAGCAAGAACCACGCAAACGTCAAAGGGACGAATTAAGATGGCACAGACAGCACCACAAAATCTACGCTATACAGCCTCCGATGCATTGATGTCCGGCCTGCAGGAAGCCGGCGTCTCGTATATTTTCGGCAACCTCGGCAGCGATCACGCGGACATCATCGAAAGCCTGGCCAAGGCCGCCGGCAACGGCGCGCCGATGCCGAAAGTGGTGCTGTGCCCGCATGAAGGCGCGGCCATCGCCGCCGCGCACGGCTACGCGCAGGTCAGCGGCCGCGCGCAGGCAGTGTTCGTGCACGTCGATGTCGGCACGCAGAACATGGGCGGCGGCATCAGCAATGCGCTGCACGGCCGCATGCCCGTGTTCGTGTTCGCCGGCCTGACGCCGTACACCATCGAAGGCGAGCTGCCGGGCAGCCGCAACCGTTCCGCCACGTATCTGCAGGATGTGCCTGACCAGGGCAGCATCGTGCGCCAATACGTCAAATGGGATTACAGCATCCGCACCGGCAAGAACGTCAAGCAACTGGTGCATCGCGCGATCCAGATCGCCGAAAGCGATCCGAAGGGGCCGGTCTACCTGACCGGCGCGCGCGAAGTGCTGGCCGAGG
This sequence comes from Oxalobacteraceae bacterium CAVE-383, assembly GCA_004134995.1. Lineage (GTDB taxonomy): Bacteria > Pseudomonadota > Gammaproteobacteria > Burkholderiales > Burkholderiaceae_D > Herbaspirillum. Next base: position 968,192 of record REGP01000002.1, on the reverse strand, counting down.
ACGCGGTGGAAACGCCGCTGAACGCCGCCAAATGGCAGCCGATCGCACCGTCGCCGCTGCCGGCCAATGGTGTCGCGGAAATCGTGGAAGCGCTGTCGAATGCGCGCAATCCGCTGCTGGTAACCTCCTATTCCGGCCGCAATCCGGAATGCGTCGCCGAGCTGGTGCGCTTCTGCGAGCGGCTTGCCATTCCGGTGGTGGAAGAACGCCCGATCCAGATGAATTTCCCGGCCAGCCATCCGCTGCATCTCGGCTATCTGGCTGCGCCGCACATCGCCGCGGCCGACGTGATCGTGGTGGTGGACTGCGACGTGCCGTGGATGCCTTCCAGCAAGGATGTGCCGAATCCGGACTGCAAGGTGTTCTACATCGACGTCGATCCGCTGAAAGACACCATTCCGCTCTGGTACATGCCGTCGGACCGTTTCTTCAAGGCCGACTCCAGGGCCGCGCTGTCGCAATTGAACCAATACCTGGACGGCGCCAAGGGCATCGCTCAGGACCAAATCAAGCAGCGGCTGGCCGCGACCCGGAAAAAGCACGACGAGCAGCGCGCCGGCTGGGCCAAAAAGACCGCCATGCCGGCCGACAACGTCTGCACCCCGGAATGGGTCACCGCCTGCCTGCGCGAGGAAGTCACCGACAGCACCATCCTGATCAACGAATCGGTCACCAGCGCCACCGCGATTTTCAATAATCTGCCGCGCAACAAGCCCGGCACCTTCTTCGGCAGCGGCGGCAGTTCGCTGGGCTGGGGCGGCGGCGCGGCATTGGGTTCGAAACTGGCTTCGCCCGAAAGCGACGTGATCTGCTTTACCGGCGACGGCGCCTTCTTCCTCGGCAATCCGTCCTCGGTGTACTGGACCTCGCGCCGCTACGACGCGCCGTTCCTGACTATTGTCTTCAACAACCAGGGCTGGAACGCGACGCAGGAAAACTTCAAGCGGCTGCATCCCAACGGCGGCGCCGGCACCCTCGGCGATTGCGTGAGCCTGAGCCCTTCGGCCGACTTCGCCGGGATCGCCGAAGCGGCGGGCGGCGCGCTGGCGCATACGGTGCGCCAGGCCGATGCCTTGCCGGCGGTGCTGAAGGAGGCGATGCAGGCGGTCAGGAACGGCCGCTCGGCGGTGGTCGATGTACGCATGAAGTCGATCTAAGGCAGCCGGCCCGGGCAGGCCGCGGCTTTTAATCCAGCCTTGTGTTCAAGTTTTTTTTGAGGTTTTGGGGTCCATTGCACTTGCTGCAAAGGACCCTTTTTTTATAGGCCGGCGATCAGCGTCTCGACGATCAGGCTCAGGCGCGCCCGATAGACTCCTTCATCGCCTTCGCTCATCTGCGAAATGCCGACCGCCGCCGCCAGGAACATCTGCGCCGCGTCATCGCGGTGGATGCCCTCGGCGCGCAGCATGTCGGCCAGCAGAAGGTCCATCTGGCGGTAGAAACCGCAGAATATTTCCGCCACGAAGAAACGCTTGGGGTTTTTCACCGCCAGCTCCGGGCAGGCATCCACCAGGACCCGGTACATCGCGCCGATCTTGATATCCAGGAAATCCACGATGCGCTCGACCAGCGAGCCCGATCGGGACATCACTTCGCCGGCGCCATGCAGCAGGTTGGCGCAGGTATCCTCCACCGTCTCGGCCACGAAACGCTCATCCACGCATTGCCAATACAGGGCCGTCATTTCCTTATTATTCTGCAAAAACATCGATCTCTCCCCCTTTCCCACGATAAACTTCGCTGAATTTGCGGTAAAGTCCATTCCCCCGCCCCGGGTACGGCCGTTCTGTCCGTGGAACAATATTCACGACGGAAATGCAACAGCTTGTGCAAATAATCAATCCGCGGCGTTTTCCCAGCTAAATCGACGCAGAAACCCGCTGATCGCCTGCCAAGGCATGAGCCGGCTGACTCGGATTAAAATCCGCACAGCCGTTTTTCTCATATAATTCTATAATATAACTCAATACGTTATATAAAGACGTCTTAATAGGATATTTTCAGGAGCGGCAAAGAAGTTGACACTTCACGTCCGATAAGAATGACGGAGCGTGTCATGACAAATGAAGTTGAAGGGCCGGAAAAACAGCTGGCAAAGCGGGTGGGCGCAATTATCGCAGGAAGAAGAAAAGCCACCGGGCTGACGCAGGCACAGCTTGCGGAGCAGATGGGCATAGAAAAAGAAACCATCAGCAGGATCGAAACGGGCGTAATTTCACCTACACTCAGCCGCTTGGCTCAACTGGCAAATATTCTGGATTGTGAAATGACTGACCTTTTAAGAATCAGAACACCTGAAATAGAAGATCATGCGCTGTCGCTTGCAGGCAGGATGGGCGATTTGAGCGACAGCGAGAGGGAATTGATCGTCGGCGTGCTGTCGCGCGTGGCGGTAGCCCTGAAGAAATTCCCGCCGAAGGAACGGAAAATCGTCGAGAAATTCCTGTCCGACGTGATACAACCCAAGCAATAGAAGAGGCCCTCAGGCCCTGTCAGGACCCGTTGGAGCCTCTCATCAGGCTCTCGGAACAAATTGCAAGCCTGCATAATCTTTCGACAGCCTGTCCCAAAACAAGGTCTCGCCCAGATGCACGTTGGCGGTCCAGTCCTGATGCGAGTCATCGTTGGCGTCATCGGTAATGTATTTATAGGCCCGCCACGGCACTGCATAGCGATGGCAGGCATGCGCGATGGCAAACAATTCCATATCCACCACATCCACTCCCGACGCCGCCAGCCATTCATCGCGCGCTGTGACAAAGCTGTCGCCGGTGCCGCAGACAGCATCCCCGAATCCCGAAAAATAGGCGGCCGGCTCGTCCGACAAGGGCGTCACGCCGCGTTCGGCCAGCGGCATCGCCAGCATGTCGCGCTGAATCACCTTGGCGATGTCGAGCAATCCATGCGCGGCCGGATTGATCTTGCCGACAGTCCCGAAAGTGATCACCAGATCCGGCCGCAGGCGCAGAATCGCTTCGGTGGCGATTGACGCCGCATTGATCTTTCCCACGCCCGTAAACACCACTTCGATACCGGACGGGGCCCGGCTTGCCGTCAATTCGCTTTCCAATGCCGTCAATAACAAAATCTTCTGCTGCATCGTTTTTTCCCTTGGCTACTCAAAATCTTTCTGTGAATCCTACAGCAAGGCGAGTATATGTCCGATTCGAAAGCCGGTGAGCCCAAGCTACAGTGGCCGCTTGTAAATCAAAAAAAGGAATCGCCATGCAAACATTCCACGCTGTTGCAGCTCGTTCAACTTCCGCCGCCGCGCATAAAAGAATGCCGGGACTGCTGTTGAAAATTCTTGGCGCCGCCGCCATCGGCATCACCGCCTTCGCCCTGGCCGGCGGCAATGCCAGCGCCGCCGATCTGTCGAGCAAGGACAAGAAATTCATGACGGACGCAGCCGAAGCCGGCCAGACCGAAATCAAGGCCAGCAAGATCGCGCTGGAGAAAAACCGCAGCCCGGCGGTCAAGGATTTTGCGGAGACCATGGTCGGCGACCACACCACCGTGGCCGATGAACTGGCCAAGCTGGCCGCCAGTAAAAACGTCAAGCTGCCGGACGGTCCCAGCACCATGCAAAATGCCAAGATCGCCATCCTGAGCAAACTGGACGGCGCCACCTTCGACAAGCAATATGCCAGCATCATCGGCATTTCCGCGCACGAGGACGCCGTCAAACTGTTCCAGGACGCGGCAACCAACGCCAAGGATCCCGACGTCAAACAATTCGCCGCCAAGACCTTGCCCGGATTGCAGCATCATCTGGAAATGGCCAAGCGCCTGAAGGCCGCGACCGACGGGGAAAAATAATATTGCACGCCTGAAAGCGCGCCATACCCCAAAGCCGTTCAGCCGGGGCGCCGGCAGCGGTGACGCAATGGGGTGTTGTGCGCAGTGAGGTAAAGGGGGAGGCGGGCGCAGCCCGCCGGAGGACACGAACGAAGTACAACGCCCCATTGCGTCACCGCTGCAGGCGCCTCGGCTGACGGCGAGACCCCGCCAATGGAACGCCAGTTGATTGATACGAAAAGAGCGTGTATATCTACGCGGCCGGCGCGCGTCGGCGTTACACACTAGAATAACTAAAAATTTTCGATGAGACGATCATGACAGAAAACCGGCAAGAAGATATTGCAGGCGCCGCGGGCAATCCACCCGGCTCCCAAGAATCCCAGACCTTGCAAACCTGCTCCCGCCCACGTTCTATACCTCAAAATACAACGCAATCCGCCCCGCCCCCCGAAGTCTCCGCAGCATCCTCCACCGAATCGAATTCCATCCTGCCGCCGCTGACCCGCCGCACCTTCCTCGGCTGGATAGGCGCCGGCAGCGCGGTGGGCGCCGTGGGCATCGCGCCGGTCGAAGCGTTCGCGGCGGAACCCGCCCAGGCCGCACCGCCGGTCGCCGATGCCGGCGTGCTCACCCGCCTCACCGTCAACGGCGCGATGCATGAAGCCAGGGTCGACGTACGCACCACCCTGCTCGATTATCTGCGCGAAGACCTGCAGCTGACCGGCACCAAAAAAGGCTGCGACCATGGCCAGTGCGGCGCATGCACCGTGCACGTCAACGGCCGCCGCGTCAATTCCTGCCTCAGCCTGGTGGCAATGCACGACGGCGACAGCGTAACCACCATCGAAGGCCTCGGCACGCCGGACAATCTGCATCCGATGCAGGCCGCCTTTGTCGAACACGACGGCCTGCAATGCGGCTACTGCACCGCCGGGCAGATCATGTCGGCGGTGGCGCTGCTGAAGGAACCGTGCGGACGCGCCAATGCCGACGTCAAGGAAGCCATGAGCGGCAATATCTGCCGCTGCGGCGCCTACTCCAACATCGTCGCCGCGATCCAGCAGGTTCGCAAGGTTTAAGGGGACTGCCATGCAAGCATTCGAAATGATCCGCCCGCAAAGCGCCGCCGAGGCCGTGCAACTGGGCGCGCAACAAGGCGCCGGCAGCCAGGACCAGGGCAGGCCGGCAGTGCGTTTCCTGGCCGGCGGCACCACCCTGCTCGACCTGATGAAACTCAACGTCGAACAGCCGCATCAGGTACTCGACATCAACCGCCTGCAAGATGGTCTGGCCCAGGTCGAATCCACACCCGGCAGCGGATTGAAGATCGGCGCGCTGGTGCGCAATTCGGATCTCGCCCACCATCCGCTGGTGATGCAACGCTATCCCGTGCTGAGCCAGGCGCTGCTGTCCGGCGCATCGGCGCAGTTGCGCAATATGGCGACCACCGGCGGCAACCTGCTGCAGCGCACCCGCTGCGTCTATTTCCGCGATACCGCCACGCCCTGCAACAAGCGCGAACCGGGATCCGGCTGCTCCGCGATCGGCGGCTACAACCGCAACCTGGCCATTCTCGGCGGCAGCGACAACTGCATCGCCACCAATCCATCCGACATGAACGTCGCCCTGACCGTGCTGGAAGCCACTATCCACGTGGAAGGCAGCGGCGGCCGGCGCGCCATTCCGATCGCCGATTTCTATCTGCTGCCGGGCAATACGCCGCAACGCGAAACGGTATTGAATCCGGGCGACCTGATCACCCACGTCACGCTGGCGCCGCTGCCGGCCGGCGTACGCACCGCCTATCTGAAATTGCGCGACCGCGCCTCGTACGAATTCGCGCTGTCGTCGGCCGCCGTGATCGTCGGCGTCAATGCCGGCAACGGCCGCATCAGCCACGCCAAGGTCGCCCTGGGCGGCGTCGGCACCCGGCCCTGGCGTTCGCCGGAGGCCGAAGCAGTGCTGCTCAATGCGCCGGCCAACGCCGATACCTTCGCGCAAGCGGCGCAGGCGGCGGTGCGCAACGCGGTGCCGCGCAGCGAGAACGGTTTCAAGGTCGACCTGGTGCAGCGCTGCCTGGTGCATGCGCTCAATACCGTCACCGGCACAGTCAAATCAAGGAGTGTCTGACATGGCGATCCAAACCCAAACGCCCGCCTTCAATACCGGCGTCGGCGCCGCCTTGCCGCGCATCGACGGCCCGCTGAAAGTCACCGGCCGCGCGCAATACACCTCCGACCATCGCTTCCCCGGCATGCTGATCGCGGTGCCGGTATGCGCCACCATCGCCAACGGCGCGGTGCTGCGCATCGATACCTCGGCGGCGCAGGCCATGCCCGGCGTGAAGATGATCTACACGCACGAGAATATCGGCCGCTTCTACCGCGTCGGCGGCACCGTGCGCATCGACGAGAAGCGCTCGCCGATGGAAGATGCGACGATCCGCTACTACGGCCAGTATGTCGCCATGGCGGTGGCCGACACCTTCGAGCAGGCCAGCGCCGCCGCGGCCGCGGTCAAGGTCGAATACCGCCAGGAAACGCCCAACGTGGCGCGCCTGCTCGACACCAGCGCGGCCACCAAGGTCGATTCCCTGCGCGGCGATCCGGACGGCGCATTCGCCGCCTCGCCGGTGCAGCTCGACTACACCTATACCACGCCGATCGAAACGCATAATCCGATCGAACTGCATGCCTCCGTGGCGGTATACGACGGCCAGAATTTCACCTTGTACGAAACCTCGCAGGCCATCGTCAACCACCAGGCCGCGATGGTCGATATCCTCGGCGTGCAGCCGGAAAACGTGCGCATCATCACCACCTATCTCGGTTCCGGCTTCGGCGGCAAGCTGTGGCCGTGGCAGCACAGCCTGCTGGCGGCGATGGCGGCGCGCAATCTGCGCCGGCCGATCAAGCTGGTGGTCAGCCGCGACATGATGTTCCACAACGTCGGCCACCGCACCAATACCCAGCAGCGCATCCGCCTTTCGGCCACCGCCGACGGCAAGCTCACTTCGCTGCGGCAGGATTTTTTGACGCATTCCGCGCAAATCGAAGCCAGCCGCGAGAACTGCGGCGAGGCAACGGTGTATTTCTACGCCACCGACAACCTGCGCGTCACCAGCGGCCTGGTCAAGCGCCATATCGCGCCGACCACGTCGATGCGCGGGCCGGGCGCCGTGCCGGGCCTGTTCGCCACCGAATCGGCCATCGACGAACTGGCGATCAAGCTCAATATCGATCCGGTGCAGTTCCGCCTGATCAACGAGCCGGCGGTCGACCAGAGCCTGAACGTGCCGTTTTCGTCGCGCCACATGCGCGAATGCCTGACCACCGGCGCCGAGCGTTTCGGCTGGGCCAGGCGCAATCCGCAAGTCGGCTCGATGCGGCGCGACGGCGCGATCCTGGGCTGGGGCGTGGCCGGCGCGTCGTGGATGGCCAAGCGGGTGCCGGCCGAAGCCGCGGTGGCGCTGACCGCCGACGGCGGCGTGCGCGTTTCCTCGGCGGTGCAGGATATCGGCACCGGCACCTATACCGTATTGGCGCAGATGGTGGCCGAGCTGACCGGCATTCCGATGGGAAAAATCACGGTGCAGATCGGCGACAGCCGGCTGCCGCCGGGCCCGTTTTCAGGTGGTTCGGTGGCCACCGCATCGATGACGCCGCCGGTGGCCGACGCCACGCGCAGCGCGCTCAAGCAGATCGTGGCGATCGCGGCCGAGAACGAACAATCGCCGTTCAAGGGCAGCAAGGCCGACGTGCTGACGTTTTCGCAGGGACGCGTGCATCGCAAGGACCAATCGCCCCAGAGCGGCGTGCCGTTCGCCGACATCCTGCGCATCGCCAGGTTGAGCGCCGTCACCGGCAAGGGCAAGGCCGGCCCCAGCGCGAACGATCCGGGCGCGTCGAAGATATCGATCCATTCGTACGGCGCGCAATTCGTCGAAGTATTGTGGCAGCCCGAAATTGCGCGGCTGCGGGTCAATCGCGTGGTCTCGGTGATGGACGCCGGGCGCATCATCAATCCGCGCACCGGGCGCAACCAGATCGAAGGCGCGGTGGTGATGGGGATCGGCATGGCGTTGTTCGAGGAGACGCTTTACGATCCGCGCAACGGCAAGCCGGTGAATAACAATCTGGCCGACTACGTGATGACGACGAATGCGGATTCGCCCGAGATCGATGTGGCGTTCCTGGATTATCCGGATCTGGCGCTGGACGAATTCGGCGCGCGCGGAATCGGCGAGATCGGGGTCGCGGGCGTGGCGCCGGCGATTACCGCGGCGGTGTATCACGCCACCGGCGTGCGGGTGCGCGATTTGCCGGTGCGGATCGAGGATTTGCTGAAATCCGAAGTGCGCTACAAGGCTTGAATCGGGCTTGGAATTCAGCTTGGATTCAGGCTTGAATTCAGGCTTGAATCCGGAAAAAGAGTATAGTCGCGGCTTCCGAATTATCATCCGCCCGCCAGTGGCGGAAGCAAAAAATGAGTAAATTATTCAGCGACTTCGAAGGCGACGACGGCGTTCCCGGCGCCCAGCGCCGCGCCGCCCTGTTCGCCCTGATGCTCGGCACGCTGATCATGGGATTGGACAGCTCGATCGTCAACGTCGCGCTGCCGCAGATCGCGCTCGATATGCATGCCGAACCGTCGGCCGTGGTCTGGGTCGCCAACGCCTACACGCTGGCCGGCGCCATGAGCATGGTGGCGTTTGCCTCGATGGGCGACATCATCGGCTACCGGCGGCTGTACATCGGCGGATTGGCGATCTTCACGCTGTCTTCCCTGGGCTGCTCGCTGGCCTGGTCGCTGCCGGCGCTGAATATCTTTCGCTTTATCCAGGGCCTGGGGTGCGCTGCTTCAATGAGCATCGTGCCCGCGCTTTACCGCCAGATTTTTCCGGCGCGGCTGCTCGGCAGCGCGCTCGGCATCAGTTCGATGATGGTGGCCGCCTCGCTGGCGGCCGGCCCTACCATCGGCGGGCTGCTGCTGGCCGGCTTCCGCTGGCCGTCGCTGTTCCTGGTCAACCTGCCGATCGGCATTGCCGGCGTGATGCTGTCCAGGAAAGGATTGCCGCGCATTGCCGGGCGCGGCGGCAAATTCGATTATGCGGGCGCGGCATGGTCGGCGATTGCGCTGGGCGCGATCGTGTTGGCCGTGGATTCGCTGTCGCGCGACGCGCGGCATTCCCAAATGCTGCAGTTGGCGCTGGTCGCCGCCGTCGCGGTCGCGCTGTTCATCTGGTCGCAACGGCGCGCCAGGGCGCCGCTGCTGCCTCTGCAGATATTCGCTTCGCCGCGCTTTACGCTGGCCATCTGCACATCGTTCTGTTCATTCACGGCGCAAGGCATCGCGTTCATCGCGATGCCGTTCCTGTTCCAGGGCGCGTTCGGCCAGACGCCGCTGATGTCGGCCGCCATGTTCACGCCGTGGCCGCTGGCGATCGTGATCTTCGGCCCCGTTTCGGGCCGTCTTTCAGACCGCTTGCCGCCGGCGGTATTGTCCACCGCCGGCCTGCTGGTTTATGCCTGCGGACTGGCATTGCTGGCGACGCTGGATGCGCATCCGGCCGTGCCGGATATCCTGTGGCGCACCTTTGTCTGCGGCGCGGGTTTCGGCCTGTTTCAAAGCCCGAACAACCGGGAAATTCTGAGCAGTTGTCCGCGCGAACATTCCGGCGCCGGATCGGGCATGCTGGCCATCGCCCGCACCTTCGGACAATCGCTGGGCGCCGCCATCACCGCCATCGCGATGTTCATCGCGGGCGCGGCGATCTCAGCCACCGCGGCAAACGCGGGCAGCGCCGGCGCGGAATCGCCCGGCATTCACATTGCGCTATGGGTTGCCGCCGGTGCGGCCACGCTCGCCATGCTGGCCAGCACGTCCCGCATTAGATATCACCGGAAGTCAGCGTAAACGGCCGAAGAGGCCCAATCGGCGGACTGCGATGCTCGCCGTACTAAAGTACGGCTGCGCTTCTTGTCCACCGCTTGAACCTCTTCGGCCGCTTCCGCAGGACTTCTAAACTCCGCAAGATATTTTTATCTTTCCTAAGAAGCCCAATCGGCGGACTTCTCAACTTATCAAGATATTTTTATCTTGTTTATCTCAAGCTTCAATCTGCAGCATCGCCGGGTTCATTGCAGCGGCGCCGCCAGGGCCCAGGTTGAATTGCCGGCCGGCCCGGGCCAGCTTTTCCGCCTGGTCTTCCAGCAATTGCGAACTGGCGGCGGCTTCTTCCACCAGCGCGGCGTTCTGCTGCGTGACGCCATCCATTTCCGTGATCGCCCGGTTGATCTGTTCGATGCCGGAACTCTGCTCCTGGCTGGCGACGGAAATCTCGCCCATGATGTCGGTCACGCGCTTGACGCTGGCCACCATCTCCTGCATCGTCGCGCCGGCCTGGTCGACCAGCTTGGCGCCGACGTCGACGTTGCTGACCGAATCGTCGATCAGTATCTTGATTTCCTTGGCCGCCGCCGCCGAGCGCTGCGCCAGGCTGCGCACTTCGGAAGCCACCACCGCAAAGCCGCGGCCCTGCTCGCCGGCGCGCGCCGCTTCCACCGCGGCGTTCAACGCCAGGATGTTGGTCTGGAAGGCAATGCCGTCGATGACGCTGATGATGTCGACGATCTTTTTCGACGAGGCATTGATCTCGCCCATGGTATCGACCACTTGCGACACCATGCCGCTGCCCTTGACCGCCACGTCGGACGCATCCAGCGCCAATTGATTGGCCTGCCGCGCATTCTCGGCGTTCTGCTTCACGGTCGAACTCAATTGTTCGATCGAGGCCGCGGTTTCTTCGAGCGAACCGGCCTGCTGCTCGGTGCGCGAGGACAAATCCAGATTGCCCGAGGCGATTTCGCCGGCCGCCGTGCTGATCAGTTCCGTGCCCTGCTGCACCTGCCCGACAATCTTGCGCAGCGCATCGTTCATCTCGTTGAGCGCGCGCATCAGCTCGCCGATTTCATCCTTGCCGGTCTGGTCGACCACCGCCGTCAGATCGCCGCCGGCCACCGTCTTGGCCACATGCAGCGCTTGCGCCAGCGGCCTGGTGATGCTGCGTGAAATCAACAGCACCGCCATTACGGCAATCCCGACCAGCAAGATGCCCAGCATGATCGTCAGGCGCATTCCCTGGGCATGAGTGGCGTCGATATCGGCCGCCATCCGGTCGATATTCTTGCGCTGCATCGACAGCAGGTCCTTGACCTTGGCCTGGTACGCCGCCGCCGCCGGCGCAAATACGTCGGTATAGGCGCGCTCGCCGGCCGCCGCATCGCCGCCCTGGCGCGATTGCATCACCAAGTCCTTGCCGGCCTGATATTTCGCCCGCAGCCCGACAATGTTCTTGAACAGGTCTTTTTCCTCGTCGGTGACCAGTTGCGCCTCGATGCCCTTCATATTCTCGGAGCCCAGCTTGGTGCTTTCCGAAATGACGTCGGCAAAGGTGGTGGCCAGCTTTTCATCGGAACTGCGCGCAATCATCGAGGTGCGCGCGATCGCCGAATAAATCAGCACATACCAGTCCGAAATCAGGCGTTCCTTGGTCAGCGGCTTTTCCATCATGAACCGGGTCGCCGCCGCGTTGCGTTCGCCGACGAACAACGCCAGCGAAGTGCATGTGATCGCCAGGATCAGGACGATGGTAAAGCCGAAAGTCAGGCGGGAGGAAATACGCATACTTCTAAGAATGTTCATCATGGGCACACGAAGGTTGGTTTGATTGATTATTTTCTGTGCGATGCCGCCGCCGGTATTGCGACCCCAGTGTTCGACTGCATTTGACGCTGATGTAGATTACACCGATTGCCGTTTGCCGCAAGCAATATGCGAGCGATATATGTCGCAAAGGCACAACGCCCAAAAGATTACCGCCGGAAAACTTCGGCCTTTTCGCGCAAGCGCCTTTTTCCCCGCGCCGGCATGCGCGCTACAATCAGGCATTGTTTTGACAGAAAGGAAATCCGATGGCGATGACCACCGACTTTGCCGCGGAAGAACCCGCGCGCGCCGCGATCGATGCGCTCGGCGGCGCCGCCGTCGTCGAGTTCGGCACGCCCTGGTGCGGCTATTGCAAAGCCGCCCAGCCGCTGATCGAGGCCGCCTTCGCCGATTACCCCGCGGTGCGGCACATCAAGGTGGAAGACGGCCGCGGCCGGCCGCTCGGACGCTCGTTCAAGGTCAAGCTGTGGCCGACGCTGATCTTCCTGAAGCAGGGACAGGAAGTGGCCCGGCTGGTGCGCCCCGGCGACGCCGAAGCCATCGCACGGGCGCTGGCGCAAATCGCCTCAGCCTAAGGGGCTTTGAACAGGAACGCAGGCATGGGCCGCGGCTTCCGGCGTGTGGCGCCGCAGCAGCTCCCGCAGTGCATCGGCGCTCAATGCCGGACTGAAATGGTAGCCCTGCATCTGGTCGCAGCCGTGTTCCCGCAAAAATGCGGCCTGCTCGGCGGTTTCGACGCCTTCGGCGACCACGGTCAATTGCATCGCCTTGCCCATCGCGATGGTGGCCTGCGCGATGGCGCGGGCGCCGGCATTGCCCGGAATGTCGTTGATGAACGAGCGGTCCACCTTGAGCGTATCGAGCGGAAAATTCTTCAATTGGCCCAACGACGAATAACCGGTGCCGAAATCGTCGATCGCCAGTTGTACGCCCATCTCCTTGATCGCCAGCAACAATTGCAGCACGCGGTCGGGATGGTGAATCACCATGCCCTCGGTAATCTCCAGTTCCAGCAATTCCGGCGGCATGCCGGTCTGCGCCAGCACGTCGGCGATATCGCGCAGCAAATTCTCGTCGCTGAACTGGCGCACCGATAGATTGACCGCCATGCGCATCGGCGCAAAACCATCGCGCTGCCAGGCCACATTTTGCGCGCAGGCGGTTTGCAGCACCCATTTCCCGATCGGCACGATCAGGCCCAGCTCTTCCGCGAAGGGGATGAACTCGGACGGCGCGATTTGCCCAAGCGCCGGGCTGTTCCAGCGCAGCAATGCCTCCACGCCCTTGATCATGCCGCTGCGCAAATCGAGCTTGGGCTGGTAAACCACCGACAATTCATTCTGCGCCAGCGCCCGCCGCAGATTCGCTTCCAGCGCCAGCCGTTCATGCGAGCATGCTTCGATATCCCGGCTGTAGAACTTGAAATTGTTTTTGCCCTGGTCCTTGGCCAGATACATCGCCGCGTCGGCATGCTTCATCAAGGTCTGCTCGTCCTCGCCGTGCGCCGGATACATGGCGATGCCGATGCTGGCCGTGACATTGCATTCCTGCTGGCCCAGCATGAACGAGCCGGCCGCCGCCGCCAGCAGATTGCCGGCCACCTCGCTGACCCGGACGGTATCGGCGACTTCCCGCACCAGCACCACGAACTCGTCGCCGCCCATGCGCGCGATCGCATCGCCGTGGCCGATGGCCTGCTGCAGGCGGATGGCGATTTCCTGCAGCAGCTTGTCGCCGGCTTCATGGCCCAGCGAATCGTTGATGAACTTGAAGCGGTCCAGATCCAGGAACAGCACCGCAAATCCGCCAAGGCAGCGGCGGCCCTGCTCCAGCGCCGCCGCCACCATCTGGCTGAACATCAGGCGGTTCGGCAGATCGGTCAGGCTGTCATGCGTGGCCAGATGCCGGATGCGCTGCTCGGCCAGGCGCTGGTCGGTAATCTCGCGCGAAACGCCGCGGTAGCCGATAGGCCTGCCGTCTTCATCGAAAATAGGCGCGCCGCTGACGCTGATGTAATACGGCTTCTGGCCTGGCAGCAGGCGATGCATGACCACATCGCGGAAGGTTTGATTGGCCGCCAGCGCCGCGCAATGCCCGGCCCAGCCGCCTTCGTCCTGGATCTGCAGATCGCTTTCCCACGGCCGCTTGCCGAGAAAGGAAGCCTGGGTCGAATCCAGATTCTTGTGCCGGCTTTCCATGCGCGTGTAGCGGAATTCGGCATCCTGCTCCCAATACCAGTCGGAAGACAGATTGGTCAGCGCGCGAAAACGCATCTCGCTCTCGCGCAGTTCGTGTTCGATTTTGCGGCGCACGGTCACATCGCGCAAAATGCCGCGAAAACCGATCGGCGCACCCGCTTCGTCGCGCGTCAATTGCACCGATCCTTCGACATGGATCAGGCTGCCGTCCTTGTGGATATGCTCCCAATCCTGATTGCGCCTGGGCGCGCCGGTCCGGTACACCTCGCTGAAGGCGGCGAACACCGTCGCCACCGCGCGCTGCGTCATGAACAGGCGGTTGCTCTTGCCGATGATTTCATCGAGCGCATAGCCCAGCAGGCGCGACAATGCCGTATTGGCGAATACCAGCCGGCCGAACAGATCGACCTCGTAATAGGCGTCCTCCATCGTCTCCACGATGGTTCGGTACTTGCCGTCCCTGGCGGGGATATCGCGCGCCAGATTGATCTCGGATTCAATTAACACAAATGCATTTCCTGAAAGCGGATGCGAAACGCAGCCATTGACGGCAAATGCGTTGCATAAGCGCATTCGGCCGGCCCGGCGGTGCTTCTGGTCGATAATCGGTGCCAAACGGTGCAGATGAGACCGTTATGGTTTGTCTCGTATTTCTATTTTTTATTTAATTCATTTTTAATGCTATTTTCCGCAGGGTAGCATATTTGCCGGGACGATTCGAAGCTGGCGGCGCCATGGGCAAATTTGTCACAAAAATAAGACATTTCCATAAATTTGCACAAAAATCCGGCCGCCATGGAATAAACCGGCCCACCCCTCGTCTATCCCTTTGCAGGCCCCTTCATCCACCGAACGCTCCAAGGAGATATCCCCATGAAATGCTCAACAATCCTGAATTCGTCCCTGATCGCCGCGCTGCTGTCCGTCGCCGCCCTGTCGCATGCCGCGGACGTCAAAAAAGACGGCGGCAAGCTGGTCACGACCGGCGGCATGACCGTCTATACCTTCGACAAGGACACCGCCGACAGCGGCAAGAGCGCCTGCGCCGGCGCATGCACCGGCCTGTGGCCCGCGGTCGTCACCACCGATACCAGCCTGAAGGCCCCGTACGGTTCGATCAAGCGCGAAGACGGCACAATGCAATTGACCTACAAGGGCAAGCCGCTGTATACATTCGCTTCCGATAAAAACCCGGGCGACGCCGCCGGCGACAACTTCAAGGATATCTGGCACGTCGTCAAGGACTGAGCCGCCGGCCATCCGGAAAAAATGTCACCCAAACCGATCGCCGGAGCATTCGATGCACGAAGCAAGCGCGCAATTGTTGTCCTGTCTGCCCAGCCTGCGGCGCTATGCGCGCGCGCTGGTCGGCGATCGCAATAGCGCCGACGATCTGGTGCAGGACACGCTGGAACGCGGCTGGCGCAAGCTGGCCACGCGCCAGCGCGACGGCGACATGCGCGCCTGGCTATTTACCATCATGCACAACCTTCATATCGACAGCTACCGCAAGCCCGCCATCGCCACCGAGGCAATCGACGACGACACCATTTTTCCCGATGCGGCGGGCGACCACACGCAAGGCCTGCAACTGCGCGAGATGGACCGCGCCCTGGCGGCGCTGCCGGTGGAACAGCGCGAAATATTATTGCTGGTGGCGCTGGAACAGATGTCCTATGAACAAGTCGCCGCCACGCTGGACGTACCGATCGGCACGGTGATGTCGCGCCTGTCCCGCGCGCGCGAGCGCCTGCGCCTGGCGCTTGACGGCCGCGCCGCCGTGTCTTCCCTGAAGGTGGTGAAATGAATCAATTCCCCGTCACCGAACAAGAACTGCAGGCCTACGTCGATGAGCTGCTGCCGGCCGCGCGCCGCGCTGAAATCGAGGCCTATCTGCAGGCGCGCCCGGCCGAGGCCGAACGCATCGCCGCCTATCGCGAACAGAACCGCGCCTTGCACGCCCTGTTCGATCCGATCCTGCAAGAACCGGCGCCGCGGCATCTGACTGTGCCGTCGCCGCTGCCTGCGCCGGCGGCAAACCTCGGGCTGTTCGCATCGCACTGGCGCCAACTGGCGGCCTGCGCGGTATTGGCCTTGTGCAGCGGCATCGGCGGCTGGCTGCTGCATGCCGCCACCGCCCGGGACGGCAACATGACCATGGCCACCGCCCAGGATGCGGCGTACATCCATGGCGGCGACGATCTGGCCCGGCACGCGGCCATCGCGCACGTTACCTTCAGTCCCGAAGCGCGCCATCCGGTGGAAGTCGGCATCGACCAGGAAGCGCATCTGGTGGCCTGGCTGTCGAAGCGCCTCGGCACGGCGCTGCGGCCGCCGAAACTGCACGCGCTCGGCTACGATCTGATCGGCGGCCGTTTGCTGCCGGGCGACGACGGTCCGGTGGCGCAATTCATGTATCAGGACAATGCCGGCGCCCGCCTGACGCTGTATGTCTCGACCGAGCAGGAAGGCAAGCATGAAACCGCTTTCCGCTTTTCGCAGGAAAACGGCGTCAGCGTGTTTTACTGGATCGACGGCAAATTCGGTTATGCCCTGTCGGCCGCCATGCCGAAAGCCGCGCTGGGGCATATCGCCGATGCGGTGTACCGGCAGCTCGAAGCGGCGTCATGATGTCATGCGATCCGGATCGCCGAAAATCGACGGCATTTCCACGCACAAGAATTGAATAATAAAAATTATCCTATAAGAATTATTATTCAATTTTTTTAAATAAAAATCGCAAGCCGCGATGGCTGCGCAAGCCCTTCACTGCCTGATAAGGTTTACAGGTCACCCGACGATCTGCAAGACGTCGACCTCAACAAACCATCAGGCAATCCATGACCATTTCCATGCAAGAGCGGATTCCGGCGTCTCCGGTTCGTCCCGCATTTACCGCGTCCTTTTATCAGTCCGCTTCTCAGTCCGCTTCTCAGTCCTCTCCTCAGGACGCATCATTACCGCAAGAATCGTCCGCGCCGGCGTTGGCCTACGTGCCTGAACTGCACGGGTCCGCGATCGCGTTCGAGAAGCGTCCCGAATTCACGGATTTCAGGCAGGAATATATTTCGCAATTGAACGTGCTGAAAAAATTCCTGGAGAAGCATCTTGGCGCCGCCCAGGCAAGCGCCAGGAATGAAGAATTCACCCGTTTGCAAGATCGGCTTTTCAACAAGAAAAACCACTACTACGAGGGCAAAAAGGAAATACTGTTTGGCGCCGGCAAACGCGCGCTCGATCAATTGCTGCTGCAACTCGACGACGAAACGCTGCCTTTGACCTGCCGCCTCGATGTCGTCGAAGAACTGGCTGTGAATATCGCGTTCTGTCCCGAAGGCGCAGCAACCCAATTGGCGCTTTCCTCGAATACGCTGCGGTTGATGCAGGGCGGCAGCGACGCACACCGGCTTAAAGAAGCAATGGCAAGGCAACTGGTGATCGAATATCTCAGGCAATCCGGCATCGACGATGCCGAAGGCGGCATGCACACGCATTTCGTCACCAAATTGCAGAACGGCGTGGCCGCCGCATTGGGCTTGCCTACGCAAGAAGATCGCCATGCCGCCGGCTCCGGATTGACGGAGCAGCATATCGACGAATGCCTCCAATATATTCTGCAGCGCATGACGCCCACCAGGATGGCGCTGGTGCTGGCCGACGAATGCCTGTCCGAGTTTGCCAATACGATGCAGAGCAATTTCAGTGACGCGCATACGGACGATACTTCCGGATCGTTCGACGCCGGGTTCTTCTATGCGCATCTGCAAGACGCCATGGTGCCGCTGAAGGAACGCTGCGGCGATGCCGATATCGCCTGTTTTATCAGCCCGCTCGAGGACGGCGATGCAATACGGTATCGCCTCAATCGCGATCCCGCCCTGCTCGCACTGAAGATTCTGCAATCGGGCAGCTTGTTCAAACCCGATATGCTGACAGACGCCTTCCGGCCCGCGACACTGCTCAAACATTCCGCCGGCGCCGCTGAAATCGAGGTCAGGCATTACGGCAGCCAGCTGATCTGGGCGAGCGAGAACGGCAACGAGACCCTGCTGCAAGCGAGGCATTTGGCGGGAAGCCGGCCGGATGAATTCGGCGCAACGGCTGGAGCCGCCCTCGCCTCGGCCCTTCTGAATTCCTCGGAACAGGATTTACTGCGGCATTTCCCCGCTGCCTGGCTGGCCGAGGCAGACATGACGCAGTTGCTTGCCAAAGTCAAGACGCTATCGACCGCATTTTTCGAAAAACACACGCAAACGGTTTTACAACTGAATCTGAAAAAACGGCGGGAACTCGCAAATGCGATCGTTGCCGGCGGCGCCCCGTCCGATCTGGCGGCGTGCAAGTTCGATGCGGCGCAACTTTTATCCGTAACTGACGCTTTCGGCAATGCCGTATTTTTCAAGGCCATGCTGCGGGCCGATGCCGCCATGCTCGGCGCATTGGGAGACATGCTGCTGCAAGCACCGGTCAGCGTGCGCGCCTCCGTTCTCGCCGGGGCTGTCCTCGAGGGTGGAATTTACGGTGTTCCGCTTCTGCATCGTGCGTTATGCAATCCCATCGATCCCGCGGCGATCGCGGCGCTTGGCGGAATCCTCATGCAAGCGATGGAAAAAGGCTATTTTCTATCGGACCAGCTGGCGCATTTTCTGGCGGCACGCGATACGGGCGGCGTCCCCGGACTGGCGCTCGGCCTGGAACTGGGCTTGCATCGGCAAATAGACGCGTTCGGCGAACTATTGTTTTCCGCCCATAAAAAAGGATATCTGAATTCGTCGGACCTTTTTTCGCTGCTGAAATGCCGGAGCAACGACGACCATTCCCCGGCACTGGCATCAGCCATCGAAAACGGGCACGGCGCTACCGTGGCCGCGCTTGGCAGGATCATCGAAAAGGCCTATTCAAGCCGTATATTGAACGCTTCACAGGTCAACGATATTCTCGCCTGCGACCCGCTGAACGGCTTCGTTTTGCCGCTCGCAATCAAAGAGGCCAATATTGCGACACGCAATGCATTCTCCGATCTTCTATTGGAACTTGACCGGATCGGGCGCGACATCAACGGCCCGGAATCCGCTTATCTGTCGCTTGCGATTCCGGAGGAAAAATCCGAGCTTCCAGACAACCTCAGGCAGGCCCGGTCACTCAAGACCCTCTTGCTCCTGGAACAGGACGTCAAGCGTCTTTCCCGTGCCGGACTTCAGCAAGATATCCGGGATGGCCGGCTTGGGCTTTTTTTATATCCCGGCGCAATGCGCATTGAAAAGGAAAAGATATTCTCCCGGATAATGCATGCATGGGGGCCTCGTGACAGAAATCCATAAGGCGAGCGAAAGCCTCATTGTATTTGGTCCAGCCGCTTCCATTGCTCCCATATCTCCGCAAACAGCCTCGGCCCTTCGGCCGGCTCGCCGGGATCGAAAAACAGTCCTATCCGGCTTCTCAGCATTTGCTGCGCGAGTATGCCGAATTGCGCCCGGACATGCCCGCAAACCGCCAGCCCGGATTCGACCTGATCGCATAGTGCGCGCATATCCGCGGCCAATGCGCGAAGAGCCGGGCTGGACCGCGCCACCGCCAGGGTGCGCAGATCGATGGACGGACTTGCGTTCGCCGCGGACAAGAAGAGAGGGGTGGGGTCATCGTTATCGTTCAGGATGCATTCGGCTGTGACGATAATGTTGCCCAGCAAGGCGGTTGCCGCTTCGGCATCGCGGCCATGCGTCAGCACGCCGATCAATTCCTGCGTGCTCTCGCTGGTCTTCCCGCTCAGCAGGGCGCGAATCTGGCCGCGGTCCAGGAAGCCTTCCATATACAGATTCAGATAGAGATTGCCCAAGGCCTTGACGGCATCGAAATGGCCCAGGCACAAGGCCATTTCCAGCAACTGCTGGCCCAAGGCGGGCCGGCCCTGCAACAACCTGTACACCTGCGCATTCGTCAGCACGCCTTTCGATGCAGCGACTGCGATCACCTTGCCGAATCCCAGCACTGCATTGCATTTTCCGGATGCCGCGGCGAACGCCAGGGCCGAGCAATCCGCCCACGCATGCGCCGACAACAATGAAAACGCTTGCCCGCGATTGATCGCCTTGCTGATATTTGCCGCTATCACGACGCCGCCAAAAACCGTGATGGCGTCGGAAAGATTTTCGCGAACGGCAATCAGCAAGGCCGGAATGCCTGCCCGCGTTGGGGCGCTCAGCAGTTTCGCGCACTGCGCACTGTCGAGCAGGCCGCAAGCGAACGCATCCAGGAGGATCGCACCGAATTCGCGGATTTTTTCGCAATCGTCGTTTTTTATGGCGAACACCAGCCCCGCCGTTCCCCGACCATTTTTTGCCGCGAGGATGTCTTCGAACTGCGCGGCCGTCATCAGCCGATTGCGCACCGCGCGCATTGCAATATTGTGATACGCGGAAAGAACCGGATTATGTCCGGGCTTCAGATAGGCGCCGGCCGCTGCAACGACGCCTTGCGCATCGGCGGACGCAATAATGGCCCCGGCCTGCCGTCTTATCCGGTCGCTCTTGCTCATGCCTTCTTCAAAGCGCCTCAGCACCGCATTGAATATCAGGACATCCCCGCGCAGTAGCGCAATCCGGAAAAAATCCGGCGGCGCGCTCCCGGCAGGCGCCTCGAACATGACGCTTCCATGCGGTACGCACATATCGAGATCGGCCTTGCTGCCGCAAGCGGCGACGCCTTTGACAATCGAGAGAAAACCGGAACGCGGCAGCATGGCGATACGCATCGCATGCCGCTTCAGGTAGAGCGAGAGCGCGGCCGGCGTCCATGCGGCGAATACATCGGCGCAGTCCAGGACGGACAGCCATTCCGGCGACAGGCAAGCCTGCTGCACTTCAGGCGATGAATTCTTGCGGACATTGGCGGCGATCAGTTCCGCGGTTCTCTCGCGGCCTTGAAAATCCTTCGGCGAAATCAGCATCAGATGTTTTGTGTCAAGCAGGCGGGCTTCGCCGTTTTCGACCGCCCAGGCGAGTTGTTCGGCAATATACTGGATGCTGATTTCCTTTTCGCCGTGACGCCAATGCATCAGCGTTTCAGGGCGATACGATGCCGCCACCGCGCCGTTGCGCCGCTGGTAATCGAGGATGTCGAGCGCGACCAGTGTCGAATCGGCGTTCAGCCGGAACTTGCGGCGATGCGGACCCACTGCCGTGATCAGGCTCACCATGCGGACTTCGCCATAGCCTTTCAGCGTTTCCCTCGCATCGGCTAACCGGCCGCTCCATTTTCGATACTTGAATACCCGATCGCCATCTCCGTGCATGATGCCGCTTGCCGTCCCCACTGTGTCTTGCGCGAGCGCGGCGGCCACAGGTTGCCGGAAGTCGTGCAGATATTTTTCCGCCAATCCTTTGGCAAGTCCCGCGGCCGTCAAGCGTTGCGATATGTATTGCAGGCAATAGCCGATGGCTTCGGAAGAGAATTCACAGTTGTCCGCAACGTGATCCACATGTTTTGCCAACCCCAGGCATTCCGCCACTGCATTGCGCAGGGACGTGGCGCAATGAATTTCGAATTGAACCGGAATCCGCGGCACCGGCATTGCGCCGATCTTGAGCGTGAACGCGACGGGCGCCGGCTCTGCCGTCAGATGCAGATACGCTTCGGTAATCAAGGCCGTGGCCACTTCGTTCTTGGCGCGCAAAAACTGGCTTTCATGCGCCGATTGCAAGGACTGCGCCGCCTCGGCCAGATTCACCGCCGCTCCGCCGGCGCATTGCCCGATACCCTCGGCGAGTTCCAATACGCAGGTTTGCCGGCGCGCCGGTTCGATGCCTGCATCGGCCAGCCGGACCGAAAGCTGTTCCAGCGAACGTTTGCCCACGCCGTACAGAATGTTTTCCTCGCCCTCGAAGAAATCGCTTCCGTCATCGAACAGCTTTCCGGTGAATTCATCGAACGCGACGTGCACGCCATGCGCTTCGTCGCCCAGATATTCGGTGGCGAATTGCTTGATGCATTCAATGTGCGCCATGAACTCCCGCTTGAAGCCGGGAAAATCCGCCGATTGCCGGAACTCGGCGATGGTTTCGCCCGCATGCCGCGGGAACGAAATCCCTTCGGCGGCATCGGCGGCCGGCGGCGGAAGCGGTTTGAAAAAATCCGGCGTAAATCCGGAAGGATGGAAGATGGCGGAAGATGCCGCGGGTGAAAAGCTGGGGTTCATTGGATTCCTGTAATCGAACTGTCTATCGTGCGGCAGCGGCCCGGAGGGCGGACCGGCTGCCGCGGATGACAATGATCCATTACATGGAAATGTTGCAGGACCTGTTAGGGCTTACATGTTGGACTCCGCGATGGGCATTTGCTGAAACGCCGCCGGCAATTCCGTTTTCCAAGATGCATCCAGGAAGCCTTTATCTGCCGCCCGCGACAGGATTTCCCGGTATGCGATGAGCTGTTGATGGTTTCCGGCGGCCAAGCCCATATGCAAACCCGGGCTACCGCTTTCATCGCATAACAGGTGGGAAGCCAACTCCGGGGAAGTAATCAGATTGTTTTCCCGCGCTTTGATAAATATATTTCCCAGCAGAGAAATGAAGACCGCACTGTCACGCGCTTTGGATTTATCGGGACATTCCAGGCAGTCGCGCATCCATTTCGACATATCTTTCAGAAACGATTGATGGATCTTGGTCTCCGGCGTTATGTGCCGCATCACCACATCGGCAACGGCTTCCAGCATCCCCAGATCCTCCCCCTTTCCTGCGTGAAACCAGAACTGGTTCACAATCCCCATGGCATCGTTGGCCGCGAACAGCGTGGGATGGCCGGCCATATATTTCTTGAACGCGGCCGCATCACCATGCTTGACGATGATTTTTGGCAGGCCCAGAGAAAATTTTTGTTCAAGGAACGCCTGATGCTTCTCAGCGAACCGCATGAAGGCAGGGAATCCTGTTTTCAACAGCAATTGCTCAATGCTGACCTTTCCCAGCCACTCAGGCGACAGATTTTCGATCAGCGATTCGGTCGACGAATTCCTGATGACCGTTGCCACGACGCGATTATGATCGCTCATGCTTTTATCCGGCACGATCGAACGCAGATGTTCGGCCGTCAGTGGAACCGGCTGGCCGTCTTCGGTCGCCCAAATCATGCCATCCTCGCTTTCGATGGTGATGGCGGTGTCGCCCTGGATGGCGTCGTAAAGATGGCGCGGCGAACCGCCTTCGATCTGTCCCGCCCACGTTAATGAAGCCAGTATTTCGCGCGCGAGCGGCACGGGATCCTTGTAGATGCGAAAGTGCGTCTCGCCGCCGTCGAAACTGCCCAGGCTGCGGAGGCTGATGCTGCCATAGCGGTCTTGCAGCGGTATGAGGGCGACCGTAAATTGTTGGCTGAACCGGGCATAATCAAAACATTCCGCGCTGTCGCCCGATTTGGCGTCCCGGAAGCAGGATTGCATGGTACTGGTGAATTCAGAGAGGCAATTTTCAGCGAAATGGCGGACAAGGCTGGCCGGCGTCAGCTTATCGAGAATATATTTTCCACAAGCTTCAATATCATGCGCCGTTATCGACAGGTCTTTTGTCCAGCGATCTTTTTGAAGCGCCAGCCCGAACCGGTCCGCCAGCGCGTTGGAAATCCGGTTGATGCCGTGAATTTGCATGCTGGGGGATCTGCCCAGATGCGACTTGTCGACAAATTCCCGGATGATCTGTTTTATTACGGCCTCCTTGTATCGATAAACTTCGTCGCCGCTCCGGATCAACGCCAGATCGTTGGCGGCAATGGCCATATGAGTGGCGGTGCCTTCCGCGCACAAGCCCATGCTTTCAATCAGGTTCGCCGCCGCAGTGCGCCGGGTCATGAACGGAATCGCATCGTCCGCCAGCAGGGCAACAAATTTTTCCAAAGATTGCTTCCCTTGGCCAAACAGAACTTCCTTCAGTCCACCGTAGAAGTCGTCTTCCACGTCGAATAGCCGCATTTTCACAAGTTGTATTCTGCCGTCGTCAAGATCGTAATCCCGGGCAATCCCGGCGAATTCATCGAGCAGGGCAAGATACTGTTTTTCGAACAACGGAAATTCATCGTCTCTCTTGAAGTCCGACAGAATGCCGTGGCGTTGCGGCGAATACGAGAGATTTTCGCATCCCACGGAAGTGGATGGCGGAACTTGAAAAAATGTCGGCGTGAATGAAGGCGTGCTTGAAGATAGACGACTGGATTGAATTAACAAGAAAAACTCCGACTGAAATTTTAGGATTTAAAGAGGGCTTAACATCAGCATTTTCCTGTAAACAATACCGTTGACTGCCACTGAAATCAGCTATTGCGTGGCGCGATGTTTATTCGATCAGATCGCATAATTACCAGGCGCCGCACGCCAAATTCAAATCAGGTAGATAATCCCCTTCCCACCTATTTCGATTCACCCATTACCCGAGGGGGAAGAACAATGACAACGCTCACCATCAACGGCAAGCAGCATCAAGTCGACTTGCCTGAAGACACACCCATCCTGTGGACCCTGCGCGACCAGCTCGGCATGACCGGCACCAAGTTCGGCTGCGGCATGGCGCTGTGCGGCGCCTGCACCGTGCATCTCGACGGCGAGGCGATCCGCTCCTGCGTCACGCCGATTTCGGCCGCCGTCGGCAAAAAAATCACCACCATCGAAGCGGTTTCCCAGGATAACGTCGGCCTGGCGGTCCAGCAGGCCTGGCAGAACCTCGGCGTGCCGCAATGCGGCTATTGCCAGTCCGGCCAGATCATGTCGGCGACGGCGCTGCTGCACAAGACGCCGCACCCGAGCGACCAGCAGATCAGGGACGCCATGAACGGCAACATCTGCCGCTGCGGCACCTATACGCGCATTCATGCCGCGATCAAGGATGCCGCCAGGAATGTTTCCCAAGATGTCGCTTCAACAAAAGCCAGAGCCGCGGGAGCCGCAAAATGAAAACCATTTTCGATGAAACAGATGCAGCATCGCCTGCCGCAGGATCGCCTGCCATGATTTCCGCGCCCGCCTCGCCGGCGCGGCGCAATCTGCTCAAGGCCGCCGGCGCGCTGACCGGCCTGGCGCTGACGATCGGCTCGAGCGGCCTGGTGGCGGCCGCCGATGCCGCGCCGGCCAAATTCGGCGCCGACGCCATGCCCGGCGGACTGGTGCAGGACGTGCTGGTGTTTTTGAGCATTGGCGCGGACGGCGCGGTCAACATCGTCGTGCACCGCTCCGAAATGGGACAAGGCGTGCGCACCAGCCTGCCGATGGTGGTCGCCGATGAACTCGGCGCCGACTGGGCCCGCGTGCGCGTGGTGCAGGCCGACGCCAATGAAGCCCGCTACGGCAGCCAGGATACCGACGGTTCGCGCAGCATGCGGCATCACTTCGCCGCCATGCGCCATATCGGCGCGACCGGCCGGTCGATGCTGGAAAGCGCCGCCGCGGCGCGCTGGGGCGTGGCGGCCGGCGAAGTCAAGACGGTCAATCACGAAGTGATTCACACCGCCAGCGGGCGCCGCCTCGGTTTCGGCGCGCTGGCGCTGGACGCCGCCAAAATACCGGTGCCGCCGGCCGACAGCATCAAGCTCAAGGACGTCAGCGAATTCCGCTATATCGGCAAGAACAATACGCGCGGCATCGACTTGACCGACATCGTCACCGGCAATACCCATTACGGCATCGACACCCGCCTGGACGGCATGCTGTACGCCGTCATCGCGCGTCCGCCGGTCTTCGGCGGCAAACTTGTCAGCGTGGACAAAACGGCCGCGATGAACGTGCCGGGCGTGGTGCAGGTGATCGAACTCAAGGGCAGCCCGCCGCCGGCCCTGTTCAATCCGCTGGGCGGCGTCGCCGTACTGGCAAAGACCACCTGGGCCGCCATGAAAGGCCGCGAAGCGCTGAAACTGGAATGGGACGACGGCCCCAACGGCAGCTACGATTCGGCCGAATTCCGCAAGACCCTGGAACAGGCCGCCAACAGCCCGGCCAAGGCGGTGCGCGACCAGGGCGCGACCGTCGATACGCTGGCGGCCTCGACGCATAAATTCTCGGCCCAATATTATCTGCCGCATCTGGCGCATGCCACGATGGAACCGCCGGCTGCCGCCGCCCGCATCGTCGACGGCAAATGCGAAGTCTGGGCGCCGGTGCAGGCGCCGCAGGCGACCGTCGCCACCGTGGCCCGGCTGCTGGGCATGAAGCCGGAAGACGTGACCGTGCACGTGACCTTGCTCGGCGGCGGCTTCGGCCGCAAATCGAAACCGGATTTCGCGGCAGAAGCGGCGTTGCTGTCGCAGGCCATGAAAGGCGTTCCCGTCAAGGTCACCTGGACCCGCGACGACGATCTGCAGCACGACTACCTGCATACGGTTTCGGTGGAGCGGCTGGAAGCATCGCTGGACGCCAAGGGCCGCCCGACCGCATGGCTGCATCGCACCGCCGCGCCGACCATCGCATCGACCTTCGCCGCCGGCGCCAAGACCCAGGCGCCGTTCGAGCTGTCGATGTCGGCGGTCAACGTGCCGTTCGCGATTCCCAACATCCGCGTCGAAGTGCCCGACGTCGAAGCGCATGCGCGCATCGGCTGGTTCCGTTCGGTCTCGAATATTCCGCACGCGTTTGCGATCCAGTCGTTCGCGGCCGAACTGGCGCATGCGGCGCGGCGCGATCACAAGCAATATCTGCTCGATCTGCTGGGACCGGCGCGCAAGATCGATCCGCGCAGCATGGCCGACGGCTGGAACTACGGCGAATCGCCGGACCGCTATCCGGTGGATATCGGCCGCATGCGCAATGTGATCGAAGTCGCCACCGCCAAGGCCGGCTGGGGCCGCAAACTGCCCAAGGGGCGCGGGCTGGGCCTGGCGGTGACCTACAGTTTCGTGACGTATGTGGCGGCGGTGATCGAAGTCTCGGTCAAGCCCAACGGCGAGCTTGAGATCGCGCAGGTCGACATTGCGATGGACTGCGGCCCGCAGATCAATCCGGACCGCATCCGTTCGCAAATCGAAGGCGCCTGCATCATGGGCCTGGGGCTGGCGATCAGCGGCGAGATTTCGTTCAAGAACGGACGCGTGGAACAGAGCAACTTCCATGACTACGAAGTCATGCGCGCGGCCGCCGCGCCGCGCGAAATCCGCACGCATCTGGTGACGCACGGCCTGGACACCGAACTCGGCGGCGTCGGCGAACCGGCCACGCCGCCGATTGCACCGGCATTGTGCAACGCCATCTTCGCCGCCACCGGCAAGCGCATCCGCGAATTGCCGATCCGGAATCAACTGGCAAAAACCTGAGGCAGGCACGGTCCGGCGATCCCGGTCCTGACCCCGCCAAAAAAACGACACCGCACTTGTTGCGGTGTCGTTTTTTTTCGTAATTTTGAACGGATTTCCTCAAATTCCGTCATTCTCTATAATACAGAACCCGCCTTCGCTCCAATTACCTGAAAGAAAGGTCGCTCCACCTCGATGCGCACTCGTACCTGGTTGCTGTATATAGTCCTGGCGGTACTGGTCCCGGCGTTCCTGGTGTCGGCGCTCGGCATTTTTTATCTTTACAGCGAAGAGCAGATCGCGTTCAGAAAAAGCATGCAGGAAACGGCGCGCGCGCTGGCTTCGCTGCTGGACAAGGAAATAACCAGTCGCGAGGCTTTGCTGCACACGCTGGCGTTGTCTCCCGCCATCGACAACGGCGATCTGCCGGCCTTTCAACGCCATGCCCGCGCCATCGCCACCACGCAGGAAACCAATATTTTCCTGACCGACCTGGAAGGCCAGGAGCTGATGAATACCCGCACGCCGGAGGGTAGCGCCGATCTGCCGAAATCGAAGGGACTGATGGCGCTGCGCGCGGAATCCGGACCGGACGCCACCGTGGTCAGCAACGTCTTCATGGCGCCGGTCGGCCATGCCTACAGCGTCGCGGTGCAGGTGCCGATCAAACGCAACGGCGTGGCGCTGTACTACCTCAATTCCGGCACCTTCGTCAGCCGTTTCCAATCCATTTTCACCGGCCAGAACCTGCCCGCCGAATGGGTCGGCACCATCGTCGACCGCAACGGCATCGTCGCGGCGCGCTCGATGGACCCGGAACACCTGGTCGGCAAGCCGATCTCGCAACGGCTCGCCGCCCTGGCGACGACCGAAGCCGAAGGCCGCTACGACGGCCCCAGCCTGGAAGGCGTCAACATGACGGCCTTTTTCAGCCGCGCGCCGCTGTCGGGATGGACGTTTATCGTCAGCGTGCCGAAATCCATCATCCGCGCTTCGGCGATACACGCAATCATGCTGCTGTCCTGCATCTGGCTGGCGTTCGCCGCGCTGGCCATGCTCGGCGCGCTTTACCTGGCGCACCGCACCTCGAAACCGATCGAGGCGTTGCGCAGTGCGGCGGGCCGGCTGGGACGCGGCGAAGCCGTGCCGGAATTCCGCAGCGGCATTGTCGAAATCGATGCGGTCGCCCGCGAAATGCGCCACGCAAGCGAGCGTCTTCTGGATAGCAAGGCGGAACTGGAAATCCAGGTGGCCGAAGCGGTCTCGGCCACGGCGCGTTCGCAGCGCGCCTTGCTGCAGGCGCAGAAACTGGAAGCGCTGGGCCGGCTGACCGGCGGCATCGCGCACGATTTCAATAACGTATTGCAGGCCCTCAATACCGGCCTGCATGTGGTGCGGCTGTCGGCGCAGGAAGGACGCGCCGCGAATGCGCTGGAAGCCTGCCAGCGCGCGATCAAGCGCGCCACCGAACTGACCGGCCAGTTGGCGGTATTCGGCCGCACGCAGGATTCGCGCCTGGAAGTCTGCGCGCTGGAGCACCAGCTGAAGATCGTGCGGCCCTTGCTCGACAGCGCGATCCGCTCGGATATCGAATTGCTGATCCAGGTCGACGCCGGCCTGTGGCCGGTCAAGATCGATACACTGCAATTCGAACTGGCCGTGCTCAATATCGTCATCAATGCGCGCGACGCCATGCCGGCAGGCGGCCGCCTCGATATCGCCGCCTCCAATGTCACCATCAGGGAAGATCGCCCGGATCTGCGCGCCGGCGACTATGTCCAGTTGACCATCAGCGACAGCGGCAGCGGCATGGACAGCGAAGTGCTGACCATGGCCCTGGAGCCGTTCTTCTCGACCAAGGCGGTCGGCAAGGGGTCGGGCATGGGACTGCCGCAAGCCTACGGCTTCGCCAGGCAGGCCGGCGGCGTGCTGACGCTGGAGAGCAAACCCCACATCGGCACCTGCGTGACCATTTACATGGCGCGCACGCTGGAATCGCCGCGCCCCGGCGCGGATGCGGATGTCGAGCGGAGCGCCACGCGCAGCGGCGGTTCGGTATTGTTCGTGGAAGACGACGTGCTGGTGCGCGAAGTGGTCGAACCGGCGCTGGCCAATGCCGGCTTCAAGGTCGAAACCGCGGCCAGCGGCGACGAAGCCTATCGCACCTTGCAAAGCGGCCGGCATTTCGACGTGATGTTTTCGGATGTGGTGATGCCGGGCACGCTCAGCGGCATCGACCTGGCCGAACTGGCCGCCAGGCAGTTCCCGGAAATGCAGGTGGTGCTGGCGAGCGGTTACTCGGACCGGCTGGCGGCATCGAAAGGCGTGCGCATTCTGCCAAAACCCTACGACATGAGCGTGCTGATCGCCACGCTGAACGGCACCGGCGCCGACATCGCCAAGCGGGTAGATTAGCGGCCGATCAGCGCCAGACGTCGTTGACGCTGAGCCCCCATTTGGCCGGATCTTCATGCGCCATGATCATGTCGCTCGAGGACGGCTTGGCCAGGTCGATCACTTCAATCGGGATGCGCGCCTGCGAGGCGATCGAGAAGAACAGTTTGACCGTCGGCTGCAGCAGCAACACCGGATTGTGGTCCACCACCACGCCCAGCTTGCCCGATTTCATGCGCACCAGCGAACCGACCGGATAGATCCCGATAATCTTCACGAATGCATGAAATACGTGATTATCGAAATGGGCATTGTTCCATTCGGCCATGCGGCGCAGCGACTCGCCCGGCTCCCAGCCGTGCTTGTAAGGCCGGTTGGAGGTAATGGCGTCGTAGACATCGCAGACCGCGGCCATTTTGCCCGGCAGGCTGATCTGCGTCGCCGATAGCGCATCGGGATAACCCGTGCCGTCCACTTTCTCGTGATGATGACGCACCACATCGAGCGCCATGCGCGATACGTTTCTTCCGCTGCGCAGCATTTCATAGCCGGCCATGGGATGGTTCTTGATGGTGAGGTATTCCGCCTGCGTCAGCTTGCCGGGTTTTTGCAGAATGTCCTTCGGCACCGCCATTTTGCCGATATCGTGCAGCAGGCCGGCCAGGCCGGCCTGCTTGGCGTCTTCCGACGACATGCCGCATTCGCGTCCCAGCGCGACCATCAGGGCGCACACGGCGATCGAATGCATATAAGTGTAATCGTCGGCGGTTTTCAGGCGCGCCAGACCGATCAGCGTGCCGATGTTGCGCGTGACCGAGGCGTTGATTTCTTCCACCAGCGGCAATACGTCGGCGGCGTCCACCGCGCGCCCCATGCGGACCTCTTCGAACATCGAGGTGATCGCCACCTTGGCCGCGCCCAGCACTTTGGAGGCGCGCTCCTTTTCCTGGGCGGCGGTGGTTTTTTCCACCAGTTTGGCGGGACGCGGCGGCTTGGCCAGCACCTGGACCGCCGGCGTGTCGCCGCCATCGTCGCCGTCATCGCTGTCGTTTTCTTCGCCGCCCTCTTCCGCATCTTCGGCTTCCGCATCCTCGGCCAGGATGTCGAGACCTTTCGACGTATCGATAACCACTTCTCCAATACTGCCCGACAGCAAAGTCTGGAGATCTTCCTTTTTTTCGAGAACGAACGAGGTGCGCCAAAACGGATGGTCGATCCAGGGACCGCCCAACTCCTGAAGGTACATGCCAAGCCGCACTTCCTGAATTTTGATCCGCTTAAGCATAAGCACGCGCTATGGCTGTGTGAAGCACAACTTCCCCTTTGACTGCGTTAAAACGGCTGCCTTTTAAATTTGTTGGCATTCTAGCAATTTATCAAAAAACGGCGGTGATTGGGCGAATTATTATTGCCGCTTCTGACGTTTTTTGTCAGATCTTGTTTAAAACCGGGTCAGGACGCCGCCAGGCGCTCCAGCAAAGCCATGGCGCCGGCGGGCGCGCGTTCCTTGGCGCCGTTGATAAAAAAGACAAAGACATCGCGCGCCACATCCTGGCGGCTCTCGGCGGTAATCGGGGGAAATCCGGCGGCGCCGCCATCGATTGCTTGCCCGGCGGCGATATTGCGCGCCCGCGCAGCCCAGGCGTCGAGCGCCTTGGGGGCGTAGCCGGCTTTCAGCGACGCCTTGCCGCTCATCAGGCGCAGGTAGACGAAATCCGTGCTGAAATCGGCAAAGGAAGGAAATTCAGGCGCGTCGGTCAGCACGCTGGCGAGCTTGAATTTGCGGGCCAGCCTGAAAAACGCCGGCGTGACGAAACTGTCGTGGCGCACGTCGAGAACGTGGCGCAGCGGCAGGCCATCGACATTGCCCGGCAGCAATGTCATGAACGCGGCCATGTCGGCCTCGTCGAACTGCTTGGTGGGCGCGAATTGCCAGAGGATCGGCCCCAGTTTTTCCCCAAGTTCGGCTATTCCGCTGCCGATGAAGCGTTCAACCGATTCGCCGGCGTCGGCCAGCACCCGGCGATTGGTTGCGAAGCGCGAGGCCTTTACCGAAAATACGAAACCGTCCGGCGTTTCGGCGGCCCAGCGCGCGAACGTCTCCGGCTTTTGCAGGCCGTAGTAAGTGCCGTTGATTTCGATGGCGCTGACCCGGCTGCCGGCATAGGCCAGTTCGCGCGACTGGGCCAGTCCGGCCGGATAGAAATTGCCGCGCCACGGCGCATAAGTCCAGCCGCCGATGCCGACCCGTATTTCACCTGTTCCGCCTGTCGAACGCTTGCGCTGTTGCATCGCCGCTCCATGCCGTCATGAGGATGACAATATGATAGCGGGACGCGGAAATCGTTTCAGCGATTGGCGATAGGCCGACAACGCCAGCATGCTCGCCGCCGCCACGAAGATGGGCGCCGCGATCGCCGCGAAGATGCTTTCGAGAGGCCAATCCGCGGCCAGCATCGCGCCGCCGGCGAAGGAACTGCATACCGAGCCGAGGCGGCCGATCGCCAGCGTCCAGCTGACGCCGGTGGCGCGGCTCGGCGTCGGATAGAATCCGGCGCCCAGAATGTTGATGCAGGTCATGGCGCCGCCGCTGCCCACGCCGGTGACGAACAACGCCAGCAGCGACAGCAGCGGCGCCGCGATCAGGCCGCCGAACGAAGCCATCGCGATGCCGGCCAGCACAAAGGCGGCCGCCAGCACATATTGGGGATTGCAACGGTCCATGCAGTAGCCGAGCACAACCGCGCCCAGCGTATTGCCGGCCAGGTACATCGCCGTCATCAATGCGGCGCGCGACAGCCCGATGCCGGCGCCGCCAATCAGGGTCGGCAGCCAGTTGCCGAGAAAATACACCACCAGTAAACAAGAAAAGGCAGCGATCCACAACAGGATGGTGCCGCCCAACAGTCCCGTCGCGAACAGTGCGCGCACCGGCGTGCCGGCGGCCGCGATTTCCTCGATGACGAAATGCCTGCCGGCGAATTCCTGCTCCGGCGCGATCGCGCGCATGGTGGCGAGCAGCCGGTCCTTCCCCTTGCCGCTGGCCACGCGGTAGCGGATCGACTCCGGCAATGCAAACAACAGCAGCGGCAGCAGCAACAGCGGCAGCACGCCGCCGACGATCAGCATCGACGGCCACCCGTAAGGGCCGATCAGATGCGCGGCCAATACGCCGCACAGCATGCCGCCCGCGCTGATGCCGCAGCCGACCGGCGCAACCAGCGTGGCGCGCAAGCGGTCCGGGCAGAATTCCGCCGCCAGCGTATAAGTGTTGGGCATCGCGCCGCCCAGGCCGAGGCCGCCGAGGAAACGCAGGAACGTCAATATCGCGATGGAGGAAGACCAGGCCGAGAGCAGGCTGACCGCGCCGAACAGGGCCACCGATCCGAGGATCACGCCCTTGCGCCCGAAGCGGTCGGCCACCGGCCCGGAAAAAAACGATCCCAGCGCCAGGCCGCTCAGGCCCATGCCGAACATCCATGCCACGCCGCCATGGCCGAGTGTCCATGCCTGCATCAATGCGGGGGCGATGAAGCCGACCACCACGGTATCGTAGCCGTCCAGCAGCATGATCAGGAAGCACAGGAAAAATATGAAGTATTGGTAGCCCGACACCCTGCGCGCATTCAGGAAGGCGCGCAATTCGATGCGGCTTTCCCCGCTTTCACTTCCTGCATTCCGATTGGTTTGTTCCATGTTCTCCCGCCGATTCACTTTGCCATCCAGCCGCCATTCGGCTGGTGGAACGCACCGTACCCGCTAGCCGGACATGGCGTAACGGCGAATCTGTCAGTGGCGGATGTGATCGGCGGCCGAAAGCGCGCTAGAATCCAGGCCAGACGACAACCATTCCGGCCCTACAAATGCATCCAGAAAATTACTTTGCGCGCATCGGCTACACCGGCTCGCGGGCGCCGACGCACGCCACGCTGGCCGCCCTGTGCGCGCACCATATCGCCGCCATCCCGTTCGAGAACATCGACGTGCTGCTGGAACGCGCCGTCGATATTTCGGCGCCGGCGGTGGAAGCCAAGCTGGTCGCCAACCGGCGCGGCGGCTATTGTTTCGAACACAACGGGCTGTTCAAGCGCGTGCTGGCCGCGCTGGGATTCGACGTCGAATCGCTGGCCGCGCGCGTGCTGTGGCTCGCCCAGGAAAACGAAGCGCCGCGCCCGCGCACCCATTCCGCGCTGCGGGTATGGCTCGACGGCCAGGCCTGGCTGGTCGACGTCGGCTTCGGCGGCTGGGTGCCGCCCGGCCCGCTGGCCCTGGCGAACGAGGCGCCGCAGCGCATCGGACAAGAAGTATTCCGGATCCGGCCGGCCACGCCCGCCCGCGCGGCCGGCTCGGTGATCCTCGAAGCCGAGCTCGAGGGCGTCTGGCGCGCCTTGTACGAATTGTCGCCGGAGCCGCTGTTCGACGTCGATTATCTGCCCCTGAACTGGTTCACATCGACCCACCCCGGGTCGATCTTCAAACAGGATTTGCGGGCGGCCATCACCACGCCCGAGGCGCGCTACATGCTGATGAACGGGCGGCTGACCGTCCGCGGCCGGAACGGGGGCAGCGAACGCCGCAAACTGGACGCCGCGCAACTGGAAACCGTGCTCAGGGAAACCTTCGGCCTGCCGGTGGAAGCGTCATGGCGGCCGTTGTTGCAGCGCCTGTGCGGCGCGCCGGAAAAATAAGGGGGGATGGCTGTGAATTCCACACGGGATTCAGATGATTTTCATCCCGCGCATTTATCCTAAAAACGCGCCGCCGTTGGCGTGCATGGTCTGCCCGGTGAGATAACGCGCCTTCGGCCCGCACAGGAAAGCCACCAGATCGGCCACTTCCTGCGGCGTGCCGCGCCGGCCCAGCAGCGTGGCATGCTTGGCGTGATGCGCCGGCGTGCCCTGCGCCGATTGTCCGCGCGCGGTATCGATCAGGCCAGGCACCACGCAATTGGCGGTCACATGATTATCGGCGAGGTCATAGGCCAGCGCCCGCGTCAGGCCGATCAGGCCCATCTTCGCCGCCAGCACGTGCGCGCGGCCGGCCGAACCGCCATGCGCCGACATGCCGCCGATATTGATTACCGCGCCGGCAGCCGATTTGCGCAGATGAGGCGTGGCGGCATGCGCGCATAAATAGGCGCCGTCCAGGATCACGCCCATGACGGCGCGCCACTGCTGCCAGTCCAGGTCGTCGAACGGCGACTCGCGGCGGATGGCGGCATTGTTCACCAGAATGTCGATTTGCCCGAATCGGGCGAGCGCGCCGTCGATCAGGCGCTGTGCGCCTTCCGGCGTGGAGACATCGGCCAGCTGCACCAATGCCTGGCCGCCGGCCGCGGTTACCAGCGCCGCGGTCTCCTCGGCTTCGGCTTTCGAACTCTGCACGTTCACCACCACCTTGGCGCCCTGCCGGCCCAGCTCCACCGCGATGGCGCGGCCGATATTGCGCGCCGCCCCGGTCACGATGGCCACGCGGCCGGCCAGTTCCCTGCCCTCGCGGCCATCCACATTTACGCCTACGCCTTCACCTTCATTCATGCAAGCTTCTCCTTGGAAACCGGGACAGGCACCTGCAGCTCCTTCTCGGGCCGCATCCAGAACGACATCACGATGCCCATCAGCAGGATGGCGATCGAGGCCAGGAACGGCAGCGTCCAACTGCCGGTTTTGTCAATGATATAGCCGAATGTGATCGGCGAGATCACTGCGGCCAGTCCGGCGGCCGTGCTGATGAAACCGGTCGCCACGCCCGCATAGGCGGGGGCCACGTCGATCGGTATCGCAAACACCGGGCCGACGCTGAGTTCAAGGAAGAACAGCGCGGCCGCCAGGCTCAGCGCGACCAGCGTCTGGTCCTGGACGAACAGCACGCAGGACATGAAGGCGATCGAGCCGCCGAATCCCAGGATCACCACGTTGCGGCGCGAGGCATTCAGATTGCCGGTTTTGGTATACAGCCAGTCGGTCAGCGTGCCGCCGGCGGTATTGCCGACCACCGCCGCGACGAAGACGGCGCTGGTGTACAGCGCCGAATGCGCCAGGGTGATATGAAAATGTTCGACGAAGAACGTCGGCAGCCAGCTCAGATACATCCACAGGCCCCAGGCATGCGCAAAGAACACCAGCGTCACCGGCATCACGCGCAGCATCAGCGGAATCCACGGCACCGCCTTGCGTTCGCCGGACTGATCGCGCGCCGAATCGGCATACGCCGGCAGCACCGCCAGCTCTTCGGCCGTCACGCCGCGATGGTCTTTCGGATCGTTGCGGAAATAGGCGTACCAGGAGATGACCCATAGCAGGCTGACCAGCCCCAGCACGATGAACGAGCCGCGCCAGCCGACGAAGGGAATCATGAACACCACCAGCGGCGGCGTGATTGCGGCGGCGGCGCGCGATGCGGAATGCGTGAAACCCTGGGCGAAGCCGCGGCGTTCGCGCGGCACCCAGTTGCTCATGGCCCTGGTCGCCACCGGAATGGTGCCGCCCTCGCCGGTGCCGACCAGCAGCCGCGCCAGGATCAGCGAGGTAAGGCCGCCGGCAAAGCCGGTCAGCAGCGTGCCGGCCGCCCACAGGATGCCCTGGATCGCCAGCACCCTGCGCGGGCCGAAGCGGTCGCCGAGATAGCCGCCGATCACCTGGAAGGTGGCATAGCAATAGCCGAATGCCGCCAGCGCGAAGCCGAGCTGGGTATTGCTCAGGGCGAATTCACTCTTGATCAGCGGCGCGGCCACCGAAATATTGACGCGGTCCACATATTCGATGAAATACATCAGGCACAGCAGCATGAAGACCTTGCCGGTCGTGCCGCTGAACATCTTTGCTTTTACTGCCTTCATGGTGTCTCCTCCATTATTTTTATGCGTTTTTGAATCGCAATATGCCGGCGGGAGCGCTCTTTGGCGCTGTTTCCCCTACAGGCTTTTTTTACGGTTTTTTCCCTACGTTTTTTCTACCTCATGCGGCCGGACGCGACAGCCCCGCCACTTGCGCCAGATCGGGCGCGGTTTGCAGATCCCAGCAGGCCTTGAGCAGTTGGGCGGTGCGCGGCGCGCCGAGGATCGGTTCGACCAGATCGGTGAATTTGCCGGCCAGGTCGTCGTTGGTCATCGGGCGGTCCTTGCTGCCGATCGCGTGTTCGACGAATTTCTCCAGCTTGCTGCCGTCGGTCAGCGTGACGGTGATATGCACCGCATCGGCCGCGATGGCGCTGTCGACGGTGGCGTCGACGCTGTCGCGCAGGCGGATGGTCTTGGGATCGAGCACGGCCGCATCGCTGTATTGATTTTCGCCGGCGCGGCCGTCGATGATTGCCACCGCCGCCGAATGGAATACGCTGAACTTGCCTTCCAGGCCGACCTTCGGCGTGCGCTTGCCGGTCAGTTCCAGCACCAGCGGATGCACCTTCAGATGAATCGAGGCGATCTTTTCGGCAGTCAGCTTGTGTTCGTTGCGCAACTGGATGCAGCCGTCGATGGCCGGATGGATCACGATGCCGCAGGCGAACGGCTTGTAGCTGTTGAGCAGGCTTTCGTGGCGCTGGCCGAGGCCTTCGGTGATTTCGCTGTAGTCCTGACGGGTGCTGGTGACGTTGGCCCAGCCGCGCTTGGCTTCGATGCCCTGCTCGGAACTGGTGTATCCCTCGGCGGCCAGGAATGCGGCGGTCATGCCGTTATGCGCGGCGCGGCCCGGGTGGAAGCTCTTGGTCATGGTGCCGAACTGCTCGCGCAGGCCGACCGGCTGGCTGGCGGCGATGCCGAGCGCCCAGACCATTTTTTCTTCGTCGAGGCCGAGCAGCTTGCCGACCGCGGCCGCGGCGCCGAACACGCCCGCGCTGCCGGTGATGTGCCAGCCGACGTCATAGTGATCGGGATAGACGGCGTTGCCGATGCGGCATTCGGTTTCCACGCCCAGCGCCAGCGCATGCACGAATTCGGCGCCGGTCACGGGACGGTATTCGGCCAGCGCGAAGATTGCCGACGCGACCGGACCGGCCGGATGAATCACCGTTTTCAGGTGGGTGTCGTCGAAATCGAAGACGTGCGAGCTGATGCCGTTGACCAGCGCGGCGGTGAAGATGTCGGCTTTTTCGGTCCGGCCGAGGATGCTGGCCTGCTCTTTGCCGCTGAACGGCAGCAGCGTCTTGAGCGCGATGTCCACGGCTTCATGGCGGCAGGAGCCGACCGCGCAACCCAGCCAGTTCAGGAAAGTACGCACCGCGTGATCGCGCACCGGCGCCGGCAGATCGCCGGGCTCGGCGTTGACGATATAGCGCGCAAGGGTGCGGGTGACGTCTTTGACGGCTGGAGGGGTCTTGTCGTGGGGCATGCTGCTTCCTTATCAATGTAGTTGTTGCTGCCGAATTTTTTATGTATTATACATATTGTCGACAATAAGACAATATGATTCAGGGAAGCGATTGAATGAAACGAACTCTTATAATGACGGTTTGAATCCCTCAGTTTGCGAGACAGATATGACTTCCTCCGCCAATTCCTTCGAACTTTTGCGCTCCATGACCCTGTCCGGGCTGGTGCAGGAAGAAATCCTGCGCGGCATCAAGACCGGCGAATTGACCGTGGGCGCCAAACTCAACGAGATCGACCTGGCCGAACGCCTGCGCATCAGCCGCAGTCCGGTGCGGGAAGCATTCCGCGCGCTGGAGGAAGCCGGCCTGGTGCGCCTGGAGAAGAACCGCGGCGTGTTCATTCGCGATTTGTCCGACGAAGAGGCGGCCGAACTGTATGAAGTGCGCGCCGGGATGGACGAAATGGCCGGCCGCCTGCTGGCGCCGCGCGTGACCGAAGAGCAGGTCGGCGAATTGCGGGCGCTGGTGACGCAGCTTGAAACCAGCTCGATTTCCGGCGGCGTCAATAATTACTTTCCGTTGAATATCGCGTTTCACGACCGCCTGGTTGAAATGACCGGCAATTCGATGCTGCTCGGCCTGTATCGCCAGGTGGTCAACCGCATGCATCTGCTGCGCCGGCGCGGCTTTTCGATTTCCGGCAGTTCGGCGGCGTCGCATGCGGAACACCGCATCATTCTCGACGCCCTGGCCACGCGCAACGCCGATGCCACCGCGCGCGCGATGCGGCAGCACGTCGAGAGCGGCTTCCAGCGCGCCCTCGCCGCCCATCATCAGGAAGAGAGCGCGGCTCAGGCTCAGGCTTAGACCGAGACCGAGACCGCGCGCGGCATCGCCGATGCCTCCCGATGATGATGACGAACCAGTTTTGCAGCACTTTTCACCGTAGAACCTACCAGGAAAAAAAGTAAAACATGGACACATCAAAACCAGGAGACACGCCGGCGCTCGCAGAGCAGCTGGCGGCGACAATCACCCGCTTGACCCCTACCGCACTTCCCGAAAAAACCGTTGAAATCGCCCGCATGCTGGTGCTCGATGTACTCGGCCTGTGCGTGGCCGGGCGCAACGAAGACTATATCCAGGCCATACTCGGCACCGTCGAAGCCGGCGGCAAATGCACGGCGTTCGGCCATGCGGGCGGTTTCAATGCCTACGACGCGGCCCTGATCAACGGCACCGCGGCGCACGGCGAGGATTACGACGATACCTTCGAAGGCGGACCGGTGCATTCCGGCGCGGTGGTGGTGCCGGCGGTATTGGCCGCCTGCGAACGCGAGGGCCTGGGCGGCGACGCGCTGCTGCTGGGCGTGGCGGTGGGCGCCGAAATCATGTGCCGGCTGGCGCTGGTGGCGCCGGGCGCCACGCACAAGGCGGGGTTTCATCCCACCGCCGTGATGGGCACGCTGGCCGCGGCCGCCGGCGTCGCCGCCGCGCTGCGCCTGGATGCCGGACAGACCGCATCGGCCATCGGCATCGCCGGCAGCATGGCCTCCGGCATCATCGAATACCTGGCCGAAGGCACATCGACCAAGCGCATGCATGCGGGCTGGTCGGCGCAGGCCGGCATCCGCGCCGCGCTGATGGCGCGCGGCGGCTTCGCCGGACCGCGCACGGTGCTGGAAGGCACGCACGGGTTCTACAAGGCGTTCGCGCCGTCGCGCGCGCCGGATTACAGCCTGCTGATGAACGGCTTCGGCCAGGAATGGGTGATGCAGACCATCGCCTTCAAACCCTATGCCTGCGGCACCATGACCCAGCCGTACATCGATTGCGCGATCGGCCTGGCCGAACGCGGCGTCAAGGCGGAAGACATTCGCGACATCGTCTGCAAGGTCGGCGAAGGCACCGTGCATCGGCTGTGGGAAACGCTGGCGGTCAAGCATCGCCCGCCCACGCCGTACGCGGCCAAATTCAGCACGCCGTTTTGCATGGCGGTCGGCTTTTTCGATCGCCGCGCCGGCTTCAGCCAGTTCACCGAAGCGCGCGTGCGCGATGAAGCGGTATTGTCGCTGGCCGCCAAGATCCGTTACGAGATCGACCCGGCCAACGAATATCCGAAAAATTTCACCGGCCATCTGCGCGCGGCCATGAACGACGGCGGCGTCGAGGAAGTCAGCCAGCCGCACATGCGCGGCGGCGCCCGCGATCCGCTGTCGCAACAGGAACTGCAGGAAAAGTTCGCGGATAACCTGGTCTACGGCGGCTGGGCGCCGGCGCAGACGCAGCAGGCGCGCGACTGGTGCAAGGATGTGTTCGGCCAGCCGTCCATGAGCGGCGCCGCCGGTTTCCGCCGGTAAATCCCTGGCAATCCCATCCGGAAGGCAAATACGGGCCGGGCGATCTTGCAGGACGCCCCGGCCGGTTCTCATATAGAATTACGCCTCCATTCGTCCTTCACCTTCCCTCCAAATGCAAAAAAGCACGCAGCAAGACGTCCTCGACCAGGCCGCACTGAACTATCACGAATTCCCGAATCCCGGCAAAATCTCGGTCGTGCCCACCAAGCCCCTGGCGACGCCGGGCGATCTGTCGATGGCTTATTCTCCGGGCGTGGCCGCGGCCTGCGTGGCAATCGCCGCCAATCCCGCCGCCGCGCAACGCTTCACCTCGCGCGGCAATCTGGTCGGCGTCATCAGCAACGGCACCGCGGTGCTGGGCCTGGGCAATATCGGCGCGCTGGCGGCCAAGCCGGTGATGGAAGGCAAGGCCTGCCTGTTCAAGGCCTATGCCGGCATCGACGCCTTCGATATCGAACTGGCGGAAACCGATCCGGACAAGCTGATCGATGCGATCGCCATGATGGAGCCGACCTTCGGCGGCATCAATCTGGAAGACATCAAGGCGCCGGAATGTTTTTACATCGAACAGAAGTTGCGCGAGCGCATGTCGATCCCGGTATTCCATGACGATCAGCACGGCACCGCCATCGTCGCCGCCGCGGCGATCCGCAACGGCCTGCGCATCGCCGGCAAGACTTTCGAAAACGCCAAACTGGTCTGCTCCGGCGCCGGCGCCGCGGCGATCGCCTGCCTCGACCTGCTGGTCGTGCTCGGCATGAAAAAAGAAAACATCATCCTGGTCGATTCCAAGGGCGTGGTGCATCCGTCGCGCGACGCCAGCATGGAAGTCAACAAGGCGCGCTACGCCACCAACGATCCGGCGCGCACGCTGGCCGACGCCGTGGCCGGCCGGGATATCTTCCTGGGCTGCTCCGCCGCCGGCCTGCTGACGCAGGATGCGGTGAAAACATTGGCGCCGAATGCGCTGATCCTGGCGCTGGCCAATCCGGAACCGGAAATCCGGCCGGAAGCCGTGCACGCCGTGCGCAGCGACTGCATCGTCGCCACCGGGCGTTCGGACTATCCGAACCAGGTCAATAACGTCTTGTGCTTTCCATTCCTGTTCCGCGGCGCGCTCGACGCCGGCGCCACCAAAATCACCGACGGCATGAAGGCCGCCTGCGTCGATGCGATCGCCGATTTGGCGATGGAAGACGTGCCGGCCGAGGTGCGCGCCACCTACCCGGGCCGCAACTTGAAATTTGGCGCGGAATATATCATCCCGACGCCGTTCGACAACCGCCTCATCGAACGCGTTGCGCCGGCCGTTGCCGCCGCGGCCGCGCGCGACGGCGTGGCCACGCGCGAAGTCAAGGATTTGGATCAGTACCGGGAAGCGCTGCGCAAGCTGGTCAGGCGCGGTTGAAAATGAAGGCGGTGCAGGGCGCCGCTGGTTGGGGAATCAGGCGCGGCTGGGTGTTGTGCGAAGTGAGGTAAAGGGGGAGACGGCCGCAGGCCGGCGGAGGACACGAACGCAGTACAACGCCCAGCCGCGCCTGATTCCCCAACCAGCTCTTACTGCAGCTCTTATTGCAGTTCGGTCTCGAACAGTTCGGGAATGGCGTCGGCGTTCAGGAAGTAGTGATGATCGCCGCGCAGGTTGACGTCGGCGCCGCCAAGCGAATCGGCGCCGATAGTACGCCAGCGATACGACAGCCGCAGGCTTTTGTAGCCGTCATAATCCGGTGCGTCGGCGCCATGGCAATTTTTATCCCGGTGCTCGGCGGCCACCACATGCGACCAGCGGTCGGGCAAACCGGCGCCGTCGAAAAGATAGCAATAACTGCGCGACAGCGCATTCGGATCAAGCGCCGAGCGCGTCTCGAACACGCCCAGCGCGCGGATCAGCGGCAGGAATTCGATGCCGGCGCGCTGATGCAGCTTGCGCAACGCGGCGGCATAGGGCTCTTCGCGCGACTGGATTTCTCCACCGGGAATCCGCAACGGGGCGCCGGGTTCGTCGGCGTGCGAAAACATCAGCAGTTCGGCGCCGGGATTGCTTGCCGATCCGGTATATTTCCGGACCACGAAAACGCCCACCCTGGATAAGATTTTCATGCTGCCGCCTCTCTTCCCGCCTTAATAGTTCATTCAATCGTCAGTGCATTCAATCATCGATTCATCCATCAATTCATTCGGTAAACCTAGCAATCGTTGCGCATCTGCGCCTGCGACACATTGCTGCCCGGCGGCACGCTTTGCGTCAGCCAGACATTGCCGCCGATGACGGAACCCTTGCCGATGGTGATGCGGCCCAGTATCGTCGCGCCGGCGTAGATCACGACATCGTCTTCCACCACCGGATGCCGTGCGTTGCCTTTGATCAGCACGCCGTTTTCGTCGGCCGGGAAACTTTTCGCGCCCAGGGTGACCGCCTGGTAAAGACGCACATGCCGTCCGATGATGCAGGTTTCGCCGATCACCACGCCGGTGCCGTGGTCGATGAAAAAACTGTCGCCGATGCGGGCCGCCGGATGGATGTCGATGCCGGTGACCGAATGCGCGATATCGGCGATCATGCGCGCCAGGAAAGGCGTGCCGAGGCGATAGAGCTGATGCGCCAGCCGGTGATAAATCACCGCCGTGGTGCCGCGGTAACACAGCAGCACTTCGGAAATGCTGCTGGCCGCCGGATCGCCCTGAAACGCCGCCTGCAGATCGCTGACCAGCACCGCGCGGATGGCCGGCAGCGCCGCGATAAAGTCGCGCGTGATGTTGGTCGCCTTTTCTTTCAGCAGCGCATCGTCGCGTACCGGATCCAGCAAATGATCCGGCGCATGATCCGACGTAAACAACAGGCTGCGCCGCACCTGTTCGGTCAGCACGCCAATGGTGGTATTCAAGGTATCGCCGACGAAATAATCGATGCTTTCGTCGGTCAGCGTGGTTTTGCCGTAATGGGTCGGGAACAGCACTGCCGACAAACCGTCCAGCACGCCGACCAGGGCCTCGCGCGAAGGCAATTCGCGGATATTGCCCTGATGCCGGATCTTGTGCGTGACTTCGCGCGAGGTTCTGAGCGCCTCGATGACGCCCGCAAGATTCCAGTCCGGCCGCGGCGCGGCAACCGGGTCGGCAGGGGCTGCGGTCTGCTTATATTTCAGGGGAGAATTCACGGATATTCGCCAATTAACGTTGTCTCGCCATTAGATTAATCGGCTCAGCCGCAAAATAAAAGGAATTCTTTTGCCAGCCCTTATACGAAAAACCTGCTTGCAAAGGACTGCAAATGCGCTTTTCGCGGGTCCTACTTGGCGGCGTGCTTGATGAATATCTCCTCGAACAGCTTGCTCCATTTGTCGTTCTCGTCGAGCGTGACCTTGCTGTCGATGAATTTGAGCGGCATATCGCTCAGCGGCGTCATCATCTTCTTGCCGCTCATGACGAAATGATGTTTCTGCAGGATAGGCTGGGCATCGCTGAGCATGAAATCGAAAAACAGCACGGCCGCGTTCGGATGCGGCGCATGGCGGAACATGGCCACGGCCTGCGGCGCAGCGATCGCCGGGGTGATGGCGAACCAGTCTACCGGCACGCCCTGCTTTTTCATCTGCTCGACCTTGTAATTGTAAACATCCAGCGCCAGCGGCACTTCGCCCGAAGCCACCATGTTGGTCAGCAAGGTATGTCCCTTGCGCACCGATATCCCATTAACCGCCACGATATCGCGGAACAGCTTGATGCCCTTCGCTTCGCCCAGTTGAGTGACGATGCTGGCGAACCAGTCGGAATCGTCGGCTTCGATGGCGAGCTTGCCCTTCCATTTCGGATCCAGCAGATCCTCATAGGTTTTTGGCAAGTCTTCCGGTTTTACCAGCTTGGTGTTGTAGGCGAATGTAAAAATGTCGAGGCGCGTGCCTATCCATTCCCGATGCGGCGGAATCGCCTGTTCGATCAGATCGCCGAGGTAAGGCGAAGCGACCGCCTGCAGCATCTTCTCCCGATGCAGCGATTCCAGTTCCGGCCCGCTGGTCTCGACGACATCGGCATCGTATCTGCCGGCCCGGCCCTCGCTGACGGCGCGCTGCAATATGTTCTCGGAACTGGAACGCCATACCTTGATCTTGACGCCGTACTTCTTCTCGAAGGCCGCGGCGACGTCGGCAAAGTCGGGCGCCTGGATCGAGGTGTAGACCATCAATTCGCCCTCTTTCTTCGCCCCTTCCATCAGCCGCTGCTGGCGCTCGGCGCCGGTGTAGCCGGCCGGGCCGCTTGAATTCGTTGCGGCCGTGGAAGGCGTCTGCGCCAACGCGGATTCGCCCGGCGCAAATGCGGCACAGGCGAAACAATTGGAGAAGATGAAGGAAAGAATGGCGCGCTTGCGGCTGAACATGATGTCTCCTCTTTTTCTTTTCAACGAACCGGATGG
The DNA here is from genome assembly GCA_004134995.1 of Oxalobacteraceae bacterium CAVE-383. Taxonomy (GTDB): domain Bacteria; phylum Pseudomonadota; class Gammaproteobacteria; order Burkholderiales; family Burkholderiaceae_D; genus Herbaspirillum. The sequence continues at coordinate 923,733 of REGP01000002.1, read as the reverse complement.
CTGGCCGACAGACTGCAAGAAGTACTTGAAGTGCGACAGGAAGTGCGACAGGAAGTGCAAAAATATTCGTGCGATAAAAAAATTTATCGCTGAAGCTGGCCAGTCTTTTTTATTGATATGGATGACTGACTATAGGAGCGCCGCGCAAAGCGTGTCAATACAAGCTTCCGCATATCGGAACTGCATTGTCATATAACGATGGACCATTCCGTTTGGACGGATCAGCAGATACGAACCCATTCCTGGGTTCGCACCGACCTGAATCAGGCCACTGGATTACGAAGTGTACCTATGCCCTTGATTTCAACCTCCACCACATCGCCCGCCTTCATGTACCCCGGCGGCTTCATGCCTTTTCCGACGCCGGACGGGGTACCAGTCGCGATAATGTCCCCGGGTTCCAGCGTGGTGCCCTGGGTAATCGTGGCAATCACCGTAGCGATATCAAAAATCATCAGGCTGGTGTTTGTAGCCTGCCGCACTTCGCCATTCACGCGCGTGCTTAGTTCCAGGTTATGCGGATTGGGCATGTCATCCTTGTGCACCAGCACTGGGCCCATTGGACAAAACGTATCGAAGGCTTTGCCGAGCAGCCACTGACCATGCAAACTCTGTTTGTCGCGCGCCGTAACGTCGTTCAGGATCGTGTAGCCGAATACAAAGTCAAGGGCATTTTGTTTCGAGACCGACTTCGCGCGCCTGCCGATTACGACGGCGAGTTCACCTTCGTAATCGAGTTCGCTGGTGACCGCTGGATGACTGTCGATTTCCATCTCCGGCCCGATCACGGACGTCGGTGGCTTCGAAAAAATGACGGGATGCTCCGGCAGCTTGCCAGACATCTCGGCGACGTGATCAACATAGTTCTTGCCGACACAAAAAATGTTTTTGCGTGGGCGCGGGATCGGCGCGAGAATGGCGACTGCGGACAGGGGAAGAATATGCGCAGGATTTTTTTTCTCGGCGAGGCGCTTTATCAGAGCCAATGCAGCCTCACCGCCATCGATTAATTCGAGCATCGTGCCAGGCATGCCTCCGGCGTCGGATCCGCCGGCTCCGGCAGCGCTGAGGTCCAGAATACCTTCCGGCAACAGCACGCCAATCTTCTCCATCCCATTATGTAAAAACGTTAGAAACTTCATGTTGGACCCATCTAAAAGTTAAATAAAAAATCCCTGCGAGTCACTGTGCGGCCAAGGCGTAATATTCCGTATCGTGGTAGAAGCCGGGCTCGCATCCCCGGATTGATTCACAGCTGAGTTTGCGGAACGGGTGTACCTGCACTGGCCCTGACGGATTATCCCCACGGCCCCAGGTAAGGCTCGCCCCGATAGTCATCGATGCCGGCTTCCACCGTTTCCGGCCATTCGGCATATGGCAAAGCCTTCCGACGCGCTTCCTTCGGCTGCGCTTTCCCATCCCACCCAATTTGCTCCATCTGATAATAAAACTGCAGCACATGCCCATCCGGATCCAGCACATGCGCCGCGAAATCAATCCCCGGATGCAACTCGGCTGGAATCTCCACTGTCTTCGCCCCGCGATCGGTCAGGAACTGCACCGCCTCGCGCAGTTGCCGATAATTTGCCACCTGCACGCCAAACGCCATGCTGGTCGTATGCGGACTCAAGCCCAGTTTGCCGCGCAGCGCGATCGGATACAGCGCCAGGCAGTGGTGCTCGGTGTTTGCGCGCAGGAACACGCAGCGATGACCTTCCCAAATGACATCCTCGGTAACGGTGAAGCCCATGATGTCGCGATAGAAAGTTTCTGCGGCGTCCATGTCTTCCATGAACAGGCTGACCGGTCCGATGCGCACGATCTTAAACGGTCGCGGCAGCAGCACGCCGTCGACGTCGAAGGTCGCCGGCAGCACATGCGTATCGCGGTAGCCTGAAGTCAGGTCCGTGCCGGCTTCGATGGCTTGATTGACTTCGTCGAATTCGCCAATCTGCGGCAGCTCGGGCGGCTGCTGGAATTCGCGTACATGCATGGGCTTCGGCTTGCTGTGGCCGCTCCAGCCTATCTGCTCGATGCCGTAGTACAGCTCGTTGACGTGCTGGTCCGGATCGAACAGATAGGTATGCCAATTGGAGCCGGGCATGTCGCGCCCCACCCGGCGAATACGCCGTTCCTGTTCGACAAACCAGTGATGGCCGTTGACCACTTCGGCCAGGCTGCCGACCTGCCAGGTGATCTGGTTGATCGTCACGCAGGGCGGATTGCTGCGGCTCGCGTCCAGCAGGTCGCGCGCACGTTTGTTGTAGAGCACAAAGGCATGATGGTCGCTGCCGAAACGCATGAAGTAGCCGCGCGTATCGCCGATGCCGATCAGCTGTTCGGCCTTCAGGCGCTTCGCATCATCGCGAGAATCCGAAACCCGGAAGCCGAGCAGATCGGTGTAGAAGGTATACGCCTCGGCCATGTTGACGACGTTGAAGCCGAAGTGACCGAGCCTGCGGATCTTGAATGGCTGTGGCAGCAGCACGCCGCCGACATTGAATTTTTTTTCCTGTTGCATGGACGCCCTCCGTAGTTTATTTTGCCGCGCGCACAACAATCTCGTCATACAGGCGTTCGGCCTTCTCCGATTCATCCAGCACGCTGGCCGGATCGACGAGCTTGAGCTTGAAACTGCTCAGGCGCGACGGTATCGACTTGTTAGTCGGTACATGTTCCATCGACGCCAGCAACTTTTGCGCGTCGGTGATCATGTAGTCGTAGAACAGCACAGCGGAATACGGATGCGTGGCTTTCTTGCTGACGCCGACCGCATTGCCGCGCGCGATCGCCGGCTCGATCACGAACCAGTCGATCGGTGCGCCATTTTGCTTGCTTTGCTCGGCCATGAAGTTATACACCGTGAGGGCTAGCGGCACTTCGCCGGAGACCACCATATTGTTCAACAGCGAAGTCCCCCTGCGTACCGATATGCCGTTGGTCGCGACCAGTTTGCGAAAATACTTGAGACCTTCCTCTTCGCCCATCTCCTTGGCGACGGTATAAAACCATTCCGTATTTTTGGCTTCGATGCCGAGCTTGCCCTTCCATTTCGGGTTAAGCAGGTCGGCATAGGTTTCAGGCAGATCTTCCTTCCTGATCTGATTGGTGTTGTAGGCCTGCACCCATACACTCAAAAAAGTCGCCGCCCATTCCCTGTGTGCCGGAATCGCGACCGGGACCAGCTCTTTCATGTGCGGTGAATTGACCGCCTGGAGCAAGCCTTCGCGATGCAGGACTTCCATTTCCGGTGTCGAAATGTGGACCGCGTCGAAGTCGAAGCGCTTGGCTTTCGCTTCAGCCATCACGCGCTGCAAAATCACTTCAGGCGCCGCGCGCCAGACTTTCATGGTGACGCCGTAGCGCTTCTCGAAATCAGCCTTGAGCTTGTCGAGATCGGTGGCGGCAATATTTGTGTAGAGCGTGAACTCGCGTTCCTTTTTTGCGCCGGCCAGCAGGCGCTGGGCGCGGTCGCTGCCCTGGTAATCGGCAATCCCCTCGATGGACGGCGAGCTGCCGGCGGTTTGCCCGAAAACGCCGGCGCTGGATCCGAGCAGCAGCAACGCCGCGATCAGGCACGCTCTACGGAATGGCAGGATGTCCATGTGCTGGGGTTCTCCTTGTAATTATTTTTTTAAACCAGGCGAGAATGCGGAATACGCGCCGCCGTGCACCGCCTGATTTTTATCCTACGCGAAATTCGTGCGTCGGGCCATCGGCCCCGTGGCGAATTTCTGATGCTTCTTCCAACTCGCCGACATACAGGCTTGGTTGATTTTTGTCTAGCGTTTTCTGCTTAGGCGAGCTAATATCGCCAAGCCAGAAAACGCTTCCACTTTACTATAAAAGGCATCTCACATGGACGATAAGAGAGACAACCCGATTCGCATCGTAAAAATTGGACACATCGGGCTGTTCTGCCGCGATGTCAAAAAAATGATTGACTTCTATACTCGGATACTCGGCTGTGAAATCTCCGACGTGAATGACAAGGGGATGGTATTCCTGCGTTTCGGTGCCGATCACCATAGCCTGGTTCTCGCGCCTATGTCTGAAGCGGAAATGGCGAAGGGCCAGGGCGGTACGGTCGTTCAACAGATCGCGCTGGAAGTCGCCGATCTGGATGCCCTGAAAAAAATTCGCAAATATTTGACGGCCAACGGCGTCGAGATGAAGTCCAAACTCAAGCACGAAGGCCCGGGCGGTAATTACACCTTTGACTTCGACGATCCCGAAGGTAACCACCTTCAGTTTTTCTCGGATATGGACCAGATCGGATGGGATGGCGCAATCCGCCCGCGCGATCAATGGCAGCGGTATGAAATCGAGGACTGAAACCGATGCAAGGGTCCTATAGGGCCCCGCGTGCGGGTCACAATGGGCCCGCAATCAGTAGCCGAGCGTTTCACCGATCAGCACCAGCGTCATGCGGCCGTCGATCTTTTCGTTCTCAATGATCAGCACTTTGCCGCATTGGCGCTCGGGGGCGTGGCATTCATAAGTGCTGCAAACGCCCGTCTCGGCGCAAGGCGTTTTACGGCCGAGGTGACGGCATTCTTCGACTCCCGCACGGTTCCTCATGCGCTCAAACGCCGCCTGCAAGTTTGGCGTGATCTTGTTGACGCCAGCGACCAGGAAGACCTTGCCGCCACCGTAGGCATAGGAGGCGACGCGATTTCCGCCGCCGTCGACGCAGAGGATTTCGCCGGTCAGGCTGATCGCATTCACGCCACCGACGATGTAATCGGCAGTGGTCGACAGTTGGCGTAATTTCAGCCGCTCCGGCGTATTGTTCATCGCGACGATTGCCGGACGCAGGAAATCGTAGCGGCCGGAATTCAATACGGCGTCGAAGCCGATGCTCTTTATCGTCTCCGAACTGCCGTTCATGATCTGCGCGCCAAGCGGGATTTGCTCCACCAGATACTGGCAAGCCTCGGCGCCTGTCGCAAAATACACGAGTTCGATACCGCGCCGGTCCAACACTGCCTTCAGCGCGAGCACCTGCGGCGGCAGCGCCGATTCTTTTGCCGGGCTTCTCATGTCTACAATTGAAACGGTACGCATATTCACTTTCTGATTCGCCCCAGTCGAGCTGACTGCTTACTGCTTGCTCTTCACATCAACACAAAGCTTGCCCAATCCTTCGATCTCGACTTCGATCCGGTCGCCGACATTCAAGGGGCCAACGCCGGCCGGCGTACCGGTGGCGATGATGTCGCCAGGATGCAGCGTCATCACGCTCGACATCCACGCGATCAATTGGCGCACGCCGATGACCATTGCGCCGGTCGAGTCATGTTGGCGGACTTCGCCGTTGATCGTGCACTTCAGATCAAGCCCATCGGGATTGGCGATTTCATCCGCGGTGGTGATCCAAGGCCCGATTGGCGTAAAGGTATCGAACGACTTGCGAAAACCGCGATCTTCCTTGCCGCGCAGGGAAATATCCAGCAGACAGGCATAGCCGAACACATGATTTAGTGCGTCCTCTTCCGAAATGTCCTTGCCGCCGCGACCGATGATCACGGCCAGCTCGGCTTCCTGATCCGTGCGCCGGTCGGCATATGGCAAGATGACCGCGTCGTCCGGCCCGATGATGGAAGAAGGCGCTTTCAGAAAGAAGCCGCGCTGCCGCGTGTGGACGAGACTGTCCGCCTCCACGCCAGGATTCATTTCCTGCGTATGCTTCAGATAGTTTGCCGCCGCCGCGATGATCTTGCCCGGGAACAGAATCGGCGGTCCGAATGTCGCTTCCGACAGTGGCACGGTGACGCCGGCCGGCACGCCGCCAACAGCCTGCGCATGGATAAAGGCAATCAGCGGATCCTGGATGCGATCCGCACAATTCTCGAATGCCCAGTCTGTTACATCCTGCAGGGTTTGACCGCTCAACAGGCCCAGACGATGTCCGTTAAATGTTACTAGTTTCATGTTCTTCCTTGTTTCCTGGTGCTTGAAATGCCGACTGACGCGGCAACGCTTATTCTCCCTTCGGGACGGCTTTGCCTCCTAGGAACAGATGTGAAAAAAGAGCGGTCCATTTGTCCGATTCGTCGAGCGCCATGCCGGGATCTATCAATTCGTATTTGAATTTGTTCAGCGGGCTATCGACCGCCATGCTGGCCGGCACGCGATTAACTTCCTTGATGATTTGCTGCCCTTCCGGCGACAGGACGAACTCTGCGAACAGGAGCGCTGCATGCGGACGCGGCGAGTTTTTTGCCAGCCCGATCGCGCTTGACTGACCCATGGCTGGCTGCAGCGGTTTCCATTCGATCGGCGCGCCTTTTTTCTTCAGGGATTCTGCATTGTTAGAATAAGCCGTGAGGACCATCGGGATTTCTCCGGCGGCGACCAGTTGGGCGATCAGGATATGGCTGCTGCGCATGTCCGGCTTCATTGCTGCGAGCTTTTGGAAATACGCCATGCCCTTTTCTTCGCCCATGGATTTGACCATGGCGGCGAACCAGAGCACGTCGCTCGCTTCGATGCCGAACTTGCCGATCCATTTTGGATTGAGCAGATCTTCATAGTTATTCGGCACATCGGCTGGCTTGACCAGATTCGTGTTGTAGGCCATCACGAAAAACGTAAAACGGTCGGGAAAAAAGTGCCGGTGTTTTGGTATCGCGTTGGCAGGAATGTCCTGGATGCCGGGGACATAAAACTCTTCCAGCAGATCTTCCCGGTACAGGTTTTCGACCTGGGACGAGTTCATTTCAAAGACATCGGTGTCGTCATGTCCGGCCCGCGCTTCCGCCACTGCGCGCTGCATGATCTTTTCGTCCGATCCGCGCCAGGTGTTGACCTTGATGCCGTATTTTTTTTCAAATGCCGTGGTCAGCGCGTGAGCGTCGGAAATAGTCATCGTGCTGTAAAAACTCACCTTGCCTTCCTTCTTGGCTTTTTCGACCAGCTGCTTATCGCGATCCGGACCTTGATACAGATAAATGGCTCTGTTGGCGGAGAGCGGCGGATCGGCAGCAAGCGCCGTTGCGGCAATGAAAGCAATAAAAAGGGTGCATAGAACTCGCGCAATCATAGTCCTGCCTTTCTTGTAACCAGATCGTTAATTTTTTTAATCCTGGTACGTCTCGGTTTTGCAAATGCTAGGAAGCCGCATGTAACCCATGCGTGCGCAGAATAGCACTAACAAGCCTGTTCTTATATATGCAACCGGCTGTTTACTCGGCTAACAACTGGAACCATAATGCGCGAGTTGCAATATAAACCAAGTAACTTACCAAAGCAATTGAGACCCCAGTTCACCTCCGGCGCGATAACACCGCGCCATTTTCGATTACCCATCAGTCTTGTGTTCCTCGGAGGATGCCCATGTCTATTTCCACCCGCTCCGTAATGCGCCGCTTTCCTTGCGTGGCGTTCGCCGCCGCACTCTCACTGTTGGCTATGGCGCCCGCACTCGCCGAGACCTCCGCCCCACTTCGCGTGGTGGGTTTTTCAGGGAGCTCCAATTGGCCGATCTACGTCGCACTTGAAAAAGGATTTTTCAAACGCAATGGCGTGGAAGTCGATCTGGCCGCCACCCCTGACTCCGTGAGCCAACTCACCAAACTGATTGACGGAAAAATCGAAATTGCCATGACGGCGATCGATAATGTGATTGCTTATCAGGAGGGCCAGGGCGAAGTGCCGACAGCCCAGCCGGATTTGGTGGCGTTTTTAGGCGTGAACAATGGCGGCCGCTTCAATCTGATAGTCGCGCCCGAAGTCAAGAGCTATGCCGATCTCAAGGGCACGCAACTGGCGGTCGATGCGCTGACCACCGGCTATGCATTTTTGCTGCGCCAGATGCTGGAAGAGCAAGGCGGCCTGAAACCCAGTGAATACAAGCTGTTCAGCGCCGGCAACAGCGGCCAGCGCGCAGACGCTCTGCAGTCCAAAAAAGTCGCTGGGACCCTGCTCAACTCGCCTTATGACTCGATCGCGGAACGCATGGGGTACCGACGTCTGGCCGGCGCCAGTGAGATCGTCGGCCATTATCAGGGGTCGGTAGGCGCGACCCGGCGTGACTGGGCCGAGGCCAATCAGGAAAAGCTTGTCGCTTATATCCGCGGCTATGTCGCCGGGGTGGACTGGTTGTACGATCCGGCGAACAAGGAAGAGGCCATGGCCATCCTGATGAAGCGCCTGCCGCGGACGAAGCCGGAGAATGCGGAGTTCGCCTATGACGAATTGCTGAGTCCGACCAAGGGCAGCCTCTTGCCTCGCGCCAAGCTCGATATCGAAGGTGTGCGCGCGGTGCTCAAGTTGCGCAGCAACTTCGGCCTGCCGAAGAAAACCCTGACCGATCCGATGCGCTACTACGATCCAAAATATTACGACATGGCCGTACGCTGATGTATTGCGTTTCTTTGTTAACTACTTACTCGGGTGATCCATGAAGTTATTATCTGGAATCATTTTTGATTCCTCGGGCGGCCACGACTTTTTCGCTTACCGCTCAAGCGGTGGTTAGGAACGATTTCAAAAAGAGTCGGCTTATTCTGGGAAAATCTTTGGATGGGGCAGTTTTCGGTGTAAATGAATATGGCGGCTATCGGCCAGGAGGGGACAGCATTGGGTAGACCCTCGTGATGTGAAATAATCGCACGACAATGTTAATTTGCGGTGAGATTTAACCGCGGCGCCATTTCCCATTCCTTCCTAGTCATGAAAATTCCTAAATGACGATGGATCAGATGAACTTGAAGATCAACAATCCGTGGATTTAGTAAGTCTTATCACTTGAGTCATGCAATGGTCATGCACATGAATCTATTCCAAGTTATTCTGAATTGCCGTTAATTGACGGCTTTCATAATTGAAAAAGGAATGACCATGACTAGAGTTAAGGCAGGCAAGAATCATTTCCCAGGCATAGCCGTTAATACTGTTGTACAGGTAGTTGCACCAGCAGATAATACACAGGGAGTAATCCTTAGAACAATCGCCTTAAGTAGTGGAGGTGCGGGAGGTACTGCTCAAATCTCTGTTTTCGCCGATCTTACTGCGCCCTCAACTCCGAGTGACACTACTCGCAAGAGAGTTGCGGTCTATAGCGCGCCTATGGGCACGTTCATATCTATTACTATCCCTTATGAAATTGAAGTGTCTGCTGGCTTGGGCATCTGGGTAGGCTTTAATGGTAGCGGCCAAGCATATATGACATACGATTTCATCAACGTCTAAATTCAAATAGAAGTCGATATGCGGCTCTCGGGAAAATGACGAGCCGCTTTTCTATGTCGACCCAGCTCGGATGACCTAATACAGACGAGTTGATTTTTTCATGACGTTCGTACCTCTAAACGTACCCAAACTAATGCGGCAATATTTCAGGTGCGATCGGGTGCGCCGGCGAAAAAGACGTCCGTGTATTGCGGGCGTCTTTCCATCCAGATGTCCTGATTACAAGTCAGAATTACTCGTCGATGAAGTCGTAGGTGAGCTGGGCTTGCGCGGAACCTGTAAAGCCGAGCCAAATTCCAAGGCCTGCAGGTACTTCGATTTCGTAGGGGACTATCAAAGAAGTGAAGTCCGCCGAGTTATATACGGCAATCTGCCTGGTATTCCCATCTCCAGGTGACGCGGGAGCATGGGTGTCGGCGTAAATGGCGACTTGGGCTTGACCAAGTCCACCATTGCCCAAGCTAATTGTCCTGAGAATAACGCCCTGTTTGTTGTCCGCTGGTGCAACAAGTTGGACCACGGAATTCTGCCCGCCGCCCGCTGGGAACCAATGTTTGCCAATCGTAACCTTGCTCATGACAACCCTTTCTAGATTGATGGAACCGTGCTTATGCACGGGCCATAAATTTAACCCAAAGTGATGTCACAATGATGAATTGTGCGTAACAAAAATTGGGGCACAGAGAATTGCCGGAAGCAGGGGCTAATTTTAAAATTGCGAAACAGCGTTTTCACTGCTGAACGCAGACGCCAGCCTCATCCTGATATTGTCCCGAGATGTCTGCAATCGGCCATTTTTTGGAAGTTTAATCTAGGCCAAATTCTGCGATGTCCGCAATCGGCCAGAAGCTGCCATTGCCCGACACCCCAATGTCGCAGGATAGTCAAATGGCACTGCGACTTCGGGAAACCTTCTTTGAACAGCGGTTGGCTTTACCGCCCGTATGGATTAAAACCGTTTTCCCTTTGAGTTGATTGGGATGGTTGCTGGAAAGAATTATAATTTGGCTCCATCGGTTTCGTGCCTTGCTGACCTGTGTACGGATTGATATTTCCTTGCGTACTGTAGTTATTCGAACGGGTATTATCTGGAGCGGTTCGCTCATAGGGCTGCACATACGTCCCATTGCTACGCGTATAACCATTAACAGCACGATCAGCGGCCCAAGCTGTTGCTGCTACCGTTAGCAGTGCAAGTAAAAGATATTTCATTGTTATCCCCTGGTAAAAGGCGCGGCGCACCCTATTCTTTTATATTTCATGCCGGCGGACCAATCTATCGCCGATGCGTGGCAATTTCATTCTATTGTTCGTTGTATTTATAATGCCAATTCGAAAGCCAGCTCTACTATACGCGTATGTGGGAAGTTTTTATCCATATAAAAAACGTGGGGTGTTCAAGCTGCCTGCCTGGGCTAAAAAAGAATCAGCCAAAATAGACTAACTGGATATCCTTGGCATTTGGATCGGGTAACTAATGCCCGGCGACGCTTACGGGGGGCCCCAGGCTTGCACTGTGGGTTCCGTTAAGACTGAACTTAGGTCCAGTACTCAATAGACGATAGGATCGCTGTGTGAAAATCTACAGCACACCAATACCTTCATCAGATGCCATGCGGAGATTGCCAAAAAATGACTACAAGATCACAGGTTTCGCACTGGTCGGATCAGGATGTTGTTGACGAAATCGCCCGCATTCGTCAAGCAATTCAATCTTGGGCTGAAGACAATGGCCTTTGGCACGACGCAAGCTTTTCTTCCAAATTGGAGCATTCTGGAGATGAACCACGAGAAGAAGAGCCGGTAGTTACCTTGTTTCACGCCGAAAATACGGTTGGCATCATTGTCGAATCTCATCTTGAATCCGAGTTTTCAACGTTGCTCGCAAGCCTTGGATACTGGTATGAACAAGAAGACAACGTAACCTTGGCTCTCTACGCTAACGATGCTGACCGTAATGCGAAGTTTTATGAATACTTTCATTGGCAATGGGTTTGCAGCTTATTGGTTGAAGATACTGGCGATGTATATGAGGAGTTGTATCAATACTTTGCTACTAATCCTAGCGCCCTTTATCGATTGCACTGGCGGGATTTTGAAATTCTCCTTTTTCGCATTTTCCAAAACCACGGATATTCAGCCATACTCGGTCCTGGGCAAAATGATGGTGGTATAGACCTCAGACTATGGCAACCCAATCCTATTGGAGACATCCTAACCGTCGTACAGGCAAAACGTTACGCGCCCGATAGTAGAATCGATCTACAGCCTGTCCAGGCTATATATGGGGCTGCAAAAGCTGAGCCAGCAGCGCAAGCGATGTTTGTTACCACCTCCTCTTACACACCCGCTGCGCATAAGTTTGCCGCCAGAGTATCTAGCGAACTCCAACTCAGGGATAGCGAGGACATTATTGATTGGTGTAAGCAAGCTACAAATGGCGTTATAAAGGACAAGTCCCGTCTCGTCGCTAGTTCATTTGTAAATCGTTTAATTGAAGCACTCGCACACAACCCGTTCGATCCAAGGGTAGTACATAGTACTTGGGGCTACAACTCAACGCTCAATAGCTATGCAGTCGTCATCAAGGAAACCAAGCACGCCGCTTTGCTGCTATCAATCAGCAACAAAAAAGTTTCTGATGATGGCTATGGCCAAGTAGGCGATGAGATCCCATTGCTTGATGCCACTTCAATGACTCAATTTAATGAATTGGGTGTCAAGCGTGCGCATCGTTCAGTAGACGATTACGGACATGTTACTTACTGGACCGGTACTCAGCTTTATTCACGCTGGAATGGGGCACCAAACTATTTTAACTACATGGACTAAATTTCAGCCGCCGCCGTCAAGAATTGCGGACAGTCCGCTATCGGCCAATAACGGACATCCATTCGACGTAGGCATTTTCCTAAATTCAAGCCCAGCATGCCAATTCGCCGGGTATTGCGTTGACCCCATAAACGATCCACGTTAAAGTTTTCGCCGGTGTTGAATGCACCCTACAGCGGTACCTCGCCCGACAGCCGTGGATTTTTTACGTCCATAAGTTTTATGGCCGGGTAGCGCGCAGTCATACAAGACCTTCGGGGAAAACTGCGGACCGCCTGTAGCGGCATTCAAGTACCCGGCCACCCTCTCACAAGGAAGGTGGATTTAAAAAATCCAACCGGAGTTCTTCATGACAGACACGGTGCTTCCGCCGCCTATCTCTCAGCCGCACAAAGCCAGAGTTCTACGACTTATCCCCACGATCGACAAACCGCTCACCACCAATTGCATGGACGTCGCCGTCAAATTAAAACGGGCGCTCCAGATTGCAAAAACAGGCGCAACCACTGGCGCTGTGATCATCGAGCTCAATTCTCAAGGTGATTGGAGCGTCGATCTGGCAGGACAATTGGTGCACGACGAGGACACCTTGTTCCTCATTGCCAGCCGTGTATTCGGCGCTTGCCTGATATCGAAATAGATACAGAGACGATCGTAATTCAACGCGCCACCGATTCCAGCGAATGATTGATTTTCAACGCCAGCAAGGTGCAGGCCACGCCCGACAGCAGATAGACGCTGACATACGCCAGGCCGAAATGCGCGGACAGGCCGAGCGCGACCAGCGGCGCGAAACCCGCGCCCAGCAGCCACGCGAAATCGGTGGTCAGCGCCGCGCCGGTGTAGCGGAATTTGCGTTCGAAATTGGCGGTCGCCGTGCCCGAGGCCTGCCCGTATGAAACGCCGAGCAGCGCAAACCCGATCAGGATGAATGCGTCCTGCGCCGCCGGGCCGCCGTCCAGCAGCCATGGCGTGAACAGGCCGAATACGCCGATCAGGCAGGCCAGCAGGCCGAGCGTGGTGCGCCGGCCGATGCGGTCGGCGATCAGGCCGGAAGCGATGGTCCCCAGAATGCCGAAGCCGGCGCCGACAATCTGCACCAGCAGGACGTTGTCGATCGCCTGCGACGATTTGAGCGCGATCCACGACAGCGGAAACACCGTCACCAGATGGAACAGCGCATAACTGGCCAGCGCAGCGAAGGCGCCGATGAACAGGTTATAACCCTGCGCGCGCAGCATCTGGAAAACCGGGATCGGTTCCAGATCGCCCTCTTCCAGCAACTTGGTATATTCCTCGGTCACGACCAGGCGCAGGCGCGCGAACAAGGCGACCACGTTGATCGCGAACGCCACGAAGAAGGGATAACGCCAGCCCCACTCCAGGAAATCATTCTCCGCCAGGCTCGAATGCAAAAACAGGAACAGCGCGCTGGCGAGCATGAAACCGATCGGCGCGCCAAGCTGGCCCAGCATTGCGTACCAGCCGCGCCGCGCGCGCGGCGCGTTCAACGCCAGCAAGGAAGGCAGGCCATCCCAGGAACCGCCCAGCGCGATGCCCTGCAGAAAGCGAAATACAGATAGCAACACAATTGAAGTGAAGCCCAATGTGCCGTAACCGGGCAGGAAAGCCATGCCGACCGTCGCCGTGCCCAGCAGGAACAGCGCCGCGGTCAGCTTGAAGCCGCGGCCCCAGCGGCGCTGGATCGACATGAATACGGCGGTGCCGATCGGACGGGCGATAAATGCAAACGAAAAAATCACGAAGGAAAACAGCAGGCCTTCCAGCCGGTTCTCGAACGGAAAGAAAACTTCCGGGAACACCAGCACGGAAGCAATGCCATAGACAAAGAAATCGAAGTATTCGGACGCGCGGCCGATGACAACTCCTACCGCAATCTCACTTGGTGCGACTTTTGAGTGAGCAGCGTTTTCCTGGGGGCGGCCGGCGCCCGAATTGTCATTATTGGGGGCGGAGGTTTCTGTGTCGGAGGTGGTGGATATCATGCTTGCTCGATTCCGGATATGTATACGCGATCCCGAAGCATCGCACCAGTCGGCTTGCGCCGCCATAGGACAAAATGTCCAATTCACGCCGCACCGCTATCGGCGTAGATTTTGCTTCCATCCAAATGTTCCATTACGCTTTTCAGCGCCAGGCGATGCTACCCTCTAAAAAACTCCGCAATCTGCTATTGCTTCCGCTGCTCACGCCCCTGCTGGCCCTGCTCGGAGGCTGCAATATGGTATTGCTGTCGCCTTCGGGCGATGTGGCGCTCCAGCAACGCAATCTGATCATTATCTCCACCATTTTGATGCTGGTCATCATCATTCCGGTGATTTTCCTGACATTGCTGTTCGCCTGGCGCTACCGCGCTTCCAACAAGGAAGCCGCCTACAGCCCCGAATGGCATCACTCCACCGTGCTGGAGCTGCTGATCTGGGCCGCGCCGCTGCTGATTATCATCGCGCTGGGCGCGGTTACCTGGGTCAGCACCCATAAACTGGATCCCTACCGGCCGCTGGACCGCATCGCCGAGGGGCGCGAGGTGCCGGCCGAGAGCAAGCCGCTGGTGGTCGAAGTGGTCGCCCTCGACTGGAAATGGCTGTTTCTCTATCCGGAACAAGGCATCGCCACGGTCAATGAGCTGGCCGCCCCCGTGGATCGGCCGATTCAATTCAAGATCACCGCCTCGACCGTGATGAATTCGTTTTTCATCCCGGCGCTGGCGGGCCAGATCTACGCCATGCCCGGCATGCAGACCACGATGCACGCCGTCATCAACCAACCCGGCGTGTATGAGGGATTCTCCGCCAATTACAGCGGCGCGGGTTTCTCGGGCATGCACTTCAAATTCCACGGCATGAGCGATGGGGATTTCGAAAAATGGGTGCAGCAGGCCAAAGCCGGCGCCAGTGCCGACAAGGCGGATGCCGCCGGCACGCTGACCCGCGCCGCCTATCTGCAGCTGGAACAACCCAGCGAAAACAATCCCGTGCGCCATTACGCCGCCGTGGCGCCCGGCCTGTACGACGCCATTCTCAACCGTTGCGTGCAGGCCGGCAGCATCTGCATGAAGGACATGATGGCCGCCGACGCCGGCCGCGCCGCGCTGCCGCCGGGCGTTGCCACCCCGGCCCTGGCCATGGCAATGCCGGTCTGCACCGCCGGCAACTCCGCAAGCACCGCGGCCGCGCGCCGTGAATTACCACTATGAATGCCACCATGTTTGAACACATCGATTTCACCAAGCTGATTTTCGGCCGCCTGACCTGGGACGCCATTCCTTTCCACGAGCCGATCCTGCTGATCACGTTCATCATGGTCATGCTGGGCGGACTGGTCGTCGTCGGCCTGCTGACCTATTACCGCGTCTGGGGTTATCTGTGGCGCGAATGGTTCACCAGCATCGACCACAAGAAGATCGGCATCATGTACGTCGTGCTGGGCCTGGTGATGCTGCTGCGCGGCTTTTCGGACGCCATCATGATGCGCCTGCAGCAGGCCATTTCCTTCGGCGGCGACGCCGGCTACCTGCCGCCGCATCACTACGACCAGGTCTTCACCGCGCACGGCGTCATCATGATTTTCTTCGTCGCCATGCCGCTGATCACCGGCATCATGAATTTCGTGGTGCCGCTGCAGATCGGCGCGCGCGACGTGGCGTTCCCGTTCCTGAACAATTTCAGCTTCTGGATGACCACCAGCGGCGCCGCGCTGGTGATGATGTCGCTGTTCGTGGGCGAGTTTGCGCGCACCGGCTGGCTGGCCTATCCGCCGCTGTCGGGCATCGCGCAGAGTCCCGACGTGGGGGTCGATTACTATATATGGTCGCTGCAGATTGCCGGCATCGGCACGCTGCTCTCCGGCATCAACCTGCTGGCCACCATCATCAAGATGCGCGCGCCGGGCATGAAATTGATGAAGATGCCGATCTTCACCTGGACCGCGCTGTGCACCAACGTGCTGATCGTGGCCGCCTTCCCGGTGCTGACCGCGGTGCTGGCGATGCTGGGCCTGGACCGCTATGTGGGCACCAATTTCTTCACCAACGATTTCGGCGGCAACGCCATGATGTACGTCAACCTGATCTGGATCTGGGGCCATCCCGAGGTCTATATCCTGGTGCTGCCGGTGTTCGGCATTTTTTCCGAAGTGGTGTCCACATTCAGCAGCAAGCGCCTGTTCGGCTATGCCTCGATGGTGTACGCCACCGTGGTGATCACCGTCCTGTCCTATCTGGTCTGGCTGCATCACTTCTTCACCATGGGCTCCGGCGCCAGCGTCAATTCGTTCTTCGGCATCACCACGATGATCATCTCGATCCCGACCGGCGCCAAGATCTTCAACTGGCTGTTCACCATGTACCACGGCCGCATCCGCTATGAAGTGCCGATGCTGTGGACCATCGGCTTCATGGTGACCTTCGTCATCGGCGGCATGACGGGCGTGCTGCTGGCGGTGCCGCCGGCCGACTTCGTGCTGCACAACAGCCTGTTCCTGGTGGCGCACTTCCATAACGTCATCATCGGCGGCGTGCTGTTCGGCCTGATGGCCGGCATCACCTACTGGTTTCCAAAAGCCTTCGGCTACAAGCTGGAGCCGTTCTGGGGCAAATGCTCGTTCTGGTTCTGGCTGGTCGGCTTCTACCTGGCGTTCATGCCGCTGTACGTGCTCGGCCTGATGGGCGTGACGCGCCGCATGAGCCATTTCGAGGACCCTTCGCTGCAGATCTGGTTCCAGATCGCCGCCCTGGGCGCGGTGCTGATCGCGCTCGGCATCGGCAGCTTCATCATCCAGCTGGTGGTCAGCTACCGCCGCCGCGAATCGCTGCGCGACCATACCGGCGACCCATGGAACGGCCGCACCCTGGAATGGGCCACGTCTTCCCCGCCGCCGGTCTACAACTTCGCGTTCACGCCGCAAATTCACGACGGCGACGCCTGGTGGCAGATGAAACAGCTTCAGTACCGCCGCCCGCATGAAGGCTTCCAGGCCATCCACATGCCGAAAAATACCGGCGCCGGCGTCATCCTGGCCGGCCTCTCCGCCGTGCTCGGCTTCGCACTGATATGGCATATGTGGCTGCTGACGGGGGTAGCCTTCATTGCGATCCTGGCGGTGGCGATCGGCCATACCTTCAACTATCAGCGCGACTATTACATTCCGGCGGAGGAAGTTCTCCGCACCGAAGCCGAACGCACTTTACTGCTGGCCAATCATGTCTGAAACCCACACACTTTCCACCACCGGCAGCCGCGATTCGATAGCGCAGGCGCCCCTGCGATTCCACCTGGACACCGAACCTCACCCGGAGAACAGCACGCTGCTCGGCTTCTGGCTGTACCTGATGAGCGATTGCCTGATCTTCGCCTGCCTGTTTGCCGTGTACGGCGTGCTGGGCCGCAATTACGCCGGCGGCCCGACCGGCGCCGAGCTGTTCGAACTGCCGCTGGTGGCCGTGAATACCTCGATGCTGCTGCTGTCTTCGATCACCTACGGCTTCGCGATGCTGGAGATGCAGAAAGACCGGCTGCGCCCGATGCTGGCCTGGCTGGCGGTCACCGGCCTGCTGGGCGCGGTCTTCATCGGCCTCGAACTGTATGAATTCACGCACCTGATCCTGGAAGGCGCCGGCCCGCAGCGCAGCGCGTTCCTGTCGTCGTTCTTCACGCTGGTGGGCACGCACGGCCTGCACGTGAGCTTCGGCATCGTCTGGCTGATCACGCTGATGGTGCAGTTGAAAAAGCACGGCCTGATTCCGGAAAACAAACGCCGCCTGATGTGCCTGTCGATGTTCTGGCATTTCCTGGACGTGGTCTGGATCGGCGTGTTTACCTTTGTCTATTTGATGGGAGTGCTGCCATGAGTTCCGATATCGACCGCCACGGCCATGGCCACGACGACGGCGGCCATCACGATCACCACGACAGCGGCGCTCCCCACAGCACGCTGAGCGGCTACATGACCGGCTTCCTGCTGGCCGTGATCCTGACCGCGATTCCGTTCTGGCTGGTCATGCGCGGCGTCGACGCCCGCGATTCGAACACCATCGCCTTGGTCATCCTCGGTTTCGCGGCGGTGCAGATCGTCGTGCACATGATCTATTTCCTGCACATGAATACCAAGTCCGAAGGCGGCTGGAGCATGCTGGCGCTGATTTTCACGCTGGTGCTGGTGGTGATCACGCTGAGCGGTTCGATCTGGGTGATGTATCACCTCAATCACAATATGATGCCGGCCATGATGCCCGACATGCATAACATGCCTTGAAAACCGCGAATACAGCAACGCCTCGCGATGGCGCGCCGCCATCACCAGTCCGGCGCGCCGTATTCGCCGGCCTGGCGCTGATCGTATTCGCCGGCTTCATCGCGCTGGGCTCGTGGCAGCTCCAGCGCCGCGTCTGGAAACTGGATCTGATAGCGCGCGTCGAACAGCGGGTGCATGCCGCGCCGGCCCCGGCGCCCGGTCCGGCGCAATGGCCGCTGGTGAATGCCGCATCCGACGAATATCGCCGCGTCGAAACAAAGGGCGTCTTCCTCAACGACCGTGAAACGCTGGTGCAGGCCAGCACCGAGCTCGGCAGCGGCTTCTGGGTCATGACGCCGCTGCGCACGGCCGGCGGCGGCATCGTGATGATCAACCGCGGTTTCGTCGCGCCGGGCGCATTGAAGGCCATGCATGCCGCCGATGCCGCCCCTCCAGCTTCTCCTTCCGCGGCCACTTCCGCTTCCGCCTCCCCTTCCATGGCCACCGTCACCGGCCTGCTGCGCATCAGCCAGCCCGGCGGCGGATTCCTGCGGCATAACGATCCTGCCGCCGACCGCTGGTTCTCGCGCGATGTGCAGGCCATCGGCGCCGCGCGCGGCCTGGATCCGCGGCGGCTCGCGCCCTATTTCATCGATGCCGATGCCGGTCCCGACGCCGGGCGCTGGCCGGTCGGCGGACTGACGGTGATTTCCTTTCCGAACAATCATTTGGTCTACGCCCTGACCTGGTATGCGCTGGCGCTGATGACGGCCGCCGCATTCCTGCGCTCCCTGCGCTCCCTACGAATCCGGCCAGGCCTGCGGCCGGCATGGCGGCCGGGTTCGGAACCGCCTATACTCCCCGAAAAGCAAACGCGAGGAGAACGCGAAGGTGAAGACAATCGGGATACCGGGAATGTCCGCTAAAGTCGGCGCCGGGCCGGACGCCCGCTCGGCATCGGCCTTCGCCGGACCGGCCGGCGCGCACGATGCGACCGTTCGCAAGAACATGCAGCAACTGATCCAGTTGCGCTGGATCGCCGTGCTGGGCCAGATCGCGACCATCGCCGTGGTCGATTCGGGATTCGACATCGCGCTGCCGCTCAATTACATGCTGGCCGTGGTCGCCGGCCTGGTGGTATTCAACGCGGCCAGCCTGCTGCGGCTGCGCCTGCGTCCCAAAGTCAGCAACAGCGAACTGTTCATTGCCTTGCTGGTCGACGTCGGCGCGCTCACCGTGCAGCTCTATCTGAGCGGCGGCGCCACCAATCCTTTCGTATTCCTGTATCTGCTGCAGGTCAGCCTGGGCGCGGTGCTGCTCAAGGGCTGGGCCATCTGGTCGGTGGTGGCGATTACCGCCGGCTGTTTTACCGGCCTGGCGCTGATGGGACGGCCGCTGGTGCTGCCGCCCGACCACGATCTCGGCCTGCACAGTTTTTATATCCAGGGCATGCTGATCTGTTTCGCCCTCAATGCGGTGCTGCTGGTCATTTTCATTACCCGCATCGGCGGCAATCTGCGCGCGCGCGACGCGCGCCTGGCCGATCTGCGGCAACGCGCGGCGGAAGAGGAACACATCGTGCGCATGGGCCTGCTGGCTTCCGGCGCCGCGCACGAACTGGGCACGCCGCTGTCCACGCTGGCGGTCATCCTGGGCGACTGGCAGCATATGCCGCCGTTTACCATCGACGCCGAACTGCGCCAGGAAATCGACGAGATGCAGACGCAGGTGCAGCGCTGCAAATCCATCGTCAGCGGCATTCTGCTGTCGGCCGGGGAAGCGCGCGGCGAAGCGCCGCAGCAAACGACGGTGCTGCACTTCATCGAAGACCTGATCGGGGAATGGCGCGTCACCCGGCCGACCGGCTCGTTCGAATACCGCAACGAATTCGGCGACGATCTGCCCATCATTTCGGATTCCGCACTGAAGCAGACCATTTGCAATGTGCTCGACAATGCCCTGGAAGCTTCGCCCCGCTGGATTCGCCTTGGCATCGGCCGCAGCGGCGATACGCTGCTGCTCACCGTGGAAGACAACGGTCCCGGCTTCGCGCCGGATATGCTGGAGCGGCTGGGTACGCCGTATCAGTCGAGCAAGGGCCGCCCGGGCGGCGGCCTGGGATTGTTCCTGGTGATCAACGTGGCGCGCACGCTGGGCGGCAGCGTCACCGCGGCCAATCGCCCGGAAGGCGGCGCCGCGGTCACGCTGGCGCTGCCGCTGGCGGCCATCATGCTGAACGGCCAGGAAGGCCTTGAAAACGAAAGCGATGGCGATGAATGAATATTGACGATACCGCCGAGGCCGGTGCAGGGGCGGAGAATGGCGACGCCAAGCCGTCCGAACGGACGCTGCTGATCGTCGAAGACGACGAAACCTTTGCCCGCACGCTGGGCCGCTCATTCGAGCGGCGCGGCTACACCGTGCTGTTCGCCACCAGCCTGAACGCGGTTTCGGCGGTGCTGGCGCAGGGGCAGCGTTCGCCCGGCTACGCCGTGGTCGATCTCAAGCTCAAGGGCGAAGCCTCCGGGCTGGCCTGCGTGCAGGCCTTGCATGCGCACGATCCGGCGATGCTGATCGTGGTGCTGACCGGCTTCGCCAGCATCGCCACGGCGGTCGAAGCGATCAAACTGGGGGCCTGCCACTACCTGGCCAAACCTTCCAATACCGACGACATCGAAGCCGCCTTCGCGCGCGCCACCGGCGACACCGAAGTCGACCTGACCGGCCGGCCCACTTCCATCAAGACCCTGGAATGGGAACGCATTCACGAAACCCTGGCCGCCACCGGCTTCAATATTTCCGAAACGGCGCGGCGGCTGGGCATGCACCGGCGCACGCTGGTGCGCAAGCTGGGCAAGCAGCAGGTCAAATAGCAGGCCGGATAGCAGGTTCGATAGCAGTTCCGATAGCGCGGCTCAGGACGCTTCCTGGCGAATCGGCAGCACCACCCGGAACGTCGTGCCCTTGCCGATCTGGCTGTCGACGCGAATTTCGCCGCGATGCTTCTGAATGATGCCGTAGGAGAGCGAGAGGCCCAGGCCGGTGCCCTGCCCGACCGGCTTGGTGGTGAAAAACGGATCGAAAATGCGCGTCAGGTTTTCTTTCGCAATCCCGGACCCGCTGTCGGCCACTTCGATCCAGACCAGTTCCTCCTCCCGCCCTGTCCTGATGGTGATTTTCCCGCGCTCGCTTTGTATCGCGTGCGCCGCATTGACCACCAGGTTCAGGATCACCTGGTTGATCTGGGACGGCAAGCATTCGATATCGGGAATATTGCCGTATTCCTTGACCAGGTCGGCCTTGTACTTGACTTCGTTGTTGACGATATTCAAGGTGGAATCGATGCCGTCGTGCAGATTGCTCCATTGCCATTCCTGGCTGGCGTCGACGCGCGAAAAATCCTTCAGGTCCTGCACGATTTTCCGGACCCGCAAAATCCCTTCTTTCGATTCGCTCATCAGCGAATGGATGTCTTCCTTCAGGAAATCGAGTTCGATCTGCTCGCGCATTTTCCCGATGTTTCCAAGCGCATCCGAGGCCGCCAGTTCCGGCTCGATTGCCTCGTACACGGCCAGCATCTGCAGCAGGTTGGCGATATACGTTTCGAGAGTGCCGAAATTGGAAAATATATAGCCGATGGGGTTGTTGATCTCATGCGCCAGGCCCGCCGCCAGCTGGCCGATGGACGCCAGCTTTTCCGATTGCAGCAATTGCTGCTGGGCCATCGACAGCTTCTCGTTGAGGCCGGTCAGCTCCGCATTCCTGCGCGTCAGTTCCGCCTCGACAATGGCGCGCTGCCGGATATCCTCCTCCAACTGTTTGTTGGCATCCGCCAGTTGCGCGGTGCGCTCCGCGGCCAGCATTTCAAGATCCTCGCGGATTTTATGCAGATCGGATTCCGCCAGTTTCTGGTCGCTGATATCGCGCATGACTTCGATGGCGCCGACGATGGCGCCGTCTTCATCGCGCAGCGGCGCCGCCGAAAAATAGATCCAGCGCCCGCTGTCGCCCAGATGCGCCAGGAAATCCTCGCCTTCGAAAGCGTTCGGAATCAGCGGCGAGGCGCGGAACGTTTCCGCGCCCTTGTAATACTTGCTCTGGATGTTCTGGAAATCGCCGGCGACAATCAGGTCCGCCAGCACCGGCCGCTGATAACGGTAGATCGGCCGCCATTGATCCGTGGTGCCGACCATTTCCGCCGCGCTCAATCCGAACAGATATTCGCAGGCCTTGTTCCAATGCGTGATGACGTGATCGGCGTCGATGGCGAAGGCCGGCGCCGGGCAGCCGTCGAAAAATTCAGAAATCGCCGGCTCGCGTTTTTTAGTGTCGCCATACATGTCAGGACTCCTCCGTGGAAGAAACCAGAATCGCACAGGCTTCTTCGAATTGTTGTTCGGTTTCCCGGAATACGCTCATCAGATCCGCTTCCGACATATTCAGCTTGCGCCATCCCGGCTCGGACGGCGGCGGCGCCACATCGTCCGCGCTGCCGGAAAGATCCAGCCCATGCGCGATGCAGTCGGCCAGGTTGACGATCGCGGTGAGGCGGTCGATCTCCATCTGCGCACGGCAATGATGACGCTCGACGGCGTCGAGAATCAAGGCCGGAAATTTCCAATGCTGCATGATGGCGCGGCCGACCGTGGCGTGATCGAAGCCCAGCGTGGCCTGTTCCGCCTCGTACAGATAGCAATCGTTGCTGGCGCGATAGGCCAGCGCCGCTTCATAGTCGTGCGCCGAATGCGTCACCATCACCAGGCGGCCGATATCGTGCAGCAGGCCGGTGATGAAGGCATGGTCCTGGTTGACGGCCAGTTTCCTGGCCAGTGCTTTCGCGCACAGCGCGGTGCCGATCGAATGGCGCCAGAAGGCCTTGAAATCGAGCGAACTGTTCTTGTTGGCGGCATAGCGGTCGATCACCGCGGCCGCGGTCACCAGTGCGCGCACGCTGTTGAAGCCGAGAATCGTGATCGCTTGCTGGATCGTGGTGACCTTGCTCTGCATGCCGTAAAACGACGAATTGGCCAGCCGCAGTACTTTGGCCGACAGCGCCTGGTCTTGCGCGATCTTGTCCGCCAGCAGATGCGCGCCGGCGTCCTCGTCATTCAGATTGCGCATCAATTCCAGCACAACCGCCGGCAGCGACGGCAGGTCCTGGATCGCGGCAATCAGTGTGTCGAGCGCAAGCTTGGGCATGTCTATTCCTCGCGATAGCGGCTGAGGCAATGGAGCAGGGAGCGCGCCGGTTCCGCCGCGCCGCTTTTCCTGAACAAATGCTGCAGGCGGGCCTGCGCCTGCTCGCGCGCCGCCTGCAGCGCCGGCGCCGGCAATTCCTCCCCGGCCACGCTGAGCGATCCGATGCCGCGCCTGCGCAGCGACGCAATGGCCGAATCGGTCAGCACCGTGCCGTCCGGCAGCAGCACGCCGCGCTTGTCGTCCAGGATGGCGGCCGCCAGCACCATGCCGGCCTCGGCCTGGTCCAATTTGATGCGGTTCGCGTTATGTTGGGTCACGGCGCTTTTTCCTTTCATCCTGCCTGCATAAGGTCAATAGCCTGCCGCGCGAAAGCGAATGCTGTCCCATCGGACACAGCAGCACATCGAAAGCCTTGCCCTCGAGTTCGAACACGCCTCTGCGCGCCTCGCCTTCCGAGGTCAAATTCTGCAGCAGCGCCGGCATCACGCTTTCTATTTCCTTTCCGAGCAGCGAATTGCCGGCGCCGAGCTGTTCGGCGGCGATATTGGCCAGCACGACAAGGTTATCGTTATCCAGGCCGATCACCGCCAGCGGCAAATGCCGCAATACCTCATGCACCACGTCGAGCATGATTTCATCGCGGTGGATCTGCCTCTCCTTTTTCTGCACCAGCCCTTCCAGCTGCGCATTGGCGTTCGCCAATTCGGCATTGGCCAGCCGCAGCTGCGCATGCAGGCGCGCGTTCTCGTCGCTCAATCCCTTGCGGTGAAACGCTTCGGCCACATGCGTCTTCAACTGATTGTCGTCCCATGGCTTGGTCAGGAATTTGTAGATCGCGCCTTCATTGACCGCATCGGTCACCGATTGCAGTTCGGTGTAGCCGCTCAACATGATGCGGATGGTTTCCGGATAGCGCTCTTTGGCGATACGGAAGAATTCGACGCCGGTCATGTCCGGCATGCGCTGATCCGAGACAATCACATCGACCGGCGTCGAGGCCAGGAGTTCCAGCGCCTCGGGCGCGCTGTTGGCGGTCAGGATGCGGTATTTTTCCGCATGCAGCAGTCGGCGCAGGGCCGCCAGGATATTTTTCTCGTCATCGACCAGCAGCAGCACGCGCGGAGCCTGCTCCTGTACTGCGGTCTGGTCCGATGCGTTCATTTATAGCCTCCTCGCGCAACTGTTATATTTTTTTACATCGGCTTCATATTCCGCTTATATCGAAATCGTCAGTTGCAACGCCATCCCCTGCACTTGTTCGAAGCGCCGTATCTGCGCAATGTTCTGCGGATTGATCACGCAATCCTTGGTCAGCAGCAGCACGCCGTCCGGCGTGCGCAAATCCGCGGCCAGTTGCATGCCGGGCTCCAGTTCCCGGGGTTTCACCACGCGCGTCTTGGCCGCGTGCAGCAAGCCCTCTTCCTCGATCATCACCAGGAACTGGTCGACCACCACCGGATCGTAGCGATGGCTGCGCTGCGATTTCAGCAGCGTCAGCGTCTTTTCCAGCGGCAGCGGCTGCGTGGCGATGGCGCCGGCCAGCAGCGCTTCGAAGTCGCGCGTGACCGCCAGAATGCGCGAACCGAGCGGAATCGCGTCGCCCACCAGGCCATTCGGCAAGCCGCGGCCGTCATAGCGTTCATATTGGTGGCGGATGATCAGCCCGGCCGATGCGTAGGCTTCCAGCGGGGTCAGCGCCAATTGCCCCTTCAGCGGATGCGTCATGAACAGGCGCGTTTCTTCGCTCGTCATCTTTTCCATCGGCTTGCGCACCAGTTCGTCGGGCAGGCCGATCTTGCCGACCGCATGCAGCAGCCCGGCGATCATCAGATCCTGCAGCCCGGATTCGGTGATCTTGTAGGTAGAGCCCAGCGTGCGCGCCATCTTCGCGCCCAGATTTCGCGACAGCTCGCCCACGCGGCCCGAATAGCCGAACGCGCCGGCGCGCAATTCGATCAGATTCGAGAACACCTTCAGCATGGTCAGCAGGTTCTTTTTGACCTCGCCTTCCGAATGTTCCAGGAACATGACGGTCTGGCGGATTTCCTCGGTGCGCGCGATCACCTGTTTTTCAAGATTGGCGTTGAACGCCGACAATTCCTCGTTCTGCCGGAATACGATCTGGGTCAGCCGCTGCGCTTCGCTCTTCAATTGCTGCTGTTCGAGGGCGCGCCTGACGGTCAGCAGCAGATCGTGTTCGTCCCAGGGCTTGGGCAAATAGTGATAAATTCCGCCCTCGTTGATGGCGGCCACGGTCGAACTGACTTCGGAATAGCCGGTCAGCAGGATGCGCACGATATCCGGATAGGACGCCTTGGCCTGCGCCAGGAATTGCGCGCCGGTCATGCCGGGCATGCGCATGTCGGAAATGATCAGGTCGACATGCTCTGCCGCCAGGATTTCCAGGCCGGCGGCGCCGCTCTCGGCGGTCAGCACCGTATAGCCGGCCGGCCTGAACAGGCGTTTCAATGCCGACAGAATGCCGGCTTCATCGTCGACCACCAGAATGACCGCGGGAATAACCTCGGTTTCGTTTGCCGCAAGGCCGGGCGGATTTTGCATAAGGCGCTCATTCATGTGACGTTCTTTCTGGTGACGTGGCGGAGTGTTCGGGGTCGAGCGGCAGCCATACCGTGAATGTCGAGCCGCTCCCCGGGGTGCTGATTACCTCGATGCGGCCATGGTGCTTTTGCACGATGCCGTAGGAAAGCGACAAGCCCAGGCCGGTGCCGCTGCCGACCGGCCGCGTCGTAAAAAACGGCTCGAAAATGTGCTCCAGATGATCCGGGGCGATGCCGCATCCGGTATCGCGGATGCTCAGGGCGACCCAGTCGCCGCGATGCTGCGTTTCGATGACGATCGCGCCGCTGTCTTCGATCGCGTGCGCGGCATTGGTCAACAGGCTCAGGAAGACCTGGTTCAGGTCGAATGCCGCGCACTTGATCAGCGGCAACTTGCCATAGCGTTTTTCGATGGTAATCTTTGCGAATGCGCCGGCCATGATTTCCAGCGTACTGTCGAGCCCCTTGTGCAGATCGACAATCTGCCAGCCCGATTCGCCCACCCTGGAAAAATCCTTCAGGGACTGCACGATCTCCTTGACGCGCTTCAAGCCATCCTGCGATTCGGCCAGCAGCTCGCTGACATCGTCCTTGACGAAATCGACGTCGGCCTGGCGGCGGATGTTCTTCAACTGTCCTGCGATATCGGTCACATTGAAGGTTTCTTCCCACGTCGCCTCATAGCGCTCGATCACCGACAGCAGCGTTTTGACGTAATTGCGCAGGGAATTCATGTTGGCGCTGACGAAACTGATCGGATTGTTGATTTCATGCGCCATGCCGGCGGCAAGTTGCCCCAGGGAAGCCATTTTTTCGGATTGCAGCAATTGGGCCTGGGCTTCATGGAGTTGTTGAATCAACAACTGTTGCTCTTCGCCCTTCTTTTGCAGCGCATCTTCCATGCGCTTGCGTTCGGTGATGTCGGTCATCGATCCGATCACCTCGACGGGCTGTCCGTTTTCATCGCGGATCAGGCGCAGCGTATCGTGCATCCACAGATAGCGGCCGTCGGCGGCCCGGAAGCGGTATTCATAGGTGCGTTGCCCTTCGACAAACAACTGCGCCAGGCTGGAAAAAATCAGGGGAACATCGTCGGGATGGATATGGTAGAACCAGAAATTGGGATCCTCCAGCATTTCCGCCGGCTGATAGCCCAGAACGCGCCAGGCGTTTTCGCTGACGAAGGTCAGCTTGAAGTCGCCGGACGGCACGCTGCTATAGATAATTGCCGGCGTATTGGCAAGCAGGTAGCGATAGCGCTCAGTCACGCCGCCATCCTGGCTGCCCGACGGCGGCGTCGGCAACGGGGCGGAAAACGCGGGCGAACTGAATTCTTCGAATTGGCCGGTCATAAATTATTTATGATTCTAAAGAACGCCATCACAGCGCCACCGGAGGAAAACACCTGTCGCGGCCAGTTTGGGGCCGCCGCCTGTGGATTCCTGTCCCCCACTTCACATTTATCGTATGCAACAGCAGATTACTTCAGCCGCGGCCGATTAACAATTAAATTAACGCCGTCCCCCGCAAGTCCACGTGTAGATTTTGAACCACATGATCTTCTTGCATCTGTCTTGTGGAGGCATCATCGCCATGGTACAAATACTTGAAAACATAATAATGAAGGTCATCGGCGGCGGCCATCAGGAATAGCCTGATAAGAAAAACATACAAAAACAGTTAGGCTTGGAAAGCAGGCAATTAGCCCGAACACTCGCTGCATATGAAAATATAAATGGGGAGACGCGACAATGCCGTCCATGACAATCCAGCAGAAAAAGGCGCGGAAAAAGCTTGTCGAGTGGATTTTCTTTACGGCAATAAGCAGCATCGTCGCCGCTTTCCTGATTCTTGCCTATATCGGCGAAATCGATCGCGTGGAAGATGCGGAGCGCGAACGCCTGCAGGTCCTTTCGAATGTCATCGTCAACGATATCTCCGTGAATCTGGCCGCCACCAACAATGCGCTGGACGGCGTTATCGAAGAAAGCTTCTCGCCATCCGTGGCGCATAAAAGCTCCCCGGCTGAAATGTCCCGGCGTCTCAAAGCGCTGGCGCTTGCGATGCCGGGCGTGCGTTCGATGGTCGTCCTCAACGCGGAAGGCACGGCGCTGGCGACAACGCGCGCCGAGCTGCTCGACAAGAACTTCTCGCACCGGATTTATTTCACGACAACGCGCGACCATCCGGATCCGTCCATGCTGTATATCTCGCCGCCGTTCCTTTCACAGCAAAACGAATCCATCATGGCCGTGGCGAAAATGATCACCGGGCCGGATGGGCGATTCGGCGGCGTCGCGGTCGCTTTTCTGGATCCGGAATATTTCAAGGGCATGTTCAAATCGGTCATGTATGCATCCGACGTATGGGGCATGGTGGTGCATGGCGACGGCGGAGCACTGCTGAATTATCCGCCGCAAAAAGCGGCCAGCGACATCAATCTCGACCGGCCCGGCACCTTTTTCAAGCGTCATCGCGACAGCGGAAGATCGACCAGCATCCTGACCGGGAATGTCTATACCACCGGCGAGCCGCGGCTGATGGCGATCTCGACCATCGATATCCAGTCGCTGCATATGGACAAGGCCATCGTGGTCGGCCTGAGCCGCAATCTCATCGCGATCACCGCGCCCACCCGCAAGCAGCTCCGCAACTACGGCTTTTTCTATCTGGTGCTGCTGGCCATATCCGGCCTGTGGCTGTATCGCATCCAGGCCAAGCGCGGCGAAATCGAATCGATGAACGCCATCAAGGAAAGCGAAACGCGCTTCCGTACCCTGATCGAAGACGCGCCGATCGCCATCGCGATCCTGCGCAAGGGGCATTTCATCTACACCAATCCGCGCTATCGCCGGCTGCACGGTTATGCGCCCGAAGACGATCTGAACGGCCGCCCCTGGAATGCAATGCTTGCGCCCGAATCGCTTGTGCAGTTGAAACATATCGAGAAGCTCATAGAGCAGGATTCGCCGGACGAACAAATGTTTGAAGCACTGGGCCTGGGCAAGAACGGCGGGCTGGTGCCGGTATTCAAGACCACCGCGAACGTTCTGCTGGCCGACGGCCCGGCGACGCTGATTTTCACGCAGGACATCTCGGCCCAGAAAGAGGCGGAGTTCGACATGCTCAAGGCCAGGGATGCCGCCGAAGCCGCGAGCAAAAGCAAGGCCGAATTCCTGGCCAATATGAGCCATGAGATCCGTTCGCCGCTGAACGCCATCCTGGGCCTGGCGCATATCCTGGAACAGACCTGCTCGGACCCCGACACCGCCGACATGATCCGCAAGATCAGGGGTTCGGGACGCACCCTGCTGGGCATCATCAACGACATCCTGGACGTCTCGAAAATCGAGGCGGGCCAGATGGCGATCGAGCATGCGCCGTTCCGGATATCGGATGTCATCGACAATCTGGCCAGCGCCATGGGGATCGCCGCGGCGGACAAGAACATCGAACTGATCATCAATGCCTTGCCGCCCTACGTCAATAATGTGCTGGGCGACGCCCTGCGGCTGGAGCAGGTGCTGGTCAACCTGACCAGCAACGCCATCAAGTTCACCCATGCCGGCCGGGTCGTCCTGCGCATCGATCTGATTGCAAAATCCGACAATGCGGTGGCGCTGCGGTTCGCCGTGCAGGATACCGGCATCGGCATCGAACCCGCCATGCAAAGCGCGATGTTTACGCCGTTCACCCAGGCCGACAGCTCGACCACGCGCCGTTTCGGCGGCACCGGCCTGGGCCTGGCGATCTGCCGCCAGCTGGTGACGCTGATGGGCGGCGAAATCGGCATGAACAGTGTGTTCGGCGAGGGCAGCGAGTTTTATTTCACGCTGACCTTCAAGATCACCGGCAACGACGATTTCTCTTCCCCCGGCATGCTGCGCATCGATGCCCTGATCGCCGACGACAGCGCGGTCGCGCTGGATGCGCTGAGCGCCATCGCGCAGGGCATGGGATGGTCGGTCGCCACCGTCGATTCCGGCGAAGCCGCCATGCAGCACATAGTTTCCAAGCCGGCCGGCGCACGCCCCAACGTGGTGATCCTGGACTGGAAGATGACCGGCATCGACGGCATCGAAACGGCGCGCCGGATACGGAAAAACGTGGCCGAGGAAGAATGTCCGATCGTCATCATGGCGTCGGCGTTTTCGATGACGAACCTGGCCTGCCAGCCGGGCGCCGAACTGGTCGATGCAATCCTGAACAAGCCGGTCACCGCTTCCAATCTGTATAACGCGGTGATCCAGGCGCAGCGGCGCCGCACCGCCAGCCAGGGCGCGCTGGAGGAAATGGCCGGCAAATCGCCGGCGCGCACGCTGGAAGGCGCCCGTCTGCTGGTGGTGGACGACAGTGAAATCAATCGCGAAGTGGCCAAGCGCATCCTGGAAAACCAGGGCGCCGCGGTGGTCACGGCGGACAACGGCCAGCAGGCGGTCGACTGGCTGCTGGAGCATCCCAAGGATGTCGATCTGGTGCTGATGGATGTGCAGATGCCGGTCATGGACGGCATCGAAGCCACGCGCCGCCTGCGCAAGATGCCGCAATTCAACGGCCTGCCCATCGTGGCGCTGACCGCCGGGGCGTTCAAATCGCAACAGGATACGGCGCTGGCCGCCGGCATGAGCCATTTCGTCAGCAAGCCGTTCGACGTGCCGTCCACCGTGGCGCTGATCCAGCGCATCAGGCGCCGGCCGCATGCCACCATATTGCTGCAGCCCACGGTAAGCGACCCTCCCGCCGATACGGATACGGATGCGGATGGGGATGCGGACGGCGATCCGAACGCCAGGACGGCGGCCGAATTGCCGGTTTTGGATATCGCCAAAGGCCTGGAATTATGGTCCGACGATAAACTTTACAAGGATTATCTGCACCAGTTCATCCGCGATTTCGGCGACATCGCGGACCGCATGAACGCACGCCTGGCCGAAAACGATCTTGCCGGCGCGGCGTCGTTGGCCCACAAATTGTCCGGCGTCGCCGGCAATCTGGCGCTGTTCGACGCGCAGCGCCTGGCGCGGGAAGCCGAACGCATCCTGTCGATGGGTTACGACCCGACATCGGTGCTTTCGCATCTGGAACGGGCATTGCAAGCCGCCGTCGCGGCGATCGACGGCTATGCGCCGCGGGTCGATCACGATGAAGCGCTGCAGGCCGCCGCCAAGGCCCTGCCGGCCGCGGTTCGCGCCGAATTGCAGAACATGCTGTCGGAGCTGATGCAGGCGCTCGACAGCGACAACCCGGCCCCGGTCGAACGCGTGCTCGATTCCCTGCCGGCAATGCTGTCGGGAAAACAACTGCAACCGATCTGGACCTGCATCCGCAATTTCGATTTCCGCGGCGCCCGGATGGAAACCCGCCGGCTGGCGGCCAGATACGACATTCATCTCTGAAAGAGCAAAGGAGCGGCAGCATGCTTCAAACCATTTTGATCGTTGACGACGAGCCGGTGAACCTGGCGATCATGCGCGACATCCTGTCGGCCGACTACAACCTGGTATTCGCCAGGGACGGCGCCGATACGCTGACGGCCGTGGCCAAGCACAATCCGGCCATGATATTGCTGGACATCGGCCTGCCGGACATCAACGGCTACGACCTGTGCCGGCAGATCAAGCAGCAGCTCGATCCGGCGCAGGCCATCCAGGTCATCTTCATTACCGCCTACACCGACATGGCGCACGAGGCCGCCGGATTCGAGGCCGGCGGCGTGGATTACATCGCCAAGCCGGTTTCGCCGGCGGTGGTGCGCGCGCGCGTGAGCTCGCATCTGTCGCGCGTGCGCGCCACCGCACTGGAACGCAGTTATCGCGAAGCCATCCTGATGCTCGGCCATGCCGGCCACTACAACGACAGCGACACCGGCGCGCACATCTGGCGCATGGCCGCCTACGCCGGCGCGCTGGCCCGGGGCTACGGATGGGACGAAGACAGAAGCGCCCGGCTGGAGCTGGCCGCGCCGATGCACGACACCGGCAAACTGGGCATTCCGCAAAGCATCCTGCGCAAGCCGGATCCGCTGACCCAGCACGAGTGGGACGTCATGAAAACCCATCCGCAGATCGGCTATGAGATCCTGCGCATGAGCGATGCGCCGGTGTTTCAACTGGCTGCGGAAATCGCGCTGCGGCACCACGAAAAATGGGACGGCAGCGGCTATCCCGACGGCCTCGCCGGCGAACAGATCCCGGAATCGGCGCGCATCGTTGCCCTGGCCGACGTGTTCGACGCGCTCAGCATGAAGCGGCCCTATAAGGAGGCGTGGCCGCTGGAAAAAATCCAGGAGCATATCCGCGCCACCAGGGGAACGCATTTCGATCCGGATATCGTTGACGTCTTCGAAAACATCGTGCCGCAACTGCTGGATATCCATCGGGAATGGACCGTGAAAGAACAGATTCAGGCGCAAGGATGCGAATAGTCCGCCATGCGGACATTTTTACCGATAAGCCGCGCAAGGTACCGCGCCCAAATATAGGGGTCGAATTGAACCAACGCTTCGAACAGTGGTTCCAAGCTTTGCAAAATTGCAGTACTCTGGACAAAAAATGAGGATCCCGCCTCATCATTATAAAAGGAAGAGACAACATGACTGCCCAGACATCGGCTCCGGACGCACCGATCCGCCATTACACTCCCCAGGAAAAACGCCACCGCATCTTCGCCATCATGGCGGCGTCTTCCGGCAATCTGGTTGAATGGTTCGATTTCTACGTCTACGCATTTTCCGCCCTGTATTTTGCCTCCTCTTTCTTTCCAAAATCCGATCCGACCGCGCAATTGCTGAATACGGCAGGCGTGTTCGCGGCGGGCTTCCTGATGCGGCCGATCGGCGGCTGGCTGTTCGGCAGAATTGCCGACCGCTATGGCCGCAAGCGCTCCATGATCATTTCGGTGACGATGATGTGCGGCGGGTCGCTGGCGATCGCCTGCCTTCCCACGTATGCCGCCATTGGCGCCTGGGCGCCGTTCCTGCTGCTGGTCGCGCGCCTGTTCCAGGGACTTTCGGTCGGCGGAGAATACGGCACCACCGCGGCATACATGAGCGAAGTGGCGCTGCGCGGACAACGTGGATTTTTTTCTTCTTTCCAATATGTGACGCTCATCGGCGGTCAGTTGCTGGCCGTGCTGGTGGTGGTTATCCTGGGCCAATTGCTGGATGAAGCCGAGCTGAAGGCCTGGGGATGGCGGATTCCGTTCGTCATCGGCGCCGTTACCGCGGTCGTGGCGCTTTATCTGCGGCGCAGATTGACCGAAACGCAAGCCGTGGAAACCAGGGAAAGCAAGGAGGCCGGAAGCCTGAGCGCCCTGTTCAAACATCACACACCCGCCTTTCTGACCGTGCTGGGATACACCGCCGGCGGCTCCCTCATCTTTTATACGTTCACCACGTATATGCAGAAATACCTGGTCAATACCGTGCATCTGCCGATCAAGACCGCGGGGTATGTCATGACCGGCGCCCTGTTCTTGTACATGTGCATGCAGCCGCTGTTCGGCGCCTTGTCCGACCGCATCGGCCGGCGCAACAACATGCTGCTGTTCGGCGGCCTGGGCGCCTTGAGCACCGTCCCTATCCTCACCGCGCTGCAATATACGAGCAGTCCGGTGGCGGCCTTTGTGTTGATCATCATCGCCCTGGCGATCGTCAGTTTTTATACCTCCGTCAGCGGCATCGTCAAATCCGAAATGTTCCCGCCGGAAGTTCGCGCGCTGGGCGTCGGCCTTGCCTACGCCGTGGCCAACGCAATCTTCGGCGGATCGGCCGAATATGTGGCGCTGGGCCTCAAGTCGCTGGGCCACGAGTCCGTCTTCTTCTGGTATGTCACCGCGCTCATGGTTGTGGCGTTCGTGGTCAGCTTCCGCTTGCCGAGAACCGCGCGTTACCTGCATCACGATCACTGATGGGATATAGTTAGCCTTTGTTTTTTTCTCGTACAACAGCTAATTTCCAATCGAGGATTCACAATGGCAGATCTTTCCGCTTTTCCCATCACCAGAAAATGGCCCGCTGCGCATCCCGAGCTGCTGCAGCTCTACTCCCGCCCTACGCCGAACGGCGTGAAGGTCTCGATCATGCTCGAAGAGATCGGTTTGCCCTATGAAGCGCATTCCGTCGATTTCGAAAAAAGCGAGCAGACATCGCCAGAATTCCTGTCGCTGAGTCCCAACAATAAAATTCCGGCCATCCTGGATCCGAACGGTCCGGGAGGCAAGCCGCTGGCGCTGTTCGAATCGGGCGCGATCCTGATCTATCTTGCCGGGAAGACCGGCAAACTGATGCCTGAGGATGCCGCCGGCCGCTACGAGACGCTGCAATGGATCATGTTCCAGATGGGCGGCATCGGCCCCATGTTCGGCCAGCTCGGATTCTTCCATAAATTCGCAGGAAAGGATTACGAAGACAAGCGCCCGCGCGACCGCTATGTCGCCGAGACGAAACGCCTGCTCGGCGTACTGGACAAACGCCTCGCCGACCGTTCCTGGATCATGGGCGACGCCTATGGCATCGCCGACATCGCCGTGTTCTCCTGGGTGCGCAATCTGACCGGCTCTTACGATGCGGCCGATCTGGTCGGCATCAAGAATTTCGCGAATGTGGTGCGGACCCTGGACGCGTTCATGGCGCGGCCGGCGGTGATTAAAGGCGTGACTGTTCCGGCGAAAAACTGAGTTGGGTTTTTCCCGTTTCGGGAATTATTAAAAAGCCCTTGGCGCATCGGCGTCAAGGGCTTTGATTTTTACGGCGTTCCCGTTTTGAGCCGGTCATAACGCATCCTCACTGCAACATGAACGTGTCGTACTCCAGCACCTCCAGCTTGTGCGACAACAATACGAACCCCGCCAGCACGACGATGAGCACCGATATCGCAAAACCGTAGCCGTAGAACGCCGGCCCCAGTTTCAGGGACAGCGACGTCAGCGCGATATTCAGCGCCACAAATGCCGCGCACAGCCACATGACGATGGGGCGCTTATCGAGATAAAAGAATACATTCAAGATGCCGAGCAGCACCACTTGCAAGCCGGCGGCGACGATGTCGATGTACAGCAACGGCAGGTACAGCGTCGAGATGCCCAGCCATCTCAGGATGGATTCGCCGGTCACGATCAACAGCAGCGTCGCGATGGCCTGGATTTTGATGATTTCGAAAATTCCCAGGCGGACCGTTTCGACCATGCCGTTACGGTGCTTTTCGATGGTTTCCAGCGAAGCGCCGCTGCGCACCGCTTGATAAAACGCGTCGTAGAATTCGACGAAATCGGTCTCCATGCGCAGCAGGAAAATCGCCATGCCGGGAATGATCGACAGATACGCCAGGAACACCGGCAAATCGTAAATCACCGACGCGCGCAGCGGCCCGATGATGGCCTGGCTGGTTTCTTCCGTGTACCAGAAGATGACCTTGTCCACCCAAATGGCGGCGTTATAAAGGAAGCCGGTCACCATCAATGAGGGATATAGCCATTTCTTTTTATAAAACTCGAAAGAGATAAAACGGTCCGACACGAAATTACGCAAAATCAAGGCCATCATGCCGGTGAGCAGCATCGCCTGCCCGATCACGAATCCGGCCATCAGCCCTTCCAGCCCGGCCCAGCGCAATGCCAGGGCGGCGGCCACGGTAATGGCGTAGCCGAGCAAATACAGCCAGACGATGGCCTGATATTGCTTCACGCCCGAGAGAAAAATGGTGGCGATCCAGATATTGCTCATGATGACGAACGCCGCCAGCAGCAGCAGCCGGTACAACACGCTTTGCTGGGGAAACAGGAATATCACGCAAACCAGGCCGATCGCGCCGCCCAGTACCGTCACCGTCAACGATACCGCATGGTAATTCGGCAAAATCATATCCATGTGCTTCTCAAACAGGCGGTCGGCGGTAAACCGCGTCAACGCCAGCTGGAAAATGCCGGTGAACACCAGCGAAAAAGAAATCACATAGGTAATACTGACCTCGAACTGCACGATGATCGTGCTGGGCACGACGACGGCGTAACTCATCACGCCGATGATCAGAATGCCGACGATCGACAGCACCCAGGAACCGGAACTGATCAGCGCCGCATACGAATACGCTTGCAGCAGCGACGACAGATTGTCGCGCTTGAGGATTTTCCTGAGTTCGAAGCCTATTCCCGCCATTACCTGCCCCGCCCCATGAATGATTTGAAAAACGATGCGAGCCGCGCAGTTTTCGGCAGCTCCGCCGAATGCGCCACCGGGCAGGTCAATTTTTGTCCGGTTTTTTGTCCGCTTTTTTGTCCACCTCCTGCCGACGCCTCCTGCAGCGCTTCCTCATAAAGCCGGCGATAGGATGCAAACATTTTCTCCTGCGTGTAGTAGCGTTCGACGCGGGCGATGCCGGCGGCCTGCGCGGCGCGCCATTTTTCCGGATCGCTCAGCAGCGCCACCGCCGCCGCCGCCAGCGCCTGCGGTTCGGCAATCCCGACCACGGCGCCGGCCTGCCCCAGCGCCCGGTCTTCTTCCCCCAGCCCGTACATCAATTGGCGGCAGGAGCCGACATCCGTGGCCACCGCCGGCACGCCGGCCGCGAAGCCTTCCAGCAGCACCAGCGGCAAGGCCTCGCTGATGCTCGACAACACCACCAGCCCGATCTTCGGCATCAGCTCATCGATTTTCTGGTAACCGAGGAATTTGACCTTATCGGACAGGCCCAGGCTGTCGACGATGCTGCGGCATTCCATCGCATAGGCGGGATCTTCGTCTTCCGGTCCGGCGATCCATGCCTCGGCCTGCGGCAGCCGGTTCAAGATCGAGCGCATGGCCCGGATAAAAGTTTTCACGTCCTTGATCGGCACTACCCGGCCGATCAGGCAAAGCACCGGCGGCGGGTCGGCCGGCCGCAGTGCGCGCAGCCGGGACAGCCGCTCCAGATCGATGCCGTTCGGCACGTTTTGCGTACGCTCCTCGGGCGCGCCGTCGAATACCTGGCGCTGGCGATTGGTTTCGTACAGGGCCACGATGCGGTTCGAGGACTGATAACACATACGCCCCAGCGCCTCGAAAAACCGTATCCACAAATCGCGGAAGTACGGCATCTGCGATGCGTCTTTTTCAAACACGTTGCGGTTGTCCTGAATCCACTCGCTCTGGAACAGATCGATCTTGCGTTCCTTGGTATAGATGCCATGCTCGGACAACAGCAAAGGGCGGCCGGTCTGCATTTTGAGCATGGCCCCGAGAAAACCCGCATAACCGGTGGACACCGAGTGGTAACAGCGCGCCGGAATCATATTGCGCGCCGCCTTCGCCAGCGTCCAGATCGGCGCATGCATGATGCGCACCGTCCAGAAATAATCCACGAACGAGGGATCGGTGCAAAACGCACTGTATTGCGCCGTCAGGTAATTCCAGGATTCCCTGCTATGCAGAAACGCCGCTTCATCCAGCGCCTTGCCGTCTTCCAGCATCGGCACAAGCGTCTTGAACAGCGCCATCAGCTCGCTTTGCTCCGGTGCGGAAACAAGCTTGCGCAGCTTCTGATGCAAACCATCCATCTGCGCAAAGGCCGCGGCATCGCCCTGGCTGGGCGTCGCCGTCAACGCGTCGTACCGCTCATGCAAATAGTGTGTTTCCAGATGCACGACATTATCCGGCAAGGCATATTTCGGCGGGCCGTAATCCTCCTTGCGGCTGCCGATAAAACACACGCCGAAGCGGATTTCCGGGAAGCCGCGAATGATCTGGTTGACCCAGCTGGATACCCCGCCGCTGACATACGGGAAGGTTCCCTCCAGCAACAGCATGACATCGCAGTCCGCCGCCGTGGGATGGGCGTCCGCGAAGCTGTTTGCCGTCGCCGCCGCTGCATTGTTCATCGCGTTTCCCCGGTCCAGTAACGATGTATTTGCGGCGCCGCCGACACGCTGGGATTAAACGAAATTTCAGAAAACAACTGGCGCACGCGTTCGTAGTCTTTTTGCAGGAAGCTGAGTTCGGCCAGATACGGCAACAGGCGCACCCGCGAAAAACCGTGTTGCTCCGCATGATAGATGGCCTGTTGCGCGCCGGCGACATTGCTGCACATGAGTTCCAGCCGCACCAGCATGAACCACAGGCCCGATTCGGCCGGATTGAGCAGCAGCGCCATTTGCGCGTGATCGCGCATCTGATCGCAGGAATAGATCAGCAGATCGCCATGCACCAGATTCTGGTAAATCAACTCCTGATACAGCTCGGCGATCTGCTGGTGCAATACGGCCCGAAGCTCGCCTTGCTCGGCCACGCCCAGTTGCAGGCGCGCTTCGGCGATGCGCTGCGTGATTTTCTTTTCCTTGCTATCCAGAATGCCGTAAGCCAGCAGCCGCACGTCGTCGGCCGGATCGGTCAGCAGACGGCGCAAGGCATCGCCGCTGCTGCGTGTCGGCGTGTTCTGGATCGCCACCAGCGCGTTGAGACGCTCGCTCAGCGGCACCTTCGAATTGCTTAACTGCGCACGCACGCGCGTGCCGTGGAAACCACTGCCTTCGCGCTTGCCGATTGTGGTGAACCGGGGCGCCATGGCTGTATCGAATTCGGCGCCCCGTTCCGTTTTCGGCCATAGCACGCCGGTCAGAATCGCGATCAGCGCGCAAAGCAGCCCGATCACCGGCATGAAAAAATTGAATGCGATCAAATACAGCCACAGCCAGACGCGCGGCTTCTGGTACCGCTTGGGCACGATCAGCGCAATCGCCATCGAGAACAGTACGCTGGATATTCCATGCAGCACCAGATACGTCAGCATCAGCAGCATGCTGTGATCGCGGCCCAGCAGCATCGAGACCGATGCGATCTCGAATGTGATGCCGGCAAATGAAAATTTATACAGCACAGCGCTTCACCAATCCGGCCAGCATTTGCGCGGGCGTTTCCTTGCCCATGTGCGCGGTATGCACCTGCGCGTAATTGCTCAGGAATTTGCTGCCGAACTGGGCCTGCATGACCGATTCGACACGCATCAGATAGCCCTCCACCGCCGCGGCGCCGGCCAGCGGCAGCAGCGTAATGAGTACATTGCGGTCCTTGTCCGTATACGCCCATGCCGCATCGGCGGCGCGCTTGAGGCGTTTGATCTGCTCATACATGTCGCTGCCGGTGCCGCTGGCGCCGAACACCAGCGCCACCAGCGCCGAATCGATATCGGTATTGGCCTTGAGCCGCTGCAAACGGACCATATCGGTCGCCAATTCCGGCGGGCAGCCCGGAAATTCCTGCACAATTTCGTATGACGTTCTGCTCATTTCGATGCCGTCGGCGTAGTAATCGATCAATACCGACAGTAATTGCAGCGTATCGTCGGTGAGCGCGACAAACGGTATTTTCTCGACCAGCAGCACGCCGAAAACGACATCGTCGAAATTTTTCAGCGGCGCACAGATCATGTAGCGGCTTTGGCCGTGATGCGGGTGCCGCAGGCTGGCGCTTTGCAGATGCGCCAGCTTTTCCTCCTCCAGGCAGTAAACCAGCAGCGGATCGTCCGCCGCCAGTTCGGACGATTCGCCCAATGCGGCCGTGGCTTCCGGCGCGATTTTTTTCGACCGGCCGCAGGCATGCACCGACGCGGTTTCCAGTTGGCAGCTCTGCATCAATATCTGCAGAAAGGCCTCGGCCGCCGGCAACGGGTTATCCGGGCCGATCTGCTGCCCTATCGTCAATGCGCGCATGCGTTCGAGCGACTCGCGCAAGGTCAGCGGCTTGGACAGCAGA
The DNA here is from genome assembly GCA_004134995.1 of Oxalobacteraceae bacterium CAVE-383. Classification (GTDB taxonomy): domain Bacteria; phylum Pseudomonadota; class Gammaproteobacteria; order Burkholderiales; family Burkholderiaceae_D; genus Herbaspirillum. The sequence goes on along the minus strand of REGP01000002.1, from coordinate 883,974 downwards.
TCCTGCTCCAGCCGCTGGTGCGACAAGCGCAGCAAAAAGTGGTTTTTGGTCAGCGTGCTCAGGCGCTCGTCCAGATAAGCGTTAATGGCGCGCACGCGCCTGCCGCGCACATTCCAGACTTCCGAAAACTGCCCGCACAGCAAGGTCAGCACCAGGCCGCCAAGGAAATATTCTTGCGGAAACGTGCTGCCCTGCAGCGCCGGAACGGCAGCGCCGGCATAGCGGGACAGCGAAAACCAGCTCGCCAGCAGCAACAGCACCGACACCACGCCGATGCCGCTGCCGTAGCGCATCGCCAGGATCGCGGGCACGATCCAGAGCCACGGAAACTGGGCCTGGATGCCGAACATATCGGCCGGCGCCAGGTAACGGCTCAACAGCAAGGCCAGGGCGATGAACAGCACCGTTTCCCCCATCCGCCAGGCCGTTATCCCGAAAACGAAATTGTCGGATTCGGTGCGCGGAAAGAGGCGGCGCCACCAGTTGCGGCCGGGCTGGCCGGCGCGGGGCAGCCCCGTGGATGTTGAAGAATTGAACATACCCGGCGGTCCGGCGTTTAACGCGCGGCCGAAATGACCGGCGACAACAATGTGCGCGAGAGCTTCTGCGCCACCGCCGACAAAGCCTCGCGGCTCCAGCCGCTCTTGCCGCCGCTGGCCGCCCACACCACATTGCCGCCGGCGACATCGATCAATTGCAAGGTCATGCCGACCGCCGGTTCCCCGTCGATGCCGACCTTGTAACGCCATTCGTCGACGCTGCCGGTCAATGCATATTTCAGGTTTTCGGCGCGCGCCCATTCCAGCGCCGCATCCAGTTGCTTGCGGTCCATGGGCTCGAACAGGGTTTCGCTATTGAGCGCCGCCGGATAGCGCCGGATATTGTTCACGCCGTTGGCGCGCAGCACGTTTTCCGAAATCGACTCGGCGCGCAAGCCCGCCTGCGGCGTTTCCGTGTGATTGGCGAACGGCAGCAAGGCCCATTGCGCATTGGCCTCCAGCGTGGGCGCACGGCCGATATCGGTGGTTGAGCACGCGCCCAGCGCGGCCAGCAAGGCGCCGGCCGACAGCATGCGGAAAAATGCCAGGGAAAGAGTGCGGGGAAGGTTTTTCATATGCGGATATCCCGTTTATTTAAAGAGCCATTAATAAAACCATTTGTAATTTACGCCCAATTCAAGCGTCTTCTGTGCATTTGCCGTTGCGCCGATACTTTGAAAAACCACACTCAGAACATCCTGCCCGGCCACGCTGCCGGCTGCCCCGGCACGCATGTCGCGCCCCCAGCCCAGGCCCGGCGTATAGGTCACGCCGATTTCGGCGAACGGACGCCAGGCCCTGGTATAGGCGGTTTCAGCCACCGTGCCGGCGCCCAGGCTGAGACCGTATACCCGGCTGTCGACCGGCATGAAGCGGAACGTCGCCGGATCGGCGCCGGCCGGCGTCAACCTGGCAATCTGCGCATCCACGGCCCCTTTGTCGCTGAACGCCGCATCGGAAGCATACGCCCGCAACGTCAGGTTCGGATATTCGACGCGAAAATGGGTGCCCGCCTCGGCATTCCAGGTCCGGCCGGAACCCAGCGAGGTGCCGGCCTGCGTGCTGTATTGCTGCCAGCCCAGCCCCAGGCGCGTGTATTCGGTGCGGCTCAGCAAGTAATTGGCGTTGATTTCGCCGCCGCTGCGCATCGCCCCGAGCATCATCAGCACCGAATCGGTCGCTTCCTGCCTGAATCCCGCATTGCCGCTCAGGGTCAATTTATCGCTGCGCGCGCTGCTGAAATCGATGCGCGCGCCATTGATGCTTTCCATTGCCTGGCGATGCAGCGCCGCAATGCTGATGAAACCGGTATCGGTGCGGCGCCGCAAGGTCAATTCGATCTTGCGGTCGTGGCCCGGCACATTATCCAGTTGCGCGGTATCGGTGCTGCGCTGCAAGCGATCGCTCAAGCCGACAAACAGAGCGGTACCGGGCGACAGCTTGAAACCGGTCGATACCTCGAACTTCTGCGACGACAGCGGCGCGTCGCTGCGTCTCGCGTATGCCGCCGAAAAAGCCGCCGGATCTTCCGTGCTCAAGCCGACCAGCCGCTGATGCAGATCTTCATCGCGCGGCAATATCGCCAGTTGATCGAAGGCCAGCGTTTGCGCCAGCGGAACCCTGCCGGCCAGTCTGGCCGCGTCGATCCGGTCGTACATCGGCAGCCAGTCCGGCAAGTCGTCCAGCAACCGATTCAAATCCTGGCTATCGCCGTTGGCAAGCATCAGCGACAATTCGCCCCAGAGCGGCTTGTCCAGCTGCCGCGCGTAGCGCGTCGCCAGCCAGGCCTGCGCCAGATCCGGCGCGTTCCGGTTCAGCGCCACCCCCAGCGCAAGTTCGCGCACGCTGGCCGACATGCGCGCATCGTCGCGCGGGCGGCGGCCCGCATCGGCACCCGGGCGGAACAATCCGTCCGCATCGGCTATCGCCGGATCGCCGCCGGTCTTGCCGCTCCCGGTCTTGCCGCTCCCCGCCTCGCCCTCGGCGTCGATCATTTTCAACAGCGCCGCGCCGTCGGCGGGCATCGCCACTGCCGGCGGCGGCTCCGGCAATTTTTCGACATCGGCGCGCAACAGCGCCTGCAATACCCTGTCGGCGCCGTCGGCCGGCATGAACAGAGGCGCCAGCGCCGCCAGGCGATCCCGGATATCGCGCAGTTGCGCCGGATCCATTTTGCGCAGCACTTCCGGCTTGCGCAGATCGAACCATGCGCGGCGCCTGATGCGCCAGGCCAAATCCGGCTGGCCATTGGCGTCCAGGCATTCCGCGTAACTCATCAGCCATAGATAATCGTCCCGCGGAAAGCCGGATTTGCGAAACCAGTGCAAGGCTTCCGGCTGACGGTTGATCGACATGTCGGCGGCGGCAAACGGCCCCCATAATGCCGGATTGGTTTCGGCGTCCTGCGCCCACAATCGCAATATTTTCTGCAACGGCGCGGTATCGCGCGCGGCAATCAATATCCAGATCAGGTTGGCGCGCAATCCCATGTTGTCGGGCTGCAATATCAGCGCCGCCCGCAGATCGGCGGCGGCGCCATGCACATCCCTGCGTGCCTGCTTCAGGACGGCGCGTGCAGCCAAAAAACCGGCGTTCTGCGCCAATTGCCGCTGCTGAGCAGCCGGCACACGATCCAGGAAGCGCTGCGCGCCCTCCCAATCGCCGACCTGGCTGCGAAAGATCAAGGCCTGCAAGGCGAATTGGTTCCCGCCTTTTTGGGCATAGCCGAACTCGGCCAGATCGGCCGCCGCCAGCGGTTGGCTTTCGGCCATCAGCGAGATCAGATTGCTCAAATCGTTTTCGTTCTGCACGTTCGACGACAGCAATCCGCGGTAAGCGGACTTGGCGACGCCGTCATCTTGCATGAACCGCGCCACTTCGGCATATGCCCGCCAGAAATTGGCGTTGTCCGCCGGTGTCGCCGGGGCTGCCTCAGCCAACGCGGCCATCGCTTCTTCGACGCGTCCTTGCGGATACAGTTGATTGGCGATCTGCAATGCATATTGGGCGTTCGGACCGAACTCGCGCTGCAGGCGGCGCAATACGGCAAGCGCATCGCCATCCGCGCCGGTGCGCCGATACAGTCCGAGCAGCCTTTCCATTTCGGCTTTGCGTTGCAGCTTGTTGCCGTTTCCGTTGCCGGGAAGGCGCAGGCGCGCTGTCAGCAGATCGATCGCGCTTTGCGGCGTGCCGATGTTTTCGTACTGCGCCAGCAATTGGTCCAGCCATTTCACATTGCCCGGATCGCTCTGCAGTTTGTGTTCCAGCGCCTCTTTCAGGATTTCCTGGTCGAAGGTGCCGCTGCTCAAACGCAATACATTGTCCCAGCCGGCTTCATCCCCGCTCAGGCGCGCATACGCCAGCCATTGCGGCGTGGCCTCCAGCGGCGCCCCGCTCCATTCGCTGACCTGCGCCAGACGCTTGCGCCAGTCCGCCGAATCGGGTTGCCGGCGCACCGCGGATTGCGCCAGCAGGCGCGCATCGGCCAGATTGCTGTTGGCAAGAAACACGTTATAGGCAAGGGTGTAGATCTCTTCGTCGAACGGCCCCTCGCCAATCCGCGGCGCGGATGCCGAAGCAGCCGCCCGGACGATGCGCGCCCCGCCGGCTCCTCGCACTCCTTCCGTTCCTTCCGCCTCCGGCGCACGCAATGCCAGCGCAAAGTCGCGCATGCTCCAGAATGCCGCCGGCGCACTGTGAGCGTGTTCCAGCATCGACAGCTTCAGCAATTGTTTGACGTAGCGTTCGGCCGCGGCCGGCTCATTGGCCGATTGCGCCAGATGCGTCAGGAAGATCAGCGTCGCCCTGTCGTCGCTCAAGGGGCCGATATAGCGATCGGCGGCGCTGATGGTCTCCGCATACATGCCGCCGGACAGCAGGGTGCGCAATCCCTTCATGTAATAGTCCCGCTTCATATCCAGTCCCGGGACGACTTCCATCGCACGGAAATAAAATGCGGCGCTGCTCGGATAGTCGCCCAGTCCCAAGCTCTCGCCCGCCAGTTTGACGGCGGCATCGTCGCGCATCGGCGTATTGTTTTGCAGCAGCCGCGCAAAAATCTCCCGGGCGGTCTCGCGGTCGCCGGACGCCAATGCATGCTGCGACAAAATCATCAACTGTTCGGTACTCAGCGGGGATGCAAGCACGGCCTGCAATTGCTGCCGCAATGCGGCGGCCAACTGCGTGCGGCGCGGCGATTTCTCGGGCTCGGCAAAGGTTTCCTGGTAACGGATCTGATATTCCAGCCAGGCCGCTTCCGAGCGCGATGCCGGATTGCCGGCCGCCGACAATAGCGCCAATTGCTGCCGCGCGTCGGCATACTGGCCGATGCCGACCAGCTGCCTGACCAATTCGGCGCGCAGGCGCTGCGCCTGCGGCTGCGCTTTCAGAAATACCTTCAGATATTCGATGGTCAGCTGATCCGGACGCCCGTTCCCATTCGATGCAAACAGACGCTGTTCCAGCGACGCCCGCGGATAGACCAGCACAAGGCCAAGTCCGACCGCCAGTCCGAAGCCGGTGATGGTCCAAGACGAAAACAAGCGCAAACGTTCACGCGGCGCACTGAACGAATACCATGTGCCTTGTTGTCGCGAAGTTGGTTGGAGAGGTTCCGATTTCATATTGTAAGACTGCGTCTACATCCGATTTAATTGCTGCATTCCCTGCATTCCCTGCATAAGGAAGGGCCGAGATACTGTTTTTACGATCGGCGGTCCGGCGCAAGGCCTTGCCGTCGGCGCTGGCGCTGCACTGCCGCGCGCCGCCGATGCTGAACGTGGCGGGCCCATTGGCGCTGAGGGTAAAGCGCAATTCGGTTTTGCCGCCATTGGCGGTCCGGGAAAAATCGCCGACCATGCCGCTGGCTTCGTATATCGACGGCGCGGCGGGTATGGGTATGCCTGTGGGTATGCCTGCGGGCGTGCCGGCGGCTTCGGCTTTATAAACCAGCCGCACTTCGGACGCGGCGGTAGTCAGATACTGCCCTTCCGGTCCCGGCGAGATGCCCGCCAGGCCGCGGCTATCGGTCAGCGACGGCGCCGGCGCCCCCTGGATCAGCCGCAAGGTCCGCAAATTGGCGCCGGTGCGCACAATCAGGTCGCCGCCATCCAGATCCCGCGCCACGCTGGTATTTTCAAAATCGATGACCTTGCGGATGTATTGGGAGGCATACAGATGCGTGAACGGCTGCGCCAGCGCCCAGCGGTGAATCTTGTGCAAGGCCGCAATCGATGCCGGTTTGGTGCCGGCATAAAAGTGGTAATAAATATCGACCGCCTTGAAACGCACCGGCTCCCCGGTCAGTTTGAACGTTTCGATCACCCGCTGGAAACCGTAATACGGCCCGCTCCAGCCATTGGTATAAATGTTCTCATCCTGATCGGGAGCGAATACCTGGTACCAGCCGTCCTTGCGCACGCCCTGGGCGGCAATGCGGGTCCAGCTTTTTCCGCTTTCGGTGATCGTGGTGTCGCCGCCGTTCATGTTCAGATAACCGTCCTTGTATACCTGCGCAATGGCCGCCGGCGGCGGGACGCAATTACCGGTCCAGAAAAAGATTTCGGCTTTTTTTCCGGCCGGCATCAGGGTGTCGTTGATGTAATCCATCGACCCTTTGATCTCGCGCTGCAGATCGAATTTATAATTCGGCACATCCAGCGCCGGCGCCGCTTCGCCGCTGTCCTTGCTGGGGTCCGCGGTATGCGTGCCGTTCATTGCATCGCTCCAGGAAAACGGATGCGAAAACGAATGGCTCGCGCCTTCTATATACGGCAATTGATACATGCGCCTGGCCAGCGGCTCCGTCAGATGCGACAAGGCCGGATAAACGCCCTTCGGACTCAGTTCGCCTTCCACCACCGAAACGGTGATCGGCAATTTATAGCGATCCCATATCTCGCGCTGCAGCACCTCCACCGCAAAGGGCGAACCCGGATATTCCGCACGCGACGGGAAACCATCGCCGTCCAGATGGCTCATCAAAATGCGCCGCCCGCCTTCGGTTGTCACATCAGGCACCGGAAAATCGGGCAAGCCGAGCGCGGCCTTCAGGAATTTCAGCGGCTGCACCACCCAGCGCGCATTGGCATCCTCGCTCGGCAACTGGACCGCCCCGAACGGCGCCAGCACAAAGCCGCCCCATGGCGTCAGCGCCGCCGCATCGTAGACATTGCCGCGATTGTCTTTCAGGCGCAGCAACGATTTGGCACGGGTATCCCTCAGGCGCATATTCTGGAGTTGCGCGATATCCGGCCGCGGCGGCATTTCGAATCCCATCATGTCCGCATCGCTGCTTTCGATGGACAAGCGTTGCGGCGCGGGGGGATCGAAAACGGCAACGCCCAGCATGGAGGCGGCAGCCGGCGTGAGCTGAAAACCGAGTCTGTCGAATATCGCGATCGGCACCCCCTCATCGATCCGTTTTTTCAGCCACGGCGCCAGCTTGGGATAATCGGCGCCTTCGCGAAACCAGGTAACCACCCCCGCATAGCGGCCGGCCATGACCATGTCCGGCAAAGGCTGCTTGCCCAGATCGACGAATTCGTAACGCAAGCCGAGATGGTTCAGATGAATGCCCAGAAAACGCTGCATCTCGATGGTATGCAAATCCTCGCCCTTGGCCACTTCCAGCAGCACCAGTACATTGCGCGGCACCAGTTCGACGCTGCCCACGCCGATCGACGCCAGCCCGCCATCGGCCACCCACGGCACAAAGCCTTGCGCGCGGATTTTTTTCGCCGTTTCGCGCGCCAGGTCGCGCGCCTTCGGCCGCGCGGGATCGACATAATCGATTGCAATCACAGGCAAATGGTATCGGTCGCGCGCCGTTGTCATCTGGCCCAGCAGCCAGTCGCGGTTGCTTTCGGATACCGCGCCATATGTTTTGCGCCCGGCATCGTAGCCTTGATACAGCGATTCGGCCGCGACCGCGTAAGTCAGCGGCGCGATCTCGGGCAGTAATTCGAAACCGCGATTGAGCATCAGCTTCGCGTCTGGATAGCGCCGTTTGAATTCGCGCACGATATCGACCATCGCGGCGGTCTGCGCCGCGCGCTCGGCATCGGTTTTGGCGAATAGCTGATAAGAATCGAGCGTATCGAGGAAAAACCCGCGCCAGCCCTGCCGCCACAGCGGATCGACGATCCGCGACAGGAAAAATTCTTTCCAGCCGGGCGCGGTCTGATCGATGACGCGGCCGCCCCATGCCGCGTTCCCGTTGCGCAGGCTGCCCTCCGGCAATTCTTTGTAATAGGGGCGAGAAGGCTGTATTTCGCCCAGCGAGACATAGGCAAACAGTTCATGCGCGCCGTCTTTGGCGGCGCGGGTATGCTTTTGCGGATCGGCGACGTAGTCGGGCTCGACTACGGCGATATCGAAAGCCTGCAAGTCGGCCAGCGGCGGATGGTCGCCATAGTAAAAAGCAACGGACGGCGGCTGTTGCGCAGCCGCGACAGCCATCAATGCAAACCAGCCAAACAAGACATAAAACAGTCGCGCGGCGAGTGCTTTCATACCAGGCGTGCTGCGCAAGCCGGCGTCTTGCTGGATATCATATTCAATCTGCTCCCCCGGATCCCCATGGCGCCCACGCATTTCCTATATGACATTAACCGATATCGACCAGCATTTTTGTTGTCAAATTGTAAAGGCATTCCGCGCCAATACGATGTTAACTTTTAGTAACTTGCCACATCGACGGCTGGTTGGGTCATTTTTTTGCGCCGCGCAAAAATTAAAAGCCCTTGGCGCTGAAACGCCAAGGGCTTTAATTTTTACAGTTCCCAGATTATTGGTGATCGAAGACCAACTGATGTGGAAACCTTGATCGCGTATCTCCTGTTCGATATATCCCTACAGAGACATTCAACTACATGGCAACGCAGGCCGCTTCATACTCAAAAGCGCCATCAGCTCACGCCGATCATCCACGGAGGAAATCGCAACTGCCAGCCATTTCCCGTCAGGGTATGGGCGGGCTTCATCGTAGAGTTTCACCAGCTGCGGGCGCCAGGAATAACGCCGCTCTTCAAACTTCTCCCGCTCTGCCCGCCCCAGGACCACCTGGACGGAAAGCAGGCCGTAACCGGGCTGCAAGGTGCAGAACGCCTTGGTCTTCTTGTAGCGCAGAACCCAGCCGCGTTTCTTGCCGCCATAAAGCCACTCCGGTTCGAAAACACCGGGGTAGGATATGTCGATCCAGCGCCGCAGCGCTGTCCAATGCTTGAACGCCTCGGGCCCGACCCAGTTTCGAACAGCACGTTCATCGGGCGGCGCCGATTTGCCGCTGATCCTGTCGCCGGTCTCAGGTGATTTTTCCATGTCGCTTCCTCGCTGAATTTGATGTCAGGCAATTGCCTTTCGGTATTGGATAAAACCCGACCGATCGGCGACGCGATCGTAAAGCTGCCTGGCGTCATGGTTGGATTCGTGGGTCAGCCAGTACACGCGAGACGCCCCGCGGCGTTTCGCATCCGCATAGACATGTTCGATCAGCGCGCGGCCTGTCCCGCGGCCACGTCCGTCCGCCGCGACAAACAGGTCCTGGAGATAGCAATAGTCGCCCGTGGTCCAGCCGGATCGATGGTAGATCGAATGCACCAGCCCCACTGCTCGTTCGCCGATCATGGCGAGCGCGGCATGCATGGGCTCGACCGGGTCCAGGAAACGCATCCAGGTCTGGCGTGTCACGATCTCGGGGATATCGACTGCGTAAAATCGCTGATAGCCTTTCCACAGCGGAAGCCAGATATCAAAATCCTTGTTTTCAACGGCTTTGATTTCGACGGCTTGCATGGATGCTCCTGAAATTCGAATTGATGCCGCGGCGATGCCGTTATACAAAATCCAGGACTTCGGAGACGGGACGGCGCGGCTTCTGCGCCCAATTCCCGGCACGCTCGGCCCCTACGGACAACAGCATGACCGGCACCTCGTCCTCGGCCAACCCGAACTCGCGGTGCACGCCATCGGCATCGAATCCGATCATCGGCGTCGAACCCAGGCCCAGCGAACGTGCGGCATAGATCATCGCCGCGGCGCCGAAGGTGGCGGTGCGGACGGCTTCGTCGCGCCGGCGTTGCGGGTACGCCATATACAGATTGCGCGCCGGGATTTCCCATTCCGGCACCATCGAAGCCGGCATGACGCCCGCCGCCACCAGCGGCGCCAGACGTTCCGGTATGACGCTGGTGTCGACCAGCTGGCCGATCACGATGAAAGTCACGGCCGCATCGGTGACCGCAGGCTGATTCCAGGCAATCGGGCTCAGCCGGGCTTTGGCCTCGGCGGTGCGCACGGCGATGAAGCGCCAGTTCTGCAGATGAAAGGATGTCGGCGCGCTGGTGCCGATTTGCACGAGCGCATAGATTTGCTCATCGCTCAACGTGGCGGCAGGATCGTAATACTTCGCGGCCGAGCGGCTCACGATACATTCGATGACGGCATTGGTGCTGCTTGCTTGGTTGTTCATGCTTATTCCTGTGGAAGAAGGGATTGATTAAGGATTGATTCGGGATTGATTGGAGTCGTCACTTTAAGCCGGCCCGTTACCGATATCGAGACTGCATCGGCTCAATAAAACGTCAAAAAGGATCAAAATAAAATGGTTCGGTCACGATCCCGTCTGTTGCTGCAGCCACGTGTCGAGATTGAGGCGGCCCAGACGCGCATTGCCCAATGGCACGAGCGACTTTTCTTCGAGCCGTCCGCCGAAATACCGGGCGTCGGGGTCTTTCACGACCTGCCTCGGGTCACCGACGGCCTTCAAATAGCGGGCGACGATTTCGTTGAACGGCGCGCGCTCCGGACCCGCGATCTCGGCGATCCCGTTTTCCGGATCGGCGAAGACCGCATCGGCGACAATGGCGGCCACATCGTCCGCCGCGATAGGCTGAAACAGGCTCGGCGCAAGCCTGACGGCGCTTCCCTCCGTACTCGCATCGGCGATGCCGCCGATGAATTCCAGGAACTGGGTCGAGCGGATGATGGTGTAGGGGATGCCGGAAGCCTCGATCAGTTTTTCCTGCGCGGCCTTGGCGCGGAAATATTCCTGGCCGGGCACGCGGTCGGTCCCGACGATGGATAGCGCGATGTGGTGCCAGATGCCCGCGGCGGTTTCTGCCGCGAGAAGGTTGCGGCCGGATATCTCGAAAAATTCCGTCACCGCCTTGCGATCATATAAAGGCGCATTGGAGACGTCGATGACGATCTGCGCGCCGGCCATGGCTTCTTTGAGCCCTTCCCCGGTGACGGCGTTGATGCCGCATTTGGGCGATGCCGCCACGACCTCGTTGCCGCCCTGGCGCAAAATGGCAACAGTTTTCGAGCCGATCAGGCCGGTGCCGCCGATCACCACAACCTTCATGGCTTGCTTGCTCCGGGCGCCGCCGTCACTTCGAGCCCGCGCTGCACCGCCGGACGCGCGAGGCCGCGATTGAACCAGGCCCGCACATGCAGAAAGCGGTCGAAGTCGACCAGCTCGCGCGCTTCGTAAAAGCCGATCAGGTTGCGCACCCAGCCGAGCAATGACATATCGGCGATGCTGTAATCGGCGCCCATCACCCAGTCGCGGCCCGCGAGCCGCTCGTCGAGGACGCCGAGCAGCCGCGCCGATTCGGCCGCATAGCGGTCGCGCGGGCGCTTGTCTTCATACGCCTTGCCGGCGAATTTGTTGAAGAAGCCGACCTGGCCGAACATCGGCCCGACGCCGCCCATCTGCCACATCAGCCACTGGATGGTTTCGTAGCGGGCATTCGGGTCGGCCGGGATGAATTGTCCCGTCTTGTCGGCGAGATAGAGAAGAATCGCGCCCGATTCGAACAGCGCCAGCGGCGTGCCGTTCGGCCCGTGGGGGTCATAGATCGCGGGAATCTTGCCGTTGGGGTTGAGCGCCACGAAAGCCGGATCATGGTTTTCGTTCGCCATGATGTCGATCCGGTGCGGCTCATAGGCGAGACCGGTTTCCTCAAGCATGATGCCGACCTTTACCCCATTGGGCGTCGGCAGGGAAAAGAGTTGCAGCCGGTCGGGATACTGCGCCGGCCAGCGCTTGAAAATTGGATGATCGAGTGTCACTTTCTTGCTCCTGAACTTGCCGGCATTCAGATCGAACCAGCCGGCGGAACGGCGGGATAATCTTTCTCGGGATCGAATACGTTATTGAAAAAATTGGTGAGAGAAAACATCGCCACCATCGAGACGATCTCCATGATGTTCGCATCCGAGTAGCCGGCATCGCGGACGGCTTTCACATCGGCGTCATCGACCTGGCCGCGGGCCTCGACGACCTTGCGCGCAAACCGGACGGCGGCATCGCGCTTCGGGTCGCTTGAATGCCCCTGCCGGGCGAGAATGATTTCCTCGGCAGGCATCTTGGCCAGATTGGCTGCATAGGTGTGCACCGCCAGGCAGTAATTGCAGCCATTCACTTCGGAGACGATGAGACTGATGGCTTCACGCGTCTTCATGTCGAGCGCCTTGTTCAAGGCGCCGCGGAAGGTGGCCCATGCGTTGAAGGCGATCGGGCTCTGCGCGAAGGTCGCCAGCATATTGGGGGTGAATCCAAGGCTCTTGCTGAATGCATCGAGCGTCGGTTTCGAATCCGCCGGCACCTGTTCCGGCTGTAGTGCGGTAGTTCTTGGCATTGTATTTTCCTTGCGTTCCGGATTTTCACTATCAGCCGATGAAACCTCCGAGGGCCCTCGGAGATATCGATGCGGCCGGATAAGGTTCAGATCGAGCCGGCCGGCGCCACGGCGGGGAAGTCCTTCTCGGGATCGAACACGTTATTGATGAAGTTCGTCAGGGAGTACATCGCCACCAGCGCGACGATCTCCATGACATTCGCATCCGTATAGCCCGCATCGCGGACGGCTTTCACGTCAGCGTCATTGACCTGGCCGCGGCCCTCGATGACTTTGCGCGCAAACTGCACGGCGGCATCGCGCTTCGGATCGCTGGCATGCCCCTTGCGGGCCAGAATGATTTCATCGGCCGGCAGCTTGGCCATGTGCTCGGCCGTGAAGCTGTGCACCGTCAGGCAGTAATTGCAGCCGTTCACTTCGGAGACGGCAAGGCCGATGCTGTCGCGCGTCTTCACGTCGAGCGCCTTGCTCAACGAGCCGAGCAGATTGGCCCAAGCGTTGAAGGCGATCGGGCTCTGCGCGAAGGTGGCCATCATATTGGGGGTGAAGCCGATGTTCTTGGTGAACGCATCCAGGGTCGGTTTCGAATCGGCTGGTACTTGTTCCGGCTTTAAGGCAGTAGTTCTTGTCATCATGAGCTCCAAAAGTAAGTGACGGGTTTCATTAATTGAGGAATGTTTATCTGAACCATCCCTCGTGTTAAGAGCCTCTACTTTAGGCCGGCCCGATAGTAATTTCGAGACTGCCGGAGATCAATAAAATGACAAAAAGGATCAAAATGAACCGGCGATTCATTATTGCGAAAGCGCCGCGCATTGCTCGCCTTCATGCGCCAGACGGCGCCATTGCCCCGGCGTCATCCCCATCTTGTCGGTGAAGGCGCGCCTGAACGACGCCACGGATCGATACCCGACTTCATCGGCCACGGCCTCGGTCGTCATTGCCGGCTTCTTCAGCTGGTTGGCTGCCAGGCTCATCCGGATATCGGCCAGCAGTTCGATGGCCGAGCGCCCCAGCGTTTCCTGAAAATGCCGCATGAAGGTGGCGCGCGACATGCTGCACAAGTTCGCCAGATCGGGCAGGTTCCAGGGGCGTGCCGGATCGGCGAACATGGCCGAAATGGCCGGCGCCAGCCGTGGATGGCCGGCCAGCGCCAACAAGCCCGCCGGGGCTTGTTCGGATTCGCTGGCCGCGCGCAGCACCAGGGTAAACAGCGCCGATGTAAGCGCGTTAAGAATGGCGTGTCCGCCCGGCTTGTCGCCGGCGGACTCGGTGCGCATGAGCTCGACGAGGCTGACCAGGGGATTGGAAACAGACCCGGCGCCGTCATCGCCACGCCCGTCCATCGACCGTACCATGAGGGTCGTGGGCAGATAATCGCGAATCAGCCGGTCATGGGGCGGTTCGACGAAAAATCGCCCGCACAGCATGTCCAGACGCTCGCCCTGGCCGTCGTTCTCGCTGAACATCCACCCTGAAGGACCTTGGTGATTGCGGGTAGGCCCCGGCTCATGCCCGCTGCCATCGTGCAGGACATGCCCTGAGCCGTGCGGCAACAGCACGATGTCTCCACTCATCAATTCCCTGGTTTGGCCCGTCTTCGTATCCTCGATGACCGCGCGGCCCTTGAGCACGACGTGGTATGGAATCTCGTGCGCCGCGGCCTGATCCCATGTGACACGCCATGGCGCGCCATAGGTGCAACGGACCTCCAGCCGGCCGGTGACGGTAATCATTCGCAGGAGATGGCTCAGCCAGTCGACTTGGGACATAGGACCTCAGGAAATTGAAACACCGCGGCGCCCGCGCAAAATACAGTCGGAATCCGACGAATAATCATGACCGGCTTTTTTTCTCAAATTAATGCTGAAATTCTGTACCATTGCCGTTCCGAAAAGTAGAACCAAGAACCTGCATTTTTGTGTGTACTAAGAATATGAATGCAAACCTGAAGATCCAGCTCGACCGGACCGCGGCACTGTCCCTGTCGGAACAAATCCGCATGAGTATCACCAGGGCAATCGAGTCCGGCTTGCTTGCGCCCGGCGCCCGATTGCCTTCGTGGCAGGGCCTGGCGGCGCAGCTTGGCGTGGCGCGCGGCACGGTCCAGGCGGCCTATGAGCGATTGTCCGACGCCCAGATGATTGAATCATTCGGCGCGAGGGGCACCCGGGTGGCGCCGCGCCCCCGCGCCACGGCAGCCCGGTCTGTAACGCTTGGATCCGAAGGTTTCATGAAAACCTATCAGGAAATGACCGCCGGGCCGGCGATCTTCCAGCTTGGCGTCCCGGCATTAAAAGACCTGCCGGAAAAGCTGTTCGCGCGTGCACGCTCTTCCAATCTGTTGAAGACCGGCTCTTTATCGACGCTGGTCTATCCCGATCCCAGAGGCGAGGCCGAGCTGCGGCGGGAAATCGCGGGATATCTCTCCATATCCCGAAATCTTCATTGCTCTCCCGAACAGGTATTTATTACCTCGGGATACACCGCCGGCTTGGGGCTTGCGCTGCGGGTGCTGGGTCTCGATGGCAAGAAGGTCTGGATGGAAGAACCCGGCTTCCTTTTTACTCGGAGAGGCCTGGAGCTTGCCCGCTTGAACATCGTACCGATACCGGTGGACGCTGAAGGCATCAACGTAAGCTACGGCATTGAACACGCCGCCGACGCCGCGCTGGCCGTCCTGACGCCCGGCCAGCAAGCGCCCCTGGGCTCGACGCTGTCGCTGAGGCGCCGGCTTCAACTGCTTGAATGGGCGGTCTCGAGCAAGGCCTGGATCATCGAAGACGACTACCTCAGCGAGCTGCAGCTGGAAGGCAGGCCGGCCCCCGCCTTGGCGTCTCTGGACGAGGGCAACCGGGTTATCCACATAGGCACTTTCAGCAAAACGATCAGCCCGGCGCTGCGGCTTGGATTTATCGTCGCGCCGACTGAATTGATCAGCGCGTTCTCAGAGACAACGGCAACGCTGGTACCCGCGCCCTCGCCCGTCATTCAACTCGCGACCGCGCGATTCATGCGCGACGGGCACTACATCCAGCGCGTCCGCCGGCTCAAGCGCCTGTATTCTTCCCAACGCGACGCGCTATGCGCGCAGTTGCAGATGCACGACGCCGAGTGGGTCAACGCCAGCCTGGCGGTGCTTCTCAGATTGCCGGAGGGCGCGCCCGACATGGATATAGCGCGCGAAGCGAGAGCCGTCGGCATGGCGCCCTCTCCTTTATCCGCGTGGTTCGCGAATCCGTCCTGGGCCTTGCCCGGCCTCTTGCTCGGCGTGGCCACGGCGCCGGAAGCGCACCTCGCGGCATCGTGCCGCCGCCTGTTTGACATCATCGACCGGCATCGCTAGATCAGGCCGCCTTCGGCGTCACCGGCTTGCTGAAACGGATCGCGCCGGTCAGCAAGCCCTGGCGGAAATAAAATCGCTGCGCCAACGCATTGGACAAGGCGGTATCCAGCGCAAACAGCACGCAGCCGGCCTCCTCCGCAACCGTGGTCAGTGCATCCAGCAGACGTGCGGCGTATTCGCGGCCGCGCGCCTGTTCGGCGGTGACCAGATCGTCGACATAAAGGAATTTTCCATAGACCAGGTTTTCCTGCAGGCGGTAGCCGGCCAATGCTACCGCCTCATCGCCGTCCCATGCGGCAAACAAGCGATAGCCGTCGGCTGTTTGGCGCGTGACGCGCTCGATAAATTCATCTTCGGACTGCAGGTGCGGGCGTAATTGTTTCATCACGGCATAACAGGCACGCAAGGCCACCGGCGTGTCGGCGTGGCGCAATATCGTCTGGCGATTCATCATGGAAATGCTTCTTTCGGGACTGATTCAACGAGCTTGCATCCTACGAAATAGCCATCGTCCTTGATAGAGCCAAGAGTGGATATCCCGACTGGGCCATCGCCGGCAGCGCGTTTTTTGTCATCCCGGGCGCAGCTTCGACATGACTTCACGCAGCACTACCGCCTGATTATGCTGCTCGTCCTTGGCGCCGTATACCAGCGTCATCGGCCGGCCGGCGGCATCTGCGAGCAGCAATTGCATCTGCTGCACTTTTTCCGCTTCGGCGAGCTCGCTTCGATAGCGCTGTTGGAAAACTTCCCAACGCTGCGGATCATGTCCGAACCATTTTCGCAATTCGTCGCTCGGCGCAAGTTCGCGCGCCCATTGATCCAGCTTGAGCGATTCCTTGCTGCGGCCGCGGGGCCAGAGACGGTCGACCAGAATGCGGTAACCGTCCTGCTCGGACGGTTCTTCATAGGCTCGGCGAATCGAAATCACTGAACGTTTATTGCCTGAATTGGACATTTATTGTTCCTCGATGGCTTGACGGCAACTGGCGATCTGAATTACGTTTCCATGTATCACTAATTATTACAATAAATTGAATTGTTATGCCAAAGACATCCGGTTGCATGCAATTGCTTGACATGATCTGACATCTATTGGCGTGAAGCTTCTGCATGTTTGCTCTTTGACCTTGTGTCTTATTTGAATAAATATAAATATTAAAGAGGAGACCGTGAATGATGGCGCCAAGGCGGGCATTTCAATATGCACATGAATAAGAACTCCCACTCCGTCTTTCTACAACTGGCCTTTTTTTTAGCATATCTAATGATGAGCGCAGTAGCGGTTGGGGAGCCGGACAAAGTAATCATGGCGTCGGTGCCCAAGCTGGGTGGCGGCTCGCTCGAATTTGCCATTCCGGCGGCGTTTAGACCCAAGGTCTCTGAGAACTTTTTCACACTGACGGCGGATTTGCCGGGTTTTCCCGACGCTGATTATTCAGGGACGAGAGCGCGCAGCCTTTTTCTTATCGTTCGTACACGTCCTAAATTCGGCACGCTTGCGTTCGATATTCTGAACGGTCTGAAGGCTAATCTGAAAGAGATGCCGGAACAAAACGGCTGCCGTGTGTTTATCGAAACTGTTCCGGGAAAAAACACATCAATCATATATTTTCTCTTTAACGACGAGCGCGGAAATCCGGTAGTCGTCACCGATCCCGGCGAATGGAGCGGTTCCTATCATTGGGAACACGCTTACACTGAAGGCTATGAGATAAAAGCGGAAGTCAATAAAAAATACGGCACCGAGTTTCAGAAGGTCGATAAAAAAATAGTCAATTTCGTCAACTCGATAATGCGACGCTAAGGGGATCAATATGTCACGGCTTGCTGATGCAGTGAACATTCCATTGTGGGAAATGCTTCGAATATGATCTTTAGGCGGCTCACCTGGTGGCAACCGCCAAAACGCAAAAAACCGTTAAAAGCCTGAGCTGATAACGGTTTTTCGATATTTGGTTGCGGGGGCAGGATTTGAACCTACGACCTTCGGGTTATGAGCCCGACGAGCTGCCAGACTGCTCCACCCCGCGTCTGAGGCCCGGAGTATCCCACAATGCCCACCGCGCCACAAGGAAATACATCGCTTTCTCCTGAAATAAGCCTTAATGGCGTCTTAACAGAGTAAACTTGCGGCATCTTTCGCATATTGCGATTCGAGCGACCTTGCGAGTACATCATGTCCGACACCCCCACCCCTACCTTTGCCGAACTCAACCTGAGCGAGCCGCTGCTGCGCGTGCTCAAGGAGCTCGGCTACGAATCGCCCTCGCCTATCCAGGCCGCGACCATTCCCACCCTGCTTGAAAACAGCGACGTGCTCGGCCAGGCCCAGACCGGCACCGGCAAGACCGCGGCGTTCGCGCTGCCTATTTTGTCGCGCATCGATATGAAACAGAAATCGCCGCAGGCGCTGGTGCTGGCGCCGACGCGCGAACTGGCGATCCAGGTGGCCGAGGCATTCCAGCGCTACGCGACCTATATTCCCGGATTCCATGTGCTGCCGATTTACGGCGGCCAAAGCTATAGCGCGCAATTGAGCGCGTTGCGCCGCGGCGTGCACGTGGTGGTCGGCACGCCGGGCCGCGTCATCGATCATCTGGACAAGCAGTCGCTGGATCTGTCGAAACTGAAAACGCTGGTGCTCGATGAAGCCGACGAGATGCTGCGCATGGGCTTTATCGACGATGTCGAACATATCCTGCAAAAAACGCCGGAGACGCGCCAGACCGCCTTGTTCTCTGCCACCATGCCGTCGGCGATCCGCCGCATCGCGCAGACCTATCTGCACGATCCGGCCGAAGTCACCGTGGCCGCCAAGACCGGCACCGCCGACAATATCCGGCAACGCTATTGGCTGGTCAGCGGCATGCACAAGCTGGATGCGCTCACCCGCATTCTGGAAGCCGAGGATTTCGACGGCATGATCATTTTTTCGCGTACCAAGCTCGGCACCGAGGAATTGGCCGGCAAGCTGCAGGCGCGCGGCTTTTCGGCGGCGGCGATCAACGGCGACATCGTCCAGCAGCAGCGCGAACGCACCATCCAGCAATTGAAGGACGGCAAGATCGATATCCTGGTTGCCACCGATGTGGCCGCGCGCGGCCTGGATGTGGAACGCATCAGCCATGTGATCAACTACGACGTGCCGCACGATCCGGAAAGCTATACCCACCGCATCGGGCGCACCGGCCGCGCAGGCCGCAGCGGCGAAGCGATCCTGTTCATCACGCCACGCGAGCGCAATCTGCTCAAAGCCATCGAGCGCGCCACCCGGCAGCCGATTTCGGTGCTTGAATTGCCGAGCGTGCAGGTGGTCAACGATGTGCGCATCGGTAAATTCAAGGATGAAATCAGCGCCACGCTGGCCGCCGGCGGGCTGGCGGATTTCCAGTCGCTGGTGGAAGACTACGAACGCGAAAACAATGTGCCGGCGCGCGATATCGCCGCGGCCTTGGCGAAAATGGCGCGCGGCGATGTGCCGCTGCTGCTGGATAAAAACAAGCGCGAGCCGGTTGGCGGTTTTGCGGCTGAAAAACCGGCGCGCGCAGGAAAATTTGAAGGCAAGCCGGACAGCAAATTCCAGCGCGACGAGCGCCCGGCAAAACCGGACCGCTTCGAACGCGGCGAACGCGCGGAACGTCCGGCGCGCGCCGATTTCGCCGCGCGCAGCCCTGCGCATGCCAATGAACCGGGCAAGGCTTCATTCCGCATCGAAGTCGGCCATGCGCATGGCGTCAAGCCGGGCAATATCGTGGGCGCCATCGCCAATGAAGCCGGCATGGACGCCAAGTACATCGGACGCATCGAGATCCACGACGATCACAGCACGCTGGATCTGCCGGACGATATGCCGCCGGATCTGATCGATCACCTGAAAACGGTCTGGGTCGCGGGACAGCAATTGCGCATCACGCGCGCCGGCGAAGAGCCGTCGCCGCCGTCGCCGGCAACCGGCCAGGCGCCGGGCCAGACCAAATCGCCGTTCGCGAAAAAGACCGGCGGCGACCGCCGTTTCGAAGAAAAGACCGCCGGCCGCAAAGCCGGCGCGCCATTCAAGAACAAGGCCGATTTCAGCCGTCCCGAAACCCGCAAGGCGCCCGCAAAGCCGCACCGCAAGGGTCCGAAACCCGAATAGCCCGGCCATAGCCTGAAACCACGCAATCGCTAACGGAAAAATGATCGGCGGCGCCACAGACGACACCACGCGCGCTTCTCAGCGCTCCACCACGCGCTTCTATCCGCGCATGACCCTGCGCACGCTTACGCGCGGCGACGGCCTGCTGGGCATGAAGCCGTCGGGCCCGTTCGGGCCGCGCGGCGGCCAGGTCACGGTGGCGCAGATCGACTGGACGTATTTTGCCGATGGCATCCTGCGTTGGGAAACGCCGGCGCCTTCCGGTCTGCTGAATCGCCGCCCGCCTTCCGAGCGGGAGGTTGAAGACCTCCATGGCCAGCTTCTGACGCGCGACTTCGATGCCGAAGCCGACGCGCTCGACAGCATGCTCGATGCGGGACTACATCCGCTGCCGCCGGAAAACTTGCAATGGCGAAGCGAGCCGGCCGCCGAATTAAATGGCGGCGACGGCATTCGTAATAATTTATGGACGCTGGTGCAGGAAAATTTCTTCGGCGATTTCTGGGCCGACAAGCTGCCGCTGCTGCAGGCGCAAGGCTGGCAAGTGATCGTCTGCCCCGGCTTCGCGCGCGAAAGCGTGCCGGTGGAAGCCTGGCGTCTGATTCTGAGTCCGGCCAGCGGCGAAGTCGTCGGCAAGCAGCCCGCCGCGCCGTTGCAGGGCCGTGCGCGCACGGTGCAGAGCCTGGGGTTGCCGGGCGATGAAGGATCGTGGCTATTGAGCCTCGGCATAGAAATCGATGGCGAAGCGGTGGATCTGGTGCCGCTGCTGGCGCATCTGCTGCAGACCGACATGCGCTGGATCGACGCAGCCAAGGTCGCCCTGATCGACGACGCGGCAATCATCCGGCTGCGCGCGCCCGGCGGCAAGCGCATCGACACGCCCGCCGCGCCGCTGAAGGCCATCGTGAGCAGCATGCTGGATCTGCTGACCGATCCGCAGCGCAAGGAAGGCCCGCTGGCGCTTTCCGTCTGGGACGCCTACCGGCTGGAAGCGATGCGGCAAAGCCTGATGGAAACGCAGCGGCAGCGCGCCGGCATCCATGGCGCATGGCAGTTGCAAGGCACGGCGGGATTGCGCAGCCTGACGCAGCGCCTGCGCGACAGCGGCGGGCCACGCCCGGTCTCCGCCCCGCCGGGGCTAGGCGTGACGTTGCGTCCTTATCAATTGCATGGCGTGGCCTGGCTGCAATACCTGCGCGAGCAGCGGCTGGCCGGCATCCTGGCCGACGATATGGGACTCGGCAAAACCGCGCAGGCGCTGGCGCATCTGCTGATCGAAAAGCAATCGGGCCGGCTCGATCTGCCGGCGCTGGTGGTGCTGCCGACGTCGCTGATTTTCAATTGGCAGGCCGAGGCCAGGCGCATGGCGCCCGCCTTGCGCCTGTTGACGCTGCAAGGCCCGGAGCGCAAGAAATCCTTCGGCAAAATGGCCGATCACGATGTGGTGCTGACCACTTATCCGCTGCTGTGGCGCGACCGGGCGGCGCTGCAGGCGCAACCATTCCACATGCTGATTCTGGATGAGGCGCAGACCGTGAAGAATGCGGCCGGCCGCGGCGCCGAAGCGGTCCGCAATCTTCAGGCGCGGCATCGGCTATGCCTGACCGGCACGCCGCTGGAAAATCACCTGGGTGAATTGTGGACGCAGTTCGATTTCCTGATGCCGGGCTTTCTCGGCGATGCGCGCAGCTTCGCCCGATTGTGGCGCAAGCCGATCGAAATCGGCGGCGAAACCCTGCGCGCGCAATTGCTGGCGCAACGCGTGCGGCCGTTCATCCTGCGCCGCCGCAAGGAAGACGTCGCCGCCGAATTGCCGCCGCGCACGGAAGTCGTCAAACGCCTGCAACTCCAAGGCAAGCAACGCGAACTGTACGAAAGCGTGCGCGTGGCGTCGGACGAACAGGTGCGCCGCGTGCTCAAGCGCAAGGGTTTTTCCGGCGCGCAGATCACCATTCTCGACGCGCTGCTGAAGCTGCGCCAGGTGTGCTGCGATCCTTATTTGCTGAAGGGCGCTTCCACGCCTTCGCCGCTGAAAACCATCGAGCGCGCCAAACTCGAAATGTTGCGCGACATGCTGCCTGCATTGGTGGCCGAAGGACGGCGGATTCTGGTGTTTTCGCAATTCACCGAATTGCTCGATATCATCGGCGCCGAGCTGACTGCGCTGGATTTGCCCTGGCAGGCGCTGACCGGCAAGACGCCGCCGGCGCGGCGCGGCGAACTGATCGCGCAATTCCAGCAGAAGGCGGTGCCGGTTTTCCTGGTCAGCCTGAAGGCCGGCGGCGTCGGGCTCAACCTCACCGCCGCCGATACGGTCATCCACATGGATCCCTGGTGGAATCCCGCGGTTGAACAGCAGGCAACGGCGCGGGCGCACCGCATCGGCCAGGACCAGGCGGTGTTCGTCTACAAGCTGGTGATCGAAGGCAGCATCGAGGAACGCATGCTGGAATTGCAGGCGCGCAAGGCAGCGCTGGCCGAAGGCGTGCTCGGCAACGACGCCGCGATGGCGCCGAAATTCAGCCAAGAGGATTTGCAGGCGCTGCTGGCGCCGTTGCCGACCCAAATTAATTAAGAGACTGTTTCAAAATCAGGGGAGACGGGGTGTTGTGCGAAGTGAGGTAAAGGAGGAGACGGCCGAAGGCCGGCGGGGGACACGAACGCAGTACAACGCCCCGTCTCGCCTGATTTTGAAACAGTCCCTAAGTTACACAGCCTTGTGTCCGGTCAGCGCGGCGCCGGCATTGCGGGACAGGCGGCGGGTCAGCGGAATCGAGGCAATCGAGAACAGGCCGACCACGATGAAGGCCGGCCAGAAATCGGTGGAAACAATTTTCGGATGGTCCTGCAGGCGGCTGGCGAAGGTGACCGCCAGCGCACTGACGGTCACGCCGATGCCCAGCGAAATCTGCTGTACCACGCTGGCGATGCTGGTGGCATTGCTGACGTCGTCCTTGTCGAGATCGGCATAGGCCAGCGTATTGAAGCAGGTGAATTGCAGCGACGGCAGAAAGCCGCCGATCAGCACCACGATCAACATCACCAGATACGGCGTGGATGGCGTGAACAGACCGTAGGTCGCCAGCGCCAGCCCGGACAATACCGCATTCCACAGCAGCGCCGTGCGGAAACCGAAACGGCGCAGGATGTGCGTGACAATGGTCTTCATGAACATGGCGCCGACCGCTGAGGCGCAGGTAATGGTGCCTGAATGGAATGCGCTCATGCCGAAACCGACCTGCAAGGTCATCGGCAGCAGGAACGGCATCGCGCCGAACCCCATGCGGAACAGCGAGCCGCCATAGACGGCCACGCGGAAAGTCATGATCTTGAGCAGGCTCAGATCCAGCAGCGGATGCTCGGTCTTGCGCGCATGGCGCACATACATGGTGAGCATCAACGCGCCGGCCGCCATCATCAGCAGCGCCAGCGACGGCGCCAGCAATTCGCCGTCGAGCAGCGACAGGCCGAGCATGGTCAGCGTGCTGCCGACCGCGGACAGGCCGAAGCCCGTGAGATCGAGCGGTTTTCTTTCATCGGAACGCCAGTTTTCGAAGAAGCGGCCGGCCAGGTAAATGCCGAGCAGATTGGCCGGCACATTGATCAGGAAAATCCAGCGCCAATGAAAATAGGTGGTGATGAAGCCGCCCAGCGGCGGTCCGATGATCGGGCCCAGCAGCGCCGGCAGGGTCAGCATGCTGACCGCCTTGACCAGGTCTTCGCGCGGCACCGAACGGAACACGACGATGCGTCCGACCGGCACGGTCATCGCGCCGCCGATGCCTTGCAGGAAACGGGCCGCGACGAATGCCAGCAGCGAGTTCGACACCGCGCACAGCAGGGAACCCAGCAGGAACACCGCCATCGCGCAACGGAATACGGTGCGGGCGCCGAAACGGTCGGCGACCCAGCCGCTGATCGGAATGAATACGCCGAGGCCGACGACATAGGAGGTCAGGGCCAGCTTCAGGGTCAGCGGGTCTTGCCCGAGATCGTGCGCCAGCACCGGCAGCGAGGTGGCAATCACCGTCGCATCCATGTTTTCCATGAACAGCGCACAGGCGACAACCAGCGGAATAAGAAAGATACGAGACATGCAGACGGCCAGGAGGCAATAGAATTACGACAACAACCCGCAAAAAAAGACAGACGCTTAAAGAGTCTGTCCGGCCCCGGATTATAATCGAATCTTTCAAAATCCACGCCCGCCATGCCATTTTCCTCCCTGGGCCTGCTTCCCTCCCTTGCACGCGCCGCCAGCGACATGGGCTTTCTTGCGCCGACACCTGTCCAGTCCGCGGCCATTCCGGCGATCCTGCGCGGCGCCGATGTGCTGGCTTCGGCGCAAACCGGTTCCGGAAAGACGGCCGCATTCGCGCTGCCGCTGTTGCAGATGGTCTTGCAGGAAAAACAAGAAAAATATTCGATGCAGGTTTCCGCGCCAAGGCGGCAGCGCCAGGCATGCGCGCTGATTCTCGCGCCGACGCGCGAATTGGCGGCCCAGGCCGGCGCCAATATGGAAAGCTTGATGCGGCACGTGCCGCATCCGCCGAAGATCGCCGTGCTGTTCGGCGGCGTCTCGATCAATCCGCAAATGATGGCCTTGCGCGGCGGCGCCGATATCGTCGTGGCGACGCCGGGCCGCCTGCTCGATCTGATCGATCACAACGCGCTTGCGATTTCGTCCGTGTCCATGCTGGTGCTGGACGAAGCCGACCGCCTGCTCGATATGGGCTTTGCCGATGAGCTCGGCCGCATCCTGTCGCTGCTGCCGGCACAGCGGCAGACCCTGCTGTTCTCGGCGACCTTTCCGCCCGCGGTGGCAGCGCTGGCCGAAAGCATCCTGCGCGATCCGGTGCGCATTGAAGCAGCCGATGCCGAACACGAACGCCCCGATATCGCGGAGCGCGCCATTGCCGTCGACGCGGGCCGCCGTACTCAGTTGCTGCGCCATCTGATCGGGCAGGAAAAATGGGAGCGCACGCTGGTGTTTGTCGCCAGCAAGTATGCAGCCGATCTGGTCGCCGACAAACTGCGGCGCGCCGGCATCGATGCCGGCGCCTTCCATGGCGATCTGAGCCAGGGCGCGCGCACGCAGCTGCTGGCCGAATTCAAGAATACGAAATTGCGCGTGCTGGTAGCAACCGACGTAGCCGCGCGCGGCATCGATATCGCGCAACTGCCGGCGGTGGTCAATTACGATCTGCCGCGCTCCACGGTGGAATACACGCACCGCATCGGCCGCACCGGGCGCGCCGGCGCCAGCGGCGTTGCGGTCAGCTTCGTCAGCGCCGATACCGAAGCGCATTTCCGGCTGATCGAAAAACGCCGGCAGACGCAGATTCCGCGTGAACGGATTGCCGGCTTCGAACCGGTGGACCAGCCGCGTCCCGATTTGAGCGGATTGTCGGCGGAAGAAAAAGCCAAGGGCGGCGTCAAGGGCGCGCGCATGAGCAAAAAAGACAAGCTGCGCGCCGCCGCGCAAAAGAGCGGCGGTTAAGCCAAACGCCATGCCCGCTCTCGACGAACTCCTGCGCGCCGCCTATAAGACCGAACTGGTGCTTTGCCGCCGCCTGATGCGCAACCAGGGCCTGGCGCAGCGCGAAGCCTTGATGCAAGTGCTGGAGCGCCATGGCGTTCCGCTGCCGCAATTGCTGGCCGGGCGCGCGCAAGCCAAGGCCGAAGAAGCCGTCAGAAAGGCATTGCGCCGGCAGCAAAAGGAAGAAGCGCTGGCGCAAAAACGCGCGGACCATACAAATCCCACAGCCTGGCAGGCATGGTTCGACGGCTCCGCCCGTCCGAATCCGGGCCGCATCGGCATCGGCGGCATTTTGCGCAATCCGGCCGGAGAATTATTCGAGCATTGCGCCGCGGCCGGGCACGGCGACAGCAACCAAGCGGAATATCTGGCATTGATTGCGATATTGGAAAAAGCCTTGCAGTTGAATGCGGCGCCGTTGATCGTGTGCGGCGACAGCCGTGTCGTCATCGACAGCCTGCGCAGCGCCAGCCATGCGGGAACGCTGTCGGCATATCATGCGCGCGCCCGGGCGCTGCTGGCGCAATTGCCGAATGTGACGCTGCGCTGGATTCCGCGCCACCGCAACGCCGTGGCGGATGCGTTGTCGCAGCGCGCTTTCGGCGATGCCGGCGTCAGCCCTTGAATTTACGGATCAGCGCGTCGAGCTGTGTTCCCGAGGCGGTGTCGGCCGCGCCTGAAGCCAGATCATCGTCATCGTCGTCGAATTCCTCGGCCAGATTGCGCCAGCCTTTGGCGGCCGCGAACGCATTGAATTCTTCAGGCGCTTCCAGCACGATGAGCTTGTCGTCCTGCAAACCGAGATCGCCGTGGCCGAAATCGGGCCCTTGGTAACCCAGGCCGTGCAATCGGGCCAAAACCTGTCGGATCACGGCGGCGTCCTCATACAGATGCAGCTCGCCGACGTTGCGGACGAAATCCACATACACGTCGATGATGCCGTAGCCCTCGTCGAAGATGCGGATGCCGGCAACGTCATGCGCGCTGCCCGATGCGTCGGTGACCTTGAAAGGACCGCTGAGCTTGATATCGGTATCGTTTGTCATGGCTATGCTCTTTTATGCCGCGTTCAATAATGCAGCTTCAGGATTTCATTGAATGCTTCTTCCGCGGATTTTCCGTCTTTCATCAATTCGGTAATCTGCATCGCATGCTCGCCGATGGTTGCCGGCAGCGTTTCGCGATTGTTTTTGAAATAATTGTATTTCTCGGTATCGATCAGGTCTTTCGCCTGCACCACCGCCGCCGTGTTGCGCGTGCCGCGGGCAGTGCCGGCGCCGCCGCGCGCCACCCGGCCGGATGCCGTGCGCACGCCGCCGCCGTTGGCGATGGTCCTGACTTGCTCCAGCGTATAGACGTCGGTCAGATTGCCGGGCGTAAAAACTTCTTCGGCGCCGCTCAGGATATGGTGATTGCCGTCGAACGGCATTTTCTTGCCGTCCGCATTGATGACCTGGTAGTTGGGACGCTGCCCCGGGCCGCTCAATGCAAATTGCATGCGATCGCCATAGGCATTCATTTGGACGATGACTTCCTTCAGGAAATCCGCTTTCAGTGTTTCGATGTGGCCATTCCAGCGCTTGCTTCTTGTGGTACTCATTCTCGTGGTAGTCAAACTGTTTCCGATCTTGATGGAAGCCCGCATGACCGTGTATTGCCATGCGATGCCTGCCGTGGGTGAATGCATTGATAAGCACTTGCTAAGCCGCATTATCGCCGATGTCGGCCGCTTGCCGTTTTTCGGCGTTGAACACGGCGGCCTTCAATCGCGAAAACTGTTCGCATCCCTGGTGTTTAATCAAGTATTGCGGGCATCGTCAGCCTCTCGTCCTCATCGGCAATTCGATCAGGCCTCGGCCTGCGTTACGTGCGTGACAATGCGGATCTGTCCCAGCAGCGTCCTGTGGACGGGACATTTATCGGCGATTTCGGTCAGCCGGCTGCATTCGGCCTCGCTTAAATTACCGAAATACTGCAATTGCCGCGTAAAGACGTAAGCGTCGCCATCCTGGCCATGAGTGATGCGCACATCGATATCCTGCAAGTCCATCTGTTTGCGCTGCGCGTACATTTTCAGCGTGATCGCGGTGCAGGCGCCCAATGCCGCTGCCAACAGATCGTGCGGCTCCGGTCCGCTGTCGTCGCCGCCATGTTCCGCGGAAACATCCGTCAACAGGCGGTGTTTCCCTATCGTGATCACATGCTGCAGCCGGCCTTCGCCCTTAACCAGTTTCACTTCCATAACCACTCCCCTGAAATAACGCCATCGATCGGAACACTGCAATGCCGCTTACTTTAAACCAATTGCGGCATTGCGCTGTCGGAATCGTCCCAGGGGGAGCTGCCGGCCCTTATTGGCGGCGCGGATCGACGTAATTGTCGTCGCGGCGGTCGTTGTCGTGGTAATAACCGTCGTCGCGCCGGTCACGGCGGTCGCGGTCGTCGTCGTGGCGCTGCTCTTCCCTGCCGTTATGCTGATCCATATAGACGCCGCTGTGATCGGGATAAGCGCAGCCGCTCAATGTCGCCACCGTCATGGCGCTCGCCAAGGTTGCCAAAAAGAGTATGGTTTTTGTCATTTTTCTTCTCCTGAAACTAAAAATGCGCCGCGAAATGCCGCGCCTTTTGCCAGTATCCGGAAACGAAAATGGGTCGCCAGCGGCCGTCGGCTGATAATTGTGTAGGACAAATAGTGGCGGATTTGTGGAAAAAACCGGGTTTATACGGTCTGCTTACACATGCAGGCGGTCTTTTTAGGAAATTTTTACAGACAAAACACTATCCTCTTTGTACCGAAAACACTTAACGGCGCGCCAAAATGGGTCACCTGCTTTTGCAACAGATTGTGCCTTCCCGTCCGGTAGGAGAGGACGAACTCCAGGAGGTATATCCATATTTGCCCAAGAAAATCAAAAAAGAGAAAATATTCTCAACTTGGGAGGATTTACCCACCAACGTCAGGCAACTCCACGCAACACGCGATTCTGCATCGGGTCATCGGAATGTCACAATGGCGCTCGATATCAACGCTGCGGACGCCCAAAAACTGCGTCAATTGGCTGCATCCGTTTGCGGCGATAATCTGTTATCTATCCGCATTTCGACCACTTTGCGCACTAAAAATGTGCGTATTTGGCTGTCTCTTAAAAACGACGCGGGTCTGGTGGACGTTGTCATGACAACTATAATGCGTCATCTGTCCAAGGCGCAGTTCGGCCGTTTCAGGGGCAGTTGAATGATTTTGCCGCGAATAAACAATAACGAATTAATCCGCAACACTCCATGAAAGAGAAACAATGAAAAAACTGATCCTGGCTAGCGCCATCGCACTCTCACTGGCCGGCAATCTGGCGCATGCACAAGAAGCGGCAGCACCGGTGCCTGATAACGCATTGAGCTTCAACATTGGCGTGGTCAACGATTACCGTTTCCGTGGCATCTCGCAAACCCGTTTCGACCCGGCAGTTCAGGGCGGCGCCGATTATGTTTATAACCCGCTGGGCCTGTATGCAGGCACTTGGCTGTCGAACATCAAGTGGATCAAGGACGGCGTGAACGCGGTCAATCCGGGTACCGGCAAGGGCGGCGTCGAGATGGACATCTACGGCGGCAAGCGCGGCGACATCGGCGGCGGCTTCACTTATGACGTCGGCGGCCTGTATTACTACTACCCGAACAACAACCTGTCGTCGACCGGCACGCTGAAGAACGCCAACACGTTCGAAATCTACGGCCAGATCGGCTACGACACTGCGTACTTCAAGGTTTCCAATTCGCTGACCAATGCCTTCGGCAACTGGAACAGCAAGAACAGCCGCTACTACGACCTGAGCTGGAATCCGGCCCTGGCAGGCGGCGTGATCCTGGGTCTGCATGTCGGCCATCAAACCATCAACGGCAACCAGTTCAGCGGCGCGTCGAACAGCTTCTACAGCTACAACGACTGGAAAGTCGGCGTCAGCAAGACATTTGACGACCTGGCCGGCATCACCGCAGGCATCGCTTATGTCGGCACCGACGCAACTGCCGGCGCCTACGTTACACCAGACGCAAAGAACACTGGCCGCGGCGGTGTCGTCGTTTCCGTGGGCAAGACGTTCTAATCCGTCTTTTTGCCGGGCCTGCAAAGGCCTGGCCGCAAGACAAAATAAATGGGAAGCTGATGATCAGCTTCCCATTTTTTCGCCCAGCTTCACCGCGCGCTCGGGCGCCCATTCGGGATTAAACGTCAAAACGTTTTTCGGGAACAGCATCACCACTGTCGACCCCAGCAAAAACCGTCCCATTTCCTCGCCCTGCTTCAGAACGATCTGTCGATCGCCATAGCGCCACTTGCCGATTTTTCCCGTACGCGGCGGATTGACCACGCCATGCCATACCGTCGACATGCTGCCGACGATCGTCGCGCCCACCAGCACCAGCACGAACGGGCCATGCGGAGTTTCGAATACGCACACCACGCGCTCATTGCGCGCGAACAGGCCCGGCACGCCGCGCGCCGTGGTCGGATTGACCGAAAACAATTCGCCCGGCACGTAGATCATGCGGGTCAGCCGGCCGTCGCATGGCATATGGATGCGGTGATAGTCCTTCGGGCTCAAATACAAGGTGGCGAAGGCGCCATGCTCGAATTGGGCCGCCAGCGCCCGGTCGCCGCCCACCAGCGCGGTGGTCGAATAACGATGCCCCTTGGCCTGGAAAATCTGGTCGAATTCAATTTCACCGAACTGGCTGATGGCGCCGTCGACCGGCGATACGAAAGGCGCCGGCGCCAGCGGCCGCACGCCGGCGCGCAAGGCGCGGGTAAAGAATGCGTTAAAACTCGAATAAGCCCGGATATCGGCGTTTTCCGCTTCGGACATATCGACGCCGTAATGGCCGACAAACCAGCGGATGATGGCGGTGGTGATGCTGCCTGCTTCGGCATTGGCGACAAGGCCGGCAAACGCCGTCATGGCCTGCTTGGGGAAAAGATACTGGGGGGCAACGGCAAGACGATGGCGCACGAGAACTTCCTGTAACAGACGAAATACGCAATTATACGGTTCCGGCAAGCACCGCTCGCGCCGTATGCGCAAGATGGCGCTGATGCTCGATAGTGGCTATCATCGGGAATCCGTTATCTCCATTTATCCATATTCGGGCCAGACATGACGTTGCAGCAGCCCCTTCAAACCCTTCCCGCAGGCGGCGATGCGCCGGCAGCCGAGCTGACGCCCTACGATGGCATTCGCCTGTCCGATATCAGGCTGATCGTCACGGCGGCGCAGGCGGAAGACGCACTGGCATCGCTCATGCGCGCCGATGTGCTGGGCTTCGATACCGAATCCAAGCCGACCTTTGTCAAAGGCGAACAATCGCGCGGGCCGCATCTGATACAACTGGCGACCGACGATACCGCCTATTTGTTCCAGGTCGGCAGCGCCTTCAACCAGCATGCGGCGCAAACGGTGCTGACCGCGCCGCATATCCTGAAAGTCGGTTTCGGCCTCAGCGACGACCTGAAACGGCTGCACGGAAAAATGGGAATCGATGCGCAAAATGTGCTCGATCTGTCGATCGCGCTGCGCCGCGGCGGGCGCAACGATATCGGCGCCAAGACCGCGGTCGCGCAATTCTTCGGCATGCATCTGCAGAAATCGAAAAAAACCTCGACCACCAATTGGGCCGCGCCGCAACTGACCGAGCGTCAGATGCTGTATGCCGCCGACGATGCGCAAGTGGCGCTGCGCATCTATCGCGCGTGGCGGGCGCGGCAGTAAATCAGCGCCGCCATCCCTCGGGCCGGCCCATTTCGAAATTGGCGCTGCTGGCCGTGCGGCCATACCAGTCGCTGCCCATGCGCGAGAGCAAATCCAGCCGGTTCGGATCGATCTCGCCGTTTTCGGCCAGGATGCTCTCTTCGATATGCGCGGCCACCACTTCACCGAAAATCACGTAGCAGGACGGTTGGGTCTCGGGATAAGGCGTGCAACTGATCAGGCGGCATTCGAAGCTGACCGGCACGCCGGCCACGCGCGGCGGCTTCACCAGTTGCGAAGGCGCGCGCGCCACGCCGCAAACGTCGAATTCGCTGGTTTCGCCGTCATAGCCGAATGAGGTCTGGTTCATGATGTCGCGCAGGCCGTACGGCACCAGATTGACCACGAATTCGCCGACATCCAGGATATTGCGCGCGGTATCCTTTTTACTGCCGTTGGTCTGCACCAGCGGCGAAATCATCAGCGTCGGGGGTCTCGAGGTGACCATCTGGAAAAAACTGAAAGGCGCGAGATTGGCGACGCCATCTTCGGACAGCGATGAGACCCAGGCAATCGGACGCGGCGCAATGGTCGAGGCCATCCAGCGATAGGCTTCGCGCGGCTTGAGTGTGGAAAAATCGAGAAACATGCTTGCTCCAGTCAGATCGGCGATGCCAATCATAACGTTTTTGCGCCATTGACGTGGCCTCATGGGAGAATGTGGACTCGCATTTCTTTCAGGTTATTAAGCCCCATATGGATTTCCCCGATATCGACGATATCCCCGCCGAACCGCCGCAGCGTCCCTGGATCGTGCTGGCCGATACTTATGACGTGGAAGCCTGGATCGCCAATTACAATCGCAGCCTGCAAGCGGCAATCGTCAACCCGAAACTGCAAGGTTATGGCATTTGCTTCCATTTACATGAAGGCGGCGAGATTTTCCTGCATACCGGCGGCGAAGGCGACATCGTCCTGGACGTCGAACCCGAAGCCGCATGGGTTGCGCCGCTGCTTACCGCCGCCACCGGCCATCCCGCGCCGGCCGGCCGGATCTGGCAATTGCCGTCTGAAGTATTGACGCAACTGATCTTTGGCTTGAACAGTCTGATCGGCAGTTCCCGGCTGGTGCTCAGCCATGATTTCCGCATCAAAAAATATTGATGCGAAGGCCGTCAGGATCAACGTGCCGCGGCGGCAGACCGTGCTATGCTCGCGCATTCGCAATACAAACGATTTATGCTGTCAATGACTAAACCGAATCCAGCAAGTAACACCGGCGATTCCGGAATTGCCCTCGCAGAGGCACCGGCAGCCGCTTCCGCTTCCGTCAATGCCGCCGCGAAGGTCACGCCCGCCGGCGAAACGCCCGCACAGCAGGCACGCGCTTTATTGAAGCGCCTGCAGACGCAATTTCCCGCATTCCGCGATTGCCTGCCGCTGGCAATCGGCATCGACAAGCAACTGATTGCCGAACTGCCGGACATCAGCCGCAAGGTATTACGGATCGCCCTGGGGATTCATACCAATTCGCTGCGCTATCTGCGCGTGATGGAAAAGGCGACGCATCGCTTCGATCTGGCCGGCAAACAGGCCGACGAAGTCACCGATATGCATCGCGCGCACGCGTCCGAAATCTTGCGCGAGCGCTTCAAGAAAGATGCCGAACAGCGCAAGGCGCAAAAAGCGGCCGACGATGCAGCAAAAGCGGCCGCCGACGCGGCCCGCATTCATGCCGAGAAACTGGCGCAGCTCAGTGAAAAATTTTCACGTAAAAAATAAGCCGTTCAGCCAACGACCATCTTCACCACGGTGATCAGGATGGCAATAAAAATCGCCACCCCAAGCAAGCCCGCGATAATGACATACACCGGATTCAGGCCGGTGATGTCCTTGTCGTAATCTTTCTTGCGGCGCAATCCGACGAACGACCAGAATACCGCGGCCAGCGTCGCCAGAAATGAAGTTTGCCGAACGGGTTTTTGATCGGATGTGCTCATGCTGATTCCTTAAAAGAGAACCAGATTTTACGCCGTTTCGCCGGCATTTATCCGGATAGCCATATAGCGTGCGGGCGTATTGCTGCGCTGCGGCGCGAAGCGCGGGTACTGGACTTCAGGGAAAAAATCGGGAAAGAGTGGGGAAAGACGAAGAGGCGAGCCTTGTCTGCGGCACTTGTGGGGAATAGCTGTGGCTGCTTCGTTCCCGACCTGACCAGGTTGACCATGCCACAATGCGCAGGGGCCCGCCAGTTCGAATTGTACCTTAATTTTCGCGACAAGCCCTAAAGGCCGAGATCGCGCCAGATGCTGTCGACCCGTTTTTTGACATCGTCGGGCATGACGATGGTGCGGCCCCATTCGCGGCCGGTCTCTCCCGGCCATTTATTGGTGGCGTCGATTCCCATCTTGCTGCCGAGCCCGCTGACCGGCGATGCAAAGTCGAGATAATCGATCGGCGTATTGTCGACCATGACGGTATCGCGCACCGGATCGACCCGCGTCGTGATCGCCCAGATCACTTCTTTCCAATCCCGCACGTCGACATCTTCATCGACCACCACGATGAACTTGGTATACATGAACTGACGCAAATAGCTCCACACGCCGAACATCACCCGCTTGGCATGGCCGGCATAGGATTTCTTCATCTGCACGACTGCCATGCGGTAACTGCAGGCTTCGGGCGGCAGATAAAAATCGACGATTTCGGGAAACTGCTTCTGCAGCAGCGGAATGAACACTTCATTCAATGCCAGGCCGAGAACGGCCGGCTCGTCCGGCGGCTTGCCGGTGTAGGTGGAGTGATAGATCGGATCCTGCCGCATGGTGATGCGATCGATCGTGAAGACGGGAAAGCTGTCCTGCTCATTGTAATAGCCGGTGTGATCGCCGAACGGGCCTTCCAGCGCATGTTCGTAGCCGCTGGGGTGGCCGGCATCCGGATAGATATGCCCTTCGAGCACGATCTCGGCGGAAGCCGGCACCCGCAATTCGCTGCCGATCGCCTTGACCAGCTCTGTCCGGTGGCCGCGCAGCAGGCCGGCGAATTGATACTCCGACAAGCTGTCCGGCACCGGCGTGACCGCGCCGAGTATCGTCGCCGGATCGGCGCCCAGCGCCACCGCGACCGGATAAGGCCGGCCCGGATTGGCGATGCAATGCTCGCGGAAATCCAGCGCACCGCCGCGATGGGCCAGCCAGCGCATGATGACTTTATTGCGGCCGATTACCTGCTGCCGGTAAATGCCCAGGTTTTGCCGCTTCTTGTGCGGCCCCTTGGTGATGACCAGGCCCCAGGTGATCAGGGGCGCGATATCGTCGGGCCAGCAATGCTGGATCGGCAAGCGGCCCAGGTCGACGTCCTTGCCTTCCCGGACCACGTCCTGGCATGGCGCCGAACGGCGCTCTTTCGGCGCCATGTCCCACAGCGACTTCACCAGCGTCCCCAAACCCAGCACATCCTTGAAATCCTTCGGCGGCTCCGGCTCCTTCAGGCGCGCCAGGAGGTGCCCGATCTTGCGCAGTTCGCCGACATCGTCCGCGCCCATGCCAAGCGCGACGCGGCGCGGCGTCCCGAACAGATTGGCGAGCACGGGGATGGTATTGCCGGTCGGTTGTGTAAACAGTAACGCCGGCCCGCCGGCGCGCAACGTGCGGTCGGCGATCTCTGTCATTTCGAGATAAGGCGAAACAGGCACCTCGATGCGCTTAAATTGCCCTAACTCTTGCAATTGAGAAATAAAATCGCGTAAATCTTTATATTTCATAATATTTTTAAGTATTTTCGGCTGCGGTGAAATGAACTAAAAAGCCGAAATAAGGCCTGATTCTATTGCTATCCTTCGATTTGACCGGATATAAATGAGACATAAAAGTTATAGAAATTCATTTTTATAGTATTGACTTGATATAAAGTGCCTTCTACAATTCGCGCACTCAAATCCACAGACCCTTCAAAAGGGCACTTGTTAGCAAGCAATACATTGTTGATTTTACATCTGTCGCCATGTTTCAAGTCGTTTGTGGCGGCAAGTAGAAAAGGGGTTCCCGAAGATCGGGAATGTTTCAGGCGAGACGCCTGCCCCTGAATTACGGCTTGTCCTACGTACCGACTGACATAAGCGCCTGAGAGCCCATCAGTCCCGACAAGCAGTACCGACGCACGTTGAAGCGCATCATCGAGCAGCATCGCGTTATTCAACGAGCACATCCAGTTGCGATGACGGCCGAGCCCTGGCACATGAGACCCGCCGCGCTTTGACTGTCACGCAATTATTTTGGAGGATCAATGCCAAACCACGCTATACAGGCATCGCAAGACGCCGAATACATGGTGCAACATCCCGCCCGCCGGACCTGGTCCGGGGCAAGCATCAAAAAATTGTTTACTACAGCGCATTACCTGGTCACCGTCACAGGCGTCGCCGCCTTGACCGTTTTGGCCGCGATGTTCTTCAATCCGGCCTTCGCGGACCGTGTCATGGCGCACTCGCCATTCACAAGCGAAGAAACCCCCGAAACAGCCGCGGACCAGAACGTGACGCCGCCGCCCTTGAGCAATCTGATGAACGTTCCACAATCCGCGGCCGTGCTGGTTGCCACGCCTGCGGCCCTGACCGCCGAGGAACGCGCCTTGATCGGCACCGAACGCCAGCAGAAACTGGTCACCAACTGGCTGGCCAAGCGTTACCACGTCGCCGGCGACGCGGCCAACATGCTGGTATCGGCTGCCTACGTCACGGCCAAGGACATCAAGCTGGATCCCCTGCTGATCCTGGCCGTAATGGCGATCGAATCGAGCTTCAACCCGTTCGCGGAAAGCCCGGTCGGCGCGCAAGGCCTGATGCAGGTCATGTCCAAGATCCATCATGACAAGTTCGAGGATCTCGGCGGCATCAAGGCAGCGCTCAATCCGGTCGCAAACATCAAAGTAGGCTCGCTTATTTTGAAAGAATATGTAACACGCGGCGGTTCGATCGAAGCCGGTTTGAAGACCTATGTCGGTGCGGCGGGTTATGAAAACGATGGCGGCTATGGCGCCAAGGTCATGTCCGAGTACTATCGCCTGAGAGAAGTGGCCGCCGGCAAGGCGGTATCGCCTTTCGTGCTGACGGCATCGGTAAAAGCGCCTGTTGCAGCGCCTAAACAGCCAAGCGAAGCGCCGGTTGCCTCCAATGGCGCCGATATCGCCGAAACCGACCACGCCAAACCGGATTCGAATGAGAAGATGGTCAGTCTTTGATTTGATCTTTATTGGTTGATGCGGCAATCGAAAAAAGGGCCGGACAATTGTCCGGCCCTTTTTTATTTGCCGAAGAACAATTGCATTCTTCGGACAGCTTCCTGCAGATTTTCCATCGAGGTCGCGTACGAGACGCGAATGTAGCGTTGCGCGGTAAAGGGACCGAAATCCAGTCCCGGCACGACTACTACGCCGGCCTGGTGCATGAGCGCGAGGGTGAGGCTGTCCGCGTCGGGCGCGGCGTCGTTCAACAATGCGCTGCAATCGGCATACACATAAAACGCGCCGTCCGGCAGCGCCGGCACCTTGAAGCCGAGAGAGATCAATGCCGGCACGATATAGTCGCGGCGGCGCTTGAACTCCTGCTTGCGCGCTTCATACTCGGTCCGCGATTCCTGCGTAAAGCAGGCCAGGGCCGCATGCTGCGCGATCGAGGACGGGCAAATGAACAGGTTCTGCGCCAGCTTCTCGATCTGCGGCACCAATTGCGGCGGTAGCACCAGCCAGCCCAGCCGCCACCCCGTCATATTGAAATACTTGGAAAAACTGTTGATGACAATGATGTCTTCGCCCAGCGACAAGGCGGAAAACGGCGCGCCCTCATACGACAGGCCCTGATAGATTTCATCGACGATGGTAAAGCCGCCATGTTCGCGCACCACGTCGGCAATGCGCGCCAATTCATCAGGCGCAATCGAGGTGCCGGTCGGATTGGAAGGCGAGGCAAGCAGCACGCCGCGCGTGGCGTCGGACCAATGCCGGCGCACCATGTCGCCGGTCAACTGGAAACGGTGTTCGGGACCGCTGGCGATCATCTTCGCCTCGCCGTCGAACGCGGCGACGAAATGCCGGTTGCACGGATAGCAGGGATCGGGCATCAGCACCTGCGCACCGCGTTCGACCAGCGCCGCGCAGGCCAGCAGCAGCGCGGCGGAAGCGCCGGCCGTGACGACGATCCGCGACGGCGCGATCGCCAATCCATATATCCGCAGATAGTGTTCCGCAATCGCCTCGCGCAAAGCCGGCAAGCCGGTCGCCGAGGTATATTGCATTTTCCCTTCGATCATCGCGCGGTGGGCCGCCTCTACCACCGCAGGCGCCGCGGTGAAGTCCGGCTCGCCGATGCCCATATGGATCATGTGGCGGCCTTGCTGCTCCAGGGATGCAGCGATCTTGGCCAGTTCCATGACATGGAATGGCGCGATATTGTGCAGCCGTGCTGCGATTTCAGGAAAGCTCATGACAGGCCGGACTTCGGGAACAAGCGAAAGAAATTATCTGCGGTTGGCCTGCACTTCGGTTTCACGCGTGCGCAGCGCGAATTTGTCCAATACGCCGTTGACATACTTGTGGCCGTCGATGCCGCCGAAAGACTTGGTCAGTTCGACCGCTTCGTTGATGACAACCTTATAGGGAATCTCGACATGATTCTGCAGTTCGTAGGCGCCGATCAGCAAGGCGGCGTGCTCAACCGGCGAGAGTTCCTTGATCGAACGGTCGATCAGCGGCGCCAGGCCTTCGCGCAACGCTTCGACGTCCTTGATCGCGCCGTACAGCAAAGCGTCGAAATGTTCCGCGTCGGCTTTGTCGAAGCCGTGCGCCTCGCGAATATGCGCTTCGATGGCGCCGACGTCTTCGTTATTGAGCAGCCATTGATAGAGGCCTTGCAATGCGAACTCGCGCGCGCGATGGCGCGGCGTGCGGTTTTTGCTGGGATTGGCGTGCAGCGGTGCTTTATTAGACATAATGATTATTCGTCCTCCGCCGCTTCGGCCAACTCTTCCAGCGCAATCGCCAGATTCGCCATCTCGACCGCGGCGCGCGCCGCTTCGGCGCCCTTGGCCGCCATGCGCGCCTCGGCCTGCTCTTCGGTTTCGGTGGTCAGCACCGCATTGGCAATCGGAATGCCGCTGTCCAGGCCAACCCGGGTAATGCCCGCGCCGGACTCGTTGGCCACCAATTCGAAATGATATGTCTCGCCGCGAATCACCGCGCCGACGGCGACCAGCGCATCGAACTGATCGGTTTGCGCCATGTTCTGCAGCGCCAGCGGAATTTCCAGCGCGCCCGGCACGCTGACGTGCAATATGTCTTCATCCTGCACGCCGAGATGCTTCAGTTCGGCCAGGCACGAAGCCAGCAGGCCGTGCGATACATCTTCGTTGAAGCGCGATTGCACGATGCCGATACGCAGGCCTTCGCCGTCGAAATTCGATTCGTAGCTTCCAATTGTCATGACTTTTCCTTCAGCGCAATAAAGCGCAAATGCGGTTGAACGAGGTTGGGTAAGACAATTGCATTGTGAAAATTATTTTCCCGGCTTGGCCTGGTAGCCTGACACTTCCAGGTCGAACCCGACCATGGACGGCATTTTACGCGGGCTCGCCATCAATTTCATTTTGCGCACGCCCAGATCCTTCAGAATCTGCGCGCCGATGCCGTAGGTGCGCAGATCGACGCCGGCGCCGCGGCTGGCCGGCGCCGGCGCCGATGCCGATGCCGATGTCTTCTCGCCGCCGCTGGCGTTGAGCGCCTTGAATTGTTCAAACATCTGCTCGGCCGATTCCTCGCAGTTGAGCAGCACCAGCACACCGCTCGGCGCCGCCTTGATCGCCGCCATCGCCGAGGCGATATTCCAGGTATGCGTGGTGGCCTCGGCTTCCAGCAGATCCAGGATCGACACCGGCTGATGCACGCGCACCAGCGTTTCCTGATCCGGCGTCACCGTGCCGTGCACCAGCGCCAGATGCGCGCCGCCGCTTGGCGTATCGCGATAGGCGATCGCCCGGAATGCGCCGTGGACCGTCTGCATGCTGCGTTCAGCCTTGCGTTCGATAATGCTTTCGTGCTGATTGCGGTAATGGATCAGGTCGGCGATTGTACCGATTTTCAATTGGTGCATCGCGGCGAATTCGATCAAATCCGGCAGGCGCGCCATGGTGCCGTCGTCCTTCAGGATTTCGCAGATCACCGCCGACGGCGTCAGGCCGGCCATTTGCGTCAGGTCGCAGCCGGCTTCGGTATGGCCGGCGCGCATCAGCACGCCACCCTTTTGCGCGCGCACCGGAAAAATGTGTCCGGGCTGCACGATATCGGACGGCTTGGCGTTTTTGGCGGCGGCGACCTGGATCGTGCGGGCCCGGTCGGCCGCCGAAATGCCGGTGGTGACGCCTTCGGCCGCTTCGATCGATACCGTGAAATTGGTGCCGAACGAGGTGCCGTTGCGCGTTGTCATCATGCCCAGTTCGAGCTGGGCGCAATGCGCCTCCGTCAGGGTCAGGCAAACCAGGCCGCGCGCATGCTTGGCCATGAAATTGATGGCTTCCGGCGTCACAAAATCCGAAGCCAGCACAATATCGCCTTCGTTTTCGCGATCCTCCTCGTCGACCAGGATGACCATGCGCCCTGCGCGCAGTTCGGCAACGATTTCTTCGGTAGAGGCAATGGACGTGGCGGACATGGCTGTTATGGGCGGTTTTCCTTGAGAGGATGCCATTCTAAAGGATTTAACTGCCGCATATTCAGAATTGCGGCATTGTGAGCGGCCTATTCCAGATCGACCAGTTGCATGCGTCCCATGGCTTCCAGCAAAAGGCGGGGATCGCCGCCGGCCAGCCTGGTGGAATCCGACAAAATCTGGCGAAACATGCGCGCGCCGGGCATGCCGGCCATCAATCCCAGCATATGGCGGGTGATGCTGTTCAGGCGCAGGCCGGCGCCGCCGTGGCGCGCCAGTTGCGCCTCGGCATAAGGCAGCATGCGCTCGATCACGGCCGCGCGCGTGGTCATGGCCTCGTCACGCGGCAGATCGGCGTAATAACGGGCGTCGAAACCGGCCATCAGGAATGGATTGTGATATGCCTCGCGGCCCAGCATGACGCCATCCAGGCGGGTCAGATGCAGATCGATTTCAGCCTGGGTCTTGATGCCGCCGTTGATAATGATTTCCAATTCCGGAAAATCCTGTTTGAGGCGATAGGCAAAATCGTATTTCAGCGGCGGAATTTCGCGATTCTGTTTGGGACTGAGCCCTTTGAGCACCGCATTGCGGGCGTGGACGATAAAAGTATGGCAGCCGGCCGCGGCGATGACGCCGACGAAATCGCGCACGAAATCATAGGATTCGACATCGTCGATGCCGATGCGGTGCTTGACGGTGACATCGATCGACACCGCGTCGCGCATGGCCTTGACGCAGTCGGCGACCAATGCCGGTTCCGCCATCAGGCAGGCGCCGAAGGCTCCACGCTGGACCCGCTCGGACGGACAACCGCAATTCAGGTTGATCTCATCGTAGCCCCATTGCTGCCCGAGCCGGGCGCTTTTCGCCAGATCGGCCGGCTCGCTGCCGCCCAGTTGCAAAGCGACAGGATGCTCTTCCTCGTTGAAATCGAGATGCCGCGCAACATCGCCGTGCAGCAAGGCGCCGGTGGTGACCATTTCCGTATACAGCCAGCTGTGCCGCGTGATCTGGCGGTGGAACATGCGGCAATGGCGGTCGGTCCAGTCCATCATGGGCGCGACCGATATGGTTCGCCTGGATGCAGGAGTTTTAGTGTTCATAAATTGGATGATGCGATGCTTCGGGATGCAATTATACGCAGTCCGGGGATGGCCGGCGCCATCGCCGCCGCAATGCAACACTTATGCAAAAAACGCTGATAAATCAATCGATTCCGGCATTTTCCGCATAGTTCAAATAGTATAATGCGGGCAGATTGTCCAATATTCTAAATTCCAAGGAGTATTTGCGGCGGGCCGGGGGGCTGTCAGGGGATCGATCGACGATGCTGCATGTCGTCTGCGATAAGGCTGCCGCCGGATTGCGTCGCAATTCACGATGAGTTCGACTGAAGCCTGGCCCAGCGGCCGCCGCATCTTCGCCGAATGGCTTCTTCTAATCAGTACCGTTCTGGTGCTGGCCGGCGGCATCGCTTATTTTCAGCACGATGAGTACTGCCGCATCAAGGCGCGCGAGGAAGAACATCTCTCCGCCCAGGCGGCGCTGGTCGAAAAAAACCTGACGCCGCAGTTGCAGCTGGCCAATCGGGTCATCGAAAATATTCTGCACGACCTGCCTTCCTGGCAAGCGAAAAACGATGGGCTCAAATATGCCAATCATCAGTTGCAGGTCATCAACGATACGTTGATCGGCATTCGGCCGATCCTGATCATCAATGCCAATGGGAACGTGATTTCCTCCAGCAACGATACGCTGATCGGCATGAATTTCCTGCAGCGCAAATACTTTCAGACCGCGCTGCAGAATCCCGATCCCGGCATCCTGCACGTCAGTGCGCCGTTTCAAACCGTTCTGGACAGTTTTGTCATCAGCATGTTCCGCGTCATTCCCGCGCCCGACGGCAGTTTCGGCGGCATTGTAATCGTCAGCCTGGTGCCGGAATATTTTTCCACGCTGCTCGATTCGGTGCTTTACGCGTCGGATATGCGCTCGTCGATCGCCCATGGCGACGGCGTGGTTTTTGTGACGTCGCCAAGATCGACCAGGATTCGCGGCACCGACCTGAACCAGCCCGGCACCTTCTTCCGGCGCCATATGGAAAGCGGAAAAGCCACCAGCATATTCAACGGCGTGGTGTACGCCTCCGGCGATGAGCGCCTGATCGCCATCCACACCATCGATTTGCCAACGCTGCGCATGGACCACCCATTGGTGGTCGGACTGAGCCGCGACGAGGCGGTGCTGCTCGCGCCCCTGCGCAAAAACACCGCGCTGCAAAGCCTGTTGCTCGCCGCCCTGGCGCTCGCCTGCGCGCTGGGATTGTGGCTCGTCCAGAAGCGGCGGCGCGAATTGACGCTGGAACGCCAACTGGTAAAGGAAAAAATCGACAACCTGGCCTTCTTCGATCAATTGACCGGCTTGCCGAACCGGACTTTGCTGCTCGATCGCCTGCAGCAGTCGATAGCGGCCAGCAAGCGCAGCGGCAAATACGGCGCGCTGCTGTTCGTCGACCTGGATAATTTCAAGACGCTCAACGACACCCTCGGACATGACATCGGCGATTTGCTGCTCACGCAAGTGGCGCAACGCCTGCTTCCATGCGTGCGCGAGCGCGACACCGTGGCGCGCCTGGGCGGCGACGAATTCGTGATCGTTCTTGCCGAAATGGCGGTCGCCGGCAACGATGTCGCAACGCAGATCGGCAAGATCAGCGAGAAGATCCGCGCCGCGCTGAGCCAGCCCTATCTGCTCGGCGAAGTGCCTTATTACAGCACGGCCAGCATCGGCACCACCGCCTTTCTGGGAGACACGGTCGGCAACGACCAATTGATGAAGCAGGCCGACCTCGCCATGTACAAGGCGAAGGAAGCCGGACGCAATGCGTGGCGCTTTTTCGATCCGTATATGGAGCACGCCCTGAAGGCGCAAGCCGCACTGGAAGACGAATTGCGGCGCGCCATCGCCGAAGGGCAACTGGTCTTGCATTACCAGGCGCAGATCGTCGGCGAATTGCGCGTGACCGGCGCCGAGGTCCTGGTGCGCTGGCAGCATCCGGAGCGCGGCGTCATCATGCCGGGCGAATTCATTTCGCTGGCCGAAAGAACCGGGCTGATCCTGCCATTGGGCCATTGGGTGCTGGAAAGCGCTTGCCGCCAGTTGGCGCAATGGGCCTCGCAGCCGGCGCTGTCCTCGCTCACGCTGGCGGTAAACGTCAGCGCGCATCAATTCCGCCAGGCGGATTTCGTCGATCAGGTGCTGGCGGTGCTGGCCGACACCGGGGCCAATCCGAAGCGATTGAAACTGGAACTGACCGAAAGCATGCTGGTGCACAATGTGCAGGAAATCATTGAAAAAATGTCCGCGCTGAAAGTGAAAGGCGTCGGCTTTTCGCTCGACGATTTCGGCACCGGCTATTCCTCGCTGTCTTATCTGAAACGCTTGCCGCTGGATCAATTGAAGATCGATCAAAGCTTTGTGCGGGATATCCTGGTCGATACCAACGACGCCGCCATCGCCAAACTGGTCATCGTGCTGGCCGAGAGCATGGGCTTGATGGTCATCGCGGAGGGCGTCGAAATAGAATCGCAACGCCATCTGCTGGCCCATATGGGCTGTCACGCCTATCAGGGATATCTGTTCAGCCGCCCGGTTG
Source organism: Oxalobacteraceae bacterium CAVE-383 (assembly GCA_004134995.1). Lineage (GTDB taxonomy): Bacteria > Pseudomonadota > Gammaproteobacteria > Burkholderiales > Burkholderiaceae_D > Herbaspirillum. Next base: position 840,670 of record REGP01000002.1, on the reverse strand, counting down.
CGCTGGAAGCCTTCGAAGCGCTGGTATAGCGCCAATAAAAAAGCCCGCGACGTTTGACGTCGCGGGCTTTCTGTCTCCTCTCACTCCTCTAACGAGAGTGGATTTTTTATACTGCGGGATCATTCTGCACCATAAACGAGCGCACGTCATTCTGCGATGCAGCAGATAAATGCACTCAAATGGGCCGAACAGAAGATTGGACACATTTTGGACAAAAAAAATCCCGCGAGCCGAAGCTGCGGGAAAATCCAATTCTTTATGAGGAGTTGGAGGAGACAATCTGCATAATAACGATTCTCATGTAAGTCGTCCTCTTTATAATACAAATACCAGATATTATTAAATCGAATATCTTGAAATCAACAGCCATAAAAAAAGCGAAATCCGAAGATTTCGCTTTTTTTCGCCCTGATTGCGGTATTTGATTTCTTACAGACCGGCGATCATCAAGCGTCGCGCGATGCCTTTTTACGCTCATGCTCTTTCAGGAAGCGCTTGCGCAGGCGAATGCTCTTCGGCGTGACTTCAACCAGTTCGTCGTCATCGATGAATTCAACCGCGTATTCCAGCGACATCGTGATCGGCGGCACCAGGCGCACCGCTTCGTCGGTACCGGAAGAACGCACGTTGGTCAGTTGCTTGCCCTTGATCGGGTTGACGACCAGATCGTTATCACGCGAGTGAATGCCGATGATCATGCCTTCATAAACCGGATCGTTGTGGCTGACGAACATGCGGCCGCGATCTTGCAGTTTCCAGATGGCATAGGCGACAGCGGCGCCGTCGTCCTGCGAAATCAGCACGCCGTTGCGGCGGCCGCCGAGATCGCCCTTGGTATTGTCGACGGGCGCGTATTCGTCGAACACGTGGCTCATCAGGCCGGTGCCGCGCGTCAGCGTCATGAATTCGCCCTGGAAGCCGATCAGGCCGCGCGCAGGAATGCGGTATTCGAGACGCACACGGCCCTTGCCGTCCGGTTCCATATTTTGCAGATCGCCGCGGCGGCGGCCGAGTTCTTCCATCACGCCGCCCTGGTTGGCTTCCTCGACATCGACCGTCAGGTTTTCATACGGCTCGTGACGTTCGCCGTCGACCATCTTGAACACCACGCGCGGACGCGAGACGGCCAGTTCATAGCCTTCGCGACGCATGTTTTCGATCAGGATCGTCAGATGCAATTCGCCGCGGCCCGATACTTCGTAGGTCGAATCGTCGTTTTCGGCCTGCACCACGCGCAAGGCCATATTGCCCTTGAGTTCGCGGTCCAGACGGTCCTTGATCTGGCGCGTGGTGACGAATTTGCCTTCGCGTCCGGCCAATGGCGAGTTGTTGACCATGAAGTTCATCGTCAGGGTCGGTTCGTCGACCTTCAGCATCGGCAGGCCGTTCGGGGCATCCGGCGCGCAAATCGTGGTGCCGATGCCGATTTCCTCGATGCCGTTGATCAGCACGATGTCGCCGGCCAGCGCTTCATCGACCAGCACGCGGTCCAGGCCCTTGAACGTCAGAACCTGATTGATGCGCGCCTTGACCGGCTTGTCGTCGGGACCGTTCATGATCACGACGTCCTGCAATGCCTTGACGCGACCGCTCAGAATGCGGCCGACGCCGATCTTGCCGACGTACGATGAATATTCCAGCGAAGTGATTTGCAGTTGCAGCGGACCGTCCGGATCATCCTCGCGCGCTGGAACGTGTTCCAGCACGGCATCGAACAGCGGCGTCATGTTGCCTTCGCGCACGTCCGAGCTCAAACCGGCATAGCCGTTCAGCGCCGAAGCGTAGACGATCGGAAAATCGAGTTGCTCTTCGGTCGCGCCGAGCTTGTCGAACAGTTCGAAGGTGGCGTTGATGACCCACTCGGGACGCGCGCCCGGACGATCGATCTTGTTGACGACGACGATCGGCTTCAGGCCCAGCTCCAGCGCCTTGCGCGTCACGAAACGCGTTTGCGGCATCGGACCTTCAACCGCATCGACCAGCAGCAGCACGCTGTCGACCATCGACAGCACGCGCTCGACTTCGCCGCCGAAGTCGGCATGGCCCGGGGTGTCGACGATGTTGATGTGGGTGCCGTTGTATTCGACCGCGCAATTCTTGGACAGAATGGTAATGCCGCGTTCTTTTTCGATATCGTTCGAATCCATCACGCGCGAATCGACGTGCTGATTGTCACGGAAAGTGCCTGATTGACGCAGCAACTGGTCGACAAGCGTGGTTTTGCCGTGATCGACGTGAGCGATGATGGCAATGTTACGAATAGCGCGTTTGTTTTTTGACATGGTCGTTTTTAACGGTTGGTGGTGCTGAGTTATTGCTGAATATGCTGCGGAATTTGAAATAGCCGAAGATTATAACATGCTGCGGCGCATGAAATCGGGAAATCCCCGTATTTTCAAAGAGTTGCCGACACCACGGGCGCCGCCGGGGCGACCAGGCGCTCCGGCGCCAGCACCGCGAATTCGCGGATCAGGCCGGTGCCGAGCAATCGCCCGTTTTCGCTATCGTAGACACGTACCCTGGCGCCCTCATCCGGCGCCGGTTCCGGCAGCGGCACGCCTTCCTTGCCCAGCGAGAGCCGCTGCCCATGCGAGAATCGCTGCGCCAGCGCCGGCGGCAGCAGGATCGCCGGAAACGACGACAGCAGGCCGTCCACCGGCATCAGCAAGGCGCCGCGCCCGCTTTCGGGACAGGCGGCCAATGCATCCAGCGTCAGGCAACCGTCCAAAGTCAAAGCGCCGACCGCAATGCGGCGCAAAGCGTTCAGATGCGCGCCACATCCCAAAGCCTTGCCGATATCCTCGCCCAGCACGCGTATGTAGGTTCCCTTGCTGCACTTCACGCGCAGGCGCAGATAAGGCGCGGCGTAGTCGAGCAGGGTCAGTTCGTGGATGATGACGCGGCGCGCTTCCCGTTCCAGCGTGATGCCGGCGCGCGCATATTCGTACAGCGGCTTGCCGTCGCGCTTGAGCGCCGAATGCATGGGCGGCACTTGCTCGATCGGTCCGCGGAATGCCGCCAGCACGGTTTCGATCGGCAGCGCCGTCGCCGGTACCGCATCGCTGCGCCCGATGACGTCGCCTTCGGTATCGCCGGTGCTGGTGCTGATGCCCAGATGCACTACGGTTTCATAGGACTTGTCCGCCTCGAGCAGATCTTGCGAAAATTTGGTCGCTTCGCCAAAGCACAGCGGCAACAGGCCGGTGGCGAACGGATCCAGCGTGCCGGTGTGGCCGGCCTTTTTCGCGTTCAGCAGACGCTTCGCCTTGATCAGCGCATCGTTGCTGGAAAAACCGACAGGCTTATCCAGCAAGAGCACGCCGTCGATCGACAGGCGGATTTTTTTGATGGGGGACTGCGCCATGAGAATCGTTGAAACTTACGCTTCGCCGTCTTCCTTGGCCTGCGTGCTCAGCGCCTGGTCGATCAGCTTCGACATTTCGATGCCGCGCGCGGTCGAGCCGTCGTGGAAGAAATGCAGCGCCGGCAAGGTATGGATGCTGAGCCGGCGGCCGAGCTGGCCGCGCATGTAGCCGGCGGCCTTGGTCAGGCCGTCGACAGTATTCTGGATGGCGGCCGGATCGTCGCTGAGCATCGTGAAAAAAACCTTGGCATGGGCGTAATCCGGCGTGACCTGCACTTCGGTGATCGTGATCATGCCCACGCGCGGGTCTTTCAACTCGAACGCAATGATTTCGGAAAGATCGCGCTGGATCTGGTCTGCCACACGCAGGCCGCGTCCAGGAATCGATTTACTATGTTTAGCCATACATCCTATCTAAGCGACAACGCGACCAATAAAGGTCGCGCTATCTGCATCATGCGGGGCCAGCCAGGGCCGCCCCGCCTTGAAAAAACTACATGGTCCGTGCGATTTCCTGCACTTCGAAAATCTCGAGCTGATCGCCCACTTCGATTTCGTTGTAGTTCTTCAGCGACAAACCGCATTCGAAGCCGGCCTTGACTTCCTTGACGTCGTCCTTGAAGCGCTTCAGCGAATCGAGTTCGCCGGTCCAGAGCACGACGTTGTTGCGCAGCAGGCGCACCATCGAACCGCGGCGGACCAATCCTTCCAGCACATAACAGCCGGCGATCGTGCCGACCTTGCTGACCAGGATGACCTGGCGGATCTCGACCAGGCCCAGCGAATGCTCGCGCTTCTCCGGCGCCAGCATGCCCGACATCGCCGCCTTGATTTCGTCCACCGCATCGTAAATGATGTTGTAGTAGCGAATGTCGACGCCGTTGGCTTCGGCCAGCTTGCGCGCGGACGCATCCGCCCGCGTGTTGAAGCCGATGATGACGGCCTTGGCCGCAACCGCCAGGTTGACGTCGGACTCGCTGATGCCGCCGACCGCGGCATGCACCACCTGCACGCGGACTTCGTCGTTCGACAGTTTCTGCAAGGTCTGCACCAGCGCTTCCTGCGAACCCTGAACGTCGGTCTTGATGATCATCGGCAGGTTCTTGACTTCGCCTTCGCCCATGTTCTCGAACATGTTTTCCAGCTTGGCCGCCTGTTGCTTGGCCAGCTTGACGTCGCGGAACTTGCCTTGGCGGAACAGGCCGATTTCGCGCGCCTTGCGCTCATCCGACATGACCAGCACTTCTTCGCCGGATACCGGCACTTCGGTCAGGCCCTGGATTTCAACCGGAATCGACGGACCGGCTTCGGCGATGCTCTTGCCGTTTTCGTCCAGCATGGCGCGCACGCGGCCATAGCTGGAGCCTGCCAACACAACGTCGCCGCGGCGCAGCGTGCCGGACTGCACCAGGATCGTCGCCACCGGACCGCGTCCCTTGTCCAGACGCGATTCAATCACCAGGCCGCGCGCCGGCACGGTGGTCGGCGCTTTCAGTTCCAGCACTTCGGCTTGCAGCAGTACGTTTTCGAGCAGCGTATCGATGCCTTCGCCGGTCTTGGCCGATACCGGGATGAACGGCGATTCGCCGCCGTATTCTTCCGGCACCACCTGTTCGGCGATCAGTTCCTGCTTGACGCGATCCAGATTGCTGCCCGGCTTGTCGATCTTGTTGATCGCCACCACCAGCGGCACGCCGCTGGACTTGGCGTGAGCAATGGCTTCGCGCGTTTGCGGCATGACGCCGTCATCGGCGGCGACCACCAGGATCACGATATCGGTTGCCTTGGCGCCGCGCGCACGCATCGCGGTAAACGCTTCGTGGCCCGGCGTATCGAGGAAGGTAATCATGCCGCGCGGCGTTTCGACGTGGTAAGCGCCGATATGCTGCGTGATGCCGCCGGCTTCGCCGGAAGCCACCTTGGTGCGGCGGATGTAATCCAGCAGCGAGGTTTTACCGTGATCGACGTGGCCCATGACGGTCACCACCGGCGCCCGCGGCAATGCCTCGGCGTCGGCGTGTTCCTCGCCGTCTTCCAGCAATGCTTCAGGATCGTCCAGCTTGGCCGCATGCGCGGTGTGTCCCATTTCCTCGACCAGAATCATCGCGGTTTCCTGGTCCAGCACCTGGTTGATGGTGACCATCTGGCCCAATTTCATCAAATGCTTGATGACCTCGGAAGCCTTGACCGACATCTTGTGCGCCAATTCGGCCACGGTAATGGTTTCCGGCACGTGAATGTCCTTGACCACCGCTTCGGTCGGCGCCTGGAAATTGGTTTCGCGATCTTCGTGATGACCGCCGCGGCGGCCCTTCGGACCCGCGCGCCAGCCATCGCGGCCGCCGCCGGTATTGCCGCGCGTCTTGATGCCCAGGCCGCGCTTCTTGGCGGCGTCGTCCTGCCATGTCGAAGACACGTTGGCGGACTTGATCGATTTCTTGTCGACCACCGCCGGCTTCTTGTCGTCTTTCTTTTCGCCCGGCTTTTTATCGGCCGGCTTGTGCAAGGTGCCTTCGGAAGTCTTGGCCGCGGCCGGCGCGGGCGCCGGTTCCGGCGCTTTCACGGCTTTGCGCGGCGCATTCATCATCGCCTTGATCTGGGCGACTTCGTCGGCAACGGCCTTGCGGGCGCGCTCGGTGACCTCGGCCTTTTCAGCGGCGTCCTTGGCGGCGGCTTCGTTCTTTTTCTTCGTCACTTCGACCGCGGCGCGCTTTTCCGCGTCCGCGGCGGCGCTGGCCGCATCGTCGGCGGCTGCGGCAGCAGTCACCGTGACCGGCTGCTGTGCTTGGGCCGCGATCGCCTTGCGGGCTTCCTGTTCGGCTTTTTCAGCGGCCTTGGCTTGCGCCAGTTTTTCGGCTTCCAGTTGCGCCAGGCGCTCCTGCTTTTCGCGCAGATCGGCTTCCTGGCGCGCGATCAGTTCAGCCTGGCGGCGCGCTTCTTCCGCGCGGCGCGCCACTTCGGCTTCGTCGATGACCGGCGCTGCCGGAACGGCAGGCGCGGCGGCCACGGCGGCCGGCGCAGTCTCTTCAGCCGCGGCCGGTTCGTCGCGCTTGACGAAAGTGCGCTTCTTGCGCACTTCAACCTGGATCGTGCGCGACTTGCCGGTGGCATCGGCCTGTTTGATTTCGGTCGTTTCCTTACGCGTCAGCGTAATCTTCTTCTTGTCACTATCCGGTGCGGCGCCGCGCGCGCGGCGCAGATGCTCGAGCAAGCGATCCTTGTCGTCCTTCGACAGGGCGTCGCTGGCTGCACTCTTCTCGACACCGGCGGAACGTAACTGCGTCAGCAGTAAATCCGCCGGCATGTTCAGCTCGGTGGCAAATTGGGCTACATTGTTACTTGCCATTCAATCCTCTTTTCTATGTGACTCGGCTGATGATGATGCAACGATACTGCGCATCAGCTTACTGCTTGCCTTCCGCATATTTCCATGCAGCGGCCTGCAATGCTTTCGCATGCTCATCGTATTTCGCATCGATAAGTTTCATCTCATCGTCTGTCACATCTGCAAATTCGTTTTCAATCAATGCGCGGGCGCGTTCGGCCGGCAGCGCCAGCACGGCGCCGAATTCGTCGTACGCCATGGCCGCGAAGGCGTCCAGCGTCTTGATGCCCGCCAGGCCCAGCTTGCCGGCCACTACGCGCTCCATGCCTTCGAAATTGACCAGCGCCTCATCCATGCCGTCCAGGCCTTCTTCGGACGCAATCGCTTCGCTGACCAGCGCGTCGCGGGCGCGGGTGCGCAATTCGTTGACAGTGTCTTCGTCGAAGGATTCGATTTCCAGCATTTCGTTGATCGGCACATAGGCGATCTCTTCCAGGCTGGCGAAACCTTCATCGACCAGGATGTTGGCGACTTCCTGATCGACGTCCAGTTTTTCCATGAACAGGGTACGGATATACGCCGTTTCCTGTGCCGACTTGTCGGCCGATTCTTCCGCCGTCATGATGTTGATCTGCCAGCCGGTCAGCTCCGCCGCCAGGCGCACATTCTGGCCGCCGCGGCCGATTGCGATGGCCAGGTTTTCTTCATCGACCACAACGTCCATCGCATGCTTTTCCTCATCGACCACGATCGACGAGACATTCGCCGGCGCCAGCGCGCCGATGACGAATTGCGCCGGGTCTTCCGACCACAGCACGATGTCGACGCGTTCGCCGCCCAGCTCGCCGGTGACGGCCTGGACGCGGGAGCCGCGCATGCCGACGCAGGTGCCGATCGGATCGATCCGCTTGTCGGCGGTATACACCGCGATTTTGGCGCGCACGCCGGGATCGCGCGCAGCCGATTTGATTTCCAGCGAACCCTGTTCGATTTCCGGCACTTCCAGTTCGAACAGCTTCATGATGAATTCCGGCGCGGTGCGCGACAGGATCACCTGCGGGCCGCGGGCATTGCGTTCGATGCGCTGGATATAGGCGCGGACGCGGTCGCCGATGCGCAGGTTCTCTTTCGGGATCGTCTGATCGCGCGGCAGGCGGGCTTCCACCTTGCCCGATTCGACGATCGCGTCGCCGCGTTCCATGCGCTTGATGGTGCCGGTAACCAGGGAATCGCCGCGCTCGAGGAAGTCGGCCAGGATCTGTTCGCGCTCGGCATCGCGGATGCGCTGCAGCACGACTTGCTTGGTGTCCTGCGCGAAACGGCGGCCGACGTCGATCGATTCGATCGGCTCTTCGATATAGTCGTCGACTTCGATATCGGGAATCTGTTCCAGCGCTTCGAAATGCAGCACTTCCTGATCGGGCAATTGCAGGCCGGCGTCGTCGGGCACAACGTGCCAGCGGCGGAAGGATTCGGAAACGCCGGTTTCGCGGTTAATCGACACGCGGATATCGACTTCGCCTTCGTAACGCTTCTTGGTGGCCTGCGCAAGCGCATGCTCCAGCGAACTGAAGACGACTTCTTCATCGACGTTTTTTTCACGCGCCAGCGCGCCAACCAATGCTAAAACTTCGCGACTCATGCTTTGCGACTCCTAAAATCCACTTGCGGCACCAAATGTGCCTTATCCACATCGGCGAGCGTAAAATCAAGCACCGCCGGCCCTTCATTCGTTTCGAATTCCAATTTCAAATTGCCATTCTCGGGCGTGCGCAACAGGCCCTGAAATGTTTTGCGGTTGCCCGCGCCGGGCAAGGTCGCCCGCAGCTTCACGATGGCTTCCCGATCCGCGAATCGTACATAGTCGGCCAGTTTCTTCAGCGGACGATCCAGCCCCGGCGACGAAACCTCCAGACGCTCGTACACAACATTTTCGACGGTAAATACATGCAGCAACTGATGCGTAACCTTTTCGCAATCTTCTACCGTGATCGTGCCCTGCTCCGCATTCTCCGGCGCGAAATCGATGAACACCCGCAGCAGGCCGCGCGCGGCTCTTTCGAAGTCGACTAGTTCATATCCCATGCCGGCGACAGTTTTTTCAATCAAATCAGGCAATTGCAAGACATCAACTCCGCCGAGAGGCTATAGGGGAAATACCACGATACAAACTTTTCAGCAAAAAAAAAATGGGCCAGTGCCCATCTTCGTTTGTTACCCCAAAGAAACATCCCAGGGCACTACAAAATTACTTTTATAAAAATTAATCCCGCCGTTAACTTGCGCATTATAAACGAGTACGGTATGCATCGCAATATTCAATTCATTGGGATGCATACCGCGTTTATTTATGCCGTTTTTACCTTGGGCGGCGGCGCTGCATGCCCGGCAAACCGGTGCCCGCGCCGTAGGACGACTGGCCGCGCGGTCCGCGCGGACCGTTATTGCGGCGCTGGCCCGCGTCCGGAAAGCCCAATGCGGTCTGCAGCGGGTCCGGCTGGCGCGGTTTGCCGCCGCCCGGCTTGCCCTGCCCGGATCCCTGCCCTTGGCCGCCCTTGTTGCCCGGCCCGCCTTGTCCTTGCCCTTGCCATTGGTTGCGGCGCGGCGCGGGTCCGCCGAAACCGCCCGCATTGCCGGCCGGATTGGCGTTGAAATTGCCGCCGATGCGGTTGCCGTTGGGCATGCCCTGCCCGCCCTTGTTGCGATCGCCGCGCGGCTTGCCGCCGGCATTCGCGCCGACGCCGGCGCCGGCGGCCTTGTCCATGCCGCAGGCGACCAGCAATTCGCGCACGGCATTTTCTTCCAGTTCTTCCCAACGGCCGCGCTTCAGGCTGTTCGGCAGGGTCATCATGCCGTAGCGGGTGCGGATCAGGCGCGACACCGTCAGGCCGATGGCCTCGAACATGCGCCGCACTTCGCGGTTGCGGCCTTCGCCGATCGTCACGCGATACCATTTATTGACGCCTTCGCCGCCGCCGTCGGCGATTTTCGAGAACTGGGCCATGCCGTCTTCCAGTTCGACGCCATTGAGCAGCTTCTGGCGCATGCCCTCTTCCAGTTCGCCCAGCGTGCGCACCGCATACTCGCGGTCGATGCCGTAGCGCGGATGCATCAGCCGGTTGGCCAGATCGCCGGAGCTGGTAAACAGCAGCAGTCCTTCGGTGTTGAAATCGAGCCGTCCGACAGCCAGCCATTTGGCCGCCTTCATGTTCGGCAGCCGATCGAAGACCGACGGCCGTCCTTCGGGATCGTTATGACTGACGATTTCGCCGGCCGGCTTGTGATATACCAGCACGCGCGGCGGCTTTTTGCTGACCTTGCGCTGCAACAGCTTGCCGTTGATGCGCACCTGGTCGGTCGGCAGAATGCGCTGGCCGATGTGCGCCGGTTCGCCGTTGACCGAAACGCGGCCGGCAATGATCAATTCTTCCATGTCGCGGCGCGAGCCGAGCCCGACATCGGCCAATACCTTGTGCAGCTTCGGCGCATCGTCCTCGGCGGTCAGGTCGCGGCGCGCGGGCTTGTTGCGGCCGATCTGGTTGCCGATGTTGTCGGCGTCGTCCGCGCTGTCATAGGCGTCCGAGGTAACGAATGAAAAGACGTCGTCGGCCGGATTGCCGCGCTGGCCCTGGCCCTGGCTTCCACCGGCGCCCTTGCCGAATTGCTTCTTGCCGCGCTGTTGCCCCTGCGGTCCCTGCTGCTGGCGATCGTTGCGCTGCGCACGCGGCTGCCCCTGGCTGCGGCCGCCGTTCTGGTCGGCCTGCGCGGCGGGATGCGCCGCGGCATTGCCGTCCACCAATTGATCCGACACGCCCATCGGCGAGGTGCCCGGCACGGTTTCGGCGGCGCGCTGCGCGGCCCGGTTGTTGCGTAATGCGCGCGGTCCGCGCACACCGCGGCGGGCCGGTTTCGGCCGGCTGTTGTCTTCCGTCTTGACGTCGAACTGCACCGGCGCCGCGTTGACCGGCTCGCCGACCGTGATCGAAACCAGCACCGGCATATCGGATGCGGCCGATTCCAGCGGCTTCGGCTTGGCCTTCGCTGCTGCCTTGGGCTGTTTTTCGGCAGCCTTGGCGGCCGGCGCCTCGGACTGCGGCTGCGCTTCCGGCGCCGCCGATGCCGCAACCGCGGCCTTCGGCTTGCGCGTCCTCTTCGGCGCGGCTTCCACGGCGGCTTCCGGCTCGGGCGCTAAGGCGGCGGCTTCGGCCTTCTTGGCGCGCGGCGCACGTTTTTTCGGCGCATCGGCCACGGCGGGCGCGTCCGGCGCGGCCGCTGCGGCCTCGGCTACCGCCTTCGGCTTTGCAACGCGTTTCTTGACGGGCTTTTTGCCTTCTGCCGGTTCGGCAGCTGCGGCGCCATCGGCGGCCGCTGGCAGGTCGTTGGAACTAATTGGGTTCATTGTTAACGTCGTGGTTATGTCGACCGGGCGCGGTGTCGTCGGCTTCCGCCGCCTGGTCATTGGAGAAATCGGTATCGGTGTCTGCCGGCGTCGGCGCCGGCGTTTCGGGTTCGGGTTGTGGCTCAGGTTCTTGCTCAGGTTCTTGTTCATGCCCGGCTTCAGGGCCGGCTTCGGCCTCGATTTCGGCCTCGGCCGCGGCGACTATTGCATCTATCGCCATATCCGCGGCAGTGTCGGCATCGGTGTCGGCATCTTCGAGCGACAACTGGTCCGGCATATCATCCATGGGCAAGCCATTCTCGAATTGGTTCAGATCGGCCAGCAAATTACCTTCGGCGAGACCCAGATCGAGCCCTGCGGCTTCCGCCTCCGGATCGCTGCCCACGCCGACCGCCTGCAGCGGCGGCAACTGATCCAGCGCCGCCAGGCCCAGATCGTCCAGGAAACGCCGGGTGGTGGCGAACAGCGCCGGCCTTCCGGGGACATCGCGGTGGCCGATGGCTTCGATCCAGCCGCGGTCTTCCAGCATCCGGATGGTTTGCGTATTGACCGTCACGCCGCGAATCTCTTCGATATCGCCGCGCGTGACCGGCTGGCGGTAGGCGATGATGGCCAGCGTCTCCAGCGTCGCGCGCGAATATTTCGGCGGCTTTTCCGGATTCAGGCGATCCAGATACATTTTCATTTCAGGGCGGCTTTGAAAGCGCCAGCCGGTCGACAAAGTGACGACCTCGATGCCCTTGTCGTCCCAGTCGGTGCGCAATTCGTCAAGCATCTGCCTGATATCGTCGGCGCTGACTTCGCTGTCCTCGCCCTCCCGGGCAACATACAGCTTCTTGATATCGTTAAGGGATAACGGTTCGTGCGTGCATAACAAAGCCGTCTCGAGGACTCGCTTGGCCTCAGTTGTATTCATGTACGATCTTGAGCAACGTATTAGTAGAAAGGCGTTTCAAAGGTATGTGTCGGTCAGTTTACTGCGCAGAAGGTCAGTCATTCAGACAAATCGGACAAGTCAGACACAGGTCATGTCGACGGCTGGATCCGCTGGCGGACGAATCCGGTTTTACAGCTTGCGACCATCCAGCAACGCCGGTCGCATGTGTCGCCGCCAGAGGCAGCGGAGTGTATCGATCTTGATTAATCTAGATTAACGAACTTCAGGCGAAAGCTGAAGTTCAAGGCCAGCGCAATTTACTTTTCTAATTACCGCAGGACTCCATGGGAGGCCGTTCCAACTTTGGAATATGCAGGCGAGTTTAGCACAAAGATTTTGCGCATTGTCATTTGTTGTGCGTCAGAGACAGGAAAGCCTATGACGCTTTCCGGCTGTCGAGCAGCAAAACCTTGCCGAAATCCTGCACCGACATGGGACGCCCGAAATAATAGCCCTGCACGTCGTCGCAGCCGTTTTCGCGCAGGAAATCGCATTGCGCCTGGGTTTCCACACCCTCGGCGATCACGCGCAGATTCAGGATATGCGCCAGCGAAATGACGGCCTTTACAATTGCCGCGCTGTCGGTGTCGTGCACGACATCGCGCACAAAGGACTGATCGATCTTCAATGCATCGACGGGAAAGCGCTTCAGATAGCTGAGGCTGGAATAGCCGGTGCCGAAATCGTCGACCGAAATCCGCAAACCCAGGGTTTTCAGCGCATTGAGCATCGCCACGATTTTTTCGGCATCCTTCATCACCACGTTTTCGGTGATTTCCAGTTCCAGGCAGCAGGCCTGCAGATTGGTGTCGGCCAGCACCTGCTGCACCATCGCCACCAGGTCCTGATTGATCTGGTACGGCGACAGATTGATCGCCACCGGAATCGCCGGCAGGCCGGCGCTCTGCCATGCCCGGTTCTGGGCGCAAGCAGTGCGCAATACCCATTCGCCGATCGGCACGATCAGGCCGGACTGTTCCGCGAACGGGATGAAATGCGCGGGCGGCACCATGCCGATATCGGCCAGGTCCCAGCGTATCAAGGCCTCGGCGCCGATAATGCGGCCGGTTTCCAGGCTGATCTTGGGCTGGTAATACAGCTGGAATTCCTGGTATTCGATGGCGTGGCGCAAATTGACCAGCATATCCAGATGATTCGGCACCTGCGCATCCATGTTGCTGGCGAAGAACTGGAAGTTGTTGCGGCCGACTTCCTTCGCCTTGTACATCGCCGAGTCGGCGTTCTTGAGCAGCGTTTCGACGTCTTCGCCGTCTTCCGGATAACGGCTGATGCCCAGGCTGCAGGTAATGTTCAGTTCGCGTTCGTCCATCAGCCACGGCTGCGACACCGAGTTCAGGATGCGCTGCAGCACTTCGGTAATGCTGTCTTCATCGCGCTGGTTTCCCAGCACGATCACGAATTCATCGCCGCCCTGGCGCGCCACCATGTCGCTGTCGCGCACGCAGGCGACCAGGCGCTGGGCCACGGTTTTGAGCAGCTTGTCGCCGGCCTGATGGCCAAGGCTGTCGTTGATGTATTTGAACTGGTCCAGGTCGACGAACACCACCGCCGGCACGCTGCTGCCGGCATCGGCGGCCTGGATTGCGCGCTGCAGATAATTGTGCAGCATGGTGCGGTTCGGCAAACCGGTCAGCGAATCATGCGTGGCCTGGTGCTGGATCTGTTCTTCATACAGCTTGCGCTCGGTGATGGTTTCGACGGTGCCTTCGTAGAACAGCAGCGTGCCGGCTTCGTCGCGCACCGCGCGCGCGTTTTCGGAAATCCAGATAATGTGGCCGTCGCGCCGGAAAATGCGCGATTCGAAATTCTTGACCGAACCGTTCTCGACCATCAGACGCATGAATTCATTGCGCCGCTCAGGTTCGACATATAACTGATGTTCGATGTCGCGCAGGCCGACGATCAGTTCATCCGGCGAGGCATAGCCGTAGATGCGCGCCAGGGTCGGATTGACCGCCAGATAACCGCCTTCCGGAGTCGACTGGAAAATACCTTCAATGGCGTTTTCGAAAATGCTGCGGTAGCGGCGCTCGGCTTCCTGCAGCGCCTGCACGGCCTGCTTGCGGTCGTCGATATCCTGGACGTAGCCCTCCATCGCCTCCAGCTTGCCGTCCGCATTGAAAATGCCGACGCCGCGCTCCCATACCCAGCGCACCTGGCCGTCGGCGCGGACGATGCGATATTCCATTTCATAGCGGCGGCGATGCGCCAGACCGAGACGGATCGTGTCGCGCACGCGGTCGCGGTCCGCCGGGAAGGTGATTTCCTGATAGGAAATGCCGTGTTCCGACATCAGGTCTTCGGGATGATAGCCAAGCAAGGCATGGCAACCCTCGCTGACGAAGTCCATGATAAAAACGCCGTCTCCGTGACAGCGATACACCATGCCGTCCAGATTGGCCAACAGGGTTTCCAACAGATGCGAAGACCGCGGCGGCAATTGCTGCGGCTGACTTGCTCCGGACGGGCTGCTCGATACACTTTTCATAAAGTTTCTGGACGCATGCATACAAAGTGCACTTATTAATTTATTTATGACAATACTGTTAAGCAATATCGATGCCACGATATTTGCAGCGCGGCAACGACACAGAATCCGCCATTATTTGTGGGATAAAAACATATCCACTCGTGTAAAATCTGCGCCACAAAGCGCCCTGCGCGAGCCGTTCAATTCATCGTTTTTTCGAGAAAGACCGCTATGTTCGCATTTCGCTACTGGTTGCTATGGGCACTTTCCGCATGCACGCTGCTGTTTCTCGTGCTGGCCGCGGAAGGGGCATTGGCCTGGGAATGGGTGATTGCGCCGCTGTTATTGACAGTCTTCGGTTTGCGCGATTTATTGCAACGTCCCCACGCTATTTTGCGCAATTATCCACTACTTGGGCAGTTTCGGTTCCTGTTTGAAGCAATTCGGCCGGAAATTCGTCAATATTTCTTCGAAGGCGATAACGACGGCGCACCTTTTACCCGCAAAAAACGCAGCCTGGTATACCAGCGCGCCAAGGGCGAGGCGGATGCCCGTCCGTTCGGCACAGAACTCGACGTGAAGTCGAAAGGCTACGAATGGATCGGGCATTCGCTGTCGCCGACCAAGATCGCCAGCTGCGATTTCCGCGTCACCGTCGGCGCGGGGCGGGCCAAACCCTATGAAATGTCGGTTTTCAACGTTTCCGCGATGAGCTTCGGCGCGCTGTCCGCCAACGCGATACGGGCGCTCAATCACGGCGCCAAAAAGGGCCGCTTCGCGCACGATACCGGCGAAGGGTCGATTTCGATGCACCACCGCGAATTCGGCGGCGACCTGATCTGGCAGGTTGCCTCCGGCTATTTCGGCTGCCGCAACGCCGACGGCAGCTTCAACGACGAAAAATTCGCCGAGCAGGCCCGCGACGACCAGGTCAAGATGATCACGGTCAAGCTTTCGCAAGGCGCCAAGCCTGGCCACGGCGGCATTCTGCCCGCCGCCAAGATCACGCCGGAAATTTCGCTGACGCGCGGCGTGCCGATGGGCATCGATTGCGTTTCGCCGGCGGTGCATCCCTCGTTTTCGACGCCGCTGGGCCTGATCGATTTCGTCGAAAAGCTGCGTACGTTGTCGGGCGGCAAACCGGTCGGAATCAAATTGTGCATCGGACATCCGTGGGAATTTTTCGGCATCGTCAAGGCCATGCTCCAGACCAATATCGTGCCCGATTTCATCGTGGTCGACGGCGCTGAAGGCGGCACCGGCGCGGCGCCGCTGGAGTTCACCGATCACGTCGGCATGCCGCTGCAGGAAGGCCTGCTGATGGTGCACAACACCCTGGTCGGCGCCGGCCTGCGCGACCGCGTCAAAATCGGCGCCGCCGGCAAGATCATCACCGCATTCGATATCGCCCGCACCATGGCGCTGGGCGCCGACTGGTGCAACGCCGGCCGCGGCTTCATGTTCGCGCTGGGCTGCATCCAGTCGCAAAGCTGCCATACCGACCGCTGTCCCACCGGCGTGGCGACGCAAAATCCGGTTCGCGCCCGCGCGCTGGTCGTGCCGGACAAGGCCGAACGGGTCTACCGCTTCCATCAATCCACGCTGCATGCCTTGCAGGAACTGGTGCAGGCCGCTGGGCTGCCGCACGTCTCGGCCCTGCGCGCCCATCATATCGTGCGCCGTATCAACGACCATGAAGTGCGCCTGCTGTCGGAATTGCTGAAATTCCTGGAACCCGGCGATTTACTGACCGGCAATTTCCGCTATCAGGTCTATGAAAAGTATTGGCCGGTCAGCCGCGCGGAAAGCTTCCATCCGGAGGTGTAATCCGGAGATGTAAAGCGCCGGAAAGCGCCGGACGAAAAAAAACCCGCAATGTGAATTGCGGGTTTTTTTATCCGAGGAACGATACAGCGATATTATTTACGCTTCATGAAGAAAATGAATTCCCGATTTTCTTCGGTCTGCGCCAGCAGGGCATTGCCGGTCTGTTTGGCAAACGCCTGGAAATCCCGTACCGAACCCGTATCTGTCGCCATTACACGCAGTATTTCTCCGCTAAGCATATCCGCCAGGGCCTTCTTGGTTTTCAGGATAGGAAGAGGACAATGCAAGCCGCGTGCGTCAAGCTCTCTATGAAATTCCATATGGTTCGTTTGGATTTTGGTAGTGAAAGTAATGGAATTCTACTCCCAAACAACCCGTAGATATCGCAGCGCACCAAAAGGTGTTGTTTTAAATGCACCTGATTGCGTCATGGCAATTAAGGCGCGCAAAAAACGCACCGCCATGGCGCAAAGGGCAATAACGATGATAACGGCGATGGCGGGCCGCCATCGCCGCACATCACATTTTCCCCGCGACCCAATCCACAACGCCCTTCAACGCGCCCGGCAAGCCGCTGGCGTCGGTGCCGCCGGCCTGCGCCATATCGGGCCGTCCGCCACCCTTGCCGCCGACCTGCTGCGCGACGAAATTGACGAGTTCGCCCGCCTTGACCTTGCCGACCGCATCCGGCGTTACGCCCGCGATCAGGCTGACCTTGCCGTCCTTGACCGTGGCCAGCACGATCGCGGCGCTCTTGAGCTTGTCCTTGAGCTTGTCCATGGTCTCGCGCAGCGCGGTGCTGTCGGCGCCTTCCAGCGTGGCCGCCAGCACCTTGATGCCGGCCACGTCGACCGCCTGCGACACCAGATCGTCGCCCTGGCTCGACGCCAGTTTCGACTTCAGCGAACCCAATTCCTTTTCCAGCAGCTTGACATGTTCCTGCACCTGCGCGATGCGCTGGGCGACTTCATCCGGCTGCGCCTTCAATGCGGCCGCGACTTCATTGAGGCGATTGCTCAGCGCCTGCACCACCGCCAGCGCGCCTTCGCCGGTCACCGCTTCGATGCGACGCACGCCGGCGGCGACGCCGCTCTCAGCCACGATCTTGAACAGCCCGATGTCGCCGGTGCGGCCGACGTGCGTGCCGCCGCACAGTTCGCGCGACGTGCCGATCGACAGCACGCGCACTTCGTCGCCGTATTTTTCGCCGAACAGCGCCATTGCGCCCGCGCCGACGGCATCGTCGAACGACATCAGCCGGGCTTCGGTCGCGGCGTTGGCCAGGATTTCGCGGTTGACGATCTGTTCAACCAGGCGGATCTGCTCAGGCGTGACCGGCGCATTGTGGCTGAAATCGAAACGCGTCTTGTCGGCATCTACCAGCGAACCTTTTTGCGCCACGTGCGAACCCAATACTTCGCGCAGGGCCTTGTGCATCAGATGCGTGGCCGAGTGGTTGCGGATGATGCGCGCATGCAATGCCGCGTCGACCTTGGCTTCGACCCGGTCGCCCACCGCCAGCGAACCGGAGCGCAAGGCGCCGTGATGGCCGAATACGTCCGGCTGGACTTTCTGCGTATCGCCCACCTCGAACAGCGCCGACGCATTTTCCAGCACGCCGGCGTCACCCGACTGGCCGCCGGATTCGGCGTAGAACGGCGTGATGTCCAGCACCGCCATCGCTTCCTGGCCGGCCTCGATTTTCTGCACCGGATTGCCGTCGACGTACAGCGCGATGACCTTGGCCGCATGCGCCTGTCCCGGCTGCGATTCGTAGCCGACGAATTTGGTCTTCGGACCGTCGTAGCTGACGCTGATCGCCGCGCTCTTGAACTTGCCCGCCGCCCGCGCGGTGGAGCGCTGGCGTTCCATGGCCGCTTCAAAACCCGCCTCGTCCAGTTCGACATTGCGTTCGCGGCAGATGTCGGCGGTCAGGTCCAGCGGGAAGCCGTAGGTGTCGTAAAGCGTGAAGGCGGTTTCGCCATCCAGCTTGCCGGGCTTGGCCTGCAATGCGCTTTCCAGGATTTTCATGCCGTGTTCCAGCGTTTCGCCGAAACGCTCTTCTTCCTGCTGCAGCACTTGTTCGACGCGCGCGGCGACCGGCGGCAGTTCCGGATAAGCTGCGCCCATTTGCGCCACCAGATCCTTGACCAGCTTGTAGAAGAACGGTTTGGTCTGCCCCAGCTTGTGGCCGTGGCGCAAAGCGCGGCGGATGATACGGCGCAGCACATAGCCGCGTCCTTCATTGCCGGGAATCACACCGTCGACGATCAGGAACGAGCAGGCACGGATATGATCGGCGATGACTTTCAGCGAATTGTTTTCCAGATCGGTGGTATTGGTCTCGCGCGCGGCGGCCTTGATCAGCGCCTGGAACAGATCGATTTCATAATTGCTGTGCACATGCTGCAGCACCGCGGCCAGCCGTTCCAGTCCCATGCCGGTATCGACGCACTGCTTCGGCAGCGGCGTCAGCGTGGCTGCGCCGGTCTTCGGATCGATCTGGCGGTCGAACTGCATGAACACGTTGTTCCAAATTTCGATATAGCGATCGCCGTCCTGCTCCGGGCTGCCCGGCGGGCCGCCCCAGACATCCGGGCCATGATCGTAGAAAATTTCGGAGCAAGGGCCGCACGGGCCGGTGTCCGCCATCTGCCAGAAATTGTCGGACGCATACGGCGCGCCCTTGTTGTCGCCGATGCGCACTACGCGCTCTTTCGGCAGGCCGATTTCGTTGACCCAGATATCGTAGGCTTCATCGTCGGTCTCGTAGACGGTGGCCCACAATTTGTCGGCGGGGAGGCCGTAGACCTGGGTCAGCAGTTCCCATGCCCATTTCAGCGAATCGCGCTTGAAGTAATCGCCGAACGACCAGTTGCCCATCATTTCGAAAAACGTATGGTGGCGCGCCGTATAGCCGACGTTTTCCAGATCGTTATGCTTGCCGCCGGCGCGCAGGCAGCGCTGCACCGAGGTGGCGCGCACGTAGTTGCGCTCGTCGGTGCCGAGAAACACGTCCTTGAACTGCACCATGCCGGAGTTGGTGAACAGCAGCGTCGGGTCATTGCCCGGCACCAGGCTGGACGAACGGACGATGGTATGGCCCTTGGATTCAAAGAATTTCAGAAACTTGTCGCGAATTTCGGCTGATTTCATAGTGTGAGCGCTGCGTGTATATATGGCAGAAAGAGGCAAAAGAGCGATTATACGTGCGTCTGCGGAAACAAATCGAGTCTATCGGTGCAGAAGCCGTCCACGCCCCACTGCCGTATCTCGCGGGCGCGGGCGGGTTCGTTCACGGTATAGCAAAACAAGCCATAGCCGGCCTGCTTGACGGCGGCGGCCTGGGCCGCGTTCAGATGGCGTTGATTGGTGTGCAGCGCGACCGCCTCGAGCGCCTGCAACTGCGCCAGCCAGCCGTCTTCGATCTTGTCGGTCAGCCAGCCGCGCGCAATCGCCGGCGCTTCTTCTTGGGCGGCGCGCAGGGCATCGAACGAAAACGAGGAAAACAGCGGCAATCCCGCCATGTCGGCGCCGGCCGCATAGCTGTCTTTGAAAAACGCCCATGCCGCCGCGGCCACCGCGCGCCCGGTTTCGGCCGCCACATCGGGATCGGCCGGCTTGATTTCGATATTCATCCAGATGCCATGGCCGGCGCAGAACTGCATGGCCTGCAGCAGCGTGCATACCGGCTCGCCGCGAAATTGTTCGCCGAGCCAACTGCCGGCATCCAGCGCCATCAGCGCCCGGGCCGGATAATCGCGCACGCCGCCGGCGGCGCGGATGGTGCGTCCGAACAGCGGATCGTGCATCAGCACCGGCACGCCGTCCTGCGCCAGCATGGCGTCGAATTCGACGCCGCGAAAGCCATGCGCCAGCCCGCAGCGCAAACCGGCCAGCGTGTTCTCGGGCGCCAGCGTGCCGCCGCCGCGATGCGCCACTTCGCGCGGATAGGGCCAATGCAAGGAAGAGGATCGTTGTTCAGGCTTGCCGGATGCGCTCATGGTCTGCTCTTGTGTTTGGATGGTCCGGCCTATCTTCCCACGCCGGCGGGGGATTGCGCAAAAAGACGGACGACGCCAGAATCCGGCTGACATGATCAAACCACATTCACCTCAAGCGCCCTACATCGGCCGCTTTGCGCCCTCGCCGTCCGGACCGCTGCATGCCGGTTCGCTGGTGGCCGCGATGGCCAGCTATCTGGACGCCAGGCTGCACGGCGGCGCCTGGCTGCTGCGCATGGAAGACATCGACGAAACCCGCACCGTGCCGGACGCGGGCGCGGCTATCCGCCAGGCGCTGCTCGGCATGGGCATGCAATGGGATGGCGAAGTGCTGGTGCAGAGCGAGCGCAAGGCGCGCTACCAGGCCGCCTGCGCGCAATTGGCGGCGCAGGTTTTTGCCTGCGCCTGCACGCGCAAGGAAATTCTCGATTCGGTCACGCGCATCGGCCTGCCGCTGGCCGCCGACGGCGCCGCGATCTATCCCGGCACTTGCCGCAACGGCGTGGCCGAGGGAAGAATCGGCCGCACGCTGCGGATCAGGGTGCCGGATGCGGACGATCCGGCGCGGCTGATCCATTTCGACGATCGCTGGCGCGGCCCGATGACGCAGGACCTGGCGCGCGAAGCCGGCGATTTCGTCCTGAAGCGCGCCGACGGTTTTTGGGCCTATCAGCTGGCCGTGGTGGTGGACGACGCGGACCAGGGCGTCACCGATATCGTGCGCGGCGCCGATCTGATCGATTCGACCGCGCGCCAGATCTATCTGCAAGGCCTGCTCGGCGCGCCCACGCCCAGATACATGCACGTACCGCTGCTGGCCGGCGGCGACGGCGAAAAGCTGTCGAAACAGAATGGCGCGGCGCCGCTCGATTTGAATGATCCGCTGCGCGAATTGCGCGATTGCGCGCGGTTTCTGGGATTGGAAGAAGGCATTTCGGCGTCGACCGCGACGGTGGACGCTTTCTGGCCGCAAGCCGTGGCGGCCTGGGAAAAACGTTTGAACACCTTACCCCAGACGAAAATAGGGAACGCTGAGTAAGTGGCGAGAGCGGTCCAAGCTGTGCGCTAAGACGCGGAGCCGTACGCAGGTACGGTGAGCATCGCAGCGCGCAGATTGGGCTGCTCTCGCCGCTTAATCAGCGTTTCCTCTCAGCCTTCGCGCTTCGGTATTCCACCCAGCAAAGCCGCCATTTTTTGCTTGCCCGGCTTGATCGATGCATTGACCGGCTGCGGCGCTTCGACATGGCTTGAAGCCGTCGGCTCGTAGGGTTTGCTGAACCACGGATCCACTTTTTCGCGGCGCGGCGCGCCGTAACTGCCGCGTCCCGCGGGAGCCGGGCTTGACGATGCGCCTGAACCCGCACTGCGGGCAGGACGCGCGTCGCCTTCACTGCGGCGCGCGGGGCGCTCACTGCGTTCGCCACGCTCTCCACGTTCACGATCGGCGCCGCTGCTGCGCGGCTTGGCGACGAACCCCGTCAATTCGGAGCGGACGAATTTGTGCTTGATCATTTTTTCGATATCGACCAGCAGACGCTCGTCCTTGTCGGAGAACAGCGAAATCGCGTCGCCCGAGGCGCCGGCGCGGCCGGTGCGGCCGATGCGGTGCACATAGTCTTCGGCGTTGTACGGCAAATCGAAATTGATCACGCAAGGCAGTTCTGCGATATCCAGTCCGCGCGCGGCGACGTCGGTCGCCACCAGCACTTCGATCTCGCCGCGCTTGAATGCTTCCAGCGCCGCCATCCGCTCGTTCTGCGATTTGTCGCCATGGATCGCGGATGCCTTGACGCCTTCGTTTTCCAGATGGCGCGACAGCTTGGAAGCGCCGATCTTGGTATTCGAAAACACGATGACCTGCTTCAAGGCGCGCTGGCGGATGATGTAGGACACCGCTTCGGCCTTGCTGCCGTCGTCGATTTTGTAGATGGTCTGGGTGACGTTATCGGCGGTCGCATTGCTGCGCGCGACTTCGATCGTCACCGGATTGTTCTGGAAACTCCCCGCCAGGCGCTTGATTTCGGTCGAAAACGTGGCCGAAAACATCAGATTCTGGCGCTTCTTCGGCAGCAGATTGATGATGCGCTGCAAATCGGGCAGGAAGCCCATGTCCAGCATGCGGTCCGCTTCATCCATCACCAGGATTTCGGTTTGCGACAGATTCAGCGTCTTTTGCTGCACGTGGTCCAGCAGGCGGCCCGGCGTCGCGATCACGATTTCCACCCCGGCGCGCAAGGCGGCGGTTTGCGGCGCCATGTCGATGCCGCCGAATACCACGGTGCTGCGCAGCGGCGTGTGGCGCGAATAGGCTTTGACGTTGTCGGCGACCTGGTCGGCCAGTTCGCGCGTCGGCGTCAGGATCAGGGCGCGCACCGGATGGCGCGCCGGGGATGCGCTGTTGCTGGCCTTGGCCAGCAACAACTGGATGATCGGCAGCGAAAAGCCGGCGGTCTTGCCGGTGCCGGTCTGCGCCGCGCCCATCACGTCGCGTCCCTGCAGCACTACCGGAATCGCCTGTTCCTGGATCGGTGTCGGATGGACGTAGCCCTGATCGGTCAGGGCGCGGAGGATTTCCGGCGCCAGGCCGAAATCGGCGAAGCGCACGGCAGGATCGGTGATAACGGGTAATTCGGACTCGCTGTTTTCGGACTGTGTGTCAGGCATGGCTTAATGGACTGTCTTAATGACTGTAATGAGTGAACCGCAGTGTGGGGATGGTCGCAAATGCATTGGGACTGCACAGAGAGCGGACAGGGTAAAGATCGGCCCGTCGCGGACACATCCTGCTCTTGTAGAGGCGCATTATACGCCGTGTACGCATTTAGTCTGTGACAGTTTGATTAAGTGCTTAAAGATAGCATTTTGGCAACATTTTAAGCGATTTCCAGCGGATACAGCCGCTTGGCGAGGGCCACGGCGTCGTCCACGCTCAAATCGCGCAGCACGTCGACCGGCAATCCGGGAATCGCGGCGCGGGCCAACAGTTGTTGCGCCGGCGATTTCAGCCGCGCCAACAGCAGATATCTGCGGTTTTCCCCGCTTTGGCTCGACTTCCGGATCGAAGCGCAGAAATCGGCGATCGCCTCGACGCTGGTGCCGTCCAGATCGGGCGATTCCTCCAGGCTCAGGATGATCACGCGCACGTCTTTGCCGGCGCCCAGGATATCGTTGTGCACTTGCGTGAGTATGCGTTCGGCATTGCCGAAGAACAGGCCCGTATCGGGACGCAGAATCAGCATGCCCGGAATTTCCTCGGCCTGCGGATGCATTTTGCGGCTGACGAACAGATGGCCGCCGTCAAGCCGGCCCAGCACGGTCACCGAGGAAGCCGCCATGCGCCGCAGCAGCATGGCCAGGCTCAGCGCGATCGCCGCCAGCAAGCCGTCCAGCACGCCGAAAAGGAATACCGCCAGCACCGCCGCGATGGCGATCAGCCGGTCCCTGCGCCACGTGAAGTAAGGACGGAACACCGCCGGCCGCAACGTATGGCCGACGGCATGGATGACGATCGCCGCCAGCACCGGCACCGGCGTCAGGGCAATCGCCGGCAGCAGGAAAATCACGATAATCAGAAGCGCGAACGCGGCGACCCAGCCGGCCAGCCGCGACACGGCGCCTGCCGCTTCATTGGCCGAGGTAGCGGAATAACCCGCGCCGGCCGGCATGCCGTGGAACAGCCCCGAGACCAGATTGGCAAGTCCCAGCGCCAGCAAATCCCGGTTGGGCGAGACGCTGTCGCCATGCTTCATGGCGAAACTGCGGATCGAACTATACGATTCCGCGTACAGGATCATTACCATCGCTACGCTCAGTTCGGCCACGCGCAGCCATTCGGAATAGGCCAATGCCGGCAGCGCCGGCGCCGCCAATTGCAGATCGATCGTGCCGACCGCGGCGATGCCGTACTGCGACAGATTCAGGTATTTTCCCGCGGCGATGCCGAGCGCGATGACCAGCAGTCCTCCCGGAACGCGCGGCATGCGGGCCAGTAGCGCCAACAGCATCAATGCGGCCAGCGCCACCGCCGCGGCCGCCCGGTTCCAGAGATCGAAGCGGCTGAACAATTCGATAACGAAGCGGATCACGTCGCTGTGTTGCGGATGGACGCCGACGATATTGGCGATCTGTCCCAGAATGATCACGATGGCGAGGCCGAAAGCGAAACCGCGCAACACCGGTTTGGAAATGAAATCGGACACGCTGCCGATACGCAGCAGCCCCGCCGCCAGGAACAGCAGGCCGCTGACCACCACCACGCCCGCGCCCACCGCAAGCCGCAGAGTATTGTTGCCGCCGGCCACCGACAGCGAGGCCGCCAACAGCACCGCCGCCGAAGAAGAGGTCGCCGACACCATCGCATAACGGCTGGCGCCGAACAGGCCGTAGCAGATCAGCCCGGCGAACAGGGCGATCACGCCGGCCTGCGGCGGCAGATTGGCGATGCTGGAATACGCCACTGCTTCCGGCAGCAGCAAACCGGCCAGCGACAAGCCGGCGACCGCATCGGGCCAGGACAGGCGCACCATTCAGACCGACTCGACCACGCCGCACCAGCCGGGCAGATAGCGCGCCTGCTGCGTGCGCGCCAGCTTCTTCGCCTTGGCCAGCGCCTTGCCGAAATCGTGCTCGATCAGATCCGGCGCGATCAATGGCCGGAAGAAATCCGCCCACAGGAATTCGCTGAACGGCGTCGCATCCTTGGCGTAGCCGCCGCAGCGGCGCAATTCGCCGGCCAGGCTGCGATACGGGTCGTCATGCAGATGCGTCAGATGGACCGGCACGTCCGCATACTCGCGCCGCAGGCCGTTGCGGTCGAACGGATGCACCCACCGGTGATGATCCATCGCGCCCCAGAATTTCGACGGATCCAGCCACGACAGATCTTTCAGCAGCATGATGCTGGCTGTCTTGACGCCCTCTTCCAGCAGCGCCAGTCCGAAGTGGTGATGATCGACGATGAAATATCTGTCTTCCGGCCCGAGCACGGCGGGAAACCAATGGCTGGTCAAGGCCTGCAGGCGCGCTTTTTTGCTCATCTCGCTCCACTGCCTGCGCTTGAGCGCGACTTCCAGCTTGCCCACAGTGATCTGGGTCGGGTGCAGCTTGTCCAGCCTGACTTCGGTGAATTGCTGGGCGGGTATCGTCATCGGAAATTCCTGTAGAGAAGTGAACGATCGCTGCATGTTTTTTTATCGCATCCTATATTGCTTCGGCAATCGCCTGCCCCATTTCGGTGGTCGAGGCATGACCGCCGAGATCGGGCGTGCGCGGTCCGCCGGCCAGCACTTTTTCGATAGCGGCGACAATCGCATCATGCGCATCGCGGTAACGCTGTTCGCCGTTGCCGACGAAGTCCAGCATCAAGGCGCCGGACCAGATCATGGCGACCGGATTGGCGATGTTCTGGCCGTAGATATCGGGCGCCGAACCGTGCACCGGCTCGAACAGCGACGGGAAGCTGCGCTCGGGATTCAGATTCGCCGACGGCGCCAGCCCGATGGTGCCGGTACAGGCCGGCCCCAGATCGGACAGGATGTCGCCGAACAGATTCGATGCCACCACCACGTCGAAGCGATTGGGCTGCAATACGAAACGCGCGGACAGGATATCGATATGCTGCTTGTCCATCGTAATGCCCGGATAATTCGCCGCCATGGCATCGGCGCGTGAATCCCACCAGGGCATGCTGATTGCGATGCCGTTGGATTTGGTCGCCACGGTGACATGCTTGCGGCGCCGCTTGCGCGCCAGTTCGAACGCATATTTCAATACGCGATCGGTGCCCATGCGCGAAAATATCGCCTGCTGCAGCACCACTTCGCGCTCGGTGCCTTCATACATGACGCCGCCGACCGAGGTGTATTCGCCTTCCGTGTTTTCCCGCACCACGAAAAAATCGATATCGCCCGGCTTGCGATTGGCCAGCGGGCAAGGCACGCCTTCGAACAGCCGCACCGGCCGCAGATTGATGTACTGGTCGAATTCGCGCCGGAATTTGAGCAGCGAACCCCATAGCGAAACATGGTCCGGCACCGTGGCCGGCCAGCCGACCGCGCCGAAATAGATGGCATCGAAACCGCCGATCTGCTGCTTCCAGTCGTCCGGCATCATCTTGCCGTGCTTTTCGTAATAACGGCAGTCGGCCCATTCGAAGGTGGTGAATTCGATCGCCAGCGCAAAGCGTTTCGCGGCCGCGCGCAGCACGCGCAAACCTTCCGGCATGACTTCGTTGCCGATGCCGTCGCCGGCGATGACGGCAATCCGGAATGGCTTGCCGTTATTGTTATTGTTATCGTTATCGTTGTTCTGGCTCATGCTTCAAATCCTCCGGCGGTGCGCAATGCCTGCGATTGTGCGCTTGTCAGCAGCGCAATCAAGCGTTTTGCCAATTCCGGCTGCGCCGCCTTGCTGGAAACAGCCACGGAATAGACGGTCGACAATTCGAATTCCGGCGGCAGCGGCCCCACCAGGGTCACGCCGCCGGTATAGACGATTTCGGTAATCTGGGTGCAGCCGATGCGCGCCATGGCGGGACCGCCGGCGGCCGCCTTGGCCAGTTCGGCCATGGCGACGGCGCCGTTCGGATAGGCCCGCAGGCGCGCTTCGACCTGCTCGTGAATGCCGAGCCGGCGCAGCACGTTGGCAAAATGGATGCCGGCCGTCGAGCGCTGCACATCGGACACGTAGATCTCCTGCGCCGCCAGCAATGCGGCGCTCAGCGCGGCGCGGTCGGCGATATCGGGCAAGGGCGCGCCGTCGTGCACCGCGATGCCGGTGCGCACCTTGCCCAGCGGCACGCCGGAACCGGCCAGCACTTGTCCGCTATCGGCCAGGGCGGCGATCAGCGCATCCGTCAACACTACGACATCGCAGGGTTCGCCGGCCAGAAACTTTTCGTGCACGGCGCCGACGGCGCCGTAACTGCCTTCGACGCCGACGCCGGCGTCGCTGCAAAAGGCGGACTGCAATGACGTCACCAGACTCTTCGCTGCTCCGGCGCTGAGAATGTTCAGGTTCATGATTTTCTTCTTATCGTTAAATTTATCGGGGCCAATATACGCCATTCCGTATTCAGCGGCGGACAGCCGACCTGCTTTTGTATATCATTTCGTCCTTTATCAAACGGGAAGCTCGCATGGCAGACGCTTGCGGAATCGATTTCGGCACATCCAATTCCACTGTAGGCTGGAGCCGCCCCGGCCAGCCGGCGCTGCTGACGCTGGAAGACGGAAAGGCGACGCTGCCGTCTGTCGTTTTCTTCAACGCGGACGAAGGCAATTTCAGCTACGGGCGGGCCGCGCTGGCGAATTACCTGGCCGGCTATGACGGCCGCCTGATGCGCTCGCTGAAGAGCCTGCTGGGTTCCGGCCTGATCGACGAGCAGACCGCGGTGGGCGGCCATGCGCTGCCGTTTCGCGAATTGCTGTCCAAATTCATCGGCGAACTGAAAGCCCGGGGCGAGCGCGCCGCCGGCCGCGGATTCAATCGCGCCGTGTTCGGCCGCCCGGTGTTTTTCGTCGACGACAATCCGGCCGCCGACAAGCTGGCCGAAGATACCCTGGCCGAAATCGCCCATGCCGTCGGCTTCGATGAAATCGCTTTCCAGTACGAACCGATCGCCGCCGCGTTCGATTACGAATCCACCATTGAGCGCGAACAACTGGTGCTGGTCGCCGACATCGGCGGCGGCACTTCGGACTTCACGCTGGTGCGGCTGTCGCCCGAGCGAGCGCGCAAGCTGGATCGGCGGGAAGATATCCTGGCCACCGGCGGCGTCCACATCGGCGGCACCGATTTCGACAAATATCTGAGCCTGGCCAGCGTCATGCCGCTGCTCGGCCTGGGCAGCAAGCTCAACAACGGCAGCGAAGTGCCGTCCGGCTACTATTTCAACCTGGCGACCTGGCACACCATCAATCTGCTGTACACGCCGCGCACCCGCACCCAGTTGCGCGATGTGGCGCGCGAAGTGGTCGAACGCGATAAATTCGCCACGCTGCTGCGGCTGGTCGAGCATCGCTCCGGCCACTGGCTGGCGATGCAGGTGGAGGCCGGCAAGATCGCGCTGTCCGATGCCGAGAGCGCTTTGCTGCAACTGGACCGGCTGTCGCCGCCGCAAACGCTGGAAGTGCGGCGCGAGCAGTTCGACCACAGCATCGCCCATTTGCTGGCCTCGGTCGATAAAACGGTCAACAGCCTGCTGCGCGACGCCGGCGTGGCGGCCGACAGCGTCGATTCGGTCTTCTTCACCGGCGGCTCCAGCGGCATCCATTCGCTGCGCCATCGCATCGCCGCGCTGGTGCCGGGCGCGCAGCAGGTCGAAGGCGATCTGTTCGGCAGCATCGGCGCCGGCCTGGCGCTGGACGCTGTTCGCAAATTCGGCTGATTCCATTCATTTTTTCCTTTAGAACTGTTGCAAAATCTGGCGAGGCGGGGTGTTGTACTGCGTTCGTGTCCTCCGCCGGCCTGCGGCCGTCTCCCCCTTTACCTCACTTCGCACAACACCCCGCCTCGCCAGATTTCGAACAGTGCCGGGATTCTTAAAACATCTGAGAACTGACATTTTTGAAGATCCCAGCAGTAAAATTTTTCCGATTGTAAATTGTAAACAAAAAACTGTTGACAAGAAACAGAAATCATTCGAACATTCGACCCCATGAACAATGACTTCCCTTCTTCGGTCACCGTGACCGAATTGCGCGCCCATACCCTGACCGGGGTGGTGCAGCGCGAAATCGAGCAAATGATTCTGAACGGCGATTTGGCGCCCGGCGAAAGGCTTAACGAGAAGCTCCTGGCCGACAAATTGCTGGTCAGCCGCGGGCCGGTGCGCGAAGCCTGCCGCGGGCTGGCCGAAACCGGCCTGGTGCAGCAGATACCGAATCGCGGCATGTTCGTCAGCCAGTTGACCAATGCGGATGCGGTCGAGGTCTATGATCTGCGCGCCGGGCTGACCGCGCTGGCCTCATCGCTGCTGTGCCCGAAACTGAGCGACGCCGCCGTGGTCACGCTGGAAGGCCTGGTCGGGGAAATGGAAACGGCTGCCGAAAAGGCCGACTTCGCCAGGTTTTATCCGCTGAATGTCGAATTCCACGATTTCATCGTGCGCTCCACCGAAAACGGCCGCCTGATCAAAATGTACCGCGCGCTGGTCAAGGAATTCCATCTGTTCCGCACGCACGGGCTGGTGCAGCGCAGCGCCCTGCTGGAGTCGAATCGCGAACATCGTGAGATTGTCGAAGCGCTGAAGGCGCGCGATGTCGCGACCTCCTATGAGGCCAGCTTCCGCCATGTCGGCCAGGGCAAGGAACGCATGCTGTTCGCACTGAACCAGCGTCAGTCGGCACTGCCGGAGGAACGCGAAACGGTCTGACCCGATACATGAACATAAGTGACGTTTGACGATTTCAATCAAAAGCAAAAAACAGGAGACATGAAATGCGTATCAAGCTTAGTCAACTTGCCGGCCCGCTGACGCTGGCATTCGGCGCCCTGCTCTGCGGCCAGCCGGCGCTTGCCGCCGACGCCTGGAAGCCCACCCGGCCGATTCAGATCGTCGTGCCGAGCGCGCCGGGCGGCGGGCTCGATCTGGTTGCCCGCACGCTGCAGAATGTGATCACGCAGGAAAAGCTGTCGGATCAGCCGATCACGGTGCTGAACCGTCCGGGCGGCGGCGGCACGGTCGGCATTTCGTATATCAATTCGCATCATGCCGACGGCCATTACGTCACCGTGCAGGCGCTGCCGCTGGTGACCAACCAGATCACCGGCCTGAGCAAAATCGGCATCAATGACGTCACGCCGCTGGCGGTGCTGTTCCGCGAACCGATCGTGTTTTCCGTGGCCGGCGATTCGCCGCTGAAAAGCGGCCAGGACGTGATCGCGCAGTTGCGCAAGGATCCCGGCAGCGTCGGCATGGCGGTATCGAGCTCGCCGGGCGGACAAAGCCACATCGCGGCCGCGATGGTGGTGAAAGCAGCCGGCCAGGATCCGCACAAGCTGAAGATCGTGTTCTTCGATTCGGGCGGCGAAGCGATGACCGCGCTGATGGGCGGCCACGTCACGCTGGCCGCCTCGCCGGTCGGCGTCGCAGTGGGACCGGCGCAGGCCGGCAAGATCCGCATGGTCGGCATTCCGCAGGCAACGCGGGCGCCGGACGAATTGGCCAATGTGCCGACATGGAAGGAACAGGGCCTGGACGTCGACTTCTCGACCTGGCGCGTGCTGGTCGGACCGAAAGGCATGCCGGCGGCGCAGATCGCGTGGTGGGACGACGTGCTCAAGAAAGCCATGGCCACGCCTGAATGGGCCACCGCGCTCAAGCGCAATCTGTGGAGCGCGGACTACCGCAACAGCGCAGGGGCCAACACTTTCCTGAAGAACGAAAACACGCGCCTGACGCCGCTGCTTGGCGAACTGGGCCTGTCCAAGCAGTAAGCCTTATTCATTATTTTATATTGCAGTTTCACTCAGATTGGAGATCACTATGTCCCGTTCACGCATCGTCCACCTGGCTATCAAAGTCATGGATCTCGAAGCCGCCAAGAAGTTTTACACCGAAATGTTCGGCTTTGAAGAAGTCAACACCAAGAAAACCCGCGAACATATCTCGTGCCACATGACCGACGGCCATATCGACTTCACGCTGATGAAATACGACAGCGAAGATGCCAACGAAGCGCTGCTGGCCGGCCAGGGCGCGCAAATCCATCACTGGGGCGTGACGGTTGAAGACCAGGAAGTGGCCGCTGAAAAAATTCGCGGTTACGGCGGCAAGATCATTTCGGCTCCGGGCGAAGGCGCACTGAAATTCCGCGCACCGGACGGCACCATCGCCGAGGTCGTCAAAGAAGGCCGCTACAAGACCGCCAAGTAAGAGGCAGCAAGTGAGGGGGTAAAAGTAGAAAGCCGACAAGCAATACTTGCAATCCCTTGCGGCGGAAGACGGCAACAAAAACACAAGGCCGCTCTTCCGCACGTCGTAGCATCATGCAACATCACGTGACATTGCGCGGCATCGCGGCATCCCGCGTATCGCCCCGCATCCGGAGGAGACATGAAAACACTGAAGCCGGAATTCTGGCTGGCGATCTGCGTCATCATCGGCGCACTCATCTATTTATATGCGGATTATCAAATGCCTGTCACCCGCATGGGCGACGCGCTGGGTCCGCGCGCCTTTCCGGCGCTGGTCGGCTGCGGGCTGCTGCTGGCCGGCGCGCTGCTGCTGATCGAAGCCTTCAGTAAATCGGCGGCAAAAAAACCTTCCGTGCATGCCGACCCCGAACCGGCGGAACCGCTGACGCCGAAAGAACGCCGCCGCCAGGCCCTGATCCTGATCGCCATGGTCGGCTGGACCGCGCTTTACTACACCGTGTTCGAAGAAGTCGGCTATCTGATTTCAACGGTGGTCTTCCTCGGCGTGCTGCTGAGTTATTTCCATCGCGGCCATCACCGCGCGAATTTCCTGACCGCGGTCGGATTCGCGCTGGTGGTCAATCTGCTGTTTACACACATGCTGAACGTGCCGCTGCCGGCAGGCATTTTTTCGATCTGACGGAGCTGCAACGTGGATAGTCTCAACGGTATTTTGCATGGCCTGTCGGTCGCGATCGAACCGACGCACATGTTGTATACGCTGATCGGCGTTTTCATCGGCACGGTCATCAGCCACTTGCCCGGCATCGGCCCCTCGGCCGGTATTGCGCTGCTGATTCCCGTGACCTTCGGCATGGATCCGATGACCGCATTGATGATGCTGACCGGCATCTATTACGGCTGCATGTACGGCGGCGCGGTCACCGCCATCCTGCTCAATACGCCGGGAGACTCGGCGGCGGTGATGACCGTGCTCGACGGCTATCCGCTGGCGCGCAAGGGCCGCGCCGCGGCGACGCTGGCGATCGCTGCGACCAGTTCGTTCATCGCCGGCATGATCGGCGTGACGCTGCTGTCTTTCGTCGCCGCGCCGCTGGCCACGGTGGCGCTGCATTTCGGCCCGACCGAATATTTCGCGCTGATCCTGTTTGCCCTGACCACCGTCAGCGCGCTGACCGGCGATTCGCTGGGCAAGGGCATGACCGCGACGCTGATCGGGCTGGCCCTGGCGACCATCGGCATCGACCTGCAGACCGGCGTGCCGCGCTTTACGATGGGCCTGAGCGAACTGCAGGACCGGATCAGCTTCCTGGTGATCGTGGTCGGCCTGTTCGCCGTTTCGGAAGTCAGCCGCATGGTGGAAGGCACCATGGGCGGCACGCTGCATGTGGTCAAGGTGACCGGCAAGCTGTGGTTCACCAAGGCAGAATGGAAGCGCGCGCGGCCGGCCGCATTGCGCGGCACCGCTGTCGGCTTCCTGTGCGGCGCGGCGCCGGGACTCGGCGGCACCATCGCGGCGATGCTGTCGTACATCCTGGAAAAGAAAATTTCAAAGCATCCGGAAGAATTCGGCCACGGCGCGATCGAAGGCGTGGCCGCGCCGGAAGCGGCGGTCAATGCCGATACCTGCGGCGCATTCGTCCATCTGCTCGCGCTCGGCGTGCCGGGTTCCGGTTCGACCGCGGTGATCATGGGTGCCTTCATCATGTACGGCATCCAGCCCGGCCCGATGCTGTTCCATACCCAGCCCGACCTGGTATGGGGCCTGATCGCCAGCATGTACATCGGCAACATCATGCTGCTGGTGCTGAACCTGCCGCTGGTCGGCCTGCTGGCGCGCATCCTGTACGTGCCGCCGGGTGTGCTGCTGTGCATCGTGCTCGGCATCGCCACCGCAGGCGTCTACTCGTTCAACAACAATGTCTTCGACCTGTACCTGGCGCTGGGCTTCGGCGTGCTGGGCTACATCTTCCGCAAGCTCGACATCCCGAAAGCGCCGCTGCTGTTCGGCCTGATTCTCGGCCACACGCTGGAACAGTCGTTCCGGCAATCGATGACACTGTCGAGCGGCGATCCGACCGTGTTCGTGAAGAGCCCGATCGCCGCGGCGCTGATCGCCTGCTCGGTGATCTCGGTGGCGGCCGCCGTCTGGAGCCATCGCAAGCCGTCGAAGATGCTGCAGGAAGCGGAAGCGAAGATCGAGGAGCGGCGCCTTAGTGAACAACGGCTGGCGGAGGAGCGCGGCTAGATTCAATGGATGGACTAGAACATCTAGCCGATATCGACCACCAGCTTGCCCTTTGCGCCGCCGTCCGTCATCGCTTGATAAGCTTCGGCCACAGTATTCAGATTGAACCGGCGCGGATCCGTCGATGCCCTGATCCTGCCGTCTTCAACCAGGCGTGCCGCTTCGCGCATGATGGCGCCGTGATTTGCACGCCCCTTGCCGCTTAGCAGCGGCAGCAGGGTGAAGACGCCTGAATATGTCGCTGCGCGGAACGACAATGGCGCCAACGCATGCGTTCCCCAGCCCAGGCAACTGACCACATGGCCGCCATACAGGCGCACGGCGCGGAACGACGCGTCCAGCGTGGCGCCGCCGACGGTGTCGTAGACGATATCGAAACCTTCGCCGGCGGTATATTGCCGCACGTATTCCTCAACGCCCGCCGCACGATAGTCAATGAACGCCGCCCCATGGCTTTCGATGCTTTCCTTCTGTTCGGCCGAACCGGTTGCAAATACCTGCGCGCCGAATGCGCGCGCGATCTGCACCACCATATGGCCCACGCCGCCGGCGCCTCCATGCACCAATACCTTGGTGTCCGCGCCGACGTGAGCCCGATCGACCAGGCCCTCCCATGCGGTGATAAAGACCAGCGGCAAGGCGGCCGCTTCGCGCATCGAGATGTTCTTCGGTTTGATCGCCAGCAGATCGGCATCGACCGCCGCGTATTCGGCCAGTGAACCCTGCACCCCGCCGACGCCGCCCGTCATGCCGTAGACCTCGTCGCCCGGCTTGAATCCGGTCACGCCGGCGCCGGCCGCCTCGATCACGCCCGCAATATCGATGCCCAATATCGAATTGACCGGCATCCGGGCATGCTCTGCCTTGCCCGCGGCAATCTTGATATCGAGAGGATTGACGCCGCTGGCCTTGATGCGCACCAGAACCTGGCCCGGGCCGGCCACCGGGCGCGAACCGTCGTCAGTACCAAAGGCCCATCGATCTCACGCAGGACCAGCGCCCGCATCGAAGAAATAGAGGTATTCGCGTTCATGATGTTTTCCTTTTGATTTTGAAAGTGTGGTTGCAGTGTAAAAACAGCACGGCAAAAGAAAAACATGGCCCGCTTTAACGCATAATTAAGAAAACGTAAACAATCGGGGATGGGAGAAGAACGCATGGATCGCCTGGATGCATTGAAAGTCTTCTGCGCGGTGGTCGAAACGGGCGGATTCCGCAAGGCGGCCGACAAGCTCGGCATTTCGACGCCATCGGTAACCAACCAGATCGTCGCGCTGGAAACGCACTTCGGCATCAAATTGTTGAACCGCACCACACGCAGCATGTCCATGACGGATGAAGGACGCCAATGCTATGAACAGGCGCTGCAGCTGCTGGGCGGCATGAGCGAGCTTGAAACCAGCCTGCAGTATTCGAACAAGACACCGCGCGGCAGCCTGCGGGTCGATATGCCGAGCGCCTTGAGCCGCTTGCATGTGGCGCCGGCGCTGCCGAAGTTTCTGGCGGCGTATCCGGACATCACGCTGAAGATGACCGTCAGCGACCGCATGATCGATATGGTCGAAGAAGGCGTCGACGTGCTGGTGCGCATCGGGCAATTGCAGGATTCCGGGCTGATTGCGAAGAAGATTGCCTCCACCCAATTCGTATGTTGCGCATCGCCGGCCTTTTTGAAAAAGCATGGCCGGCCGAAAACGCCGGACGATCTGGCGCGGTTCGCCTGCCTGAATTTCCTGTATCCGAAATCGCGGCAAGTGCGTCCTTGGATATTTCAGAAGGACGGCGCGCCGTTCCCGCAGACGCCGCAGGGTGTGCTCGGCATGGATCATGTCGAATCGCTTATCGAAGCGGCAAAGGCCGGCTGCGGCATTGTGCAGCAGATGTCGGTGTCGCTGATGGAGCCGATCCGCTCCGGCGCATTGGAAGTGGTGCTGCCGGACTGGCGCGCCGCCGGGCCGGATGTGTCGGTGCTGTACCAGCCCAGGCATCAGCGCGCCGCGAAAGTGAAGGTATTCGTGGACTTTTTGCAGACGTGTTTCGAAAAGGTATGAAAGGTATGATGCAGCCATGACCGATTTCATCAAGATACTCAGGACATCCTGCGCCGGCATTGTCTGTGCGGGCATCATGCTGGCCGCGCAGCCGGCAAATGCCGCCGCGGCCGCGGCATCGCCCTGGTGCGCGGCCGGCAAGCCGGTCAAATTCGCCGGACTGAACTGGGAAAGCGGATCGTTCCTGACCGAACTCATGCGCAGCGTGATGGAGCTGGGCTACGGCTGCAAGACCGACAGCATGCCGGGCAATACCGTTGCGATGGAAGCCGCGCTGGCCGGCAACGACATCCAGGTGCTGGCCGAGGAATGGATAGGCCGCAGCGATGCGTGGAACGAGGCATTCAAGGCCGGCAAGGTGATCCCGCTGGGCAAGGTCATCGCCGGCGCCGCCGAAGGCTGGTATGTGCCGGAATACGTGATCAAGGGCGACCCCGCGCGCAATATCAAGCCGATGGCGCCGGCATTGAAATCGGTCGCCGATCTGCCGCAGTACAAGGCGCTGTTCAAGGATCCCGAGGAACCGTCCAAAGGCCGTTTCCTGAACTGTCCGATCGGCTGGACCTGCGAAGGCATCAACACTCAAAAACTGAAAGCCTATGGCCTGACCGACAGCTACGTCAATTTCCGGCCCGGCACCGGCCCCGCGCTGGACGCGGCCGTCGTTTCCGAATACCGGCGCGGCAAACCCCTGCTGTTTTACTACTGGAGCCCGACGCCGCTGATGGCAAAATTCAAATTCATCAAGCTGCAGGAACCCGCCTATAACGAAGCCTGTTTTAAAACCCTGGCCGACAAGAACCAGCCCAAACCCTGCGGATCGGCGGCGCCGGAGGCCGTGATCCGGGCCGGCGTATCGAAGGCGTTCGGCGACGGCGATCCGGTGCTGCGCGGCTTTCTCGACAAATTCAACGTCCCGCTCGATCTGCTCAACCGGACGCTGGCGGATATGGGCGATAAAAAGCTGGACGCCAGGCAGGCCGCGCAAGTTTTCCTGAAACGGCATCCCGAAATCCTGAAGCAATGGGTGGCGGCGGACATCGCCGCCAGGGTCACCGCCGGCCTGCGCTGAACATCGCGACTTCCAACATGAACGATATCTTCTTCCAGCTTTCGCTCAAGGATGCCATCAACCGCGGCGTCGACGCGCTGGTCGCGGCTTACGGCGACAGCTTTCACGCGCTCAGCGAAGCCCTGCTGGGCTGGGTGCTGGTGCCGCTCGAATCCGCCTTGCGCGCCGCGCCGCCGTGGCTGGTGCTGCTGGCGGCCGGCCTGCTGGCCTGGCATGCCACGCGCAGGATATCGCTGAGCCTGCTGCTGGCCGGCATGCTGTATCTGATCGGCACTTTCGGCCTGTGGAGCAAGCTGATGCAGACGCTGGCGCTGGTGATCATCGCCACCGTCCTGACGCTGCTGATCGGCATCCCCTTCGGCATCTGGATGGCGCGCAGCCGCCTGTTGCGACGCTTGCTGCTGCCGGTGCTGGACGTGATGCAGACGCTGCCGACCTTTGTCTATTTGATCCCGATCCTGATGCTGTTCGGCCTGGGCAAGGTGCCGGCGATCTTTGCGACAGTGGTATATGCGCTGCCGCCGCTGATCCGGCTGACCGATCTCGGCATCCGGCAAGTCGACCGCGACGTCGCCGAAGCGGCGTGGTCGTTCGGCGTCACGCGCTGGCAATTGCTGCTGGGCGTGCAATTGCCGCTGGCGCGGCCCAGCATCATGGCCGGCATCAACCAGGCCACGATGATGGCGCTGAGCATGGTGGTGATCGCGTCCATGATCGGCGCGCGCGGCCTGGGCGAAGATGTATTGCAAGGCATTCAGACATTGGATACAGGCACCGGCCTGCAGGCCGGCCTGGCCATCGTCATCCTTGCCATCGTGATTGACCGCATCAGCCAGGCTTACGGCCTCACGCCGCGCCAGCGCGCCGCGCTCAAGCGCACGGAAGACTGAGATGGATGCGGCCAAAATCGAAATCCGCAATGTCGTCAAGATTTTCGGGCGGCGCGAGCAGGAAGCGTTGGCGCAATTGCGCGCCGGCAGCGGCAAGGCGCGGATATTGGAAACGCTGGATTGCAATGTCGGACTCAACGATGTCAGCCTGCGCATTCCCGCCGGCGGGATTTTTGTGATCATGGGCTTGTCCGGGTCGGGCAAATCGACGCTGGTGCGGCATATCAATCGTTTGATCGATCCGACGGCGGGTGAGGTTTTTATTGACGGCCGGAATGTCCTGTCGCTGAACGCCGCCGGGCTGCGCGAGCTGCGGCGCAACAAAGTCAGCATGGTGTTCCAGAACTTCGGCCTGCTGCCGCACAAGAACGTGATCGACAATGTGGCCTATGGATTGCTGGTGCGCGGCGACAAGCGCGCCGCCGCCATGCAGACGGCGCGCGACTGGATCGCTCGCGTGGAGCTGGCCGGTTACGAAAAGAACTATCCCGATGAATTGTCCGGCGGCATGCGCCAGCGTGTCGGGCTGGCGCGCGCCTTGGCGCTGGATACCGATATCATTTTGATGGATGAAGCCTTCAGTGCGCTGGATCCCTTGATCCGTGGCGAGATGCAGGATCAATTATTGCAACTGCAGGCGGACCTGAATAAAACAATCGTCTTCATTACGCACGATCTGGACGAGGCGATGCGTTTGGGGAACCGGATCGCCATTTTGCGGGATGGGGTTTTGCTGCAACAGGGGACAGCAGCGGAGATCCTGCACGCGCCGGCAGATGAATATGTGAGGAGGTTTGTCGAGAAGGTCAACTCTGCAAGCAAATAAACATATCCTGCCAAGAGTTAACTTTTTCTTATATCCCACGGCAAAATATTTCATAACTCGAAGCCCGGGAAAGGGTAGATCATATCTCCTGTAATTTAAAAAGCAGTCCACTATAAAAATCAGGAGACAACATGTCGTTCCCCTCTGTAATACGACGGGATGGCGTAGCCGTTGCCCGCTCAATGAGCAACTATGCCGAAGGCCCGCTCTTGCTGTTCAGGCTGGCATCATTTCTTTCGGCTGTATTCCTTTTTTTATGCCTGTCTCCCGCATGGGGACAGACCGCGCAGGCGCAGGCTGAAACTGCCGAAAAAGAAGTGGTGTGGTATACGGCGCTGAGTACGCGTGAGGCAGACGCGTTCCGGCTGCTCTTTGAAAAGAAGTACCCTGCCATAAAACTCACGATTTTGCGGCAGCCGGGAGAAAAAGTGCGAACCCGCATCCTGACCGAGGCGCAGGCGGGAAAAACGTTTTGGGACGTGGTGTCGATCAACCATCTGGATATTGAGGCGCTGAACCAGGAAGGCTTGCTCGCAGCGTACCTCTCGCCGGAGGGCAAGACCGGCTTCCCTCCAGGCGCGATCGATCCGAACGGCCACTGGTCCGCACTCTACACGCGCCAATTTGTCATCGCCTACAACACGAATCAGGTGCCGCAATCGAAAGCGCCCAAGGACTGGCCCGATCTGCTCGAACCGCAGTGGAAAGGGCAATTCGCCATGGATGACAGCGATATCGAGTGGTACGCATCGATGCTGGAGTATCTCGGCCGTGAAAAAGGCTTGGCGCTGATGCGCGGCCTGGCGCAGCAGAACCCGCAGATTCGCCGTGGCCATACCTTGCTGATGGCGCTGCTGAAAGCAGGCGATTTTCCGCTCGCGATGGTGCTTGCCCATGAAGCGGAACAAGCCAAGAAAGCCGGCGCCCCGGTTGAGTGGGTGAAAACCCTGGACCCGATTGTGACATCGCCCAGCCAGGTGGCGATTGCGACGAAAGCACAGCACCCCAAAGCCGCCCGCCTGCTCGTGGATTTATTGCTTTCCACCGAAGGGCAGACGCTTTTACAGCAGGCCGGACGCTCTCCGGCGCGCACCGCGCTGGACTCCGCGAGCGCCGTCAACGGCGGGCTCAAGGTGCACTATGTCAATCCGAAACTGTCCGCTGAGTTCAGCAAGGACGAACAGGAATTCAAGGAAATTTTTCTGAAAAGCCGTTAACGTAAACCAATCGAAGGTAGGGAAAGGAAATTATGTTCGCAAGGATAAAACACGTCGCAATTGTCAGCGACCAGTATGCGCTACAGGGGAAATTCTACGAATCTTTGTTCGGGATGACTACCGCGGCCGAGAAGCGCTCCGAACGCGCCGTCACCGTCGGGGACGGCTATGTCGGACTCAACATCAATCCGCGCAAGCCCGGCCGGCCGGCGGGACTCGATCATTTCGGCCTTCAAGTGGAAGATGTCGAGCTGGTCAAAGCGCGCCTGCGCGAGAAATATCCCGCCATAGAGATGGTGCAGCGTCCGAGCACGCGTCCGTTCGCCGGCATTACCACGCATGATCCCGCCGGCAATGTATTCGATATCTCGCAGCAAGGCATGGAAAACCGGGCCTCGGTCTATCTCGACGCCGCGCAAGAGCGCGAGAACTTTATCAGCCATATTGCAATCCGGACGATGAATATCGAGGCCGTTGCCCAGTTCTACCAAGAGGTGTACGAATTGAAGCTGCTGGCCAGGAAGGCCGGCGATCCGAATTACTCTTTGACGGACGGCCGCGTCACCGTGATGCTGCTCCCCTGGAGCATCCTCGATTACATGGGCACGGGCATTGTGCGGCCCGGCCCGGATCATATCGGCTTCAAGGTAAAAAGCGTGGAAGCGATCAAAGAGCGGCTCCAGACTATCGGCGACAACAATCCGCATCTGCGGCCGTGGACCCTGAACGCGGGCAAGGAGGGCAAGGCGCGGCACGAGCTGTTTGCCGCTTCCGCTTGCGGCGAGTTTCATTTTTGCGATGTCGACGGGATACTTCTCGACGTTTCGGAAAAATAGGCGGGCAATCCGTCGCCTCATAAAAAAAGGGCTACGTTTACACGTAGCCCTTTGATATTGCTGGTGGCCCCCCGTGAGTCGAACACGGCACCAACGGATTATGAGTTGCCTAGTAAAACCATGTGTCTAAGACAATCTAGCGAAAGTAAGCACAGGGTTATAAAGGCAAGATCATATTACGAATCAACAAGTTAGCACAATTTAAACAAAACGAAGGTATTTAATGAGTGTACCGACGTTGTACCGCATCGCTAATATAAGTACAGCTCAAAGAAATTCTTTCCGAATTCTCGAGGGCGCGGGGATTTTGAGCAGTTATCTTGACTCCATAAGGGGCCGATAAATCCGGACTAGATCGCGGTAATAGTTGTTTGTTGCCATGTTCCATCGCCCCATTTAATTGTTGCGTCAGGCGCATTGAATTTATTTGCAAAAACTGGCTTAACTAGCCTGCCCAGACCTTTTCCTCCATCGTCATAAGGCCCCATACCAAGCCCAAATACAGGAGAAGAACTTGGATCAAGCCTGAGGCCGAAACTCATGCTGCATGCTATCAAAAATCTAGATTTAGATTTTTTGCTTAACTCAACACAATCGGTGTGAGCCCACCTTCCAATATCTGCCCCACTGTCCAATATTGGGACAAAAATCCAATCGGGCTGAAACTGAGTTACCAAATTAAAGGCTAGGGGATTAGTTTTTAGATCCTGACATATTAAAATCGCGCATCTTCCTAAACCCTCGATGTCAACTATATTAATTTGTGTCGCCGAAGCGTTATCTTCGAATGCAAATCCAGACGTTCCAAAAATTTTTAATTTTTTTGCCAACTCTACACTTAGTCCAGATTGCAGTATCTTCTGTTGCCTCCATAAGGTGTGGCCGGAAGCATTTATCACCCTAGCTTCATTCAATGGCAAACCGTCTTGCTTACCGGTCGTATTTCCGGAACCACAAACAGTAATTCTTGGTTTGTTTGTTTTAATGGATGCAAGCCTTGTAGCAAAATTGTCAGCATTCTCTTCAGAAATGGTAAATTCAGGAGCAATCGCAATGTCGATTACCTCGACCTTTTGAATTGCACCAACCATTCTATCAACCACATTTACTGATTTATTTAGATCAAAGGTCAGAAAGTCTTTTTTATTTCTGACTTGATGTGAAATTTCTATATCTCCACTATCCTCGGCGACGGGAACGAATAAAATTAATTCTTTTCCAGTTTGAGAACCTAAAGTCACTCCTCTTAACTGATCTGTCCCCACTACTTTTTGTATGACGGTAATTTTTTGCCCTGAGTGTTCCATAATCGAAGAAGAAACTCCAACTGCGGAAAAGCAATCTGGAAGATTTGTGCCACCTGAATCTAAAGCGTGTCTTTCGTGGCGCATTAAAGGGCCACGGGGAATCAGGCGAAACCCATCAATCTCTTCGTAAAATCCACGGTCAAATCTGCGCGATCGATGTAATTTTAACCATTCGGGGATATTAGGCCGACGAGCAACGGAACTTGATAAAGTGACTGATCTTGGATGAATTCGTAAAAATATTTCATCAATGCACTGCATTACTGCGATGATCTGGCCATTTCGTTCGCTCACTAGTCGAAGCTTTTGGATTGAAAGAAGGACTGACCTCAAATTATCATACGCAGTAACTGCATCGTCCAATTCAAGTATTTTTTTTACACTTCTTGAAAAAGCTTCTTGGGGAGGTGTTGCATTAGTTAAATTACTTGTAGTGATTTCTTGTATTATCTTCCACAATTCTAAAAAGATCGTTGCTGGAGAAGTTACTTGAGCCAAATAGTCCATCAGCGGGTCACTTATCTAAGTTTAGTCTGCGCGATGTAGCAATACCTTCTCCTGACAATTCTGGTAGCTCATCAAAGGAAAGCCCAAAACGCACAAGTACTTTAATCAATTTTTCTCTTGATGTAGTGATTTCGTCCATTTTAATTCGCCCAACAGTTTGTCGTCTTCTCGTTAAGTTCTTTAAAATTGAGTCAGCGACAACAGCTAATCCTTTGACAAGGTACGGTGCACGAGGGTCATGCGCAGAGCCGATTATTTCGATAAGCTTTGTCGCAGTTTCAAGAAACTGACTAGCTATAGTGGGTTGACGCCCGTAAAAGTGCTCAATCT
The DNA here is from genome assembly GCA_004134995.1 of Oxalobacteraceae bacterium CAVE-383. GTDB lineage: Bacteria > Pseudomonadota > Gammaproteobacteria > Burkholderiales > Burkholderiaceae_D > Herbaspirillum. The sequence goes on along the minus strand of REGP01000002.1, from coordinate 798,161 downwards.
TTGAACCACTCCTAACTTTTTGCAAATGTAATATGCCCTCTACATAGTCCAATGCATAATTTACTGGATCACTTACACTTAATATAACTAAAGCCAATTCGTTAAAACTAAAAATCGCTCCCGCATAGCTTCCCGAAGTTCTAACCGCATCTATTGCATAGTTAGCGGCCTCTTCTCTCGAAATCGTTTTCGAATCTAACGTGGCCAATGCGTAACGCAGCCGAAATCCCATTTGAGAAGCGTCATTTCGTGCTGATAAAGATTTTATACTTTCAAGCTTCGACAACCCAGATTTAAATTGTTCATACGCATCCTTATACGACTTCTTGGTGGCAAGTACCTTTCCTGTTAGTAGAGACGCATCTGCTTCGGCTACAGCAATGTCTTCAATTGCCACCATTGACAAACGAGAGCTTTCTTTGAGTAAGTCTTTCAGGAGGATTTGGAACTCCCCCACTGTCTGCATCGTAGCTTCGATCTTCTGATGATTTAGATATAACCACGCAGTTCGCCTTCGAAAGGCAATTCTTTTCAACTTTGATGATGATGTTGAATTTTCTGCCAGAAGTACGTCGAGTTCCTCAAGCAGTTCAAGCTCTTCTTCCACCTCCAAATAAAATCGGGACTCATCCAAATATTTTTCAATGGCAGCAACTAGCTGTGGCCCCCAGAAAATTGCGTCTCTAATTTGAGAAAGGCCTCTCAGTAGATCAAGCGTTGCATTTTTTAAACTAAATTCTTGCAAAGGATCTTCCGCAACCTCATCAATTTGAAATGATGCGTCTACTAGTGCTGAGAGGTACTCGTCATCCAATCGGCCAGTTTCTTCTGTTTCGCTATCAAGGGCACTTTCAATTAGCCTCTGAAGTTCACCCGCTGCCCGGGAGGGATCCGCTGTTTCCAGTGACTTAAGATATTCGATCGTGGCATGTTTTGGCTGAATGCGGCGTCTGATATGATCAAGCAAATCTTGCGGAATATCAGGTAAATCTATTGCCCGCCCCAAAAGCTCCTCCGCAAGCAGCGCATAGTTCATAGTCAGAGGATCCAAGCGCGGATGCTGAGCGACTATGGGAGCCAATGTTTCATAAAAAGGAATACTGTCGGAAGCTTTTACGGTCAAAATACGAAAATCTTCTAACAATGAATCTGGGGAAAATCCGCCTATCCTCGTAAGCTCTGAAATGGCTCTTGAGCTTGCGTCACTTTCTTCCGGAGTATTTTTTTGCGATACTCGCATCGGTATCGCTCTAATTTCGACTTCGTCACTTCGATTTGCTCGTATCACCCCAGAAATTCGAGCGACACCGTCGATGTTTTGACGGTTGAGAATAAAGCATAGCGCGACCATGTCAGGCAATTGCATCGTGCAAATTCCAGCTACGTCTGCTAAGCCGGTTCGGCTATCAATTAATATGACGTCATAATTGTCTTTCGCCCAGGTTCTTAAACTTTTGAGCGCAAAACCACCGGCTGTTTCATCATAAAATTTTGGCCACGAAAAGTGAGCCAATGCTTCCTCATATGATCTCGTGTCGTCGCATTCGATTTGCTGACTACCCGCTCCAATAATATCTAAGCACCCACGCTGCAGCAGCGTTTCAGGTAGTAACGATCTACGACAGCTCTCAAAGGGCGATCCCGAACTAAATCTGCTTTTGAGATTATCAAATTCTTTTTCGCTTCCACATTTTCTAAATGAACAGTTCCAGTCCCACAAAATATTAAGTACGCCAGGAGCTTCTTTAACCGCTTTGGAATCCTGTATTTCCAACATCCCCCTGAAATAATAGCCAAGTCCAGGAGCTTCTAAGTCCCAATCCATAACTAAAACACGAAGATTATTTTGCGCAGCTAGAAAAGCGACGTTCGCAAGCGCCATTGTGCGCCCCACACCACCTTTGTATGAGTAAAAGGTAATTATCTTTCCGTTCTTTTTAATCATCATGCAGCCAAACGATGTACAGTAAATGCTGGAATACCTCGCCAAAATAAATCTAATTCTTCGACTGTCTCTTTCACCGGCTTAGCCAATTCCGCTTTCTCAAATGTCCCTGCCTTGATACCCATTGCCTCTCGTGCTGTAGGGGTTAAAAAATTTAACAATTTGGTGCCCTCACGACGAAATTCGGTAATACCACTTTCACGTAGCGTTTTCATTTTTCGACTAACTGTTTCCACACATTCAAAAACCTTACTTGCCAACTCAACTCCCGACAGATCTTCTTTTAATAGCGCCTTTATATATGGACTATAGCGAACGTCCTGCAGCAGCTCGACATAGTCATCAGTCGCACGGTGAGCAAGCGCATGTCCTACCAAAAGGTGCGCGAAATTAAATTGACCAAATACATAAGCATCTGAGGGAGCAGATCCTTGCTCAGCCATTAACGAAATTACTTCTGGATTTATTGCTTGCATTTTTTGAAGCAATGTTTGAAGAGATATATCTAGCAGCTCTAAATCTAATTTCGATGTATTCGAGATTGCCTCCTCAATTTGCTGCACGAGATCAAGCGCAACCCCAGCTCCGATATCGTTGAATGCGGTCATGTCCTTACTTAAAGTTTCCAGATATTTCATACGTCCTCCTCGACTTAGTGCCCAGAATAGTCTACATCCCCTACATTATCAATAAAAAATCATTGATATTTAGTTGATTATTACTATAAAGATACAATTTTTGATGTTTATGATTGATCGTAGCTTGATCTAATCGTTCCAAAAATAAAGTCGCATTTGAAACATAGCAATTGCGGGTTAAAACTCGCACATCCGGAATTCAATCGGTCTCAAAGGTGGAAACCTTTGGCACAGTATTTTACGGACCAGTCATCCGCATCTTTTTTTCAGTCTGAAGGTCTTAATAGTAGTCGGCCATCCAGCTTTTCTGATCACGGCTTTCCAAGTTCCGGAAGGCGTTTTAACGATAGTTGCCACAAGGTCTCCAGTACATCAATTTGCGCTTACTGTACCGAAATTGTACCGAGACGTATCAAATATATGAAAAAAGGGTTACGTATTCACGTAACCCTTTTGATTTTAATGGTGGCCCCCCCGTGAGTCGAACACGGCACCAACGGATTATGAGTCCGCTGCTCTAACCAAGCATGAGCTAGGGGGCCTCTAACTTGAAGCGAATGGAAACAGATGGAAAATTGCCGGGAGCAGGCCTGTTTCGGCCTGCTTTCCCGGCAATTGATCAATTACCTTCGAGGAAGCTTTTCAGCTTATCGGAACGCGATGGATGGCGCAACTTGCGCAGCGCTTTTGCTTCTATTTGGCGGATCCGTTCGCGCGTCACGTCGAATTGCTTGCCGACTTCTTCCAGCGTATGGTCGGTCGACATTTCAATGCCGAAACGCATGCGCAGGACCTTGGCTTCGCGTGGCGTCAAGGAATCGAGGATGTCCTTGACCACCCCGCGCATCGAGGCATGCAAGGCCGCATCGGCGGGCGCCAATGTGTTGTTGTCTTCGATGAAATCGCCCAGATGGGAATCGTCGTCGTCGCCGATCGGCGTTTCCATCGAGATCGGCTCTTTCGCGATCTTCATGATCTTGCGGATCTTGTCTTCCGGCATTTCCATCTTGATCGCCAGTGTCGCCGGATCCGGCTCGGCGCCGGTTTCCTGCAAAATCTGACGCGAAATGCGATTCATCTTATTGATGGTTTCGATCATGTGCACCGGAATACGGATGGTGCGCGCCTGATCGGCGATCGAACGGGTGATCGCCTGGCGAATCCACCACGTTGCATAGGTCGAGAATTTGTAGCCGCGGCGGTATTCGAACTTGTCCACCGCCTTCATCAGGCCGATATTGCCTTCCTGGATCAGGTCCAGGAACTGCAGGCCGCGATTGGTGTACTTCTTCGCGATCGAAATCACCAGCCGCAAGTTGGCTTCGGTCATTTCGCGCTTGGCGCGGCGCGCCTTCATTTCACCGGCGGTCATCTTCTTGTTGATGCCGCGCAGATCCGGCAGCGGCAATACCACGCGCGCCTGCAGGTCGATCAGCTTCTGCTGCAGTTCCTTGATGGTCGGCACATTGCGGCCCAGCACCACGCTGTAATTGTGGTTCGCGGTGACTTCGCCGTCGATCCAGTCCAGATTGGTTTCGTTGCCCGGGAAAACCTTGATGAAATGCGGGCGCGGCATGCCGCACTTGTTGACCGCCACATCCAGGATTTGCCGTTCGATCTGGCGCACCTGATTGACCTGGTCGCGCAGGGTGTCGCACAGTTTCTCAACGACTTTCGCGGTGAAGCGGATGCCCAGCAGTTCGCTGGAAATGGTTTCCTGCGCCTTGACGTAGGGCTTGGAGTTGTAGCCTTCTTTTTCGAAGGCCTTGCGCATGCGGTCGAACTGGGTCGAGATGGTGGCGAACTTGCCGAGCGCGTCGCGCTTGAGCTGCTCCAGCTGCTCGGCCGAGAAGCCGGCGGCGCCGGATGCATTCGGTGTTTCTTCCTCTTCCTCGCCTTCGCCTTCCTCTCCCTCGTCCTCGCCTTCTTCGTCATCCGAAGCGGCGGCGACAACAGGCGCGGCAGGGGCGTCGTCGCTGGCGTTCATGTCGACCAGGCCATCGACGATTTCGTCGATCTTGATTTCGTCCTTGGAGATTTTATCGGCGGCGACCAGGATTTCCATGATGGTGGTCGGACATGCGGAGATCGCCTGGATCATGTCTTTCAGGCCGTCTTCGATGCGCTTGGCGATTTCGATTTCGCCTTCGCGCGTCAGCAGTTCCACCGAGCCCATTTCACGCATGTACATGCGGACCGGATCGGTGGTGCGGCCGAAGTCGGAATCGACGGTCGACAACGCGGCTTCCGCGGCGGCTTCGGCGTCGTCGTCGCTGGCGACGTTGGCGACGTTGTCCGACAGCAGCAGCGTTTCGGCGTCGGGCGCATGCTCGGATACCGAGATGCCCATGTCGTGGAAGGTGCCGATGATGCCTTCGATCGCTTCCGGATCGACGATGTTTTCAGGCAGATGGTCGTTGATTTCCGAGAACGTCAGGAAGCCGCGTTCCTTGCCGAGCTTGATCAGCGTCTTCAGCTTCTGGCGGCGGTTTTCGAGTTCTTCCTCGCTGGCCTCGGTGTCCGACGAAAACGCATCTTTGAGCAATGCCTTTTCCTTGGCCTTGCGGTCCTTCGCCTTGGCCTTGTCGACCGCCTTCAGTTCAGCGCGCTCGACCGCGTTCAATGCGGCGATTTCGTCGTTTTCAGGCTGGAATTCTTTTGGCTTGCGGCCGCGGCGGCCAGGTACCTTGACCGATGGCAGGATATAGCCCGAAGTGTCGATCGCGGCCAAAGTGGCCGCGTCGGTGGTCTGGCTGACGCCGGAGCCGATCATCACGCTCGTGTCTTTCACCTCCGGAGCGGCGGCTTTGGGAGTAGGCTTGACGGTTTTCGGTTCGAGTTTCTTAGTTGTCACGGAAGCTTTCAATTGCACTGGAGCCGGCTTTGCAGCGGCTCTGGATGAGTTACTTTTCAAGGGCGCCTTGGCCGCTTTGGCGGCGGCAGGGCTGACTGCTTTGGCAGCGCCGGCCGCGCTGCGTTTGGCCGGCGTCGCGGCCTTGGCGGCTGCGGGCCGGGCATTGACCTTGGCCACAACGGCTGCCGATGGCTTGCGCACAGCGGCTTTCACAGGCGCGGCCGCCGGTCTGGCGACTGCCTTGGCGACCACCTTGGCCGATGTCTTGGCGACTGCCTTGACGGCTTTCGCCGCCGGCTTGGCCGCCGCTTTGGCAACCGCCGCTTTCGCTGCCGGCTTGCCGGATGCGGTCGATACTTTTTTCAGAGTATTTGCAGGTTTCTTCATTTCCACTCGCCATAGAATCAAAGCAAAAGCTATTCGCACTCATTGCGCACAAGCTGATTCCACAACCCTTGGCACTGACTAAACTGGGTTGCCTGCGCAACATCTTGATCGTCTTTCGAAGGCAATTCGATGGAATTGCCCGAACTGTCCCGATCTCTCTATCGTCTCTCGTAGTTAAGCATTGTTCGTTTAAAAACAATGCCGTTATTCAGAATGAAAGCTTTCGAGTATAGCATATGGAGACACTTATCCCCATCTCAAGACGGCCCAAAAGTGTGCATATAACCCCGCCGGCAATACCGGGTTTTCCCGGCGCATTCGAGGTTAGCAAATATCATTCCAATCGATTTGTCCCAAATTGCCCCGTATCAGCGCTGTCCGGCTTCGGCCAGGGCCTGCCGGCGCAGCTGTTCCTGCTGCAAGGTCAGGTCGCGATAGCGCATTTTTGCGGCGTCGTCAGTCAATCCGCCGCCGATCAGCCGATTCAGCTCTTCCGTCAGGGCCTGCATCCGCATTTTGCGGATGGCGTCGGACAATGCCAGCCGGGCGGTGTCGGCTTCGGACTCCGATTCGGCGGCAATTTCGGCGATCATGGGCTCAAAATCGGGGCCGGCTTCGCGCAAATGCTCGGCCAGCGCCGCGAAATTGGCGTTTTCGCCCATCACGCGGCCGGCCGCCACCAGTTGGCCCAGCATTTCGGCATGATCAGGGGCGCATTCGGCAAACGCATCCATTGCATTCTGGTCGAGATCCGCCGCCAGCGAGGGATGCGCCACCAGCAGGCGCAATATCTGCCGTCCGAGGCCGACCGGCGGCGTGCGCTTGCCGCGGGGCGGCGCGGGCCGGTGGCGCGCCACCGGGCTGGCCAGTTCGAACAGGCCTTCGATTTCCTCGACCGTGGATTGGGTCATGTTCGCCAGGCTGCGCACGATCTGCAGCCGCAGCGAGGACGACGGCATCGCCTGGAGCAGCGGCTTGGCGTCGAATTGCGCCCGCGCCCGGCCCTCCGGCGTATTCAGATCGTAATCGGCGGCCGCCTCTTTCAGTAAAAACTGGGAGAACGGCATGGCGTCGGCGATCTGGCGCTCAAAGGCTTCGGCCCCATATTCCCTGACATAACTGTCCGGATCGTGTTCCACGGGCAAGAACAAAAATTTGATGGTTTTATTGTCGGTCGCATGGATCAGGCAAGCGTCCAAGGCCCGTCGCGCCGCCTTGCGCCCGGCTCTGTCGCCGTCGAAACTGAAAATCACATGATCGGTCTGGCGCAGCAGCTTTTGCACATGGATCGGCGTGCACGCGGTGCCGAGCGTGGCCACTGCCTGCGGAAAACCGAGTTGCGCGAGGCCGATCACGTCCATATAGCCTTCCGTGACCAGCACATAACCGGCTTCGCGGATGGCCTGGCGGGCCTCGAACAGGCCGTACAGCTCGCTGCCCTTCTGGAACAGCGGGGTTTCCGGCGAATTCAGATACTTGGGTTCGCCGCCATCCATGACGCGGCCGCCGAAGCCGATCACCTGGCCCTTTGTGTTTCTGATCGGAAACATGATGCGGTGACGAAAACGGTCGTAACGCTTGCGGTTGGCGCCTTCGTCATCGCTCTTGTCGATCACCAGGCCGGCTTCGACCAGGGCGCCGGCTTCGTAGTCCGGAAAAACCTGCCGCAGGGCGTCCCATTCGTCGAGCGAATAACCCAGGCCGAAGCGCGCCGCGACTTCGCCGGTCAGGCCGCGGCCTTTCAGATAGGCCACGGCATGCTGCGCGCCGCGCAATTGATGCCGGTAGAAATCGCAGGCGCGGGTCATGGCCTCGGACAAGGCCAGCGTTTTCGCCTGGTTTTCGGCCCGCTGCGCCGGCGGCAACCTGTCGTCCGCTTCCGGCACGACCATGCCGACGTTCTGCGCCAGATCCTTGACCGCTTCGACAAACCCCAGCCCCGAATATTCGATCAGGAAGCCGATTGCGGTGCCGTGCGCGCCGCAGCCGAAGCAGTGATAGAACTGCTTGGTCGGACTGACGGTGAAACTGGGGGATTTTTCATTGTGAAACGGGCACAGGCCCATGAAATTGGCGCCGCCCTTTTTCAACTGCACATATTTGCCCACCACGTCGACGATATCGACGCGGTTGAGCAGATCCTGGATGAACGATTGTGGAATCACAGACAGCGAACCGGCGATCAGGCCGGCGCCAACGCCGCTTTCACCAATGCGGATACGAGCGTCATGTCGGCGCGGCCGGCCAGTTTCGGCTTGACGATGCCCATGACCTTGCCCATGTCCTGCGGGCCGGCGGCGCCGCTGGCGGCAACCGCCGCGGCGACTTCCGCCTTGATTTCGGCTTCCGTCAGGCCGGCCGGCATATACGCCGACAGAATGCTCAGCTCAGCCTTTTCAATGTCGGCCAGGTCCTGCCGGCCGCCCGCTTCGAACTGGCTGATGGAGTCCTTGCGCTGTTTGATCATCTTTTCGATGATCGCCAGAACCTGCGTATCGTTGACTTCGATCCGTTCGTCGACTTCTTTTTGCTTGATGGCCGCGGTCAGCAGGCGGATGGTGCCCAGCTTCGCGGTTTCCTTGGCGCGCATGGCGGCCTTCATGTCTTCGGTAATCTGTTCTTTCAAGCCCATTGCAATCTCCGGGGTATTTATGCGTGACGCATGAAAAATGGACGCTAAAACGTCAAAACCCGCTGCGGACCTACACCGGAGCGGGTTAGATACCTGAAACAGTACGACGTGCTTAGTACAGCTTCTTAGGCAATTGCTGGCTACGAATACGCTTGTAGTGGCGCTTTACGGCAGCAGCCAGTTTACGCTTACGTTCCGCAGTCGGCTTTTCGTAAAACTCGCGCGCGCGCAAATCAGTCAACAGACCTGTTTTTTCAATGGTGCGCTTGAAGCGACGCATGGCGACTTCGAACGGCTCGTTTTCTTTAAGGCGGATTGTGGTCATGTATCGAACCGGTTAGTTAATTGGGAAAGGCGCGATTGTACCAGAACAGCACTTCCGATGGAAGACCAATAATGGGCGCTGTCGTAAATTTGTCAAGAATCCCGGCAATGTTGCCGAAAAGACAAAATCACCCGGGCGCCGGCGCCTGGAAAGACAGCCCGGCGGCCATGCCCGAAGCCCAGGCCCACTGGAAGTTATAGCCGCCCAGCCAACCCGTCACGTCCACCGCTTCGCCGATGAAGTACAGGCCGGGGACTTTATTGACCATCATGTTCTGCTGGGACAATTCGCGCGTATCCACGCCGCCCATCGTCACCTCCGCCTTGCGATACCCTTCGGATCCGCTCGGCAGCACCTGCCACTTGTTCAGGGTTTCGCCCAGCTTGCGCAGCAGTTTGTCCGGCATGTCGGCAATGCGGGCGCCATGGTCGAAGCCATTGGCCAGCAGCCAGCCGTCGGCCAGCCGCGCCGGCATCCACTGCGCCAGCAAATTGCCGAGATTCTTCTTGAGCGTGCTCTTGCCTTCGATCAAATGGGCCGCCACGTCGATTTCCGGCAGCAGATTGATGGTCAGCGGCGTTCCCGGCTGCCAGAAGCTGGAAATCTGCAGGATGGCCGGGCCGGACAGGCCGCGATGGGTAAACAGCAGATCTTCCAGGAAATGGCCGCGCTCCTTCTTGAGGCCGGTTTCAACTTCCACTTCCAGCGCGATGCCGGCCAGTTCAACCAGCGTTTGCCAGGCCGCGGAATCGAAGGTCAGCGGCACCAGGCCGGGACGCGTTTCGACCAGTTTCAGATCGAACTGGCGTGCGACGCGATAGGCGAAGTCGGTGGCGCCGATCTTGGGAATCGACAGCCCGCCGGTGGCCATCACCAGATTGGCGGCGGTGATCGGGCCGCCCTCGCAGTCGAGCCGGAACAGCTCGCCTTCCTTGCCCACGCCCTGCACGCCGCAGCCCATGCGCAACTGCACGCCGGCCAGATCGCACTCGGCTTTGAGCATCGCAATGATGTCTTCGGCCGAGTTGTCGCAAAACAGCTGGCCCTTGTGCTTCTCGTGATAGGCGATGCGGTAACGGCGCACCAGGCTCAGGAAATCCTGCGGCGTGTAGCGCGACAAGGCGCTTTTGCAGAAATGCGGATTGCGCGACAGGTAATGCTGCGGCCCGGCGTTGATATTCGTAAAATTGCAGCGCCCGCCGCCGGAGATGCGTATCTTCTCCGCCAGCTTGGTGGAGTGATCGATCAGCACCACCTTCCTGCCCTGCCGCCCGGTCGCCGCCGCGCACATCAGCCCGGCCGCGCCGGCGCCGACCACAGCGACATCGAATTGCTTCGTCATCGTTGTTTCATCACGGTTGCTGGCCCATCCACAAAGCCGAAGACAGGCGCATCATGTCGTTGAGCGAACCGCGCCTGGCGAAGGTCTGGCGCAGCCAGCCGGCGTCGCCGCCGCGTTCTTCCGCGCAGCGCCGCAGATGGCGCAGGGTCATGCGGTCGGCATCGTTCTGGGCGTACGGCTCCAGCAGCGTGAGATGCGCTTGCAGATGCTCGAAAATCGGCAGCTTGGAGGAATTGCGCGGATCCTCGCCGTGCAGCGCGATCATGCCGTCGAGGCCGTAACGGCTGGCCTCGAAACGGTTGTATTGATACAGCAGATAAAAATCCGGCGTGATCACGAACGGCCGTTCGGTCAGAATCCAGCGCGCCAGCAGCTGCGCGTAGCCACCCAGATAGGCCGCATGTTCAATCGTCAGCGGCGTATCGCATACGCGGATTTCCACGGTGCCGAATTCGGGCTTGGGGCGGATATCCCAATAAAAATCCTTCATGCTGCCGATGATGTCCATGCGCAGCAATTCATCGTAATACCCTTCGAAGGCCGACCATTCGGTCAGCGCCGGCGCGGTTCCCGACAAGGGAAACGCGCGCACCACATTGCTGCGCGAGGAAGCGAAGCGGGTGTCGGCGCCTTGGTAAAAGGGCGAGGCGGCGGAGAGCGCGATGAAATGCGGAATGAAACGCGCAAACGCATGCGTCAAATACAGGGCATCGTCGCCGTTGGCCACGCCGATATGGATATGCTGGCCGAATACGGTGAAGGTCTTGGCCAGGTAGCCGTATTTCTCGTACAGGTGATTGAAGCGCTCGCTGGGGGTGATGCGCTGCTCGTGCCATTGCTGGAACGGATGCGCGCCGCCGCCGGAGACGTCGATGTTCAGATGCTGCGCGCCCTTGTTGAGCGCCGCGCGCAAGCCGCGCAATTCTTCGATCAGTTCGTCGACGCGCGTATTCACCTTCGAATTCAGTTCGATCATGCCCTGCGTCATTTCGAGCTTGACCTGCTCCTGCAAGGCGCGCGGCGCGATCCAGGTCAGCAGATCCACCGCATCGCTGGCGAGGTTGTAATTGCGCCGGTTGACCAGTTGCAGTTCCAGCTCGATGCCCATGGTGTATGGCGTCGACGCCGTGAACGGCAAGGAGCCCGCGGCCGGCGCCTCTATGTTGGTTTCCGTCATCGGTTGCGTCATGGTTTCCGTCATTGATTGCTCCGTCCCGGCCGTCATCATTCACGCCCGCTTTCGCCCGATTTCAACAGGGCGAACTGCGCCGCGATCGGGCCGGCCAGTTCCAGCACGATCAGGCAACCCGCCAGCAGCGGCAGCATCGCCTCGGTGGTATGCGGATACAGGCGCCCAAGCGCCTGCATCAGGCCGACGCCGGCTTCCGTCATCGGCAAGGTGCCGAGCGCGATCAGGCCGGCCTGCGACCATTTCATGCGCGCCACGCGCGCGAACAGGAACACGCCGCAGGCCATCGCCAAAAAGCGCGCGCCGATCAGCGCCAGCACCGCAATGCCCACCGTGCTCAGATCGGACAGGCGAATCGACGCGCCCACCAGCACGAACAGCATTACGATGAACAATTCGTTGGCCGCGCCGAATTCCAGTTCCATCAGATCGAACTGCGAATCCAGGTTTTTCGACAGGATCGCGAACGCCAGCATTGTCAGCAGCACCGGCAGATTCAGCGCATGCGCCGCACCGATGGCCAGCGACATCACGGCCATCACCAGCACGAACTGGCGCGCGCGCTGGCGCCCCAGCAAACGGGCCAGCGGCATCATCAGCAAATAGGTGAGATAGGCCAGCAGGAAAGAACCGCCGATCGCATACAGCGCATGCCAGATCAAGGTCCAGACCGAAGTACCCTTTTCGCTGACCACCACCGGCAGCAGCGTATACACCGCCAGCAGCGCGACGACATTGTTCAGCGCCGTCATCACGGCCAGCCGGCGCGTAACCTGGCCTTCGGCGCGCAGATCGCGCAGCACCACCAGCACCACGGCCGGCGCGGTGGCGATCGAAAACACGCCGGCCATCATCGCCACGATATGCGAGACGCCGATCGCCGTCAGCGCCATGCTGACAAAGATAAAGCAGAGTATCGACGAGACCAGTACCGTGGCCATCAGCCATTTTTCGCGCCGCAGCCAGCCGATGTCGACATAGCGGCCGAGCTGATACACCACCAGCGCCACGGCGATATCGGCAAATATATTCAAGACTTCCAGGACATCGCCGGTCAGGAGATTCAGACAGCCTTCTCCCAGGATGAAACCGACCACCAGATATCCGGTAATGCGCGGCACCCAGTGCGTCTTGGTGGCGATGTAGCCGCCGATCAGGCCGAACAGCAGCAAGGCGCCAAACAACAGCAGCGCGTTCCAGTGCAGGCCTTGCCCGAGGGTCAAAGATGGAAAGGATAAATCCATAAGCTCCCTTTCATTGAGCCCAGATAATACACGGAAGCTCCGTTTATTCCCAGAACCGGCCGTCGACGGTAATCAATGCCGTTCGTATGGTCTTGTCTCGCCAGATCGCCTGCAGTGCATCGCGGTAGCCGGCCAGCTGCAGTGTGTAATCCTGGCGTTCGCTGTCCAGCAGATTGCGTTTGTAATCCAGGATCCAGACCGCGTCCTCGAACTCGACTACGCGATCCAGCCGCAGCACGGCGCCGTTGACGACGATCTCCATTTCGCTGCGCGCCCGCAGATAAAGCGCGGGATCGAAGAAGCGCCGCAAATGCGGTTGCGACAATAACGTCATGGCCTGCATGCGCACGGTTTCGGCCAGCGGCAGCGGGCAAGGCAGCCAGCGCGCGATCGCCGCGGCCGGCGGCACGGCCAGCGGCCATTGCCTCTGCTGGCACAGGCGCTCCAGCAATCCATGCAAGGCAACACCTTCGGCAATCGCCTCGGCGCGCTGGCCTTGCGCAAGCGGCTCATCCTGCGCGGCCGCGGCGGCCGCCGCCGTTACAGCGGCAGGCATGCGCGGCGGATCGAATACCGGCAACGTGAAGGCGAGGCTGTCCGCCGCATTTTGCGCGGAACCTTCGCCGGCTTCCGGCAACACCAGCGCCAACTGCGCCCCGGGCGCGGACAGTTCGCGATTTGCCGCAACGATTTCAGCGCCGGCATCCGCATTCGCATTCGCCCCCACCTCCGCCGGCAAATCCAGCGCGCCCTGCAATCGCGCATACCATCCCTTCGGCAACAGCCCGCCCGCGCTGCGCCTGTCTTCGACGCCGCTGACAATCAGCAATTGCTTGGCGCGCGTCAACGCGACATAGAACAGATTCCAGTCTTCCTGTTCCTTGAATTTCTCCTCGGCTTCGAACAGGGTGTCGCGCATGGTACCGCGTTCGCTGTAGCGGCCGAATGCGGAAAAATGCGTAGGCGCTTCCGCGTCCTGCGGCCAGTCGCACAGGATGCCGGCATCGTCGCGGGCGGGCTCGCTGTGATTGGCGTCGAGCACCACCACCACCGACGCTTCCAGTCCCTTGGCGCTATGTACGGTGAGAATGCGCACGGCGTCGGCCGCCGCATCGATATTGGCTTCGTTGGGCGCATCGCGTTCGGCGTGGCGCTGCAAGGTGCGCAGCGCATCGATGAATTTCGGCAGGCTCGGATAGCGGCCGGCGTCCAGGCCCAGCGCCAGTTCGACGAACGCGTGGATATTGCCGGCCGTCTGGCTGCGCGTGAGCGCGGCGGCCGCCTGGGTATAGCGTTCGATCAGCGCGCCTTCATGCAGGATCACATCGAGCAGATCGTGCACCGGCAGATGCGCCGAAACCTCCAGCCAGCGCTGCAGCAAAGCGGCGGCGCGTTGCAAAGGCGCGGATGCGATGCCGGCCAAAGCCATCGCCTGCAGGCGCTGCCACCAGCTCTTTTCGGCGCGCTGCGCCAGCGCGATCAGGTCGGCGTCGGCGGCGCCGGCGATCGGGCTTTTCAGGACATGCGCCAGCGCCAGCGAATCGCCCGGCGCGGTCAGAAAGGTCAGCAGCGCGATCAGATCGGCGATCTCCAGCGATTCCAGCAACCCGCCGCGCTTGTCCGAAACGAAGGGAATGCCGGCGGCGCGCAGGGCCGCTTCGTAGGCCGGCAGATGCTTGCGCTTCTTGACCAGCAGCATCACGTCGGACCAGGCGAAGCCGCCGCCTTTCGTGCCGCCTGCCGCAATCAGTTCATCGCGCGCGCGCCACAGCGCCTGCGCCACCGCCGCGCCTTCGTCGCGCCGCCTGGCGTCCTCTTCCTCATCGCGCGCGGCGGTCAGCGGATTGCGCCAGCGCGGATCGGCATCCGAAACATCCTCGTTCTCGTCACCCGATCCGGACAACACCGTCACCAGCGGCAGCCGCCACACCGCGCCGCCGTCCTGGCCGAGCGTGGTCTGCGCCGCGTAGATCGGATTGCCGGCGAAACTGCGATTGAAAATATCGACCAGCACCGTGGCGTTGCGGCGGGTCTGGTTGGCGCGCAGTATCGTGGCGCCTCGCCGGCGCAGCAATTCTCGCGCCGCGATGAATACGCGCGGTTCCGCGCGGCGGAAGCGGTAAATCGATTGCTTCGGATCGCCGACCACGAACACCGACGGCTGCGCGGCATCGCTGCCGTAGGCATCCAGCCAGGCGCGCACGATGCTCCATTGCAGCGGATTGGTGTCCTGGAATTCGTCCAGCAGAATATGCTTGTAGCGCGCATCCAGCCGGCTCTGCAGATACGCGGCGCTTTCGCTGTCGGTCAGCAAGCGGTAGGCCTGCCATTCCAGATCGGCGAAATCGACCACGCGCTGGGTCGCTTTCATGGTCTGGTAAATATCGAGATAGGCATTGCCCGCGACGAACAGCGCCTGGTTCAATTCCAGCACCAGCGGCTCGGCGCTGCGGCGCAGCAGATCCTGCAGATGTTCGGCCAGTTCTTCGAATTCGACATCGAAGGCATCGGCGGCGGCGCTTTCGTCGTCGCCGTAATGCTGCGTCAGCGCGCGCTTCAGATCCTTGGTTTTGGTATTCGCGCGCAGCTTGCCGTTGGCATCGAAAAACTGATGCGCCAGCGCGGCGAAATTGTCCGCATGCGCGCCGGCCGACAGGGCCGCCTCGATCGCGCTTGCGCGCTTTTGATTGGTCGCCGTGCCCTGCCCCAGCAGACGCGCCACCTTGCTCAGCCGCGCCGTTTTTTCGGCATCGTCCCACAAGCCCAGGCGCGCATCGAGTTCGCCGTCCGCACCGGCCAGGTCACGCAGCATCGCCAGCGGGCCGTCCGCGTCATTTTGCGATATTGCCCACCATTCGGCGCGCTTGTCGATAAACGCTTCCAGCAATTTGCGGGCGTTGCTGTCGCCGGCAATCCGGTACAGCGTGGTCAAGGCGTCCTTGATGTCGCCGCCGTCGGCTTCGGCCGCGCTCTGCATGAACTGCCGGTAGGCATCGGCCATCAGCTCGCCGGTCTTTTCGGTCAGCGCATAGCCGTGCGGCACGCCGGAAGCCAGCGGCGCAATCTGCAGCAGCCGCGCAAACCAGCTATGGAAGGTATCGATGGACAGCCGCTGCTGGCCGCCGAGTATCTGCCCGTACAGGGCGCGCGCCGCCGGCATCGCCTGCGGCAGGTCGCGGATGGCGACGCCGCGTTCGCTCAGCAGCGTTGCAACTTGTTCGTCCGAGCCCAGCGCAAGTTCGTGCAGCAGGCTCATCAGGCGTTCGCGCATTTCCTGCGCGGCCTTGCGCGTAAAGGTAATCGCCAGCAATTCCGACGCCTGGGCGCCGGCCAGCAGCAGGCGCAGCATGCGCGCCACCAGCAGCCAGGTTTTGCCGCTGCCGGCGCAGGCTTCCACCACCACCGAACGATGCGGATCGCAGGCCGCGTCGGTAAAAACCTGCGCTTCAACCGCGCGGCCGTCGATTTCGTAGGCGACCGCCGCCACCGGCGCAGCTTCGGCTTCCATCGGCGCGCGGTCGTCGATCATAGCCACGCTCCCTTGCGGCACAGCCCGCGCACATCGCAATATTGGCAAACCGATTCAACACCGTTGGCCGGCAACGGCGCGCCGTGCGCAACCGCTTTCATCTGCGACTTTATCTGCAACTGCAAGGTGCGCTGCAGGGTGGCGTAATCGGGCACGTCTTTCGGCGCTTCCACCGCGCCGGCTTTATCGCCTTCCAGCGTAACGTATTGCGCGTTGTCGACCGGCAGCGCCGACAGCAATCCATAAAACGCCAATTGATGATCATCGCCCTCGCGCAACTTCCGGCGCAGCGCATCGCGGTTGCCGGTCTTGTAGTCGAGCACCAGGCGCGCGCCGTCTTCGTGTTCGTCGATGCGGTCAATGCGGCCGTGCAGCGTCATCTCGCCGTCGGCCCAGGCCAGCGGCTTTTCGAAAGCCTGCTCGCCGAACACGAAACGCCAGCCGGCCGCCTCATGCGCGTTGGCCCATTCCAGATAAGGCGCCATCGCCTTCTGCCAGCGCGTGTAATAACCCAGCGCCGCCGGATGGATATCCAGCATTTTCTCGAACACCTGCGCCGAAATATCGGCCAGCAGATCGGCGCGCCGCTCGAACGGAATCGGCGCGGGGGAATCGCGCAGGGTTTCGTGATACGTACTCAAGATTTGGTGCAGCCAATCGCCGTAATCGCGCTTTTCCGGCATGTCGCTGAATTCGTCGATGGCGTTCAGGCCGAGCATGCGGCCGGCGAAGAATTGATAAGGGCAGGCAACGAAGCTGTTGTAGCCGCTGGCCGACAATTTCGCCGGCAGCAACGCGCCGGCCGACGGCGCAGGCATCGCCGCGATCACCGGCTGCAGCGTGCGCAGCGGCACCGTGGCGCGATGCCACGGCAGCGGCTTTTGCCCGGCCAGCGCCAGCGTGAGCTGCAGCCGTTCGATCCACGGACTCAGCGGATTCGGCTCGCCGTCCTGCAGCGTTTGCCAGCACAGCACCACCTGGCGATGGCTGAACAACAGTTCCGCGAGATCGCGCAATTGCTGATGCTGGCGCGAGGCGCGCGTCGCCAACCCCAGTTCGTGCCGGACCGCATTCGAGAAGAACAGCGTTTCCTGCGATTGCGACGGCAGATGCTCGGCATCGGCGCCGATCACCAGCACCGCATCGAAACGGCGCAGGCGCGAACCGTTCAGCGGCAGCATCACCACGCGGCGATCCTGCCCCTTCGGCATGAACGTGACGGCATCCATTTGCAGGCCGATGAACGCGCGCCATTCGGAAAACGTAAACGGCGCATTCAGCGCGGCGCTGCCGTGTTCGATATCGTGCAGCACTTCCAGCAGCAGTTGCCCGGCCTCGTCGGCATGCAGGGCTTGCTGCACTCCCAGCGCGGCCAGCATGTCCAGCGTCAGCGCGCTCCATTCCGGCAAGCTCCGGCGGCCTTGCAATTGCTGCAGCTGGCGCACCGTGCGCTGCACCAGATCGCGCGATTCCGGCCAGCGCTGCAACGCATCGGCCACCGCATTCCAGCCGCCCAGCACGTTGGCGCGGCGCCAGGCCAGTTCGATGGTCATCAGGTGATCGGCCTTGCCGGGCAGGTCGGCAAAAACGTAGGGCGATTTCAGCAGATCGAGCAGGGCCTTGGTGTCGCCGCGCGCGGTCGCCGCGTCGAAGCAGGCGGCCAGCGCCGATGCGGCGCGCGTGGTCGACAATTTCCAGCCGGTTTCATCGGCGATGGCGATCTCGGCGCGCTCCAGCAGCGCCCGGATGCGGCGCGCGGCCACGCGGTCTTGGGCGACGATGGCAACGCGGCGGCAGCCGGCCTGCAGCCAGTCGATGATGGTCTGCGCGCCTTGGGTGGCGACGTCTTCCAGGCTGTCGGCGCGGCAGATGGAAAGCCCGGGCGGCGCAATGACGGCCGATCGATCGACGGCGCCGGACGGCGCGGGGGCCGATCCGGCATCGTTCGGCGCAGGCGCATCCAGGGTATCGCGGGTCAGTTCGGGCCAGGCGGCCGCATACAAAGGCGGCACATGGCGCCAGTCCAGCGTAACCGGCAGCACCGGGCAGCGCTCGGCATAGGCGCGCAGGAAATCCGCCTCGGCCGGCGTGGTTTGCGCCGGCGCGAACCAGATCAGCGGCGCCATGGCTTGCGCCGCGAGCTGCCGCATCTGCCTGAAGCGCAAAGCAAAGGCGTCGCTGGCGTCGAGCTGGCCGCGCCAGATCGACCATACCAGTTGCGCTTCATCCGACAGCAAGGCCCGCGCCGACGGCGGCAACTGGGCCAGCGCGGCTTCCCAGCGCGCTTCGGCGTCCTTGCCGTCCTTGCCACCCCCGCCCTCCTGCGCCCGCTGCATCGCCGGCAGCAGCGCTTCGGTCAGTTCATCGGACAAGGCCAGCAGGGTCTGCGCCAGCGGCAGCAGATCGGCATTGCGGCGCGCGCCGAACATTTTTTTCAGCCAGCCGTGCTGCCGCAGTTCGGCATACAGGCGCATCAGGCGTTCGCTTTCGTGCGGGGCGGCATTGCCGTCGGCGTCCGGCGGCTGCAAGGCGAGCCAGCCGCCCAGGGTGCCGATCAGCGGCGCAATGTAGGCCACCGAACCGGCGACCGAATCCGAGACCGAATCCGAGACCGAACCCGCATCGGACGAATCCGTCGCCGAATCGGAAGAATCCCGCCCCGCCAGCACGGCGCTCAAGGCCTGCTGCAAATATTGCGCATGGGAAAAAGCCGGCACCATGATCCGCAGCCCCGAAAAGTCGCGCGTACCCGGCTCGATCAGGCGCAAGTCCTCGCAGCGCCGCAGCAATTGCCGGGCGGCTTCCGGCCAGAACGACGCCGAGGGAGAAATCGATAATGCGGGATGCAGCATGCAGGCAGATTACGCTTTATAGGGGAAACGTCCGGAAACGCGGATAAATAGGAATACAACGCGAATTGCGCTCATTTTATGCGAGGCAAGGCAAATCACACAGCATTTGAAAATGGGTTATGATTTGACCATTCTCAAGCCGGACGGGCCAAAAAGCGCTGAAAGAGACCTCAAGACAGCATCACAAGACAGCAACCCAAAATAATTCTTGAATTCACGCCCTGGACCTCCAACTACCTACTGTAAAACTGTAAAACCCTGACTTAACCTGTTTCACTGAATTGCCTCAGTGCTAGGAAAACCATAATGAGCGAACATATCAAACATATTACCGATGCATCCTTCGACGCGGATGTCCTGAAATCGGGTCAACCCGTGCTGGTCGATTTCTGGGCCGAATGGTGCGGTCCGTGCAAGGCGATCGCCCCGATCCTGGAAGAAGTCGGCAAGGAATACGCCGGCAAGCTGCAGATCGCCAAGCTGGACGTCGATTCGAACCAGGCCATTCCGGCCAAATTCGGCATTCGCGGCATTCCGACCCTGATCCTGTTCAAAAACGGTGAAATGGTTGCGCAAAAAGTCGGTTCCCTGGCAAAAGGCCAATTGACCGCTTTCATCGACGGCAATATTTGATGTATTATCTGCGGTGATACGCTCGTATCACCGTTTTTTTTATCCGACCTACACCTGCATTTCCCTCCCCCACCATTTATTTCCCATCCCGGGACTCTCACTACAAAAACTATGCATTTATCTGAATTGAAGGCGTTACACGTCTCCGCCCTGCTGGAAATGGCAATCGGCCTGGACATCGATAACGCGGCGCGCCTGCGCAAACAAGAGCTGATGTTCGCGATCCTGAAAAAGCGCGCGAAATCCGGCGAACAGATTTTCGGCGACGGCGCCCTGGAAGTGCTGCCTGACGGCTTCGGCTTCCTGCGCTCGCCCGACGCCAGCTACATGGCGTCCACCGACGACATTTATATCTCGCCTTCTCAAATCCGCCGTTTCAATCTGCATACCGGCGATTCGATCGAGGGCGAAGTCCGCACTCCCAAGGACGGCGAACGCTATTTCGCCCTGGTGAAGGTGGACAAGGTCAACGGCGAAGCGCCGGAAGCCTCCAAGCACCGCATCCTGTTTGAAAACCTGACGCCGCTGCACCCGAACAAGCCTTTGCCGCTTGAACGCGAGATGCGCGGCGAGGAAAACATCACCGGCCGCGTCATCGACCTGATCGCGCCGATCGGCAAGGGCCAGCGCGGCCTGCTGGTGGCGTCGCCGAAATCCGGCAAATCGGTGATGCTGCAGCATATCGCGCACGCCATCACCACCAATCACCCCGAAGCCGTGATGATCGTGCTGCTGATCGACGAACGGCCGGAAGAAGTGACCGAAATGCAGCGCTCGGTGCGCGGCGAAGTGGTCGCCTCGACCTTCGACGAACCGGCCACGCGCCACGTCCAGGTCGCCGAAATGGTGCTGGAAAAGGCCAAGCGCCTGGTTGAAATGAAAAAGGACGTCGTGATCCTGCTCGATTCGATCACCCGCCTGGCGCGCGCCTACAACACCGTGATCCCGGCCTCCGGCAAGGTGCTGACCGGCGGTGTCGACGCCAATGCGCTGCAGCGTCCGAAGCGTTTCTTCGGCGCGGCCCGCAATATCGAGGAAGGCGGCTCGCTGACCATCATCGCCACCGCCCTGATCGAAACCGGCAGCCGCATGGACGACGTGATCTACGAAGAATTCAAGGGCACCGGCAACATGGAAGTCCATCTGGAACGCCGCCTGGCCGAAAAACGCGTGTATCCGGCCATCAACCTGAACAAATCCGGCACCCGCCGCGAGGAATTGCTGATCAAGCCCGATCAACTGCAAAAGATCTGGGTTCTGCGCAAATTGCTGTACAGCATGGACGAAATCGAGGCGATGGAATTCATCCTGGACAAGATGAAGTCGACAAAAAACAACGCCGAATTCTTCGATATGATGAAGCGCGGCAACTAAAATACGCATTTTGTGCCCGTTTTGTGTCCGATCGGCAGCTTAAAAGCGCTGTTCGGGCGCTGTTCGAGTATAATTTCGGACTTTTCCTCGGCAAGTGATCGACAATCGGGTCAAGAAGCAGCAGCGACCGACGAAGTGACGATTGGCTACCAAACTTTTAAAGGCAATCATGAAACAAGGCATTCATCCAGAATACGTCGAAGTGTTGTTCCACGACGTTTCCAACGACTTCAAATTCATCACCCGCTCGACCATCAAGACGCGCGAAACCATGGAATTCGAAGGCAAGACCTACCCGCTCGTGAAGATTGAAGTTTCTTCCGAATCGCATCCGTTCTACACCGGCAAGCACAAGATCGTCGATACCGCAGGCCGCGTGGACAAGTTCCGCAAGAAATTCGGCGCTGTCGGTTCCAAGACCCAGGTCGCGGAATAATTCTCGATTTGCATCGGAGACGGTGTCGCAAAGGCAGCTACGGCTGCCTTTTTTATTAGGCAAAGAGGATGCAGATTGTTACGCATAATATTCATGCGGCATACCCAGCCGGCTCGACTTGCTGCACAATACCCGCTGATAAAAAAATCCACATAAACCAGACCTGATGAAGCCAGTCCGCCTTCCCGCCTCCGCGACAAGAGCATTACCCCGCTGGGCCTTGCTGGCGCTCGGCCTGCTGTATATCCTGCCGGGCCTGATCGGGCGCGATCCCTGGAAGAACATCGACGCCACCAGCTTCGGCATCATGTGGACCATGGCGCACGGCACGCTGCTGGACTGGTTCCAGCCGAATGTGATCGGGCTGGGGCTGCCGGCCGAAAGCCCGCTGACCTATTGGCTCGGGGCGGCCAGCATCAAACTGTTCGGCGGCCTGCTCGGCGATGCGCTGGCCTCGCAGATATCCATCGTCTGCTTCTTCCTGCTCGGCTCGCTGTCGATCTGGTACACCACTTATCTGCTGGGCCGCCGCACCGAGGCGCAGCCGCTGCAGCTGGCCTTCGGCGGCCAGCCCGAACCGCGCGATTTCGGCCGCACCCTGGCCGACGGCGCTTTCCTGATCTACCTTGGTTTCCTCGGCCTGCTGCTGCACAGCCATGAAAGCAATCCGCAAACCCTGCAGATCTCGCTGCTGGCCTACGCGATGTATGTCGCCACCCGCCTGTTCGGCGCCACCAAGGCGATACCGGAACCGCAATGGCGCCATGCCGCCGGATTCGGCTTTGTGCTGGGCCTGATGATCCTCACGCGGGGCTGGCTGCTGCCGCTGGCGATCTGGCTCGGCCTGCTGGTGCTGGCCGCCGTGCGCGAGCGCAAACTCCTGTTCTGGCTGGGCGGCATCAGCCTGCCGATCGCGCTGCTGATCGGCGCGGCCTGGATGTTCGCCACCCGCGCCATCGTGCCGGACGCCGCGGCCCAGCTCGATACCTGGATGAGCTGGAATCTGTATCAGGTCAACTGGCCGTCGCTGCACTCGCTCGGCTATTTCTTCAAATACGGCGTCTGGTTCGCCTGGCCGGCCTGGCCATTCGCGATCTGGGCCGTCTATGCCTGGCGCGAACAGCGCAGCGCCCTGCACATCAGCCTGCCGATCGCGTTTTTCCTGCCGCTCACCATCCTGACGCTGATCAATGTGCACAGCGACGACGGCATGCTGCTGCCGCTCTTGCCGCCGCTGGCGATCCTGGCCGCGTTCGGCCTGCCGACCATGAAGCGCGGCGCCATCAATGCCGTCGACTGGTTCTCGGTCATGACGCTGACCACCAGCGCCGCCTTCATCTGGGTCGGCTGGATCGCCAAGGAAACCGGCTGGCCGGCGCAGATCGCCAAGAATGCCTACAAGCTCGCCCCCGGCTTCCAGCCCGGCTTCAGCCCGATTGCCTTCGTCATCGCGGTGCTCGCTACGCTCTCGTGGATCGTGCTGGTGCACTGGCGCATCTCGCGCCGTCCTTCCGTGCTGTGGCGCGCCGTGGTGCTGTCGTCCGGCGGCGTGATCCTGTGCTGGCTGCTGCTGATGACGCTGTGGCTGCCGTGGATCAATTACGGCAAGAGCTACGCCGGCGTGGCCGTGCAGATCGCGGCCAATATGCCGCCGGTCAAGCAATGCGTGGACAGCAACGTCGGCCCGGCGCAGCGCGCCTCGTTTGCCTATTTCGGCCACGTCAAATTCGCCGAGACGGAGAACATGCGCTGCGACTTCCTGCTGCTGCAGGACAGCATCGCCGACGACGATACGCAGCGCCAGCAGCTGCAGCAATATCCGGGACGCTGGCGCATGCTGTGGGAAGGACGCCGTCCGTCCGACCGCGACGAACGCTTCCGCCTGTACCGGCGGATGAACTAGCAAAACCGCCCATCGCGCATGGCGACAACCGACCACGCATCCGGCGCTCCCGCGAGCGCCCACCATACCCTGCATATCGCCAAAATGGCCTGGCCGATCCTGGTCGGCCAACTGGCGATCACCGCCAACGCGGTCATCGACACCGCCATGACCTCGCGCTTTTCAACGCTGGACCTGGCCGCGATGGCGCTCGGCGTTTCGGTCTACGTCAGCATTTCGGTGGCGCTGTCCGGCGTGCTGCAGGCGCTGCTGCCGATCGTCGGCCAGCTCTATGGGGCGCGCCGCCTGGAAGCCGTCGGCGGCGAGGTCAAGCAGGCGTTTTGGCTGGCATTGTTCCTGAGCATTGTGGGCTGCGTCGCCATGGTTTTCTCGCCGCTGCTGCTGTCCACCGCCCATGCCTCGCCGGAACTGCTGGACAAGGCCACGCAATACCTGCGCATCCAGGCGCTGGGGCTGCCCGCCGTGCTGGCCTTCCGGATCTACGCCTCCCTCAATATCGCGCTGGGCCGGCCCAAGATGGTCATGCTGATCCAGGTGCTGGCGCTGCTCGGCAAGCTGCCGCTGAACGCCCTGTTCATTTTCGGCGCGGCCGGGCTGGGCCTGCCTGCCCTGGGCATTCCGGCGTTCGGCGGTCCCGGCTGCGCCGTCGCCACCGTCATACTTTCCTGGCTGATGGTGCTGGGCGGCGCCGTCCTGATGCACAGGCTGCCGTTTTACCGCCAGCTGCGCCTGTTCGAGGGCGGCTTTGCGCGGCCGCGCTGGAAAGCGCAATGGCAATTGCTCAAGCTGGGCGTGCCGATCGGGTTGAGTTATTTCATCGAAATCACGGCATTCACTTGCATGGCGATCTTTATTGCGCGTCTCGGCGCCACCGCCGTCGCCAGCCATCAGATCACCGCGAATGCGGCCGTGGTGCTGTACATGCTGCCGCAATCCATCGCCAACGCCAGCGGCACGCTGGTGGCGCAGGCCATCGGCGCGGGCCGCATGGATATCGCGCGCCGTAC
Source organism: Oxalobacteraceae bacterium CAVE-383 (assembly GCA_004134995.1). Lineage (GTDB taxonomy): Bacteria > Pseudomonadota > Gammaproteobacteria > Burkholderiales > Burkholderiaceae_D > Herbaspirillum. Next base: position 773,871 of record REGP01000002.1, on the reverse strand, counting down.
CGCCCATGACGGCATCCGGCTGGCCGCCGGTTCGGCGGTGCTGATCGGCCTGGCGGTGTGGTTCTGCCGTCCCTGGATCATCCGCGCCTATACGCCCGACCCCATCACCATCGCCGCGGCCATGCCACTGTTCTTCTTCATTGCCTTCTATCAGTTGGGCGATTCGGTGCAGGTCACCACCGGCTACATATTGCGCGCGTACAAGGTCACGGTAATTCCAACGGTGATGTATGCCTTGTCGCTGTGGGGCATCGGCATCAGCACCGGCTATCTGCTGGGCCTGGATCCGTTCGGCATCGCGCCGGCGGCATTGCGCGGCGCGGCCGGCTTCTGGTTCGGCAACAGCGTCAGCCTGCTGTTGCTGGCGGCGGCGCTGCTGTTCTACCTACGCCGCGTCCAGCGCACGCGCGACCGTTAGGCAATGCCGCACCTGGTCGGCGATCGGCGCCGGCACCGGAATCTTGCCGTTCAACACGGCCTGAATCCATGACGCGGTGCAAGCCGCATCGTTCTGCGCCGGCAGATCCGGCAATTCTTCCACCGTCCCCTGCTTTTCCACCAATTGCGTATGCACGCCCTGATGAAACCAATCGATCTGCTGGGCGCGGCGTGCATTGGCCACCGTTTCGCCTTCGGTGCCGCGCATCAGGAAAGCATCCCCGCGCGACGGTTCGCGGCGGAAATAATCGCCCAGCATGGCGAAATATTCGGGATGGGTATAGGAAGTCAGGCGCAGCGCCGGCCGAGCGAACGGCTGGATGATCTTGACCAGCGTATGGGTCGAATTGCGCACGCCGAGAATGCGGCGCATTGCCAGCAGCCCCGCCATTTTCGGCGCCAGCGCAGCTATCGCCATGAAGGCCGGCCGGCCCGCCTGGAAGCATGCCATCGCCCCGGCGGCATCTTGCGCCGGCGGGCAGCCCAGCGCCTGGAATATTTCGTAGGTGGTGACGCGCCCCGGATCCTGCGTCACGCCATGCACCAGCACCGGCGCACCTTCGCGCGCCAGCAGCAGCGCCAGCAGCGGGGTCAGGTTGGCGACCCGGCGCGAGCCGTTATAACTGGGAATCACGATCGGCGCGTAATTGCCGGCCGGCGCTTCCAGGGCCGGAAACGACGCCTCGGCGGCCTGCAGAAAGCCGCTGATTTCCTCCACCGATTCGCCCTTGACCCGCATCGCCAGCAAAATCGCGCCGAGTTCCAGATCCGAGACGCGCCGCTCCAGCATGGCGCTGTACAGCAGTTGCGCGTCCTCGCGCGACAGGCTGCGCGCGCCGTCCTTGCCGCGTCCGATTTCCTTGATAAAACGTGCGGCGGCCAGCGGCGCCGATGCATCCTTGCTTGTGTCGATATTTTCCATGCCGGAAGATTACACCAGAACCCGGGCGATCAATAGCAGACGAAGCGCAAGCCAAGCCGAGCGCCGCGCCGTAATCCTTTACAATGGCGGGTTCCCCATACCAATGAACGATATTCACAATGCTTGTACTCGGCGTCGAATCTTCCTGCGATGAAACCGGCCTGGCCTTATTCGATACCGATAAGGGCCTGCTGGCGCATGCGCTGCATTCGCAGATCGCCATGCACGAAGAGTACGGCGGCGTGGTGCCGGAACTGGCCTCGCGCGACCATATCCGGCGCGCCATCCCGCTGCTGCGCCAGGTATTGCAGAACGCGGACGTGCCGCGCAGCGCCATCGACGTCATCGCCTATACCCAGGGGCCGGGGCTGGCGGGCGCCCTGCTGGTGGGCGCATCGGTGGCCTGCGGGCTGGGCCTGGCGCTGGACAAGCCGGTGCTGGGCGTGCATCACCTGGAAGGCCATCTGCTGTCGCCGCTGCTGTCGGCCAATCCGCCCGAGTTCCCGTTCATCGCGCTGCTGGTTTCCGGCGGCCATACCCAATTGATGCGGGTCGACGGCGTCGGCCAATATCTGCTGCTGGGAGAAACCCTGGACGACGCCGCCGGCGAAGCCTTCGACAAATCGGCCAAGCTGCTCGGCCTGCCGTATCCGGGCGGCCCGGCCATTTCGCGCCTGGCCGAATTCGGCAATCCCGACGCGTATCAATTGCCGCGTCCGATGCTGCACGCGAAAAACTTCAATTTCAGTTTCTCCGGCCTCAAGACCGCGGTGCTGACGGTCATCAAGAATCATCCGGCCAAAGGCATCGCCAACATCTGCGAACAGGACAAGGCCGACATCGCGCGCGGCTTCGTCGACGCCATCGTCGACGTGCTGACCGCCAAATGCATGACCGCGCTGAAGCATACCGGCCTGAAGCGGCTGGTGGTGGCCGGCGGCGTCGGCGCCAACCAGCAATTACGGGCGGCATTGAACGCAGCGGCCGGCGCGCGGCGCTGCAAGGTGTTTTATCCCGAGATGGAGTTTTGCACCGACAACGGCGCGATGATTGCCTTTGCCGGCGCGATGCGGCTGCAGGCCGATCCGGCGGCAGCCTCGCGCGACTACGCGTTCAGCGTCAAGCCGCGCTGGCCGCTGGATCAGATCAAGATTTAATTATTTTTTAGTTATTTCTCGGTTACTTCTTCTTTGAACCGATCTTGCTCTCTTTTCCGGTGAGCAGATTGGCAATATTCTTTTGATGGCGATAGATCAGCAGCAGGCTCATCGCCAGCACCGCCAATAAAATCCCGTCCGTGTCGCCGAACAGCAGGCCGTAATAGAACGGCGCGAACAGCGCGGCAACCAGCGCCGCCAGCGACGAATAACGGAAGGCGAACGCGATGATCAGCCAGGTGGCCGCCGTCGCCACCCCAAGCCACGGATTCAAGGCCAGCAATATGCCGAACGCGGTGGCGACGCCCTTGCCGCCCACAAAGCGAAAAAACACCGGCCACAAATGGCCCAGGAACACCGCAATCACCACCAGCGCGACGCCGCTGTCCTCGACGCCGAAACCCGGTCCGAAACGCAGCGCCAGCCAGACCGCCAGCCAGCCTTTGAAGCCGTCGCCGATCAGGGTCAATATCGCCGCTTTCTTGTTGCCGCTGCGCAGCACGTTCGTGGCCCCGGGATTTTTCGAGCCGTAGGTGCGCGGATCCGACAAACCGAACAGTTTGCTCACGATCACCGCAAACGAGACCGAGCCGATCAGATAAGCGGCCAGCGTAAACAAGATTGTATTCATGAAGATTTCCCCGGATATTAGTCGGCAAGCGCGCAATTGACCGCGGTGCAAGGTAACACAGTCGGCAGCGACTGCGGCGCCAGGCCGACCAGATAACCGCGGCGTCCGCCGTTGATATAGATTTTTTCGAGATCGAAAATGCTTTGTTCGACATACACCGGCATCGCCTTGCGCGTGCCGAACGGCGAGGTGCCGCCGATCAGATAGCCGGAATGGCGATTGGCCACATCCGGCTGGCAAGGCTCGATGGATTTGCGGCCGGTCTGGCGCGCCAGATTCTTGGTCGACACCTTGCGGTCGCCATGCATCAGCACCAGCAGCGGCTTGGCGGCTTCGTCCTGCATGACCAGGGTCTTGATCACGGCATGCTCCGGCACGCCCAGCTCGCGCGAGGAAACGGCGGTGCCGCCGTGATCTTCATAGGCATAGGGATGCTCGGTAAAGGCAATCCGATGGCGGCGCAGGAACTGCGTCGCCGGTGTTTCCGAAATGTGTTTAGCCATGATGCTGCATTAACGCCACGTAAATGCCGCGCCGCCATGTTGCCGGCAGTTGCCAAAGAATTGCCGGGTAGTTGCCCAATTATTGCGCGGCGTGTTGCCGGGACGGTGATTAAGCGACCGGCTGGTCCGGCGCGGCCGGGCCTTCGTCGGGCGCATCGGTTTCAACGCTTTCGTCGGCCGACGGCTCGGACGGCTCGTTGCCCTTTTCGGCCTTGCGTTTCAGTTTCTCTTCTTTTTTCTTCTTCTTTTCCAACTCTTTTTGCCGTTTTTCGTACTGGAAGTTAGTTTTCGCCAAGTGTGCACCTCTTATATTTTGTCCGTGGAACCGCGGCCAAGCCGCAAACGCCGATGCCGCACAGGATACAGGGATTTTGGCACTTCCTCCAAGGAGGCGCCGTCAATAAACTTGACCCGAACCTGAGCTTCCGCCCTAATTTCCCCGCGGATGATGGGTCGTATGCAGCAATTTCAGTCTTTCTCGCGCAATATGCGTGTAAATCTGGGTAGTCGAGATATCGGCATGTCCCAGCAGCAACTGCACCACCCGCAGATCGGCGCCATGGTTGAGCAGATGGGTCGCAAAGGCATGGCGCAAGGTATGCGGCGACAGCGGCGCATTGATATCGGCCTGTTTCGCGTGCTTTTTGATCAGCGTCCAGAACATCTGGCGCGTCATCGGCCCGCCGCGGGCCGTCACGAACAGCGCATCGTCCATCTGGCCGTCCAGGATCTGCCCGCGCGCATCCTGCAGATAGCGCACGATCCAGCCGCGCGCTTCCTCGCCGAACGGCACCAGCCGCGTCTTGTTGCCCTTGCCGGTAATGCGCAGCACGCCTTCGGTCATGCCGACTTCGAGCGACTTCAGCAGCACCAGTTCCGATACCCGCAGGCCGCTGGCGTACATCAGCTCCAGCATGGTGCGGTCGCGCAGGCCCAGCGGCGTGGCGATATCCGGCGCGGCCAGCAAGGCTTCGACCTGCGCTTCGCTCAGTGTTTTCGGGAAGCGCGGCGCCTGCTTGGCCGATTTCATGCGCAGGCAAGGGTCGACGCTGATGCGGTTCTGGCGCAGCGCCAGCAGATAAAACCGTTTCAGCACCGCCAGCCGCCGATTGGCCGAGGTGGCCTTGGTTTCGGCGTGGCGCGCGGAAAAATAGGCCAGCAGATGTTCGGCTTCCGCTTCCAGCAGCGCCTTGCCGTGCATTGCATGCAGCCATTGCGCGAACAGGCGCATGTCGCGGCGATAGGCTTCCAGCGTGTTCTTGGACAAGCCGTCTTCCAGCCACAGCGCATCGCAGAATTCATCGATCGCCGCAGTGCTTGCCGGCGGCACCACCGGCTCCGCCGATTTGCGCGAATTGCGGGAATTAATCAAGCGTCACGCCTTCATGCGCCAGCAGCCAGCGCTTCACGCCGATATGAAAGCCCTGCAGGTCGCCGTCGTTGGAAAAGCCGCCCAGCCCGCCGGTGGCGGTCACGCGATGGCAAGGAACGATCAGCGGAAACCAATTGGCGCCGCAAGCCTGCCCTACCGCGCGCGGCGCCGACTGCACCAGCTTGGCGACCTGGCCGTAGGTCAGCACATCGCCGCGCGGTATCGCGCTGATGGCGCGCCACACCCGCGACTGGAACGCGGTGCCGACCGGCGCCAGCGGCAGATCGAACACAAAATCCGGGTCGTTCAAATAACGTTTCACCTGCGCGGCGGCGCGTTTGGCCAGCGCATCCAGCGGCTTTTGCGCCACGTCCTCCGCAAAGCGCGGCGGCAGATACACCATTTCAAGCACGACGCCATCGCCGGTGCGGATGCCGACCGCGCCGAACGGCGCTTCGACCACGGCGGAGAATAAAGGCGGGGAATTCAGGGGAATCGGAGGAATCATCACGCTAGTGTATTATTTATTCGGCTTTTCACAAAAATCAAAGAATATTATTAATTAAATCAACAACTTAGATTTGCCGCACCATTGCTTGGCTCTACCTCGCCATGCAGTTTCAATAATAAGAATATTCAATAAAATCAAAAACTTAGCCATTTTCCGGCTGCTATCCTCGCGTGCAATTCAAGCGCGCACAAGTGCGCTCCATCCATGGGAAACGACACAAAAAAGGTAGGGATATGTTTTCGCTCACATTGCCTCGCATGCGCGGGGCTGTTTTATTGCCGGCCACGCTGGTGTTGCTGACGGCTTTGGCCGCCTGCAAAAAAGATCCGCCGCCACTGCCGGATCCGCCAAAGACCGTCAAGGTCATCACGGTGGCGCCGGTTGAAATCGCGGTCGCCAACCAGTTTCCGGGCCGCCTCGCCGCTTACCGCAAGGCCGAAGTGCGCGCCCGCGTGGCCGGCATCGTTACCGATCGCCTGTACCAAGAGGGCCAGGAAGTGCGGGCCGGCAGCGCATTGTTCAAGATCGATCCGGCCGCATTGCAGGCCACGCTGGAGATGCGCAAGGCCGCCTTCCGGCAGGCGCAGGCCACGCTCGACATGAATGCCGACAAGGCGCGCCGCTACGGCGCATTGGCCAAGGCCGACGCCATCAGCCGGATCGATTATGCCGAAGCGCTCGCGGTTGAAGCCCAGGCCAAGGCGCAAGTAGAGGAAGCCAAGGCCGCGCAACGCAGCGCCGCCCTGGAACTGAGCTACGCCACCGTGCGTTCCCCGATCGCCGGCCGCGCCCGCCGCGCGCTGGTGACCGAAGGCGCGCTGGTCGGCCAGGACAGCGCAACGCCGCTGACCACCATCGAACAGATCGATCCCATCTACGTCAACTTTTCGCAGCCGGCGGCGGTGGTGGCGCAAATGCGCAAGGCCATCCGCGCCGGCGAACTGCAGGGCCTGGCGAAACAGGACATTCCGGTGCGCCTTACCCTCGGCGACGGCAGCCTCTATCCCACTGCAGGCAAACTGATCTTCTCCGACCTGGCGATCGATCCCGCCACCGAAACCATCGCCATGCGCGCCGTGATACCGAATCCGAAACACATCCTGCTGCCCGGCGGCTATGTGCGCGTCGGGCTGGAACAGGCATTGAATAAAAGCGCGATCCTGATTCCGCGCGATGCCTTGCTGCGCACCGTTGATTCGGCCAAGGTAATGGTGGTCGACGCCGACAATACCGTGCGCGCCGTCGCCGTCACCGCCGACACGCTGCACGGCGACCGCTGGCTGGTCAGCGCCGGACTCAATGGCGGTGAAAAAGTCATCGTCGCCAATGTCGCCAAGATCGAAGCCGGCGCCAAGGTGACGCCGCAGGAACAGAGCGGCAGCGGCGCCATCGCAAAAACGGAAGCGAAAACCGAAACAGAAGCAGCCGCAACGAAAGTTGCACACGTTGCACAGATTGAAGGGCGCTGACATGGCGCGCTTTTTTATCGACCGCCCGGTCTTCGCCTGGGTCATCTCCCTATTGATCATGCTGGCCGGACTGCTGGCGCTGCGCGTGCTGCCGGTGGCGCAATATCCCGACCTCGCGCCGCCGATGATCGGCGTCTACGCCAGCTATCCCGGCGCCTCCGCCAAGGTGGTGGAAGACAGCGTCACCGCCGTCATCGAACGCGAAATGAGCGGCGCGCCCGGCCTGATGTATTCGGGCGCATCCAGCTCGCCCGGCAGGTCCATGGTGAACCTGACGTTTCAACAGAACGTCAACGCCGACATGGCCGCGGTGGAAGTGCAGAATCGACTTAAAACCATTGAATCCATCCTGCCGGAAGCGGTGCGCCGCAGCGGCGTCTCGGTCGAAAAAACGATCGATGGCGATCCCATCCTGATCGCCCTCACCTCCGAAGACGACGCGCTCGATTCGGTGGCCCTGGGTGAATTCGCGTCAGGCGGACTGATCCAGTCGCTGCGCCGCCTGGAAGGCGTGGGCAAGGTTGAACTGTGGGGCGCCGAACACGCCATGCGTATCTGGCTGGATCCCGCCAAAATGCGCGCGGCGCGCATCGGCGCGGGCCAGCTCGCCGATGCCGTGCGCAGCAATACCGCGCCGGTTACCGTGGGCGACATCGGCACCGGCGCAGTGCCGGAAAGCGCGGCTTTCAGCGCCAATATCCTGGCGCCGGCCGGCTTGTCCAGCCCGCGGGAATTCGGCGACATTGCCCTACGCACCGACAGCGACGGCGCGGCAGTCAGATTGCGCGATGTGGCCCGCATCGAACTCGGCCAGGATCAATACAGCTATCTCTCTCAGGTCAACGGCAAGCATTCCACCGGCATCGCCATCAATCTGGCGCCGGGCTCCAACGCGCTGGCCACCATGACGCGCATCCGCGCCCTGCTGGACCAGGCCGCGCCCGGTTTTCCGGCCGGCGTGCAATATGCGATTCCGTTCGAGCCGTCGGCCTTCGTCAAGCTATCGATCAAGAAGGTGATCGTGGCCCTGGCCGAAGCGATGCTGCTGGTGTTCCTGGTGATGTATCTGTTCATGCAGAACCTGCGCGCCACCCTGATCCCCACGCTGGTGGTGCCGGTGGCGCTGCTCGGCACGCTCGGCGTGCTGCTGGCGGCCGGCTACTCCATCAATGTGCTGACGCTGTTCGGCATGGTGCTGGCCATCGGCATCCTGGTCGACGACGCCATCGTGGTGGTCGAGAACGTCGAACGCCTGATGCACGAACAGAAGCTGACGCCTTACCGCGCCACCATTGAAGCCATGCGCCAGATCGGCGGCGCCATCATCGGCATGACGGTGGTGCTGATTTCGGTCTTCGTGCCGATGGCCTTTTTCGGCGGCGTGGTCGGCAATATCTACAAGCAGTTCGCGGTGACGCTGGCGGTATCGATCGCTTTCTCCGCCTTCCTCGCCCTGACGCTGACGCCGGCGCTGTGCGCCACCTTGCTCAAACCGGTGGCCGACGACCATCATGAAAAACGCGGCGTTTTCAGATTTTTCGGCTGGTTCAACCGCGCCTTCGCCCGCTGGACCGGGCGCTACGGCGAACAGGTGGGACGCATCGTGCGCAAGCCTATCCGCTGGATGCTGCTGTATCTGGCGCTGGCCGCGGCCGTGGCGATCCTGGCGCTGCGCCTGCCCAGCGCCTTCCTGCCGGCCGACGACCAGGGCGACCTGACCGTCGCCATCAGCACGCCGCAAGGCACGCCGGCGGCCGAAACCATGCAGCGCGTGGCCGAGGTTGAACAATATCTGCTGGCGCATGAACCTGCCGCATTCACCTACGCATTGACCGGCTACAGCCCGTTCGGACGCGGCAGCAACGCCGGTTCCATCTTCGTCACCCTGAAGGACTGGAAAGCGCGCCCCGGCCGGGATGGCCAGGTCGATGCCATCGTCGAGCGCATCAACGAAGAATTCGACCACGCCGACAATCTGGAAGTATTCGCCTTCAACTCGGCCGGCGTGCCGGGGCTGGGCAGCGCCGGCGGCTTCTCGCTGCGCCTGCAGGACCGCGCCGGACTCGGCCCGGCCAAACTGGCCGCAGCGCGCGAACAACTGCTGGCCGCGGCAAAAAAGGAAAGCGGACTCGCCAACGTGCACTTCCCCGGCCTGCCCGATACGCCGCAGCTGCAAATGCAGATCGACCGCCGCAAGGCGCAGGCCATGGGCGTCTCGGTGGCCGATATCAACACCACGCTGGCGGTGATGTTCAGCTCGGATTACATCGGCGATTTCGTGCTCGGCAACCAGGTCCGCAAAGTCATCGCCCAGGCCGGCGGCGAACACCGGATCGAGATCGACGACGTGCTCAAGCTGACCGTGCCCAATCGCGACGGCGGCATGGTTCCTGTCTCCGGTTTCGCCAGCCTGAAATGGACGCTGGCGCCGCCACAGCTCAGCCGCTACAACGGCTATCCCTCGGTCGCCGTCAACGGCGACGCCGCGCCGGGCGGCAGCAGCGGCGCCGCAATGAAGACCATGGAAAAACTGATGGCCGATCTGCCGCCCGGCATCGGCTACGAATGGTCGGGCCAGTCATATCAGGAACGCCTCTCGGGCGCGCAGGCGCCGCTGCTGTTTGCGCTGTCGATCCTGATCGTCTTCCTGGCGCTGGCCGCGCTGTATGAAAGCTGGGCCATTCCGCTGGCGGTGATCCTGGTGGTGCCGCTGGGCATTCTCGGCGCGTTGTCCGGCGTCAGCCTGCGCGGCCTGCCGAACGACATTTATTTCAAGGTCGGCCTGATCGCCACCATCGGCCTCTCGGCCAAGAATGCGATCCTGATCATTGAAGTGGCCAAGGACCTGCACCGCCAGGGCATGGATCTGCTAGAGGCGGCAACGGAAGCCGCGCGGCGCCGCCTGCGGCCTATCGTGATGACCTCGCTGGCATTCGGCTTCGGCGTGGCGCCGCTGACGATTGCCACCGGCGCCGGCTCGGCCGCCCAGATCGCGATCGGCACCGGCGTGCTGGGCGGCATGATTACCGCGACGGCATTGGCGATATTTTTTGTGCCGCTGTTTTTTGTGGCGGTGGGACGGTGCTTTTCATTTAAAAAGACCGTGAATGCATAAGTATCATCTCAATACCGGGCCGCTTATGCGACACTGGCGGCTTCCATACGCCAAACCCGCCGCCCGCTGCCGATGAATACCGTTTCGCTGCTGTTCCCAGATTTCGCCCTGATCCTGATCGGACTGATCCTGTTCCGCATCACCAACTGGGGCGCCGAATTCTGGTCCGGCGCGGAAAAACTGGTGTATTTCGTGCTGTTCCCGGCGCTGCTTTTTTATTCCACCGCGCGCACGCCGCTGCATTTCGAAACCACCGGCACCATGGTGATCATCGGCACGCTGTCGACGCTGACCTCGATTGCCTTGACCTGGATCGGCCGTCCGCTATTGCGCAGCCAGGCGCGCAAAGTACCGGAGCAGCCGCTGCAATACGAATCCGGCATGCAGACCGCGTACCGCTTCAATTCCTATATCGCGCTGGCGCTGACCTCGCGCCTGGCCGGCGAACAAGGCGCGGGGCTGGCCGCGCTGCTGATCGGCTTCGGCGTCCCCTTGTGCAATATGGCGGCGGTGCATTCGATGGTGCAGAAGAAAGGCCATCTGTTGCGCGAACTGGCCAGGAATCCGCTGCTGATCGCCACTGCCGGCGGGCTGCTGTTCAATATGCTCGGCTTCACCATACCGGAGATTGCCGGCGCGGTATTCACGCGCATGGGCAACGCCGCCGTGGCGATGGGCCTGCTGCTGGTGGGCGCCAGCCTGCGCCTATCCGGCATGCATCAGGGCAAGGCGATTTCCGCCTATTTCATCGCCATCAAACTGCTGATCATGCCGGCCGCCGCCTATGCCATGGCGCGCTACGCCCATCTGCCGATGATGCAGATGCAGATCCTGGTGCTGTTCTGCGCATTGCCGACGGCATCCAGCGCTTTCATTCTGGCCTCGCGCATGGGCGGCAACGGGCCGCTGGTGGCATTCCAGATTTCAGCCGGCACCGTATTGTCGGCGCTGACCCTGCCGTTCTGGCTGTGGGTATTGCATGTTTGAATACTAGGAAAGCGATGCCGCGCCGTGCTGCTCCAGCGCCCAGCGCACATGTTCGCGCACGATGGGTGAAGCGTCATCGAGACGCGCCCTTAATGCCGCGATAATCGCCGGCGCGCCCTTTTTACCGGCAGCGGCGGCATTGCCCAAGCCGACCGCGATATTGCGCAGCCAGCGCTCATGGCCGATGCGGCGGATTGCGCTGCCTTCCATTTTCTTGTCGAATTCCTCGGCGCTCCATGCGAACAACTCCACCAGCGCCGCATCGCCCAGGCCGTGGCGTTCGTCGAAATCGTCCAGCGTGGACGGCTGCGCGAATTTATTCCATGGACAGCACACCTGGCAATCGTCGCAGCCATAAACCCGATTGCCGATCAGCGGCCTGAATTCCAGCGGAATGCTGCCTTTCAATTCGATGGTGAGATAGGAAATGCAGCGCCGCGCATCCAGTTCGTAAGGACCGACGATGGCCTGCGTAGGGCAGACATCGATACAGGCGCTGCACTGGCCGCAATGCGCGCTGGCGGGTTCGTCCTTCGGCAGCGGCAGATCGGTGAGGATTTCGCCCAGGAAGAACATTGAGCCGGCTTCCCGGTTCAGCAGCAGCGTGTGCTTGCCGCGCCAGCCCAGCCCGGCTTTCTCCGCCAGCGCCACTTCCATCACCGGCGCCGAATCGGTGAACACGCGATAGCCGAACGCGCCTGTCCGCCCTTCGATGCGGCTGGCCAGCTGCTGCAGGCGGTTGCGGATCACCTTGTGATAATCGCGGCCCCGCGCATACACCGACACCACGGCCGCTTCCGCGTCCTGCAGACGATCGGTTTCGCGTTCGCGCCAATCGTCGCCCGATGCCTGCGGCAGATACGGCATGCGCGCCGTGATCACACTGACCGCGCCCGGCACCAGTTCCGCCGGCCGCGCGCGCTTCATGCCGTGCGCCGCCATGTAATCCATCTCGCCGTGATACCCTTTCGCCAGCCAGTCGGCAAAGCCGGCTTCGCGATGCGAAAGATCGACGTCGGTAATGCGGATATCGGCAAAACCGAGTTCGCGGCCCCAGGCCTTGATGTCGGCGGCCAGCGCGGCCATGCGATCGGCCTGCGGCAAACTTTCGACATCGTTTGGATTCAAACCCGGCATTGCATTACCATTCAGAATTCGTCAAATTTCGGATAAATCCGCCCAAATACTTAAACCTGTACTGCCACTCCTGTACCTCACCCATGACCCAGACGCCCGCCACCCATACCTACAAACTGCACGACGAAGCCGGCACCGATGCGCTCGGCGCGGCGCTGGCGCGGGTGTTGCAGCCGGGCCTGGCGATCTATCTGCACGGTGACCTCGGCGCCGGCAAAACCGCGCTCACGCGGGCGCTGCTGCATGCCGCCGGCCATGCCGGCCATGTCAAAAGCCCGACCTATACGCTGGCCGAACCGTACACGATCGCCCTGGGTGATCGCATGGTAACGCTAATTCATTTCGACTTGTACCGCATGCTGAGTCCCGACGAATTCCTGGAGGCCGGTTTCCGCGAACATTTCGGCCCGAACACGATCTGTATCGTCGAATGGCCGGAAAAAGGCGAGGCAGTGTTGCCCCGCCCCGACATGGAAATCACCCTGAGTGTGCAAGGACACGGCCGTAAGGTAGAATTACGCGCATTATCCGATAAGGGTCTTGAATGCCTCGCTCGACTGAAATTCGCCCCAAATCTGTAAAATCCCGTACCCGCCGCACCGTTATCAAAGCCGGCGGGACGCTACTCCTTTCAGTACTTTCCGCCGTTCCTTCTCTTGCCCGCGCCGCGCAGATCGTTGCCGTGCGCGTCTGGCCGGCCGACGATTACACCCGCGTCACCCTGGAAAACGACACCGACCTGAAGGTCAGCCATTTCACGGTAAAGGATCCGGAACGCCTGGTGGTGGACATCGAAGGCCTGGATCTGAACAGCACGCTCAAGGATCTGGTGGCCAAGGTCCAGCCCAATGACCCTTATATCAAGCAGGTGCGCGTGGGCCAGAACCGGCCGCATGTGGTACGTTTGGTGTTCGACCTGAAGGAAGAGGTCAATCCGCAAGTCTTTACGCTGGCGCCTGCCGGCAACTACAAATACCGCCTAATTTTCGATCTGTATCCGGTGCAGCCGCCCGATCCGATCGCGCAACTGATTCAAAAAGGCGACTGGTTCAAGGAACTGCCTGACGACAAGCAGGCCGCCATTCCCGGCAGCGGCCCCGACGCCAAAGCCGACGCTAAAGCCGATACAAAGAACGCGCCCAAGGGCAGCGACATCGATTCCGCATTGGCAAAAGCCGATCCGAAGGCCGACGCCAAAAACAGCAAAGCACTGCAGCTCACCCGCATGATCACCATCGCGCTCGACCCCGGCCACGGCGGCGAAGATCCGGGCGCCATCGGCAGCGGCGGCAGCTACGAAAAGCACGTGGTGCTGTCGATCGCCAAACGCCTCAAGAAAAAAATCGAAGACCAGCCGAACATGCGCGTCATGCTCACCCGCGACGACGACTTCTTCGTGCCGCTCGGCGTGCGCGTGCAGAAGGCGCGCAAGGTGCAGGCCGATCTGTTCATCTCGATCCACGCCGACGCCTTCGTGCGGCCCACCGCCAGCGGTTCCTCAGTGTTTGCCTTGTCGGAAAAAGGCGCCAGCTCCACCGCGGCGCGCTGGCTGGCCAGCAAGGAAAACGAGGCCGACCTGATCGGCGGCGTCAACATCAAGAGCCACGACAAGCAACTCGCCAGCGTGCTGCTCGATCTTTCCACCACGGCCCAGATCAGCGACAGCCTGCGCGTGGGCAATACCGTTCTCAATGAAATCGGCGGCATCAACCGCCTGCACAAGGGAGAAGTGGAACAGGCCGGCTTCGCGGTATTGAAGGCGCCCGACATTCCAAGCATCCTCATCGAAACCGCCTTCATTTCCAATCCGGACGAAGAAGCGCGCCTCAACGACGACGCCTATCAGGACAAGATGGCCACCGCCATCATGAGCGGCATCCGCAAATACTTTGCGCGCAATCCGCCGCTGTCGAAGAACCGGCTGACCTGAGGCCGGATATTTAAAGGTTAAAGGACCCGCTTCCTGCGGGTCAATTTCCAGAACTGCCACAGCGCCGCCACCATGATGGGCAGCAGCGCGCCGGCCACGCCGAGCAGCACAATCACATTCAGGTTTTTACGCACCAGCGGAATATTGCCGAAGAAATAGCCGCCCACCACCAGCATCACCACCCAGGCCAGCGCGCCGAGCACATTGAAGAGCTGGAAGCGGGAAAACGTCATCTTGGACATGCCCGCCACAAACGGCGCGAACGTGCGCACGATGGGCACGAAGCGCGACAGCACGATGGTCTTGCCGCCGTGATGTTCGTAAAAGGCGTGGGTCTTGTTGAGGGCGCCGCGGTCGATCCAGCGGTTCAGCCAGCTGTAATGCGCGCTCAGCAACTTGTTGCCGATGGCGCTGCCGATCCAGTAATTGACCGTATTGCCGATCACCGCCGCGGCCACCAGCAGGCCCATCAGCTCCCAGATATTCATCGCGCCGCCGGCGCAGAACGCGCCGGCAATGAACAACAAGGTATCGCCGGGCAGAAACGGGAATACCACCAGCCCCGTTTCGCAGAAAACAATCAAAAACAGCACCACGTAAATCATCGCGCCGTATTGCTGTATCAAAACTCCGAGAAACTTATCGACATGCAACAACAATTCCAGCAATTGCACCACATCCATATTGCCTCAACACTTGAACAATGAACCGCATCAATATCCGCATATCGGCCGCGAGGCGTTCATTCGCCCGCGGTAACGCGATCAGATCATACAACAAACGAATTGGCCCTAACGCTATAATCGCCAAATGAATGCCGTCCACCCCGTTACATCCCAGTATCCGACCATCCAGGCGCTGCCCGACCAGCTGATTTCACAGATCGCTGCCGGCGAGGTTGTGGAACGCCCGTCCGCCGTGGTCAAGGAATTGCTGGAGAACGCGCTGGACGCCGGCGCCACCCAGATCACTGTCCGACTGGAGCAGGGCGGCGTGAAACGCATTGCCGTCTCCGACAACGGCCGCGGCATCGCCGTGGAACAACTGCCGCTGGCCCTGGCGCGCCACGCCACCTCCAAGATCGCCTCCCTGCACGACCTGGAAAACGTCGCCACGCTGGGTTTTCGGGGGGAAGCGCTGGCCTCGATCGCCTCGGTCGCGCAACTGACCCTCACCACCCGCACCGCCGACGCCGCCCATGCCTGGGAAATCGGCGGGCTGGCCGCCAGCGCAACGCCGGCTTCGGGCGCCACCGGCACCACCGTCGACGTGCAGGACCTGTATTTCAACACCCCGGCGCGCCGCAAATTCCTTAAATCCGAACAGACCGAATACGGCCATTGCGCCGAAGTCGTGCGCCGCATTGCGCTGGCGCGGCCGGATGTTACATTTTCGCTGACACATAACGGCAAAACCGTGGACCACTGGAACATCGGCGGCCTCGACAAGCGCTGCGCCCAGATCCTCGGCGACGACTTCGCCGCCGCCCGGCTGCCGCTGGAAGAAAGCGCCGGCCCGCTGCGGCTGGTGGGTTTCGCCGGCCTGCCGACCGCCTCCAAGGCGCGCGCCGACGGCCAGTTCTTCTACGTCAACGGCCGCTTCGTGCGCGACAAGCTGCTCATGCACGCCGTGCGTTCCGCCTACCAGGACGTGCTGCACGGCGACCGCTACCCTTCGTATGTGTTGATGCTGGAACTGGATCCGGCGCTGGTGGACGTTAACGTCCATCCTTCCAAGATCGAAGTGCGCTTCCGCGACAGCCGCGCCGTGCATCAATTCATTTTCCATGCCGTCAGCCGCGCCCTCTCGCAAACCTCCGCCACCTCGCACGGCGCCACGCCCGCGCCGGTGCCCTCCAGCGGCGGCACGCTGGCATGGCGGCAGGAACCGCAGCAGGCCAGCTTCGGCACACAATTTTCGAATCAATACCCGCGCCAATTCGGCGAACAGCCCGGCGTGGGCCAAAGCCTGGCCGCCTATGGCGCGCTGTTCCAGAACGATGCCGCGCAAGCCGGGGCCGCGCCGCTCAATCCATTCATGCCATCCACATCCGGCATCGCCTCGCTGGCCGCATTCAACGGCGGCGAAGCCAACCCGCCCCTGCCCGACCATGAATTCCCGCTCGGCTTCGCATTGGCGCAACTGCACGGCGTATTCGTGCTGGCGCAGAACGCCAAGGGCCTGGTGGTGGTGGACATGCACGCCGCGCACGAACGCATCCTCTACGAACAACTCAAGAATGCGCTCGACGGCGACGCCATGTACGTGCAGCCCTTGCTGATTCCCATCACCTTCTTTGCCGACGGCATCGAAGTGGGCACCGCCGAAGAACATCAGGAAACGCTGAGCGCGCTCGGCTTCGATATCGCCGTGATGTCCCCCACCACGCTGGCGGTGCGCGCCGTGCCGGCCCTGCTCAAGAACGCCGACGCGCAAACCCTGGCGCGGGATGTATTGCGCGACGTGCGGGAATACGGCGGATCGCGCGTGCTGCTGGAGCGCCGCAACGAACTGCTCGGCACCCTGGCCTGCCATACCGCCGTGCGCGCCAACCGCAACCTCAGCATTACCGAAATGAACGCGCTGCTGCGCCAGATGGAAGCCACCGAACGGGCAGATCAATGCAACCACGGCCGGCCGACCTGGAGCCAGCTGGCGCTGTCCGATCTGGACAAGCTCTTCATGCGCGGCCAGTAAGCCCGCATCCTTCATCGCATGCCGTCTTCCCCACCCGCACCGCTGGCCGTCGCCATCATGGGCCCGACCGCCTCGGGCAAAACCGCCGCCGCGCTCGAAATTGCGCGCCATATCCCGTGCGAAATCATCTCGGTGGATTCGGCGCTGGTCTACCGCGGCATGGACATCGGCACCGCCAAGCCCAGCCCCGCCGAGCGTGCCGTTGCTCCGCACCACCTGATCGACATCATCGAGCCCACCGACGCCTATTCCGCGATGCAATTCCGCGACGACGCCCTGCGCCTCATCGCCGACATCGCCGGCCGCGGCAAGCTGCCCTTGCTGGTTGGCGGCACCATGCTGTATTTCAAGGTGCTGCGCGACGGCATGGACGCCCTGCCCATTGCCGACCCCGCCCTGCGCGCCCGCCTGGACGCCGAAGCCGCCGCACTGGGCGTGCCGGCGCTGCATGCGCGGCTGGCCCTGCTGGACCCGATTACCGCCGCCCGCCTGAAGCCCAAGGACAGCCAGCGCATCCAGCGGGCGCTGGAAATTATCGAACTGACCGGCCAGCCGATGTCTGCCCTGCTGACCGGCGACGGCGGCAACACCGGCCCTGCGCCTTACCGCCTGCTGCCGATCGCCCTGGAGCCATCCGAGCGCAGCGTGCTGCACGAACGCATCGCCCAGCGCTTCGACCAGATGCTGGAAGACGACGCACTGCTCATGGAGGTGGCCGCCCTGCGCGACCGGGGCGATCTGCATCCCGGATTGCCCTCGATGCGCTGCGTTGGCTACCGGCAAGCCTGGGAATTCCTGGACGGCCACATCGACCGCCCCACCCTGCGCGACAAAGGCATCGCCGCCACGCGCCAGCTGGCCAAGCGGCAATTGACGTGGCTGCGGGGCATGGATGAGCGGATTGTGATCGATTGCCTGGATGGGGATGCGGCGCGGCAGGTGCTGGGGCTGGTGGAAACGGCGATGGATGGGCCGGATTAGGCCGACTGGCAGGGCGGAATTTGGCTTGACAGGCAGCAGAACAGGCAGCATAATTGCCGGCTTGCTTTTGGTGATATAGCTCAGTTGGTTAGAGCACAGCACTCATAATGCTGGGGTCGGTGGTTCAAATCCACCTATCACCACCATGGATTTGTTGTAAGAAGTATTTGTTGTGACTGAGAACCCGCGTTTGGCCTTTGGCTGATGCGGGTTTTTTGTTTAACGTTTTACCTTGTTAAAGTCCGACCTCCTTCGCAAAATCGCAGGCTGACATTGACGCAAGGAAGCCAACACATTTAGATGAAATCTCATGCGAAACGGGATGCTCCGACATGGAAAATCCCAAGGAATTGAGCAAATTCGAAAACTTACGCTCCCATTTTGGTTGATATTCCGGCAAACGAGTATTCATGCACTCTTTAACAGCATACGAAGCAGTTGCACTACCACCAATCCATTCATTCGGACGATGAATGCCCCAGAACTCATCTAGTTCGCCCCTTGTTATAAAGTGAATCTTTAAGGCATTCTTTAGTAACACTTCCACCTTATCTTCTGTATCCGCAACACGACAAATTGCAGCCTGATCCAACTGCCGGCAAACGTCCTGCATATACGCCAAAATTGTCGTGACATCCTTTAAGGAAGGATCCTCAGCCGAATCAAATTTTTTTATTGTTTCGGTTATATCGAAACCGGCTTTAACTCCCAAAATCTGCTTGGTCTTCGGGCTTTTTAAAATGCTACGCACGTTCTTATCGAGCTCAAACCTAGCCCTCCCCATGTGCACTAATGCGTTACGCCAACGTGAACCAAGAGAGACTAGAGCGAGATAGGCATCGACATCGTCGACCTGCAAAACATCTGCAAGAGTTTTGAGTCGATCAAAAACCGACCATTCCCTCCCGTTAGAATTCGTTGTTGCCTTGGTAGCTATATTGATAGCGGATTGCGGAAAAGCTAACCAATCCGTGGACGCCCACTCTCGGATAAAGGAATCCAAAGCGTCACAAGCTGCAATCATTACGGAACGCAAGACAAAATTACGCGTTTGAGAAACCAAGTCACGGCGCTTTTGCACCGTTGCTGGACATGCCCACGGAATATGGAGGGTCGTTGGAGGAGTTATAGGTTGCGGTACGGTGAGTTCAAGTGAAACCGCCACGGTATTCAAATAGGAAGTGGCACCACCGATTGATTTCTGCAGAGCCCGAAATGCATTTGATCTTGCAATTGAACGCTTCAGTTCTTTATGGGCCATGATGGAATTTAACCACCTTCTCGAGAATGAGGGAGACGTCAAAAACGTCACAATAAAGCTCGTATCCTAACGTTAGACGATAGGCCCGACAAGAGCTTAGCCGATATGTTTAATATCGACAAGATTGAGTTCCGTTCCTCTTAGAATAACTTGTCGATGTTTTCAGAATGACAAGCAAATGCTTGACATGGGAAACTTTCCGATTTTTAAATGCTTAAAAGATTAGCTTAGAAAAAAATAAAAAATGACATATAGTCGGCAAATGTTCAGCAATTATAAAAATCATTAAAAAGCTCAGACATCCATGGATAACACCTCACATAATCCGGACCAATATTTATTTGATTTTAGACATTTGGCCACTCATGGCAGAAAAAAAATTGGACTATTAGTTGGCGCTGGTGCACCGGTCAGCATCAACGTTGGTGAAGCTGAGCAATACGTCTCGTTAATTCCAAATGTTCTTGGATTAACCCAGATAGTTCGAGATTCATTGCAGGCGGAATATAAAGAAGCTTTTTTAGCTATAGAAAAAGATATCGAGAATGCAAACATTGAGTCCGTCCTATCGCGAGTACGAGCACTCGCCGATGTAATAGGTACTTCGAAGATTCATGGACTAGATGCAACTGACTTTGAGGTTTTATCGAAGAAGATATGCGCTTCAATAAAAGAAGTAGTAAGCAAGCCTTTACCGAGTGGTGATAATCCCTATTCCGATATAGTTTCTTGGATTAACGGGATAAATAGATCCTATGCCGTGGAAATATTCACCACGAACTATGATCTTCTTTTTGAAGAAGCAATGGAAAGAGTAAGGTCTCCGTATTTTGATGGATTTTCAGGTTCTAAAACAGGCTTCTTTGACCCGTCGAGTATAGCTAACAATGACTTGCCAGCTCGGTGGACTCGACTCTGGAAACTTCATGGCTCAATCGGCTGGTCTCGTAGCCCCTTGGGTGAAATCGTGAGAACTCCATCCGACGAAGGAACGTCCATGGTTTATCCATCACACATTAAATATGACCAAACACAATCAGCTCCTTTTTCTTCTTTATTTGAAAGATTAAAAAATTTCCTGTCCGAGCCCGATACGATTCTAATCGCCTGTGGTTTTTCATTCGCAGATAAACATATATCAGCCAAGTTGGGCGAATGTATGTCTTCAAATGCATCAGCTGCAATCTTGGCTTTTCAATTTCAAAATCTATCCGACGAGCGGCATGCCGCCAATGTAGCTCTACGCTGCCCGAATATGAGTTTATATTGCCGTGACGGAGCAATTATCAATGGCATAGAAGCACCGTGGAAATTGGGCGACCCTCCAAGCAAAAATTGGGATCTCATTCGAGAAGAATACTGGCAAGATAATAAATTTGTATTAGGCGATTTCAAGAAGTTCGCACGTTTTTTAGCGAAGTCAGGCGGTGGAAAAACAAAAAATGCTTCCGCCGCTTTACCGGAAATCGCCTCAGATGAATAAGGCGCCTACTTATCTGGGAACGGTAAGTTCCGTCGCAGGGTCATCACTGCTAATCGAATTAACGCCACAAGTTAGTTCTGGACTTCTTGTAATTGGAGGCAAAACACATCGAGTCGGACAAGTCGGAAGTTTTGTTCGAATTCCACAAGGCTATAACGACTTATATGGCCTAATCGCCGAAACCAGCGAATCTTCGCGTCTAGAAGATAATGAAACCATCTTCAAAACAGACCGTCGTTGGCTAAAAGTAGAACTAGTTGGCGAGACCATCGGAAAGGAATTTGAACGAGGAATTAGTCAATACCCTAGTATCAATGATGAAGCCCATCTTGTTACGGAATCTGACTTAAAAAAGATTTACGGTGAAGCCGATACAGGTCAAATAATCATTGGAAATCTCTCCAGTTCAGACAGCATCAAGGTTAGTCTTGATTTGGATAAGCTAGTAACACGACACTCCGCGGTTCTCGGATCTACCGGGTCCGGTAAATCAACTAGTGTATCGAGCTTATTAAGGTCAATTGTTACGAATGAACACGGAGAAATCCGCCTGCCTGCTTCAAGAATCGTACTCATCGATATACATGGTGAATATTCTGCCGCTCTCGGGGATATTGCCTCGGTCTTTTCTATTCTTCCAAGAAAAAATGAGAAGCCTTTGCAGATTCCTTATTGGTGTGTATCACCGGATAGCCTTATAGATTTTTTGTGCGGAAACATTGGGGAAGCGAATAAGAGTCTGATCTTAGATAAAATTATTGAAGACAAACAAGAATTTGTGCGGCTCCATAATTTAAAAGATATTGACGTTGATAGGATTACTGCGTTTACGCCGTTACCATTTAGATTAAAAAAAATCTGGTACGACTTAATGGTGCACGATAATGCAAATTGGGAGGACAAAGAAAAAACTACTCCAGCATTTTCCGAGAAAGGCGATGCCTCAAAATTAATACCGCCTAAGTTTACACCCCCGGGAGCCGCATCAAATCCTCCTCATAAAGGAGAAGGCGGGAAAATCAAAAAGCAATTAGATTTAATGCGATCTCGCCTGCTTGATAATCAATATTCATTTTTTCTTTCGCCCGGTGAATGGGAGCCTGACGAAAAATTGGCCATTCAAAAAGACCTTCCAGAATTAATTAAAGACTGGGTTGGACACGAAAAACCTATAACGATTTTAGATCTGTCTGGAATGCCATCATCTAGGCTCGATCTACTTTTAGGATCTGTTCTCGATATTTTGTTTGAATCCGCTCTATGGGGAAGAAATCAAAAGGTCGGTATGAAGGAACGTCCATTGCTTCTTGTTTTGGAAGAGGCCCATCGTTATCTTGGAGGAGATGCTTCAGGACTTGCAAAAGCGATGGTTCAAAAAATAGCGAAGGAAGGTCGTAAATTTGGAGTCGGCTTAATGTTAGTTAGCCAACGTCCTTCCGAGATCGATGAAACAATTTTGTCCCAATGTGGAACGCTACTTGCCCTTCGCATCAATAATTCTATCGATAGAAATAGAGTCAAATCTTCAATGTCGGAAGGGATTTCCGGAATTGTCGATAGTCTTCCAGTCCTTAGAACTGGTGAAGCGATCATTGCTGGCGAAGCAGCAAAAATGCCAATGCGTTGTCGTTTCAAGCTACCAAAGAGTGAGAATTTTCCAGATAGTAAAGATCCACAAGTATCTAAAAATTGGGCAAGGTCTGTGCAAGAAGAGGACTATCAACCGTTAGTTAGCGCTTGGCGTAACCAAGATGCGTATCAAATCAAAAATAATTAAATTATGGGGGAGACATGATGGAAATGCACTATGTCGATTCGAGTAATTTGGAATGCGTTGGATACGAAGAAAGTACAAGGACATTGGTAGTCGAATTTAAGAAAAGCGGCACATACCAATTTTTTGACGTCTCTGAAACCGTATTTAAAGAACTGCTACATGCGAATTCTCCCGGTTCCTATTTCAATGAAAATATTAAAAGGGTATTTAGCTTTTCCAAAATTTAATACAACCATTAGTTTTATTGACCTGACCCAAGCTGTCATATGAATTAGCGTTTTCGTTCGCTGGCTATTGGCCATTTCTGACCTGAAAGAACAATTACAAATAGGAGGATTACAAAATGTCTAGATGCACAGCACCGGTACAAGGACATCGCTCAGCGAGCGCAGCAGCGGCCTGCCCTGCGTGTAGCAGCCGCTATAGTAGTTACCGCTCATACTCAAATTCGACCTCATCCTACTCTTCTCCCTACTCCTCGGCGGAAAGCAGCGGGGGTGGCCGGAGTAGCGGCGGAGGGTCCGGCAGCAGTGTAAGGCCGCGCTGGTCGCGAGCAGGTTCGTCCGTGGTGTACACGACTGCTGAGGTGCGGACGCTCACGCCCGTCCGGGAAAACGTCGAGAAGCGAGCATCCGTTCCCGAACTTCGGGACGTTTTTCTTTGCCACGCGTGGGACGACAGGAAAGGACCCGCCAAGGAGCTCCACGACCTGCTCGAGTCATCTGGTGTCTCGGTTTGGTTCAGCGAGAAGGATGTTCTCCTAGGCACGTCGTTGCTCCGCGAAATCGATAAGGGATTGGCGAAGTCGCGAGTAGGGATCGTGCTGGTAACCCCTGCGCTACTAAGCCGACTCGCAGGAGAGGGGATCGCCGACAAAGAGCTTTCGGCACTCCTAGCACGTGACCAGCTAGTTCCCATCGTGCATGACACGACGTATGAAGCTCTCCGCGAAGTCAGCCCCCTGCTCGGTTCAAGAAGCGGCCTGAGCACTGCAGAAGATACGATGGCAAAAATCGCGGCCAAGCTCGCCGAGCTAGTTGCCCTCTAGCTTTATTGTCCATACAGGTTTCGCCGTTCAGACGGGCTGCTTCGGCACCCCTGACGTTTGTGGATTACTTAGCAACCGTGCGTGCGCTGCGATTCTGGAACATCAATGCTGGCAGCAAGTATGGTCAGTAAGAAAGCGGTCTGGCGCTTTAACAAAGCCGGTCGCCGAACGTCGTGTGTCAGGTTAAGTCTGAGCTAGTGTAACTAAATTCAGGTGCTGCCTGTGCGACTCAACTAATAAAAATTACTCCGTCAAAGCCCTGGCCTATGCAGATACAAAATTCCTTGACCTATCTAATCCGCATGCGAAAGTTAGCCAATGTCATTAATAGCAATACGTGCCAGTGATGGAACTGAGATTGAAAGCTTTTCCATCGATAGAGATATCTGGAAGGTAATGCAGAAGCAGCCTCTCGGCACATACGTTATGAATCGGACGCACTGGCCGGCCGTACTGAAACGTAGTATCCGAGGGCTGCAGTTCTTTGCGTACGCGGCAGGATATACAGGTATCAAGCCTGAGCCAGAATCCCTGCATCATCAACTTTCCAAAGTAATTATAGCGAGCACTTTACGTGCAGCTGGATATTCCGCGAAGGTCGAGCAGCAAGGGAGTACGCCCGAGGGTGAGGAATGGCAAGCTGACGTACTAAGTGAAGCAAACGGTAGAACTATTGCTTTTGAAGTACAACTCTCCCAACAAACGCTAGATGAATACCAATCCAGAAGCGATCGCTATCTGCGGTCCGGTGTGAAAACTATCTGGCTTGTTAGAGCTAAGAACTATCGAACACTAACCAACGCACTACTATATCGATATGGAGGGTCTGACGGATTTTCCTTGCGGCCAGCTGTGCCACATATTGCTGCGCTCCCCTTCGAAATAGGAGAGCTGAAAGAGTCTGCTGTCGAGGATCTACGAGTTGTCGTCTTTCTAAATACAGACGCGGCCTCTGCACAGCGTATTAGCCTAGCAGAGTTCGCCATAGGCGTTGCTGAAGGCCGACTATCTTTCAGTGCAAAAGAATGGCGCTGGAAAGTGGTATGAACCAAAAAACAGAAGGAATTAACCAACTTTGAAACACGCTGAGGATATTTTCCCGTAGAGTTGCTCAATTCCAAGGTATGCGTACCGCTTGAAAAAACTATCAACACATAGGCCTTTTCCTAAATTCTATCTCAACATGCCAATTTGTCCGGTATTGCGTTGACCCCATAAACGATCCACGTTAAAGTTTTCGCCGGTGTTTGATCGCACCTCCAATGACGGAGCTCCGCCCGACAGCCGTGGATTTTTTACGTCCATAAGTTCTATGGCCGGGTAGCGTGCAGTTATACAAGACCTTCGGGGAAAGCTGCAGACCGTTCATTGGCGGCGATCAACTGCCCGGCCGCCCTCTCACAAGGAAGGTGGATTTAAGAAAATCCAACCGGAGTTTTTCATGACTGCCAAGGTGCCTCCACCACCTCTCCCTCTGCCACACAAAGCCAAAGTTCTACGACTTATCCCCACAATCGACAAGCCGCTCGCCACCAATTGCATGGACGTCGCCGTCAAGTTGAAACGGGCGCTCCAGACTGCAAAAACAGGAGTAACCACCGGCGCTGTGATCATCGAGCTCAATTCTCAAGGTGATTGGAGCGTCGATCTTGCAGGACAATTGGTGCACGACGAGGACACCTTGTTCCTCATTGCCAGCCGGGTATTTGGTGCTTGTCTGTTGGCTAAATAAATACAGCAATCACTAGTGAGTATCGATTTTGGCCAGAATACATAATCCGTCGCACCCCGGCGAAACACTACGGGAAGATGTATTGCCCGCCCTCAATCTGACTGTGACACAGGCTGCCGAACAACTAGGCGTGACGCGGGCGGCTCTCTCCAGGGTGTTGAATGGCCGTGCCGCCATCTCGCCGAAAATGGCTTTGCGCATCGAGGGTTGGTTGGGAGTGGAAAACGGAGGCCGAGCAGATGTATGGGTTGCAGAGCAGGCTGCCTATGATTTGTGGAAAGCTCGTAAAGCAGGTGCGCCGAAGGTTCGCCGGGCCGTTGGTGTCAAACCTGGCCCTGTAAAATCCATCTAAACCACGCTTCTTTAGACACAGATCAAGTTATGTTTAACATGGAATGTTCCTCCATGTTTGTCCGAATAGCCCCTTCACTTTCGAACCACACCAGGCAATTGGAGCCAAAATGTCGTGGAAGTGAGGGGCTTAATTTATGGGCGGAATCGCAACCGCAACACAATCCGCCGAAGCTCCCACCACCTCAACCTGCAACCCATCCTTCAACACCGAAATAAAATCCCCCGCCCGATACTGAAACCGAATCCGTAGCAGCTCCCCTGCCTGCACCTTCACCGGCGTCCTGAGCGGGAAAACCATATAGCGATTCAGCCAATCGATGGTCGAAGAGCTATCCATCACCATCGCAAGAATATTTTTTGTAATGAAGCGAAGCGCATTCACGACACCGCTTTCTTCAATCACCACCGTATCGTCCCAAACAATATCCAGCGAGTTGGTTTTCGTGAAATCCAGCACGCTGTAGATCGCCGGCGGCGCCAGCTCGAAAGTGCCATGCATATTCGGGGACAGGTCTTCCACCTGGATGATGGGCGCATGAAAACCTTCGAAATCGTATGCCTTCTGCAAAGGCTGCACGGCCATCACCACGGCTGTCGGCACCAGAATCGGTAACTGGGCGCCAAAACGCTTTTGGTAGCGTTGCTTGAACGACTCCACCATTTCCACCTGCTTTTCCCGCAGCATGGCAACGTGAATCATTTCGCAGATCATCACATCGACCGGTTCCGGCGGCAGATAGTGGAATGCATCGGCATGGATCACTTCCACTTTATCGCCATCCGGGTTCAGTTCGAGAAACCGGCGCGATTCCGTCACCAGTTCCTCATTGAATTCCACGCACCATACCTTATCCGCCTTGGCCGCCGCGAAGCACGACAATACCCCCGTGCCGCCGCCCAATTCCAGCACCTTCGCGCCCGGCTTCACCACGTAATCGATCGCCGCCTTGAAATTCTTCATGCGGTTCGTATCCATCAACATCATGTGGTGATACTGAATAGGGATGAATTGGCCCAGGTATTGTTTTTGTTCGTCTTGCTCGGTCAACATCGATATTTCCCTTCCCCATGCGTTGCAACGAAGACATCCAAAGATTCTATGCCCTACCTGACCTGTTGAGATAGCAAAAACGCATGAGCGCATTGCGGCAGGTATCGAGGGTAGTTCGCAGGAGACAGGGCTTTGGTTACAGCACGGCAATATTATTTATTGGTTCCGGGTTATTGCCAGGCATTTGGGGGTAAGCAGGAAATGCACCAATGCCGGTAAATATGCTGCCTTCAGATCAAAATCCATTCCATCATTATGTGCATGTTCTGTCGTTTTAAGATTCAAGGAGATTTATTTACACCAGGTATGCAGTTACATTGGCAACTGAACTTTGAGCCCGGCACCAGGATAAGTGAGAGTGGCAAAAAAATAAAAAGGAATGTCTTATGTCATTACCATTTGTACTCGGCACGCTTACTCGAGGAAGCACTCAAATTACAGGAACCGCCAATCCGGTTTACGCGGGGCTGATTTCAACTGCCGAGGAAGGATTTGTACATTCGCATGTCAAATTACTTGATGAGTCAGGCTTCTTTGTGGAAAGCGTATGCGCCTGGATTCTTCAAGATTCAAACATTCCTTCCCCACAAGCATTCTGGATTAAAGTCAACAAAGCAGTTTTGCCCCGACGAAGCAGCTGGCCATATGGGGAGCTAGATTCGATGCTATGCTTTGGCACCAGAACCGTTATCAATGCGAGAACGTTAAAACAAGAACCTTCCGCAGAAATAGCGCAAAAGTTGTTACGCTGGGACTCATGTCATAGTAGCGGCGTATTCGACGAGGCTTTAGCTAATGATGATCGCCAAGTTGGCAATATATTAACTAATGGCAAAGGATTCTGGCTCATCGATCACGGACGAAGCTTTGCCAATGCTTATCGCGAGCCAAAATCTTTACTGACGCATACCTCGCCACTATTTTCTAATATGTTTTTAGATATTATTGCTGCCGAGAAAATTTCTGTAAGAATGAAATTGCGCGGGAAAGTAAATACCGCTTGTGGACAGATTATCGCCAGCATCAATGCGCTTCCGCTAGACGAATTTGTAAAAAACCCCGATCTCCGCAATGGAATACGTCATTTTCTCAATTCCAGGTCAGAAAAATTGATCGAAAATTGCATGAAAAAACTAGGTTTAGATGAGCTCAAATTAAACTAATGGATTATCTTACTTCCCTCGCATCCACTCTTCAGTTTCCTCAACTTTCCGGGGTTCTGGGTAGAGTTGCCGGCGTGTTACTAGAACCTTTGCCTGGGTCAGGAGAACGTTTTTGTGTAGCGCTCGTTGCCGAAACCAGTGATCATAAATTTGACGCCTCTATTGCAGTAAATCCGCGAATAGCTAGAGCCCTTGTCGGCAATGATTTAACTTCATCGCTTTTCAATTTTGGTCAATTGGCCGCTGCAGATTTCAAAGTTACCGCGCAAAAAAATGGCACTTCAAAAAATTGGGTCCCTCCATTTTCTGGAATGTTTTTAACAGAATGGCGAGAAGTACAAGGGGTCGATATCAGCGACTTGCTTAACCAGGCATCTTTGATTTTCTCGACGCTGGCGCATACAAATACGATCACTCCTCCTCCTTTGATGTATGGTCCTCAACCAAGTGCCGGAGAAGAAGATCTTTTTCGCCAAGGCGTGCGATCCATAGTTGCGGGGAAGAACTCTCGATTAGATCAATTTTTTGAGAAAGAACTTAGCGTATCGGGAGCGGGACAAGCCACGTTCAGAATAGATTATTTATCTCCGGCTGTTACTGCTTGTTTTACGGCAATTAATCCCGCAACACCGCCAAAATATTTGTTGGGCCGTGCTCAGGCCGCGCTGTGGAAAATTGCCACGGCTCGCGATGCAACATTATTTCGCCCGGAGGCAGCACGACTTATTACTTGGCTGCCCGAACCCGGACTCCCCATTTATAGCGAACGGGATTACGGCGTGGCAAAAGAAGTAGAAGAAGAGTTGAGATATGAAGCGAAAAAAATGAACATTGATGTGGTTGCAAAATACCAGGCATCCCAGGCAGCTGATTATTTGGTAAATCTTGAGCAAGAAATAATATCGTAATACACTGCGGCCCGCATAACGCCGAATGAACGATTCGCCAAATGCCAATGTCCCTATCAATGACAAAGGAGACATTCATGCGCAACCCCCTCCCCCTTATCGTCTTTTGCCTGCTTCCGCTATGCCTCAACGCCTGCGGCGAAGTCGCCACGCTGCCGGAGCAGGCCGGATACGGCCCGCATCCCACATTGCCGCCGCCTAATCCAACCTTGATACCCACCGTAAACATCGCCTCGGCCCAAGGCTGGCCGGACGGCGCAAAACCGACCGCGGCGGCCGGCTTGACGGTTAGCGCATTCGCTTCCGGGCTCGATCATCCGCGCTGGCTATACGTGCTGCCCAATGGCGACGTGCTGGTGGCGGAAACCAACGCGCCGCCCAAGCCCGACGACAGCAAGGGATTGCGGGGAATATTCATGAAGTTCTTCATGAAGCGGGCGGGCGCGGAAACGCCTTCCGCCAACCGCATTACCTTGCTGCGCGGCCTCAATGCCGATGGCAGCGCGCAAACCCGCACCACCTTTTTAACCGGCCTGTATTCCCCTTTCGGCATGGTCCTGGTGGGAAACGATTTATATATCGCCAATACTGACGCGGTAGTGAAATTCCCCTACCACACCGGCGATACGCAAATTACAGCGCCCGGCGTAAAAATAGTGGATCTGCCCGCCGGCACCATCAACCATCACTGGACCAAGGACATTACCGCAAGCCGCGATGGCTCACGCCTCTACGTTTCCGTAGGCTCGAACAGCAATGCGGGCGAGAACGGCATTGATAAGGAAGAAGGACGCGCCGCGATATGGGAGATTGATCCCGCTTCCGGCGCCCACCGGATTTTTGCGTCGGGCCTGCGCAATGCCAATGGCCTTTCGTGGCAGCCGCAAAGCGGCGCATTGTGGGCCAGCGTGAATGAACGCGACGAAATCGGCAGCGACCTCGTGCCGGACTATATGACCTCGGTTAAAGAAGGCGCTTTCTATGGATGGCCGTATAGCTATTACGGCGGGCATGTCGATGAAAGAGTCAAGCCGCAGCGCCCCGATCTGGTTGCAAAGGCTGTCGTTCCCGACTATGCCCTCGGCGCGCATACCGCATCGCTCGGCCTGACGTTTTACTCAGGAAATTTGCTCGGCCAGCATTATGCCGGCGGGGCCTTTGTCGGCCAGCATGGGTCGTGGAACCGCGAGCCGAGAAGCGGTTACAAGGTGATCTTTGTGCCCTTCTCCGATGGGCGTCCCAATGGCAATCCTGAAGATATCCTGACGGGATTCGTCAGCAAGGATGGAAAAGCGTTTGGGCGGCCGGTGGGCGTTGCGGTCGATAAAGCGGGTGCGTTGCTGGTGGCCGATGATGTCGGGAATGTTGTGTGGCGGGTGACGCCTGCGGCTAATTAGATCAGGGCGAACGCCTTATATCTACGTAGGATTTTGCACACGCTTTATCATGGCCTTCACAAAGGCTGTCATATGAACAGGAACCATATTGAGTCCCGGATGTGCGTTCGCAAAGACACGAAACATCTCGTCCGCGAACGCTTGTCCGATTTGCTCTATGTCAGAGAAATCCACAACGACCGTCTGAAAACGCTCAAACCGTCTCGTTAAGCTTTTAGCCTGCGAACGAGAAACAAGCGCTTCTTCCTCGTATTGAGCCAACTTCACTGGAACTATGACGTCTTCACTAGTCTCGCTTAAATGCATAAAGCACAGTTCTCCTGATGTAATGAAATATAGAGGGCTCACAAAAGCACAGCGGCCAGTTATTGCATCCTATTGTGAGCTATATGCGCATGAGCCGACGTAGCCCATCACAACAACTTGAGCAACAATGCCGTAAGAGTTGCCACAGCCCCGATCAAGCCTGTGCTGACAGCCAGAGGATGCCAAAAGATCTCCCGGCTCATTTTTCGATCTCCGCATTAAGCTTGCCTGTTTCGGCTATTAGTTTGCTGATTTCCACGTGAATCTTCTCAAGTTCTGCTGATGTCATGCGCCAACCATCCTTAAAGCTGAAAGGTAAAGTTATCAGCCGAATGACGTTCCAATAAACTGAACAGGGTAGTCGTCTTAACACCCATATGCTTGGCCGCATCAGGCAACTTTATAGAAACCTTGCTAAACGGACTAGACACCTCATTTGTCACAATCACGCAATCTTGATGCTCGACTGCATACGCAATCAACCAAGCATCGGCAGAATCGACGTCCAGAAATTTAACCTTCGCGACTTCTTTGAATGATTTTTCTGGAAGATTTGCCCAGTTTGCAAGCTTTGTCCAATGCGCTGTGCACTCCTGACTACTCAGGAAAAATTTATTTAAGGCCGGATCTTTTGCCCATTTATGCAAAGGATCCTTTACATCGCCGACGAGCAATTCTTCGCGCACTTTGTCGATGCTGAAAATATTTCCTGATTTATGCGCCTGCGAAACCCATGACCAGAACATCCCGCAAAATTTCGGGTTGTAATGTAAATTTTTCGCAGTAATTAATACGTCTGAATCAAGCAAGTAGCGGTCGGTTTTTGGCATGGTATGTCATCACTTTATTTGGATTTATATTGAGTAATTGACCTGCCTCTCGAAATGTCATCCCACCGCTAGCGGCAAGTTGGGATACCAAATCGGTAAAACGTTTGCTGTTTCGAACAGCCAAGGTGAGATAAAAATCTCCGCCAGACTTTTTTTGCTTTGCAATATTGTTCTTAACTAATTCGTATATTTCCTGATACTTCTGATTGGTAATCAATCCTAATTCGTGAGCCCTTCGTGCGATCACGAGCGCGCTCACCTTAAATTCTTTCTTCGCCAACCCAAGTTTTTCATCGATGGCCTTGGGGCTGCGATCCCAGAGCTCACGGAAATCATTCGCCGGCACTAAAAACTCCGCAGCGACCGAATTGCAAAGTCTTTCTTGCTTGTTTTCACTGCGAATAGATACATCGGATACGCCAGAGTCTCCGAACCATAGATGGGCCAGTTCATGCGCCAACGTAAATACCCATGCCGCAGGCGCATCTGCTCCGTTAATGAAGACTGCAGGAGCCCATTGATCGCTGAGGACAAAGCCACGGAACTCGGAGACCGAAAGAGGCCTGGCCCAGCTGCCGCCTGCTTGGCTATTTTTGAAAATCAGTATCCCTTGTTCTTCAGCACGTGCGGCAATGTGAGAAAAAACCTCGTCGGAAGTCCTTAAGGCGCTGATACTTTGCTGAGATACTCCCAATGTCTTGCGCATATTGGCAGCAACACTTGCTGGATCACTATCCGCATCAAATTTACCGATGAATGGCAATGGGTCCGCTTGGTGGTCTTTTAAAATGCTTCGATACCAACTCAATTTGAAATCAATATCGTCGTAAATATCAAAGAAATCCTTACCGAGTGGCGCAGGGTCTGTAAGTGTTCGGAAATCCGCAATTGGAAGTTTGCGTTGTGCCGGAGGCGCCGACAAAAATAAATACCCGAAAGGAACGCCAGTCAATTTTGCAAACTTGACGATTTGGGCCTGAGACAGCTTTCCTTCTTCCACCAATTCAGGTTTGCGCTTGGAAACCTTACGCGCGACCTCTCCCAGAGTCTCGCCGGTCTGACCGGCGGCCCACGTTAATACGTCAGGAGAAAGTTCTAGGAGTTCAGCCATATTCAGGCGGTTTCGATACAAGATTTGCTTAAGCGATACTAACATTTTCGCTTTTAGAGCGAGCATAAGTGTCCATGTCTGCTAATTTAATTGGGAACACGGCTAAATTTTTGCAGATTAGCAACAAAACTGTCTTGGCCGCAGCAACGATTACCATGTTTTCTAGAATTGATTTTATTCAAAAAAGCTCCGACAGCCAGGCCTAAAAAAAGACTAGGAAAGCCGGACAATGAAGCTCAAAAATCTTAGAAGACAAATTTCCACAACAAAATAAAAATCCATTAACACTCGCTTGAACACAAATTTCTCACCCCCACCCCTGGCATAAAACCACCCCGCTTTGTCCCGAACCCTCCCCACGCTTCAATAGGAAAACCCGCGCACTCTCCCCATAATTTGCATAGCAGCGAACGACACGGTTCGCTCAACAAACGGAAGGGAAAGTGAAATGAACGCGTCCATCAAACCCGAAGCGGTCGCCAGAAAAACGGGCCTGCTATCCAGCCTGTTATTTGCATCGGTCGCCATCGCCGCCGGCTCTCTGCTGCCCCCTGTGGCAGCCTTCGCCGATACCGATACCACCGTCCAATCATCGCCGGCCGACAACGCCGCGCCGGACGACTATTTCCACACCGGCGCAGGCGCGCGCTATTTGAAGCGCGCCGAATCGGATATCGTCGTGCAGCCTCTGCGCGGCAATCTCACCGTGCTGATGGGTTCCGGCGGCAACATCACGGTACTCTCGGGCAAGGAAGGCAAGTTCCTGGTCGACGCCGGCATCAGCAAATCACAGAGTAAATTGCAGGCCGCGCTCGAAAAAATCAGCCCGGCGCCGCTGAAATATGTGGTCAACACGCATTGGCACTGGGACCATACCGACGGCGACGCCTGGATGCACGCCGCCGGCGCGACCATCGTGGCGCATAAAAATACCTACAAGCATCTGACCGAAACCACCCATGTCGATGCCTGGAACTGGACCTTCGAACCGGTGCCCGCAGGCGCGCGCCCCACGCTGCTGATCGATAACGAAAAAACCTTCAACTTCGCAGGAACGAAAATCGAAGTCGAAAACTTCGGCCACGGC
This sequence comes from Oxalobacteraceae bacterium CAVE-383, assembly GCA_004134995.1. Classification (GTDB taxonomy): domain Bacteria; phylum Pseudomonadota; class Gammaproteobacteria; order Burkholderiales; family Burkholderiaceae_D; genus Herbaspirillum. The sequence goes on along the minus strand of REGP01000002.1, from coordinate 740,513 downwards.
CATACCGACGGCGATCTGTGGATCTACTTCAAGAAGGCGGACGTGCTGGCGCTGGGCGATACCTTCTGGAACGGCATTTATCCGTATATCGATAACGAAGACGGCGGCGACATCGACGGCGCCATCAAATGGGCCGATAAAGCTGTGGCGCGCACCACCGACCATACCATTGTCGTTCCCGGCCACGGCGCGATCGGTACCCGTGCCGATCTGATCGCATTCCGCGACATGCTGGTCACCGTGCGCAACAACGTGGCGGTTCTGAAACAACAAGGCAAATCGCTCGATGAAATCATTGCCGCCAAGCCGACCGCCGCCTTCGATGCCAAATGGGGCAACTTTGTGTTCAATGGCGATCAGTTCACCAAGATGGTGTACGCCGGCATTCCGGTTCCCGGCATGGATTTGCAGACAGCAAATTGACACTCGACGCCTGGCAGGAAGCCAAGGCCCCTGCGTGTTGAGCGCGGGGGCGCTTGGCGCATCCTTCGATATTTACGTTTCTACACGCCGGCGTTGGATGCCACCGACGCATGGCTTGTGCCTGCCGCTTCAAATTTGGTCTCCGGCTGCATGCGGAAAGCCAGCAGCACGCCTATCGCCAGAAAGATGATGCTGCCCAGGAACGGCAATTCCCAGTTGTTGAAGCGATCGATCAGATATCCCCCAAATACCGGCGAAATGATCGCCGCCAGCGCGGAACCGGTATTCATCATGCCGCTTGCGGTGCCGGCGAATTCCGGCGCAATGTCCATCGGCACGGCCCATATCGGTCCGATCATCATTTCCAGAAAAAAGAAGCCGGAGCTGAGACACAGAATCGATACGTAAACGTTATGGGTGAACATCAGCGGCAGCAGCGAAAAAAGCGTGAACAGCATGCACAGGGAGATCATGTAGCTTCTGGATATCTTCAGATTGCCGGTGCGCCTTAACAGCTTGTCGCTGACGATGCCGCCCAGAGTGTCGCCGACTACGCCGGCGCAAAAGACGCTGGCGGCGAAGATCGCGGATTTTTTGAGGTCCAGATCGTAGCTATGCAAGAAGTATTGCGGAATCCAGCTCAGGAACAGCCAAAGCGTCCAGCCGTAACAGAAATACACGACGGTGACCGGCAGCATCCGCTTGAACAGCGGTCCCCACGGGATCTGCGGCTTGATCTTTTTTTGCTGCGGCATGGCTGCCAGTTCCTCTGCCGTCATGCGCGGGTGTTGCGCGGGATCTTCGGTAAAAACGAAAGCCCAGACTAAAATCCACGCCAGGCTCAGCGCGCCGCAAACATAGAAGGAAGCCCGCCATCCGTATTGCACCATGATGAACACGACAATCGGAGGCGCCACCGCATTGCCGATGCGCGCAAAGGCATGCGTGATGCCCTGTGCGAAACCCCGGCTTTCCTTCGGGATCCAACGCGCCATCGCCGAGGTTGCGGCGGGGAACGTGGCGCCTTCGCCCAGCCCCAGCAGCAGGCGCGCCAGCAGCAATGAGACCAGGCCGCCGGCGAAGCCGGTCAGAATCGTCGCGCAAGCCCATAAAATGCCGCAGTAAATCAGCGTGCGCTTGGCGCCGAATTTGTCGCTGACCCAGCCGCCGATGATTTGGAAGACCAGGTAAGGATAAGCAAATGCGGAAAAGACAAGGCCGATCTCGGTCTTGGAAAGATTGAAGTCCTTGCCGAATCCGGCCGCGGCCGTACTGACGTTGACGCGATCGAGATAAGTGATGAAGTACATCAGGCACAGCATTAACAGCACGATGGTGGTCGCGCGAAAACGTAAGGGTTTCATGGTTGGTTGTCTCCAAAATGTATAGTCGTGTCGCTGGAAAGCATTGCTGCCTTTTAGGCGTCTCCGGTCATCTTTGTGACGTGAGGAGGTATTGCATCGCCTACCCTTTTTTTAGTTCACTACCTATTGCATAACACCATTTCTCTACACCGCATCTTGCGCGGCTTCATGCATCAGCACCGCCTTTTCTTCCGTAAGCCTGTCGATTTCCTGTCCCGAATATCCCAGCTCAAGCAACACCTCATGGGTGTGCTGGCCGAGCAGAGGCGCGGCGCGCAGGGAATTGTCGCGCCCGCCGGAAAAACGGATCGGCAAACCCAGGCTCTTGACGCTGCCTGCCGTCGGATGTTCGGTTTCCACGATCATGTCGCGCGCGACGGCCTGCGGATGCGTCAGCGCTTCCGGGATTTCCAGCACCGCGCCGGCCGGCAAGCCTGCGGCATCGCACAAGACCACCCATTCTTGCGTGGTGCGCGTCATGAGCCGGTCGGCCAATATGCGCACCAGCGCTTCGCGGTTTTGCATCCGCGCGGTGTTATCGGCGAAACGCGGGTCGGATGCGAGTTCGGGCATCTGCAGCACTTCCAGCAAACGCTCGTAATTGTTCTGATTCGCCGCGCCGATATTGATCCAGCCGTCCTTGGAAGGAAAGGCCTGATAAGGGGTGCTGGTCGAATTCGCCGATCCCATTTTCGGCAGGATGGTGCCGTCGCCGAAATAATTCGCGGCCGGCCAGTACATTTGCTGCAGGCCCGCCTCGAACAGCGAGGTATCGACGATCTGCCCCAGGCCGGTACGCAGCTTTTGCGCATAAGCGGCAGCGATGCCCAGCGCCGCCAGAATGCCGGCGTTGATATCGGCGACAGGCGAACCGGCCTTGATCGGCGGGCGCCCTGCTTCGCCGGTCACGCTCATCAGGCCGCTCATGCCTTGGGCGATCAGATCGAAGCCGCCCTTGTCCGCATACGGACCGGTACGGCCGAAACCAGAGATCGAGCAATAGATCAGACCCGGATTGATTTGCCGCAAGCGCTCGTAACCCAGGCCGAATTTTTCCATGGTGCCGGCGCGGTAGTTCTCGGTCACGGCATCGGCGTCGGCCAGCAGCTTGAGCAGGACCTCGCGGCCGCCCTCGGTTTTAAGATTCAACCCGATGCCGCGCTTGTTGCGGTTGACGATCATGAACGACGCCGATTCGCCGCATGCCAGAATGGGGGCAAAGCGCCGCGAATCGTCGCCGTCCGGCGTCTTTTCCACCTTGATGACGTCGGCCCCCATATCGGCCAGCATCATGCCGCAAATCGGCCCGGACATGATGTGCGTGAGTTCGATGACGCGCATGCCTGTGAGTGGTCCCGCCATTTTATTGTCTCCTTATGCTTATGCCAGACGATGAAGGATTGATCCGCCGTACAGCTCACGCACCGGTCCAGGCCGGACGTTTTTTTTCCATGAACGCTTCCACGCCGATCTTGAAATCGCGGCTGCCGTAGCACAGCCGCACCAGATCGTCGCCATCCGGCAAGCCGTCGCTGATCAGGCGCCGGATCGCTTCCTTCGATGCGCGCATCGTGGCCGGCGCCTGCCGGGCGAGCCTGGCGCATATCGCAGCGGCTCTTTCCTCCAGCGCGGCCGCCTCGGCAATCTCCAGAACGAATCCGCATTCCCTGGCTTCCCGCGCATCGATGTTTTCCGCCAGCAGCAGCATTTTCTTCAGGCGCGCCGGACCGAACGCGGCGAGCAGGCGGGCGCTGTTGGCCATGGACAGGCAATTACCCAGGGTCCTGGCGATCGGCACGCCAAACGACGCGCTCGGCGTGGCGATGCGGAAATCGCAGGCGGCCGAAATCGCCAGGCCCCCACCCACCGCCCAGCCTTCCACGATGGCCAGCGTCGGCATCGGCAGCCGTTCGATCTGCGCGATCATCGCGTCTATGGTTTCTTCATAGCGGATGCCGTCTTCTCCGCCGTTAAAGGCACGAAACTGTTCGATGTCGGTGCCTGCGACAAACGCCTCGCCGCCGGCGCCGCGAATGGTGGCGACGCGAATGCGCGGATTGCCGGCAATGTCGGTGCAGGCCTTTCCCAAGGCGTCATACATGGACCAGGTCATGGCATTGCGCGCTTCCCGGCGATCGATCAGGATCGCGGCGACGTGATCGTTGATGCTTAGATGGACGTGTCCGGTGCTCATGCGCAAAGTCTCCTTTCGATAAATCGATAACATAAAGCGATAACGTAAAACGAGATACCTTCAGCTCAGCGACGCAGCCAGTACGCGCGCCACATGCAACGCTTGCCGTTGCGCACCGTCCTGGATCTGCTGCCGGCAACTGGTGCCGTCCGCAACGACGATGTTTTCCATCCCGGCTTTACGCACTGCCGGCAACAAGGATTGTTCGGCCATCGCAATGGATGCTTGGTAGTGTTCGCGCTCGTAGCCGAAACTTCCCGCCATGCCGCAGCACGACGAGTCGATCGTGGATACCTCGGCCCCGGGAATCCACTTCAGGACCGTCTGTACCGGCGTGAACGCATTGAAGGCCTTCTGGTGGCAATGTCCATGCAGCAGTATCTTGCCGTACTGAAGGGGCTTCAGCGAAAGCCGGAGATTGCCCGCATTCTTTTCTTTCACCAGAAACTCTTCGAACAGATAAGATGACTGCGCCAGCGCCTTGGCCTGGCTGCCGTAGCCGTATTGGAGAAATTCGTCGCGCAAGGTCAGCATGCAGGAAGGCTCCAGGCCCACGATGGGAATGCCTTTGTCCACGAACGGCATCAGCGCCTCCAGCGTGCGTTTCGCTTCCGCCTTGGCCTGCTCGACCAGCCCTGCCGACAGATAGGTTCTTCCGCAACACAGGGGCCGCTCGCCGCGCACCGTGTTGAAATGCACCGTATAGCCGGCAGCCGTGAGCACTGCCTGCGCCGCGCGCGCATTTTCCGGCTCCATGTAATTGTTGAAGGTGTCGACGAACAGCATCACCTCGCGGTCGGTTCCGGCCACGGTCTTGGCGCCGGCCAGGAAAGCGCTGCGAAAACGGGGCAACGATCGCCGCGGCGCAAATCCGATCAGCCGCTTTACCCCATTGCCGAGCAAAGGAATGCGCTCGGCCAGCGCCAGCATGCCGCCCACGGCGCCGGCATAGGGGGCATAGCGCGGCATGAAGGCAACCAGCCGGTCGCGCAAGCCGATGCCGTGCTTGCCGGCTCTGGCGGCGCGCGCCTCGATTTTTATTTTCGCCATATCGACGCCGGTGGGGCAATCGCGCTTGCATCCCTTGCACGATACGCACAGATCCAGCACATCCTTGACTTCATCGCTTGCCAGCCCATCGCTGCCCAACTGGCCAGACAAGGCCAGGCGCAGCGTATTGGCGCGGCCTCGCGTGACGTGCTTTTCGTCCCGGGTGATCCGATAGCTCGGGCACATGGTGTCGGCATCGAACTTGCGGCAATGCCCGTTGTTGTTGCACATTTCAACCAGTTTCGCCAAACCGCCGGTGCGGTCGTCCCCTGTGCCCGGCGTGGTTTCTTCCCCCGTCATCGGATTGCGCTTGACGTTCCATGCGGACCAGTCGAGCAAAGGGGTGTACGGCAGCTCGCGATATCCCGGCGCGAACCGGAAATTGGCGGCGTCGTCCATTTTCGGCGGCCGCACGATGCGGTCGGGACTGAGGCGGTTGGCAGGATCGAACAGATTCTTGATTTCCGCAAACGCGGCATTGATTTTCGGGCCGTACTGCCATGCCACCCATTCGCCGCGGCACAAGCCGTCGCCATGTTCGCCGGAGAAGGCGCCCTTGTATTTCCGCACCAGCGCGGCGGCCGCTTCCGCGATTGCCCGCATGTCCTTCGCGCCGCCGCGCCGCATGTCGAGGATCGGACGCACATGCAGCGTGCCGACGCTGGCATGCGCATACCAGGTGCCGGCGGTGCCGAATTGACGGAATACCTCGGTCAGCTGGCTGGTGTATTCCGCCAGATGCGCCAGCGGCACCGCGCAGTCTTCGATGAACGATACCGGCTTGCCGTCTCCTTTCATGCTCATCATGATGTTCAGGCCGGCTTTGCGGACGTCCCACAAAGCCTTTTGTTCGGCGGGCTGCGGCATCTTCATCACGCAGCCGGGCAGTTGCAGATCGCCCATCAATTCATCCAGCCGCGCCAGTTTTTGCAGTTGCAGGTCCAGGTCCTGGCCGGCGAATTCAACCAGCAGAATGGCTTCGGGATGGCCGATCAGGGCCTTTTCGATCACATTGCGGAACGCCGGATTGCCGATCGCCAGATCGATCATCGTGCGATCGACCAGCTCCACCGCCGTCGGTCCCAGCTTGACAATGTGCTGCGTCAGGTCCATCGCCTTGTACAAGGACGGAAAACTGATCACGCCCAATACCTTGTGTTCCGGCAGCGGCGCCAGCGCCAGCTTGATCTGGCGGCTGTACGCGAGCGTGCCTTCGGAACCGACCAGAATGTGCGACAGATTGGCGACGCCGTCATCCGTATAACTGCGCGGGTTTTGGCAATCGAAGAGGTCGATGTTGTAGCCGGCCACGCGGCGCAATACCTTCGGGATGCGCTCGGCAATCTCGGCGCGCTCGCGCAGCGCGATGCGCCGCAAGCCGCCGATAATGCCGGCCAGCGGCGCGCCGGGGGTTTCATTCATTTCATCGAGCCGGCCGAAGCGGCCTTGCGTGCCGTCTTCAAGGATGGCGTCGATGGCCAGCACGTTATGAACCATGTTGCCGTATTCGATCGACCGGGAACCGCAGGAGTTATTGCCCGCCATGCCGCCGATGGTGCATTGCGCGGACGTCGATACATCGACGGGAAACCACAAGCCGTGCGGCTTCAGCCATGCGTTCAGGGTGTCGAGCACGAGCCCCGGCTCGACAGTGACAGTCCGTGCGAGCGGATCGAAATCGACGATCTTGTTGAGCCATTTGCTGTTGTCGATGACCAGCGCCGCCCCGACCGTCTGGCCGCACTGGCTGCTTCCCGCGCCGCGCGCCAGGATCGGGGTCCGGCCGGCGCGGGCGATATCGAGCGCCAGCGCCAGATCGTCCTGGTCGCGCGGCGCCACGATGCCGATCGGCATGATTTGGTAAATCGATGCATCCGTCGCATAACGACCGCGATCGGCCCGGCTGAAAAGCACATCGCCTTTGAGTTCCCTGCGCAAGCGATCTTCAAGCGGCATCCTCGCGCTGCCGTTCGATGGAAGCAAGTGTATGGGCTTGAACGACATGGGATGCCTCGCTTTAAATGGTGATCGACGGAAGCAGACTCGGACAATGCTTTCCGGCTCAACGCAATTCGAAATAGATAGGCGGCAGGCCCGCGATCCGGCCTGCGACGATGCCGTCCTTTTCCGCAAAATACACCCCGGTATACGACCCGCCCGTCACGACCGTGCCGGCGGGAAGCGCAATGCCGCGCCGGCTGCAGTGATTGACCACCCAGCACAGCAGGCGGCGCGGATCGCCCGCCGGATTGGCGCCGGCGCCGTCAAAAATGGCGCCGCCGTCGAAGGCCAGGTGCGCCATGGGATTCTGAAACGGGAAGTCGTCTCGATAGTCGATGAAATCGCCGACAATGAGCGCGCCGTGATTTTGCAAATCCGCCAGTTGCGCCAACGGCGGCGCCTTGGGCCAGCCTGCAATGCGGCTGGCGACAATCTCGATGGACGCGCCCATCGTGCCGATGCTTTGCATGACCTCTTCTTCGGCTATCGCCGAAGCGCGCGGCATGAAGTCGCGATCGAAACAAAACGCGATCTCAAGCTCCAGCCCCAGTACGGGATAGTTGCTGCGCTGCACCGCTGCGCCCGGCCGCAATATTCCGCGCTGCGGCAAGGCCGCCCCCTGGACAGGGCCGTCGACGGATTTCGAACCGACCTTCCAGCCCCCGATGCGCGACTTGTTGATTTCGAGGAAACGTTGCTGGACTGCATAGGCGTCGTCGGCATTGGCCGGCGCCAATGCCGGCGGCACCTCCGCGGTTGAAGAAGAATCGTAGGCCTTGCTGAACAGTCTTGCCAAGGCGTCGTGGGCGGATGTCGAAGAGTCCATGAATGTCCTGTTTTTGCGATTGCTTAATCCCGGCTTCTCTTGCCGGCAGTCAGTTCATTCATCGCCGCCGCCACGCCGCTGCCGGCAAGAGGAACGCCGGCCAATTTCAAACCCATTTCACAACCGGCAAGCGTGGCCATCAGCGACAAGTCGTTGGCTTCGCCCAGATGGCCGATGCGGAACATGCCGCCTTTCATTTTCCCCAGCCCGGTTCCCAAGGACATATTGAAATTGTCATAAATGATTTTACGGATCGCGTCGGCGTCGAATCCGGGCGGCATCATCACGCCGGTCAGTACCGGAGAATAAACAGCCGGATCGATGCATTGCACCTCCAGGCCCCAGGCATGGACCGCCGCGCGGCATGCCTTCGCCAGCCGCTGGTGCCGTGCGAATACCTTGTCCAGCCCCTCTTCCATGATCATTTCCAGCGCTTCGGACAGGCCGTATAACAAATTGGTATTCGGCGTGTATGGCCAGTAGCCGGCCGCATTCATTTCGATGATTTCGTCCCAGGCCCAGAAAGCCTTCGGCAGTTTCGCCGTTTTTGCGGCCTCGAGCGCTTTCTTCGACACGGCGTTGAAGCTGATGCCGGGCGGCAGCATCAATCCCTTTTGCGACCCCGACACGGTGACGTCGACGCCCCATTCATCGTGACGGTAATCGGCCGACGCCAAACCGGAAATCGTATCGACCATCAGCAATGCCGGATGACCCGCCGCGTCGATCGCCTTGCGCACCGCGGCGATATCGGAAGTCACACCGGTCGAAGTTTCGTTATGCACCACGCAAACCGCCTTGATCGCATGCTGCGCGTCCTTGCGCAAACGCTCCTCCACCATGCCTGCATCTACACCCCGGCGCCAGCCTTCGATGCCGGGCAATCCGATAAACTCCGGCGTCAAACCCAAAGCCTCGGCCATTTTTTTCCACAAAGTCGCGAAGTGGCCGGTCTCATACATTAAAACGGTATCGCCGGGACTCAAGGTATTGGCGAGCGCGGCTTCCCACGCGCCGGTACCCGAGGCCGGATAAATGATGACAGGCTGTTCGGTTTTGAAGATTTTTTTAATGCCGGCCAGCACCTGCAGGCCCAAGGCGCCGAATTCGGGACCGCGATGATCGATGGTCGGATAACTGATGGCCCGCAAAATACGGTCCGGAACAGGACTCGGTCCAGGGATTTGCAGAAAATGGCGGCCTGCGGGATGAAAATCCAATTTAAGCATCGATTTCTCCGTTAGTTTGGTATTTTTGAATTTTGAATACAAAATAATTTAACAGAGTAAAATGAAAACGTATACTTTTTAATTCCCGCATAGACCTTTTTAAAATGGGGTGTGCCAGATATCTGAAAAAAGGCGGCTCGATGCTAAAATAACCAAAACTCAAGGAATTTGAATGCAAAATGCACAATTTGGGCAGATCGAACCATTGGAATCGCCTGCGGGTACCCCGATATCGAAGCTTGAACGTCCCAGGCTTCACGATACGGTGGTCGAGCACCTGCGCAATTTGATCGTCGAAGCGGTCCTGGCGCCCGGGACCAAATTAAACGAACGCGAGTTATGCGAAACGCTCGGGATCTCCCGCACGCCGTTGCGGGAAGCGCTGAAAGTGCTGGCGGCCGAAGGCCTGATTGAAATAGCGCCCAATCGCGGCGCATCGGTCTCCAAGATGTCGGATACCGAAATCTGGGAAACCTTCGAACTGATGAGCGGACTCGAAGCGATGTCCGGCGAGCTGGCTTGCGAGCGCATCACGCCGCTGGAACTGGCGGAAATCAAGGCGCTCCACTATGCGATGCTGGCCTGCAAGGCGCAAAACGACCTGCCCGGGTATTACAGCCGCAACCACGCTATCCATAACAAGATCAATGAAGCCGCCCGCAATACGGTGCTGCATCAAACCTATCTCACCTTGAACAGGCGTCTGCAGGCGCTGCGTTTCCGCTCCAATTTCCATCAAGACAAATGGGACCGGGCCGCGCATGACCACGAGGAAATGATCAAGGCGCTGGAAGCGCGCGACGGCAAGCGCCTGGCCGAGGTTCTGCATCGGCACCTGTTGGAAAAGCGCGATGCGGTGCTGACCGATCCGGCGGCGCCGGCTGCGCAGTGAGATTTATCCCTTCCTCCTGTCTCCCTGTTCTTCCCCCTCCCGGTTCCGCCCTCGTGTAATGCGCCGAAGCATTGCCCAAGCGGCGGCGCCGAACTTGAGCAGAGCGCGCTTTCCTGATCTACTTGCATCCACATTCATTACAACCACGCCAGGGAACCCATGGAAAATTATCCGAAAGACATCTACACCGAACCCGAACCGGATCCCGATACGCTGGGCAATCTGGGGCCGCTGACCGGCATGGCCGGCATCTGGCGCGGCGAGCGCGGCCTCGACATCAATCCCAAGGCCGACGGCCCGCAAAAACGCGCCTTCATCGAAACCGCCGAATTCCATCCTATCGACGCGCAGACCAACGGCCCGCAGATTCTTTACGGCCTGCGCTACCGCATCCGCATCGTCGAACCGAACAAGGTTGAAACCTTTCACGACCAAGTTGGTTATTGGCTGTGGGAGCCGGCCACCGGCGCGCTGATGCAGACCTTGTCGATCCCGCGCGGCCAGACCGCGATGGCCACCGGCAACGCCGCCGCCGACGCCAAAACCTTCACGCTGGAAGCCGTGCGCGGCTCCACCACCAACGGCATCATCTCCAATCCCTTCCTGGAACATGCATTCCGCACCGACCGCTACCGGATCACCGTGACCATCAACGACGACGGCAGCTGGTCTTACGATCAGGAAACCGTGCTGATCATCCCCGACCGGTCCGAGCCATTCCTGCATACCGATCGCAATACCTTGCGCAAGGTTGGGGAGCCGATTTTGAATCCGACGGCGGCGGCAGAAGCCGCGGCATAGGAGGCAATCCTGAACTGCGTTGCATTACGGCGTCTTATTCTGCGAACAAGGTGCCGATCAGGCCGCGCAACCACTGATTCCCCTCATCCTGATTGAAGCGCCGGTGCCAGAAAATATTGGTCTGCAGCGAAGGCAGGCGCAGCGGCGGCCGCAGGTAGCGCAACCTGAACGGCGCGGCCGCCCGCTCGGCCAGTTTCTGCGGCACCGTCACCACCAGATCGGTGCTGCTGACGATGTAGGGCACCGCCGTGAAATGCGGCACCTGGAATTTGCTGGAGGCGCGCACGCCGGCCTTCTCCAGCAACTGATTGATGCGGCCGTAGGGGCTGTCCTGCGAGGCCACGAACAGATGCTGCGCCGCCAGAAAACGTTTCAGCGTCATTTCCCCCTTGTCGAGCGCATGGCCGGCGCGGAACATGCTGACGTAGGACTGCCGGAAAAGCCGCCGCTGGTACAGCGCGCCGGAGACGTCGTCGAAAGCGCCGACGGCCAGATCGACCCTGCCGGCTTCCATTTCCACCTTCAGATCGATGGCGCCGGCGCGCACGCTGGCGATCTTCACGCCGGGCGCCAGCGTGCTGCAATGCTCGATCAGCAGCGGCATGAAATACACCTCGCCGACGTCGGTCATGGCGATCGTGAACTGGCGTTCGCTGGCGGCGGGATCGAAACGCTCCTGCCGGTTCAGCGCCTGGGTCACGCCGGCCAGCGCCGCGGCGATCGGCTCGGCCAGCAGTTCGGCCAGCGGCGTCGGCTGCATGCCCTGCGCGGTGCGCACGAACAGCTCGTCGCCCAGCGTGCGCCGCAAGCGCGCCAGCGCATTGCTGACCGCCGATTGCGTCAATTGCAGGCGCCTGGCGGCGGAAGAAATCTGGCGCTCCTGGAACACCTCCAGGAACACCACCAGCAGATTCAGATCGATATCGCGCGGCGCCAGCATGGCTTTCCCCATTATTTACAGAATCAATAGTCTACATTTTTGTATTCATGTCGTAAAAAGAATAAACCTGCTCTACAGTGGACGTCTTGACGATGTACGAGAAGGTAATTGCATGAACGCGTCAACCGAGCAGCGTGGCTATCAATCCGGTTTCGGCAACGAATTCGCCAGCGAGGCATTGCCCGGCGCACTGCCGGCGCATCGCAATTCGCCGCAGCGTCCCGCCTACGGCCTGTATGCGGAACAACTTTCCGGCACCGCCTTTTCCGCGCCGCGCAGCCAGAACCGGCGCGCGTGGCTGTATCGCATCCGGCCGGCGGCGATGCACGGCGCTTTCGAGCGGATCGGCAACGGCCGCATCGTCAGCCGCTTCGATCGGATCGACGATATCCCGACACCGCCCAATCAGTTGCGCTGGGATCCGCTACCCTTGCCGCCGGCCGATATGCCTACCGATTTCATCGACGGCTGGTTCACCATGGCCGGCAACGGCTCGCCGGAAACGCAAAATGGCAACGCAATTCACTTGTATGCCGCCAACCGCCCGATGGGCAAGCGCTTCTTCTACTGCGCCGACGGCGAACTGCTGATCGTGCCGCAGCAGGGCCGGCTGCACATCGCCACCGAGTTCGGCATCATCGACATCGCGCCCCAGGAAATCGCCGTGATGCCGCGCGGCGTGCGCTTTCGCGTCGATCTGCCGGACGGCGCGGCGCGCGGCTATATCTGCGAAAACTACGGTGCGCTGCTGCGCCTGCCGGACCTCGGCGTGATCGGCGCCAACGGCCTGGCCCACGCGCGCGACTTCCTGACCCCGCATGCCGCCTACGAAGACCGCGAAGGCGATTTCACCCTGACCGCCAAGTTCGGCGGCAATCTCTGGTCCGCCAGAATCGGGCATTCGCCGCTGGACGTGGTCGCCTGGCACGGCAACTACGCGCCCTGCAAATACGACCTGCGCAATTTCAGCCCGGTCGGCTCGATCGGCAACGACCATCCCGACCCGTCCATCTTCCTGGTGCTGCATGCGCCCAGCGACACGCCCGGCGTGGATACGCTGGACTTCGTGGTATTCCCGCCGCGCTGGCTGGTGGCCGAGGACACCTTCCGGCCGCCCTGGTTCCACCGCAATGTCGCCAGCGAATTCATGGGCCTGATCCACGGCTGCTACGACGCCAAGAGCGAAGGCTTTACACCCGGCGGCGCCAGCCTGCACAACTGCATGAGCGGCCACGGCCCGGACGCCGCCACCTTCGACAAGGCCAGCAGCGCCGATACCCGGACGCCGCACAAGATCGAACACACCATGGCGTTCATGTTCGAAACCAGACACCTTATCTGCCCCACCGGGCAGGCACTGGCATCGGCCCAATTGCAGCCCGATTACCAGGCCTGCTGGAACGGCCTTCAAAAACACTTCAATCCGGAACAGCAATGAACACCAGAGAAATACCGGCGGCCGCCTTGAATGCGACGCCCATGCCACTGAACGAAACGCACAATCCGACACTGCGCAGCTGGGTGGAATCGGCCAATCTTCCCGGCGCCGATTTCCCGCTGCAGAACCTGCCGTTCGGCGTGTTCCGGCGGTGCGGCAGCGATGAATCGTTTCGCGTCGGCGTCGCCATCGGCGGCCAGATCCTGGATGTGGGCGCGGCTGTCGACCGCGGCCTGTTCGCGCAAGCCGACGCCTTGACCGCGCGCGCCGCCGTGGCCGCCTGCGGCCAAACCTTGAATCCGCTGATGGCGCTCGGCGCGCCGGCCTGGTCGGCGCTGCGGCTGGCGCTGTCGCATTTATTGCGCAGCGATACGCCGCATGCGGCGCGGCTGCCTTCGGTATTGCTGGCGCAGGACGCGGCCGAATATGCATTGCCGGCGCACATCGGCGACTACACCGATTTCTATGCGTCGATCCACCATGCGACGGCGGTCGGCAAATTGTTCCGGCCCGACGAGCCGCTGCTGCCCAACTATAAATGGGTGCCGATCGGCTACCACGGACGCTCATCGTCGATTGCGGTATCCGGCCAGCAGTTCCAGCGCCCGATCGGCCAGATACGCACATCGGGCGTGGCCGAGCCGGCGCTGGCGGCCAGCAAACGGCTCGATTACGAAATGGAAGTCGGCATCTTCATCGGCGCCGGCAACGCCATCGGCAGCGCGATTCCGATCGGCCAAGCCGAGTCCCATATATTCGGCCTGTGCCTGTTGAACGACTGGTCCGCGCGCGACGTGCAGGCATGGGAATACCAGCCGCTGGGGCCGTTCCTGGCGAAGAACTTCGCTTCCACCATTTCGCCCTGGATCGTGACGGCGGAAGCGCTCGCGCCCTACCGCGCCGCATGGACCCGCGACACGGCCGATCCGCAGCCGCTGCCCTATCTGGATTCGCCGCAACTGCGCGACAGCGGCGCGTTCGACATACAGCTGGAAGTGCTGTTGCAGACCGAGGCGATGCGGCAGAAAGGCAGTGCGCCGCAGCGAATTTCACTGTCGAATTTCCGCCATGCCTATTGGAGCGCGTCGCAATTGATCGCGCACCACACCGTGGGCGGCTGCAATCTGCGGCCGGGCGATCTGCTCGGTTCCGGCACCCAGTCCGGCCCGGCGCCGGAAGAAGCCGGTTCGCTGCTGGAACTGAGCGCCGGCGGCAAGCAGCAAATCACTTTGAGCAACGGCGAAAGCCGGCTGTTCCTGGAAGACGGCGACACCGTCGTCATGCGCGGCTGGGCGGAGAAGCCCGGCTTTGCCCGCATCGGCTTCGGCCAGGCCAGCGGCACCGTGCTGCCGGCGCGCCATATCGATATTTGAGATTTCCACTTCGTGGCCATGCCGCGACCCGGCGATCATTGCATCGCTGCGACCGGCGTCGAGGCCGCCACCGATACCGGGAAATGGGGCCGCATCATCAAGGCGGCCGGGATTACTGCGGAATAAAGGCCGGCGCTTCGGCGCCCAGTCCCATCACGCTGCGCAGCTCCGCCTTGGCCGCATCGTAGGACGCATTGAAATCGTCGCGCGCCTGCAATCTGGCCGCGATGACGGTGCCGGCGATGCGGCCCGCTTCGATATCGGAACGGAAATGAATGCCGCCGACCACGCGATTGTTGGCATACTCGGCGCCGCGCGCCATGATTGCGGCGCGCATCTCCGGCGCCATGTTCGCCAGCGTGATCGCCATCAGGGTCGCATCCGTGGCATGCCCCGACGGATAGGATCCGGACTTGGACAGCTTGACCGCCGGCTTGACCAGATCGCTGTAGACGTGCGGGCGCGGACGCTTCCAGACATCTTTATACGGATCCACCACCGCGCCTTCGGTATCGACGATGCGCTGGAAGAATTTGGCGACCTGGGGCATGCGCTCGGCCGTGAATTTCGGCCCCATTACATCCGCAAAGCGCCACACGTTCTCCGCTTCATCCGCCTGCGCCCGCGCCACCATTTCCGGCGTGCGGGTGACCTGCAGTTTCAGCACTTCCGCCAGTTCCTTTTTGGTTTGCAGGGAATCGTTGGCCGGCGGCGGCGGCAACAGCATGCTCAGATTGATTTCCCTGGCAGTGATGAACGGGCTCTTGTCGCGCGCCAGCACGGATCCGCTGCAGGCCAATCCCAGTACCGGCAGCAGCAATAATGAAGCGATGAATTTACGCATGGTTCAGCTTTCAAATGGAAAGTGCATTAAAAACGAAGGAACTGGAAAACACGCTAACGCAGAAAATCGACCCAGACCTGATAGACCAGATCGCTTCCCTGCAGATCGGCCGGCGGCTCAGGGTAATGCGCATTCTGCACCGATTGCAATGCGGCGCGATCGATCATGCCGATGCCGCTGGCGATCAGTACCCTGGCCTGCCCGGCAACGCTATCGCGCAGATGGAATTCGACCCGCACCCGGCCGGCGAAATGCAGCGAGGCCGCCGCCGGCGGATAGACCACCGCCGCCTGCACCGCCGCGCGCACCTTGGCGGCGTATTCGGCATTGCGGTCGGCCTTGCCGCTGACGTTCGGCGCCGGCGGCGGCGGCGCGGCGGCTTGCGCGGGTTCGGTGAAGGCCGTCGGCGTGTCCGTATGCGCCGGCTCGGTTTGCGGCGCAGGCTGCGGCTGCTGCGGCGCCGGAGCCGGTGGCTGCGGTTTTTGCGGCGCAAGCTTCGGCTTGACCGGCGTCGGCTTCTGTACCGGTTTGGGCGGCTCGGGCGGTTTCGGCAAGGTTTTTTGTTCCGGCGCCGGCGGTGTTTCGTTGACCAGCGTCAACGGCACGGGCTCCGATATGGCCGGCCTGGCCGGCGCCGTACCCGCCAGCACCCATGCCGCGCTGGCCGCCAGCGCCAGTTCGACCAGCAGCGCCAGCAGGAACGCCTGCGTCGGAAAACGGTTGGACATGCCTGGAATCTCCACCCTTATTCCTTGCCGCCGCTGTCCGGACTACGCGTGGCCAGGCCGATTTCCGTCACGCCGCCCTTCTTGATCGCATCGATGGCGCCCATGACCTGCTGCAACGAAGCGCCCTGATTGCCGGCGATCGTCACGGCCGTCTTGCTGTTGTCGCCTTGCCGCAGCTGCGCCGTCAATTGCTCAGCCGTCATGACCTTGCTGTCGACCGACAGCATGCCGTCCTCGCGCAGTTCCACCAGCAGCTTCGGCGGCGGAATGGCGGCCGCGGTGGAGCTGGTCGGCAATTTGGTCAGATGGCCGGAGGCCGGAATCATGCGCAGCGTCAGCATGGCGAAGAAGACCAGCAGGAACAGCATGATGTCGATCATCGGAATGATTTCGATCCGCGCTTTCCTGGTTTCCATGTAACGCATGCTCAGGCCCTCGCGGAATGCGCGATCGTCTGCACGCGGGATACCCCGGCGCCGGCCGGCGCGTCCTGGTGATCGTGGCGATGATTGCTCTGATGATCGCGCCGGTCGCGATTGACCAGCATGATCTTGATGGTCTCCAACTGATGCAGCACGATCCGCACACGGGTATGCAGTGCATTGAAGAATCCCACGCCGATCATGGCGATGAACAGGCCGGATGCGGTGGCGATCAATGCCTCCGCGATGCCGCCGGTAACCTGCGCGGCGCCGTTCTGCGCGTCGCCGAGAACATGAAACGCATTGAACATGCCGATGATGGTGCCGAACAGTCCCAGCAGCGGGGCCAGCGTGATCACCGTATCGAGCAGCCACAGCGAACGGTCGAGCGTGGGCACCTGATGCATGATCGCCTCTTCCAGATGGCCTTCGAGCTTGCTGCGATCGGCATCCGCGGAGGCCTGCTGCAAGGCATCGAACAGCCGACCGTGCGGCAGGCGCGCCAGTTGCGTCGGCAGCGATGCCTGTTCCGCGGCGAAATCCCCCCGCTTGAGCATGGCGATGATTTTGTCGCCGCCGTGCTGCATGTTCGACAGATAGCGCGCGCGTTCAATGATGACTGTCAGCGCCACCAGCAGCAGCACCGTCATCAGGTACAAGGTGCCGCCGGAATCGTTGGCCAGTTCAAACAGATGTGAAAGATTCATTGCGGGTCCTTAGAAATCCACGCTCAAGGCGAGCGAAATACTGCGTGCCGGCAACAGCGTCAACTGATCGTCGGGAGAAGGCGCCGAGGTGGCGGTCGAGGCCGGCGCGACGTTGACAATGCTGTGCTTGTCGAACAGGTTGTTGATGCCGAACTGAATCTTCGCCTGCTTCACGAAGCTCGAAGGATGCGCAATGGTGTAGTTGACGAACAGATTGGAAATCGTGAACGGATCGATCTTGACCGCTTCATGGGTGCTGCCGTTATCGTTGAAGACGCGGCCGACCCGCTTGTTCAGCAAGCCGATGTCCCAGCCCTGGCGGCTGTAGCCGAGCACCGCGGTTTCGGTATCGCTGGGCGCGTTCGCCACCCATTGCCCGGAGGCGAACTTGTTGCTGCCATATGTGCCGTTCAGGTACAGGTTGAAACCGCCGCCCAGCACGATATTGCTTTCGGCCTCGATGCCCTGCGCCGTGGACTTGCCGTTGGAGAAGAAGGTGGTGAAGCCGCTGCTGTCGGTGAAGGAAGAAAAGGCATTGTCGAAGCTGATGTGATAGACGTCGATGTCGAAAGTGTAGTTATCGGATTTCCAGACCGATCCGATCTGCCATGTCTTGCTCTTGGTCGACGAAGGCAGGGTGGTGGTATTGCCGCCTTGCACGTCGAACACGCTGCTCGGCGGAATCTCGTCGCCCGTCGCGTATTGCACATAGGCGGACCAGTTTTTCTGCAGCATGTAATGCACGTCCATCGACGGCAGCACGGTACGGTAGTCGGCCGAATGCTCGACGCTGTCGGCGCCGCCCAGATCGCCGACGGTCTTGCCGTTGTCGGGGAATTGCGTCAACTGCTGGCGATACATCGAATACTTGACGCCCGGCGTGATTTTCAAGGCATCGCCGACCTTGAATTCATATTCGGCAAACGGCTGGAACGTCGTAGTCTTGAAGCGCTCGCGGAATTTCGGCAGCGCCGCATCGATCCCGGTAAGCGGATCGGATGGAAACTGAAAGCGGCTGGTATGCGCGATTTCGCTCCACAGGCCGGTGCGGAAGGTGCCCAGTGCGGACTCCTGGCTGACGCGCAGCAGATTGCCGTAGGTGCGATAGCTGTTGAGCTTGTCGATGGCGCTGGTGGTCGTGATCGTCGTGCCGTTGAAATTCTGCTGGTTGTGATACGCATACATGTAAATCTTGTCGTCGAGCTTCCAGCCGTCGCCGAGGTTGGAGGTCAGGCCGGCGTACTCGAATTCCGAGGTGACGTGATAAAAGTTATAACCGAAATAATTCGCATCCGAGGGATTGCCGCTCATCAGGTAATTGTCGCCGAACTGCGCAATCTGGGAGCGTGTCGCGGCTGTGGCGTCAGGGGTATTCGTCCTGAGGTCGATAGTGGAAGCGAACAGGGTCAGCGCGGTGTTATCTGTCAGCGCGGTCTGGAATTTTAGCGATACACCGTCGCGCTTCTGCTTGTTGAAGGTCTGATAGCCGTCGGAGCGCATCTCGTGGGCATTGACCAGCAAATTGGATGCATGTTCCGAGCCGAACTGGCCCGTTTCCACTTCCGCGCCGTAGATTCTGGTATTGAATGAACCGTAGGAGCCGAAGACGCTGCCGTGCGCTTCAGGATCCAGTGGGCGCGACAGCAGATTGACCGAGCCGCCGAAATTGGCCGGCCCGATGGTTGCCGCCGTTCCCGGGCTGCGATCGACAATCGCGCCGCCGAGGAACTGGCTCGGGAAAAACACCCACGAATGGTGGGTCGGGTTATTGGTGTCCTGGAATGGAATGCCGTCGAAGGAAACGGAATAGTCGCCGTCCGAAAAACCGCGGAAAAAGGTCTGCGTATCGCCCAGTCCCACGCCGTTCGGGCTATAGCTGTAAAGACCCGGCGTCATTTGCAGCACCTGGCTGAAATCGGCGACCGGCGAGGTGTAATTGCGCACGAATTCGTTGCTGACTTCGGACTGGGCGGAACGCGCGTCCAGCGAGCTTTGCGAAGGCGCCGATTTGGATGCGGTAGGCGTCGCGGCGCTGGTAGCGCCATCATCGCCCCCATTGGCATTGACAGCGCCCAGATCGGTGGCCTGCTGCGCATGCGCCACCAGCGGCGCGACCACGCACATGGCGGCCAGTGCGTGCAGAATCTGTAGCGTGCTCGTCTTCAAATTGGGATGCTTCATCGCCAGGCTTCCTTGAAAAAAATCGTTGTTAAAAAGATAAAATAATTCGAAAGAATGCAATGCATGTCGCCGGGCCAGACCGACAATCCGGAGCGGAGCTTAGGCTTTGAAAATTAAGTGGAAATTATCTGTGCGCAATACCGTGGATATATTTACGGGACGCGTCGAATTCACACCGCTGTCATAAATCGCTGCTACTTTCAAAGGTCGACAAAATTGAAGGCGGACGGCTATCCATGCGCTTACTTCTGGTAGAAGACGATTACATGCTCGGCAACAGCATCCGCAGCGGCTTTTATCCATATGGATTTACCGTCGACTGGACACAGGACGGCATCGCCGCGGAGGCGGCGCTGGCCACGGAGTCCTACGCCGCCGTCCTGCTGGATCTGGCGCTGCCGCGCAAATCCGGCATCGATGTGCTGAAGAAATTACGCTCGACGCGCAACAGCACGCCGGTGATCATTCTGTCGGCCGCCGACGGCGTGCTCAACCGCATAGAGGGACTGGACGCGGGCGCCGACGATTACCTGAGCAAACCGTTCGATCTCGATGAACTGGCCGCGCGCATCCGCGCCTTGCTCAGGCGCAGCAGCGGACGCGCCAGTTCGGTCCTCACGCATGGCGATCTGGAGTTCGATCCCGCCGGCAATACCGTGACCTACCAGGGTAAAAGCATCCCATTGGGCGCGCGCGAATTGATGGTGCTGGCGGCATTGATCGAAAAGCCCGGCGCGGTTCTGTCGCGCGCGCAATTGATCGACAAGGTCTATGGCTGGAACGACGAGGTGGAGAGCAATACCATCGAAGTGCACATTCATGCACTTCGAAAAAAACTGGCGCCGGAATTGATACGCAATATTCGCGGGCTCGGCTACATGCTGGCCGGCGCAGAGAAATTACGTGTCGATTAGGAATCGTTTATTGATATGGCTGCTGTCCGGCTTGACGGTGCTGGGCGTCGTCTTCGTGGTCGCCGACTATCTGACCGATCGCTCGTTGCTGCTCGACGTCTACGATGACCAGATGAAACAGATCGCCTACGCGATTCCAGCCCGTTTCTCCGATGACGATGCGCAACAGCCGCCATCCCTGGGCCGTTATGAAAAAGACGACAGCATCCTGCAGATCTGGGACCGCAACGGCGCCTTGCGCTATCGCTCGTATCCCACAATCGTTCTGCCGCGATTTTCGGCGCCAGGCCTCTCGACGGTGATATGGCATGGCGAGAAATGGCAGATATTCGTCCGCGTTACCGAGTACGACACAATACAGGTGGCGCAATCGTTGAGCGGCCGGCGCGATATCGCCATTGCGCACGCGACGCGCGCCTTGCTGCCGCTGTGCATTTTCCTGATGATTATCGGTTTGCTGATCCGCTGGAGCGTCAGCAAGGGGCTGGAATCGCTGACGCAATTGTCAAGGGAACTGGCAAGCCGGGATTCGGAAACGCTGGGACGCTTGTCATCGGCGCACCAGCCGGTCGAGATCAGGCCGCTCACGCATGCGCTCGACACTTTGCTGCATCGATTGGGTATCGCTCTGGAAAGCCAGCGAAAATTCATCGCCGACGCCTCGCATGAATTGCGGACACCGCTGGCGGCCCTGCAAATCCAGACCCAATTGGTGCAGCAGTCGCTCGGCACCGGCGGTGAAGAGAAGGCGTTGAACGATCTGAAAGCCGGCATCAGAAGAACCGGCCATCTGGTCGAACAATTGCTGGTGGTGTCCCGCATCGATTCGGGCTGCCGGCACGACACGCATGGCGCGCTCGCGCTACATGAAATCATCCGCCAGGTCGTTATCGATCTGCTGCCCTATGCGGAGGTGCGCGACATCAATCTGGGCGTGGAGTACATGAACGAATCCACCGTCGTGGGTTCGAAACATCACCTGAGCATTCTGGTGCGCAATCTGATCGACAATGCCATCCGCTACACCCCCGCCGGCGGCCGGGTGGACGTCACGCTGCGCACGTTCGCGCAGGAAGCGATGCTTGAAATCGAAGACAGCGGCCCCGGCATTCCGCCGGAAGAACGGGAGCGGGTTTTCGATCGCTTCTATCGCTGCCTGCAGCCCCAGGCCGCCGGCAGCGGACTGGGGCTGGCGATCGTCAAACAGGTTGCGGATTTACATGGCGCGAGCGTGCATCTCGATCAATCCCGGCGCCTGCGGGGCCTCAGGGCGAGCGTGCAATTTCCGCAAGCCGCCGCATAGGCGCGCGCCGCCGTCCGATGCCTCAGTGCGTCAGTGCCTCTGCATCGCCGGCTTTTGCTTGAAGATGGCGATACAGACCATGATGAAAAACAGCAAGACGGCCGAGGCGGTGAACCGGCTCAGCGCCAGCCCGCCGTTGGCCAGCGGCTTGTCGAGGAAATCGCCGACCACGGCGCCGAGCGGCCGCGTGAGAATGAAGGCCGCCCAGAACAGCGCGGTGCGGGAAATCCGTGTCCAGTAATAAGCGGCCGCTACCAGCAGCAGCGCCGAACCGAATACGATCGCGGCGCCGCCGTAGCCCATGCCGGCCGAGTCCGCCATCCAGTCGCCCAGCGCGGTGCCGAGCGTCTGCGAAAACATGATCGTGATCCAGTAGAACATTTCCGCTTTCGGCGAATTGACGGTATCGACCGAGACCGAGCCGAGCACTTTATGCCACAGCGCCAGCGAAGCCATCAGCAAGGCGAACAACAGCGTCGATCCGCCCAGGTAGCCGATGCCGAGCGAACGGTCTGCGAAGTCGGCCAGCGTGGTGCCGACGGTCGTGGTGGCGATGATGGTTGCCCAGTACAGGGAAGGATGAAAGCGCGGCGCCTTGATCTGCGCCCAGACCGCAATCAGGAAAATGACCGCGAAGATCAAGGTCCCGACCAGATAGCCGAGATTCATCGACATGGAAACGGCATCGCCGCCGGTTTCGCCCAGCGTGGTGGCGGCAATCTTGATGATCCAGAACAGCAGGGTGATTTCCGGAACCTTGCTGACAATATGTTGGGATTGATTGTTCATGAACCGCCCTTTTAACTTATAAGTTTAATTTTCACCCGGTATTGCACTCGACACGCGCGCCTGCACTAAAGTTCGGGCTGCACCAGCAAGATCACGAAAGAGCCGGCCTGGACCGGGGGATGCGGATGGGGCGCCTGGCTGGTCGGCGCCGGCCGCTTTCCGAGTTTCGCCGAAGCGAGATAGATGCTGTGCGTATCGGCATCGAATGCGAGCGTGCGCGCGCCGGCCTGCGTCGATACATTCTGCGTCACCCGGAAATGCTCCGGATCGTCTTCATGCACCACCGTCAGCGTGCCGTCGCCGCCGTTGGCGCTGAAGACCGTATTGAACACCGGATCGAAGGCGGCCGCATCCGGTTTTCCGCCGATCGGCAATGTCGTGATCATGCGGCCGCTATCGGCGTCGACCACGGCCATGCGCTTGTTGGAACAAACCGCAAACAGACGCCGCGAAGCCGCATCGAGCGCCAGCCCGGAAGGCTCGTCGCATCCGGCGAGCGGCCAGTGCGCGGCCACCGTGCCGGTTTTTCCGTTCATCGCGACAATCTCGTTCTTGTCCTCGATGGCGACAAATACCATGCCGGCGTTGTCGGCGGCGAGCGATTCCGGTTTGCCGCCGACATCCATGGTCGCAATGACCCTGGCATTGGCGGCATCGATGACGCTCACGCTGTTGCTTTCGCCATTGCTGACGAACGCGCGCATCAGGCCGGGCGCATACAGGATGGCATCCGGATCGCGGCCGCCGGCCTGGATGGTGGCGACGGCTTTGAAGGTATCGAGATCGAACGCGGTCACCGTATCGGCATGGCCATTGGTGATGAAGCCCAGTTTGCGGTCCTGCGCGAAGGCAAAGCCATGCACGCCGTCGGTATCGGGGATGTCGGCGACTTGCTTGCCGGTATCGGTATCGAGCACCTGCACATGGCTGGCGCGGCTGATGAACAGATGATGGCGCACCGGATCGATGCCGAGATAATCCCACCTGTCGATCCCGCCCAAGGCATATTTTTTGGTCCGCGCGAATTGCATGTCCTTGCCGGCCGGGGCCGCAAGCGCCGGCACAGTCCCGCTCAATGCGATTGCCGCCAGCAACAGGACGCCTATTTTGTTCCCAGCCATTTTTACCGCCTTATTTTCATCACCCTGAACAGATGCATTTTGATCGAAGCCTTGAATGTATCAAATGAAAATTAGCTGGAAATTAGCAATGCCGTAAGTAGTCGATGGGATGCCGCCATCCCGCAAAGCGCGTATCCTTGCAGAAAATTGCTTAAGGAAACGCATGATCAACACTACCAGAACATCAAGAGGCGTTGCCGTCGCGCCGCATCATTCGGCTTCGCAGGCAGCGCTGGCCATATTGCGCAAGGGCGGCAATGCGATCGAAGCAATGGTCGCGGCGGCGTCCACCATCGCGGTGGTATACCCGCACATGAACAGCATCGGCGGCGACGGCTTCTGGCTGATCCTGAAACCGGACGGCAGCACGGTTGCCATCGACGCCTGCGGCGCGGCAGCGGGCGCCAGCGATATCGAAAGCTACCGCTCGCGCGGCCTGGCGGCAATTCCCTCGCGCGGGCCGCTGGCCGCGAATACCGTCGCGGGCACGGTGTCGGGCTGGGAACTGGCGCTGCAGGTTTCCGCCGGACTGGGCGGCAAACAATCCCTGCAGGATATGCTGGCCGACGCGATCCATTACGCCAGCAACGGCTTCCCGGTCACCAACGGCCAATGCGAGATCATCCAGGCCAAACTGGCAGAGCTGCGCGGCGTGGCCGGTTTTTCAGAGACCTTTTTACCGGGCGGAAAAATCCCGCGCGCAGGCGAAAATTTCACCAATCCGGCGCTGGGACGCACCTTGCAGGCGCTGGCCGACGACGGCCTCGACAGTTTCTATCGCGGCGCTTTGGCGGGCCGCATCGCAGCCGACCTGGCCGCCGTGGGATCGCCGGTCACCCTGGACGATCTGCAACGGCACCGCGCCGAACTGAAGCAGCCGCTGCAACTGGCGCACAGCCTGGGAACGCTGTTCAACACGGCGCCGCCGACCCAGGGCCTGGTCTCGCTGGCCATACTCGGCCTGCTCGACCGCACCGCGCTGGCTTCCGCACAGGCCGACAGCGCCGATCACGTGCATCTGATTGTCGAAGCGACCAAGCTGGCGTTCGGCCTGCGCGACCGCTTCATCACCGATCCGGCGCACATGTCGGTCGATCCGCAAAGCCTGCTGGAAGCACAGGCGCTGGACCCGTTGGCGCAGCGCATCGATGCGCAGCATGCGGCGCCCTGGGGCGCCGGCCGCGGCCCGGGCGACACCATCTGGATGGGCGTGTGCGACAGCGACGGCATGGCGGTGTCGTTCATCCAGAGCATTTATCACGAATTCGGCAGCGGCGTGGTCTTGCCCGGCACCGGCATCAATTGGCAGAACCGCGGCGCCTCGTTCAGCCTGGATCCGGCGCATCTGTGCGCGTTGCTGCCGGGCAAAAAACCGTTCCATACGCTCAATCCGGCCGCGGCGCGCCTGCGCGACGGCCGCGTGATGGTCTACGGCAACATGGGCGGCGACGGCCAGCCGCAAAGCCAGGCCGCCGTCTTCACCCGCCACGCGATCTTCGGCCAGCCGCTGCAGCAGGCCATCGCCGCGCCGCGCTGGCTGCTGGGCCGCACCTGGGGCGAAAGCACGGATTCGCTGAAACTGGAATCGCGCTTTCCGCCCGAAACCGTGGAGGCGCTGCGCGCGCGCGGCCATGAGGTCGATGTGCTGGGCGCCTACGATTCCACGTTCGGCCATGCCGGCGCCATCGTGCGCTATCCGGACGGTACGCTGGAAGCGGCTTCCGATCCGCGTTCGGATGGGATTGCGGCAGGGTTTTAAGCGCCTGAAACGGAGGCGATTGCAAAAACAGGGGCGGCGGGGCGTTGTACTGCGTTCGTGTCCCCCGCCGGCCTGCGGCCGTCTCCTCCTTTACCTCACTTCGCACAACACCCCGCCGCCCCTGTTTTTGCAACGGCCTCATAGGGGCGCGATGCTATAATCGCGCATTAACGGCTTGCCCGGCCGAGCGCCGCCGCCGTTCCCCGCTGCCCCTCTCCTATCATGCAAAAAAAGTTATTCATCAAAACCTTCGGCTGCCAAATGAACGAGTACGACTCGGACAAGATGGCCGACGTGCTCAATCTGTCCGATGGCGTGGTCAAGACCGACCGCCCGGAAGATGCCGACATCATTTTGCTCAATACCTGTTCCGTGCGCGAAAAGGCGCAGGAAAAAGTGTTTTCCGACCTGGGCCGCCTGCGCGAACTCAAGCTGAAGAACCCGAATCTGCTGATCGGCGTCGGCGGCTGCGTGGCGTCGCAGGAAGGCGATGCGATCGTCAAGCGCGCGCCGTATGTCGATATGGTGTTCGGCCCGCAAACCCTGCATCGCCTGCCGCAGATGATCGATGAACGCCGCAGCAGCGGCCGGGCGCAGGTCGACATCAGTTTTCCCGAAATCGAAAAATTCGACCATATGCCGCCGGCCAAGGTCGACGGCGCCACGGCGTATGTTTCGATCATGGAAGGCTGCAGCAAATATTGCAGCTACTGCGTGGTGCCGTATACGCGCGGCGAGGAAGTGTCGCGCCGCTTCGACGACGTATTGACGGAAGTGGCCGGGCTGGCCGCACAGGGCGTCAAGGAAATCACGCTGCTCGGGCAAAACGTGAACGCCTATCGCGGCATGATGGTCGACAGCCGGGGCTTGAGCGAGACCGCCGATTTCGCGCTGCTGATCGAATACATCGCCGAGATCCCGGGCATCGAACGCATCCGCTTCGTGACCAGCCATCCCAAGGAATTCACGCAGCGCCTGATCGATACCTACGCCAAGGTGCCGAAGCTGGTCGATCATCTGTACCTGCCGGCGCAACACGGATCCGACCGCATCCTGGCGGCGATGAAGCGCGGCTATACCTCGCTCGAATACAAATCGGTATTGCGCAGGCTGCGCGAAGTACGCCCCAATATCGCCATTTCCAGCGATTTCATCGTCGGCTTCCCCGGCGAAACCGATGCGGATTTCGCCGCGCTGATGAAGCTGATCACCGACATCGGCTACGACAGCAGCTTCAGTTTCATTTTCAGTCCGCGCCCCGGCACGCCGGCGGCCAATCTGACGGACGATACGCCGTACGACGTCAAGCTCAAACGCCTGCAGCATTTGCAGGCGGTGGTGCAGGAAAGCGCCGACCGCATCAGCCAACAAATGGTCGGCGGCGTGCAGCGCATTCTGGTCGAAGGCCCTTCGAAGAAGGATCCCGGCGAAATGCAGGGCCGCACCGAAAACAACCGCGTCGTCAATTTCGACGGCGGCCCGAACGGCCGGCGCCTGGTCGGCCAACTGCTCGACGTCAATATCCTGCAGACGTATTCGTATTCCCTGCGCGGCGAACTCGTCGTGCGGCAATAACCTGCTAATCTATTGCTTTCAATACTTCGATCATCAGATAACCGGCACCCCCTCAGGCATCCATATTGAAAACATCGACTGCCCCGCAATTCTTCATTCCGGATCCGCTCGACAATAAGCGCCTGGCGCATTTGTGCGGTCCGCTCGATGAGAACCTGCGCCAGATTTCGGCTGCGCTGGACGTCACCATATTCCGGCGCGGCGAAAAATTCATCGCCAGCGGCGGCAATGCCGCCCGCGCCACCGAAATCCTGGAACATTTCTACGCCCTGGCCGACAAGCCGGTTTCGGTCGAGGAAATCCAGCTGGCGCTGGTGGAACAGCGCGCCGGCGCCGAGCCGGATGAATTGTCCCCGGGCAGTGCTGCCGCAGCCGAGAATGCGGCCGACGATGTCGAAATGACGTCGATCGAATTCCCGGTGCTGAAAACCCGGCGCCACGATCTGCGCGGCCGCACGCCGCATCAAAGCCAGTACATCCGGTCCATCCTGGAACACGACATCACCTTCGGCATCGGCCCGGCCGGCACCGGCAAGACCTATCTTGCGGTGGCTTGCGCGGTGGATGCGCTGGAACGCGACGCGGTCAAGAAAATCGTGCTGACCCGGCCGGCGGTCGAAGCCGGAGAACGGCTCGGCTTCCTGCCCGGCGACCTGGCGCAGAAAATCGATCCGTATCTGCGCCCGCTGTACGATGCCCTCTACGATCTGCTGGGCTTCGACCGCACCCAGAAAATGTTCGAAAAGCAGGCCATCGAAATCGCGCCGCTGGCGTATATGCGCGGCCGTACGCTCAATCACGCATTCATCATCCTGGATGAAGCGCAGAACACCACCAGCGAGCAGATGAAAATGTTCCTGACCCGCATCGGCTTCGGCAGCAAGGCCGTGGTTACCGGCGACATCACGCAGATCGACCTGCATTCCGGCCAGCGCAGCGGGCTGATCGAGGCCGGCCAGATATTGCAGAATGTGCGCGGGATCGCCTTTTCGCACTTCAGCAGCAAGGATGTGGTGCGCCATCCGCTGGTGGGACGCATTGTCGACGCCTATGAAGCGGCGTCCGCGCACAAGGCCGGCGCGCAGGCCATCGCGGCCGATTTCGGCGGCGCGAAATCGCGCAATGCGGCCAATGCCGGCGGCGGCGTCACCAAATCGGCCCGTCCGCGCAATGCCAATGCCGCCAAAAAATAAGCTCTCGCTGTCGGTGCAATATCCCGACCCGCGCCTGCAGGCCATGCTGCCGCGCGCCACCGTGCGGCGCTGGGTGCAAAGCGCCCTGTTCGCGCCGGCCGAGCTGACGATCCGCTTCGTCGACGCCGCCGAAGGCCAGGCGCTGAACCGCGATTACCGCGGCAAGGATTACGCCACCAACGTGCTGACCTTCGCCTATACCGAGGATCAGGACAGCGAGATCACCCAGGCCGACATCGTGCTCTGCACCGACGTGCTGCAGCGCGAAGCAAAGGAACAGGGCAAGACGCTCGCGCAGCACGCGGCGCATCTGATCGTGCACGGCGTGCTGCACGCGCAGGGATACGATCACGAATCCGACGAAGAAGCCGCCGAAATGGAACAGATCGAGATCGAATTGCTGGCGGCGCTGCGCATTCCGAATCCATATACGGAAGACAACGGCCCAAGATCGGTTTAGCGCTTTCGGCGCCGCAAAGGTGCATTTGTTGGCGAAATACGCCATTTTTTGGCGCAAACGGGTGTAAACGGAACGGCCCGGATCCGGGCCGCTTCGCGATTTCACAACACTGCGCCGCTTGGGCCCCCGGGATATAGACTTGTCACATATTTGTTGTATGCTATGACGAATCGAAACCATGTCCCATCGGCTCGCGCCATATGCAAGAACTTCCCAGTAGTATCAAATCCGACGCAAAACCGCATCGTTCATTATTTGAACGCCTGACCGCCCTCATATCTCCCGAACCGGAAAACCGCGCCGAACTGCTCGACGTCTTGCAGGATGCGCATGCCCGCAACCTGATCGACGCCGACGCGCTGTCGATGATCGAAGGCGTGTTCCAGGTATCCGATCTGTCGGTGCGCGACATCATGGTGCCGCGCTCGCAGATGGATGTCATCAATATCAACGAACCGATCGAAAGCTGGATGCCGAGCGTGCTCAGCACCGCGCACTCGCGCTTTCCCGCGGTCGAAGACGAGCGCGACAATGTGATCGGCATCCTGCTGGCCAAGGACCTGCTGCGCTATTACGCGCACGAATCGTTCGATGTGCGCGCCATCCTGCGCCCGGCGGTTTTCATACCGGAATCGAAGCGCCTCAACGTGCTGCTGCGCGATTTCCGCTCCAACCGCAACCACATGGCGATCGTGGTCGACGAATACGGTGGCGTGGCGGGATTGATCACGATTGAAGACGTGCTGGAGCAGATCGTCGGCGACATCGAAGACGAATACGACATCGACGAAGACAAGGACGACATCGTCCCGGTCAAGGACGGTCCCCATGGTCCGCGCTGGCGCATCAAGGGCCTGACCGAAATCGCGCATTGCAATGAAGTCATCGGCGCCACGCTGTTCGACGAGGAAGCCCACACCATCGGCGGCCTGATCGCCAATCATCTGAGCCGGGTGCCGGTCAAGGGCGACCAGCTGGAACTGGACGGCATCCAGTTCACCGTGGCGCTGGCCGATGCGCGCCAGGTGCACGTGATCATGGCCGAAAGAATCTTCAGCCCGCATACCGACCAGGATCTGTTCTGATGCGGCGCCCGACAAGCGGGGAGCGCTTTCCGCCCTCCCCGTCGTCGCCCTTGCCGTCCCTGCCGCTATTGTCTTCATTGCCGCCGTTGCAACTGATGCTGCTGGCCCTGCTGGCCGGCGCCTGCAATGTCCTGGCATTCGCCCCCTTCCATATCTGGCCCTTGCAAATCCTGGCCCTGGCCTGGCTGTTCGGACAAGCCGCGCGCCGGCCCGACATCCGCCGCAATTTCCTGCTGGGCTGGATTTACGGTTTCGGCTGGACCGCATGCGGCGTGCACTGGCTCTACATCAGCATGCATACCTACGGCGGCATGGCAGGCTGGATGGCGGCGCTGGCGGTGGCCCTGCTGGCGCTGTTCATCGGCTTGTACAGCGCGCTCGCGTTGTCGCTGGCGACCGCATTGCAACGGCGCTGGCGCTGTCCGGAAACCGCCATGCTGCTGTTGCTGCTGCCCGCGCTGTGGGCGCTGACCGAATGGGTGCGCGGCTGGCTTTTTACCGGATTCCCGTGGCTCAGCGCCGGCTATGCGCATAGCGTCGGCCCGCTCAAGGGATATGCGCCGCTGCTGGGCGTCTACGGCCTGGGATGGATCGCCGCAGTGATCGCGGGCTGCTGCGTGCTGGCCGCCACCGCGCTGAAAAAGACCGCGCCGGATGCCCCCGACCGCCGGCCGCTCACCGCCAGGGCATTGGCCGGCATCGTGGTTCTGCTGATGGGCGGCGTCGCGCTGCATGCCGTCAACTGGACGGCGCCGCGAGGCGCGCCGATCGGCGTGCGGCTGCTGCAAGGCAATATCGCGCAGGAAACCAAATTCTCCGAATCGGCGCTGCTGTCGACCCTGGAATACTACGACGCCGCCATTCGCGCCGCGCCGGCCGACCTGATCGCCATCCCCGAGACCGCGATTCCGCTGCTGCCGCAGCAATTGCCGGCAAATTACCTGGAAAGCCTCGCCGGCTACGCGGAAACCTCCGGCAGCCATCTCGCGCTCGGCATTCCCCTGTCCGACGCGCCCGGCGCGTACAGCAACAGCCTGATCATGTTCGCGCCGCCTGTCGTCACCGGCGGCGTATCCGTGCCGGCCGCGCCTTACCGCTACGACAAGCATCATCTGGTGCCGTTCGGCGAATTCATTCCCCCCGGTTTTCGCTGGTTCGTCGACATGATGCATATCCCGCTGGGCGACATGACGCGCGGCGGCGTGCTGCAGCAGCCGTTCGCGGTCAAGGATCAGTGGATCATGCCGAATATCTGCTACGAGGATCTGTTCGGCGAGGAAATCGCGGCGCAACTGGGCAGCGCCTGGTTCGACGGCAAGCCGCCGGCCAGCATTCTGCTGAATATTTCGAATATCGCCTGGTTCGGCAATTCCATTGCACTGCCGCAACATTTGCAGATTTCGCAGATGCGCGCCTTGGAAAGCGGCCGCCCGATGCTGCGCGCCACCAATACCGGCGCCACCGCCATAATCGATCCGAAAGGGCATATCGGCGCCGAACTGCGTCCCTTCACCGCAGACGTACTGGTCACGCAAGTGCAGGGCTACCAGGGCTGGACGCCGTACATGCTGGCCGGCAACAAGCTGATCCTCGCTATCGCGCTGCTGGCGCTGGTCTGGGCACGGTGGCCGGCAAAGCATCTTGAATGAGTTTTGCCGTTCGGCGAAGGCGCCCTCCGGCTGGCGTAATGGGATGTTGTGCGCAGTGAGGTAAAGGGGGAGGAGGCCGAAGGCCCCCGGAGGACACGAACGGAGTACAACATCCCATTACGCCAGCCGGAGGGCGCCTTTGCCGGACGGCTTTTACGGCGGAAGGGGGTAAAAGCGGCTAAAATTCAGGGTTTTAGCGAATCAGCAGGCCGGATCTTAAAACGATGCTTACATTTCAACAGATTATCCTCAAACTGCAAGATTACTGGGGCGCCCAGGGTTGCGCCTTATTGCAGCCCTACGACATGGAAGTCGGCGCCGGCACCTCCCATACGGCCACTTTCTTGCGCGCGATCGGGCCTGAACCGTGGCGCGCCGCCTATGTGCAGCCGTCGCGCCGCCCGAAAGACGGGCGCTATGGCGAAAATCCGAACCGCATGCAGCATTATTACCAATACCAGGTGGTATTGAAGCCGGCGCCCGAGAACATCCTGGACCTGTATCTGGGTTCCCTGGCCGCGCTGGGGCTGGACCTGAAACAGAACGATGTGCGCTTCGTCGAGGACGACTGGGAAAATCCGACCCTGGGCGCGTGGGGCCTGGGCTGGGAAGTCTGGCTGAACGGCATGGAAGTGACTCAGTTCACCTACTTCCAGCAGGTCGGCGGACTCGACTGCAAGCCCGTCCTGGGCGAAATCACCTATGGCATCGAGCGGCTGGCGATGTATCTGCAGGGCGTCGAAAACGTCTACGATCTGGTCTGGACCGAAGTCACGGAGAACGGCATCAATGGACCAATGACCCGCACCCTGACCTACCGCGACGTATTCCATCAGAACGAAGTCGAACAATCGACCTACAACTTCGAGCATTCGAATACCGAATTCCTGTTTTCGCTGTTCGGCAATTACGAATCCGAAGCCAAGCGCCTGCTGGAAGTCCCGCTGGCGCTGCCGGCATATGAAATGATTCTGAAGGCTGCCCACACCTTCAACCTGCTGGATGCGCGCGGCGCCATTTCGGTCACCGAACGCGCCGCCTATATGGGACGCATCCGCAATTTGTCGCGCGCCGTGGCGCAGGCTTATTTCGAGTCGCGCGAGAAGCTCGGCTTTCCGATGCTGGAGGCCGGCAAAGATAACCGGCGCGAAGCCGCCTGACCGGGCCGGCTTCACATTCCGCTTCTGCTTCACTCGCTTGTACCCAGATACGATCAAAAGTAAAACATGACTCAAACACTGCTTATCGAATTATTGACCGAAGAACTGCCGCCCAAGGCGCTGGCCAAGCTGGGCGACGCATTTGCCGCCGGCATCCAGAGCGGCCTGCAGGCGCGCGGCTTCCTCGACGCCGGCGCCACAGCGACCGCCTACGCCACGCCGCGCCGGCTGGCCGTGAGCATCACCAACGTACGCGCCGTGTCGCTGGACAAGGCGATGCGCGAAAAAGTCCTGCCGGTCTCGATCGCGCTCGACGCCGCCGGCGCGCCCACCGCGCCGCTGGTCAAGAAACTGGCCGCGCTGGCGGCCCAGACCGGCGCCGCCGTCATCACGCCGGGCCAATTGGAACGCGCCATGGACGGCAAGGCCGAAAGCTTTTTCTATGCCTATACCGCCAAGGGCAGCACGCTGCAAAGCGGCCTGCAACCCGTGCTTGAGGAAACGCTGGCCAAGCTGCCGATTCCAAAGGTCATGAGCTATCAGCGCCAGAACGGCCGCGACGCCGGCCAGACCGTGCATTTCGTACGCCCGGCGCACAAGCTGATCGCATTGCACGGCAAGCAGGTCGTGCCGGTGCATCTGCTGGGGCTGGACGCCGGCGACGTCACGATCGGCCATCGCTTCCTTTCGGAGGGAGAAATCAGGATCGGCGATCCCGGCCGCTATGGCGAGACCCTCGCCGCCGAAGGCAAGGTCATCGCCGATTTCAATGCACGCAAGGAGCATATCCGCGCCGCGCTGCTGAAGGCCGCCGGCGACGACAAGGTCTTGATGCCCGAAAGCCTGCTCGACGAAGTCACGGCGCTGGTCGAATGGCCGGTGGTATATGCCTGCAAATTCGAAGATGCGTTCCTGACGGTGCCGCAGGAATGCCTGATCCTCACGATGCAGACCAACCAGAAATATTTTGCCCTGACCGATGCCGGCGGCAAGCTGCGTTCGCGCTTCCTGATCGTCTCCAACCTGGCCACCGACGATCCGCATCACATCATCGAAGGCAACGAACGCGTGGTGCGGCCGCGCCTGTCGGACGCCAAATTCTTCTATGAGCAGGATCAGAAGAAAACGCTGGCGGACCGGGTGCCGCTGCTGGCCAACGTGGTGTATCACAACAAGCTCGGCAATCAGCTGCAGCGCACCGAACGCGTCAAGACGCTGGCCGGCAA
The DNA here is from genome assembly GCA_004134995.1 of Oxalobacteraceae bacterium CAVE-383. GTDB lineage: Bacteria > Pseudomonadota > Gammaproteobacteria > Burkholderiales > Burkholderiaceae_D > Herbaspirillum. The sequence continues at coordinate 706,866 of REGP01000002.1, read as the reverse complement.
GATCGCCGCCGCGCTCGGCGGCGACAGCGCGCTGGCCGAACGCGCCGCGTTCCTGGCCAAGGCCGATCTGCTGACGGACATGGTGGGCGAATTCCCGGAACTGCAAGGCATCATGGGCAGCTACTATGCGCGCCATGACGGCGAACACGCCGATGTGGCCCGGACCGCGGCCGAACATTACCAGCCGCGCTTTGCCGGCGACGCCCTTCCGGCGACCGCCACCGGCACCGCCGTGGCGCTGGCCGACAAGTTGGAAACGCTGGCCGGCATCTGGGGCATCGGCCTGCAGCCTACCGGCGACAAGGATCCGTTCGCGCTGCGCCGCCACGCGCTGGGCGTGCTGCGCATGCTGGTCGAAAAGCGCCTGCCGCTGTCGCTCGCCGCATTGCTGCGCGACGCCGTGGCGCTGTTCGCCGGCAATGCCAGCTTCAAGGATCCAAGCGCCGAATTGCGCAGCTTCATCTACGACCGCCTGCGCGGCCTGCTGCGCGAGCGCGGCTACGCGCCGAATGAAATCGAAGCCGTGGTGGCGCAGCAGCCGGACGTGCTGGCCGACATCGACGCGCGGCTGGCCGCGGTGCAGGCTTTCGCCGCGCTGCCGGAAGCCGAAGCGCTGGCGGCGGCCAACAAGCGGATCACCAATATCCTGAAAAAGAACGAAGACGCGGCCGCCGACGCCGCCGACGTCCATGCCGGTCTGCTGCAGGAAGCCGCCGAGCAAAACCTGTACGCCGCCATGACGAAACTGGCGCCTGAGATCGACGCCGCCTTCGCGCGCAACGATTTCGCCGGCGCGCTCAAGGCGCTGGCGCGCTTGCGCGAGGGCGTGGACGCGTTCTTCAACGATGTCATGGTGATGGCCGAAGACCTGAAATTGCGCAACAACCGATTGGCGCTGCTGGCGCAACTGCATGGCATGCTCAATCGCGTCGCCGATATTTCCAAGCTGGCGGCCTGAGCATGGAATCGGAACGCAAAATGAAGCTGATTATTCTGGACCGCGACGGCGTCATCAATTACGACTCCGATTCCTTCATCAAATCGCCCGCGGAATGGGTGCCGCTGCCCGGTTCGCTGGAAGCGATCGCGCGCTTGAACCAGGCCGGCTACCGGGTGGTGGTTTCGACCAATCAATCCGGCGTGGGACGCGGCTTCTTCGCCATGGCGACGCTGAACGCCATCCACCAGAAAATGCATACCTCGGCGCAACAGGTCGGCGCGGATATCGACGCGGTATTTTTCTGCCCGCATACGCAGGTCGACAACTGCGACTGCCGCAAGCCGAAAGCCGGCATGCTCATCGAGATCGCCAAGCGTTTCGAAATCAATCTGCGGCAGGAAAGCGTGATCGTGGTCGGCGATTCGCTGCGCGACCTGCAGGCCGGCTTCGTGGTCGGCTGCTTGCCGTACCTGGTGCTGACCGGCAAAGGCCAGGACACCGTAAGCAAGGGCGGCCTGCCGCCGGGAACCAAGATTTACGCCGATCTGGCCGAGGTCGTGGATGCGCTGCTCAGCGCCGACACCACCCCGCCGGCCCCGATCGAAACATTATCCTAGGAGACATTTTGCGCTTCATATTATTTCTGCGGTCCCTGCTGTTCTTCGTACTGATGACTGTCCTCACCGTGATCTGGGCGGCAGTCTGCCTGCTGGCCGCGCCGCTGCCCTATGCGAAACGCTACTACTGGACTTCGCGCTGGAACGTTGCCGTGATCTGGATGGCCAAGGCGATCTGCGGCATCCGCTACCGCGTCAAGGGCCTCGAAAACCTGCCTGACGCGCCGGTGATTTTGCTGTCGAAGCATCAATCGGCATGGGAAACCATTTTCTATCTGATGTATATGCCACGGCCGCTGGTGTATGTATTCAAGAAGGAACTGACCTACGTGCCGTTTTTCGGCTGGGGCATCGCGCTGCTGCGCATGATCCCGATCGACCGCAGCAAGGGCCGCGACGCCTTCGCCCAAGTGGTTGAACACGGCAGGAAGCGCCTGGCCGACGGCCAATGGGTGATCATGTTTCCCGAAGGCACCCGCATTCCGGTCGGCCAGAAGGGCAAATACAAGCATGGCGGCGCGCGCCTGGCGGTCGAAACCGGCACCGCCGTGGTGCCGATCGCGGTCAATGCCGGCGAATGCTGGCCCAAGAATTCCTTTATCAAGCGCCCTGGCGTAATCACGGTGTCGATCGGGGCGCCGATCTCGCCGGAAGGGCTTGATGCGGCCGATCTGACGCTGCAGGTCGAAAATTGGATAGAATCCGAAATGCGCGTGATTTCGCCGGCGGCCTATCGCAATCAGGCCGGCCACGTCGGCAAGCGCAGCGGCCGCAAGGTTTCGTAATCTTTGATATTCTTGTCCTGTTTTTTTAAACGTTTAAAACAACGCGCAGCGGCACACTTGAAACTATTACGTCAGAAACGCCAGAAACCGGGTCCCGAGCAGCTAGCGCTACAGCTCGACCTGTTTGCGCCTGCCGAAGACCAGCCGGGCATGCTGCGCACTCCCGGTCCGGCCACCGCGCCGCTGCCGGAAATCGATCTGCCGCCGCCACCGGTGGCGCCCGGCTGGCGCCGCCTGTACGTCGACGAGCACATGCTCGATTACGTGCTGCAGCGCTCCAAGCGCCGTTCGATCGGCTTCATGATCAATGACGACGGCCTGCGCGTGACTGCGCCGAAATGGGCCACCATCGGCGAAATCGAAAAAGTCATCCAGGAAAAGAAACGCTGGATTTTCGCCAAGCTGCACGAACGCCGCGAACGTTCGGCGCGCCGCCTGCAGCCGCCGATGCAATGGCGCGACGGCGCCACGCTGCCTTATCTGGGACAGGATGTCACCCTGCGCATACGCGCCGCCCAGCACGCCGGCATTCTGTACGATGCGCAAACGCTGGAACTGACTATCTGCCTGCCCGAAGGCGCCGGCGAGCAGCAGTTGAAAGACCGCGTGCAAGGCTGGCTGCAAACCCAGGCCAGGCTGCTGTTCGCCGAACGCCTGCCGATCTACGCCGAGAAACTCAACGCCAGCTACCATTCGTTCGCGCTGTCGTCGGCCACCACGCAATGGGGTTCGTGCACCGCCGACGGCAAGATCCGCCTGAACTGGCGCCTGATGCATTTCGCGCTGCCGATGATCGACTATGTGATCGCGCACGAGCTTGCGCATCTGCGCGAGATGAACCACGGCCCGAAATTCTGGGCCACGGTGCAATCGATTTTCCCCGAATTCGAAAGCGCCAAGAAAGCCCTGCGCGACAGCGCGCCGGAGACCCTGCCGATTTTTTAGCGCATCGCTCGATGCGTTTTCAGGGCCCGCCAAGGCCCGTCCAACAACAAGGAACGAACAATGAAATATCTGCACACAATGGTCCGCGTTGCGGACCTTGACGCATCGCTGCGCTTCTATCGCGATGCGCTGGGCCTGGAAGTGGTACGCCAAAGCGAACACGAAAAAGGACGCTTTACCCTGGTCTATCTGGCCGCGCCCGGCGATCACGACGCGCAGCTGGAATTGACGTTCAACTGGGATCCGGAAGAATATGCCGGCGGCCGCAATTTCGGCCACGTTGCTTATCAGGTTGCGGATATCTACGCCACGTGCGAGCGCCTGATGCAGCATGGGGTGACGATCAATCGTCCGCCGCGCGACGGCCACATGGCGTTTGTGCGTTCGCCGGACAATATCTCCATCGAGTTGTTGCAGGCCAACGGGTCGCTGCCGCCGGCCGAGCCATGGGCGTCGATGCCGAATACCGGCGTCTGGTAAGCAGCGGGCAAGTAGCCGATAAGTGTCCCGCAAGTTCCGGCTTGCGGCAGCAGGCCGGGATTCCGTCAGGCCGGCGAGGCTGGATTATTCCGGCTGAAAATATTGGCCAGCGCGACGAAACGTTCCATCGGCACCGCTTCAGGCCGGTCCTGCGGATCGATGCCGGCGTCGATCAGATCCTGTTCCGCCAGCATGCCGGCGACGCAGTTCCGGATCACCTTGCGGCGTTGCGAGAACGCCTTGGTGACTACCTGTTCCAAGGCAGCCTGCTCGCATGGCAGCGGCTGCGCGATCGGAATCATGCGCACGATCGCGGATTCCACGCGAGGCGGCGGATCGAACGCCGTCGGCGGCACGATAAAGCGCAAATCCATCGCATAGCGCCACTGCAGCATCACCGACAAGCGGCCGAAAGCCTTGCTGCCGGGCGCGGCGACCATCCGCTCCACCACTTCCTTTTGCAGCATGAAATGCTGATCCTGCACCAGCGGCGCAAAACCGGCCAGGTGAAACAGCAGCGGCGTCGAGATGTTGTACGGCAGATTGCCGACCACGCGCAGCTTTTGGCCGGGCGGCACGGCGATCGATGCAAAGTCAAACTTCAGCGCATCGGCCGAATGCACCGCCAGCCGCTCGGGCGCAAAGGTTTTCTGCAGCCGCGCAACCAGGTCGCGATCGAGCTCCACCACATGCAGCTGCCGCAGCGAATCCAGCAATAGTTGCGTCATGGCGCCCAGGCCGGGGCCGATTTCGACCATTGCATCGCCGGCGGCCGGGGCGATATCTTCAATGATGTTGTGCAGTACCAGTTGATCGGTCAGGAAATTCTGACCGAAGCGCTTGCGGGGAATATGTTTCATTGCGAGGCTGGTTTTTTGCTGGCGGCGACCATCTCGGCGGCCGCTTCGATCGCGGCGATCATGCTCTGATGATCGGCGCGGCCGACGCCCGCCGCGGCAAGATCGAGCGCGGTGCCGTGATCGACCGAAGTGCGGATGACCGGCAGGCCCAGCGTGACATTGATGCCGTTGCCGAACGTGGCGAACTTGAGTACCGGCAGGCCCTGGTCGTGATACATCGCCAGCACGCAGTCGGCGTCCCGCAGGTATTTGTCCTGGAACAGCGTGTCGGCCGGATAGGGGCCGCGCGCGTCGATGCCGCGCGCCTGCGCCGCCTTGATGGCGGGTTCGATGATGTCCTGTTCTTCGCGGCCGAGATAGCCGCTTTCGCCCGCATGCGGGTTCAATCCCGTAACCAGAATGCGCGGCCGCGCCAGGCCGAACTTGCGCTGCAGGTCATGCTGCAGGATGTCCAGCGTGAGCGCCAGTCCTTCCTCGGTAATCGCGGCCGGCACATCCTTCAGCGGCAAATGGGTGGTTGCCAGCGCAACGCGCAGATAGGGCAGCGCCGAACCGGACGAAGCCGGCGGCGTGCCAGCCAGCATCATCACCACTTGCGGCGTGCCGGTCTGTTCGGCCAGGTATTCGGTATGGCCGGTGAAAGCGACGCCGGCGTCGTTGATGGTGCTTTTCTGCAGCGGCGCGGTGACGATCGCATCGAAACATGCCGCCAGCGTGCCCTGGATGGCAATGTCCAGCGTCTGCAGCACCGCCATGCCGTTGCGCGCATCCAATTGTCCGGCCGCCGCGGGCGTCGCCAGCGGGCAATCGAGAACGGTCAGATGGCCGCTTCCCGTGGCCAACGCCGCGCCGTCCTGGCGCCAGGCGTCCAGGGCGATCGCATCGAGTTCGATCGATATGCCAAAGGCCGCATTCAAGGCCGCAGCCGTCTGCCGCAGCAAGGCGGCGTCGCCGATCAGTACGCAGTCAGCCTTGTCCCGCATGTCCCAAGCCGCCCTGAGCGCGATTTCCGGGCCGATGCCGGCCGGTTCGCCGCAGGTGACGGCCAGCACCGGCCTTGGTCCAGGTGAAATTCCGGGTGCGATCACTGGTCGAGCCGGTATTCGACGTAGGCGCGATCGCGCAGCTGGCGCATCCACTCGTCGGTTGCTTCTTCGGTCTTGCGCTCGCGGATCGCGTTGCGCGCCGCGGTGCGCAAACGTTCTTGCGACATGTCGTCGGTCTTGCGTTCCAGCACCTGGATCAGATGGAAGCCGAAAGGCGATTCAACCGGATCGCTGACCTCGCCCACTTTCAGGTCGTTCATCGCGCGCTCGAATTCCGGCACGGTGTCGCCCGGATAGATCCAGCCGAGATCGCCGCCCTTGGATGCCGATCCGTCGTTCGAGAACGACTTGGCCAACTCTTCGAAAGTAGCGGCATGGTTGTCCAGGCGCTGTTTCAGTTCAACCAGCTTGCGGCGCGCTTCGGTTGCCGTGACGACTTGCGTCACCTTGATCAGGATATGGCGCGCATGCGTCTGCACGATGGGCGCAACCGCCGGCGCACTGGCGCTGGCGCCGGCCACCGCGCGGCGGTCCACCAGGCGCAGCACGTGGAAGCCGTTGCCGCTACGCATGATCGGCGCCAGTTCGCCCGGCTTCAGATTGACCACCGCATCGGCAAACAGTTGCGGCAGACGGTCCAGCGTGCGCCAGCCCAGGTCGCCGCCGGTGGTCGCATCCGAAGAGTCGGAATAGGCAGCGGCGATCTTGGCGAAATCGCCGCCGGTGCGCACTTGCTGATACACCTCTTCGGCGCGTTTGCGGCGCTGCGCCAGCACTTCCGGCGATGGGTTGTCCGGCACGCGGATCAGGATTTGCGCGACGTCCACTTCCTGCGCCTGAGGGCCGGCAGCGGCTTCGGCGGCCAGGTAATTATCGATTTCGGAATCGGACACCTGGACCTTGCTGTCGACTTCGCGTTCGCGCACGCGCTGCATCATGATTTCGTTGCGGATCTGTTCGCGGAAGGCCTGGAATTTCATGCCCTGGCGTTCCAGCTGGGCGCGGAATTCGGCCAGGCTCAATTTGTTCTGCGCGGCGACCGATTCCATCGCCTTGTCCAGCAACGCGTCGTCGACCTTGATGCCGTCTTCCTTGGCCTGCTGCACCTGGGCGCGCTCGACGATCATCCGTTCCAGCACTTGCGCCTGCATCTGATTGCGCGGCGGCAGTTGCAGGCCTTGCGCCGTCATGCGGCTTTCGACCGTCATGATGCGATCGATCAGGTCCTTGCGCGTAATGACTTCATCGTTGACGACCACCAGGATCGCATCGACCAGTTGCGGTTCGCGCGATTGCGCGGACGCGGATGCAGGCGAAGGCACGGGCGCGGCAACCGGGCCGGCAGGCTTGGCCATCGCCGGCGGCGTCGCGTATTGCGCATGGCTGGAGGAAGCAAACAGAACGCCGGCGCACAGCAGTGCGGCGGAACAGCCGAATCTGGACAATGTGGAAGCAACGTTACGCAGTGGGAAAGAAGCGTTCATGAGTGAGTATTTCCGATCAGTTACGGGAAAGCGAATCAGGTTTGTTGACTATCTGATAGCCTGGGATGCTGCTGGTCAGTGCATCCATCGGGTTGGAGCCGATCTTGGCAAAGCCGTTAAGCTCCAGTTGAATGAAGAAAGAGGTCGTGGCTTGCGCGCTGGAAGTCGGCAAGCGTTGCGCGACCATGCGGAACACCCAGCAATCGGCGCGGTATTCCAGTCCCGCCAGGCCTTCGGTGACGGTCTTGTCGGGAATCGAATAATTGATCCGTCCAACGCCGTACCAGCGCGCGGAGAGCGGCCATTGCCCGGACAGATCGTATTGCTTCAGATTCTCCAGCGTGCCGTTGCTGCCGATGATGGGATTGGTGCGGTCCAGCCGATACGACAGATTCAGCACTTTCTTCGGCGCCGGCTGCCAGCGCACGCCGTAGTTGGCCTGCTGGAATTGGGAATTGGACTGGCTGTACTGCACCGCAGTATCGATCCCGACTTCATTGGTAATCTGGCCGCTCAATGCCGCCAGCAAGTCGGATTTGCTGCCGAGATTGGTGACGGCATCGGGCAGCGCGACACGCGGCTGCGCGAAGTAATAACGCTGCGCCGCGGCTACGCGCATGCGCTCGACGCCGTTGCTTTCGATGAAGCGAGAGGTCGCGCCGAAAGTGATCTGGTTGGCGTCGCTGATGCGGTCGCGGCCGACGAAACGGTTGTCGCTGAAGATTTGCGAGAAATTGAAATCGGCCAGGGCGGTATCGAAGACCGGGAATTGGTTCTGATCGCGATATGGCGTGCGCAGATAATACAGGCGCGGCTCGAAAGTCTGCGACATCTCGCGGCCGAAGAAAGTGGTGTCGCGCTCAAAGGTCAGTCCGCTGTCCACCGAAAACGTCGGCGTCACGCGGTTCAGGCTGACCGGCAGGCCGATGGCCTGGTTGTTCAGGCGATAGTTGGTTGCGTCCACCGAAACGGTGGGCGTGATGTAGTAGCTGGTGCCCAGAATAGGATAGGAAATTTTCGGCGTGATCGAAGAGCGGTCGCCGCCTACCAGATTCGGACTGGAGAAGCGCGTGAATTCGCCCGTCGCGCTCAGGTCGAAGCCGCCGACATCGGGGCGCGAGGCATTGAACAGCACTTGCGGCACACGATCGTAAGGCTGGGTAATCGGCAATAGCGGATCCTGCAGCACCTGGTATTTCGCCACGTTCGCGGTGACGCTCCAGTATGTGGCGGCGTAGGAAGCGTATACATTGCGCAGCAGCAGGCGCTGGGAAACGCCGGTCAGGGTATTCGAAAAATCGGTCGGATAATTATTGTCGGACGCCTTGCTCACGTTCCAGCCAAAGCCGACGCCGTTGGAAAACTGCTGGGTATGCACGGTGCTGAAGGTATAGCGCGTGGTATTGGTCAGCTTGTCGTCGATGCGCTCGCCGGAGGTAACGCCGGTATAGCCCTCGCCCATATAGCGCGCGACGCCGCCCATCTGCAGCCCGCGCCGGGCGATGTATTTCGGCGTGATCGTCAGATCCCGGTTCGGCGCGATATTGAAATAATACGGCACCGCCAGCTCCATGCCGCCGGTACTGGTTGCGCCGAGCGTGGGCGCCAGCACGCCGGATTTGCGCGCATCCGACAAGGGAAAATCGAGCCAGGGCGAACCGAAGATCGGCATGCCCTTGAAATATACGATGCCGTTGGTCATGGTGCCGACATCGCGGCCCTGGTCCAGGTCCAGGGTCCTGGATTGAATATACCAGTCCGGATCGAGCGCCTCGCAGGTGCTGTAGGTGCTTTGCGTCAGCACGGCGCGTTCGTTGGACAGGAAATCGGCGCGCTGGGCCTTGCCGCGGCCGCCGTTCGGCTCCAGGATGTACGTCGGGTTGGTGGCGTAGCCTTCGCCGGAATCGATATTGAGCACGGCGTGGTCGCCGGTATAGCGCGAGGTCAGGCGCTTCATCCAGACGTTGCCGGTGGCGTCGACCTCATCCTTGATGATCCGGTAGATTGCCTTGTCGGCCTTGACCGTGGTGGTGCCGCGCACCAGTTCGACGTCGCGGTCGAGATCGACTTCCCGATCCGGGCGGCCGGTCATCTGCTCCGAACTGACGGTCGTGGCTTCTTCATTCGCGGCCGGCGCGGGAGCCGAAGCCGAAGGTGAGGCCGGAACCCGGGCCGCGCCATTGCGGAATTTCCCTTCGCCGCCCATCGATTGCGCGAAAACGGTCGTCGGCAATGTCGCCGAGGCCGAGGTGGCCACGACAAACGAGGTGAAAATACGAAACAATCGCCGGGATGAAAATGACACTGGACGCTACACCATGGAAATAGTTAATCCCTTATTATATGGGAACTCAATGCCTTTAACCGTTTTCCGCCGTCCTCAGGACCGAATACCCCGAATTACTTCAAGAATTACTTCAAGATCACCTTAACAGCAGGCCATTCATGTCTTTAAATACCGATTCAAGCGATCTCCGATTGACCCAGCTGCGAAAATGGCTGGAAACCATCGCCGCGCCGCGGCTGGCGATCGCTTCCTTGCGCCCGGCCTCGGCCGATGCGAGCTTCCGCCGTTATTTCCGCGTGGATACAGAGCAGGACGGCAGCCTCATCGTCATGGACGCCCCGCCGCCGCAGGAAGACGTCAAGCCATTCATCCACGTGGCCGATCTGTTCGCCGCCACCGGCGTATCGGTGCCGCGCATCCTGGCGCAGGATGTGGCGCAGGGCTTCCTGCTGCTGTCCGACCTGGGCGCCACCACTTATCTGCATCAGCTCAATACCGATACCGCGCACAAGCTGTATATGGATGCGATCGATGCCCTGGTCCTGTTGCAAACCCAGAGCAAGCCGGAAGCGCTGCCGCCTTACGATCGGGCGCTGCTGCAGCGCGAACTGCAATTGTTTCCCGACTGGTATATCGGCCGCCATCTGAAAGTGACGCTGACCGGCGAGCAGGCCGCTTCGCTGGACAAGGTATTCGATACCCTGCTTGCCAATAACCTGGCGCAGCCGCAGGTGTATGTACATCGCGACTACCATTCGCGCAACCTGATGGTTCTGCCGGCCGGCAATCCCGGCATTCTCGATTTTCAGGATGCGGTCTATGGACCGATCACCTATGACCTGGTCTCCCTGCTGCGCGACGCCTATGTGCAATGGGACGAGGAGATGGTGCTGGACTGGATGATCCGGTATTGGGAGCGCGCCAAAAAGGCCGGACTGCCGGTCAATCCCGACATCGATTCGTTCTATCGCGATTTTGAATTCATGGGCTTGCAGCGCCATCTGAAAGTGCTCGGCATTTTCGCGCGGCTGGCCTATCGCGACGGCAAGGACGCCTATCTGCGCGACATTCCGCTGGTCATGGAATACACGCTGAAGACGGCGCGCCGCTATCGCGAACTGATGCCGCTGGTCCGTTTGCTGGAAAAACTGGAAGACAATGCGCCGCAAGTCGGCTATACGTTTTAATGAAAGCGATGATCCTCGCCGCCGGCCGCGGCGAACGCATGCGGCCGCTGACCGATGCCTGCCCCAAACCCCTGCTGAAAGTGCGCGGCCGGCCGTTGATCGTCTGGCAGATTCTCAGTTTGGTGCGCGCCGGCATTACCGACATCGTGATCAATCACGCGCATCTGGGCCAGATGATCGAAGATGCGCTGGGCGACGGCGCGCAGTACGGCGCCCGGATCCGCTACTCGCCGGAAAGCAGCGCGCTGGAAACCGCGGGCGGCATCGCCCAGGCCCGTCATTTGCTGGGCGAAGAGCCGTTTGTCGTGTTGTCGGGCGATATTTTCTGTCCTCACTTCAATTACGAGCAGGTGCTCAATACGCTGGAAGACAAGGACATGTGGGGCAATCCCTGGCCCGAGGGACAGCGCGACATGGCCTGGCTGTATCTGGTCAGGAATCCGGACTATCACCCGCAAGGCGACTTCGCGCTGCATAATTACAGCATCGCCAACCGCAGCAACGACGGCGGACCGCTGTGGACCTTCGCCAATATCGGCGTATATCGCCCGCAGCTGTTCGACGGCATCGAGCCCGGCACGCATGCCAAACTGGGGCCGCTGCTGCGCCAATATGCCGACCGCGGTGTGGTCGGCGGCGAAGTGTACCGCGGCCAATGGTTCAACGTCGGCACCGCCGAACAACTGGCGCAACTGAACGCGCCGCCCGCTCCCAATCAATCCATATAATTTGCCGGACATTGCCATGAAACCCTATTCCATCCGACGCGACCGCCTATTGGCGCAAATGCAGGCGCAGGGCGGCGGCGTCGCCATCATTCCGACCGCGCCGGAAGTCATGCGCAACCGCGATGCCGACTATCCGTACCGCCACGACAGTTACTTCTATTATCTGACCGGCTTCACCGAACCCGAAGCGGTGCTGGTGCTGGTCGCCGGCAAGCAGAACAAGACTATCCTGTTCTGCCGCGACAAGAACCTGGAACGTGAAATCTGGGACGGCTTCCGTTACGGCCCGGCCGTGGCCGCCGAGAAATTCGGTTTCGACGCCGCCTTCCCGGTGGAACAGCTGGACCAGGAAATGCCGGCCCTGCTGCCGGACGCCGGCACGATTTTCTATACGCTCGGCCAGAGCGAACAATACGATGCCCGCCTGCAAACCTGGCTGCAGGGCGTTCGCATGCAATCGCGCAGCGGCGTCGAAGCGCCGGCCGGCATCTATGACGTACAGCGTTTGCTGGACCAGATGCGGCTGATCAAGGACGGCGATGAAATCGCGGCGATGCAGCGCGCCGGCGACATTTCCGCCGCGGCGCACTGCCGCGCGATGCGCATATCGCGCCCGGGCCTGCGCGAATATCAACTGGAAGCCGAGATCCTGCACGAGTTCCGTTACAACGGCGCGCAGGCGCCGGCCTACGGATCGATCGTCGCCGCCGGCGCCAACGCCTGCGTATTGCATTACCGCGCCGGCGATGCCGAATTGCGCGACGGCGACCTGGTGCTGATCGATGCCGGCTGCGAATTCGACAGTTACGCGGCCGACATCACGCGCACTTTCCCGGCCAACGGCAAATTCAGCGGTCCGCAAAAAACCCTCTACGAAATCGTGCTGGCGGCGCAAAGCGCGGCCATAGAGGCGACCCGTCCCGGCCGGCGCTTCATGGACGGCCACGACGCCGCCGTGCGCGTGCTCACGCAGGGCATGCTCGACACCGGCCTGCTCGACGCCGGCCAGGTCGGCAATGTGGACGATGCCATTGCGGCCGGCGCCTTCCGGCGCTTTTACATGCATCGCACCGGCCATTGGCTGGGCATGGACGTGCACGACGTCGGCGATTACCGGGATGCGGTTCAAGCCAAAGACAAGGACAAGGAGAATGGCGAGCGCGCCTGGCGCATGCTGGAGCCCGGCATGGTGGTGACGGTCGAGCCCGGCATCTATGTGCGGCCGGCGGCCGACGTTCCGGAGCAATTCTGGAATATCGGCATACGGATAGAAGACGACGCGCTGGTCACGCCCGACGGCTGCCGGATTCTGAGCAATGCCGTGCCGAGCAAAGTCGCCGATATCGAGGCGCTGATGCGGCATGGCTGATACCGGCACAGGCATGGACATGCGTTGCGATATCCTGATCTGCGGCGCGGGGCCGGTCGGGCTGGGCGCGGCCGCGCTGCTGATCGCGCGCGGCGTGGCGCCGTCCGGCATTGTATTGATCGACGCCAAGACGCTGCCGCAAACCGCGGCCGATCCGCGCTCGATCGCGCTGTCGCACGGCAGCCGGCAGATCTTGCAGGAGATCGGCGCGTGGCCGATCGAGAGCAATGCCATCCGCCAGATTCACGTATCGCGCCGCGGACATTTCGGCCGCACGCTGATCGACTGCGGCGATTACGGCCTGCCCGCGCTGGGCTATGTCGCGCGCTACGGCAAGCTGGTCGCGGGACTGGCGGCCGCGCTCGAAGCGCGGGCGCCGGTCATTTTGCGGCCGGCGCGCGTCAGCGCGCTGATCGAAGAACAGGATGCGGTGATTGCGCGTCTTGAAGACGGCCGCCAACTGCGGGCCGACATCGTGGTGCAGGCCGAAGGCGGTTTGTACACAGAGCAATCGGCCAAGGCGCGCAGCCGCGAGTACGACCAGACCGCCATCGTCGCTCACGTGCAGGCGAGCGCGCCGTTGCCGCAGCGCGCCTTCGAACGTTTTACCGCTGAAGGGCCGCTGGCGCTATTGCCGCAAAACGACGGCTACGCCCTGGTATGGTGCGTGCGGCCCGATCACGCGCGCAGCCTGCTGGCATTGTCCGATGCCGATTTCCTGGCGCGTCTGGGCAATGCGTTCGGCGGCCGGGTCGGACGTTTTACCGCCGTCTCCGCGCGCAATGCCTTTCCGCTCGGCCTGAACGCGGAACCGGCGCCGTCGACACGCATCGTCGCCATCGGCAACGCCGCGCAAACCCTGCATCCGGTCGCGGGCCAGGGCCTGAACCTGGGCTTGCGCGACGCCACCAGCCTGGCGCGTCTGCTGGCACGGCAGAACAGTCCGGTCAGCCTGCAGCAGTTCGATGCGCAGCGGCGCGCCGATCGCCGCGCCACGGTCGGCCTGACCGATCTGATGGCGACGGTATTTGCGCGTGCGCCCGACGGATCGCTGATGCAGACGCTGCTGGGCGCAGGCTTGGGACTGATCGACGGCGTGCCGCCGGTCAAGCGGCTGCTGGCGGAACAGATGATGTTCGGCCGGCGCTGAGTAGCCCTTGCAAAATGCGGCGCGGCCGGGTGTTGTGCGAAGTGAGGTAAAGGGGGAATGCGGCCGCAGGCCGCAGGAGGACACGAACGCAGTACAAGACCCGGCCTCGCCGCATTTTGCAACGGCTTCTCAGTGCCGGCAACCGGCTTCCCTTCATCAATTTATTTGAATATCCATCGCCATGAAACAAGATCCGCGCTTCCCCAATCTGTTTATCCTGAATCATCCGCTGATCCAGCATAAGCTCACGCACATGCGCGACAAGCGCACCTCGACGCGCACTTTCCGCGACCTGCTGCGCGAAATCACCTTATTGATGGGTTATGAAATCACGCGCGACCTGCCGTTGACGACGGAAACCATCGAAACGCCGATCGGCGTCTACGACGCGCCGGTCATCGCCGGCCGCAAGCTGGCGGTGGTGCCGGTGCTGCGGGCAGGCATCGGCATGAGCGACGGCTTGCTGGAACTGATTCCGTCGGCGCGCGTCGGCCACATCGGCGTCTATCGCAATGCGGATCACCAGCCGGTCGAGTATTTTGTGCGCCTGCCGGATCTGCCGGACCGCACCATGATCCTGTGCGATCCGATGGTCGCCACCGGCAATTCGGCCGTGTATGCGATCGACGTCCTGAAAAAACGCGGCGTGCCGGCCCAGCAGATTATTTTCATGGCGCTGGTCGCCGCGCCCGAAGGCGTTCAGGTATTCCAGAATGCACATCCGGACGTGAAACTGTATGTCGCTTCGCTCGATTCGCATCTGGATGAACACGCCTACATCGTGCCGGGCCTGGGCGATGCGGGCGACCGCATCTTCGGCACCCGCTAAAGCCGGCGAGTCAGGCCGCGCTCAGCAACGCCAGTTGTTCCGGCGTCAGATAGCACCATTCGCCGATGTCCAGATCGAGCGACGCCAGCGTCAGTTTGCCGATCGCCGTGCGCTGCAGCGCCGTGCAATGATTGCCGGCCGCGGCCAGCATGCGCTTGACCTGATGGTATTTGCCCTGCTCCAGCACGATTTCCAGCAGATGATCGTCGCCGTCTATCGGGCGGCAGCTGATCGCCGCCAGCGGCGCCGGTTCGTCGTGCAACTGCACGCCCGCCAGTAATTGCGCGACGAGTTCCGGCGTCACCGGATCATGCGTGGCGGCTTGATATACCTTGGGAATATGGTGCTTCGGCGACGACTGCGCGTGGATGAACTTGCCGTCGTCGGACATCAGCAGCAGGCCGGTCGTATCGTGATCCAGCCGCCCCACCGGCTGCAGATCGCGCCAGGTGAATTCTTCAGGAAGGATGGTCAGCACGCCCGGATGATGGCTGGGCTTGCGCGAGCATTCGATATCGGCCGGCTTGTTCAGCGCGATATACAACTGCGCGCGATAAGTCCATTCTTCATCGAACAGCGTAAATACCAGGCCCTCGGTATCGGGCGCGGCGCGGTAATCGGTGATGATGTCGCCGGCAATCGCGACTTCGCCGTCGTCGATCAATTGCCGGCAATATTTGCGGGTGCCGACACCCTGCGATTGCAGGATGCGGTCTAAGGTCAGTTTTGCCATGGTGCGGGATACTTGTTTCTGTTGCCTGTATCCCGCCTATTTTACTCGACCGCCTTGACCATATCCTCGATCACCTTCTTCGCATCGCCGAACACCATCATGGTTTTATCCATGTAGAACAACTCGTTGTCCAGGCCGGCATAGCCGGCCGCCATCGAACGCTTGTTGACGATAACGGTCTTGGCCTTGTACGCCTCCAGGATCGGCATGCCGGCGATCGACGACTTCGGATCCTTCGCGGCCGGGTTGACCACGTCGTTGGCGCCCAGCACCAGCACCACGTCGGCCTGCGCGAATTCGCTGTTGATGTCTTCCATTTCGAACACCTGGTCGTACGGCACTTCGGCCTCGGCCAGCAGCACGTTCATATGGCCCGGCATGCGTCCCGCCACCGGATGGATCGCGTATTTGACGATCACGCCCTTATGGGTCAGCTTCTCGGTCAATTCCTTCAGCGCATGCTGTGCGCGGGCCACCGCCAGGCCGTAGCCCGGCACGATGATCACGGTCTCGGCATTGCCCATCAGGAAGGCAGCATCGTCGGACGAACCCGATTTGACCGGACGCGCCGCCTGCGCCGCGCCGCCCGCGGCAGCCGCCTCGCCGCCGAAGCCGCCCAGGATCACATTGAAGAAGGAACGGTTCATCGCCTTGCACATGATGTAGGACAGGATCGCACCGCTGGAACCCACCAGCGAACCGGCGATGATCAGCATCGAATTGTTCAGCGAAAAGCCGATGCCCGCCGCCGCCCAGCCCGAGTAACTATTCAACATTGACACCACCACCGGCATATCGGCGCCGCCGATCGGGATGATGATCAATACGCCCAGCACGAAGGCGATTGCCGCCATCAGCACGAACGGCAGCCAGGATTGCGTCAGCACGAACATGATGCCGAAGCCGATCATCGCCACCGCCAGCAGCAGATTGAAGAAATGCTGGCCCGGGAAACTTACCGGCGCGCCCTGGAACAGGCGGAATTTATATTTGCCCGACAATTTGCCGAACGCAATCACCGAACCGGAGAAGGTAATCGCGCCGACGAAGGTGCCGATGAACAGCTCGATGCGGTTGCCCACCGGCAGCGCTTCGCCGTGCGCGGCAATGTTGAAGGCCCACGGTTCCGAGACCGCCGCCACCGCGATACATACCGCCGCCAGCCCGATCAACGAGTGCATCGCCGCCACCAGTTCCGGCATCTTGGTCATTTCGACGCGCTTGGCCAGGAAGGCGCCGATGCCGCCGCCGACCACCACGCCGATCGCCACCAGATAAAAGCCCAGGCCGCTGCCGGTGCCGGCCGCGGTCATCGCTTCCTTGAGTTTCAGGATCAGGACGAACGTCGTCACAAACGCGATCGCCATGCCGATCATGCCGAAACTGTTGCCGCGGCGCGCCGTGGACGGATGCGACAAGCCTTTCAATGCCTGGATGAAGCAGACCGAGGCGATCAGGTACAACAGCGTTACCAGATTCATGCTGACCATATTCATCATGAGTGCGCTCCGTCCGCCGCCGGGGCCTTGGCTTTCGGTTCTTTCTTCTTGAACATTTCCAGCATGCGCTGCGTCACCAGGAACCCGCCGAACACATTGACCGCGGCCAGCGCCACGGCCAGCGTGCCGGCCACTTGCCCGACCAGTCCTTCGGTCAGGCCGGCGGCCAGCATGGCGCCGATGATGATGATCGCCGAAATGGCGTTGGTGACCGCCATCAGCGGCGTATGCAATGCCGGGGTAACGGTCCAGACCACGTGATAGCCGACATAAATGGCCAGCACGAAAATGATCAGGTTGATGATGGTATGACTGACTTCCATGACGTACTCCTCAACTTATTTTCAGTATATTTTTATCGGCGCGGCTTATTTGCGCGCTTATTTGCCCGCTTATTTGCGTGTGACTTCGCCGCCGATGCACATCAGCGTGGCCGCCACGATGTCGTCTTCCCGGTTCACCGCCAGCGCGCCTTCGGCGGTGACGATCAGCTTCAGGAAATCGAGCACGTTGCGCGCATACAGCGCCGACGCATCGGCCGCCACCAGCGCGGCCAGGTTGCCCTCGCCGATGATGTGCACGCCATGCCTGATGACGGTCTTGCCGGGTTCGGACAGCGGGCAGTTGCCGCCCTGGTCGACCGCCATGTCCAGGATGACGGAGCCTGGCTTCATGGCCTTGACGGTCTCTTCGCCGATCAGGACCGGCGCCTTGCGCCCCGGAATCAGCGCGGTGGTGATGATGATGTCGGCCAGCTTGGCGCGTTCATGCACGGCTTCGGCCTGGCGGCGCATCCAGTCGGCCGGCATCGGGCGGGCATAGCCGCCGACGCCTTGCGCGATTTCCTTTTCTTCATCGGTGATGAACGGCACGTCGAGAAACTTGGCGCCCAGCGATTCGATCTGTTCCTTCACCGCCGGCCGCACGTCCGAGGCTTCGATCACCGCGCCCAGGCGCTTGGCCGTCGCGATCGCCTGCAGGCCGGCCACGCCGGCGCCCATGATCAGCATGCGCGCGGCCTTGACCGTGCCGGCCGCCGTCATCAGCATCGGCATGAAGCGCTGGTAGGTATTGGCCGCCATCAGCACTGCCTTGTAGCCGGCGATGTTGGCCTGCGACGACAGCACGTCCATCGATTGCGCGCGCGTGGTGCGCGGCGCGGCTTCCAGCGCAAACGCCGTGATGCCGGCGGCGGCCATGGCGGCGTTGTTGTCGGCGTCGAACGGATTGAGCATGCCGACCACCACCGTGCCCGGCTTCAATTGCGCCAGCTCGGCGGCGCTCGGCGCGCGCACTTTGAGTACCGCCTCGCAGCCGAATACCTCGGCCGCGCCGACGATCTCGGCGCCGGCCGCACGAAATGCCTCATCGGTAATGCTGGACGAAATACCAGCGCCCGCCTGCACCGATACATGATGCCTGGCGGCAATCAGCTTCTTGATGGTCTCCGGCGTGGCTGCAACGCGCGTCTCGCCTTCGCGACTCTCGACCGGTATGCCTAACCTCATCTTTGCTCCTAATTAGTTTTAACTTGTGACGGAATCTTACACGGTATTTTTCCCGATCAAACGGTCTGAAAAAATATTCCGCCGTCTATGTAAAAGTAAAACCTGCGTCATTGACAGCCCTGAAAAAACTGCGTTAGCACGGTAAAATAGCGGACATTCAAAGGATCCTCAAAAATGAGTTCTAAAAAACGCGTCGTCATCGGCATGTCCGGCGGCGTCGACTCGTCGGTCTCGGCGTGGCTGCTGAAGGAACAGGGCTACGAGGTTATCGGCCTGTTCATGAAAAACTGGGAAGACGACGACGATTCCGAGTACTGCTCGACCAGGCAAGACTGGATCGACGCGGTCAGCGTGGCCGACGTGGTGGGGGTGGATATCGAGGCCGTCAACTTCGCCGCCGAGTACAAGGACCGTGTATTTGCCGAGTTTCTGCGTGAATACCAGGCCGGCCGCACACCCAATCCCGACGTGCTGTGCAACGCGGAAATCAAGTTCAAGGCCTTTCTGGACCACGCAGTGGCGCTCGGCGCCGACCTGATCGCGACCGGGCACTATGCGCGCGTGCGGCAAAACAACAGCGGCCGCTTCGAGTTGCTCAAGGCGCTCGACGCCAGCAAGGACCAAAGCTATTTTTTGCATCGCCTGAATCAGAAACAGCTTTCGCGCACACTATTCCCATTGGGTGAGATTCATAAAACAGAAGTGCGAAAGATTGCACAGGATCTGAAATTGCCGAATGCGGCGAAAAAGGATTCCACCGGCATCTGCTTCATCGGCGAACGGCCGTTTCGCGATTTCCTGAATCGTTATCTGTCGCATCAGCCCGGCCTGATGAAGACGCCGGACGGCGATGTGGTCGGCGAGCATATCGGACTCAGTTTTTATACCCTGGGACAACGCAAGGGCATCGGCCTGGGCGGCGTCAAGGCGTACCAGAACAGCGACGGCGGCAGCGAGCCCTGGTACGTCGCCCGCAAGGACATCGCCACCAATACGCTGTACATAGTGCAAGGCCACGATCACCCCTGGCTGTTGACGCCCGGACTGCATGCCGCCCAGGTAAGCTGGGTCGCGGGCGAAGCGCCCGGCCCCGGCATTGCGGCGCTGAGCGCCAAGACGCGCTATCGGCAGGCCGATATGCCTTGCCGCTTTCGCAACGCGGATGAAGATTTCGCCCTGACCTTCGATACCCCGCAATGGGCTGTCACGCCCGGCCAGTCGGCGGTGTTGTACGACGGCGACGTCTGCCTGGGCGGCGGCATCATCGAAACGGCTTCCTGAGCCGTTTTTTTTCGCGCGCCGCTTCCCCCTTCCCAATCTTCCTCCGCAGCAACGTTACTTTCCCTCCTTCGATAAAAAGACTTGCAATCGACCTTCAAATCAATAATAATCTAAATAGGAATTGTTCGTATTTACCTGAGGGAGAGTAGTCATGGAGTCCACCGATCGTGAAACAGACCGTGTAACACCATCCGCCAGAAAGTCCGCCAATGCGCCTGTCAACCGCATTAAAAGCCAGGATCTGTTTCAGAAAATGCGTGAACTGGAAATCGACCACGGCGGCCGGATTTACAAATTGCGGCTGACGCAATTGAACAAATTGATTTTGACGGCATAGGAATTTTCAGGAAAGCCAGCCAGGCGCGTCGCCAGTTTTGTCAGCCAGCCAGCCTTACGCTCAACAGGAGAGTTTGATGGCAATCGACAAAATGAATCCGGCTTTCATCGAACCGCATGACGCAGCGGCGCGACCGGAATTATTAGTATCGGCAGTGTTGCATTTGATGTCGCATTACACGGCCAATTTGCAGGAACGGCACAGTTGCGTGAAGTTGGCCTCTGTCATTGAGCGGCATTTGAAAGCCCTGGCGGATCTGCCCAGCCTGGCGCCGGTGTTGAGAACAACGTGCCGGCAATTGTCGGATCAGTGGGCGGCGGTAGTCGAACGAACGATGCCGCCGCCCGAAAAATTTACGCTGCTTGCCCGGATCATGCCGGGCAACCGGCCAACATAACGGTTGGAAATTTTCGAACGGGAATGTCATGATTGTTTGTGTCTGCAATAATGTATCCGAAGGAAGAATTCATCAGGCGGTCCGGGATGGCGCGACATCCATGGCGGAACTTCGCAACGATCTCGGCGTCGCAAACAATTGCGGCAAATGCCATTCCTGCGCGAAGCAGGTTCTGAAGGAGTGCCTGAGCCAGGGCGCCGCCGTCCATCATCATTCGATACAAGTCATATCATTTACGCGTAATAGCCTCCCCGTATAAGAATCGCCATGAACGCCATATCGATGCAGCCTGCTCAGATGCCGCTTTCGCCGCTGAATTTCTGGAAACAAGTTAAACGTATCGGCCCGCTCGGTGCAATTATTTTGCTGCATCTGGCTTTTTTCTACGCGCTGCAAAGCGGCGCGATCAAAAAAGTCGCGACGATGGCGCCGAAGGAAGTATTTGCTTCACTCATTACGCCCGAACGTGCGCCGGAACCGGCGCCGCCAAAGGAGCAGCCGAAGCCGAAGACCGTACCTGTCGTGAAGAAAACGGTAGCCCCGCCGTTGCCGGTACCGGTGACAAATACCCCGTCGCCTACCGCCGTCACGGCCCCGCCGGCGCCGCCGCAGCCGGCAGTACCGGCCGCCGCGGCAGTGCCGGATCCATCGCCGGCGCCGGCCGCGCCAGCCCCTCCCAAGACAATTACCTCCGGTGTGGAGTATATTCAGAAGCCGCAAATCGAATACCCTGCCGCCTCGAA
Source organism: Oxalobacteraceae bacterium CAVE-383 (assembly GCA_004134995.1). GTDB lineage: Bacteria > Pseudomonadota > Gammaproteobacteria > Burkholderiales > Burkholderiaceae_D > Herbaspirillum. The sequence goes on along the minus strand of REGP01000002.1, from coordinate 685,661 downwards.
GCGCATGGGAGAAACCGGGAAGGTCATGTTGCGCGTCCTGGTGGATGAGCAAGGCCGCCCCGAAACCATGGATATTCAAAAATCGTCCAATTTTCCGCGGCTCGACGAGGCAGCCAAGCAAGCGGTCCGGCGAGCGCGTTTCAAGCCGAATATCGAAGATGGCAAGGCGACACGGGTGTACGTCATCGTGCCGATCGTATTTCTTCTGGATAACTAATACAGTCACATATTCAACATACACAAGGGAATCATTATGGAAGTTAGTCCATACGGCCTCGAAAGCCTCTGGGTTCAAGGCGACATCATTACCAAAGGCGTGGCGATACTGCTGGTCGGCATGTCGATCGCATCGTGGTACGTCATCCTGACCAAGGCGATTTCGCTGCTGCGGCTGAACCGCGCCGCGTCGAAGGCCGGACATCAGTTCTGGGACACCACCAGCGTCCACGAAGGCGTTGCAACACTGGGAAACGATAATCCGTTTGCCGATGTCGCCAAGGCCGGCATCATCGCCATGAGCCATCACAATACCCATCAGGGACATCTGCACGACCAGCTTTCGGTCAGCGACTGGATCACCCTGTCCTTGCGCCAGGCCATCGACGACGCTTCCGCCAAGCTGCAGACCGGCATGGCCGTACTGGCCTCGGTCGGTTCCACCGCGCCGTTCGTCGGCCTGTTCGGCACCGTATGGGGCATCTACCATGCGCTGGTCGCCATCGGCACATCCGGCCAGGCCAGCATCGATAAAGTGGCCGGCCCGGTCGGCGAATCGCTGATCATGACGGCGCTCGGCCTGGCGGTCGCGATTCCGGCAACCTTCGGCTACAACGCCCTGGTGCGCGGCAACAAAAGCACCATGGCCAAACTGAATAAATTCGGTTTCGATCTGCATGCGCTGTTCGTCACCGGCGCGCGCGCCGCGACAGAAGGCAATGACAAAAGCGGCAAAAAGAATCCACCATTGACGGCAGTCGGAGGCATCTGATGGCAATGGGATCATTGTCGGATAGCGAAGACGACTTCAATCCGGAAATCAATACGACGCCGCTGGTCGACGTCATGCTGGTGCTGCTGATCATTTTCATCATGACCATTCCCGTCATGAACCATGCGGTCAAGATCGATCTGCCGCGCGCCAGCGACCAGCCTGACGAAGTCAAGCCGCAAAATATCAATCTTTCGATCGATGCGGACGGCAAGATTTACTGGGATGCCGAAGTGGTCGACATGAACCAACTGAACCTGCGCATCGCGACGGCGGCGCAGAAACAGCCGCAGCCGGAATTGCACCTGCGCGCCGAACGCACCACCCAATATGAAAAAGTGGCGCAAGTCATGGCGGCTGCGCAAACCGGCGGCCTGAGCAAGATCGGTTTCGTGACCGATCCGAAAAAATAAGCAATTGTTTCAGGCATCCGCATGCCGGCACCGAAAATAGCCTCCATACCGGGAGGCTATTTTTTTGCCTGCATGAAATGAAATTGCGAATGATTCCTGCTAATTGATAATGAATTTATTGCGGCGCTGCGCTATGATTCCGCCATTCCTGCACAGCAAGATCCCTGTTCGGCCCGCATGACGCGCCGAATCCCGACATCCACATTCACAGAGGCTCTCATGCAAGGCGATCCATCCGTCATCAAGCTGCTCAATGCCCAGCTTACCAACGAACTCTCCGCGATCAATCAATACTTCCTGCATGCCCGGATGTACAAGCACTGGGGCCTGGAAAAAATCGCCAAGAAAGAATACGAAGAATCGATCGGCGAAATGAAGCATGCCGACAAGCTGATCGACCGCATCCTCATGCTGGACGGCCTGCCGAACCTGCAAGCGCTGCACAAGCTGATGATCGGCGAAAATACGCCGGAAATGCTGAGCAGCGACCTGAAGCTGGAACAGGCGGCGCAACTGACCGTCAAGGAAGGCATCGCCACGGCGGAAAAAGCCGGCGATTATATTTCGCGCGATCTGCTGAAAGAGATCCTGGACGATACCGAAGAACATATCGACTGGCTGGAAACGCAGCTGGACCTGATCGAAAAAATCGGCCTGCCGAACTACCTGCAGGCGCAAATCATCGATGGCGGCGATAGCTGATCAAGCCGGCATGGAAGAATGAAAAAGGGCGCGGATCATAAGATCCGCGCCCTTTTTCATTGATGCAGCCGACGCCTACTGGGGCGCAGTGTCCTTGAACGATTGCCGCTCTGACAATTTATCCAGCAATTTGGCCAATTCGGGATAATCCTCGCGCCAGCTTGTATCCGGGAAACGGAAGCTCAGCCAGTCCAGCGCGCAGCCGGTCGCCACGTCCGCCAAGGAATAATGGGTGCCGACGCAAAACGGCTTGTCGCCCAGGCCTTCCGACATGGCCTTCAATGCCACGTCAATCTTGCTTTGCTGGCGCTTGATCCAGGCGTCGTCCTGCTTGCCGGCCGGACGCATTTTTTCGCGGCGCAGCAGGGAACCGGCCTCCAGCAGGCCATCGGCCAGCGCTTCCCAGCATTTGACTTCCGCCCGTTCGCGGCCGCTGACGGGGATCAGCTTGCCGACCGGCGTCAGAATATCGAGATATTCCACAATGACCCGGGAATCGAACATGGCGCCGCCGTCGTCCATCATCAGGCACGGCACCTTACCCAGCGGATTGGATTGCTGGATCAGCGTATCCGGGCTCCATGGATCTTCCAGCACGAGATCGTAATCGATCTTCTTTTCGGCCATGACAATGCGAACTTTACGGACATACGCGCTACCGAGAGAGGCAATTAGTTTCATAATATCCAGAATAACAATTCGGTTGCGATTATAGCATTGGCGATGCGCTCCAATGCTGCTTTGGCGCGGCGTCGCCACACCGCGCGCAACAATCATGCAACAGCGTGCCGGGTGGTAAAATCGCACTTTTATTCTGCCGCATAGCCTCTTTCACTCCTCCTTATTTGCCGACCATGTCCCTTACCGCTCTTTCCGCCCTGTCCCCGCTCGATGGCCGCTACGCAGCCAAAACCGACAAGCTGCGCCCGATCCTGTCCGAAGCAGGCTTCATGCACCATCGGGTCAAAGTGGAAATTGCATGGCTGCAAGCATTGTCCGAAGCCGGCCTGGCCGAAATCAAGCCGTTTTCCGCCGCCGGGACCGCCTTGCTGGACAAGATCGCCGCCGACTTTACCGAAGCCGACGCCGCGCGCATCAAGGAAATCGAAGCCGTCACCAATCACGACGTCAAGGCGGTCGAATACTGGCTCAAGGAAAAGGTCGCGGCCGACGCCGAATTGCTGGCCGCCTCCGAATTCATCCATTTCGCCTGCACCTCGGAAGATATCAACAACACCTCGCACGGAATGATGCTCAAGGCCGCCCGCGACAACGTCGTGCTGCCGGCGCTGCAGGCCGTGATCGGCAAGCTCATCGAGATCGCCCACGCCAATGCGGCCGTGCCGATGCTCTCGCGCACGCATGGCCAGCCGGCCAGCCCGACCACGCTCGGCAAGGAAATCGCCAACGTCGTGGCGCGGCTGCAACGCGCCGCCGTGCGCATCCGCAATGTCGAAATCCTCGGCAAGATGAATGGCGCGGTCGGCAATTACAACGCGCATCTGAGCGCCTATCCGGAAATCGACTGGCCGGCATTCTCGAAAAAAGTGATCGAACAGCGCCTGGGACTGGTATTCAATCCGTACACGATCCAGATCGAGCCGCACGACTACATGGCCGAGCTGTTCGACGCCACCGCGCGCGCCAACACCATCCTGCTGGATCTGAACCGCGACATCTGGGGCTATATTTCGGTCGGCTATTTCAAGCAGCGCACCAAGGCCGGCGAGATCGGTTCGTCGACCATGCCGCATAAAGTCAATCCGATCGACTTCGAAAATTCCGAAGGCAATCTGGGCATGGCCAATGCCGTGCTCAAGCACATGGCGGAAAAATTGCCTGTATCGCGCTGGCAGCGCGATTTGACCGATTCGACCGTGCTGCGCAATATAGGTGTCGGTTTCGGCTACAGCGTGCTGGCTTACGACAGTTGCCTGCGCGGCCTGAACAAGCTGGAAGTCAATCCGGCCCGCCTGGCGGAAGATCTGAACGTGACCTGGGAAGTGCTGGCCGAGCCGGTGCAAACCGTCATGCGCCGCTACGGCATCGAAAATCCGTACGAGCAACTGAAGGAGCTGACCCGCGGCAAGGGCATTTCCAGGGAAGCGCTGCGCGAATTCATCGAGGGCCTGGATATGCCGCAGGAAGCGAAACTGCAATTGCTGGCCCTGACGCCGGACAATTACATCGGTTACGCAACCGCCCTGGCCAATGCCATTTAACAGCTCCCCGCCACCCCACCCAGCCAGCCCATGAGACAGTTCTCCAAAAAGAAATACGGCGGCATCGCAATTCTGCTGCACTGGCTGATCGCCCTGATGATCATCGGCACATTCACGCTGGGCCTGGTGATGGTCGATATCCCGGGGCTGACGCCGGCCAAGCTGAAATATTTTTCATGGCACAAGTGGAGCGGCGTGACCATCCTGGCGCTGGCCTGCCTGCGCCTGCTGTGGCGCCTTACGCACGCCGCGCCGCCTTATCCCTCAAGCATGCCGCGCTGGCAGATCGGCGCCGCCCATCTGACGCATTTCCTGCTGTATCTGCTGATTTTCGCGGTGCCGCTGAGCGGCTATTTCTACACCCTGTCGGCGGGTGTGCCGGTGGTCTATTTCGGCATATTCCCGCTGCCGGTCGTGATCGGCCCCCATCCCGAATGGAAGGCGGCCTTGAAATTGACGCATTACGTGCTGAACATGACCCTGCTGGCTTTCGTTTGCCTGCATGTGCTGGCGGCGCTGAAACATCATTTCATCGATCGCGACGAAGTCCTGAAAAGGATGCTGCCCTGATTTTTCCATCATGAGGATCACCATGAAATTGCATCGCGTTTTGCCTAATACAGTTGCCGCATTCTCGACGCTCTTGGCACTCGGCCTGCCGATCGCCGCCGCCGCCGCGCCGCTCAAGACCGACGCCGCCAAAAGCAGCGTCACCATCGTGTTCAAACAGCTGGGCGTACCGGTCGAAGCCAAATTCAGGAAATTCACGGCGCTCATCGACTTCGACCCCGCCAAACCGGAAGCCGCCAAGGCCGGCGTCGATATCGACATCGCCGGCTTCGACCTGGGCGACCCCGATTACAACCAGGAAGTCATGAAAAAAGACTGGTTCAATGCGGCCCAGTTTCCCAAGGCGACCTTCACCGCCGGCGCCATCAAGGCAGCAGCGCCAGGCACATACAACGTCACCGGCAAGCTGGCCATCAAAGGCAAAAGCACCGACGTCGCCTTTCCGCTGACTGTCAAGAAAGACGGCGCGGCGCAGGTATTCGACGGCGTCCTGCCGATCAAAAGGCTGACCTATAATATCGGCGAAGGCGACTGGAAGGACACCAGTACCGTGGCCGATGAAGTCGTGATCAAATTCCATATCGTCGCAACGCCATGATTTTCGCCCGGGGCATTCCCGGGTTTTCGTCGCTTCCACCGCTTCCGTCGTCTCATCCCGCCATAAAGGACCAGGTCATGAAAAACAATTTGATTGCACATCTGTTCACCGTATCGCTGCTGGCCGTGCCGGCCGCCTCCGCATTCGCCGCCGACACCTACACCATCGACCCGACGCACACCTATCCGAGCTTTGAAGCCGACCACATGGGCCTGTCGGTCTGGCGCGGAAAATTCACCAAAAGCAGCGGCGAGATCACGCTGGATCCTGCCGCCAAAACCGGCTCGATGATGATCAAGATCGACGCCACTTCGATGGAATTCGGCAATGAGGCGCTGAACAAGCGCGCCAAAGCCGCCGATCTGTTCGACACCGCAAACTTCCCGGACGCCACCTATAAGGGCACCTCGGTCAAATTCGACGGCGACAAGCCGGTCTCGGTCGACGGCGAACTGACATTGCACGGCGTGACCAAACCCCTGACGCTGACCATCAACAAGTTCACCTGCGTCACCGACGGCCTGACCAAGCGCCAACGCTGCGGCGCCGATGCCAGCACGGCATTCAACCGCGCCGATTTCGGCATCAATTACGGTGTACCGAAATTCGCGCCGCAGGTAAAACTGGCGATCCAGGTTGAAGCCATCAAAACCAATTAAGACCCGTCACCGGAATCGCCTTGCCCATGTCCCTCGCCGATATTCGTAAAGACTACAGCCGCATGAGCCTCACCGAGGCCGACCTGGCAGACAACCCGATCGAACAATTTTCGATCTGGCTGCAACAGGCGCTGACGGCCGAAATCCCCGAGGCCAATGCGATGTCCCTGAGCACGGTGGCGCCCAACGGGCGTCCATCGTCGCGCATCGTGCTGATCAAGAATATCGATGCGCGAGGCTTCGACTGGTTTACCAATTACGATAGCCAGAAGGGACAGGAGCTTGCGGCCAATCCGTATGCGGCCTTGCTGTTCCATTGGATCGAGCTGGAGCGGCAGGTGCGCATAGAAGGCAAGGTGGAGCGCGTTCCGGAAGCCGAAAGCGATGCTTATTTCAGCACGCGTCCATTGCTGAGCCGGCTGGCCGCGGTGGCGTCCGCGCAAAGCATGCCGGTCGCCGACCGCGCCGCGCTGGAACAGAAGTTACTGGATACGGGAAACAGGTACGGCGACAGACCGGTGCGCCCGCCGCATTGGGGCGGCTATCGGCTGGTGCCGGACCGGCTGGAATTCTGGCAAGGCCGTCCTTCGCGCCTGCACGACCGCATTGTGTATACGCTTGAGGCCGACGGCAGCTGGCGCAAACAACGCCTTCAGCCTTAAAGGCTGTTGTAAAAAGAGGCAAGACGGGGCGTTGTACTGCATTCGTGTCCCCCGCCGGCCTTCGGCCGTCTCCTCCTTTACCTCACTTCGCACAACACCCCGCCTCGCCTCTTTTTACAATAGTCTCTTAAACGTTATTTTGCGCGCCCGCTGAATAATTTCTGAAATTTGTCCACCTTCGGCGCCACGACAAACGCGCAATAGCCTTGCAGCGGATGGTTCTCGAAATAATTCTGATGATAGCTTTCGGCGGTGTAATAGGCTGCCAGCGGGCTGAGTTCCGTGACGATGGGCGCATCCCATACCAGCGCCATTTCGGCGATTACCTGGCGGGCGGTATCGAGCTGTTCCGGCGACTCGTAATAAATGACCGAGCGATATTGCGTGCCGACGTCGTTGCCCTGCCGGTTGGGCGTGGTCGGATCGTGGATCGTGAAGAAAATTTCCAGCAATTCGCGATAGGGAATCGCATCCGGGTCGTAAGTCACCTTGACGACTTCGGCATGGCCGGTCGTGCCGGTGCAGATTTGTTCATAGGTCGGATTGGCGACCTCGCCCCCGGTATAGCCCGATTCGACTGCCGTCACACCAGAGACCTGCTTGAAAACCGCTTCCGTGCACCAGAAACATCCCCCGCCCAGGATTGCCGTCGCCATGCGCTGCTCCAATGATTGATCCCAGCTTCAAACTTTAACGCAAAACCGCCCTTTATATGGGAGAATTTGGCCGAATACAGTCTTCCACACGATTTTCGATTCGACAGGCAATAGATGCACATACGTTCACCGCGCGCGTTATCCAGGGAATTCGACGCGATCCAGTTTCGTCAGGCGCTATCGCAGTTCGCGACCGGCGTCACCATCATCACCACGCGTCTGGAGAACGGCAGCTTTCTGGGCCTGACCGCAAGTTCCTTCAATTCCGTCTCGCTGGAACCGCCGCTGGTGTTATGGAGCCTTGCCAACGCCTCCAGCAGCCTCGACGCCTTCAGCGGCAATTCCCACTATGTCATCAATGTGCTGGGCGCGGAGCAGGTGGCGCTGGCGGAACGCTTCGGCCGGCGCCGGACCAATAAATTCGAAGGCATCGATTATCAATTGTCCCGCACCGGCCTGCCGATACTGACCGGCGCCGCGGCCTGGTTCGAGTGCCACAACCGCAGCCGCTACCCGGAAGGCGACCACGTCATCTTCGTCGGCGAAGTGGAGCATTGCGAAGTGCATCCGCAAGCCGGACTGGTATTCCATGACGGGAAATTCGTGAAGACGACCGGCGCCTGAAAATAAAAAAACCCGCCTTTCGGCGGGTTTTTCAATGCATCGCAACTATTAGAATCTGTAGCCTACCGACAGGAATGTCACGAGCGGGTTGATCGTCAGCGATGTTTTCGCCTTGACGGTGCCGGCTGGCGTTGTGCCTGTGATATCGGCATCGGTCTTCAACGGGATATAGGAAACCGACAAGGCAACCGACCAGTTCTTATCGAAATTGTAAGCCGCGCCGATATTGGCTACCGGCGCCCATGACGAACTCAGATCCGCAGTGGCGGTGCCGGTACCGGCGGTCAGCGCACTTTGCAAGGAACGGCTCAGCTGCACATCGGAATACCAGACATACGTAACGCCGGCGCCGATGAACGGCCGGAATTTGCTTTCCGCGTCGCCGAAATAATACTTGGCCACGATGGCCGGGCTCCACTGTTTGGCGGAGCCGACCTCGCCAAGGCTGCTGAGCGTGCCGGCGCCGTTGAGCTTGAATTTCGGCGGCACGCCGAGATCGGCGGTGACGCCGAAGTTATCGGTAAAGAAATGGGTCAGCGCAAAACCCACCGTATCGGCATCCTTGATGGTGGCGCCGCTGCCGGGGATCGCTGCCCCTCCGACCTGCAAAGGATCGCTGGAATCGTTGGGGCTGAAATGAAACCAGCCCACTTGGACAACATTGCTGCCGGCGCTTTGCGCGGCCGCAGGCAAAGAAAATGCCGCCAATGTCGACAGGGCGGCAGCGCAGGATAGTGCTTTGAGTGTTGGGGTCATTTCTTTGTCTCCAGATTATTTTAGGGGGCCGATAAAGACGCGAGGCGAATATGTTTTCGCTCTCGATAATTCACTGACATCAAATAAAAGAACGGGCGTGCTATTCTTTAGCGGTAACTATGGCAGGTTTGCCGGCGTTTGTATAGATCGTGTCTTTTTTTGGCAACCGAACCCGATTGCCGGGCTGAAACTGCCCTATTTGGCCTGTGCTGCGAGGCGCGACAGCCAGTCCGACGAATCGAATGCGGCGCGCCGCAAGCGGTCATTGACGCCTTGCCAGGCGGATTCCGCCGGCGGCGCTTCAACCACGATCAGATCGGCGCCCGCGCCATCCATGGCGCGCAATGCGGCATACAGATCGTGTGCGTAGCCGGCGGCATTGGCCGGCAACGCCATGGCCGCCAGCGCGGGCGCGACCGGCGAACGATAATAAATCAGGGCCATGGTCTTGCCCGCTTCCTGCAATTGCCGCGCCGCCGCCTCGAGGCGATCGCGGCTCACCAGCGCCACTGGCGTGGCCGGCGCGTAATGCGCGTCCAAAGTACCGGAAGCGCGCGGCGCGGCGGCATCCGGCGCATTCGGCGCGACGCCCAGCACTTCGGCGATTTGCGCGGCGGAGATATGCCCCGGGCGCAGCAGCGCGACGCCATGCGTGGCCACGCGAGATACGTCCAGAATGGTCGATTCGATCCCGACCTCGCTTTGGCCGCCATCCAATATGCAGGCGATCGCCGCGGCATCGGCGCCGCCGAATTCATCGCGTACATGCTGCGCCGTGGTCGGGCTGACATGGCCGAATTTATTGGCGGACGGCCCGGCGATGCCGCCGCGGCCCTGCTTGAATTGCCGCAGCAATGCCTGCGCGACCGGATGCGATGGGCAACGCACGCCGACCGTATCCTGGCCGCCCGAAACCGCGTCCGGAATGTGCGCCGCACGCGGCAGGATCAAGGTAAGCGGACCGGGCCAGAAGGCATCGATCAGTTGCCGCGCCTCCGCCGGAACGGCGCCGGCCCAATAGCCGACATCGGCCTCGGGCGCGATATGCACGATCACCGGATGATTCGCGGGACGCCCCTTGGCGGCGTATATCGCGGCGATCGCCTGCGGATTTTCGGCGTCGCCGCCGAGGCCGTAAACCGTCTCGGTCGGAAACGCGACCAGGCCGCCGGCCTCCAGCGCGCGGGCGGCAAAGGCGATATCGGGAGGGAGGGATTCCGGCGCCGGCATCGTGTCGGGATTCAGGGATTCGTCCCGCTTACAGCGGGATGCCCAGCATCAGGCAGGCCTTGGCGAACTGCTGCTGCGCCTGTTCCAGCGTCGGCGCCACAAAGGTGATGTGGCCCATCTTGCGGCCGCAGCGCGCCTGCGCCTTGCCGTACAGATGCAGATGCGCGCCGGGCAAGGCCAGGATGCGGTCCCAGCGCGGCTCGCGCGCCTGCTGCGGCCGCGCTTCCTCGTCGACATCGTCCTCGCCCTCGAACCAGACGTCGCCGAGAATATTCAGCATGACCGCCGGCGAATGCTGGCGCGTCTCGCCCAGCGGCAGCCGCGCCATGGCCCGCGCCTGCTGTTCGAACTGGCTGGTGATGCAGGCATCAATGGTGTAATGGCCGCTGTTGTGCGGACGCGGCGCCATTTCATTGACCACCAGCGAACCGTCCTTCAACACAAAAAATTCTATGCACAAGACGCCGACATAGGCCAGCCTCGCCACGATAGCCAAAGCCGCATGCTGGGCCAGCCGCGCGCATTCGGCGCACACGTTCGGGCCCGGCACCGTGGTGCTGAAAAGGATGCCGTCGCGATGCACGTTTTCGGCGATCGGATAAACCACCGCTTCGCCGTCGGCGCCGCGCGCCACCAGCACCGATACTTCGTAGGCCAGCGGCAGCATTTTTTCCAGCACGCACGGCACGCCTTGCATGTCGGCGAACGCGCTGCGCAACTGCTCGCGCGTGGCAACCCGGGCCTGCCCCTTGCCGTCGTAGCCGAGGCGCACGGTTTTCAGAATGCCGGGCAGCAGATCGTCGGGGACGGTATCGATATCGCCATCGCTCAGGATGGCGCGGTGCGGCGCCGGCAGCACGCCGGAATCGGCGCTGCATTCGGTGAAGAAACGTTTCTCGACAATGCGGTCCTGCGCCACAGAGACGGCGGCCGCGCCGGGCGCGACAAAGCTGTGGCGGCCCAGGCGCGCCAGGCTCTCGGCCGAGACATTTTCGAATTCGGTGGTGACCGCCGCGCACAGATTCGACATGCGATCCAGCGCGTCATGGTCGTCATAGGCGGCCTGCAGATGACGGTCGGCCACTTGCGCGGCCGGACAATCGGCTTCCGGTTCCAGCGTCGCCACGCGATAGCCCAGCGACTGCGCGGCCTGCGCAAACATGCGGCCCAGCTGGCCGCCGCCCATCACGCCCAGCCAGGTCGCCGGCGTTGTGCCTGGGTTCACCGGCGCCGCCGACTGCAGCGGATTCAACGCGGTTTGCTGCATATCGCTCATAGCGGCAACTTCATGTCGAGCGCTGCCTGCGTCTGCTTCGCGCGGTAGGCCAGCAGGCGCGCGGCCAGCGCTTCATCGGTGGCCGCCAGCATGGCGACGGCGGCCAGCGCCGCATTGGCCGCGCCGGCTTCGCCGATGGCGAAGGTGGCGACCGGAATGCCCTTCGGCATTTGCACGATCGACAGCAGCGAATCCTCGCCGCGCAGATATTTCGACGGCACCGGCACGCCCAGCACCGGCACAATCGTCTTGGCGGCAATCATGCCCGGCAGATGGGCCGCGCCGCCGGCGCCGGCGATGATGGCGCGCAAACCGCGCGCGCGCGCGCCGGCGGCGTAGTCGAACATCTGATCAGGCATGCGATGCGCCGACACCACCTGCGCCTCGTGCGCGATGCCGAATTCCTTCAGAATCGCCACCGCATGCTGCATCACTTCCCAATCGGACGAAGACCCCATCACCACGCCGACCAAAGGCTGGGCGGCATCGCCTCCGGAACTTGCATCCTGTTCGCGCGTCGTCGGCATGATTATTCCTTCAATTTGGCGCCGGTCAGGCGTTCCAGCGCTTCACGGTATTTGGCGCCGGTCTTTTCGATCACATCGGGCGGCAGCTTCGGCGCCGGCGCGGTCTTGTTCCAGGTCGTGATGGTTTCCAGATAATCGCGCACGAACTGCTTGTCGAACGACGGCGGCGAAATGCCGACCCGATAGCTGTCGGCAGGCCAGAAGCGCGACGAGTCGGCGGTCAGCACTTCGTCCATCAGATGCAGCACGCCGTCGTCGTCGAGGCCGAATTCGAATTTGGTGTCGGCGATGATGATGCCGCGCGTGGCGGCGTAATCGGCCGCGGCCTTGTACAGCGCGATGCTGATGGCGCGCATCTTGCCGGCCAGTTCCGCGCCGATGCGCTGTTCCATGTCTTCGAAGCTGATGTTTTCGTCGTGCTCGCCCAGATCGGCCTTGGCCGCCGGCGTGAAGATCGGCTCCACCAGCTTGGCCGCCTGCGGCAGGCCGGCCGGCAGCGTGATGCCGCAGACCGCGCCGGTTTCCTGATAATCCTTCCAGCCCGAACCGATCAGGTAGCCGCGCACCACGGCCTCCACCAGGATCGGCTTGAGGCGCTTGGCTACCACGGCGCGTCCGCGCACCTGCTCCGCCTCATTGGGAGAAACCACCGATTCCGGCGCGATGCCGGTCAGATGATTCGGCACCAGCGCGCTCAGTTGCTCGAACCAGAAATCGGACATCTGGTTCAGTACCTTGCCTTTGCCCGGGATCGGCTCGCTCATCACGACGTCGAAGGCGGACAAGCGGTCGGTGGTCACGATCAGGATCTTGTCGTCGCCGACGGCGTAGTTGTCGCGCACCTTGCCGCGGCCCAGCACGGCAAGCGAAGTGATGGAGGATTGATACAGACTGGTCATAATGTTCTCAACGAATGATGAGGCAATAAAAAAAGATACTGTTTAAAGTCATGGCTTAATACGGGCGACGCCGCGCTGCCAAATGGCGAGCGCGGCGTCGATTGGCCGAACGGAATTACTGAACGATTTGCGACAGTTGGCCGCTTTTGTATTTCTCGGCGATTTTTTCCAGCGGCACCGGCTTGATCTTGCTGCCCTGGCCTTCGCAGCCGAACGCCAGGTAGCGCGCCTTGCACACCATCTTGGCGGCTTCGCGGGCCGGCTTCAGATAGTCGCGCGGATCGAACTTGCTCGGGTTTTCAGCCAGGTAGCGGCGGATCGCGCCGGTCATGGCCAGGCGGATATCGGTATCGATATTCACTTTGCGCACGCCGTGCTTGATGCCCATCTGGATTTCTTCCACCGGCACGCCGTAGGTTTCTTTCATGTCGCCGCCGAATTCGCGGATCTCGGCCAGCAATTCCTGCGGCACCGACGAAGAGCCGTGCATCACCAGATGCGTGTTCGGAATGCGCGCATGGATTTCCTTGATGCGCTGGATCGCCAGGATGTCGCCGGTAGGCTTGCGCGAAAACTTGTAGGCGCCGTGCGACGTGCCGATGGCGATGGCCAATGCATCGCACTGGGTGCGCTGCACGAAATCGGCGGCCTGCGCGACGTCGGTCAACAACTGTTCACGCGTCATCGTGCCTTCGGCCCCATGCCCGTCTTCCTTGTCGCCCTTCATGGTTTCGAGCGAACCGAGTACGCCGAGTTCGGCTTCCACGGTAACGCCGATCACATGCGAAAACTCGACCACCTTGCGCGACACTTCGAGATTGTACTCATAGCTGGCGACCGACTTGCCGTCTTCTTCCAGCGAGCCGTCCATCATGACCGAAGTGAAGCCGGACTTGATCGCAGCCATGCAGACCGCCGGCGATTGGCCGTGGTCCTGGTGCATGACGACCGGGATGTGCGGATAAGCTTCCACGGCGGCTTCGATCAAGTGACGCAGGAAAGCTTCGCCGGCGAATTTGCGGGCGCCGGCGGAAGCCTGCATGATCACCGGCGCGCCGACTTCATCGGCGGCCTGCATGATCGCGGTGACCTGCTCCAGATTGTTGACATTGAACGCCGGCAGGCCATAGCCGTTTTCGGCGGCATGGTCCAGCAATTGACGCATGGATACGAGAGGCATGGTAATTCTCCAGATAACAAAAACTCAGAAACTAATACTAATATTCGCCGATCTTCATGATCTTCATCGCGTTGGTGCCGCCGACCTGTCCGATCGGCTCACCCCACGTAACAACAATCAGATCGCCCTTTTGCACGACGCCTTGCGCCAGCAGCAATTCCTGAACGCTCTTCAATACCTGTTCCAGATCTTTCGACTGGGCCAGCTCGAAGGTGCGCACATTGCGATACAGCGCGGCCTTGCGGCAGGTCGCCACATTCGGCGTGATCGCGAAGATCGGCATATCGATATTGTGCCGGCTCATCCACAGCGCGGTCGAACCCGATTCGGTCAGCGCCGCAATCGCCTTCACGCCCAGATGGTAGGCGGTAAACAGCGCGCCGTAGGCGATCGACTGGTCGATGCGGGTGAATTGCATATTGAGGAAATCGGCATCGAGCTTGCACTCTTCGAACTTCTCCGCTTCCAGGCAAATCGCCGACATCGCTTCCACCGTTTCGACCGGATAGCGGCCCGACGCGGTTTCGGCCGAGGTCATCACGGCATCGGTGCCATCAAGCACCGCGTTGGCCACGTCCGATACTTCGGCGCGGGTCGGCACGGCATTGTGGATCATCGACTCCATCATCTGGGTCGCGGTGATGGTCAGCTTGTTGGAAACGCGCGCCATCTTGATCATGCGCTTCTGCAGGCCCGGCACCGCCGCATTGCCGACTTCCACCGCCAGATCGCCGCGCGCCACCATGATGCCGTCGGACGCGTCCAGGATTTCCTGCAGCGCCGGAATCGCTTCGACGCGCTCGATCTTGGCAATCAGCATCGGTTTGTGGCCGTAAGGCTCGCCGGCCAGATCGGCCAGTTGGCGCGCCATCTGCATATCGGAGGAATTCTTCGGGAACGATACGGCCAGGTAGTCGGCCTGGAAGTTCATCGCCGTCTTGATGTCCTCCATGTCCTTGGTGGTCAGCGCCGGCGCGGTCAAGCCGCCGCCCTCGCGATTGATCCCTTTATTGTTCGATAGTTCACCGCCGATCTTGACGACGGTATGGATTTCGTTGCCGATCACGCGCTCGGTGGTCAGCACCAGCAGGCCATCGTTGAGCAGCAGCACGTCGCCCGGCTTCAGATCGCGCGGCAGGCCCTTGTAGTCGAGGCCGACGCGTTCCTGGGTCCCGATCTCGCAATCGGCGTCGAGAATGAATTTGTCGCCGCTTTTCAGGTCGACTTTCCCGTTTTCGAATTTGCCGACCCGGATCTTTGGTCCCTGCAGGTCGGCCATGATGGCAACCTTGCGGCCGCATTCATCGGCGACTTCGCGCACCATCGTGGCGCGGTCGATATGATCCTGGGCCTTGCCGTGCGAAAAATTCAGGCGCACGACGTCGACGCCGGCGCGAATCATTCTGGTCAGCGTAGCCCTGTCGCTCGAAGCAGGACCGATGGTAACGACAATCTTGGTGGCTCTTTCCATGGCATTTCTTTCCAATTTTCAATGGCGGCGCAGACTGGTCATCCCTCTGTCTGCAACCTGTTTTTATCAACGATTCCTCGTTAGTGCCTGTCCATTGTCACTTGATGGAACCCATTTGAATGGGTCCTGTTTATTATTATCCACGCTGCTGCAAAATTTCGACTGCCGGCAAGGTCTTGCCTTCCAAAAACTCCAGGAAGGCGCCGCCGCCGGTAGAGATATAACCGATCTTGTCCGCGATATCGTATTTGGCGATCGCCGCCAGCGTATCGCCGCCGCCGGCGATCGAAAAACCGTTCGAGCCGGCAATCGCCTGCGCCAGGCGCTGCGTGCCATGGCTGAACTGATCGAATTCGAACACGCCGACCGGCCCGTTCCAGACAATGGTGCCGGCCTTGGCGATTTGCGCCGCCAGGATTTCGGCGGTTTCAGGCCCGATATCGAAAATCATGTCGTCATCGGCCACTTCATTGGCGCGCTTGACGGTGGCGACCGCATCCGGCGCGAACGCCTTGCCGCAGATTACGTCGACCGGAATCGGCACCGTGGCGCCGCGCTTGGACATCAAATCGATGATCGCGCGCGCTTCGTCCAGCAGATCCGGCTCGGCCAGCGATTTGCCGATCTTCAGGCCCGAGGCCAGCATGAAAGTATTGGCGATGCCGCCGCCGACGATCAGGTTGTCGACCTTGTCCGATAATGCTTTCAGAATCGATAATTTACTGGAAACCTTGGAGCCGGCCACGATCGCCACCATCGGCCGCGCCGGCGCGGACAGCGCCTTGCCCAGCGCATCGAGTTCGGCGGCCATCAGCGGGCCGGCGCAGGCGATCGGGGCGAAACGGGCGATGCCGTAGGTGGTGGCTTCGGCGCGGTGCGCGGTGCCGAAAGCATCGTTGACATAGACATCGCACAGCGCCGCGATCTTCTTCGACAATGCGTCGTCATTCTTTTTTTCGCCCGGATTGACCCGGCAGTTTTCCAGCAATACGACCTGGCCCGGCGCGACATCCACGCCGTCGACCCAATTCTGCTTCAGCGGCACCGGCATGCCCAATAATTCGGCCAGGCGCGCGGCAACCGGCGCCAGCGAATCCTCAGGGCGCAGTTTTCCTTCGACCGGACGGCCCAGATGCGAGCTCACCATGACGGCGGCGCCGGCCTTCAGGGCTTGTTGAATTGCGGGAATCGATGCCTTAATGCGCGTATCTTCGGTGATATTGCCGGCATTGTCCTGCGGAACGTTCAAATCCGCGCGTATAAAAACACGTTTTCCTTGCAGCTGATTGGCTGCGGTCAGGTCGCTGAGTCGCTTAAAAGTCATTATGGGCAAAAAGGTTATGCGGAAAAAAGCGCTATTTTACTCTACGGAAGAGGCCAAATCCCGTTTTGGCGATGCGTCGATAGCTACGCCGATTTTTACCTCGATTTTCATTCATCTTTACCGCGCCGCAACAAAGGCGGCCGCAACATGCGATGCATCCCTTGAAGAGTGCGTGAATCCGTTAGAATTGCGATTTGACATGCGCGGCAGCGTTTTCGCATGCATTTATTTCAATCTGGAGCAAAAATACTATGGCAATGGACGACCTCGACGGCAAAATCTGGAAAGACGGCAAACTGCTGGACTGGCGCGATGCGAAAATCCACGTCCTGACCCACAGCCTGCATTACGGCATGGCCGTCTTCGAGGGCGTGCGCGCCTACCAGACCGAACAGGGCAGCGCGGTCTTCCGCCTGCAGGAACATACCAAGCGCCTGTTCAATTCCGCCAAGATCTTCCAGATGCAGGTGCCGTTCGACATGCAGACCATCATCGACGCGCAATTGGAAGTGCTGCGCGAGAACAAGCTGGCATCGGCCTATATCCGTCCGCTGATCTGGATCGGCTCCGAAAAAATGGGGATTGCCGCCAAAAGCAATACCGTGCACGTGGCGATCGCCGCCTGGTCGTGGGGCGCCTATCTGGGCGACGACGGCCTCAACAAGGGCATTCGCGTGAAGACCTCGTCGTTCAGCCGGCATCACGTCAATGTGTCGATGGTGCGCGCCAAGGCCAGCGGCTACTACATCAACTCGATCCTGGCCAACCAGGAAGCGCTGACCGACGGCTACGACGAAGCGCTGCTGCTCGACACCGACGGCTACGTTTCCGAAGGCTCGGGCGAAAACGTCTTCATCGTCAAGAACGGCAAGCTGTACACGCCGGACCTGGCTTCCTGCCTGGACGGCATCACGCGCGACGCCGTGGTCACCATGGCGCGCGACCTCGGCTTCGAAGTCATCGAAAAACGCATCACGCGCGATGAAATGTATTGCTGCGACGAAGCCTTCTTCACCGGCACCGCCGCCGAGATCACGCCGATCCGCGAGCTGGACAACCGCCCTATCGGCGACGGCAAGCGCGGCCCGGTCACGACGCAGATCCAGGCCCTGTTCTTCGAGGTGGTCAAGGGCAAGCAGGATAAATACCGGCACTGGCTGACGCCTTATTAATTCGTATAAACCATTGTCATCTGTCATTTACTGGAGATTTGCATGAGCACCACTTCAAGCCCTGCCGTCGAACTCGACACCAAGGACCTGCCGGCGTTTTGCCCGAACAAGAACATGAGCAACTGGTCCTCGCATCCGCGCGTGTTCCTTGAAATCGACGCGCACGGCCATGCCAAGTGCCCGTACTGCGGCACCGAATATCAGATGAAAGCCGGCGCGGCCGTCCACGCCCACTGATCCGCGACGCCACCGGGAGCCGCCATGTCACGCGCCAGACAGATACACGGAACCGCCGACGACATCGAAGCCGCGTATTACGACGCGCTGGCCCGCGCCGACATCAACGCGCTGATGCTGCTTTGGGCCGACGACGATGAAATCGTCTGCATCCATCCCAGCGCCCCGCGCCTGGTCGGCCACGACGCCATTCGCGCTTCATGGGAAGCGATCTTCGCGCACGGCGGCCTGCACATCCAGCCGCAGCGCCTGCATGCGACGCAGAATGTCATGGGCGCCGTGCACAACCTGATCGAAAACGTACACCGCGAAGGCCATGCCGTGGTCGACGTGCATGTGCTGGCCACCAACGTCTACATGAAAACCGCGCATGGCTGGCGCATGGTGATCCATCACGCCTCGGTGGCCGAAGGCAGCGCCCCGGTCGAACACATCGGGACATCGGTGCTGCATTAAATGGCCGCGGCCATGAACCGCGCCGCTTTGCCGCAGTCTTAAAGGTTTTGGGCGTTCCCCTTGTTCCCCTTTTTCGAGGCCATCATCGATTCGCCGTCAGCCATGTTGTCCATACCGTACCGCGCGCCGAACTGGCTGCCGGGCGGCCATCTGCAAACCATTTATCCCGCCCTGTTCGTCCCCAAGCCCGCCGTATGCTATCGGCGCGAGCGCTGGACGGCGCCGGACAGCGATTTCATCGACATCGACTTCATCGACGGCCAGCCCGGCCAGCCGCTGCTGGTGCTGTTCCATGGCCTGGAAGGCTCTTCCGACAGCCATTACGCGCGCGCCATGATGGCCACGGCGGCGGCCCTGGGATGGTCCGGCGCGGTGCCGCATTTTCGCGGCTGCTCGGGCGAAATCAATCTGGCGCCGCGCTTCTATCATTCCGGCGACGCTGAAGAAATTGACTGGATCATGCGTAAATTGTCGCTGCACGCGCAAGCCGTCGGCGCCGGCAAGCTCTACGTCGCCGGCATTTCGCTGGGCGGCAATGCATTGCTGCGCTGGCTGGGCGAATTCCAGCACGACGCCGAATTTGTCGATGCGGCCTGCGCCATTTCGGCGCCGCTGGACCTGGCCGGCGGCGGCGCGGCGCTCGGCAAGGGCTTCAATCGCCTGTACGCGCAGAATTTCCTGCGCACCATGCGCGCCAAATCGCTTTCCAAGCTGGAACAATTCCCCACCCTGTTCGACCGCGAACGCCTGATGCAGGCGCGCGACCTGTATGCCTTCGACAATATCGTCACCGCCCCGCTGCATGGCTTCCGCGACACCGACGACTACTGGCACCGCGCCAGCGCCAAGCATGTGCTGGGCGACATCACCGTGCCGACGCTGGTGCTCAACGCCCGCAACGATCCCTTCCTGCCGCAGCAGCATCTGCCGCGGCACGCCGCGCCGTCGGTGCGGCTGGCGTATCCGGAACAGGGCGGCCACGTCGGCTTTCTGTGCGCGCGTCCGCTGGGGCCGGCCGGCATGCTGGGCTGGCTGCCGCAACAGACGGTTTCCTTCCTGCAAGGCGCCGACGACATCGATCCGGAAGAACGGCGCTATGGATGACATCGTCGCCCAGGCCCTGAAAAAGTGGCCCAACGTCCCGCATTGCCATGGCTGGCTGGCGCTCGACGCGCGCGGCAACTGGCGCATGCGCGATCAGCACACCCAGGACAACAATCTTCCCGGCGACAAAATCATGCATGCGGCGTTGATCGCGTTCATCCAGCGCAACGTCGATTGCGACGCGCAAGGATGCTGGTATTTCCAGAACGGCCCGCAACGGGTCTACATCGATCTGGCGCTGACGCCCTATATCGCCCGCACCGATCCGGCGAGCGGCTTTGCATTGCATACGGGCGCCGCGCTGGCGCATATCGACCAGGCTTGGCTCAGCGATGCCGGCTGCCTGCTGCTGGGCTTCACGGACGGCAACGGCAGAAAAACCGCGGCCGCGCTGGACGATCGCGATCTGGCGCAGTGCCTGCCGGCGTTGCGCATCGACGGGGCGCCGCTGGACAACATGGGCGAAATGGGCGAAATCCGCTTGATGGAATGGATGGCGGCAACGGATGCGGATACGGATACGGATACGGATAGGCCTACACTGACTTTGCAATACCAGGGGCAAGACATTCCGGTATCGCATATTGCACAGCCGGATATTCCGCAACGCTTCAATTTTGTATCGCAGCCCCGGCCGTAACCTCGGATAAGCCTACTTCCTCTCGGCGTCGACCTCTTCCTTGTATTTGACCTTCCATTCGCGCTCGCGCGCATCGATCAGGGAGTGATCGTAAAACGTCGCATCGGGCGCCGTGCGCGCGATCGTCAATTGCTGGATCGCCGCCGGCAGCGCGCCGCTCAAGGCATACGATTCCGCCAGCGCCAGATGCTGCAGGGCGCGGCGGCCTTGCCCGTCATAGGCCTGCGCCAGCAATTTCTGCACCTGATCGTCTGAACGGTAAAGCAGCGCCTGGTCGCGCAGCTCGTCCACCGCGTCCGCATACTGGCGATTGGCGATCAGCGCGCTTGCATACTGCCGCGATATCGCGCGTGAAATGGGAAACGCCTTGCGCGCCGCATCGCCCAGCGCAACCGCCCGCTCGGGATGCTTGGCCGCCAGCTCGATCTCGATTTCCGTGCCGGCAAACAGCACGCTGGAGGCGGCCTGTGGCGAAACCGACAAAGCGCGCGCCTCTTTCAACAACGCACGGGCGGCGTCGAAGCGGTTTTGCCGCAGCGCAATCAGCGTCATCCCGTATTTTGCCGCGGCGTTCAAGGCCATGCTGTTCTGCGCCAGCTGGTTCTGGAAAAAGACCTGCGCATCGAGCAGATCCTGGTTCGACTTGCCCTGCAGCACGCGCACGCGGGCGCGTATCAATTGATAATCGGGATTGTCGCGGCGCTGGAAATAACGCCGGTCGCGAATGCGCGCCTCGATATCGGCAATGCGTTCGCTGGTCAGCGGATGCGTCAGCAAATAGGGCGGCACCGAATCGTTCATCGAGCGCGAGGCGGATTGCAAACGGCCGAAAAAAGCCACCATGCCGGAGGTATCGAAGCCGCCCTCGCGCAGAATCTGCAATCCGACCCGGTCGGCCTCGCGCTCGGCGTCGCGGCTGAAGTTCAATTGCCGCTGCATCGCCAGGCCGGTGCCGCCCAGCATCACGCCCATCCCGGCGTCCGAGCCTGAATGCATGCTCAGGGCGCCCAGCAGCATCGCGGCCAGCTGGATAATCGTATTGCCCTTGGCCTGCCCGAGCATGCGCGCGATATGGCGCTGCGCCACATGGCCGATTTCATGCGACAGCACCGACGCCAGTTCCGATTCGCTCTGCGCCGCCAGGATCAGGCCGGATTGCACGCCGATGAATCCGCCCGGCAAGGCGAATGCATTAAGCACCGGATCGCGAATTGCAAAAAAGAAAAAGTCGTAATCGGCTTCGCCGCGCACATCGGGCCGCGCGGCCACCAGCGTGCCGCCGAAATTGTGCAGATATTCCAGCAGCGGCGGGTCATCCATATAATCGCTGTCGCGCCGGATATCGCGCATGATTTCCTCGCCGACCTTGCGCTCCATCAGCGGCGAGAGCGCCTCGCGCTCGGTATCGCCCAGCGTCGGCAGGCCCTGCGCATGCAGCGGCGCGGGAATCGGCGATAACAGGGCAACGGATAACAACGCAGGCAGCAAGGCCATACGCAATTTTGGCGGCAGGAACATAGACTGAAATTCTAAATAAGACGAAATACCGGCGAAATGCGAATGCTATGATACTAGAACGCATTTTCCGATCCTTCTATTCCTATTTGCTTGTCCATACGCCTATGCCGACTTCCGATCGAAATCCCAATATTGCATCCGACGCGGCCAATGCCGGCCTGACCCATTTCGACGCCGGCGGACAGGCCCACATGGTGAACGTCGGCGACAAAGCCGACACGCAGCGCACCGCCACCGCGGCGGGCGTGATCCGCATGCAGCCGGCCACGCTGAAAATCATTACGGAAGGCAACGCCAAGAAAGGCGACGTGCTCGGCATCGCCCGCATCGCCGCCATCATGGCGACCAAGCGCACCAGCGACCTGATCCCCTTATGCCATCCGCTGGCGCTGACGCATGTGTCGGTGGCGTTCGACATCGATGAGGCCGCCAGCAGCATTGCCTGCACGGTAGAGGTCAGGACGGTTGGGAAAACCGGGGTGGAGATGGAGGCGTTGACCGCGGTGCAGATTGGGCTGCTGACGATTTACGATATGTGCAAGGCGGTGGATCGCGGGATGGTGATGGGGGATGTGCGGGTGCTGGAGAAGCATGGGGGGAAGTCGGGGGATTGGCGTGTTCCGTTGTAAAAATGTATCAATTCCATCATTCCTGTAAGCACATGTAATACCCGTCAACGTTGCCGTTATCGACGCCGTTCTTTGCCTCAGGACTCAAATACTTGAGCCGCAAACCTGAGGAGATTTAAAAATGAACAAGTTAATCGCTGCACTGATCGCTGGTCTGTTCGCTACTTCCGTTTTCGCTCAAGCTACCGCCCCTGCCGCACCGGCTCCGGCGCCTGCGCCTACAAAAACCATGAAGGCTGAATCGAAGGAAACCAAGGCCGATGTGAAAGCGGACGCCAAGGAAGCGAAGACCGATGCCAAGGCAGACGCCAAGGCCGCTGACGCAAAATCCGATGCCAAGGTAAGCAAGACCAAGGCGCATGAAAAAGCCGTCAAGGCAAAGACCAAGGCCAAGGCAGATAGCACTGCCGCCAAAGCCGACGCCAAGGCAGACGCCGCCAAGTAATCGCTGCGCGCAATAAAAAAAGGACAGGTATTTACCTGTCCTTTTTTATTGCCCGTTATTGCCCATTATTGCCAATACGCGATTGGAATCGATCGCTTCAGTCCGGAGATTCTTCCTTGCCCCAGACATTTTCAAAGCACACTTCGCTGACGGCTTTGCGTTTGTCCCAGGCTTCGAGCTCCAGCATGGGCGCCTCGTAAAACGCCGGGACTTGCCCCAGACAAAGAATCGCGATCGGCTGGCTGCCCGCCGGCATTTGGCACAGTTCGCGCACGCGTTCCGGATCGAACAGGGACACCCATCCCATCCCGATGCCTTCCGCCCGCGCCGCCAGCCACATGTTTTGTATCGCGCAGGTAGCCGAGGCCAGATCCATTTCCGGCATGGTCCGGCGCCCGAAAATGTACTTCTCGCGGTGATCGATCAGGCCGACCACCAATACCTCGGCGCAGGCATGTATCCCCTCCACCTTCAGGCGCATGAATTCGTCCGAACGCTGACCCAGCGCCTCTGCCGTTGCAATGCGCTCGCTTTCGACGTGCTCCTGGAGGGCGGCGCGCAAGGCGGCATCGGTCACGCGGAGGAAACGCCAGGGCTGCATCAGGCCGACGCTTGGCGCCATGTGCGCGGCTTGGATAAAGCGCATCAACTGGCCGTCTTCCAGCGGCGTGGAAACGAAATGGCGCATGTCGCGGCGTTCGCGGATCGCTTTGTAGACAGAGGCGATCTCGGCGTCGGTAAATTTATTCTCGTTCAAATAGCGCCCCAAGGTAATGCGTTCACGATGTCCGCCACGACATTCTAATGGAAAGCGCGGCCGCTTATCCCCGGCCCGAGAGCATTCATATCATCAGTGCGGCAAGCGCGATTGCGAGAATTTTTTCCACAGGCTTTGGATATTGCCTGCTTCGCTCTCCGTATATGCCGCCAGGTAGCCGCGAATGAAACTGGTGCTTTCCAGTAAATCGGCGCGTTGACGCGTCAGGTCTTTCAGAAGATGATCCGCGACCGACATATCGTTGAGGCGGCCAAGTTCGTCTTGCAGGCCCGAGATTGTTTTTATATAACGCCTTGCCGCTTTCTTCGCCAGCAGCGATTCAAAAAACTCCGCCGCATAACGCGCTTTCTTGGCCGCGATCCTGACTTTATGCCGCGCTTTCGGCGTCGCATCGGGCAGCCTTTTACCACGCTTGCAAAGACGGCGCTGCGCGTGCGACAGGAGATCGTGGGCCAAATCCGGAATCCGCGCCGTCAACGGCCGAGGTGTTTTTTCAGGCAAGGCGTCGCGCCAGCCGCAACTCTGCAGCCAATAATTGAAATCCTGCATCAGGCGCGCATATTTGGCCGATGTCACCGCGGTGGCGACGGCGTTGTGCCGTTCCACGGATTTTTCCGCCGCGGCGGCTTCTATCCGGGATAACCTGGACGTGTCGCCGACGGCGTCGGCGATATATGGCAAGGTCGATTCCCGCAATACATCCCAATCGCGTGCGGCGCCCAATTGTTCGCCCAACCAATCCAGGTCTTGCCGTATTTTTTTCGGCAGGCTGAAAAAATCTCCAAACAGATCAAGCGCGGAATCCAGTCTGCGCAGGCCGACGCGCATTTGATGCAGGCTTTCGATATCCTTTTTATTCGCCACCACATCCCTGTTTGCCTGGATTTGATTCAGGCAATTACGGAGGATTTCCTGATAGGCCTGCTCGACTGTCATGCGCTTCGATAATTTTTCCGGTGCAGCTTTCACTGCCTGACCGCTTGGCGGCGCTTGCCGCGTATTCGCGTCTCCATTTGTCGCCTTCGATTCTGTTCTCATGGCATCGATCTCCTTGTCTTGGCAGCACCAATCTCCGGATGTTCGATATTCCCACTTTTGATTGATCTTCGCTATCGGATTCGACGTGCTCTCTCTGTAGGCGAATGCCTTTGGAAAGCAAAAAGGCCATGTTGAACATGGCCCTTTTTATTATTCGCTGAATTATTCAAGCTAAATCCACTGGAATCCCTTGGCCATCAAACCGGC
The DNA here is from genome assembly GCA_004134995.1 of Oxalobacteraceae bacterium CAVE-383. Classification (GTDB taxonomy): domain Bacteria; phylum Pseudomonadota; class Gammaproteobacteria; order Burkholderiales; family Burkholderiaceae_D; genus Herbaspirillum. The sequence goes on along the minus strand of REGP01000002.1, from coordinate 660,680 downwards.
CAGGCCCAGCGAAACGGCTATCAGCGCGCCGAACATGATCCGAAAATCCGTGGACGATGCATGCCTCATGTCTCGAATATTCGCGGATGATGTTTGCTTCATGTCCCGAATATCCGCCTTGATATCGGCAAGGTCGCGTTGAATATATTCAACGGCACTTTCCAATTTTGCCACTCTGCTTTCCACATTTCCTCCTGCAAATCCAATTAACGGCAATTGGCTGGCGCAAATCTCGCTGGCAATGTTCCTGCGGCAAACTCCTTGTTGTCGATCGCGCCGTTGGGCGGCAATGCGGCCTTGCTGCTGCCTTTGGCGGCACACTGCCACTGAATGCCGCTGTCGGTAACGGTTGGCGTTAAAATCAGCGTCGCGTCTTTCTCGACGTTCTGGCTATAGGTGATCGTGACGATGCCGCCGGAGCCGTTGTTCATCGGCGACGCCGTGATGTTCTGCACATTCTGCGTCGGCACGAAATCGAGCAAGGCCAGTTGCTCCTTGGTGAACGTGTTGTTGTTGCTGGCGGCGAGTTCCTCCACGGCCAGCTTGTACGTCGCCGCGAGGTTCAGTCCTTCGGTGACGCGGGTGCGCGTCATGTAATTGCGGAGCTGGGGAATGGCGATTGTGGCCAGAATGCCGATGATTGCCAGCACCATCATCAGTTCGATCAGCGTGAAGCCGAGCGATTTCGCATAAAGCGTTTGCCGGGGCTGCTTGGCCTTGGCAGGAGCAGCAGCCGGGCTTTGTGTTGCGGTCATGATTACATCCTCAGAAAATTTTTTTGTTTTGCGGATTATACCGACAGCCAATTATCGCCGAACCTGTTATTAGTCCGCGAATATCGGCTGCCCTTTTTAAGGATGCTGCGCGCCGGCAGCCTGCTTTTTCCGGGCCAGATATGTACCCGCCGCCACCACCACGACCGCCAGCACCACGCCCGGCAGGCTCAGATGCATGCCGAGCCCCGGCACGACGAAGTCATTGGCCACCGGCAGGTTGGCGATCAGCCATGGCGATACGGCCGTATCGGTGAAGATCATGCCGCCGGCCAGATAGCCGAGCAGTGCGGCGCCGAGCGTGATGATAATGGGAAAGCGTTCCATCAGGCGCAATACCAGGGTGCTGCCCCAGATGATGATCGGGATGCTGATCAGGATGCCGAATACCACCAGCATGAACTGGTGCTCGCCGGCGGCCTGGGAGGCGGCGCTGGCGACGGCCAGCACGTTGTCCACGCTCATGACGAGGTCGGCGACAATGATGGTCTTGATGGCGGCGAGCAGGCGGTCGCTGCCGGCGATGTCGCCGTGGCTGTCGTCGTCCGACAACAGCTTGATGCCGATCCACAGCAGCAGCAGGCCGCCGATCATTTTGATGAACGGCAGGTTCAGCAAGGTTACCGCGAATGCGATCAGGACGATACGGATGCCGACGGCGCCGAACGTGCCCCAGATGATGCCGCGCGTGCGCATTTTCGGCGGCAGGTTGCGGCAGGCCAGCGCGATGACGATTGCATTGTCTCCGCCCAGCAGGATATCGATCAGGATAATCTGGCCGACCGCAACCCAATTCAAATTCGCTAAAAATTCCATCTTGCTCCTTTATTCATCGCTGCAATCCAGCGCCAGCGGCTATTCTAAATGCGCAAGCGCCGTGAATACCGGTTTTCCGTAATTTTCATACAAAAAAAAGGAGGGCCGCAAAGGCCCTCCTTTCTGTCCGTGGGAACGGGATATTACAGCATCTTCTTCAGCAGACGCGCCATTTCCGATGGATTCTTGGTCACGGTAATGCCGCAGGCTTCCATGATGTCCAGCTTGGCTTGCGCGGTATCGGCGCCGCCGGAGATCAGCGCGCCGGCATGGCCCATGCGCTTGCCTGGAGGCGCTGTCACGCCGGCGATGAAACCGACCACAGGTTTCTTCATGTTGTCCTTGATCCAGTACGAAGCGTTGGCTTCGTCCGGTCCGCCGATTTCACCGATCATGATGACCGCGTCGGTATCGGGATCGTCGTTGAACAGCTTCATCACGTCGATGTGCTTCAGGCCGTTGATCGGATCGCCGCCGATGCCGACCGCCGACGATTGACCCAGGCCCAGCGCGGTCAATTGACCCACTGCTTCATAGGTCAATGTGCCGGAGCGCGAAACCACGCCGATGCGGCCTTTTTTATGGATGTGGCCCGGCATGATGCCGATCTTGATTTCGTCCGGTGTGATCAGGCCCGGGCAGTTCGGTCCGAGCAGCAGTGTCTTGCTGCCGGCCTTTGCCATACGGTCTTTCAACGCCAGCATGTCGCGTACAGGAATGCCTTCGGTGATGCAGATGGCCAGATCCAGTTCGGCTTCGACGGCTTCCCAGATCGCGGCGGCGGCGCCCGCAGGCGGCACGTAGATGACCGAGACGGTCGCGCCGGTCTTGGCCTTGGCGTCGGAGACGGTTGCGAAAATCGGGATGCCTTCGAAATCTTCGCCGGCCTTCTTCGGATTGACGCCCGCGACGAACGCGGCCTTGCCGTTTGCGTAATCGCGGCACAGACGGGTATGGAACTGGCCGGTCTTGCCGGTAATCCCCTGGGTGATGACTTTGGTATCTTTGTTGATGAGAATCGACATATTAATTCCTCGCTAATATCCGTTAATTACTTGGCGGCCGCGACAACTTTTTGCGCGGCTTCTTCCATACTGTCGGCTGCAATGATCGGCAGGCCCGAATCGGCCAGCAATTTCTTGCCCAGCTCTTCGTTGGTGCCCTTCATGCGCACGACCAGCGGCACATTCAGCGAAACGGCTTTGGATGCGGCGATAACGCCTTCAGCGATCACATCGCAGCGCATGATGCCGCCGAAGATGTTGACGAGGATGGCTTTCAGGCCAGGATTCTTCAGCATGATCTTGAATGCTTCAGTCACTTTCTCTGTCGTGGCGCCGCCGCCGACGTCGAGGAAGTTGGCAGGCTCGCCGCCGAACAGCTTGATGGTGTCCATGGTGGCCATGGCCAGGCCGGCGCCGTTGACCAGGCAGCCGATATTGCCGTCCAGCGAGATGTAGGCCAGGTCGAACTTGGATGCTTCGATTTCAGCCGGATCTTCTTCGTCCAGATCGCGGTAAGCGACGATTTCAGGACGGCGGAACAGCGCGTTCGAGTCGAAGTTGAATTTGGCGTCCAGTGCGATCACCTTGCCGTCGCCGGTCAGGATCAGCGGGTTGATTTCGGCCAGCGATGCATCGGTTTCCCAGTAAGCCTGGTACAGGCCCTGCAGATTCTTGCGGCAGTCGACCACGGAGGCTTCAGGCACGCCGATTTTCTTGGCGATGCTGTCGGCGTCGGCGTCGGTCAGGCCGGTGGCCGGATCGATCACGACAGTGTGCAGCAGTTCAGGATGGGATTCGGCGACTTCTTCGATGTCCATGCCGCCTTCGCTCGATGCCATCAGCACCACGCGCTGGCTGACGCGATCGGTCACCAGGCTGACGTACAGTTCTTTCTTGATGTCGGCGCCTTCTTCGATCAGCAGGCGGCGGACTTTCTGGCCTTCGGCGCTGGTCTGGTGCGTGACCAGCTGCATGCCGAGGATTTGTTGTGCGTATTCTTTGACTTGTTCCAGCGATTTCGCGACTTTGACGCCGCCGCCCTTGCCGCGGCCGCCTGCGTGGATCTGCGCCTTCACGACCCAGACTTTGCCGCCCAGCGTTTCAGCGGCCTTGACAGCCTCATCGACGCTCAGACATGGAATGCCGCGCGGCACGGTGACACCGAACTTGCGGAGGATTTCTTTGCCCTGATACTCATGGATTTTCATGCGAGCTTCCCTTCAGATACTGATTGATATTGAAATTGAACGAACGAAACTGGTGACGATGTGATGAAACCTGGTAATGCCGGATCGCAGGCACGCCGGTTGCTGTCGCACATGAGGACAGCGGCTATCGCAGATGAGGACGGCGGAATCCGGCGGGAATTAAGATTTGATAGGGGCATAGATGCCAGTGGAACGCCATTAATCGTTGCCGCTTGCCAATAACCGCCGGAATATTTCCGACAACGACCGGATTGCGGCGCAGCAAAACTGCGAAATTCTAGCACAGCTGGCGTATCAACAGCACCCGAATGGGGGAGGAAACTTTGCAACAGTCTCCTATGCACCGTCCTCGTCGTCCTCATTGCGCTCCGCGGCGCGCATCGCGGCCTGGATCGCGGGATGGGAAAAGCCGCGTTGCTGCAAAAAGCGCATCTGCTTGGCGCGCTCGGCGGCATCCCGCGGCGGATGAGAGAATTTCTTGCGCCAGACTTCGCAGGCGCGGCCGGCTTCATCCCGGGCCAGCTCGCCCTTGGCGGCAGCCAGCGTTTCGGCGTCGAGGCCGTGGCTTTGCAGTTCCATCGCGATCCGGCTGTTGCCGAAGCGATGCGCGCGCCGATGCACCAGCGATTCGGCAAAACGGCTTTGGGATTGGAAATTGGCGGCCTCCAGCGTATCGAGCAGGGCCTCGATGTCGTCGCCTTCTTCGGCATAGCGCGCGAGCTTGCGCGCCAACTCGATGCGGCTGTGTTCGCGCATCGACAGATAACGCAAGGCCCGTGCTTTCAGACTGATGGAAGGTCTCGCCATTTCAGTCTGAAAACACGGGCCGGGAAGCTAAAGCTTGACGCGTTGGGAGCTTATGTACGCTTAAGTACTTTACGTGCTTAAGCGTCGGACTCGGCTGCATCGGACGACTCGGTATCGACCGAATCAGCCACTTTGCCAGCCTTGGCCGGCTTGGCGGGTTTGGCCGGCTTTTCGCCCTTCAGCAAACCCAGTTCCGGCACGCCCAGTACGGCGCGCACCTTGTTTTCGATCTCGCGGGCCAGTTCCGGGCGCTCTTTCAGGAAATTGCGCGCATTGTCCTTGCCCTGGCCGATGCGTTCGCCGTTATAGCTGTACCAGGCGCCGGATTTTTCGATGATCTTGTGATCGGAACCGAGATCGATGATTTCGCCTTCGCGCGAGGTGCCTTCTCCGTAAAGAATATCGAAACGCGCTTCCTTGAACGGCGGCGCCACCTTGTTCTTGACGACCTTGACCTTGGTTTCGCTGCCGATGACCTCATCGCCGGCCTTGATCGAGCCGGTGCGGCGGATATCCAGCCGGACCGATGCGTAGAATTTGAGCGCATTGCCGCCGGTCGTGGTTTCCGGGCTGCCGAACATCACGCCGATCTTCATGCGGATCTGGTTGATGAAGATCACGGTGGTATTGGTGCGGTTGATGCTGCCGGTCAGTTTGCGCAGGGCCTGCGACATCAGGCGCGCCTGCAAACCCGGCAGCGAATCGCCCATGTCGCCTTCGATTTCGGCGCGTGGCGTCAATGCCGCCACCGAGTCGATGACGATCAGGTCGACGCCGCCGGAACGGACCAGCGCATCGGTGATTTCAAGTGCCTGTTCGCCGGTATCGGGCTGCGAAATCAGCAATTCGGACAGATTCACGCCCAGCTTTTGGGCATAGCCGACGTCGAGCGCATGTTCCGCGTCGACAAACGCGCAGGTGCCGCCGAGCTTCTGCATTTCGGCGATGGCCTGCAGCGTCAGCGTGGTTTTACCGGACGATTCCGGACCGTAAATTTCGATCACCCGGCCGCGCGGCAGGCCGCCGACGCCCAGCGCGACGTCCAGGCCCAGCGAACCGGTCGACACGACGGCGATTTCCTCGACGACGAGGCCATCTTCCATGCGCATCACCGAGCCCTTGCCGAATTGCTTTTCGATTTGCGCCAAGGCGGCGGCCAGCGCCTTGCTCTTTTCCGACGCGTCGACAGGTTTCTTATCGTTCATAACAATGGTCTTTCAGCAAAGGGAGATCGGATTTTCGTTCAACAAACAGCACTGTATAAAAGAACAGTGATTTATGCAAGCCTAATTTGAATTACTTGATTCTACGGCACGCCAGCCGCTTTTCGATTCCCATAGCCGATGGATAAAACGGCGCCGCACCATTTTCAGGCGGACGCGCCGCCGGAAGATTCCAAAACGTTCCATTACGGCGCACCGCGCCACGCCCAGCGGCCGGCCGCCGCCGCTGTCCGGCTCCGAACGCTGCGGCCGAAGGCGATTTCACATGATGGCACGGTGTTTGCTTGCCTACACCGCAGGATCAATGACGATCCACACAATTTTACGCAGATCCAATGTGGGGTCTGCAAGGACAACGGCGTCCGCTCGGCATGGGGTTTTGCAACCATGAAGAGCGGGCGCTTTTCGTTTTGCGCGGACAAACAGTATTGACGCCTTGGAGCAAGCATCATGAAAATCATCGTCATCGGTCATGGCATGGTCGGCCACAAATTCCTGGAAAGCGTGGCCGACAGCGGCCTGCCCGGCCTTGAAGTCACGGTTCTGTGCGAAGAGCCGCGTCCGGCCTACGACCGGGTGCACCTGTCCGAATTTTTCGCCGGCAAATCCGCAGAAGATCTGTCGCTGGTGCCGGCCGGCTTCTTCGAGCGCAACAACGTTCTGCTGAAACTCAATGCGCGCGCCGCAAGCATCGACCGCGCCGCCAAAACGGTGACCGTCAGCACCGGCGAAATCCTCTCCTACGACAAGCTGATCATGGCGACCGGCTCTTATCCGTTCATGCCGCAATTGCCGGGCAACGACCGCAAGGATTGCTTCGTCTACCGCACCATCGAAGACCTCGAAGCGATGCTGGAATGCGGCCGGCGCGCCAAGTCCGGCGTGGTGGTCGGCGGCGGCCTGCTGGGCCTGGAATGCGCGAAGGCCTTGCGCGACATGCAGCTGGAAACCCATGTCGTCGAATTCTCGCCGCGCCTGATGGCGGTGCAGGTCGATGAAGGCGGCGGCCGCATCCTGCGCAAGAAAATCGAGAATCTCGGCGTCACCGCGCATACGCAAAAAAATACGCTGGAAATCGTCGACGGCGAAAGCGCCACGCACCGCATGAACTTCGCCGACGGCAGCCATCTCGAAACCGACATGATCGTATTTTCGGCCGGCATCCGCCCGCGCGATGAACTGGCGCGCGAAAGCGGCCTGGAAGTGGGGCCGCGCGGCGGCATCGTGATCGACAACAGCTGCCTGACTTCCGATCCCGATGTGTACGCCATCGGCGAATGCGCGCTGTGGGGAGGCCAGATTTTCGGCCTGGTCGCGCCCGGCTATGAAATGGCGCGCATCGCGGTCAGGCATCTGATCGGCGAGGCCGGCGAATTCAAGGGCGCCGACATGAGCACCAAGCTCAAGCTGATGGGCGTCGACGTGGCCAGCATCGGCGATCCGCACGGCAAGGCCGAAGGCAGCCGCTCGTATCAATTCACCGACGAACGCAAACAGATCTACAAGAAAATCGTGGTTTCCGATTGTGGCAAATACTTGCTGGGCGGCGTGATGGTCGGCGACGCCAGCGAATACGGCACGCTGCTGCAGATGATGCTGAACCGGATCGAACTGCCCGAATCGCCCGAATTCCTGATTCTGCCGCAAGCCGAAGGCAACGCCAAACCCGGCCTCGGCGTGGACGCCTTGCCGGACGGCGCGCAGATCTGTTCCTGCAACGACGTTTCCAAAGGCGCGATCTGCGCCGCGGTGCGCGACGGGGCCACCTCCATCGGCGCGGTCAAAAGCTGCACCGCGGCCGGCACCTCGTGCGGCGGCTGCGTCTCGCTGGTGACGCAGATCATGAAATCGGAAATGAAAAAGCAGGGCATGGCGGTCAACAACCATGTCTGCGAACACTTCGCCTATTCGCGCCAGGAGCTGTACCACCTGGTGCGCGTGGGCGCCATCAAGACCTTCGACGCCTTGCTGGCGCAGCACGGCAAGGGTCTCGGCTGCGATATCTGCAAGCCGCTGGCGGCCAGCATCCTGGCATCCTGCTGGAACGATTTCGTGCTGAAGAAGGAACACGCCAGCCTGCAGGACAGCAACGATTATTTCCTCGGCAATATCCAGAAGGACGGCACCTATTCGGTGGTGCCGCGCATGGCCGGCGGCGAAGTCACGGCCGACGGCCTGATCGCCATCGGCCACATCGCCAAGAAATACGGCCTGTACACCAAGATCACCGGCGGCCAGCGCATCGATCTGTTCGGTGCGCGCGTCGAGCAATTGCCGCCGATCTGGGAAGAACTGATCGCCGCGGGTTTCGAAACCGGCCATGCCTACGGCAAGGCGCTGCGCACCGTCAAATCCTGCGTCGGCTCGACTTGGTGCCGCTACGGCGTGGACGACAGCATGGGCCTGGCCATCGATCTCGAAAACCGCTACAAGGGCCTGCGCGCGCCGCACAAGATCAAGTTCGGCGTGTCCGGCTGCACGCGCGAATGCGCCGAGGCGCAGAGCAAGGACATCGGCGTGATCGCCACCGAAAAAGGCTGGAACCTGTATGTCTGCGGCAACGGCGGCATGAAGCCGCGCCACGCCGAACTGCTGGCCACCGACCTGGACCGCGCCGCCCTGATCCGCACCATCGACCGCGTCCTGATGTTCTACGTGCGCACCGCCGACCGCCTGCAGCGCACCAGCGTCTGGCGCGACAATCTGGAAGGCGGGCTGGACTATCTGAAGCAGGTGGTGCTGGAGGACAAACTGGGCATCGCCGCCGAACTCGAGGCCGAGATGCAACTGGTGGTCGACGCTTACGAATGCGAATGGAAAAAGGCCGTCTCCGATCCGGAAACCCGCCGGCGCTTCCGCCATTTCGTCAACAGCGAACAGCAAGACCGCAACGTGGTCTTCATGGAAGAACGCGGACAGATACGCCCGGCCACGCCGGAAGAAAAGCAGCGGGTCACGATTCCGATCGTGCAAGTTGCTTGAAGAATCGAAGAACCAAGGAACCATCATGCATAGCGAACAAGCCATCCAGCGCTGGACGCCGGTCTGCCAACTCAATGAGATCGTGCCCAATACCGGCGTCTGCGCCCTGGTCGCCGGCGAGCAGATCGCGGTATTCCATGTCCGCGTCGGCGGCCAGGGCCAAGGCCAGGCGCCCACCCAGGCCGACCGTTACTTCGCCATCCAGAATGTCGATCCGAATTCCGGGGCGGCCGTATTGTCGCGCGGCCTGGTCGGCAATCTGGGCGAGCGCATCGTGGTGGCCTCGCCGATCTATAAACAGCATTTCGATCTGCAGACCGGCGAATGCCTGGAAGCGCCTGAGCATTCCGTGACCGCCTATCCGACACGCATCGAAGACGGCAAAATCTGGGTGGCTGCCTAGAAGGCGGCTGAAGGCACTGAAAAAAATGAATGCACCGATGAACAGCCAGATAAGCAAGCCGAAAATCAGCCAAGCCGGCGCGCCCGCGCAGGCCTCCATGCCGGCCATCCCCGCCAAGCTGTCGCTGGTGGTGATCGGCAACGGCATGGCCGCGATGCGCACCGTGGAAGAACTGCTGAAGCTGGCGCCGGATCTGTACGGCATTACGGTGTTCGGCGCGGAGCCGCACGGCAATTACAATCGCATCCTGCTCTCGCCGATGCTGGCCGGCGACAAGCAGGTCGACGACATCATGCTGCATACGCGCGAATGGTACAGCGGCAACGGCATCATGCTGCATGCGGGCGACCCGATCGAATACATCGACCGCAAGCGGCGTTTCGTGCGTTCGCGCAACGGCGTCGAAGCGTATTACGACCGCCTGCTGATCGCCACCGGCTCCACGCCGTTCATCATTCCGGTGCAAGGCCACAAGCTGCCCGGCGTGATCGGCTTTCGCGATATCCAGGATGTCGAAACTATGTTGCATGCGGCGCGCGACAAGCGCCACGCCGTGGTGATCGGCGGCGGCCTGCTGGGGCTGGAAGCCGCCAACGGCCTGCAGCGCCAGGGCATGGAGGTGACAGTGGTGCATAAAGGCGCGCATCTGATGGACCGGCAACTGGATCAGTCCGCCGCGATCCTGCTGAAGAAGGCGCTGGAAGCGAAAGGCCTGCGCTTCCTGCTGGAAACCGATACCAGCGCCCTCATCGGCAAGGATCATGTGACGGCGGTCGCATTCAAGGACGGCAGCGCCATCCCCGCCGATCTGGTGGTGATGACCGCCGGCGTGCGTCCGAACATTCAATTGGCGCAGCAGGCCGGCCTGCATTGCGAACGCGCCATCGTGGTCGACGACACGCTGCAGACCTACGATCCGCGCATCTACGCGGTGGGCGAATGCGTGCAGCACCGCAAGGCCACCTTCGGCCTGGTGGCGCCGATCTGGGACCAGGCGCGCGTCTGCGGCGCGCATCTGGCCAACGCCGGACACCGGCGCTACGTGCAGCAGGCCACCGCCACCAAGCTCAAGGTGACCGGCGTGGACCTGTATTCCGCAGGCGACTTCATCGGCGGCGCCGGCAGCGAAGACCTGATCCTGCGCGATCCGCGCCGCGGCATCTACAAGCGCCTGGTGCTGAAGGAAGACCGCCTGATCGGCGCCGTCCTGTATGGCGACGTCAAGGACGGGCCGTTCTACTTCGATCTGATCCAGCGCGGCGCCGATGTCGGCGCCATGCGCCATCGCCTGCTGTTCGGCCGCGCCTTGTGCGAACAGGCCGCGGCCTGAACGGAGCAATGCCTTGAATCTCTCCCTGCCCTCCTCCGCCAAAAGCGGCACCCTGACCACCTGTCCGTATTGCGGCGTCGGCTGCGGCGTGCGCGCCACGCTGGATGCCGACGGCAACGTCGCGGTGGCGGGCGACGAGTCGCATCCGGCCAATGCCGGCAAGCTGTGCGTCAAGGGCGCCGCGCTGGGCGAGACCGTCGATCTCGAGGGACGCCTGCTATATCCGCAAATACACGGCAAGCGGGTGGGCTGGGATCAGGCGCTGGACGCCGTGGCCGGCGGCCTGCGCGGCATCATCGAACGCCATGGCCCGGATGCGGTGGCGCTGTATGTCTCGGGCCAGTTGCTGACAGAAGATTATTACGTCGCCAACAAGCTGATGAAGGGCTATATCGGCAGCGCCAACATCGATACCAATTCACGCCTGTGCATGTCCTCGGCCGTGGCCGGCCACAAGCGCGCATTCGGCGCCGACCTGGTGCCGCTGTGCTACGACGACCTGGAAAAGGCCGACATGATCGTCCTGGCCGGATCGAACACCGCCTGGTGCCATCCGATCCTGTTCCAGCGCATCATGCAGGCCAAGCTGGACCGGCCCGCGATGAAACTGGTAGTGGTCGATCCGCGCCGCACCGCGACCTGCGAACAGGCCGACATGCATCTGCCGGTCAGGTCCGGCACCGACGTCTGGCTGTTCAACGGCCTGCTGTGCTATCTCGAACGCAACGGCGCCGCCGACCGCGAATTCATCGCCGGCCATACGAATGGCCTGGAGGCCGCGCTGGCCGCCGCCGAGATCGACTGCACCGATCCGGCCGCGGTGGCGCAAGTGTGCGGCATCCCATTGCAGGATCTGCTCGATTTCTACCAGCAGTTCAGCGTCACCGCCAAGGTCATCACCGCCTTTTCGCAAGGCGTTAACCAGTCGTCGGCCGGCACCGACAAAGTCAACAGCATCATCAATTGCCATCTGCTCACCGGCCGCATCGGCGGCGCCGGCATGGGGCCGTTTTCGATCACCGGCCAGCCGAACGCCATGGGCGGACGCGAAGTCGGCGGCCTGGCCAATATGCTGGCTGCGCATATGGATCTGGAGCAGCCTGCGCATCGCGCCGCGGTGCAGACTTTCTGGGATTCGCCGCGCATTGCCGAGCGCCCCGGCCTGAAAGCGGTCGACCTGTTCCAGGCCATCGAAGCCGGCCGCGTCAAGGCGGTCTGGATCGTTTCGACCAATCCGATGGTCAGCCTGCCGGACGCCGGCCAGGTGCAGCGCGCGCTGGAGAAATGCGAACTGGTGATCTGCCAGGACATCGTCGAACGCACCGATACCAATGCCTTCGCCCATATCCTGCTGCCGGCGCAGGGCTGGGGCGAAAAAGACGGCACCGTGACCAATTCGGAACGGCGCATCTCGCGCCAGCGCAGCTTCCTGGCGCCGCCGGGGGAAACCCGGCCGGACTGGCAGATCCTGTGCCAGGTGGCGCAGCGCATGGGTTACACGGGCTTCGGCTTCAATGCGGCGCACGAGGTGTTCGACGAACACGCGCGGCTGAGCGCCTACCGGAACGGCGGCAGCGGCGAAGATGCCATACCGCGCGTCTTCAATCTCGACGGCCTGGCCGGCATGGACCGCGCGCAATTCGACGGCCTGCAGCCGATTCAATGGCCGGTCTCGCGCAAGCCCTCCGGCGCGGCCGCCGGCACCCAGCGGCTGTTCGCCGACCACCGTTATGCGCACGCCGACGGCAAGGCGCGCTTCATCGCGACCCCGCCGCGCGCGCCCATGCATGCCGCGGATGACGGCTATCCATTGATTCTGAACACCGGCCGCATGCGCGATCAATGGCATACGATGACGCGCACCGGGAAATCGGCGCGGCTGGCCGAGCACACGCCCGAACCGTTTATCGATCTGCACGGGCAGGACGCCCTGCTGTACGGGGTGCAGGCCGGCCAGCTGGCGCGCATCGCCACACGCTGGGGCGCCATGGTGGCGCGCGTGCAGACCAGCGGCGGCATCGCGCGCGGCAGTCTGTTCGTGCCCATTCACTGGAACGGCCAGACCGCATCCGATGCGCGTGTCGGCGGCCTGGTCAATCCGGTGGTCGATCCGGTTTCCGGCGAGCCGGAATTCAAGCACACGCCGGTGCGCATCGAACCGTTTCATGTCGCCTGGCACGGTTTCATCCTGAGCCGCGATGCGATTGCCGCGGACCAGTTGACCTATTGGACCCGCATCCGCGGCAAGCAATTCGTGCGCTACGAATTTTCCGGACGGGAAGCCATTGACGATCACCGCGCCTGGGCGCGCGCGCTGCTCGATATCGCCGACCCCGATGCCGACTGGCTGGAATACGAAGACAAGAGCGCCGGCGTCTACCGCGCGGTGCATGTGGTCGATCAGCGCATCGACAAGTGCATTTTCCTGAGCAGCACGGCCGCGCTGCCGCCGCGCGCCTGGCTGGCCGGCTTGTTCGAAAAACCGCGGCTGGACGATCTCGACCGCACCGGCCTGCTGCTGGGCCAGCCGGCCGAGCCCGGCATCGATACCGGCCGCACCATCTGCTCCTGCTATGGAATCGGCAGCAATACCATCTGCGACGCCATCCGCGCGGGCAATCTGGACAGCGTGACGCAGGTCACCGCCTGCCTGAAAGCCGGCGGCAATTGCGGCTCCTGCGTGCCGGAGATCAAAAAACTGCTGACCGAAACGCGGCTGGAGATTCAAGCGTAGTCCGTATGAAATCGCGTCGTTTCCCCACAGGCATTACAGCGTTTGTCTGATACTGGGCGCGTCGCGGCGCGGCCATAATCCGCCTCACGGCATGCATGTCGCATGTCTCCCAGAGGATGAGGATCCAATCATGACAACCACTGTTACCCAAGACGCCATTGCGCTGCTGAAAGCCGACCACCGCGAAGCGGAAGATCTTTTCGCGCAGTACGAGAAACTCAAGGACACCGACAAAACGCAGGAAAAGTTCGAGATCGCCAAAAAAGTCTGCGGCGCGCTGCTGATCCATATGGAGATCGAGGAAAAGCTCTTTTATCCGCGCGTACGCGGCGCGGTGCATGACGACGACCTGGTCAACGAAGCCGTGGTCGAGCATGCCGGCGCCAAGGAACTGATCGAACAGTTGGGCGCGCTGAAGCCGGACGACCCGATGTTCGACGCCAAGATCAAGGTCCTGAGCGAACAGATTGAGCATCATGTCGAAGAGGAAGAAAAAGAGATGTTTCCGAAGGCGGAAACATCCGGCCTGAATCTGGATCAGCTGGGAGAAGAGTTGTTTACCGCCAAAAACAAGCTGCGTGTCGAACACGGCATGCCGCCGGCCTGATCCGCCTCCTGAACGTCTTGAACTTCCTGCACTTCCCGCGCTACCAGGCCGCCGAGGCCTGGTCGATCTGCAGTTGCGTGCGCATGAAGGCGTCGAAGGTCTTTTCGATCAGCGCCTTGTCGATGTCGCGGGTAATGAAGACGATGCGCGTGCTGTGATCTTCCGAAGGCCAGGCCGGCAGTTCGATGGTCGGATGGAAGATATGCTGCACGCCGTGGATCACCGTCGGGCCGCTGTGGCCGGCCAGGTTCAGGATGCCCTTCAGGCGCAGCATATCGCCGCCCTTGAGCGACATCAGCAAGGTCAGCCATTCCTCGAACATCGCCGGATCGATCGGCTTGTCGAAAGTAAAGCAGAAGGCGCGGATGCGGTCGTCGTGGCGGTTGACGTCGTGGGCGTCCTGGCCGCGGTCGTTGCCGTGATCATGATCGTGGTGTGCATGCGCATGGCCGTGATGATGATCGTGATCATGGTCGCCCTTTTCCTTGTAGGCCTCTTCATTCAGCCATTTCTGCACATCCAGCGATTTGCCTTCGGCGCGGAACAGCCCGAGGTCGAACAAGGTGTCGGCTTCGACCGCGCCGTTCAATATCGCCGTCTGCGCCGCGCCCGGATTGATGGCCGCCAGCCGCTGCCGCAAAGCGGCCACTTGCGCCGCATCGGCCAGATCGGTCTTGGTCAGCAGCAGGCGATCGGCTACCGCGGCCTGGCGCACCGCTTCCTGATGCTCGTCCAGCGTCGCCATGCCGTTGACGGCATCGATGGTGGCGATCACGCCGTCCAGACGGTAATGCTGCGAGAGCTCGGCATCGGCCATCAGGGTATGCAGGATCGGCATCGGATCGGCCAGGCCGGTGGTTTCGATGAAAACCCGGTTGAACTGACGCTGGGCATTACGTGCGAAACGCCAATGCGCGTCCTTCAGGGTTTTTTGCAGATCGCCGCGGATGGTGCAGCACAGGCAGCCGCTGCTCATTTCAACAACCACGTTTTCTTCGCTGTGCGCAACCAATAGATGGTCAAGGCCGATCTCGCCGAATTCATTGATGATCACCAGCGTGTCGCGCATGGCGGGCTGATGCACCAGATGATTGAGCAAGGTGGTTTTGCCGCTGCCGAGAAAACCGGTCAGCAGGGAAACGGGAATCAGATCGGATTTGGCTGCGCTCATGATGAATTGAAATCCAGAAGAAAGAAGGAAAGATAGGCGATGGCCCCGAAGAACGAATGATGCCATAAATCGTTTTTCCAATTTATAGGATTTATCCGTACTTTGTTTAGGCTGCTGCCAACTAGCGCCGGCGCATTGATCTGTTTAGTTTGTCCTCACCTTATAACGGGCGGGGACAATCATGATCGTGAGCGGAGATGTAGGGATGGCCGGCGTGCTGGCGATGTTTCTGGTGGCGGTGGCGGGCGGCTTCCTGGATGCAATCGCAGGCGGCGGCGGCTTGCTGACCTTGCCGGCGCTGTTGCTGGCCGGGCTCGATCCGGTGGCCGCAATCGCCACCAATAAATGCCAGGCCGTGGCGGCCAGCGTCTCCGCCGGCGTGTCGTTTTCACGGCGCGGCCTGATCGCATGGCGCACGCTGATGCCGGCGGCGGCCGCCGCGGCAGCCGCCTCGGTCGCCGGCGCGGCGTCGGTCAGCCTGCTGCCGGCGGGTGTGCTGGACTGGGGCGTGCCGCTGCTGCTGATCGGCGTGGCGCTGTATTTCGCGTTCGGCCCGCGCATTCATGCGGACGGCGGCAAGGCGCGACTGTCGGCGCCGGCGTTTGCATTGCTGGTGGCGCCCGCGCTCGGTTTCTACGATGGCGTCTTCGGTCCCGGGGTCGGCGCGTTTTATATGGTGGCGCTGGTATTGCTGTCCGGCTGCGCGCTGCTGCAGGCGATCGCCCACACCAAGGCTCTGAACGCCGCCAGCAACCTGGGGGCGCTGGCGGCGTTTGCGATCCAGGGGGCGATCGTCTGGCCGGTGGCGCTGGCGATGATCGCCGGGGCCGGACTGGGAGCGCAATGCGGCGCGGCCTGCGCCATGCGCATCAGCCCCCGCGCCATCCGCGCCCTGCTGGTCTGCATGTGCTGCGCGATGGCCTTGCGCCTGTTGTCGGCGCCCGACAATCCGCTGCGCTATTGGTGCACCCATACCCTACTCGCCCCGCAAACCGCGGCGCTGCATCGGCCGGTGCGCTTCCATGGCAATAGCCCGGCCTTCAACAAGCTTTTCATCTATGGCCGCTAGCCACTAGTCACTAGCCGCTAACGCTCGCGTCCTCCCCTGTCCCTGTCCCTTCCCTCGCGCTGCGCCGGAGCAGCTTCCGCGGGTGGCGTCGCAGGCGGCGGCGCCCGATGTTCAGGCCTTGGCTGCGGCACTGCTGCTGGTGCCGACGCAGGCGGCTGCACATGTTGCTGAACCGACGGCTGCGGCCGCGGCATCGCCTGCGGTTGCATCTGCGGCTGAATCTGCGGCTGCGGCCGTTGGACATGCTGGACTTGCGGCGGACGCACGACCGGATTCCTGTCGAAATTCCTTTCGCGATTCCTATCGGAATTCCTCTCGCGATCTTTGTCCGGATTCCGATCGGCCTGCGAAGGCTGCGGCGTCAATGGCGCACGCGCACCGTTTTCCGGCCGCGCGCGATCGGGCCGGTCGGGCCGCGCCGGCACGGCTTGCGGAGACGGCGCTGAAGGCGCAGGCGGCGTCATACCCTGCGGCCTTGCCTGCGTCCGATTCCGGTTTCTGTCCTGGCCGCCGTTTTGATCGCGGTTTTGGTCGTGATTCCGATCGCGATCCTGCACGGAACGGTCGGGCAGCCTTTGCGTTCCGGGCTCATACGGGCGATCCGGCGAAGCCTGGCCCGGGGCCGGCGCAGGTTGCGGTTCGCGTGCTCGCGGCGGTTCGGACTGCGGCGGCCGGCGCTCCGGCGGACGCACCGCTTGCGGTTCAGGCAAGGCCGCGGGAACGAACGCGCCGCGCCGGGCGCCATGCGGGGGCGGCATGAACGAGCCTTCCGGACCGCTCGGACGCGGACCGCGCGCCACACCCGGGCGCACGCGCGCATAGGGAATATTCAGCGTCGGCGGCGGCCGGCGGAACGATACGCCGGGCGCGGCCCAGAAACCGTTGATGAAAATCACCGAATCGCCGCGATGCTCGTAATACGGGCGCACCCAGCGATAATCGGGGCGCGGCGGCGCCAGCCAGCGGCCGCGCGCCCAGACCCAGTTGTCCTGCCATACCCAGTAACCGCCGGTCCAGATGGCGTCGGGATAGGGCTGCGGCGGCACCGGCTCGTCAAGCAACGGCGGCGGCGCCCATTCCACCCTGACGGGCGGCGGCTGATCCAGCGGCGGATCGATATAAACCTCGTCAGGCGCCTCGTCCTGCGGCGCGGCGTCGGCATATCCGCCGTTATAGCCATAGCCGGCCTCGGGTCCATCCTGATAGCCGGGCTGCGGCGCGCCGTAAACATAGCGCGGTTCCTGCGGCACGATACCGCCATCCGGCGCTGCCGATACCCTGTTTGGCGGCGAAGCCTGCACGCATCCCGCCAGCAATGCAACGGCCGACATCGCGGCGATCGATAAATGTCTCATGGCGATCCTTTCGCAGGACTTGTTTCCATCCGCTCAGTAACGCATTGCGGGGCCGCATCTGGATACAGCAAATATATAACTCTTGTAACAAAAGATTGCGCCCCGATACGCCTACAACAGCATGCGGCGATGTCCTATAGCGGGACACAGAAGAAGTTTCCAGAATATTCGATACCCTCCCATTGCTTCACCCACGGCCAATCCTCACGACTTCACGATGGTGAATCCCGATGACCGATCTACTGGAAAAATATAAGGCAAAACGCAATTTCTCGATCACGCCCGAACCGGCGGAATCCGGCGCCGGCAGCGTTGGCGCGCTGGCATTCGTGATCCAGAAACACTGGGCCACCCGGCTGCACTACGATTTCCGGCTGGAGCTGGACGGCGCAATGAAAAGCTGGGCGGTGCCGAAAGGCCCCAGCCTGGATCCCCAGGACAAGCGCATGGCGGTGCATGTGGAAGACCATCCCATCTCGTATAACAAGTTCGAAGGCCAGATTCCGGAAAAGCAATACGGCGCCGGCAAGGTGATTATCTGGGACAAGGGCAGTTGGGAGCCGATCGGCGATCCCGCCAAGGGCTATCGCGAAGGCCATCTGAAATTCAATCTGACCGGACACAAGCTGCACGGCCGCTGGGCGCTGGTGCGCATGAAACCGCGCGGCGACAAACCGGAAAAGCAGGAAGCCTGGCTGCTGATCAAGGAAAAAGACGAGTACGCGCGCCCCGCCGCCGAATTCAGCGTGATCGACGAAATGCCGGACAGCGTGGCGCGGCTGAAGGATCCGGGCGGCGGCAAGGGAAGCGGTAAAAAAAGCGACACGGCCGTTGAAAGCGAAACGCCAGAGTCGTCTTCGAAGAAAAGTCCCGCCGCCGGCAAGAACCGCGCCGGTAAGAGCCACGCCGGTAAGAGCCAATATCCCGCCGGCGCCGTCAAGGCCGCATTGCCGGCCAAGCTCTCGCCGCAACTCGCCACCCTGGTCGACCAGCCGCCGGCCGATCCCGAGGGATGGGAATATGAAATCAAATTCGACGGCTACCGCCTGCTGGCGCGAATCGACGGCAAATCATTGCGCCTGTTCACGCGCAACGGCAACGACTGGACCGGGCAATTGCCGGTGCTGGCCGCTTCCCTCGCCAAAATGAAACTGCCGCCCGGCTGGTACGACGGCGAGATCGTCGCACTGGACCGCAACGGCATGCCGGATTTCCAGACGCTGCAGCAGGCCTTCGACGGATCGAATACGCAGAGCCTGGTCTACTACCTGTTCGACCTGCCCTATTGCGGCGGCTACGATTTGCGGTCGGTCGCGCTGCGCGACCGGCGGCAGTTGCTGGCATCGCTGCTGGCCGATGCGCCGGCCGACGTGCGCTTCAGCGAAACCTTCGACATCGCCCCCGAGGAAATCATGCGCTCAGCCTGCCATATGGGCCTGGAAGGCATGATCGGCAAGCGCCAGGACGCCACCTACGAATTGCGCCGCTCATCCAGCTGGATCAAGCTGAAATGCTCGCAGCGGCAGGAGTTCCTGATCTGCGGCTATACCGATCCGCAGGGGTCGCGCACGGCGATCGGTTCGCTGCTGCTCGGCATCCATGACGAAGACGGGAAGCTGCGCTATGCCGGCAATGTCGGCGCCGGATTCAACGACCGCCTGCTGGCCGATTTGCTCAAGAAACTGACGCCGCTGCATACCGATGAGGCGCCGTTCGAGGGCCCCACCGGACGCTATCGCAAGCCGCATTGGGTCAAGCCGCAACTACTGGCCGAAGTCTCGTTCGCGCAATGGACCAGCGACGGCCGTATTCGCCATTCGGTATTCCAGGGCTTGCGCACGGACAAGAAGCCGCGCGCGATTACACGCGAAAAGCCGGTGCCGGTGACCAAGGTCGCCCCATCCGGAAAATCCGCCGCGGCCGCTTCTTCATCCCAAAAAACGGCGCAGGCCGCCGCCCCTGAAGTGCGCTCGCCGCTCGCCGGCCTGAAAGTCACCCATCCGGAACGCGTGATCGATCCCGCATCGGGCGCCACCAAAATCGAGCTGATCCGCTACTACGCCCTGGTTGCGCCGTTGATGATCTCCCACCTCCAGGGACGTCCGGTATCGCTGGTGCGCGCGCCGGACGGCATCGACGGCCAGCTGTTTTTCCAGAAGCATTTCGAACGCGCGAACATGCCGGGCGTGCGTGCGCTGCCGCAGGCGCTGGATCCGGATCATCCGCCGTATCTGGAGGTGGCGGAGCCGGCCGGCCTGCTGTCTGCGGCGCAGATGAACGTGGTTGAATTCCATACCTGGAATGGCGTCAAGAGCGCGCTGTCCAAACCCGACCGCTTCAGCTTCGATCTCGATCCCGGCGAAAAGGTCGAATGGCGCGCCATGCAGGAAGCGGCGCTGCTGGTGCGCTCGTTCCTGCAGGAGCTGCAACTGGAATCGCTGGTCAAGACCAGCGGCGGCAAAGGCCTGCATGTGGTGGTGCCGATCCGCAAGCAATACGATTGGGACACCATCAAGGATTTTTCGCGCACCATCGTCGAACACTTGGCCACGACGCTGCCCGAGCGCTTCAGCGCCAAGAGCGGGCCGCGCAACCGGGTCGGCAAGATATTCATCGACTATCTGCGCAACGGCTTCGGCGCGACCACGGCCTGCGCCTGGTCCGCGCGCGCACGGCCGCATCTGGGCGTATCGGTGCCGCTTGCATGGGAGGAAGTCGAAAAACTGCACGGCAGCGCGCAATGGAATATCGCCAATATCCATACGCGGCTGGATGTCGGCAACCGGCCCTGGGAAGATGCGCCGTTTCTTTCGCAGAGCGTGACCAAAGCCATGCGGATTCTGGGATTCGAGGCGGCAGGATAAGAAATGCCGTCTCCGCGTTGCCACGGCGCCGGCGCCGACTATAATTCCCAATCGAAAACCTGCCGGGAGAGATCATGCACTACGAAGGAAGTTGTCATTGCGGCAATATCGCGTTCGAAGTGGAAGGCGATTTCAATGAAGCGATCGATTGCAATTGTTCACTGTGCCGACGCCGGGGCAGCCTGCTGGCCTTTGTCCCGCGCGACAAGCTGACCCTGACAACCCCGGAAGCGAACGTCTCGACCTACACGTTCAACCATCACCTCATCCAACACCATTTCTGCGCCAAATGCGGCATTGCCCCTTATGGCGAAGGCGCTGCGCCGAACGGCGCCGCGATGGCCGCGATCAATCTGCGCTGCGTGCCGGCGGTCGACCTGGCCGCGCTCAAGGTGACGCACTTCAATGGCAAGGACAAGTAAGCCCGCGCTGTTGCCATGGATTCGCTGATTGCCGCTTCGGCGCGCGCCCTCGCCGCCGGCGATGCGCTGGGCGCGCTCAAGCACGTTGCCCTGCGCGACGACCCGCCGGCGCTGGCCTTGCGCGGCATCGCCATGGCGCAGCTCGGCGAGCATCCGCGCGCCCGTGAACTGCTGCGGCGCGCCGCCCGCGGTTTCGGCGCGCACGAGGAACTGGCGCGCGCCCGCTGCGTGGTGGCCGAAGCCGAAGTGGCGCTGGCCGTGCGCGATATCGGCGGCTCGCCGCGGCCGCTGACGGTTGCGCTGGCCACACTCGAAGCGCATGCGGATCATGCCAATGCGTTGCAGGCGCGGCTGATCGCAGTGCGCAGGCTGGTGCTGCTCGGCCGTCTCGAAGAAGCCGAAGCCGCGCTGGCAATGCTCGATGCGCGCGGCCTGCCGCCGTTATTGGCGGCGGTGGCCGAATTGACGGCGGCGGAACTGGCGCTGCGTTCCCTGCGTGTCGATGCGGCGCGGGCTGCGCTGGCCCGCGCGCATGAAGCAGCCGGCCGCGCGCGCGTGCCGGCGCTGCTGGCCGAAGCGATGGAAGCGCGGGCCGCGCTGGATCGTCCCGCCGCCCGCCGTCTGTCCGCCGATGGCGAACAGGCACTGCGCCTGGACGAAGTCGCCGCGCTGCTGGCTTCCGATGCGCTGGTGCTTGACGCCTGCCGTCGCGGCATGGGCGCGGGCACGGTCTGGCGCCCGCTGGCGCGCCGGCCGATACTGTTCGCGCTGGCGCGTGCGCTGGCCGAGGCCTGGCCCGGCGACGCCGATCGCGAGACCTTGATCGCATGCGCGTTCCGCACCCGTCATCCCGACGAATCGCATCGGGCGCGCCTGCGGGTCGAGATCGGCCGCTTGCGCGCGCTGGCCGCAACGCTGGCGCGGATCGAGGCCACCGCGCGCGGCTTC
Source organism: Oxalobacteraceae bacterium CAVE-383 (assembly GCA_004134995.1). GTDB lineage: Bacteria > Pseudomonadota > Gammaproteobacteria > Burkholderiales > Burkholderiaceae_D > Herbaspirillum. The sequence continues at coordinate 638,964 of REGP01000002.1, read as the reverse complement.
ATCCTGCGGCCATTGGACGATCGCGCCGTTGTCGTACTGGCGCCGCCCATCGACGGCGATCAGGCATCGCTGCTGGCGCTGCTTTCCGACGGCGCGCCCTGGTCCACCTCGGCCCTGGCGCTTGCCCTGGGCGCAAGCCAGCGCAGCATACAGCGCGCGCTGGCCGAGCTGGAGGCCGCCGGACGGGTACGCTCGATCGGACAGACGCGCACGCGCCGCTGGCTGTCGCCGCCGCTGGCCGGATTCACGACAATCTTGTTACTCCCCGCCGCGCTGCCGATGGATTAAAGTTCTCTTGCGCGCCGATCCATGGCGCAACAAGGAGACAGCGATGGGCAGCAACACCGGCAAAAGTAGCCAGACCAGCAAGACCGGCAAGAACAAATCCGGGACAACAGTGCATGCGGCCGAAATCGTGCGCGAATACGGCCCTTTTCCCGGCGTTGCGCAAGTGGCCGGCGTCACCCATGACGGCCAACGCGTCTGGGCCGCCACCGGCGACAGGCTGATCGCCTTCGAGCCCGGCAGCGACACACCCACACCCACACGCACCATCGACATCGCTTGCGACGCCGGCACCACCTTCGACGGCACCTATCTCTATCAGATCGCCGAGGCGCGCATCGACAAGATCGATCCCGCCAGCGGCAAGGTATTGGCATCGATCCCGGCGCCCGGCAACGGCAGCGATTCCGGCCTGGCCTGGGCCGAAGGCAGCCTGTGGGTAGGCCAGCATCGTGACCGCAAGATCCATCAGATCGACCCGGCCACCGGCGCCATCATCCGCACCATCGATTCCAACCGTTTCGTCACCGGCGTGACTTGGGTCGACGGCGAGCTGTGGCACGGGACATGGGAAGGCGACGAGAGCGACATCCGCCGCATCGATCCCGTCAGCGGCGCCGTGCTCGAACGGCTGGAAATGCCGCAAGGCACCGCCGTCAGCGGGCTCGAATCCGACGGCGCGGATCTGTTCTATTGCGGCGGCGGCTCGAGCGGAAAAGTGCGCGCCGTGCGGCGTCCGAAAGGCGTCCGGCCCTGATTGGATCCGCGGCCGGCGCATTGAAATCGGTTAGCCAAATCACTAATCTTGAACGGCTCTTCGAGCCAGGGAGAACAGTATGAATACCACCATCGAAGCAAATATCGGCAACCATCCCGTCGTATCCGGCGAACAATGGCTGCGCGAGCGCCGCGCCCTGCTGGCGCGCGAAAAGGAATTGATGCATCTGCAGGACCAGGTTGCGCGTGAACGCCGCGAACTGCCTTGGGAACGCGTCGAAAAGAATTACGTCTTCGACACGCCCGACGGGCACCGTACGCTCGCCGATCTTTTCGACGGCCGCAGCCAGTTGCTGGTGCAGCATTTCATGTTCGTTCCGGGCTGGGAGCAAGGCTGTACGGGCTGTTCTTTCATGGCCGACCATACCGACGGCATGAATGTGCATCTGGCCCATCGCGGCATTACGCTGGTGGCCGTTTCGCGCGCGCCGCTGGCCGACATCGAGCGCTTCCGCAACCGCATGGGCTGGCGCTTCGAATGGGTATCCTCGCAGGACAGCGATTTCAACTACGACTTCGACGTCAGCTTCACGCCGGAAGCACAGGCCAGGGGCGAGATCTACTACAACTACGGCATGAAGTCCTTCGCGGCCGAAGAGATGCCCGGCATCAGCGTGTTCTACAAGAACGATGCCGGCGAAATCTTTCACACCTATTCGACCTACGGCCGCGGCGTGGAAGTGATGATAGGCGCGTACAAGATGATGGATCTGATGCCCAAGGGGCGCGATGAAAGGGACGTTCCGCGCAAAATGGAATGGGTGCGCCATCACGACCGCTATGAGCCGGAGCCGGCAGCAAAGACAGCGGCCGGGTCGTGCTGCCATTCCCCTTCGGCCTGAAGCGGCGGACAGCCTGGGCGCGCGAGCACGGCATGTCGAACCTTTGGCCATGGCTGGCGGTTGCGGGAGCCGGCGCTCTGCACGGATTGAACCCAGCTTCCGGCTGGATGTTTGCCGCCGCCTGGGGCGTGCGGTCGCGCGACCGGATGCAGGCCCTGCGGGCGTTGGCGCCGATCGCCTGCGGACACGCGGCGTCGGTCGCTCTCGTGGCTGCCGCGGTGGCGCTTGGCCTGGCCATGGACCGCGGCTTGCTGCAAACATTTGCGGCCGGGCTGCTGCTGGCCGTCGCGGCGACTTGTTTGCTGGGCCGCAAAACCGGGCGCTATCGGACGCCTGCAAGCCATGCGGGATTGGCGCTCTGGTCTTTCATGATGTCCTCCGCGCACGGGGCCGGATTAATGCTCGTGCCGGTATTGATTCCGCTTTGCGCGGGAAATGGTCCCGCCCATGAAATCACGGCGTCCGGATCCCTGACGTTGGCGCTGGCGGCCGTGGGCGTTCATACCTTGGCGATGCTTGCCGTCACCGGCGTTATTGCCTCAGGGGTTTGCCGCGGCGTCGATCGCGGTGCATGCCTGCTTCAAAAGCTTGGGCGGAAGCCGCCGCCGGCGCCGCGTTGAAGACAACTACGCCGCAAGATGTTCATACAGTATCGTTGCGCCCACGCCGATTAACACCAGGCCGCCGACGATTTCCGCCCGCTTGCCGATCAGGCTGCCAAGCACGCGGCCGAGCAACACGCCGATCGTAACCATGGTGGTGGTCGCCAGGCCGATCAGCAGGGCCGCCTCGCCAATGCTGACATCCACGAATGCCAGCCCGACGCCGACGGCCATCGCGTCAATGCTGGTCGCAACGGCGGTAAGCGCGAGCATCAGGATGGATTGATTCCTGGGGGTTTCCGTTTCCTCTTCGGCATCGGTTTTCAGGCCGGCCCAGATCATGTGGCCGCCAAGGACGAGAAGGAGCGTGAATGCAATCCAGTGGTCCCATTGGGCCACCCATTTGCTTGCCAGGGAGCCGATCAGCCATCCGATAACCGGCGTGATGGCTTCGATCGCGCCAAACAAGACGCCAATGCGCAGAGCCTGGAAAAAATGGGGTTTTGGCATCGAAGCGCCTTTGCCGATTGCGGCGGCAAACGCATCTGTCGACATGGCCAAGGCGAGGAGAACTAAAGCAGCGAAATTCATTTGAAAAGCATCCGGATCAGGCAAGGTTCAACGACGCACCCGCGCGCCCGACCGAATACGCGGATATGTCGTTGGTCTCGCCTACCAGATTGGCTACCGGTGCCACGACTATGGAAATAGTCGAGAATGTTGACACGGGCTCTTCCGAATTGCTCGGAAGATGGCTACTCCCCAAAGAGTGCGTGCATTGTAACCGATAATTTTGGTGTGAATGGTGGCTTGTGATGTACTTGCGATGTAAAAAACAAAAAGGCCCACATACACTGTGGGCCTTTTGAATTACTGGTGCTGGCTGCAGGACTTGAACCCGCCACCCCCTGATTACAAGTCAGGTGCTCTACCAGATGAGCTAAGCCAGCGAAACTTGAAAGAACGAAATTATACTCTATTTAATCCGCTTGAGTGTCGGCCGATCGGCTTTTTTTGCCGGTCCGCCATCGTCCGGATCAGGCGGGGTGTCGTCGCCGGATTTAGGCTGCGGCACGGACGCCAGCTTGGGGCCGGTTGGCGCCGGCAGCCCGGCGAGCGGCTCAGTGACGGCCGGTTCGGCGCTGTCGCGCTCGCCCGGCGGCGTGACTTCGAACGCCATGCCCTGATTGTTTTCCTGCGCGTAAATCGCGATGACGTTTGCAACCGGCACCGAGATCTGCCGCGCAACGCCGCCGAAACGGGCGCTGAAATTGATCTGGTCATTGTCCATTTTCAAACCGCTGGTCGCGTCGAAACTGATGTTCAACACAATTTCGCCATTGCGGACGAATTGCATCGGAACCTGCGTCTGGGCATCGACCGACACCGCGATATGCGGCGTGTAGCCGTTGTCCGTGCACCATTCGTAAATGGCGCGCAGCATATAAGGTTTGGTGGATATCTCAGGCATATTCTAGCGGCGCATGACCTTTTCGGACGGCGTCAGCGCTTCGATATAAGCCGGACGCGAGAAAATTCGTTCGGCATATTTCATCAGCGGCGCAGCGGTCTTCGAGAGTTCGATGCCGTAGTGGTCCAGACGCCACAGCAACGGCGCCAATGCCACGTCCAGCATCGAGAATTCATCGCCCAGCATGTACTTGTTCTTCAGGAACAACGGCGCCAGCGTGGTCAGGCGATCGCGGATTTCTTCGCGCGCCTTCTGATGATTTTTCTCGGCGGCCTTGGTCTTTTCGTTCTCCAGCGTATGCACGTGAATGAACAATTCCTTTTCGAAATTGAACAGCATCAGGCGCGCGCGCGCGCGCATCAGCGGATCGGCCGGCATCAGCTGCGGATGCGGGAAACGTTCGTCGATGTATTCATTGATGATGTTCGATTCGTACAGAATCAGATCGCGTTCGACCAGGATCGGGACCTGGCCGTACGGGTTCATCGTGGAGATATCTTCCGGCTTGTTGAACAGATCCACATCGCGAATTTCGAAGTCCATGCCCTTTTCGAACAGGACCAGACGGCAGCGTTGGGAAAATGGGCAGGTAGTACCTGAGTAGAGAACCATCATGATTATTGTGCCTTAAAAAGCAAACAGGGCGAGCCTTGGACGGCTCACCCTAAAACGCACACCCGCAAGTCGCTGCGGGTATGAAAAACTATTTAATTTCTTTCCAGTACGAGGCGTTCAGACGCCACGCGAGGACCGCGAACAATCCCAGGAACAACAGAACCCAGACACCCAATTGACGACGGGTATTTTGTGCGGGTTCGGCCATCCATACCATGTAGGAAACCAGATCGGCGACCGCATTGTCGTACTCCAGCGGCGACAGCTTGCCAGGCGTAACCTGGTTGTAGCCGCCGAAGGTCTGGACCGACTTGCTTTCGTCATGCGGATCTTTTTCTTCAACCATCTTGACTGTGCGGATGCCTTGCAGTTCCCACAGCGCATTCGGCATGCCGACATTCGGGAATACCATGTTGTTCCAGCCGGTCGGACGGGTGTCGTCCTTGTAGAAGGAACGCAGATAGGTGTACAGGTAATCGCCGCCGCTGCCGGCGTGCGATGCCTTGGCCCGCGCCATCACCGACAGATCCGGCGGCGTTGCGCCGAACCATGCCTTGCCGTCTGCCGGCAGCATGGAAGTCTTCATCAGATCGCCGACCTTGGTGCCGGTGAACAGCAGGTTGTCCTTGATCTGTTCCTCGGAGAGGCCGATGTCGCGCAGGCGGTTGTAACGCATGGCCGACGCCGAATGGCAGTTCAGGCAGTAATTGACGAACAGCTTGGCGCCGTTTTGCAGCGACGACAGATCGGTCGTGCCCTTCGGCTGCGCGTCCAGTGGAAATTCGCCGCCTTCAGCAAGCGCCAGTGTCGGCAGCAGTGCCAGGATCGCGATCAATTTTGTTATAAATTTCATTTGATGTCCTCTGTGCGGCTTAGTGCGGGTGGTAGTTGACGCGATCGGGCACGGGCTTGAATTGCCCCATGCGGCTCCACCACGGCATCAGCACGAAGAAACCGAAATAAACGAAGGTGCCGACCTGCGAAATTGCATTGCCGATGGCGGAAGGCGGCTCGACACCGAGGTAGCCCAGCACCACGAACGCAATACCGAACAGGATGTAGATATATTTGTGCCAGCTTGGACGATAGCGGATCGATTTGACCGGCGAATGATCGAGCCACGGCAGCGCCGCCAGGATCGTTACCGACAGGCCCATCAGCACCACGCCCCAGAACTTCGCATCCAGCTTCAGCATGCCGAAGATGACGACCAGGCCGATCACGGCAACCACGATCTTGGCGAACTTGCTCAGTTTCGATTTCAGCATCAGCAGCGCCACGAAAGCGGCCACGCCGGCGATGAGGTAGACCATGAAGTCCGAAGTCGTTGCCCGCAGGATCGAGTAGAACGGCGTGAAATACCAGACCGGTGCAATATGCAGCGGCGTCTTCAGCGAATCGGCCGGGATGAAATTGTTGAACTCCAGGAAGTAGCCGCCCATTTCAGGCGCGAAGAAGATCACTGCGCTGAACACCAGCAGGAAGATCGACACGGCGAAAATATCGTGCACCGAGTAGTAAGGATGGAAAGGAATGCCGTCCAGGGGAATCCCCTTGGCATCGGTCTTTTCCTTGATTTCGATGCCGTCCGGATTGTTCGAGCCCACTTCGTGCAGCGCGATGATGTGCGCGACGACCAGGCCGATCAGCACCAGCGGAATGGCGATCACGTGGAACGCGAAGAAGCGGTTCAGCGTGGCGTCGGAAACGACGTAATCGCCGCGGATCCACAACGACAGATCGGGACCGATGAACGGGATTGCGCCGAACAGGTTGACGATCACCTGTGCGCCCCAGTACGACATCTGGCCCCAAGGCAGCAGGTAGCCGAAGAACGCTTCGCCCATCAGGCACAGGAAAATGCCGACGCCGAACAGCCAGACCAGCTCACGCGGTTTGCGGTACGAGCCGTACAGCAGGCCGCGCACCATGTGCAGATAGACCACGATGAAGAACGCAGATGCGCCGGTCGAATGGATGTAGCGCACCAGCCAGCCCCACGGCACGTCGCGCATGATGTATTCGACCGATGCGAACGCCAGCGTGGCGTCCGGCTTGTAGTGCATGACCAGGAAAATGCCGGAAACGATCTGGATGACCAGCACCAGCAGCGCCAGCGAACCGAATGCGTACCAGAAATTGAAATTTTTCGGTGCGTAGTATTCCGAAATATGCGCCTTCCACAGCGCGGTGGCCGGAAAGCGTGCGTCAACCCAATTCAGTGCCTTGGCCGCTATCGGCGCGTCGGCGGGCAATTTTTTTTCTTGAAACGCAGCCATGATTACGCCTCGCCTTTCTCGTCTTTGCCGATGACCAGTTTGGTAGCGCCTTCGTACATATGGCGCGGCACTTGCAGGTTATCCGGCGACGGCTTGTTCTTGTATACGCGGCCGGCCATGTCGAATGTCGAACCGTGGCATGGGCAGAGGAAGCCGCCTTCCCAGTCATCCGGCAGCGACGGCTGCGGGCCTTCCTGGAATTTCGCGCCCGGCGAGCAGCCCAGATGCGGGCAAATGCCCACAAGGACCAGCACTTCGGGTTTGATCGAACGGTATTCGTTCAGCGCATAATCCGGTGTGACCGAAAAGTCATGGCGTTCGGAATTCGGATCGGCGACCAGCGCGTCGGTTTTTTTGAGCGAATCGACCATTTCCTGTGTGCGCTTGATCAGCCAGACCGGCTTGCCGCGCCATTCAATGGTTCTCATCTCGCCCGGCGCCAGGGTTGAAATATCCACTTCAACCGGTGCGCCCGCTGCTTTCGCGCGCTCGGACGGTTGGAAGGTAGACACGAATGCCCCCGCTGTGGCCAATCCAGCCACTCCACCCGCCGCACACGTAGCGACGAGCAAACCACGCCGACCAGAATCGACCTGCTTTTCGTTACTCATACCAACCCCAATCAGTCAAAATACGAAATCTGCACAATTTGTACGCAACTTCCCCACAAACCTATCGGACTTAGGGCTGTCGACCGAAGAATTTCCGGATTGCGCCGATTCGACTGGAACCGGCTGCCTGGATGCTTCATGGGTAACTGCCGTAAGTCCGATAGACTCCTTGCAACCCTAGATTATATCGGACTAGATCAAGCTTTTAAAGCTAATCGCATGAGGAGTTGAGAATATTAACAATATTTTTACCCCAAAAGCCCCCTGTACGGCGCGCCGGAAAGCCGTTCCAGGCCGCAATATCGCCCCCAATGGATTTACTTTTTAATATTATCGCGCTATAAACTTCCCCTTGATTACGGAGAAATCGATCATGAGCATGATGCAGGAATTCAAGGCTTTCGCCATCAAAGGAAACGTCGTCGATCTGGCGGTCGGGGTGATTATCGGCGCCGCGTTCGGAAAAATCGTGGAATCCCTGGTGCAGGACATCATCATGCCGGTGGTCGGCCGGATTTTCGGCGGCCTCGATTTCGCCAATTACTACTTGCCGCTGAACGGCCAGGGCACGCAATTGACGCTGGCCGAAGCCAAAAAGGCCGGCGCGGTGCTGGCGTATGGCAATTTCGTCACTATCCTGATCAATTTCCTGATCCTGGCCTTCATCATTTTCCAGATGGTGCGCCTGATCAACAGGGCGCGTGAAATGGCGCACCCGGCCCAGCCCGACGTGCCGGCCCCGTCGGCGCCGCCGGAAGATATCGTGCTGCTGCGCGAAATCCGCGATTCACTGAAGAAGCAGGCCTGAAGTCCCGGTTTTGATCCCGGTTTTTCGCTTTCAGGCCGGATTGTCGATATCGACGAAATGATGCTGCAACCCGTAATGCTCGGCCAGGTGCGCGCCGAGCGCCTGCACGCCGTAGCGCTCGGTGGCATGATGCCCGGCGGCCAGATAGGCCACGCCGCTTTCCCGCGCCAGATGCACCGTCGGCTCGGAAATTTCGCCGCTGATGTAGGCGGTGGCGCCGGCCGCGATGGCATCGCCCAGCATGTTCTGGGCAGCGCCGGTGCACCAGCCGATATCGCCGAGCGGCTGGTCCGGATCGCCGATCACCAGCGGCGCCCGCCCCAGTTTCTGCGCGATGCGCGCGGCGAGGTCGGCTACCGTGGCGGGAGCGGGCGCCGTGCCTGTCCCCGAGGCCAGCGCCTCGGCGCGCCCGAGCCAGCCGATGCCGTTTTCGGCAAATCGGCCATGCGCGGAAAATCCCAGCAATGCGCCCAACCGGGCGTTGTTGCCGAGCTCCGGATGCATGTCCAGCGGCAGATGGTAGGCATACAGGTTGACGCCGTTGACCAGCAGCCGCGCCAGCCGCTTTTGCCGGATGCCGACGACACGCGGATCTTCGCCGCGCCAGAAATAGCCATGATGCACCAGGATCGCGTCGGCCTTCAGATCGAGCGCGGCTTCGATCAGCGCCAGACTGGCCGTCACGCCGCTGACGATCACGCCGATTTCGGCCCGCCCTTCCACCTGCAGGCCATTTGGGCAATAATCCCTGTATTGTTCGACATTGAGTTTTTGCGCCAGATATCTTGCAAGCGCATCCCTATCTACCAACTTCCGGATCATTTTCTTTCCTAACCATGTATATACGACGTTTTTGGCTGTTGTTTGCGCAAACTGTAACGATTGCGCTGGCGCTTTGGTTCATTGTAACGACCTTGAAGCCGGATTGGATGGCCGGCGCCTTCAATACCGTTCGCAAGCCGGTCGCCACCTCCAGCGTGGCGATGCAGGAAGCCGCCCTGGCACAACCGGCGCCGGGCTCCTATCGCAAGGCGGCGCAGCTGGCGATGCCGTCGGTGGTGAACATCTTCACGACGTCCGAGGCCAAGCCGCAGACCAATCCGTTCCTGGAGGATCCTTTCTTCAAGAAATTCTTCGGCGACCAGAACAACGGCGATGACCAGGAAGACAAGTCGGCCAGCCTCGGTTCCGGCGTCATCGTCAGCCCGCAAGGCTATATCCTGACCAACAACCATGTGGTGGAAGCCGCCGACGGCATTGAAGTGGCATTGTCGGACGGCCGCAAGGCCAGCGCCAAAGTGGTCGGCACCGATCCCGATACCGACCTGGCCGTGATCAAGATCGACCTGCCCGACCTGCCTGCCATCACGCTGGCCAATATCGACAACACCAGCGTGGGCGACGTCGTGTTCGCGATCGGCAATCCGTTTGGCGTCGGCCAGACCGTCACCATGGGCATTATTTCGGCGCTGGGCCGCAATCACCTCGGCATCAACACTTTCGAGAACTTCATCCAGACCGACGCCGCGATCAATCCGGGCAATTCGGGCGGCGCGCTGATCGACACCAACGGCAACCTGCTCGGCATCAATACCGCGATTTATTCGCGCAGCGGCGGCAGCCTGGGCATCGGTTTCGCCATTCCGGTCACCACCATCAAAAGCGTGATGGAATCCATCATCAAGACCGGCCATGTGGTGCGCGGCTGGATCGGCGTCGAACCGCAGGAAATCACGCCGGAACTGGCGGAGAGCTTCGGCCTGACCAAGAAGACCGGCGCCATCATCGCCGGCGTGCTCAAGAACGGCCCGGCCGACAAGGCCGGCATGATACCGGGCGATATCGTGGTGGCGGTAGAGGGCAAGCCGGTGGCCGATACCACCGCGCTGACCAATCTGGTGGCGCAACTGACGCCGGGCGCCAAAGCCAAAATGACCGTGCTGCGCAAATCGAAGGAGACCGCGCTCAACGTCACGGTCGGCAAGCGGCCTTCGCCGCAGCCCGTGGAGCAGTAGACAGGCGACCAGCAGATGCATATACGCGACCTGACCCAATACCTGGCGGAACTTGCCGAGAACAACAACCGGGCGTGGTTTGTAATGAACAAGCCGCGCTACGATATCCTGCGCGCCGAATTCCTGGCGGTGGTCATCAAGCTGATTGCCGACATCGCCAAATTCGATCCGGCGGTGGCGGCCTGCAATCCGAAGAAAGCGATGTTCCGCATCAACCGGGACATGCGCTTTTCCCACCACAAGATCCCGTACAAGACGCATTTCTCCGCCGCGATCACGGCCAGCGGCCTGAAGAAGCCGAGCCAGGGCGGCGGACCGGCGTATTATTTTCACATCGACGAAACCGGCACCCTGCTGATCGCCGCCGGCGAATACATGCCGCCGCCGGAACGGCTGCGCGCCATTCGCCGGCGCGTGATCGACGACGCCGACGGCTTTGCAAAATTATTGAAAAACAGAACGCTCAAGACGGCCTTCGGCGATCTCCAGCAGGAAGGCAAACTGATGCGCCCGCCGAAAGGCTTCGATGCCGACGCGCCGCATATCGAATACATCAAGCTGAAGAGTTTTATCGTCTGGAAAGAGACCGATATCAGGAAGAAGATTCCCGCCGACCTGGGCAAGGATCTGGCTGCCGCATTCAAGCAGTCGCAGGCGCTGGTGAGCTGGTTAAGGCAGGTTGAAACCCCTGTGCAAGCGGATTAATCGGCGCTGACGGCTTCTTCTTCGGAGGCGGTGGTGGCTTTGGCGAAAATCGGCGCCGCAAACAAGCCGATTTCGTACAGCAGCACCAGCGGCACGGCCAGCAGCAGCTGGCTCATGATGTCCGGCGGCGTCACCACCGCGGCGACCACGAATGCGCCGACCACCACATACGGACGGACCTGCTTGAGCTTGGCCAAAGGCACCAGACCCATGCGCACCAGGATGATCACCACGATCGGCACTTCGAACGCCATGCCGAACGAGAAAAACATCGTCATCACGAAATCGACATAGGCGTCGATATCCGGCGCGACCGAAACGGAACTCGGCGCGAAGTGATTGATAAATGGGAAGACCGTGCCGAAGACAAAGAAATAACAGAACGCGACGCCGGCAATGAACAGGATCGACGACGAAATCACCAGCGGCGCGATCAGGCGCTTTTCGTGCTTGTACAAACCCGGCGCGATAAATGCCCAGGCCTGATACAACACCCATGGCAGGGAAATGATGAAGGCGACCAGCATGGTCACCTTCACGGGAATCAGGAACGGCGTAATGACGCCGGTGGCGATCATGTGGCTGCCGGCCGGCAGCGCGACCATCATCGGCCGGGCCAGCACATCGAAAATATGGGCGGCCCACGGCATCAGGCACAGGAAGACGACAACGACCGCGACCGCTGACTTGACGACGCGGCTGCGCAATTCGACCAGATGCGAAATGAACGTATCTTCGGTGCCGGTGGTGGAGTTTTCGTCAGTCATGAATCAATCTGCTACGGGATAAAGAACGCATGACGCCAATCAGAAAAAAGAACCGGTCGATTTGCCGCTGGCGGGACGGTATTTCGCCACCCGGGCGGCGGCGGAGATGACGCGGGTGCGGCGCCCGGTCTGATGCTTGTACCATGACGGCGTGGCCGAATTGCGCTGCAGTTTCTTTTGCCGGAAATTCCTGGCCTTGCGGTCCAGCGACTCGATGGTCGGGATATCGTACCTGTTGTGGTCGAAATTGCCCTTTTCGTCCCACGCCGACGTAATGGCATGTTCGGCGTCGGTCATTTCCTTGGCGAATCCCTGGCTGATATCGCTGGCCGCGGTTTCCACGTCCTTGTGCATCTTGCGCAATTCTTCCAGCTCGATCTCGCGCCCGACTTCGGATTTCACGTCGTTGATGTAGCGCTGCGCGCGGCCGAACAGCGTGCCGGCCATGCGCGCCACCTTGGGCAGCCGCTCCGGGCCGACCACGACCAGCGCAACCACGCCGATGACCGCCAGTTTCGTGATGCCGATATCAATCATGGATCAGATCCCGCTCATGGAGCGGTTTTGTCTTTCTCTTTGGCCTGCACGTCGATGGTCGATTGCTGCTTGGCTTCCGCCGCGCGCTCTTCCTCGCCCTTGACGCCATCCTTGAAACCCTTGACTGCCTTGCCCAGATCCGCGCCCATGTTGCCGAGCTTTTTAGTGCCGAAAATCAGCGCGACGATGACCAGAACGATCAACCAATGCCAAATACTGAAGGAACCCATTTCACTCTCCTGACAAAAATAACCTCGCCCGTTTCGCCGCCGGCCTTTCAAGGCCGGCTAGCCACGGGTCAAGCCTTAAGAAATCCCGCGCGCCACGGATGCGCGCCCCCTAAAACATGCAGATGCAAATGGTACACCTCTTGTCCGCCATCCGGACCGGTGTTGAACAGTGTTTTGTAACCGCCGCTTTTGGTGCCGTCCGGCGCGACCTTGTATTCGCAGCCCTGTTCATGCGCCAATCGCCGCGCCAGCAACGCCATTTTGCCCAGCAAGGCGGCGTGGCCGTCGTTGCAGTCCGACAGCGTTTCGACGTGTTCCTTCGGGACAATCAGGAAATGCACCGGCGCGGCCGGATTGATGTCCTTGAACACTTTGACCTGTTCATCTTCGTACAATACGCTGGACGGAATCTCGCCGGCCACGATCTTACAGAATATGCAGTTGTCCAAAACAGCTCCTTGCCAGAACACATTTCACAAGATTTAATGCCGGCGCCTATTTGCGGCCGGCCTTTTCCTCGATGCCCGAAATGCCCTCGCGCCGGGCCAGTTCGTCCAGCACCTGCTGCGGCGTCAGATTGAATTGCGCCAGCAGCACCATGGAATGGAACCAGAGATCGGCGCATTCATACAATACTTTATCGGTTTTGCCGTCGACGCGTGCGTCCTTGGCCGCCATCACCGTTTCAGTGGCTTCTTCGCCGATTTTCTTCAGGATGGCGTCGTCGCCCTTGCTGAACAGGCGCGCCACATACGATTTTTCGGGGTCGCCGCCATTGGCGGGCTTGCGCGATTCGATTACGCCGGCCAGTCTTTGCAGGGTATCGCTCATTTGGGCGCCTTGACTGCCGGTTTGCGCGGCTTCTTCACCGGTTCCGCCTTGGCTGCCGGCGCGGGTGCGTGCGCCGTTGCCGATGTTGCGCCTTCGATGCCTTCCGGCTCGGCCTGCACCGGTTCGACCGTGATCCATTCGCCGCTTTCGGCGCTGCCTTCCAGTTTCTGGAAGAAACATGAGTGACGTCCGGTATGGCAGGCAATGCCGGCGACCTGCTCGACTTTCAGCAACACCACGTCTTCATCGCAATCCAGCCGGATTTCCAGCACTTTCTGGAAATGCCCGGATTCCTCGCCCTTGTGCCACAGTTTCTTGCGCGAACGGCTCCAATACACCGCTTCGCCCAGTTCAACCGTGCGCGCCAGCGCGTCGCGGTTCATCCATGCGAACATCAAGACATCGTTCGATCCGGCTTCCTGCGCAATCACAGGCACCAGGCCGATTTCGTTCCACTTGACCTTGTTCAACCACTTCGCACTGATACTCATGCCAGCCTCATAGAAATATTCTGTGCCGCCATGAATTGCTTGGCTTCCTGCACCGTATGCTGCCCGTAATGAAAAATACTGGCCGCCAGCACCGCATCGGCCTTGCCGATCTTGACACCGTCGGCAAGATCCTGGAGGCCGCCCACGCCGCCGGAAGCGATCACCGGAATCGCCACCGCATCGGACACCGCGCCGGTCAGCGCCAGGTCGAAACCGCTGCGGGTGCCGTCGCGGTCCATGCTGGTCAGCAGGATTTCACCGGCGCCGAGCTGGGCCATCTTGCGCGCCCATTCGATCGCATCCAGGCCGGTCGCATTGCGGCCGCCGTGCGTAAACACTTCCCATTTGTTGTCGCCGACGCGCTTGGCGTCGATCGCGACCACGATGCATTGCGAACCGTATTTGTCGGCGGCGTCGGCCACCAGTTGCGGATGGGTTACCGCGGAGGTATTGATGCCGACCTTGTCGGCGCCGGCGTTGAGCAGCCGGCGCACGTCGTCCACCGTGCGCACGCCGCCGCCCACGGTCAGCGGAATGAATACCTGGGATGCCACGGCTTCGATGATATCGAGGATCAGGTCGCGGCCGTCGGAGGATGCCGTGATGTCGAGAAAGGTCAGCTCGTCGGCGCCCTGCTCGTCATAACGGCGCGCGATCTCGATCGGATCGCCGGCGTCGCGCAATTCGAGGAAATTGACGCCTTTGACCACTCGGCCGGCGGTGACGTCCAGGCAGGGAATGATCCGTTTGGCCAGGGTCATGGCAACTCTTGCTTCAACTGGTTCCGGGCCGCGCTCAGTTCATCGGCGCGCAATTGCGCGCTTTGCAGATCGAGCGTGCCTTCATAGATCGAACGTCCGCAAATGACCGCTTCGATGCCTTCGTCCTGGACCGCGCACAATTGTTCGACATCCTTGATGTTATGCACGCCGCCCGAGGCGATCACCGGAATCGTCATGCTCTGCGCCAGGCGCACGGTGGCTTCGATATTGATGCCGCCCATCATGCCGTCGCGGCCGATGTCGGTATAGATGATCGATTCGCAGCCGTAATCCTCGAATTTCCTGGCCAGGTCGATGACTTCATGGCCGGACAGCTTGCTCCAGCCGTCGGTGGCGACCTTGCCGTCCTTGGCGTCCAGGCCGACGATGATCTGGCCCGGGAATGCGCTGCAGGCGTCATGCAGGAAGCCGGGATTTTTCACCGCCGCGGTGCCGATGATGATGTAAGACAGGCCCGCGTCCAGATAGCGCTCGATGGTGTCGAGATCGCGGATGCCGCCGCCCAATTGCACGGGGATTTCATCGGTATCGTTTTCGAGCGCGAAATCGCGCACCGCGCTCAGGATCAGCCGCACCGCCGATTCGTTTTTCGGTTTGCCGGCGAACGCGCCGTTCAGATCGACCAGATGCAGACGCCGCGCACCCTGCGCCAGCCAATGACGCGCCATTTCGGCCGGGTCTTCGGAAAAGACGGTGGCTTGGTCCATATCGCCCTGTTTCAGGCGAACGCAATGACCGTCTTTCAGGTCGATGGCAGGTATCAGCAACATGGCTTAGTCGTAAATTCAGTAGTAATAATTAGAAGAGAAAAAACATCAGTCGGCAATGACCAGGCGCAAACCTGTGGAAATCAAGGCTTCCAATGCACAAAATTGCGATACAGCTGCAATCCGGCGGACGCGCTTTTTTCCGGATGAAATTGAGTCGCAAAGATATTATCACGCGCTACCGCACAACTAAACGCGGAACCGTACTCGGTTATTCCCACGGTGTGCGCCCCGATCGCGGGTACGGCATAGTAACTGTGCACAAAATAGAAATAGGCCTGGTCGGCGACGCCGTCCCAGAGCGGATGCGGTGTTTTCTGGTGCACGCGGTTCCAGCCCATTTGCGGCACCTTGAAGCGCGATCCGTCGTCCTGCACCCGGCCTTCGAGCGCAAACCGGACCACCTTGCCCGGCAACAGGCCGAGCCCGGGCGTGCCGCCCTCGTCGCTCCAGTCGAACAGCATCTGCTCGCCCACGCAAACGCCGAACAGCGGCTTGCTGCGGACGGCTTCGAGCAGGGCATCCTGCACGCCGGATTCGCGCAGGCTGCGCATGCAGTCGGGCATCGCGCCCTGGCCCGGCAGCACGATCCGGTCGGCGGCGCGGATATCGGCCGCCTCGCCGGAAATGCGCACATCCGCTTCCGGGGCGACATGCCGCAGGGCCTGCGCTACCGACCGCAGATTGCCCATGCCATAGTCCACTACAACAATTTTATTCATATCGATGTTTTATTGCGCCGCGGCGCACGTTCCCGATTGCTTACAGGCTGCCTTTGGTGGAAGGGATGGTGCCGGCGGAACGGCTGTCGAGTTCGAGCGCCATGCGCAGCGCGCGGCCGAAGGCCTTGAACACGGTTTCGCATTGATGGTGGGCGTTGACGCCGCGCAGGTTGTCGATATGTAAAGTCACCAGGGCGTGATTGACGAAGCCATGGAAAAATTCGCTGGTCAGGTCGACATCGAAGGCGCCGATCATCGAACGGGTGAACGGCACATTGAATTCCAGGCCGGGCCGGCCGGAAAAATCGATCACGACGCGCGACAGCGCTTCATCCAGCGGCACATAGGCATGGCCGTAGCGGCGGATGCCCTTCTTGTCGCCGACGGCCTTGGCGAATGCCTGGCCCAGCGTGATGCCGACGTCTTCCACCGTGTGATGCGCATCGATATGCAGATCGCCCTTGGCTTCGACGTCCAGATCGATCAGGCCGTGACGGGCGATCTGATCCAGCATGTGGTCGAGAAAGGGGACGCCCGTATTCAGCGTCTGGCGTCCGCTGCCATCCAGATTGATGGCGACGCGGATTTGCGTTTCGCTGGTGTTTCGGACGACTTCTGCGGTGCGTGGTGTAGACATAAGCTGGGGCATCGGCTTCAATTCAATGGAGACAGCATTTTACCGGCATTTTGTGCAGCCAGACGTTTTTCGATCAATGCGCAATATTCGGGATTCAGTTCGAAACCGACAAACCGGCGGCCGCATTGCTGCGCGGCAACCGCGGTGGTGCCGCTGCCCATGAACGGGTCGAGCACCACGCCGCCGCTTGGACAGGAGGCGCGGATCATGCGTTCAATGATTTCGAGCGGTTTCTGGGTCGGATGGTCGGCCCGTTCGCGGTGTTCGCGATGCAGGCGCGAGACGCTCCAGACGTCTTTCGGGTTATAGCCCAGCTCCAGCCATTTGGCGCCGACGAAGATCGAGCGCGAACGCGCTTTTTTGGTTTCGGCGTCGTAGGCGATGCGGATCGCGTCCAGATCGAAATAATAATCCTTGGCCTTGACGAAAAACCCGATCGTATCGTGCACCGAGGAATAACGCCGCGTGCTGCCGCCCATCGAGGGTACCCGGCGATCCCAGATGATTTCGTTCATCATGGTCAGGCGCTGCTTGAGCATCACGAATACTTCGGGGGCGTAACGCCAGGTCAGGAAAATATACAGGCTGCCGTTGGCCTTGAGCTTGGGCAGCGCCAGCGTAATCCAGGCTTCCATCCAGGCCAGATAGGCGACCGCGGCCATCTTGTCGGAATCGTTGCCGTAATCCTTGCCCAGGCCGTAAGGCGGATCGGCGATCAGCAGATCGACCGCGCCATCCGGAATCCGCGCCAGGCCCTGCAACGCATCTTCGCAATAGATCCGGTTCAGCCAGTCGGCTGCGCCTTCACTGATGTTATTCATATTATTTAAGGCGCATTTCGGCTGATCTTGCGTGTGCCTGCAGACCTTCTCCATGCGCCAGCTCGGAAGCAATGGCGCCCAGGGTCTGCGCGCCGGCGGCGCTGACCTGGATGATGCTGGAGCGCTTCTGGAAATCGTAGACGCCCAGCGGCGACGAAAAACGCGCGGTGCGCGAAGTCGGCAGGACGTGGTTCGGACCGGCGCAATAGTCGCCCAGCGCTTCCGACGAAAAACGGCCCAGGAACATGGCGCCGGCATGGCGCACCTTGTCGGCCCAGTGTTGCGCATTCTCGGCGGAAATCTCCAGATGCTCGGCGGCGATCATGTTGGCGATGTCGCAGGCGGCATCCATGTCGCGCACCTTGATCAATGCGCCGCGATCGGTCAGCGAAGTACGGATGACGTCGCGGCGCGGCATTTCCGGCAGCAGGCGGTTGATGCTCTCTTCCACCTTCGCGATATAGGCCGCGTCGGGGCACAGCAGGATCGACTGCGCCAGTTCATCGTGCTCGGCCTGGGAAAACAGGTCCATCGCGATCCAGTCCGGATCGGTGCTGCCGTCGCAGATCACCAGGATTTCCGAAGGACCAGCGATCATGTCGATGCCGACCACGCCGAAGACGCGGCGCTTGGCCGCCGCCACATAAGCATTGCCGGGACCGACGATTTTATCGACCGGCGGGATGGTTGCGGTGCCGTAAGCCAGCGCCCCTACGGCCTGGGCGCCGCCGATGGTAAACACCCGGTCGACCCCGGCGATGGCCGCGGCCGCCAGCACCAGCTGATTCTGCACGCCGTCCGGGGTCGGCACCACCATGATGACTTCCTGCACGCCGGCCACCTTGGCCGGAATCGCATTCATCAGCACCGAAGACGGATAAGCCGCCTTGCCGCCCGGGACGTAGATGCCGACCCGGTCCAGCGGCGTGACCTTCTGGCCCAGTACGGTGCCGTCTTCTTCCGTATACAGGAAGCCGTCGGAGCCGCATTCGCGCTTCTGGCGTTCGTGATAACTCCGTACCCGGCCGGCGGCGGCTTCTAACGCGGCGCGGCGCGCCGGCGGCAGTTGCCGCAGCGCATCCTGCATCGCTTCGCGGCCGATTTCCAGCGCGCCGACGCTTGGCGCGGCAACGCGGTCGAAACGTCCGGTATATTCCAGCACCGCGGCGTCGCCACGCAGCTTGACGTCGGCCAGGATGGCGGCGGCGGCGCGATCGATCGCTTCGTCCTCGCCGGCCTCGAACGCCAGCACCGCGGACAAAGTCTGCTTGAAATCGGCATCGGCCGCATCCAGCTTTCTGATCGCAATCGTCATGTCTTCGCTCTTGTCGGAATCATCAAAATCGTCAATATCGCTTCAGGCCATGGCCCGGGTCGCTTTTTCAAACGCCGCCAGGATCGGCTGCAAACGCGCGCGCTTGATTTTCAGGGCGGCCTGGTTGACCACCAGCCGCGATGAAATATCCATGATCTGCTCGACTTCCACCAAATGATTGGCGCGCAGCGTGCTGCCGGTGCTGACCAGATCGACGATCGCATCCGCCAGCCCTACCAGCGGGCCCAACTCCATCGAACCGTACAACTTGATCAGATCCACGTGCACGCCCTTGGCAGCGAAATGGTCGCGCGCCGTATTCAGGTATTTGGTGGCGACCCGCAGCCGCGCGCCCTGGCGCACCGCGCTGGCGTAGTCGAAGCCTTCCTGCACCGCAACCGACATGCGGCATTTGGCGATTTTCAGGTCGATCGGCTGGTACAGGCCTTCGCCGCCGTGTTCCAGCAACACGTCCTTGCCGGCCACGCCGAAATCGGCCGCGCCGTATTGCACATAGGTCGGCACGTCCGAAGCGCGCACAATGATTACGCGCACCAGCGGGTCGTTGGTCGGCAGGATCAGTTTGCGCGAGGTTTCCGGATCTTCCGCGACTTCGATCCCGGCCGCTTTCAGCAGCGGCAGGGTTTCCTCGAAAATTCGGCCTTTGGACAACGCCAGGGTAAGCTGTTCGGACATTGCCGCCTCTGCTAAAAATGGATTCACGATGTTCTTTATGGCTTGATCATTGCCTGATCATTGCTTGATTATTGCTTGAGGCGTTCAATCCGCGCCCCGATGGCCGACAGCTTGACTTCCATCCGGTCGTAACCGCGGTCCAGATGATAGATGCGTTCGATCAGGGTTGCGCCTTCGGCGGCCAGGCCCGCGATCACCAGCGAGGCGGAAGCGCGCAAATCGGTCGCCATGACCGGCGCGCCGACAAACTTCGGCACGCCCCGGATGATTGCCGTATTGCCTTCGATATCGATCGCGGCGCCGAGGCGGTTCAGTTCCTGCACGTGCATGAAGCGATTTTCGAAAATCGTTTCGGTCACATGGCTGGTGCCTTCGGCGATGCAGTTGAGCGCCATGAACTGCGCCTGCATGTCGGTCGGGAAACCCGGATATTCGGTGGTGCGCAGGCTGACGCCTTTCGGACGCGACGCCATCTGCACCCGGATCCAGTCGCCGCCGCTGGTCAGCACCACGCCGGCTTCGCGCAGCTTGTCGAGTGCGGCATCGAGGAAATGGGTGGTGGTCTTCTTCAGCGTCACATCGCCGCCGGCGGCCGCGACCGCGCACAGGAACGTGCCGGTTTCGATACGGTCGGCAATCACCGAATGCTGCGCGCCGTGCAATCTTTCGACGCCCTGGATCACCAGGCGGTCGGTGCCGATGCCTTCGATCCTGGCGCCCATCGCAACCAGCAGGTTGGCCAGATCGCCGACTTCCGGTTCGCGCGCCGCGTTTTCCAGCACGGTCTGGCCGTCCGCCAGCGTCGCCGCCATCAGCAGATTTTCGGTGCCGGTGACGGTAATCATGTCGGTGACGATGCGCGCGCCCTTCAGGCGCTTGGCCTTGGCATGGATATAACCGGCTTCGATCGTGATGTCCGCGCCCATCGCCTGCAGGCCTTTGATGTGCTGGTCGACCGGGCGCGATCCGATCGCGCAGCCGCCCGGCAGCGAGACCTTGGCTTCGCCGAAGCGCGCCAGCAAGGGACCAAGCACCAGGATCGAAGCGCGCATGGTCTTGACCATTTCGTAAGGCGCTTCCAGGCAATCGATGCCGGCGCCGTTGAGCACCAGCGCCGTGCCGTCCTGTTCGATCCGCAGCCCCATCTGGCGCAGCAGCTTTTGCATGGTCGCGACGTCCTGCAGATCGGGAATATTCGACAGGCGCAGATCGTCGGCGCTCAACAGGCCCGCGCATAAAATCGGCAGGGCGGCGTTCTTGGCGCCGGAGACGGTGACCTCGCCGGACAGGCGTTGGCCGCCGTGGATTAACAGTTTGTCCATTATTGTTGAAACTCTTCAGGAGTAAGGGTCTTCATCGACAAGGCGTGGATTTCTTCACGCATGCGGTCGCCCAGCGCCGCATAGACCAGTTGATGACGCTGGATCGGCCGCTTGCCGGCAAAGGCGGCGGAAACGATCACTGCGGAGAAATGCTGGCCGTCGCCTTCCACCTCGACATGGGAACAATCCAGGCCGGCGGCAATGTAGCTTTTTACGAGTTCAGGTGTGGGAAACATAATTAACGACCATGAATTTAACTGCTGAAAACAGGCGGCCGCTCAAATAGAGACGAGGCCGCCGGCCGATGCTAACGGCGCAACTTGTACCCGCGCTTGAGCAAATTTATCGCCAGCGCGGACAGGCCGAACAGGAAGGCCAGCACGATGCCCAGGCTGTATAGGGGATTGATGTCCGACTGGCCGAAAAATCCGTAGCGGAATCCGTCAATCATATAAAAGAACGGGTTGAAATGCGAGACCATTTGCCAGGTCGGCGGCAGCGAGTGAATCGAATAGAACACGCCGGCCAGGAAGGTCAGCGGCACAATCAGAAAATTCTGGAAGGCCGCCAGTTGATCGAACTTCTCGGCCCAGATGCCGGCCAGCAAGCCCATGGTGCCGAGGATGGCGGCGCCAAGCAACGCAAAAATCACGATCCACCACGGCGCTGCGAAACCGAGGCCGCCGAACCAGACCGTGACGATCAGCACGCCGGAGCCGACCATCAGGCCGCGCACCACTGCCGCCAGCACGTAGCCGCCGAACATCTCCCAATGCGACAGCGGCGTCAGCAGCACGAACACCAGGTTGCCGGTAATCTTGGACTGGATCATCGAGGATGAACTGTTGGCGAACGCATTCTGCAGCACGCTCATCATGACCAGCCCCGGAATCAGGAAACTGACGTACTGCACGCCCGGATAGACCTGCACCCGGTTCTGCAGCACGTGTCCGAAGATCATCAGATACAGGATCGCGGTCATGATCGGCGCGGCGACGGTTTGCGTCGCGACTTTCCAGAAGCGCAGCATTTCCTTGTTGAACAAGGTTTGAAATCCGGTCATTTGACGCCCTCCATGATCTGGATGAAGACATCTTCCAGATCGGCCTGCTGCAATTGCATTTCGCCGATCTCGGCGCCGGCTTCGCGCAACGCCTGCAGGATCGGTTCGACTTCCCTGTAATCGGTCACGCGCAAGGTGTATTGCAGGCCGGACAGCAGTTGTTCGGGATGCGTGACCAGCGGCTTGAGCGATTCTGGCAACGCGCCCGCTTCCAGCCGCACCATCAGCTGCGAGCCGGAAATGCGCTTGATCAGCGCCGCCGTCGAATCCAGCGCCACCACCTGGCCGCCCTTGAGCATGGCGATCCGGTTGCACAGCGCCTGGGCCTCTTCCAGATAATGCGTGGTCAGCACGATGGTATGGCCTTCACGGTTCAGGCGGCCGATGAATTTCCACAGGGTCTGGCGCAACTCGACGTCGACCCCCGCGGTCGGCTCGTCCAGCACGATCACCGGCGGCTTGTGCACCAGCGCCTGCGCCACCAGTACGCGGCGCTTCATGCCGCCGGACAGGGCGCGCATGTTCGAATTGGCCTTGTTGCTCAGATCGAGATTGTCCATAACCTCGTCGATCCATTTGTCGTTGTTCTTCAGACCGAAATAACCGGACTGCATGCGCAAGGTTTCGCGCACCGTGAAAAAGGGATCGAACACCAGTTCCTGCGGCACCACGCCGAGCTTGGAACGCGCCGCGCGGTAATCGGAAACGACATCGTGGCCATGCACGGAAACGCTGCCGGAATCGGCCCGGTTGAGGCCGGCCACGATCGAAATCAGCGTGGTCTTGCCGGCGCCGTTCGGACCCAGCAGGCCGAAAAATTCGCCTTCTTCGATCGATAGCGATATGCCGCTCAGGGCTTGCAGCGTCTGATATCGCTTCTTGACATTATTTATCTGGATGGCAGCCATCGGAACGAACGCACTTTATAAAGAGAACCGTCTGGACAGGCCAGCGTGGCAAAAACCAGTGATTATAGGGGATATGGGGAATTACGGCATGGCGGCATTGCAGCCGGCCCGAAGCGGATGCCCGGCGGCAGCCAGGTCAGTGGTGCCGGATTTCGGCGATGCCTTCGGAGGGGATCTGGTGCGGATCGGCAAGCAGCAGCTCGGCGACGCCGTACAGGTCGATCAGGCTGCGCAGATTCGGCGGCAAGGCGCCAAAACGCAAACTGCGCCCCTGCTGCCGGGCCTGGCGCTGCCATTCCAGCAGCATGGCGACGGCGCTGGAGTCGACGATCAGCGCTTCCGACAGGTCGAAATCCGACTCGCCGGCGGCGATCGCCTGCAAACCCGCCGCCAGCATCTCGCAGGCGTTATCCATCGTTAGTTTGACGGCAGGCTTGAACATGGCTTACTTCGGCTTGACCGTGCCGCGCGCGGCCAATTGCTTGTTTTTGTCCGACAGCGTCTTGATCAGGCCGTCGATGCCGCCCTTGCCGATTTCGCTGGCGAAGGTGCCTTTGTAGGCTTCGATCAGCCACGCGCCCAGCACGTTGACGTCATAAATCTTCCAGCCGGCGGCCAGTTTTTCCATGCGATAGCTGATCTGGATCGGTTCGCCGCGCGATTGAATCACTTGCGAACGCACTTCAACGTCGGTATCGGTTGGGCCGGCGCGCAGCGGGCTGAATTCGACTTTCTGGTCGCGCACTTGCGACAGCGCGCCGGCGTAGGTCGAAATCAGCAGGCTGCGGAACTCCGTTTGCAACTGCTGTTTCTGCGCATCGGTGGCTTCGCGCCAGTAACGGCCGACGGCCAGGGCGGTCATGCGTTCGAAATCGACGTAAGGAATGATTTTTTCTTCGACCAGTTGCGTGATGCGCTTCAGATTGCCGCCCTGGATGTCCTTGTCGGACTTGGCGGTTTCAAGCACTTCATTGCTGATGCGCTTTACCAGGGCATCCGGCGCTTCCTGTGCGGCGGCTGTGCCGGCGACGCCGATCAGCGCCACGGCTGTCACGGCGGAAAACAACAATTTTGCAAATAATTTCATCTCGATTGCTTCCTTAATAATAATCGTGCCGGCTACCGCGGTACACCGATGGACCGTTCCGCGCCGACGATGTTCCGCCCTTATATAGGCCCGCTTTGCCGTTATGCAATAGCGCGCGGCGCCTTATAAGAATTTATTGCTTGGCGTTGTCGATCTGCGACTGGCGGCGCTGCATGTAGGCGTCGCGCACGAACTGGTATTTGTCCAGCGCGGCATCGTCCAGCAGGTCGCCCGCATTCAGCAATTGCGCGCGGCGATCGATCAGGCGCACGCCATAACCGACGTTGCGCCAGCCGACCGGACGCTTGTAGCGCCAGACGTCGCCGTAGGTATCGACCGGCAACGCAACGGTATCGCGCACGGTTGACGGCCCCAGCACCGGCAGCACCACGTACGGACCGGAGCCGATGCCCCAGACGCCCAGGGTCTGGCCGAAATCGGCCTTGTGCTTGGGCAGGCGGGCTTCGGAACTGACGTCGAGCAGGCCGCCCAGGCCGAAGGTCGAATTCACGGCTACGCGCATGAAATCGGAGCCGGCGTTGGCGCCGTTACCCTGCAGCAATTGGTTGACGAACGTCCAGATGTCGCCGATGTTGCCGAAAAAATTGCCGATGCCGGTTTGCACGAACGACGGCGTGACCTTCTCGTAGCCTTGTGCAATCGGCTTGAGGGCGGCGCGGTCGACGGTGTCGTTGAAACTGAACATCGCGCGGTTGAAACCTTCCAGCGGATCGTTCGGATTATTGGTCGAAGCGCAGCCGGCCAAAGCCGCTGCCATCGCCAGCGCGGCAACCCGCGTCGTGAACCCTGTCGTCATACGCGCTTCAATACGTGTTTTATTATTCATTTGTCGCCGTCCTTCCCTTCGGTGGCCTTGCTAAATAAGAACTGGCTGATCAGATTTTCCAGAACGATCGCGGATTGCGTGAAGCGAATGGTGTCCCCCTCAGCCAGATTGTTCGTGTCTCCTCCCGGTTCTATGCCGAGATATTGTTCGCCGAGCAAACCCGAAGTCAGGATCTTGATCGAACTATCCTTCGGGAATTGGTAACGCTGGTCCAGATTCAGCGTTACCAGCGCCTTGAATTGCTTGTCGTCGAACGCGATCGATTCGACCCGTCCCACCACCACGCCGGCGCTCTTGACCGGAGCGCGCGGCTTGAGTCCGCCGATGTTATCGAAACGGCTATAAACGGTGTAAGTCTGCTGGCCGAACGAAGACGCGCTCAGGTTGCCTGCTTTCAGCGACAGGAAAACCAGGGCGGCGGCGCCCAGCAGCACGAACAGGCCAACCCAGATATCCAATGTTTTGCGTTGCATATGCTTTTACCCTTATCAGCAGCTAAAGCATGCACTGCTTTAGCTTGCTTGCATTCAAATTAATCGCCGAATCGAACAAAAATTCTCAAACTGCTTCAAACCGTGACGCCCGCGCCACATGAAAACCGAAAACGCGCGCCGGCCTGCAACCGGCCTAACTGAACATCAATGCCGTCATCAGGAAGTCCAGCGCCAGCACCATCAGCGAGGCGATCACCACCGTGCGGGTGGTCGCGCGCGCCACGCCTTCCGGCGTCGGCTGCGCTTCGTAACCCTGCCACAAGGCAATGAAGGTCACCGTGATCCCGAATACGAAACTTTTCAATACGCCGCTGCCGACGTCGTTCCAGACATCGACGCCGGCCTGCATTTGCGACCAGAATCCGCCTTCGTCGACGCCGATCAGGCGCACGCCGACCAGATAGCCGCCGATCACGCCGACGGCGCTGAAGATCGCGGCCAGCACCGGCATCGCGGCAATGCCGGCCCAGAAACGCGGTGCGATCACGCGATGCAAGGGGTCGACGCCCATCATTTCCATCGCCGACAACTGCTCGCCGGCCCGCATCAGGCCGATTTCGGCCGTCAACGACGTGCCCGCGCGGCCGGCGAACAGCAGCGCCGTCACCACCGGCCCGAGTTCACGCACCAGCGACAGCGCCACCAGCAGGCCCAAGGCCTGCTCGGAACCGTATTTGTTCAGTGTGTAATACCCTTGCAGGCCCAGCACGAAACCGACGAACAGACCGGACACTGCAATGATTATCAGGGAATAATTGCCGATGAAATGGATCTGGTCGGTCACCAGCCGCGGCCGGCGCAGCAGGCTCCCGGACCCGCGCAGGACAGCCCACAGCATGCGCGTGGCGAATCCGATGCCGACGAGCCTTTCGCGCACCTTGCCGCCCAGACTGCCCACCCAGTTCAGAATCATGCCGCCCCCTTCAATCCGAGATCGTCGGCCAGCGTACGGCCGGGGTAATGGAACGGCACCGGCCCGTCGGTTTCGGCATGCACGAATTGCTTCACATAAGGATCCGTCGACACCCGCATCTGCGCCGGCGTGCCCTCGGCCACGATCTGGCCCTGCGACAGGAAATACACATAATCGGCGATGCCGAACGATTCGTTCACATCGTGCGACACCAGCACCGAGGTGGAACCCAGCGCATCGTTGAGCTTGCGGATCAGGTTGGCGGTTACGCCCATCGAAATCGGATCGAGGCCGGCGAACGGTTCGTCATACATGATCAGCCCCGGATCCAGCGCGATCGCCCTGGCCAGCGCCACGCGCCGCGCCATGCCGCCGGAAATCTCGGCCGGCCGCAGCGACGCCGCGTTGCGCAATCCGACCGCATTGAGTTTCAGCAATACCAGATCGCGGATCAATTCTTCGGATAAACCGGTATTTTCGCGCAGCGGAAACGCTACGTTGTCGAACACGCTCATGTCGGTAAACAGGGCGCCGTTCTGAAACAGCATTCCCATGCCGCGGCGCAATTGATAGAGACCGGCATTGTCGAGCTGATGCACCACCTGGCCGCCGACCCGGACTTCGCCTTGCGAAGGGCGCAGCTGGCCGCCGATCAAGCGCAAAATGGTGGTCTTGCCGGAACCGGAGCCGCCCATGATCGCAATGACTTTTCCACGCGGAAACGCCATCTCCAGCCCGGCCAGAATCGGACGATCCCCGTAGCTGAAATGCAAATTGTGAATATCGACGATATTAGTCAAGACGTATGGCGCAGACGCGAAAAGCGTAATTGTAAGGCAAAAAGTTACATTTCCGCTGGAGGCTGCCACATTTGTCTTGAAGGTGTCTCTCCGATGCCGCAACCTCGGCCCTTTTATATTGCCGATGCGCTGCCGAAGCCGCACATCGGCATTTCGGCAAATCGGGAACGCCAGGACGGCCGGTAATCGGCAACGCGCCGGATTTCGCCCTGCTTTAGAGCAGCATGGCGCAGGGGGAATTGATACAATCGCGGTTTTGATTGTGAAAGATTTGCACCATGAGCCTCAAATGCGGCATCGTCGGACTCCCCAACGTCGGAAAATCGACGCTCTTCAACGCCCTGACCAAAGCGGGCATTGCCGCCGAGAACTATCCGTTTTGCACGATCGAGCCGAACGTCGGCATCGTCGAAGTACCCGATCCGCGCCTGCAGGCGCTGGCGGCCATCGTCAAGCCTGAGCGCATCCTGCCGGCCGCCGTCGAATTCGTCGACATCGCCGGACTGGTGGCCGGCGCATCCAAGGGCGAAGGCCTGGGCAACCAGTTCCTGGCGCACATCCGCGAAACCGATGCCATCGTCAATGTGGTGCGCTGCTTCGAAGACGACAACGTGATCCACGTCGCCGGCCGCGTCAATCCGCTCGACGATATCGAAGTGATCCAGACCGAACTGGCGCTGGCCGATCTGTCGGCGGTCGAAAAAGCCATCCACCGCGAGAACAAGAAAGCCCGCGCCGGCGACAAGGATGCGATCAAGCTGCTTGACGTGCTCGAACGCATCACGCCGCATCTGAACGACGCCAAGCCGGTGCGCTCGGCCGGTCTCGACGCCGAGGAAATGGCGCTGATCAAGCCTTTGTGCCTGATTACCGCCAAGCCGGCGATGTTCGTCGGCAACGTGGCCGACAACGGCTTCACCGATAATCCGCTGCTGGACCAGCTGACCGCCTATGCCAAGTCGCAAAATGCGCCCGTGGTCGCGATCTGCGCCGCCCTGGAAGCCGAGATCGCCGATCTGGACGATGCCGACAAGGGTGCGTTCCTGGCCGACATGGGCCTGGACGAACCCGGCCTGGACCGCCTGATCCGCGCCGGCTTTTCGCTGCTCGGTCTGCAGACCTACTTCACCGCCGGCGTCAAGGAAGTGCGCGCGTGGACGGTGCCGATCGGCGCCACCGCGCCGCAGGCCGCCGGCGTCATCCATACCGATTTCGAGCGCGGCTTCATCCGCGCCCAGACCATCGCGTATGAAGACTACATCGCCTACAAGGGCGAAACCGGCGCCAAGGAAGCCGGCAAGATGCGCGCCGAAGGCAAGGAATATGTCGTCAAGGACGGCGACGTGCTCAATTTCCTGTTCAATGTATAGAAGAGCTGCTGCGATGCCGGCCGGCCCACGCCATGAACGGTAAAAAAAAGGGCGCCGCCCCGGCGCCGGATGCCAACGACATCCGGCCCGGCCAGTCCATCGAGCTGCTCAAAGAGCTGCATATCCTCACGCGCGACGGCAAGATGAACCAGGACAGCCGCCGCAAGCTGAAGCAGGTATACCACCTGTTCCAGTTCATCGAACCCCTGCTCCAGGAATTGCAGCAGCGCCAGGACGCCATCCGGCTGGTCGATCACGGGGCGGGCAAATCCTATCTGGGCTTCATTCTCTACGATCTGTTTTTCAAGGCGCTGGGCGGCGCGTCGCACATCTACGGCATCGAAACGCGCGACGAACTGGTGCGCAAATCGCAGGAGCTGGCGGCGCGCCTCGCGTTTCCCGGCATGTCGTTCGTCAATCTGTCGGTCGCCGAATCCATCGAATCGGACCGCCTGCCGGCGCACATCGATATCGTCACCGCACTGCACGCCTGCGATACCGCCACCGACGATGCGATTCGTTTCGCGTTGAAAAAGAACGCGGCCTACATCGTGCTGGTGCCTTGCTGCCAGGCCGAAGTGGCGTCCGTGCTGAATCGAAACAAGGGCGCCACGCTGGCCAGGACGGCGCTGACCGAAATCTGGCGCCATCCCCTCCATACGCGCGAATTCGGCAGCCAGGTCACCAATGTACTGCGCTGCCTGCAGCTGGAAGCGCATGGATACCAGGTCAGCGTCACCGAACTGGTCGGATGGGAACATTCGATGAAGAACGAATTGATCATTGCGCGCCAGAAAAACCTGCCGACCAAGCGTCCGCGCGAACGGCTGGCCGAGGTATTGCAGACGCTGGGGCTGGAACAGATGCAGGATCGTTTTTTTACCGCGTAAGCGATGATATTGCTGCAGTTGGCCTGAATATTGCTGAGGATTTGTCGTAATAACATAAGAAGTATTTCTCAACTACCGACTGCCACCATGATGGACCGCGATCAATTGTTGGAAGACCATGAGCAGTTGCAGGCCGCTTTCCAGGATTTATTGGAACAGGCGCGCATCAATCAACAGATCATGCAACGGCATCAGGCCTTCGATATCCGCCTGCTCGACGCCGACGGCTTCCCGGATCTGCTCGATATTCTGCTCAACGGCATGCTGGAATCATTCGATCTGCAGTCCAACAATCTGTTCCTGTACGACACCAAACACGATATCCGGCACATTCTGTCGCAATTGAAAGTGCACCCGGAACAGATTCCGCGCCTGCATTTTCTCGATTACCGCGAACAGCTCGGCCCCGATCTCGCGACGCTGCGCAAGCCCGCGCTGGCGGCCTACGACGCGGTGCGGCATCAAGGCTTTTTTCCCGGAGAGACGCCGCCGGCCAGCGTCGCCGTCCTGCCGCTGCTGCGGCAGCATGAGCCGATTGGATTCCTGGCGCTGGGCAGCGCCGTGGCGAAGCGTTTTTCCGCGCATCTGGCCACCGATTTCATCGAACGCCTGGCATCCTTCATTGCCATCTGTATCGAAAACGTCATCAACAACGAACGCCTGAAACAGGTCGGCCTGACCGATCCGCTGACCGGCGTGAGCAATCGGCGCTATATCGAACAGCGCCTGCTGGCCGAACTCAACCAGGCGCAGCGCCAGCAGAGCCAGCTATCCTGCCTGTATATCGATATCGATTTTTTCAAGAAGATCAACGACAGCGTCGGCCATCAGGCCGGCGACGAAGTGTTGTGCGAAGTGGCGAACCGGATCAAGCAGCATTTGCGGATCAACGACGCGCTGGCGCGTTTCGGCGGCGAGGAATTCATCGTCCTGCTGATGCAGACCGGCCATGCCGCCGCGCTGCAGATCGCCGAACGCATCCGCGGCGGCATCGCTTCGCAACCGATCGCCTACAAAGGGGCCAGCAAATCCGGCAGCGGCAAGCTCCACAGCAGCGTATCGATCGGCGTGGCCACGGTGGAGCCCAGCATGCGCGACGCGGCGCCGGCGCTGATGCATCAATTGATCGCCCAATCCGACAAGGCGCTCTATCAGGCCAAGCAAAACGGACGCAACCGGGTGGTATCGGACACGCAGCTGAAGGGTTAGAACCTGCTTACTCCCCAAGCAAATCGGGAACAATGATGTTGCGCGGCGAATTGCCTGCCTGATGAATTTTTACCATCTCCGAATACGCCTGTTCCAATTCTTTTGTGTAGCGTCTTGCATCGAATAGCCGGGAGGTTTTCACCTTGCCGGCTATTTTTTCCCGGATATCCCGCAGCATCTCGGGATCGGTAGCCAATTCATAGGCAAGATCAAAATATTCCGGCAAGGAATGCGTAATAAGCTCGGGCATTTCCAAGGCTTCCAGGACGCTTTGCCCGACCCGTCCAGGGAAAGTGCTGCCGACGCATGTCACCACCGGGACATTTGCCCATAGGGCATCGCTGGCGGTTGTGTGAGCGCCGTAAGGCAGGGAATCAAGGAAAATGTCGGCAAGGGAGAAGCGCGCCAGATGCGCGTCGAACCGAACCTTTCCGGCAAAGACGAGACGACTGGAATCGATGCCCCGGCTGGCCGCCTCTGCGCATAAATTGGCTTCAAATTGTTTTGATTCCGAGAGCAGCCAAAGAACGCTGTTTTCCACTTTCCGCAACAGCGCCATCCAGAGATCGAAGGTGGCGGGATTATTCTTGTACGGGCTGTTGAATGAACAGAATACGATGCCCGATTCCGGAAGGCCGTGGGCTTTTCGGTTGGTCGCTGTTGCCGATGCCGGCCGGTTGCGGCCGTTTGGCTGATAACTGCCGGGGAGGGTGACAATCGACTCCGAATAAAAGGCTTGCTCATCTTCCGGAATGACGAATTTGTCGGCGATTAAATAGTCGATAAAATCCACGCCCATGGTGCCCGGATAGCCCAAATAATTGACTTGTATCGGTGCGGGTCTGTACGCAAGTATTTCAGGCCGGGCATTAAACGTATAGCCTTTAAGGTCGACGGCAATATCTATCTCCAGATCGCGAAGCAATGCCGCCGCCTCGTGGTTTGTCTTTCCCTTTACATCGATGAACTGGTCGAAAGAAGATCGTATATCTTTTGTCAAATCACTGAATTGATCCAGGCCGAACGATATCCCCATGACCTCAAATTTATCGCGGTCGTGGTTTTTCAGGATATCCAGCATCAGAACGGATGTTGCATGCGCGTGATAATCGGAGGACAGGTAAGCCAGTCTGATCTTGTCGTGAGGCTTATCGTGTTGGCGCTTCTCAATCGGCTTCTGCCGAAACGCCGCGCCATGCCGGGATGCTATTTGAAGCTGCAGTTTTGGCGAATCGGAAATTGCCGCAGCGATAAACGGCGTAATGCGAGGCGCGCCGTGGCCGGCTTCATCGGTGAAGAATTGTTTCTCGGCCTCATAATCGGACCAATCGGCCAAATACATTTTTATATAAAAAATGTATCCGCGCACCAATTTTTCGTCAGGATTCACGACAAGCATTTTCTCGTAGACCCTGACTGCTTCAACATGCATCGATAGCGCCGCATAGGCATTCGCGAGGGATCCCAAGGCGATAAGATTCTGGGGCGAAAGAATAAGGACGCGTTCAAGGCATTCGATCGCCGCGGCATGATTGTTCTTTTCGCCGTAGGCCGCGCCAAGATATAACCAGGAATCCGCCGAGGCCGGCAAAAGCTTGCAGGCGACGGCCAAGGACGAAATCGCGTCGTCAAAACGCCTCAGATTAAAACACGCATGGCCCCGGTCGTGATGCGCTTCGAAAAAATCCGGGTAAAGTTGTATTGCCTTGTCATAGGCCACCACCGCGTTTTCCAACTTCTTCAATTGCTCAAAACATTTGCCCAGGTAGTACCAGCCTTCTGTGAACGTCGGCCGTATTTCCACGGCGCGTTGCAGATATTGCGCCGACGAGGCGTATTCATTTTGCCGCCCCGCGATAAATCCAAGCAGGCGCAGCGCTTCGAATTCTTGCGGGGATTCTTCCAGGCATTGCAAAAGAATGCGCTTTGCCTTATTCAGCTTTCCGGATTCGTATAGTTCGGCGGCGGAACGAACCGAGGCAACGGTCGGCACCGGTTTTTGCTTTGACATGTTTGAATCCCAATTTCTCAGTTTATTTTTTATCCCGAATCAGCCACGGCGCGGAAATAATCAATGCGCCCCCGATCAGATCCTGCGGCCGCAGCTCGGCCGCGCCCAGGGCCCAGGCCGAAAGCGTGCCGGCCAGGATTTCGGTCAGCATGATCAGCGAACTGATGTTGGCCGGCAAACGCGACATCCCGTATTGCAGGCAGGTCACGGCAACCATGAACAGCAGCGACCACAATATCAACGTAGGCAGCAGCGCCGTACCCAATGCGACCGGCCATTGCATCATGCCGAGACCGGCAAACAGGGCGCCGAGCAGTGCCGACAATGTCGATGCGCCGGCCAGCATGGCGGTGCCGCGCGCCGCGTCGGAGATGTTTTGAAAGCGCCGCAGCATGACATTGTTCAGCGCAAACATGCATCCGCCCAGGATCGCCGCCCAATCGCTCAGGCCGCGCGGCAGCGGCAGTCCGACTTGCGGCTGGTACAGCACGATCATCGCGCCGCCCAAGCCGAGCGCAATGCGCATCAGCGAACGCGAGGTGATCGCTTCGCCCAAGACCAGGCGCGCCAGGATGACGGCCCAGACCGGCATGAGGTAAAACAGCAGGATCACCCGGATCACATCGCCGAATGCCACCGCGCCGTTGAAGCAGGCATTGGTCAGGCCGGCGGCAAGGGCTATCAGCAGAAGTTCAGGATGGCCTCGCATTTGCCGCAGCGTGGCCGGCCGCAACATAATCATCAATAGCGTGCAGATCAGAAAAATGATCGCGGTCGACCACAGCGGGTGAAGGCCATGCTCCTGCAGGAACCGAAAAGCGGTCCAGGACGTGCCCCATATCGCGGCGTTGGTCATCAACGCGGCGGCTGCCCGCAAAGGAATCTGACGCATATACACCCAATGAAAAAGATCCCGCATTATAGGGTATCGGGTGCAGGGGATGCACAGAGGGAACAGAGGCGCGATATGCGGATGGCCGCGAAGGCGGCTTGAAAACCGGCTTGGAAGTCGGCTTGAAGGACGGCGTGCAAACGCGCGTCGTCAGGCGGCTTTCTCCGGTGCGCCGCCGGCATGGAAATCGGCCAGCAGCGCGGCGCGCTTGGCCGCCGCGGCGCTCAAGTGCGATTGCTTGACGTGCCCATAGCCGCGAATCGATTCGGGAATGCCGGCAATCGCGGCCGCCAGTTGCAGGTTTTCGGCCCGCAGCGACGGCAGCAGCGCTTCGATCGTGGCGCGGTATTCTTCGATCAAGGCCCGTTCGCTGCAGCGTTCATCGCTATGGCCGAACGGGTCGAACACACTGCCGCGCAGAAACCTGAATTTCGCCAGCAGCCGGAACGCCGGCATCATCCAGCCGCCGAAGGCCTGCTTGATCAAATGGCCCTGCGCATCGCGTTTGGCGAACAAGGGCGGCGCCAAGTGAAACTGGAGTTTATAGTCGCCCTCGAACATGGCGGCGATGCCGGCCGAAAATGCCGGATCCGAATACAGCCGCGCCACTTCGTATTCGTCTTTGTAAGCCATCAGTTTGAACAGATAGCGCGCCACCGCCGCCGTCAGCGGCCGCGATTTTCCGCTTTCTTTTTCTCCTTCGGCCGGAATCGCTTCTGCCTCGGCGTGCGATACCCGCATCACGAAATCGCGATAACGCGCCGCATAGGCCGCGTTCTGGTAGGCCGTCAGAAATTCGACGCGCGTCGCTATCGATGCCGCCAGAGTAGGCATGCGCCTGAAGGCGATGACCTGCGGCGCCGCCTTGGCCGCCATGCCGTTGCGCGCCGCCAGCCGCATGACCTCGGCCGGATCGTGGGCCGCCTGGCGTCCCCACATGAAGGCCTGGGTATTGTCTTTCACCGACACCGCATTCAATTCGATGGCGCGCAGGATGGCTTGCTGCGACAGCGGCACCAGTCCTTGCTGCCACGCATGCCCCAGCAGGAACATGTTGACGCCGATCGGATCGCCCAACAGCGCCGTAACGATGCCGCCGGCGTCCACCGTGGAAATGCCGCGGCAGGCGGCCCGGATATCGCGGACCGCTTCCGCGCCCGGAAATTGCCAGTCCGGATCGCGCACAAATGCCGCGGTCGGCGCCGCGGCGACGTTGATCACCGCATGCGTGCGGCGTTCGCCCATGCGCGACAACACTTCGCGGCTTGCGCCGACAATCAGGTCGCAACCGATGATCAGATCGACGCCGCCGGTGCCGACGCGCGTCGAAAACAGGGTTTCCGGGTCCGCCCCCAGCCGCACATGCGACATGACCGGCCCGCCCTTCTGGGCCAGTCCGCTCATGTCCAGCACCGAGCAGGCCTTGCCTTCCACATGGGCCGCCATCGCCAGTATCTGGCCGATCGTCACCACGCCGGTGCCGCCGATGCCGGCGACGACAATGCCGTACGGCTGGCCGGCATCGATCAGGCGCGGCAGCAGCGGCTCGGGCAGCAATGCATTTGCCGGCCCATTGCGCAGCGGCTTGGGCATCGCCACGCGCGGCGGCTGGCGCAGGCTGCCGCCTTCCACCGTGACGAAACTCGGGCAAAATCCGGTGACGCACGAAAAATCCTTGTTGCATGACGATTGATTGATGCGGCGCTTGCGGCCGAATTCGGTCTCCACCGGTTCGACCGACAGGCAATTCGATTGCACGCTGCAATCGCCGCAGCCTTCGCACACGGCTTCGTTGATGACGGCGCGGCGCGCAGGATCCGGCATTTCCTTGCGTTTGCGGCGGCGCCTTTTTTCGGCCGCGCAGGTCTGGTCGTAAATCATCGCCGATACGCCCGCTACCTCGCGCAATTCGCGCTGCACGGCGTCGAGCTCGCTGCGGTGGCGGCGCGTCACGCCGGGCGCCCAATCGGTATCGGCCGGATATTTGTCGGGTTCGTCGGAAACCACGATGATCGGCCGCACGCCTTCGGCCGCAAGCTGGCGCGACATCATTGCAACATCCAGCGGGCCGTCGAGCGGCTGCCCGCCTGTCATGGCCACGGCATCGTTGTAGAGCAGTTTGTAAGTCATGTTGACCTTGGCCGCGACGGCGGCCCGTATCGCCAGCAAACCCGAATGGAAATAGGTGCCGTCGCCGAGATTGGCGAATACATGTTTTTCGCTGGTGAACGGCGCCTGGCCGACCCAGGTCACGCCTTCGCCGCCCATCTGCGTGAAGGTGACGCTTTCGCGATCCATCCACGTCACCATGTAATGGCAGCCGATGCCGGCCAGGCCGCGGCTGCCTTCGGGCAATCGGGTCGAGGTATTGTGCGGACATCCGGAACAGAAATGCGGAATGCGGTCGCGCGCCGGATCGGGAGCCGTTGCGCAATGGACGTTCAGCGCCGCCTCTTTCGCTTCCAGATAGGCGATGCGCTGCCGTACCCGCTGTTCGACCGGATGACCGGCGAAATAATGCGCCATGCGGCTGGCGATGGCGCGTGCGATCTGGGCCGGATTCAATTCATACGTGGCCGGCAGCAGCCAGTGGCCGTGCCCCTCGCGATGCGGATTGCTCCATTCGCCGGTATCGTCGAATTTGCCGACCACGCGCGGCCGGTGCTGCTGTTCCTGCCCGCGCCAGTTATACAGTTCTTCCTTGAGCTGGTATTCGAGTATCTGGCGCTTCTCCTCGACCACCAGGATTTCGTCCAGCCCCTGCGCGAAGGCGCGCACGCCTTCCGCTTCCAGCGGCCAGGTCATGCCGATCTTGTACAGCCGGATGCCGATTTCGGCGGCTACCTGCTCGTCGATGCCCAGGTCGGCCAGCGCCTGGCGGGTGTCCAGATAGGATTTTCCCGCCGTGATGATGCCGATGCGCGCATGCGGACTGTCCCAGATGATGCGATTGAGCCGGTTCGCGCGCGCGTATGCCAATGCCGCATACCATTTGAACTGATGCATCCGCACTTCCTGCGCCAGCACGGTATCGGGCAGGCGGATATTCAGGCCGTCCGCCGGCAGCGCGAAATCGTCCGGCAGCGCGATTCGCACCCGTTCCGCATCGATTTCGACCGACATGCCTGACTCGACGATATCGGTCACGCATTTCATCGCCACCCAGAGCCCGGTATAGCGGCTCATGGCCCAGCCGTGCAAGCCGTAATCCAGATATTCCTGCACCGACGACGGATACAGCACGGGAATGCCGCAGGCCTTGAGAATGTGTTCGCTTTGATGCGCGGTGGTGGAGGATTTGGCTGCATGGTCGTCGCCGGCGACCACCAGCACGCCGCCATGGGCGGAAGAGCCGGCCATGTTGGCGTGCTTGAAGACGTCGCCGCAACGGTCGACGCCGGGGCCTTTGCCGTACCAGAGAGAAAAGACGCCGTCGTACTGCGCGCCCGGAAACAGATTCACCTGCTGCGTGCCCCAGACGCTGGTGGCGGCCAGGTCTTCGTTGACGCCGGGATGGAATTTGACGTGCCGCGCGGCAAGATGTTTTGCCGCCTTCACGGCGGTCTGGTCGACGCTGCCCAAGGGCGACCCGCGATAGCCGGTGATGAAGCCGGCGGTATTGACGCCGCTCTTGAGATCGCGTTCGCGCTGCAGCATGGCCACGCGGATCAACGCCTGGGTGCCGGTCATGAAAACGCGGCCGCGCTCCAGGGTGAATTTATCGTCGAGGGAAATTGCGTCCGGCTGCAAGGCGGCGCGATGCTCATGGGGTGCGTTCATTTTTCGTCTCCGTGCCAAAAATTATGTTTTTGGTGATCACACGCTTGCGAAACGTATGCGCCTTTTGAGCGTATCGTTTCATTTTTTATACGGCTACACACTAGCATAAGTAACATACTTTTGCCGATGCAATGCACGCCACCAACAGGTGTAACAGCCGGTAAAAAGCATACAACGGAAACGCGGCTGGCGGTGTAATGACAACTATTCGATCGGCTTCGCAGCGTCATGCGGCAATGCCGATCCAGCATTGGTTCTGTCTCACCCTCCCCTCTAGTGACGTTATGCACTAGCTTACGGATTCCGCGCCCTGGCGCTGAATCCGTTTTTTTATGCTTTCGATTTATTGTCCGAATTTATTGCTCATCCTTGCCGCGAAGGCGCGCAACGATATGGTCCAGCCAGATGCGCAGCATCCGCAGATTGGCCTTGACAGTGTAATCGAGCGTGGCGGCCTGCTCCTGCCAGGCTTCATGCATGACGCTGCCGGGGTCCGCCGGCAGAATTTTCAGATGGGCGTCGGCCTCGCCGTAATCGCGGTGGATTTCCATGCCGGCCTTTTTTGCGATATGCATCATCACCTTGTTCGATGACAGGCATTGCATGTACAGCGTATCCACGCCGGCATTGCGGCAATGGATTGCCGCGCGTTCGAACAAGGCGCTGCCGACGCCCATGCCGCGCGCGGCGGCGGCCACCGATACCCCGAATTCGGCCACCTGCGCCGGTCCGCGCATGGCGAATGCCAGATGGCCGACGCCCATCAGGCGCAGCCGGCGGTCATGCACGCCGAATACCTTGTCGCGCGAAAAATCGATATTCTCGACATAGCGCGTGATCACTTCATCGGAAACGATGCTGCCGAACCGCAGCAGGCGGTCGTCGGGCGACAGCGCAATGAAATGCTTCAGCAGGCGGCGCCGCGCGCGCGGCGTCAGCTCCTTGACGAATACGGAAAATCTTCCGCGGCGTCCCGGTTTTTGCTGATGCGGCACGATCGGCGATGCATCCACGATGCGCTCCCATGAGCTTGCCTGCCAAGTACCTGTTGCAAAAAAGGCGAGGCGGGGCATTGTACTGCGTTCGTGTGCTCCTGCGGCCTGCGGCCGCATTCCCCCTTTACCTCACTTCGCATAACGCCCCGCCTCGGCTGATTTTGCAAGAGCCTCTAGGCGAATACTTCCCGGAATTGCGCAATGGCGCCGACCCTGGCCGCATGAATGGCTTCCGGAATGCGTTCCGGCGCCTGCGCATACAAGGCCGCGACTTCGCCGGCCTTGACGGTCTGCGCGGCGCGCAACGCGCCTGCCAGGAATACGCCCGGCGGCCATGCGCCGGCTGCGCTCGCCGAGGCAGGGCCATCTTGCCGGGCGCATTGCAGGGCTTCCAGCATATCGCCAAAGCGCTGCGGCTTGCGGAACGCGTCGCAGCGCATCAACAAGGCCACCACCGCTTCAGCCGATGCCGTCGATATCGCCGCGACCGCATCCTGTTCGCGCGCGCTCATCAGCGCCAGATCGCGGCATTCGTTCGGCACCCGCAAGCGTTCGCACAACTCCGTGGCCAGCGCGACGCCGCCGCATTTGCCGAGTCCCAGGCAGGCGAAACGCACCGGCAGCGGCAGCGCGGCATCCGCCGCACGGTCGACCACGGCGGCGATCTCGGCATTCGATGCATTCAATGCGATCGGCGCCGGCATTTCCGCGCTTTCCGGGCAGACCCATGCCGCGTCGAACGCAGGCAGGATATGCGCCAGCGCGCCGCAATCGTGCAGCACCTGGAACATGCGCGACGGCTTGGCTTCCATCAAGCCGCGCGCCAGCTCCTGCCAGACGCGCTCGGGGACCAGCGCATCGACCTCGCCGGCCCGCACCATCGCCTGCATCAACGCCTGGGTCTGCGGCGCGACGCTGAAATTCGTGAAACGCGCGGCAAAGCGCGCCAGCCGCAGGATCCGCACCGGATCTTCGGCGAATGCATCGGATACGTGGCGGAACAGGCGCGCCCGCAAATCGGCGCGGCCGCCGAACGGATCGATCAGACTGCCGTCGGCGGCGCGCGCGATGGCGTTGATGGTGAGGTCGCGGCGCGCCAGATCCTGTTCCAGCGTCACATCCGGATCGGCATGAAAAGCGAACCCCTGATAACCCGGCGCGGTCTTGCGCTCGGTGCGCGCCAATGCGTATTCTTCATGCGTTTCAGGATGCAGGAATACCGGAAAATCCTTCCCGACCGGCCGGAAGCCGAGCGCCAGCATCTGTTTCGGCGTGGCGCCGACCACCACGTAATCCCGATCCTTGACCGCCAGCCCCAGCAGGCTGTCGCGCACTGCGCCGCCGACGGTGTAGATGTCCATGGCGCGGTATCAGGCCTGGGCGCCGGCCCGTTCGGCGGATTCGCCTTCGGCGGCCTCGATCCAGCGCGCCACGGCCGGATGCGCGACAATGCGCTCGACATAGGCCTGCAGCGCCGGCGCCAGCGAAACGT
The DNA here is from genome assembly GCA_004134995.1 of Oxalobacteraceae bacterium CAVE-383. Lineage (GTDB taxonomy): Bacteria > Pseudomonadota > Gammaproteobacteria > Burkholderiales > Burkholderiaceae_D > Herbaspirillum. The sequence goes on along the minus strand of REGP01000002.1, from coordinate 599,285 downwards.
TATAGCTGCGGAAACGCATGACGACCGGCGCAAAGTAGGCGTCGGCAATCGAAAAATCGCCGAACAGATAACGGTGATGGCCGAACTCCGCGAGGCAGTCCTCCCATATTTCGGAAATGCGTCCGATATCGGCCTGCGCCTGCGGCGTGCGGCCCTGGCCCGGATAGCGGCCGCTGATGTCCATCGGCATCGCATCGCGCAAGCCTTTGAAGCCGGCGTGCATTTCCGCGCAGATGCTGCGCGCCACGGCGCGCGCGGTGACGTTTTGCGGCCACAAGTGGCGATCCGGAAACTGTTCGGCGGCGAATTCGCAGATCGCCAGCGAATCCCATACTTCGATGTCATGTCCCAGCAGGATCGGCACCTTGCCGGCAGCCGAATATTGGGCGATGCGCGTGGTGGTGTCCGGCTGGCCCAGCCTGATCGTAACTTCCTTGAACGGAATATCGAAAGCCGCCAGCGCCAGCCAGGGCCGCATCGACCAGGAAGAATAATTCTTGTCGCCGATCACCAGCGTCAGATTGCTTTTGCCGGCGGCGCGCAATGAAGCTGCCAGGGTCGGATCTAATTCGGTGCTTTGCATGAGTCGGTTCCGGATAAATAAAATCGAGACGGTTCAACAATACAAGATACGCTCCGCCAAAATCCTAAGGCAGATCGCTCGCGACAAAATTCTTCGGCGTAATCATGCCCAGCCGCGCTTTCAGGGATTGCGGCTTGTTTTCGAACAGCGCCGCGTAATAGGTTGCATTGGAAAGCACGTTCTTGACGTAATTGCGCGTTTCGTTGAACGGTATCGATTCCGCGAAAATCGCGCCCTCGACCGGCTGCGTCAGCGTGGCGCGCCAGGCGCGCGGGCGGCCGGGGCCGGCGTTGTAGGCTGCCGATGCCATCGCTTGCGAGCCGTCCAGATCGCCCAGGACCATGTTCAGATAATTGGTGCCGAGCATCAGATTGGTGTCGACGTCGTTGACCTGATCGGCGCTGAAGCCGGCCAGGCCGATCTTGCGCGCAACCCATTTGGCGGTGGCCGGCATGATCTGCATCAGGCCGGAAGCGCCGACTTGCGAACGCGCATTCCTGATGAAACGAGACTCCTGCCGGATCAGGCCATAGACCCATGCCATGTCCAGGCCGAGTGTGCGCGCCTTCTGCGTCATCTGGTCCAGATGCGGCGCCGGAAAGCGCTGCGTGAAATCGATTTCGGTGCGGGTGCGGTCGGAGGTATTGACCATGCGGTCGAGCACGTCGTTCTGGCGCGCGAACTCGGCGGCCGCGAGCAACTGGCGGTCGTCCATTTTGCGCAATTCCCAGTTCCATTCGCGCGAACCCTCGAAACGCAGGTTCAGGTCGTAGAACTTGAGCGCGCGGCGAAAGCCTTCATTGCGTTCCATCGCGGCCACGTCGGCGACGTTCAGGGGCGCCGGACCAGGCGGGACGGTGATCTGGCGGCCCAATTCTTCCTGCGCCAGCTGACTGTAAAAACCGGCCTGGTCGGCGATCGATGCGAATTCCTTGCGGGCCGCTTCCGGCTTGCCGTCGGCTTTCAACGCACGGCCCAGCCAATAGATCCAGGCCGGATCGGCGCGCAACGCGGCCGGCATCGCTTCGATCGTGGTGCGCACCATGTCCCAGTCGCCAACCCGCAGCGCGCTGCGCACTTTCCATTGATAACCGTCATACGTCAGCGGCGCGCCCTTGGTCTTGCGCCAGTAATCCATGGCTTCCGGCATCAATTTGACGGCGGCCGGCAATGCGATCTGCGCCCAGGCCTGCGCCAGGTCATGCCGGCTCAGATTGTCGCCGCCGGAAGCCAGGAATGCCGCCGCCTGCTGCGGATTGCTTTTGGCGACGCGTCCCAGCGCAATAATATACAAGGCGTGCGAAGCGTGGCCGCGGCCGGCGCCGCGCGCCGCGAGAGGCGCCGGCTTGTCGATCACCTGCTGCAGGGAGGCGCCATCGGCGTCGTCGGCAAATGCCGCCAGGCGGCGCGCGACGGCGGGCAGGCCGGCTTCGATTGCAAGGCGAATCTGGAACCAGACATCTTCATTGCTGAACTGGCCGGCTTGCGCCAGGGCGCCCACCAGTCCGACGCAGCCGTTGCCGTAGCTTTTCGGCTCCACCAGCAAGGCGCGCGCCTCGGCGGCGACTTTCTGCCCTTTCAGCACCTTGGATGTCAGCGCATAGCATTTCAATTGCGTGTCGTCATCCAGCACGAAGAGCGGATATTGCTCGTCGAATGTGGCCCAGTCGCCGGCCTTGCCGAGCTCCAGCAGCCAGTCGTTGCGCAGGCGGTCGGCGATTGCGCTGCCGTCATAGCGGGCCAGATAGCCGCGTATTTCGGACTGGGACGCCTGCAGATCGCGCAGGCGCGGCTTCAGTTTGTAATAATCGACGTAGGAAGGAATGGCATAATCGGCCAGGCGCGGGGCCAGGGCGTTGATGGTATCGAGATCGCTGTTGCGCGAAGCGTCGCGCAACGCCAGGAAAAGATCGTCGGGCGTGCCCATGACGGCGATCCGGCTCTGTGCGGCGGCATGGACCGGAAACGAAAGCATGGCGCCCGCCAATGTGAACGCAGCGGCGGCGGTTACCGAGGCAACTGCGGAGGCAACTGCGGCGGCAGCGGCAGCCAGCAAACGTTTTTTTAACGGCATGTTTTCAATCCCATGAACAGATACAACCGCGGATGCAATGGCGGTAACGACGATAGAGCAAGGATAGCACGCGATGCAGGCGCACCAAAGTGAAACAGACGAGGAAAAGACGGCGCGCAAGACACTGTTGCGCGAGAGGCTGCTGCGCATTCGCCGCGAACTCGCGCCGGCCGATCGGGATGCCGCGGCGGGCGCCATCGAAAAGGCGGTCATCGGATGGTGGCAAGCGCGGCGGCCGGCCTCGCTGGGGGTGTACTGGCCGATCCGGGGCGAACCGGATTTGCGCCCGCTGTATGCCGTTTTGCAGGCGCACGGGGTGCAATTGGCGCTGCCGGTGGTGCATGATCCCGAGCATGCCGGCGATGCAGGGCGGGCGCAGCCTCTGCGCTTCCTGGCCTGGACGCCGGGCGAGCAATTGCTGACGGACCGCTTCGGCGCTGCCGCCCCGGCCCGGCAGCGTCCGCTGGCGCCGTCCGCCTTGCTGATTCCATGCGTGGGTTTCAATGCGCAGCGCGTGCGGCTCGGTTACGGCGGCGGCTTCTATGACCGCTTGCTGGCGCAAACGCCGCGACCGCTGACGCTAGGCGTCGCCTATGATTGCGCGGAGGTCGGTTTCAATGGCGAAGCGCACGATATCGCAATGGATGCGATCGTGACGGAAAGACGTCTGCTGGACTGAGCCCGCTCAGTCGGCCGTGACCAGTTGCTTCCAGATCGCGGTGGTCGGGCCGGGCTGATTCAAGGAATAGAAATGCAGGCCCGGCGCGCCGCCGGCCAGCAGCCGTTCGCACAGATCGGTCACCACATCGAGGCCGAAAGCGCGGATCGATTCGCCGTCGTCGCCGAAACTGGCAAGCTTCAGCCGTATCCAGCGCGGTATCTCCGTGCCGCACATGTCGGAAAAACGCATCAGCTGGCTGTAGTTGGTGATCGGCATGATGCCCGCCACCACCGGCGTCATGACGCCCAGTTTCTGCGCGTCCTCGACGAAGCGGAAATACGCATCGGCGTTATAAAAATACTGTGTGATGGCGCCGTCCGCGCCGGCCAGCACCTTGCCGGCGAAATGCTGCAGGTCTTCCTGCGGCGAGCGTGCCTGCGGGTGCATTTCGGGATAGGCCGCCACTTCGATATGAAACCAGTCACCGGTTTCGGCACGGATGAATTCGACCAGTTCGCTGGCATAGCGGAATTCGCCCGACGCCAGATCGAGCGCGCCGTAGCCGCTCGGCAGGTCGCCGCGCAGCGCAACCAGGCGCTTGATGCCCTGCGCCTTGTAGTCGGCGAGCATGGCGCGCAGGGTTTCGCGCGAACTGCCCAGGCAGGACAGATGCGGCGCGGCGTCGTGGCCTTCGCGCAGGATATCCAGGACGGTATCGCGGGTGCCCTGCTGGGTCGAGCCGCCGGCGCCGAAGGTTACCGAAAAATATTTTGGCTGCAATTGCGCCAATTGAGCGCGCGCAACGCGCAGCTTCTCGGCCCCTTCCGCCGTTTTTGGCGGAAAGAACTCTATGCTGAAATTATGTGGACGCATGGCTGTTTTAAATTTTTATGACTTGCTTCTCAATAACAAGGTAGAGAGCGCCCAGGAGACGATGCTGTACAGCAGCGCGCCGCCGACCGCGGACCAGAATCCGGCCACGTGAAAACCGTTGACCAGTTGCGCCACCACCCAGAACATCAAGCCGTTGATGACGAAGATGAACAGTCCCAGCGACAGCAGCGTGACCGGTAAGGTCAGCACCACCAGCACCGGCCGCACCAGCGTATTGACCAGGCCCAGGATCAGCGCGGCAATCAGCGCGGCGCCGAAAGTGTCGACTTGAACCGAGTGCATCAGATAAGGAACCGCCAGCAAGGCGACGGCATTGATCAGCCAGGTCAGCAACAGCATCATCGGGATTCTCCTTGATAGGCAAAACAGCGCCGGAAGGATTTCCGGCGCCGCTTACTACCGCACTGCACAACCATCAATAACGATAGTGATCCGGCTTGTACGGACCGCTTTGCGACACGCCGATATAGCCGGCCTGCTCGCTGGTCAGTTCAGTCAGTTGCGCATTGAGCTTGGTCAATTGCAGGCGCGCCACCTTTTCGTCGAGATGCTTCGGCAGCGTGTAGACGCCGACCGGATATTGCGCGGTCTTGGTGAACAATTCGATCTGCGCGATGGTCTGGTTGGCGAACGACGAGCTCATCACATATGACGGATGGCCGGTGCCGCAACCGAGATTGACCAGGCGTCCCTCGGCCAGCAGGATGATGCGCTTGCCGTCCGGGAAGATGATGTGATCGACTTGCGGCTTGATGTTTTCCCATTTGTACTGCTTGAGCGCGGCGACTTCGATTTCATTGTCGAAATGGCCGATGTTGCAGACGATGGCCTGATCCTTCATGCGGCTCATGTGCGCATGCGTGATCACATGGTAGTTGCCGGTGCAGGTCACGAAAATATCGCCGTGTTCGGCGGCATATTCCATGGTCACGACGCGGAAGCCTTCCATCGCGGCCTGCAGAGCGCAGATCGGATCGATTTCAGTGACCCAGACCTGGGCCGACAAGGCGCGCATGGCCTGTGCCGAGCCCTTGCCCACATCGCCATAGCCGGCGATGACGGCGACTTTGCCGGCGATCATCACGTCGGTGGCGCGCTTGATGCCGTCGACCAGGGATTCGCGGCAGCCATACAGATTGTCGAACTTCGACTTGGTGACCGAATCGTTTACGTTGATGGCGGGAAACGCCAGCTTGCCGTCCTTGAACATCTGGTACAGGCGATGCACGCCGGTAGTGGTTTCCTCGGTCACGCCGCGGACCTGCTTGAGGCGCGACGAATACCAGCCGGGGCTGCTCGCCAGGCGTTTCTTGATCGAATTGAACAGGCAGATTTCTTCTTCCGAACCCGGCTTGTTGAGCACTGACGGGTCTTTTTCGGCGCGCGTGCCGAGGTGCAGCAGCAATGTCGCATCGCCGCCGTCGTCCAGGATCATGTTGGCCTGTTCGGTGTTGACGTCGCCGGGCCATTCGAAAATGCGGTGCGTGAATTCCCAGTAGTCGTCCAGCGATTCGCCCTTGAATGCGAACACCGGCGTGCCGGCGGCGGCGATCGCGGCGGCGGCATGGTCCTGGGTGGAGTAGATATTGCAGGAGGCCCAGCGCACTTTGGCGCCCAGGGCTTCCAGTGTTTCGATCAGGACAGCCGTCTGGATCGTCATGTGGATCGAACCGGTGATGCGCGCGCCCTTGAGCGGCTGGGCCGCGGCGTATTCTTCGCGGATGGCCATCAGGCCGGGCATTTCGGTTTCGGCGATTTTGATTTCTTTGCGGCCCCAGTCGGCCAGGGTCAGATCGGCGACGGAGAAATCTTGCAGTGCGGAATTGGTAACGGCGTTCATCACGCCCTCCTTTCAATAATAGAAAAAAAGTACGTGAGCGCGGTTGCTTATCGATGAAATCAAGCGACTGTATCAAGCCTGGCAAGGATCAAAATAAGTTGTCCTTGTCGCAACGCTCCTCGATACGGATGTGCATTGTAAAACAAAACAGATCGAAAGCGCAGGGCGTTCGATCTGTTTTTTTACCCGGCGGGACTGCGCGCCGGGCGCTTTAGAAACCGGCGGCAGCCTTCAATGCAGCAGCCTTGTCGGTACGTTCCCATGTAAATTCCGGCTCTTCGCGGCCGAAGTGGCCGTAAGCAGCGGTCTTTTGATAGATCGGACGCAACAGATCCAGCATCTGAACAATGCCTTTCGGACGCAGGTCGAAATGTTCCGCAACCAGAACCGCCAGCTTTTCGTCGCTGATCTTGCCGGTGCCGAATGTCGTCACCATGATCGAGGTCGGCTTGGCGACGCCGATCGCATACGAAATCTGGATCTGGCAACGCGTGGCCAGGCCCGCCGCGACGATGTTTTTCGCCACGTAGCGGCCGGCATAGGCTGCCGAACGGTCGACCTTGGACGGATCCTTGCCGGAAAACGCGCCGCCGCCGTGCGGCGCCGCGCCGCCGTAGGTATCGACGATGATCTTGCGGCCGGTCAGGCCGCAGTCGCCTTGCGGTCCGCCGATGACGAAACGGCCGGTCGGGTTGATCAGGTAGCGGGTGTTTTTCAGCCATTCGGCAGGCACCACCGGACGGATGATGTCTTCGATGGCGGCTTCTTCGATGGCCTTGTGCGGCGTTTCCGGCGAATGCTGCGTCGACAGCACGATGGTGTCGATGGCGACCGGCTTGCCGTCGACGTATTTCAGCGTGACTTGCGACTTGGCGTCCGGACGCAGCCATGGCAGGCGGCCGTCCTTGCGCAATTGCGATTGGCGTTCGACGATGCGGTGCGCGTAATAAATGGCGGCCGGCATCAGTTCCGGCGTTTCGTCGCAGGCGTAGCCGAACATCAGGCCCTGGTCGCCCGCGCCCTGGTCGAGGTCGATGCCCTGGCCTTCGTTGACGCCCTGGGCGATATCCGGCGATTGCTTGTCGTAGGCGACCAGCACCGCGCAGCTCTTGTAATCGATGCCGAAATCGGCGTTGTCGTAGCCGATGCGCTTGATGGTCTGGCGCGCCACGTCGATGTAATCGACGTTGGCGAACGTGGTGATCTCGCCGGCCAGCACGACCAGGCCGGTGTTGCAAAGTGTCTCCGCGGCAACACGCGCCTTCGGATCCTGGGTGAAAATGGCATCCAGGATGGCGTCGGAGATCTGATCGGCGACTTTATCGGGATGGCCCTCGGAGACGGATTCCGAGGTAAAGAAGTATTCATTTGACATGCGTGGGCTCCAAAAGTGATATGACCTAGTCGCGGCCAATCACTTGTGCCTGCGACGCTTTAGCGAATTTTGTATACCGTCTCGCAAGTTGTCTATTAACTTAACGGTGCTGCGCGTGGTATTTTACGCCCCTTTCCTACAAGCTCGCAATCCGCATGTTAGTTCTCCTGTTTCGCCTGCTCTCGCGCCTGCCCTTGCCGGCCTTGCATTTGATCGGCGTGGCGGCCGGCCGGCTGGTCTACCTGGCCTCGCCGGCCTATCGCAAACGCCTGCGTGAAAATATCGGCCGCGCCGGTTATGCGGCCCATCTGCCGGCCGCCATCGGCGCGTCCGGCAAAAGCATGTTCGAGCTGCCGTTCGTCTGGTGCGCGCCGCAGCAACGCGTGCTGCGCACCGCGCGCATCGAAAACTGGGAACTGGCGCAAGCCGCGCTGGACGCCCGCCGCGGCGTCATCTTTCTGACCCCGCACCTCGGCTGCTTCGAAATCATCGCGCAGGCCATCGCCGCGCGCACCTCGCTGACCGCCCTGTACCGGCCGCCGCGCAAGAGCGCCTTGAAGCCGCTGATCGAAGGCGCGCGCGCCCGCCATAATCTGATCCTGGCGCCGGCCAATCTGAGCGGCGTGCGCACACTGTTGAAAGCATTGAAGAACGGCCAGGCGATCGGCCTGCTGCCGGACCAGGTGCCGCAGCACGGCGAGGGCGTATGGGCCGACTTTTTCGGCAAGCCGGCCTATACCATGACGCTGTCGGCCAAATTGCACGCGATGAGCGGCGCCCCGGTGATCCTGTCGTATGCCGAACGGCTGTCGTGGGGACGCGGCTACGTGATCCGTTTCGTGGCGTTCGAGGAAACGCTGGACGGCACGCCGGAACAGCAGGCGCGCGCCATCAATCTGGCGATGGAAAAGCTGATTGCGCGCTGCCCGAGCCAATATATCTGGAGCTACAACCGCTATAAAACACCCCGCGGCGTGGCCCCGGCGGACGCCGGAGAGCGCGCATGAGGGCTCTGATCGCGGTCATCTGGCTGCTGCATTGGCTGCCGCTGCCGCTGCTCGGACGGCTGGGCGAAGCGCTCGGATCGCTGCTGTACATCATCATGAAACCGCGCCGCCGCATCTGCCTGACCAATCTGGCGCTATGTTTTCCGGATCTCGACCAGGCGGCCCGAACGGAAATCGCGCGCCGCCATTTTCGGGCCTATGCGCGCAGCGCGCTGGAACGCGGCGTCTTGTGGTGGGCGCCGGAAAGCCGGCTGAAAAAATTGATCCGCGTCGACGGCGAGATTCCGCTCGATCAATTGCGTTCGGGGCCGGCCATCTTGCTGTGCCCGCACTTTGTCGGACTGGAGGTGCCCGGCATTGCGCTGGTGCTCAATTCCGAGCTGTCGGTCTGCACCATCTATACGCGGCAGAAAAACCGGATCGTCGACGACGCGCTGCTGAAGGGGCGCTCGCGCTTCCGCCCCGTCACGCTACTGACCCGCGCGCAGGGCGTCAAGCCGATCATCCGCGCAATGCGCGAAGGCAAGCCGTTCATCATGCTGCCCGATATGGACTTCGGCCTGAGGGATTCGGAATTCGTCCCGTTCTTCGGCATTCCGGCGGCCACGCTGACGGCCCCGGCTCGCATCGCGGCGGCCACCGGCGCCAATGTGGTGCCGGTAATCGCCCGCTACCAGCCCGATTATCGCGGCTGGCATGTCACCTTCTATCCTTCCTGGGAGAATTTTCCCGGTCCGGATATCACCGAGGCGACGCGCCGCATGAACGCCTTCATCGAGGACCGCGTCAGGGAAACGCCGGCCGAATATTTCTGGACGCACAAGCGCTTCAAGACCCGGCCGCCGGGCATGCCGGATTTATACGGCCCCGGAAGCCCTGATCTATAATCGATCGCATGAAAATAAAATTTACCAAAATGCATGGCGCCGGCAACGATTTCGTCGTCATCGACGCTATCAGCCAGGCCATCGACTTCACGCACGCGCAATGGAAACAGATTGCCGATCGCCGTTTCGGCGTCGGCGCCGACCAGATGCTCGTGGTGGAGGCGACGCGTTTACCGAATGTCGATTTTCGCTACCGGATCTACAACGCCGATGGCGGCGAGGTCGAACAATGCGGCAACGGCGCGCGCGCTTTTGCGCGCTTCGTGAACGAAAAAGGACTGTCCGACAAACGTGCGATCCGGGTCGAAACCCTGGCCGGCGTGATAGAGCCGATGCTGGAAGCCGATGGCGGCGTCACCGTCGATATGGGCGCGCCGATTTTGCAGCCGTCGCTGGTGCCGTTCGATGCGAACGGACTGTCCGCCACCGCGCAAGGTGAAGATACGCTGTGGCCGCTGGAAATCAACGGCAGGACGCTGCGATTTTCGGTGCTGTCGATGGGCAACCCGCATGCGGTGCAGATCGTCGCCGATGCCGAACAGGCGCCGGTGGCAACGGACGGCCCCGTCATCGAACATCATCCGCGCTTCCCGAAACGCGTCAATGCCGGCTTCATGCAGATCGTCGACCGCAATAACATCAGGCTGCGCGTCTATGAGCGCGGCGCCGGCGAAACGCTGGCCTGCGGCACCGGCGCCTGCGCGGCGGCCGTCGCCGGCATCCGGCAGGGCCTGCTCGACTCTCCCGTGACGGTGCAAACCCGCGGCGGCGTTCTGGTCATTGCCTGGAATGGTGAAAACCAGGCGGTCAAAATGACCGGTCCGGCGGTCACGGTGTTCGAAGGCGAGATCGAAATTTAAACGCGAAATTGGCGTGGCGGCCTGCGGCCTTGAGAGCCTAGTCGATCAAGGCCGCTTCGTCCTCGGCGTCCGCATCAGGCAAAGCCTGCGGCAATACCGTCTTGAGCCGATACAGGCGCTGCCGGTAATTGCCCTCCACGCCGCTTGCGCTGCAATCCACATCCTCGAACAAGCGCCCGATGCGATGCAATGCGGCGCGCTGCTCCGTGCCGGCAATCGGAATCAGGCGGCGTTTGCTGCGCGCATATTGCGCCCGGATGTCCACCACCAGGCAATGGCCCTGGTCGGCCTCATTGATATCGATCAGCAATGCTTCAGCCTGCGTCAGGCCGAACAGCGCAGCCAATTCGATGCGCGCGGCCAGGAACGGATAGGCATTGACGATAGCCCGCGTCAGTTGCTGCCGGGCCGGTTCCGCCCAGGGCGCCGGCGCCGGGGCATCGGTGATTTTGGCCAGCAAGGCGATCGCTTCCAGATTGTTCTGCGCGGCCGCTTTTTGCAGCCAGTAAACGGCACGGACATCGTTCGAGACTGCATCGCGGCGGCTGCGCCAGGCGCCGATCCCGCACTCGAGTTGCGCGGCGCAATGCCCCATTTCGGCCGCGCGCTCCAGATGATATTGCGCATCGTTCAAACTACGCTGTGAAAATTCCGGCTTCAGGAAGATGCGCGACAAGGCGTACCAGGCTTCGGCCAGACCGCCTTCGCCGGCCAGCGTCAGCCAGCGCACCGCTTTCTTGTAATTGGCGGAGCCGGCGATCAGATTCGAGCGGACGCCATCGGCGCGCATGCGCGCAAACCACAGGCCCAGCGCGAACTGCGCGGCCTTGTCGTCGGCATAGGCCGCCAGTTCCCAAAAGTGCTGGATCTCGTCGGGATCATGATCGCCGCTTTGCAGCAGCGCATCGCAGCAGCGCGACAACAGCAGCAAATTGCCGGCGCCCAGTTGCCGGCCCAGCGCGGGCGACGGCGCGTGCAGTTGCGCGACCTGTCCCGCATACTGCGCCCGCAATGCGCGCGCCAGCGGCAATGCGCGTTGCAGATAGCCGGCCCGGTCGGCATTTTCCCAGGCGGCGTCGGCCAACAGATACTGCGCCTGGGCGATGCCGCCCTCGGCCGCCCGCTCCGCCCAGGCCTGGGCCGCCGCCGGCGCTTCAAAGCCTGAGCCGCCGGTATCGTCCGCGCGCGCCGGCTTTACGGCGTCCGCGCCGCCTTGATTATTGTGCTGCGCCAGCAGCCATTGCGCTTCGGCCGTGCCGGAACGCGCCGCGCTTTCCAGCATCCTGATGGCCTTGCCATGCAGGCCATCGATTTGCTGCAAGGCGGGATGCGCCAGCACCAGCTTGGCGAACACCAGGCCCGCTTCCAACACGCCTTGCTCGAATGCCCGCTCATACCAAGTGGAGAACGACACCACATCCGCGGCCTGCGTGGCCAGTTCAAAAGGAATATGCGCGCCGATCAGCGACCATGCCTCGGCCTGATCGGCCCGCGCCGCGCGCTCCAGCCAGTGCATGGCGGTTTGCAGGCTTTGCGGCAAGCCATTGCCGCCGGTCAGATAGCGCTTGCCCAAAGTCAGTTGCGCCTGCGGTTGCCCGGCCCTGGCGGCACGAATGATTGCGAGATCCTCTCGATTTGCCATACGATCCCAATTCGATTCGGAAAACACTAATTATTGCTTAAATAATCAATCATTTTTTTAAAAACAGGTGTTTTTAGGAAAATATGCATTATTCATACAACAGCCAAGGCAGTAATACGGAGGTATCCATCATCTACATGACAAGCACATGACATAGGGGCTGAATCCCCGTCTGTTTGTCAGAAAAAAACAACGCCTGAAGCCGGGAAACTCCATTTCGACAAGGTTTTTGCGCCCCATCGCACAAATCCTTAGCCATAGGCTTGGAGTCGTCGTAATGTGCTGACATCCGACCAGAAATACGGATCCTCAAGACTATTTTTATAGAAGGATGTCAAACAAATGAAAAAATCACTACTCGCTCTGGCTGTTCTGGGCTCGTTCGCAGCCGCTGCGCAAGCTCAGACATCGGTAACAATCTACGGTGTCGCTGACGCCGGCGTTTTTTACCAAAGCAAGGCAGGCGCCAACAACAACAGCCTGTTTGCAGTGAATTCCGGCGGTCTGTCCGGTTCGCGTTTAGGCTTCAAGGGTACTGAAGATCTGGGCGGCGGTCTGAAAGCCAACTTCCAATTGGAAATGGGCTACAACCTGGATTCCGGTAGCAACGCTCAGCAAGATGGCGCCAACAACAGCGGCACGCTGTTCGGCCGTACATCGACAGTCGGCCTGTCCGGCGGTTTCGGTTCGGTCAACGTCGGTCGTCAAACCGACTTCGCGTATTCCGGCACAGCCGGCGGCATGGCGACATTCTCGCACGCTGGTTACGTGAACAAGTTCTCGAGCGTTGACGGCAATACACAAGCCCGTCTGCAAGGCGAGCGCACCAACAATTCGATCCGTTACGACATGCCGGCATTCGGCGGCCTGAACGGCGGCGTGATGTTCGGCCTGGGCGAACAAGCTGGCGGCGGCACTGCCGGTCAAGCTTGGGCTGCTGGCCTGAAGTATGACAATGGCCCTCTGGCTTTCGGTGGTTCGTACTACCAAAGCAAGGCAGGCACTACACCTGCTGACCGCAACCTGATCAACGGTGGTGCAGCACCTACTACTCCTGCCGTTGTTGCTGACGGTGGCGCACTGGCTGGTTCGACTGCAACCAAGACATACACTCTGGGTGCTAGCTACAACTTCGGTTTCGGCAAACTGTATGGTAACTGGTCGCGTGTCAACCTGCTGACCGGCACTGGTTCGGCTACCCTGACTCAAACATTCAACAGCGGTACGTTCGGCTCGTCTAGCGCCAACAACAAGCTGGATCTGTTTGAAATCGGTTACAACCACAACCTGACAGCGTCCCTGCAACTGTTGACTGGCTATGCTCACACCAACGTCAGCTTCATCAACGGCACGCCACAAGGCAAGCTGAACCAGATCTTCATTGGCACTGATTACTTCCTGTCGAAGCGCACCGACCTGTACGCAGTCGGTACATACATTCGCACATCGGATGTGACCAATCCTCTGAACCTGACAAGCAGCTCTACTCCGACTCTGCAAGCTGGCAGCACAAGCCAAGGCGCATTCGGTCTGGGCGTTGGCATGCGTCACACATTCTAATCAAGGATCGGCGACCGGCAGCAATGCCGGAAATCGAAATCTGATTTGAAGCAATCGGGCTTACATGGGCAACCATGTAAGCCCGATTCAATTTGTGGATAAATTTCATTAAAGCAACGCGGCAGTTGCACGCGCCGTGCTTAACATACATAATCTGGCAGCAAAACGGCATTCGCCGTCGCATTCATTGTATTTACCGACTTTTACCGATTACTTCATAGACGATCGCACGCCAATGACTGAGCTTCTGGATTCCAACCTTATCGCCGACTATCTGTTCGATCATCCGCATTTCTTTGAAGAACATGCCGACCTGCTGGCCCGCATCCGCTTGACCAGCCCGGTGCTCGGCCGCGCGATTTCGCTGCAGGAACGGCAAATGGAAATCCTGCGCGAGAAAATCAAGATCCAGGATCTGCACATGGCGGACCTGCTGCGCATCGCGCACGAAAACGACGAGATCGCCAACAAATTTCAAACCTGGACCCGCGCCCTGCTGGCCGTGCGCAACGACAGCGAATTGCCGCGCGCGCTGGTCGACGGCCTGCAAACCATCTTCAACGTGCCGCAAGTCACGCTGCGCCTGTGGCAGCTCGGCGCCGACCATGCCGATGCCTGGTACGCCGCCGCCACTTCCGATGATGCGCATATCTTCGCCGATGGCCTGAGCACGCCGTTCTGCGGACCGAACAAGGATTTCGAGGCGGCGCTATGGCTGGCTGAACCGGCCGCGGTGCAATCGATCGCGATCCTGCCGCTGCGCAGCGACAATGCGCCCGAAGCCTTCGGTCTGCTGGTGCTCGGCTCGGACGATCCGCAGCGTTTCAGCGCCGAGATGGCGACCGACTTCCTGTCCCGCATCGGCGCCACCGCCAGCGCCGCGCTGACCAGCCTGCGCGGCTAAACCGAAGCAGCGGATGTGAAGCAGCCCGCTTCCGCTTCACCGCCCGACGTCGCCGGCAGCGGCGGCGAGGTCATCGAACGCTATCTGGCCAGCCTGGCCGAACAGCGCCAGCTTTCACCGCATACCGTCAGCAACTACGGCCGCGATTTGCAGGAGCTGGCCGAGATGGTGCAAACCCTGCCGCAACTCCCCGCGCCCGCGCCGGACCACCCCGAGCCGCAAGCCAATGCCGGCTTGGCGTTATCGGCCGCTCCCTACGCTGCCGTCAGCCATGCCCATATCCGCAAATTCGCCGCGCAACTGCACGCCAAGGGCCTGAATCCGCGTTCGATTGCCCGCAAACTGTCGGCATGGCGCGGTTTCTATGACTGGCTGTCCGACCAGCTCGACCGCAACACGCTCAAATCCAATCCCGTCGACGGCGTCAAGGCGCCCAAGCGCGCCCGGCCGCTGCCGAAAGCGCTGGCGGCCGACGATGCGATCGCCGTGGTATCGCAGTCCAATCCGGTCAAGGACGCCGCCAGCGCCATGCAACTATGCAACCGGGCCATGTTCGAGCTGCTGTATTCCAGCGGGCTGCGCGCGGCCGAGTTAAGCGGGCTGGATCTGCGCTACGTCGCGTCGCCCGGCTACAGCTCGTCCGGCTGGATCGACTTCGATGCCGGCGAAGTCACCGTCACCGGCAAGGGCAATAAAATGCGGACGGTGCCGGTCGGCGCGCCGGCGCTGCAGGCCGTGCGGCAATGGCTGGCGGTGCGCGATACCCTGCTCAAGGGCAGCGCCGGCGACCATGCGCAAGATGCCGCCGCGCTATTCTTGAGCGAACGCGGCACCAGGATTTCGCCGCGCGTGCTGCAACAGCGCCTGAAAGCGCATGGCCAGGCCCTTGGCGTTCCCAGCAACATGCATCCGCACGTCCTGCGCCATTCGTTTGCGTCCCATATGCTGCAAGGCTCCGGCGATTTGCGCGCGGTGCAGGAAATGCTCGGCCATGCATCGATCACCGCCACCCAGGTTTATACTTCGCTCGATTTCCAGCGGCTGGCGCAGGTCTACGACGCCGCGCATCCCCGCGCCAAAAAAGTCGACCCGAAATAGGGCATAATCGCCCTTATGACCAGCAAATCCACCGCATCCGCTTCCGCCGCCATCGCAGCCGCCTCCCGCAAATCGTCCGCACCGAACATCGCGGAGTTGGGCGATGCGCGCGCCTATGCCGAGCTGCTGCTGCGCGATGCGTCAGTACGCGTGACGACCGCCCGGACCAACGTGCTCAGCACACTCCTGACCACCCGCGCCGCGCTGTCGCACCAGGACATTCAGGATACGTTTACGGAGATGGACCGGGTCACCCTGTACCGCGCCCTGGACTGCCTGATCGAAGCCGGCCTGGCGCACAAGATCGCGGTGGACGACCGCATTTTTCGCTACAGCGCCAGTTCGGAACAGCATGAGCCGCACGCTCCGCATGAAGGCCCGGCCGGCGCGCATCAGCATCGCAAGCCGCAGACCCAGCATCAGCACGGCCATTTCAAATGCACCAACTGCGCCCGGGTTTTTTGTCTGGACGATACCGACGACGCGACGTTTCTCGGCAGCGTGCTGCCGGCCACGGGCGGACGCAAGTCGGCTGCTTCGCAGCTACAGCATGCGCTTGAAAAGACGCTCGGAAAAGGTTTTCAGGGCCACGAAGTGGAACTGACCATCAAGGGCTGGTGCGCAGACTGCGCGCAAGCCGATACAAGGCCCCCACTTTGAAGTCGACATAGGGCGGCCGGCGCGATAACCGCACCGCCGGCTGCATGCCGCCGATCATCGGCGCGCGCGCGGTCCGCAGATAACCGGTCATCCAGGCCGTGCGCATGCCGAGCTGTTTGGCCGCCTTCAGATTCACGACCGTATCCTCCACCAGAATGCAGCGCCGCGCGGCAATGCGCTGCCTGCTCAGCAGCTTGCGCAAGAACCGGCGCGACGGCTTGGGACGCAGCTGCCGGTGCACCTGCATGGCTTCGATCGAAATATGGCGGGAGAAATGCGGATGCAGGCCGAGATGCCGCAGCACGCTTTTCGAATAGGCGTCAGGCGCATTGGTCAGCAGTATCTTGCGGCCCGGCAGGCGCTTGAGCAGGTGCCCAAGCCCGCGTTCGGCGCGGATCATCCGCGGCAAGTCATCGAAGCGATGCGCCTCGCGCAGGAAATCTTCGGCGCGCACGGCGTGATGCCGCATCATGCCGGCCAGCGTGGCGCCGTAGCGCCGCCAATATTCGTAGCGCAGCGCGTTGACCGACGCCGCATCGCAGGCCAGGCCGGCCTGCGCCAGCACCCGGCCGATATAGCTGTTCATGTTTTCGTTGATCGCCGGGAAAATCGCGTGCGACGCGTCATGCAGCGTGTTGTCGAGATCGAACAGCCAGACCGGCTTCTTGCCTCCCACGTCAGTGGGAACGGATCATGGTTCCGAAAGCCTGTTCGGTCAACACTTCCAGCAGCAGCGAATGTTCGATGCGGCCGTCGATGATATGCACGGTATTGACGCCGGATTTGGCGGCTTCCAGCGCCGAGGAAATTTTCGGCAGCATGCCGCCGGAAATGGTGCCGTCCTCGAACATTTCGTCGATTTCGCGCGCCGACAGATCGGTCAGCAGATTGCCGGCCTTGTCCTGGACGCCGGCGATATTGGTCATCATGATCAGTTTTTCGGCATGCAGGATTTCGGCGATCTTGCCGGCCACCACGTCGGCATTGATGTTGTATGCCTGGCCGTCGTCGCCGAAGCCGATCGGCGAAATGATCGGAATGAACGCATCGTCCTGCAGCGCCTTGACCACCGCCGGGTTGATGGCTTCGATTTCGCCGACGTAGCCGATGTCCAGGAAATCGCCCGGATGTTCGCGGTCCGGCATCATCATCTTGCGGGCGCGGATCAGTCCGCCGTCCTTGCCGGTCAGGCCCACCGCCTGGCCGCCGTAATGGTTGATCAGCATCACGATGTCCTGCTGCACCTCGCCGCCGAGCACCCATTCCACCACTTCCATGGTTTCCTCGTCGGTAATCCGCATGCCTTGCACGAAGGTGCCCTGCTTGCCGATCTTCTTCAATGCATTGTCGATCTGCGGTCCGCCGCCGTGCACCACCACCGGATTCATGCCGACCAGCTTGAGCAGGATCACATCGCGCGCGAAACCGTGTTTCAGATGCTCTTCCGTCATCGCATTGCCGCCGTATTTGACAACAATCGTCTTGCCGTGGAACTTGCGGATATAAGGCAGCGCTTCTGCCAGAATCTCGGCCTTGATCTGCGGCGCAACGTGGGTGAGGTCGGTCAAATCTGTCATGTCACGGTCCTGTGTGGGAGGGAATTGGGATTGAGCGCGATTTTACATCGAAAGCATTGCCGGCTCGTTGGCCCGATCGCGATTTCGGCGAATCGGCGAACAAGCTGTCACTCAACCGCTACAGTCGCGCCGCGACTGATTCGGAAATGCGGAAACCAGCGTTGCGAAGCCGGCCTGGTCGGCGGCATTCAGGTCGCGCAGGCGGAAGGCCACCTTGTTGCTGTTGGCGTTGCGTTCAACGATGCGCGCGCTGCGCACGCCTTTGGCGATCAGCTGGCCGACATACGCCTTGGCCGCCGTTTCGGTCTTGAACAGGCCGAGCGAAATCGCATCATGCAGCGGCGCCGATTCCGGCAGGATGTAAAAATCCGTCATGCCGAGACGGCGCAGTTCCGCGGCGCGCCGTTCGGCGCCTTCGCGGCCGTCCTCGGCGGCGATATACACCATGTAACTGCCGACCTCCTGCACGCCGCGCTGCGCCGCCGTCACATGTAGCTTGGCGGCCGTCAGCCGGGCGCGAAAAGCACGCGCTTCGTTCGGATCGAAATTACCGATGTCGACGCAGGCCAGCAGCTTTTCAGGCGCGGCCGGCGCCGACACGGGAGGGGCCGCGGATGCCACGGCCGCCGGCGCGGGAGCCGGCGGCACGGGAACGGCAACCGCAGCGGAAGCGGGCGTTGAGGCCGGTATTGGCGTCGGCTGGGAATTCTGCACGGCGGCGGGCGGCGTTGCCGCGGCCGGCGCGGGTGCATCGGGCGCGGACGACGCTGCCGGTGCCGCCGGCGGCGTCAGGATCAGTTGCTCAGGATGCAGTTGCCGCTGCAGGCGCTGCGGCTCGGTGCGTTGTGCCTGGCGGTCGGAGAATCCTTGTCCCAGGGCGAACAGGACGCCGTTAATCGCCAGCAGCAGCCAGAACAGTATTTTCAGCATAAATTGGGGTACTTGGTAGCCAGGACATGCAAACCGATCAGCACCAGATTATCCAGTCTTTCGTGCGGTTCGGCCAGATGCGCGGTCAGATAGGCGCCGGCGCCGCCGGCCAGCAGGCACAGCGTATCGGCATATTGCCGCCGATGGCGCCGCACCGCGCGCTCGATGGCGCCGGTCTGGGCCGCGATGCAACCGGAAATGATGGCCTGCTCGGTGTTGTCGGCGAACCAGGGCGCGGACGCATCGATGGCCGAGACCTGCGGCAATTGCGCCGTATTCAGCGCCAGCGACGTCGCCATCAGGCCCAGGCCGGGCAGGATCATGCCGCCGATAAAACGGCCTTCCGGCGTGATGGCGTCGATCGTGGTCGCGGTGCCGCAGGTCGCCACGATCAGCGCCCGGTCCGGAAACAGCGCGTGCGCGCCGATCGCCGAGGCAAAGCGGTCGCAACCCAGCTGCGCCGGCTGCCGGTAGGCATTCTGCACGCCGCCCAATGCCGCCTGCGACGCCAGCCATTCAATCCGGAAATCGGGATCCGGATTCAATTGCCGCAGCAAATCCTGCAATTGATCGCGCAAGGCAGGGCCGGCCACATTCGAAATCAGCACGCGCCGCGGCATCGCGGCCATGTTGCCGCTGTCGCTGCAGGCATCGCGCCAGATCCGCGCCAATTGCATCCAGTCCGCGCGCGCGACCGACCCCGAATGCGGCCACGCCGCGCTCATGCGGGCCGGCTCCGGCGGCGCGTCCTGTTCTGCCGCAAGAGCCCATTTGATGCGCGTATTGCCGGCGTCGATCAGCAGCATGGCGGCTAGTCTCCGTCCATCAGGCGCAGCGAAACGTCGCCGGCCGAAATTGCAATGCGGCCACTATCGGTATCGAGCAGCAGGCGGCCGCCGTCGTCGACGCCTGCCGCAATGCCCTGATGCAGAATTTGCCCCTGATCGAGAATCCGCACGGCGCGATCGGCATAGGCATGGCAAGCATTCCAGCGCGCCGTAAATGCGGCAAAGCCGGCCCGTTCGAATTCGGTCAAGGCATCGGCCAGGCGATCGAGCAAAACCGCCAGTAACTGTTCGCGCTCCAGCGCCAGCAATGCGGTCGCGCTGGCCCCGTTGACCTGCTCGCGCAGCGCCGCCGGCAACGCCAGGTTCAGGCCGATGCCGATAACGGCCCAAGTGGCGTCGCCGCCCACCCGGGACTGCGTGCCGCCGGCGATTTCAATCAGGATTCCGCCCAGCTTGGCGTGGTCCAGCAGCAAATCGTTGGGCCATTTCAATTGCACAGCCTGCCCCAGCGCCGCCAGCGCTTCGGCCAGCGTCACGCCGACCGCCAGCGGCAGTCCGGCCAGATGCTGCAGCGGGCAATCGAATTTCCAGGCCAGCGAAAATGTCAGCGCGGCATCCGGCGCCGAGAGCCAGGCACGGCCGGCGCGGCCGCGGCCGGCGGTCTGCATTTGCGCCGCCAGCAGCGTCGGCCGGATCAAGGCGCCGGCCTGCGCGGCGGCCATCAGGTCGGCATTGGTGGAGCCGGTCGACGCCACGGTGCGGATATCGACCGCCGCCGCATTGCCGCCGGCGCGGAAGAGCGCCTCGATGCGGGCGGCATTCAGGGTGGGAGCAGGAGCGTCATTCATGCGCGTCATTGTAACGGGGATGCGCCGGATGATGAAATCGGTTACCCTCGACCCGACCGAAATCCTGATGAATCGAATGCAAGTTTCCGACGCTCCCGCAGCAACCGCCGCGACAGCCTCGCCATTTTCGCGCGCGGCGCTGCTGGCCTATGCCTGCCTGATCGTCTATGCCAGCTGGTATCCGTTTTCCGGCTGGCGCGATCTCGGCATTCATCCGCTGGCGTATCTCGATGCGCCGTTTCCGTATTACTGGACCCTGTTCGATGTCGCCACCAACGTGGTCGGCTATGCGCCGTTCGGCCTGCTGCTGGTGCTGGCGATGCATCCGCGCATCAAGGGCCTGGCCGCGGTGCTGGCGGCGACGCTGACGGCGGCGCTGGTATCGGGCGTCATGGAAGCCGTGCAGACGTATCTGCCTACGCGCGTGGCCTCGAATCTCGACCTTTGCACCAATATCGCGGGCGCCTTGCTCGGCGCGCTGGCGGGCGCGATTCTGCGTCACCGGTTGCTGGAAAGCAGCCGCCTGCTCGAGCTGCGCCGGCGCTGGCTCAACGACGATGCCGGCCGCGGCCTGGTGGTGGTCGGCCTGTGGCCGCTGGCGCAAATCTACCC
Source organism: Oxalobacteraceae bacterium CAVE-383 (assembly GCA_004134995.1). Lineage (GTDB taxonomy): Bacteria > Pseudomonadota > Gammaproteobacteria > Burkholderiales > Burkholderiaceae_D > Herbaspirillum. Next base: position 578,485 of record REGP01000002.1, on the reverse strand, counting down.
GGTCAGCCATTTCTTCGGCCTGGGCCAGCTGTTCGGCGCGCTTTCCGGCTGGTTGTCGGCATTGCTGGTCGAGCCGATCGACCTGGCCACGCTGCTGTTCAACGGCGCCGCCCTGTCCAGCGAGCAATACTGGCTGTCCGAAGTCGTGATCACCGTCTGCGGACTGATCGGCGGCGTGCTGACACTGCTGGTGGTGCTGCGCAAAAGCGCGCCGCGCCTGCGGCTGGCGCTGGCGCTGGTCGGCAGTGCATTGCTGGTCAAGATATTCGCCAGCGCGCTGTTTTTCGCGCCGGAAAACGCGTTCATTTCGCTGACGCCCGCAACGCTGCGGGGATTGCTGATCGGCGCCGCCCTGCTGCTGCCGCTGGCCTTCCTGCCGTCCGGATTCCAGCGCCGCATCGCTTCCTGCGCCCTGATCCTCGGCATCTTCATCATCAATCTGCTGCCGCCCAATCCCTATTTCGTTTCGACGCTGCAAACCTGGGTGCAAGGCAAATTCCTCAATTTCAACGGCGCCGCGCAATTTCTCTCGGTCGCATGGCCGTTTTTTGCATTATGGTTCTTGCGCCGCCCGGCCGCGCGCAAGAAAGTTTAGAATGCATTACGGTATTATTCGTCCATCGACGCATCCATCGATTCGTCCACCCGTTCCAACACCCAAATCATCGGCGTTACAAGGTCCCATACAATGAGCGATCAACCTTTCTATCAGCATCACGTTTTCTTTTGCATGAACCAGCGCGAGCCCGGCGCGCGCGAATGCTGCGCGGACAAAGGTTCGCACGCGGCGCAGAAGCACGCCAAGAAACGCATCAAGGATCTGAATCTGAACAACCCCGGCCAGGTCCGCATCAACCAGGCCGGCTGCATGGAGCGCTGCGAAGAAGGCCCGGTGCTGGTGGTTTATCCGCAAGGCACCTGGTACACCTATGTCGACAATGACGACATCGATGAAATCGTCGATACCCATATCGTCGGCGGAAAAATCGTCGACCGCCTCAAAATCTAAATCGCCTTACGCCTCATGACGCCTCATACCGAACGTTTTACATTGACCGGCGCGGCCGGCGCGCTCGACTGCGCGCTGGATCTGCCGGACGCCGAAAAATTCGCCGCGCCGCGCGGCCTGGCGCTGGTGGCCCATCCGCATCCGCTGTTCGGCGGCACGATGGACAACAAGGTCACGCAAACCCTGGCGCGCAGCATGCTGGCGCTGGGCTACGTGGCGGTGCGCATGAATTTCCGCGGCGTCGGCGGATCGGCCGGCGCCTATGATGAAGGCAACGGCGAAACCGACGACATGGCATTGCTGCTGGCGCACATGCAGGCGCGCTTTCCGGGCCTGCCGGTCACCCTGGCCGGGTTCTCCTTCGGCACCTTCGTCCAGGCCCAATTGCAGCAGCGCCTGAGCGCGCAGGAAACGCCGGCCGAACGGCTGGTGCTGGTCGGCACCGCCGCCGGAAAATGGCCGATGCCGCCGGTTCCCGCCAACGCCATCCTGATTCACGGCGAAGTCGACGACACCATTGCGCTGCAGGGGGTATTCGACTGGGCCAGGCCGCTGGATATTCCGGTCATGGTGATTCCCGGCGCCGATCACTTCTTCCACCGCAAGCTGCATCACATCAAGAACCTGGTGACGCAGATGTGGCACCGCTAGGAAACAAGGCCGCAGCCGGCGCTTTTGGCGGCCGCGCCACGCGTTACAGTTCTTTACGATTCCTTTTCGCCGGGTTACCGCACAACGCTGGGACATGGCGGCGGCACGGTTTATAATCGCCGGGGCATTCACGTATTGAAAGCCGCCGTTTTTAACCGACTGCCCGTCCCTCACCCGACGCGCGCCAACCTAGTGTTCAAATGATCAAGAAAATTCTTACCGGCATCGCCGCCACCGCATTCGCATTCTCCGCATTTTCCCTTCCTGCATCGGCGCAAATGCTGCCCGCGCCGTCGGTCGCCGCCAAATCGTTCGTGCTGCTGGATGCCAACAGCGACCAGATCATCGCCTCGCAGGATCCGGATCTGCGCGTGGAACCGGCGTCGCTGGTCAAGCTGATGACGGCCTATGTGGTATTCGATGCCATCCGCGACAAGAAACTCGATCTGAACCAGTCGGTCAACGTGTCCGTCAACGCCTGGAAAATCGATCCAACCAGCTCCAAGATGTTCATCGAGCCGAACAAGCCGGTCACCGTCAATAACCTGCTGTATGGCCTGATCACCGTATCCGGCAACGACGCCGCGGTGGCATTGGCCGAAGCGGTCGCCGGCACCGAAGACGCCTTTGTCGTGCTGATGAACCGCCAGGCCGAGCGGATGGGCCTGAAAGCGACCCGCTTCAGCAATTCGCATGGTTTGCCCAGCTCGGAAAACTATTCGTCGGCGCGCGATTTTTCGCAATTGTGCTATCGCCTGATATCGGATTTCCCTGAATTTTATAAGGTGTATTACTCCGCCAAGAAATTCACCTACAACAACATCACGCAGCCGAACCGCAATCGCCTCCTGTGGCTGGATCCGACCGTCGACGGCATGAAAACCGGCCATACCTCCAGCGCCGGCTTTTCGCTGATCACTTCGGCCAAGCGCCCGATTCCGGGCGGCGAGCGGCGCCTGATCTCGGTGGTCATCGGCACCACGTCGGACCAGGTCCGCACCCAGGAAAACCAGAAGCTGCTGAACTGGGGCTTCCAGAATTTCGACGCGGTGAAGCTGTATTCGAAGGGCCAGGCGATCGATAATTCGGATGTCTGGAAAGGCTCGCAAGGCAAGGTCAAGGTCGGTTTCACGCACGATGTGTACGTCACCGTGCCGCGCGGCAGCGCCGACAAGATCAAGCCGGTCCTGGCCCGCAACGATCCGTTGATTGCCCCAATCGCGCAAAACAGCAAGGTCGGCACCTTGAAAATCACGCTGGAAGGCAATGTCATCACCGAATTGCCGGTGGTCGCGCTGGAACAGATCAACCAGGCCGGCATTCTGGGCCGCGCGTGGGATTCGCTGCGCCTGATGTTCAAATAAGAGTAGCGCCGGCCATTCCGGGGACGCCAGGCAGGGTCCCCAGCCTCGGCGGCCGCATGATTGCCCGTCTCACACTCCCGTAATACAACTCTGCTATTCTTTTGAACTCCTTCGCAAGCCTGGAATCTGCCTGCGTGGAACCGCGAATGCATGTGCGATGGGTTGACGGTTTAACGCTCCCTATCGCGCTCATAGATATATACAACTTGAGACTATCAATCTATTGTATATAATTTAATTTCTCTATCGAAAGGACTACTCATTATGAAAACTATTGGTCAATCGCTCGCCCCGTTCAAAGTTGCAGGCGTCAAGCCCGGCTTCAATCAGCATGAAGAAAACGGCGTTTCCGCTTTCGAAACCATCACCGAAACATCTTTCCCGGGCAAATGGAAAATCCTGTATTTCTATCCAAAGGATTTCACATTCGTTTGCCCGACTGAAATCGTCGCCTACAACAAGCTGACCCGCGACTTCGAAGACCGCGATGCCGTGCTGCTGGGCGGTTCGAGCGACAACGAATTCGTGAAGCTGGCATGGCGCCGTGAACATCCTGACCTGAACAAGCTGAGCAACTGGCAGTTCGCCGACACCACCGGCTCCCTGATCGATCAGCTGGGCATCCGCCATGAAGACGGCGTGGCACTGCGCGCAACCTTCATCATCGATCCGCAAAACGTGATTCAGCACGTCAGCGTCAACAATCTGAACGTCGGCCGCAATCCTGACGAAACTCTGCGTATTCTGGATGCCTTGCAAACGGACGAACTGTGCGCCTGCAACCGCGCCCCCGGCGGCGCTACACTGTAAGTATCAAGCACTGCGGACGGTCCAACAATAATGGACCGTCCGCGTTTTTATTTCATTTTTTAAGGGGCCGTCATGCAATTTTCTGAAATTCGGGATGCGCTTCCTGCTTACGCAAAAGACGTCTGGATTACATTGGACGGCGCCTTGCAGCGTTCTTTCATGACGCCGGAAGTGGCGGCGGGCGCGGCGATGGCGGCGGCTATTTCTGCCGGCAGCAAGGAACTGGTCGAGGCGTTCGAGGGCTTGTCCAGCGAAACCGAGGCGACGGCTGCAAAGACGGCGGCTGCCATCATGGGCATGACCAATATCTGGTACAGCTATCTGGATCTGGCCGACGACGCGGAACTGCGCACGCAGCAACCCGGCATCCGCATGCAGTCGTATCTGACGCACGGCGGCGTGGACAAGAAACACTTCGAAATTTATACCCTGTCGGCGTCGATCGTCGGCAAGTGCAAAGGCTGCGTCACCGGCCATATCGCCGAATTGAAGAAACTCGGCATTACCGCAGCGGAATTGCGCGATATCGGCAAACTGGCAGCCGCGGTCAATGCGACGGCAAAAATCCTGGCGATTGCGCGGCCTTGATATTCGGATTTTCTGCTCCGCATTAATTCCGCAGCATAAAAAAATCACCGGCGCCATAACGGCGGACGGTGATTTTTTTTGCCCTGAATCAATGCCTGCGATAACGGCGAACAATCCACCGTTATCGTTTTCGGCTGATTATGCAGCCAGGCGCTTCTCAAGTTGCGTCTTGACTGCCAGCAATTCCTTCGGCAGATGGTGCTGCAGCTTGTCGAACAGTTCCGCGTGCAGTTTGACTTCTTCGTTCCATGCCGCCTTGTCGATCGAGGTGATGGTATCGAATTGCGCGCGGCTGAATTCCAGGCCGTCCCAGTTCAGGTCTTCGAAACGCGGGCTGATGCCGAACAGGTGGTCGACGCCGCCGACGCGCACGCCGTCCTTGTCTTCAACGCGCTCCAGAATCCACTTCAGCACGCGCATGTTGTCGCCGAAACCAGGCCAGACGAACTTGCCGTCGGCATCGGTGCGGAACCAGTTGACGCAATATACCTTCGGCATTTCGGCCGGCGAGGATGCGATCTTGCGGCCCATGTTCAGCCAGTGCTGGAAGTAGTCGCTCATGTGGTAGCCGGCGAACGGCAGCATCGCGAACGGATCGCGGCGCACCACGCCCTGCTGGCCGGCCGCTGCCGCAGTGGTTTCCGAACCCATGGTCGCAGCCATGTAAACGCCTTCGACCCAGTTGCGCGCTTCGGTCACCAGCGGCACGGTGGTCGAACGGCGGCCGCCGAAAATGAATGCCGAAATCGGCACGCCGGCCGGATCGTCCCAAGAAGGATCGAGCACGGGATTCTGCGTTGCGGCCACGGTGAAACGCGCGTTCGGATGCGCCGCCTTGGCGCCTGTCGCCTTCGCGATTTCAGGCGTCCAGTCCTTGCCTTGCCAGTCGATCAGATGCGCCGGCGGCTGCTTGGTCATGCCTTCCCACCAGACGTCGCCGTCGTCGGTCAGCGCGACGTTGGTGAAGATGGTGTTTTCCTTCATCGACGCCATGCAGTTGAAGTTGGTCTGTTCGTTGGTGCCGGGGGCCACGCCGAAATAGCCGGCTTCCGGATTGATCGCGTACAGCTTGCCGTCCGCGCCCGGCTTGACCCATGCGATGTCATCGCCGATGGTGGTGACTTTCCAGCCGCCGAAGCTCTTCGGCGGAATCAGCATGGCGAAGTTGGTCTTGCCGCAGGCCGACGGAAACGCGGCGGCGACGTAATGCTTTTTGCCTTCCGGCGATTCGACGCCCAGGATCAGCATGTGTTCTGCCAGCCAGCCTTCGGTACGGCCCATGCTTGACGCGATGCGCAGCGCAAAGCACTTCTTGCCCAGCAGCGCATTGCCGCCGTAGCCGGAACCGTAGGACCAGATTTCGCGTGTTTCAGGATAATGCACGATGTACTTGGTGTCGTTGCATGGCCATGCCACGTCCTTCTGGCCGGCTTCCAGCGGCGCGCCGACGCTGTGCACGCACGGCACGAATTCGCCGTCCGCGCCGAGCACGTCGTAGACGGCCTTGCCCATGCGCGTCATGATGCGCATGTTCACGGCAACATACGGCGAATCGGACAATTCAACGCCGATGTGGGCGATCGGCGAACCCAGCGGGCCCATCGAGAACGGCACCACGTACATGGTGCGGCCGCGCATGCTGCCCGACATCAGGCCGGTCATGATGGTGCGCATTTCGGCCGGATCGGTCCAGTTGTTGGTCGGGCCGGCGTCTTCCTGTTTGGCCGAGCAGATGAATGTGCGGTCTTCCACGCGCGCCACGTCGGATGGGCTGGAGCATGCCAGGAAACTGTTCGGACGCTTGGCCGGATTCAGTTTTTTCATGGTGCCGGATGCCACCATCTGTGCGCACAGCCGATCGTATTCCTCTTGCGATCCGTCGCACCAATAGATGCTGGATGCCTGTGTCAGCGCAGCCACTTCCGCTACCCAGGCGATCAATTTCTTGTGCTTGACGTAGGCGGGGACGTTTAGTGCGGCGACGCCGCCCATAACAGCTTGATTCATGAAAAACCTCCAAAAGTAAGAAAATTCTTGCCGAGGCAGTCGGACCTGATTCATCATCCGAGGCCTCGCGAACCGGTATTTTGTAGCCAGCCGGCCGGCGATGTTCACGGCCCTGTTGCAGCCTGTATTGCGGTCAGTATCAAGGCGCCACCTGCGTCGAATATGCGATGCAGGGGGAATGATTGTACTCCCGCACCGGCCATTTGTAGCGAAAAGTAGCCGATTGATGTAGTCAGGTATTAATGCTGCACTGCGTTCCCGTCAATTTGCTACGCCCGCATACTGCCGTATCATGGCTTCTTGCAATATCTGTCGCCAACGTAACGGTATAAATCATTTACAGACTTATTTACAACACTCCAAATTCCCTGCAAATCCTATGAAGATCGCCATTCTCGACGACTATCAGGACGCCGTCCGGCGCCTCGAATGCTTTTCCCTGCTGGACGGACACGACGTCAAGGTTTTCAACAATACCGCGCGCGGTGTAGGACAGCTTGCCATCCGCCTGGCGCCTTTCGATGCATTGGTGCTGATACGCGAACGTACAGCGTTCGACCGGACACTGTTGAACAAGTTGCCTGCCCTGAAGCTGATTTCTCAGACAGGCAAGGTCAGCGGCCATATCGACGTGGCGGCGGCCACCGCCAACGGCATTGCGATTGCCGAAGGCGTGGGCAACCCGATCGCCCCGGCGGAACTGACCTGGGCGCTGATCATGGCCTCGGCGCGCCATATACCGCAATACGCCGGCAGGCTGCGCGAAGGGCAATGGCAAACCGTTTCGCATGTGCCGGCGCAAAACCGCATCGGCGTCGCATTGAACGGACGCACGCTCGGCATCTGGGGCTACGGCAAGATCGGACGCATGATCGCCGGCTATGGCCGCGCCTTCGGCATGGACGTGCTGATCTGGGGCCGCGAAGGGAGCCTGGCGGCTGCGCGCAAGGACGGTTATCGGGTTGCGCCGTCGCGTGAAGAATTTTTCGCGCAGGCGGATGTGCTGACGCTGCATCTGCGCCTGAACGACGCCACCGAAGGCATCGTTGCCGCCGGCGATCTGATGCGGATGAAGCAAAGCGCGATCCTGGTCAATACCAGCCGCGCCGAACTGATCGCGCCGGGCGCCCTGCTGCAGGCGCTGCAGGTCGGCCGTCCCGGCTATGCGGCGCTGGATGTGTTCGAATCCGAACCGCTGGATCCGGCCGATCCGCTGCTGTGCATGGATAACGTGCTGGCGACGCCGCATCTGGGTTATGTCGAAGCGGACGGCTATGAACTTTACTTCCGGACGGCATTCCAGAACATCCTCGATTTCACCGCCGGCCAAGCTAAAAATATCCTCAATCCTGAGGTCCTAGCAAAATCTTGATGTCCGGCAACTGCGATGGCGGCCGCGCGCCCTTGTCTGCGACAGCGCCGGTTTGCCAAAGGCCGGCCCAGCCCGGCGGCCATGGCAGCGGCGGACCGTCGTAGGGCGGCACGCCGCTGCGCACCGCGAACACCGGCAGATGCTGCGGCATCGGCTGGCCCTGTTCCCAGCCCAGGCGAAACGCATGGTTCGGCAGCAGCGCCGCCGCTACCTTTGCGAACCACTCGGCATGGTCTTCGTCGCGGCCGCGCGCCTGTTCCAGTCCTTCAGGATCGGCCTGCGCCAAGGCCGCCGCCAGCGCCTGCGCATCCGCGCCGGGCCGGTCGCCCCAGCCCAATACCGGATTGAAATTGTAATCGGCGCCGGACCCGTACCAGCCTTCGCGCCACGGCCGGTCGACCCAATTGCGCGGGCCGGCGAATAAATGCCAGCGCCAATGCAGGCCCGATGCCTTCGGCCAGTTATACATATACAGACGCTGATAACCACTCTGGTGCAATTGCACCACCATCGCCATCAGGCGCGCATGCGGCATCCGCTCCGGCGGGTCGCGCCGAAACCTGATCGGCGTGCCGTCGGCATGTTCGACTTCATCCGAGGACAAATTCAGATCGAGTGTGTGCACTTCACTGCCGAAGCGCGCCGCGATCCATCCGGTCAGCAAATTGACGCTGGTGATCACACCGTAACCGCGGTAGCGATGGAAGATGACTGTGCCGGGCGCAATGGGCTTCATAGTTGCTATTTTGACAAAAGTATAGTGTACTTCACGGTTGGCTCCGGAGCGCCTTTGGAAGCGTGCTTTCCGGCAATAAATTAAAACGCATTGGCCTGCATTTTGCTTAACACATGTAAAGCAAAAGAATACTTGCGTACGTCACGCCCATGCGGATGCAGGGCGCGTACAAGACGGCAGGCCCGAATGACGCACCATTTTCAGGGGATATCCATATGCCAGTGACCGCATCACAAACCGAAACCTTCCTGCCTTTCATGCGGGACGTGACCCGCTGCGAACAGTCACTGCAAGAGCTCAATCTGATGTGGCGCATCATTGAGGCGTCGGCCAAGATGAATTGCCCGACCGAAGCCAAAACCATCCTGCCGACCATGGCCGCCACGCGCACCGGCTTCAGCCGGCTGGAGCGCGAACTGGTCGCCAGCCTGGTCAACGAAAAGGTCAACAACGTCCTGACCGAACTCGGCACCAAGGCACAATACGTCATCGACATCGTGGTGCGCAATTTATTCGAGCGCACGGCCGACGTCGGCTTCCTGGCCACCGACCGCGAACTGTGCAGTTTCGTGGCCGGCATCAGCGATCATCCGGATCCGCAGTCCGCGATACGGCTGCGCCTGCGCGAATACCGCAACAAATATACCGTTTACGACGAAATCCTCCTGCTCGACGTGCACGGCGATATTCTGGTGCAGATCGATCCTTCCACGCCGCTCGAACACAGCCGCGACCCGCTGATCGCCGAAACCCTGGCCTCCGACAATTACGTCGAAACCTTCCGCGCCTGCGATTTGCGTCCGAACAAGGATCGCGCGCTGATCTATTCGCGCCGCATGCATCATCCGGAAACCGGCGCGGTGGTCGGCATCCTCTGCCTGTGCTTCCATTTCGAACAGGAGATGGCCGGCATTTTCGCATCCCACGGCGATGTGCGCGAGCGCTCCAACATGCTGTTGCTGGACGGCGACAATACGGTCATCGCCAGCTCCGACGATCTCTGGATTCCGGTCGGCGCGACTGTGCCGGTCAACCGCGACCGCGGCGTCGATCTGCAGATGTTCTGCGGCCGCCAGTATCTGGTCAGCACGATCGCATCGGAAGGCTACCAGGGCTATCCCGGACCGGCCGGCTGGCAAGGCCAGGTCATGACGCCGGTCGACGTCGCCTTCTCGGGCAGCGTCGGCGCCGCGCTGGGCGATCTCGACCCCGAGGTCGCGCAAGGGCTGCTGGCGCATGCCGAATCGTTCTGCCCGCCGCTGTACGACATCATGATGGCCGCCAAGACCATTCAGCGCATTGTCTGGAACGGCCAGGTCATGACGGCCGGCCAGCAGGGCGAAATGCTGAAGCTGAAAACCATCCTCGACCAGATCAGCGAAACCGGCAACCGCAGCAACGAACTGTTCGCGCAATCGATCCACGATCTGTACCAGACCGTGCTGGCCTCAAGCATGCGCGATGCCGAATTCACCTCCAACCTGCTGGTCGACCTGCTCGACCGCAATCTGTACGAACGCTCCGACGACTGCCGCTGGTGGGCCCTGACGCCGGAATTGCGCAGCGCCTTGGCGCAGCCGGCGCAGGACGCAGCCACGATCGAAAAAATCACCGGCATCCTGAGCTACATCAACGGGCTGTACACCGTCTATACGCGCATCTTCGTCTACGACCGCAACGGCCGCATCCTGGCCAGCACGGGCGACACGGAAGCACGCGAAATCATCGGCAGTGAGGTCGACGAGACGACGCTGTCGAACGTGCTGGCGCTGCGCAATGGCCAGGACTATTACGTCAGCCCGTTCAGCACGACGGCTTTATACGACGACCATGACACGTACATCTACCACGCCGCCATCCGTCCGCTCGACGACGAAAACACCGTGGTCGGCGGCATCGGCATCGTCTTCGATTCCACGCCCGAATTCCTGAACATGCTGCGTGCCGGCCTCGGCAACAAAAAGCAGATGGCGGCATTCTTCGTCGACCGCAGCGGCCGCATCCTGTCCGGCACCGACGAGAAATTCCCGATCGGCTCGCAGCTACCGCTGGCCGCCGCGCTGCTGAATGTGGAAAACGGCGTCAGCACATCGCATATCGCCGTGCACGACGGCCAGTATGCGATCGCCGCCTGCACCGCATCGAGCGGCTATCGCGAATTCAAGACCAGCGACGGCTACCAGGAAGACGTGATCGCCGTGGTGTTCGAATCCTTCGGCGAAGTGGCCCATGCGCAAAGCCAGACCGGCGGCAGCCAGTTCGTGCTGGAGAACGATTCCGGCAACAGCGGCGGCCGCGAATACGCGACTTTCTTCGCCGACGGCGGCCTGTTCGCGATCCGCGCCGAACATGTGCTCGAAGCGGTGCCGTTCGGCAGCGTGCTGCCGACCGCGATGGGCGGACGGCCGGAACAGATCGGCGTGCTGAGCCTGAATCCGGAACAGAGCAAATCCTTCATCTGGGTCTTCGATCTGGGCCAACTGATGCGCGGCACCCGCTCCCAGCCGGACGCCAGCAGCCAGGTCATGATCCTGCAGCACGGCGAACATACCATCGGCCTGCTGGTCGACGAGCTGCACGCCGTGCCGCAGTTCCGCGATTCGCAGATCACCCATACGCCGTTCGCCACCGGCGGCGAAAAAGCCCTGGTGACGCAGGTCATCAAGGCCAACAAGGGGCAATTGCTGATCCAGGCGATCGATATCGAACGCCTGTTCCTGCTGCTGGCCAATCCCGACCAGCCGCTGCCGATGCCGGATTTGAGCGAGAACGAGCAACTGCGGGCGGCGGCGTAATAAGCTGCCGCAACACCGGTAAATCCTCAAAAGTATCGGAAGCGTTCTGTTTTTGATACTCTAATCGGTTATTGACGGCGGCGGTCCCGCCGCCGTCGCGACTTTCCGATTGAGACCATGACCCTGCACATCATCGCCACCGGCGGCACGCTGGACAAACATTACGATGAAATCACCGGCGTGCTGCGCTTCGGCGCCAGCCATCTGGCCGAAATGCTCGCGCGCGCGCGGCTGACCGCGCCGATGACGCTGGAAGAGCTGCCGCTGCTGGATTCGCTCGACATGCAGGATATCGACCGGCGCCGCGTGCTGGCTTCCTGCGAACATGCGCAACACCGCGCCATCGTGGTCGTGCACGGCACCGACACCATGTGCGAAACCGCCGAAGTGCTGGGGCGGGCCGGCCTGCTCAAGACCATCGTGCTGACCGGCGCCATGATCCCCTATGTCATCGACGGCTCGGATGCGCAATTCAATCTCGGCTTCGCCTGCGGCGTCGCGCAGACGCTGCCGCCCGGCGTGTATGTGGCGATGAACGGCCAGGTGTTCGAGTGGGACAAGGTCCGCAAGAACCGCAGCGCCGGCGTTTTCGAAAGCATCTGATATGGCCTACGACCTCAGCGGCAAACTCGTCATCGGCATCTCCTCGCGCGCCCTGTTCGATCTGGAACTGGAAAACAATATCTACAAGGACGAAGGCGTCAGCGCCTATTCGCTGTACCAGCGCGCGCACGAGAACGAAGCGCTGCTGCCCGGCACCGCGTTTCCGCTGATCAAGGCGCTGCTGCAATTGAACACGATGGTGCCGGAGCAGCGCCTGGTCGAAGTGGTGATCATTTCGCGCAACTCGCCCGATACCGGCCTGCGCGCCTTCAACGCCATCGCCGCGCACAAGCTCGACATCAGCCGCGCCGCGTTCAGCGGCGGCACTTCCATTGCGCGCTATCTGAAGGCGTTCAAGGTCGATCTGTTCCTGTCGCGCGACGCCGCCGACGTGCAGGACGCCATCGACGGCGGCGTGGCCGCGGCGCAGCTGTATGCGGCGCCGGCCGATTACGTCTCGCCGGACCACCAGATCCGCATTGCGTTCGATGGCGACGCGGTGCTGTTTTCGCCCGAATCGGAACATATCTACAAGGAAAAAGGCCTGGATGCGTTCGCCATGCACGAACATCGCCTGCGCCACAAGCCCATGGGCGAAGGGCCGTTCACCGAACTGCTGCGCAAACTGTCGCATATCCAGATGCAATTCCGGGAACGCTTCCCGAACGAGGATTGCCCGGTGCGGATCGCCATCGTCACCGCGCGCAACAGCCCGGCGCACTCGCGCGTGATCCATACGCTGCGCGCCTGGAATGTCGATATCGATGAAGCGTTCTTTTTGGGCGGCCTGTCCAAGAGCGAAGTGCTGCTGGCGTTCGGCGCGCAGATTTTCTTCGACGACCAGCACGATCACGTGCAGCCGGCCTCCGCGCTGGTGCCGTCGGGACGCGTGCCGTACAAGGGCGGCGCGCTCAAGCCGAAGCGCGTGCGCATCGCCAAAGCCGCGGCAAAAAAATAGCCGGCCGAGCCGGCGCGGCTTGCCGGCTTACCGGCTTACTCTCCCAGTTTCTGCTCGGCCGCCAGTTCGCGAATGATGCGGATGGTGTCGATATCGGCTTCCTGGTAGGCGCTGCGGCGGAACTCGTTGTAGAACGCCTCTTCGCCGGTCGGATCGGCCGGCTGCTCGATATCGTATTCAAAGCGCACGAACAGCGCGTCCGGCTCCGGCTCTTCGATGCGCATGCGCATGTTCGAGGCGCCGATGTCGCCTTGCGCCGGCACCTGGAAATGCACCTGCAGCAGCGGCAGGAAGGTGACGGTATCGCAGACCGTCAAATTGCCGTAGCGCAGTTCGCGCGAAACGCCGTCCGGCGTCTTGTCGAAAATGCGGCAGTCGTCCAGATGCTCCATGAACAGTTGCGGCGCTTCGGCCCGCAACACCAGCCCGCGCCACAATTGCGCGCGGGTCAGCGGATCGACCTGCGGATTGAGCAGGTCATTGATTTGTATCAAATGATTGAATTTCATAGAGCGATCCGTTTTGATTTACGGGATTGTCCCACAAGATAGCGTTAAAAAGCGCCCGAAACAGGATCGAAATCGGACCGGAAGCGGGCTCAAAGCCGAAAGAGAAACCGGCCCCGCCCTGCTACAATGTCCGGTTTCCCGATAACCGCCCGGATCACTTCCAAAGCATGTCTTCCCCCACAACCTTCGGCATGAATGCCCCGCAGCGCGAAGCCGTCAAATACATGGATGGCCCGTGCCTGGTGCTGGCCGGCGCGGGCTCCGGGAAGACGCGCGTCATTACGCAGAAAATCGCGCACCTGGTCGAAAACTGCGGCTACGAAGCGCGCCACGTGGCCGCGCTCACCTTCACCAACAAGGCCGCGCTGGAAATGCAGGAGCGCATCGCCAAGCTGCTGAAGGAACCGAAACTGGCCAAGCACCTGACCGTGTCGACCTTCCATTCGCTGGGCGTGAAAATCCTGCGCCAGGAGGCCCGGCATCTGGGGTTGAAAGACCGCTTCTCCATCATGGACAGCGACGATTGCTTCACGCTCGTGCAGGATTTGTCCGCGACCACCGACAAACAGCTGATCCGCCGCATCCAAAGCGCGATATCGCTATGGAAGAACGGCCTGGTCGATCCCGAGATCGCCATCAAAAACGCCGCCACCGAAGACGAAGCCCAAGCCGGCCGGGTCTATCGCAGTTATGTCGCGACGCTGTCGGCCTATCAGGCGGTCGACTTTGACGATCTGATCCGTTTGCCGGTGGAATTGTTCCGCAGCAATGAAGCCGTGCGCGACAAATGGCAGCGCCGGCTGCGCTATCTGCTGGTCGACGAATACCAGGACACCAATACCTGCCAGTACGAACTGGTCAAGCTGATGGTCACCGGTCTCGGCAAGAAGCCGCTGTTTACCGCCGTGGGCGACGACGACCAGGCCATCTATGCCTGGCGCGGCGCCACCATCGAAAACCTGAAAACGCTGCAGGTCGATTTCCCCGACCTGAAAGTGATCAAGCTGGAGCAGAACTACCGCTCCACCACGCGCATCCTGCAGGCCGCCAATACCGTCATCGCCAACAACCCCAAGCTGTTCGAAAAATCGCTCTGGTCCGAGCACGGCCTCGGCGATCCGATCAAGGTCATGGCGATGGACGACGACGAACAGGAAGCCGACCAGGTCGCCATCATGCTGTCGGCGCATCGCTTCGAGCGGCGCGCCAAGTTTTCCGACTACGCCATCCTGTACCGCGGCAACCACCAGGCGCGCGTCATCGAAAAATCGATGCGGCGCGAACGCATTCCGTATGTCATGTCGGGCGGCCAGAGCTACTTCGACCGCGCCGAAATCAAGGACATCATCAGCTACCTGCGGCTGATCGCCAACCAGGACGACGACCCGGCCTTCATCCGCGCCGTCACCACGCCCAAGCGCGGCGTCGGCCAGGCCACGCTGGAAGTATTGGGCACCGTCGCCGGCCAATGGCAGTGCTCGCTGTTCGAAGCCGTTTTCAAGGGCGCCATCGAAGAAAAACTGGCCGACCGGCAGCTGTATCCGCTGCGCAAATTCTGCGAATTCATCAACGCGCTCGAATCGCGCGCCAGCCGGCCCGGCCCTTCCGGCAGCGGCGAGAACGCCGGCGCGGTGCTGGACGACATGATGAAGGAAATCGATTACGAAACCTATCTGTACGATAATTTCGACGACCGCGCCGCGCTGGCGAAATGGCAGAACGTGATCGAATTCACCAGTTGGCTCAAGGAAAAAGGCCACGGCGGCAAGGACCGCGACGGCGATCCTAAAAACCTGCTGGAACTGACCCAGATGGTCGCGCTGATGACCATGCTCGAAGGCAAGGACGAAGACCCGGATGCGGTGCGCATGTCGACCCTGCACGCGTCCAAGGGACTTGAATTTCCGCATGTGTTCCTGGTCGGCGTGGAAGAAGGCATCCTGCCGCACAAGGGCGATCCCGACGCGCCGGCCGAAACCATGGGCGCGCGCATCGAGGAAGAACGCCGCCTGATGTACGTCGGCATCACCCGCGCCCAGCGTTCGCTGCAGATCACCTGGTGCAAAAAACGCAAGCGCGCGCGCGAATACCAGCAGTGCGAAATTTCACGTTTCATCAAGGAAATGAAACTTGACGAAGGCGATGCCGTTCCCACCGAAGCCGAAACCATCACGCCGCAAGCCCGCCTGGCGAATCTGAAGGCGCTGCTGCAGAAACCGAGGGAAGCATGAGCGGCGCGGCAGGCGCAATGCGTTCGGTCGCCGTCATCGGCGGCGGCCCGGCCGGACTGATGGCGGCCGAAGTGCTGGCGCAAGGCGGCATGCAGGTCGATCTGTACGACGCCATGCCGTCGGTCGGCCGTAAATTCCTGCTGGCCGGCAAAGGCGGCATGAACATCACGCATGCCGAAGCGATGCCGGCATTCGTCACGCGCTATCGCGGACGGCAGAAGCAGATCGCGCCGCTGCTGGCCGGCTTCACGCCGGATATCCTGCGCACCTGGATCGCCGGACTTGGCATCGACACCTTCGTCGGCTCCTCGAACCGGGTATTTCCGACCGACATGAAGGCCGCCCCCTTGCTGCGCAACTGGCTGCATCGCCTGCGCGAAAGCGGCGTGCGTTTCCACATGCGCCACCGCTGGACCGGCTGGGACGAACAAAAAGGCGGCAATATGCTGCGCTTCGCCACGCCGGCCGGCCAGACTTCCGTACAGCACGACGCCGTAGTGTTGGCGCTGGGCGGCGGCAGCTGGCCGCGGCTGGGATCCGACGGCGCATGGACCGGCCTGCTGCAACAGCGCGGCGTCGATATCGCCCCGCTGCAGCCGGCCAACTGCGGCTTCGAAGTACCGTGGAGCGAATATTTCCGAGCCCGCTGCACCGGCCAGGCGGTGAAATCCATCGCCGTCACCTGCACCGATCCCCACGGCGCCGTCATCCACAAACAGGGCGAATTCGTGGTCAGCGACTATGGCGTCGAAGGCAGCCTGATCTATGCGCTGTCGGCGCCGCTGCGCGACGCCATCGCCGAGAGCGGCAGCGCGCGCATCATGCTCGATCTGATGCCCGACTGGAGCGTGCAGCGCGTGCTGGCCGAAGTGGCGCGGCCGCGCGGCGCGCGTTCGCTGTCGAGCCATCTGCAAAGCCGGCTGTCGCTGACCGGCGTGAAAGCCGGGCTGCTGCGCGAGCTGGCCATGCCGGCGGAGTTCAAGGAAGCCTCCCGGCTGGCCGAACGCATCAAGGCATTGCCGTTGACGCTGACCGCGCCGCGGCCGCTGGAAGAAGCGATCAGCAGCGCCGGCGGCGTCCGGTTCGAAGCACTCGACGCCGGCCTGATGCTGCACGCGCTGCCGGGCGTATTCTGCGCCGGCGAAATGCTGGACTGGGAAGCGCCCACCGGCGGCTATCTGCTGACCGCCTGTTTCGCCGCCGGCCGCGCCGCCGGGCTGGGGGCATTAGAATGGCTGTCAAAGACGCCGCAACCGCCGCAGGAAACATCGCAAGGAACATCGCCATGACCCAGGAAACCAACGTACAGGCGCATCTCGAAGAGCGCCTGATCGCCATCGAAAGCAAGATCGCGCAGCAAGAAGATCTGGTTGAATCCTTGAACCAGACCATCTATGCACAACAGAAAAAGATCGATCAGTTGGAAGATCTGTTTTCCGCATTGGTGCGGCGTGTGAAAGACAGCGCCGGCGGCCCAAGTGAGCGCTCGCTGGACAACGAACGGCCGCCGCATTATTGAGTTTCCTCTGCGCCACCGACAGCTCGCATAACCGACCAGCAACCCATGACCGCCGCACGCCGCATCGCCCATCTCGACATGGATGCGTTCTATGCATCCGTCGAACTGCTGCGCTATCCGGAGCTGCGCGGCCAACCGGTGGTGATCGGCGGCATGTCCTATCAGCCGCAACGCAATCCCGACGGCACCCACACGTTTGCCCGGCTGCGCGACTACACCGGCCGCGGCGTCATCACCACCTCCACTTACGAAGCCCGCGCGCTCGGCGTTTTCTCGGCCATGGGCACCATGAAAGCCGCCAAGCTGGCGCCGGACGCGGTGCTGCTGCCAGTCGACTTCGACGCCTATCGCCATTACTCGCGCCTGTTCAAGGCCGCCGTGCGCACCATCTGTCCGCTGGTCGAGGATCGCGGCATCGACGAAATTTATCTCGACCTGAGTGAGCATACGGAAGATACGCGACCGCTGGCGCAGGCCATCAAGGATGCGGTACGCGAGGCCACCGGCCTGAGCTGTTCGATCGGCATCGCGCCGAACAAACTGCTGGCGAAAATCTGTTCCGAAATGGACAAACCGGACGGCATCACCGTCCTCGGCATGGACGATATTCCCGGCCGCATCTGGCCGCTGCCGGTGCGCAAGGTCAACGGCATCGGCCCCAAGGCCGACCAGAAGCTGGCCACGCTCGGCATCCTGACCGTGGGCGACCTGGCCGCCGCCGACGCCGATCTGCTGCAGGACAACTTCAGCCCCAGCTATGCGGCCTGGCTACGCGATGTCGCGCACGGCATCGATGACCGGCCGGTGGTGACCTACTCCGAAACCAAATCGATCAGCCGCGAAACCACATTCGAGCGCGACATGCACGCGCGGCGCGACCGTGCTGAATTGACGGGCATCTTCGATCGCCTGTGCCAGCGCGTGGCGGAGGATCTGGTACGCAAGGGTTATGTGGGCCGCAGCGTCGGCGTCAAGCTGCGCTATACCGATTTCAAGATCATGACGCGCGCGATTACGCTGCCGGAGCCGACTGCGGATGCGGCTACCATTCGCCGCGCGGCCGGGGAATGTTTGCAGCGTATTCCGCTGGAGCAGCGGTTCAGGTTGTTGGGGGTGCGGATTGGGAGTTTGAGCAAGGCGGGCGCCACAGAACCGGTCAAGCAGGTACAGCAGAAAGAATTATTTTCGGATTTTTAGAAATGTTTTTTGGCCTAGCCAGCACCGCGAGGTCGTTCTCAGAGCTATCTGACGCCAGCCAAATTTCGCACAGCATGTTTTCCGGAGCAAATTATCTATTTGGCACTCAAACAAACGCCCAACATGCGACAGGCAATCAAACATAATGTGTCGTCGTCATGCAGCAGCTGCCCGGCAAGGTCGATGCTCCATGCTCCGTGATGATCGAGAGCAATGACAAGGGCTCCGGCGGTGGCGCCCGATTGCGCCTTGCGCAGCGCCCGCTTTAACTTGGCAGCGACATCGGCGCAATTCGTGTCGAGCGGCTTATGAATCGTGGGGATGAGGCGTAGAACGCGGGCCGTACTTTTTGGGGAGACAAGGGGCGAATGCACCGTTGCGATCATGAAGGACTCCGGTTAGATTTTTCAAATCCACCTTCGCTTGAGGGTGGCCAGGTACTTGAACCCCGAAAGTAAACGGTCTGCAGCTTTCCCCGAAGGTCTTTTATCACTGCACGCTACCCGGCTATAGAAACTATAGACGCAAAAAAACCACGACTGTCGGGCGAGGGGTTCCGTTACTTTAGGTGGGTTCAACACCGCGGAAAACTTTAATAGGAAGCAGTCATTGGATCAACGTTAGATCCTGCAATTTGCGAGCCCCAAATAAAATTAAGAAAGTACCTAAATCTTAATGGCAAATCTAAAGGCTTATTCAGCTTTTAACGATGCAATGTGCGGCAACTGTGTGGAAGGCATTTGAACAATCCGCACGCAACTGTCGCCTATCGGTACTATTCGCTTCTGTTCAAGGCGGTACGCGTGCGCGAGGGAGCGGGGTGAGCGCCTTCAACGCATTCCGTTAGAACCGCGCTTTAGATTATTAGGGTGCGTATCGGCAGCCTGAACAAGGTTGGATGGGCAGAGAACAGAAGGAATTTTCGGATTTTTATAAGTAATTCTGATCCAAGGTCTTCGGTTTGGAATCGATGGAAATAAAAAATTTTCGCGATCAACCTGTTCAAGCTACCGCTTACATCGAATGGCCTCCAGATGCGAACATTACCGCTTCTAAATATGCATTCAATTTAGGGAAGCAATGCGCATCACACCCCGAATTCTTGTATTGGCAATATTCCTGTTATTGATCAGTTGTACCAAATGGGGATCAAACAAAAAGGCCAGCCGTGATGTTGATATATATTCAGACGTTGAGATGTGGTACCGAGGCACTATTCGGAATGGCTCCGTCTGCCGAATTGACCAGAGAATATCCGATGGAAAGGTATACGGTTTTCACAAAATCGAATGCAAAAATGGTCAATCTGGCTATCTGATGTTGGGCGACGATCAGGGCGCATTTGACCCACGTATTGAGCGTCGACCTAGATGGGGAGCAGATAAAAGGCCGATTCGTCCGGTTGATCTATATTCAGATGCTCAGGAAACAGCCAGGTCGGGCACTGTTCCCATTGGTACCATCTGCCGAATTGATGGGAAATCGTCAGCCGGAAAATTATTAACTTACAACAAAATCGAATGCCAAAATGGACAATCGGGCTATGTAGAATTCGGCGAAGGTTGGAAGGCGTTTGAATTTACGCATTCAGCCTCAAACTGGACGAACTTGCGCGCCGGAGAAAACCCATGAATATCGTGAACTGGTTGGCTAACCTGGAGCGCATCGACTATGACGATGTTGTTGGAATAAAAATTGCTAAATTGGCAGGCGACGCCAACTTCAGCACCTATCTGACGGCCATTGACTTAGGAAAATCCGTTAGTCCGCATTATCACAAAAATGGCGATGAGCATTACCACATCATTCGCGGCCGAGGAGAAATCACTCTGACCAATCTCGACAGCATGGAAATAACCACCATCGCTATTGACGAGCAGTCCTCCTTTACGGTGCCCGAGAACACCTTGCATCAGCTGAAAAACTCCGGAGATGAACCGTTAATTTTGATGTTCAGCTGCCCGGAAAGTCATCTCGACGAAGATCGTTTCCTCTTATAAAGGCATGGAACCAATCAATCGATTGAAAAAAGAACTAGTCATCTTTCGGTGAATGCCTATCCCACTTTCCATCGGCCCGCGAACCAAAAACGCATAAAAAAATGGCGGGGATCCGAAGATCTCCCGCCATTCAATACTGCCAAATACTGGATTAAATGCCGCTTAAGCCTTGACCTTCGACTTCAGATAATCAGCCACCATTTCCGGCGTCAGCGTGACGCCCGGCTTGTACTCGGGCGCATCTTCCAGCTGTTCGATATCGTTCAAACCAAATTTCTGATAAATGCGGTTGATCGCGGAGATCAAGCGCACCGGCCGGTCCGGATCGGCATTGAAATGCTGATGCACGGTATTTGGCGGGATGTAGATCACGTCGCCCGCTTCCCAGTCGTAGCGCTTGACTTCGTCCTGCACGATCCAGTGGTACGTGTCGGTGATTTCAACATCGCAATCCTGGTGCAGATCGTAGCCGCGGCCTTCGACCACATACAGGCACTCTTCGGCCAGATGGCGATGCTTGCCCGAACGGCTGCCCGGCGGGATCAATTGCATGTAGGCGTCGACCGACTCCATGCGGGTGTTCATCTGTTCGTTCAGCAAATGCTTCAGGATGCCCTGGCGCGACATCTCCCAAGGCATTTCATTCGGATGCACCACCTTCTTGCGCTTGCCGTTGCGCGCCGGCGCCGCCGCCGCGTCGTCCAGCAGATCCTGGTACAGCTCTTTGTTCTCCGTGCCTGTCAACCAGGCTTTCGATTCGCTCCATGCCATGATGGCCTCCTTGATAGTACGTGTGTCGGATTACTCGTCGTGGTTGTAGTTGGTTTCCAGCTTGCGCGGTGTGTAAGGGCCGAATTCGGTCGGTTCCTTCGGACGCGGAATGACCATTTTCTGGAACAGCAGGTTCATGAACATCATCATCGGCTTCGGCTTCAGCACCAGCGCCCGCGCCGGCTTGTTCGGATCCTTGTTGAAATGCTGATGCACGCAGTTGTTGTGGACGATGGCGATGTCGCCCGCGTCCCAGTCGTAACGGATGCCGTCATGGATTTCGTAGCCGGTGCCGTCGAGAATGTAGAACGCGGCCTCGTTGACGTGGCCGTGCTTTTGCGTGCGGCCGCCCGGCGCGTATTCTTCCAGATGCACGTGCAGCGTCTGCGTCATGCCGTCGACCGGCTCCACGAAGTGCTTGCTGAACGATTGCGGTCCGGTCGAAAAGTCCAGTTCCGTGCCCTTGATCACGCGCGGCAGGCTGCGCAGGCGCTTGAGCTCGTCGCCCAGATTGTAGGCGCCCGCAATCCCGCGCAGAAACACGCGCGGCTTGGGATTGTCGTAATGTGATTCCTTACCCATGGTATTTCCTTTATATCAAATGAACATTATTCGATTGCTGTAGCGACCCTTCTTCAGGATGCTTCGATTGCAGGCATACCGGCAAACACCCAACAAACAATCACCAGCAAACAATTACTACTGTCTCCGCAAGGGCCTGTTCACGACCTCTATTACTTGGCCTGACCGATAAACATGTCGTTCCAAAGTTTTTCCCACTTTGCAGATTCATCCAGGGTGATCGCGGGATCGATCATCAGGAAGGGAAATTTGTTCAGCGTCGTGTCGACAGCGGTGCTGGCCGGCACGCGATGGCGCGACTTGATCAGCTCCTGGCCTTCGCGTGACAGCACAAAATCGGCGAACAGCAACGCGCCGTACGGATGCGGCGGATTGCTCGACACCGCAATCGCACCGGGCCGGCCCAGCGTCGGCGCCAATGCCTTCCACTTGATCGGCGCGCCGGCCAGGGCCAGGCGCTCAACGCCGTGGTTGTACAGCGCCGCGGCAATCGGGATTTCACCGGCGGCCACCAGTTCGGCCATCAGCGTATGGCCCTTGCGCATCTGCGGCTTGTTCTCTTGCAGCTTCTTGAAGAACGCCAGGCCCTTCTCTTCGCCCATGACCTTGGTCAGCGCGGCGAACCAGTCGCTGTCGTCGGCTTCCAGGCCGATCTTGCCCTTCCATTTCGGCAGCACCAGATCCTGGTATGAGTTCGGCACATCTTCCGGCTTCACCAGATTGGTGTTGTAGGCGATGGTAAAAAAATTGAAGCGGTCCGCAACGTACAGGCGTTGCTTGGTAAATGCCGCGGGAGGCAGATCCTTGAAACTGGGGCTATAGAATTCCTGCAGCAAATGTTCGCGCGCCAGGATTTCCATTTCCACGCCGTCGCTCTCCATCACGTCCGGGGTAAAGCGGCCGGCGCGGGCTTCGGTGATGGCGCGCTCGGTCATCTTTTCGCCGCTGGCGCGCCAGACCGACACCTTGATGCCATATTTTTTCTGGAACGCTTCAGTCAACGGGCCGGAATCTTTCGGATTCAGCGACGTATACATCGAAATCGTGCCTTCCTTCCTGGCGCCCTCGAGCAGACGCTGGTCGCGGTCGGCGCCCTTGTACATCAGCAGGCTGGCGATTGCCGCCTTGGCTTGCGGCGTCGGCGCCTGGGCCAGCACGAGGCCCGGCACGCAAAGCAGGCTGCAGGCAGCAATAACAAGTTTCCGCACTGCCGTATTTGCAGACGTTTGCAGGGCTTCTCTGGCATACGCCGTGAACCGACCGTTTGTTTTCAACATCTTTTTTCGTCTCCTGTGATTTGGCCCTGACCCCAAGGCCGCGGCATGCACCGCATGCCGCATGGTCTTTTTATTGTTATTTTGTCGCCGATACCGCGACAACGCAGCGATCACGTAATCCCGAGCCGCCCTGCGATGCTGCAGGCCCGTAGCAATGCGTCGATGATTATAGATTTGCAATTCTATAAGTGTAAATACATAAATTCCGCATATCGGAACCTTGTCCCTTATAACAGAATATATTTAAGGCCATTACGTTTTTTAACGTTCCATTCCCATTAATTGGGACCTTAAAGAGCCCATTAACGGGGTAATGCCGTTCAGTCAGGGACTCTCGGACGGGCGCGAAGGGGCGTTGTGCGCAGTGAGGTAAAGGGGGAGCCGGCCGCAGGCCGGCGGAGGACACGAACGAAGTACAACGCCCCTTCGCGCCCGTCCGAGAGTCCCTGACTGAACGGCATTGATCGTCTCCGGCACCGTGTAGAATGCGATATTTTGCTCGGAACGCCATGTGGTTTAAGAACCTTCAGATTTACCGTCTTCCCGCGCCCTGGAAGATTACCCCCGATCAACTCGCGGCCGCCATTGCCACGCAAGCCTTCACCCCCTGCTCCAGCCTGGAGCTGCTGAGCCAGGGCTGGGTTTCCCCGCGCAACAACGGCATGTTCGTGCATACCGTCAACCGCCAGATGATGATCCTGCTGGGCACCGAGAAGAAATTGCTTCCCGCCAGCGTCATCAACCAGGTCACCAAGGCGCGCGCGGCCGAGATCGAAGAACAGCAGGGTTTCGCGCCCGGCCGCAAGCAGATGCGCGAACTCAAGGAAGACGTCACCGACGAATTGCTGCCGCGCGCCTTCAGCATCCAGAGCAGCACATGGGTCTGGATCGACCCGGTCAACGGCTGGCTGGTGATCGATGCCGGCAACGCGGGCAAAGCCGAAGAAGTGCTGAAGCTGCTGATCAAGGCCATCGACAAGTTCCCGCTGGAAACGCTGCGCACCGTCCTCTCGCCGGTGACCGCCATGACCGGCTGGCTGGCCAGCGACGAAGCGCCTTCCGGCTTCACCGTCGACCAGGACACCGAACTGCGTTCGACCGGCGAAGGCAAGGCCACTGTGCGCTATGTGCGCCACGCGCTGGAAGCCGACGATGTGCGGCGCCATATCGAATCCGGCAAGCAATGCACGCGGCTGGCCATGACCTGGAACGACAAGATATCCTTCGTGCTGACCGAAGGCCTGACCGTCAAGCGCATCGCGCCGCTGGATGTGCTCAAGGAAGACTCGGAAGGCAGCACCAGGAACGACGATGAACGTTTCGATTCGGACATGATGCTGATGACCGGCGAACTGCACCAAATGCTGACCGCGCTGATCGATGCGCTGGGCGGCCAGCTGACGGAAAACGACGGCGCGGGCAAGATGTAGTTTCATCGGCCGGATGCATGCGATCCGGCCGGCGCGCAATGACGGCAACAGCAACGGGGATCGCAGGATGGCATCGTACGCATCGCTTCCGCATTTGTATCTGGTGACGCCGGAACCCGGCGATAGTCCGGCGGACTTCCTGCGGCAACTGGAAGCATCGCTGCGGCATGGCATTCGCCTGGTGCAGTTCCGGGCCAAGACCATGGCCCCGGCGTCGTACCGCGCGCTGGCGATCGATGTGCTGGCATGCTGCCGGCAATACGATGCGCTGCTGTTGCTGAATGCGGATCCACGTTTGCTTGATGAAGTGAATGCCGACGGCGTGCATCTGGATGGCGCGCGCCTGGAGGCTTGCGGCAATCGGCCGCCGGCTTTCGGTTCGGGCAAGCTGGTCGGCGCCGCCTGCCATTCCTTGGCGCAGTTGCGGCAGGCCGAAGCAATTGCAGCGGATTTGGTGACCTTGTCGCCCGTGTTGCCGACAGCAAGCCATCCGGGAGCGGCGACGCTGGGCTGGGAAAAACTTGCGGAACTGACGGCGCAGACAGCGCTACCGGTTTATGCGCTCGGCGGGATGCATGCGGATTTGCTGGCGCAAGCGCAGCGGCACGGCGCTTATGGCGTTGCGGGGATACAGGCGTTTTGGGGACAGAAGGAAAAGATTTAGATCGAAAAAATCCCCGCCGAACCGGCGCCGGTATTTTTATTTGCAATGCAATAAAAATACTGGAGTTTCAGAACAAGCTTGTATAGAATAGCGAACCTTGAGTAGTAGCAAGCAATACAGAATGCTGTTTCAGCAAGCCGGAAAGCGCGTTATTACCAACTACTAGGAGTGGTAGTTCAGTTGGTTAGAATACCGGCCTGTCACGCCGGGGGTCGCGGGTTCGAGTCCCGTCCGCTCCGCCAAGTTAAAGAAAAATGCCCGCATAAGCGGGCGTTTTTATTTGTATTTATTGTTTTTATCCATCAAGCCTTGAATTGCCCCTCGAACGCAAACGAAGAAACCGGATTGCGCGAGTTCGGCATCTCACGCGCCGCCAAATTTTCGGGAAGCGTCGACTTGTCCGCGAGCTTGCCGATGGCGATCGCCGCTTCCACCGTATAGCCTGCCGGAATGCCCAATTCGGGAACCGCCCTCGCCTTGTCGAAACCCGCCATGCCATGCGCATGGTAACCGGACAAGGTCGCCTGCATCGCCAGATAGGCCCACGCCGCGCCGCTGTCGAAGGTATGGCAAGGCGCCGGCGATTCCTGGCCGTTTGCGCCGATGAAGGTATTCTTCGAAACCAGCACCATCAAGACCGACGCGTTCTTTGCCCAGACCTGATTGGATGGGTTCAGCAAACCGAACAGGCGATCCCAATGCGCCGTACCGCGCCGCGCATAGATGAAACGCCATGGCTGCGTGTTCGAGGCGGACGGCGCCCAACGCGCGGCTTCCAGAAAGGTATGCACCGTTGCCTCGCTGATTTCTTCGCCGGTAAACGCACGCGGCGACCAGCGGTTCAGAAACTGTGCATCGATTGGATGATCGGCTACGCGCGGCGTGGATGACGACATAAGAACTCCATAGGAAAAGTAAGGATTTGCATGGTAGCAGGAGAAGGCCATTTTTGCCTCCTCAGGCAGCTCATCATTTCTTGTCACTGAACCTTCAAATATAAGACCATCTTTCGCAAATCATGTATTGCCGGTGGTAGCCATTCGATCCTGTATTTACCGCGCATTGATCCTGACCAGAACCTGGGCATTCAATTCGGCCATGAAATCGGCATGCAATGTTCTAGGAGCGCGCCCATCCTTTGATACATCAAAGGCATGCTGAACCTGCGCTTTGCTATCTTGCGACTCCGCATATTTTTGATGCTCGTTGACTGCTTGCGCCAGATAGTCGCCGCGTGGGATTTGGTTTGAAATCGGTGAGATCATCGTGACTCCTTTATTGATGAAGCGCTCATGATATCCCTCACTTTATTGGAACCAAAGCTGTTGAATTTGTTGGCTGTCATTACTAGCCAGGATTTCTCTTAAGCTAAACTTCTGCCAATAAAAAAGGCTGCGACAACGCAGCCTTTTTACCAGACCCTACCGCAATGGCAACATCAATCGTCCGTCACCGGCACATTGCCCGCCATCCGCGGCCGCAGCGCCGCCGACTTTCTTTTGTGAAACGCGGCGCGCATCGCAAAGAATATCTGGGCCGCCACCAGCAGCGCCGATATGGTGATGAAGCCGGCGCTGATCGGACGCTGGACAAACACCATCAGATCGCCGCGCGACAGCAGCACCGCCCGGCGGAAGTTTTCTTCCACCATCGGCCCCAGGACGTAACCCAGGAGTATCGGCGCCACCGGGAATTTCAAGGCCACGAATATCGCGCCGGCCACGCCGAACACCAGCACTTCGCCGATCTCGAACAGGCTGTTGTTGGTGCTGTAGACCCCGACCGCGATAAAGAACAGCGCCGAAGGATACAGATAGCGGTAAGGCACCCGCAGCAGCTTGACCCAGATGCCGATCAGCGGAATGTTCAGCACGATCAGCAGCAGATTGCCGATCCAGAAACTGGCGATCAGCCCCCAGAACAGATCGGCGTGTTCGGTAATCAGCTGCGGCCCGGGCTGGATGCCCTGGATCAGCAGCGCGCCCAGGATCAGCGCCATCACGGCATCGCCCGGAATGCCCAGGCTCATGGTCGGAATGAAATCGACCTGGGTCTTCGAATGCGAGGCCGCTTCAGGCGAAGCCACGCCTTCGATCATCCCGGTGCCGAATTTTTCCGGCGTCTTGGAAAGCTTGCGTTCGAAGGCATAGGCAATGAAGGTGGTAATGGTCGGACCGGTTCCCGGCATCGCGCCGAACAGCGTGCCGATCAGGGTGCCGCGCAGCATCGGGAAGAACGAGCGCTTCAGTTCGGCCTTGCTCGGCCGCATGTCGCGCAGGGTGACCTTGATGCCGCTGCCGACCGCATCCATGCGGTTCACGCTGCGCAAGAATTCGGTCACGCCGAACAGGCCCAGCGCCAGCGCCACCAGCTCGACCTTGTCGGACAGTTCGATCAGGCCGAAGGTAAAACGCTGCGTGCCGCTGTTGACGTCGGTGCCGACGATGCCGATCATCAGGCCGACCACGGTCATGGCCACGCCCTTGAGCGGCGATCCCTTGGACATGGTGCCGCCGCACAGCAGGCCGAGCAGCATGATCGAGAAAATTTCGGTCGGGCCGAATTCAAAGGCGATGCTGACCAGCAAAGGCGACGCGAAAATCATCACGATGATGCCGAACGAGGCAGCGAAGAACGAGGCGATCATCGTGATGCCCAGCGCCGTGCCGCCCTTGCCCTGCTTGGTCAGCGGATAACCGTCGAGACAGGTCACCGCATGCGGCGGATGGCATGGCAGGTTCAGCAGGATGGCGCCGATGGCGCCGCCGTATTGCGAACCGTAGAAAATGCCGGCCAGCATCATGATCGCCGGAATGGCGTGCATGGTGTAGGTCAGCGGCAGCAGCATCGAGATCGCGGACAGCGCGCCCATGCCCGGCAGCACGCCGATCAGATTGCCGATCAGCACGCCGAAAAAAGACCACATCAAATTATGCGGCTGGAGCGCGACGCCGAAGCCGGCCCATAAATCCGTCAAAGCCTGGTAAATCATCGCTTAACCCCACTGAAACAACGGAAACTGCACTTGCAAGGCATACCAGAAAATCGCAACGCACAAGATGCACATGACGATCGCCAATATGAATGCGCTCTTGACGGTGTTTTGCCGGTCGCCCAAGGCGGAGATGAACACCACCGCGAACGTCGCCGGCATCAGGCCGCCATATTGGCCGAAAATCACGAACGCAATGATGGAGAGCGAAATGCAAATCCAGCCACGCCATTCGGGCCGCAGGTTTTCTTCCTTCTCGGCCGGCTCGGAAGCCGCCGCCGCATTCGCGGCGACCGCACCGAGCATGATGGCCACGCCCGTCAGCGCCAGAATCACGCCAAGCGCGACCGGAAAGAATCCGGGGCCCATCCGCACCAGCGAGCCGATGCGGTAGGACGTGCCTTCCCATATCGCGCCCAATCCGAACAGCAGCATCAGGCCGCCGCCGTAATAGTCCCGGTTGCGTTTATTGATGAAGCCATATTGCTTCTCGTTTTCCATCTCGTCGTTCTCCTGTTTCAAAGCGGCCGGATCGCTTTCATTGCGATCCGGGTAGTTCATCGCCCGCGAAATCGGGCGATCATTCCGGCTTGACGTTGGCGGCCAGGGTTACCTTGCGCCACATCAGTGTTTCGTTTTTCGCCAGCGTCAGCAATTCCTCCGGCGTCGTGGTTTTCAGGATCAGGCCTTCCTTGGTCAGGTTTTCCTTGACGGTCGCATCCTGCAGCGCGGCCATGATGGCGGTGCGGTATTGCGCGACCGCCGCCGCCGGCAGCTTCGGCGGCCCCCAGACGGCATACCATGGATCGACGTGATAATTGGCCGCGCCCTGCTCGGCCAGCGTCGGAATGTCCGGGAACGCCGGATGCCGGTAACGCAGCGAGCCGCCGATGATTTTCAGCTGGCCGGCCTTGGCCAGCGGCACCGCCACCTGGATCGGCATGAACATGGTCGGCACTTGGCCGCCCACCAGATCGGTGAAGGCCTGCGACGATCCCTTGTACGGCACATGCTCCAGCGAAATGCCGGCCGATTGTTCCAGCATCAGCATGCAAAGATGGTGATGCGTGCCCACGCCCGGCGACGCGTAGAAATTGTTCTTGGTGGTTTTGGCCCAGGTAATGAATTCCGGCAGGTTCCTGGCCGGCACATCCTTGTGCACCACCAGCACGAACGAAGTCGAGGACACTTGCGTGATCGGCGTAAAGCCGTTGAGCACGTCGAAATCGACCTTCTTGTAGAACATCGGCAGCGTCAGCGTGGTCGCCGGCACGATCATCAGCGTATTCGGATCGGTCGACTTGGCGACGTAATTCATGCCGATCATGCCGGATGCGCCGGGCCGGTTGTCGACGATGTAATTCATGTCCAGTCTGGACTGCATGGCCGGGCCGATCGCGCGTCCGATCAGGTCCGGCGTGGTGCCCGGCGTCAGGGGCACGATCATGCGCAGCAACTTTTGCTGCGCCATCGCGGCGCCGAATTTGACGGCAATCGCGCCCGCGGCGATGCCCTTGAGTATTGTTCTGCGAATTGGTTTCACAGTGTCTCCCTGTTTTGGTTTTATTGCTTTATCGCCTGATAATTCATCTGTGTCCAGGGCATGCGTACTTTTTGCAAAATACGCATCCCTTTCATGCACTTTTCCTGGCTGAATCAGCCCTGCTTTTCCGCTTCCAGCTGCTTGATCATCTTGGTGCGCACCAGGTTCCAGAAGCGGCCGTATTCCTGCCAGGCCACATTGGCGGCGACTTCCTTGTCGTCCATGAATGTGATCGAGCCGTTCGGACCCTTCAGCATTTCGGCCTGGAACTGCATGCGGGCATTCTGCTCCAGATAGACGCTGCGGCCGACCGCCACGCCCAGCGTTTCGCCGACCACGACCGCGCCGTGGCCGCGCATCAGCGCCGCAGGATGGCCGCCCAGTTTCTTGGCCAGCGAGTCGCCCAGCTGCGAATCGCGCACCAGCATGTCGGTGCCTTCGCGGGCATCGCGGATTTCCCAGTTCGGCACGCCCTGGCCGATAAAGGCCGACATGTGGAAGATCGGCTTCAGGCCGGTATTGGTGCAGCAGAACGGAATCACCGACGGCGAATGGTTGTGCACCACCGCCATGACTTCAGGCCGCGCCTTGTAGACTTCGCCGTGGATAAAACGCTCCAGCACCGGGCTGAAGCCCTTCGGCGGGTCGATCGGCTCGCTGTCCATGCCGAGTTCCATCATGTCGGCCTCGGTCACCAGTTCAGGCGCGATCGAACGGGCCATGAAGAAACGGTCCGGATTGGTCGGCGAACGCACGCTGATATGGCCATAGGCGTCGATGATGCCGTGATCGGCCAGTACGCGGTAGGCGATCACTAAATCCTGTAGCAGGCTCATTTGTTTTCCTTGGAGGTTGATTGCATTGATAAAGGCTTGATTAATTCAGGTCGATCTTGCCGCGCGCGACCACCTGCGACCACAGCTTCAGCTCGCGCGCCACCAGCGCGCCCAGTTTGTCGGGGCTGCCGCCGGCCGGATCCACGCCCTGCTTGGCCATGGCTTCCTTGATGTCGGGCATTTTCAGCAACTGGTCGATTTCGGCATTCATCTTGGCCACCAGCGGCGCAGGCATGCCGGCCGGCGCCATGACGCCGTACCAGGTTTCCACCACCAGGTTCGGATAACCGAGCTCGGTCATGGTCGGCACTTGCGGGAAGGTCGGCGCGCGGCTGCGGCCCATGGTCGCCAGCATGCGGACTTCGCCGCCCTTGGCCAGCGGCGTTGCCGTCTGCAGCGCCACCACGCTGGCCTGCACATGGCCGCCCAGCAGATCGTTAAGCGCGCCGGCGCTGCCTTTGTAAGGCACGTGGGTCATGTCGGTGCCGGTTTCCTGCTTGAACAATTCCATCGCCAGATGCTGCGAGCTGCCGGGGCCCGGCGACGCATAATTGATCACGCCCGGCTGCTTCTTGACCTGGGCGACGAATTCCTTCAGATCCTTGGCGGGAAACTTGTTGTTGACGATCAGCGTAAAGGCGCTGGTGCCGAGCAGCGCGACCGGTGTGAAACCCTTGGCGGCGTCGTAAGGCAGCTTCGGCGTGGTCGCGGCCAACGTGCCGTAGGAGGTGGCGGCGAACAGGAAGGTATAGCCGTCCGGCGCGGCCTTGAAGGCGTATTGGGTGCCGATGATGCCGCTGGCGCCGGTGCGGTTGTCGACGATCACCGGCACATTCCATTGCTGGGTGATCTTGGCGCCGAGCAGGCGCGCCAGCACGTCGGCGGTGGTGCCCGGCGTGTATGGCACGACGAAGGTAATCGGGTGCGAGGGATAGGTCTGGGCTTGCGAGACCGACGGCAGCGTGAATGCGCACAGCAGGCCGATTGCGGCGGCGGCCAGCGATTTGGTACGAGTCATTGTCATGTTCATGATTCCGGATCTCCGGTTTGGTTTGTGTTGCCTTGATTTTTATCCTTCGATACGGCCTGCGCGGCACAAGGTATGCAGCGCATGCGGCGTATCGAAGGCTTGCTGCCCGTTGTTGCCTTTACTTGAATTACTTGATCTTGAAGACTTTTTCCGCATTGGTCTGGAAGAACGCCTTCTTGTTCGCGGCGCTCATGTCCATGCCGTCCAGGCTCACCACTTCATCGGCCGAATACTGGTACGGATAATCCATCGCGTACAGCACCCGGTCCACGCCCAGCGTTTCCTGCGTGAACTTGATCGCCGGCTGCCACGCCATGCCGCTGTTGGTGATGTAGAAATTCTCTTTCAGATAATCGCTCGGCTTCTTCTTCAACGCCCGCACGGTCGGATAGCGGTCCGATTTCACCGTCGCCTGGTGCATGTAGTCCAGGCGATACGACCAGAACGGCAATGCTTCGCCCATGTGGCCGATGACCATCTGCAGTTTCGGGAAACGGTCGAACACGCCGGCGGTGATGATGCGCAGGGCATGCAGGCCGGTTTCCACGCCGAAGCCGTAGATCGCGCCGTCCAGGCCGCATTCCAGGAACGGCTGGATCATATTGCGTGGCGGCGTGTTCGGGTGCAGGTAGATCGGGGTGTCGGCCGCTTCGGCTGCCGCGAAGATATCCCAGAACTTCTGGTCCGACAGGTATTCGCCGTGCGTATGCGAATTGACGATCACGCCGGTCAGGCCCAGGCCGATGCCGCGTTCGATTTCCTTGGCCGCTTCTTGCGGATTCTGCGGCGCGATCGCCACCATGCCCGAGAAACGGGTCGGATGGCGTTTCACCGCCTCCGCCAATTGATCGTTGGCCAGCTTGGCGAACGATACGGCCGTATCCGTATCCATGATCTGCACGCCCGGCGAGGTCAGCGCAATCACCTGCCGGTCGATGCCGGTGTCGTCCATATGCTGCAGGCGGATCTGGTCCAGGTCCGACAGGCAGCGGATGATGTGTTTGGCGCGCTCGCTCTGGCTGCTCATGTAGAAACCCAGCAGGCTCACGAAACCCGGGTCCGGATCCGGACCGGCCAGAATCTTGCGGTAGATGTCGAACATTTCCTTCGGCGCGAACGCTTCTTCCGTGGCTATGCGCTTGTAATCCGGATGCAGTTTGATTGTCATCGTCTTTTTTCCTATGTGTTGATCAATTGATTAGTGGATGAGTGAGTGAGCGAATGAGTGAGCGAGTAGGGGAATATGCATTAAAGATCGAGCACAAGCTTCGGACTCAAGGAGCGCGAAACGCAGGGCATGATCTTGTCGCAGGCTTTCCGTTCCTCGTCGTCGAGATAAACATCCTTGTGATCGGGCGTTCCCTCCAGCACGCCGGTCAGGCAAGTGCCGCAGACGCCCTGCTCGCATGACACGTCGACCTGGATGCCGTTGCGCGCCAGCGCTTCGACGATGCTTTCGCCCGCGGGAACGGTGTAGGTCCCGCCGCTGCGGGCCAGCACCACTTCGAATGCGTCCTGCGGGCCGGCCAGGGCCGAAGCGTCGGCGGCAAAATATTCCAGATGCACCGTTTGCGGCGGCCAGGTGGCGGCGGCCACGTCCTGCACCGTATCCATG
This sequence comes from Oxalobacteraceae bacterium CAVE-383, assembly GCA_004134995.1. Lineage (GTDB taxonomy): Bacteria > Pseudomonadota > Gammaproteobacteria > Burkholderiales > Burkholderiaceae_D > Herbaspirillum. Next base: position 545,396 of record REGP01000002.1, on the reverse strand, counting down.
AACGGTCCCGGACCGCACAGATAAAGATGGCCGTCCTTCGGCCGTTCCCACAGCAGATTGCGCAGATAGGCTTTGATCGAATCCGGTTCGATGGCGTAATGGAAGGCGACCTTGCCCTTGAATTCAGGCGCCGACAGCAATTCGTGAAAGGCGGTGTGCTTGATCGAGCGGCTGAAATAGTTGATCTCGAAGTCGGCGCCCGAGGCCAGCAAATGGCGCGCCATGCTGAGCAGCGGCGTAATGCCGATACCGCCGCCGATCAGCACGTGCCGGCCGGCTTCCGGCCGCAGTTCGAAATTATTGCGCGGCGCGCTGATCTGCAGCACGTCGCCCTCCTTGACCTGCTCATGCATGGCCTGCGAACCGCCGCGCGAGGCGGCTTCCTTCTTTACCGCGATCAGGTAATGATCGGGCGCATCCTTTGCTGTCGCCGGGCCGTTGCACAGCGAATACTGGCGAATGATGCCGCCAGGCGCGCCGATGTGCACATCGATATGCGAGCCTGGAATAAAAGCCGGCAAGGACTTGCCGTCGACGGCGACCAGCTCGAACGACTTGATGTCGATCGCCTCGTCCCGGATTTTGCTCACGCGTACCGCTAATGTCTTCGCTTCCACTTGCGCTTCCTTAACCAATAATTCTCAATAAATTCGCCGATGACCCGCAAATGCGTTCACCGGCGCATTCGATTCACGCCAAGCCTGCCGCTATTTGCCGCAACCGCTCCGGTTGACGACGATATCGTTGAACATCGCCTGGCCCTTTTCGGCGCCGTCCAGCAGTTCAACCGGATTCAGGCGCTTGATCTTGATGCCTTTCATCGGCGATTCGACCTTGGTGCTGGTCGGCACGTAACCGATTTTCGCCAGCGTCGCCTGCCCTTCGTCGCTCAGCATGTAGTCGTAGAACAGCAGGGCTGCGTTCGGATGCGGCGCCTTTTTCGGAATCCCGATGCCGTCATTGATTGCAATCGCCGGCTCGATCACGAACCAGTCGATCGGCGCGCCCTTGGCCTTCATCTGCGCCGGGTTGTACTGATACAGCGTCAGCCCCATCGGCACTTCGCCGGAGGCCACCAGGCTGGTCAGCAGCGAATGGCCGTTGCGCAGCGACAGGCCGTTGGCGCCGAGCTTGCAGAAAAACGCCTTGCCGTTCTTCTCGCCCATTTCCTTGACGACTTCATCGAACCAGTCGTAATCGCCGCTCTCCATGGCCAGCTTGCCGTTCCATTTCGGATCGAGCAGATCGTTGTACGTCTTCGGCAAATCTTCCTTCTTCACCTTGCCGGTGTTATATGCCTGCGCATACACATAGTGCATGGTCGGCACCCATTCGTGATGCGCCGGCACCGCATCCGGAATCAGGTTCTTGACGTACGGCGAATTCACCGGCATCAACAGCGACTCCCGGTGCAGCGCTTCCATCGACACCGCCAGGTTCTGCACCACGTCGACGGTATTCTTGTTGGCGCGCGCTTCCTGGATCGTGCGCTGCAGCACCTGCTCCGACAAGGCCCGCCAGGTAACGACCTTGATGCCGTATTTCTTCTCGAACGGCTCGGTCAGCAGACGCATATACTCGGCCGGCGTCGGCGTATATAAGGTCAGCGTGCCTTCCTTCTTGGCCGCTTCGATCAGGCGTTCGGTGCGGTCGGCGCCGGTATAGTTCGCCAGCTCCTGGGCAAAAATAGTGCTCGATCCCAGCAACAGGGCCGACACTGCAAACATGCGCATTACGTTCTTCATCGATCTTTCCTTTTGTAGAAATTACGTCGATTGCTTTCTGTACTTTGTCTCCATCGTATTGCCTTACTGCATGCCGCCACCGCTGCCGCGGTTTTTGCCTGGACTATTTCTCCGATTCCTCCTGTGCTTTCAAGAGTTTCGCCAATGCCCTGCGCGCGCGGATCGCGGCGCCGTCGACCGACAACAGGATCGGATTCATGTCGAACAGATCGGCCGGGCCCATCACTTGCTGGATCGCTTCGATCATCGGCTTGTCCTGCTCGCCGAAGCCGATGCGCTGCCATTCGCGGATCTGGGCGTCGACCTTTTCATCGTCGCGCTGATAATTGCGCGCATTGACGAAGTAATAATTGGTCGACGTTTCGGTGGCCGGCGTCAGAATGTGCGCATTGCGCTTGCTCAATTCGATGCCGTCCGGATTGACGCTCGGCCGCACGCCGACTTCCAGCAGGAAATAGCCGGGCGCTTCCCATTTCATGATCTTCCACTGATCGACCGGCACGCTCGGGTCCGGCAGGTTGCCGGCGAACGCATCCGAGGTGACCTGGTTCAATACCTTGCGGCTGCTGACCACCTGCCGGCCTTCTTCGAACACTTCGTGCGGCGTGGTCAGGAAGGTATCCTTGCGATGGTAGTTCGCATGCAGGAACTGGTCGTGGCTCAGGTCGAGCAGGTTGTCGGCGATCAGCTGATAATTCGCGTCCTGATAACTGTGGCCGCGGACGGTCTTCCATTCGGGGCTGTCGAAGTGGCTGTAATAGCGCGGGATCAGGTCGGGATCGGCGCGATCTTCAGGGCCCATCCAGATCCACATCAGGCCATGACGCTGGATGAACGGATAATGTTTGACGCGCGCGGCTTGCGGAATCTTGCCGTCGCCGTGCGGGTTCAGCACGCATTTGCCGCTGCAGTCGAATTGCAGGCCGTGATAGGCGCACTGGACATTGTCGCCGACCAGGGTGCCGCGGCTCAACGGCGCGAAACGATGCGGGCAGCGATCCTGGATCGCGACCGGCTCGCCGTTCTCTTTTCGGTACATCACCACCGCTTCGTTCAGAATGGTGCGGGTCAGCATTTCGCGTCCGACTTCGGTGTCCAGTGCCGCTACGTACCAGACGTTGCGCAGGAAAGTCATGGATGTCTCCTCAGGAACAATTCTTGAATTGGTCGTTGGCGCCGGCTCTGCGGCCGGCTTTTCGTTATCGTGCGTGCTGTTCGTTGTTACTGTTACTTGATCTTGAAGACTTTTTCCGCATTGGTCTGGAAGAACGCCTTCTTGTTCGCGGCGCTCATGTCCATGCCGTCCAGGCTCACCACTTCATCGGCCGAATACTGGTACGGATAATCCATCGCGTACAGCACCCGGTCCACGCCCAGCGTTTCCTGCGTGAACTTGATCGCCGGCTGCCACGCCATGCCGCTGTTGGTGATGTAGAAATTCTCTTTCAGATAATCGCTCGGCTTCTTCTTCAACGCCCGCACGGTCGGATAGCGGTCCGATTTCACCGTCGCCTGGTGCATGTAGTCCAGGCGATACGACCAGAACGGCAATGCTTCGCCCATGTGGCCGATGACCATCTGCAGTTTCGGGAAACGGTCGAACACGCCGGCGGTAATGATGCGCAAGGCATGCAGGCCGGTTTCCACGCCGAAGCCATAGATCGCGCCGTCCAGGCCGCATTCCAGGAACGGCTGGATCATATTGCGCGGCGGCGTGTTCGGGTGCAGGTAGATCGGCGTGTCGGCCGCTTCGGCTGCCGCGAAGATATCCCAGAACTTCTGGTCCGACAGGTACTCGCCGTGCGTATGCGAATTGACGATCACGCCGGTCAGGCCCAGGCCGATGCCGCGTTCGATTTCCTTGGCCGCTTCTTGCGGATTCTGCGGCGCGATCGCCACCATGCCCGAGAAACGCGTCGGATGGCGTTTCACCGCCTCCGCCAATTGATCGTTGGCCAGCTTGGCGAACGATACGGCCGTATCCGTATCCATGATCTGCACGCCCGGCGAGGTCAAGGCAATCACTTGGCGGTCGATGCCGGTATCGTCCATATGCTGCAGGCGGATCTGGTCCAGGTCCGACAGGCAGCGGATGATGTGTTTGGCGCGCTCGCTCTGGCTGCTCATGTAGAAACCCAGCAGGCTCACGAAGCCCGGGTCCGGATCCGGACCGGCCAGGATCTTGCGGTAGATGTCGAACATTTCCTTCGGCGCGAACGCTTCTTCCGTTGCGATGCGCTTGTAATCCGGATGCGGCTTGATTGTCATCGTGTCTTTTCCTGTATGTTATTTGGCGTCGGCGTCGCGGTACAACTGCACCACGCCATCGACCACTTCGGTGCGGTAAATCCGCAGCGGGACTGAACAAGGCGCGCCTACCGGCTTGCCGGTAGGCACATGGAACGCCCCGAAATGCAGGCTGCATTCGACCACGTCGCCGTCGAGCTCGCCCTTGGACAGGCTCGACAGGCCATGCGTGCAGGTGTCATCGGTGGCGTACACCGCACCGTCGATGTTGTAGATGGCGACGGGATTGCCGTCGATATCGAACTTCTGGATCGAATTGACCGCCAGATCCTTGAGCGGGCAAATACGATGGCATGTTTCACTCATAAAAACTTTCCGTTCTATTGCGTTGCAAATTACAAAATGAAACTTACCGAGCCCAGCGAGGCCAGTTCGTGCGCGTCCATGAATACGCGGCGCTCGCGAATGCGCAGGCCGGCGTCGGTCCGCTTCAATATGTAGCGATACTTGCCGACGTATTCGCGGATCCGCTCGTAGCGGCGATAGCGGTAGCAGACGAAATTCGCGGTCGCCGTCACGCTGCCGGCATCGCTTTCGATGATGCGCACGTTGGTAATCAGGCGCCGCGTGCGCGACTGCGGGAATTCGGCATGGCAGTTCGGATCGTTGAGGCGGATCACGCGCTGCCGGATGCGCTCGGCGTTGTCGGCAATCGTAAACAGCGAAGTGCGGTGATTGCCCTCCAGCGCATCGTTCGACGGCACGAAATATTCGGCATCTTCGGTCAGCAGCTTGAGCCAGTCGTCGAGCTTCCACTCGTCCAGCAGATCGGCTTCCATGTACAGGAAATCTTCCACCTCGGCGCGCGCGATGGCGCCGGCCTGCTTCAATATGTCGTTCATGCTTTATCTTCCGTCATCAATTTGTTCCAGTGCCGCCAAAACGTGCGCAGGTGATGCTCATCGCTGTTGAGCTGATGGTCGTCATCGGACTTGGCCATGCCGCGCGACATTTCCGACCATGGGTCGTCCTTCCAGTTGGCCAGCCCTTGCTGCACCAGTTCCAGCGCCTCGACATCGTCCGGCGTGGCGAATCCGCCGGGGCCGTAGAAGGTCAGGAACGCATCCAGGCGGCGCGCGCGCGCGGACTCGGTTTCTTCTTTCGGACCCAGCGCCCAGGCCGTCACGTGCATGCGCGTCGGGCCTTCGGGGAAGAAGGTGCGGATCGTCACCGACGAGCCGTCATTGATCACCAGATTCGGGAAAATCACCAGATTGCGGTTGGTGTCGGCCACGCGCGTGGCGCGTTCAGGGCCCAGGCGCTGCACCAGTTCGGCGCGGATCTCGTCGATCTCGGCCTTCGCTTCTTCGCCGAACAGCGGAATCCATTTGGCGACAGGCCGGCCGCGGAAATTCACGTTGTCGGTGGTGAAGTGGCCGTTGCCGAGTTCGATGGCGTAGCCTTTGGTCGGCAGGACCAGGCCGGCTTCCTTCGGCTGCTCGACCGAGACGCCGGAATTCTTCATGAAGTTGAGCCAGGTCGAATGCGTGGTCGGCAGGTGATAATCATCGACGCTGTTTTCGACCATCAGCTTCCAGTTGGCTTCGACGTCGTAATCCTGGGTGCCTTCGATGACTTCCATCGTGCCGGACGGCGACTGATCGATCACCAGATCGATGTATTCGGTGGCGCGGCCCAGGTATTCGGCCAGCGGCACGATGTCCTTGTCCAGGCTCATGAACCAGAAGCCGCGATAGGACTCGAAACGCGCGGGCTTTTTCAGGCCCAGGTCTTTCTTGTCGAAATGTTCGCCATAGGCATCGTCGCCCGGAACGCCGCCCAGCGTGCCGTCGTTCTTGTAGCTCCAGCCGTGATACACGCAGAAGAAGCGGCGCGCGTTGCCCTTGGGCACGGTGCTGACGATGGCGCCGCGGTGGCGGCAGGTATTGAAATGGCATTGCACGGTGCCGGAAGCATCGCGCACGAAGATGACCGGACGTCCGGCCACGCGGCGCGTGACGAAGTCGCCCGGCTTTTGCAGTTCCGACTCATGACCGACGTAGATCCAGCACTTGGCGAAGACCAGTCGCATTTCGTCTTCGAGGATCTGCCCGGATACATGCACCTCGCGGTTGAGCATGAACACCTTGCGTTCGTTGTCGTCAACAATATAAGGAAGTTTATCGGCCATGGAGAGGTGTATTCCGTAATGAAGTGATTGCGAAAAATTATACAACAATATTATCGCTATGTGAGATTTATGCAATGCTTAAAATAGATTGAAAAATACTGTGAAAAACAGCTTCTCCATAGGTAGCAGATTAATCTTCGCAGGATTTAACAGGAATTTTTTTGATTTTGCATTGCAACAAAATCGTATCCTGATACGTTTGAGTAGGTAGAATCTCATCAGAATACGCATCTAATGCAAAATAATTGCACAGAACCGGCGGAGACAGCCGGCCAATACATCCAAAACGCGGTACTTATGGCAAGCGATTCGCAAAACAGTCTGACCAAAATGGTTTCGGTACTGGACCTGATTGAAGAAAGCAGCTCGGGACTGACCTTCGAACAAATGCTGGAAAGCATGAAGCTCTCGCGGGCCACGCTTTACCGCTACATCCGCGTGCTGTCGGAGGCGGGCCTGATCGTGTCGCTGCCGAATTTCGGCTATACGCTGGGGCCGCGCGTGGCGGAGCTCGATCTGAAAATGCGTACGCAGGATCCCCTGATCGCGGCCAGCATGCCGGTCATGGCGGAGCTGGCGCGCACCGTGCCCGGCGTGGTGCTGCTGTGCCGGAAATATCGGGACAAGGTATTGTGCGTGCATCAGGAAGGCTCGAGCCCGGCGTTTCGCAGCGGTTACGAACGCGGCCAGGACCGGCCGTTATTCAGGGGATCGGCCTCGCGCATCATCCTGGCCTATGCCGACACGCGCACGCTGGCGCGTCTTTACGCCGGCCGCAGCGAAGAATTCGCCCAGGCCGAGCTGGGCAATACGCTCGATGAAGTCAAGGCCCGCCTGGCGCAGATCCGCCATGCCGGCTGGGACACAACCACCGCCCAGATCACGCCGGGCGTCACCGGCATCGCCGCGCCGCTGTTCGACAGCAAGGGCACCATCGCCGGCAGCCTCAGCGTGACGCTGAGCGCAACTTCGCTGCGGCCGGCCGAATTCGACCAGCTTACGGAACGCATCAAGCTGTGCGCGGGGATCGTTTCGCGGGCGATTTCGCAGCCGGGAAGCAAGGGGAATTGAAGCCGGACATCGGATACGCCGAGCCGTGGAAATTCCCCTGTCACTTCCCGATACAAAACCGCGAAAAAATCACCCCCAGCAGATCGTCCGGCGTAAACCTGCCGGTGATGCCGCTGAGCCGTTCCTGCGCCAGCCGCAATTCCTCGGCGAATACTTCCAATTGCTGATCGCCTGCGGTGTAAGAGGTTTCCGCGATCTCCGCGGCGCGGTCCAGGTGGCCGCCGGCGGTCTTCAATGCAATCATGTGCCGCTCGCGCGCCAGAAAGCGCGATTCGGTGGTCTGCTGCCAGCCGGCCACGCGCAACAGTTGGCCGCGCAGCAGATCGATGCCGGTGCGCTCGGCCGCCGACAGGTAAACATGCGTGGCGTCAGGCATCGCATCGACCGCCGGCTTGTGGCCGGAGCGGTCGATCTTGTTCCAGATGCGAATGACCGGAACGCCCGCCGGAAAGCGCGCCATGATCCTTTCGTCGGCGATGGTCGGGCCGCGGTCGGCATCGAGCATGTGCAGGATCACGTCGGCCTTGCCCACTTCGACCCAGGTGCGCTCGATGCCGATGCGCTCGACCGCGTCGGGCCCGCCGTTCGGTCCGGCCGCGCCGTATCCGGCATCGTCATTACCGTCATCGCCGGATTCGCCGGCCTCCCGAATGCCGGCGGTATCGATGATATTCAGCGGAATGCCCTCGATCTGGATGGTCTCGGTCACCTTGTCGCGCGTGGTGCCGGCGATCGGCGTGACGATCGCCACGTCGGCGCCGGCCAGCACGTTGAGCAGGGACGATTTGCCGACGTTGGGCTGTCCGGCCAGCACCACATTCAGGCCGTCGCGCAGCAAGGCGCCCTGGGCCGCCTGTTCGAATACCTGGGCCAGTGTGGCGCGGATGCGCGCAAGCTGGCCGCGCGCGTCGGATTGCTCGAGGAATTCGATTTCCTCTTCCGGAAAATCCAGCGTGGCTTCCACCAGCATGCGCAGATTGGTTACCTGCTCGACCAGGGCATGCACCACGCGCGAGAATTCGCCCGACAGCGACGCCGAGGCCGACTTGGCCGCGGCTTCGGTCGAGGCGTCGATCAGGTCGGCCACCGCCTCGGCCTGGGCCAGGTCCAGCTTGTCGTTGAGGAAAGCGCGCTGCGTGAATTCGCCCGGCTGCGCCATGCGCAGGCCAATGCCGGCGCCGGCTTCAAGGCAGCGCGCCAACAGCATCTGCATGACGACCGGGCCGCCATGCCCCTGCAATTCAAGCACGTCTTCGCCGGTATAGGAATGCGGCGCCTTGAAGTAGATCGCCAATCCCTGGTCGATGGCGCTGCCGTCGCCGCGCAGGAACGGCAGATAGGTGGCATGGCGCGGCTGCAGCTGCTCGCGCGTCCTGCCGCAGACGGCTTCGGCGATAGGCCACAGGTTTTTCCCGGAAAGGCGTACGACGCCGATGCCGCCGCGTCCGGGCGCGGTGGCGATGGCTACGATCGGAGATACATCGGTAGGCATATTTTGATTCTTGTATAAAGTTTCCTGCACAGGCTGACGGCATAAAAAAAGCCCGTCGGCAAATCATGCCACGGGCTTTTTCATCAAACAAGAAAATCAGAGGCTGCCGCAAAATTAATCCGGCGTTGTTGCTGCCGCCTTGCCGTACTAAAGTACTGTCTGCGGCGGCGCGCCTAGCCAGCTTAATCTTGCGACAACCTCTGTCTTGGTATTTATTTGGTCTTGCCGCTCTTCAGATTCTTCGTGATGACCCATTGCTGCGTGATCGACAACACGTTGTTGACGACCCAGTACAGCACCAGGCCCGACGGGAAGAAGAAGAACATGACCGAGAATGCGATCGGCATGAACATCATGACCTTGGCCTGGATCGGGTCCGGCGGGGTCGGGTTCAGGCGGGTCTGCACGAACATCGAGATCGCCATCAGCACCGGCAGGATGTAGAACGGATCGGGCGCGGCCAGATCGTGGATCCAGCCCAGCCATGGCGCATTGCGCATTTCGACGCTGGCCAGCAGCACCCAGTACAGCGAAATGAAGACCGGGATCTGCACCACGATCGGCAGACAGCCGCCAAGCGGATTGATCTTCTCGGTTTTATACAGCTGCATCATTTCCTGGTTGGTCTTCTGCGTGTCGCCCTTGTTGCGGTCGCGGATCGCCTGCATCTTCGGCGCCACAGCCTTCATCTTGGCCATGCTGCGATAGCTGGCGGCCGACAGCGGGAAGAAGAACGCCTTGATCAGCATGGTCAGCAGGATGATGGTCCAGCCCCAGTTGCCGACGATGGCGTGGATATGCGTCATCAGCCAGAAAATCGGCTTGGCGATGATGGTCAGCCAGCCATAGTCCTTGACCAGTTCCAGGCCAGGGGCGGTTTTTTCCAGCACGGCCGATTCCTGCGGACCCGAATACAGCGCGGCATCCATGGTGGCGCTGGCGCCCGGCGCAATGGTGCCCATCGGCAGGATGGTGGCGACCGAATACAGGTTGTCGCCCACCTTGTCGGTGGCGATTTTGCGCTCCACGCCGGCCGGCGGAATGATCGCCGACACGAAGTAATGCTGCACCAGCGCGATCCAGCCGTTGTCGGCCTGGGTGGCGTGCAGATCCTTGGCGGTGCCGATCTTGTCGAACGCCAGCTTCTGGAACTTGTCGGCTTCGGTATAGACCGTAGGACCGGTGAAGGTGCTGTAGAAATGCGATTCGCCGCCCGGCTTGTTGCCGTCGCGCACCAGTTCCAGATACAGCGAAGGCGTGATCGGCGCGCCGCTGGCGTTGGTGACGGTGTGCTTGAGGTCGATATTGTAATCGCCGCGCTTGAAGGTGTAGGTCTTGGTCAGCTTGACGCCGCCCTGTTCGGATTCCAGCACCAGTTGCACCGAATTGCCGTCGCCCAGCGTGCGCGGGCCCGGCAATGCCACGAAGCCGGATTTATGCGTCGGGAACGGGCCGCCGAGCAGCCCGGACTCGGCCAGGTAAGTGTGTTCCGGGGTCTTGTTGAACAGCACCAGATTGGTGGTCGGATCGACCGTATCCTTGTGCTTGAGCAGTTCCAGGCGGCGCAGCTCGCCGCCGATGGTGTCGATGTCGACCTTGACGACGTCGGTGGTGATGGTGATGACTTCACCCTTGACCTGGGTATCCGGACCGGCCACGGCGGGCGCGCCCGGCAGGCCGTTTTGCGGGGCGGCCGCCGTCGGTGCGGCATTGCCCGCGCCCGCGTTGGCGCCGCCGGCCGCGGCAGGCTTGACCTCCTGGGTCGCATTCGGGAAGAACATCGATGGATGGCCGTTGTGACGCATCCAGTTGTCCCAGAGGATCAACAGCGACAACGAGAAGACAACCCACAACACGGTACGTTTAATGTCCATAAATGTATTTAGTAATAATTCAGGAGTGGCTACAACCGTCGGCGGTCGTAGAGGGGTTTAGATGGCTGGGCACCGGATCGCAGCCGCCCGGATGCCAGGGATGGCATTTGCACAGGCGCCTGGCGGCCAGCAGGCTGCCGGCTGCCGCGCCATGCAGCGCAATCGCTTCGGCGGCGTAACTGGAACAGGAAGGATAAAAACGGCAACGGGAACCGAGAAAAGGACTCAGGCCCAGCTGGTAGGCGCGGATCAGCAGCAGCAGCGCTTTTTTCATGGCGCCGAAACCGTGGCGGAAACGGCGGCCTGCGCAGTTGCCTGCGCAGTTGCTTGATTCATCGCCGGCACGGCGGATTTCAGCAATTGCGTCAATTCGGCGCGCAATGCGGTTTTCAGCGCGGTCGTGACGGCAGGTCCGCTTTTGGCGTTGACCGGTTTCGACAGCCGCACGATGCAGTCGACCGCCGGCAGCATGCTGTGGCGGAACAATTCGCGCGCGGTGCGCTTGACGGCGTTGCGCGTGACGGCGCGCGGCGCAAAACGTTTTGCGACGACGACGCCCAAACGGGCCTTGGCGAGCTGGTTGGCGCGCGCATACAACACAAAATGTGCGGTGCGCTGAATGGGGCGCAAACGAAAAACGGATGAAAACTCATCCGTTTTAACGATCCGCTGGTCGCGCGCGTAAGCCCTGGAAAGATGTGTAAGATTTGTCACGCAATCCAACCCTGTCCCTGCTGATGCTGCCGACTTGACTGGCTGGACTATACGGCCAGACGCTTGCGGCCCTTGGCGCGGCGTGCGTTGATTACAGCGCGGCCGCCACGGGTTGCCATACGTGCGCGAAAGCCGTGGGTACGCTTGCGGCGGACAACGGAAGGTTGGTAGGTACGTTTCATTATGGTCTCGCTAATCAGCTAAATAAAATGGGACTTCCATCTGAAGTGCAATCCGATGGATGGTGAACCTTGAATTAGAACGCACTTTCACCTTGCCTGTCAATGACTTACTGATGCCGGACAGGACTTCCTTAACCGCTTTTACCTTTCCGCTGCCTTCCCGCCCACCCGCCAACTGTTGTCAAATTACAAATTCGGCGACAGCCAGCGCTCCACATCGGTCTTGTCCACCCCGCGCCGGGCGGCCATATCGCTGACCTGGTCGTCGCCGATCTTGCCGACCACGAAGTATTTCGAGGCAGGATGCGCGAAATAGAAGCCCGATACCGAGGCGCCCGGCGCCATGGCGAAGGATTCGGTCAGGGTCATGCCGATTTCGCCGCATTGCAATTCCGTGAACATGTCTTTCTTGACGGTATGCTCGGGGCAGGCCGGATAGCCGGGAGCAGGCCGGATGCCGAGGTATTTCTCGCCGATCATGTCCAGCGGCGAAAGTTGCTCGCCGGCAGCATAGCCCCACAAGTCCTTGCGCACCCGTTCGTGCAGATATTCGGCAAAGGCCTCGGCCAGCCGGTCGGCAAGCGATTTCAGCATGATCGACGAATAATCGTCATGCGCGTCCTCGAAGCGCTTTTCGTATTTTTCGATGCCGAGGCCGCTGGTGACTGCGAACATGCCGATGTAGTCGGCAATGCCGGACGATTTCGGCGCAATGAAGTCGGCCAGGCACTGATTCGGCCGGGCCGCGCCGTCGATGACCGGCTTTTCGGTCTGCTGGCGCACGCCGTAGTAGGTAAACGCCACGGTGCTGCGGGTGTCGTCCGTATAAATTTCGATATCGTCGTCGTTGACCACGTTGGCCGGCAGCAGCGCCACCACGCCGTTGGCGGTGAGCCAGCGGCCGTCGATCACTTTCTTCAGCAGCGCCTGGCCTTCCTCGAACACCTTGGTGGCTTCCGCGCCGACCACTTCATCCTTCAGGATGGCCGGATAAGGGCCGGCCAGATCCCAGGTCTGGAAAAACGGACCCCAGTCGATGTATTCGGCCAGCGCGGCCAGATCGACGTTCTTGAAAAAACGGCGGCCGATGAATTTTGGTTTGACCGGCGCGAAGTCCAGCCGGGTCTTGTTGGCGCGCGCGGCGGCCAGCGTCAGCATTGGCACGGCTTTCTTGTTGGCGTGCTGCTGGCGGATACGCTCATAATCGGCGGCGATCTCGGCGATGTACTGATCGCGGCTTTCCGGCGTCAGCAGCGACTGCGCCACCGACACCGAACGCGATGCGTCCGGCACATACACCACAGGCCCTTCGTAGTTGTGCGAGATCTTGACCGCGGTATGCGCGCGCGAGGTGGTGGCGCCGCCGATCAGCAGCGGCATCTTCAGGCCGCGGAAGTACGGATCGCGCTGCATTTCCTTGGCCACATAGGCCATTTCCTCCAGCGACGGCGTGATCAGCCCGGACAGGCCGATGATGTCGGCGTTTTCTTCCTTGGCCTTGGCCAGGATTTCCGAACACGGCACCATCACGCCCATGTTCACCACTTCGAAGTTATTACACTGCAGCACCACCGAAACGATGTTCTTGCCGATATCGTGCACGTCGCCCTTGACGGTGGCGATCACGATCTTGCCCTTCGGCTTGCTGACCATGCCGGTCTGCTCCTGCAGCAGGCGCTTTTCTTCCTCGATGTACGGAATCAGATGCGCCACCGCCTGCTTCATCACGCGCGCCGACTTGACCACCTGCGGCAGGAACATCTTGCCCTGGCCGAACAGGTCGCCGACGATATTCATGCCGTCCATCAGCGGGCCTTCGATCACATGGATCGGGCGGCCGCCGCTGGCCAGCAATTCCTGCCGCGCTTCTTCCGTATCCTCGACGATCCATTGCGTAATGCCCTGCACCAGCGCATGCGCCAGGCGCTGCTGCACGGTGCCGGCGCGCCATTCCAGCGTGGCTTCTTCCTTCTTGTCGCCGGCTTTCAGCGTAGAAGCGATCTCGATCATGCGCTCGGTCGAATCCTCGCGCCGGTTCAGCACCACGTCCTCGACGCGTTCGCGCAGTTCGGCCGGCAGATTGTCATAGACGCCGACCATGCCGGCATTGACGATGCCCATGGTCATGCCGGCCTTGATCGCGTGATACAGGAAGACCGTGTGAATCGCTTCGCGCGCCGGATCGTTGCCGCGGAAACTGAAACTGACGTTCGATACGCCGCCGCTGATCTTGGCGTGCGGCAGGTTTTCGCGGATCCAGCGGGTCGCGTTGATGAAATCGACCGCGTAGTTGTTGTGTTCTTCGATGCCGGTCGCGATCGCGAAAATATTCGGATCGAAAATGATGTCCTCGGCCGGGAAACCGACCTCATCGACCAGTAGCCGGTAGGCGCGCTCGCAGATCTCGATCTTGCGCTCGAAGGTGTCGGCCTGCCCTTTTTCGTCGAAGGCCATCACGATGACGGCGGCGCCGTAGCGGCGGCACAGCCTGGCGTGATGCAGGAACTGCTCTTCGCCCTCCTTCATCGAAATCGAGTTGACGATGGATTTGCCCTGCACGCATTTCAGGCCGGCTTCGATCACCGACCATTTGGACGAATCGATCATCACCGGCACGCGCGCGATATCGGGTTCGGAGGCGATCAGGTTCAGGAAGCGCGTCATCGCGGCGACCGAATCGAGCATCGCCTCGTCCATGTTGATATCGATGACCTGCGCGCCGTTTTCGACCTGCTGGCGCGCCACCGATAATGCCTCGTCGTATTGCTCGTTGAGGATCATGCGGGCGAAGGCCTTGGAACCGGTCACGTTGGTGCGTTCGCCGACGTTGACGAACAGCGAATGCGCGTCGACCACGAACGGCTCCAGGCCCGACAGCCGCATTTCATAAGTGGTTTCCGGCACCATGCGCGGCGCGATTTTCGAAACGGTTTCGGCGATCGCCTTGATATGCGCCGGCGTCGTGCCGCAGCAGCCGCCGGCCACGTTGACGAAGCCGCTTTCGGCGAAGTCCTTCAGCAGCGAAGAGGTGACGTCCGGCGTTTCGTCGAAGCCGGTATCGCTCATCGGATTGGGCAGGCCGGCGTTCGGGTAAATGCACACGAAGGCATCGGCGATCTTGGACAGTTCTTCGGCGTACGGGCGCATCAGCGCCGCGCCCAGTGCGCAGTTCAGGCCGACCGTCAACGGCTTGGCGTGGCGGATCGAATTCCAGAAGGCCGGCACGGTCTGGCCCGACAGAATGCGGCCGGAGGCGTCGGTGACGGTGCCCGAAATCATGATCGGCAGACGCTTGCCGGATTCCTCGAAAAACGTATCGATGGCGAACAGCGCGGCCTTGCAGTTGAGCGTATCGAAAATGGTTTCCACCAGCAGCACATCGGCGCCGCCTTCGACCAGCGCGCGGGTCTGCTCGAGATAGGCCGCGGCCAACTGATCGAAGGTCACGTTGCGGGCGGCCGGATCGTTGACGTCGGGCGAAATCGACGCGGTCTTCGGGGTCGGCCCGAGCGCGCCGGCGACGAAGCGCGGACGATCGGGCGTCGAATATTTATCGCAGGCGGCGCGCGCCAGCCGGGCCGACGCCAGATTCATCTCGTAGGCGAGATGCGCCATGTGATAGTCGTCCTGCGCCACCGTGGTGGCGCCGAAGGTATTGGTTTCGATCAGGTCGGCGCCGGCGGCGAGATATTGCTCATGAATCTCCTGGATCACCTGCGGCTGCGTCAGGCTCAGCAATTCGTTGTTGCCCTTGACGAACAATTCGCGTCCCGGCCCCGTGAAATCGATGAAGCGACCGGCCGGGCCGCCGCGGTAGTCTTCTTCCGTGAGTTTGTATTGCTGGATCATCGTGCCCATTGCGCCATCCAGAATCAGGATGCGTTTGGACATCAGATCGCGCAGCAGCGTCTCGGTGGCGGAAGGGGTTGCGTGTTTCATGGGTTTATCTTCTTGGAATCGGTGGGCGTCGGGAACAGACCCGGAGGCGCGATTTTACCAGCAAGCGCCGCTAAGCAAACGTCTCGCGCTCCAGCGGGAAGCCTTTGATGAATTCGGCCGCGGGCAGCCGTTTGCCGCCGGCTTTCTGCAATTCGAGCAGTTCCAGCACGTCGCCGCCGCAGGCGACCAGCACGCCGTCATGCGCGTTGGCGGCCAGCACCGTGCCGGGGGGGGCGGCGGTAGGCGCCTGCACGGCACGCGCCCGCCAGATCTTGACCGTGGCGCCGGCGCATTGCCCGGCCGCGCCCGGAAAGGGATTGAAAGCCCGAATCCGGCGCGCCAGCACTGCCGCCGGCAGGCGCCAGTCCAGCGCCGCTTCGTCCTTGCCGATCTTGGCGGCGTAGGTGACGCCGGCTTCAGGCTGGATTTGCGGCGGCGGCAGCACGCCGCTTTCCAGTTGCGCGATGGCGTCGACGATCAGCGCCGCGCCCAGTTGCGCCACCTTGTCGTGCAGCGTCGCGGTGGTGTCGTCGGCGGCGATCGGCACTTCGCCGCGCAGCAGCATCGGCCCGGTATCGAGGCCGGCCTCCATTTGCATGATGGTGACGCCGGTCACGGCATCGCCGGCCTCGATCGCGCGATGGATGGGCGCGGCGCCGCGCCAGCGCGGCAATAGCGAGCCGTGGATATTGATGCAGCCATGGCGCGGTATTTCCAGCACGCTGGGCGGCAGGATCAGGCCGTAGGCGGCCACCACCATGACATCGTGCGGCGTGGCGTGCAGCAGTTCATGCGCTTCACGTGCAATTTCAGGATATTTCCCGTCCAGCCGTAGCGAGACCGGCTGCGCCACCGGCGTGCCGTGCGCGATGGCGCATTGCTTGACGGCGGAAGCATGCAATTGCATGCCGCGGCCGGCCGGCCGGTCGGGCTGGGTCAGCACCAGAACGATGTCGTGGCCCGCTGCGTATAGCGCTTTGAGCGCGGTCTCGGCGAATTCGGGCGTGCCGGCAAAAATAATTTTCATCGTGGGATTGTAGAGCAGGTTGAAGGGGGATTGAAATGTGCCTCGATGCGCCTCGATGCGCCCGATGTGCTCAACGCGCCTTGTGCGGCGCCTTCGAGAATGCCAGGTCGTAGAGCCAATTCGGCAACAGCCGCAACAATTTCGCGACCAGGCCCATTTGCCATGGGATCACGCGGTAGCTGTCGCCGGCGGCGATCGCCTCGACAGAGCGCGCCGCGAAGCGTTCGACCGGCATCAGGAACGGCATCGAATAACGGTTGCCGCGCGTCATCGGCGTATCGATATAACCGGGCGCAATCGTGACCACCTTGATTCCGCTGCCGCGCAATTCGACGCGCAGCGATTCGCAATAGCTGATGACGGCCGCCTTCGATGCGCTATAGGCCCCGCCACCGGGCAGCCCGCGTATGCCGGCCACGCTGCCGATACCGACCAGCCGTCCCTGTCCGCGCGCCTTCATGGCGGCGACAAACGGCGAGAAGGTCGCCACGGTGGCGGTAACGTTGGTGGCCAGGATTTGCGCGAACACGGCGGTATCCTCGGGATAGTCGGTCAGCGTGCCGCGCGAGACGCCAGCATTCGCGATCACCACATCGACATCGCCGCCGCGCAGGAAATCGGCCGCGGCCGCCGCCAAGGCATCGTGGTCGTTGACGTCGAGCGGATAAACGGCGTGCAAAGCGGCGCCCGGCAAGGATGCGCGCACTTCTTCCAGCGCATCCCGGCGCCGCGCCGCCAGGCCCAGCACCGCGCCCTGCCCGGCATATTGGCGGGCCAGCGCGGCGCCGATGCCGCTGGATGCGCCGGTGATGAAAATTCGCTGCATGGGCGGGCTCCAAAGAGAAAGCCCGCGCTTTTGCAAGCAGCGGGCTTTGTAGCGTGTCGCCGGTCCGGCGATTACTTCTTGCCGCCCTTTTCAGCGGCGACTTTCGCCACCAGGGCGTCCATGACCTGCAGCGAAGCCGCCTGCTGCATGGTTTCCGGCTGATTCGACATGGCGGCGCCGGCAATCGACGGCGAGGTCAGGTAACGCCCGCCGATGGCGATCATCGGCACGCCGTCGACCTTGTACGATTCCTGCAACTGCGCGGCGCGGCGCACCTTGGTCTGGGTGCCGAACGAGTTGTACAGGTCGGTGAACTTGGCCTTGTCGACGCCGGGCTGCTTGCCGATGAAATCCATGATCGTCGCATCGGTGTCGACCACCTGGCGATCGACGTGGATGGCGCGGAAAATCTTCGGATTCATTTCACCGGCGAGGCCCATGGCTTCAAGCGCATAGTACATTTTCTGTTGCGGAATGAAGGATTCGCGGAAGGCCACCGGGACTTGCTTGAAGACGATCTTGTCGCCCTGTTTCTTGACCCAGGCGCTCAATGCCGGATCGAAGGCGGCGCAATGCGGGCAGCTGTACCAGAAAAACTCGGTGACTTCGACCTTGTTGCCGGAGTCGGTCGGCTGCGCCTGCGGCAGCACGCGGTAATCGGCGCCTTCCTGCGGATTGGCCGGCGATGCGGCCGCGCTCGATGCAGTCAAACCCAAAGTGAATCCAAGGCTGGCGGCCAACCCAAGAGCGGCACACGCCTGTTTAAGAAAACGCATAGACGAAATCCTTTCTTTACTCGCTTTACTCGGTTAATGACGCTGTTTTTTATTCGTTTATTCCCGCCGGCGGGGCCTATTTCGGAATCCGCACCAGCGCCGCGTCGACGCTGTTTTCAGCCAGCTTGGCGCGCACCCGGTTCATCGCATCGAGCTGGGCATAAGGCCCCAGGCGCACGCGGAACAGCGAACCGTTATCCGACTGTTTCTCGCTGACCTTGGCTTCCATCCCCAGCAGCGCCAGCTTGGCGCGCGCATTTTCGGCATCGGCCTGCTCGCGGAAGGCGCCGGCCTGCAGGTAGTAAATCCATTTGTCGTCGCCGTCGAGCTTCGGCGCCGGCGTGGCGCTGCTGACCTGGTTCTTCGGCTGGTCGGCGCCGGTTGGCGGCAGCGCGGGAGGCGATGCCGGCGCCGGCGTCGCGGCAACTACCGGCGGCACGCCGGCGGCCTGTCCGGCCGGTGCGGCCGCGGCCTCGGCGGCCTTCTGGTCGCGCGCGGCCTGGCGCGCCGCTTCCTTGCTGCCGTACAGCAGCTTGTTCGGATCGGCCACCTGATCGCCGACGGGGTCGGGCGCGCGCTCCGGCCGGAGCGTCTTGCCGTTGGTGAACGGAATCGGCGATTTGGTGATCATCAGCGCCACCACCACGGCGATGCCGAGCCCGACTACCAGGCCGATGATGATGCCGAGGAACGTGCCGCCCTGCTGGTACCGGTTGCTCTTCTGATTGCGTATCTGTTTCATATATATTTAATCTGTCTTACATCCTGGACGGCGCCGAAACGCCGATCAGTGCCAATCCATTGCGCAACACCTGGCGCGTCGCGCACATCAATGCCAGCCGCGCCATCTTGGTCGCGGCATCGTCAACCAGCACGCGTTCCGCATTGTAGTAGCTATGCAGCTCGCCCGCCAGATCGCGTAGATAAAACGCAACCTGGTGCGGTCCCAGCTCTTCCAGGGCATGCGCCAGCGCTTCCGGATATTCGGCCAGTTTTGCCAGCAGCGCCGCTTCGCGCGGCGCGGTCAGCGGCGACAGATCGTCGACCGCGTTCAGGGTATTTTCGTCGCCGCCCCATTGCGCCAGCACCGAACAGATGCGGGCATGCGCGTATTGCACGTAGTAAACCGGGTTTTCGTCGGACTGCGCCAGCGCCAGGTCGACGTCGAACACGAATTCGGTATCGGCCTTGCGCGAAATCAGGAAGAAACGCACCGCGTCGCGGCCGCGGGTCAGGTCGCGCAGGGGCGCGGCGATATTGTCGGCCGCCGCGTTGGCCGCCGCGGCTTCCACGCCGTCCTCGACGCCGCTGGACCATTCGATCAGGTCGCGCACCGTGACATAGGACCCGGCGCGCTTGGAAATCTTGACCTCTTCGCCGTTTTTCATCACGGTGACCATCTTGTGCAATACGTAGTCCGGATACCCTTGCGGAATGCCCATGCCGACCGCCTGCAGGCCGGCGCGCACGCGGGCGATGGTGCCGTGGTGGTCGCTGCCCTGCACATTGATGACCTTGCCGAAACCGCGCTGCCATTTGACGATGTGATACGCCACGTCCGGCACGAAATAGGTAAATGTGCCGTCGGACTTGCGCATCACGCGGTCCTTGTCGTCGCCGTAGTCGGTGGTGCGCAGCCACAGCGCGCCGTCCTGCTCGTAGGTTTTGCCGGCCTTGACCAGCGCCTCCACGGTGGCGGCGACCTTGCCGTCGCTGTACAGCGAGGATTCCAGGTAATAGTTGTCGAATTTGACGCCGAACGCCTGCAGATCCAGATCCTGCTCGCGCCGCAGGTAGGCCACCGCGAAGCGGCGGATCGCTTCCAGGTCGCCGGCGTCGCCGTTGGCCGCGGTCACCGCGCCGTCGCTGCCGGTGACACTGCCCTTGGCCAGGAAGTCGTGCGCGATATCGGCAATGTAATCGCCGTTATAGGCGGTTTCGGGCCAGCCCGGCTGCCCCGGCGCGAAGCCCTTGGCGCGCGCCTGCACCGACAGCGCCAGATTGGCGATCTGCACGCCGGCGTCATTATAGTAAAACTCGCGCGTGACCGCGTAGCCCTGCGATTCGAACAGCGACGACAACGCATCGCCCAGCGCGCCCTGGCGGCCATGGCCGACGTGCAGCGGACCGGTCGGATTGGCCGAAACGAATTCGATCAGCACTTTCTTGCCCGCGCCGGCATTGGCGGCGCCGTACGCGGCGCCTGCCGCCAGCACAGTCTTGACCACGGCCTGCTTGGCTGCCGCGGCAATGCGCAGATTGATGAAACCCGGTCCGGCGATCTCGGCCGCATCGATCAGGCCGGCGCGGCCCGGCTGCGCCATCAGGCCTGCGACGATGGCCTGGGCCAGTTCGCGCGGATTCTTTTTCAGCGGCTTGGCGATCTGCATCGCGATATTGCAGGCGACGTCGCCATGGGACGGATCGCGCGGACGCTCCAGGGTCACGACCGGGGTCAGACCGGTATCGGCCAGTAATGGCTGCAAGGCAGCCTGGAAAAATTCGGTAATGCGGTGTTTTTGTTCAGCGAGCATGTATGTGTGGCGCGGGCCGGCCGCGCACTGGACCAATGGCAAATAGCGGGATTATACCGGCTTGTGACGGCCCGAACCTGCGCATTTCTACTCGCGGACCGCTTCCATCTCAAATATCGACCGGATCGACTTCCAGCGACCATTTGACCCGGGTCCGGGTTTGCCGCAGCAGGGCCAGCCACTCTTTCAGGAATGCCTGCAAGGCCGGCCGCGAAGCCGATTCGACCAGCAACTGCGCGCGATCGACATTGGCCACGCGCGTCATGGTCATCGGAATCGGATCGTTGATGACAATGCCTTCATGCGCCAGGCAGGCCGCGGCGTCCTGCAGGAACGCCAGCGCAACGGCCAGTTCCATGGCTTCGGCGCGCAGCAGGGCCTGATACAGATACGGCGGCAGCGCGGCCTGTTCGCGCTCTTCGAGCATGGCGCCGGCGAAACCGTCGTAATCGTGCGCGATCACGGCGGCATACAGCGGGTGATGGATGTAGCGGCTCTGGATCAGCACTTCGCTGGCGCTGCCGCCTTCTTTCCGGGCGGCGCGGCCGGCGCGGCCGGCCACCTGCATCAGTTGCGCAAACAGGCGTTCGCCGGCGCGGTAATCCTGGGAAAACAGCGCGGTGTCCGGATTGAGCACGCCGACCAGCGTCAGGTTTTTGAAATCGTGTCCCTTGGCAACCATCTGCGTGCCGATGAGGATATCGACTTCGCCGCGATGCACACTGTCGAACGCCGCCTGGGCGCTGCCTTTGCGGCGAGTCGAATCGGCGTCGATGCGCAAGATGCGCGCTTCGGGGAACAATAGCTGCAATCCTTCCTCGACCCGCTGCGTGCCGCGGCCCAGCGGCTGCAGATCCGCGTTGCCGCAAGTCGGGCAATGCCTGGGAATGCGCAGCTCCAGGCTGCAGTGATGGCAGCGCAGCCGGTGTTCCGGCTTGTGCAGCACCATGAACGAGGTGCAGCGCGTGCAGTTGCTGACCCAGCCGCAGGCGTCGCAGCTGATCACCGGGGCATAGCCGCGCCGGTTCAGGAACAGCAGCGATTGCTCGCCGCGCACGAGGCGTTGCCTGAGCGCCGCCACCAGGGTCGAGGTCAGGCCGTCGACCGGCTTGTCGCGTTCCATGTCGATCAACCGCACTGCCGGCAGTACAGCATCCTGCACCGCGCGCTCACGCAGTTCGAGCTTGCGGTAGCGCCCGGTCTGGGCGTGCTGCCAGCTTTCCAGCGACGGCGTGGCCGATCCCAGCACGATCGGTATCCCCAGTTGATGCGCGCGCCAGACCGCCAGGTCGCGCGCCGAATAACGCAAGCCTTCCTGCTGTTTGTAAGAGGGGTCGTGCTCCTCGTCGATCACGATCAGTTTCAGGTGCGGCAACGAGGCCAGCACCGCCAGCCGGGTGCCCAGCACGATGCGCGCATGGCCGAGATGCGCCGACAGCCAGTGCAGGGTGCGTTCGCCTTCGGCCAGGCCGCTGTGCAGGCTGACCACGGCGACGCCCGGAAAACGCGCGCGCACATTGCCTTCGAGCTGCGGGGTCAGATTGATTTCCGGCACCAGGATGAGAATCTGCGCCGGCGCCCCGGCATCGGCGCGCGCCAGAATATCGGCCGCGGCCTGCAGGTATACCTCGGTCTTGCCGCTGCCGGTCACGCCGTACAGCAGCATCGGCGCAAAACCCCGCGCGGCGGCGATCGCTTCCGCCGCCGCCTGCTGTGCGGGCCGCAGCACCGGCATATCCACCGGGCGGCCATCGTGCGCAGCGCTCAATGCAGCCTGCTTCTTGATGGCGCGGTCCAGGCTGACAGAAGACTCGGCGCGCAGATTTTTGGGTAGTCCGGGCAGCGCCACCTCGCCTAGCGGCCGTTGGTAATAGTCGGCGGCGAAACGGCACAATGCCAGCCATTCCTTCGATAGCGGCGGCAACTGGCGGCGAATCGCAATCACGTCCTTTAGCTTGTTTTCGGCGACGTCGCTGCCGGCCTGAATGCCGACCACGATGCCGAACACCTGCCGATGCCCGAAAGGCACCAGCACCAATTGGCCGATCAGCGGCACGGGTGACGCGTTATCACCGGCGCAGCGATAATCGAATGTAATGTCAAGTGGCGCATCTAACGCGACATTGACGATGCATGGTTCCACGAAGTTAATCTGATTCCTGAGGAGTTGGTCTAACTATCGGTTTAATAAACGCTTTTTAATCTATCCACAGCAACTGTGGATAACTTTGTGGGTAACCCCTACTTGACACCGCCGAACTGAGCATCTATGCGGCCTCCAACAAATTGCTCAATTCCAAAGCAAAATATTATGTCTTTAAAATCAACCACTTATAAAACCAAAAAAGCTTCTGAAAAAATAATTCCAAAATAAAATCTTATTGCTTCGCACAAAGTCATTTTGTGAATAAGTTAGTGCGGGCCGCGTTTTTTTGGACCGGAAACGCACCGAAAAAATGAAGAAGTCAAGCGTCCGGCAAGTGCAATGTAAATAAGATCAGTTCGCATTTGTCAGATATTTCTCATGTAAAAAATGAGAAAGACGGCTAAGTTCCAGATTTTTAAGCTTTTTTTAAGTCATCCACAGCAACTGTGGATAACTTTGTGGGTAAGACCAAAGTATTACGCTCCGAAACCAGCATTTATGCGGTTGCCGTTAAAATGCTACATAAAGTCGCACATGTTAATTTACTTTTAAATCAGTTACTTAGCACTGATAAAAAATAATAATCCCGCTTAAAGCGCAAAAAATAATTTACTTGGCGGACTGACAACCATTTTGTGCATAAGTAAGCACGCAAAAACAATGAGGCCTACTGAGAGGCAATGGCGACATCAGGCAAGTCGGGCGTTGTACTGCATTCGTGTCCCCCGCCGGCCTTCGGCCGTCTCCTCCTTTACCTCACTTCGCTTCGCACAACACCCCCGACTCGCCTGATGCCGCAACAGCCTCTAAGGCCGCATGCGCCGGCTCAGGCTGTGCACGGCTTCCACCATGGCGGTAACCGCCTCCGGCGGCGTGAATTGGGAGATGCCGTGGCCCAGATTGAACACATGGCCGCTGCCGGTGGCCGGCGCGCCGAATGCATTCAACAGCTTTTGCACTTCCGCCTCGATCTGCTGACCGCCGGCGAACAGGACGACCGGATCGAGATTGCCCTGCAGCGCCACCCGATCGCCGACACGGCGCCGGGCATCGCCGAGATTGACGGTCCAGTCCAGGCCGACCGCATCGGCGCCGATATCGGCAATCTGTTCCAGCCACAGCCCGCCGCCCTTGGTGAACACGATCACGGGTATCCGCACGCCGTCTTTCTCGCGCTTCAGTTGCGCCACGACTTCCCGCATATACGCCAGCGAAAAAGCCTGATAAATACCGTCGGCCAGCGCGCCGCCCCAGGTATCGAAAATCATCAAAGCCTGCGCGCCGGCGTCGACCTGGGCATTCAGATACGCTGCGACCGCGGCGGCGTTGATTTTCAGGATGTGATGCATCAGGTCCGGCCGGCTATACAGCATGCTTTTGACGGTGCGATGATCGTCCGAGCCGCCGCCTTCGACCATGTAGCAGGCCAGCGTCCATGGACTGCCGGAAAAACCGATCAAGGGCACGCTGCCGTCAAGTTCCGTGCGGATCTGCGTGACGGCGTCGAACACGTATTGCAGGCTATCCAGCTCGGGCGCGCGCAATGCCATCACCGCCTGTTCGTCGCGCAGCGGGCGTTCGAACTTGGGGCCTTCGCCATCGGCGAAATACAAACCCAGGCCCATTGCATCGGGCACCGTCAGGATATCGGAAAACAGAATGGCGGCATCCAGCGGATAGCGCGCCAGCGGCTGCAGCGTCACTTCGGTGGCATAGTCTGGATTTTTGGCCAGGCCCAGGAACGATCCGGCGCGCGCGCGCGTTGCGCGGTACTCCGGCAAATAGCGTCCCGCCTGCCGCATCAGCCAAAGCGGCGTGTAATCGGTAGGCTGGCGCAATAATGCGCGGATGAAAGTGTCGTTCTTGAGAGGAGCAAATGAAGGCATGGGCGTGACAAAAGAGCGTGGCAAAAAGATATTGCGACCGAAATACGGGCGCTAAGCGAAAACGCCTATTATCGCATCCAATTGCCGCTATCCCTATTTCACGACCAGTCCTTTCAATTCCGGCTTGGCAGGCGGAAACGCCAGTTTCATGCTCTGCATGGTCTCCAGCACGATGCCGGCGATTGCGAGGTTGCGATGGGTTTTGGAGTCGGCCGGAATGACGTGCCATGGCGCCGCATCGGTATCGGTGGCGCCAATTGCATCGGCATACACTTCCTGATAACGCTTCCAGAACTTTCGCTCGGCCAGATCCTGCAACTCGAATTTCCAGTGTTTATCCGGATTGTCGACCCGCTCCTGGAGCCGCAGCTTTTGCTCGTCTTTCGAAATATGCAGGAAAAATTTGAGGATGGTGGTGCCGGTCTCGGCCAGCATCCGTTCGAAATCCCGTATCTGCGCGAAACGCCGCTGGCATTCCTTGTCGTCGATCCAGCCGTGCACCCGGGTAATCAGCACGTCTTCGTAATGGCTGCGGTTGAATACCGTGATTTCGCCTGTCAGCGGCACCTGCTGGTGCACGCGCCAAAGATAATCATGACGCCGCTCGATAGTGCTCGGCGCCTTGAAATTGACGATCTGGATGCCTTGCGGATTGACGCTCTGAAAGACGCCATTGACCGTGCCGTCCTTGCCGCTGGTATCCATGCCCTGCAAGACGACCAGCAGCTTGCGGCTGGAGTTCGCATACAGCATGGTCTGCTGCACAGCGATTTCGGCCGCCTTTTCGGCCACGCGCACGCGGTCGGCGGCCTTGTCGCCGCTCGACAGGGGTTTTGCTGCGGCATTTGCGTCTTCCAGCTTGAGTTTCGAAGGCGGGCGGAACTGTTTTTCGATTTTCATTGCATGCCTTTCATGGATTGCGTCGAAAAGAAATTGGGCAATTGCATTCGGATTGCGCGCGCAGGAATAAATTCAGAAATAAAAAAAGGCAGCCTAGGCTGCCTTTCCAGTGTACTTCTTGTTGCCAAACCTGCTTAGCGTTTTTGACGCAGCCGGTGAATGGCCGCCAATTGCGCAACCGCGGTCGCCAACTCGGCTTGCGCGACAGCATAATCGATTTCGGATTCGCGGCTATGCAGTGTTTCTTCCGCCAGGCGCTTTGCCTCCGTTGCCTGCGCTTCGTCCAGGTCGGCGCCGCGGATTGCGGTGTCGGCCAGCACGGTCACGGCATCGGGTTGCACTTCCAGCAAGCCGCCGGCGACGAAAATGAATTCGTCTTCGGCCTGGCCCGCCACCTTGATGCGCACGGCGCCCGGACGGATGCGCGTGATCAGCGGCGTGTGGCGAGGATAAATCCCCAGCTCACCCGATTCGCCAGGCAACGCAACGAACTCCGCTTCGCCCGAAAAGATCGAAGCTTCAGCCGAGACAACGTCAACGTGAATTGTATTTGCCGCCATGTAATTTCCTATTAAGCATCCATCTCAAGCATCCGGCAGGGCGTTCGATGCATGGCGCCCGATTGCTGCGCCACGCTTTCCCTGCCGTGTTGCTTAATTGATTTTCTTGGCTTTTTCGATTGCTTCTTCGATCGTGCCGACCATATAGAACGCTTGCTCAGGCAGGTGATCCAGTTCGCCGCTGGCGATCATCTTGAAGCCCTTGATCGTGTCTTTCAGCGAAACGTATTTGCCTGGCGAACCGGTAAACACTTCAGCGACGTGGAACGGCTGCGACAGGAAACGCTGCATTTTACGTGCGCGGGCAACCAGCAGCTTGTCTTCCGGCGCCAATTCGTCCATGCCCAGAATCGCGATAATGTCGCGCAATTCCTTGTAACGCTGCAGCGTGCCCTGAACGGCGCGCGCTGTTTCGTAGTGTTCCTGGCCGACGACCAGCGGATCCAGCTGACGCGAAGTCGAATCGAGCGGATCGACCGCAGGGTAGATACCCAGCGATGCGATATCGCGCGACAGCACGACGGTGGAATCCAAGTGGGCGAAGGTAGTCGCAGGGGACGGGTCGGTCAAGTCATCCGCGGGAACGTAGACGGCCTGGATCGATGTGATCGAACCGGTTTTGGTCGACGTGATGCGTTCTTGCAGACGGCCCATTTCTTCGGCCAGGGTCGGCTGGTAACCCACCGCGGAAGGCATACGGCCCAGCAGCGCGGACACTTCGGTACCGGCCAGTGTGTAGCGATAGATATTGTCGACGAAGAACAGAACGTCGCGGCCTTCGTCGCGGAAGCCTTCGGCGATCGTCAGGCCGGTCAGCGCCACGCGCAGACGGTTGCCCGGCGGTTCGTTCATTTGGCCGTAGACCATCGCAACCTTGGATTTTTCCGGCTCGTCCAGATCGACCACTTTCGCGTCGGCCATTTCGTGGTAGAAGTCGTTACCCTCGCGAGTACGTTCGCCCACGCCGGCAAACACGGACAGGCCGCTGTGCGCCTTGGCGATGTTGTTGATCAGTTCCATCATGTTGACGGTCTTGCCCACGCCGGCGCCGCCGAACAGGCCGACTTTACCGCCCTTGGCGAACGGACAGACCAGGTCGATCACCTTGATGCCTGTTTCCAGCAATTCCTGCGACGGCGACAGTTCGTCGTAAGCAGGCGCCTTGCGGTGAATCGAGGCAGTGTTTTCGCGGCTGACGTCGCCGCATTCGTCGATCGGGTTGCCCAGCACGTCCATGATGCGGCCGAGGGTTGCCTTGCCGACCGGCACCATGATCGGCTTGCCGGTATTCTGAATCGTCATGCCGCGGCGCAAACCGTCCGAGGTGCCGAGCGCAATGGTACGGACAATGCCGTCGCCAAGTTGCTGCTGCACTTCCAACGTCAGCGCAGAACCTTCCATCTTCAAAGCATCGTACACCTTGGGCATCGCGTCACGGGGAAACTCGACGTCCACCACAGCACCGATACACTGAACGATTTTGCCATCAGCCATTTTCGTTCCTTCAATATATAAAATTAAATTTGTTGAACGCTTGCGCGTTATCAATTAAATCAAACCGCTGCGGCGCCACTGACGATTTCCGACAGTTCCTTGGTGATCGCTGCCTGGCGGGTTTTGTTGTAAACCAGCTTCAGTTCGCCAATCACATTGCCCGCGTTGTCGCTTGCAGCCTTCATCGCCACCATGCGCGCCGATTGCTCGGACGCCATGTTTTCGGCAACCGCCTGATAAATCAGCGCTTCGACATAACGCACCAGCAGCTCATCGATGACAGTCTCGACATCCGGTTCGTAAATGTAGTCCCAGGAATGCTCCGCCTTGCCGGCTTCCGTTTCCAGACGGTCGCTGGTCAACGGCAGCAATTGCAGCATGGTCGGTTCCTGCTTCATCGTATTGATGAACTTGGTATAAACCATGTACACCGCGTCCAGCATGCCTTCCTGATACGCGTCCAGCAGCACCTTGACCGGCCCGATCAGCTTGTCCAGATGCGGCGTATCGCCCATTTGGGTGACATGCGCGACGACCTTGGCGTTGATCCGGTTCAGGAAGCCCAGGCCTTTATTGCCGATGGCGACCGTTTCCAGTGCATTGCCCTGCGATTCCAGTTCACGCATTTTGACGGTCAGCAAACGCAGCGAGTTGGTGTTCATGCCGCCGCACAGACCTTTGTCCGTGGTCACGACGATGAAACCGACCCGTTTGGCGGAGTTCTGCTTGACCATGAACGGATGCGTATACTCGGGGTTGGCGCGCGACAAGTTGGAAGCGACACTACGAATTTTGTCACTGTAAGGGCGTGCCGCGTGCATCCGGTCCTGCGCCTTGCGCATTTTGGATGCAGCGACCATTTCCATCGCCTTGGTGATCTTCTTCGTATTTTCGACGCTCTTGATCTTGCCGCGAATCTCTTTGCCTGTAGCCATGAGTTCGTTACTCCTTATGCAAAGCCAGCGGCTTCATGCTCGACTTCATACTTAGAAGGCGCCCGATTTCTTGAAATCGGCAACAGCGGCGGACAATGCAGCTTCAGCGTCTTTGTCGAGTTGCTTGGTGTCTTCGATCTTCTGCAGCAGCGCGGCGTGGCTGGTCTTCATGAAGCCATGCAGGCCGGCTTCGAAACCCAGCACCTGCTTGACTTCGATATCGTCCAGGAAGCCCTTGTTGACCGCGAACAGCGTGACGGCCATCAGCGAAATCGGCAGCGGCGAATATTGCGCCTGCTTCAGCAGCTCGGTGACGCGTGCGCCGCGATCGAGCTGTTTGCGGGTTGCCGCATCCAGGTCGGAAGCGAATTGCGCAAACGCGGCCAGTTCGCGATACTGCGCCAGGTCGGTACGAATACCGCCGGACAGATTCTTGATGACTTTGGTCTGCGCGGCGCCACCGACGCGGGACACCGAAATACCGGCGTTGATCGCAGGACGGATACCGGCGTTGAACAGCGAAGTTTCCAGGAAGATCTGGCCGTCGGTAATCGAAATCACGTTGGTCGGCACGAATGCGGAAACGTCGCCGGCCTGGGTTTCGATGATCGGCAATGCGGTCAGCGAACCGGTCTTGTCCTTGACCGCGCCCTTGGTGAAGTCTTCAACATATTTCGGATTCACGCGTGCTGCGCGTTCCAGCAGGCGGCTGTGCAGGTAGAACACGTCGCCAGGATACGCTTCGCGGCCCGGCGGACGGCGCAGCAGCAGCGATACCTGACGGTAGGCCACGGCTTGCTTGGACAGATCGTCATACACGATCAGCGCATCTTCGCCGCGGTCGCGGAAGTATTCGCCCATTGCGCAGCCCGAGTAGGCCGACACGTATTGCATCGCGGCCGATTCGGAGGCCGACGCCGCCACGACGATGGTGTATTCCATCGCGCCGTGTGTTTCCAGCGAACGCACGATGTTCTTGATCGACGACGCCTTTTGGCCGATCGCGACATAGATACAGGTAACGTTCTGGCCTTTTTGGTTGATGATCGCATCGATCGCCACCGCGGTCTTGCCGGTCTGGCGGTCGCCGATGATCAGTTCGCGTTGACCGCGGCCGATCGGCACCATCGAATCGATCGACTTGATGCCGGTCTGCATCGGTTCCGACACCGATTGGCGGGCAATGACGCCCGGCGCGATCTTTTCGATCGGCGCTGTCAGTTTTGCATTGATCGGACCCTTGCCGTCGATCGGCTGGCCGAGCGCATTGACCACACGGCCGCGCAGCTCAGGACCGATCGGCACTTCCAGGATGCGGCCGGTGCATTTGACCGTGTCGCCTTCGGAGATATGCTCGTAGTCGCCGAGAATCACGGAACCGACCGAGTCGCGCTCCAGATTCAGCGCCAGGCCGAATGTGTTGCCCGGGAATTCCAGCATCTCGCCCTGCATCGCGTCCGAAAGACCGTGAATGCGGCAAATACCGTCGGACACGGAGATAACCGTGCCCTGATTGCGAATCTCAGCAGTATCGCCAAGGCCTTGGATCCGGCTCTTGATCAGTTCGCTGATTTCAGACGCGTTGAGTTGCATACAAACTCCTAAAAATATTCTCTTCGCTTACGCTAGGGGCTATGACCGCTTAAGCAGTCAAAGCAACATGTAACTGTTGCAGCTTGGCACGCACGGAAGTGTCGAGCACTTCATCGCCGATGACCACGCGCACGCCGCCGATCAAACTGCTATCGACGGACACCGACGGCAGCAGCTTGCGACCAAATTTCTTTTCCAGCGCAGCGACCAGTTCGCTCACCTGCGGTTCGGTCAGCGCGAAGGCGCTGATGATTTCCGCATCATCCGCGCCTTCATGTGCATTCTTCAGCACATGGAATTGCGCGGCGATTTCCGGCAACAGCGCCAGGCGGCCGTTGTCGGCCAGCGTGGCGATGAAGTTTTTCGCTTCGTTGTCGACGGGCGACTTCAAGGCTGCCAGGAAGGTTTCGGTCTGCTGCTGCGTGGATACGCCGGGGTTCTGCAAGAACGCCAGGACGTCCGGATGCTGGGCCACGACAGCCATTTCAGCAACCAGATCGGCCCACGGCGCCAGCTTGCCTGACTGCGCAACACGAAACAGGGCTTCTGCGTAAGGACGGGCAATCGTTGCAAGTTCGGCCATATTACAGCTCTGTTTTCAGTTGGTTCAGCAGGTCGGCATGCGCCGCTGCATTCACTTCACGCTTCAGGATCTGCTCGGCGCCCTTGACTGCCAGGTTCGCAACTTCGCCGCGCAGATTTTCGCGCGCCTTGTTGACCTGCTGCTCCGCTTCCGCCTTGGCGTTGGCGAGAATGCGAGCGGCTTCTTCGGATGCCGTTTTTTTGGCTTCTTCGATGATCAGCTGACCGCGCTTTTCGGCTTCGCCGATACGCTTCTGGCCTTCATCGCGCGCTGTCGCCAGCTCTGCCTGTACACGCTTTTCAGCGGCAGCCAGATCGGCCTTGCCGCGATCGGCGGCAGCCAAGCCGTCCGCAATCTTCTTCGCGCGCTCATCAAGCGCCTTAATCAGCGGAGGCCAAACGAATTTCATCGTAAAGCCCGCGAGGATAAAGAAGACCACGAACTGCGCAAACAATGTTGCATTTAAGTTCACGGTAATTTCCTTCTCAGAATAACGTGTGCTGAAATCAATTCAGCCAATCGGCTATGCCGTACGGATTAATTACTTGGCGATGAACGGATTTGCGAATGCAAACAACATGGCGATACCGACACCGATCAGGAACGCAGCATCGATCAGACCGGCCAGCAGGAACATCTTGGTTTGCAGGGTATTCATCAATTCAGGCTGACGAGCCGACGCTTCGAGGTATTTACCGCCCATGATCGCGATACCGATACATGCACCGATCGCGCCCAGACCGATAATCAAACCACACGCCAAAGCTACAAATGAGAGGTCAGTCATGACAATTCCTATTCAAGGTTAAAGTTAAAGCAAAAAATGAAAATACAAAAAATGGGCCGGCGGCAAAGCGCGGCGGGCCTGATGGGCCCTGGCAATCCTAGTGGGATTCGTGTGCCTGACCGATATAAACCAGTGTCAACATCATGAAAATGAAGGCTTGCAGCAACACGATCAGGATGTGGAAAATCGCCCATATCGAACCTGCGATCACATGGCCGATGAAACCGAACGCGGTGGCGGCCGATCCCAGCAATGCAATCAGGAGGAACAACAATTCGCCCGCATACATGTTGCCGAACAACCGCATGCCGAGAGAAACCGTTTTCGCTGCGAATTCAATGACATTGAGCAGCAGGTTGAATGGCGCCAGCCAGATGCCGAAAGGCGCGGAGAACAATTCGTGGATGAAGCCGCCCAGGCCCTTGATCTTGACGCTGTAATACAGCATCAGCACCAGCACGCCCAGGGCGATGCCAAGCGTGCCGTTCAGATCGGCGGTCGGCACCACGCGGTGATGCGGGAAAACCTGTTCGAGACCGAACAGCCTGAATGCGCTGGAGAACAGATCGACCGGCAGGAAATCCAGCGAGTTCATCAGGGCGACCCAGACGAAAACGGTCAGCGCCAGCGGCGCAATGAAAGTCCGGTTACCATGCACGATCGACTTCGACTGATCCTCGACCATTTCGACCATCATTTCGACGAAGGCCTGGAAACGGCCCGGCACGCCGGAAGTGGCGTTGCGCGCGGCGATGTACATCAGCAGACAGCCAACCACACCGGCGAACACGGACCAGAAAATGGTATCCATGTTCAAGATCGAAAAATCGACGATCTTGTCTTGGTGCGCTGTGGAAAAATGTCCCAGGTGATGGACGATGTACTCTGATGCGGTTGGTGCGTCGGGTGAGGCTACAGTCATGGTCGTAGTTTAAACAGTAAGATAATGTAACTTTTAAGCACCGCGATGAAGCTCAGCACAAAGGCGAGCCAATTTACATCACGGTACAACCAAACAACAGCGCCCAGAAGCGCAATAGTTGTAGCGATTTTTATAAACTCCCCGATGAAAAAAGTCATCGGGTTGGCTCCGCCGGGCTTGCGGGTACTCATATGGAGTCGCAGGGCAAACAGACCGTTGGGAAGTGCACAACAGAGGCCGCCCAACAAGGCTGACCAAAGCGCGGGAATTCCACCTAGACCACCTGCCACAAGCGCAACCACAACCGTCGTTATCAGCTGTATCAGGACAATACGCAGCATATTTTCCTAATAATCGTGGAGTGCGACGCGCATTCTTCGCGCGGGGCAGTTTAGAAGCCGTGCGATTATAAAGGTCTAGTCCCGCAATAGTCAAACCTTTACAGTGCATTTGAGGCATTTTTTGGGGCTTATTTATGCCCTGTTATTCACCAAAAAAATATTTCAAAAAGGAAAATATCCTCCTTCACTGGGAAGGCCAGGCAATTTCCTTATAACTATCTTTATTCCGGGTGCACCAGTTATATGCAGCGATGATCGGCGATTGATAATATGATCGTTCGTTTCGGCGCCGAACGGGCAAAATGGCGGAGATGCGGGAGGGAACGTTTCAACACGGCTCGTTTCAATTATTTTCGACCTTTTCGCAAGCGGCGGCTTTAATATTCCCTACAGTGACTGTTTTTCAACGAGCCTGCATATGTCCGATATATCCGATACCGACGCCAATAAATCGCTGATTCCGGCGCCGACGCCAGCGCCGCTGCCCGCAACGTCCCGGCCCGATTCAGGTCCCGCCCCCGATTCCGCCGCCGAAACACACGCCCACATGCCGCCGCCCGGCCCCGCGCCGCAAAACCCGCTCTTTTCCAGCGCATCCGGCGAATACGCCCCTTGGGCGCAAACCTTCCGCCTGTTCAAGGCGCGCCTGCGGGCGCTGTCCGACAAGGCCGGCCGCCGCATGATGCAGCGCACGCTGAAGATCGGCATTTCGGCGCGCATCTTTCATCCCGAAAGCGGTTCGCTGGGCCTGCGCAGCAAAACCCTGCAATATCTGGAAGAGTCCATCGCGCAGTGGGTGATGTCGCGCGATGTGCTGGTGTTCATGATTCCGACGGTCAACACCAATGGCATGGTGCATCCGAGCAACGTGCGGCTGCGCGACTACGCCAAGCATCTGGACGGCCTGGTGCTGCAGGGCGGCGCCGACGTATCGCCGCAGAGCTACGCCGAAGCCGCCACCCGCCCCGAATGGAACGGCGACCGGGTGCGCGACATGTACGAACTGGAACTGCTGCATGAATTCATCGAACACGGCAAGCCGGTGCTCGGCATCTGCCGCGGCTGCCAGTTGATCAATGTCGCGTTCGGCGGCAGCCTGTACCAGGATATTGCATCCGACGTGCCGGCCGCGATCGCCCACGTCAACGAACTCTACGACAACAATTTCCACGAATTGCAATTCCCGCCCGGCTCCAGCCTGACCGGCATGCTCGACACCAGAACCGCGCCGCTGGTCAATTCGATTCATCACCAGGCCATCAAGGACCTGGGCCGCGATCTGCAGGTGGAAGCCATTTCGACGACCGACCAGATCGTGGAAGCGGTGCGCTACAAGAAAGCGCCGTTCGTGATGGGATTGCAATGGCATCCTGAATTCCATCGCGCCAGCGGCGCCGCCCTGCTCGACTGCACCCCGATCCTGGACGGCTTCCTGCGGGCAGCGCGCGAAACACGGTTTTAAGCATGCAACCAAAATGCTGTCAGCCGATCGAATCGATTTGCGCATATCCTGTTGCTCGTAAGCTTTTTGTTTTAAAGTCCATCAGTCGGTTTGCCGGCGCACTATTTTCTTAAGGAGCACACCATGACCACCACTGCACTCAAAACCGTGAGGAACGATATGAAAACCCTGGTCAAAGACGCACAGGAACTGTTTCATGAAGCCGCTGCCGCCACCGGCGAAAAAGCCGACGAATTGCGCAGCAAGGGCATGCATCTGCTAGACGCCGCGATCGTCAAGGCGCAGAACGCGCAGTCCATCGCCATTGAAAAAGGCAAGGTCGTGGCCGCCACCACCGACGAATATGTGCAGGAAAATCCTTGGCGCGCCGTCGCGATCTCGGCAGGCATCGGCTTGCTGGTCGGCATCGTTCTCGGCCGCAGCAAATAACGGCCGGAGCGGTACCATGGAACAACCACACACCGGACAGAACGCGCCCGCCGGCCTGGTCGGCGGCGTATTCGGCCTGGCCAAAAACCTGCTCGGCCTGATTATCAGCCGGCTGGAACTGGCCGCGCTCGAGTTTTCCGAAATCGGCGGCAATCTTCTCAAAATCGTCATCCTGTTGGCGTTGGCGCTGACAGCCGGCTGGTTTGCGATTGCCTACTGGTCGGTGCTGATCGTCGTGCTGGCCTGGGACACCTGGGGCTGGAAAATACTTTTGCTGATGGCGCTGGCATTTACCGTGCTGGCCGTCGGACTGGCGTTGTACGCCCGGTCGGTGCTGCGCCAGGGCAAGATCGCGTTGCCGGAAACCATGGCCGAATTGCGCAAGGATCGCGATGCCTTACTCTAGACAGCCGTCGAATCCGGCGCCCGTCCTTTCCGCGGCCGACCGCAAAAAGAAGCTATTGGCCGACGGCGCTTTGCACCGGGCAAATATCATGGTCGCGCGCGCCGACATTTCGGCCGGCGTCCACCCCGGCGCACTGGCCAGGGAGGCCCTTGGGCAATTCTCCGTTACCGCCAAGACACTGCTGTTGGACACGGTGCGCACAACGGCCATGAATCCCGCAAAACTGTCGCCATTGCTGATGACCGGCCTGTCCCTGCTGGCCAGGAAATCGATGCGCAAACCGCTGATGTACGCCAGCATTGCCGGCGGCGCCATCGCCGGCGCCGTCTATCTGTCCCGATTATTCCGGGGCGGCGCATCGGCATCGGCGCAGGACCAATCCAATCAAAATGACGATGCCGAACAATAATCCAGTCGCATCGATCGATCAAAGGAGCAAGACCCCCATGAAAAAACTCACCATTACCGCACTCGCGCTGGCCCTTGGCGTAGCAGGCTGCGCCGACATGTCTCCCACCCAGCGCGGCACGGCAACCGGTGCAGGCGTAGGCGCGGGCATCGGCGCCGTCCTCGGCGCGGCGACCGGCGGCGGTGGCGGCGGCCGCGCGCTCGGCGGTGCGGCCATCGGCGGCGCGCTCGGCGCGGTGGCCGGCAATGTCTGGTCGAATCACATGGAAAATCAGAAACGCGTGATGGAGCAGGCAACCAAGGGGACCGGCGTGCAGGTGACGCAGACCGCCGACAATCGCCTCAAGCTGGAAATTCCGAGCGACATTTCCTTCGACGTCGGCCGCGCCGATATCAAGCCGAATCTGCGTCCCGTACTGGATCGCTTCGCGGCCACGCTGGCGGAGAATCAGGCATCGGTCGTAACCATCGTCGGCCATACCGACAACACCGGCAGCGATGCCGTCAACGACCCGCTGTCGCGCGAACGCGCGGTCCGCACCCGCGATTATCTGTCCGCGCGCGGCGTATCGCCGAGCCGGTTTTCGGTGGAAGGACGGGGTTCGCATGAACCGCTGGCAGCCAACAACAGCGACGCCAATCGCGCCCGCAATCGCCGTGTCGAAATCTTCGTGGCGGAACCGCAGCGTCAATAATCGGACGAACCGCATCGCAAAGAAAAAAGCCTCGGAATATTCTTCCGAGGCTTTTTTCTTTGCGATGCGCTTTGCGGCATATTGCCGCAGCAAGCCGAACGATTTATTTTGCGGCAGGTGCAGGAGCAGCGGCTGCGGCATCGGCGGCAGGCGCCGGTGCGGCCGGCTTTGGATCCGGCGCCTTGAATTTGGCGCCGGCCTGGTTTGCCATGTAGGCAACCGTACGCGCAATTTCAATATCGTCCAGGTCAGGATTGCCGCCCTTGGCAGGCATGGCGTTGAAACCCTTGATCGCGTGCGAAACCAGCGTATCGAAACCTTCGGAAATGCGCTTGCCCCATGCGCCGGCGTCGCCGACCTTCGGCGCGCCCGCGGCGCCAGTACCGTGGCAGGCCACGCAAGTGCTGCTATAAACCTGTTCGCCGGTCATCAACTGTTTCGGCGCATTCGCGTCGCGGAAGGTATAACCCTCGTCGGCCACCGGTTTGATCCGCGCCACGATCGAGTCGGCCGTCTGGCCGCTGGAGCCTGCGCCTTCCTTTGGCTCCGAAGTGACAAATTCAACCAGGAGGACAATACA
Organism: Oxalobacteraceae bacterium CAVE-383; assembly: GCA_004134995.1. Lineage (GTDB taxonomy): Bacteria > Pseudomonadota > Gammaproteobacteria > Burkholderiales > Burkholderiaceae_D > Herbaspirillum. The sequence goes on along the minus strand of REGP01000002.1, from coordinate 508,651 downwards.
GATGATCGGGACCAGAAAACCCGCGGCTACGGCGGCGATCAGTTGCTTGGGTGTTTTAATCCCTGATTGGTGTTCGTTATGTTCGTCGCTCATGTTCCCATTCCCTCAGTACAGTTTTTTCTAGAAACCGGTGGCAAAGGCGCGGGACCGGCCGACTCCAGTCGGACCAATGCGGCGCAATACCTCACCAAACCCTTGATTATAGACGTAATGACATTCCATTGGAATGAAAAATCGTCGCTTTCCGTGGACGACGATGCAGAAAAACGGTATCCTCTGTGCCTCCCGTCATTGCATGGCCGGACGCGCGACCGTAGTCTAATGGATAAGATTGCAGATTCCGATTCTGTCGATAGGGGTTCGATTCCCTTCGGTCGCACCAATACTCCCCCTCCGCTGCTCCAGCCCTCCATTTTTCGTCAAAAACCGATGCGCATAAAAAAAGCGCCCATCAGGCGCTTTTTACAACGATTTACATCCAACAGTTGCATCAAGCCGCCGCCAGTTCCTTTTCCAGCAACTGATGCAATTCCGCGAATGCAGGTTCGCCGACATAGCGCCGGATGATTTTGCCGTTCTTGTCGATCAGGAACGTGGTCGGCGTCAGCTTCACATTGCCGAAGGCGGCCGCCAGCTTGTCGTCCGAATCCATCGCCACCTTGAACGGCAGCTTGCGCGTTTCGGTGTAGTTGATGACGTAGCTCGGCGGATCGTAGCTCATCGCAACGGCGACGAATTCCAGCCCCTGCGCATGATACTTGTTATAGGTTTCGATCATTTTCGGCATTTCTCCGATGCAAGTGGTGCAATCGGTCGCCCAGAAGTTGACCATCACCACCTTGCCGCGCAAGTCCTTCAAGGCCAGTTTCTGGCCGTCCAGCTTGACGAACGAAACATCCGGCGCGGCGTTATGCGACGCGGTCGACGAATAGGCAAACAGCGCGGCGCCGCACAATACCGTCGCGGCAAGGGCGATCGCGAGACGCTTGCGGGTAGCTGGTTTTTTGACGGCGGCAGACGATGACATGATCAATCCGATAATAAAACGATGGCCAATTATAAAGCGTTATCCCGGCGCCTGCTGCAGGCGGCAAACCCGCGGCAGGCGTCTGCTTCCTACTGGACCGACTGCACCTGAGGCTGCGACGGCGACGGCGACTGGGACTGCGGTTGCGGCTGCTGCGCCGGCGCCTTCTTGGCGCTCTCGGCCTGGCGCGCGCCGATTTGGGCCAATTCGGCTTCGGTCAGGTATTCATATACCGTCACGACCTTTTGCACGCCGCTGATGCCGCGCACGATTTCGGCGCCGCGGTCGCCTTCGCGCTGCGTGACCAATCCCATCAGATAAACCACGCCGTTTTCGGTGACCACCTTGAATGAATTCGAGAAGACATCCTTGGCATCGAACAGGCTGGCCAGCACCTTGCTGGTGATATAGGTATCGCTGGAGCGCGTACTGACGGACGACGGCTCGCCCACGGTCAATTCATTGAATACGCCTTCGACCCCGGGAATCGCAGCGGCTTCCTTGCCGGCCGCCTGTTTCGCCTCTTCGCTGCGCACTTCGCCGGTCAGCAGCAGCTTGCGGTTGAAGCTGGTCGTGTTGATATGCGAAGGGGTGCCGACCACGGCTTCCACGCGCGATCCGGCTTTCAGCATGATGCTCTTGTCTTCGGCCTGGGCGCCCAGCGTGCGGCGGTCGCTCGCGGCGAAGCCGGTGGCGATCGCGCCGCCGGCCAGCACGCCGATGCAACCCTGCAAGCCGATCGCGACCATGCCGCAGACGGCCACGGCAGCCAGCGGACGCCGCAATGCGGCCCAATGTTTGCGCAATTTACTCATTTCCATCTTCTCCAAATAACGCGACGTCGATGCCGTCGCAAATGCAATGAATGGTCAGCAGATGCACTTCCTGAATACGCGCCGTACGATCGTGCGGCACGCAAATATGCACATCCGCCTCGGTTAAAAGCTTGCCGATCTTGCCGCCGCCCTTGCCGGTCAGCGCGACCACCCGCATGTCGCGCTCCAGCGCCGCATCGATTGCCGCGATGACATTTTCGGAATTGCCTGATGTCGAAAACGCCAGCAGCACATCGCCATTCTGGCCGAACGCCTGCACCTGCTTGGAAAAGATCTCTTTAAAGGAATAGTCATTGCCGACTGCCGTCATGATGGACGTATCCGTGGTCAGCGCCATTGCCGGCAGCGGCAATCGCTCGCGTTCGAAACGGCCGACCAGTTCCGCCGCGAAATGCTGGCTGTCGGCAGCGGATCCGCCATTGCCGCACGCAAGAATTTTGTTACCGTTGGACAGCGCCGTGAACATTAGTTCCACCGCCGCCGTAATCGGATCGGCGAGAACGGACGCCGCTTCGGTTTTCAGTCGGGCGCTTTCCTGGAAATGGTCGAGAGTGCGTTGCTTGATCATAAAATTTAAATAAATGGGTTCTAAAGTTCCACCGAAGGCATCAGGCCGCGGCAAATGCATTTTTAAGCCAGGACATCTCTTCCCGCTCGAACGCAATCACGTCGAAGCGGCATGGCGGCATCGTCCGATAGCGTGCAAGGTACCAATGCGCGGCCCGGATCAGGCGCGCCTGCTTGGCCGGCGTCACGCTGCCGGCGGCACCGCCGTAACGCATACTACTGCGCTTTCGGACTTCGATAAACACCAGCGTATCGTGCGCGTTCACGCGCTCGTTCATGATCAGGTCGATCTCGCCGGCCTTGCAGCGAAAATTCCGCGTGCACAAGCGCAGGCCCTGCTGCTGCAAATACGCCAGCGCCCGATCCTCGGCGCCGTCGCCGGCCACCTGCCGGGCGGTGCTGGTGCGGCGCGCACTGCCTGCCCCGCCGCCGTCATTGCATTCGGTCATGTATTCAACGCTGGCCCTGGGCCGGCACCACGATGCCGTCCTGGTAGACGGCCGGCGTTTCGGTGCGCTGGAAATGGCTGCCGGACGAATCGATATTCACGCTCAACCTGCCGGTGACGCCGTCGATGTCGAAATTCTTGTGGGTGCGGCCGATTTCCAGCGCGATCCGATAGGCATCGATGCCGAGCGCATACAGCCGGTCCAGGTCGGCATTGTGCTGTTGCGGGTTGTCGACGATGGGACGCGGATACATGCTGACGGCCGGGCTGTCGGCCGCCACCTGCCATGGGATGTCGAGCAGCTTGACGCCGTCGAGCTCGGGCTGCCGCGAATCCGGATCGGCAGACTGATTGCGCGGGTTCAATTGGGAAATGCCGTAAAGCGGCGTATCGGCGCCGATCGAACTGCGCAGTTGGATGGCCTGCTGCGCATCGAGCGCGACAAACAGGAGCGCCGGCCGGTCGGCGTCCATGCGCTGCTTCAATTGCACCAGGCCGCTGGCGCTCAGGGCGTTGGCGCCGACGCTCAATTCCAGCGGCGTGACATCGAGGCCGAGGATGCGGCTTTGGGCGATGAATGCCTTGACGGTGCGGCGCTGCCAGGCAGTCGCGGTCGACACGGCGAAGATCTTGCCGCCGGTTTTTTCGCGTTCGGTCCAGGCCGCGGCCTGGCGCGCCTCTTCTTCGACCGACAATGCGACCACCAGCATTTTCGGCGGCAAGGCCGCGTCGGCTTCGCCTTCGGGCTGGGTCAGCGCCACGGTCGGCTTGCCGACCTTGCCGCTTTGCGCGATCAGTGCGGCGCCGTTGCGCGAGAGCGGCCCGACGATGATGTCGTTGCCGTCCAGCGCGCTCAGATACGTCTTGAGCATATCGGCCGGCGTATCGCCGCTTTCGACCAGGTTGACGATCACGCCCTGCTTCTCGCCTTCATAGGCAGTCAGGAAGCCGGTGCGCACCGCGTCGGCGGCGGCGCCGAATATGCCGGTGCGGCCCGGCAGCAGCAGCGCGATTCTGATCGCGGGGGCCACCGGCGCAGCGCCGGTATCGATGATTTCGGCGGGATCGGCCGGGGTATTCGTTGTATTTGCCTGCACGGAAGCGCACAATCCGGTCACGACCGCGCTTATCAAAAGCTTTCTTAACAATTGGCACGACATTTCTACAGCTCCCTATGAATCAGACCTCTACCGGCGACACGTCCACCAGCGCGCTCGCCACGCTGGCAGTCCTCGACGAGGTGGCGCTGCAAAGCTATCCGCAATCGGCATTATATGTGCTGGCCACGCCCATCGGAAATGTTTGCGACATCACGTTGCGCGCTTTACACGTCCTGAGCATCGTCGATGCGGTGGCCTGCGAAGACACCCGCAATACCGGCCATCTGCTGACCCGCTACGGCGTATCCAAACCCCTGATCGCCGCGCACGAGCACAATGAACGCGAAGTTGCCGGGAAGATCATCGCCAGGCTGCAGGCCGGCGAGCGCATTGCACTGGTCTCCGACGCCGGCACGCCGGCCGTCTCGGATCCGGGCGCGCGCATCGTCGACGCCGTGCGCAATGCCGGCCTGAGGGTGCTGCCGCTGCCGGGCGCATCGGCTGCCGTGACCGCGCTCTGCGCCAGCGGCTTGGTCAATGACCGCTTCCATTTCGCCGGCTTCCTGCCGCCCAAACCCAGGCAACGCGAAAACGCGCTGGCCTCACTGACAGATCTGACATCGACCCTGGTGTTATATGAAGCGCCGCACCGCATCGTCGAAACGGTGGATGCATTGCTGCTGGCATTCGGCCCGCAGCGCCAGATCGTGCTGGCGCGCGAGCTGACCAAGCAGTTTGAGGAAATTCATCGTTGCGCGCTGGCCGACGCGCCGGCCTGGCTGGCGCAGGACGATCACCGCCAGCGCGGCGAGTTCGTGCTGCTGATCGAAGCCGCTGCGGTAACAGAGGACGATGGCGCCGACGCCGACCGCGTGCTGCGCATATTGCTGGCCGAGTTGCCGTTGAAGCAGGCCGCGGCATTGGCGGCGCAATTGACAGGCCATAAAAAGAACGCGCTTTACGAGCGCGCGCTGGCCATGCGGGAAGAGACGGAACACGGCGGCGCCTGAACGCCGCGCCGCCGGCATCTATCCTTGCCGGTTCATTTGGCGACCACGAACGGCTTCTCGCTGCTGCGTTCGCGGATCAGTTGCGCCGCATCCTGCGCGGCCGTGCGGCTGGCGTAAGGCCCCGCATACAGACGATACAGGCCATTGACCGGCAGCGCCTGCATCGAAGTCACCATTCCGGATAGCGACGCCAGCAGATTGGTGCGCGCTATCTGCGCGTTGCGCTCCTGGGAATATGCGCCGAACTGAAGATAATATGCGCCGGGCAAGGCGGCATCCTGCGCCGCCGGCGCCGCCGGCACGACATTCGCGGCCAGCGGAGGCAGCGAGGTTTGCGACGACGCCGGCAATACCGAGCCCTCCGGCTGCGCCGCGGGCGCGGCCGGGCCGGCGGCAATGGCGGCCGGCCCGGCGGATTGGCCGGCCTGCCGCGCCGCCGCCATGCGCGTGATTTCATCCGGCAGCAGGCGTTCGACTTCCAGTTCGCTGCTGCCGGACCCGATGTAACCCAGCTTCAGGGCCGCGGTATACGACAGATCGATGATGCGATCCGAATGGAACGGCCCGCGGTCGTTGATGCGCACGATCACCTGCGCGCCGTTCTTCAGATTGGTGACGCGGGCATATGACGGCAAGGGCAGGGTGGGATGCGCCGCCGTCATCTTGAACATGTCGTACAGCTCGCCGGACGCGGTTTTCTGTCCATGGAATTTCTTGCCGTACCAGCTGCCGACGCCGCGCTGCTTGAACGGCGTGGTGCTGTCGGTGAGCGGCTGATAGGTCTTGCCGAACACCGAGTAGGGACGGTTCGGTCCCTTGATGTAAGGTTCGATGCGCGGCTCGGCATCGGGGATGTCGTTCAGGTTGGGCGGAATGACGTCGCCGGGACCATCGTCCAGATAATAGCCCCCGCGCCCGGAACCCGCCGGCGGCAACAACGGCGCGCCGTTGGCGCCTGGCGCCGCCTTCTTGACTGCACGCGCCGGCGCCGCGCGTTCGCTGCCGATCGGCGCCAGCGGCGTGCTGCTGCAGGCCGCCAATATCAGCGGCAACGCCAGTGCGGCGATGCGCATGGCGCGCGCCATCGGCTGTGGAAAATCGGAAAGTCGCATAGGCTGTCCTCAGGTTTGCACCAGTTTGCGATGCCGTTGAATGCTCATCAGAATGCCGGCGCCCAGACCCAGCGTCACCAGCGCCGTGCCGCCGTAGCTCATGAACGGCAGCGGCACGCCGACCACCGGCAGGATGCCGCTGACCATCCCCATGTTCACGAAGGCGTAGGTGAAGAAAATCATCGTGATCGATCCCGCCAGCAGACGCGTAAACAGCGTCGGCGCATTGGCCGCGATCATCAGGCCGCGAATCACCAGCAGCAGATACAGCGTCATCAGCACGATATTGCCGATCATGCCGAATTCTTCCGAGAACACCGCGAAGATGAAATCGGTGGTGCGTTCCGGGATGAATTCGAGATGGGTCTGAGTGCCCTTCAGCCAGCCTTTGCCGGTGACGCCGCCGGAGCCCACCGCGATGGTCGACTGAATGATGTGAAAGCCCTTGCCGAGCGGATCGGAAGTCGGGTCGATCAGCATCATGATGCGCTGCCGCTGGTAGTCATGCAGGAAGCCCCAGATCACCGGCAGGCTGGCGCCGATCGCGACCACGGCCGCGACAATCGCTTTCCAGGAAAGTCCCGCCAGAAAGATGACATATACGCCGGCTGCCAGAACCAGCAAGGCCGTGCCCAGGTCCGGCTGGCGAATGATCAGCGCCGCCGGAATCGCCAGCAGCACCAGCGCAATCACGTACACATGCCAGCGCAGCATGCCTTCGCACTTCTGGAAATACCAGGCCAGCATCAAGGGCATGGCGATCTTCATCATTTCGGACGGCTGCACCACCATGCCGATATTGATCCAGCGCCGCGCGCCCTTCTTGACCAGGCCGAACAATGCCACCGCGATCAGCAGCGATACGCCCAGCGCATACAGCGGCACCGCTAACCGCAGCAGGGTCTGCGGCGAGATATTGGCGGCGATCCACATCACGATGAAAGCGATCAGGATATTGCGCAACTGGTCTTCGACACGGCCCGGAAAGCCGATTCCGGCGGAATACAGCGTGACGATGCCGACGCACAGGATCAGGAAGATGATCAGCGAAAGCGCGCCATCGAACACCGCCAGATGCGGGCGGATGACTTGCCATAACGGCGGTTTTTGCAGACTCATCGTGTCCACCCGGAAAAAGTATCGGAACGCATTTCAGATATCGCCATGTCAGTCGCTCGCATCCGCGGAAGACGCCGCGGATGCGGCAGCTTCGGCCGCCGCTTCCGCCTTCGGGTCTTTCTTGGCGTCGTCGCCGGGACGTTTCTTCAGCAGATAATAATCCAGCGCCTTGCGCGCCAGCGGCGCGGCCGCCGCTGCCCCGAAGCCGCCGTTTTCGACCACGATGGCCAAGGCGATGGTCGGATGATCGGCCGGCGCGAAAGCGGTAAACAAAGAGTGGTCGCGCAGATGCTCGGCCATCTTCTTGGAATCGTATTTTTCGTTCTGCTTGATGGTCACCACCTGCGCGGTGCCGCTCTTGCCGCCGGCGACATAGCCGGCGCCGGCAAATGCGCGCGCGCCGGTGCCCTCCTTGGTGACGCCGACCATCGCATTTTTGATGAAATCGATATTTTCCTGTTTCAGCGGAATCCGATAACTTTCCTTCGGCACGGTCATTGTCTTCTGATGGGTCAGGCCGTCTTCCAGGATTTTAACCAGATGCGGCTTCATCACAATGCCGTTGTTGACCAGTGTCGACAGCGCCTGCGCCATCTGCAATGGCGTAAATGCGTTGTAGCCTTGGCCGATGCCCAGCGAAATGGTCTCGCCGGCATACCATTTCTGCTGTTCCGGCTTGCTGTAGGAAGTGCGCTTCCAGGTCGTCGACGGCAACAGTCCGCGCCGTTCGTTTTCCAGGTCGATGCCGGTCAGCTGGCCGAAGCCGAAAGGCTTCATGAAATCGTGAATGGTATCGACGCCCATGTCGTTGGCGAGCTGGTAGTAATAGGTATCGCACGACACCACGATCGATTTGTACATATTGACGATGCCGTGTCCGCCGGGCTTGTCGTCGCGGAATTTGTGATTGCCGAGCCAGAAGAACCCCTGGTCGTTGATGGCGTCTTCCGGCCGGCGCTTGCCGAGTTCCAGCGCGGCCAGCGCCATGAACGGCTTATAGGTGGAACCGGGCGGATAGGTGCCGCTGAGCGGGCGATTGACCAGCGGACGGTCGGGCGAATTGTTCAGTTCGTCCCAGCTTTGCTGATCGATGCCGTCGACAAACAGATTCGGATCGAACGACGGCATGGACACATAGGCCAGGATATCGCCGGTGGACGGCTCGATCGCGATCAGCGCGCCCTTGCGGTCGCCGAAGGCTTCCTCGATCACTTTCTGCAATTCGATGTCGATCGACAGAATCAGGTTCTTGCCCGGCGCCGAGGAGGTATGCGACAGCGTGCGCACCGCGCGGCCGCCGGCGGAGATTTCGACTTCCTCATAGCCGGTGGTGCCGTGCAATTGGTTTTCATAGCTTTTCTCGAGGCCGGCCTTGCCGATGTAATCGGTGCCGTTATAGTTGGCGGCGTCGTCGGTATCGTCGATCTTGTCGGCGTCGCGCTGGCTGATGCGGCCGATGTAGCCGATCACGTGCGCCGCCGTCTTGCCGAACGGGTATTGGCGGAACAGGCGCGCCTGGATATCCACGCCCGGGAAACGATAACGCTGCGCGGTAAAGCGCGCCACTTCTTCATCGGTCAGGCGGGTGCGCACCGGCAGGCTTTCGAACTGCTTGGATTCTTCCAGCAGCTTCTTGAAGCGGCGCCGGTCCTTCAATTGAATCTCGACCACGCCGCCGAGCTGATCGATCAGCTCATCGAGCGGAATCTGGATTTTGGAGGGGGTGATTTCAAGCGTGTATGCCGAGTAGTTGCGCGCCAGCACTACGCCGTTGCGGTCGAAAATCAGGCCGCGGTTGGGCGCGATCGGCACCACCGAAATGCGATTGTCTTCCGCCTTCGCCGCATAGGCGTCGTAGCGGATCACCTGCAGCCAGACGAAGCGCGCCATCAACAGGCCGAAACAGATCAGCACCAGTCCGCTCACGGCGAACAGTCGGCGCCGGAACAGCCGCAGTTCCTGCTCGATGTCTTTGAATTCGGTCATCGGGCGTCACGCATCAGATCGGACGATTGTCGTCTCGATCGATCGCCCGTCGCTGCGGCGCCATCAACAGCCAGGTTGCAACCGGCCACAAGGCTGCGGCGACAAAACTTTCGATAAAGAAATACCAATGCGGGAATTTATTGCTGATGGCGGCCCGCACCAGCAATTGCACCAGTTGGGTAAATAACATCAGCGGCAGAATATGCAGCGCCTGGCGGCTGGCCGGAAACCAGAGCACGCGGCGGTGGATCATGATCGCGAAATACGACAGCAGGGTGTAGGCCAGCGCATTTTCGCCCAGCAGCGTGGCTTGATGGATATCCATCAGCAGCCCCATCAGGAAGGCAATGCTGATGCCGATCTTGCGCGGTTCGTGGATGCTCCAGAACACCAGCACCAGGGCAACGAAATCCGGCACGCCGGGAATCTGCCCGGTCGGCAGCAGATTGAGCACGAAGGCGGCAACCAGGCTGACCACAATGAACAGCGGATTGGCCGGCAGCAGAATGTAATGCGGATCATTCATCGGGCGGCCTTTGGCGGCTGGGACGGCGTGGTTGATGTCGATGGCGTCGGCGCCGCCGGCTTGGATGCAGGCGCCGATGCCGGTGCAGGAGCCAGCGCCGGTGCAAGGGCCGGCGCCGGCGTGCCTGCAGCGGCTGCGGGCGCCGTGGAAGCTGCTGTCGCCGCGGCTGCCGCGGGCGTTTTTTCCACCAGGCGCTCGCGCACTTCCTGCGATATCTTGGTGTTCTTGTCGTTTTTCGCCGGCACGGCGTCAGGCGGCGGGCGCGGCGGCAGATTGCTGTCGACCAGCAGGATCAGCAATTGCTTGTGGCGGTCGACGCCGGCAATCGGCGTACAGACGATATGCGCAAACGCATCCGACGATTTGGTTTCGACGCGCGTTACGCTGGCCACTGCAAGCCCGGCGGGGTAAACCCCGTCGATGCCCGAGGTAACCAGCATGTCCCCGCTCTGGATATCCGCATTGGCGGCCATGAAGCGCAAATCCAGCACGCCGGACTGGCCGCGGCCGTAGGCAATGCTGCGCAGGCCATTGCGCAGCACCTGCACCGGTATTGCCTGGTCCTTGTCGGTCAGCAACGTCACTTCCGAGGTAAACGGGAACACGCGGGTGATCTGGCCGACGATGCCGAGATCGTCGATCACCGGCTGTCCGAGCGCCACATCCTGCTGCGAACCGCGATTGAGCACGACCTTGCGCGTAAAGGGATCGCGCGCATCGTAGAGGATTTCGCCGACCACCGACCTGACCGTCAGTTTTTGCTGCATTCCCAGCAGATTGCGCAGTTGACTGTTTTCAGCAAATAGCAGGCGCTCCTGCTGCAGCATCTGCGCGCTCTGCGCCTGGCGCAGCTTCAATGCCTTGTTTTCCTGTTCCAGCGTGGACAGCGAAGTGAAATAGTCGGCCAGCTGCAATGCGGCATCGCGCGGCATCAGCGCCAGCATTTGCAGGGGATAGAGCGCGGTGCCGACGCCCTTGCGTACAGTATCCAGCGTATGGACATGGGAATCGACGACCAGCAGCACCACAGAGATGAAAGCGAAGAACAGGACTCTGGCGCGGGCGGACGCCCCTTGTTTGAAGAGCGGAGGCAGACCGCTCATTTGCCAGGCCCCATATCGCGTCGGCCAAGGGCAAGGAAAAAGACAGCGAGGGCCGCCGCGCCGATCGTCAAGCAATCAGCGCCGGCTACCGGTTTTCTCTGTCTTTTCTCGCACATGTTTTACTTCGTCAATCGATTGGAACAGGATACCGCATGCGCGCCGGCGGAAGCCGGCAGGCCGTTATTCGTTGGAGAAAATCGAACCCAGCTTATCCATGCGATCCAGCGCCATGCCGGAGCCGCGCACCACGCAGGTCAGCGGATCTTCGGCGACGATCACCGGCAGGCCGGTTTCTTCCATCAGCAGGCGGTCCAGATCGCGCAGCAAGGCGCCGCCGCCGGTCAGCATCATGCCCTTTTCGGCGATATCGGCGCCGAGTTCCGGCGGCGTCTGCTCCAGCGCGTTCTTGACGGCGGAAACGATATTGTTCAGCGGATCGGTCAGCGCTTCCAGGATTTCATTGCTGGAAATGGTGAACGAGCGCGGAATGCCTTCGGACAGATTGCGGCCCTTGACCTCCATTTCGCGCACTTCCGAACCCGGGAATGCGGAGCCGATTTCCTTCTTGATGGCTTCGGCGGTCTGTTCGCCGATCAGCATGCCGTAATTGCGGCGGATGTAGTTGACGATGGCTTCGTCGAATTTGTCGCCGCCGACACGGACCGAACCCTTGTACACCATGCCGCCCAGGGAAATGATGCCGACTTCGGTGGTGCCGCCGCCGATGTCGACCACCATCGAGCCGGTGGCTTCCGATACCGGCAGGCCGGCCCCGATCGCCGCGGCCATCGGTTCTTCGATCAGGTACACCTGCGAAGCGCCCGCGCCCAGCGCGGATTCGCGGATCGCGCGGCGCTCGACCTGGGTTGAGCCGCACGGCACGCAAATGATGATGCGCGGCGACGGACGGAACAGCTTGGAATCGTGCACCATGCGGATGAATTGCTTGAGCATCTGCTCGGTCACGGTGAAATCGGCGATCACGCCGTCCTTCATCGGCCGGATGGCCTCGATATTGCCCGGCACCTTGCCCAGCATGGCCTTGGCTTCCTTGCCCACCGCCTGGATGGTCTTCTTGCCGTTCGGGCCGCCCTGCTGGCGGATCGCGACCACCGAGGGCTCGTCGAGCACAATGCCCAGGCCACGGACATAAATCAGCGTATTTGCGGTGCCCAGATCGATCGCCAGATCATTCGAAAAATAACTACGGAAAAATCCAAACATGTTTGTCCTGATGCGCAAAAAGGATGCGCTGAGTATTTGATAAAGGTTACAAAAAAAGGGTATTTTTCTGACCGCGGCGGCCAATTCTGCGCCAGCTAATCAATAGCCGTACATTCTACCTTATAATTTGCACCAAACCGGCAAGCGAAATTCGCATAAATCGCACCGATGCAAGCCATTTTTTCCAATCTACCCCAACGGCCGCCGGCCCTCCCTGCCATGTCCCTAGTTTTATCCGATGTCGAGCGTATCGCCCATTTGTCCCGCCTGGAGCTAAGCAAAGAGCAGGCCCACAAGACGCTGGACCAGCTCAACGGCCTCTTTGCGCTGGTCGAACAGATGAAAACCGTCGATACCGCCGGCGTCGAGCCGCTCAGCCATCCGATCGCCGTCATCGAGGAGCAGGCGCTGCGCCTGCGCGAAGACCTGGCGACCGAAACCGATCACCGCGCAGCCTACCAGCAATGCGCGCCGGCGACCCAGGACGGCCTGTATCTGGTGCCGAAAGTGCTGGAATAAGGCCGATCGCGCTGCGCCGAAGGCTCGCCATTATGGAGGCGGCCCCCGGCGACCGCCATGCATAGTTACACCCCGTCACAATCGTCGCGATCGATCGACACTGCCCACGATTCAGGCCAAACGCCAAAAAAAGCTGATAGATATTCCATGCATACCAAAACCCTCAAAGAACTCTCGGCGCTGCTGCGCGACAAGAAGATTTCGGCCGCCGAACTGTCCGCCCTGTTTCTCGACCGCATCGCGGCCAGCGACCTGAACGCCTTCCTGCATGTCGATCCGGAACTCACCCGTCAGCAGGCCCTGGCCGCCGACCGCCGCCTGGCCGTGGCCGGCGGCGACGCCGGCCCCCTGACCGGCATCCCCATCGCGCACAAGGATATTTTCGTGACCCGCGGCTGGCGCACCACGGCCGGCTCGAAAATGCTGGCCGATTACGTCAGCCCGTTCGACGCGGCGGTGGTGGAACGCTTCAACCAGGCCGGCATGGTCACCCTGGGCAAGCTCAATTGCGATGAATTCGCCATGGGTTCCGCCAACGAAAGCTCGTATTTCGGCCCTGTCAGGAATCCTTGGGACAAGACCGCCGTCCCGGGCGGATCCTCGGGCGGATCGGCCGCCGCCGTGGCTGCCCGGCTGGCGCCTGCCGCGACCGCGACCGATACCGGCGGCTCGATCCGCCAGCCGGCCTCGCTATGCGGCGTGACCGGCATCAAGCCGACCTACGGCAGCGTGTCGCGCTACGGCATGATTGCGTTTGCCTCTTCGCTGGACCAGGGCGGCCCGATCGCCAAAACCGCCGAGGATTGCGCGCTGCTGCTCAATGCCATGACCGGTTTCGACGAACGCGATTCGACCAGCCTGGCGCGCAACAGCGAGGATTTCGGCGCCCGCCTGAATGAGGACCTGAAAGGCCTGCGGATCGGCGTGCCGCGCGAATTTTTCGGCGCCGGCCTGGCGGCCGACGTCGAACAGGCGGTGCGCGCCGCCCTGGCGCAATTCGAGAAGCTGGGCGCCACGCTGGTCGATATTTCGCTGCCGAAAACCGAATTGTCGATCCCGGTCTATTACGTGATCGCGCCGGCCGAAGCCTCGTCCAACCTGAGCCGTTTCGACGGCGTGCGCTACGGGCATCGCGCCGCGAATTACAAGGACCTCTCCGACATGTACAAGAAGACGCGCGCGGAAGGCTTCGGCGAGGAAGTCAAGCGGCGCATCCTGGTCGGCTCCTACGTGCTGTCGCACGGTTATTACGATGCCTATTATTTGCAGGCGCAGCGCATCCGGCGCCTGATCGCCCAGGATTTCCAGCAGGCGCTGGCGGGGCCGAACCGGCAGTGCGACGTCATCATGGGGCCGGTATCGCCTACCGTGGCGTGGGACCTGGGCGACAAGACGGACGATCCGGTCGCCAATTACCTGGCCGACATCTTTACGCTTTCGACCAGCCTGGCAGGCTTGCCGGGCATGTCGATTCCCTGCGGATTCGGCCAGGGCGGCAAGAATGCCCAGCGGCCGGTCGGCCTGCAGATTATCGGCAACTACTACGATGAAGCGCGGCTGCTGAACGTGGCGCATCAATATCAGCGCGCCACCGACTGGCATCTAAAGGCGCCGCAGTAAACATTAAAATATTTGCAGAGGAACACTATGCAGTGGGAAGTCGTCATCGGTCTTGAAACGCACGCGCAGCTTTCGACCCAATCCAAGATTTTCAGCGGTTCGCCGATCCGTTTCGGCGCCGCGCCCAACACCCAGGCCAGCCCGGTCGACCTGGCGCTGCCGGGCGTGCTGCCGGTGCTCAACAAGGGCGCCGTGGAGCGCGCGATCCAGTTCGGCCTGGCCATCGGCGCCACCATTGCGCCGCGCTCGGTGTTTGCGCGCAAGAATTATTTTTATCCGGATTTGCCGAAAGGCTATCAGATCAGCCAGTTCGAATTGCCCGTGGTGCAGGGCGGCCGCGTTGCCTTCGTCATGGAAAAGGACGGCAAGCCGGCGCTGTGTTCGGTACAGCTGACGCGCGCGCACCTGGAAGAAGATGCCGGCAAATCGCTGCACGAGGACTACGCCGGCATGAGCGGCATCGATCTGAACCGCGCCGGCACGCCGCTGCTGGAAATCGTTACCGAACCCGACATGCGCAGCGCCGCCGAAGCGGTTGCCTACGCCAAGGCGCTGCATTCGCTGGTGATGTGGCTGGGCATCTGCGACGGCAATATGCAGGAAGGCTCGTTCCGCTGCGACGCCAACGTTTCGGTCAGGCCGCTGGGGCAGGAAAAATTCGGCACGCGCAGCGAGATCAAGAACCTGAACTCGTTCCGCTTCATGGAAGACGCCATCAACTATGAAGTGCGGCGCCAGATCGAACTGATCGAGGACGGCGGCACGGTGGTGCAGGAAACCCGCCTGTACGATCCGGACCGCAAGGAAACGCGTTCGATGCGCAGCAAGGAAGATTCGCAGGATTACCGTTATTTCCCGGATCCGGATCTGCCGCCGCTGGTCATTTCGGCGGACTGGGTGGAACACGTGCGCGCCTCGATGCCGGAACTGCCGGACGCAATGCGCCTGCGCCTGATCGCCGATTACGGCCTGTCGGAATACGACGCCATGATCCTGACGCAATCGAAAGCCATGGCGGCCTATTTCGAGGCGGTGGTGGCCGCGGCCGGCGCCGCGCAGGCCAAGCCGGCGGCCAACTGGCTGATGGGAGACATGGCGTCGCAGCTCAACCGCGACGGCATCGACATCGCCGGCGCGCCGGTCAGCCCCGCGCAATTGGCGCTGCTGCTCAAACGCATCGCCGACGGCACGATTTCGAACAAGATCGCAAAGGACGTTTTCGCCACGATGTGGGAAGAAAAGGCTGCCGATGCGGATGCGGCGGACCGCATTATCGACGCCAAGGGCCTGAAGCAGATTTCGGATTCTGGCGCGCTGGAAAAAATCGTTGACGACGTATTGGCGGCCAATGCCAAATCGGTGGAGGAATTCCGCGCCGGCAAGGAACAGGCCATCAATGCGCTGATCGGCCAGGCCATGAAAGCCAGCCGCGGCAAGGCCAATCCGGCGCAGTTGACTGAATTGCTAAGGGCGAAACTGAAGGGTTGATTCCTGCACGATACCTGCAAAAAGGCCGGCAGCTTGCCGGCCTTTTTTTATATGCCGTAACGCGTTCTGTAGGCGGCAACCGCTTCGGTATATTGGGTCAGGCGCGGATCGGCGCCGGCGCCTGAAATATAGTCGAACAGGTCGTTCAGGCTGCCGATCGAAATGACCGGCATGCCGTATTGCTGGCCCACTTCCTGCACCGCCGAATTGGCCGACAGCGCACCGTCCTTGCCGGAGCGCTCCATCCGGTCCAGCGCGATCACCACGGCAGCAGGCGTGGCGCCCGCGGCGCGGATCATCTCCACCGACTCCCGCACCGAGGTGCCGGCCGAAATCACATCATCCACGATCACCACCCGCCCCTGCAATTTGGCGCCGACGATGGTGCCGCCTTCGCCGTGGTCCTTGGCTTCCTTGCGGTTGTAGGCAAACGGCACATTGCGTCCCAGGCCGGCCAGCGCCACGGCGGTGGCCGATGCCAGCGTGATGCCTTTGTAGGCAGGGCCGTAGAGCATATCGAATTCCAGGCCGGAGTCGATCAGGGTACGGGCGTAAAACTGCGCCACGCGGCCCAGCGTCGCACCGTCGCAAAAGATGCCGGCGTTGAAAAAATAAGGCGAGGTGCGGCCGGCCTTGGTGACGAACTCGCCGAAGCGCAGTACATCGGCGGATACGGCGAATTCGATGAAATCCTGTCTTAAATTGCTCAAAATGCGTTCCTGGGACGTGATGGTCAAAAATGGGTAGCCGCAATTTTAAATGCTTCATGCCGCCTGCGGGAGAATTCATGAATCCGCGCGCAATCGGTTATCCTACGGCTTCGTGCTTCAGCGCATCTTCACAGCCACTTTCACAGCCATCTTCATAGCCATACACCGCCAAAAATGCCAGCCATCATCTCCGCCAATCTCAACGGTATCCGCTCCGCAGCCCGCAAGGGATTCTTCGAATGGATCGCAAGCGAATCGCCCGACTACATCTGCGTCCAGGAACTTAAGGCGCAAGCCGCCGACATGACCGAGCAATTCCTCGCGCCGCCGGGCTATATCGGCCATTTTCACTACGCGGAAAAGAAAGGCTATTCCGGCGTCGGCGTCTACAGCAAGCGCGAACCGGATTCGGTGCGCATCGGCTTCGGCAATACCGAATTCGATGCCGAAGGCCGCTATGTGGAATGCGATTTCGGCGATCTGACCGTCATTTCGCTGTACTGTCCGTCCGGCTCGTCCAGCGATGAGCGCCAACTGGCGAAATTCCGCTTCATGGAAGCGTTTCTGCCGCATTTGCAGGCGCTGAAAGACAGCGGCCGCGAAGTCGTGATCTGCGGCGACTGGAATATCGCGCACCAGGAAATCGATCTGAAAAACTGGAAGGGCAACAAGAAGAATTCGGGCTTTTTACCGGAAGAACGCGCCTGGATGACGCAGATTTTCAATGAATTGGGATTGGTGGACGTCTATCGCACCCTGCATCCGGCAACCACGGACGAATGCTATACCTGGTGGAGCAACCGCGGACAGGCCTGGGCCAACAACGTCGGATGGCGCATCGATTATCACATCGCCACCGCCGGCATTGCCGCGACCGCGCAAACAGCCGCCATCTACAAGGCGGCGCGTTTCAGCGACCACGCACCGCTGCGAATCGATTACGCGCAGAAACTGTAAAACCCCTGAAGCATAAAAAAACGGCGCAGCATATTTGCTGCGCCGTTTTTTTCATACTCCGCTTATTGTTGATCAAGCGGCAATCTTCTTCGGCGTCGCTTTCCTTACTGCCGGCTTTGCAGCAGCGGTCTTGGTCTTGGCCGCGGCCTTCTTCACGGGCGCCTTCTTGGCAGCCGCCTTTTTAGCGACCGGTGCGGCGGCCTCGTCGGCCCCGTTTTCGGTCTCGGCGGCAGCGGCCTTGCCCTTGGCCGGCGCCTTCGCCTTGCGTTCCTCGAATTCGAAACTCACCTTGCCGTCCTTGCCCTTGACCAGGAACGCCTTGAACGGACGGCGCGTGCGTTGCGAAACAAACCCCGGCAGCAGATCGGTCTTGCCGTCGTTGAGCAGCTTGACCATCTGCTCAGGCAGGATTTCCTGCTGCAGGATGATGCGGCCGCTGCGGAAATCGCAGGTCTTCGGCTTGGCCATCGAGTTCTCGCAGACATAGGCCAGGCCCATTTCAAAGACGCCGCCGCCGCATTTGGGGCAAGGCCCCAGCGCGGTCTGGCCGGTGAAGTCAACCGGCTCGGCGCCTTCATCGCCATCGTTCTGGCCGAAATCGAATTCCAGCTTGAAATTCTTGATTTCCTCGTCGCGCGAAATCTTCAGGATCGCCGCGAACGGACGCCCCATCTTCGAACGGAAGCCTTGCAGCGGACCGATGGTGCGATTGGTCAGCAATTCCTCCACTTCGGGAATCTCGAACTGGCGGCCCGCAGGCGTCTTGCTCATCGAAAATTCGCACTTGGTGCAGGCAAAGCGGCGATAGTTTTCCTTGACCACGCTGCCGCAATTCGGGCATGGCGTGCGCAATGTGGCGTAATCGCCGGGAATCGTATCGTTGTCGTATTCCTTGGCGCGCTTGACGATGATCTGCGTCATCTGCGCAATCTCGCGCATGAATTCCTCGCGGCTGATATTGCCGCGTTCCATTTGCGCCAGCTTGTGTTCCCACTCGCCGGTCAGTTCCGGTTCGGTCAGTTCGTCGACGCCGAGGCCGTGCAGCAATGTCATCAACTGGAATGCCTTGGCGGTCGGCATCATTTCCCGGCCTTCGCGCAACAGGTACTTTTCGTTGAGCAAGCCTTCGATAATGGCGGCCCGGGTGGCCGGCGTGCCGAGGCCCTTGCCGGCCATCGCATCGCGCAGCTCTTCCGAATCCAGCAATTTGCCGGCGCCTTCCATAGCCGACAGCAGCGTGGCTTCGGTGTAGCGCGCAGGCGGCTTGGTCACGAGGGCGTTGGCGGTAATCTTGTCGGTCTGGACTTTCTCGCCCTTGGCCACGGCCACCAGCGTGCCGCTGTTTTCCGAATCCTTCTCGTCGTTGGCCGCTTCCTTGCCGTAGACCGCCAGCCAGCCGGGATTGGTCATGACCTTGCCTTCGGTCTTGAACTGATGCCCGGAAACTTCGGTATAGCGGGTGGTTACCTGGAATTCGGCGGCCGGGTAAAAGATCGCCATGAAGCGGCGCGTCACCAGGTCGTACAGTTTTTGTTCCGGTTCCGACAGGTTTTTCGGCGCCAAGGTGGTCGGGATGATCGCAAAGTGATCGCTGATCTTGGTGTTGTCGAAAATCCGCTTGTTCGGATGCACCCAATTCTTTTTCAGAATTTCGGCCGCGAATCGCTGGTAATTATTGTTTTCCGAAACCGTGCGCAGGGTTTCCTTGACGGTGTCGAGGTAATCTTCCGGCAGATGGCGCGAGTCGGTACGCGGATAGGTCAGCACCTTGTGTTTTTCGTACAGGGCCTGCGCCAGGCCCAGCGTGTTCTTGGCCGAAAAACCGAAACGCGAGTTGGCTTCGCGCTGCAGGCTGGTCAGGTCGAACAGTCCCGGCGCCATCGAGGTGGTCGGCTTCGACTCCTCGGTAACGTTGCCCTGCTTGCCGCGGCAGGCGGCGACGATGGATTCCGCGGCGGCCTTGCTCCACAGGCGTTCGGCGCGTTTTTCGGGATCGGTCTCGTCCTTTTTATGCGCGCGGTCGAGCCAGCGGCCCTCATAGACGCCGGCGGCGCAAACGAAATCGGCGCGTACTTCCCAGAAATCGCGCGGCACGAATTTTTTGATTTTTTCTTCGCGATCGACCACGATCGACAAGGTCGGCGTCTGCACCCGGCCCACGGTGGTCAGATAAAAGCCGCCTTCCTTGGAATTGAACGCAGTCATGGCGCGCGTGCCGTTGATGCCGATCAGCCAGTCCGCTTCGCTGCGGCAGCGCGCGGCGTCGGCCAGCGGCAGCATATCGTGGTCTTCGCGCAGATTGGCGAAACCGTCGCGGATCGCGCCTGGCGTCATCGATTGCAGCCACAGCCGTTTGACCGGCTGCTTGGCCTTGGCGTATTGCGCGATCAGGCGGAAAATCAGCTCCCCTTCGCGCCCGGCATCGCAGGCATTGATCAGGGCGGTGACGTCCTTGCGCTTGATCAGCCGGTTCAGCACTTTCAGGCGCGCCTCGGTCTTGGCGATCGGGTTCAACGCGAAATGCGGCGGAATCATCGGCAGATGCGTGAAACTCCATTTGCCGCGCTTGACGTCGTATTCTTCCGGCACCGCGATTTCCAGCAAGTGGCCGACGGCCGACGACAGGACGTACTGGTCGGATTCAAAATACTCATCGTGCTTGGTAAAGCCGCCGAGCGTCTTCGCAATATCGTTTGCGACAGAAGGTTTCTCGGCAATGATGAGGGTCTTGCTCATAAATTTGGTCTCGGATATTTTCAAAAAAACAACTTTTACGTCATCAGACAACTTCCAATAACGTCATAGGCGGGGCAATGATAAGCGCGTTGCGGAGAAATCGGCAAGCGCAGACGCTTCAGCAATACGCCAAAAACGTGAATCTGGAGCGATTCACGCATTATTCAAGAGATGTAACAGGGGATTGGACTACAGGAGACGTGGTGGTTCCCATGCAAAGCGACGACCGGGAAGGGTTAATGCAACAGGCGCGGCTCGTCGTCTTCATCGTCCAAAAACAGTTCGTCGAACATCAGGCCGTCAGGCTCCTTGCCCTGGCTCCACAGCACCATCAGTACGATGACCTTGAGCTTTTCCAGCGAAATCGGCGATTCGCCGGCTGCCAGCGCACGGCCGACGACAATCTCGCGCTGCACCGGGCTGAGCATCTTGGCCGCTTCAAGGAACTGGATAAAACCGATTGCCGCTACGCCCAGCACGTCCAGCTCCTGCTGGGCATATATCCGGATACCGAATGAAAATGCGGTCTGCTGCGGGTATTGGGTGGCGAATTCCTGGGTGGTCTCGGCCAGATCGGTCAGCCAGCCCAGCGCCTTCGAGATTTCCTCTTCCTCGAAACCGATGGCGGACAGTTTTTTAACCAGCGCGGCCGAATCAGGGCAGGCGTCAGGACGGTAGTACGTCTCATACAGGTAAACGAGAACTTCAAACATGGTTGCGCTGTATAGGTTTGTTAATATCGACTGTCACTTATAGCATACAGAAAATATCACGTCTGCGTATTGTCTTTGTAAAAGTTAATGTTTCCAAAATGCAATACGTCGCCGCGGAACAACGTCAGATCCATTTTGCAACAGCCTCTATGGCAATTCCGCCGAGCCCATCCTGCGCAGGATCAGCCCGGTGCGGCGCGCCAGATAGACCGAACCGGGGTTTTTATCGTAAAACCGGGGACGTGGCAGCATGACCGCCAGCCGCGCCGACTGGCTGGCGCCCAGATTGGCCGCCGATACGCCGTAGTAATGCATCGCGGCCGCTTCGGCGCCGAATACGCCATTGCCCCATTCGACGACATTCAGATAGATTTCAAAAATGCGTTCCTTGTCCATCAGTTGCTCCAGCATGAAGGCGATGATGAACTCCTGCCCCTTGCGGATATAACTGCGTTCGCCGGACAAAAACAGGTTCTTGGCCAGTTGCTGCGTAATGGTGGAGCCGCCGGCCACGACTTTGCCGCGCTTTTCGTTCTTTTCGTAGGCTTTTTCCAGCGCATCCCAGTCGACGCCGTCATGCACCGAAAAATTGGCGTCTTCCGAGGCGATGATGGCGCGTTTCAGATTGCCGGAGATGCGGTTGTAGGGCACCCATTTGAATTGCAGTTTGGCGTCCGGGTTTTTCTCCCGCAGCAACGACAATTGATGTTTCATGAAGCTGGTTTCGGTCGGATTATGGTCCACCCACCACCATATCTGCACGAAAAAATAGAGCTGGATGGCCAATATGACGGCGATCGGCGCCACCACCAGCCATAAAAACAGCTTCCGTCCCAACGTCATTCTCAGCCGCGCAGCGCGGCAAACACGGGCGCCGTTTCCGGGCGCACGCCGCGCCACACGTAAAACGATTCCGCCGCCTGTTCGATCAGCATGCCGAGGCCGTCGCGCGTGGCCGCGCCCTGGGCTTGGGCGAATTGCATGAACGCGGTCGGCTGCGTGCCGTACATCAGGTCGTAGGCCAGGGTTTTCGATGTGAACAGGCTGGGCGCCACCGGCGGCATTTCGCCGTTCAGGCTGGCCGCGGTGGCATTGATGATCACGTCGAACTGGCCGTCCAGCGCGGCGAATTCGCTCGCGATCAGATTGCCGTCGCCGCCGAATTTCTGCGCCAGGATCGCGGCCTTTTCGACGGTGCGGTTGGCCAGCACCAGTTCGGCCGGGTTATGGTGCAACAGGGGCAGCAGGATGCCGCGCGCCGCGCCGCCGCCGCCCAATACCAGGACGCGCTTGCCGTTCAGGGCCACGCCGCAGTTGCGGACGATGTCGGTGCACAGGCCGGTGCCGTCGGTGTTGTCGCCGAGAATCACGTTGCCGCCGAATTTCAGCGTATTGACCGCGCCGGCGGCGCTGGCGCGCTCGGTCAGGGCGGTCGACAAACCGTAGGCTTCCAGTTTGAAGGGCACTGTCACATTGGCGCCCTTGGCGCCGTTGCCGATCAGGCCGTAGACGGCCGCGACGAAATCCTCGCGCGGCACCAGCATATGCTCATAGGCCACCGCCTCCCCGGTCTGCTCGGCAAACAACGCATGAATCTGCGGCGATTTGCTGTGCGCGATCGGATTGCCCATCACAACGTAACGATCCATCAATTGCTCCCTCCGCGCAATTCGGCCTGCAGGCCTTCATCGCGAGTAAATTTAAAACGGGTAATGACTTCCCATACATCGTCCTTGCCGCTGCTGCGCATATTCTCGGGGAAACGGCCGAACGGCGCCGAACGCCGAACGATGTCGACCGCGGCACGATCGAGCACCGGATTGCCGGAGGTGCGCTCCACATGCACGCCGCCCTCCTTCCCGTAAATGCTGCCATCCTGGAAAATCGGAATCGACAGCACCAGCTCGCCGTACAGTTTCTTGCCGTTCTGCTGCGGGAAATTCAGCGTTCCCAATTTTTCTACCCGTTCTTGCAGTGTTTTGTAATATAAAGCATACCCAACCTCGCGTGTGCTGGGCGTGATCTGCGTTTTGCGCGGACGCTTGTTATAGTCCTCGATGTTCTTGGCTATTTCGGCTTCCATCCGCGCTACCGCGGTGGCGCTGTCGATGCGGTCCTTGCCGGCCACCGGCGGCGGCTCTTGCGGCTTTGCTTTCTCCACCATCAGCGGCGCGGCGATCGGCGTCATGCGTTTCATCTGCGCCATGATCTGCTGCTGCTGTTGTTCCAGCTCGGCAATCTTGCGCGCCGCCACCCGTTCGCTTTCGCCGTTGCGCACTTTGCGCGCATCCGGCAACGGCGATTTGGCGCGTCCGGCATCGGCATTGCCGCCGCCGTCCAGATTGGCCTGCGCCAGCGCTTCGGCCTTGGCCGGCGCCTGCTGATGCTTGGCGTTGACCAGAATCACCTCCAGCCCCGGATCGGTGCTTTTCAGGCGGAACGCATCGGGCGCGGCGAAATGCACCGCCAGCAAAATACCGTGCAGCGCCAGCGACGCGCCGACGGCGATGCTCAAAATACGATTTTCAACAAAAAATTTCACGCTGCCGGCGTTATAAAAATTGTGATTTGACGATACAAGCCGATCTTCCCCATGCGCATCAGATGTCTGACGCAGAGTCTACTGCGGATCGATCGCCGTCGCTCTGATTTTTGATGGTGTTGTTATTGTCACCATCATTTTGAACATCCTCGCCGCCGTCATTGACACGCTCTTCCGATGCCGCTTCAGCTTCCTCAAGCGCTTCGCTTTCGATCCCTTCCAGGCCTTCGATATCCTCGATATCGTCGACTTCGTCGATGCCGCCGGGCGCGGCTTGCGCCACCGGCACTTCCAGCAGCCGGGCTTCGATGTTCAGATCGACTTCATCCCAACGCACCAGATCCAGCTTTACCTGCAAACCGCGCGCGACCTGCTGCATGCCGGGCAAACGGATCACCAGCGGCAAATCGGTCAGCCGCACGATTTCATCCTTGAGCACCACGGCATCGACCAGCTTGGCCTGCTCCTGCGCCAGCCAGCGCAGGCACCAGTAACGCTCCATCGTGTTCTGGAAATCGGCATAGCCGGCATACGCCGCATCGAACGCCGATACGATGGCGAACAGGTCGGCGTCGCGCGGCTTGAAGGGCGCCACCAGCGGCGCGGTCACGCCATGTTCGATGCAGGCCAGGATCTGCCACTGATTGACCAGATCCGTATAACGGCGCAGCGGCGAGGTGCTCCATGCGTACTGATCGACGCCCAGGCCCTGATGCGGCGCCGCGTGCGTCACCATGCGCACCTGCATCTTGGCCGGCCACGCGCTGCCGGCGCCGCCCTGCGCCCGGTAAATGCCGGGCACGCCGTGGTCGGCGATCAGCTTGCCCCAGGTACTGTTGGCGAAGATCATGAGCTCGGCCACGATCTTGTCCAGCGGCGCCCCGCGCTTGCGGCGGGTGATGGTGACGACGTCGTCTTCGACGTAAAAATTGAAATCGACGCGGTTGTTCTGCTCCGGACGCAGGCCGAACGATTCGCGCTTGGCCATGCGGCCTTTTTCCAGTACCTGCACCCACTGCCATAAAACGGCGATATCGTCTTTGTGGGGATAGGCGCCGCTGCCGTCGGCCAGCGCTTCCTCGGTCACCAGGGCGTCGAGATCGTTGTGCCGCAGATTGGCCGCGATCGGCACCATTTCCGCCCGCGTTTCGGTCGAAACCAGACGCCAGTCGGCCGGATCCAGCGTGGCGTACAGGGAAAGCGCGGCGCAGGTCTTGCCCTGGTCCAGCGTAAAGGCCGCCACTACGTTGTCGGGCAGCATGGTGATCTTCTCGCCGGGCATGTAGACGGTCGACATGCGGTGGCGCGCCAAGGCGTCGATCGCATCGTCGCGCTTTACGCCCAGTCCCGGCGCGGCAATATGGATGCCGACCCGCACCATGCCGTCCGGCAACGCCGTCACGGACAAGGCGTCGTCGATTTCGGTGGTCGTCACATCGTCGATCGAAAAGGCCTGCACATCGGCCAGCGGCAATGCCGGTGGCGGCGGCACGCTCAGTTCGGGGAAGCCGGTGCCCTTCGGGAAAAACTCGAACAGGAATTTGGCGTAATGCAATTGCTTGGCCGATGCGATGCCGCCGGTGCTCAGCATCAGGCGCTGGGGCGAAGTCTGGAGATCCTTGCAGGCGGCGTCCAGGGCTTTGTATTCGATGCTGTTCTTGTCGGGCTTGAACAGCAGCTGCAGCGCCAGGGCCTGCAGCGGCGCCGGCAGCCGCCCGGCCTTCAGTTCATCGACATACTGCTGCTGCAATTGCGCCTGCAGCCGTTTCTTTTCCAGTCCGGCCTGCGCCGCCTTGAGCGATTCCTCGGGCGCGGCCTTGTAGCGGCCCTTGCCCTTTTTGTAGAAATAAATCGGTGCGCCATGCAGGCGGAACAACAGCCCCGCGGCTTCGTGCGGCAGCGGCGCATGGCCGAAATATTCGGCGCCGAGATCGGCGAACGCAAATTCTTCCGTGCCTGCCACTTCCCACAGGAAATCGAGATCGATTTCATCCGCGAGCGCCTGTGCCTTTTCGATCAGTTCGGCCGGCGCCGGCGCGGCGAATTGCAGCAATACGTCGCGCGCCTTGATTTTGCTGCGCTTGCCGGAAGCCATCTCGACCTGATACGACTCGCCCTGCTGGGAAAACATCACGCCAGCCTTGAAATCGCCGGATTCTTCAAATAGTAAATTCATTAAACACTTTAGTTGTTAGGGACCGCGGCCGGCGAATCGACGCCGCAAAATGCCAGCACTTCATCGACATAATGCTCGAATTCGCTGATGCCATGATCGCTGCCGTCGATGATGCGTTGCCGCGCGCCCGGATAATGGGCAACCATTTCGCGCCAGTCGAGCACTTCGTCGCCGGTGGCGGCGATTAAAAAATAACGTTCCGGCCGGGTCACCGCGGGCACCGACAGCGCCTGCAATTCGGCCATGTATTCCGCCTTGAATTCGAATGGCGCATCCGAATGGAATTGGGTGGTGACGCCGACATATTTTTCCAGATCGCGCGGCGGCTGCACGGCCGGGTTCAGCAATACGGCGCGGCAATCCAGCCGCTGCGCCAGCCAGGTGGCATAAAAGCCGCCCAGCGAGGAACCGACGATGCTCAGCGTTTCGGGCAAGCGCTGCTGCCGTGACTCGGGCAGCCGCGCTATCCATTCCAGCGCCAGCGCCATGGCCGCCTTCGGCGAGGCCGGCAGCTGCGGACAGAAATAGCTGTCCGCCATCCCCAGTTGCCGCATGCGCTGCGCCATCATCCGCGCCTTGGCGGAATGCGGAGAAGAGCGGAATCCGTGCAGATACAGAATCATGGGGATAACGATAAGAACAGCGATAAGAACAGCGATAAGAACAGCGTCATGGCGTCGGCAAAACGGCCGCGTCAGGCCGACAGCGCAGGCGCGGCCGGCAATGCGTCGAGGATTTTCTGATGCACGCCGCCGAAGCCGCCGTTGCTCATGACCAATACGTGGTCGCCGGGCCGGGCCGCGGCGGCGATAGCCCGCACCATGGCATCCAGGTCGTCATAGCTTTGCGCCGCCGCGCCCAGCGGCGCCAGCACGGCCGCCAGATCCCAGCCGAGCGCGTCCTTGCCGCCGCCCTTGGCGCCGTAGCCGAACACCAGATCGGCGCCGCGCAGGCTGTCGGGCAGCGCCTGCTTCATGATGCCGAGCTTCATCGTATTGGAGCGCGGCTCCAGTACCGCCAGAATGCGGCCGGCGCCGATTTTCCTGCGCAGCCCGGCCACGGTGGTTTCGATTGCGGTCGGGTGATGGGCGAAGTCGTCATAGACGGCAACCTTGCCGACGCTGCCGCGCAATTCCATGCGGCGCTTGACGTTTTCGAAACGCCCCAGCGCGGCGATCGCCAGCGCCGGCGGCACGCCGACATGGCGCGCCGCGGCAATGGCGGCCAGGCCGTTCATGCGGTTGTGCTCGCCGCCCAGCGCCCATGCCACCGTGCCGAGCGGTTCGCCATTGAACATCACGTCGAAGCTGTCGTCGTCATGAGTGATCAGGGCCCAGCCGTCCTGCCCGCCGTCCACGCCGAACCATTCGCTTTCGCTCCAGCAGCCGCGCGCCAGCACCGATTCCAGCGCGGATTCGCGCCGATTGACGATCAGCCTGCCGATGCCCGGAATGGTGCGCACCAGATGATGGAATTGGGTTTCGATGGCGCCCAGGTCGGGGAAAATATCGGCATGGTCGTATTCGAGATTGTTCAGGATCGCGGTTTTGGCGTGGTAATGAACGAACTTGCTGCGCTTATCGAAGAAAGCCGTATCGTATTCGTCCGCTTCGATCACGAAAAAGATCGATTCGGATTCGGATGCAGATTCGCCGGCAGCCCCGGTCAGCCGCGCGGAAATGCCGAAATTGAGCGGCACGCCGCCGATCAGGAAACCCGGTGCATAGCCGGCATCTTCCAGTATCCAGGCCAGCATCGAGGACGTGGTGGTCTTGCCGTGCGTGCCGGCCACTGCCAGCACCCATTTATCGCGGAGAATATTTTCGCCCATCCATTGCGGACCGGAGGTATACGGCAGGCCGCGATTCAGGATTTCCTCCATCAGCGGATTGCCGCGCGAAACCACATTGCCGATAACGTACAGGTCCGGCCCCAGGCTGATCTGGGACGGATCGAAACCCTGGATCAGTTCAATTCCCTGCGCTTCCAGCTGCGTACTCATCGGCGGATAGACATTTGCATCGCAACCGGTAACGGTATGGCCGGCCTGTTTGGCCAGCACTGCAAGGCCGCCCATGAAAGTGCCGCAAATACCGAGAATGTGAATATGCATAACTGCGTTCAAAAATGGAATGGCGTGATTTTACCCGACGCCGCCGCGTTCCTGCCGAATCCGCGCCGAATCCCCGCCAAA
This sequence comes from Oxalobacteraceae bacterium CAVE-383, assembly GCA_004134995.1. GTDB lineage: Bacteria > Pseudomonadota > Gammaproteobacteria > Burkholderiales > Burkholderiaceae_D > Herbaspirillum. The sequence continues at coordinate 480,938 of REGP01000002.1, read as the reverse complement.
TTCCCGGCTCATATTTCGGCGTATGGCGCCGGGAAATGGCGCCATGCCCTGCGGCAAGGCGATTATCGGATTAAGATGACGGGCCATATCAGTCAACAAAGACCAAGCATGTCCAGCGACCGCTCCTCAGACACCGAATTGCTGCGCGCCGAAATCGCCGTCGCGGCGGCCCGCATGATTGCCGAAGACGGCGCCGACTATGGCAGCGCCAAGCGCAAGGCGGCCCGGCAAATCCTCGGCGCCAACAAGGTTCGCGGCGATTTACTGCCGGATAACGCCCAGATCGAAGAAGAAGTCCGCCAGCATAACGCCCTCTTCTTCGGCGACACGCAACCGGCGCGCTTGCGGCATCTGCGCGAGCTGGCGCTGGAATTGATGGCGGAACTGGCGCAATTTTCGCCTTACCTCACCGGCGCCGCGCTCAACGGCACTGCCGGCGAACACTCGGACATACATCTGCAGCTGTTTACCGAAAGCGCCAAGGACGTCGAGATATTTTTGCTGAACCGGGGCATTCAATATGCGGTATCGGAAAGCGCACACTTCCGCGCCGGCCATGCGCCGGTGGAAACCTTGAGCTTCCTGAAGCGCCAGGACCGCGCACAGGCGGAGGGCGTTCACCTGAGCCTGTATCATATCGACGATTTGCGCGGCAGCCTCAAGGCGGCGCCGGGCAAACGGCCGGAACGCGCCAACGCGGAGATGCTGCGCCGCCTGATGCAGGAAGAAGCATCGACATAACAATCAATATGGGAATGAACATAGAAATGAATATGACGCGCAAGACCCTTTTATTGGTATTCATCGCCATTCTGGCCGCGGCCATCGGCGTCTACGTCGGCAACCAGCGCAGCAAACCGAAAACGCCCCAGGACAAGGCGCTCTCGCAACTGTTCGCGCAGACATTGCCCGATTTGAACGGCCAGCCGCAACCTTTGGCGAAATGGCAAGGCAAGCCCTTGCTGATCAATTTCTGGGCCAGCTGGTGCGGCCCTTGCGTGGAGGAAATGCCGGAGCTGGTTGCGCTGCATCATGAAATGCCCGGCTTGCAGATCATCGGCATCGGCGTGGATTCCGCCGACAAACTGAGCGAGTTCGCCGCCAAGCTGAAAATCGATTATCCGTTGTATGTGGGCGGCAGCAACGCCATCGGCGTCATGCGCGACTTGGGAAATGCAGTCGGCGGACTGCCCTTTACCTTGCTGGTGGGCGCGGATGGGGTCATTCAGAAAACTTATATCGGCGCGCTGGATTTTGCGGTATTGCGCAAAGACATCGCTGCGGGGATGCCTGCGGCCAAATAGCTTTAACAAAGTTTTTCTTGCCAGTCATCGCCATTTAACGGCAAAATGCGGCCATCATCGTCAAACGCACATAGACTTCATGGCAAAAACACTGCTCCTGCTGAACGGCCCCAACCTGAATTTACTGGGCACCCGTCAGCCGGAAGTTTATGGAATGACAACATTGACCGACATCGAACGCCGTGCGGTCCGGCAAGCCGGGGATGCCGGCGCCGCCTTGACTGCGTTTCAAAGCAATCATGAAGGCGCCCTGATCGACCGCATCCACCAGGCCCGCACCGAAGGCGTCGACGCCATCATCATCAATGCAGGCGGCCTCACGCATACCAGCGTTTCACTGCGCGATGCGCTGTCCGGGGTCGCCATCCCATTCATCGAAGTGCATATTTCCAATATTCACCAGCGTGAAACATTCCGGCATTCTTCCTATTTGTCGGACATAGCAAAAGGCGTCATCGCTGGACTCGGCGTGGAAGGTTATCGCCTGGCCATTGATTACGCTCTCACTCAAATGTAAACGTACGGGCAACCCGGCGCCCAGCACCCGCGCCGGCCTCGCTTCGATTCTTCGATCGACCAGTCTTTACAAAATATTACTCTAGGGAATTGAAATGGATTTACGAAAACTCAAAACGCTGATTGACCTGGTCGCCGAGTCCGATATCGAGGAATTGGAAGTGACGGAAGGCGAAAGCAAGGTTCGTATCGTCAAATCGTCCGCCCAGCCGCAAAACCAGGTCGTCATGATGCAGCCGCAAGGCGTGCCGCAATACAGCGCCGCCCCCGCGGCAGCGCCTGTGGGCGCCGCGCCGGCAGCCGCGCTCCCTGCCGAACCGGAAGGCTATGTCGTCAAGTCGCCGATGGTCGGCACTTTCTACCGCTCCTCGGCGCCGGGCTCGCCGCCGTTCGTCGAAATCGGCAGCGAAGTCAAGGAAGGCGCCACCCTTTGCATTATCGAAGCAATGAAATTGCTGAACGAGATCGACACCGACAAGGGTGGCGTGGTCAAGCAGATCCTGATCGAAAACGGCCAGCCGGTCGAATTCGGCCAGCCGTTGTTCATTCTGGGCTGACAGGCGCCAAGCCCGCGGCAGCCGCCCGTCCGGATAACCCGGGCGCCGCGGCAATGCCCCGCCCCCCGTTCACGCCGTTATTTAATCATGACGACCTTAATGCCGACCTCTAGCGATTCCTGATATGTTTGAAAAAATACTCATCGCCAACCGTGGCGAAATTGCCCTTAGAATCCAGCGCGCCTGCCGCGAAATGGGCATCAAGACGGTTGTCGTGCATTCCGAAGCCGACCGCGAAGCCAAATACGTCAAACTGGCCGACGAGTCGGTCTGCATCGGCCCCGCTTCTTCCGCGCTCAGCTATCTGAACATGCCGGCGATCATCAGCGCCGCCGAAGTGACCGATGCCCAGGCGATCCATCCCGGCTACGGCTTCCTGTCGGAAAATGCCGATTTCGCCGAACGCGTCGAAGAATCCGGCTTCGTTTTCATCGGCCCGCGCGCCGAAAACATCCGCATGATGGGCGATAAGGTTTCCGCCAAACAGGCCATGATCAAGGCCGGCGTGCCTTGCGTGCCGGGCTCCGAAGGCGCCCTGCCCGAAGATCCGAAGGAAATCGTGCGCATCGCGCGCGCCGTCGGTTATCCGGTCATCATCAAGGCGGCCGGCGGCGGCGGCGGGCGCGGCATGCGCGTGGTGCATACCGAAGCGGCGCTGGTCAATGCGGTCAGCATGACCAAGACCGAAGCCGGCGCGGCATTCGGCAATCCCGAAGTCTATATGGAGAAGTACCTGGAAAATCCGCGCCACGTGGAAATCCAGATATTGGCCGACGAATACAAAAGCGCGATCTGGCTCGGCGAACGCGACTGCTCGATGCAGCGCCGCCATCAGAAAGTGATCGAAGAAGCGCCGGCAGTCGGCATTCCGCGCAAGATCATCGAAAAAATCGGCGAGCGCTGCGCCGAGGCCTGCCGCAAGATGGACTACCGCGGCGCCGGCACGTTCGAATTCCTGTACGAAAACGGCGAGTTCTATTTCATTGAAATGAACACCCGCGTGCAGGTCGAGCATCCGGTCACCGAAATGATTACAGGCGTCGACATCGTGCAGGAGCAGATTCGCATTGCCGCCGGCGAAAAGCTGCGCTATCGCCAGCGCGATATCGAACTCAAGGGCCATGCCATCGAGTGCCGCATCAACGCCGAAGACCCGTTCAAGTTCACGCCGTCGCCGGGGCGCATCCAGTCGTGGCATGCGCCGGGCGGCCCCGGGATCCGCGTCGATTCGCACGCCTACGCCGGCTATTACGTGCCGCCGAATTACGATTCGATGGTCGGCAAGGTGATTGCCTATGGCGCCACGCGCGAGCAGGCAATCCGCCGCATGCAGATCGCGCTGTCGGAAATGGTGGTTGAAGGCATCCAGACCAATATTCCGCTGCATCGCGAACTGATGGTGGATGCCCGCTTCATCGAAGGCGGAACCAATATCCACTATCTGGAACAAAAACTTTCAGAACGGCCCGATCCGTTGAAAGAGCCGAAGAAACCGGCGAAGTAAATAGCAAGGCATCCATCAAGGGCAATCATGAGCTGGACCGAAATCGTCGTGGAAGTGGCCAGAGATCAGGCGGAGAGCTTGTCCGACGCACTGATGGAAGCCGGCGCGCTATCGGTTTCGGTCGAAGACGCCGATCTGGGCACCGATGCCGAACAGCCGCTGTTCGGCGAACCGGGCATGGTGCTGGAACGGGCCGCCTGGGAACGCAGCCGCGTGGTTGCGCTGGTCGATGAAGGCAGCGACCATGCCGCACTGGTCGCAGCGGCCGCCGAAGCCGGCAATCTGGACGCCGTTCCGGCTTACCAGCTGCGCTCGGTGGCTGAACAGGACTGGGTGCGGCTGACGCAATCGCAGTTCGAACCGATTCATATCGGCAAGAATATCTGGGTCGTGCCGAGCTGGCACGATGCGCCCGATCCGCAAGCCCTGATCCTGGAACTCGATCCCGGCCTGGCGTTCGGCACCGGCAGCCATCCGACCACCCGTTTGTGCATGGAATGGCTGGAAGCCAATATCAAGGCGGGGCAGTCCGTGCTCGACTACGGCTGCGGTTCGGGCATCCTGGCACTGATCGCAAAGAAAGTCGGCGCCGGCGTCGTGATCGGGGTGGATATCGATCCGCAGGCGCTGCAATCGGCCGAATTCAACACCGCCCGCAATCATTGCGAGGTCGAATACCTGCTGCCGGACGATTTCGCCCGCCTGCATCCGGCCGGCACGCGTTTCAACGTCGTGGCCGCCAATATCCTGTCCGGACCGCTGATGCTGATGGCGCCGATGCTGGCTTCGCGCGTGGCGCCGGGCGGCGCGCTGGTATTGTCGGGCGTGCTGGCGGCGCAGGCCGAAAGCGTGATCGCTTCGTACGCGCCGTACATTGCGCTCACGGTCGCAGATCAACTCGACGGCTGGGTCGCATTGTCCGGAAAACTGCCGGACGCGGACATGGCCGCGGCGGCTTGAACCGGTCCCGATCATGGCGCTGGCGACCCAATGTCCGTTTTGCCAGACCACGTTCCGGGTCGCCAACGATCAACTGAAATTGCGCGACGGCCTGGTACGCTGCGGCAATTGCAACGAAGTATTCAACGGCAACGCGCATCTGCTGCCGGACCAATCCGCCGGCAACCACAATTGGCCCGCCGCGCCACTGCCCATCGCCCCCGCAGCATCCGCCATCACGCCGGCAATGGCCCGCGCCAGGGCCGCCGCGCCGAATTACGGCGAGCCGCCCGCGACGCCCTTGCCCGACGCCGACGCCATGGCGGAGATCGAAGCCGCCTGGGACATGGAGAACAGGGATCTGCCGCCGCCGGCCGAAGATGAAGCCGGCCGCGAGAACGAAGCCGCCGCCGACGCACTGATGATCGAAGCGGAAGAAACGGAAGAAGCGCCCGCCGCATGGCGCAAACCGGAACCGGACGACGCCGGCGATTTCGATGCCGTGCTGCTGCCCATGCACCAGTCGAGCCCGCCGCGCGATGAATTCGACGAAGGCGGCGACGCCGGCGAAACCGCCCGCGCCGAAGAATACGGGAACACCGATGAGCGCGAAAATGCCGACGCCGACGCCGGGCAGCAACCCGAATTCATTCTGGCCGCGCAGCGCAGGCAACGCCGCGCGCGCCTGCGCCGCATCTTGATGATCGTATTCAGCGTCATTCTGGTATTTACCGCGATAGCCCAGGGCATCTATCTGGAACGCAACCGGATCGCCCTGGCCGCGCCGCGCCTGAAACCGCTGCTGGCCGCCGCCTGCCAGCCGCTGCGCTGCACGGTTGGGTTGCCGCGGCAAATCAATCAATTGTCGATCGAATCGAATGAACTGCAGGCGGCCGCCCCGGACCAGCCCACGCTGACCCTGAATCTGCTGCTGCGCAATCGCGCCGATGTCGCGCTGGCCTGGCCCGATATCGAGCTGACCCTCAATGACGATGACGAAAATGCCCTGATCCGCAGGGTATTTGCACCGGCAGACTACCTGCCGCCCGGCCAGAGCGTCGAAGCCGGCATGGGGAGCGATACCGAACAGCCGGTCAAGCTGTCATTCACGCTGACGCAGACCGTCGCCTCCGGTTACCGCGTGTATCTGTTTTATCCTTAAATTTTCGTCAGCCGCGCTATCTGGCAGTGTTTCTTTTACAATGCTGCCACTCTCCTAATAAATCCAATATTTTTATGACTTCTCTTATCTGCGGTTCGCTGGCGTTCGACAACATCATGCAATTCGAGGGCCGCTTTTCGGAATCCCTGCTGCCGGACCAGTTGCATAAGGTCAATGTCTCGTTTTACGTGCCGACGATGCGCCGCGAATTCGGCGGCTGCGCGGGCAATATCGCGTATAACCTGAAATTGCTGGGCGGCGATCCGGTGATCATGGCGACGCTGGGACAGGACGGCGCACCCTATCTGGAACGGCTGGAAAACCTGGCGATTTCGAACAAGTGCGTGCGCGTGATCGACTCCAGTTTCACCGCGCAGTGCTTCATCACCACCGACGCCGACAGCAACCAGATCACGGCATTCCACCCCGGCGCAATGATGGCGTCGCACGACAACAAGGTGAGCGATGCAGGCGAAGTCAAACTGGCGATCATCGCGCCGGACGGCCGCGACGGCATGCTGCAGCACGCCGAACAGGCGCTGGCGCTGGGCGTGCCGTTCATTTTCGATCCGGGCCAGGGGCTGCCGATGTTCAACGGCGAGGAATTGAAGCATTTCATCGAACAGGCGACCTATGTCGCGGTCAATGACTATGAAGCCGAGTTGCTGACCAGCCGCACCGGCCTGTCCCTGGCGCAGATTGCCGCCCAGGTCGAGGCGCTGGTCGTTACCCGCGGCGAACTGGGGGCGGATATTTATACCGGCGGCGAACGCATCGAAATCCCCTGCGTAAAAGCCGACGCGATTGCCGATCCGACCGGCTGCGGCGACGCTTTCCGGGCCGGCATGCTGTTTGGATTGACGCACGGCCTGGACTGGCCCACTATTGGACGCTTGTCCAGCCTGATGGGATCGATCAAGATCGCTTCTCAAGGTCCGCAAAATCACACGCCGACACTGGACGAAATCGGCCAACGCTTTGAAGGTGCTTTCGGCTATCGCTTCAACTAACTCACAGGAGTTGCCATGATCCATCCGCGTATCGGTTCAACCTTGCAGGCATTGCGTATTGCCATCTGCCTGACAGCGGCGCTGTTCACCGCCAACCAGGCCCTTGCGGCCCTCAAACCCGGCAGCAAGGCGCCGGATTTCAAGACCCAGGCCTCGCTGGGCGGCGAAGTCTCGACCTTCGACCTGGATGCCGTGCTGAAAAAAGGCCCGGTGGTGCTGTATTTCTATCCGGCGGCGTTCACCAAGGGCTGCACCATTGAAGCCCATCTGTTTGCCGATGCGGTCGATCGCTACAAGGCGCTGGGCGCAACCGTGATCGGCGTCTCCGGCGACAACATCGAAACGCTGAACAAGTTCTCGGTCAGCGAATGCCGCAGCAAATTTTCGGTGGCGGCGGATACCGACAAGAAGATCATGACATCGTACGATGCGGTACTGGATGCCAAGCACGCCACCCGCACTTCCTATGTGATCGCGCCCGACCATACGATCGTGTATGAATACACCAGCATGAATCCGGACGAGCATGTCTCGAACACGCTGCAGGCGCTGACCCAATGGAAAGCGACACAAACCAAATAAATCCGGTCGTTGGGAAGCAGGGAATAAGGCAAGGATAAAGGGAAGCGCTGTTCAGGCAGCGCTTCCCTTGTTTTTTACCGGGAAGGCGTTTAAATCACCGAGAAAATCAGCGCGCTCAGCAATTTCTGCGCGATCTGCAGCAGGATCAGCGCAACCAGCGGCGACAGATCGACATTGCCGATCAACGGCACTACCCGGCGCAGCGGCCGCAGCAGGGGTTCGGTCAGCGCGCGGATGAACGGCGCCAGCGGCGCATGCGGATTGACCCAGCTGAAGACGGCTTCGACGATCAGCAGCGCCATGAAACCGAACAGAATCCATGACACGAAGCGCAGCAGCGACATCCAGAAAATGAACTCGGGCACAAAGCCGGTGGTCATGCCGACGCTGGCGAGGATCGACAGCACCACGATCAGGAACGCGCCCAGCAGGCTGGCCCAATCGTAGCCGCCGATACCCGGCAATATCCTGCGCAGCGGTTTCACCAGCCAGTCCGACAGTTGGAACATGAACTGGCCCAGGCTCAACGGCGGCCGCACCCGCACCACCTGTATCCAGAAACGCAGCAGCAGGATGCCGGCCAGCAGGCTGGCAATCACATCGACGATCATGATAAAAATACTGTACAGCACGGCATACTCCCCATTTAAGCGACGAGCGGCGGATGATCCGCCCGCTCACGCCATAGTCTAACAGCCGGTGCGGCGCCTGCGAGGTTTGCGAGGCTTCCGCGCCGACAAAAAAAAACCGCTACGCAGCAACGCCACGTAGCGGATATGCCTGCATATCAGGCATGACACGGTAACCGTCGAATATTACGGACGGTTTGTGCCTGTTGGGAACGGCCATGCTGCTGCCGGATTCAACACAGTCTTGACGGCTGGAGCGGCCGGCTTTGCTGCGACAGGCTTCTTCGCGGCTGGCTTCTTCGCTGCCGGCTTGGCTGCTGCCTTGGCGACTGGCTTTTTAGCTGCCGGCTTGGCTGCTGCCTTTTTAGCGACTGGCTTCTTCGCTGCCGGCTTGGCTGCTGCCTTTTTAGCGACTGGCTTCTTCGCTGCCGGCTTGGCTGCTGCCTTGGCGACTGGCTTTTTAGCTGCAACTGCCTTCTTGGCCACTGGCTTTTTGGCTGCTACTGCCTTTTTAGCGACTGGCTTCTTCGCTGCCGGCTTTTTAGCTGCAACTGCCTTTTTAGCCACTGGCTTTTTGGCTGCTACCGGCTTCTTGGCCGCGACTGCCTTCTTCGCTACCGGCTTTTTGGCTGCAACTGCCTTTTTAGCGACTGGCTTCTTCGCTGCTGGCTTGGCTGCTGCTTTTTTAGCGACTGGCTTCTTCGCTGCTGGTTTAGCTGCTGCTTTTGCTACAGGCTTTTTAGCTGCGACTGCGGCTTTTTTAGGCGCTGCTGCTTTAGCGGCTGGCTTCTTAGCGACTGGTTTCTTCGCTGCGGGTTTTTTTGCTGCTGTTGCCATTTTGTTTCTCCTTCACGTGATGGAAAAAATCAAGCTTGATTGAAACCCTCCAGTCCCATCGCGATGGTTCTGGCGGATTATTCATCGGCACAAGCAAGCTTCTGTTTGCGCTAATGAATTCGGCACCAGCTGAACTGCTGCATCCCCTCAGCTATGCAGCACTTCAGCCATAATCGGCTGCCGCGCCCGGATAGGCGTGGACGCAGACCCCATTCCTGCAGATCCGCGTCGCGGCAAACCAAAAAAAACGCCGGCGATAATTACGCCAGCGTCGGAATATCTTTACCGCACACCATGCGGTTTTGCAAAGAAAAAGCCGCCTCGCCAGACATTGTCGGGTTAAGCGGCAGTATTAGAGCAGAGCGATTCGGTCTGTTCATTAAATTTGGTGATCGCCTTTCGGTTCTTGGAAGCTCAGCTTCTTGTCGATTCAATCCGTACTGGTTCCATATCGTCGGCCTGTGATCCGGTCTGAAGAGTTTTGACCGGACCGCAAACTTACTCCCAGTTCAGTGCACCACCTGTTTGATATTCGATGACCCGTGTTTCGAAGAAGTTGCGCTCCTTCTTCAAATCGATCATCTCACTCATCCATGGGAACGGATTTTCTTCTTGAGCAAACAACGGTTCAATTCCGATCTGCTGCGCGCGGCGATTTGCAATGAATCGCAAGTAGCCTTTGAACATCGGCGCATTCAAACCCAGTACACCTCGCGGCATTGTATCCTCTGCGTAGCGATATTCCAACTCTACTGCGCTTAAAAACAACGCTTTGATTTCTTCGCGAAATTCCGGCGTCCACAAATGCGGGTTTTCCATCTTGATTGTGTTGATCAAATCGATGCCGAAGTTACAGTGCATCGACTCGTCGCGCAAAATATATTGATACTGTTCGGCCGCGCCCATCATCTTGTTCTGACGGCCCAGCGCCAGGATCTGCGTAAAGCCGACATAGAAGAAAAGCCCTTCCATGATGCAGGCGAAGACGATCAGCGACTTCAATAATTTCTGGTCGCTCTCGGTAGTGCCGGTCGTGAATTGCGGATCGGTCAGCGTGTTGATGAACGGGATCAGGAACTCGTCCTTGTCGCGGATCGATTTGACTTCGTGATACGCGTTGAAGATTTCCGACTCGTCCAGGCCCAGCGATTCAACGATGTATTGATACGCGTGGGTATGGATCGCTTCTTCGAAAGCCTGGCGCAGCAGATATTGGCGGCATTCCGGCGCGGTGATGTGGCGGTAGGTGCCGAGCACGATGTTATTGGCCGCCAGCGAATCGGCGGTCACGAAAAAGCCCAGGTTGCGCTTGACCAGACGGCGTTCGTCTTCGGTCAGCCCGTTCGGGTTCTTCCACAGCTCGATATCGCGCTGCATGTTGATTTCCTGGGGCATCCAGTGATTGGCGCAGCCCGCCAGGTACTTGTCCCAGGCCCATTTGTATTTGAACGGCACCAGCTGGTTGACGTCGGTATGGCCGTTGATAATGCGCTTGTCGGCCGCGTTGACGCGGCTGGCGACGTCGACCGGCGCCGCGTCGTTGCGCGTCACCAATGCCGGGTTGAGCGCAATATCGCCATATTGCGGACGCGTTTCGATGCTCTGCAACTGCGGCTGTGGGGCGGCGGGGGCGCGGGGCGCCGGCGCTGTAACTTCATCATCCCAAGAAAGCATGTTTATTCCTTTACTGAATCTGCGTCTGTTCTAGTTATAGACCCGGCCGAAGCCGGGTCGTTCTGCTGTTTCTATCAATTACGATTGTTTACCCTTGCTTACGAAGGCGCGCGCCGGCCGCTTACTGGCAAGCTTCGCACTCTTCGAAACCAGGATCGCCGGGACGCATCATGCAGGCCGGACCGTCCGTTTCCTGCGCCGCGGCAGGCGCCGATGCGTACGAAGCCTGGGCGCCGCCGGTAGCCGCGCCGTCGACGTTGACCGCATTCAACGCGCCGGTCTTGGTGGTCGATTTCTCCATGTGGGTGGCGCCGATAGTACGCAGGTAATAAGTGGTCTTCAGACCGCGCAGCCAGGCCAGCTTGTAGGTTTCGTCCAGCTTCTTGCCGGATGCGCCCGCCATATAGATATTCAGCGATTGCGACTGATCGATCCACTTCTGGCGCACCGAGCCGGCTTCCACCAGCCATGACGGCTCGACTTCGAACGCGGTGGCGTAGATCGAACGCAGGTCTTGCGGAATGCGGTCGATCTTGGCCAGGCTGCCGTCGAAGTATTTGAGATCGGAAATCATCACTTCGTCCCACAGGCCGCGCGCCTTCAGATCCCGCACCAGGTATTCGTTGATTTCGGTGAATTCGCCGGACAGGTTCGATTTGACGTACAGGTTCTGGTAAGTCGGTTCGATACAGGCCGAGACGCCGATGATGTTGGAAATGGTCGCGGTCGGCGCGATCGCCACGCAATTCGAATTGCGCATGCCGAATTGCTTGATGCGGCCGCGCAGTTCGGTCCAGTCCAGGGTTTCGGACATATCCACTTCCAGGTAGCCGCCGCGTTGGTCGGCCAACAGCTTCAGCGAATCCTGCGGCAGGATGCCGCGATCCCACAGCGAACCGCGGTACGAACTGTAGCGGCCGCGCTCTTCGGCCAGTTCGGTCGAGGCGTAATAAGCGTAATAGCAGACGGCTTCCATCGAACTGTCGGCAAACTTGACCGCTTCTTGCGAAGCGTAAGGGATGCGCATCATGTGCAGGCAGTCCTGGAAACCCATGATGCCCAGGCCGACCGGGCGATGGCGCAGGTTCGAATCGCGCGCCTTCTTGACTGCGTAATAGTTGATGTCGATCACGTTATCCAGCATCCGCATGGCGGTATGGATGGTCTTTTGCAGCTTGACCAGGTCCAGCTGGCCGTCTTTCATGTGCGACGGCAGGTTCACCGAGCCCAGGTTGCAGACCGCGATTTCGCTGTCGTTGGTGTTGAGCGTGATTTCGGTGCACAGGTTCGAGCTGTGGACCACGCCGACGTGCTGCTGCGGCGAGCGGACATTGCAAGGATCCTTGAAAGTGATCCATGGATGGCCGGTTTCGAACAGCATCGACAGCATCTTGCGCCACAGATCCAGCGCCTGAACCTTCTTGAACAGCTTCAGTTCGCCGCGCACGGTCTTTTCTTCATAGGCAAGGTAGGCATCTTCGAATGCCTTGCCGAACTTGTCGTGCAGGTCGGTCACGTCGGAAGGCGAGAACAGGGTCCATTCGCCTTTTTCCATGACGCGCTTCATGAACAGGTCCGGAATCCAGTTGGCGGTGTTCATGTCATGGGTGCGGCGGCGGTCGTCGCCGGTGTTTTTGCGCAGATCGAGGAATTCCTCGATATCCATGTGCCATGTTTCCAGATAGGCGCAGACCGCGCCCTTGCGCTTGCCGCCCTGGTTGACCGCGACGGCGGTGTCGTTGACTACCTTGAGGAACGGCACCACGCCCTGCGAACGGCCGTTGGTGCCCTTGATGTGGGCGCCCAGCGAACGCACCGGGGTCCAGTCGTTGCCCAGGCCGCCGGCGTATTTGGCCAGCAATGCGTTTTCCTTGATGGCTTCGTAGATGCCGTCCAGATCGTCGGCGACGGTGGTCAGGTAGCACGACGAGAGTTGCGAACGCAGCGTGCCGGAGTTGAACAGCGTCGGCGTCGAGCTCATGAAATCGAACGAGGACAACAGGTTGTAGAACTCGATGGCGCGCTCTTCGCGATTGATTTCATTGAGCGACAGTCCCATCGCCACCCGCATGAAGAACGCCTGCGGCATTTCGATGCGGATATCCTGGATATGCAGGAAGTAGCGGTCATACAGGGTCTGCAGGCCGAGATAGCCGAATTGCAGATCGCGCTCCGGCAGCAATGCATCGGCCAGGCGCGGCAGGTCGAACTGGGCCAGTTTCGGATCCAGCAGCTCGCCTTCGATACCCTTCTTGATGAAACGCGGGAAATATTCCACGTATTCGGCCGGCGCGTCGGCTTGCGCCACTTCCTTGCCGAAGACTTCCTTGCGGATCGTGTGCATCAGCAGACGCGCCGTGACCTGGCTATAGGCCGGATCCTTTTCCATCAGCGCGCGCGCCGCCAGGATCGCCGATTTGTACAACTCTTCCACCGGCACGCCGTCGTACAGGTTCTTGACCGTCTCGGCCAGAATCGCATTTGCGTCGACATGCTTTTCCAGCCCGATGCATGCCGCCGAAATCAGATCGCGCACCTGGTTCATGTCCAGCGGACGGCGCTCGCCGTTTTCGACCACATGGATTTGCGGCGCCGACAGGTCCTGGCTGCCGCCGGATTCGGCGTGTTTCTGGCTGCGTTCTTCCATGCGCTTGGCGCGGTACAGCACATATGCCCGTGCGACATCGTGCTCGCCGGAACGCATCAGCGACAGTTCAACCTGGTCCTGGATATCTTCAATATGGAAAGTGCCGCCGGCCGGCTGGCGGCGCACCAGCGCCGACACCACGTTGCTGGTCAGTTGCTCGACCATTTCGCGCACGCGCGCCGAAGCCGCGCCCTGCCCGCCGTTGACGGCGAGGAATGCCTTGGTGACCGCGATCGAAATCTTCGACGGTTCGAAACCGACGACTGCGCCATTGCGGCGGATGATGCGGTAATCGCCCAGGGTCGAGGCGGCGCGGGCCAGGGAATTGCCCGATGACGGCGGAATGGACGATGAAATCACACCGGGATCGATTGGGGATTTAGCTGAAATTTCTTGAGTTGAGCGCACGGGAGCCTCCTGAGACCATGATGACGGGCAGATAACCTGTCGTTGCGATTCGAACCCCTCTGTATACATAGTGTGCATGCGAAGGGTTCACTGAATGAGTACATTTAATTATAAAAACATCGGCTTCATGCTGCCGCTACCACTGAATTCCAGAGTGGCGCGCGCAAAACGCTGTTCAGCACGCCGTCCAAAACGTTTTATCGCGCGGAGAACATAGGGCCTCGGACGCGATAACTAGACAAAAGATACTAGATGTAGGTTTTTTATTGAATTGATGACTAATTCTAGTGGTTAGAATCAGAGTGTGCAACCGCTATTTGCAGCTATTTATATGACAAAAAGTGTTGACATGCGCGTCATGCAATAGGCATGCGCGGTAGCGCTCCATTTACCTGCCGCAAGCCGCTCCGGCACAGGGATTCGCGGTACCGGACCCAATCAAAATAAGGCCCCGGATCGGTTTTGCGGCCCGGAGCGACATGTTCGTGCCCGGCCAGATCGGTGATCGGATAGTGCTTGAGCAGCGCTTCGGTCAAGGCAGCCAGCGCACTATATTGCGCCTCGTCGAAAGGCCGGAAGTCGCTGCCCTCGACTTCGATGCCGATGGAAAAATCGTTGCACCGCTCCCGGCCGGCATAAACCGAGACGCCGGCATGCCAGGCGCGGTCGTCGGCGGAAACGAATTGCGTCACCGCGCCGTCGCGGCCGATCAGAAAATGCGCCGACACGCGCAAGGAACGCAATTGGTCGAAATAAGGATGGGCTTCGTAATCCAGCCGATTGGCAAACAGGTCCGCAATATAGGGACCGCCGAATTCATCCGGCGGCAAGCTGATGTTGTGGACAAGCAACAAGCTGACCGCGGCTTCCGGCGGACGCGCATCGCAATTCGGCGAAGGCGCCCAGCGCGCGCCTTCGCACCAGCCGCCGGCATTGATATTGAAGACGGCCGCGGCCATTGTCAGCCCCTCAGCCGCCGCTAGTGAACGCCGGCGCCGGCATCGAGCGCATGCAGTTCCCGATGCTCGGTGCAGCAGAAAACCCTGCCGGTGCCGCGCGCCTGGATTGCTTCCGATTTCGGGAAATGAATGCCGCATTGCGCGCACTGGACCATCTGCTCAATGGCCGGCGATGCCTGCGACGGCGAAGGCTGCGCGCCGGCGCTGAACGGGTTGCGATTCCCACCCACTCCGCCCGCGCCGGCCGCGCCGAAGTCGGCGCCGGCCGCGGCCTGAGCCGCCGCATCGCGCGCGCGCCTGGCCATGTTTTTCTTGGCGCGCTGCATCCAGACCACGACCGCCCACGCCACCACCAGCCAAATCAGTAATTTCATACCAGCACCCGATGCAAAATGACTTCCAGCACGAAGCGGCTACCCACATACGCGAGGAATAAAATGGCAAAACCGGTCAGCGTGAAGCCCAGCGCGGTGCGGCCGCGCCAGCCTTGCCAGCGCCGCCCGGCCAGCAATAATCCGAACAATGCCCATGACAACAACGTAAAAATAATCTTGTGATCCCACTTGAACGCCCTGCCGAACAGTTCTTCCGAAAAGAATACGCCGGACAAGACAGTCAGCGTCAGCAGGAAAAAGCCGAACCCGATCAGGCGAAACAGCAATTTTTCCATCGTCAGCAATGCCGGCAAGCGATCCAGTGCCGAAGCGAACCAGCCGCTTTGCGCCGCCGCGCCGGGCCGCGCATGCAGCCGCCCTTCCTGCAGTACCATCAGCACGGCATGGAAAGCCGCGATCGTCAGCGTGCTGTACGCCAGAATCGAAATGAAGATATGCCATAAAAACAGCGGCGATTTCCCGTCCAGCGTAATCATGTTGCCGGGAAACAGCGCGGGCAGCACCACCGCCACGGCCGACACCGGCAGCACCAGCACGCGCAGGCTGTCCAGCGTGAAATTGCGGTTCTCCAGCCAGTATGCAGCCACCGATACCCATAAAGTGGCCGACAGCATCGCCGCAAAGCCGACCCGCAATTCACCGGGACCGCTGACGTCAATCGCCAGCGCGGCGCCATGCAGCAGCCAGCCGCCCAGAATCGCCAGCGACAAGGTATTGCGCCATGCGGACGGCAAAAACGCGCAGACCAGATAGATCAGCGCGGCGAGAATGAACAGATAATTTTGCATGTGCTGATTTTATACCAGTGCGCATTGGTGCGGTATTTTGGCGGGAATACTATATATATGGTTATGCTTGGCGATTTCAAGCCGCGCCGCCGCCCGATGCGGGAGCCGGCCGGGCCGCGGCCGATCGCGGTAGAATGGCGTTTTTAAAAGATCATCCATCATGCTCGACAATCTCACCCAACGCTTGGCCAAGGTCGTCAAGACCATGCGCGGCGAAGCCCGCCTGACCGAAGCCAATACCGCCGACATGCTGCGCGAAGTGCGCCTGGCGCTGCTGGAAGCCGACGTCGCCCTGCCCGCCGTGCGCGAATTCATTGCCAACGTCAAGGAAAAATCCCTGGGCGCGGAAGTCATTTCCTCGCTCACGCCGGGCCAGGCGCTGGTCGGCGTGGTGCAGCGCGAACTGGCGCGCCTGATGGGCGCCGATCTGGGCGCCGAGGCATCGCAACTCAATTTTGCAACCCAGCCGCCGGCCATCATCCTGATGGCCGGCCTGCAGGGCGCCGGCAAAACCACCACCGTCGGCAAGCTTGCCAAATACCTGCGCGAAAGCAAAAAGAAAAAAGTGCTGACCGTTTCCGCCGACGTCTACCGTCCGGCCGCGATCGGCCAGTTGCAAACCGTCACGGGGCAGGCCGGCGCCGATTTCTTCCCGAGCCAGCCGACCGACAAGCCGGTCGACATCGCGCTGGCCGCGCTCGACTACGCCAAGCGGCATTACCACGACGTCCTGATCATCGATACCGCCGGCCGCCTCGGCATCGACGAAGCGATGATGCAGGAAATCAGCGCGATGCATGCCGCGGTCAAGCCGATCGAAACATTGTTCGTGGTCGATGCGATGCTGGGCCAGGACGCCATCAATACCGCCAAGGCCTTCAGCGACGCGCTGCCGCTGACCGGGATCGTGCTGACCAAGCTGGACGGCGATTCGCGCGGCGGTGCCGCGCTCTCGGTGCGCCACATCACCGGCAAGCCGATCAAGTTCGCCGGCGTGGCCGAAAAACTGGACGGCCTGGAAGCATTCGATCCGACCCGCATGGCCAATCGCATCCTGGGCATGGGCGATATCCTGGCGCTGGTCGAAGAAGCGCAGAAAGGCGTCGACGTCGCGGCTGCCAAAGGACTGGCGCAAAAGCTCAAGGGCGGCGGCAAATTCGATCTGAACGATTTCAAGGCCCAGTTGGGCCAGATGAAAAAGATGGGCGGCCTCAGCGGATTGATGGACAAGCTGCCGGCGCAAATGCAGCAGGCCGCCGGAAAAACGAATATGGACCAGGCCGAAAAACAGGTACGCCGGATGGAAGGCATCATCAATTCGATGACGCCGCGCGAGCGCGCCAAGCCCGAATTGATCAAGGCCACGCGCAAGCGGCGCATCGCCGCGGGCGCCGGCGTGCAGGTGCAGGAAGTCAACCGCATGCTGGCGCAATTCGAGCAAATGCAAAGCATGATGAAAAAAATGCAGGGCGGCGGCATGATGAAAATGATGCGCGGCATGAAAAATATGTTGCCCGGGATGTAATAAGAGCGCATGCGAAACGATATAAAAGCATTATGAAACCGTCCGCCGGCGCGGCAAAAACCGATCCGGAACAATGGTTTTTTCATGCCGCATTGCGGTCAACGCCAAAATCACGGCTGTATTCGTGTTTATCCAGCAAAAAACACTTGCGTCGCTATGAAAACCGCACCACTATTAGCGCTGCGTATGAGTCTGATCGAGAACGCAATTCAATCAAGTCATTTAACCTACGTCCCTATACTAAGGAGGCTCAAACATGGTAACAGCCAAAAAACCTGCAGCTAAGCCAGCCGCAGCCAAAGCAGCACCGAAAGCAGCACCGAAAGCCAAGGCTGCCGCCAAGCCAGCTGCGCGCAAGCCAAATGCAGCGTTCATGAAACCAATGACACCATCGGCGATCCTGGCCGAAGTCGTCGGTTCGACACCGTTGCCACGCACTGAAGTGACCAAGAAGGTCTGGGAATACATCAAGGCCAAGAACCTGCAAAACCCAACCAACAAGCGCAATATCGTTGCTGACGATAAGCTGAAGGCTGTCTTTGGCGGCAAGAAAGAAGTCACCATGTTCGAAATGACCAAACTGATTTCCGCACACCTGAAATAACTGTTTGGGGATTTTCCCGAATGCCAAACAAAAACGCCCGCTTCTGAGAAGCGGGCGTTTTTGTTTGCAGATGAATACGGTCAGCCGGCCAGCCTGGCTTTCACGAATCCCAGTACTTCAGCCAGCGGCACGGCGGTTGCCGCGGCATCGCGCCGGCCCTGGTATTCGACATTGCCGTCCTTCAGGCCGCGATCGCCGATCACGATGCGATGCGGCACGCCGATCAGTTCCCAATCCGCGAACATGGCGCCCGGACGCTCGCCGCGGTCGTCAAGGATAACGTCGACGCCGGCGGCAACCAGCGCTTCGTACAGGCGGTCGATCTCGGTCTTGACCGCTTCGCTGCGGTCGTATCCCATTGGACACAGCACCACTTCGAACGGCGCCAGCGCGGCCGGCCAGATAATGCCGCGATCGTCGAAGTTCTGCTCGATCGCCGCGCCGAGAATGCGCGTGATGCCGATGCCGTAGCAGCCCATCTGCAACGGTTGCGGCTTGCCGTTCTCATCGAGATATGTGGCTTTCATCGCCACCGAATACACGGAACCCAACTGGAACACATGCCCCACTTCGATGCCGCGCTGAATCGCCAGCACGCCCCTGCCGTCCGGCGACGGATCGCCTTCGACCACATTGCGGATATCGGCGATTTCCGGTTCCGGCAGATCGCGGCCCCAATTCGCGCCCGTGTAATGATGATCGGCCTGGTTGGCCCCGCATACGAAATCGCTCATGGCGGCGACGCTGCGGTCGGCCAGAATCCGTACCGGCTGTTTGGTGGCGATCGGTCCCAGATAACCGGGCGGCGTGCCGAATGCTTCGACAATCTCGGCCTCGGATGCGAAACGATACGCCGCCAGACCGGCAATCTTCCCGACCTTGACTTCATTGAGTTCATGATCGCCGCGCAACAGCAGCAGCCAGATCTGGCGCGGCCGGCCTTCCTCGGCGGGCTCGGCCGACAAGACGATCGACTTTACCGTCGTTTCCAGCGGCACCTTCAGGAAGGCCGCCACCTGCTCGCACTTGGCCTGGCCCGGCGTGGGGGTCGAGGTCAAAGCCGCCGCCGGGGCCGCCCGTCCTTTCGAAGGCGCCACCGCCTCGGCCGCTTCCATATTGGCGGCGTAATCCGAATCGGGACAATAAACCAGCGCGTCCTCGCCCGTATCCGCAATCACATGGAATTCATGCGAACCGGAACCGCCGATGGCGCCGTTGTCGGCCGCCACGGCGCGAAACTGCAAGCCGAAGCGATCGAAGATGCGGGTATACGCTTCATACATGCGCCGATACGATTGCTGCAGCCCCGCCAGGTCGCGATCGAACGAATACGCATCCTTCATCGTGAATTCGCGGCCGCGCATCAGGCCGAAACGCGGCCGGCGCTCGTCGCGGAACTTGGTCTGGATATGATAAAAATTGACCGGCAACTGCTTGTAGCTGCGCAGCTCGCTGCGCGCCACGTCGGTCACGACTTCCTCCGAAGTCGGCTGGATGATGAAGTCGCGGCCATGCCGATCCTTCACGCGCATCATTTCCGCGCCCATTTTGTCCCAGCGCCCGGTTTCCTGCCATAGCTCGGCCGGCTGCACCACCGGCATCAGCATTTCGATCGCGCCGGCGCGGTTCATTTCTTCGCGCACGATCGCCTCGACCTTGCGGATCACGCGCAAACCCATGGGCATGTATGTATAGATACCGGAGCCGACGCGCTTGATCATGCCGGCGCGCATCATCAGTTTGTGGCTGACGATCTCAGCATCGGAAGGGGCTTCTTTAAGCGTGGAAACAAAAAAACGGGAGGCGCGCATGACGATGAGTTCTTTTTAAAAGATGGGAGTTATAATCAAGCTAATTTTAAAGGATTAGCTGGCTGATGAACTCACTCTTTGCACAATTGATGCATGTTAGACGCTCTTTCTCTTTGCGAGATGCGCCGCATGGGGGTGTGCGCTAAAGGCGCGCGCCGGACTCAAGGATCGGGAACGTCCAGCCGCAGAAAGTTTTGAGGTACACACATGCTCGATCGAGAAGGCTTTCGGCCCAACGTCGGCATTATTCTGATCAACGGCCAGAACGAGGTATGGTGGGGCAAGCGCGTCAAGGAACATTCCTGGCAGTTTCCTCAGGGCGGTATCAAGCACGGCGAAACCCCCGAGCAAGCCATGTTTCGCGAACTGGAAGAAGAAATCGGACTGAAAGCGGAACACGTCAAGATCATCGGTCGCACCCGCGACTGGCTGCGCTATGAGGTGCCGGATCATTTCATCAAACGCGAGATCCGCGGTCATTACCGCGGGCAAAAACAGATCTGGTTCCTGCTGCGCATGGTCGGCCGCGACTGCGACGTCAACCTGCGCCTGACCTCGCACCCTGAATTCGACGCATGGCGCTGGCATGACTATTGGGTGCCGCTGGACGTCGTCATCGAATTCAAGCGCGGCGTCTACCAACAGGCATTGCAGGAACTGTCGCGCTTCCTGAACCGCGCGCATTCCGGCGCCGTGCCGCACCGCCCGCCGCCGGCGCCACATGCCGCGCAGCATTCTCATCAACCCCACATCAACGTCGTCTCCGACACAACGCCGATTGCCGGCAAAGAAGAATAAGCATGCCAACCAGCCCGAAGATGTCCCGCCTGTCCGCCTTGCGCCGTAACCGCCTGCTGCAAAAAGGCGCCTTGATCGCGCTGGCGGCCTGGAGCCTGGGCGCCACCAGTTTCGCGCCGGAAGGCTACGATCCGGAAGACCAGGAAAACAAGGTATGGGAAGAAGGCTCGGTGGTGTTGCCGGATGCGCCGGTCGCCGCCAATCTGATGGAATTCTATGTCGGTCCGACCGCAACGCAGACTTTCTACATCGATGAGAAATCGGTTTCGGTCGGCGGCGACGGCGTGGTGCGCTATACGCTGGTCAGCAAGAGCAAATCCGGCGCGGTCAATGTCAGCTACGAAGGCATCCGCTGCGCGACCATTGAAAGAAAAGCCTATGCCTACGGCGGCGCGGACGGCAGCTGGACCAAGGCGCGCGATCCGGTCTGGCGTCCGATTACGGAACTGGTCGCGAACCGGCAGCATGCCGCTCTGGTAAAGGATTATTTTTGCGACGTCACGACCGTGGCGGGCAATGCCACGGAAATCGTCAAGCGCATCAAATACAAGCATCCGATGGCGCCGGCGCGGGACTATTCTCCGGGCAGCTACAACCGCTGATCAAGCTCTGCCGCACCGCCACGGTGCGGCGGTCGCGGCAAGGTTCTACAGCAATACCAGGTTATCCCGATGAATCAATTCGGGCTCTTCAAAAAATCCCAATATCGACAGAATCTCCGACGAGGCGTGGCCGACGATGCGGCGCGCATCCGAACTGGCGTAGTTGCTGATGCCGCGCGCCACGGCCTGGCCCGCCGAATCGACGCAGGTAATCACATCGCCGCGGCCGAATGCGCCGCTGACTTCGGTCACGCCGATCGGCAGTAACGATTTGCCGGAAGTCGTCAGCATTTTCACGGCGCCTGCGTCCAGCGTCACCTTGCCGGCGGTCTGCAGATGATCCGCCATCCATTGCTTGCGCGCGGTCAGTTGCGCGGTCGCGGCGCTAAGCTGGGTGCCCAGCGCTTCGCCGGCGGCCAGCCGGGTCAATACATTTTCTTCCCGGCCCGATGCAATCACGGTGTGTGCGCCTGAGGCAGCCGCGCGTTTGGCGGCGAGGATCTTGGTCAGCATGCCGCCGCGGCCGATACCGGTGCCGGCGCCGCCGGCCATCGCTTCCAGCGCCGGATCGCCGGCCTGCGCGTCATGCACGAAGGTCGCCGCCGGATCCTTGCGCGGATCGGCGGTGAACAAACCCTGCTGGTCGGTCAGAATGATCAGGGCGTCGGCTTCCATCAAGTTGGCCACCAGCGCGCCCAGCGTATCGTTGTCGCCGAATTTGATTTCATCGGTGACGACGGTATCATTTTCGTTGATGATCGGGACCACGCCCAGGCGCAACAGGGTAAACAGCGTCGAACGCGCATTCAGATAGCGCTCGCGGTCGGCCAGATCGGCGTGCGTCAGCAGTACCTGCGCGGTGCGCAATTGATATTTGGAAAAACTGGATTCGTAAATTTGCGCCAGGCCCATCTGGCCAACTGCCGCGCAGGCTTGCAATTCATGAATGGCGCTCGGGCGCTTGTCGAAACCGAGCCGCTGCATGCCTTCGGCCACGGCGCCCGAGGTTACCAGCACCACTTCCTTGTGCATTGCGCGCAACTGGGCGATCTGCGCCGCCCAGCGCGCGATCGCCGCATGATCCAGTCCCTTGCCGTCGTTGGTGACCAGCGAAGAACCGACTTTGATGATGATGCGTTTGGCTTTTTTAATGACGGATTGCATGTGTAAAAGGCTGGGTTTTAGACAATCTTCAGATGATTCGCTGGCCAACGCGATATGACCGCCGTCTCTTAATCGATAACCTTGAAACGCGGATCGTCCGGATCGATCGAGGCAATGCCGCGCGCTTCTTCGGTCATGTGGGTTTCCTCGGCGCGATGCTCGAGCGCCTTTTTCTGCTCCAGATAACCGTAGATTTCCGTGATCAATTCGGCGCAGCCATCGCGGGTCAGCGCCGAAATTTCAAATACCGGGCCTTTCCAGCCGAAGCGTTTGATGAAATCCTTGACGCGCTTTTTGCGATCTTCTTCCGGCACCATATCGAGCTTGTTCAGCACCAGCCAGCGCGGCTTTTCGAACAGCGCGGTATCGTATTTCTGCAATTCCTTGACGATCGCCTTGGCTTCCTTGACCGGATCGACGGTATCTTCGAACGGCGCCAAATCGACGATATGCAGCAGCAGGCCAGTGCGCTGCAAATGCCGCAGGAACTGCACGCCGAGGCCGGCGCCGTCGGCGGCGCCTTCGATCAGGCCGGGAATGTCGGCGATGACGAAGCTTTTTTCATGGCTGACGCGGACCACGCCGAGATTGGGATGCAAAGTCGTGAAAGGATAATCGGCGATCTTCGGACGCGCATTCGATACTGCTGTAATGAAGGTCGATTTGCCCGCGTTCGGCTGCCCCAGCAGGCCGATGTCGGCCAGCACTTTCAATTCCAGGCGCAGTTCGCGGCGTTCGCCTTCCTTGCCGTCGCTCTTCTGGCGCGGCGCGCGGTTAGTCGAGGACTTGAAATGGATATTGCCCCAGCCGCCTTCGCCGCCCTTGGCCAGCAGCACGACCTGATCGTGTTCGGTCAGGTCGGCAATGTGCTCGCCGGTGTTGTGATCGACGACCAGCGTGCCGACCGGCATGCGCAGGAAAATATCGTCCGCGCCCTTGCCGTAGCAGTCGGCGCCGCGGCCGTTTTCGCCGTCGCGCGCCTTGTGCAGCTTGGAAAAGCGGTAATCGACCAGCGTATTGATGTTGCGGTCGGCCACGGCCCAGATCGAGCCGCCCTTGCCGCCGTCGCCGCCGTCCGGGCCGCCGAACGGGCGGAATTTTTCGCGGCAAAAGCTGGCAACGCCGTTACCGCCATCGCCAGCAATGACTTCAATCTTTGCTTCGTCTATAAACTTCATTTCATTGCCGCCAAAAAGCTAAAAAGGCTCCACCGGGTGGGCAGAGCCTTTTGTGAAAATATCGATTAAGCATATCGGGCGATTCAATCAATGAACCGCCGGGACTGCCTAACCGGCATTTTCGGTTTTGATACCGTATTGTCGCTATTAAGCCGCGACGACTGTCACGAACTGGCGCTTTTCGGCGCCTTTGATCACGAAAGCCACTTTGCCTTCGATCAGTGCGAACAAGGTGTGATCCTTGCCCATGCCGACGTTTTCGCCCGGGTGCACTTTGGTGCCGCGTTGACGAATGATGATGCCGCCAGCGTTGATCGCCTGACCGCCGTAGACCTTGACGCCAAGTCGTTTCGACTCTGAATCACGGCCGTTGCGCGTAGTGCCGCCGCCTTTTTTGTGTGCCATTTTTGAGACTCCTTACTGTGCTCAGTATCTGCGTGCCTTGTTGCCAACCGTTACGACGACGCAAATAATTAATATTGATAAGCGATTAATTAAGCGTTGATCGAAACGATCTGCACTTCAGTGTAATTTTGGCGATGGCCCTGATGCTTCTGATAATGCTTGCGACGACGCATTTTGAAGATCTTGACCTTATCGTGGCGACCTTGCGCCAATACCGTAGCCAGCACCGTAGCACCTGCGACCAATGGTGCACCGAACGTAACGGTTTCACCTGCGCCCAAAGCGAGCACTTGATCTAAAGTGATTTCGGAGCCGATGTCTGCAGGTATCTGTTCTATTTTAAGTTTTTCGCCAGCGACAACTTTATATTGCTTGCCACCGGTTTTTATGACCGCGTACATGGGGAACCTCATCGAATAATTTAAACGGAATTTTTCTTTCGTCTTGGCGCGGCAGAAAAGCCCACGCGGAATCGGGAAAACCTGTGATTATACATAGGCTTAGCTTCGCGGTCAAAAACTCTTGACAAAGGTGGGAATTGCCCCACACTTTAGCCGAAATAGTTGTCTTTTTGCAATTATTTGCGTACGGTCGCCATTGTGCGCCTGACAAGTTCTGACGCATGGGCGCATGACGCTTCCTACCCTGCGGCCCGCCTATCGTATAATCGCTGCACCCAAGATTCTAAACAGGTTTCGCCTTGTCCGCCGCCCTACATACAGCCTCTAAAAATTCCATGACAGAATTCATCGCCGCCGATATGCAGGCGGTCAACAACGTCATACGCGCGCGCCTGCATTCGGAAGTGCCGCTGGTCAATCAGGTGGCCGAATACATCATCGGCGCGGGCGGCAAGCGGATCCGGCCGGCGCTGGTGCTGATGATCGCCAACGCCCACGGCTACCGCGGCCAGGCCCACCATGAACTGGCGGCGGTGATCGAATTCATCCATACCGCCACCCTGCTGCACGACGACGTGGTCGACGAGTCTTCCCTGCGGCGCGGCAAGCAGACCGCCAACGCGCTGTTCGGCAACGCCGCCTCGGTGCTGGTCGGCGATTTCCTGTACTCCCGCGCATTCCAGATGATGGTGTCGGTGGGCAACGCCCGCGTCATGCAGATCCTGGCCGATGCCACCAATGTGATTGCCGAAGGCGAAGTGCTGCAATTGCTGAACATGCATAACCCCGAGGTCAACGAAGCCGCCTATCTGCAAGTGATCCGTTCCAAAACCGCGCGCCTGTTCGAGGCGGCGGCGGAAGTCGGCGCGCTGATCAGCGGCGCGTCGGATGCCGATATCGCGGCCGCCGGCGAATACGGCGGTTCGCTCGGCACCGCCTTCCAGCTGATCGACGATGTGCTCGACTATTCGGGCAATGCCGCCGAAATCGGCAAAAATGTCGGCGACGATCTGCGCGAGGGCAAGCCTACCCTGCCGCTGATCTACGTCATGGAAAACGGCACGCAGCAGCAGCGCGACCTGGTGCGCAGCTGTATCGAAAACGGCGACGAACAGCACTTCGACGAAATACTCGGCGCCATCACCGGTTCAGGCGCGCTCGACTATACCCGCGCCCAGGCCGAAGCCGCCGCCCAGCGCGCCGCCCGCGCGCTCGACAATCTACCGGCCGGCAGCTACAAGACCGCCATGCTGGAGTTGGCTGCATTCGCGGTCGAACGCAATCACTGATCCGAACACATGCGCAAGGGCGCCGGCTAGTAAAGTCTGCGCCCCGCTTTACAGTATTTCCGCCGCTCGGCATCATCGGACGCACTGACTTTCCTGGCCGGCCATCCGCGGCCGCCGCAACGATGATTATCCGTGTCGCCCCAGGGCCAGCAGCACCAGCCCGCCATTCCATCCCCCTGTCCGCCTGCGACGCCTGCCCGATGCCGTCGATGCTGATCCGCGCACTGCTGGGCGCCGGCATCCTGTCGCCGGCGCAGGCCGCCGCAATCGATCCGCAAACCCCGCCCTGCGCCGCGATCGAACGGATCTTGCAAAGCGGCTGCATCGGCGGCGCCGCGCTGGCCGATTTCTGCGCCGACGCCTTCGGCCACGCCCGCGTGGATCTGTCCCGGTTCGACGCCGCGCGCTGTCCGCTCGACCTGATCGATGCAAAACTGATGCAAAGCCACGTGCTGGCGCCGCTGGCCATCGAGGGAAAACGCCTGACGGTCGCCATTTCCAGCCCCGACAATCTGCAGGCGCTGGACCGCATCCGGCTGCAGACCCAACTGACCGTGGTGCCGGCGATCGCCGAACACGACGCCCTGCTGGCGCTGATCGCCCGCTTGACCGGGAACCGCGCCGACACCCGGCACGTATTCGGGAATGCCGACGCCGGCAACGCCGCGGCCGCCGCCAATCCGGTCGACGATGCCCCGGTAGTGCGCTTCCTGCAGAATATCCTCGACGACGCCATTGGCCGGCGCGCCTCCGACCTGCATTTCGAAGCATTCGAGAAATTTTGCCGCATCCGTTTCCGCATCGACGGCATGCTGCACGAAATCGCCCAGCCGCCCCTGACGATCCGCGAGCAGCTGGCGTCCCGCATCAAGGTCATGTCGAATCTGGATATCGCGGAAAAACGCGTGCCGCAGGACGGACGCATGCGCCTGGCCGACAGCGGCGGGCGCGCCGTCGATTGCCGGGTCTCGACCATGCCGACCCTGTTCGGCGAAAAGATCGTCATTCGCCTGCTCGAATCCGGCAACACCGAACTGGGCATCGATACGCTGGGGCTGGACACGGCGCAGCGCACCCTGCTGACCGAGGCAATCCACCGGCCGCACGGCATGATCCTCGCGACCGGGCCGACCGGCTCCGGCAAAACCCGCTCGCTGTACGCCTGCCTGAATCTGCTGAACCGGCCGGACGTGAACATCTCCAGCGCCGAGGACCCGGCCGAAATCCACTTGCCGGGCATCAACCAGGTCAGCATCAACGAACGCGCCGGCGTTACCTTTCCGGTCGCCCTGCGCGCATTCCTGCGGCAGGATCCCGACATCATCATGGTTGGCGAAATCCGCGACCCCGAAACGGCCGACATCGCGCTGAAAGCGGCCCAGACCGGCCATCTGGTGTTTTCCACACTGCATACCAACGATGCCGCGTCCACATTGACGCGGCTGGCCAACATGGGCGTGCCTGCCTTCAATATCGCCGCATCGGTGATACTGATCATGGCGCAGCGCCTGGTGCGCCGGCTCTGCGATTGCAAACAGCGCCGCGCCGCGCCGCGCGATGCGCTGCTGCAGGCCGGCTTGCCGGAAACCACACAGGCCGCCGATTGCGTCCTGTTCCAGCCCGGCGGCTGCGAATGCTGCAAGGGCAGCGGATATCGCGGCCGCATCGGCATTTACCAATTGCTGCCGATAACGGCGGATATCGAACGCCTTATCCTGTCCGGCTGCAACACGCGGGAAATCGACGCCGCCGCGCGCCGTCAAGGCATGCAAGGCCTGCGCGCGGCTGGCCTGCGCAAGGCGATCGAAGGCGTCACCAGCCTCGATGAAGTGCTGGCCTGCACCAATCCCGAGCCCGTTTGATTCAGGACAGGAATAATCTTGCCATCCCCGAGCCTGACATCGCCGCCGAACAAGCCGCGTCTGCGCAACTATGCATGGCAAGGCGTCGATGCGCGCGGCAAGCCGGTCCACGGCGAACTCGCCAGCAGCGGCGTTGCGATGGTCGGCGCGACGCTGCGGCGGCGCGGCATCCGGGTCGCCGGGGTCAAGCCGCTGCGGCCGCTTTCGCACTGGAATCAACGCATCGCGGCGCAGGAAATGACGGTGCTGACGCGGCAACTGGCCACCATGCTAAATGCCGGCGTGCCCCTGCTGCAGACGCTCGGCATCCTGGCCGAAAGCCACGCCAATCCGGCCTTGGTCCGGCTGCTGCACGCGATCGGCAGCGATATCGAAACCGGCAGCAGTTTTTCAGAAGCGCTGGCCAAATATCCGCGTCATTTCGATACGCTGTTCTGCAATCTCGCCGCCGCGGGCGAGCAAGCCGGCATGCTAGACCAATTGCTGACCCGGCTGGCCGATACCAGAGAGCGCAACGGTGCGCTGCGCAACCGTTTGCGTGCGGCGCTGATCTATCCGATCGCCATCATCGCGGTGGCGCTGCTGGCCACCGCGGTCATCATGGTGTGGGTGGTGCCGGCATTTCGCGATGTGTTCGCCGGTTTCGGCGCCGAACTGCCCCTGGCGACGCGCATGGTCATAGGCTTGTCCGACTGGTTCGTCCGCTATTGGGCCGCAGCCTTGGCCGGGGGCGCGATGGCGCTCACTCTTTGCTTTCATTACTGGAAACGTTCCATTACCATACAGCGCATGGTCGATAGACTCCTTCTGAAACTGCCGGTGTTCGGCCCCTTGGCCGCGCATGCCTGCATTGCGCGCTGGTTGCGCACCCTGGCAACCATGTTCGCGGCCGGCGTGCCGCTGCTGTCTTCGATGGAAATCGTCGGCAAAGCCAGCGGCAATTCGCTTTATTTAACGGCCAGCCGCCAAATCCAACGCGATCTCAATGACGGCCGCGGCCTGGCCGAGGCCATCGGCAACACGCGGCAATTTCCCAACCTGGTGGCGCAAATGGCGGCTATCGGCGAAGAATCCGGCACTCTCGACCGAATGCTGGCCAAAGCGGCCGATTTCTACGAAGCCGAATTCAGCCAGGCTGTCGGCATCCTGTCTTCGGTCATCGAACCGGTCATCATGGTGGTGCTTGGCGGACTTGTCGGCGCCCTGGTCATTGCGATGTACCTGCCGATTTTCCAATTGGGCGCGATCGTCTGATGCCGACCGCCGCGACCTGGTATTTCTCATACGCCCCGCATGATCTGGCGGCCGCCTGCTGGGCCGCATTGGCCGGTCTGTTCATAGGCAGTTTTCTCAACGTCATCATTTACCGGCTGCCGGAAATGATGCGTCGCAGCAACGATAATTATGTGGCCGAAGAGCAGGGCCTGCCACCGCCGCATGCGACGCGCTACGATCTGCTGCTGCCGCGCTCGCACTGCCCCGGATGCGGTGCAACGCTGTCGATCCGGCACAATATCCCGCTGTTGAGCTTTGTTTTTTTACGCGGACGCTGCGCCGGCTGCGGCAATCCCATTTCCCTGCGCTATCCCCTGGTGGAACTGCTGGCCGCCGGCCTGTCGGCGATATTGATCTGGCATTTCGGCAGCGGCGTACGCGGCATGAGCGCATTGCTGCTGATGTATTTTCTGCTGGCGATGGCCTGGATCGACGCCGAGACCGGCCTGCTGCCCGACAGCCTGACACTGCCGCTGATATGGGGCGGCCTGCTGGTGAACCTGAACGGCCTGATCGTGCCGCTGCGCGACGCGGTGCTGGGCGCACTGGCAGGTTACCTGATGCTCTGGCTGGTATTTCAGCTATATCGGCTGGCGGCAGGCAAGGAAGGCATGGGTTACGGCGATTTCAAATTGCTGGCCGCGCTCGGCGCCTGGCTGGGCTGGAGTATGCTGCCCGTTATCCTGTTGCTGGCATCGATCTCGGGCCTGATGGTGGGAATCGCCCTGCAACTGAGCGGCAAACGCAGAGCGGGCGCAATGCTGCCGTTCGGCCCGTTCCTGGCGGCCGGCGGCCTGTTCAGCCTGTTTTACGGTCCGCTCATCTGGCAAATTTACCTGAGATGGATGCTGCCGGCATGAACAATAAGCCAGACAACGAAGAAGGCGCCCGCCCAAAATTCACCGTCGGCCTGACCGGCGGCATCGGCAGCGGCAAAACCACCGTGGCCGAGCTGTTCGCCGCGCGCGGCGCGGCCGTGATCGATACCGATCTGATTGCGCACCAGCTCTCGGCGCCGGGCGGCCTGGCCATCGACGCGCTGCGCCGGGCGTTCGGCGCGTCCTTCATTACGCCGCAAGGCGCGCTGGATCGGCAGCGCATGCGCGGCCTGGTGTTTTCGGACGGCGACGCGCGCCGCCGGCTGGAAGCGATTCTGCATCCGCTGATCAAAAGCGAAGCGGAGCGCGAAGCCGCGCTGGCCGAAGGCAGCTATACTATTTTCGTGGTGCCGCTGCTGACGGAAACCAGCAGCTGGAAACGGCGCAGTACGCGAATCCTGGTGGTCGATTGCGATGAATCGACCCAGATCGCGCGCGTCATGCGGCGGAATCAATTATCATCGGAACAAGTACTTGCCATCATGGCGGCGCAGATTCCGCGCGAGCGGCGCCTGGCGATGGCGGACGATATCATCGAAAATAATGGCGACAGCGCGGAACTGCCGCATCAGGTCGACCGTCTGCATATGCAGTATCTCAAATTGGCCGAATAAGAAAAATAGCGAAATATTAAAATATCAACCGCAGGCGCTATCAGTGTTTGTAATTTTACCCGGCATCGTTCAGAATCACGTATAGTCCAGTTCAACTTTAAAGGGATGTACTTTGATCGTTTACGAATACCCTTTCAACGAGCGTATTCGCACGTTGCTGCGACTGGAAGACCTGTTTGAGAAATTCACATTTTTCTTGCAACAGGAAAGCCCGCTGCAGCATCATGTCGCCCTCGCGACCATTTTCGAAATTCTCGAAGTCGCTGGCCGCGCCGATCTCAAATCCGATCTCCTGCAAGAACTGGAACGCCAGAGGCAAACGCTGCTGGCCTATCAAACCAATCCCAATGTCGAGCCGGAAATGCTCAACGCGATTCTGACGGAGGTCGATCGCGCCAGCGTTGCCCTGAGCGCGGCGCAGGGGCGCACCGGCCAGA
Organism: Oxalobacteraceae bacterium CAVE-383; assembly: GCA_004134995.1. Taxonomy (GTDB): domain Bacteria; phylum Pseudomonadota; class Gammaproteobacteria; order Burkholderiales; family Burkholderiaceae_D; genus Herbaspirillum. The sequence continues at coordinate 450,184 of REGP01000002.1, read as the reverse complement.
ACATCCGCGACAATGAATGGCTGATGAGCATTCGCGGCCGCACCATCATTCCGGGCGGCGCCTGCGAATTCGATTTGCCGTCCTATTACGCCTGGCAGCAACGTTCGGCCGAACAACGCTATCAGGACATTTCCAACTGGTTCGCGCCGTTGCTGCCTTTATGCGATGCAATCGCGATCGTGTTGCGGCTATTGCGCGAATCGGGCCAGCCGGTCAAGATTACCGCCGAGGCGGGCAGCTATCAACAAATGCTGCAAGGGAAGACTTATCAGATGCTGCGCCTGGTGATCGACGATACGCTCGGCGCGATTCCTGAAATTTCAGCCAACAAATATATGGTCTGGGTGCGCTATACGTCCCAGGACGGCGATATGAAACCCAAGCCGTTCGAAAGCGACGTTCCCTTCGAACTGGCCTTGTGCGGATTCTAGCCGGCCACTGCTCTATATTCGATTTCTATTATGGTTACTACAGTCAATTGCCCAACTTGCGGCGCGAAGGTGGAATGGACGGAGGCGAACAAATACCGCCCGTTCTGTTCGGATCGCTGCAAACAGATCGATCTCGGCGCCTGGGCCGAGGAAAAGTACACAATTCCCGCGGTCAATCTGCCCGACGAGCTGGAAGACGATCAAAAACCTCTGCAATAAACTTGCCAGGACGCTGTTGCAAAATAAGGCGAGGCTGGGAGTTGTACTGCGTTCGTGTCCCCCGCCGGCCTTCGGCCGTCTCCTCCTTTACCTCACTTCGCACAACACCCAGCCTCGCCTTATTTTGCAACGACCTCTCAGGCGTAGCGCAGCTGATCCAGCCACTCTATCAGCGGAATCGTCGCCGGCAGCAGCGGCGTTACGCCGACCGCGCCCTGCCAGGCGAATGCCTGCCCCTCCAGACCCTGCGGCTCGCCGCGCCACTCGCGGCTGATATAGAAGTGCAGCCGCACATGGGCGTGCGGGTAAATATGCTCGACGCCGCACCACGGCTCGGCCGACAGCACTTCCAATCCCAGTTCTTCCACGAATTCGCGCTTCAGGGCGGCCAGGATCGCTTCGCCGGATTCGACCTTGCCGCCCGGGAATTCCCAATAGCCGGCATAGGGCTTGCCTTCGGGCCGCTGTCCCAGCAAGACATCGCCGTTGGGGCGCATCAGAATGCCGACCGCCACGTCGATCGGCGCGCTCTTTGCCTGCAGATCCGCTTCTTCGCCCGCTTTTTTGTCCACCGCGCTCATTCGCTACCCGCTAATGCTTGCCGGCGTGGTCTTTGGCGAATTGCCATGCCACACGGCCCGAACGCGAACTGCGCTGCAGCGCCCAGCGCAGCGCATCGCCGCGCGCCGCTTCGATCTGTTCCGGCGTACAGCCGAAATGCTTGAGCCAGTGCGCCACGATGTCGAGATAGTCGTCCTGCCGGAACGGATAGAAAGTCACCCACAGGCCGAAACGCTCGGACAGGGAAATCTTTTCCTCCACCGTCTCGCCCGGATGCAGGTCGCCGTCCTCGGTATGCACATAGCTTGCGTTGTCCGACATGCGTTCCGGCATCAGGTGGCGGCGATTCGAGGTGGCGTAGATCAGGACGTTATCCGATTGCGCGGAGATGCTGCCGTCGAGCGCCACTTTCAGCGCCTTGTAGCCGCTCTCGCCCTCTTCAAACGACAAATCGTCGCAAAAAACGATGAAGCGCTCCGGCCGCCCGGCCACCATATCGACGATATCGGGCAGATCGTGCAGATCGTCCTTGTCCACTTCGATCAGCCGCAAACCCCGCTCGGCATACTGGTTCAGGCAGGCCTTGATCAACGACGATTTGCCGGTGCCGCGCGCGCCGGTCAGCAGCACGTTATTGGCCGGCTTGCCGTCCACGAATTGCCGTGTGTTCTGGTCGATCTGTTCCTTTTGCGGTCCGATATTGTGCAGATCGCTCAATCCGATCGGCGCAATGTGCTTGACGGGCTGCAGATAGCCGCCCTGATCTCGCCCCGCACGGCGGCGCCAGCGGAATGCGATCGCGGCCTGCCAGTCCGGCCCGGCGCCCGCCGCCGGCGGCAAAATCGATTCAATGCGCGCCAGCAATGACTCGGCGCGCTGCAAAAATTGGTCTAATTGGGTCATGGGAGCCTATGCCGATCAGGAACGGTAATCGGCATTGATGCTGACGTAGTCGTGCGACAGATCGCACGTCCAGATCGTCGCGGCCGCGTTGCCGCGTCCCAGCTTCACCCGCACCGTGATTTCGCTTTGCTGCATCACGCGCTGGCCGTCAGCCTCCAGATAGTCGGGATTGCGGCCGCCGTCGCGTGCGACCCAGACATCGTCCAGATACAGATTCAGTTTCGAAACGTCCAGATCGTCCACGCCGGCATAGCCGACCGCCGCCAGAATGCGTCCCAGGTTCGGATCGGAGGCAAAGAATGCCGTTTTCACCAGCGGCGAATGGCCGATCGAATAGGCGATCTTGCGGCATTCGGCGACATCGGCGCCGTCTTCCACCGTGATCGTGATGAATTTGGTGGCGCCTTCGCCGTCGCGGATAATCATCTGCGCCAGTTCCTGCGCAATGCCCGTCACCGCCTCGGCCAGCGCCGCATAGTCAGCCGAATCGACGGAGTCGACGCGCAGCGGATCGGCGGGTCCTCCAGCCGCGCCTCCGGCGGCGATCAGGATGAAGGAATCGTTGGTCGAGGTATCGCCGTCGATGGTGATGCAGTTGAAAGACAATTCGGCGACATGCCTGACCAGCTTATCGAGAACCGGCTGGGCCACCGCCGCGTCGATCGCCAGGAAGCCCAGCATGGTCGCCATGTTCGGCCGGATCATGCCGGCGCCCTTGCTGATGCCGCTCATGGTGACGGTCTTGCCGCCGATGACAACGCGGCGCGACGCCGCTTTCGGCTGGGTGTCGGTGGTCATGATCGATTCGGCCGCGTTGAACCAGTTGTCGGCCTTCAGATTGCCCAGCGCCTGCGGCAGGCCGGCAACGATGCGCCCGACCGGCAGCGGCTCCAGGATCACGCCCGTGGAGAACGGCAATATCTGCTGCGGCGCGCAGCCCATCAGTTTGGCCAGCGCCTCGCAGGTTTCATTGGCGTGCGCAAGGCCGGTGGCGCCGGTGCCGGCATTGGCGTTGCCGGTATTGATCAGCAATGCGCGGATCGGGGCGGCCGGATTGGCGCCGGCCTGCGCCAGATGCGCCTTGCAGATCTGCACGGGCGCCGCGCAAAAGCGGTTTTGCGTAAAGACGCCCGCCACGGTCGCTTCCGGCGCCAGTTTGACGATCAGCACATCCTTGCGATTGGCTTTGCGCACGCCGGCTTCGGCATGGCCCAGTTCGACGCCGGCGATCGGCAGCAGGTTTGCGGAAACCGGGAGGGGAGAATTGACGGCCATGGCGATGATTATCCGAGAAGATTAATAAAAAACTCTGAGTCACGAACTTCTGAGTAAGTCCGATATTGTATCCAATAAAAAAGGGCGGCATCCACAAGATGTCGCCCTTCCAGTCTTCGGCTCAACCGAATCCGCGGCTTTTATGCCAATTTACCGTGGCACTGTTTGTATTTCTTGCCGCTGCCGCATGGGCATGGATCGTTGCGGCCGACTTTCGGCATGCTGTTTACCTGCGGCAGCGCCCTCGGCTCTTCGCTGTTGGCCGTTGGCGCCAGCAATTCTTCCGGCGCGGCCGAGGCTGCGGCATCGAAATCTGCATGCTGGTAATGCACGTTTTCCAGATGCGATTGCGACAATTGGGCTTCCGCCGCGTCGATTTCCTCGCGCGTCTGGATCTGCACCGTCATCACGACCCTGACCACTTCGTTCTTGATCAGGTCCAGCATCTGCCCGAACAGTTCAAACGCCTCGCGCTTGTATTCCTGTTTCGGATTCTTCTGTGCGTAGCCGCGCAGATGAATGCCCTGGCGCAGATGATCCAGCGCCGCCAGGTGTTCGCGCCAATGGCTGTCGATAGCCTGCAGCGTGACGCTGCGCTCGAAGCCGAGGAAGCTTTCCTTGCCCACCACTTCGGTCTTCACGGCATACGCCGCGTCGCCGGCGTCCAGAATGCGCTGCAGCAGCTCTTCCTCGGCCAGATCCGGTTCCTTTTCCAGCATCTCGCCCAGCGGCACGTCCAGCCGCCACTCGTTCCTGAGCGCCGCTTCCAGGCCCGGGATATCCCATTGCTCCTCGACCGACTCCGGCGGGACATGCTCGTAGAACACATCCGTGAGTACGCCCTGGCGCAGGGAGGTGATCATTTCGGACACGTCCTGCGATTCCAGCAATTCGTTGCGCTGCTGGTAGATCACCTTGCGCTGGTCGTTGGAAACGTCGTCGTATTCCAGCAATTGCTTGCGGATGTCGAAGTTGCGCGCTTCCACCTTGCGCTGCGCCGATTCGATCGAACGCGAGACGATGCCCGCTTCAATCGGCTCGCCCTCCGGCATCTTCAGGCGATCCATGATGGCGCGCACGCGGTCGCCCGCGAAAATGCGCAGCAATGCGTCGTCCAGCGACAGATAGAAACGCGAAGATCCCGGGTCGCCCTGGCGTCCGGAACGGCCGCGCAACTGGTTGTCGACCCGGCGCGATTCATGGCGTTCGGTGCCGATGATATGCAGGCCGCCGGCGGCCACTACGTGGTCGTGCAGCGACTGCCATTCCTCGTTGAGCTTGGCGGCCTGGGCGGCCTTGTCGGCATCGGACAGTTTGTCGTCGGCATCGATGATCTGGATCTGCTTTTCGACATTCCCGCCCAGCACGATATCGGTGCCGCGGCCGGCCATGTTGGTGGCGATGGTGATCATCTTCGGCCGGCCCGCCTGCGCAATGATCTGCGCTTCGCGCTCGTGCTGCTTGGCGTTGAGCACGTTATGCGGCAGGCCCGCCTTGGTCAGGATGCCCGACAGCAGTTCGGAATTTTCGATCGAAGTGGTGCCGACCAGCACCGGCTGTCCGCGCTCGTAGCAATCCTTGATGTCGATCAGCATCGCCTGATATTTTTCCTGCGCGGACTTGTAGACCTGGTCCTGCCGGTCCTTGCGCTGGCTGATGCGGTTGGGTGGAATCACCACCGTTTCCAGACCGTAGATTTCCTGGAATTCGTAGGCTTCGGTATCGGCGGTGCCGGTCATGCCGGACAGCTTGGCGTACATCCGGAAGTAATTCTGGAAGGTGATCGACGCCAGTGTCTGGTTTTCGTTCTGGATCGAAACATGTTCCTTGGCTTCGACCGCCTGATGCAGGCCTTCCGACCAGCGGCGGCCGGTCATCAGGCGTCCGGTGAATTCGTCGACGATTACGACTTCGCCATTCTGCACCACATAATGCTGGTCGCGGTGATACAGCGTATGCGCGCGCAGCGCGGCGTACAGATGATGCACCAGCGAGATATTGGCGGCGTCGTACAGCGAGGCGCCTTCGGCCAGCAGCCCCATCTGGGTCAGGATGCTCTCGGCCTTGTCGTGTCCGGCTTCGGTCAGCAGTACCTGGTGGGCCTTGTCGTCGCGGGTGTAATCGCCCGGCACTTCGATCTTGCCCTTGCCGTCCGGCGTTTCTTCGCCGATCTGCAGCGTCAGCAGCGGCGGCACGGTATTGATTTTCTGATACAGGTCGGTATGGCTTTCGGCCTGGCCGGAAATGATCAGCGGGGTGCGGGCTTCGTCGATCAGGATCGAATCGACTTCATCGACGATCGCGAAATTCAGGTTGCGCTGCACGCGGTCGCCGGCTTCGAACACCATGTTGTCGCGCAGGTAGTCGAAACCGAATTCATTATTGGTGCCGTAGGTGATATCGGCGGCGTAGGCTTGCTGCTTCAGGTCGTGCGCCATCTGCGACAGATTCACGCCGGTGCTCAGGCCGAGCCAGCTATAAAGACGATCCATCCATTCGGCGTCGCGCTGGGCCAGGTAATCGTTGACCGTCACCACGTGCACGCCCTTGCCGGACAGCGCATTCAGATAGGCGGCCAGCGTGGCCATCAGGGTTTTGCCTTCGCCGGTGCGCATTTCGGCGATCTTGCCGTAATGCAAGGTCATGCCGCCGACCAGCTGGACGTCGAAATGGCGCATCTTGAGCACGCGCTTGCTGGCCTCGCGGCATACCGCAAAGGCTTCCGGCAGAATGGCGTCGAGCGTCTCGCCGCCGGCGATGCGGGCCTTCAATTCAGGCGTCTTGGCCTGTAGCGCCGCGTCCGAAAGCTTTTCCATGGCCGGTTCCAGCGCATTGATCTCGCGCACGGTCTTTTGGTATTGCTTGAGCAGCCGCTGGTTGCGGCTGCCGAAAATCTGGGTCAGTAATGACATGCTTGGATTCTAAAAAAGCTTAAGGGAAAGCGCCGCTTGGCGCTCGAATACGCGACTTTGCCATGCATTTTTGACAATTAGCTCGTGATTTTATCATGCACGGCTATTTGGCCGCCACGGGAGGCAGCCGGGGCGGCCCGGCGCCGAGCGCCAGGAATTTGCGCGGATCCTGCGCCGCGCCCTTGATGCGCACTTCGAAGTGCAGATGCGGGCCGGTGGAGCGGCCCGTGGTGCCGATATCGGCGATATGCTGGCCGCGCCGGACGATATCGCCGACCTTGACGTACAGCTGGGAGGCGTGGGCATAGCGGGTCATGATGTCGTTGCCGTGATCGATGTCCAGCATGTTGCCGTACTGCGGGTGGAATTCGGCCGCGATCACAACCCCGGCGGCCGCCGCAAAGATGGGCGTGCCGGTCGGCGCGGGGAAGTCCAGCCCTTCATGGAAGGCGTTGCCGCCGGTGAAGGGGTCGATGCGCCAACCGAAGCTCGAGGAGTTATACAGGACGTTCACCGGCTGCATGGTCGGCAGCAGGCGCGATTTGATCTTGTCGCTCATCAGCGCCGTTTCGACCACGTTCATGTAATCGGAACGGTGGCCGATGTCGACCGAGAATGCCTCCAGCGCCTTCTGCAATTCGCTCATGTCCAGCGCATGCGGCACGGTGGCCGGATTGCTGCTGCTGATGGCGCCGCCCTGGCCCGGCGGCACCTTGAAGTTGAATTCCTGCGGCGGCACGCCGGACAGCCCCTGCACCCGCTCGCCCAGCGCATCCAGCCGCATCAGCTGCGCCTGCATTTCGCCCAGCTTGATAGCCATCACCGCCAGGTTTTCCTTCAGGTATTTTTCTTTTTTATCCTCGTCCTGCCGCATCATCGATTCGGCGATACCGTGCAGCATCGGCGACTGGCTGTCGCCGGCATGGGTCAACAGGATGTAGGACAACAGGGCCGCGCAGCCAAGGACCAGCACGCATAGCAGCAGCAGGGCTATCAATATATGCCTGGTGTTCACCGTCAGCGAGCGAACACGGGCAAAACGCGGGTGCAGCAGAATTATTTGCATCGATTTCTTCTGTGTCCTCAGACCCCGAAACTGCATTCCTCGGAGATGACTGTGATATCGTTCAAGGATGTTACGTCAATCTCAATTTCTCTCGGTCCCACATCGGAATGCGGTCCACAAACCGAAGGGCGCGACAGACTTTCTGCAATCCAACGACGGCCTGGCGGCGCTGCTGCCCGCGGTCGCCCGCATGGCCGCGCTGCAAAAAGACTGCGCCGCGCTGCTGCCGGCAATGTTCGATGCCTGCGACGTCCTGCAATACGATGCCGATCAACTCGTGCTGTCGACGCCGAATGCGGCGCTGGCCGCGAAACTGAAACAGCAGGTGCCGAAACTGCAGGCCCATCTGGTCAAAAGCGGCTGGCAGGTTAACGTAATCCGTATCAAAGTGCAAGTTGCCAAACCCCGCGCGCGCGACGTGTTCACCAAGCAGATTCACCTGCCGCAGCAAGCCTTGAGCGCACTCGACCAGTTGGGTAAAACACTGGAAAACTCGCCGCGCAATCAAGCCCTGATCGACGCGGTGCGCGCGATGGTCGCGCGCCACAAAAGCAAATAAAACTCAGGTCAATGCCCATTCCTGCTGCGCTTGCGAAGTGTAGGTCGCGGGCGCCAGTTCCTGCCGGTCGAACGTGATGACTTCGTAGGCATCCGGCTGTTCCAGCAGCGCCCGCAGCAGCTGGTTGTTCATCGCATGGCCGGATTTATGGGCGACATAGCTGGCCAGCAGCGGATGGCCGATCAGATACAGATCGCCGATGGCATCGAGTATCTTGTGCCGCACGAATTCATTGTCGTAACGCAGGCCGTCGGTATTCAATATGCGGTATTCGTCGAGCACGATCGCGTTTTCGAAAGAGCCGCCGCGCGCCAGGCCCATGCCGCGCAAGGTTTCGACGTCCTGCATGAAACCGAAGGTGCGCGCGCGCGCGATTTCCTTCACATACGATTCGATGCCGAAATCGACTTCGGCGGTCTGCCCGGTGGCGTCCACCGCGGGATGATTGAACTCGATGAAAAACTTCAGCTTGAAACCTTCGTAAGGCTCCAGCCGCGCCCATTTTTCGCGGCTGCCTTCGCCTTCGCGCACTTCGACCGGACGCTTGATGCGGATGAATTTCTTGGCGGCGGCCTGTTCCTGCAAACCGGCCTGCTGCAGCAAAAACACGAATGACGAGGCGGAGCCGTCCATGATCGGTATTTCTTCCGCGGTCACATCGATGATCAGGTTATCGATGCCCATGCCCGCACAGGCCGACAGCAGATGTTCAACGGTGGAAACCCGCACATCCCCGCGCGCCAGGGTCGACGCCATGCGCGTATCGCCGACGCCGGTGGCCACGGCAGGCAATTCCACGATGGGTTCCAGATCGACGCGGCGAAACAGGATGCCGCTGCCGGCGGCTGCCGGGCGCAGCGTCAACTCCACTTTGGTGCCCGAATGCATGCCGATGCCGACTGCCTTGATCGGCTTCTTGATTGTGCGTTGTTTTAACATCCGGCAATTATAGCCAGCTTAGGCCCTAGCCGCCCGGATTCGGCCCACAATACGTAGCAAAAATGATGCATCGCACTATGCCCGCCCGTTTTGGTCATATCCGGGCAAATATCAGGCCGAAAAAAAACGGCGTCCGCGGACGCCGTTCATTGCAAACCGGATCAGGCAACGATCAGATCTGGCCCAGCAGCGTTTCAGCGTTCGATACTTCGAACTTGCCCGGCGCTTCGATATTCAGTTGCTTGACCACGCCGTCTTCGACCAGCATCGAATAACGCTGCGAGCGGATGCCCATGCCGTTCTTGGTGAAATCGGCCGAAAGGCCCAGCGCCTTGCTGAAGTCGGCATTGCCGTCGGCCATCAGGCGCACCACGCCGGTGGCTTTCTGATCGCGGCCCCAGGCGCCCATGACGAACGCGTCATTGACGGAAATCGCCCAGATTTCATCCACGCCCTTGGCCTTGAAATCGGCGGCGTGCTGGACGTAGCCCGGCATATGCTTGGCCGAGCAGGTCGGGGTAAATGCGCCCGGCACCGCAAAGATGGCGATTTTCTTGCCCTTGACCAGATCGCTCACGCTGAACTTGTTCGGGCCCAGTGCGCAGCCATCGGTCGCAACTTCGATAAATTCAGCCAGAGTGCCTTCAGGCAGGCGATCGCCGATCTTGATAGTCATGTCTCATCCTTCGTTTTAGGGGGGGAAAAGCCGAGGGTACTACAGATATTAAAAAACCGCATTGATGCGGAAGGCATAAAAAAGGCGCAAAAACGCCTACGCCCGGGCAACGCGGCTGCGCTGCCCGGGCATTCCCGCCATGCGGCTGGAGCTACGGACGCCTTAGTCGGCCTGCTTGCGCAGGAACGCCGGAATGTCGTAGGTTTCCATGCCGTTCTTTTCCAGTGCGCGCACGGTGTCGGAAGCCGACTCGCGGCGCCATACCGCCGGCGCCTTCAGGCCGCCGAAAGCCGCGCCCTGCGCCTGCGCAGCAGCCGCCGCGCCGACGTGGCTGCCGGTGCCTGCCATCATCGGCTCGTTGTGCGTGCCGGTGCGCAGCATCGGCGTTTGCACCAGTTGCACATTCTTGCGGCCGCGGCCCAGGCCGGTCGCCACCACGGTCACGCGGATGTCGTCGCCCATGGTGTCGTCGTACGCGATGCCTTGCGCGATCGATGCATCGGCGGCGGCAAACGCGCGAACGGTCGCCATCACTTCCTTGATTTCCTTGCCCTTCAGGTTGCGGCTGGCCGTCACGTTGACCAGCACGCCGCGCGCGCCGGACAGATCGATGCCGTCCAGCAGCGGCGACGCCACTGCCTGCTCGGCCGCGACCCGCGCGCGGTCCACGCCGGAAGCGGTGGCGGTACCCATCATCGCCTTGCCCTGCTCGCCCATGATGGTCTTGACGTCGTTGAAGTCGACGTTGATATGGCCCGGCACGTTGATGATTTCGGCGATCCCGGCGACGGCGTTGTTGAGAACGTCGTCGGCATGGCCCAGCCATTCGATCATGCTGTCGTCTTCGTAGATCTCTTCCAGCTTCTCATTGAGAATGATGATCAGCGAATCGACGTGCTGGCCCAGTTCTTCCAGACCCTGGTCGGCGATGTCCATGCACTTCTGGCCTTCGTACGAGAACGGCTTGGAAACCACCGCCACCGTCAGCGCGCCCTGCTCCTTGGCGATCTGCGCGATCACCGGCGCCGCGCCGGTGCCGGTGCCGCCGCCCATGCCGGCTGCGATGAACACCATGTGCGCGCCGCGCAACGCATCTTCCACGCGCGCCCGCGAATCTTCGGCCAGTTGGCGGCCGACGGCCGGCTGCATCCCCGCGCCCAGGCCGGTATCGCCGATCTGGATGACGTTGTCGGCCTTTGACATTTTCAGCGCCTGCGCATCGGTATTGGCGACGATGAACTCAACGCCGGACACGCCCTTGTTGATCATGTGCTGCACCGCATTGCCGCCGGCGCCCCCGACTCCGACCACCTTGATGATGGTCCCTAATGATGCATTTTCCAGCATATCGATTTCCATGATGACTCCTTAATGATGTACAGCTTGCAGTCGATAGGCATCACGCGGTGTGACGCCTAGCAACTGACAACTGCGTGGGTAACTAAAAACCAAATAACGAATAACTAAACCGCCAAAACCAAAACAATTCAAAAGCCGACCGCCGTCCGACCACCTCGCCCATCCAATACCAACCCCGATACCGCCTGCCCCATGCCAACTTATTCGAATGCCCGCCTGCTTCGCTTCTGCTTCGTTCCTGCCTCGTTCCCCGCTTAAAAATTCCCGAGGAACCATTCCTTCATGCGCTGCCAGATCGCCTTCACGGAACCTTCCTGGCGCGTCACGATGTAACCGCGCAGATACTGTTTCTTGGCTTCCAGCAGCAGGCCCAATACCGTCGCGTAGCGCGGGCTGCGCACCACGTCGGCCAGCTGGCCGCTGTACTCCGGCGTGCCCATCCGCGCCGGTTTCAGGAAAATGTCCTCCGCCAGTTCCACCATGCCCGGCATCATCGCCGAGCCGCCGGTCAGCACGATGCCGGAGGACAGCACTTCTTCGTAGCCGGATTCGCGCACCACCTGGTGCACCAGCGCGAACAATTCCTCGACGCGCGGTTCGATCACCGCCGCCAGCGCCTGGCGCGACAGCGTGCGCGGCGCGCGGTCGCCGAGGCCCGGCACTTCCAGCGTTTCGCCCGGATCGGCCAGAATCTGCTTGGCGTAGCCGTAGCGCAGCTTGATTTCTTCCGCTTCCAGCGTCGGCGTGCGCAGCGCCATCGCGATGTCGTTGGTGATCTGGTCGCCGGCGATCGGGATCACCGCGGTGTGGCGGATCGCCCCTTCGGTGAAGACCGCGACGTCGGTGGTGCCGCCACCGATGTCGACCAGCACCACGCCGAGTTCGCGCTCGTCGGGGGTCAGCACCGAATCGGCCGAGGCCATCGGCTGCAGGATCAGATCGGAGACTTCCAGGCCGCAGCGGCGCACGCATTTGACAATGTTCTGCACCGCCGATACCGCGCCGGTGACGATATGCACCTTGACTTCCAGCCGGATGCCGCTCATGCCGATCGGCTCGCGCACGTCTTCCTGGTTGTCGACGATGAATTCCTGGGGAACGGTATGCAGCAATTGCTGGTCGGTCGGTATGTTGACCGCCTTCGCGGTTTCGATCACGCGCGACACGTCGGCCGCGCTGACTTCCTTGTCCTTGATCGCCACCATGCCGCTTGAATTGAAGCTGCGGATATGGCTGCCGGCGATCCCGGTATAGACGTTTCTGATCTTGCAGTCGGCCATTAGTTCAGCCTCTTCCAGGGCGCGCTGGATCGACTCGACCGTGGCCTCGATGTTGACCACCACGCCCTTCTTCAGCCCCTTGGAATCGGACTGTCCGAGACCGATCACTTCATGCCGGCCGTCGGGCAATACCTCGGCCACCACGGCCACCACTTTGGAGGTGCCGATGTCGAGTCCGACAATCAGGTTTTTTGCGTCTTTAGTCATATCATTTCACTTTATTTTGTTTCCCCGCCGACCCGGTCAACCCGGCCAATGTCAACCCGCCTGCCTTGAGCGCCATGCCGTTCGGATAGCGCAAATCCACATTCTCGATCTTGCCGTTCATGCGCTGCAGCAGCTGCGGATACACCGCGATCAGCCGCGCCGCCCGCTCGCGCATGGTGTTCTTGTCCTGCTCGCGCCCCAGTTCCAGCGCCATGCCGTTATCCAGCTTGACGCTCCATGCATATCGGTCCGACAGCTGCAGCGATGCCGGCTTCAGCGACAGCGGCGCGAACCAATCCTTCAACTGCTGGTAATGCGTTACCACATCCTTCTCGCTGCCTTCCGGGCCGCCGAACGCCAGCAACGGGCCATCCTCTTCCGCTTCGGCCAAGTTGGCCGTGAACACGTCGCCCTTGACCGACAGCAAACTGCCGTCTTCGCCCCAGGTCCCCAGGGTGCGATGCTCCTCGATCGACACGATCAGCCGGTTCGGCCATTCGCGCCGGATCATCGCCTGCCGCACCCACGGCACCGCCTCGAAGGCGCCGCGCACCGCATCCAGGTCCGCGGTGAAAAAATTGCCCTTGATGCGCGGCAGCGCCGTCGAACGGATCGTCAGCGCATTGACGCGCCGCAGCGGCATGTCCGGCATGCCTTCGACCACGATGGTCTTGAGCGTAAACATCGGCCGCTGCGCCACCCAGAACAGCCCGGCGCCAAACAGTGCGAGCAGCGCCCCGGCCACCAAGAGGCCGCTCAGCGTGTTCAACAATTTGACGTCTTGCCACATGGCCTTGCCCTTTTTCCAATGTTCCCGGTTTCGCTTCTTGCCTGAACTCTTGCTTCACTGCTTTCACTGCTTTCACTGCTTGCCGCTTACGCCGGCTTCCAATCCGCCGACGGCGTCAGGTCCAGCGCCGCCTGCTGCAAAATCGCGCAGCACAAATCTTCATAACTCATGCCCGCCTGCTTGGCCGCCATCGGCACCAGCGAATGCCCGGTCATGCCCGGCGAGGTATTGATTTCCAGCAGGAACGGCTTGTTGTCGCCGGCGCGCACCATGACGTCGGCGCGGCTCCAGCCGCGGCAGCCGAGCGCGCGGTAGCTGGCCAGCACCAGGGCCTGGATTTCGGCTTCCTGCTGCGGCGGCAAACCGCTCGGACACAGATACTGCGTGGTGTCCGTGAAATACTTGTTCTCGTAGTTATAGTTGTCGTCAGGCGCGATGATGCGGATCAGCGGCAGCGCGGCGGCATTTTCGCCATGCCCCAGCACGGCGCAGGTCAACTCCATGCCGGCGATGAATTCCTCGGCCATGACAGCCTTGTCGAGCTTGGCCGCCAGCGCATAGGCGGCGGGCAATTGATCCACGCTTTTCACCTTGGTCAGGCCCAATGTCGAGCCTTCGTGCGCCGGCTTGACGATCAGCGGCAGGCCCAGCTTGGCCGCCACCGCCGCCCAGTCCGACTGCGCATTGAGCATTTCGAATTGCGGCGTCGCCAGGCCGTCGGCCATCCAGATGCGCTTGGTCATCGCCTTGTCCATCGCGATCGCCGAGGCCAGCACGCCGGGGCCGGTATAGGGAATGCCGAGCTGCTCCAGCGCGCCCTGCAGCGTGCCGTCTTCGCCGTAGCGGCCGTGCAGCGCAATGAATACGCGGTCGAATTTCTGTTCCGCCAGTTCGGCCAGGCTGCGCCGCGCCGGATCGAAGGGATAGGCGTCGACACCCTTGCCGCGCAAAGCCGCCAGCACGCCGCTGCCGGACATCATCGACACTTCGCGCTCGGCCGAACGGCCGCCGAACAGGACGCCGACCTTGCCGAATGCCGTTGCCATCGCTTTTTCCGTGATCGCCATCATTGATCCAATTCCGATAATTCCGCCAGCCGGGCCGGCACGCCGCTGATCGATCCGGCGCCCATGGTCATCACGATGTCGCCGTCGCGCACCACGGCCAGGATGCTGGCCGGCATGTCGGCGATGTCTTCCACGAAGACCGGTTCCACCTTGGCCGCGACCCGCAGCGCATGCGCCAGCGAACGGCCGTCTGCCGCCACGATCGGCTGTTCGCCGGCCGCGTAGACTTCGGCCAGCACCAGCACATCCGTACTGGAAAGCACCTTGACGAAGTCCTCGAACAGATCGCGGGTCCGGGTATAGCGATGCGGCTGGAACGCCAGCACCAGCCGGCGGCCGGGATAGGCGCCGCGCGCGGCCGCGATGGTGGCGGCGGTTTCGACCGGGTGATGGCCGTAATCGTCGACCAGCGTGAAGCTGCCGGCCGGCTTGCCTTCGGCGTCGCGCAGCGCGATGTCGCCGTAGCGCGTGAAGCGGCGGCCGACGCCGTTGAATTCGGTCAGCGCCTTTTGCGTATCGATATCGGCCACATCCAGCTCGCGCGCGATGGCGATCGCGGCGCAGGCATTCTGCACATTGTGCATGCCGGGCTGGTTCAGGCTGATCTGCATCGGCGGGTAATCCTCCTGGATCACGGTGAACTGCATATGGCCGGCCACCGCGGCCGCGTCGACGGCGCGCACGTCGGCTTCGGGATGGAAGCCGTAGGTAATGATCGGCTTGGATATCATCGGCATGATTTCGCGTACATGCGGATCGTCCAGGCACAGGATCGCCACGCCGTAGAACGGCAGGCGCTGCGTGAATTCGACGAAGGCCTGTTTCAGCTTGGCGAAATCGTGGTCGTAGGTTTCCATGTGGTCGGCGTCGATATTGGTGATCACTTCGATCACCGGCGACAGGTTCAGGAACGACGCATCCGATTCGTCCGCTTCAGCCACGATGAATTCGCCGCTGCCCAGCTTGGCGTTGGCGCCGGCGCTGGTCAGGCGGCCGCCGATCACGAAGGTCGGGTCCAGTCCGCCCTGCGCCAGCACGCTGGCGACCAGGCTGGTGGTGGTGGTCTTGCCGTGCGTGCCGGCGATAGCGATGCCGCGCTTGAGACGCATCAGCTCGCCCAGCATGATCGCGCGCGGCACGATCGGGATATGGCGCTTGCGCGCAGCCAGCACTTCCGGATTGTTCGGCTGCACCGCAGTGGAAGTGACCACCGCATCGGCGCCTTCGACGTTTTCGGCGGCATGGCCCTGTGTGACCTTGGCGCCCAATTGCGCCAGCCGGCGCGTGGCGGCATTGCTGCCCAGATCGGAACCGGAAACCCCGTAGCCGAGATTGAGCAGCACCTCCGCGATGCCGCTCATGCCGGAACCACCGATGCCGACGAAATGAATATTCTTGACTCTATGCTTCATGCTTTTTCCGCCTGTTGTTGCAGCTCATCGGCGATCGTCCGGTTGGCGTCGCGGCGGCCCTGTGCGTACGCCGATTCAGCCATGGAGAGGCAATCGGCGCGTGTTAATCGGTTCAATTGCTGCGCCAGCGCTTGCGGCGACAGTTCTTTCTGCGGCAGATGAATGGCGGCCTGCTCGCGCGCCATCCAGATGGCGTTATCGCGCTGATGCGAGGTGGTCGACGCCATGAACGGCACCAGGATGCTGGCCACGCCGGCCGCCGTCAGTTCCGACACCGTAATGGCGCCGGCCCTGCACAGCACCACATCGGCCTCGGCGTAACGGCGCGGCATGTCGTCGATGAAATCGAGCACCTCGGCTTCGACCCCGGCGGCGGCATAGGCCGCGCGCAAGGCATCGATATGCTGCTTGCCGGACTGATGCACCACGCGCGGCCGCTGTGCGGCGGGCATGGCGGCCAGCGCCGCGGGCACGCTGTCGTTGAGCACCTTGGCGCCCAGGCTGCCGCCGACCACCAGCATCTTCAGCGCGCCGCTGCGATCGGCATAGCGCTGCCGCGGCGGCGCCAAGCTTGTGATTTCGGCGCGCACCGGATTGCCGGTGACCACCGATTTGCGCGCCAGCGCGCCGCCTTCCGCGCCTGTGCCCGTTGCCGCCGGCAGGCCGAACAGCAGCCGGCTGGCCAGCGGCGCCAGCATTTTGTTCGACAGCAGCAGACCCGCGTCGGCATTGACCAATACCAGCGGCACGCCGCGCAGCCTGGCCATGGCGCCGCCGGGCACGGTGACGTAGCCGCCCATGCCCAACACCACGTCCGGCGCGCGCCGCCGCATCACGTTCCAGCAGGCGCCGAAGGCCGCGCACAGGCGCCAGACGCCGCGCAGGGTATGCGACCATCCTTTGCCGCGCAGGCCGGCGAAGACGATGCTGTCCATTTCAATGCCGTTGCCGTGCTTGGGCACCAGCGACTGCTCCATGCCATGCGTGGTCCCGAGCCAGGAAACCTGCCAGCCCCGGGCGCGCATGGTGTCGGCGATCGCCAGTCCCGGGAAGATATGCCCGCCGGTGCCGGCCGCCATGATCAGCAGGCGTTTGGTCGCGTGTAAGTTCGTCATCCGCGCCCTCCCCGCATCAGCACGCGATTTTCGTAATCGATGCGCAGCAGGATCGCCAGCCCGACGCAGTTGATCAGGATGCCCGAGCCGCCGTAGCTCATCAGCGGCAGCGTCAGCCCCTTGGTCGGCAGCAGGCCCAGGTTGACGCCCATGTTGATGAAGGTCTGCACGCCGAGCCAGATGCCGATGCCCTTGGCCACCAGGCCGGCGAACATCAATTCCAGCGCAATGGCCTGGCGGCCGATTTCGAAGGCGCGCTTGATCAGCCAGTAGAACAGCAGCACCACCACCAGCACCCCGGCGAATCCCAGTTCCTCGCCGATCACGGCCAGCAGGAAGTCGGTATGCGCTTCCGGCAGGTAATGCAGTTTCTCGACGCTGGCGCCGAGTCCGACGCCGAACAGTTCGCCGCGTCCGAAAGCGATCAGCGAGTGCGACAACTGATAGGCCTTGCCCAGCGCATTGTTTTCGGTCCAAGGATCCAGATACGCGAAAATCCGCTCGCGCCGCCACGGCGACAGCACGATCACCAGCGAGAAAATACCGACCAGCGTGGCGCCGATGCCGCCGAACCAGATGCCGTTGATGCCGCCCAGGAACAGAATGCCCATTGCGATACAGACGATGACGCCGAACGCACCGAGGTCCGGCTCCAGCAGCAGCAGCAGGCCGACCACGCCGATGGCGACCGTCATCGGCATGAAGCCCTTGGTCAGCATGTGCATCACGTCCTGCTTGCGCACGGTGTAGTCGGCCGCGTACAGCACCACGAACAATTTCATCAGCTCGGACGGCTGGATATTGAATACCTTGAACGAGAGCCAGCGGCGTGCGCCGTTGACGCCCTTGCCGATGCCCGGCACCAGCACCATCGCCAGCAGGATCAGCGTGACGACGAACAGGTACGGCGCCCAGCGCTGCCAGGTTTCGATCTTCACGCGGAACACCAGCAGGCCGACGAACAGGCCGACGGCGATGAACACTGCCTGGCGGATCAGGAAATGCGAGGTGGTGTAATTGGCGTACTTGGGCGAATCGGGCAAGGCCACTGACGCCGAATACACCATGACCATGCCGAACAGCATCAGCAGCAGCACCACCCAGACCAGCGGCTGGTCGTATTCCATCATCTTCGAACGCTGCTCGGCGACGCTGCCGTATTTGCCGGATTCGTGACCCCTTACACCGCCCCCGCCCCCACCCGCGGCGGCGGCCGCGGCGGGCTTGAGGCCGATCCATTGCAGCATGCCGGAAAGGGCGAGCTTCATGGCATCACCTCCCCGCGCGACAACGCCGCTTCGCGCACCGCTTCGACGAATACTTCGGCGCGATGCGCGTAGTTGCGAAACATGTCGAAGCTGGCGCAGGCCGGCGACAGCAATACCGCATCGCCCGGCCCCGCCAGCACGGCCGCCTGTTCCACCGCGGCCTCCAGGGTCGGACAGTCGATCAGTTCGACGGCAGCGGCTTCGGCCTCGGCTGCCACCGCGGCGCGGATCAATCCGGCGTCGCGGCCGATCAGCAATACGGCGCGCGCGTACTTCGATACCGGCTCGGCCAGCGGTTTGAAATCCTGGCCCTTGCCTTCGCCGCCGGCGATCAGCAGCAAGCGGTTCGGCCGTCCGCCGTGGCCGAGGCCGTTCAGCGCCGCCACCGTGGCGCCGACGTTGGTGCCTTTGCTGTCGTCGTAATATTCGACGCCGCTGATCGTGCTGACCAGCTCGACCCGGTGCGGCTCGCCCGTATAATCGCGCAAGCCGTGCAGCAGCGGCGCCAGCGGCAGATCGAGCGCACGGCACAGGGCCAGCGCCGCCAGGGCGTTGACCGCATTGTGCAGGCCGCGGATCTTCAAGGCATCGGCCGGCATGACGCGGTTGAGCATCACCGCCGCCTCCACCAGATGCATCTGGCTTTTGGCGTCCTTGCGCACGCGCTTCTTTTCCTGCGGTTCTTCCAGCGGCACGGTCACGGCCAGCCACTGCATGCCGTTTTCGTTGATCAGGCCAAAGCTGTCCAGGCCGGACGGCTGATCGCTGCCGAAGGTGCTCACGGCGGGCGCGCCGGCCGCCATCGCCATGACCAGCGGATCTTCGCGATTGAGCACGCGTATGGTGTCGGGTCCGAAAATGCGCTGCTTGGCCGCGGCGTAGGACGCCATGTCGCCATGCCAGTCCAGGTGATCCTGCGTGATATTGAGCACCGCGGCCGCATCGGCGCGCAAGCTGTAAGTCGCATGCAACTGGAAGCTCGACAATTCCAGCACCCAGGCTTGCGGCAAGGCGTCGTCGCGCAAGGCTTGGCGCAGCGTATCGAGCGCGGCCGGGCTGATGTTGCCGGCCATGATCGTGCTGAGCCCGGCGCGCCGGCACAGCAGCGCGGTGAGGCTGGTGACGGTGGTCTTGCCGTTGGTGCCGGTAATGGCCAGCACCTTCGGCGCGTATTCGCGTTGCTCGCGCAGTGCGGCCAGCGCCTGGGCGAACAACTCGATTTCGCTCCACAGGGGAATGGCGGGCTCGGCGGCGGCCGCCGCGGCTGCGATCTCGCGCAGTTCGGCTTGCGGCGCCAGGCCTGGGCTGACGGCGATGAAATCGACGCGGCCGCTGCCGATGCCTTCACTATCGCGGTTGTCGATATCGAGCAGCGCTGCATTCAGTTCGCCGCTGACGAATTCGGCATCGGGCGCGTGTTCGCGCAACTGCGCCAGGCGTTCGGCCAGCGCCGCCTCGCCGCGCGTATCGGCCACCCGCACCCGCACGCCGCACGCATCCAGCCACAGCGCCATGGCCAGGCCGGACTCGCCCAGGCCCAGCACCAGTGCGGTCCGGCCGGCGTAGCGTTCGATGTGAATGAGAGCTTCCTTCATCTGCGTTTCTTCTTAACGTAACTTCAAGGTCGACAGGCCGAACAGCACCAGCATCATCGTGATGATCCAGAAGCGGACCACGACCTGGGTTTCCTTCCAGCCTTTTTGTTCATAGTGATGGTGCAGCGGCGCCATCAGCAGCACCCGCTTGCCGACCCCGGTGCGCTTCTTGGTGAATTTGAAATAGGCCACCTGCATCATCACAGAGAGCGTCTCGACCACGAAGATCCCGCCCATGATGAACAGCACGATTTCCTGGCGCACGATCACGGCGATGGTGCCCAGTGCGCCGCCCAGCGCCAGCGCGCCGACGTCGCCCATGAAGACTTGCGCCGGATGCGCGTTGTACCAGAGGAAGGCCAGACCCGCGCCGGCCATCGCGCCGCAGAAAATCAGCAGTTCGCCGGCGCCGGCGATATGCGGGATGAACAGGTATTTGGCGTAGGTCACGCTGCCGGTCAGATAGGCGAAAATGCCGAGCGCGGAGCCGACCATCACGGTCGGCATGATCGCCAGGCCGTCCAGGCCGTCGGTCAGATTGACTGCGTTGCTGGTGCCGACGATGACGAAATAGGTCAGCGCAATGAAACCCCAGACGCCGAGCGGATAGCTGACGGTCTTGAAGAATGGCACAATCAGGTCGGCCTTGCCGGGCAGGTCGAGCGTAAAGCCGGAACGCACCCAGGAAAAGAACAGTTCAATCACCTGCAGATTGGTCGGCGCCGATACCGAGAACGCCAGATACAGCGCCGCCAGGATGCCGATCAGCGACTGCCAGAAATACTTCTCGCGCGAACGCATGCCGTTCGGATCCTTGTAGACCACCTTGCGGTAATCGTCGACCCAGCCGATCGCGCCGAAACCGAGCGTGACGATCAGCACGATCCAGACGAAGCGGTTGCTGAGGTCGCCCCACAGCAAGGTCGAAATACCGATCGCGATCAGGATCAGCACGCCGCCCATGGTCGGGGTGCCGGTCTTGATCAGATGCGTTTGCGGGCCGTCGGTGCGCACCGCTTGCCCGACCTTCAGCCGCGCCAGCATGCGGATCACCGACGGCCCCGCGATCAGGCCGATCGCCAGCGCCGTCATCGTCGCGAACACCGCGCGGAACGTGATGAAATTGAAAATCCGCAGGAAACTCAGGTCCTGCTGAAAATTTTGTGCCAGCCAAAGCAGCATATTAGACGCTCTCTCTTTTTGCAGCGGACTGCGTATTGGAATGCATTCCAGCCAAATGCTGAACGACCCGCTCCATTTTCATGAAGCGCGATCCCTTGATCAGTACCGTTGCGCCCGGCGCGGACAATGCCGCCGCAACCGGCTTCAATGCCTCGATATCGGGAAAATGCTCGGCCAGCTCGGCGCTGACCAGCACCGACGCATTGAACGCCGCCGTTGCATGCCAGGCCAGGTCGCCCAGGGTCAGCATGTGTTCGATCTTGCGTTGCCGCGCATAACGGCCGATCTCTTCGTGAAACTGCAGGCCCTGGTCGCCGACTTCGCCCATGTCGCCCAAAATCAGCACGCGCGGCGCGGCGGCCTGCGCCAGCACGTCGATGGCGGCGCGCACCGAATCCGGATTGGCGTTGTAGGTGTCGTCGATCACCAGCGCGCCGCCGGCGGCCTGCTTGCGCTGCAGCCGCCCGGCGACCGGCGAAAATGCTTCCAGCCCGCGTACGATCGCCGCCGTGTCGACGCCGGCGGCCAGCGTGCAGGCGATGGCCGCCAGCGCGTTCAGAACATTGTGCGCGCCGGCCGCGTTCAATTGCAGCGAGAAGGACAGCGGCTTGCCGTCCGAGGCGGGCCCGGCCCCGGCCCCGGCCTTGACCTCGACCGCCATCCGGCTGCCGAAGACAGCCGCTTCATACGTCGCGGAAACATCGGCATCGGCGCCGCTTTCAGCCAGGCCGAAGGTCATCGCGCGCCGCGCGCCGGCATCCGCGCGCCACAGCGGCGCATAGTCGTCGGCGGCCGGAAATACCGCAACGCCGTCGGCGGGCAGCGCGCGGATCGCGGCGCCGTTTTCGCGCGCCACGGCTTCCACGCTGACCATGAATTCCTGATGTTCGCGCTGGGCATTGTTGACCAGCGCAATGGTCGGCTGCGCCATCGCCGCCAGCACCGCGATTTCGCCCGGATGATTCATCCCGAGTTCGATCACCGCCGCGCGATGCGCAGGATTCAGGCGGAACAGCGTCAGCGGCACGCCGATCTCGTTATTGAAATTGCCGCGCGTGGCCATTTGCTTCTCGGGGCCGAACGCCGCTTCCAGAATCGCGGCGATCATTTCCTTGACCGTGGTCTTGCCGTTGCTGCCGGTCACCGCGATCACCGGCAAGGCGAATCTGGCGCGCCAGCGTTGCGCGATGGCAGCCAGCGCAAGCCGCGTATCGGGCACCACGATGGCTGGAATCTCCAGCGTCACCCCCTCGGGAATGCGTTCGACCAGCAAGGCCGCCGCGCGCTGCTGCTGCACCGCGTCCAGGAAATCGTGGGCGTCGAAGCGTTCGCCGCGCAAAGCGGCAAACAGGCAGCCGACGGTGACCGCGCGGCTGTCCGTGGCTACCGCATCGACAGTGACGGCGGCGGCAGGTATGGCATGCGCGGCATCGCCGCCGATTCCACCCCGCAGCGCAGCGCCCGGAATCCACGTCAGCAATTCAGCCAGGGTCGCGTGCATCAGGCGCCTCCCAGCATGGTGGCGCGCGCGGCCAGCGCCAGCGCGGCGTGATCGGCATCCAGAAACGGCTGCTTCTTGCCGTTCACTTCCTGAAACATTTCATGTCCTTTTCCCGCCAGCAGCACCACGTCCTGCTTGCCGGCGTGCCGCACGGTCCACAGGATCGCAGTGGCGCGGTCTTCCAGAATGTGCGGCGTCAGTTTTTGCATGCCGGCGCGCGTTTGTTCGATGATGGCCAGCGGCTGTTCGCTGCGCGGATTGTCGCTGGTCAGAACGACCTGGTCGGCCAGTTCCGAAGCCCGTCCCATTTCCGGCCGTTTGCCGGTATCGCGGTCGCCGCCGCAGCCGAACAGGCACCACAGTTTGCCGTGCCGCTGTTCGGCCAGCTCGCGCAGGGAGCCCAGCGTCTTCTGCAACGCGTCAGGCGTATGGGCGTAATCGATGATCACCAGCGGCGCGTCCTGGCCGCCGAGCTGCTGCATGCGTCCCGGCGCCGGCGTCAGGGCGGATACCGCCGCGATCGCCGCACTCCATGGCGTGCCCTTGGCCAGCAAAACGCCCAGCACGCCGAGCAGATTGCTGATATTGAACTGGCCCACCAGATGCGATTTCACCGCGGCGCTGCCGAATGGCGAGTCGACCTGGAAAGTGGTGCCGATATGGCTGATGCGGATGGCCGAGGCGCGCAGTACCGGCAGATCTGCCAGGGCTGCATCCGGCGGGTTTTCGGCGGCCTGATTCAGGCTGTATCCCGTCACCGGCACGCCGCGCTGCCGAAGGCGCGAGGCCAGTTCCACGCCGAACGCATCGTCCAGATTGACCACGCCGTGCTGCAATTCCGGCCGTTCGAACAGCAAAGCCTTGGCTGCGCCGTAGCGCGCCATGTCGCCGTGATAATCGAGATGATCGCGCGTCAGGTTGGTAAACAGCGCGGCGTCGATATGCAGCCCGGCGATGCGGCCCTGCGCCAGTCCGATCGAGGAAGCTTCCAGCGCCACGGCGCTTACGCGGGCGGCGCGCAGTTCGGCCAGCTTGCGCTGTAGCAGCACCGCGTCCGGCGTGGTGTAGCCGGTGGTTTCGAAGCGATTGGCAACGCCGTTGCTGAACATGCCCACGCCCAGCGTGCCGATGACGGCGGCCGGGGCCGGCGGCTTTTGCGGCAATTGGGACAGCGCGTTGGCCAGCCAGTAAGCGCACGAGGTCTTGCCGTTGGTGCCGGTAACGGCAACCGTGAACATGCCGCTGTCCGGATTGCCGTAATAGGCGTTCGCGATCAGGCCCGATTGCGGCTTCAGATTGGCCAGGCCCCGGTGCGGCAGATCGATGCCCTCGTCCCACTCGAAATCGAGGTTGTCGAACAGGACCGCCGCGGCGCCGCGTTCGATCGCATCCGAAATGAAGCGGCGGCCGTCGGCGTCGTCGCCGGGGAAAGCGAAGAAGATATCGCCGGGCGCGATGCGGCGCGAGTCGGCCGAGATCTGTGGCGCTTGCGGCATTTGCGGCTTGGCGGCCGGCGGCGGCGCGGCAAACCGATGCAGCCAGTCCAGCACGGCGGCCTGGTCAGGCGTCAACGCCGCCGCAGACTGAGAGGGAGAACGGGGCGGGAAATTGACAGCCGTCATCATAGCTCCTCCCCCGCGTCTTCCTTGGGAATAACGATGTTGGTGACAGTCGAATCGGGCGCCACGTTCAGCGCGCGCAAGGCATTGGCGGTGACCGATGCGAATACCGGGCCGGCGACGGTGCCGCCGAAATGGCCGTTGGCGGTCGGTTCGTCCAGCATCACGGCAACGATGATGCGCGGATCCGACATCGGCGCGATGCCGCAGAACGATGCGATATATTTATGCACGTATTTGCCGGCCTCGACCTTGTACGCCGTGCCGGTTTTCCCGCCGACGCGATAGCCCGGCACCTGGGCTTGCGGCGCGGTGCCGGTCGGGCTGACCACGGTTTCCAGCATCTGGCGCATTTCCTGCGCGGTCTTTTCGGAAATCACGCGGGTGCCGATCGGCTGATCGGTCACCTTCTGGAACGACAGCGGAATCAGATCGCCGTTGCGCGCGAAGATCAGGTAGGCATGCGCCAGCTGCAGCAGCGAGACCGAGATGCCCTGGCCGTAAGCCATGGTGGCCTGTTCGATCGGACGCCAGGATTTATAGGGGCGCACGCGGCCCGCGACCGCGCCGGGGAAGCCGAACTTCGGCTGCTGGCCCAGGCCGACCTTGGTAAACATTTCCCACATTTCCTGCGGCGGCATCTGCAGCGCGATCTTGGCGGTGCCGATATTCGAAGAGAACTTGATGATATCGGCCACGCTCAGCAGGCCGTGTGCATGCGAATCGCCGATGGTGGCGGTGCCGATGGTCAATTTGCCCGGCGCGGTCTGGAATTCGGTGGCCGGCGTGATGCGGCCGGTATCCAGCGACAGCCCGACGGTAAACGGCTTGAGCGTCGAACCGGGCTCGAAGGTATCCGTGACCACGCGGTTGCGCAGTTGCGCGCCGGTCAGGATGGAGCGGTCGTTGGGGTTATAGGACGGCAGGTTGGCCAGCGCCAGCACTTCGCCGGTCTTGACGTCCAGCACGATGATGCCGCCGGCCTTGGCCTGGTGCTTTTCGACGGCGGCCTTGAGCTGGGTAAAGGCGATGTACTGGATTTTGCTGTCGATCGACAATGTCAGGTCCGCGCCGTCGTGCGGTTCCTTGACCGCTTCGATATCTTCCACGATGCGGCCGAGCCGGTCCTTGATCACGCGGCGGCTGCCGGCCATGCCGGCCAGCGTTTTCTGGTTCGACAACTCCATGCCGTCCTGGCCGACGTCTTCGACGTTGGTAAAGCCGACCACGTGGGCCATGACTTCGCCTTCCGGATAGAAGCGCTTGTATTCGCGGCGGGTTTCGATGCCGGCGATGCCCAGCTTGAGGATTTTATCGGTGGTGTCCTGTTCGACCTGGCGCTTCAGGTAAACAAAGCCACGGTCGGAATCGAGTTTCTTGTGCAGATCGGCGTCGCTCATGTCGAGCAGTTTGGCCAGCTCGCGCAATTTTTCGCGCGGCGCTTCCTGCACGTCGTCGGGAATGGCCCAGATCGCCTTGACCGGCACCGACGAAGCCAGCACCTGGCCGTTGCGGTCGGTGATTTTGCCGCGCGTGGCCGGCAGTTCAAGCGTGCGGGCATAGCGCGACGCGCCCTGCTTCTGCAGGAAATCGGTGGAAATGCCCTGCAGCCACAGCGCGCGCGCCGCCAGCGCCAGGAATGCCGCGAACAGAACGAACAGCACCAGCCGCGAGCGCCAGGCCGGCATCTGCACTTGCAATACCGGGCTGGAAGAAAACGGCACGCCGCGGGCCGCGGCGACGCGCGGGTTGTGGCCGGTGCGCGGCTTGCGCGTCATTTGCCCCCCACTGTCAGGTATTGGGTGCGCTGCGGCGTGAGCGAGATCATGTTCAGATCGCGCCGCGCGATCATTTCGATGCGCGCGTTCTTGCCGAGGGTGGACTGATCCAGTTGCAATTGCGCCCATTCGACGTCGAGCTGGCGCCCGAGGCTTTGCGCGCGCTCCAGTTCGATGAACAGTTCGCGCGCCTGGTATTGGGCATTGACCAGCGACAGCGCGCAGCCGACCAGCAGCGCGGTGAGCAGGAAATTCAGGCGGCCGGTCATTGCGGCGCTCCCGGGGAAGGGGAATCAGGGGAACGATCAGGCAACCGCTCAGCGATGCGCATTACCGCCGAGCGCGCGCGCGGATTATCCTCGACTTCGCGTTCGCCTGGCTTGCGGCGGGCCAGCAGTTTCATTTGGGGTTGGGGCAGATCGGCGGCGCGAATCGGCAGGCGACGGTCAGGCTGCGGCACATTGGCTTTGGACGCCATGAACTGCTTCACGATCCGATCTTCCAACGAATGAAAGCTGATCACTACCATTCTCCCGTGCTGCGCCATCTGGTGAAAACCTTTCGCCAGTCCTATCTCGAGTTCTTCAAGCTCTTGATTGATGTAAATCCGTATAGCCTGAAAAGTCCTTGTGGCCGGGTCCTTGCCTTTCTCGCGGGTTTTGACGGCTTGTGCCACGATCTGGGCAAGCTGTCGTGTGCTTGAAATTGGCTCGATTGCCCGGCGAGCAACAATCGCCTTTGCAATCTGAACAGCAAACCGTTCTTCCCCATATTCTCGTATCACCTTTCCAATCGTCTGTTCTGCTTCGTTGGCCAGCCACTCGGCGGCCGACACGCCGCGCGTGGTATCCATGCGCATATCCAGCGGCCCGTCGGAACGGAAGCTGAAACCGCGCGCCGCATCGTCGACTTGCGGCGATGAAATGCCGAGATCCAGCAAGATGCCGTCCACCTGCCCGATGCCGCGCTCGGCCAATGCGGCATCGAGCGTCGCAAAACTGTCGTGCACGATCGAAAAGCGCGGATCGGCGATGCCTTGCGCCGCGGCGATGGCCTGCGGATCCTTGTCGAACGCCAGCAGGCGGCCACCCGCGCCGAGCCGCTCCAGAATCTTGCGCGAATGGCCGCCGCGGCCGAAAGTGCCGTCGAGATAAATCCCGTCCACGCGCGCGCCTTCAATCGCCAGCCCATCCACAGCCTCATCCAGCAACACCGTGCGGTGCTGCAAATCCGGCACCGTTTGCAAAGTCATCACGTCGTGCCGTCAGAATGAAAAATTATTTAAAACATCCGGCATGCCGCCGGCAATCGCCTGCACTTCGCTTTCGGCCAACTGCGCCGCATCCCAGATTTCAAAATGACTGCCCATCCCGAGCAGCATCACATCGCGCTGCAGGCCGACCGCGCTGCGCAACTCGGGCGCAATCAGGATCCGGCCGGCGGAATCCATTTCGACATCGGAAGCATTGCCGAGGAAAATCCGCTGCCACGCGCGCGCGGACATCGGCCATGCGGCGATCTGCTCGCGATGGCTTTCCCAGGTCGGGCGCGGGAAAAACAGGAGACATCCATGGGGATGGCGCGTCAGCGTGACCCGCCCTTCGCACTGCAGCGCCAGGGCGTCGCGATGCCGGGCCGGAATTGACATCCGTCCTTTGGCATCGAGATTTAAAGCTGACGCGCCCTGAAACACCGTGATTTACCCCTGAAAATGCAGACGCTTGCGCGGCCGCCGGCTATGCAATTGCAAAAAAAGCATTAAAAGCGAAGAAACCGAGGCATTTTTCGGCCTCAAATTACCCCACAAAAAAACACTTTTTCACACTGCCGCCCACTTTAGAGTATTGCACCAAGACAGGTCAAGCGATATTACAAAGGTGAAATGGGAATTTAATGAATAAAGTCAAAGACTTAGCACACACTGTTAATACCGCTTAAAAGCCAATTTCCAAGAGAATTAAAGACTTAGCGAAGATAGTGAAAGTGTCACCTGATATAAACACATGGGTTTATGCACTATTTATGACGATTTACGGTATTTTTCAGTGGAGAAAAATAAACATCAGATGGCGATCAGATAGCTGAGGACGGCAGGGGACCGTCCGGTTGCAAGTCGGCCAAGGGATGCTTCCCGGCTTTCCAGCTATCCTCGAAAAAGCCGTCTACCCATTGCGGCGAAATGTCGGCCAGCGCCGCCGGACGCCATTGCGGCTTGCGGTCCTTGTCGATCAGCAAGGCCCGGATGCCTTCGGCAAAATCCGGGCCGGCAGCGCAATGCAGGGAAACGATGAACTCCAGCCGGAACACCTGCGCCAGCGACAGATGCCGGGCGCGCTTGAGCAATTCATACGACAATGCGGCTGAACCCGGCGCGCCCGCGGCCAGCGCCGCCGCGGCCTTGCCCAGCCAGGCGTCAGGGCTATCGGCGCGGCAGGCCAGCAGGGATTCGACGATTTCGGGCAGGCTGGGCGCGCCGCAAAGACAGTCGATTGCGTCCTGGTGACGGCGCAGCGGGGAGGCGGCGAACAGATCGCCGCCCTGCGCATGGCCGTTTTTCTCGGCTGCACGCAATATGCGCGTGAGCAGTTCGTGTGCATCGCCACCGCGCCAGTCCTGCTGCAGCAGCGCGTCGAACACCGTTTGCCGGGAGGCATCGGGAATCAGGTAATCCGACAATCCGGCGAATTTGGCGTCGGCCGCGTTCAGCGGCGCGCCGGTCAATGCCAGGAACAGGCCAAGCCGGCCCGGCATGCGGTTGAGAAACCAGCTGCCGCCGACGTCCGGATACAGGCCGACTGAAATCTCGGGCATGGCCAGCCGCGAACGTTCGGTCGCCACGCGGTGGCTGGCGCCGGCCATCAGGCCCAGGCCGCCGCCCATGACGATGCCGTGGCCCCAGCACAGGATCGGCTTGGGATAGGTATGGATCAGGTAATTGAGGCGGTATTCGCGCTCAAAGAATTGCGCGGCATAGGTATTGGCGCGAATATCGCTGCGCCGCGGCGAGGCGTGATGGGCGATCATCGAGCGATACAACTGATGCAGATCGCCGCCGGCGCAGAAGGCCTTGTCGCCGCGCGCCTGCAGGACCACCATCGCGATGCCGTCGTCGGCTGCCCATTGCGCCAGCTGGCCGGCCAGCAGATCGATCATCTCCAGCGACAGCGCATTGAGCGTCTGTTCTGCATTCAGGGTGGCGCTGCCGATGCGGATTCCGTGGACGGACTGCAATTGCTCGAACAACACCGCTACGCTCATGCGACCGCTCTCCCAATGCCCATCCGGCATCCATCGGCCGGGGCCGGAAAAATAAAATCGAAGCAGGCCGATAGGCCGGATTCTGTTACGACAAGTTGCCTTGTTATGACAGTCATTCCTCTAGGCGCTGGATTACTCCAGCGCTCAAGCTTCCTACCCGCACGCTCCGCGAGCAACATCAACGCGTGCCTATTTGGAATTGCTCCAGGTGGAGGTTACCGCGTTTCACCGTAACTTAATACGCTCGTCTCTGTGGCCCTGTTCCTCGCCTTATACCTTGCGGCTTTCAGCGGACGGCCGTTAACCGTCACCCCGCTCTATGGAGTCCGGACCTTCCTCCCGTCGCGCATTACGCAACGACCGGCGACTGTCTGGCCTGCATCGGGGTGTATTGTAGCCGCGATTAAGCGCAATAGGCGGCACAATCGCAGGACGGCGATGCTCGCCGTACCGAAGTACGGCTGCGCGTCTAGTCCCACGCTTGCACCGCCTATTGCACTTACTCGCGGCTACCACAGAGCCGGCTGGGCGCTTTCTTTACTTTCTTTCGATGTCGCTGCGCTCATCTTTGGTGGCTCAACGTTCTGGCAGCAACAGGCGGTAGCCGACGGCTGTTTCAGTTAATAGGTATCTCGGCTGGGCCGGATCTTCTTCCAGTTTTTGCCGCAAATGGCCCATGTAGACGCGCACGTAGTGGCCGTCTTCGGCGTGCGAGGGGCCCCAGACTTCGCGCAGCAGCTGCGGGCTGGTGACGACGCGGCCGGCGTTGGTGGCCAGCACGGCCAGCAGGCGGTATTCGGTCGGGGTCATGCGCACCGGCTGGCCGCCGCGGGTGACCAGGCGGGCCTTGAGGTCGAGCCTGACGTCGCCGAACTGGATCTGGCCGTCGCCGCCGGCGGCCGACTGGCGCTGGCGGCGCAGGGTGGAGCGCACCCGCGCCAGCAATTCGCCGACGCCGAAGGGCTTGGCCAGATAGTCGTCGGCGCCGGCGTCCAGCGCCTTGATCTTGTCGGCCTCGCCGGCGCGCGCCGACAGCACAATCACCGGCACCGCCGACCAGCGCCGCAGGTCGACGATGAAATCGAGGCCGTCGCCGTCGGGCAAGCCCAGATCCAGGATCACCAGGTCGGGCTGGCGCGTGCCGGCGTCGATCAGGCCGCGCTGCATGCCGGCCGCTTCATATACTTGCCAGCCCTCCTGCTCCATGGCGCTGCGCACGAAGCGGCGGATTTGCGGTTCGTCTTCAACCAGTAATACAACAGGGGATGCATTGCTCATGGCCGCTCGTCTTCCATTGCCGGCAGCGCCGGCGGCGTTCCCAGCGGTAAGGTGAATATGATGCTGGCGCCGCCTTCGGCCGCCGGCGCGGAAGGCCTTGCCGCCGCGCGGATGTCGCCGCCGTGCGCGGTAACGATGGCTTCGCAGATCGCCAGCCCGAGACCGACGCCGGTGGTGGCCGACTCCTGTTCGCCGCGCGTGAATTTTTCGAACAGCAGATGCTCGCGGCCGGGCGGCAGGCCGGGGCCGTTGTCGCTCACCGATACCTGCACGAACTGGCCGGCTTGCTCGGCGGCGATGACGATGCGCGAACCCGACGGCGTATATTTGACCGCATTCTCGACCAGATTGCACAGCACGCGCTCCAGCAGCACCGCGTCGAAACGCAGCAACGGCAAGTGCGGCGCCAGCCGCGTCTGCACGGTATGCCCGGCCAGGCTCTGGCCGCAGGCGCGCAACGCGCTGCCGACCACTTCCTCCAGCGGCTGCCATTGCAGATTGAGTTCGACCTTGCCGCTCTGGATGCGCGCCATGTCCAGCAGATTCGACACCAGATTGCTCATGCGCAAAGTCTCGTCGTGCAGCGCGCGCGCCAGCGCCATCTGCGGCGCCTCCAGCGGCGGCTGCGAACGCGTCAGCGATTCGGACAGGCCCACCAGCGACGTCAGCGGCGTGCGCAGATCGTGCGACAGCGCGGCCAGCAGCGAATTGCGCAGCCGCTCGGACTCCATATGCACCAGCGCGCCCTGCGCCACTTCGATGTAATGCACGCGCTCCAGCGCGATCGCGGTCAGCGCGGCGAAGGTGTCGAATTGCTGGCGCTGTTCGGGGATCAGGCTCCAGCGGCGGCTCGGCGGCACGATCGCCAACACCCCGCGCGTGCGCATCGGCGCCACCAGCGGCATGTAGAACGCCTGGCTGGCGGCCAGCGTGTCGGTGCCGGCGCCGGCCGGCGAGGCGTGATCGAAAGCCCACTGTGCGATGCCGACTTCGATGCCGGCGGCGTCGCCGGCGGATTCTGGTCCGCTGCCGTTGCCGCCGTTATCGATCAGCTTGCCGTTTTCGTCCGGCAGCAGCAGCGTGGCCTTGCCGCCGAAGGTGTTTTCGATGAAGCGGCAGGTAGTTTCGAAGATCTGTTCGGTCTGCAAGGCGCCGGACAGTTCGCGCGCGAATTCGTACAGCGCACGCGCGCGCATTTCGCGATGCGAGGCCACCCGCGCCTGGTAGCGCAGGCGCGAGGTCAGATGCGCGATGACCAGGCCCACCATCAGCATCACGGAAAACGTCACGCCGTATTGCAGATCGCTGATGGCGAACGAAAAGCGCGGCGCCACGAAGAAATAGTCGAACGCGGCCACGCCGGCGAAGGTCGACAGGACCGCCGGTCCGCGTCCCAGTTGCATCGCCACCAGCACCACCGTCAGCAGGTAAATCATGATGATGTTGGCCAGATCGAGATGCTGCGACAGCGGCGCCGTCACCAAGGTGGTCAACATGCTGGCGCAAAGCGCAAAGGCGTAGCTGCGGTAGCGTATCGGCCGCGGCGGCTTGCTGTCGGCATCGCCGGCGGTTTCGATAGCCTGTTTCGCATCGACGCCGAAGCCCAGTTCGATCAGGTCGATATCGGGCGACTCCGCGGCGATGCGATGCGCGAGCGTGCCGCGCCAGGGCAGCGTGACAATGCCGCCGCGCCGGCGTCCCATGATCACCCGCGAAAAATTATGGCTGCGCGCATAGGCCGCGGCGGCTTCATCGACTTCGTCGCCGGACAGCACGGCGGTGGTGGCGCCGAGGTCGCGCGCCAGTTTCAAGGTTTTCAGAATACGTTCGCGCGCCGCCGACGGCAGCCGCTGCAGGCGCGGCGTCTCGACATAAATGGCATGCCAGTCGGTATTGAGCTGGGTCGCCAGCCGCGCCGCGCTGCGCACCACATGGTCGCCGCCCGGCGCCGGGCCGATCAGCGCCAGCAGCGCCGGATCGGTTTTCCAGACCGCGTTGATCGATTTCTCGATCCGGTAGGCCTGCACATCGTCGCCGATGCGGTCGGCGGTGCGGCGCAGCGCCAGTTCGCGCAAGGCGATCAGATTGCCCTTGCGGAAAAAATTGCGGGAAGCGCGCTCGGCCTGCTGCAGGCCGTAGACCTTGCCGCCCTTCAGGCGCGCCAGCAATTCGTCGGCCGGCACGTCGACCAGCACCACTTCATCGGCATGATCGAAGACGGTATCGGGCAACGTCTCGGCCACGCGCACGCCCGTGATGCCGCCGACCACGTCGTTCAGGCTTTCCAGATGCTGCACATTGACCGTGGTGAAGACGTCGATGCCGCACGCCAGCAGTTCTTCCACGTCCTGCCAGCGCTTGGGATGGCGCGAACCGGGCGCATTGGTATGGGCGAGTTCATCGATCAGGATCAGCGCCGGCTTGCGCGCCAAAGCGGCGTCGATATCGAATTCGGCAACGTTCTTGTCGCGATATTCGATCTGTTTGAGCGGCAGCAGCGTCAAGCCTTCAGTCTGCGCCGCCGTCTCGGACCGTCCGTGGGTTTCCACGATGCCGACCAGGACGTCGATGTTCTCGGCCGCCAGCTTGCGCGCCGCGTTCAGCATGGCATAGGTCTTGCCGACGCCGGCCGAGGCGCCGAAATAAATCCGCAGCCTGCCGCGCGAGGCGCGCCGTTCCTGCTCCTGGACTTGCGCCAGCAAGGCATCTGGATCGGGACGTTGGGATTCGCTTGGCGGCATAGGAATTTGGATAAGACGACAATAAAAAAACCGGTAATGCGTGTTCCGGGGGACAAGTCTGCCCTAAATTGCGATCCGCGTGGCAAGCATCGTCAAGCGGATTCCAATCCGGGGCAGTTTTTGCCTCGGTCCGGCTTTATTGCCGGACCGCCGGGGCCGGGGCCGAGCCTTGCTTATTTGCCTTGCTTATTCGCCTCATCCAGCGCCAGATTCAGCGCCAGCACATTCACCCGCGCCTCGCCGAAAAATCCCAGCGTCTGGCCCTGGGTGTAACGGGAAATCAGGCCGCGCACCTGTTCCACATTGACCTTGCGCGCGGCCGCCACGCGGCCGGCCTGGTAATACGCCGCCGCCGGGCTGATTTCCGGATCCAGGCCGCTGGCCGATGCCGTCACCAGGTCGACCGGCACCAGCATGGTATTGGCCGGATCGGCCGCTTTCAGCGCCTCGACGCGCTGCTTCACGGCATCGATCTGCGCCGGATTGGTCGGCCCGAAGTTGGAACCGCCGGAGGATTCCGCGTTATTCGGCATCGGGCTGGTGGCCGATGGACGGCCCCAGAAATACTGCGGCGACGAGAAGGCCTGACCGATCAGCATCGAGCCGACCGGCTTGCCGTCCTTCATCACAATGCTGCCGTCGGCCTGGTCGGCGAACGCGATGCGCGAGATGCCGCTGACGGCCAGCGGATAGATCCCGCAGCACAACACGGTCAGCAGCGTGAACAATACAAGAGCAGGACGAAATATGGTTTTCATGGCAGTTTCCTATGCGAGTGAGAGAGCGGCCAGAATCATGTCGATCAGCTTGATGCCGACGAATGGCACCAGGATGCCGCCCAAACCGTAGATGAACAGATTGCGGCGCAACAGCAGCGCGGCGCCGATGGCCCGGTATTGCACGCCCCGCAACGCCAGCGGAATCAGCGCGACGATCACCAGCGCATTGAAAATCACCGCCGACACAATCGCCGAATTCGGATTGGTCAGATGCATGATGTCCAGCGCCCGCAGCTGCGGATAGGTGCCGACGAACGCCGCCGGAATGATGACGAAGTACTTGGCGATGTCGTTGGCGACCGAAAACGTCGTGAGCGAGCCGCGCGTCATCAGCATCTGCTTGCCGATTTCGACGATTTCCAGCAGCTTGGTCGGATTCGAATCCAGATCGACCATATTGCCGGCTTCCTTGGCGGCTTGCGTGCCGGAGTTCATCGCCACGGCGACGTCGGCCTGGGCCAGCGCCGGCGCGTCGTTGGTGCCGTCGCCGGTCATCGCCACCAGGCGGCCGTCGGCCTGGTAATCGCGGATCAGCTTGAGCTTGTCTTCCGGCGTCGCTTCGGCCAGGAAATCGTCGACGCCGGCTTCGGCGGCGATCGCGGCCGCGGTCAGCTTGTTGTCGCCGGTGATCATCACGGTCTTGATGCCCATGCGGCGCAGTTCGGCGAAGCGTTCCTTGATGCCGCCCTTGACGATGTCCTTCAACTCGACCACGCCCATGACGCGGCCGGCGTCGACCACCACCAGCGGCGTGCTGCCGCGCTTGGCGACATCGTCGACGCGCTTGGCCACATCGTTCGGATACGGCCGGCCCAGCGCTTCGACATATTGCCTGATCGACGCCGCGGCGCCCTTGCGGATCGCGCGTTCGCCGGCATCGATGCCGCTGATGCGGGTCTGCGCGGAGAACTGCACGAACTGCGCATCCAGGGCCGCCATGTCGCGTTCGCGGATGTTGAACTTCTGCTTGGCCAGCACCACGATGCTGCGCCCTTCAGGCGTTTCATCGGCGATCGAGGCCAGTTGCGCGGCGTCGGCCAGCTGCTCTTCGGTCACGCCGGCGGCAGGGAAAAATGCGGCGGCCTGGCGATTGCCCAGCGTGATGGTGCCGGTCTTGTCCAGCAGCAGCACGTCGACGTCGCCGGCGGCTTCCACCGCGCGGCCGGAGGTGGCGATCACATTGGCCTGCATCATGCGGCTCATGCCGGCCACGCCGATGGCGGACAGCAAACCGCCGATGGTGGTCGGAATCAGGCAGACCAGCAAGGCCACCAGCACGGTAATGGTCACCGGCACGCCGGCGCCGGCCACGCCCACGCTGAACAGCGAGTACGGCAGCAGCGTCACGGTAACCAGCAGGAACACGATAGTCAGCGCCACCAGCAGGATCGTCAGCGCGATTTCATTCGGCGTCTTCTGGCGCTTGGCGCCTTCCACCATGGCGATCATGCGATCGATGAAGGCTTCGCCGGGATTGACCGAAACCTTCACGATCAGCCAGTCCGACAGCACGCGGGTGCCGCCGGTGACGGAAGAGAAATCGCCGCCCGATTCGCGGATCACCGGCGCCGATTCGCCGGTGATGGCGCTTTCGTCGACCGAGGCAATGCCTTCGATGACTTCACCGTCGGCCGGCACCACATCGCCGGATTCGACCAGCACCACATCGCCCTTGACCAATGACGAAGCAGGCAAGGCGCTCCAGCGGCTGTTCCTGCCCTCCTTCGGCGCCGCCAGTTTCTTGGCGCTGACGGTTTGTTTCAGGGCGCGCAGCGAAGCGGCTTGCGCCTTGCTGCGGCCTTCGGCCAGCGATTCGGCGAAATTGGCGAACCAGACGGTCACCCACAGCCACAAGGTAATGGCCAGGATAAAACCCGGTTCTGCTTCCCCCTTGCCGGTCCAGGACTGGATCAGCAACAGGGTGGTCAGGATGCTGCCGAGATACACGACGAACATCACTGGATTGCGCAATTGCGTGCGCGGCCCCATTTTTTTGAATGCATCGATGACGGCTGGGCCGATCAATGCGGCATCGAAAAGCGTCAAGCTTTTACGTGATGACATGATTAGCTCCCTTTAATTGATAGAAAGATGCGGCGCGAACAATTGCAGATGTTCGATGACCGGTCCCAGCGCCAGTGCGGGCACATAATTCAGTACGCCCAGCATCACCACGGTGCCGATCAGCAGCGTCACGAACAGCGGGCCGTGCGTGGGCAAAGTGCCGGCGGTCACTTCCAGGCGTTTCTTCGATGCCAGCGAGCCGGCCACGGCGAGAATCGGAACGATCATTGCAAAACGGCCGAACCACATGGCGATCGACAGGATCACGTTGTAGAACGGCGTGTTGGCGGACAAGCCGGCGAACGCGCTGCCGTTATTGTTGGCGGCCGAGGTGAACGCGTAGAGAATTTCCGAAAAGCCGTGGGCGCCCGGATTCAGGATCCCCGCCTTGCCGGCATCGCACATCACCGCGATCGCCGTGCCGATCAACACCAGCGCCGGCGTCACCAGAATCGCGATCGATGTCATTTTCATGTCGTAAGCCTGGATCTTCTTCCCCAGGTATTCGGGCGTGCGGCCGATCATCAGGCCGGCGATGAACACCGCCAGGATCGCGAAAATCAGCATGCCGTACAGGCCGCTGCCGACACCGCCGAAAATGACTTCGCCGAATTGCATCAGCACCATCGCCGTCATGCCGCCCAGCGGCATGAGCGAATCATGCATCGCATTGACCGCGCCGCAGGAGGCCGCGGTGGTGATCGCCGCGAACAACGACGAGGCGCTGATGCCGAAACGGGTTTCCTTGCCTTCCATATTGCCGCCGGCCTGCAACAGGCTGTGCGACTGATCCACGCCAAGGGCATGCAGCGCCGGCATGACTTGCTGTTCGGACCACATGATGGTCCCCGCCGCGATAACGAACACGATCGTCATCGCCGCCAGCACCGCCCAGCCCTGCCGCATATCGCCGACCATGCGGCCGAACGCGAAGCACAAGCCGGCCGGGATGAGGAAAATCGCGATCATCTGGAAGAAGTTCGCCAGCGCGGTCGGGTTTTCATAGGGATGGGCCGAATTGGCGTTGAAGAAACCGCCGCCGTTGGTGCCCAGCATCTTGATCGCTTCCTGGGACGCGACCGGCCCCATCGACAAAGTCTGCGTGGTCGCCACCGCATCCTTGGTGACCGGCGCGCCGGCAGCGTCTTTCAGCGGCTGGCCATCAGGGCCGTTCTGCGGCATCTGATAGCTGACCTGATCGATCAGCGCCACGGTTTTCGATGGCGAGAAATTCTGGATCACGCCCTGCCCGACCAGGAATACCGCAAAAACCAGGGACAACGGCAGCAGCACATAT
Organism: Oxalobacteraceae bacterium CAVE-383; assembly: GCA_004134995.1. Lineage (GTDB taxonomy): Bacteria > Pseudomonadota > Gammaproteobacteria > Burkholderiales > Burkholderiaceae_D > Herbaspirillum. The sequence continues at coordinate 413,053 of REGP01000002.1, read as the reverse complement.
AAAGTGGAGCGCGTCATGTCGACCCAGAAATTGCCGATCGATTTCGACGAACGCAGGGTAAAGCCGCGAATCAGCGCGAACACCACCGCGATGCCGGTCGCCGCCGAGAAGAAGTTCTGCCCGGCCAGCGCCACCATCTGCGTGAAATAACTCATGGTCGCTTCGCCGGCATAGCCTTGCCAGTTGGTATTGGTCACGAAGGCAACCGCGGTATTGAAGGACGAATCGGTGCTGACGTTGGCCATGCCCTGCGGATTCAGCGGCAGCCACAGTTGCAGGCGCTGCACGCCGTAGACAAACAACGCGCCCAGGGTATTGAAGGCCAGCAGCGCGATGGCGTAGGTCTTCCAGTTCATGGTCGCATTGGCATCCTTGCCGGCCAGGCGGTACAGCCAATGTTCAAAGCTGCGCAGCCAGCCCAGCCCGCGGATCGGCGCATCTTCGCCGACTTTCGCCATATAGGTGCCGAGCGGATACGCCAGCACCAGCAATACGGCCAGGAATACCACGAGTAAAACGATCGATTGGTTTGTCATATCAGAGCTCCTCGGCCTTGATCAGCGCCACCAGCAGATAGACCAGCAGGGCAGCCGACACCACCGCGCCGACAACATAAAACGCGTTCATGGCGTTCCCCTCAGTTTTTGGCAGCCGGCGGCAAATGCCCAGCTGATGACGAAAAACGCAACGATTGCGCCCAGATATACGATGTCCATGAGACCCCCGAGTAACTTGAAATTGGTACAGGAAGACTGTAGCCAGAAGGGTCTAAAAAATTCGTAAAGACTTGAGAGGGGGGTGTATACGCTTTGTAAAAAAGGCGTAAAAAAAGCGCGGTCCCGATGACCGCGCTTTTCTATGTTCCGCTTGCCAAAGCCGGAGAAACAAGGGACTTCACGATTTGGCTCTGCTGGCTCCGCCAATGCCCGCGCCCGCGTCGCGCTCCAGTCCGACATAGCCCAGCACCGACAGCAGCGTCACGATGCCGGCCAGGATGAACGCCAGCCGGAAATCGGCCATCGCGAACGGTTCGCCGTTCGTATTCGCGCTTGCGGCGCCGGCGCCGCCATGCAAATAATCGGCAAAGCGCAGCGACACCGCGCCGAATGCAATCCCCATGCCGATCATCATCTGCGACGATGCGCTCCACAGCGTGCTGGCCGGATTCATCAAGGGCGGCGGGATATCGGCGTAGGCCAGGATCGCCAGCGTCGAAAACTGCATCGAGCGCGCCAGTCCGTATCCGAAAATAATCACCAGAATCACCGGCAGCGGCGTCGACGCCGTCATGAAGCCGCAGGCAATCGTCATCAGGCCGGCGCAGGTGACCGCCACGATCGACACCCTGCGGAAACCGAAGCGCTTGAGCACCGGCATCACGCCGGCCTTCATGCTCAGATTGCCCATCGCGCTGGCCAGCAGCAGCAGGCCGGAGGTAAACGCCGACATGCCGAAACCGATCTGGAACAGCAGCGGCATCAGATACGGCACCGCGCCGATGCCGATGCGGGTAAACGAGCCGGTCAGCACCGTCACCGAAAAGGTCGGCACTTTCATTGTCGAAAAATCGATCAGCGGATGTTCGCGCCGCGCCGCGTGATGCCAGGTCAGGAAGCCGAATACGCCGCCGGCCAGCAGAAACGCCAGCGCCACCGGCACATTGGAGTCGGTCTGGCTGGCCAGTTCGGTGCCGTACAGGATCGACGTCAGCGCCGCGCCGCTGAGCAGGAAGCCGCCGACGTCCAGCGGCTTGCGCTCCGCGCCGCGCTCATTGCGCACCAGCATGATGACCGCGACCAGCGCCGCAATGCCGAACGGCACATTGAGCAAAAAGATCCAGCGCCAGGTTGCATAAGTGGTGATAAACCCGCCGATCGGCGGCCCGATCACCGGCGCGGCGATGGCCGGCCAGGTAATCGTCGCGATGGCCTGCATCAGTTTGCTTTTTTCGGTATTGCGCACCACGATCAGACGGCCCACCGGCACCATCATCGCGCCGCCGATGCCCTGCAGGACGCGCGCGATCGTGAATTCAAGCACGCCGTCGGACAGTCCGCACAATATCGAGGCCACGGTAAACACCACGATCGCGCCGCCGAACACGGTGCGCGAGCCGTAGCGGTCGGCAACCCAGCCGCTGACCGGAATGAACACCGCCAGCGCCAGCATATAGGCCGTCATCCCCAGGCTGATTTCGTTCGGGCCGACATTGAACGACCTGGCCATCTGCGGCAGCGCGGTGGCGATCACCGTGGTGTCGAGGTATTCCATGAAAAAAGTCGCCGCGACCAGATACGGGAGCCAGTGAGTTCGGTCTTTCTTGTCTGCGGAAGTTTGCATGGCGAATATCTGAATGCGCGCATTTCATCGATGCGCCCTGATTGAATTGGATGGAACGCGCAGATTATCGCCGAATTGGGGAGGTTCTGCTGCGCGCCTGAAAAAAGGCCGCCGAAAAATCGGCGGCCTTTTTGACGGGAGGACGAAAGATTACGCCAGCGCAGGGTAATCGATATACCCTTCGGGCGTCGGCGCATAAAACGTTTCAGGCACCGGCTCGTTGAGCGGCGCATCCAGTTTCAGACGCTTCGGCAAGTCCGGATTGGCGATGAACCATTTGCCGAACGCCACCGCATCCGCGGTGCCGGCATCCAGCAATGCCTGGGCCGATTGCTTGGTCAGCGTCTGGTTGGCGATGTACACGCCGCCGAACTTCTTCTTCAGCAATGGGCCCAGGCTGTCCGGACCCTGGGCTTCGCGCGCGCAGATGAATGCAATGCCGCGCTTGCCGAGCTGTTCGGCGACGTAGCCGAATGTTGCCGCCGGATCCGAATCGCCCATGTCGTGGCTGTCGCGCCCCGGCGCCAGATGCATGCCGACGCGGTCCGCACCCCACACTTCGATACATTGATCCGTCACTTCCAGCATCAGGCGCGCGCGGTTTTCCAGCGGGCCGCCGTAGATATCGGTGCGCTTGTTGGTGCTGTCCTGCAGGAACTGGTCGAGCAGATAGCCGTTGGCGCCATGGATTTCGACGCCGTCGAAGCCGGCCGCCTTGGCGTTCTCGGCGCCCTTGCGATAGGCGGCGACGATGCCCGGAATTTCATCCAGTTCAAGCGCGCGCGGCGTGACGAATTCGCGCTGCGGGCGCACCAGGCTGACATGGCCGGCAGGCTTGACCGCGCTTGGCGCCACCGGCAGATCGCCGTTCAGGAAAATCGGATCGGAAACGCGGCCGACATGCCACAACTGCAGCACGATCTTGCCGCCGGCCGCATGCACCGCGGCCGTGATTTTCTTCCAGCCGGCAACCTGTTCGTCGGACCAGATGCCCGGCGTATCGGCGTAGCCGACGCCCTGCGGCGTGACCGAGGTCGCTTCGCTGATGATCAGGCCGGCGCTGGCGCGCTGGGTGTAATACTGCACCATCAGATCGTTCGGCACGCGGCCTGGGCCGACTGCGCGCGAACGGGTCAGCGGCGCCATGACGATGCGGTTGGGAAGATCGAAAGCGCCGATCTTGATAGGGTCGAATAAGGTAGGCATGTTTACTCCAAAAGTATGCAAATGTTCGTTGAAAAAAGGTGCTGCAAAAATCCGGTAAAAGAGAGAAATTGAAAAGAAAAATCGACTAAATGATCAAGCCGCCGCGCCGGCCGCAAGCGTCGCCGCCCTGCGATCGGCATGCAGCCGCTGCGCAAAATATTCCGATACGCGCATCGTCGCCAGCGCGCCCAGCGACAGTCCGGCTGCCGCCAGCGGCACCGACTGCAAACCGAAGTTGTGGCCGATGACCAGGCCGCCGGCGAAAGCGCCGAGCGCATTGCCGACATTGAAGGCGGCGATATTCAGGGTGGCGATCAAATTCGGCGCGGCTTTCCCGAAAATCATCACGTTGACCTGCAGGCCCGGCACCGCCGCAAACGCGATCGCGGCCCACAGGAACAGATTGATTTCAACCGACGGCAGGCCCGGGCTGGTCCAGCGCAATAAAGCGCTGGACAAGGCCAGCGCCAGGAAGATCCCGGTCAGCGCGGCGCCGAGCTTCCAGTCGGCCAGCCGGCCGCCGAGGTAATTGCCGGCCGTCAGGCCGATGCCGATCAGGAACAGCGTCCAGGTCACCGCATGCGGCGACACCTGCGTCACGTCTTCCAGCAGCGGGGCGACATACGTAAACAGCGCGAACACCGCCGCCGAGAACAGCATCGTGGTGGTGAGCGCGGCCCACAGGCCGGCGCTGCGCAACTGGCGGATCTCGGCGCGCAGATCGGCCTTTTCCTGATCCTGGCCCGAAGGCAGCACGCGCCACAGGCCGATGAACGACAACACGCCCAGCACCGCCACGCCCCAGAACGGCACGCGCCAGCCGGCCAGCTGGCCCAGCGCGGTGCCGAGCGGCACGCCCAATACGTTGGCCAGCGTCAGCCCGGTAAACATCAGCGCCACGGCGGAAGCCTTGCGGTTCTCCGGCACCAGGCTGGCCGCCACCACCGAACCGATCCCGAAGAAAGCGCCATGGCACAAGGCCGTCACGATGCGCGCCATCATCAGGAAGCCATAGTCGGCCGCGACCGCGCACAGCAGATTGCCGACGATGAAGATGCCCATCAATATCAGCAGCGCGCGTTTGCGCGGCAGCGAGGCGGTGAGCAGCGCCATGATCGGCGCGCCGACCGCCACGCCGAGCGCGTAGCCGCTGATCAGCCAGCCGGCGGTCGGGATCGATACCGCCAGGCTGCGCGACACATCGGGCAGCAGCCCCATGATCACGAATTCCGTGGTGCCGATGGCGAAGGCGCTGAGCGCCAGGACGAGTAGAGCGAGAGGCATGAAATTCCTTGGTATCGATTTATAAATCACCGTTGATGGCGTCCAGGAAATCCTGGATCACCGTTTCATTGCGTTTATAGAAAATCCACTGCCCGACCTTGCGCGGCACGATCAGGTCGGCCTTCTGCAGCGTCGAGAGATGCACAGAGACGGTGGATTGCGACAGGCCGCAGCGGTCGTCGATCTGGCCGGCGCACACGCCCAGATCGAAGGGATGTTCCTGGCCGGGGAAATGCACTTCCGGATCCTTCAGCCAGGCGAGAATCTGCCGGCGCATCGGATTGGCCAGGGCTTTGTGGATGGCGTCGCAATCCAGGTTCCTGGCGCAGGCCGCTTTGGACTTTTTGGTCATGAGGTTGCCTATGGGTGGCGTTGTTGCGTTATCGTTTCAACAAGACTATTTCGGGTTACGACGAAGTTAATATCGTGATTATACGATATATTTGGATTTGGTGTCGGCGGGGAGATTTCTTGCGTTGAATGACGCAGAAGTTGAGATTATTGCCAAAGAAGGTGAGATTTTTTCCACTATAGTTGAGATCAAATCAGCTGGGCACCAGTAGACGACTCAGCGGCCCCAATCGAGCTTGTAAACATTCCCACCTTTGCGTAAACATGCCCACGCACGCCACCCTCCCTGACGATATCGAAGCCTTGAAAGCGATGATCCGCGAGCGCGACGCTGCCCATCCTGGCACGTGACGAAGTGGTCGAATCCCTGCGCGGCGAACTCTCCACGCGCAAGGTCGAGATCGAACAACTGAAACTGTTCATCGCCAAACTCAAGCGCATGCAGTTCGGCCGCAAATCCGAGAAGCTTGATCATCAGATCGAACAACTAGAACTGAAGCTCGAAGATCTGCAGAGCGACGAAAAAGAGTCCGCTGCGCAGATGGAACAACGCGGCCGTATCGTGCGCGCGCGCCCCGAGCGCAAGCCCTTGCCGCCGCACCTGCAGCGTGAAGAAAAAGTCTATATGCCCGAAGCGGCCACCTGCACCGATTGCGGCGGTGACTTGTGGGAATTAGGCGAGGATGTCTCAGAGCAGCTGGAATTCATTCCCGCCAGCTTCAAGGTGATCCGCCACATTCGCCCCAAGCTGGCCTGTGCTTGCTGCGACCGCATCTTCCAGGCGCCGGCGCCGAGTCGCCCGATCGAACGCGGCATGGCTGGTCCCGGCCTATTGGCCCATGTCCTGGTATCGAAGTTTGCCGATCATCTGCCGCTGTACCGGCAATCGGTTATCTATGCGCGCGAGGGGATCGAACTGAGCCGGTCGTTGCTGGCCGACTGGGTCGGTTCCTCGAGCAACCTGCTGCGCCCGCTGGTCGACGCCATCAGACGGCATGTCATGGCTGGCGGGAAACTGCATGCCGACGATACGCCAGTGCCGGTACTGGCCCCGGCAATGGCAAGACCAAGACGGGCTGCCTTTGGACCTACGTGCGAGACGACAGACCGTCCGGCTCGGCCATTGCTCCAGCAGTCTGGTTTGCCTACACGCCGGATCGCAAAGGCATTCACCCGCAGACCCACCTGGTTCCCTTTACGGGCATCCTGCAGGCCGATGCCTATGCCGGGTTCAATGCCGTCTATGAAACCGGTCGCATCCACGAAGCGGCTTGCTGGGCGCATGCCCGGCGCAAATTCTTCGATCCGCACGATGCGCGGCCGTCGGCCGTGACGGCCGAGGCCCTACGCCGTACTGGTCCGGGATATTGTGGTCATGGTGCGAAATTTTAGCGTTGACGACGAACGCCTAGTGGCGTATGTCGTTTTACACGCCGGAGTGCCACACTGGGATGAACACATTAATCTCTTCGATCGGTTGCGATTACCCCTTCAGGCGATTTTTCCGACGGCTATGATCCCCGCGCATTTTGTCATCCTCGAAAGCCTCCCACTAACAGCTAACGGCAAGGCCGATCGCAAGGCGCTTGAGAAGATACCGCTGAGTCGCGCACCAATGTCGATGAAGCAGGCCCACGCTTGCGATGCCTCCCGGAAGATTGAGGAGCACCTGATCGAGATTTGGTGCGAAATACTCGGCGTGGATAGCGTCGCCAATTCTGACGATTTCTTCGCTTTGGGCGGCCATTCGTTACTCGCAATCAAGATTATCGCGCGACTTAAAGCTCAGTCGCGGTACAAAATATCAATCGGCGACTTGTTCGAGCACCGTACAATTCAGTCGCTGGCAACGCTAATTTGGGGCCGCCAAGATACTGCCTCTGACATAACGTCATCAGCGCTGGAAACATCGAGATGAATCTTGTCAAGTTAGACGATGATCTTGAGGTCTTCCATAAAAATTCTGGGGAGACCCGCGCGTTGTACCAAGAGATTTTCGTTGACCGCTGCTACGAGCGGGCGGGGCAAAATCTTAAGTCCGGCGACGTCGTGTTCGATGTAGGAGCGAATATAGGCTTTGCAACGCTCTATCTTCATCGCGTCTGCACAGGACTGCGTTTCTTCTGCTTCGAACCGTTGCCGACGGTAAGTAATATCTTGCGCGCAAACCTGGAGAAGTTCAACATTGATGCATTGGTCATTGAGGCTGCGGCGTCTGACGCCGCTGGACTGGCGAGCCTCACCTACTACCCAAATAACACTGTTATGTCTGGCTTACACAGCAATCCGGCGGTAGACCGCGAAGTCACGCGCTGCTATCTTATTAATAGTGGTTTCGACGAGGAGAGCATCGCATACTTCTTGGAAAAAAAATTTCAAACGGCGACAGTCGAATGCGAGACATTATGCCTATCGGATGTAATTGAGCAACGAGGCATCGACCGGATCGATTTACTCAAGATCGACGTTGAGAAGAACGAGCGGCAAGTGCTGGCAGGTATCACCCCTAACCACTGGCCCAGGATTCGATGCTTATGCGTCGAAGTTCATGACATTGATGATGGCCTTTCCGCTGTGCTTGATCTGCTGAAGCAGCGCGGATTCATGGTAGAGGTTTTCCAGAATTTTTTGCTGAAGGACACTGGCCTGTATGATGTCCTCGCTACCCGGAGATGAGTGAGCGGTCCGGCGTTAACGATGCGATAGCGCCGACAAACAGCTCGAAAATTTTAGCTGAACAGCACAATTTTTACATCAACATTGCTAGCACTTTGCTATTTTTTGACATGTCGTTTTCTATTATCGATAACTCCTACATGACCTTCTCATTTTTGGGACTATGAGTCAGAAAAACCGTTTTTTCAAAGTCATCCGAGGATCGCAGCACGGACCGCGCTTGATCATTTTTCCATATGCAGGTGCCGGAGCCTATTCGTCCGCGCGATGGGTTCCCGAATTTTCAAAGGACGTGGAACTGTGTTCAATTCAACGCGCAGGCCGTGAGGACCGCTTCGATGAAGATCCATCCTCGTCACTGGATACCTGTCTAGCGGAAAGTGGTGCCGCGCTGGAGTTCCAGCTGGATCGCCCCTATTCGCTCTTCGGCCATAGCTTGGGCGGATTTCTTGCCTACCAAACTACAGCTTGGATCCTGAAACATGACCTACCACCACCCGAAACGCTATTCATTTCCGCAATCAGTCCGACTATTCGATCAGAGAACCATACACGGGCGCGCAAGGCGTATTCGCGGTTCATGCTCGGTGCCATCGAGGATCCGATATTCGATGTTGACCAAGATACCCGAACTGAGCTATCACGAAAAAGCATGGCAGCCTACGAGAGCGATCTGAAGCTCTATTTTGAGTCAGAAGCGGACGCCTTTTGGCCGCTACTCAACATACCAATTGTTGTATTTCACGGTACGCGGGACGACATCGCGCCCCGGGAGACCGTCCTAGAGTGGCAGCGGTATACGAGCCAGCCATTAGCTGCAGTCGAAATCGACGGTGAGCACATGTTCGTCGAAACTCCAGGCCGTAGCCTCATGGCCAAGACGATCTCTCACAAACTGAGAATTACACCTAACTGACACCTCCACTGAGCCTGCCCACATCAATGACACCAATCATGAAGCTATTGGCCGTACCTTTCCTTAGAAATCGACGTCCCGAGACCGCAGCTATTTATACGCGTAACAAGGGCATCTGGTTCGCGCGAACGCAGCCACTGCGATCCACGTCCGGCATCATTCCAATGATCTTTTGCAAACATAAGGGTATGCAGATTATCAAACACCAGCGCCGCGCAATATTCCGGCTCGATGTTACAAGCCGGTAGGCCGCGCCGATGCAGATCCACCTCGCCACTCCCGATGATTTCCGGCGCATACTCGAGATCAACGACGAATCGGTCAAGTACCTGAGCGTCCTTGACATGCTCTCGCTATCACAACTGCACGCTGACGCGGCATATCACCGCGTACTCAGGGTCGACGGGCAGATCCAGGCCTTTCTGATCGCTCTCCGAGAGGGTTCTAGCTATTCCAGCCTCAACTACCGCTGGTTCGCGAACAAATATAGTCGGTTCCTGTACGTCGACCGGATAGTTGTATCAAAGTCATTCCAGAGGCGGGGGGCAGGTAAATTTCTGTATGCGGACCTCATGGAGTTCGCCGTTGACTCAGAGGCACCATGCATTACTTGCGAGTTCGACATTGTGCCGCCCAACCACATGTCTCGAATCTTTCATCAACACCACGGCTTCCAGACTGTGGCAACGCAGGAAATCGCCCTCGATAAGAAGGTCGTGGCCTTACAAGTCTTTGACTTGGCGACACACTCTAAAACACCGCGCCATTTCAGGAAGGGCGCATGGTAGGTTATGAAAGACTTATTGGCAACTACGAAATGGCAACACAAATTATCAACGAAGGATAATGATGAAAAAAGTAGGACTGGTCGGTTGGCGGGGCATGGTGGGTTCCATGCTGATGAAACGTATGCACGAAGAAGCTGATCTTCAGAAAATATCGCCCTTCTATTTCAGTACCTCCGCGGCCGGTGGGACTCATCGTGATGTAGCTGGGGTGACACATACCTTGTTCGATGCATCATCGGTCGAGCAGCTCAGCGAGATGGATATAGTCATTACCTGCCAGGGCGGCGACTACACGAAGTTAATCTACCAGAAGCTGCGCGGCTCTGGATGGACGGGATATTGGATCGACGCCGCCTCCACGAAGCGCATGGATGTGGACTCAATTATCATTCTCGATCCAGTCAATCGTGAACAGATCGAATCAAGCATCGATGCCGGCATTCGAAATTTCATCGGTGGCAATTGCTCGATCACCTTACCGCTGCTCGGCTTGGCGGGCTTGTTCAAGGCGGATCTAGTAGAGTGGATGAGCGTCATGACTTACCAGGCGGCTTCAGGCGCCGGCGCGGCATACGTTAAAGAGTTGCTAGCCCAGATGGCACATATCTCGAAAGAGGTCGAGTATGACCTTACCGACCTTACGACGCCTGTGTTGAGCATTCTGGAAAAAGCGCGGGCGGCTTCCTGCCATGCTGATTTTCCGGCAGAAAAATTTGGTGTACCACTGGCGGGCAGCATTATTCCATGGATCGACTCCGACATGGGCAACGGCAGCAGTCGCGAAGAATGGAAGGGCGAGGTCGAGACAAATAAGATCCTTGGTCTCCCGGCTGGATCGATCCGCGTCGACGGCCTGTGTGTCCGCGTGGCAGCCCTGCAAAGCCACTCGGCAGCGATCACCCTGAAACTCAAAGAAGATGTGGGGTCCGATCAGATGGAACAGCTAATCCGAGGAGCTCACAAGTGGGTAGACTTCGTTCCAAACAACAAACTGGATTCAATTCAGCGACTTTCTCCAGCTGCGGTAAGCGGCTCCTTAATGGTTGGTGTGGGCCGCCTGCGTCGTTTGAGCGTCGGTGCCGGCATGTACAGTGTGCTGACCACTGGCGACCAGCTACTCTGGGGGGCAGCAGAACCTCTGCGCCGGGCCCTGAACATCATCTTAACGAAGTGACGCGACCCAAATAACCAATATCAAGAACTAAGGAAAAATCAAGTGAGTTGAATGCTGGCGCTGAGTGACTGCATCCTTATTTGTATTTATTAAAATGGGCAACGCATTTGACTTTGAGCTGACGGTCATTCCTCTCTGGATAAATATCAAGTCGGCCATCTTCAATTTTCAGGTGTTTTCCTAAGATTATTTCACCACTATCCGATACTTGAAATAACAAGATCGGATTGATAATCCAAGATCCCCCACCAACGAAATTCTTCTCGTTCGTACTCGCGTTACTTTGAACTAAGCGTAACAAGAACGGAAGAATCGCACGGTACTGGTGTAACCGAAAATATATTGGATGTTCGATTTCAGCGGGTGCCTGCATTAAAAAATAACGAATGACCAAGCCGCTTAAGCACAGCATCAATATGCAACGGATCACGATACCGAGTGAATGCCTGCATGTATTTTTTCATCCTAAAAGGCATAGTTATGACCGCATTTTATCTATTCGAAACGGCTTCAAATCCGCTTTTCCGATCTTGATCGGCTACTTACCTACGGCCGTGATGTTCTGCATCGCTGGAACCGCCACAGGACTATTTCCTTTCCAGGTACTAATGATGTCGGCACTGATATTCGCTGGCGCCAGCCAATTTTATTACTCGCTTCGATTCAATCAGGAACGGCCTTTGGGCTGGGTGGTGATGCCAGAGGCGTTGAATAGACATGCATTCCTAACCACTCGCAATGACCCGGCTTGGTCCTTTGATCTGATAACGGAAGTAATGCAATGAGTCAACCTGCTACCAACATCTCTTATCGCATCTTACTCACCGTCCTCGTATTACTTAGCGCTAGTGGCTTGATTGCATCCGATATCAATCTCCCTGGTATGGGAATTGCTGCGCTTGCCCTGCACTCACCGATTTCTGCGTTACAGCAAACCTTCAGTATTTATTTGATTGGCCTGGCTGTGGCACAAGTGCTGTATGGGCCATTGTCTGATACTTATGGCCGCCGCTCCTTGGTACTGTTTGGCTTGTTGTTATTTACAGTGGCGTCAATTACATGTGCGGGTGCACCCAATGTTACGGTGTTTGCGATCGGTCGCCTCTTGCAAGCCTTGGGGGCCGGTGCTGGCGTAGTGATTGGCCGCGCTATTGTCGTCGATATCTTTGACAAACAGACCTCCGCCCGCGTCTTCGCGACGATTATGCCCATCGTTGGCGCGTCACCTGCACTCTCACCCCTTATCGGCGGCTATTTGACGCTGCAATTTTCCTGGCGGGTGCCATTTTTATTTACCGCCCTACTCGGAATTTCCACGTTGATCTTGGTCGTTACAAAAATTCCTGAAACCCTCCCCAAAGAACAGCGACACCACACGCTGCTGGCAACCGTCAAAAATTATGCGGGGTTGCTGATCAACGCGTCATTCTTAGCCTATACAGTGAATTTATGCGTTACCTATGCTGCTTACTTTGGCTATCTGGCTGCATCGCCGGTTATTTTCAGCGCGATGGGGATGACGCCGACCCTAATCAGTTACTGTTACATTAGTGTTGCATTTCCTTATATCGTCGGAAACCTTATTTCACGCAAACTAATCCACAAATATTCTATTAATCGCTTACTCGCTGTCGGCTACGTCCTGTTTGTCATTGGTGCGGGCAGCTTCTTTCTGTGCGGTTTGTATAACACGACCTCTCCAATACCTATTTTGCTGAATATGGCGATCATGACATTAGGTAATGGTTTTTTAATCCCTCTGTCCTATGCTGGCGGCATTACCAATTTTCCGAAGAGTGCTGGAGCAGCTTCCGGCCTGATGGGGGCACTGCAATTGACCGTCGGGTCACTGTCTATCTACATAGTGACTTTGGTTGCCAGTGACGTGCGTCATCTTGGTTTATTCATGCTCACCACGGCTTTAATCGGCTGTGCCACTTTCCCGCTCTTGTTGTATTTTTCTTGCCGCGTAAAAACGGGAGCCGCTCCCTTACGCTCTTGAATGTGTTGGGACCGACCGATCGAAAAGCTTTTTTCTTGACCACGCGGGCCAACCCGAAATGCTTTGAGTCCCTTACGCCCTTGAGTTGGTCTTGGACTCTTTTGCCGCGGCTCGGGAGTGTCGAACGGCATGAGGTGGGCAAGCGTTGATGCCCACGACTCGCACTTCAATTGCCCCTGTCTGGTTTGACTTGGTTTCCACTGCAAAGGCCTGTAGGTGCACAATGAGCTGGTCGAAGTCCCACACTTTGCCAGCGACACGCCATGTCTTGGGTCTGTGGAGGCTGACAACCAAGACGCCATGACGACGATTCACTGGACGCAAATAGTCACACGCAAGTTGTTTGCTAATCGCCCTTTCCAATTGGGTGACAGTCCCCCATATTGGCATACCTCAATAGCAACTTGGACATCCGCGGATACCGAAGAAACTATCATGTCAGGCTCGTTCCGGTCAGCTATCCCAAAGCCCATCTGATAGAAATAAAACAATGATGCGAGCTTAATAAACTACCATTCAAATGCCTAAAAAGTAGGCAACTCAGAAAAATCTCATCTTTCACGGCAAAAGCCAAAACAATCTCAAGTTCTGCGTCAAATCATCTCATCTTCTGTGGCAAACCCATTGCTAAGTCGTTGATTTCGGAGTTTTACAAACTCACCTTTTATGTCACTCCACGTTTTTGCAATCGGGTTAATTTTCCCGCAAGCCGGCGGGCGGCTGCGGGCCGAGGTTCAGGTCCAGACTCAGGTTCAAGCGGCTGATTTCAAGACAACCTTGGTCCAGCCTTCCTTGCGCGCATCGAAATTGGCGTAGCCTTCCGCGGCTTTATCCAGCGGCAGTTCATGCGAAATGATGAAGGACGGCTTGGCTTTGCCGGCTTCGATCAGCTTGGCCAGGCCCCGGTTATAAGCCTTGACGTTGGCCTGGCCGGTTCCCATGCGCTGGCCTTTGGTAAAGAATTCGCCCATGTCGAATGCAATCCGGCCCTGTTTGGCCAATGCGTCCGCGGCGTGTGGATCCTGCGGCATGAACACCCCCACCACGCCGAGTCCGCCGGTGGCCTTTACCGACTTCACGAGATGATTCATCGTGAGATGCGGCACTTCGTGGCCGGCATGATCGTGGCATTGATAGCCGACGCACTCACAGCCGCAATCGGCGCCCTGGCCGTTGGTAAGGGACAAGATTTTCTCGATGCAGGAATCGTCGGTCTGGTCGATCGGTATCGCGCCCATTTTTTCGGCCAGCGCAAGGCGGTCTTTATGGGTATCGACCACCAGGACTTTACTGGCGCCCTTGATCATGGCCGAGTAAGCCGCCATCAGGCCGACCGGCCCGGCGCCGTAGACCGCCACGGAATCGCCCGGACGCATGCCGGCTAGTTCGGTGGCGTGCCAGCCGGTCGGGAAAATATCCGACAGCAACACGTAATCGTTTTCCTTTTCTGCGGCGTCGGGCGGCAGCACCAGGCAATTGAAGTCGGCATACGGCACACGCAGCAGTTCGGCCTGGCCGCCGCTATAGGGCCCCATGCTGGCATAGCCGTAAGCGGCGCCGGCATTGCCGGGATTGGCGATCAGGCAAAAGCCGGTCAGTCCGCGTTCGCAATTCTCGCAAAAGCCGCAGCTGATATTGAAGGGCAGGCAAACGCGGTCGCCCACCTTCACGCGTTCCACCGCTTTGCCGGCCTCGATCACGATGCCAAGGTTTTCGTGGCCGAGGATCTTGCCTTTTTCGACATTGGTGCGGCCTTCATACATATGCAGATCGGAGCCGCAGATATTTGTGGTGGTGATTTTCACCAGCACATCCGTGGCTTTTTCCAATTTGGCATCCGGTACGCTATTGACCGAGACGTCGCGTGCTCCGTTATAGACAAGTGCTTTCATTTGTTTTCCTTGCTGCCCGGCCGATGATCGCGGGCGAATGGTTGATCATGAGCGATGCGGCGCGCCCGTTTGCTGTGTGTAACCAGAGATTGAATCGAGATGGCGGGCAAGAAACACGGCCCTTGATCGTTTGAGCGCCATGCGACGCGCGATGTCATTTTAATAACTGGACGGAAACCCGAAGATCGGCGCAGTGCTGAAATCAATGTAGGCGGATGGAGAAATCGGCCGCCGAAGACTGCGCCATACCGGCGTCAAGCGAATAGCGTCGCTTTTTCCGCTCTCATCGCGGCATCAAACCGCCGGATTCGCCAATACTATCCATTTCACGTGGGTTTCTGCACGGCAATACAAGATCTGCTTGAGACGTCCGCAACCAGGTCGAATTCTGCCGAAAACACGCGGGAAGAATCCATCCGGACCTTCCGTCTACTTGTATTCCCGGCCAAACCGCCTCTAACTAGGAGCTACTCATGTTGCAACTCATGCTGCAAACCATCAATTCCCTGTCGCGTGACGAACGCGGCGTCAGTGCGCTCGAATACGCCGTGCTCGCAGGCATCATCGTTGTTGCCGTTGTGGGTGTGGGCGTGGTCTTCAGCCCGGCGCTCGCGACCGTATTCACCAACCTGACCACCACGGTAACGAACGCCGCCGGCTAAACCGCCCCCGCGAAAAATCATGGCGGGCATGTTCATCGAACATGCCCGCCATGTCCATCGCGCGGATATGCATGACTCAACCCCGGGATACGAAAATGCTGCATACAGTGAAACTGGCGACCTGCCTCGTGTTGGCTTCGCTGGCGTTCTCCGATCTGCGTTCCCGGCGCTTGCCCAACCGCGCGGTGCTCGCCGTCGCCGGTCTCTTTTGTATTTCAGCGGTGCTGGTTCCGATCAGCGCCGCTGCATTTCTCGGCCATGTCGGCCTGGCCGCGGCAGTGTTTGCCGTGGCCGCGTTGCTGTTTCGTTTCGGATGGATCGCCGGCGGTGACGCGAAGCTCGCCGCAGCGATCTTTCTGTGGGCCGGCCCGCCCTTGGCGGCGCCGGTCTTCGTCATTATCTCCGTGTGCGGCCTGATATTGGGCCTTGCCGTCATTGCGGCGGACCTGCTGTACCGCCGCGTCGGCGCCTTGCGCTGGCTGGCATGCCTGTCGCGTGCGCGCGGCGTGCCTTACGGCATTGCGCTCGCGCTCGGCGGAAGCGCGGCAGTGTGGGCCCCGCTCGCGCATAGCGCGCCTATTCTCTGAACACAACCAAAAGACAACCCGCCGCCATGTCCAGATTCATCAAATTCGCCGGCCTGATCGTCGTCGCCATCATCGGCGCTCTCATTCTGCGCACCCTTTTCATCGCGGCCTCGCGTCCGGCGGCCGCCGGTACACAGGCGATGGAACGCATACGCGCCGCCGCCGCCGACCTGCCCGATGGCCTGCTGCTGCGCGATAGCGATCTGGTATGGAAAAGCGTGCCGCGCGGACAAGTTCCGGCCGGTGCGCTGATCGAAGGGCAAGCGTCCGCCGACGGCGCCGACAACGACCTCAAGGGCGACCTGTTGCGCCACGCGGTGCACGCCGGCACGCCGCTCGGCCCCGCCGATGTCATCTCGCCCAACGCGCCCGGCTTTCTCGCCGCCGCCCTCAAGCCCGACATGCGCGCGATCTCCGTTGCGATTGACGATGTATCCGGCAATGCGGGGCTGATCCAGCCCGGCGACTATGTCGACGTACTGCTCACGCAGAGCCTTGGCGATGCGGCGAAAGATACGGCCAAGGCCGGCCGTGGCGTCGAATCGGAGACGGTGGTCAATCGCGTGCGCGTGCTGGCGGTCGGCTCTGCCTTTCAACGCCCGAAAGAAAACGCCGCGCAACCCGACACGCGCGCCCGCACGGTGACCTTCGAGGTGACGCCGCTGACGGCCCAGATGGTCGCGGTTGCGACACACCTGGGAACGCTCTCGCTGGCGCTGCGCAGCTTCGCGACCCAGGATCGGAACGCGCCGCCCGCCGCCGACACCACGCAGCAGCAAACCCCGCCGGTATGGGGCGGCGATGTGTCGCGCGCATTGCGTTCGGCCGACCTTCATACGCAGCACGGCGCCGCCAGTGGCCAATCGGCGGCGTCTGCCGTGATTGTCTATCGCGGTTCGAAGTCGAGTGCGGCATCGGCTGCGCCGCCAGCACCAACTCCGCCGACTGCGCCGACTGCCGCCGCACCAGTGGCCGCGGCCGTCGGCGGCATCACGAATATGCCGAAACCGCCGCTGCCGCCGCTGCCTGCCGGCGGCGTGCCGGCGTTTGCCTTCCTGCGCTCGCGACGTCGATTTTCATCGGCGGTCATCACCGGCGTGGCCATCGCCTTGGGCATGGCAAGCGTAAGCTGCGCCTACGCCGCGGACGCGGACCAGATGCTGAGCGTGCCGGCCGGCGCCGGCGAGATGGTCAAGCTGCCGGAAGCGGCGGTGGCGGTATTCGTTGCCAACCCGGATGTCGCCGACGTGCATGTGCCGACGCCGCAAACCGTATTCGTTTTTGGCAAGAAAGCGGGCACCACCACACTCTTCGCGCTCGGCCCGAACAACCGGACGATTCTGCGCCAAACCATCACCGTCAGCGCCGATACCAAGGCGGTGCAGCGCATGCTCGACGCGCGCTTCCCGCAATTGCACCTGACCATCACCAGCGCTCCCGGCTCGATGATGATTGCCGGCAGCGTGCCGAGCTCGGCCGACGCCGATGCGGTTGTGCAGTCGCTCACCCCTTATCTGCTGGACAAGGAAACGCTGATCAACCGGCTCACATTGAATCACCCGATTCAAGTCAATCTGCGCGTGCGCATTACTGAAGTCGATCGAAACATCACCCAGCAACTCGGCATCAACTGGAGTTCGCTCGGTTCGGGCGGCAACTTTATCGGCGGCCTCTTCAACGGCCGCCCGCTGCTCGACTCGACGGGCGTTTTCCAATTGTCGCCAACCGGCGCATTCTCGGCAGTCGCGGGCTTTCGTACCGGCAAACTCACTATCGAGGCCATGATCGATGCCCTCGATCAAGAGGGCTTCATGACGATGCTCGCCGAGCCGAATCTGACCGCGATGTCCGGCCAGACCGCCAGCTTCCTCGCCGGCGGCGAGTTTCCGATTCCGGTGGCGCAAGACAAGACGGGCGCCATCACCATCGCGTTCAAGCCATACGGCGTGTCGCTCGACTTCACCCCCACCGTGCTGAGCGACAACCGGATCAGCCTCAAGGTGCGTCCGGAAGTCAGCGAAATCGACCCGAGCAATTCGGTGACGCTCAACAGCATCAAGATTCCCGCGCTGACCGTGCGCCGCGTGGAGACCACGGTCGAGTTGTCGAGCGGACAAAGCTTTGCGCTCGGCGGCCTGCTCCAGAGCAATACGAACAATATCCTCTCGCAGCTTCCCGGCCTCGGCAACTTGCCGATCATCGGCAAGCTGTTCTCATCCAAAAACTACCAGAACAACAAGACCGAAATCGTCGTCATCGTCACGCCCTATATCGTGCAGCCCGTCAATCCCGGGCAACTGCGACAGCCGATCGACAGCGTCACGCATACCGGCAGCGATGTCGAATATGTGCTGCAGCGTTCGCTCGGCGTCGATCCGTTGTCCAGTTCCGCCCCGCGCCTGGTCGGCGCAGCGGGCTTCGTTTACTGAACCGATGGAGTCCGCCATGTTTGCCCGCCTCGCTTCCTTAACCTCACTCGCCTCCCTCGCCCTGCTCATTGCGCTCACAGGCTGCATGTCGGCGGCACAGCCGCTGGGCATGCCCGACGCATCGGCGATCGGCTTCGACGGCATGCACGCCGTGCCACCCGACTGCGCCAAACTCCAGCAGCCGTCGCATCTGCTCGATGCCGGCGCTGTGCGTCCCGGTGTCGCGTTCGGCTGCGCCACCTATAGCAATCTGGCGAACATGCTGGCGCGCCCCGCCGACCTGGTCCAGCCGATTCCCTATGCAGGCGCCGATGCGGCGCTCGGCGCAAGCGCCGTGCGTCACTACGAAGAGGGCACCACGGCGCCGCTCAATTCGACCTCGACGACTTCCAACCTGACCCATTGATCGCTGAACATCGCAATGAGCGCCCTCACCTCCCTCCTCCCGTTCAATAGCAGCAAGGCGATCAATGCCGAGGATCTGCTGGCCGTGGTGTCCGACCGCGACAGCGAAACCGCGGTGAAGAACCTGATCATGGATCAGTCCATCGCCAGTACCCATGTGCAGAGAGGAACCATCGCCGACGCGATCGAGCTGCTGCAAAGGCTCGATCATGCGCCCAGGCAGCTGATCGTGGATGTCTCCGGATCGGCGATGCCGCTCAGCGATCTGGCGCGCCTGTCCGACATCTGCGATCCATCGGTGGCCGTCGTAGTGGTCGGCGAGCGCAATGACGTGGACCTTTACCGCAGCCTGCTCGGCGCCGGGGTCCAGGACTATCTGTTCAAGCCCTTGTCGGTCGGCCTTTTACAGCGCGCGCTGGCCGCACGCGACCCGGGCGCGGCCGTGCGCGCCGGCCGCGCGGTCAGTTTTGTCGGCGCGCGCGGCGGCGTCGGCACCACCACCATCGCGCTGGCGCTGGCGCGCCATCTGGCCGATGTCACGCATCGGCACATTGCGTATGTCGATTTGAATGTGCACGGCGGCGCCGCCAATTCGATGCTGGGACTTACCACCAACAACGGCCTGACCGAGCTGCTGCAAAATACCCAGGTTGTCGACGCGCCGCTGATCAACCGCATGCTGGTCCAGAAGAGCAATCACCTGCGCGTGTTGTCGGCCGAACTGCCCTACGGCAACGAACTGGCCTGCCGCCCCGGCGCGCTGGCCGAATTGATCAATACGCTCAAACGGCATTTCCATTACGTGATGCTCGACCTGTCGGGCGTTGCCGGCAACGGTATCGCCGAAGAAGCGCTCGACGCCTCCGCGTTCGTCTATATCACTGCGGACCGGTCGGTCCACGCCGCCCGGGAAACGTCGCGTTGGCTGCGCTACGCCGAAGAGCGCGACAGCGACCCGACGATCGCGCTGTTGCTCAACAACCCGCACGAAAACGTCCCGGGGCGTGTCGATCCGGCGGATTTCCAGCGCGCGCTCGGCCGCGCGTCGATCTATGAGTTGCCGTACGAACCGAAAACGCTGGCGGCGGCCGAGAATCTGGGCGAACCCATCGTCACCGGCAAGCCGACGCCTTTTGCAGCGGCCATCGTCGAGCTGGCCAATACCTTGACCGGCCGCTCCGAGAGCGCAGCGGCCGAGCAGCCCTGGTATGCGCGGCTCCTCGGCAAGCGGAGCCGGACATGACATTCGGCAAACGCAAAAGCACGCCAGGCATCGCGCCGCTCGCCGATGGCGTGGCGGAGGTAAATACGGGCGTAAGGGCGGACGCAACGGCGTACCCGATTACAGACGCAAGGACGGAGGCAAGAGCCGACGTAAAACCGCCTCGGCCCGCAGTGGCGCCGCTGCGCGCCGGCGGCCCGCTCGACCGGCATGAAACGCTGGTTCGCTCGGAAACCTTCAAGAGCATCCGCACCGTCGTATTCGCTTCGATGAACATGTCGGCCGCCTTGATGATGTCGCGCGATCAGGTGCGCGCCGGCATCGAGCAGATCGCAACCGAGGTGGTCGCGCGCGAACGGCTCAACGTGACGATGGCCGACCAGACGCTGATCGTGGGCGAAATCCTCAACGACATGTTCGGCGTCGGCCCGATCGAGCCGCTGCTGGCCGACGAAGCGGTGACCGACATCCTGGTCAACGGTCCGGACCAGATCTACGCGGAACGGCATGGCCGGCTGGAGCTGACGCCGCTCAAGTTCCGCGACAACGCGCATGTGATCAGCGTCGCGCAGCGCATCGCCGCGGCGATCGGACGCCGCGTCGACGAAAGCAGCCCGATGGTCGATGCGCGCCTGGCCGACGGCAGCCGGGTCAACGTGGTGCTGCCGCCGATCGCCATTCATGGCGCCTCGATTTCGATCCGCAAATTTTCCAAGCGCAACATCACGCTGGCCCGCATGGCGCAGCAGGGCAATCTGTCGCCGGCGATGATGCGCATGCTGAAGATCGCCGGCGCCTGCCGGCTCAACGTGGTGATCTCCGGCGGCACCGGCTCCGGCAAGACCACCTTGCTCAACGCGCTGTCGCATCATATCGACGAACATGAGCGCATCGTCACCATCGAAGACGCGGCCGAACTGCAATTGCAGCAGCCGCATGTCGTCAGCCTGGAGACGCGCCCGGAGAATGCCGAAGGGCTCGGCGCCGTCACCCAGCGCGACCTGGTGCGCAATGCCTTGCGCATGCGCCCCGACCGCATCATCCTGGGCGAAACCCGCGGCACCGAGGCCTTCGATGTCTTGCAGGCGATGAACACCGGCCACGACGGCTCGATGACGACGGTCCACGCCAATACGCCGCGCGACGCGATCACCCGCCTGGAAAGCATGGTGATGATGGCCAACGGCAATTTGCCGCTGCTGTCGATCCGCCGCCAGATCGCCAGCGCGGTGCATCTGATCGTGCAGATCGAGCGGATGCGCGACGGCATGCGCCGCGTGACGCGCATCACCGAAATCGCCGGCATGGAAGGCGATGTCATCATCACACAGGATCTTTTTACCTTCCGCTTCGATACGACTGCATTCCAGGACGAAGTGCGCGGCCTGTACGAGTCGTCGTCGCTGCGTCCGGCGTTCGCGGCGCGGGCCGCATACTACGGGCTGGAAGAGCAACTGATCGAGGCGATGCGGCCATGACGCCCGCCGATATTGTCGCGATCGGCGCGTTTTTCATGATCCTGATGATCGGCATGATGGTCGCGTCGCTGCGCGACATGCTGCGGCGCCGGCCGAAGCAGCGCATCCGCGGCAAGATCGATGAACTGGCCGGCGACGTGGCGCGCCAGCGCAAAGCCGGCCCCGAAACACCCGCGCAGCAACAGCTCTTCAGCCAGCAGCGCTCGCCCTGGGGCGACGGCAGGCTGCTCGCGTGGTGGCGCAAGCATGTGGAACGCGTGCGCGCGGTCAGCGGCGCCGGCGGCATGCGCCTGATTACGGCAATCGCGCTCATCAGCATCATCGTCTCGCTCATCATCATCCAGCTTGGCTCGCCGCCGCCATGGATTCGTCCATTCATCATCATCGGCCTGCTGTTGCTGGCCGTGCGCAACACCTATCTTTTCCTCATCGAGCGCTTTCGCACGCGCTTTCTGACGGTGTTTCCCGAAACGCTGGATCTGATCATTCGCGCCGTGCGGGCCGGCATTCCGGTGGTACAGGCGATCAGCACCGCCGGCCGCGAAACCGACGAGCCGGTGCGCGCCACGTTTCGCACCATGGGCGATGCCCTGCGTCTGGGCGCCGATCTGGACGAGGTGCTCGATCATGCCGTCAAACGGCTCCAGATCGCCGACTTTTCATTCTTCTCCGTGTGCTTGCTGCTGCAGCGCGAGACCGGCGGCAATCTGGCGGAGACGCTGGAAAACCTCGCGGGCATCATTCGCAGCCGGCGCGACATCCGCTTGAAGACCAAGGCGCTGACCGCCGAAGGCAGGCTCTCGACCAACATCATTTCGGCGGTGCCGTTCGCCATCACAGGCATGTTGTATCTCGTCAACCGGCCGTACATCGAGGTCCTGTTCAATACCCGCGCGGGGCACAAGATATTGACGCTCGCCGCGGTGCTGTTGACGATCGGGCTGTGGATGGTACGCAAAATGTCACAACTGGATACCTCGCGATGAACACCATTGATGCCGGCACCGCCGCCGATATCGCGTTGCTGATCGTCCTGATCGGCGCCGTGGTATTGCTTCTGCTTAGCACGCGCAGCAGGCGCCATCGTATCTCGCAGCGCGTGCGGCAAGCCACAATGCGCCGCGCGGCCGACTCGGCCGGCGACGAGCCGGGGCTCGCCAACATGGGGCAACGGGTGGCGCGGCGGGTGACGCGGCTCGGCGAAATCGTGCCGCTGTTCGATGCATTTCAGCGCGAAGCGCTGGCGCGGCAACTGGTCAGCGCCGGATTCCGGGACCGGCGCGCGGTGGCGGGCATGGTGGGGGTGAAGATCGTTGTCGGCGCGCTGCTTGCGCTGGTGGCGATTGTACTCAGCGCGCATGTGCCGCGCGTCGGCAACTACTTCGCGGCCCGCGTGGTGATCATGGCCGCGGCTTTCATCGTCGGCATGATCCTGCCGGAGTATGTGCTCAGCTTCCTGATCGGCCGCCGGCAACGGAGCATCTCGGCGTGCCTGCCGGACGCGCTGGACCTGCTCGTCATCTGCACCAATGCCGGCAATAGCCTGGTGGTCTCGATCAAGCGCGTGGCGCGCGAACTGACATCGATCTGCCCGCCGCTGGCCGACGAGTTCGCGGTAACGGCCGACGAACTGCAAATCGGCGCCGACAGCGCCACCGCGCTGCGCAACATGGCGGCCCGCACCGGCCTGCCCTCGGTGCGCGGACTGGTATCCACGCTGATTCAATCGCAGCAATACGGCACGCCGATTACGCAGTCGCTGCGCATGCTTTCGCGCGCCGAACGCGCCGCCCAGGTTTTCACCCTTGAAGAAAAGGCCGCCAAACTCGCGCCGAAGATGGTGTTGCCGATGATGTTGTTCGTATTACCGACGGTCGGCCTGATTTCGGCCGGCCCCGCCTTCCTTCGCCTCCTTACGGTGTTTAAATGAAAAATGCCATTGCCGTCATTGCCTCGGGCCTGCTGGCCGCCACGCTGCTGGCCGGCTGCGCCAGCGGCGGCGCTTTCAATCCGCGTCCCGTCGCGGCACAGAGTAATGTCGGCCCGATGAGCGACCTGCGCCTTGCCGACAGCGCGCTCGCCTCGGGCAGCGCCGACCTTGCGTCGAGTCTGTATGAAAAGGCCTTGAAGGCCGACCCGAACTCGATCGAGGCACAGGTCGGCCTGGCTGATTCAGCCTACCAGGCCGGCGATCTGGAACGCGCGCGCGTGCTCTATACGCGCGCGGCGGGCGCCGCGCCGGGCAATCCTGCCCCGCAGCTGGGCCTGGCGCGGGTCGCATTGCGGCAGCGCCGGCTCGATGACGCCGCTGCGCTTTACCAGACGCTCGCGGCCGACCATCCGGATAATGCAGTCGCCGCCGAGGGCCTTGGCACGGTACTCGATCTGCAAGGCCATCACGACGAAGCGCAATCGGTTTATCGTGCTGCATTGCGTTTGCATCCCGATGCGCAGGGCCTGACGACAAACCTCGGCTTGTCGCTGATCCTGGCCAACAAGCCGCGCGAAGGCGCCAACGTGCTGCTCGACATTGCCGGCCTGCCCAATGCCCCGCCGCAAGCGCGCCAGAACCTGGCGCTCGCGTATGCGCTGCTTGGCAACATGAGCGCCGCAAAACAGATTTTGTCGGCCGACCTGCCCCCCGCGTCGGTTGACGACAATCTGCGGTTTTATCAACTCCTGCGCACCAAACTCGCCGCCGCAATGCCGCCCGACGCGGCCAGCCGAAAATGAAGAGGCCCCGCCCTTTATTGCAGCACGATGAAGGCGGCGTCGCCGCGCTTGAGTTCGTGCTCATTCTGCCTTTCCTGCTGATGGTGCTGTTCGGCATCATCGATGTGAGCATGATCCTGACCGACAAGGCAATCATCACGAATGCGAGCCGTGAAGCCGCACGCGCCGGCGTCATGCTGCGCGCCACGCCGTGGACCAGCGCGCAGGTCCAGGCCGTTGCGCTGAACTATACGAAGAACAACCTGGTGACGGGCGGGACGCCCACGACCGCCGGTGCGATCGCCTCGTATGTGAATCAGACCTCGGGATCGCCTTTGACGGTGACGGTCACGTACACCTACAAAGGACTCGTACTCGGCTCGATCTTCAGCGCCATCGCGGGACCGGTCACGATCAAGGCCGTCACCGTGATGAACTACGAATAAGGCCCGCTCATGTGCGCACACCTTTCCCGCCCTGGTCCCAGCTTTCGCGTTTGCGCCGCGTCCGTCGCCCGGCACCGGCCGATGCGAAGCCGGCTCGCGCCGCCGTCGCTGCGGCGGCAGCAAGGATCGGTGGTGCTGTTCTTCGTCGCCTTCCTGATCCCGTTGCTGATGTTCGGCGCGTTTGCCATCGGCCTGGCGCGTGTCAGCGTGGTGCGCAACGAATTACAGAACGCCGCGGACGCCGCGGCGCTTGCCGGCGCCTCGGCCCTGATCGCAGCCAACAGCGGCACGCCTGCGTGGGCCGCGGCAACCGCGGCGGCCCGTGCCGCAGTCACGCTAAATACATCCGACAATACCCCGCTGTCGACCGCAATCGTGGCAACAGGTTACTGGAACCTGGACGGCTCGCCGTCCACCCTGCAGCCAACGACGATTACACCCGGCGTCAACGACGCCTCCGGGCTGCAAGTGACCGTCACGCGCGGCGCGAACCAGAACGGCGGCGCGATCGGCCTGCCGTTCGGCGCATTGCTGGGCCTCATCAGCACCAACGCCAGCGCCACCGCCGTGGCCGTCGCCTCCGCGCCGAGCACCGTGGCCGGCGGACTCTTGCCGGTCGCATTGGCGCAGTGCATGTATGACGCGTATTGGAATTCGAGCACCAATCAGCCGAAAATCGATCCGGCGACCGGCGCGGCATACGAATTCAAGGTCGGCGACGGACAGCCCTACATCACGCCCTCCGGCGCTTCGTGCGAGTCGAGCCAATGGACCTCGTTTTTGATCGTGGCCAACGATGTCCCGACGATCCGGGGGCTGATCACCAACGGCAATCCGACGCCGCTGAGCATCGGCGACAGCATCTATATGCAACCCGGCGTCAAGACCACGCTTTTCGGTTCCATTCCCACGCAGGCGGTTGTCTACGTTCCCATTGTGAGCAACATCGTCTCCGGATCCTACGCGCCTATCGTTGCGTTCGCGGCGTTCTACATCGATGCTTCGGTGGGCGGCAGCGGCAAGTACATTCAAGGCCATTTCCTCACCGGCTATGAGATTCCGCAGTCTTCCGGCGTCGGCCCCTATTACGGCGCGTATGTGCCGCCGCGGCTGGCGTTTTAATCGTGGCCCCTGACGAGAGGAAAAAATCCGTGCCGATTTCAAGCTGGCCTGGCTTCAAATACAAGCAGCGGCTCTCCGGACTGCGAAATCGACGCATGGCTGAGCGAACCCCATTGCTGCGCTCGCAACGCTTGCCGGAAATCATCCTCCGGGTATTCACGGCGGCGGTACTCTTTTTATTCGTGTTCGGGACGGTCCAGCAGTACCTGAAGGACATGTCGCGCATCACGCTCCTGTTTTTTATCTTTGCGAATACGCTGACTGTCGGTCTGGCGATTTTTTCCCGCATTCCGTCGGAGCGTGACTGGCGGCCGTTCAGTCTGGCTGTCACCCTCTTTGGCACTTTTTACTTTACGGCTTTCAATATCAAGCCGGGCATCCAGCTGGTTCCGGAGGCTTGCGCCGCGGCGGTGCAGATAGTCGGCGTTCTCATCCAGATCTACGCAAAACTGTCCCTGCGGCGTTCGTTCGGCCTGCTGCCGGCCAACCGCGGCGTGGTTGTATTCGGCCCCTATCGCTTTATCCGCCATCCCATGTATGTCGGTTATTGCGTGACCGACATCGGTTTTCTCCTGGCAAACCTGGGCCTGCGAAACCTGTTCCTGGTTTTGCTGCAATGGGGCGTGCAAGTCGTGCGCATCATGCGGGAGGAACGCCTGCTGTCGAAAGACGATACGTATCGCCAATACGCGCGCCGCGTCCGATACCGCCTGATTCCCGGGCTGTTCTAGGATTCCATCGCCTTGCCGGCCTTGATCCGCTTAATCTTTTTTAGTGTCATGAGACGATTTCGGCGTATCGGTGGTGTTTTCCGGATTCACCGCCTGATCGATGCCGCGTTCGCCACGTTGATCCGTATCGACCTGGCCGCGCGACAGATCGTCGAATGCCTGGCGCATCTTCTTGTGTGTTCTCGGCGCATCGGCTTCGGATGTGGTGTCGCGTTCATGAGGGAGTGACGGGTCCGGTTGTTGCTGCAGGCCACTGCTGCTGGGGGGAGTGATGGGCATGTTGTTCCTCGCTATCGTTCAGATAAGGCACAGAACATGAAAGGCCGATTCTGTGCAACACATTGAGATTTATCCTAGTAAATGGCCTGAAACAGAAGGATCGGCGCAGCACTGAAACCGCTGTAGGAAAAGAAGGAAGGTACAAATCGCCTCTTGTGCCGCGCATGTTTCGGCGGGCGCCAGCAGAGATTTCAAAAAATCGTCAAAATACACGGCCTTCACCTGCCCGCCGCCAATCCCTCTTCATGACCAAAACCGCAAACCATCCCCGCTTTCTGATCTTTTTCATTTGCATGCTCGCTTCCGCGGGCCAGTTGGGAATCGATATCTACGTGCCCGCACTGCCGACAATGGCGCGGTTTTTTCAAACCTCGCCGCAAGCGATCCAGTCGAGCGTGACCAGCTATCTGGTTGCCTATGCATTCGGGCAATTGATCTTCGGCCCTCTGGCGGACGCCTACGGCCGCAGAAAAATGCTGGCCTTGGGCATGGCCGTGTTTACCTGCGGCTGCCTGCTGACCTTGGCAGCAAACAATCTTGAAACCTTTGTCCTGGCGCGCTGCCTGCAAGGCTTCGGCATCGCGGCGACCAACCTGCTCGCCAAGGCGATCATCACCGATTCGTTTTCCGGCCAGGCGCTGATGCATGTGTTCACCTACATGGCCACGGCATGGGGATTGGCGCCGATCCTGGCGCCCGTGGTCGGCGCGCATCTGCAGACATTGTTCGGCTGGCGCTCCTGCCTGATTTTTCTGCTCGTCTACTCATTCGCGGTATGGTTCATGCTCTGGCGCTTCAAGGAAACGCTCAAGCATCCGGTGCATCTGAATCCGAAAACGCTGATCAAGAATGCGCGCGTGGTGCTCACCAGCCCGGTTTTCCAAAGCTGTTTTCTTGCGCAAGGGCTGTGCTACAGCATTATTCTGGTATTCAACATCGTCGGGCCATTCATGGTGCAAGACACCCTGCACAAGCCGCCGACCTATTTTGGCTACCTGGCCCTGGCGATTGGACTCATGTATTTTCTCGGCGGCATTTCCAACCGGGTACACCATCTCCGCTTGCCGACGCCGGAACAGCGCCTTCGCATCTGCGCGCGCGTCATGACAGGCGCGGCAATCGCCATGCTGATTCTTTCGGTGACAGTCGGTTTGAACGTATGGACGCTGATGTGCCCCGTCCTGCTGATGGGCTTGTGCGCCGGCGCGATGTATCCCACCCTGATGGCCAAGGGAAATTCGATTTTTCCCCATATTGCCGGGCTGACCAGCGCCATTCTTGGCTTCGCATTGATACTGGTTTCATCGATCATGATGGGACTGGCCGGATTCGTGCCGTTCCATAGCCTTACCCCCATGGCGGTCTTCTTCGTTATCGTGGGCTTTACCGTGATGATTACGGTCAGAAAATTCCTGCATCACTTCGAACGGCCAGTTGAATCGCTGATAAATTCCGGCAATCGAAAGACCACAGGTACGAGCTAATACGTATCGCCTGCATGCCATGCGAGGGGGCGGAGAAGAATTGAACCCCGCATGAAAATTTTGCAACTATGCCAATGGCGGGCCGGTCTACAGTCTCATACCTAGAGAGAGAACCGGCATCCGCCGGATTCTTCACGTCCTTCAATTCCTATAAAGCAAAACGAGACATGAGCGCCATCCATCCCGCCGATACCAGCAATTCCGAAGCGCTGGAAAACAGCATCTATGCCAAAGTCGCATGGCGCCTGATGCCTTTCCTGTTCATCTGCTATGTCGCCGCCTACCTCGACCGCGTCAACGTCGGCTTCGCCAAGCTGCAGATGCTCAACGACCTGCAATTCAGCGAAACCATCTACGGCCTCGGCGCCGGTATTTTCTTTATCGGCTATTTCCTGTTTGAAGTACCGAGCAATATCATCATGCATCGCGTCGGCGCGCGCGTGTGGATCGCGCGCATCATGATCACCTGGGCCGTATTGTCCGCCGCCACCATGTTCGTGACCACGCCGGCCATGTTTTACGCGGTCCGCTTTTTACTCGGCGTTGCCGAAGCAGGCTTCTTCCCCGGCATCGTCCTGTACCTGACCTACTGGTTTCCCGCCGCCCGGCGCGGCCGCATGAATGCGCTGTTCATGATCGGCATTCCGATTGCCGGCGTGGTCGGCGGTCCGTTATCGGGATGGATCATGACGCACTTTGCGGGAATGCACGGCTGGAACGGCTGGCAATGGCTGTTCATGCTGGAAGCCATTCCATCGATCGTTCTCGGCCTGCTTACTTTGGCTTACCTGCCGAACAACATCCGCACATCGACATGGCTTTCCGATAGCGAAAAAGAACTGCTCGCCGCCAACATCGCCAAAGACAGCGGCGGCGGCAAATCCGAATCGGTCGGCAGCGCGTTTTCCAATCCGAAGGTCTGGCTGATGGCCGCGATCTATTTCTGCTGCATGATGGGTCTGTACGGCATCAGCTTTTATCTGCCGACGCTGGTGAAGGCATCCGGCGTCAAGGATGCGCTGGATGTCGGCCTGCTGACCGCCATTCCCTATACTTGCGGCGTGATCGCCACATTGCTGGTTGCCCGCAGCGCCGACCGCATGCGCGAACGCCGCTGGCACTTCGCCATCGCCAGCGCGCTGGGCGGCCTCGGCCTGTTTTTGAGTACGGTCTACGGCGACAATGTAACGCTGGCCTTGTGCGCGCTGTCGCTCGGCACCGCCGGCATGCTCTCCACCATGCCCGTATTCTGGACTTATCCCAGCGCCATCCTGGGCGGCGTGGCAGCCGCGGCCGGCATCGGCCTGATCAACTCGGTCGGCAATCTTGCCGGCTTCGTCAGTCCGTCGATTATCGGCTGGCTCAAAGATGTTACCGGCAGCACCAATGCGGGCATGTATTTCGTCGCCGGGGCATTGGTGCTGGGTGCTTTGCTGGCGTTGCTGCAGCCGCGTTCGCAAGTCAATCGCTAGCGGCTTTCAGTCGCGCTCAGATCGAATTGACGCGCAGATACTTTTTGCGCATCGGCTTGAGCACGGCGATGGCCAGCAGGGCGGTCAGCACATCGAGGGAAATCACGACCGCGAACACCACGACCCAGCTGCCGGTCACTTCATGCAGGCGGGCTGCCAGCGGGCCGCCGAAAATGGAGCCGATACCTTGCGCCATATACAGAAAACCATAATTCGTGGTGGCGTGCTTTTCGCCGAAGGTATCGGTCAGCGTTGACGGGAAAAGCGAGAATATTTCGCCCCAGCCAAAGAACACGACGCCGGAAAGCACCACGAACAGCAAAGTATTGTCGCGTGTCAGCAGCCACAGCGTCATCGCGATGCCTTCGAGTCCGAAAGCGATCAGCATCGTGCTCTCGCGGCCGATGCGGTCCGATACCCAGCCGATCAGATAGCCCTGCAGCGGCGAAAGAAACGTTTGCAGAACGGGCGCGAAATTTTCGGAAAAAGCCTTGAGCGAAATGATTGGGTTGGGACGCACCCCGATTCGCGAGGCCTTGCAGCGCCTTGCCAATGAACGCATGGTGACGGTTGTGCCGCGCGCGGGCATTCTCATCGCGCCGATCGATATCACCGATCAGTTCCGCCTGATCGAAGTGCGCAGGGAATTGG
The DNA here is from genome assembly GCA_004134995.1 of Oxalobacteraceae bacterium CAVE-383. Taxonomy (GTDB): domain Bacteria; phylum Pseudomonadota; class Gammaproteobacteria; order Burkholderiales; family Burkholderiaceae_D; genus Herbaspirillum. Next base: position 382,744 of record REGP01000002.1, on the reverse strand, counting down.
AAAGGCTGCTTGCCGGGCGCGCCGCGCGCCTTGTCGGCAAGGAAGAAAGCGATATGTTCCTCAGCCTGGCGCTGCGTTTCCGCGAAGCCGCCGCGGCCGACGATGCCGAGCTGTTCATTCCGACCGACCGCGAATTCAATGCGCGCGTGGCAGAAACGGCGAACAACCAGTACGCATTATTCGCCATGTCCGCAATTCAGGCGCAGACCAGGCGTTTCTGGTATCTCTATTTCCGCCGTTTCGGCGATCTGAAAATGGTTTGCGAGTTTCACGCGAAAATGGCGGAGGCGATTGCGTCGGCCGATGAACACTCCGCCAAGCAGGCGTCGGATAATCTGATTGATTATGTGGAGCACTATACGCGGCGGACTTTGGATGCGATGTGTGTGGGGTGAATGATGCGGTCTATTAAAACCATTTCAGCAAAAAAATCCTGCGCTGCCGCAACCAAGGTTCTACAGGACAGCTCCGTGCATGTGATGTCGGCGGCCGAACTGCACCAGGATATGCATGCATTTGCCGCTCAATTGGCAGGCGATCCCCAAGCTGCTACTACCTTCCTTCAAAATGCCGGCATCCTTGCCAGTAATGGAAAGCTGGCTAAAGCTTATCGTTAATGCCCCAACCTGAATGGGCGAGACTGGTAAACAACATTCATCGCAAGCTCGTCAGAAAGCACTCTTGATCACGCCACCGTCAACACGAAGCGCAGCACCGGTCGTTGCGGATGCGAGCGGGCTCGCCACATAAGCCACCAGCGAGGCCACCTCCTGCGGTGTGGCGAAGCGCTTGATCAAGGAAGTGGGGCGAATGTGATCGAAGAATTCCGCCTCGATCTGCTCGAAGGTCTTGTCGTTCGCTCGCGCCATGTCTCCAACGAAGTCCCCGACGCCACGCGATTTCGTCGGGCCGGGCAGTATGCTGTTGACCGTGATGCCCGTGCCGGCGACCGATTCCGCCAGCCCGCGCGACACCGCAAGTTGCGCCGTCTTTGTCATGCCATAGTGAATCATCTCGGTGGGGATCTGCACCGCGCTTTCGCTTGAGATGAAGATGATCCGCCCCCAATCCGCCCGCTTCATCTCCGGAAGCACCAGACGCGCAAGACGGACGCCGCTCAGGACATTGACATCAAAGAAACGCCGCCAATCTTCGTCGGGAATATCCTCAAAGGCCTTGGGCTCGAAAATGCCAAGGTTGTTCACAAGGATGCCGATGCCAGGGTGACGCCGAACCACCTCATTCGCGGCCTCGGACTGGCTGAGGTCCCCGGCATAGCCTTGGACCGCGCCATTCGTTTCCGCACGTATGCGATCGACCGCCTCATCGACCCCCGCCTGCGTTCTGCCGTTGACGATAACGCTCGCGCCCTCCCGGGCAAGCATATGCGCGATCGCGTAGCCGATACCGGCCGTGCTGCCGCTCACCAGGGCAGTCTTTCCATCAAGTTGCAAGTCCATGTTGATTCTCCTATGTTGACTGGGAAAAATAATCTCAGGATGGGCGCAAGTTCCTGCTTGCCATCTCGGCTGCCAAGCTACCATATCAAGAAGCTTCCCGTGTATCCTGTTCGGAAATGGTCAGATAAAAACGAAAGTAGAGCAATGGGAATACTGAATGACGCTATACGCGAGATAGCGTTGGAGAAACAAGCGGCCGAAGAGGAGCGCAGGCAGGCGCTGGAAGATTTTGACATGATCACATCCAGAGCCGCCGATACGGTGAAGCAAGCGGTTGCTGCCTTGCGGGTTGAGCTGCAGGCTGCTGATTGGTGGTCCGATGAATTAAGTGAGGATAGCCATAAGCCGGACTACCTGCGCCTGAGCTTTCGCGTGCGGCGCCATTCAGGAAATCGCGATGCGGAAAGCAATCCTGATTATGTTTATTCGATTAAATTCGATGCGTTGGGCGGGGCCGTCAGGACGACAGGTGAAATCGATCCGTTGCTGGAACCGTGCGAATTCCGTGGCGTTGCCAGACAGGATTTTGCATTGGATCTGCAGGCGGATATCAAGCTATTCTTGAAGGCGATTCTTTATAGGGATTGAGATGGGTGGGCGTTGGGGTTGGGGATAGGTTCGGTATCGGCCAGAAGCGGACATTCATAAGAGTGGCATTTCAAAGATTGTGATTTCTGTCCAATTCTGACGCTTGCATTTATTCTTTGCAAAACCTCTCAAGGCTGTTTAACATCTTCAAAAAAATCCAGCAATGAATATGCTGTAAGCATAAAAATGGGATTGAAGATGCGAAGTCAAAGAAACGTTTGATTGGCTCAACGGACCGGTTCATTAAAATATTTTCAAGTTAGTATTGAGGTCGGCTCTCAAACAAAATACAAATAAAAGGGGCAATGATGTTTTGTAATTTTAGAAATTTAGCAGTTATCGCAATTTGTTTATCGCTTTCGGCGTGCGCTGCAACGATAAAAATCGATTCTCAGAAAGACGTCAATTATTCAAAAACTTTGAAGCGGATTTTCGTGCTTAACGATGTTGCCGCCGATTTTGACCAAGATTTCAATACGCCATTTGAAACAAAGATGAATGATATTGCCAATTCCTGCCAAGTCCAACTCATGTTTTACCATAGTTCGGCCTTATCGCTTCAGGACAATAGTTTGGAAGAGATGAAAACGTTTGGTGCGGATGGAGTTATGATCATCAAGCATGAATACGGTACCAAGAGCGCTACCTTGACATGGGAAGCGACTTACGATGCCCGAGTTGTGGACGCGGATTCTAAAAAAGTGATATGGCGAGCCAAAACTACTTTTAAGCGCACTGGAACGCTCTATCAAGCCTTGAATAAACAGGCAGAAGCCTTTGCCATACGAATCACAAATAAATTGAAAGAAGATAAGGTATTCGTTGGATGTCCGTTAATTGCAGATCAAGCAGAGGGCGCGGCTAAACCTTAACAATTTATGGATCACCTTAGTCTCCATTGCAATTAGTCCAAAAGAAGGGGGAAGCAATGCGATTTCTCGGCTGTCAATCGGTAGTTATTGCTTGTGGCTTTATGTTTCTTGTAGGTTGCGGTGGGCCCGCGACGAACATAATCTCCAATAAGGATGCAGAATATTCTGCAGCCCCTAAAAGAATTTTTATGGTTAGTGCGGTCGGCACAGATTTCGGGGGAAAATTTCGCCAATTGTTCGAGTCAAAAATGACGCAAATAATGAACAGCTGTGGCGTCAACGTTCAAATTGCGTACAGGGGGGAAGTTCGACTCAACGACGACTACGAAGAAAGAGCTAAGACCTTCCAGGCCGATACTATTATGGTCATCAATCGAAGCAGAGGAACTATCCAGAGTATGGAGCAAATTAAATCGACTTATGACGTTCGCTTGCAGGAGGCCGCCTCCAATAAATTAGTATGGCGAGCCAATGTTGACTTCGATATTCGGAATCAATCGGGGGGCTTAGAAGAAAGAGCAGGATCACTGGTTACTGCGTTGTTCAATAAGATGAAATCGGATGGATTATTGACTAATTGTTCGGCGGATTAAGTGATATATACAGTCGCGCAAAGCTTACGTTAGAGCAGAATTGATAATAAGATATCCGCTATCGGCCAGATAGCGGACAGAATCCACAAGTATCAAAAAAATAAACAAATACCTTACCCATTCCAAAAAAATAACGAGGGTCGACATAGTCTCTCAATAAATAGAGGGATTGCATGGAAGAATCAAGTTGACGACCAATTGCCGGCAGATCGAACCTTAGGCAGTTAACATGCCACCAAAGCTCAGATTTAAAAGATCGGATTTGTATTTTCCGCAGATAAAAAATTTGCGTTTGACGTATCACTCAAGATCACAGATTGATAATAAATACTAAAGTTGACAAACAAATCCGGGGATAGATAGATGAATCGCCTTTTAAGAGGCATCACATTTTTCTCGACTTATGTCGGGTTATCGATAATTTGGCAAAGTGCATTTGCTGAATCAAGGCCCGTCTTCAATTGCGTGGCCGGTAAAAGTTATATCGATACCCAGGTCTGCCGCAACGCCGAGTTTTCCAAATCAAATTCAGAGCTCTTATCCCTTTACAAATCTTCGTTAAAGAAGCTTTCAATGGAGGGGCGAAAATCCTTTCAAAATAGCCAACAGGCATGGTTGAAATTCGTTACTACGGTATGCGATCGCCGTAACCTTCCTGCGCAGTTGAGAGATGAGACCGCGTTTTGCCTTGCTGAAAAATTGGATGGGCGGAAACGTCAATTGAGTAAAGCAATTTTCAATATCGGGCCATACACAATATTTCGCACAGACCGGTACGCGGCACAGCGTTCGTCTGAAGAAGGCGATTATTCCGGCCACGATACAGGTTATGCCACTTTGCAGATTGGCTATCCAGCAATGGAGGGATTAGATTCGCCTCTCAAAACCGAATTCAACAAGACTTATGTAGATTTTCGAAATCAGGGCTCACGCACTGGAGAAAACGACACCGACAATTGGGCGGATTACCAAATACTTAAAGTTTCGCCTCGCATGCTTTCTATCGAAACGCAAGACGGATTTTACGGTCATGGTGCCGCTCACGGCGAAGCCGGAGCCACGATGTCCCGTTGGCTACTGAAGGAACAGCGACAATTACGTGCTGATGACATATTCGATCCCTCAAAGTCATGGCAAATAATCATTCAATGGCTTTGCTTTGAAAACATATCAAAAGAATCAGGATGGGATTGGGATGATGAGGAGGAGTATGGCAGCGGGCATCTAGACAGCTTTATGGATTACGCGGCAAAATCAGCCTTGAAGCCGGAGCGGTGGATATTCGTGAATGAGGGCTTAAAGATTCGGTTCATGCAGTACGAAGTAGCTGCTTATGCGGCGGGTTGGCCTGAGGTGTTAATCCCTTGGAAGGATATTCAAGAATTCCTGGCAGACGATGCCCGCAATAAGGTTCGATGAAAATAACATAGATGAATGCCTCTCGAGTCGTCGGAACGACGGTGTCAGCTTCCGGCCCGAAGCTGACTTCAAAAATTTCTATATTTAGTAGAATCTAGGCGGCTAATCGATGCGAAAAATAATTAGCACAATATTCTTGGCTATATGCTTTTCGAGCACATGTGCAGCGATCGAAAGCGGGCACGGTCACTCAGAAGGTCATTCTTTTCATGTCCTATCAGATACGGCCTGGAAGAAAAATACTCAGCCAGGAAACATATCCGCGCCTAACGGTAGCTTAGGTCAAACGGAAAACCACGGAATTAATTCAAATCCTTTTAGACCCGGCACTTTCTTCTGGTGGAGTTATTCGCCGTCTTCAACGCTTTTGATCGCTTTGTTTATTGGCCTTTGCGCATTGATTTTTAGATTTATAAAATGGCTGCGAAAAAAATAAACGTCCGGATAATCATTTCGGTGGCAACTTAAACCGATACCGCGACCCAATTGACACTTACATAATTGATCGTTGGTGGGGCAAAGTAGAGTGTGCCAAGAAAATCACGGACTTCGACTCACAGATTCGAGTAAAAATGGATTTATCGAGTGCCGTACCATCTAATTGACGGCCTCTTAATCATCAAACCAAATCTGGCCGGCCACAATCAATAATTGCTTATTCAGGCGCCATATTAATATTTAAAAGACGGACGCCAATCTGACAGAGAATTCCTCGGTCATACATCATTTGACCAGCAAGATCGGTGCGCCAATAACCATCCTTATCCACTGTAACGATAAGTGCGCCGACAGCATCTCCGGATTGCGCGGTAACCAGCGCTTTTTTCAATTTGGAAATCACTTCGCAACCATTACGACTTAATGGTTTCGTAATGGCAGGAACAAGACGGAAAACGGGAGCTTTAACACGGGGAGATGAAGACATAGAGATTCCTGCTAGATCGTATAGATATAAACACGAATGTCGGACGAGTATTACCGCTGTTAGAGTGTGTTCAGCACCGGACAAAAGTGTATCGCGCTATATTTTGAGAAACAATGGCCGGATAGATTATATGAGAAGCCAATCGTTGCGTTGATGGGGCCGCACTAGTAGCGGAAGCGAATTTTTAATTCACGGACAGTCAAAATTGAGAATAAACCTATGCGTCGGCATGTCACGCCGCCCCATCTGAGCAGCGATTCCGTTTTCGTCCCGCAGCAAATCTCCTGTCACATTTTGCAAAGACCGGAATGTCATATTCTTAAGCAGTCCGAAGTGAGCAACTTACTGCCGCAACCTGCAATCCATCCTCAGCCCCCGCCACTACGCCGTTACCGGCGATCCCATCAAAACTAGGCGTCTTAAATAGCCACGATTTGTTTCAAATCACGGTTATGACTGTTCATTCAAGCGCGGTGTCAGCGCACAAAATTAATCGCTAGAATCCGCTTCTCGTTTGAGCACGAAAGCAAAGCATGGCACGCCTTATTGTGTGCACCCCGCCGGCAGCACTTGTACGATCTTTAATTCTTATCCTGTTACTGAATAGCGCGATCGCGCCGATCAATGCGGAGGTACTGCAAACTTTCGGTGGCGAAGAACAACGCCACCGCAGCCAAGCCGAAGCGCAGGAACGCCAGCGCCAGCTTCAGAAACCCAATGTCGATCTGCAAAGCACTGTCCCTGCGAGTGAATCCGCATTGAGTAACGCGGAGGAAGCAGCGCTGCCGGCCGAATCGCCCTGCTTTGCCATTCGCCAATTGATTCTCGAAGTACCCGGCCAACTACCGCCAGCCATGCAAGCGGCCGGCGCCAGCGCATTGCCGCTCGATCCCTTCCGCTTCGCCCAGGATTACCTCGATCGCCATGCCGGCGCCTGCATCGGCATGCGCGGTCTGCACAAGATCGTGCAGCGCCTGACCAGGCTGATTCTGGCGCGTGGCTACAGCACCACGCGTATCGGCATTCCCGAACAGGATCTGGCCGGAGGCACGTTGAAACTGACGCTGGTGCCCGGCATGATCCATGCAATCCGATTTGCCGATCCCGCACTTTACGGCACCTGGCGCAACGCTTTTCCGGCCAAGGCAGGCGATCTGCTCAATCTGCGCGATCTGGAGCAGGGCCTGGAACAGATGAAGCGCATTCCCAGCCAGGATGTCGACATGCAGATCGTTCCCGGCGATGCGCCGGGCCAAAGCGATATCGTCATCGGCATCAGGCGCGCCAAGCCCTGGAAACTGTTCGTGAATCTCGACGACAGCGGCGCCAAAGGCACCGGCCAATGGCAAAGCGGCCTCAGCTTCGCGCTGGATAATCCCCTCGGCCTTTCCGATATGCTCAATATCGGCATCAGCACCGATGCCGACCGCAGGGGTACGCAACGCGGCACCAACGGGCGCAGCATCTACTACGCCGTCCCGGTTGGTTATTGGAATTTCGCCGTGTCGGCCAGCGATTATAGCTATCACCAGCGCATTGCCTCATACGTGGATTTCGTTTCCAGCGGGAAGTCGCGCAATCTCGAATTCGATATCGCCCATCTATTCCAACGCGACCGGTTCCAAAAAAACAGTTGGCAATTCAAGCTCGGAAAGCGTTGGGGCAATGCCTATATCAACACCACGGAAATGGATACGCAAAAGCGCAATACCACATCCGCGCAACTGGCCTGGATGCACAAGCATTACTTCGGCGGCGCCCAATTGGATATCACGCTGGCAAATCGCTGGGGCGTTTCCTGGTTCGACGCCCAGGAAGATTACAAGCCGCGCACACCAACTTCCAGCACCTTCCGCTATTCCTTGCAAAGCATCGACGCCACGCTGGTGGCTCCGCTGCGAATCGCCAATCAGCCGCTGACTTATATCGGCACCTTGCGCGGCCAAACCACCCATTCGCGGCTTTACCTGAGCGATCAGTTCAGCATCGGCAACCGCTACACAGTGCGCGGCTTCGACGGCGAACTGGCGCTCTCGGCCGAACGCGGATTTTTTATCCGCAATGAACTCGACATGCCGCTAATGCGAAGCGGGCAATCGGCATACGCCGGCATCGACTTCGGCAAGGTCTACGGCCCCAGCGTCAAAGACCTGCTCGGCAACAAATTGGCAGGCGCGGCTTTGGGCCTGCGCGGCGGCTGGGGCGGTATGCGTTACGACGTGTTCTCCAGCTGGCCGCTCTATAAACCTAAGGAACTCCATACGGCAACCCCAGCGATCGGCATTCGCCTGAGCTATCAATATTAATTTTTTAGTCGGGATTCATCATGAACAAGCATGCCTATCGCGTCATCTTCAATCGGAAGCGCCGTCAGATGATGGCGGTTGCCGAAACCGTTTCAGGGCGCGGCAGCACGGCAGACAGCCCTGCCCGCAACGCAGCGGGCGTGAAGACGGCGACGCAGTTGATTTCGTTTATGCCGTCGATGAAACTAATGCATCTCGGCGTGGCGATCGCCGCCCTGTTCGGCGCGGTCGCGGTGGTCCAGGCGCAGATTGTCGCCGATCCGAATGCGGGTGGGCAGCGTCCCGTCATCGATCAATCGGCCAACGGATTGCCGGTCGTGCAGATCGTCACGCCGGATGCGGGGGGCATGTCCCACAATAAATATCAGCAATTCAATGTCGACCCGGGCGGCGCCATCCTGAATAACGCCACGGCCGCCATACAGACGCAGCAAGGCGGCTTTATCGGCGGCAATCCGAATCTGGTTCCCGGCAATGCGGCGCGCATCATCCTCAATGAAGTCACCGGCACCGACCGCAGCCAGTTGAACGGCTATATCGAAGTCGCCGGCCAGCGCGCCGAAGTGATCATCGCCAATCCGAACGGCATCAGCTGCGCCGGCTGCGGCTTCATCAATACCACCCGCGGCGTGCTGACCACCGGCGCCCCGGTGTTCGGCGGCAACGGCAGCCTGGAAGCGTTTCGCATAACTCGGGGCGATATCGCGATCAACGCGTTGAACGGCGGTAATATCGAACAACTGGATTTGATCGCCCGCAGTGTGCAGGTCAATGGCGATATCTGGGCCGATCGGCTGAACGCCATCACCGGCGCCAACCAGGTTCGCTACGCCGATCTCGGCGTGCAGATCATCGCGGGCGACGGCGCCAAGCCGACCGTCGGCATCGACATCGCGCAACTGGGCGGGATGTATGCGAACAAGATCCGGCTGGTCGGCACCGAAGCCGGCGTCGGCGTGGCCAGCCTGGGCAATATCGCCGCCCAGGCCGGCGATTTGCAAATCGACAGTCGCGGAAAAATCACTCTCAAGGGCAAAACCAGCGCCAGCGGCAGCTTGGCCATTCATGGCGGCGATGAAGTCAGCAACAGCGGCACCTTGTACAGCGAGCAGGCGCTGGCCATCGACAGCACCGGACGCATCGCCAACAGCGGCACGCTGTCTGCGTTGGGCGATGTCGCGCTCAGCGGCGCCGGCACGCTCGATAATGATGGCGGCGTCGTCAACAGCAAGTCGAAGCTCGCCATTCAGGCCGCGACGCTTTCCGGCGAAGGCAAGATCATGGCCGGTACGGACGCCACCATTTCCCTGCAAGGCGATTACACCAACAGCGCCGGCAACCTGATCGCCGCCAGCGGCGATCTCAACTTCACGACGACCGGTAAATTGACCAACTTCGGCGGGCTGGAAGCGGCGCAGGCGCTGCACTTGAACGTCGACGGCCTGGATAACCGGGATGCGGGCCTGATCAACGCGGCGGATACCATCATCCATGCCAGCGGCGACATCACGAATACCGCTCGCATCTACGGCGACCGCATCGCAATCGCCGCCGCCACGCTGGCCAATACCACCGATACCGCAAATGGCCGGGCCGGCGTGATCGCCTCGCGCGGCGATCTCGATATCGGCGCCGTCGACACATTCAATCTGGAGGGTGCGCAACTGTATAGCGCGGGCAATATGGCGATAGGCCGCGCGCTGGATGGCAACGATCGCGCCACCGGCACGGCGGACCAGATCCAGAATCAATCGGCGCGCATCGAATCCGAAGGCGGCATGCAACTGGCGGCCAGCAATATCGTCAACCAGAACAATCATTTCCAGACCGAGCAGCGCAATGTTTCGGTTGCCGATGTCGTGGAATACCAGCTCGACGGCAGCCCGCAGCGCTGGGACGCAAGCCAGGTGCGGCAAGGCCATTGCGAACCGAACAGTTTCGACTGCCTGTTCATGCCGGACGGCAGCTCGGGCCAGAACTACACTATTTATCGCTACAAGCGGCATGTCTCGCAAACCTTCATTACCGAATCCAGGCCGGGCGAAATCGTGGCTGGCGGCGACCTGGCCGTCACCGGCAATATCGTCAACGACAATAGCCGCATCACGGTCGGCGGCGCCCTGAGCGGTGCGCTCGACAGCCTGACCAACAATCAAGCGCCAGGCGTTGCGATCACGACAGACGCCGGCACCGCGCAGCATACTTCCACCGTATGGCGCGGCGGAATCAGGCGCAAGCGCGAACGGGTCTGGGACGACCAGGTCGCCTATCGGCCGGCCGCGGTGCGACGCGACAGTCCGATGCAGATTGCCCCCGATGCCGCCGTTTCGCCCGATACGGGGAGCGGCGTTCCAACGCCTGTCCCCGGCGCCGATGGTGTCCTGCCCGGTCTGGTACTGCCGGACAGTGCATTGTTCATCTACCACCCCGAATCCGGGCTGGGCTATTTGATCGAAACCGATCCCGCCTTCACCAATTACAAGAACTATCTCTCCAGCGATTACATGCTGAGCCGCATGGCGATGGATCCGGCGTTGATGCAAAAACGGCTCGGCGATGGCTATTACGAACAAAAGCTGATCAACGATCAAATCGCCGAACTGACCGGGAAGCGCTTCCTCGGCGCCTATACCGGCAATGAAACGCAATACCAGGCGCTGATGGATGCGGGCATCGCCAGCGCCGGATCATTGCAGTTGAAGCCCGGCGTTGCATTGACCGCAGCCCAGAAGGCCGCGCTCACGCAAGACATCGTATGGCTGGTATCGAAAGACATCGCGATGCCGGACGGCAGCATCAGCAAGGTATTGGCGCCGGTGGTCTACCTGGCCGGTGGCAAGGCGGCCGCGCAGCCCGGCAGCGCTTCGATCTCCGCAAAGAACATCGACCTGAGCATCAGCCACGGCTTGGACAACGGCGGAACGCTACATGCAAACGACAACTTGCTGATCCAGGCCAACGACATCGCCAATACCGGCATCATCGCCAGCGACAAGACCAGCGGCAACACGGTGTTGACCGCCGCGAACGACCTGGTCAACAACGGCGGCAAAATCAACGGCAATCGTGTCGGCCTGCTGGCCGGCAACGATCTGGTCATGTCTACCACAACCACCAGCGGCGCGGCCGCCACCGGCGACGCCAATCACGGTTCGCGCAGCAGCCATACGCTGATCGACCGCGTGGCCGGCATCGAAGCGGGCCAACTCGACATGCGCGCCGGACGCGACATCAATCTCGATGCCGCACAGATCGCCGTCTCGGGCGATGCTGTAATCGCCGCAGGCCGCGATCTCAAGCTCAATGCCGTCACCACCGAAACCAGCCTCGACCTGAATGCCGACGCCAATAACCATTTGCGCCAAAGCCAGACGCAAGCCGAAGGCACGCAGATCCAGGCCGACGGCGCAATCGCCATGACGGCGGGACGCGACATCAATGCCACCGCCGCCTACGTCAACGCCGGCCAGGCGCTGACCGTAGCGGCCGACCGCGACATCCGCCTCGACAGTGCACAACAAGGCAACACCTACGACCAGGAAATCAGAACCACTTCTTCCGGGCTGCTGGCTTCTTCCACCAAGCACATCAAGGACCAAAAGCAAAGCAGCCAGGCCGTAGGCACCACCTTCTCCGGCGACAGCGTGCAGATCGCGGCCACACGTGACATCAGCGTCACCGGCGGCAATATCGTCGGCACCCATGATGTATCGCTGGCGGCGGGCAACAACATCCGCATCGCCACCTCGGAAAACACCGCCGACCAGAGCTACTACAAGGAAGAAACCACCGACGGCCTGTTCGGCACCGACGGCGGGATCGGCGTGACCATGGGCAGCAAGGCCCATCAAAACACCCAGACAACGCAACAGACCAGCCACAACAGCAGCATGGTCGGCAGCACCGAAGGCAACGTCCAGATCGTCGCCGGCAACAACTACACGCAAAGCGGCAGCAACGTCGCTGCCCTGGCCGGCGACATCGGCATTGCCGCCAAATCGGTCGACATCGAGGCGGTCCAGAACATCGTCGTGCAGACCACCAAGGACCACACCGAACAGAGCGGCCTGACGCTGGGCGTATCGGCGCCGATTCTCAGCGCGATACAAGCCATGCAGCAGATGAAATCAGCCTCCGGCAAGACCGACGATCCGCGCATGAAGGCCCTTGCGGCGGCCACGGCGGCATCCAGCGCGCAAAGCGCGGCGACGGCAAGCCAGAATCCGGCCGATGGCGCCACCATCAGCCTGACCATCGGCGCCAGCAAAAGCGACAGCCAAAGCAGGCAAGTCACCAGCACCGCGGCCGGCTCCAGCATCAAGGCCGGCGGCAACGTCGTCATCGCCGCCGTTGGCGATGGCAAGAACAGCCATCTGAACGTCATCGGCAGCGATGTTGAGGCCGGCAAGAACGCCACGCTCAAAGCCGACGGCGACATCAACCTGCGCGCCGCGCAAAGCAGCAGCGACCAGCACAGCAAAAACTCGTCGAGCAGCGCCGCGGTCGGCATCGCCGCGACCTATGGAGAAAAAGGCTTCGCCTTCGGCGTCACCGCCAATGCCGCCGGCAGCCGCGGCAAGGCCGATGGCAGCGACGTCGCCAATAACAATACCCACATCACAGCCGGCAACAGCCTGACGCTGGAATCCGGCCACGACACCACCCTCGCCGGCGCGGTCGCCAGCGCCAAGGAAGTCATCGCCAACGTCGGCACTTCGGGCCAGGGCGACCTCACCATCCAGAGCCTGCAGGACACCAGCAGCTACAAGAGCAAAGACCAGCACATCGGCGGCAGCGTCACTATCGGCTACGGCGCATCCGGCAGCTTCAGCGCCGGGCAAAGCAAGGTCAACGGCGATTACGCCAGCGTCGGCGAACAATCCGGCATCAAGGCTGGCGACGGCGGCTTCAACGTCCACGTCAATGGCAATACCGATCTGGCCGGCGGCGTGATCGCCAGCGCCGCGACCGAAGGCAAAAATCTGCTCGTCACCGAAACGCTGACCCAAAGCGATATCGAAAATCACAGCCGCTACGAAGCCAGCAGCATCAGCATTGGCGGCGGTTATGGCGAACAATCTAAAACAGGTGGCCGCGTGCAAACCTTTACAGGTGGCGCTACCGGCACGGCCGGCGGATACAGCAGCACGGAAGGCAATGCAAACGGCACCAGCCGCAGCGGCGTCAGCGCAGGCACCGTCGTCATCACCGACGACCAGGCGCAGCAGCAACTGACCGGCCAGACCGCTGCTGCCACCGTTGACAGCATCAACCGCGACGTCGGCGACGGCACGGCATCGGCGGGCTCCCTCGTCAAGGACTGGGACGCGCAACAGTTAAAAGACAAGGTCAATGCCGAGTCGCAAATCACAGCCTCCTTCGGCTCGGCCGCGGCCAGGCAGATCGGGGATTACGCGACAAAGAAATATAACGCAGCGATGGCCAGCGGCGACAAGGAAGAAGCCGCGAAATGGGCCGAAGGCGGCGAATACCGGGTAGCGATGCATACGGCAGTCGGCGCGCTCACCGGCAACGTGGAAGGCGCGGCGGGCGCATTTGCTTCCGCGACATCGATGAAAGCGATTGGCGACGCGATTAATGAGATGGACTTGCCGAAGGGTATCAAGCAAGGGTTGGCACAAGTCGTTGCGACGGCGGTGGGGGCTGCCGTGGGCGGTGGCGTGGGGGCGATGGCTGCGGTGAATGTTGAGGCGAATAATCGGCAGTTGCATCCGGACGAAATCGAATGGATCGGCGATCACAAGAAAGATTTCTCCAAGAAGCTGGCCGACAAGCTGGAACGCGAAGTTACCGATGAGGAGGCCATGGTGTGGCTATCCATGGCTGGTGAAGGCAATGTCGACAATGTCTACGCAACCGACCACGGCAACCGGCTTGGCTTGCAGACGTCCGAAGAGCGATGGGCATACAACATTGCCAAGCAATATATATCGGAAAACGCAAAAGGCAACTTTGTCGATAGCCGTGGCATAGAGCAGAAAATATTCGTCGCAAAAGGCAATGACTTCAATAATTCATCCACCTACATGGAATATCGTAATAACGAAGCGTATCGAGATTTCTACTGGAACCTCCGCCGCGATAATCTCAAACCAGATAATCCGACCCCACAAGAGTTAGCGACCTATAACGCTCGTCAGAAAATTCGTTGGAAGAGTGAGGGCGAGCAATTAATTATTGATGGGGTTCCAGCTGCGGTGGGAGGAATGACAGGGAAAGCGTTGAATCGGGGTGGAAAAGCTGCTGGCAAGGGGGCGGCTGGTGCAGGTAAGGAAGACGCATCCACTCCATCGACCAAAGGGCAGAAAAAGTCGGATAGGCTTCCGAGTACTCCGTTGCAGGACGGAAAAATAATTAATGAAGATATTGCAAGCATCCACATAAACGAAACTACAGCAAAAGGAACATCAGTTTTAAGCGCAGTAGAAATTCGAGCAATTGTGCGAGAAAGTGGTACGTCCTATGGGAAAAGCGGGCAAGCTTTTAATGTCAAATCTGAGAAAGAACTGAATTCCCTATTTAATAAAATTACTGCTGGATCTGAAAATGTATCTGTGAAATATGATGGCACCATGAGAGTTTTACCTGATGGCACAAAAATTGGTTTACGGAATACATCAAACACTGGCGGTCAAACGATTGATATATTTCCGAAACATGGAAAATCCTACAGAGTTCATATCGAACCTAACTAACTATGACAAATTCTGAGTATGCAGTTGACATGTTGAATTACTTCTATGAAGAGGGTGATAGAGACTTAATATTTTTTGGTCAAATATTAGGGGCAGTAAGTTATGACGACGAAGACCGCCTATTTGATAAAACCCCGGAACAACGTATGACCGACGCCATTAAATTAGTCAATTATTTAATTTCATTGGGTGATTTTGATGTTGGCCGGACAATTGAGCAGGACGGAACCTGCACCTATAGTTTTTATAAGAATGGCTTTCAAGAATTTTGCGTGGCTGCAAATGAGATGTTTTCTAAAAATGGAATAGATAACATCAATTTGCATGCGGAGATATGGTTAAAAAAAATACATGTTGGTCTTCCTGCACCAACGATTCCAAATGACATTGTGAAATTGTTTGGATAACCTGCAGCGGGCAGAAAATTAATTGATATCTATCCACGTTTAACGGACTTCATGGTGGAAATTCAAATACCTGAAAAAGACGGGCGTATTTGCTCATTTCTCGCATCAGATTGTTCGTTAGGCGGTGCCGGTAGTTGATTATTGGTGTGTTTCAAACATGGTCAGGCTCAGGATTTGTAGCATGCCCGTTATCCAATCAGTCATAAAAAAGGCCGCAATCGCAGCCCTCCCAATCCCTCACACCACCCCATTCTTCTTCAACCACTCCACCGCCCGTCCCCACCCATCCTTCGCATCCGCCTCAACATAATTCGGCCGATAATCCGCATTGAACGCATGCCCCGTCCCCGGGTAAACAATAATCTCCGAATGACTGCGCCCATCCGCCAGCTTGTCCTGCATCAATTCAATCGTCTCCAATGGAATCGCCGCGTCTTCGCTGCCGTACAGTCCCAGCACCGGCACGCGCAAACCCTCGGCGATATCCACCGGATGGTAAGGCCGCCGCACATCCTTCTCGAACGCCACCTTGCCGTACCACGCCACGCCGGCCTTGATCTTGGGGTTGTGCGCGCAATACAGCCAGACAAAACGCCCGCCCCAGCAAAAGCCGGTGACGGCGGCCTTGGCCACATTGCCGTTATTGGCGCCGGCCCACGCCAGCGCGCCATGCAGATCGCCAATCACCTGCTCATCGGGCACCGCCGCGATCAATTCATTCTTCAAACGCTCGCCGTCGGTATAGGCCATCGGCTCGCCCTGCCGTCCGAAGAAATCCGGCGCCACGGCCAGATAGCCCAGCTTGGCCCAGCGCCGGCAGATATCCGCGATGTGCGCATGCACGCCGTAGATTTCGGAAATCACGATCACGATCGGCAGATCGGTCTTGCCCTCGGGCTGCGCAAAATAGGCGCGCACCTTGTCGCCCTTGACGTCGTAGCTGATTTCGTCGGCGGCCAAACCTTCGGTGTCGGTAGTGATGGTGGTGGGCGGCAGCTTTGTCACGATGCGGGCGTAAATGCTGCCTAGCGGAATCGGGCTTGCTGGATTTTCTTGCGGCATGTCTCTCTCCGTTTTGTCTGGTCTGCGCAGTGTAGCGCGTTGCAAACAAAAAGACCCGATTGCGCTCACGGCAATCGGGTCTTTTTTCGGATCTTTCCTTGTTTAAAGCTCGCGCTTCAGCGCGCCTCTTTGCTCCCCGGCCACATGCGCACCGTCAGCGCCGCGCCTGCCGCCACGGCCGCCAGCGTGACCACGCCGGTCCAGCCCCATTGCGCCAGCGCCAGGCTGCCCAGCGCCGCGCCGGCCGCCATGCCCACGAACATGCCGACAAACAGGATGGCGTTCAAGCGGCTGCGGGCGGCGGGTTCGATGCTGTAGACGATAGTCTGATGCGACACCAGCGAGGCCTGCACGCCGAGGTCGAAGCCGATGGCGGCCAAGGCGATCAGCCAAAGTTGCGCGCTGCTCGACAGCATCGGCGCTGCCGTCATGGCTGCAAAGGAAACCATCGCCAGCCCGGCGCCAAGCCGCGTGACCAGTTCAGGCCCTTTGCTGTCGGCAATGCGTCCGGCCAGCGGCGCCGCCAAAGCGCCCGCCGCGCCGGCCAGGCCGAACATGCCGGCCGCTTCGGCGCCAAGATGGAACGGCGCGCCGTGCAGCATCACCGCCAGCGTCGACCAGAAAGCGCTGAAGCCGATCGACAGCAAACCTTGCGCCATCGCAGCGCGGCGCAGGGCGCCATGCTGCCTGAACAGGCCGGTCAGCGAACCCAGCAGCGCGCCGTAGGAAAGATGCGTGGTAGGCCGGAACCGCGGCAATCCGCGCCACATCGCCACGCCCATCAGCGCAATGCTGGCAGCCGCGGCATAGAACACGGCGCGCCAGCCGAAATGTTCCGCCACAAAGCCGCTGACCACGCGCGACAGCAGGATGCCCAGCAGCAAGCCGGTCATCACCTGGCCAACAGCCTTGCCGCGATGCGCTTCAACGGCCAGGGTTGCCGCGGCCGGGATGATGTCCTGCGCCAGCGTGGCAGACAAACCCAAGGCCAGGCTGGCGACCAGCAATACGCCGATGCCGGGCGCCGCGCCGGCCAGCAGCAACGCCGCGACCAGCACCGCGGATTTGATCAGGATGATGCTGCGGCGGTCGAAACGGTCGCCCAGCGGCGCCAGCAGCAGCAGGCCGAGGGCATAGCCGAATTGAGTAGACATCGGCACCATGCCGATGGCTCGATCGGAGGCGCCGATGTCGCCGCCCAGCACGCCCAGCATCGGTTGCGCGTAATACAGCGAGGCAACGGTAAAACCGGCGCCGGCCGCCAGCAGCAGGGTCAAAGGCCTTGAAAGGCCGGTGCCGTTCGATGCAGGGGCCGCGGCAATGGCCGGTCCCGCTTTGGCGGCGGCTGCCTGAATGGTTTGGAGTGAAGACATGATGTTTTCTCGGTGGATGGATGTTGGAGCGAAGTGTGCGCCACCGTTTGGCAATACGGTAGTAGCATGACCCGAAGAATTGTTATACGCTACACGTATGAAGACTAAACTCCCCGTTACCGGCGCTGCCTCTGGTACGCCCGCTGCAAATCTTGGTGCAAAACCCGCTGCCAATCCGGCTGCGGCCCCTGCCGCCTCGGACCGCATCGAGCTCATCCAGACCTTCGTGCGCATCGTGCAGGCCGGCAGCTTGTCGGCCGCGGCCGCGCAGCTTGGCACCACGCAGCCCACGGTCAGCCGCCGCCTGCAGGTGCTGGAACGCTCGCTCAATGTGCGGCTGCTGCAGCGCTCTACCCATTCGATGAAACTGACCGAGGATGGCGAGCGCTGCTTCGACCGCGCCAAGGATCTGCTGGACGGCTGGGAGGCCTTCGAGAGCGATCTGCGCGGCGCCGGCGCGGAAGCGGAAGGATCGCTGAAGGTATTGGTGCCGCACGCATTCGGCCAGGAACAGTTGATCGGCCCCTTGGCGCAATTCATGCGCAACAATCCCAAGGTCACCGTGGAATGGCTGTTGCAGGACCGCGCGGCCGACTTCATCGCCAAGGGCATCGACTGCGCGATTCATGTCGGCAAGATCGCGGATACGTCCATGGTGGCCATCAAGCTGGCCGAAGTGCCGCGCACGATCGCGGCCGCGCCGTCGGTGCTGCAGGCATTTCCCACGCCCACGCATCCGCGCGATCTGGCCAGGATGCCGTGGATGGCGATTCCGAATTTCTATTTCCGGGAGATTCTGCTGGAACATCCTGCCAGCGGCGAGGTTTTTCAGTTTTCGATCAAGCCGCGGCTGACCACGGATAATCTGTACGCGCTACGCAACGCCGCCGTTGCCGGCACGGGCGTATTCATCGGATCGAGCTGGATGCTGACGGAGCAATTGCAGGCCGGCACCCTGGTGCAATTGCTGCCGGAATGGCAGGCCGAGCCGCTGGCGGTATCGGTGGTGTATCCGTACGCACGCCAATATCCGGCGCGCTTGCGGCGCTTTATTGAAACCATGCGGGAGGCGATGCCGGCGGCGGTGAATAGCGCGATTGGGGTGGACAGGGGCTGATCTCGTATTGTCGTCAGTAGGTACCGATCCTTAACGATGCAACACTTCTGCCTCCATGAACCTCACCGATGGCGGAATTCCATATGCATAATCCCTCTCCTGATAACAGCCAATCAACGCGCTATCCCGTTTCCGTTAAAGGCGTATTGATTCATGAAAATAATGTATTGCTATTAAAGAACGAGCGCGACGAATGGGAACTCCCGGGCGGCAAACTGGAACTTTATGAAACGCCTGAAGATTGTGTAGTGCGCGAGATAGAAGAAGAGACCGGCCTTCGAATCGTTGCCGGACAAATCATGAGGCCGTATGTCTTTTATATTTCCAATGTAACGCCTGTGCTGATTCTGCCTTTTCATTGCCACTGCAAGAATTTCGATGCCATCCGCATCAGCCACGAACACAAGGAAATCGGCACGTTCGATGTTCATCGCCTCGACCAACTCAAATTGCCGCCAGGTTATCGAAACACGATACTGGCAGCGCTTGAGCTTGAAGACACTACACCCCAGCCTTGAAATTCTCCGCCGTAAAAGGCACCCGCCGCAAGCGCACGCCGCATGCATGAAACACGGCGCTGGCCACTGCCGGGGCAATCGTCATCGCGGCCGGTTCGCCGGCGCCGGCGACGGGCTGGTCGGGCCGGTCGATCAATGAGATGGCAACTTCATCCGGCAGCTCGCTGAAACGGATGATCGGATAAGCGTTCCAGTCCAGCGAGAGCAAGGCCGTCTTCGAAAATTTGACTTCCTCTTTTAGCGTCCGGCTGATCGACTGAATCACGCAGCCTTCAATCTGGTTGCGCAAGCCGTTCGGATTGATGATCAGTCCGCAGTCATGCGATACGAAGACCTTGTCGACACGAATGGCGCCGCTTTGCCTATCCACGCTCACGCAGCATACGGTGCCGACATAGGCGCCGCCGCGGTCGAGCCGCACGAATGCCACGCCGGTGCCGCGCCGGATGTTGGCATTGCCGCCCTTATTCCCATCATTGCTTTCCCGTCGCCGCTCGTCCCATTTCGAAATCCGGCGCACATCGTCCAGCACGGCCACGGCGCGCGGATCGATCAGATGCGTTTTGCGCAAGTCGATCGGGTCCATGCCGTTCGACGATGCCAGCTCGTCCATGAACGATTCGTTGGCGAAGGCATTCGAGAACGCGCCCAGTCCGCGCAGCGACGACGGACGCAGCAAGCTGCGCGGCAGCCATCGCACGGAGACGTCCTCATTGGCGAACTGATACAGCGTCGCGGCGCAATGTTCCGCGCCGATCTGCGCCGGCTTCGGCGCCAGGCCCATCATCTGGGCCGGCAGCAGATTGTTCGCCGTGCCGCTCGGACGCGATACATGCGACGGACTGGCGATCAGGCATTGCCATGCCTGGATCTTGCCGTCGGCGCCGATCGCGCCCTGCAGGGCGACTTCCATTGCCGGGCCTTTCGGATCCCAGCCGTGTTCGTCGTGCCGCATCCATTGCACGCGCACCGGGCGCTTCAGCATCTGGGACAGCAAGGCCGCTTCGGCGGAGGCGTCATCGGCGCCGTTCTGCCCGTAGCAGCCCGATCCTTCCTGCCAGATCACGCGCACCCGCTCGGCCGGCAGCTTCAGCATGTCGGCCAGTGAATTACGCAAGGGAAACGAGCCTTGCGTGGCGGACCATACCGTGGCCGAATCCGCGCGCACATCGGCCACGCCGCAGGAAGGGCCGATCGAGCCGTGCGTTTGAAACGGCGTGCGGTACACCGCTTTCAGCGCCTTCGGTGCGGACATCAGCACGCCCTGCGGGTCGCCCTTGCCGCGCACTTGTTTGACCGGCACCTTCTGCGCGGCCATATCGCTGTAGATCGAGGCGTTGTCGAGCGCGTCCGGCGGCAGCGTCCATTCGACGGATAATGCACGCGCCGCGGCGACCGCCTGGAATTCGGTCTCGCAGGCCACCGCGACGAAATTGTCTTTGACGATGATATCGATCAAGCCCGGATGCCCGGCCAGCGAACCGCGATCGACCTGCTTGAGCGTGGCGCCGGGATATGGCGGATGCAGCACGCGCGCATGCGCCATGCCCGGCAGCCGCAGATTCTGGATATACGCATGCGTGCCGGCGATCTTCCCCGGCAATTCCACGCGCGGCACTTCACGGCCGATGACCTTGAAACTGCCCGCCTGCTTCAATGCGATGCCGTCGTCGACGGCAAGTTCGGTCCAGCCGGACGGCAGCAGATCCTTGTAGGCGACCTTGCGGTTGCTGCCGTCCAGCGCATAGATAACGCCCGCGTTGGCGGCGAGCTTATCCTGCGGCAGGCCGAGCAGCATGGCGGCGCGCGCCATCAGCGCCGCGCGCGCGGTGGCGGCGGCCTTCCTGATCGGCGGCGCGCCGGTCAGCAGGGAAAGGCTGCCCAGCGTCGGCCCCTGGTCGACCGAGGTGGCGGTGTCGCCCATCAGCACCACGACATCCGCCATCGGCACGTCGAGTTCTTCGGCTACCAACTGGCCCATGGCGGTCTGCAGGCCGGTGCCGAGTTCCACCTTGCCCGCATGCAGATGCACTTTTCCGTGCTGGTCGATATCGAGCCAGGCGCTAACCCGTTTCGGATCGCGCGGGCCCTTTGCATCGTTCTCGGCGGCGCCCGCCATTTCGAACGGCAAGGCGAAGGCAATGCTTAATCCTGCAACGGCGCCGGCGCCAGCCCCTGCCTTCAGGAATTTACGGCGCGTAATCATGCCTTCACCCCTTGCGCGACTTCCTCGATGGCGGCAAGTATGCGCAGATGCGTGCCGCAGCGGCACAGATTGTTGTCGAGGCCGGCGATGATTTCGTCGCGTGTGGGATGCGGATTTTTTTTCAGCAAGGCCGCCGCCGTCATGACCATGCCGTTGATGCAGTAGCCGCACTGCGCGGCCTGGTGCTTGACGAACGCGGCGATGAGCGGATGCGGCGACACGCCGCCGGCAATGCCTTCGATGGTCTGCACCGGCGCCTTCACGGCAGCCACCGGATAGACGCAGGAACGCACCGCCTCGCCGCCCACATGCACGGTGCAGGCGCCGCATTGCGCCAGGCCGCAGCCGAACTTGGGGCCGTCGAACTTGAGTTCGTCCCGCAAAACATATAACAGGGGCGTATCGGGACCGGCCTTGATCCCGTGCGCCTTTCCATTGACGACGATGCGTTGCGGCATGTTCTCTCTCCGAAGGTTGGAACGTGCGTTCAGCGGCCGGCGGCGGCGGACAGATACGTGGTGTCGATGTATTTATACGGATCGGTCAGCACTTTGGCCGGCTGCGCATATTTGCTGCGCAGCTTCAGCACGGTCTGGATGCCGGGGATGTCGAAACCGAGATCGCGGATCAGGCCGCCTTGCGGGGCCAGCAGCAGGTCGCAGGTTTTCTTGGCCATGTAAGGCGTGAGTCCTTCCACGTTTTCCACCAGCAGCTGTTCGGCGACGGCGCGGTTTTCAGGCATGTACAGCCAGCGTATGGCCTGCTGATAGCCGCGGGTGAAGCCGATCAGGGAGGCGCGGTTGTCCTTGGCCCAGGCGCGGCGCGTTACGCCGACCGAACCCATATAGGCGCCGAAGGCCTTGGTGCCGGTGGTGATGGTTTCATAACCCTTGTCGGTGGCGAGGATTTCGAAAGGCGTGCGCAGCAGCGTGACATCCTGCTTGCCGGCGATCAGATCGCGATAGCGGTTGCCGGTGGCGCCGGCCTTCACGTAATGCAGGTCCGAATCACTGAGGCCATTATCGGCCGCCATTTGGCGCAATGCGAAGGCGAAGCCGGTGGTCATCGCATCGACGGAGGCGGTCTTGCCGCGCAGATCGGCGAAGGTGCGCAGCCCCGGCGCGGCCACCAGCGACAGGAAGCCGTTGTCGCCGCCCATGAAGGCAAACAGGTCCGGCGGCGCGCTGCGCTTTTCGCTGTCGGCCTCGCCCTGCCCTTCCTGATAGGCAACCACATTATCGAAGCTGGCCAGCGCGATGTCGGCCTTGCTTTCGAACAGGCTGTTGATCAGGAAGACCGAATTCGGCGTGAAGCTCAATGCCACATCCACGCCGTTGCCGGCAAAGAATCCCTGGCGCTGCGCCACCCATACCGGCAGATTGAAACCGCCTTCGAAAGCGATGACGCGCACTTTGGCCGGCTCGGCGGCATGCACCGGGCAGGCCAATCCGAATGCCAGCGCAATGAATGGAAGTGCCAACGAACTTGTTAAAAATTGCCTGATGCCGCCGATGCTGATGCCGATGCCGCCAATGCCGCGATGGAATTTCATTTGAGTCTCCTTGAGTTATGGCGGCATGAAGCCGCTTTTTTATTTGGATGAAACGCAATGCAATCGTTTGCATTCAAAGCCGTGTTAACCCGGCAATAAAATGAAACGACGTTGAAACGGTACTGGAACTACAGTGAAGCTAGCCTTTCAGGGCGGGCGCCTTGCGCGGCGCGCCGGTGGAGCCGCGCACGATCAGCTCCGGCTTGAGCCTGATGTCGACCACGGCGCAATCGCGTTCGTTGATCGCATTCAGAATCAGGCGCGAGGCTTCCAACCCCATGTCGCGGTGCGGAATGCGAATGGTGGTCAGGGGCGGCCAGATCATATCCATCAGCGGCATGTCGTTATGGCCGACGATGGACAGGTCCGACGGGCAATCCACATTATTCTGTTTCATCACGTCGTAACAGCCCAGCGCCACCAGATCGTTGACGGCGACGATGCCGGTGGTGCGCGGCGCCTGCCGCAACAGATCCGCCATCGCGATCTGTCCCGCTTCGCGTGTATAGCCCGCGCTTTCAAAGACCTTGCATTTCGCTTCCGTAAACCCCGCATCGCGCGCCGCATTGACGAAGCCCAGCCGGCGCAGGTGGCCGGTGGAAATATGCTCCGGCCCGGCAATATGCGCGATATGCGTATGGCCCAGCGCTTGCAGATGATTCACCGCCAGCTTCATGCCGAGATAATCGTCGCTGGCCACGCTGGAGACGCGGCCCGAGTCGTCGCTGCGGTTGACGCTGATCACCGGCACATTCTGGTCGACGCAATCCTGGATGATCGGATCCTGCCGCTCGGTGGTGGCGAAGATCAGGCCATCGACCTGCTGGCCGAGCAGGCGGTTGATGGCAAACCGCTGCTCGTCCTGTCCGTTGCCCACGTTCACCGTAATGGTCAGATAGCCGAATTTGCGCAACCCCTCTTCTATTCCCATCAGGATCGGCGGGAATACCGCATTCGTGATATCCGGCAAGATCACGCCGATCACGTGCGAGCGCCTGGTCCGCAGCGTCGAGGCCGCCCGGTTGGCGCGGTAGCCGATGCGCTTGGCTACCGCCAGGATGCGCTTGGCGACGTCCTCGCTCACCATTTCCCGCGTATCCGGATTCATCACCCGGGAAACGGTGGAGGAATGCACGCCGGCCGCTTTGGCGACGTCGGACAGGGTGGGCGGTTTCGGCTTGGCGATCATAAATCAGGATGGGGTCAGGAGGATGCGACCGCTCATTCTAATCGAAGCGCCGCACCAAAGGTCCGCACAGGTCGCCAAAGGTCAGCGGATCACCTTGATCTTGTCCTCGTCGAGCTCGTTTTCCCACTTGGCGATGACCACCGCGGCCACGCCGTTGCCGATGGTATTGACCAGCGCGCGCGCCTCGCTCATGAAGCGGTCGATGCCGAGGATCAGCGCCATGCCGGCCACCGGAATGGTCGGCACCACCGCCAGCGTCGCCACCAGCGCGACGAACGACGCGCCCTGCACGCCGCTGGCGCCCTTGGAGGTCAGCATCGCCACGGCCAGGATCGCCAATTGCTGCATCAGGGTCAGGTCGGTATTGGTGGCCTGGGCGACGAACAGCGCGGCCATGGTCATGTAGATGCTGCTGCCGTCGGTATTGAAGGTATAGCCGGTAGGCACCACCAGGCCCACCAGCGGCTTGGAGCAGCCCAGCTTTTCCATTTTCGACATCAGCGTCGGCAGCGCGGTATCGGAAGAACTGGTGGCCAGCACCAGCAGGATTTCTTCCTTGATGTATTTAAGGAATTTGAAAATGCTGAAGCCGGTGAATTTTGCAATCAGGCCCAGCACCACGAACACGAACAGGAACGAGGTCAGATAGAAAGTGCCGACCAGCTTGGCCAGCGGAATCAGCGAGCCGATGCCGAATTTGCCGACAGTGAAGGCCATCGCCCCGAATGCGCCGATCGGCGCGAATTTCATGACGATGTTGACCGCGCCGAATACCGCATGCGAAAGGGTATCGATGACGTCGGTGACCAGCTTGCCGCGCTGGCCCAGCAGCGACATGGCCAGGCCGAACAGGATCGACACCAGCAGCACCTGCAGCACGTCGCCTTTGGAGAAGGCGCTGACCACGGTGTCGGGAATGATGTTCATCAGGAAATCGGTGGTGGTCAGGTCCTTCGCCTTGCCGGCATAGTCCAGCACCGCCTTGCTGTTGAGCGTGCTCACGTCGACATTGAAGCCGGCGCCGGGCTTGATCCAGTTGCCCACCGCGAGCCCGATGAACAGCGCGAAGGTGGAAACGATCTCGAAATACAGCAGCGCCTTGCCGCCGACCCGGCCGACCTTGCGCATGTCCTGCATGCCGGCGATGCCGGAGACAACCGTGCAGAACACTACCGGCGCGATCAGCATCTTGATCAGCTTGATGAAGGCGTCGCCGAGCGGCTTCATATCCGCCGCGGTCACCGGACTGTAGTGGCCGAGCACGATCCCGAGGGCGATCGCTATCAGCACCTGGATGTACAGCACGCGATAGAACGGTTTCTTTTCCTTCTTTGCCTCTGGCGCACCCGCCAAGGAGGCATCCTGGGTCACAGCGTTTGTCATGTCTCTCTCCAATTTCTATTTATATTTGCTTACGGAAAACTTCACTTCCGGTGCTGCCGGGATGCTGGAAATACTGGGAATACTTATGCGGGCTTCTCGAACGGCATCACCAGCAGAATGCTCGCCGTTCGATTGGTCCGGTTTTTCAATGCTCTTTTTTCGCCGGGCGCCAGCCGGCAGGAATCGTGCATGGCCAATGTCTCTTCGCCGTTTTCGGTGACGATGGTGACATGTCCTTCAAGAACCACATAGAATTTTTCCACCGCCGATGCGTCCAGCGTGGTGCCGCCGCCCGGCAGGATATGCGAAACGCCGATCCAGGCGGTGTCGGCCGGTCCCGCTTCGCGCCCTTGCAGGCGCATGCAATGCATGCCCTCGTGGTTGGGCGGGAAGTACGGCTGCGCGGCATCGAATCGCGTGATGTTCATGGCCGCACCACCACCCGTTCGGCGGAACCGCCCAGCACCGCGCGATACGCCTGGATGGCGTTGTCCAGCGAATACACGTGCGTCTCCAGCACCGGAAACGGCTTGAGCGATCCGTCGTTGAAGCCCGGCATCAGGTGATCGAGGATTTCGGCGCCGTCGGCGCTGTCCAGCACCAGGGTATCGATGCCCACATAGGTATGCTGGCCGCGGTAGAAGGCAAAGATATCGAACGGCACCGCGCGGTCGATGGTCGAGATGAAAATCTGCCTCGCGCGTTTGGCCATGGCGCGATTGGCCTGTTCGAAATAGGGACTGCCTACGGTGTTGTAGACGATGTCGGCGCCGTGGCCGCCGGTCTGCTGGCGCACGTAATCGGCAATGTCGGTGGTGCTGGCGTCGATCATGTCCACCGCCGAACTGGCATGGCCGCGATAACCCTGCGATGTGCGTTCCACGCCGAATACCCGCGCGCCTGCGCGCGTGGCCAGCTGGATCGCGGCCTGGCCGACCTTGCCGTTGCCGCCGCATACCAGCACCACATCGCCCTTTTGCGGCATGCCCGCGCGGCGCAGGCCTTCATAGGCCGTAATGAACGGCACACCCACGGCGCTGGCTTCCAGCATGCTCAGGGCGGCGGGCTTTTCGCGCACGCTGTGCGTATCCACCAACAGATACCTGGCATGCGTGCCGTCGCGGCCGATGCCGAGTTCGCCGCCGCTGCCCCAGACCGCCTTGCCGATCAGGTGCTGTGGCCCTTCCAGCACGATGCCGGCGTAATCGCGCCCGGGCGTGCGCGGCCATACCGCATGCGGCATCGCGCCCAGGGTCGCCTTGACATCGCTCGGATTGACGCCGGCGCCATGCACTTCGATCAGGCATTGCTGCGGGCCGGCCTGCGGCCGTGCGACTTCCACCGCCGCCAATGCCAGCACGTCGATATTTGCAGCTTTTTCAAAAACACGTATTGCGGTCATGCTTGCTCCGTTGCTTGGATGTTCAATTGATATTGGTAATGAATGCCACGCCGGGCGTTCATGCCGGCAGCCCGAGAATTTGCCGGGCCTGCGCCGGCGTGGCGATGGCGCCGCCCATGGATTCGACGATCTGGCGCGCGCGCCGCACCAGCGCGCCGTTGCTTTCCGCCAGCACGCCCTTGGACATATAAACGTTGTCCTCAAAGCCGACCCGCACATGGCCGCCGTACAGATACGATTGCCCCACCATCGGGAATTCATGGCGGCCGATGCCGAAGCCGGTCCAGATCGCGCCGGGCGGCAGCAGATCGCGCGCATACAGCATCGTTTCCGGCGTCGCCGCGAAGCCGTATTTCACGCCGAGCACCAGGCTGTAGAGGCCGGGGCCGGGCAACACGCCGGCGCGGATCAGATCGTGCGCCATGTGCACGTCGCCGGAATCGAACAGTTCGATCTCCGGCTTCACGCCGGCTTCTGTGATCAGCTTGGCCATCCGCGTGACATTGCGCGGCGTATTGATGACGACTTCGCCGCCGGAATTCATGGTGTTCAGATCCAGCGTGCAGATATCGGGACGCAGCTCGACGATATGCGTGACGCGCTGTTCGGGCACCATCAGCGTGCTGCCGGGCGCGGCCACTTGCGGATTGTCTTCGCTGGGAATGAAGCGGCCGCCGGGGCCGGTGGTGAGGTTGATGATCAGCGCCGGGTTCTTCTCGCGTATGCGGTCGATGACTTCGCGGTAATGCGCGATCTGCATCGAGGGCCGGCCGCTTTCCGGATCGCGCACGTGGATATGCGCGATGGCCGCGCCTTGTTCGGCCGCCTCCAGCGCGGATGCGGCGATCTGTTGCGGCGTGATCGGCAGGCCGGGATGCTGTTCCGGCTTGGTCAGATTGCCGGTGATGGCGCAGGTGATGATGACATTCTCTTGCATGGCGGTATTTGCTTTTCCTGGCTGTGATTGGGTTACGCCGCGCCGAGCCGGCGGCCGCCGTCGACGTGGATGGTGGTGCCGGTCGAAAATACCAGCGTGGTCGCGCAGGCTTCCACGGCGGCGGCGATGTCCTCGGGCGTGCCGATGCGTTTCAACGGCGTGGTGCTGGCCTGCTTGGCGTTCCATGCCTGGTCGCGGCCCGGCACGAATTGGGTGTCGACCACGCCGGGCGATACATTGATCACGCGGATTGCCGGCGCCAGCGCGCGGCCCAGCGAGACCGCCATGATGTCCATGCCGGCCTTGGCCGCGCAGTACGCCACATTGCTGCCGATGCCGGTGGTGGCCGCGATGGAGGAAATATTGACGATGAGGCCGTTGCCCGATGCCCGCAGCAAGGGCGTGAATGCGCGAATGGCGGCGAACTGGCCGCGCCAGTTGACGGCAAACATGCGGTCGATCAATTCGTCGTCCAGCGCATCCAGATCGGCATGCGGAATCGGCTTGGTGAAGCCGGCCGCGTTGACCAGGATATCGGCGCCGCCCCACTTGGCCGCGACAGTGCTTGCCGCCCGCGCCAGCGTATCGCTCTGTTCCACCGCCGCGCACAAGGCGCCGTGGCCTTCTCCATCCAGCTCGGCGACCAGTTGCTCGGCGCCTTCGCGGTTGTCCCGGTACAGCACCACCACGCGCGCGCCGGCCGCAGCGAGCCGCCGCGCGGTCGCCTTGCCGATGCCGCCGGTGCCGCCGACGATGACCGCGGTTTTGCCCGCAAGGGCCTGATTGTTGGAACCTGACATGCGTATTCCCAAGTAATGATGAAGTTATTGAAGTCGTTATTTAATCGGCGGACGAGGGAAAGTGCGCTCCCCCCGGTCCAGTACAAAATCGTAGGCCAGCGTGAAATACTCGGCCGGCGCATCGGGATATTCGGGCATCGGCGTCTTGTGATGCTCCAGATGGCCGATCAGCGGCTGCGTCACGCCGAAGACGACGTCGCTGTGCAAACGCTCGGCGTTGTCCGCGAAGACTTGGGTGATAAGGGTTTTGTAGCCGGGCGCCGATACCATGAAATGGATATGCGCCGGACGGTAGGGATTGCGGTTCTGCGCACGCAGCAATT
Source organism: Oxalobacteraceae bacterium CAVE-383 (assembly GCA_004134995.1). Taxonomy (GTDB): domain Bacteria; phylum Pseudomonadota; class Gammaproteobacteria; order Burkholderiales; family Burkholderiaceae_D; genus Herbaspirillum. The sequence continues at coordinate 353,596 of REGP01000002.1, read as the reverse complement.
CGCCGATGGGGCCATGGGTGGGAACCGGATAGCCGGCCGGGCGCACGGTGCGGAAGTGATATTTTCCCTCAACATCGGTGCGGAAACGGCCGCGCAGATTCATGCTGTCCTGATGCGGATCCTGGTTTTCATACAGGCCGACGGGCGACGCCTGCCAGACGTCCACGGTGGCGCCGGCGATTTTGGCGCCGGAAACATCGCGTACCTGGCCTTGCACAAACGTCGCCAGGCCCGGTGTTTCGGAACGCGCGATATTATCGCCGCAGCGGCATTCCGGCGAACCGTCGCGCCAGAACGGCCCCAGCAACGCATTGGCGCTCTGGCCTTGTTCGCGCGGATTGTTGCGATAGGCAACCAGCGTCGAAATGCCCAATACATCGGAGGCCAGGATGACTTCGTTATGGTCGTCGCTGTTGGCTTGGCCGATGCGGCCGATGAAGTCGAGGCCGGCCTCCAGTTCGGCGTCCGTCAGATTGGCCTCGCGCACGAATGCATGCGCATGCTCCACCAGCAACGCCATGACCTGCTTCAAGCGCGGATCGCCGGTGCGGCTCATCGCCGCCTTGACGACCTCCGTGATCACGGCTTCGCAATCGATAATCCTGTTTTCCGTCATTTCCTGTCCGCCCGCCAATTTAATGCAAACGTTTGCATAGAATGAGTCTACCGCTTCAAAAACAGGCATGTCAACAGAAATTATGGAGGCCGGGACAATTCTTTTGTTACAGGAGCGATCGGCGTTATCGGCGCACTCGGGCTATTTTATGCATTCGTTTGCATAAATTTACAGGACGGTTTGCCGCGGACGGCGAATCTGGCGCGATCTTTCCGAACCGGCGCCGCCGGACCGAATCACGCGCAATCCATGTCCGTTATTGCAGCAATCCGGAATGCTGCAACCGCACACGGCGGATTTATCGTCCATTCCTGCCCGCGCTCATTGATTATGCTTTTCAAAAAGGCTAGCGTATCCGCTTTGCCATGAAAATCCATCGCCATGTTCGATCTTTCCCTGATGGGACGCATGTCCTTCAAACACGCGGCGCCGGCGCAACCGCCACTGCCTGCGCTGCCCGCGGGGCGCAACCGGCTCGGCATCGCCGATGAACGCGACGCCATCCTGTATGTGCCGCCATCGCTGAACCTGGATGCGCCGATACCGTTGCTGGTCATGTTCCACGGCGCCGGCGGCTTTCCGGAAAAGGTGCTGCCGTTCCTGGAAGAACACGCCAACCGCCACGGCTTCCTGCTGCTCGCGCCGCACTCGACCTTCGCCACCTGGGACATCGTCATCGGCGGCAACGGCCCCGATGTGGAGCGCCTGGACAAGGCGCTGGCCGCGGTCGCCGCGCGCTATGCCATCGATCCGGCGCGGCTGGGATTCGCCGGCTACTCCGACGGCGCCAGCTATGCCTTGTCGACCGGCATCACCAATGGCGATATCGCCACCCACGTGATCGCGTTTTCCGGGGGCTTCATGAACATTTTCATGCAGGAAGGATCGCCGAAAGTCTTCATCGCGCACGGGCTGGTCGACGAACAGCTGCCGATCGCCACCAGCGGCCGCGCCAATGCCGCCAAGCTGACCGCGGCCGGCTACGACGTCGAATATGTCGAGTTCAACGGCAAGCACGCGATCCAGCCCGCCATCGTCAGCATGGCGATCGACTTTTTCCTGCGCGGGAGCCTGCAATGAATTTCGAAATACCGGAACCGCTGGTGAACGCCCTGCTCGAGTCGATCGATGCCCAATCGCCGCTGGCCAAAAAATTGCACGAGCAAAGCATCTGCCACGGCAGGATGCTGGTATCGAGCAAGCTGTTCGACGGGCAATCGCTCAACACCCTGTTTTCCTTGAGCAAGACGCACGACGAGCGCGCGCTGATGTTCGAAATGCTGGCGCTGGACAATATTTTCAACGCCCCGCAGGCGCGCATCATTCCCAGCATCGAAGTGCTGGCCGGCGGCCTCATCGCCTATTTCTCGCGCGACGTCATCGACGGCTGGCTCTACCACCGCAACAAGGACGGCGTGCTGCTGCCGTGGCTGATCCACAGCGTGCGCCATGTGGTGCCGGACCAGGGTTCGCCGTTCGTCATCGTCGATCTGCTGGCCAACACCATGCAGTCGGCCAGCATCGCATCGCCCGACCATCACATGCTGCGCTCCGGCATGACCAATTCGATCGTGATTTACCGCCACGAAATCGCCAATCGCACGATTCCCGAACTGCTGGCCGAATTCGGCTATTTCAAGGAATGCCATGAATTCAAGCAGGAATACGAAGCGCATGCGCAGCGTTTCCTCAAATTCCAGGCACGCTTCGGCGCCCAGTTCATCATCAACAAGACCGCCTTCCTCGCCGACAGCAAGCAGCAGCTGGAGATGGTCAAGATCAAGCCCGGCATCACGGCCAAATGCATCAACGACGAGGAAACCATCGACCGCCGCTTCGAAATGATGGTGGACAACCAGTTCTGGCGCGACGCCAACGTCACGCAAGGTTTCGAAAAAATTCCGCTGCATTGCTACGTCTATCTGTTCCATCTGGAATGGCACTGCAATATCTGGGTGCACGTGCAGAACATGGCCGAATACCGCTACCAGCCGGATCTGCGCGAGAAGCTGATCCTCCCGGCCAAACATCGCGACCTGATCGATATCCTGACGTCCAGCATGAATATCCTGGTGCAGGATTTCGTTCCCGGCAAATCCGGCGGCACCACCATTCTCTGCAAGGGCGCACCCGGACTCGGCAAGACGCTGACCGCCGAAGTCTATTCGGAAGTGGTCGGCAAGCCGCTGTACCGCGTGCATTCCGGCCAGCTCGGCATTTCGGCCGCCTCGGTCGAACGCAACCTGATGGAGATACTGCGGCGCGCGGTGCGCTGGGACGCGATCCTGCTGCTGGACGAGGCCGACGTCTACATCCGCTGCCGCGACAACGACCTGGAACATAATGCGATCGTGGCCGAGTTCCTGCGCACGCTGGAATATTTCAACGGCCTGCTGTTCATGACCACCAACCGCATCGACGATGTGGACGACGCGATCCTGTCGCGCTGCATCGCCACCATTCAATACGAAACGCCGACCAAGGACGACGCCGTACTGTTGTGGAAATCGCTGGCGCTGCAGTTCAACGCCGACCTGTCCGCCGATCTGATCGAACGCCTCACCACCACCTATGCCGCGGCGAGCGGGCGCGACATCAAGGAATTGCTGAAGCTGACCTCGAAATTCTGCAAGGCCAAGGACATCCCGTTTTCGGAAGACGCGTTCCGGCAATGCGCGGTGTTTCGGGGCTATGCATGAAAATGATTGCAGTCATGAAAATAAAACATCGATTTATTTTGGAAAAGTGAGACATGCGGTCAAGCCTTACCGCAGATTGCCTCTAAACTGACTCCCGCAACACAAAACCGGCGGCGGCCAGCCCGCACAGATCGGTGACATGCTGGCGCGCGGTGTCTTATCCCCCCCGGTTCCGCGCGCCAATTGAACGCCCGCTCTCCCTTGAGGAGGCGGGCGATTTTATTTGGCCCTCACCTATTCCCATGCGGAATGAATCATATGCCCGGCCGCCATCTACCCCGCCCGGCCGGGATCGCGCACAGTTCAGTCATCGCAACAAAACGCCCAAACCACCAAGGAGCAATGACATGAACACCCAAGCAAACAAGCCAGTCGTCCTGATCACCGGCGCATTGACCGGCATCGGCCGCGCCACCGCCCTTGCCTTCGCCCGCGAAGGCAGCCGCGTGGTCGTCAGCGGCCGCCGCGATGAAGCCGGCCAGGCGTTGGCGAAGGAACTGCGCGGCCTCGGCGCCGAAGCGGAATTCGTGCACGCCGACGTGCGCTTCGAAAACGAGGTGCAAAACCTGGTCGAACAGACCGTCAAGCGTTTCGGCCGTCTCGACGTCGCGGTCAATAACGCCGGCGCCGAAGGCGAGTCCGGTCCGATTACAGAACAGTCAGCCGCAAATTACGAAGCAACATTTTCCGTCAACGTGCTCGGCACGCTGCTCTCGCTCAAGCATGAAATGCGCGTCATGCTGGCGCAGGGTTCCGGCGCCATCGTCAATTTGTCGTCGATCGCGGGCCATGTCGGCATCGCGGGCGCATCGGTGTATGTCGCCAGCAAGCACGCCGTCGAAGGCCTGACCAAGAGCGCCGCGCTGGAAGGCGCCGCCGCCGGGGTGCGCGTCAATGCCGTGGCGCCCGGCCCGGTGGCGACCGATATGCTCGACCGCTTTGTCGGCAACGACCAGGCGGCCAAGGCCGGCTTCCTGTCCACCATTCCGGCCCGCCGCGCCGCCGACCCGGACGAGATCGCCCAGACCATCGTCTTTCTCGCCGGCGACAAGGCACGCTTCCTGACCGGCCAGAGCATCGCGGTCGACGGCGGCTATATCGCCCAGTAAATGGCAGGCAAAAAAAGCGCCGCCGCCTTTGCAAAGGCGGCGGCGCTTTCATGGTAGTTCGTTCAAGCCAACTGGCCCGATGTCTAGGCCGCCATGATTTCTTCCACGAAGGCAACGAACGCGCGGGCCTTGGCGCTGGCCAATCTGCCGGTCGGATACACGGCCCACAAGTCCATGGCCGGCAAGGCCCAGTCGTCGAGTACGCGCTTGACGCTGCCGTCCTTCAGCTCCTGTTCGAACATCCATTCGGACGCGATCGTAATTCCCATACCCGCCAGCACCGCCGCACGCACGCCTTCGGCCGCGTTGACCTTGAGGCGGCCGGCCGTGACCACCGCCGCTTCGGTGCTGCCGCGCCGGAAAGTCCAGGTGTTGCCGCCGCCGCCGCGGGTATGGGCGATGGTTTCATGGCCTGCCAGGTCGGACGGCATTTTCGGCTTGCCGGCCTTCTTGAAATAGGCCGGCGTGCCGAGCACCACGCGTTCGCATTGCGCGATCTTTTTGGCGGTCATGCCGGAATCGGCGAGGGTGCCCATGCGCAGGGCCACGTCGATGCCTTCTTCCAGCATGTCGATATTGCGGTCGTCCAGCACGACGTCGACGGTCAGATTGGGATGTTGCGTGAGAAAAGTTTTCAGATGCGGCACGATGCGCAAGCGGGCGAAGGTTACCGCAGCACAGATCCGCAAGGGCCCGGACAACCCGGCGCCGGCGCCTTGCGCGGCGCGATCGGCTTCGTCGGCTTCCTCGATCGAACGGCGCGCGCGCTCGTAGAAACTCTGCCCCGCCTCGGTCGGCGTGAGGCCGCGCGTGGAACGCAGCAGCAGCCGCACCCCCAGCCGCTCCTCAAGTTGCGCGACCGTTTTCGATATGGCAGGCTGCCCCACATTCAAACGCCGCGCCGCGCCCGAAAACGAACCGGCCTCGACCACGTTGACAAAGGTTTCCATTGCGCTCAGACGATCCATGATTTATTCCCCTTTGGAATGGATCATATCATCGGCGGCGCGCATCCAAACGCCATTGCAATATGGCGATATCATCGCTATTTGACCGGATTTCGAGGAATCGCCATGAAATGCACATTCATCCTGTTGGCCGCCAGCGCCCTGCTGCTGGCCGGATGCGCAGGCATCCACGACAAAGGCGACCGCATCGATCTGTGGGGAACGCCGACTACGGCCGCCGCCGCCACCAAAACCATCGTCATCACGCCCGACACCAAATTCGTCAACCTGATCGGCGGCGACGTGGTGCGCTTCGTGGTGGGCGATCAGTCGTTTACATGGTCGTTCGACGGCATCTATTTCCCGGCCGCGATCGATATCAGCAAGATTTCGAATGGCTTGCTGCACCGTCCGGTGATTGCTTATGTGGAAGAGAATCCGATGTATCAGCGCGATATGTGAATTTAAATTGCGGCCACGGAGCTCCACCGCATGCCGATTATTTTGAGCACTTGGACAAAGTGGTAAACGCAACGGGTTCCCTGGCCTGCGTTTTTTCATCTATGCGATCGATGGTAAAAGTACAGATTCTTCCCATATCATTCATTTTGGCAATGTACTTGCCGCCGGCCAATGGTGTAAACATACGCAATAGCGGGCCGCAGCCGCCACTCATTTCAGGGTGATTAAATCGATGCTCCGCTGAAATGACAATCGACTTGTTTGCTGCCGAACGTATAGTGATTTCCCGGTTCGGTTTGCTGGAAATAAAAATGGAATCGACCTTCTGTATATAACCCGCGCGATCGAAATCTTCGCATCTGTTTGCCGCCGGATTTTTAGTGTTGACTAAAAAATAGGTCTGCAATTCATAATCGGAATCCATTGAAATAAGCGGGTCGTCCCGGGTTGCCTGATATTTATACATAGGCGCCGGAGTTGTACAAGCCGAAAATAAAATACTCGTGAATACGCACATAAGTAAGCGCCAAAAGCGCGGCATTGATTGTGACACGATCAAGGAAATTTTCATTGTTCTATCTATTCACTGGTTAAGAGAATCAGGAGTCTACGGAAATGCGAGGAGGTCGGACCTGCAATTTCTGCGATAGACATCTCTAACTCAATAGGCTCGCAGTAAGCGCCGCCAGTGCGTCGCCACAATACTGATAGCGGCCGATACACCTTTTCTCCCGACAAAAAATAAGAACTTGGATCAATAGAAATCGAACGGTCTTCAGATGTTCTTTGGCAACGTTGTGTGTATTATCAAATACCGCATTCTTATTTTCGGAATCTGTTTGACGGAATCCGTTACACGTTATAACATCGACCGAAATGATTAAAACATTTGCATGCAGTGATACGTCGAGATTATTCGAAAGCTATTCAGTTCAGCGCTTCAAAAATATTGAGCGGGTAGCGCATCGCAAGCTTTTAATGCTGCATGCCGCCACCCGGCTTGATACCTTGAGAATTCCTCCTGGTAACAGGCTGGAAGCGTTAAGCAGAGATCGAAAGGGACTGCATAGCATCAGAATCAACGAACAATGGCGGATTTGCTTCCGCTGGGCGGACGATGGCGTGCATGACGTGGAGATCGTGGATTATCACTAGGAGGAAAAATGGCTAAGAAATTGGTAGAAGTACATCCAGGCGAAATTCTGAGCGAAGAGTTTCTTAAGCCTATGGGCATTACCAATGCGCGCCTGGCCGGTGATATCGACGTGCCGACGAGCCGCATCAGCGAAATCATCAATCGGCGTCGCCCCATTACGGTTGATACGGCAATGCGCCTGGCGGTATTTTTCAATATGGAGGCGCGTTTCTGGTTGAACTTACAAGCCGAATACGATATTCGGATGGCAGAAAAGCAATTGCTTCCCGAAATAAAAACCCGGATCCGGCCGTTTGAATTCCGGCCTGCGTGAGGCACGAAGTACAACGCCCCTTCGCGCCCGCCTGCCGGCGCCTTGACCTTGACTGAACGATTCAGCCCCGCCGAACCCGCGCCCCAAGATACGCCAGCACGGCCGTCTGATCCCCAGCGAATTCAATGCGCTCCGATTTGCTGTCGCGCTGATAGCGATAGATCGGATCGTAATATTCGCGCAGCAGGATGCCGATCCAGTCGCGATGCAAGGCCACCTCGCCGCTGCGCGCCTGCTCGGCCAGCGCCGCCGTCAAGATCGCCGAAATGCGCTGATGGCGTTCGCCGCCGAGACGCTTGAGCAGCCGGCTCAAGGCCTGCTGCAGATGTTCCTCGAACAGCGCCTGGCCCGCGGCGCCATGCATGGCCGCATATTCGGCCGCCAGCGCAATCACATAGTCGCGCAGGATGCGTTCGATACGCCCATTCAGTTCTTCCTCCAGCCAGACCAGCGGAAAAGCCTGCATGCCCTGATACAACGGCAAAGGCAATGCGCAGCGCCCGATCAGCCGGCTTTCGTCTTCCAGCACGAACTGTTCGATGCCTTGCGCGCGCTTGTTCAGCATGTCGACCGCCAGGCGGTTTTCGAAATCGATGCCGGACGGCTGCCCGGTGGCGCGCTTGCCGAAACTGGAGCCGCGATGATTGGCATGGCCTTCCAGATCGACGCCGTTGCGCAATTGCAGCACTACGTCAGTCTTGCCCGCGCCGGTCATGCCGCCGACCACGACGAAATCGCATTCGACCACGGCCTGTTCGACGGTATCGATCAGGAAGCCGCGCATCGCCTTGTAGCCGCCGGCCACGCGCGGATAATCGATGCCGGCTTCTTCCTTGAGCCATTGCTGCGCAATGCGCGAGCGCAGCCCGCCGCGGAAACAGTACAGGCAGCCGTCCGGATTGGCGCGCGCGAAATCGGCCCAAGCCTGGATCCGCGCGGCCTTGGCCTGGCCGCTGACCAATTGATGGCCCAGCACGATGGCCGCTTCCTGGCCTTGCTGCTTGTAACGCAGGCCGACCTGCTCGCGTTCGCTGTCGGTCATCAGCGGCAGATTGACCGCCCCCGGAAACGCACCGTTGGCGAATTCGACCGGCGCCCGCATATCCATCATGGGCCGGCCGGCCAAAAACAATTCGCGGTAGCTGACGATGTCTTCCGGCATCAGAACACCTGTACCGCGAACGTCTGTCGCTCGCCCAGCCGGCCGATCGGCGACAATGCCAATCCGAGTTCGATGGCCGCGGCGTGGAATTCGGCATCGCCTTCGGGCGTCACCGCCACCAGCAGGCCGCCGCTGGTTTGCGGATCGCACAGCAATTGCCTTTTGGCTTCGTTGAGGTCGGCGCCGGCGTCAACGACGGGATCCAGCCCGGCGATCCGGTGCGAATAGCTGTCGAAATTGCGCTGGGTGCCGCCCGGCACGCAGCCTTCCGCCAGATAATGCGCGACGCCAGGCAGGCGCGGCACGGCCGCGTATTCGATGTGCGCGGTCAGGCCGCTGCCGTCGGTCATTTCCACCAGATGGCCGAGCAGGCCGAAGCCGGTGACGTCGGTCATCGCGGTGACGCAGGCCAGTTTGCCGAAGCGGCTGCCGGCCTTGTTGAGCAGGCACATCCAGTCGCGCGCCACGCCGACGTCTTCCGGGCGCAGCTTGCCTTTCTTTTCCGCGGTGGTGTGAATGCCGATGCCGAGCGGCTTGGTCAGGTACAGCAGGCAGCCGGCGGTGGCGGTGTCGTTGCGTTTCATATGGCGCTTTTCCAGCACGCCGGTCACGGCCAGGCCGAAGATCGGCTCCGGCGCGTCAATCGAATGGCCGCCGGCCAGCGCAATGCCGGCCGCGTCGCAGGCCGCGCGGCCGCCGCGCACCACTTCGCGCGCGACTTCCGGCGCCAGCACGTTCACCGGCCAGCCCAGAATGGCGATCGCCATCAGCGGGTCGCCGCCCATCGCATAGATATCGCTGATGGCGTTGGTGGCGGCAATGCGGCCGAAATCGAAAGGGTCGTCGACAATCGGCATGAAGAAATCGGTGGTCGATACCACGCCGACGCCGCGCTCCTCGTCGATCGCGTAGACCGCCGCATCGTCGCGCGACGTATTGCCGACCCACAGCCTGGGATCGAGATTCTGCGCGCCGCTGCCGGCCAGAATCACTTCCAGCACCTGCGGCGATATCTTGCAGCCGCATCCGGCGCCGTGGCTGTATTGGGTCAGGCGGATCGGTTCGCTCATGGTCGGGCTCTCAGTGTCGAAACGGCCGATTCTAGCAGTCCGGGCGGCAACCCGCAGGGCCGCCGCGCCTCGCCTGCCGAATTGTGTACAATCTTGCCAAACAGCACTGTCGCTCGAATGCCTCAAAACACTATGCCTGAACGAAATTTGCCGGAGGAAAGCCTGCTCAACGAAGCACTGCACCAGAGCGAAGAACAGTTCCGCCTGCTGGTGCAGAGCGTCACCGATTACGCCATCTACATGCTCGACGCCGGCGGCCGCGTCACCAACTGGAATTCCGGCGCGCAACGCATCAAGGGCTATACCCGCGACGAAATCGTCGGCCACCACTTTTCCCAGTTCTATACGCCCGAGGATCAAGCCGCCGGCGTGCCCGCGCGCGCCTTGCGCACCGCCATGGTCGAAGGCCGCTTCGAACAGGAAGGCTGGCGCGTCAGGAAAGACGGCTCGCGCTTCATGGCGCACGTGGTGATCGATCCGATCCGCAATGCCGCGGGCGACTTCATCGGCTATGCCAAGATCACCCGCGACATTACCGAGAAGCAGGAAGCGGCGGCGGCGCTCAGGCGCACCGAGCTGGCCTTGCAGCAATCGCAAAAAATGGAAACCATCGGCAAGCTGACCGGCGGCGTCGCGCACGATTTCAACAATCTGCTGCAGATCATCTCGGGCAATCTGCAATTGCTCTCGCGCGACCTGGCCGGCAATGAACGCGCCGAGCGGCATATCGCCAGCGCGCTGGCCGGCGTCAATCGCGGCGCCAAGCTGGCCAGCTACCTTCTGGCGTTCGGACGGCGCCAGGCCTTGGCGCCGAAGGTGGTCAATATCGGCCGCTTCATGTTCGCCATCGAAGATATGCTGCAGCGCAGCCTGGGCGAAGAGATCGAAGTCGAAACGGTGGTGTCGGCCGGCTTGTGGCATACCTTTATCGACATCGCGCAAGTTGAAAATGCGCTGTTGAACCTGTCGATCAATGCGCGCGATGCGATGGAGGGGGCCGGTAAGCTCACCATCGAAATCGGCAATACTTATCTGGACGACAATTACGCGCGCGAACATGCCGAGGTGGCGGCCGGGCAATACGTGATGCTGGCGGTGAGCGATACCGGCAGCGGCATGTCGCCCGAGGTGATGGCGCAGGCCTTCGAGCCGTTCTTTTCGACCAAGCCCGAAGGCAAGGGCACCGGACTCGGCCTGTCGATGGTTTACGGTTTCGTCAAGCAATCGGGCGGCCACATCAAAATCTACAGCGAAGTCGGCCACGGCACCACGGTGAAGCTGTATTTGCCGCGTTCGCTGGAGGGTGAAGACGTGGTGGTCAACAACGAATCGCCGATTGTCACCGGCGGTTCGGAAACGATACTGGTGGCCGAAGACGACGAACAGGTTTGCGCCACCGTGGTCTCGATGCTGACCGAGCTCGGCTATCAGGTGCTCAAGGCCGGCGATGCGGTGGCCGCGCTGAGCATCATCGAAAGCGGCGCCAAGATCGACCTGCTGTTCACCGACGTGGTGATGCCGGGACCCTTGCGCAGTCCGGACCTGGCGCGCAAGGCGCGCGAGCGGATTCCCGATCTGGCGGTGCTGTTCACATCCGGCTATACCCAGAACGCCATCGTCCATGGCGGACGGCTGGACGCGGGCGTGGAACTCTTGAGCAAACCCTACACGCGCGAAGCGCTGGCGCGTAAGATACGGCTGGTAATCGCCAATCAGAAGCAGCGCAACGGGCCCAACCACACTTGAGTCCGGCTTGCTTCGCTCGACACGCAACATGCAGACTTTTCAACGGCAATCTTGAAAGTTAAAAGGGTAAAACATCATGACAATTTCATTCTATGACGTCAGCGTGGCAAGTTATCTGCAGACACTGGAAGCCGTGGGCGGCTATCTCGACAAGGCGCAGGCGCATTGCGAGCAGCACGGCTACGACCCCGAGCAGATCGTCGAAACCCGCATCTTCCTCGACATGCGTCCGTTCCGTTACCAGATCCAGGCAGTGGCCCATCATTCGCTGGGCGCGATCGAGGGCATCAAGACGGGCGTATTCCAGCCGCCCGGCGCGCGGCCGCAGCACGACTTTGCCGGCCTGAAAGCGCTGATCGCCGATACCCGCGCCGAAGTGGCGAAGGTTACCCGCGAAGAGATCGACGGCCGCGTCGGCGCCGAAGTCATGTTCCAGGTGAAAGACAGCCAGCGCCGCTTCACGGCCGAGGATTTCGTGCTGTCGTTCTCGCTGCCGAATTTTCATTTCCACGCCGCCACCGGCTATAACATTCTGCGCTCCGTCGGCATACCGGTCGGCAAGCGGGATTTCATGGGAACGCTGCGGCTGAAAGCGTAACACCGGCGTAAAAAAGTTTTGCAGAATAAGGCGAGGCGGGGTGTTGTGCGAAGTGAGGTAAAGGAGGAGACGGCCGAAGGCCGGCGGGGGACACGAACGCAGTACAACGCCCCGCCTCGCCTTATTCTGCAATACCATCTTGATAACCTTGCAGGATACTGTCGCGCAGGAAATTGCGCAGCCACTTGCTGGCCGCGTCGGTCTGCTTTTTTTCATGCCAGAAAATGGCGATCTCCACCGCGGGTATCTCGAACGGCAGCGGCAGCCAGCGCAGGCCGGCCATGCGCGCATAGGTTTCGGCGAAGCCGCGCGTGGTGGTCAGCACCAGATCCGTCGCATGCAGGATCGGCGGGATGGCGGTAATGTGCGGCACGGTCAGCTTGATGCGCTGCTCCAGCCCGAGTTCGGCCAGCAGTTCGATGCCCGGCCCGCTGTCGCGTTCGCGCTTGACCGCCACATGATCGAGCCGCGCGTAAAGTTCGCGGTCGATGGCGTCGCCGATCAGCGGATGATCGCGCCGGAACAGGCAGACGAATTCGGTATCGAATAATTTGAACGAACGCAGGCACTCCTTGGGATGGGCGATATAGCCGCAGGCCAGGTCGGCCTCGCCGCTGTCGAGCTGGCGCAGATAACTGGCGCGCGACAGCGGCAGGATATTGAACCGCACGCGCGGCGCATGCTTGCGCGCGTGATACACCAGCAGCGGCACCGATACCGCCTGGCCGATATTGCTCATCAGGATCGTGAAGGTGTCGCGCGCCGTGCCGGGGTCGAAAGCGGCATGCTCGCGCAAGGCGGCATCCATCGATGCAAAGGCGGCTTCGACCGCATTGAACAGCGTGCGCGCATAGTCGGTCATCCGCATGCCGCCCTGGCCGCGCACGAACAGGGGATCGTTGGTCAGCGCGCGCAGCCGCCCGAGCGCGCTGCTGACCGCCGGCTGCGACAGGCCGAGACGTTCGGCGGCGACCGAAACGCTCTCCTCCTGCCCCACCGTGAGCAATATGCGCAGGAGATTCAGATCGATGTGATTGATGTCGATGGCGCGCTGTCCTGATTTATCCGATGCCGGTGATTGTACTAAGAAACCAAAAAAAACCGTGCTGCCGGTCCGCAGAGACCGGCAGCACGCGCAACGCGGACCTTTAGGCCGCGGGGTGGGAACCCGGCGTCAGAACGAATATTTCAAGCCGACATTGGTCAGGTACTGGCGATTGGTGCTGCTGGCCGGCAGCAGGTTGATCTGCGCGATCTTGGCCGAGCCGCCGGCGATCTGGTAGGCATTGCGCCAATAAATCGACACGCCCTTCGAGAACGCATACGAGGCGCCGAAATTGACCTGGTTGAAATGCGGCCGCGAATCGTCGGCGCTCCAGTGTCCGTTGGTGAAGATATAGGAAGCGCCGACCTGCAGCCGCGGCGTCAGGAAGTAAGTGCCGTTGAACTCATAGTTCCGATACGCCGCATTGCCCTTGGCCAGCGCGCTGTTGTCGAAACGGGTATCGCTCACGATGAACGCCGCCTTGGCGCTCTTGCCGAAGTTGTAGCCGATCGCCGCGCCGATGGTGCGCAGGGTGCTGGCCAACTGCAGGCCGTTATAGACCGACGTGCCGAAGGTGCCCTTGCCGTCATACACCGAATCGGTCGGATTGGAAACGTGCAGCATCGAAGCCGCCAGGTACAGCGCGTCGGTGCGGTAGCGCGAGCCGAAGCCGAAGGTCTGGTTCTTGCCGGTGCTGCCGGCCTGTTCGCCCATGCCGTAGAAGGCGCCGGCCGAGGTATTGTTGAAGACCGGGCTGGCGTACTTGATGGAATTGTCGACGCGGAAAAAGGCATTGATATTGTCGATGTCGCCATAGTGCGCGGCCGGGCTGCCGCCCCAGGCCGCGATGCCGGCCGAGACCGGCGCCAGATAGTCGAACATCGGCGTATCCTGGCGGCCCAGCATGATGGTACCGGCCGATTTCGACTGCAGCCCGACGAATGCCTGGCGCCCGAACAGCCGGCCCGACTGGCCAGCGGTGCCGTCGTCGCCGTTGAAGCCGTTTTCCAGCGTGAAGATCGCGGCCATGCCGTCGCCCAGATCTTCGCGGCCGCGGAAGCCGAGCCGGTTGGTCGACGATTTTTCGTCGATCAGCGATTGGCCCTTGGTGTTGGAATTGGCAATATAGCGGATGCCCAGATCGATCTTGCCGTAGATGGTGACGCTGGTCTGGGCATGCGCCGCGAGCGGCAGGCAGATTGCGCATGCCAGTGCAATCCATCTTGCTTTGGTGTCGAACATTTGTCGTCTCCTTGATATTTTATGTGTTATTCACTGCTTGCTTGTGCTGCCGTAAAACCGCTTGCTGCCTGAAAATGGGCGTAGCGAGGCCCCTGCCGAAGGCCGGCGACGGCGATCGGCACTAATGTGCTGCGGGGATTTGCTTAAATCAGTGGCGCCGGTCCATCACCACCAGTCCATCGAGCGCCACGCCGCCTTTTTCAAGCAGCAGGAATGGATTGATATCGGTCGCATCGAGCCGGTCGCCGGCGTCGGCCACCAGATGCGACAAGCCGATCAACGCGCGTACCAGCGCCGCCTTGTCTTTCGGCCCCTTGCCGCGATAGCCGTCGATCAGCTGTCCGACGCGCGTCCTGGCGATCAGCGCCAATGCGCGCTCTTCATCCAGCGGCACGGCGGCCAGCGCCACATCGCGCGTCAATTCCAGATCGACGCCGCCGGCGCCGAACAGGATCACCGGTCCCATTTCGGGATCGCGCGATGCGCCCAGCACCAGTTCCAGGCCGCCGCGCACCATCTGCGCAACCAGAATGCCTTCCAGCACCGGCTTGCCGGGCTGCGCCTTGACGGCCTCGGTAATGCGCCGAAACGCCTTGCGCAACGCCGCTTCCGATTCGATATTGACCACCACGCCGCCGATATCGGATTTGTGCGGGATATCGGCGCTGACCAGCTTGGCCACCACCGGATAGCCGATGCGCGCCGCGATCGCCGCGGCTTCGTCGGCGCTTTTGGCCAGCGCTTCCTGCGGCGCGGCTATGCCGTACAGGCCCAGCAATTTCTTGGAATTGACTTCATCGATGGTGGCCGGGCCTTTGCCTGCATACAGCGCATCGAACAAGGCGCAGCCTTCCGTGTTCGGCGCCGGCATGGCCGCCGGCGCTTTGCCCAGCGACATCGCGTAATGAATCACGCCCTGCATCACGCGCAGCGATTTGTCGACTTCCTGCATGAACGCCAGGTTCGGCAATTGCGCGCGCAGTTCGCGGCTGTAGTCGGTCAGGCCGTAGGAGATCATGCTGACGTAGATCACCGGCTTGGCGCAGCCGGCGACCAGTTCGTTGACGGCGCGCATATTGGCTTCCTTGCGCGAACCGCCCTCGCGCGGCAATTCATCCTGCAGCAGCAGGACATCGATTTCCGGATCGTCGAGCAAGGTCCGGACGCATTGGATGAAACTGTCCGCGCTCGACAGCGCGGCATAGCCGGCATCGAGCGGATTGCCGACAATGGTGCCCACCGCCAGCAGCGCATTCATCTTGTCGCGCGTGGCGGTGCTGAGATCGTTGTAGGCCAGGCCGTTGGTTTCGGCGCAATCGAGCAACAGGCCACGCATGCCGCCGGACACCGTAATCGATCCCAGCCGCGGTCCGCGCGGCAAGGGCGTGCTGACCAGCACTTCGACCGCTTCAACGATATCGTCCAGATTGCGCATGCGCAGCACGCCGGCCTCGCCGGCGACCGCATCGAAGGCTTCCATCGAGCCGGCCAGCGTGCCGGTGTGCGCAGCAGCAGCGGCGCGGCCGGCCTTGGTGGCGCCGAGCTTGAGCACCAGCACCGGCTTGCCGGCGGCGCGCGCCAGCTTGCAGGCGGCCAGGAACGCCGGCGTATCCTGCACCGACTCCAGATAACAGACGATGACTTTGGTTTCGGCATCCTGCGCGAAGTAGGCGATGTATTCCGCCGTGGTCAGGCCGCTTTCGTTGCCGCTGGTGATCAGCTTGCCGGTATTGATGCCGCGTTCTTCCAGCGTGCGCTTGATCGCCATCACGATCCCGCCCGACTGGCCGAACACGGCGACCGGACCTTGCTGGAAGCGATGCGGCCGGTCGTCCGGCATGCTGAAGAAATTGGCTTGCGCGTTGAAATTGCCGAGGCAGTTCGGCCCCGACACGGCAAGGCCGGTCTCGGCGATCACCTGTTTCAGCTCCGCGGCCAGCGCGATGCCTTCGGCTTCAGTGGATTCGCCAAAACCGGAGGTCATCACGGTGGCGCTGCGGGCGCCGGCCGCGGCAGCGTCGCGCAGGGTCTGGCAGACGAAACGCGCCGGAATCAGCAGCACGATATGGTCGGGCGCTTCCGGCAATGCGGCGAACGAGGGATAGCAGCGCGTATCCCATACCGTTTCGCGCGAGGGATTGACCGGATACACCGCCCCCTTGAATTGATAGCGATGCAGGTTTTTCCAGACCCGCTGCGGCCAGTTGCCGGGCTTGTCGGTGGCGCCGACGATGACCACGTTGCGCGGGTTGAGCAAGGCGTCGACCTTCTTGATAGCGATGGCGACCGCGGCCAGCGCTTGTTTGAATGGCGGTTCGGATAACGATGTCATTAACTTTCCTCGGTAAATTTCAGTTCAGGTTCAGGTTCGGTTTCAAATCAATGGCCATGGATGCCGACGCCGCTCTTGCGCGCGACGAAATGAAACGCCACCACGATCGCCGTCATGCTGGCGCTCCACAGCAGGCCGAGCGCGGCCAGCTCCGGCGTCTGGCCGTTGCTCATCAGATCGAACATGGCCACGGCCATGGTTTGCGAACTGGGGCCGGACAGCAGCACCGGCAGCGACAGCACGCGCGTGGCCAGCAGGAAGATGAAGACCCATCCGGCAAACAGCGACGGCGACAGCAGCGGCAGCACGATGCGGCCGAAGCCGATCAGCGGCCGCGCGCCGGCCATCAGCGCGGCTTCCTCCAGCTCCTTATGCAGCTGCAGCATGCCGGCATAGCTGTAGCGGATGCCGTAGGGCAGCGTATTGATGACGAAGGCCCAGACGATGATCCAGATCGTGCCGTACACGCCGACCGGCACATTCAGGAACAGCTGCATCACCGCCACCCCCAGGATCACGCCGGGAAACGCCAGCGGCATGGTGGCCAGCGAATCGAGAAAGACCGAGCCGGCCGCCTTGCGCGCACGCAGCCAGGCCACCAGCGACGTCAGCAGCATCACCACGGTGGCGCTGACCGCGGCGATGACCAGCGTATTGCCGATCAGTTCGACGTAATGCGAGGACTTCAGCACGTTGACATAATTGTTGAGGGTCAGCAGCGTGAAGGCGGTCGGACTCGGGGCCTGGTAGAACGGCAGCAGCGAGGCCCAGATCAGCACCACCACCGGCAGCACGCTGAGCATCGTGAAATTGCCCAGCACCACCGCGCCGGCCAGGTAGCGCCAGCGGCCCAGATCGACCTTGTTCGGCTTGAAGTTCTTGCCCGTTACCGTGGCGTACTGTTCGGCATTGCGCGTCATGCGGCCGTACACATACAGCAGGATCGCCACGATCGCCAGCAGGCAGGCCGACAGCGCGCTGGCCGAGCCCAGGTCGGGCGGAATCGCCTGCAGGGTTTCGTAGATGTCGGTGGTGAGCATGCGGATCTGCCCGGGTATGCCGACCACCGCCGGCACCTCGAACGCTTCCAGCGAACGGATGAATACCAGCATGATCAGCGCCAGCACCGCCGGCATCGACAGCTTCAGCGTGATGCGCCGGAAGATCTGGCGGCCGTTGGCGCCGCACATCCTGGCAGCCTCTTCCAGTTCCGGATTGAAGTTGCGCAAGGTGGCGCTGATCAGCAGGAATACCATCGGCGACCACAGCAGGCCTTCGATGAACACCATGCTGGGCATGCTGTAGGCATTGACCAGCGGACTGGCCGCACCGGTCAGCTCCCTGTAGTAAACGTTCAGCGGGCCGGAGCGGCCGATCAGCATCAGCCAGGCGCTGATATACAGGATGTAAGGCGTGCCCAGCGAAGTCACCGTGGTGATGTAGGCCAGCCGCGCGAACGGCGCATTGGTGCGCTCCGTAATCCACGCCACCACGCCGCCGAACGCCACCGCCAGCAAGGCGCTGCCGACGGCGAAGACGAACGAATTGGACATGCTGCGCAGGATCCCGCGCTCGGTCACGATGCCGCGGAACGATTCAAGGCTGAAGCTCAGTTCGCCCGAGGGCGACGCGACCGTCACGCTGCCTTGCAGCAGGAACACCAGCGGCGGAAACACCAGCACCACCAGCAGCAGGCCCAGCACCGCCGCGAACACCGTCCTGGTGGTCAATAGCGCCTTGCAGCGGCGCAGCCAGAGCGGCTGGCCGGCCGCTTCGGCATAGGGGAAGGTATCGACGCTCATCATTGCTGAAAGTACGCTTTGTAGATGTTCATCCACTTCGGCATGCCGACGTCGATCTG
The DNA here is from genome assembly GCA_004134995.1 of Oxalobacteraceae bacterium CAVE-383. Taxonomy (GTDB): domain Bacteria; phylum Pseudomonadota; class Gammaproteobacteria; order Burkholderiales; family Burkholderiaceae_D; genus Herbaspirillum. The sequence goes on along the minus strand of REGP01000002.1, from coordinate 335,238 downwards.
CTCAGGCGAGAAGTACACGGCGCGCAGCTTTGTGCCATCCGGTTTCAGCTCCGGATGGCGCGGCAGGATTTTCGGATCGACCGGAATGTAGTCGGCATCGCGGAACAGATTCTGGCCTTCGGGCGAGACCAGGAAATCGATGAACAGCTTGCCGGCGTTCGGATGCGGCGCGCCTTTGGTCAGCGCCGCGACCGACAGCACGCCGGTCACCGGCTGCATCGGAATCCAGGCCACCGGCGCGCCTTCGCCGCTGCTGATGACCGCATGGTTGTTGAAGATATTCAGTGCGATCTGCGACTCGCCGCGGATGACCTGGTTCAGCACTTCGCGCGCCGACATCTGCAGCGGGAACAGATTCTGGTCGGCCAGTTTCTGCAGATAGTCGCGGCCCTTCTGTTCGCCCATGGTGGTGACGATCATGCCGACGAAGCCGGCCGAGCCGGACATGGTGGGGCTGGCGTTCCAGGTGATCTTGCCTTTCCATTTCGGATTGAGCAGGTCTTCCAGCGTTTTCGGCGCTTCGGCGGCCGGAATCAGCTTGGTGTTGAAGGCCGGCGACAGCACGTACAGATTGGTCGCGGTCCAGTAGCCGGTGGCGTCGATGAACTGCTTGTCGAGGCGATTGACCGAATCGGGCGTCCATTTTTCCACCAGATTGAGTTTCTTCAGCGGCGCCACGCCCGCGGTGCCGTCAAATACATCGGCCTGCACCCGGCCGGCGCGGCCTTCGTTGAGCAGGCGCAGCGTGACGGCCTTGGAATCGGCGCGCACGTAATTGACCTTGATGCCGTATTTCTTCTGGAATGCATCCGCCGCGGGGCGGGCGAACTGATTGATGATCTGCGTGGTGTACCAGACCACTTGTCCTTCTTTTTTCGCGGCCGCGATCAAGGCCGCATCAGCGGCCAGGACTGGCGCACCGGCGCTCGCGCCCAACAAGGCGAGAGCGGCGACTGCGAAGCGCCAAAGTCGGTTTGACCACGGATTTTTGCTGTTGAACATTGTCTTCCTCCAGAAATTGAAACTTTGATTTCAACCACCAAGTTGCGCCGAGGGTTCTTTGCCGACGGTTCGCATGTTCCCTGCCTGTTTCTTGTTTCTTATGAATGATGTTCAGACCTCCTTACATAAATCGTCGTGCCGGAAAGGTTTTACCCAAGAGCAGCAACCGGCGGTTCGGGGGGCTGAGCAAGCGTAGCGAGCGGTTCAAGTTCGGGGCCGAGAAGCGGAGCCGTACTTTAGTACGTGAGCATCGGAGACCCCGAAATTGGGCCGCGCAGTAGCTTGCTCACCCCTCCCTGTTAAATGCGCCCTGGCCGGGCTTGTACGACTTCTCATCCAAAAACTGCGCCATGGCTTTCTTGCGGCCGCCTTCGGGGTCGCCGAATTTGAGGGCGTCGCTCTTGCAGTTCAGGTAATCCATGGCCTGGTCCTTGTTCATGTTGCGAACGGTGCGCATCGCTTCCTTGGTGGCGCGCAGGCCGGCCGGGCTCTTCGCTTCCAGCTTGCGCGCCAGCTCCAGCGTGGCTTCGCGCAGATTGGCCAGCGGCACCGACTTGTTGACGAATTTCATCGCGGCTGCTTCCTTGCCGGTGAACTGGTCGCCGGTGGTGGCGTAATACATCGCGTCGCGATAGCCCATGACCTGCGTCACCGCCCATGCCACCAGGCCGCCGGGGATGATGCCCCAGTTGATTTCCGACAGGCCGAATACCGCGTCGTCGGCCGCCACCGCGAAATCGCAGGCGATCACCGGCGTGAAACCGCCGCCGAAGCAGAAGCCGTGCACCATGGCGATAGTGGCTTTCGGAAAGGCCGACAATTTATCCCAGCGCCATGAATGCGAGGCCTTGCGGGCGCGGGTGCGCAGGATCGGATCGTTTTCGGTGCCGCGGAAATACAGCTTCAAATCCTGCCCGGCGCAGAAATTGCCGCCGGCGCCTGTCAGCACCACCACTTTGGTCTGTTCATCCTCTGCCGCCCAATCCAGCGCGTCGTTCATGTCCAGATGCAGTTGCGGGCTCATCGCGTTGCGCTTGTCGGGACGGTTCAGGATGATGAAGGTGATGCCGCCGTCGCGTTCGATTTTGACGTTTTCCAGTTCAAGGACGTTGCTTGCCATTTAAGACTCCAGATAAGGTTGGGATTGATGGCTGGGCCAACGCAGCGGTTCGCGGGGCCGCTGCGCCGGCATCGCCGGTAAAGCTTATGGATCGACCATTCCGTTATGCGGACCGTCGTTCTGTATTTGGTATTTGATGAGGGACTTTAGCATGCGGGATTTCATTGTCAAAACGTCCAAAGGAGCTTGCCGCAGGGTATTTTCGGCGTCCGGGAAAATTCTTCCGTTCTGCAGTTTTTCCCTATGAAAGCCATATTTTTCCGACGCGAAAACAGGCCAAAAAAGGCCCTGGTTTTTTGGCAATATTGTTCACGGTAATAGTGATTATTGACGTGGTCGATAGTCATCCCCGGACGTCTTGAAAATGCGCCGCGCGCCGAATGAGAACGCCGAAAACCGATGGCGAATCGGAACGCGTTTCTGTGTTTTTGGAGGCCGATCGCAAATTGATTTGCGAAAAGTTGTTTGCTAATGTCCGCGCAAACAACGAGGAGACGTCATGAAAAATCGGACCGGATTTTCCGTCATTGCAATCTTGTCGTGCTGTGCTTTGACGCTCGCCGCGCAGGCCGCCGGCAAGGCGCAACAGAAGATCGAAGACAAGGTGATATCGCGCGGCGATGTGCGCATTGAAACCTTGGCGCAGGGACATGGCCCGGTGGTGGTGCTGCTGGCCTCGCTCGGCCGCGGCGCGGAAGATTTCGACGGCATCGCCACCGACCTGGCCGCCCATGGCTTTCGCGTATTGCGGCCGCAGCCGCGCGGCATCGGACGCAGCAGCGGCCCGATGACCGGCGCCACCCTGCACGATCTGGCCGCCGACGTGGCCGCGGCGGTGGAAGCCGACCCTGCGGCCAGGCGCGGCCGCATCATCGTTGCCGGCCATGCTTACGGCAGCTTCGTGGCGCGCGCATTGGCGATGGACCGGCCCGATCTGGTGCGTGCGGTCGTGGTGATTTCGGGCGGCACCGGAAAATCCAACAAGACCGGGGCCAATGGCGCCGCGCCCGATCCGGAACGCCTGAAAATCCGCCAGGCCATCGTCGACAGCGGCAACGATCAACTGCCCGACAGCATGCGCCTGAATGCGCTGCAATACGCATTCTTCGCGCCCGGCAACGATCCGCATGTCTGGCTCAAGGGCTGGCACGCCGATGTGCTGGCGGCGCAGTTGGCGGCCACCGAGGCCACGCCGCTGGACGAGTATTACAGCGGCGGCGACAAGCCGCTGTTGGATATCCACGCGCAGGAAGATGCGGTATCGGCCGCCGGCGACGCGCAGAAATTCAAGGCGCTGTTCGGCGACCGCGTCACTGTGGCGATGATTGCGCATGCCGGCCATGCGCTGGTGGTGGAACAGCCGGCCGCCATCGGGAATGCGATCGTGCGCTTTGCGCGCGGCCTGCCGAAATGAATGTCAGGAGCGATAACCCTGCACGACGCTGTCGCGCATGAAATTGCGCAGCCACTTGTTGGCCGCGTCGGTCTGCTTCTTCTCATGCCAGAAAATGGCGACGTCGGTGGACGGCATCTCATACGGCAGCGGCAGCCAGCGCAGCCCGCTCATGCGCGCGTAGGTTTCGGCAAAGCCGCGCGTGGTGGTCAATACCAGGTCGCTCACGAAAATGATCGGCGGAATCGCGCTGATGTGCGGCAGCGTCAGCTTGATGCGCTTTTCCAGACCCAGTTCGTGCAGCAGCTCGATGCCGCGTCCGCTGTCGCGCTCGCGCTTGACGGCGACATGATCCAGTTTTGCATACAGCTCGGGCGTGATCTCGTCGCCGATCAGCGGATGGCCGTCGCGGAACAGGCAGACGAATTCGGTGTCGACCAGCTTGATCGAACGCAGGCATTCCTTGGGACGTGAAATATAGCCGCAGACCAGGTCCGCCTCGCCGGTTTCCAGTTGCTGCAGATAGCTGAAACGCGAAAACTGCATGATGTTGAAACGCACGCGCGGCGCATGTTCCTGCGCATGGCGCAGCAGGTGCGGCACCGATACCGATTGGCCGATGTTGCTCATCAGAATGGTGAAGGTATCGCGCGCCGTGCCGGGATCGAAGGAAGCATGTTCGCGCAGCGCCAGGTCCATCGAAGCGAATGCCGCCTCGACCGAGGTGAACAGCGTGCGCGCGTAGTCGGTCATCTGCATGCCGCCGTGCCCGCGCACGAACAGGGGGTCCTTGGTCAGTGCCCTGAGCCGGCCGAGCGCGCTGCTGACGGTCGATTGCGACAAGCCCAGCCGCTCGGCCGCGACCGAAACGCTTTCCTCCCGGCCGACCGTCAGCAGCACGCGCAGGAGATTGAGATCGATATGATTGATGTCGATGGCGGCGATATCCGATTGTCGGGTTGTCGAAGTTTCAATTCGGACAATTGTACTGATAAATACAGGCGCAAAAAATCATTCCGCACCATGGAACTTACGTCTCGGCAATATTTCTAAGCTGCCGTCCGCACCGGATTCGATGGAGACGAGAATGCACGACCCCTACCAACTGCAGCGCTTTATTGATGCCCAGGCCCCTGTGTTCGAACAGGTTTGCGCGGAGTTGCGCGCCGGCCGCAAGCAAACGCACTGGATGTGGTTCATCTTTCCGCAAATCGCAGGGCTCGGCAACAGCGAAACGGCGCGCCGCTTCGCCATTGTCTCCCTGCCGGAAGCGCATGCGTATCTGCATCATCCGCTGCTGGGCGAACGCTTGCGCAAGTGCACGGCGCTGGTCAATGCGGTGCAGGGCAAATCGGCTTACGCGATATTCGGCGATCCGGATGAAATGAAATTCCGTTCCTCGATGACGCTGTTCTCGGCCGCTTCGGGCGAGGCAAGCCCGGACCGGCGGCTGTTCAACAATGCGCTGCATAAATACTTCGATGACGAGCCGGACGGCGCCACTCTGGCGCGCTTGCCCGAGCAACCGCAATTTCTCACGCAGTTTCTCAGTTCAGCAAAAAGGTGATCGGACTCTGGACGTAGACTGCGATCGGCGTGCCCTCGCGAAGATAAGGCCGGTAACGCGCGGCCAGGACGGCGCGCGCGGCGGCTTGGTCAAGCTCCGGATAGCCCGATGACCTGAATACACTCACGGCGGCGGGGATGCCCAGGGTATTGACCAGCGCACGGACAATCACGGTACCCTGTTCGCGGCGCTGCCTGGCGCCCGCCGGATATTCCGGCCGCGGCGCTTGCAGGAATTGCATATCGCGCGCCTGGATGGTGGGCGGCGAGGTCAGATTCGGATTCGGGTTCGGCAACTGCCCCGCGGCGACGTCCGGCGCATCGGCGGTATAGGGCGCGCCGAGATCGGCCGAGCCGGCGGCGCAGCCGGCAAGCAGCGCGACGGCCAGGATGGCCGCGGCCGAGGTCGGCAACCTGATCGATATCGGCGCAAATTTTCTCATCGTATTCAAATCTCGTGGAATCTGCCGGTATTCTATTCCGGGCATCCGATTTCCGGGCGGTCTGCGGCAATCTGCCATTGTCGCCGAAACAATGGCGTCCCGCATGCCAAAATCGCATGGGACAATCCCGGCGGAAGCCCCTATAGTTCAGCCTATCTAGTTTTGGGATGGAATAGGCTATGCAAATCTGCGTATTGGGCGCCGGCGTCATCGGCGTGACTTCGGCCTATCGTTTGCTGCAGGACGGGCACAGCGTGACCCTGATCGACGCCATGCCGGAAGCCGGCAGCCAGACCAGCCTCGGCAACGGCGCGCAACTCAGTTATTCGTATGTCGCGCCGCTGGCCGATCCTTCGGTCTGGACGCATTGGCCGCATTACCTGTTCGGCGCCGATTCGCCGCTGACGATGCGGCTGCAGGCCGATACCGCCCAATGGCGCTGGCTGCTGCGCTTCCTGGGCGCCAGCAATCGCCACCGGGCACGCCAGACTACCGTCGAACTGCTGCGGCTGGCCGCGTTCAGCCGCGACAGCCTGCAGCAGATCGCAACCGCCCTGCCGGCGCTTGAATTTTCCCACCGCAATGCCGGCAAACTCGTGATGTATACCGAGCCGCGTGAACTGCACGGCGCCCGCGCGCAAGTCGATTTCCAGGCCCAATACGGCAGCAGGCAGGAAGTGCTCGGCGCGGCGCGCTGCCTGGAAATCGAACCCGCGCTGGCAAGCTCGCAACGGCGCTGGGCCGGCGGCGTGTATACCCCCGACGAAGACGTCGGCGATTGCGGCGCCTTCTGCCGCGGCCTGGTGGCCGCCATGCGCAGCGATCCGAATTTCCGCTTCCTGAGCGATACCCGGGTGACCGGCCTGCGCCTGTCGGACGGTGCGTTGCGCACGGTGTTTGCCGGCGAGCGCCAGATCGAAGCCGACAGTTTCGTGCTGGCGCTGGGCGCGGAAAGCGCCGCCTTTGCGCGCATGGCCGGCTTTGCGCTGCCGGTGTATCCGCTCAAGGGCTACAGCATCACGGTGCCGCTGGCCGAAGCGGGTTCGACCAGGGCCAAGGCCGATCCGGCGCCGCGGGTGTCGATCACCGATCTGTCGCGCAAGATCGTATACGCCCGGCTGGGCAACCGGCTGCGCGTGGCCGGCCGGGTCGAACTGGTCGGCATGGATCGCAGCATTCCGGACCGCGCAGTGCGCGAACTGGTAATGGGAACGGTCGAGATGTTCCCGGCATGCCGCGGCCTGTCGGACCCGGCGAGGCTGTCGCCCTGGGCCGGATTCCGTCCCGCCACGCCGACCGGCGTGCCGATCATCGACGCCTCGCCGGTGGCCAACCTGTATCTGAACGTGGGCCACGGCGCGCTGGGATGGACGCTGGCCTGCGGCAGCGCCAGCCTGCTGGGCGACCGCATCGCCGGCCGCGCGCCCGCGATCGACGATGCGCCGTTCCGCTTCGACTTCGGTTAGCATGGCAATCAACCGCATTTCTTCAGGCCGCCGACCGCGTCCGAGCTTATGAATACACCACAACTGCACGAAAAAACCTTTCTGACCCTGCTGGTCATCGTCACCATCGCTTTCGGCTGGATTCTGCTGCCGTTCTACGGCGCCGTATTCTGGGGATCGGTGCTGGCCATTCTGTTCGCGCCGTTCTACCGCAAACTGCTGCTCAAAATGCACCAGCGCCGCAATCTGGCCGCGCTGGCCACGCTGTTCCTGGTGCTGGTGATCGTGATCTTGCCGCTGACCTTCATCACCATTTCCATCGTCAAGGAAGCCGTCCTGATCTATGACGCGATCCGTTCCGGCCAGATCAATTTCGGCCTGTATTTCCAGCAGACGGTCGCCGCGCTGCCGCGCTGGGCGGTGGGGCTGCTGGAACGCTTCGGCCTGAACGACCTGGCCGCGATCCAGCAGACGCTGTCCGACGGCGCCGTGCAAGGCAGCCAGATCATTGCCAAGCAGGCGCTCAACATCACCCAGAATGCATTCGGCTTCCTGGTCGGCTTCGGCATCATGCTGTATCTGCTATATTTCCTGCTGCGCGACGGCAGCGCCCTCTCGGCGCGCATCCGCCACGCGATTCCGCTGACGCCCGCGCACAAGCGCCTGCTGTTTACCAAATTCACCACCGTCATCCGCGCCACGGTCAAGGGCAATATCGCCGTGGCGGCGGCGCAGGGCGCGCTGGGCGGGCTGATTTTCTGGATTCTCGGCATCGAGGGCTCGCTGCTGTGGGGCGTGCTGATGGCGTTCCTGTCGCTGCTGCCGGCGATCGGCGCGGCGCTGATCTGGGGTCCGGTGGCGATTTACTTCCTGGCCACCGGCATGCTGTGGAAAGGCTTCATATTGATCGCTTTCTGCGTTATCGTGATCGGCCTGGTCGACAACATCATGCGTCCGATCCTGGTCGGCAAGGATACCCAGATGCCCGATTACGTGGTGCTGATTTCGACGCTGGGCGGCATGTCGCTGTTCGGGCTGAACGGCTTCGTCATCGGCCCGGTGATCGCCGCGATGTTCATGTCTGTCTGGGATTTGTTTACCACCGGCCAGGAGGCGGCGGCGCCGGAACGGCCTGAATAGCCGGTTTGAACCGATCGGCGCCGATATTGTCTGAAACACGCTTGAAATCGCTTTACCGTCATCGAGCATCACCGGCATTTAGCAAGCGGCAGCGCCGGGGTCGTCCGACATCGGCTGCCATTACAACAAGGAGATCGTCATGAAAGCTCTGCAGAAGAATATCCGCCTGTGCCTGACCGTTGCGCTATCCGGCGCCGCCCTGATCATCGCCGGCTGTTCCGGCATGGAAATGAAAGACAACAAAACGCTGACCCTGACCGGCGCGCAGGAAGTGCCGCCGGTGACCACCACGGCGAGCGCGGTCAGCACCGTCGCGATTGCCGCCGACCACACCGTCAGCGGCACCATCACCACCACCGGCATCGCCCCTACCATGGCCCATATCCACATGGCGCCGGCGCCGGGCGCCAACGGCCCGGTCATCGTGCCGTTCAAGAAGACCGCCGACAACGTCTTCAGCGCGCCGGACAACACCAAGCTGACAGACGAACAATACGCCGCCCTCAAGGCCGGCCGCCTGTATGTCAACGTGCATAGCGCGGCGCATCCGGCCGGCGAAATCCGGGCCAACCTGCCGGCGAATTGAGTTGTAAAAACAAGTTGTCATTCAGGCACTGAAAAAACCCGGCGCATGATGAGTGCGCCGGGCTTTTTACTCACCAAGCTTAGTCAGCATTGCGACCAAATCGCCTATACCGCTATATGGCTCTGGCGCATTATGAGCAGTGAATCGAACAGCCAATGCCTGAGTACGTCCCATAGCGGTATCGAGAAACTCCTTGGTAGCCGCAAATATCCGGTCTGCGCCTTTTTCGTACGCAGGGATATGCTGTTTTAGACGCCGCATCACTTCATCACGATGAATAGGCGCTTGAACAACTTCATAGTGCAGCAATAACCACAATTCGAAGCTCGGTACCGAAGCAACCGCCTGAAAGCGAATGAATCGCTTGGCATCATTTTTCAACTTGCCATTCAATGATTCGGCCAGTTGCAGCGCATCGAAATAGCTTTCGTGGTCGTCGCGGTCGAACACCGCATAGACCTGCTCGAAAGCCCGGGGTTGAATCTGCTTGTAGCGGTCACCCTTTTCGAATAATTCCCGGGCGTATTGCACGACCTGAATAGGTGCGGTACCCCATCCGCCAGGCAGCACTTTCACATTTGCAGTATGCAAGCGGTACAACGCGCGAACTTCGCTGAAATAGTTTGGCTCGGTCTTGCCGCCTTCCGACACAATAAGGATGCGGTCATAGCTAGCGCGTCGCCCCTGCCTACGTTCGAGTTGTTTCTGCTGACGCTCTTTTGGAGAGTTGTCACGTGCCATCAGCCTTTCACCCCCAATGGGCTATTCAGGAACGGTATTCCACCGTAACGTCCCATCAGATAGCCACGTTCCAGTGCTTCATTCTTGCGCGGGCTGAAATCAGCCAGGGAGACCAGCTTCGAGGCTTGCTCTGCATTCTTCTCGACAAACCACACCTGATCGCGCCGAAATAAGTCTGCAGCGTCCAGCAACGAGGTATCATGCGTAGTGAAAATAAGCTGGGCGCCGCCAGCGTTGATCTCTGGATTCTGAAATAAACGTACCAGTTCACGCACCAACAACGTATGCAGACTGGTATCAAGTTCGTCAATCACCAACGTGAGCCCTTTACGCAGAATTTCCATAACAGGGCCGATAAGAAACAATAAATTTCGTGTGCCGCTAGATTCATCCATCAAATCAAAAATGGCATTGCCATGTTCGGTAAGATGAGAAAAGCGCAATTGATGCTGCTCCATCTCGGCGGCACGTACTTCGGTCTTGCCCGCCGTCAAATCAAAATGCACCTCCTGACTGGGCACCTTTTTCGTGACGACTTCAATGTCTGCGATGCTGATATCCGCAGTGCCAAGAAAGTCGCAAATTTGCTTGCGGCTTTCAGTGTTCTTTAACATCTGAATCGATACCTGTTGATTAAGTTGAGCCTGCTCATTAAAGACCACAAGCCCATTAACGAACCAATCAAAAACAGGCCGCAAAGTATCACTGTTAAGTTGTACGGCCATCGACAGAAAAAGTGCGTTCGGCCGCGTGGCGCCTTCCCATAAGTTCTTCGCTCCTTTGAGACCGGAACCGAAATCGTAGATATCTTTGCCAGTTTCGGTATCGAAACGGCGCTCAAACCAGCGCTGCGGCTTGAATGCTTTATAAACCAACAGATGTTCGCTAACGACGCGTTGCGATGTCATGGCGAAACCATACTGATAGCGCACATTATCCAAGATGAAAGTGACCTCGAATTCGGTCGGTTCACTAACGGATACGGCGTTCAGACGGAAAGGCTGCACCGCAAACGCTTGGCTAGGTTGAAGCGTTGCCGACTCAGCTACCACGCTTCGCATGTATTGCAGTGCCTTAATGAGGTTGGATTTTCCGCCCGCATTTGCACCATAGATCACAGCACTCCGCAACAATTCGGGTACTGCCGTGAGTCCGGTACTGAGGATATGACTATCACGCAAGGTCTTATCCTTGGATGCAACGAGACTTAGCATCTGTTCATCGCGCAGACTGCGGAAGTTTTTGACGTGAAATTCGACTAACATTTATTTCACCACATAATTAAAAATATAATAAAATTATCGCAATAATACGCAAAATTACAAGTTATTTTAATAGTCATATATGTTTTAATGAAAAATGTCCGAAAATGCTGCAGGGCTGGCATCTCCCGAAAACCCTGGACGGGCGAAGCACTTGGAAAAGCGCCGAAATGCGCAATATGCGGTGTATTGGCCCGGCTCCGGGCCTCCACCGGACCGACAGGAAAATCGTGGCAAAAAAAATTGTGGCAAATGCTTCCGGCACAGCGCCGCCGCCTAAACCCGCACGGCCGTTCGCCAATATTCTGATCGTCCTTTTGTTGCTGCACGTCTACATCGGCTGGCGCCTGCTGCCGGCGATGCCGATCGGCGCGCCGGGCGAAATTCTCGGCAGCGGCCTGCTGGCGATGTCCGCGGGGCTGATTCCGCTGGGCATGATGGCGCGCTTTCTCGACCTTCCGCACAAGCTTGCCGACCGCCTCAGCTGGGCCGGTTTTATCGCGATGGGATTGTTTTCTTCGCTGCTGGTGCTGACTTTGCTGCGCGAAGTCGCGCTCGCCGCGGCGCCGGCCCGCTGGCTGGCCGACGGCTTCAGAAACGACAGCGCGATATGGGTGGTGGCCGCTGCCCTGCTGGTGACGCTGGCCGGTTTCATCAATGCGCGCAGCCTGGCGCGCGTGGTCAATGTCGATATTCCGATCGCCGATCTGCCGGACGCGCTGGCCGGCTTCACGATTGTCCAGATCAGCGATATCCATATCGGCCCGACCATCAAGAAACGCTATGTACAGGCCATCGTCGACAAGGTCAACAGCCTGCAGCCCGACGCGGTCGCCATCACCGGCGACGTGGTCGACGGCAGCGTCATGCAGCTGGCGCCGCAGGCCGCGCCGCTCGGCAAACTGAAGGGACGCCATGGCGTGTTCGTCGTCACCGGCAACCATGAATATTATTCCGGCGCCAACGCCTGGATGCAGGAATTTCGCCAGCTCGGCCTGCAAGGCCTGATGAACGAACATGTCGTGATCGAGCATGGCGGCGCGCAACTGGTGCTGGCCGGCGTGAACGATTACGGCGCCGGCCATTTCGATCCGGCGCAGGCCAGCGACCCCATGCGCGCCGCGCTCGGCGCACCCGCCGCCGCCCCGAAAATCCTGCTGGCGCACCAGCCGCGTTCGGCCGCCGCCGCCGAAGCGGCCGGCTTCGATCTGCAATTGTCCGGCCACACCCACGGCGGCCAGTTCTGGCCATGGAATCTGTTCGTCCGCTTTCAGCAGCCCTATACCGCCGGCCTGCATCTGCTCAACAAAATGTGGGTCTACACCAGCCGCGGCACCGGCTATTGGGGACCGCCGATGCGCTTCGGCGCGCCGAGCGAAATTACCCGGCTGCGGCTGGTGCGGGCGGCCTAAGCCACGCCTTCCGGCAGCAGGATCGCGGATCCGACGATGCGGCGCGCAGCGATATCTTCATGCGCGCGAACCACGTCCGCCAGAGAATAGCGCACCGGTTCGATCGCACCGAACACGCCGGCGCGCCATGCCGCGAACAGATCGGCGCTGGCGGTTTCCAGCGTTGCATGGTCCCCGATGTACTGACCGGTAATCGGCTGCGCATAGCGAATGCCGCGCGCGGCCAGCGGCGCCTTGTCGGCTTCATCGGGCGCGCCGGAAGCGCTGCCCGGATGAATCAGATCGCCGCCATCGCGCAGCGCCTGCACCGATTGCCTGAAGGTGGCCTTGCCGATCAATTCATACACCACATCGACGCCGCGTCCTCCGGCAATCGCCTGGATTTTGGCGGCCAGTTCCGGGTCGCCGCTTTCCAGCACATGGTCGATGCCGCGGGCGCGCACGCCGGCGGCCTTGGAGGGCGATCCGACCGTGGCGATCACGATCGCGCCCAGCGACTTGGCCCAGCTCGCCAGCAATGAGCCGACGCCGCCGGCCGCGCCGTGCACCAGTACGATTTCACCGGGCCGCACCGGATGCGCCTGTTTCAGCAATACCCAGGCAGTCAGGCCCTTGGCCATGAGCGCCGCGGCCACCGATGCCGGTATATCCTCGGGCAACTTGACCAGCACCTTGGCGTCGACCAGCCGCACATTCGCATACGCGCCGAACGAAAAGAAATAGGCCGCGCGATCGCCGGCCTTCAAATGCGCGACGCCGGCGCCCACTGCTTCCACCACACCGGCCCCTTCCACGCCCATGCCGAACGGCAGCGGCATCTTCATGGCCCCGCTGCGCAACAGCGTATCCACGAAATTCAATCCGATTGCCTGGTGGCGCAGCCGTACTTGCCCCGCGCCGGGTTCGCCGACGGCTTCCGGAATCGCCTCATAGCGCATTACCGACGGCGCGCCGTATTCATAAATCCGTACCTGATGTTGTGTTGTCTGGTTCATTGCATCGCTCCTGGTTAACCGGCAGGAATCACATGAATCCGCCATGAGAAGCAGTCTATATAGCGATAAATCAATGATAAATACTACATTTTATGCACCAGAATTCCTGAATTGGTGATAATCAGGATTAATGCGATCGCCAATATCGGGAATCAGGAGAAAGCCCATGGATTATTTCACCGCCGTCCGCGCCTTCGTCCGCGTGGTCGAAACCGGCAGCTTCATCAAGGCCTCGGATTCGCTGCACTTGCCGCGCAATACCGTGACCAAGCTGGTGCAGTCGCTGGAAGCGCATTTGCGCATCAAGCTGCTGAACCGCACCACGCGCCGCGTGTCGCCGACCACCGACGGCGCCGCCTATTACGCACGCATGTCGCGGCTGATCGAGGAGTGGCAAGAGGTTGAATCCGAACTGGCCAGCGCGCAAGCCCGGCCGCGCGGCAGATTGCGCGTGGACATGGGATCGCTGATGGCCATGCAACTGGTGATTCCGGCGCTGCCTGCATTCCGCGCCCGCTATCCCGATCTGCAGCTCGACATCGGCGTCAGCGACCGCCCTGCCGATCTGATCGGCGACCGCATCGATTGCGTGGTGCGCGGCGGACAGCCGACCGATCCTTCGCTGATTGCGCGGCATGTCGGCGACCTGCCGTTCGTATTGTGCGCCGCGCCGGATTATCTGCAACGCCACGGCACCCCCATGCATCCGGCCGAGCTGGAACAGGGGCACGCGCTGGTGCGTTATTTCTATGCAGGCAGCGGCCGCCAGTTGCCGATTGAATTATCGTCGGGCGATCAACGGCATACCGTGCAGGGCAATTACTATCTTGCGGTCAATGACGCCAATGCCGCGCTGGCTGCCGGCGTGGCGGGACTGGGCATATTGCATACGCTGGCGTTCGGCGCGCGGCCGCATATCGATGCGGGACGCCTGATGCCGCTGCTCACGGACTGGTCATCGGCGCCGGTGCCGGTATCCGTCATTTATTCGCCGAACCGGCACCTGAGCACGCGCGTGCGGGTGTTTGTGGACTGGATGATTGAATTGTTCGATGCGAATCCGTTGACGCGGGTGTCTTCCGTTCATCGAATCGCAAGGCAATGAGGACTACACATCGTCCTTGGGCAATATCTGCGGGTTGTAGGCGACTTCCCAGAGATGCCCGTCCGGATCCTGGAAATATCCCGCATAGCCGCCCCAGAACGTCTTGCCGGCGGGTTTTGCGATTTTGCCGCCGCCCTGTCCGGCTTGCGCCATGACGGCATCCACTTCCGATTCCGAGGAAACGTTGTGCGCGAGCGTGAAGTCAGTGGCGCTGGCCGGCTGCAGCGGCACGCCCGAATCATGGGCGATGTTCCGGCGCGAAAACAGCGCCAGTTTCAAACCGTACGACAGATCGAAAAATACGGCGGCGCCGTGCTCGAACTCCTGCCCGATGATGCCTTCGGTTTCCCAACCGAGACCGTCGCGGTAAAAGGCCAGCGAACGCTCAAGATCGTCCACGCCGATGGTGATGAGGGATATTCTGGGTTTCATGATGGGCCGCCTTTTTCAACGGCAAATCTTAGCATGCCCGGATCGGCGCGCCCTCCTCCAAGCGCCGCTCCAGCAGCCTATCGAAAGCCTCCAGAATATTCAGCACGTAGCCATTCTTGAATTTCAGTTCCTCGCGATAGGTTTCCGGATGCACCAGCATGGTGGCGTTGGTCTCGAAAACCAGCAGCCGCCGGTCCGGCAGTACCGAAAAATCGATGCCGGCATAATCGAGATCCAGGCGTTGCGCGATGGCTTCCAGCGCGGCCCATCCGGCCTGGCCCAATACGCCGGCCGGGTCGCTGAGGAACCAGGCTTCTTCGAGAATTTTCCAGCGCGGATTGAGCATGTCGGCGGTGTCGTAATGCACCAGCCAGTTGCTGCTGATGGCCAGATGATAGGGATACGGCTTGCGGTCGACAAAGATGACGCGGTATTTGCGGTAGTAGCCGTCGTCCGATTTGTAGTCGCAATAACTGGTCAGATAAGCTTCATCCGCGGCGCACGCCGCCGTTGCATCCTGCGGCGACTGCAGCAAAACCACGCCATCCCCGCCATGCCAGCCGACCGGCCGCACGATGACGGGATAGTCCAGCGCCGCCGCCGCGATCCGCGCATGCACGTCATCGGCCGCATCGGCCCCATCCTGTTTGCGATTCCAGCGCGCCACCGCCGGCACGTGAATGCCCTCGATGCCGTCGAGCAAGGCGCCGATCCTGTCGCGGGCGGTCAGGGCGACGCGCTGCGGCGGATTGAGCAGCGGGTGGCGGATGCCGGTCAAAAAATTGTCCACGGTCGCGCGGCTGCAGATGGCGACGTCGGCATCGCCGATGGCGTTGAAGACGATATCGTAGTGCGGCAAGGCGTGATCGGGCGAATACTCGATGACCCATTTGATGCGCGTGTTGTGGGTTTCCGGCAGCAGATGCTCGAACGGTACATTGCCGGGCCGGGCCGAGCACAATATCAGGATATTGCGGACCGGCACCTCGGCTGGATCGATGAATAGCGATTGGAGCCGATAGGCGCGCTCGCGGTGATAATCCGCCGCGCTCCAGTTGCCGTCCTGATGCAGAATCGCCGCCAGGTTCTGGTTTGCCGACACCAGATCGGGGTCCAGCATCAGCGCCAGCCGGTACCATCTGGCCGCCGGTTTCCAGTGGCGATTCATGAAATACGCGGTGCCGATATTGAACAGGCCGACCGCCGAATTTTCCTGCAATGCCGCGACCGCCATGCCGGCGGCAAGCGCTTCGGCATTCTCGCCGCTCACATTCAGCGCCTGGGCCTGCAAGCGGTAGACTTCAGTATCCAGCGGCAGCATGGCCTCGGCCTGCTGCAGTGCGTTCAGGGCATCGGGGAATTTTCCGGCCGCCAGGAATTCTTCGGCCAGGGCCAGCCAATACTTCCCGTCAAGCGCCGGCGCTTGCGGTTTGCTATTGGCGAATACTTTGATGGGCATGACCGGATTTCTATAGAGATGACATCGCTAGTCAGCGACGTGGCGTTTCATCCCGATGATAAGTGCATGCCCGATTGCGCGGCATATCCGCCGGCTTTATTTACCAAACTTAACCTGGGTTGTCTTTTGCTTGCGAAATTGGCGGCCCGCCGGAGATTATTTCACCGGAAGCGGCTGGCGTTAATATGTGAACGCAACTTAGCCGGCTTTGATGCCGGCATCCTCATTTAAAGCCAATGGCAGTGCCCTGGCCCACCGGTTTGCGGAAAGCGAAAAGGTCAGCGCGCGAACCTGGTGATACCAGCCTGCCGGCACGTATAAGAGCTCGCCGGCTTGCATGACGCATTCGATCATTGTTGCTTGGCGGGCAAGGGGAAATTTGTCGAAATCCGGCGCTTCGGGGTTGAACGGCGAGCCGAACAGGAGGGCATTCGCCTCGCGCGCATACAGGAATTCATCGTGGTGAGGCGGCGACAGGAAAACGCGTTTGGCGCCCCAGATCTGCGCAAAAATATTATCGTCATAGTCGCAATGCAGCGGCGTCACCGTTCCTGACGGGCCAAGCCAAAAACGCGGCGGCCCCATTTTATTGAAATAGGCCGGCCAGTAGCACAGCGAATTCAATGCGCGCAATTCCAGATTGCCGACATACGGCGGCAGGTCCTGCGTGTTGCCGGCGACGAGTTCAAGGTAGGCCAGCAGCGACATATCCTGCATCGCCCGGTCTGGTGCGAATGCGGTATTGATATAGTCGCCGACTCTTGCGCGCACGCGCAGTTCGCCAAAACGCTCGCGCAGGGTTTGCGGCGTAAGGGCCGACAACGGCCATTTTCCGACCAGGCCGGTAATTATGAATGGCAGGCCTTTCGCCGCGTGCGCGCGGAATGCTGCGGCATCGAGCTTCCCCATGCGCGGGATTGCGGAAATGGGCGGGAGCGCGCGCGCGGCAAGCAGGATCGCCTCGCGCATTTCGCTTATTGAGGTGACCCTGCGGACCAGTGCGTCCCGGCGTTCTCGGGCCTGAGTTTTGGCGATGGCGTCTTCCGGGGATGGCTGATTGGCTTGTGTAGCTGTCATAAGTCATTCATTAATTACATCGGCTTCCCGGATACGCGCAGTTCTAATTTTTAAGGGACGCGAGCGCGTTTGAGGCAGCCGGACGGGCAAGATTCAAACCGCTTATTGAAAAATGGTGAAGCGATTGTGTTCTTTGCCATAGTCCGGATTTTTTTATCATGAAGAACTCCGGTTGGTTTTTTTAATCCACCTTCCTTGTGAGAGGGTGGCCGGGTACTTGATAGCCGCTAGAAAACGGTCTGCAGCTTTTCCCGAAGGTCTTGTATAACTGCACGCTACCCGGCCATAAAACTATGGACGTAAAAAATCCACGGCTGTCGGGCGAGGGACCGCTCCCAGGGTGCTATCAACACCGTCGAAAACTTTAACGTGGATAGATTATGAGGTCAATGCAATACCGCTCAAATGGGTATGCTGTGATTGAATTTAGGAAAATGCCTATTTGAGCGGGAGTCCGCTTCTGGCCGATAGTGGACTTCAGGGACAAATGAAATGAATCATTAGCCCTCCTACTAGTTGGCCGCCAGCACGCGGATGATCATCAAGGCAACGATGAATGCTGAATACACTTATTTTATTTGGCAGACCGACTTTCAGTATCTACGAAATGCAGAAAATCGTCTGCCAACTCGGACATTGTTCCTTGGTTGTCTCCGTGCTTAGAACTTCTCAAAAGATAGGATTTTTTAATAACTGTAATCGGATGTGCACCAATCACTCTGCCATCTTTGGAAACTAGATCTTGATTTATATACTGTGCCTGAAGAAGAAGACGAGAATCTCCGTCAATTGTTTCGGTCTCGATGGTAATTACAAAAACGGATTTCGTTAAATTTCTTACTGAATAAATCGCTAGCTTCTGGCCTATTTCGTATTTCGGATTCTAGTCCAGAACATTTGCAACTTTCAGATTTTGTATTTGTAGTGATTCTTGCAATCGCTTCGAAAAAGCCTGTGTGATATTGCGGACCAAATTGTTGAAGCCTACCGTATCTTTCGAAGGATCTATTCCTTGAGGCGAAAGTATTAGAACGTCGCTTTGATTTCCTAAAACGGACTCAGGTTGAGGACCGGTCACGCAGCCTGCTAATAAAAATAGTGTGACGGCTACAGCTATTAAATTTTTCATTGTCGCCTTTCTTGCAAGTTTATTTTTGGCCGATTGCGGAAAAATCGAGCAATCCAGTCTTTCAATCATCGCGCGCATTCCTTATTGCTAGTCGCAAACTCGGAAGGCCATGCTTCGAGTGTGCCTTGTAGCGTCGCGTAATTTTTATCCATATATTGCCTGGCAGAATCAAAGTCCTGCTTGTAGGAAACCGCTATTCCTGAACCGGAATAGCTGTAGAGAAGATCACTGATATAAATTACTTTGCCTGACGGGATCTTGAAGGTAAGCATTTTTTCTCCGGAACAGGTGATGTATAAAGGCTTGAGAAATGCGCCTTTTTCATAAGGGGTTACCGAAATAATTGCGAGCGTATCTCCGGCATGGCCCTTTGCTACAACGTACCCCTTCTCTGGAAACGCAAATACAGCGATTGACCTCATGAAATTAGTCTTGAACTCGCCATTTTTGATATCTCCGGCGAAAACGGAAAGACGGAAGTTTTCTGGTTTCATACCAATCACAAAAATGGATTCGTCATTTTCCAGCGTCGCGTTTTTTTCAAGCGTGGACATTGAAAAACACCCGCTTAACAGCGAGGTGCTCAAGAAGACGACGATGCTTATGAATAGATTTTTATAAGTCATGGAAGTTGGTTTATCTATTTGGATGGGGTGCCATTCAATCCAGGCTTGCGCTGTAAATTTTATTTGTCTGCTACTCGTTGGGACGTCGACACCGCATTTTTGTTTTTATTTGCTCCCCCCGCTATTATTTATAGTTATAAATGGTCGGAGCGCCAAATTGCATAAGCCTCTTTGCAGGAGAACGCCGCAGAAGATCGGGATTTTTCTGCCTTACAATTGCCATATCTCTTTCAAAACTATCCCGAATTTCAAAATGGGAATTGCTATCCAGTCTGATGAGAATAATCTTGGTTAAGTGCCAAAAAACTCAGAAGTGAGAAAGCGACGAAGCGTGGCGTCTTCTTCATGTCGCATCGGAACCATGACAGTGCGGCCCAAACGCGTCGAATTCCATCTGACGTAACCATCGGAATGTTCATGCATGAAATCAACGAGGTGAGCAACCACGGCGGCATGGATATCGCCATCCGGGCCGGTTTGTACGGTATCGGTTTTCTGCACTGACTTTTTTAGACTTTCATCCCAGGCAATAGATCGAATGACTCCCAGGCTGGGTTCGATTCTCAGAATTTCAAAAACTGCCCCATTCTGAATTCCCTGAGAATTTTTTGCATTTTTGAGGGAATACACATCGAGTTTCGTTATGGCAGGGTGACCACCGTCGCCAATCCACGTCGCTTTATCGAAAATTCGTCCTTGGGTTCCTATGAATAAAATGAAAATGACGGCGACTATCCAAAAAACACCTGTCGCGCTCGTCTTTATTCGAGTCGCTTTCGAATCCATCGCTCTGATTTCGATTTTCCCTACGCGATATCCTTTAAGAACATAGACGAAGTCCGATGTAAATGCCGCAATGGCAAGATAGATCCCGTATACGCCGAATAGAAGGGGAAAGACGAGGAGAGGGCCAATGCTTTGCATCTTATTTTTATGATGTTTTGTTTTTGTTCTCGTGCTGTTATCCAGATCGAACGACAGGCCAACAACTTGCATTCGTTGATGCTAACGCGCAATTTTCTTGTCTGAGGTTAAAGAAGGTAAATATATAAGACGATTTTTGTTTTAATAATATTGTTTCTTATCTCCACACCATATAAGAGAAAAAATGGGCTATGAACCAAATCCTAAAGCAGCAAGCGTCGATGCCGCTCACGTGCTGATCTTCATGCTGGTCTTATTTGCCGCTTTTTTTATATGGGTCGACTACATGACCTACCAGGCATCGACCGTCGTCCGAATACCAATTCAGTGGCGGACCGAGCAAGGTACTCTGATTTCCAAAGAGATCGGCAGGATCAGGCATAAAAGCGATTTCGTCATATATGCTCATTACAGCTATCCAATAAATGGATTTCAATATATCGAGACGAGTGAAGTTTTCGGCCCAACCGGTCGTTTAAGTGAGGATGCGGCTCGCACTTTGTCGGCAAGCTATCCCTTGGGGCCTGTCAAAGTTTGGTACGACCCTGCGAACCCCGCGACTTCCAAGCTGGAAGAGGGTATCCCCATAGATTGGAGCTGGTCCTTCTTTAACTGGAGTACCGCATTTGCGATTGTTTTTCTGTCTTTTTCCGGCTGGTGGCTCTATGTACTGCACTGGAAGCCAAAGAAATCGAAATGAGGACTTCGTCTTTTGGCAGATGGCGGATTGATGGGTAACATGTCGGCTCTTGACCGAAGGCGGACAAATCTAGCTGTTCACTAATTTTCCACATTACTTCAGCTTATCTTTCAAATCATCGGTAAACATTTTTTGCGCTGCTTTCATCACTTCAGACCAATTACCTTCCACCGCGGTTTGAAACGTATTAGACGCTTTTACAGATACGGACTTGTGCTCCGAATCGCCTGCGCGTTTGATGTCAATACTGGCCGATATTTCGGTACTGAGGGTGATGGCCCAAAATCCGGGATTCATCCAAGACCAAAATTTTCGCAGATCGGTATCGACCACATAGGTCTTCGATGAAATTTTTTCTTTATCGTCGAGTACACGATAACCTCTGGCCTGGAAGGCTTGCCGGATAGATGCCATCGTCAAAGTTGAAACCGTCTGACCTTCCGGCAACAAGATATCCCCAAGCGCTTTGCCAAATGTATTGCGTTTTCGGCCGATCGCCCTGGCCTTAATCAAATCGCCACTGTTTTCGCTCGGATCGAGTGAGGGGATGTTGGGCTCGCCAGGCGCTACTTCAAAGACACGACTATCTTTTGGGACGTTGATAAACACTTCCTGTCCGTTGGCCAACTGAGGCGCTTCACCAGCAGCAGGAATAGATGCATCTATGACGCTTCTGCTCGTGGCACATCCCCCAAATACAGATACGGCCAACAAAAGTCCTACCAGTTTGATTACGGTTTTCGCTTTCATGTTTATCCCCTTTGTTTTAATTCTTCTGATGACTGTATCGTTTCCGCTTCTGGCCGATTGCGGATGTCTAATATGCTTCAAAAGAATGTCATCGCGAAGTCGTAAACCCATTATCCTGCAGCGCCTTCTGGATAGGCGCCGACTTGACGGTTTCCAAAAGCTTCGCCGCCCCCTCCGCATTCGGCGTCTTGCTTGCGATGCCGGCGACATACACGGTGCGCAGTTGAACGTCGTCCGGCAGGAGGGTGATCGGTCCGAGGTCTTTCACGGGCGCAGCTTCGCTGATTTGTCCGAGCGAGATTTCGACTTCGCCGTGCGCCGCGGCTTCCATGGCATTCTGGCCGTCGGGGAAAAGTTTTACCTTGTTCTTGATCTGATCGGCAAGCCCCAGTTTCTCAAAGAGATTGGCCAGATAAATGCCGGTGGTGGCGCCGCGCGCGGGATCGGCGATGCCGATGGAAGATGCCGCCAGCAAGGTTTTCTTGAAGGAAGCGACAGTGCCGATATCAGGCGCCGCATGCGCCTTGGCGACGCCGGCGCCCAGGCTGGTCGTGCCCAGCGTCTGTTCGGATTTCGGGTCCACCAGCGACTTGGCTTCCAGTTCCTTCATGGCCGAAGGCGTCACGATAATCACATCGAAGCTGCTTCCCTGCATTGCCTTGTCCCGCATCGCGCCGGCGGTGCCGTATTCGAAGCGCACGGCTTTGCCGGTCTTTTCCTGGAAAGCCTTCGGCAAATCGACCAGGGACGATTTGACCGCCGCGGCCGAAAGTGCGACCAGATCTTCGGCGATGGCGGCGCTCATGGTGAGTGCGAGGGCTGCGGCTGCTGCTATTTTTAATGTTGTACGCATGGTATTTCTCCTTTTGAAATTTTTATTGAAATTCGGCACTGACCGTCCATTGCGCTTATTTTAGCGCCGCCGGCACCACATATTTGGCGCCATCGTACTCCAGACTATAACCCGCCCGCACCGCAGGTTTTTCGCGGGTCGCGCAATCCGCCCCCGCCGGCTTATTGATGCTATCGATCTTCTTCTCGGCCACATGCATGGTCGCATAGCCGTTGCGGGCCGACGGGCCGAAGGAGAGTGTGCGAGAGATATCGGTAAACGTGCCTGCGCAGTTGCCGTCCCAATCGCCGTTCTGCGCGCTCACCACCAGGCCGGCGAGGACGCGGCGCAGCGCATTGCCGTCCAGTACATACAAGTCCAATGAGGTCTCGCTCATGGGATCCACCCTGGACGAGCCTTCGTAATTTACGCGGACGCCGAACGCGCGCGTTTGCGGCGCAAGCTGGTAACGCGCGGTATCGAGCGTAATGCCGCGCAGGCCGACGGCGTCGGAAGTGATCGCCGCCTGCTCGAAAATGCGGGCGATGATGGCGCCGGTGTCGCTGTTGGCCACCAGCACGTCGACGTCGTACACCGCCTCGTCATCGGTCGCGCCCGCTTGCGCCATCGGCAGGACGGCGAAAGTCTGCGACGGATCGGCGGGCGAGACTTTGCAGACGGCCATTTCGGCGTTGAGCTGGCGGCCGGGATGCAGCTTTTGCGCCCAGGCGGACAGGCGATCCTTGCAGTCGGCGTGCGCCAGCAGAGGGAGCGAGAGGAACATGGAAACGATGATTTTTCGCATGGACATTTTATGGCTTAGTTGAATCTATCCATGATCAACATGACAAGATAGGAAATCACGCCGCCGGAAATCGCCATCACCAGCAAATGGTGGTTCGAAATGAAACGGGCGATGATCGGGTAGAGGAAGTAAAGCGCGACGCCGATGAGGATGCTGGTGATGATATTTTTCATGATGGATGGAGTGGAAAAGGTCAAAGGAACCGATGCGGCAAATGCTGAATCGCATCATAGCGCATCCGGCCGGCAAAACATCAGGCCCAGGCAACGTGAATGCCTGCGACGCCTCAGGAAAAGCGCCTGAAATCCGGCTTCCGCTTCTCGAAAAACGCCGTCATCGCTTCGCGCGCTTCGGGCGATTTCAGCATTGCGCCGAAGTGCTCCACTTCTTCAAATATCTTTTGCTCCACCGCCGCTTTCTGATGCTGTTTCATCAATTGCTTGGTCACGCGGATCGAGGATGCCGGCAATGCAATCAGCTTGGCGGCTTGGCCGCGCGCATGGGCCTCCAGTTCGGCCGCCGGCAGTATCTTGCTGACCAATCCCATCTGCAATGCCTCCTCCGCGCCGAACGGCTCGCCGAGCAGGAGTTTTTCGGCGGCGCGCTGGTAGCCGGCCACCTGCGGCAACAGCAGCGAGGAGGCAGCCTCCGGACACAAACCCAGTTGCGCGAACGGCATCGCGAAACGGGCGTTGTCGGCAGCGTAGACCAGGTCGCAGTGCAGCAGCATGGTGCTGCCGATGCCGATCGCATTGCCGCAGACGCCGGCCACCAGCGGCTTGCCGGCCTGGCTGATGCGCAGCAGGAACTGCACTACCGGGCTGT
Source organism: Oxalobacteraceae bacterium CAVE-383 (assembly GCA_004134995.1). Lineage (GTDB taxonomy): Bacteria > Pseudomonadota > Gammaproteobacteria > Burkholderiales > Burkholderiaceae_D > Herbaspirillum. The sequence goes on along the minus strand of REGP01000002.1, from coordinate 311,469 downwards.
CGGCGCCGCTTGGCGGATTCCGCATAAAGTCTTCCAGATCGTTGCCGGCGGTGAACACCTGCTCGCTGCCGAGAAACAGAATGGCGCGCACGGCAGGATCGGATTCCGCATCCTGCAGGGCGTTGCACATAAGCTGGTACATCGCGGTGGTGATGGCGTTCTTTTTAGATTCGCGATTGAAAACGATGCTGAGCAAGCCATCCTGTTTGGCGATTGTTACGTCGGCTGCGTCGGCTGTTTGCATATTGCTCCCGTTTATCTGAATGAAAAAGGCCGCACAAGAATATGTGCGGCCTTTTTTTGGTCTTTGCCGTTTGGTTTGGCCCGGCTTACATGCGCTCGAAAATGCCCGCGGCGCCCATGCCGGTGCCGACGCACATCGTGACCATGCCGTACTTCAGGTTATTGCGGCGCAGCGCATGGATGGTGGTCGCGGCGCGGATCGCGCCGGTGGCGCCGAGGGGATGGCCCAGCGCGATGGCGCCGCCCATCGGATTGACCTTGGACGGATCCAGGCCGAGATCGCGGATGACGGCCAGCGATTGCGCGGCGAAGGCTTCGTTGAGTTCGATCCAGTCCAGCTGATCCTGGGTAATGCCGGCGGCGCGCAATGCGACCGGAATCGCTTCCTTCGGCCCGATGCCCATGATTTCCGGCGGCACGCCCTTGACCGCGAAGGAAACGAAACGCGCCAGCGGCGTCAGGTTGAATTGCTTCAGGATTTTTTCGCTGACCAGGATCAGCGCGCCCGCGCCGTCCGACATCTGCGAACTGTTGCCGGCGGTGACGCTGCCCTTGGCGGCGAACACCGGCCTGAGCTTGGTCAGCGCGGCCAGGCTGGAATCGGCGCGCGCGCCTTCGTCGGTGTCGACGGTGCGGGTCACAATATCGATCTGGCCGGTGGACAGATTAGGGAAGCGCTCGATGATTTCGACCGGCGTGGTTTCGTCCTTGAAGTAGCCGGCCTGCTGCGCGGCAATCGCCTTCTGGTGCGATTCCAGCGAGAACTGGTCCTGGTCTTCGCGCGAGACTTTCCACTGCGTCGCGACCTTCTCGGCGGTCAGGCCCATGCCGTAGGCCATGCCGATGTTTTCGTCCTTGAAGCATTCCATGTTCATCGACGGATGGAAGCCCATCATCGGCACCATCGACATCGACTCGGCGCCGGCGGCGATCATCACATCGGCCTGGCCGACGCGGATGCGGTCGGCCGCCATGGCGATCGCGGTAATGCCGGAAGCGCAATAGCGATTCACGGTCACGCCGCCGACTGTCTTCGGCAAACCCGCCAGCAGCACCGCGATGCGGGCCATGTTCAGGCCCTGCGCGCCTTCCGGAAAGGAACAGCCGACGATGGCGTCTTCGATCAGTTGCGGATCGAGGCCGGGCGCCTGCGCCACCGCCGACTGGATCGCCCGCACCAGCAGATCGTCGGGACGCGTATTCTTGAACATGCCGCGCGGCGCCTTGCCGATCGGGGTCCGGGTCGCGGCGACGATGTAGGCGTCCTGAAGTTGTTTTGTCATGTGTTTTCTCCTGAGGTCCGGTTCAGTTGCGAACCGGTTTGCCGGTCTGCATCATGCCCATGATGCGTTCCTGCGTTTTCGGATGATTCAGCAATTCCATGAATGCCTTGCGCTCCAGATCGAGCAGCCACTGTTCGCTGACCAGGCTGCCTTCCTCGATTTCGCCGCCGCTGACGATTTCGGCAATCATCTGGCCCAGCTTGTAATCGTGAGCGGAGATCATGCCGCCGTCGCGCATGTTGACCAGTTGCGCCATGATGGTGGCCACGCCGTAGCGCCCGACCACCGGCGCGAGTGCCGGCATCGGCGGACGATAGCCGGCGTCGTGCATGGCGCGCGCTTCGATCCTGGCGACATTGAGCAATTCATACGGATTGAAGACGATCACGTCGTCGTTCTTGAGATAGCCCAGCTTGCGCGCTTCCAGCGCCGACTTCGATACCACGGCGGTGGCCGCGCTCAGGAAGTAATGCTTGAGGAATTGCAGGATGTCGTTGCCCTTGGCGTCGCCGGCCGCGCGCAGCGCCGCTTCCTTTAAGCCACCGCCGGCCGGGATCAGGCCGACGCCGACTTCGACCAGGCCGATATACGATTCGATCGAGACCACGCGTTTGGCCGTATGCAGCAGCAGCTCGCAGCCGCCGCCCAGCGCCAGCCCGGCCACCGCCGCGACCACCGGCACGTTGGCGTATTTGAGCTTCTGATGCGCCTGCTGCAATTTGGCGACCATCGGTTCGATCGCCTTGACGCCGCCGCTCATGAACAGCGGCAGCATCGATTGCAGATCGGCGCCGGCCGAGAAGGCGCCGCCGTCGGCCGCATCGGCGTGCCAGATCACCAGGCCCTTGAAATTCTTTTCGGCTTCCGCCAGTGCCTTTTCGATGCCGTCGATCACGCCCGGCCCGATGACGTGCATCTTGGTCTTGAACGACAGCACCAGCACCTCGTCTTCCTGATGCCAGATGCGTACCGATTCGTCTTCGAAGAACGTCACGCCGGCGGTCTTGCCGTCCGCCGCGCCATTGCCCGTCAGCGGCGCCCGGAATGCCTGGCGCGCATACACCGGCAAATCCGATGCCGGCACATTGCGCTTCTGCGCCGGCGACCATGAACCGTCGGCCGCATGCACGCCGTCGCGGCCGTCGAATACCCAGTCCGGCAGCGGGGCGTTCGACAGGGCCTTGCCGGCATCGATGTCTTCCTTGACCCAGGCCGCGACCTGCTTCCAGCCGGCCGCCTGCCATGTTTCGAACGGTCCGACGCTCCAGCCGAAACCCCAGCGCATCGCGAAATCGAGCTCGCGCGCGTTGTCGGCGATCGCTTCCAGATGCACGGCGATGTAATGGAAGGCGTCGCGGAAGATGGCCCAGAGGAATTGCGCCTGCGCATTGGTGGAGTCGTGCAGCGCCTTCATGCGCTTGCCGGCATCCTTTTCCTTCAGGATGCGGCCGATGATGTCGTCGGCCTGGCCGCCGCCGGGAACGTAGTCGCCCTTGGCCGGATCGATGCGCAGGATGTCCTTGCCGACCTTCTTGTAGAAGCCGGCGCCGGTTTTCTGGCCCAGCGCGCCCTGCTCGACCAGCTTGCCGAGCAGCGGCGGCGTGGCGTAGACGGGAAAGAACGGATCGTCCTTCAGATAGTCCTGCATGGTCTTGATGACATGGCCCATGGTGTCCAGCCCGACCACGTCGGCGGTGCGGAAGGTGCCGGATTTGGCGCGGCCCAGCTTGGCGCCCGTGAGGTCGTCGACCACATCGACCGACAAGCCGTATTTTTCGGCTTCGACGACGGTGGCCAGGATGCCGAATACGCCGACGCGGTTGGCGATGAAGTTCGGCGTGTCCTTGGCGCGCACCACGCCCTTGCCCAGCGTGGTGGTCAGGAAGGATTCGAGCTGGTCGAGGATTTCAGGGCGGGTGGCGGCGGTCGGGATCAGTTCGACCAGATGCATGTAGCGCGGCGGATTGAAGAAATGCACGCCGCAGAAGCGTGCTTTCAATTCGGCGTCGAAACCGTCGGACAGCGCGGTGATCGACAGGCCCGAGGTGTTCGATGCGAAGATCGCATTTGGCGCGATATGCGGCGCCACTTTTTTATACAAGTCGTGTTTCCAGTCCATGCGTTCGGCGATCGCTTCGATGATCAGGTCGCAACCGGCCAGCAGGTCCAGATGATCTTCGTAGTTGGCAACCTGGATCAGCGCGGCATCGTCGGGATTGCCGAGCGGCGCGGGGCTAAGCTTTTTCAGGTTATCGATTGCGCGTTGGACGATACCGTTTTTAGGTCCTTCCTTCGCTGGCAGATCAAACAGGATCACCGGGACTCTGGCATTGATGCAATGCGCCGCGATCTGGGCGCCCATCACACCGGCGCCGAGCACAGCCACTTTTTTGACAATAAAATTAGTCACGCATTTCTCCTGGATTGGGAAAGTATGGGGAGGAACCTCGGGGCCGGATGTGGGCAATGGCAATGACAATGGCGGCCGTCAGAACAGATCTGCGTCCAGCGCCATCAGATTACCCGATCCCGAGCGCGCCTGGCGGATCAGCATCGCGGTTTCCGGCAGCAGGCGCGCAAAATAGAAACGCGCGGTTGCCAGCTTGGCTGTATAGAAAGTGTCGCCGCTGTCTTTTTTCTCCAGTGCAATCTTTGCCATTCGCGCAAAAAGATACGCGTAAACCAGATGGCCGACTACACGCAGATATGGCACCGCGGCGGCGCCGACTTCGTCCGGATTCTGGAATGCCTTCATGCCGATTTCCATGGTCAGCTTGGTGACCTTGCCGCCGATGTCGGCCAGCGGCGTGATGAATTCGGACATGTTTTCGTCGATGCCGTTTTCCTCGACGAAGGCCTGGATCTGCGCGCCGAATTTTTTCAGCTTGGCGCCGTTGTCCATGAGGATCTTGCGGCCCAGCAAATCCAGCGACTGGATGGTGTTGGTGCCTTCGTAGATCATGTTGATGCGCGCGTCGCGCACGTATTGCTCCATGCCCCATTCGGCGATATAGCCGTGGCCGCCATAGATCTGCAGGCATTCCGAGGTGGCGACCCAGGCGTTGTCGGTGAGGAAGGCCTTGATGACCGGCGTCAGCAGGGCGACCTGGTCGGCGGCGTCCTTGCGCACCTCTTCGTCGGGATGATTCAGTTCCTTGTCGATCTCCAGCGCGACGTACGAACAGAATGCGCGCGCGCCTTCCGCATAGGCGCGCGCGGTCAGCAGCATGCGGCGCACGTCGGGATGCACGATGATCGGATCGGCCGGCTTGTCGGCCGCCTTGACGCCGGACAGGCTGCGCATCTGGATGCGGTCCTTGGCGTAGGTGATGGCGTTCTGATAGGCGACTTCGGTCAGCCCCAGGCCCTGCATGCCGACGCCGAGGCGGGCGAAGTTCATGAATACGAACATCGCATTCAGGCCCTTGTGCGGTTCGCCGATCAGCGTACCGACGGCGCCGTCCAGGTTCAACTGGCAGGTGGCGTTGCCGTGGATGCCCATTTTCTCTTCGATGGCGCCGACGAAAATCGGATTGCGCCCGCCCAGCGAACCATCGGCGTTAGAAAGGAATTTCGGCACCAGGAACAGCGAGATGCCTTTCGATCCTTCGGGCGCGTCCGGCAGCCGCGCCAGCACCAGATGCAGGATGTTTTCGGCCATATCGTGTTCGCCGGCCGAGATGAAAATCTTGCTGCCGGTAATCTTGTACGTGCCGTCCGGCTGTGGTTCGGCCTTTGAGCGCAGCAGGCCCAGATCGGTGCCGCAATGCGCTTCGGTCAGGCACATGGTCCCGGTCCATTCGCCGGAAACCAGCTTCGGCAGATATTTCTCCTTCTGCTCCGGCGTGCCGTGCGCATGCAGGCACTCGTAGGCGCCGTGCGACAGGCCCGGATACATGGTCCAGGCCTGGTTGGCCGAGTTGATCATTTCATAGAAGGAATTATTCACGACCACCGGCAGGCCCTGGCCGCCGAGCTCCGGATCGCAGGCCAGCGACGGCCAGCCCGCGTCGACGTATTGCTTGTAGGCTTCCTTGTAGCCCTTCGGCGTGGTGACCGTCTTGGCAACCTTGTCGTGATGGCAGCCCTCGCGATCGCCGCTGCGATTGAGCGGGAACAACACTTCGGATGCGAACTTGCCGCCCTCTTCCAGCACCTGGTCGATCAATGCGCGATCGGTTTCGACGTATTTCGGCAAGGTCTTCAGCGTTGCTTCCACGTTCAATAATTCGTGCAGCACGAATTGCAGGTCGCGCAATGGGGCAATATATTGGGCCATCTGGAGTCTCCCGTCGGTTTGACTGGTTATGTGAAATAAAGCGTGAGGTAACTACCGCGCCGCACGGCGCGGGGCTGCGTGCTTCGTTGCATCCGGTGTTTCGATATTGCGCGCGCCGGCGATCAGGCGTTCGAAGCCGGCTTCGGCGCGCTGCACGCTGCCTTCGATCTTGAGAAAGCGCGCATCGTGATGCAGGGCCAGGATCAGGCCGTACATTTCGTACACCATCTGCCAGGCGTCGACGTCGGCGCGCAGCTGGCCGGTTTCAATCGACTGCTGCACGGAGCGATGCAGGGCATTCTGCCAGGTGCGCACCATGCCGACCAATTGATCCCGGATCGAGCCCGGGCGGTCGTCGTATTCGACCGCACCGCTGATGTAGATACAGCCGGAATCGATTTCGACCGTCACCCGCTTGATCCAGCGCGCGAACATGGCCTGCAGGCGCGGCAATCCGCGCGGGTCCTGGATGCTGGGGTAGAACACTTCCTGCTCGAAGCGCTTGTGGTACAGCTTGACCACTTCGATCTGCAGATCCTCGCGCGAACCGAAATGGGCGAATACGCCGGACTTGCTCATTTTCATCTGGTCCGCCAGCAATCCGATGGTCAGGCCTTCCAGGCCTTGGCGGCTGGCCAGCTGCAATGCCACGTCGAGGATGGCCGCGCGCGTCAGCTCGCCTTTGCGCATGGTTTTGATGGGGCCGGCGGCAGTTTGATTGGACGTTGCCATGACAGTATGCGAAAGAGTGACGGATCGGATATCGGATCGAATATTATTTATCGAACGATCGTACTATTATGTATGTCGCGGCAAATGTCAAACGAAAGTTTGGCCCCTGCTTGCAGGTTGAAATAATGCCATTTTTCCGGCATTGAAAGGATTATCCATAAAGGCCTGGACCGCATCCGTTGAGCAGATACTTCGAAATATTCGCCCAGAGCAACTTTGCTTTGTTGCTTCCGCGGATGCCGGACAACACCACTCCATGATAGTGCTTATCGTATCCATACTCCCTCTCAAACTTGCCACGCTTTGGGACCAGTGTTTTTCGGTACCGTTGAGCCGATGCGGTTTCCATATCGGCTCCAGGTGGGCAACGGCATTGCGCATTGATTGAATGGCTTTCAACTGGGCAACAAGAGCAGTGATATGCGCTGTGTCCGACCAATGCCTGGGCTTGGACTTTGGATGATAAGTAAATGTATCCGTGAAAATACGAGGTCTTTCGCGTTGCGACAATCCTTGCAAAAATCCCGGCCAGAATCCGAAAGACAGCGCTGCGACAACTGCGTCAGGAGAAGCTTGTGAAGCATATCGCAATAGAGGCTTCCCCGATCTGTTATGGATTAACTCTTCGACCTTTTCCAAAGTTCTTCCTCGCATTGGAAGTACCCATTTTTCAGAGCTGTCATACCAAGTGAAGGATTCAGATTGCCCTTGGGATGCAAAAAGCGACGCCGAGCGATGTATCGCATTTCGGAGCACTACCTCGTACATGCCTAAACACGGCTGGAACGCGCTCGCGATTGCTTGCCCCCAGAAATAAGCCCCCAGAGTTTCATCATCGTTTTTGCAACGGAAGTAAATACGGTATGGGGTAATGCGAGGCTGTCCAATTGTTGCGAGAATGCGGGTGGATGAAAGTAACTGATTATTTTGCATTTATTGCAATGAATGGTGATTTTGGTGTTCTTGCTCAAATTTTGGTATGAATGTAAAATTCCGTCGTAGCCCAATGTGATCCCACTCCCGCCCCTTTTAGGGTCCTAAAGCCGGTGATGCCATATTGGTAAAAGAGACAAAAGCCACCGCGAGGTGGCTTTTGTCTTTTTTGCGTCGGAATTTGTTCACATACGATTCCAGCGTGGACGGAATACCTATTCTCAATAGCAACTTTAGCTTTTTTTTTCAGGTCTGAACCCGATAGTTTTACGTGCCATGATTGCGGAATAGGTCTTCATGCAAATAACCGGATGACGGATGCACGGCATATCTTGAAAACAATGGAATCAGGAGCGCGATTGGTCCAGCAGGCGCCGGTCGCGCTTGGTGGGACGGCCCTTCAGATGGGATGTCGGCTCGTGGAAAAGCTTGCGCTGCTCGGCCTCGGCCTGGCGCCTGGCGCCGCTGGCAGGGGTTTCCAGGTAGAGCGTCTGCGCCACGGCGGCGCTGCCGCGCTTGTCCGACAGGCCCCGCACTTCAACTTCCCAAACCGTCGCGCCGTTGTCGATATGCAATAAATCGCCGATCTTGAGGATGCGGGCAGGCTTGGCGCGCTCGTCGTTCCAGCGCACCTTGCCGGATTCGACCGCATCGGCGGCCAGCGAACGCGTCTTGAAAAACCGCGCCGCCCATAGCCATTTGTCGATGCGAACCGAATCGCTCATATCAGGAACGGAAAGCGCTTACGGACGTTCCAGCGCCAGCGCCACGCCCATGCCGCCGCCGATGCACAGGCTGGCCAGCCCGCGCTTGGCGTCGCGCCGGATCATTTCGTGCAAGAGCGTCACCAGCACGCGGCAGCCGGAGGCGCCGATCGGATGGCCGATGGCGATCGCGCCGCCGTTGACGTTGATCTTGCTGGTATCCCAGCCCATTTGCTTGTTGACCGCCAGCGCCTGGGCGGCGAAGGCTTCATTGATTTCCATCAGGTCCAGGTCGTCCACCGTCCAGCCGGCTTTTTTCAGGCACAGCTGCGACGCCGGCACCGGGCCCATGCCCATGATGCTCGGATCGACGCCGGCCGAGGAATAGGCCTTGATTTTTGCCAAAGGCTTCAGGCCGAGTTCGGCCGCCAGCTTGGCCGACATCAGGATCACCGCGGCAGCGCCGTCATTGATGCCGGACGCATTGCCCGCCGTGACGGTGCCGGCCTTGTCGAAGGCAGGGCGCAGCGCGCTCAGGCCTTCGAGCGTAACGCCATGCTTGATGAATTCGTCGGCATCGACCACGGTCGTGCCTTTTTTGGTGACGATTTCGAAAGGCAGGATTTCCTCCTTGAACTTGCCGGCCTTTTGCGCCGCTTCCGCCTTGTTCTGCGATGCGACCGAGAATTCGTCCTGTTGCTCGCGCGTAATATCGAATTTCCTGGCGACGTTTTCCGCCGTGATGCCCATGTGGTACTGATTGAAGGCGTCCCACAGGCCGTCATTGATCATGGTGTCGGTCAGCTTGGCGTCGCCCATGCGGAAACCGTCGCGCGAACCGTTCAGGACATGCGGCGCGGCGCTCATGTTTTCCTGGCCGCCGGCGATGACGATCTGCGCGTCGCCGCACTTGATGGCCTGCGCCGCCAGATGTACCGCCTTGAGGCCGCTGCCGCACACCTTGTTGATGGTGTATCCCGGCACCATTTCAGGCAAGCCGGCCTTGATGACGGCCTGGCGCGCCGGATTCTGTCCTACGCCGGCAGTCAATACCTGGCCCAGGATCACTTCGCTGATCTGTTCGGGCTTGATGCCGGTCCTGGCGAGCAAACCCTTGATGACATGCGCACCCAGCTCCGATGCCGGGACCTTGGATAAGGCGCCGCCGAATTTACCGACCGCGGTGCGCCCTGCTGCAACAATTACGACGTCGTCCATGCTGATTCCTCGATAAGGGGGGATTGATGTGGTGTTTGTATGATGCGGATTTAATAACAATCTTAATGCATATTAACTCAGGCGTCCTTGCCCAGCGTAATCACATGGATCACGCTGCGGTACACGAAAAACGCCACGGCATGGCGCGCGCGGCGATACCACGGCGTATGCGCGAATTCGGCCGCCAGGACTTCCGTTCCGTCGGCAACGCCGCGCTGTATCTGTTCGCGCAGGCTGCGCGCGAATGCATCGTCGTTGATCACCACATTGGCTTCCTGGTTCACAAACAGGCTGAGGCCATCGTAATTGCTGGAGCCGACCGTGGCCCATTCGTCGTCGACCACCGCCACCTTGCCGTGCAATTGCGTCTTCCTGTATTCGACGATCCTGACGCCGCATTTCAGCAGCTTCGGATAAAACCAGTTGGCGACCGCATCCTGCATGGCGAACTGCCCGACGCCCAGCAACAGCGTCACGCGCACGCCGCGCACGGCGGCCTGCTCCAGCGCGCGGCGCAATTTTCGGCCCGGCGCGAAATACGGATTGGCCAGATAGGCGCTGTGATGCGCCTGGCCCAGCGCCTGCAGATAGGCGCGCTGTATGGTGCGGCGGTTGCGCAAATTGTCGCGCACCACCAGCGCCGCCATCGCGCTGCCGTGGGTCGGCACGCCGGTATGCCTGATGCGGCCCTTCTGGAAATTCTTCCAGCGCGTACGCAGCTTGAGCGGCCCCAATCGTTGCCACTGGGCCTGCATTTCCTCGAAGACATCCTGCACCAGGGGGCCGACGATGCTGATGCCGAAATCCCAGCGCCTTTCCGGCAGGCGCACGTGCAGGCTGTCGTCGGAATAGAAATCGTCATTGATGTTCAGGCCGCCGACAAATGCAATCTGCCGGTCGACCACGCACAGCTTGCGATGCGAGCGCGCCACGCCGCGCTTGAACCAGGGATTGAAACTACGGTGATGCACGCCCGCTTCCCGCAATTCGCGCTTGAGGATGCCGCTGACCTTGCGGCCGGTGCCGAGCCAGTCGGTGATCACGCATACCTGAACGCCGCGCCGCGCCGCGCGCTGCAAGGCATCGCGCACCTGCGCGCCGGTATCGTCCAGCGAAAAAATATAGGTTTCAAGATAGATTTCGGTCCGCGCCGCATCGATGGCGGCGATCAGCGCCGGAAAGAATTCGGCGCCGCAATGCAGCAGCGCGATCTCGTTGTCGATGCTGTATTTCAGATGACGCATCGGACCCGCGGATGCAGCGAATTTCCAGGCATGTTCAATCCAGATGCAAAGTGGTGATGATGGGAGCGTGGTCCGATAGTTTAGCCCATAGCGCGCCATGCAGCACTTCGGCCGATTCGACCCGCAGCCTGCGCACGTAGATGCGGTCCAGCGACAGCATCGGCAACGCCGCCGGAAAAGTGCGCGCGGCCGGCACCTTGGGCGCGCGGCCGGTCAACCGGCGCAGCGCGGAATACACGGCGCGCCGCAAGGAGAGGCGCTCATCGAACACTTCCGTGACGGCCAGCCGCGCCCGCAGCAAGCCGCCCAGGCGATTGCCCCAGTCGTTGAAATCGCCGGCGATGATGACCGGCGCGTCCGGCGGCGCGGAACTGCGCACCGCCTCGACCAGCGCCGCCGCCTGGCGCAGGCGGCTGCCGCCGAACAGGCCCAGATGCACCACGTAGCAATGCACCTGCGCGCCCTGCAATTGCACCACGCAGTGCAAAATGCCGCGCGATTCATAGGCATGGTCGGAGACGTCGTGGTTGGCCGAGGAGGCGATTGGAAAGCGCGACAGCAGTGCATTGCCGTGATGGCCGTGGTCGTAGACCGCATTCATGCCGTAGGCGGCCTGGTGCGAATCGCCGGCCAGGAAATCGTGTTGCGGCTGGGCCGGCCAGTGGGCCGCATGCTTGATGGCGAGCTGATCGTCGCGGCCCTGGACTTCCTGCAGGAACAGAATGTCGGCGTCGAGCTTGTTCAACGCCGTTTTCAGCGCATGGATGCGCGGACGCGCGCCGAACGAGGTGACGCCTTTGTGGATGTTATAGGTCGCGATGCGCAGTTTCATGTAATTTCAGCGTAAATGGTGCGGTAATTGCAGGATCGCTTCGGCGTTCGACGGTGAAAAACACAGATCGGCGGCGGCCCGGTACGGCAGCCAGCGCAAGGCGGTGTGTTCGTCGGGCGCCAGCATTACCGCGCTGCCGGCCGGCACTTGCAGCCCGAATACGTGTTCGGTGTTGTGCAGAACGCCAGGGGCATAGCGATGACGCCAGATTGGATAGATTTCATAAATGTTGGAAAGTTGCCAGTCGACGAGATCGGCGCTGTCCGGCGCCACCGCGATGCCGGTTTCCTCGAACACTTCGCGCCGCGCGGTCTCGCGCAGCGGTTCATCGGGCGTATCCCTGGAGCCGGTCACCGACTGCCAGAAGCCGGGCGTGCCGGCGCGCTCGATCAGCAAGACCTCCAGCGCGGCGGTATGGATTACGACCAGCACCGATTCGGGGATTTTGTAAGGCTTGTCCATAGTCCTCATGCAAGGCGTAAAAAAAGGCGCGGAATTCCGCGCCTTTATTATGCCCTGCTTATGCCTTCCTTATGCCCGGACCAAACCGGTGCCGGTCAAACCTTGGCCGGCTCCGCATTGCGCAGGCGGATATGCAATTCCCGCAGCTGTTTCTCGTCGACCGCCGATGGCGCCTGGGTCAGCAGGCATTGCGCGCGCTGGGTCTTCGGGAACGCGATCACGTCGCGGATCGATTCGGCGCCGGCCATCATCGTCACCAGGCGATCCAGGCCGAACGCGATACCGCCGTGCGGCGGCGCGCCGTATTGCAGCGCATCCAGCAGGAAGCCGAACTTGAGCTGCGCTTCCTCGTCGCCGATGTTGAGCGCGCGGAATACCTTGCTCTGCACGTCGGCGCGGTGGATACGCACCGAACCGCCGCCCAGTTCCCAGCCGTTCAGCACCAGATCGTAGGCTTTGGCGATGGCCTTGCCCGGATCGGTTTCGATAAAGTCCTCATGGCCATCCTTGGGCGAAGTGAACGGATGATGCAACGCAACCCAGCGGCCGTTGTCTTCGTCGTATTCGAACATCGGGAAATCGACCACCCACAGCGGACGCCAGACGTCGTCGAACATGTCGTTCTTCTTGCCGAAATCGCTGTGGCCGATCTTCACGCGCAAGGCGCCGATGGCATCGTTGACGACCTTTTCCTTGTCGGCGCCGAAGAAAATCAGATCGCCGTCCCGGGCGCCTGTCTGGGCGACGATTTTGGCCAGCGCGTCGTCATGCAGATTCTTGACGATCGGCGATTGCAGGCCGTCGCGGCCCTTGGCGGCTTCATTGACCTTGATGTACGCCAGGCCCTTGGCGCCGTAGATCGCGACGAATTGGGTATAGGCATCGATTTCCGAACGCGGCATGGCGGCGCCGCCCGGAACGCGCAGGCCGACCACGCGGCCGCCTTCCATATTGGCGGCGCCCGCGAACACCTTGAACTCGACGTCTTTCATGGCTTCGGTCAGGTCGGTGAAGGCCAGCTTGACGCGCATGTCCGGCTTGTCGGAACCGTACAGATGCATCGCGGTGGCCCAGTCCATGACCGGGAACGGATCCGGCAGATCGATGTTGAGCGTGTTCTTGAACGTCAGGCGGATCATGCCTTCGAACAGATCGCGGATTTCCTGTTCGTTCATGAAGGAAGTTTCGCAGTCGATCTGGGTGAATTCAGGCTGGCGGTCGGCGCGCAGATCTTCGTCGCGGAAGCATTTGGTGATCTGGTAATAGCGGTCGAAGTTGGCCACCATCAGCAATTGCTTGAACAGTTGCGGCGATTGCGGCAGGGCGAAGAATTCGCCGGCGTTCACGCGCGACGGCACCAGGTAATCGCGGGCGCCTTCAGGCGTGGATTTAGTCAGCATCGGCGTTTCGATATCGATGAAGCCGTTCGAATCGAGGAATTTGCGCACTTCCATGGCGACCTTGTAGCGCAGGCGCAGATTGTTCTGCATCTGCGGACGGCGCAGGTCGAGCACGCGATGGGTCAGGCGGGTGGTTTCGGACAGGTTGTCGTCGTCCAGCTGGAACGGCGGCGTTACCGACGGGTTCAGCACTTCGAGCTGGTGGCACAGCACTTCGATCTTGCCGGACGCCAGGTTGGCGTTGCCGGTGCCTTCAGGGCGGTTGCGCACCACGCCGGTGATGCGCAGGCAGAACTCATTGCGCACGGCTTCGGCGGCCTTGAACACATCGGCGCGGTCGGGATCGCAGACCACTTGCACCAGGCCTTCGCGGTCGCGCAGATCGATGAAAATGACGCCGCCGTGATCGCGCCGGCGATGCACCCAGCCGCACAGGCTGACGGTTTGACCAAGAAGCGCCTCGGTGGTGAGGCCGCAGTAATGAGTTCGCATGGACATATTCGAGTTCCGTTTATTGACAGTGTTATTGCAGTTTTTTAATAGTGAGAGCCTTGCGGCCGGTGTGCATGCGTTCAGGGAATATGGTCGACCTTATGCGGATCGATCAGCATCTTGTCTTCGAAATGCTCGGGCGCAACCACGCCCATGGAGACGATGTACTTGAGCGCTTCGTCGACATTCATGTTCAGCTCGATGGTGTCGGCGCGCGGCACCATCAGGAAAAATCCGGAGGTCGGATTCGGTGTGGTCGGCACATAGATGCTGACGAAATCGCCCTGCAGGTGATTGCGCACGTCGCCGCCCGGCACGCCGGTGACGAAGGCGATGGTCCAGCTGCCCTGGCGCGGATACTGCACCAGCACCGCCTTGCGGAACGCGTTGCCCGACGATGAAAACAGCGTATCGGAAACCTGCTTGACGCTGGAGTAAATCGAGCTGACCACGGGGATGCGCTTCAATATGGCTTCCCACAGCATGACGACCTGGCGGCCGACAAAGTTGCGCGTGGCCACCCCGGTCAGGAAAATGATCAGCAGCGTCAGGATCGAGCCGAGGCCGGGAATCGAAAATCCGATCAGCGTCTCCGGGCGCCAGCTTTCCGGCAGCAGCAGCAGGGATTGATCCATGGTGCCGATGATCAGATTCAACACCCACAACGTAATTGCCAGGGGCACCAGAACCAGAAGACCTGTAATGAAATATTTACGCATGGGATTCTTTGTCGGGGATGAGGAACGGGTATCGATAGCGGCGCCTTTGCTCAGGCCGCGGGCTTGGCGGCAGGCGCCGGCGCGGCCGGAGCCGCCGCCGACGAGGTTGCAGCCGCGGGCGCCGCTGCCGCGGGAGCAACTGCCGCCGGCGTGCCGTCGCCGGCGGATTGACTGCCGCCGTCCTTGGCGCTGCCGCTGTCGGAAGCGCCGGCCGCCGGTTTCGCCGCGCCGCCGCTGCCGTTGCGGAAATCGGTCACGTACCAGCCGGAGCCCTTCAATTGAAAGCCGGCCGCGGTCACTTGTTTGCGAAACGCATCCTGCTCGCAGGAAGGACAGACAGTCAGCGTATCGTCAGATATTTTCTGCAGTACATCCTTGGCAAAACCACACGCTTCGCAGCGATATGCATAAATCGGCATGAAACACTCCGCAAAAATCGTCCAAAACCCTGAATTATAAAGGTTTTTCGAGCAATTTCACGGAACTGTGGCTCAGACTGCCTGACCGGCTTCGCCGATCTGCGGAATCGGGGGCAATGCCTGCGGCAGCAGCGAGCCGCACACCATGCCGCCCAGGCTCATCAGCACGCCCACCAGCTGCGGCGGCCACAGGCCGTCCGGGGCGACGTATTCCAGCAGGATCCAGCTGCCGAGGCCCAGCAGCACGGAAGCCAGCGCACCCTGGCGGGTGGCGCGCTTCCAGTACAGGCCCAGAGCCAAAGGAATGAAAGCCGCCACCAGCGTCACCTTGTAGGCATTTTCAACCATCTGGTAGATGCTCGATTTGCTGTTCAGCGCCAGCATCGTGACCAGCACGGTGAAGACGAACACCACGCTGCGCATGGTCAGCAGGAACTGCTTGTCGGTGCGCCATGGAAAGATTTCCTTGACGATGTTTTCGGTGAAGGTGACCGATGGCGCCAGCAGGGTGGCGCTGGCGCAGCTCTTGATGGCCGACAACAGCGCGCCGAAGAACATCACCTGTGCGAACAGCGGCATTTTTTCCATGATCAGGGTCGGCAGGATCAACTGGGTATCCTTGTCCATCAGGCGGGCGACCATGTCCGGATCGATCAGCGTGGCCGAATAGGCCAGGAAAATCGGGATGAAGACGAAGCAGAAATAAATGCCGCCGCCGAGCATGGAGGCGCGCGCGGCGATGTTTTCGCTCTTGGACGACATCACGCGCTGGAAAATGTCCTGCTGCGGAATCGAGCCCAGCATCATCGTGATCCAGGCCGCGAAGAACCAGAGCAGCTCCTTCGGCGTAGGGGCCGGCCAGAACGCGAATTTGCCGGCATTCGAAGCGTGTTCGACCACCTTGCCCACGCCGCCGACCATGCCGGAGACTTGCCAGCCGATGTACAGCATGCCGATCACGATGATGATCATCTGCAGGAAGTCGGTCACCGCCACCGCCCACATGCCGCCCAGGATCGTATACAACAGCACGCTGGAGGCGCCGATGATCATGCCGGTTTCGATCGACAGATAGCCGCCGGACACCACATTGAACACCAGCCCCAGCGCCTTGATCTGCGCCGCCACCCAGCCCAGATAGGAAATCACGATGCACAGCGTGACGATCATTTCGACCGCGCGGCCAAAGCGTTTTTTGTAATAGTCGCCGATGGTCAGCAGATTCATGCGGTACAGCGGCCGCGCGAAAAACACGCCGACCAGCACCAGGCACAGCGACGAACCGAAGGGATCGGCGACGATGCCGGAGAGGCCTTCCTTCAGGAATGTCGATGAAATCCCCAGCACGGCTTCGGAACCGAACCAGGTGGCAAACACGGTGGCCGTCACCACCGACATCGGCAAGGCGCGCCCGGCCACGGCGTAATCGCGCGAACTGCGGACGAACTTGGTGGTATAGAGGCCGATCGCGACCGAAATCACCCAATACAATACGACGAACCAAATCAGAGCATTCATGCTGACCTCTAGCGGGTGGCTTAAAAACAATGCGAATAAAAACGCGAGAATTATAGCGGCAGAATCCGGGTTTTCCAGGTAATCCCGCGCCAATCTTGGGTAAAGCGGTGCAAACCTTGAAACGATGCAAAAATCGCGCCCGCCGCCGGCCCGCAATAAAAAAACCGCGTTCGCTACGGCAGCGGACGCGGTTTTTTGCCCGGACCGGCGGCAGCCTTATGAAATGATCGATTCCAGTGCAAACAGTTGCGCAGCCGATTCGCGCTCGCGCACCAGGTGGGCTTTGTCGCCATCGACCATCACTTCGGCGGCGCGCGGGCGGGTGTTGTAATTGGACGCCATGGTCATGCCGTAGGCGCCGGCCGACATCACCGCCAGCAGATCGCCTTCATGCAGCGCCAAGACGCGGCTGCGCGCCAGCCAGTCGCCGGATTCACAGACCGGGCCGACCACATCATAGGTTTTGGCGGCGGCGTCGCGGTGCTGCTGCACCTGCTGCACGCCGTGGTAGGCCTCGTACAGCGCAGGACGCATCAGGTCGTTCATGGCGGCGTCCACCACGGCAAAATTCTTTTCGGCGCCATGCTTGAGGAACTGCACTTCGGTCAGCAGCACGCCGGCATTGCCGACGATAGAGCGGCCGGGCTCGAACATCACCTTGATCGGACGCCCTTCGTATTTCGCGTCGCGCCAGGCATTGATGCGGCCGAACAGCCGTTTCAGGTAATCGCCCACCGCCACCGGCATTTCGTCGTCGTAGATGATGCCGATGCCGCCGCCGATATCCAGATGATGCAGCACGATGTTTTCCTGCGCCAGCAGGTCGACCAGTTCGATAATCTTGTCCAGCGCTTCCAGCAGCGGCGCGTCGTCCAGCAATTGCGAACCGATGTGGCAGTCGATGCCGACCACGTCGATATGCGGCAGTGCGGCGGCGGCGCGGTAGCAATCCATCGCATCCTCATAGGCCACGCCGAATTTGTTTTCCTTGAGCCCGGTGGAAATATAGGGATGGGTCTTGGCGTCGACATTCGGATTGACGCGCAGCGATATGCGCGCGCGCCGGCCCATTTCGCCGGCCACCTGGTTCAGGCGGTGCAGTTCGGGAATCGACTCGACGTTGAAACAGAGAATATCGTGCGACAGCGCCAGCCGCATTTCCTCGCGGCCCTTGCCGACGCCGGAAAAGATGACCTTGCGCGGATCGCCGCCGGCCGCGATGACGCGTTGCAATTCGCCGCCCGAGACGATGTCGAAACCGGAGCCGAGCGCCGCCAGCGTATTGAGCACCGCCAGGTTCGAATTGGATTTGACGGAATAGCAGACCAGCGCGGCGTCGAAGCCTTCCGTGCCGCGGCCGCGGCCGTATTGGCGGCAGGCCTCGGCATAGGCCGAGAAATTCTCGGCCAGCGCCTGTTTCGAATAGACGTACAGCGGCGTGGCGTATTGACCGGCAAGCGCGGACAAGGGCACTTGTTCGGCGTGCAGCACGCCATTGCGATAAGAGAAATGCGACATCGGAGCGAAATTGAAGGTTAAAGGACGTGAAGACCGGACTTTGGCAAGGCTTAGTACGAGAACGGATTCGACGATGAATTCGATGACGGCGCGCCGCTGGTGTTCGAACCCGGCAACGGCATGCGCTGCTGTTTGCGCACCGATTCGGCCGAAGGTACGGCGACCGATCCGGGCGGCGCATCGGGATCGGCCGGCACGTGCGGCAGATACAGCGGGCCAATCTGGCCGCAGGCGCTCAGCGCGGCGGCGGCGGCAAAGGCGCTGCAAACAAGAATCAGGCGCTGCGAATAAAATTGTGGCTTCACGATAGAATCAGGGTTTACATCAACGCATTGGAGTGTAGCATGACGGAATCCGAATTCCTGGCCTTGGCCGAACAAGCGTTCAGCAGCATCGAGAATTCGCTGGAAATCGCCGCGGAAACCACCGATCTGGACATCGAATGCAGCCGCAGCGGCAATGTACTGGAAATTGAATGCATCAATCGCGGCGCCAGCTCCAAAATCATCGTCAACACGCAGGCCTCGATGCAGGAAATCTGGGTCGCCGCGAAATCGGGTGGATTCCACTACAAATACGACGGACGCATCTGGCGCAATACCCGCGATGGCGCCGAATTGTTCGCCACCTTGTCGGCGGCGGTGGGGGAGCAGGCCGGGACCACGGTGATCATCAGCAGCGCCTTGTAACCGGCTGCCGCAGGCCATAGGCCGAATCAGAAGAAATTTCAGAATATCGGATATTTCGGAGACGGCGGCACGGCATTACCATCGGGCAATGCCTATCCAGATACCAGCCGGCCACAGCCGGATACCCCTTCCCTCCGGAATTCTCACACCCCGGCCGCATTCTTCGACAGCGGCTCAACCTAGCGCAAGCGGCGCCGGGCCGCGCATGCGATACCGGCGCACGAGCGTTGATGGCGGCAGCCTGCGCGGCAGTCCGTCGCAATCGTTCGTGCAAAGCTGGCATTCATCCGATCCGCAATTGCGCGCCGCGTCGCGCCAGAGGGCGCGCGCCATGACGAAGCTTGAATCCGTGCTGGAGCGAATAGACGACTACAACGGGGAAGACGCGGACCTGGGAAGATTCGGTTCGGTGTTGCGCATTCCCGAATCCAAAGCCGGGGCGGTGCTCGACGCGACAGAATTGCGTCAACTGCCTTGCGAACTCCGAAGCGCAAGCCGCGACATCTCGAACACCATCGCCCGCTTGAAAAGCGGGGAAGCGGTGCACCCGATCGAATGCAATGTCAACGTCACGGAAGCGCTGCTGGACAGATTGGACGATCTGCAGCCATCGCTGGCGAAGCTTGCCGGCAGCAATGAGAACATCGGGACCGAACCGGCGCCCGCAATTAAAGCCCCTGGCCTGTCCGTATTATCCCAAGCCTCGGTCGACTCGCTGGCGTCGTGCGACCTGCCGCCCGGCATGGCGTACTCCGGCTGCAGCTCGCCGACAGAGGAAAACCTGCTTTCGCCTCCCCCGCGTTTGCCCGGCAAACAACGGACCGCGCCAGTGCGTTCGATCCCGAGACCAAAAATTTTCAAACCATTCTAAAAGAGGAGAACATTTTCATGGCCATCGGTCCTTGTCTGCCCTTGCCCCCAACCATTCCATCCATCCCTGTTCAATGCGTGGCGCCTGCGCCGACGCCCGCCGGACTTCCATCGAAAAGCACGGCAAGAATGCGTTACTTGTCGGTATCCTGCCGTTCTCCTGTTTCGCCGGACAGGATCAGCAATCTCTTGAACGCAAGCCCTCCCCCTACGCCAATCGGGAAGCGGATTGGCCGCGTTTTCTATACGGAGCAGGACCGCCGCCGGGATTTAAGCAAACTCATTTGCGCCAAGGACGATCTGGACAGACATGCCGGTCTTCACCGAAACCACCTGGGCCGGAGCCAGCTGGAAGAAATGGCGCGCATCAGCGGGAAGATTGAAGCGCTCAAGGATCTGATCGTCCATACCGGCCCCTGCATTGCGGAAACACAGAAATTCCAGCGCGAAACCAATGCTTTGCAATCTTTCGCAAGCAATCTGCTAAGCGTGGCCGTATCAAAACGTCATCATGTAAAACCGCAGGCCAGACAGTCGCCGGCATAGCCGAACGCCGGGATTTGGAGGCTTGCTTTGGAGGCTTGCTACTTCGGTGCTGTCTATAAGGTGCATGCTTCAATTGGCCATGGCGGCAATACGGCTGCATTTAGGCGGGCATTTGGTCTGCGTTTAGTCTTATACTCACGCCTTTCGAGCAGTGTTTATCCACCATAGCGCGCCGCCATGCCCAACGTGTTTTTTTTTAGAAATCCGCCGTTTCTTATCAATCCCCGCACCGGCCGCCCCCGCTATGGCCGCATTTTTCTGATTTTCCTGGCGGTCGCCGCTATCGGATTCGCCCTGCCAAAGATCGTCACTTCAATCTATAAGCAGCACAATAGCCAGGCGTCCATTGCCCAGCACGACATGGCCGCCATTGTCCAGGGACTGGCGGAATATAAGCGCGACAACGGAAATTATCCGAACGCAGAGCAAGGGCTGCTGGCCTTGGTTCTGAAACCGGCACGTGGACCGGCGGCGAACAACTGGAGAATCGGCGGCTATGTCGATCGCCTGCCGCACGACCCATGGGGCCATTCCTATCAATATCGCATCGATGAGACCGGCCAGAATTATCAGGTCTTTTCGTATGGCCCCGCGGGGCCGGATGCAGGCGATGACAACAACGACAGCCTGATCTTCGCCCGTTAAGAGCCTGTTGCAAATGGCGCTGGGCCAGGGGCGCGGCTTCGACGAACGTTTGAAGCCGAGAGGAGGAGGCGCGCCCCTGGTTCGGCGCCATTTGCAACAGGCTCTTAACTAAAGAACACTACAAGACGTAACGCGACAAATCCTCGTTGACCGCCAATTCGCCCAAACGCTCATTCACATAAGCGCCATCGATCAGCAATGTGGTATTGCCGCTGTCGCTGGCGGTGAATGAAACCTCTTCCAGCAGCTTTTCCATCACCGTATATAAACGGCGCGCGCCAATGTTTTCGGTTTTTTCATTGACCGAAAATGCGATCTCGGCAAGCCGCTGAATGCCGGCCGGCACGAACTCGATCTTGACGCCCTCGGTTTCCAGCAAGGCCTCGTATTGCTTGGTCAGGCAGGCATCGGTCGAAGTAAGGATGCGCTCGAAATCGGCGATCGATAAAGAATCCAGTTCCACCCGGATCGGAAAGCGCCCCTGCAATTCGGGAATCAAATCCGATGGCTTGGCCAGATGGAAAGCGCCGGACGCGATAAACAGAATGTGGTCGGTCTTGATCATGCCGTACTTGGTGTTGACCGTCGTTCCCTCGACCAGCGGCAGCAGATCGCGCTGCACGCCGGCGCGCGAGACATCGGCGCCGCCATTTTGCGAACGGGTTGCAATCTTGTCGATTTCATCCAGGAAAACGATGCCGTTCTGCTCAACGTTCTGAATTGCTTTCTGTTTCAGTTCTTCCTCATTGACCAGCTTGCCGGCTTCTTCTTCGATCAGGAATTTCATCGCCTCGCGCACCTTGATTTTGCGCGTCTTCCTGCGGCTGTTGCCGATGCCGGAAAACATGGTCTTGATCTGCTCGGTCATCTCTTCCATGCCGGGCGGCGCCATGATTTCCATTTGCGGGCCGGCGTCGCTGAGTTCGATTTCGATTTCCTTGTCGTCCAGCGCGCCTTCCCGCAGACGCTTGCGGAAGGTCTGCCGCGTGGTGCCGCCGTCTTCGTTCTTGGCGCCGGTTTCCGGATGAAAACCGAAGTCGCGCGCCGGCGGCACGAGGATGTCGATGACGCGGTCTTCGGCCGCATCCTCGGCGCGCGCGCGCACCTTGCGCACTTCCGCTTCGCGCGTCTGCTTGATGCCGATGTCGATCAGGTCGCGAATAATGGTGTCGACATCGCGGCCGACATAGCCCACTTCGGTGAACTTGGTGGCTTCGATCTTGATGAACGGCGCATCGGCCAGTTTCGCCAGGCGGCGCGCTATTTCCGTCTTGCCGACCCCGGTAGGGCCGATCATCAGGATATTCTTCGGCGTAATCTCGTGCCGCAACGGCTCCGCGATTTGCTGGCGGCGCCAGCGGTTGCGCAATGCGATCGCTACCGCGCGCTTGGCGCGCGCCTGGCCGACCACGTGTTTGTCTAATTCAGAGACAATCTCTTTGGGGGTCATGTTCATGGGAGTTCTTTATTCTTGATCGAGCGTTTCGATAATGTGCGATTGATTGGTGTAAATGCACAAATCGCCGGCAATCACGAGCGATTTCTTCACCACTTCGGCGGGCGTCAATTCGGTATTTTCATGCAGGGCCTTGGCCGCTGACTGCGCGAAATTGCCGCCCGAGCCGATGGCGCCAATGCCGTCGGTCGGCTCCAGCACATCGCCGTTGCCGGTGATCACCAGCGTGGTTTCGCGATCGGCGGTCAGCAGCATGGCTTCCAGCCGGCGCAGCATGCGGTCGGTGCGCCACTCCTTGGCCAGCTCGACCGATGCGCGCATGAGGTTGCCTTGATGCTTTTCGAGCTTGGCTTCAAACAGATCGAGCAAAGTGAATGCATCGGCGGTGCCGCCGGCGAAGCCGACCAGAACCTTGCCTTGATACAATTTTCTGACTTTGCGCGCCGTACCCTTCATGACGACATTGCCGAGTGTCACCTGGCCGTCGCCGCCGAGGGCGACCGAACTGCCGCGCCGGACGGAAAGAATTGTGGTGCCGTGAAATTGGTCCATTCCTGCCTCTACATAAACTGTATCAGGCAGCGCCGATAGACTCCTTTCAGCGCTGCCCGATACATGATCAATAAAATCAAACGTGGGGCCTGCCCGGCGGAATTACAAGCACCTTATTTTGACCGTTTAATCGACATTTATGCAGATATTAAGGCAATTTCCGGCAATGGGCTCCCGTCGCGCCATCGATGCGGATCGGACTGAATGAGCGCGCCTATTCCTCGCCCAGATAGGCAGCCTTGATTTTGGGATCGTTGAGCATGTCGCTGGCGACGCCTTGCATGGTGATCAATCCGGACTCCATCACATAGGCGCGATCCGCCGCTTCCAGCGCCAGCCTGGCGTTCTGCTCCACCAGCAGAATCGTAATGCCCTGCGAGGAAACCTTGCGGATCACCTCGAAGATTTTTTCGACCATGATCGGCGACAGGCCCATCGAGGGCTCGTCCAGCAGCAGCAGGGTCGGATGGCACATCAGTGCGCGCGCCATGGCCAGCATCTGCTGTTCGCCGCCGGACAAGGTGCCCGCCATCTGCGAGGCGCGTTCCTTGAGCCGCGGGAAGACGTCGAACCAGCGTTCGATATCCGCCGCGATCTGCGCCTTGTCGCTGCGCGTATAGGCGCCCATCAGCAGGTTTTCGCGGATGCTCATTCGGGTGAATACGCCGCGCCCTTCCGGCACCATCGCCAATTTTCCTTCGACCAGTTGAAACGACTTGCGGCCTTGCAGGCTGGCGCCCAGATAATCGATCCTGCCTTCCACGCGGCAGTCCGGCAAGGTGCCGGTGATGGCTTTCAGTGTGGTGGTCTTGCCGGCGCCGTTGGCGCCGATCAGCGTGACCAGTTCGCCTTCGCGGACTTCGAGCGCGATGCCCTTGACGGCCAGAATGCCGCCGTAAGCGACGTGCAGCTTGTCGATGTCGAGAATTTTCTTCATTGATTCCATATTTTCCTTGTGACGGCCGCCCTAGCGGGCGCCGCCCAGATACGCTTCGATCACGGCCGGATTGCTTTTCACTTCGGCCGGCACGCCTTCGGCAATCGGCTTGCCGTAGTCGAGCACGGTGATCCGGTCGCACAAACCCATCATCAGCTTGACGTCGTGTTCGATCAGCAGAATGGTCTTGCCGCTTTCCTTGATCTTGACCAGCAGTTCGCGCAGCGCGATTTTCTCGGTGGCGTTCATGCCGGCGGCCGGCTCGTCCAGCGCCAGCAACTGCGGTTCGGTGGCCAGGGCCCGCGCAATTTCCAGCCTGCGCTGGTCGCCGTACGACAGGTGCCGGGCGGTGCGCTCGGCAAAGCCGGCGATGCCGACGAAGTCCAGAAGCGCCATCGACTTGTCGCGAATCGACTGCTCTTCAATGCGCGCCGCCTTGTGGCGCACGACCGCGCCGAACAGCGTCTGGTGCGTACGCACATGGCAGCCGACCATGACGTTTTCGAGCACGCTCATTTCGCCGAACAGGCGAATATTCTGGAAGGTGCGCGCGATGCCGGCCCTGGCCACTTCATGCGGGGCAGAAGGCGAGTAGCGCTTGCCCGCCAGCTGGAAACTGCCGGAATCGGGTTGATAAAGGCCGGTGATGACGTTGAAAAAGGTGGTCTTGCCGGCGCCGTTGGGTCCGATCAGGCCGTAGATCTGGCCTTGCCGGATCTGCAGGCTGACGCCGGACAGCGCCTGCAGCCCGCCGAAGCGCTTGCTGACGCCGGCGATATCGAGAATGATCGGAACGGAATGCATGGAGGCGGCCTGACTGGCGCCATTGGAAATGGGGGAAACGCTGGCCATCATGCCTCCTTCGCCGAAACGATGCCGCTGGCGGGCTCGGCCAGATGGTCGGCCGCTTGCGCGCCATCGGCCCCGCTGGCGTCTTTATTGAAATCGGGCCGGTCTTCGTGACGCGGTGCAGGCCAGAGCCCGGAAGGGCGATTCAGCATGATGACCACCATCGCCAGACCGTACAGCAACTGGCGCAGGACTTCGGCATCGACCAGCACCCGGCCGAACAGCCATTGTTGCAAAGGTTCGACCCCATGGCGCAGCAATTCCGGCAGCGCCGCCAGGATCACGCCGCCCAGCACCACGCCCGGGATATGGCCGATGCCGCCCAGCACCACCATCGCCAGCACCGCGATCGACTCGGTCAGCGAAAAGGATTCCGGCGAAACGAAGCCCTGGAACGAAGCGAACATCGCGCCGGCGATGCCGCCGAACGAGGCGCCCATCGCGAACGACAACAGCTTCATGTTGCGGGTATTGATGCCCATTGCCTTGGCGGCGATTTCGTCCTCGCGGATGGCGACCCAGGCGCGGCCGAGACGCGAATGCTGCAGGCGGATCGAAATGAAAATGATCGCGATACACAACAGCAGGAACAGGAAATAATAGGCGTTCACCGACGGCATGCCGAAACCGAAGATGGTGACGGTGGAACCGGTGCCGGGTTCGCCCGCGAGCGAGGTGCCGAAGATGCGCACCGGGTCGATCATGTTGATCCCTTGGGGACCGTTGGTGATGTTGACCGGCGCATTCAGGTTGTTCATGAAGATGCGGATGATTTCGCCGAAGCCCAGCGTCACGATGGCGAGATAATCGCCGCGCAGCTTGAGCGTCGGCGCGCCGAGCAGGGCGCCGAAGAACGCCGCGATCAGCGCGGACAGCGGCACGATCAGCCAGATCGACAGATGGATGCCGTTGGCCAGGATGCTGGGCCCGAACACGGAGACCAGGAAATTGCCCAGCGCGGGATAGGTGTCGACGAACGATTGCAGCACCGCGCCGAATTGCGGCGAGGCCAGTAGGGCCGCGGTATAGGCGCCGATCGCATAGAACGCGATGTAGCCCAGGTCGAGCAGGCCGGCGAAACCGACCACGACGTTCAGGCCCAGCGCCAGCATGATGTACAACAATGCGACGTCCATGATGCGTACCCAGGAATTGCCGAACTGCGTGGCAATGAACGGGAACGCCATCATGACGATCAGCAGCAAAATGAGGCTGCCGGCGGCTTTGCGGGGTTTTGGCCCCGCGCTCTGTGAAGCATTAGTGGTTTGTGCCATGAAAATCCTTGTAAGCGGCGGTATGCGCGATGGTCAGGCGCGGTCGGCCACACGTTCGCCCATGATGCCGGACGGGCGCAGCGTGAGCACAATGATGAGCACGACGAAGGCGAAAATATCCTGGTAATTGCTGCCCAGGAAATCACCGGTCAGGTCGCCGATGTAGCCGGCGCCGAGGCTTTCGATCAGGCCCAGCAGCAGGCCGCCGACCATGGCGCCGTAGATATTGCCGATGCCGCCCAGCACTGCGGCGCAGAAGGCTTTCAGGCCCGGCACGAAGCCCATCGCGAATTGCGCGGTTGAATAGTTGGCGGCCCACATCACGCCGGCAATCGCGGCCAGCGCAGCGCCGATGATGAATGTCAGCACGATGACGCGGTTGACGTCCACGCCCATCAGGCCGGCGATGCGCGGATTCTCGGCGGTGGCGCGCATCGCGCGTCCCATGCGGGTTTTTTCAACCATGAAGACCAGCCCCGCCATGGCGGCGAAAGCCAATATCAGCAGCATGACCTGAGTCGGCGAAATCAGCGCGCCCATGATAATCAAGGGCTCCGACGACATCACCTGCGGAAACGCCACCGGGCTGCGGCCCCAGATCATCATTGCCAGCGTCTGCAGCAGGATCGATACGCCGATGGCGGTGATCAGCGGGGCCAGGCGCGGCGCATTGCGCAGCGGACGGTAGGCCACCCTTTCGATGATCAGGCTGACGATGACGCACACCGGGATGGCGCCGAGGATGGCGATGATCAGTTGCACGATGCCGGGCAAGCCGGGCGCGGCGCCCTGCACCAGCTTCAGGATGGTCAATCCGGCCATGGCGCCGATCATCAATACGTCGCCGTGCGCGAAATTGATCAGGTTCAGCACCCCGTACACCATTGTGTAACCCAGCGCGATCAAGGCGTACATGCTGCCGAGCACCAGCCCATTGATGATTTGCTGGAAAAAAATGTCCATCTGGTCTCCGTCCCTGCCTGAGCAAAGGTCTACTGTAACAAATAATTAAAACGATCCGGCCAACATCAATATTGGCAAGATTGCATTGAATAGTATGAACGTCGCGGCCGCGCGGCGAAAATCGCCGGCGACGCGGTTGAGATGCAATTTAGCACCGATTTGATGTGTGGAAGACGGATACATGCTGCGCGGGGCAAGCAGTATCCGTGCCGGGCGGCGTCAGTACGTGCTGATCGGCGTCGGCAGGCCCTTCTGGAAGTTGAAAATGGTGACCGGCGTGTCTTTCAGATTATGCTGCGGGTCGAACTCATAACTGCCCATCACGCCCTGGTATTTGATTTTGACCAGTTCGGCCTGGAGCTTCGGACCGCTTACCGCATCGGCGGCTTTCATTGCCTGCCCCATCAGCATCATCGCATCGTAATAGGATGCGGCAAAAACCTCGGGGGTGCGCTGGAAGCGCTTCTGGTAATCGACGGCGAAGTTCTTCGCCTCGGGGCTCTTGTTCAGCTCGCCGCCGGCGCGCGCGCAATAGACCTTTTCATCGACATTGGCGCCGCCCAGCCGTCCCATTTCAGGCGAGCAGATGCTTTCGCCGCCCAGCAGGTACATGTCCATGCCGAGCTGTTTCATCTGGCGCCGCATCGGGCCGCCTTGCGGCGCATAGCCGCCGTAGAAGATGGCGTCGGCGCGCTTGCCCTTGATCGAGGTGAGGATGGCATTGAAATCGGTCGCCTTGTCGTTGGTGTATTCCATGCCGACCACTTGCAGGCCGTTGGCCTTGGCCACCTTGGCGAATTCGATCGCCAGGCCCTGGCCGTAGGCCGTGCGGTCGTCCACCACCGCCACGCGCTTGACCTTCAGCTCCTTGGCCGCATACAAACCCATTTTGCCGCCGAGCTGGCTGTCGCTGGGCGCGACGCGGAACAGATTGGCGTAACCCTGCTCGGTGATTTTCGGATTGGAGGCAACCGTCATGGTGACGATGCCGGCGGTGTCGAGCAGCCGCGAAGTGGGAATCACGACGCCGGAATTGTATGGCCCCATCATGACGTCGACCGGCATGTCGATCAGCTTCTGCACGGCGCCCATGCCGCTGCGCGGATCGCCCTGGTCGTCTTCGACGATGGCCTTGAAGCTTACCTTCTGGTTGGCGATCGTCATGCCTTCGGCGTTGAGCCTGTCGAGCGCCATCTGCATGCCGCCCAGGTTGTCGGCGCCGGCCGAAGCCTGCGGACCGGTCAGCGGCGCGCTGAAACCGATCTTCACCACCTGTGTGGCCGACGGCGCCGCGGCTGCGATGGCGGCGCCCGGCATCGCCATCGCAACGGCCAGCGACAATGTCAAACGTGTTGATGCAAACGGATTCTCTTTACCTGTCGTCACTTATGTATTCCTCACAAAATAATAATCGGCCCGGCGCAGAGTGTCATCGCCTGTACAAGATAAAACCTGGAGATGGGAGTCCGCGCCGGCTGCTTGATTAATACGCGTACTGACGTTTTAATGAGCGGTAATTTTATTTGTTGTCGGTGGATATGAGGTCTGCTAATCGATGCCAATTACAAAACAATCTTCGGCCAGACGCCATTTCACCTCGTTATATTTTTAAGACCTTCAATGCTCGATAAAATTAATAAGAAAATCCTTAATGAATTACAAATCGACGGCCGCATCAGTAATGTCGATCTGTCTTCGCGCGTGAATTTATCCGCCGCGGCCTGCCTTGAGCGTGTGCGTAAATTGCAGGAGGCCGGTTATATTCTCGGCTTCGCCGCGCAGTTGAATCCGCGCATGCTGGATGTGGCGCTGCTGGTGTTCATTGAGGTGGTGCTGGATCGCACCACGCCGGACGTGTTCGAGGAATTCAGGCACAGCGTGCAGAGCATTCGCGAAATCGTCGAATGCCACATGGTCGCGGGAGGCTTCGATTACCTGGTCAAGGCGCGGGTAAAGGATATGGAGGCTTACCGCGAATTTCTGGGGAAATCGCTTCTGCAGTTGAAAGGCGTGCGCGAAACGCATACCTATGCGGTGATGGAGGAAGTGAAAAGTACGGCGAGGCTGCCGGTTTACTAGCAGCGGCAATGATGGGCCGGCCGGCGATCCGTGAAGATCGGCGCCGGCCGCGGCGGGAAGATCAGTCGCCGTACAGTTTTTGCTTCAGCTCGCGCCGCTGCTGGGCTTCCAGCGACAGCGTCGCGGTAGGCCGGGCCAGCAGGCGCGGCACGCCGATCGGCTCGCCGGTTTCCTCGCACCAGCCGTATTCGCCGGTGTCGATGCTGGCGATCGACTGCTGTACTTTTTTCAGCAGCTTGCGTTCGCGATCGCGGGTGCGCAGTTCCAGTGCGTGCTCTTCCTCGATCGTCGCACGATCGGCAGGATCCGGCACCAGGACGGTTTCGCGCAAATGCTCGGTGGTTTCACCGGCATTCTTGACCAGCTCTCGTTCGAGTTGCTGCAGGCGAGCCTTGAAAAAAGCCAGTTGGGCTTCGTTCATGTAATCCTTCTCGCCCATCTTCAAAATCTGTGCTTCGGTCAACAAATCTTCGCCGGCTTTCGCCTCGGCGGTATTGGGAGAATTTTTAGCCACTTCGCTTACTTTCGATACCACGGGTTTTCTAAATTTATCCGAACCGGCAGCCGCCTGCTGAGCACGCGGACTGGATTTGGTCGCTTTGGCGTCCTGGGCCTTGGCATTCGCCTTCGGCCCGGATGGCCCCTCGTTTGTCCGACCGGCAGTCTTGACAGCACCGGTTCTGGCGGCCTTTTCAGGCAACGATTTTACAACACCGGCTACCGTCTTCGGCGCCGGCCTGGCTGCAGGCGCAGCGATGTTTTTCTTCGATGCTGTCTTGCCGGCCTGCTCCGCTGCTTTGGCGGGTTTTTTAACATTTGCAGCCATGACTGTCCCCTCATCAATGCCTGACTCACCATCCACTCAGCAAAACTGACACAGTTTATACCAGACATTGACGATTAAATGTGCAAAACCGGCCGCCCTTTTACATCGAGATTCAATTCAGGCAATTAAATAGTATATCAACTGTGGAGGATAACCACTACCGGCCCCGACAGCTCTCCGCATCCTTGCCGCAGACCGGGCAAACCGGGTTGCGCGGCACCTTGACGCTATCCCACGTCATGCTGCGCGCGTCCAGCATCAGCAGCCTTCCGGCCAGCGAAACGCCGATGCCGGCGGCCAGTTTCAGCGCCTCGGCGGCCTGGGTGCTGCCGATAATGCCGACCAGAGGCGCGAATACTCCCATTTCCGAACAGAGCGTTTCCTCGAATTCGAGGTCCGGCGCGAACAGGCAGGCATAGCAGGGCGAGGCCGCGTCGCGCGGATCGAAGACGCTGACCTGGCCGTCGAAGCGGATCGCCGCGCCCGATACCAGCGGCACCTTGTGCGCCACGCAAGCGCGGTTGATCGCATGCCGGGTGGCGAAATTGTCGCTGCAGTCCAGCACCACGGTGGCGCCGGCCACCAGCGCCGACAGACGATCGCCCGCGACCCGCTCGGCGACGACGTCGATTTCGATTTCGTCGTTGATCTGCGCCAAAGCGGTGCGTCCGGATTCGACCTTCAGCATGCCCACCCGCGCGGTGCTGTGCATGATCTGGCGCTGCAAATTGGTCAGATCGACCCGGTCGTCGTCAATCAGCGTCATGCGGCCGACGCCGGCCGCGGCCAGGTACAGCGCCGCCGCCGAGCCCAAACCGCCCGCGCCGAGCACCAGCGCGTGGGCATCCAGCAGGGCCTGCTGGCCGCCGATATCGATTTCATCGAGCAGGATATGCCGCGAGTAGCGGAGCAATTGGTTGTCGTTCATGGTGCGGATCGATAGGGATTCGGTTCGTATTCAGTTTGCAAACCGGGCCGACAGGGTCGAAAAAAAGGCCGCAGCAATGCGGCCCCTTGTTCCCGGCGACGCGATTATTTCTTGTCGTCCTTCGGCTTGTCGGTGTTTTTGTCGGATTTTTTATCCGACTTCGGCACAGCCTTCTTCTCTTCCTTCTGTTCCTTGATCGGCTTGTCGTCCTTCTCGCCTTCGGCGCGCACTTCCGGCTTGACTTGCGACACCTTGACCGGCTGGCCCTTCAACTGGTTCAAGGCCTGCGCCAGCTGGAAGTCGTCGCTGCTGCCGAATTCCATCGGTTTGCGTTTCTTTTCGATGGCGGCCAGACGCTGTTCTTCTTCCGGATCGGCTACCACCGGACGGGCGACATTGGCGTCCTTGTCCTTGTCGTTGGTCAGATGCTTGGTCAGATCCGACTCATGCAGGCGGAAACCGTTCAGGCCGTCGCCATCCGCATATTCGTCGACCATGACATCCGGCACGATGCCCTTGGCCTGGATCGAGCGGCCGTTCGGCGTGTAATAACGGGCCGTGGTCAGCTTGACGGCGGTTTCCTTGTCCGGCGGCAACGAAATGACCGATTGCACGGAACCCTTGCCGAACGATTGGGTGCCCATCACGACGGCGCGCTTGTAATCCTGCAGCGCGCCGGCGACGATTTCGGAGGCCGACGCCGAACCGGCGTTGACCAGCACCACCATCGGCACCTTTTTCACCGCGTCAGGCAATTTCGCCAACGGATCGTTGCCGCCCGGGCCGCTTGTATAGTATTCGCGCTTGGCGTAGAAGGTCGCCTTGGACGAGGCCAGCTGGCCGTTGGTGGAAACCACCGCCGCATCCTTCGGCAGGAACGCGCCGGCAACGCCGATGGCGCCCGGCAGCACGCCGCCCGGATCGTTGCGCAAATCGAGGATCAGGCCTTTCAGATTCGGCTCCTGGGCATAGATCGCGGCGATCTTGGTGGCAAGATCTTCAACCGTGCGGTCCTGGAACTGGGTCACGCGGATCCAGGCGAAGCCCGGTTCGACCACTTTCGACTTGACGCTCTGGACACGGATTTCCTGGCGCTGGACGGTAACGACCAGCGGCTTGTCTTCATTCTTGCGGGCGATAGTCAGCGTAATCTTGGTATTCGGTTCGCCGCGCATTTTCTTGACCGCTTCGTCCAGGGTCAGGCCCTTGACCGGGGTGCTGTCCAGACGGGTGATCAGATCGCCAGCCTTGAGGCCTGCGCGATAGGCCGGCGAATCCTCGATCGGCGAGATCACCTTGACATAGCCGTCTTCCATGCCGACTTCGATGCCGAGGCCGACGAATTTGCCCATCGTGCCTTCGCGCAGCTCCTTGAAGGCTTTCTTGTCGAGATAGGCGGAATGGGGATCGAGCGAGGCGACCATGCCGGAAATGGCTTCGGTCAGCAGCTTTTTGTCTTCGACCGGCTCGACGTAGTCGGACTTGATCAGGCCGAATACATCCGACAATTGCCGGAGCTCTTCAAGCGGCAACGGCGCCGTCACGGCTTTCTGCGCAATTGCATCGAACTGCAAGGTGACGCCGACGCCGGCGATCAAACCCAAACTGATCAAACTGAAATTCTTGAATTTGCTACCCATTTTTCACCTAGTAGTTACCCATCCGAGCGGGTCAAACGCACGGCCTTCATGCCGCATTTCGAAGTATAAACCTGATTGTTCATTACCGCCGCTATTACCTGCGCTGGCAATCACATCCCCTGCCTTGACCAGGTCGCCGGCGCGTTTCAGCACTGCCTGATTATTGCCGTAAATCGTCATGTACTGCTTGCCGTGATCGACAATGATCAGATTGCCGAAGCCGCGCAGCCAGTCCGCATACACCACCCGGCCCGCCGCCACGGCGCGCACATCGCTGCCTTCGGCGGCGCGGATGAACCACCCTTTCCAGGCCGGGCCGTCGCTGCGCTTGCCGCCGAACTTGGCCGCCAGTTCGCCCCGCAACGGCATGCGCAGCTTGCCGCGCAGGCTGGCGAACGGCTGGCCGAAATTGTCGTCGCCGACGCCGGCCCCGGCCGCGGCGCCGTTGTCGGCCGCTTGCGCCGGCGCTTCATCGTCATCGATGGCGTCGGCCGCCGCCGGCGCCGGACCCGCCGCGGAACCGCGGGCTTTCGCCGCCGCCAGGCGTTCACGCTCGGCGGCGCGCGCCTTGGCTTTGGCCTGCAATTCCTGCTGGCGCTTCTCACGCGCGGCCGCATCGGCTTTTTTCTGCGCCTCGATCAGCGCCGTCAATTTATCGACCAATCCGGTCAGCCGCTGGCCGTCGCGCTCGATGTTGCCGGCTTCCTTGCGCTGCGCCGCCAATTTCGACGACAGCTGCGACAGTAATGTGGCACGTTTCGCCTTTTCTTGCTCCAGCACGGTTTTCTGTTCACGCTGTTCGCCGGCGATTTCCTCCAGTTCGAACTTGGCGTTCTGGGTTTTTGCCTTGTTGTCCCGCACCGCCTGCAGATTGACGCGCAGGGTTTCGATCAGCCTGGCCTGGGCCTGCGAGACGTAACCCATGTATTGCAGGTCGCGGTTGATGCGGTTGGGGTTGTCGCCCGACAGCAGCAGCTTGATCCGGTCTTCATTGCCGGCCACGTATTGCTGGCGCAGCAGCGTCGACAGCTGTTCCTGCTGCTTGTTGACGATGCCGCTCAATTCATCCTGCTGGCGCACCAATTGCGCCAGCGAGGCTTCCGATTGCTTCTGTTCGCCGGCCAGGTCGCGCAGCGACCGGTTGGCCTTGGAAATGGCGCTTTCGGACGCCGCCAGCGCATCGGCGGCGCTGCCTTTGGCGACTTCGGTGCGGTCGATGTCGCGCTTGAGCAGGTTCAGTTTCTGCTGCAGTTCCTCGCGCTGCCGCTCGGCGGCCAGCTTTTGCTTGCTGCGCTCGGTGGCCGGCTGGGCCGCGGCCGTCTGCGGCAGGCCGGCAAACAGCGCTGCACACGCCAGCGCCAGCGCCGGCAGGCGGGAACTTCGCAGGATGTTTATTTGGCTTTTCCCTGGTTGGCGACGGCGCTCAATGCGGCTGCGATGGCGGCGTGATCGCCCAGGTAATAGCTGCGGATCGGCTTCAGGTCGGCATCCAGTTCATACACCAGCGGCTGGCCGTTGGGTACGTTGACGTCGACGATGCCTTCGTCGCTGATGTCGTCGAGCGACTTGATCAGCGCACGCAGGCTGTTGCCGTGGGCCGAAATGATGATGCTTTTGCCGGACTTGATGGCGGGCGCAATGGTGTCGTTCCAGGCCGGCATGACGCGCGCGACGGCGTCCTTCAGGCATTCGGTCAGCGGAATCTGCTCGGGCTTCAGGCCGGCGTAGCGCGGGTCGTCGAACGAGGCGCGCGGATCGGCCGGATCCAGCGGTTCGGGCGGCGTATCGTAGCTGCGGCGCCATGTCATGACCTGTTCCTCGCCGTACTGGGCGGCGGTTTCCGCCTTGTTCAGGCCGGTCAATGCGCCGTAATGCCGTTCGTTGAGGCGCCAGTCGTTCTTGATTGGAATGTACATCAGGTCCATTTCGTCCAGCGTGGTCCAGAGGGTGCGGATGGCGCGCTTGAGCACCGAGGTGAAAGCCAGGTCGAAGGTGAAGCCGGCCTCTTTAAGCAGTTTGCCGGCATGGCGGGCTTCGGCCACGCCTTGTTCGGTCAGGTCGACGTCGACCCAGCCGGTGAAACGATTGGCCAGGTTCCACGTGGATTCGCCGTGGCGCATGAATACAATTTTGTACATGATTTATTTTTGGTAGGTTAGTGTGTGTGTGGAAAGCGTATTGCATGAATACCGGCGCCGCGCTTGTCCTACAACCGGTACTTGTGCAATGGCTCTCAATTACTTGCGCGGAATACAATAGCAATCCCGCTTCTATTTTATAATGCCGGGATTGTACAAAACCATTGGAATCCTGTGAAATTCATTATCGACAATATTTTCCTGATCGGCCTGGCCATTTTGTCCGGCGGCGCGCTGATCATACCGATGCTGCAGCAACGCGGCGGCAACAAGCTCACCCTGCTGCAGGCCACCCAGCTGATCAACCAGAACAAGACCGTCATCCTCGACGTACGCGATGAAGCCCAGTTCGCGGCCGGCCATATCCGCGACGCCCGCAACATCCCGGCCAGGGAACTGGCCAAGCGCGTCGGCGAACTGGAAAAGCTCAAGACCCGCAATTTCCTGGTGGTGTGCCAGAGCGGCACGCAGGCGGCAGGCGCCGCGGCGACCCTGGCCAAGGCCGGCTTTCCCGAAGTGTTCTGCCTGACCGGCGGCATGAGCGCCTGGCAGGCACAATCGCTGCCGGTGGTCGGCGGCGCGGCTGCAGCGGTCAAAGGTGCGGCATGAGCAATAGCACGGCAAATGGCGCCTCAAACAGCGCACCCGTCAGCGCCAAGCTCACCATGTATTGCACCGGCACCTGCCCTTACTGCACCATGGCCGAACGGCTGCTGACGCAAAAGGGCGTCACCGAAATCGAAAAGATCCGCATCGATCTGGATCCGTCGCAACGCGAAGTCATGATGCAGAAGACCGGTCGCCGCACCGTGCCGCAAATCTACGTGGACAGCTTCCATGTGGGCGGCTTCGACGACCTCAGCGCGCTGGACCGGGCCGGCAAGCTCGATCCGCTGCTGCACGGCCAAGGCTGAGGCCGGAACCCGGACCGCGCGGCAATTTTCATCAAGCACAGCAAATCCATTTCAACGAAATCAACGAAAGCCTCTATCTATGTCGGACGCAACCCAACAACCTCAGCAAGCCGATCAGGCGCAGCCTGTTTTCCAAATCCAGCGCGTGTACCTGAAGGACATGTCGCTGGAACAGCCGAATTCGCCGGCGATTTTCCTGGAACAGGAAGCGCCGAACATCGAAGTGGCGCTGGACGTGGGCGCGCAGCCGCTGGCTGAAGGCATTTTCGAATCGACAGTGACGGCAACGGTCACCGCGAAAATCGGCGACAAGGTCGCTTTCCTGGTGGAAGGCAAGCAGGCCGGCATTTTCGAAATCCGCAATATTCCGGGCGAACAGCTCGATCCGCTGCTGGGCATCGCCTGCCCGAATATCATCTTCCCTTACCTGCGCGCCAATATCGCCGACATCCTGACCCGTTCGGGCTTCCCGCCCATCCATCTGAGCGAAGTCAATTTCGAAGCGTTCTACCAGCAGCGCCTGCAGGCGCTGGCCGAGAAGCAGACCGACAGCACCGTCGTACCGGCTTCCAACAGCATCAACTAGGAATACACGCATGAAACCTGCACGCCGCCTTTTGAATCTTTCGACATCGGCTTTGCTGCTGGCCGGCGCCACGCTGAGTTTCAGCGCCCATGCGCTCGATTACAAAACGGTCGGCGCGGCGCCGGCGATCATGTACGACGCGCCGTCCGAAAAAGGCCGCAGGGTCTTTGTCGCGCCGCGCGGCATGCCGGTGGAAGTGGTGCTGACCTACGGCGACTGGAGCAAGGTGCGGGATTCGGCGGGCAGCCTGTCGTGGGTGCAATCGAAGCAATTGGCGGCCAAGCACAATGTAGTGGTGACGGCCGCCAACGCCAAGATCCACGCGGCCGCGCAGGATGCCAGCCCGGTGGTCTTCAGTGCCGACAAGAATGTCCTGCTGGAAGTGGCCGAACCGGCCGTTTCGGGCTGGCTCAAGGTCAAGCACCGCGACGGCCAGGGCGGCTACGTCAAGATCACCGAAGTCTGGGGCAGCTGACGCATGCGCGGCTGGCCGATCGCCCGAACCGACCTCAGGCTCCGGCCTTTTTCCGCATGAAAATCACCGTCCTGGGCGCGGGCGCATGGGGCACCGCGCTGGCAATTGCACTGGCCAAACGGCATGAGGTTCTGCTGTGGGGCCGCGATGCCGCCGCCTTGCATGCGATGCAGCGCGACCGCGAAAACAAACCCTATCTGCCCGGCTTCGCGCTGCCTCCCAATCTGCAATGCAGCCCTGATTTCGACGCGGCGCTGGCGCACGCAGCCGCGCCGCCATCCAATGCCGGCGCGGCCGCCCACACCGATACCCTGCTGATCGCCGCTTCTTCGGTTTCCGGTTTGCGCGCCATCGGCGACCGGATCGCCGCGCATGCGCTGCGGCCCGATGTGCCGAATCTGATCTGGCTGTGCAAGGGACTGGAGCAGGATACGCATTTGCTGCCGCACCAGATCGTGCGCGAAGTGCTCGGCGACCGGATTCCCGCCGGCGCCCTTTCGGGCCCTTCGTTCGCACAGGAAGTGGCGCGCGGCCTGCCTTGCGCCCTGACTTTCGCCGGCACCGACGCCGGCCTTGCCGAACTTGTGGTCGAGGCGCTGCATGGCGAGCGGTTGCGCATTTATTCGAGCGACGATCTGATCGGCGTCGAAGTCGGCGGCGCGGTAAAGAACATACTGGCGATCGCCACCGGCGCCGCCGACGGACTGGCGCTGGGCCTGAATGCGCGCGCCGCGCTGATCACGCGCGGGCTGGCCGAAATTACCCGCTTCGGCGTGGCGCTGGGGGCGCGAGCCGAAACCTTCACCGGCTTGTCCGGCATGGGCGATCTGATTCTGACCTGCACCGGCGATTTGTCGCGCAACCGCAAGGTCGGGCTCGGCCTGGCGCAAGGCAAGCCGCTGCAGCAGATCGAAACGGAATTGGGCCATGTGGCCGAAGGCGTGCGCTGCGCCAGGGCGGTGCGCGCATTGGCGCAGAAGCATGGCGTGGAAATGCCGATCAGCGACGCCGTCGCCAGCGCGCTTTTCGACGGCCTGCCGGTTGAGGAGATGGTAACGCGCCTGCTGGCGCGTGAGCCGCGCGAAGAGAACCACCGGGCCTAGGGCCGGATTCCCTTCTTCGAATCAGGCGGACTGCTTGGCCCTTGCCGGCGCGGCCGCGGCGCGCGGCTTGCGGAACAGCACTCTGAATAACAATAGTGCCGCCACAATCACCGTAAACAGAATCGGCTGCGCCAGCAGGTTCTTGCCCGCCTTCATCCACCAGAAATGCAGCACGCCGAGCGGCACGATCAGATAGATCAGCCGGTGCAGCCATTGCCAGCGTTTGGCGCCCAGCCTGCGGATCATCTTGTTGGTGCTGGTGACGGCCAGTGGAATCAACAATACAAAGGCGCTAAAACCGACCGTGATGAAGGGCCGCTTGACAACGTCTTTCCACATCTCGTTCAGATCGAAGAAATGGTCAAACCAGAAGAACGTCATGAAATGCAGCGATACGTAAAAAAATGCAAAGAGCCCGAACATGCGGCGCAAGCGAAGCAGCCACCCCCAATTGGATAATTTGCGCACCGGCGTCACGGCCAGCGTGATGCAGAGGAAGTACAAGGTCCAGTCGCCGGTATTGCGCGTAATGAATTCGATCGGATTGGCACCCAGCCGGTCGGTAAACGTGAAAAGCGCCAGCCGCGCGAACGGCAAGAGCGCCAGCACGAACAGAATGCCCTTGATCCAGCCGACCTGCTTCGGCGTCGGGTTGCGTAAGTTCAATTTATCCCCTCCCTACCAGTCCTAGAAATACTTTTTCAGATCCATGCCCGCATACAGCGGCGCGACCTCGTTATAACCATTGAACAGCAGCGTCGGACGTTTTTTGGTGAAAAAACCGTCTTCGCCGATGCGGCGTTCGCTGGCCTGCGACCAGCGCGGATGATCCACCGCCGGATTGACATTGGAATAAAAGCCGTATTCATTGGCGGCATAGCTGTTCCAGGCGGTCTTCGGCTGCTCTTTCAGGAAGCGGATCTTGACAATGGACTTGGCCGATTTGAAGCCGTATTTCCACGGCAGCACGATGCGCACCGGCGCGCCGTTCTGGTTCGGCAGCACCTCGCCGTACAGGCCGAAGGTCAGCAGGGCCAGCGGGTGATTGGCTTCGTCCATGCGCAGGCCTTCGGTATAGGGCCATTGCAATACCGGATCCGACAAACCCGGCATCTGCCTGCTGTCGGCCAGCGTGACGAACTGCACGTATTTTGCGTTGGCGGTCGGCTCGACCTTCTTGATCAGTTCGGAGAAGGAATAGCCGATCCACGGAATCACCATCGACCAGCCTTCGACGCAGCGCAGCCGGTAGATGCGCTCTTCCAGAGGCGCGATTTTCATCAGGGTGTCCAGATCCAGGGTCATCGGCTTCTTGACCTCGCCTTCAATGGCGACGCTCCAGGGACGCGTTTTCAGCGTGCCCGCGGTCTTGGCCGGATCGGC
The DNA here is from genome assembly GCA_004134995.1 of Oxalobacteraceae bacterium CAVE-383. GTDB lineage: Bacteria > Pseudomonadota > Gammaproteobacteria > Burkholderiales > Burkholderiaceae_D > Herbaspirillum. The sequence goes on along the minus strand of REGP01000002.1, from coordinate 272,620 downwards.
CTTGTCGGTGCCGAATTCGTAGTAATTATTGTAGGTGGTGATGTCTTTGTAAGGCGTGACTTTATCGGCGGCAACATAGGCGGCGTTGCGCGCGGCGGCCAGTTTTTGCGCGCCGGCGCTCTGGGCGAATGCCTCGCGCGAGGCCATTTCCAGCAGGCCGGCGCCGGCGATCGAACCGAGCGCCAGTTGTTTGACGAACGTGCGGCGGGATTCAAATATCTCGCGTGGCGTGATTTCGGAAACGAGCGGGTGATCGCTTACGTTGGGCTGGCGTTTGATCAGCATGGCAGATCCTCTGTATAGGTCGACGATTTCAGCAGATTAGCACCGCTCCGCGGAACTTTTATGTCACAGTGTACACGCCGTAACGTTTGGTAACGTCTTGCGCCCGGTTTCCGCCATGCCCTGCGTTCACGCTCTAGTAACGCGGGCGCTCGAAGAATTCCTCGGTCATGAAACGCCGCAGATCGGCTTCGTCCTTTTCACGCGCCGATAGTATGACAACACGGCCCAGGCGCTGCGAGTCCCAGTTGAAGTTTTCTTTGTAGTGCTGGCGGATCAGCTGGATCATGCGTTTGATGATGGCCTGCTGCACATCGCCGCCGAGGCCCGCATCGACGCTGATGGTCTGGCGCGTATTGTCGGCAGCATCCGAGGTCCAGCCGATGAAGCGGAAGATGCCGATGCGCGGCCCCACGCTGAGCACTTCAAACACGCCGCTGATGCCCTTGTTCTTGCGCAGCGAGAAGTCGACATTGGCTTGGGCCACCTCGTTGCCGGACGGCGCACGGTTGCTTTCGCGCGAAATCGCGTCCTCGCTGGAAGTCGACGCCTCCGCCGCGCGACGCGCGCGCGCCGCTTCCAGCATGCTGCTCATGTCGGCCGCCGGCGGCGCCCGCATGGCGCTTGGCGCTTCCGGCAACGGCGGCGTATTCGGCTTGACGGCTTTCGGCTCCGCGCGCTTGATCTGCTTTTGCGGCTTCGGCGTGGGCTTGTTGTTCGACCGCACCGGCTCCGGCGGCAGCGGCGACGGCGCATTGGCCGACGGCGCCTTCTGTTGATTCTGCAGCAAGGTCACCATCAGCGGCGCCTGGACCGGCGAGGAAGCGCCCAGCGGCGGCGACGGCGCGACCGACAGCGCGTACCACAGCAATGCCGCATGCAACAGCAGCGACAACAGCAAGCCCGCGGCGACCCGGAAACGGGTGCGCGTTCTACGCTGGAGTTGGCTGTGTGCGACGAATGCGCGCACGGAAATCGGATTGAATGAGGTCATTTCCTGCTGAAATGGAGGCTGGTCCCGGGATTGCAAATGCGGCATGGATGCGACAGGATGGCCAGCGCCGTCGGCAGCGCCGGCCTCATGTTACAGCTCGCCGTAGGAATGCAGGCCGGACAAGAACATATTCACGCCGAGGAAAGCGAAAGTGGTCACCAGCAGACCGATCAATGCCCACCAGGCGGCGACCTGGCCGCGCAGGCCCTTCATCAGGCGCATATGCAGCCAGGCGGCATAATTAAGCCAGACGATCAGCGCCCAGGTTTCCTTCGGATCCCAGGACCAGTAGCCGCCCCATGCTTCGGCGGCCCACAGCGCGCCCAGGATGGTGGCGATCGTGAAGAAGGTGAAGCCGACCGCGATCGACTTGTACATGACGTCGTCCAGCACTTCCAGCGACGGCAGGCGGTCGGCCAGATAACCCTTGGATTTCAGCAGATACGCCAGGCCGACCATTGCCGCCAGCGAGAACGTGCCGTAGCCGATGAAATTGGCCGGCACGTGGATTTTCATCCACCAGCTTTGCAAGGCCGGCACCAGTGGCTGGATTTCGGAAGCGTCGCGCGCCACGGTGTACCACAACAGGAAGCCGACTGCGGCCGACACCACCAGCATCACGAATGCGCCGAGCTGGCGCGTTTTATAGTGGGCTTCGTAATACAGATAGAACAATGCGGTGATCATGCAGAACAGGATGAACACTTCATACAGATTCGAGATCGGGATATGGCCGACGTCGGCGCCGATCAGATAGGACTCGTACCAGCGCACCAGCATGCCGGTGAAACCGAAAACGACGCCGGCCCAGCACAGCTTGGAACCGATCGAAAAGCCGGTGTCCGAGCGCGCGATCATGCCGCCCCAGTAAAACAGCGTGGAGAGGAAGAAAAACACACTCATCCACAACACGGCGGACTGGCTCGACAACAAATATTTCAGGAAGAATTTCTGATCCGCCATCTGCAGCGAGCCGTGATACATGGCGATTGCCGACAGCGACAGCACCGCCAGTCCGGCCATCAGCGAACGCACCGGTTTCCAGTGCCATCCGAGGCAGGCGAATACCGGCGCAGCCAGCAGCAGCACGGCTTTTTCATAGTAATCCATGAAGTTGCCGTACCGATACAGGCCGAACAGGGAGCCCGCCAGCAATGCCGCGCCGAACAGCCAGTCGATTGTGCCGAGGCGCTTGAAAAATCCCTGATCGGGAACGTAAGTTTGCGTTAATTCCATCATTTCTCCGATTTCCTGCATCGCCCGAGCCGTGGCCGGCGGCGATTGCGGGAGCTTACGCCGATTGCGTCAACTGCGCTTTCAGCGATTCAAATTCTTTTTCAAAATCCAAAGTCTTGCGCTGCGAACTCATGGCCATCAGAGCATGGCTGCCGCCCTCGCCATCGCTGTCCGGACGCAGCCAGACCCAAACCCTGCGCTCGCGCACGTACAGCATCGAAAACACACCCAGCACCAGCAGCAGGCAGCCCAGATACACGACCTTTTTACCCGGCGAACGCGTCAACTGCAATACGGAGGCCTTGATTTCCTCGAATCCGCGCAACTGCAGATAGACCGGCGCGCCGTAGAAACCGGCGTCCGACAGGGCATTGGTGGCCACCTGCACGAAGCGCGCGTGCTTTTCGGACGGCTCCAGCGCCTTCAGGCCGGCCTTTTCGCGCGCCACTTGCCATAAATCCCACAGGCTGCCATTGAGGATTTTAATAAAAATATCGGCGGCGCGTTCCTGTTCGGCTGCGGGGACGTTTTCCAGGAAACGCGAGACCGCAAGATAGCCCGAAACCTTGCCGTCGCCGGCGAACAGATCCATGCCCTTCTGCGCCGATTCCTGCAATTGCCGGCGCAGCGCATCGATGCCGGGCCGGTCGTCGCGCATGGCCCGCTGCGCATAACGCTGCGCCGCGGCTGCCCGCAGTTGCGGATCGGTCAGGGCGGCGCGCAGACGCATCCACTCGTCGACCGAATCGTCATCATCGGCCGGGATGCGCAAATAGCGGAACTGATCGCCCGGATTGTCGCGCACGCCGGCCAGGAAAACGTAGACGCCGTCCATTTCGATCGGTTGCATGTAGTTCAGGAATTCCCGCGCCTGGCCGGTCTTGTCGCGCAATTTGTATTGCACGCTGGGGCCGACGTTTTTCAAATCCTTGCTGTTCGCGCTTTTGGCGCCGGAACCCAGGTGATCCGACAAATCCTGCGCCAGCTTGTTGTTCAGGCTCTTGTTGACCGCCCGCACGTCTTCGCCGCCGCTGCCGCCGGCGGCGCTGCCGGCCTTGCTCAGGTTTTCCACATTGAACGGACGGAAGCCGCTCCATTCGACGGTGTAGTCGCTGTCCTTGGCCAGCGGCGTGCTCTCGTTGACCTTGCCGTTGAGCGGCATGCTCTGGCTGCCGCCGCCCTGCATCGGGTAGGACGCCAGCTGCAGCAGGCTGCCGCCGTCCTCGAAGCTGGATTGATACAAGGCGATGCCGTCATAGAACATCGGCTGGTTGACCTTGATGGTCCCGGTGACGATTTCACCGGTCTTGTGATCCTGCAATACCACTTCGCTGGCGAACAGCTTCGGCATGCCGGTCGAATAGAAATCGATGACGAAGCGCTTCAGTTGAATGGTGAACGGCAGGTCCTGGATCAGCACGCCGTCCTGCTGCGGGATAATGGCGGTGCTGCTGGCCGAGCCTTCCGGAATCAGCGTGTTGCCGCGGAAGGTCGGATTGGCGGTCGACAGGCGATGCTCCGGCGCGATGTCGGCGATCAGGCCGCTGCCGGAAAACGGCGTCTTGCCGCCGACCCATTGCTGGAAGCGGATCGGCAGATTCGAATCGAGCAGGCCGCCGATGCAGATCACGATGATTGCGCTGTGGGCGAAGATATAGCCCCACTTGTTGGCCGCGCCCTGCTTGGCGGTAATCAGGATGGCCTGGTCTTTTTCGACGATGCGGGCCCGATAGCCCTTGTTGACGATGCGCGCCGTCAATTGCTGCGCCAGCAGCGCCGGCGCCACGGCCGCGCGCCATTCCGCCTTGTGATGGAAATTGCGCAGCGATTGTTCGCGCACGTTGAGCTTCCAGCTGCGCATGTCCTTGATCATCTTGGGCGCGTTGCGCCAGATGCACAGGGACGTCGACGCCACCAGGAACGTCATGATCAGCAGAAACCACCAGGTCGAATACACGGCGTACAGACCGAGCTTGCCGAATATGTCGAACCAGAACGGGCCGAACTGGTTCACGTAATTGGTCATCGGCTCGCTCTGCTTGAGCACCGTCCCGATCACCGAGGCGATCGCGATCAGGGTCAGCAGGCTGATGGCGAAGCGCATCGACGAAATGAGTTCCACCCCGTTCGCCAGCCAGCGGCGGGAGGTTTTCAGTTCGATGCCTGCGGTGCTAACACTCATAAACGACACTCATGGTTATTTCGATGTCCTGCCATACAATTTGTAACAAAGGCTGTCCGAAAAATGAAAAAAGGGGTGGCTAATCAGCCACCCCCTCGATAATTATTTACTTGGTTTTACTTCAATCCGGCAATGTAATCCGAGACTGCCTTGATTTCGTCATCGGACAGGCGCGCCGCAATGGTTTTCATCGGCGCGCTGTTGTTGCGCACATTGGCGCCGGTCGTGGCGCGGAAGTTGGTCAGCTCGGCGATAGTGTAATCCTGATGCTGGCCGGCCAGACGCGGATATTGCGCTGGAATGCCGGCGCCGGTCGGGCCATGGCAGGCAGCGCAGGCCGGTACGTTCTTGTCGGCAATGCCGCCGCGATAGATTTGCTTGCCCAACGCCAGGGTCGCGGCATTTTTCGCGGCGCCCGGTTTTGGCGCCTGCGCGTTCAGGTATGCGGCCAGATTCCTGATGTCGTCATCGGTGAGCAGCTTGGCCAGTGGCGACATGATCGGATTGCTGCGGTCGCCGGACTTGAAGTCTTTCAGCTGCTTCATGATGTAGGCATCGTGCTGGCCGGCCAGACGCGGGTTCTGCGTGATGGTCGAGTTGCCGGCCGCGCCGTGGCAGGATACGCAGGCAGTCAGGTTGCGGGCCGCGTCGCCGGCGGAATACAGGGCTTCGCCCTTGGCGGGGTCGGCCTTGGCAGGCGCTGCCGGTGCATCCGCAGCGGAAGCGGCGATGGACGAAAAGGCAATCAATGCGGTCAGCAAGGACTTCAGAAATGGCGAAAAGGCACGGTTCATTCAAACACCCTAAGACTTGATAATAAAATTCTGTCAGCGGCGGCGATACAGTGCAGCTACTGCTCCCCTTATTGTCCCCGCTCCACGGTCGATCCACGGTTGATACGAAGCTGTTGCAGATCATGCGAACCGGCTCCCAACTGCGCCGGCGCCCCTGCAACCGCCCCCAAGCAAGTCAACAAGCTATAACCCCTTATTGTACAATAGCTTTCTGGCATTTTTGCCCCCCGCATTGCATTTTCTACTGATCCCTCTATGTCCCTACTTTGGCAAGCACGCTTCTTTACAACAGTAAATCACTTGCGCGACCTGCCCAGACTGCACGTGCCGGAAATCGCCTTCGCCGGCCGTTCCAATGCCGGCAAATCGACTGCGATCAATATCCTCTGCAATCAGAAAAAGCTCGCATTCGCCTCCAAGACGCCGGGCCGGACACAGCATATCAATTATTTCTCGATCGGCGGCGCGCATGTGGGCCAGCATCGCAAGGACGAAACCAAAGTCGACGAAATCCGCGCCTTGCTGGTCGACTTGCCCGGCTACGGCTACGCCGAGGTCTCCGGTTCGGCCAAGCTGCACTGGCAGGAACTGCTGGGCGATTACGTGCGCGCCCGTGAACAACTGGCCGCGCTGGTGCTGATTGTGGATTCGCGCCGCCCTTTCACCGATCTGGATATTCAGATGGTCGAATGGTTTGCGCCCACCGGCAAGCCATTGCATTGCATTTTAAGCAAGGCCGACAAGCTCAATCGCAATGAGCAGGCCAATGCGCTGCGCATGGCAAATACGGTGTTGTCGAGCTATGTGGACGAGGACGGCAAGCCGTTTCCCTTCACCGCCCAGTTGTTTTCCGCGCTCAAGCGCACCGGTCTGGAGGAAGCGGATGCCCGCATTCTGGCGCTGGCCGGGCTGGACCAGCCCTTGCCGTTGACGGAATCCGATTCGGACATCTCCGCCGACTCGCCGCCGGCGGGGGCATAAAAAGACCCCGGAAAGCACATTTGTCTTTCCGGGGTTAATATCGTGCCGATAGGCACGATCCCGCGTCATGAGGGATGAGCATGCGCGGGAGGTAACGAATACCTGCGCAATAGAACGGCCATTCGCGGAAAAGTTCTTGCCCCCCAGGAATAAACTTTATAATCGACTCCCATGATCCAACTGCCAAAAATCGCTCAATTCCCCGCCATCCGGATGCGCCGCATGCGCAAGGATGCATTTTCGCGTGCGATGATGCGCGAAAATGTCCTGACCACGTCCGACCTGATTTATCCGGTATTTGTGCTGGCAGGCCAGAACCGGCGTGAAACCGTGGCGTCGATGCCGGGCGTGGAGCGGCTGTCGCTGGATTTGCTGCTGCCGGTGGCCGAGGAATGCGTGGCGCTGGGGATTCCGGTGCTGGCGCTGTTTCCCGTGATCGACGCCAGCCTGAAGACGCCTGACGGCACCGAGGCGACCAATCCCAACGGCCTGGTGCCGCACATCGTGCGCGAATTGAAGCAGCGCTTCCCCGAACTGGGCATTCTGACCGACGTCGCGCTCGACCCCTACACCAGCCACGGCCAGGACGGCGTGCTGGATGCCCACGGCTATGTCATCAACGATGAAACCTGCCGCTTGCTGGTGCAACAGGCTCTTACGCATGCCGCGGCCGGGGTCGACATCGTCGCGCCTTCCGACATGATGGACGGACGCATCGGTGCAATCCGCTCGGCGCTTGAAGTAAACGGGTTCATCCACACCCGCATCATGGCGTATTCCGCCAAATACGCATCGGCCTTCTATGGTCCGTTCCGCGATGCGGTCGGTTCTTCCGCAAATCTGGGCAAGAGCAACAAGAGCAACTACCAGATGGATCCGGCCAACAGCAACGAAGCCCTGCGCGAAGTGGCGCTGGACCTGGCTGAAGGCGCCGATATGGTGATGGTCAAGCCCGGCATGCCGTATCTGGACATCGTGCGGCGCGTGAAGGATGAATTCCGCGTGCCGACCTTTGCCTACCAGGTCAGCGGCGAATACGCGATGATCAAGGCGGCCGCGCAAAACGGCTGGCTGGATCACGACAAGACCGTCATGGAAACGATGATGGCGTTCAAGCGCGCGGGCGCCGATGGCGTGCTGACCTATTTTGCCCGCGACGTGGCGCGTTACCTGAAGCACGCCTGAATTTACGCAAACAAGCAGCACAATAAAAAACGTCCCGTACAGCAATGTCCGGGACGTTTTTTTACGCGCTTCGCGTTTTGCGCTGTTTTCGACGCTTGCGCCGCTTACTTGTTCGGCTGTGGCGTCAGGCGCAGATAAGGCCGCTCGGCCTTGTAGCCCTTCGGATATTTCTGCTTGATCACTTCCTCGTCCTTGATCGACAGCGGAATGATCACGTCGTCGCCGTCCTGCCAGTTGCCCGGCGTTGCCACGGTATGGGAGTCGGTCAGTTGCAGGGCGTCGATGACACGCAGGATTTCGTTGAAATTGCGTCCGGTGCTCATCGGATACGTCAGGGTCAGACGCACTTTCTTCTTCGGATCGATGATGAATACCGAGCGCACCGTCGCCGTTTCCGACTGGTTCGGATGGATCATGTCGTACAGCGTCGAAACGGATTTATCGACGTCGGCGATGATCGGGAAGCCGACCACGGTTTTTTGGGTTGCCTCGATATCCTTGATCCAGCTGGCATGGGCGTCGGCCGGATCGACCGACAGTGCGATCGCCTTGACGTTGCGCTTGTCGAATTCAGGCTTGAGTTTGGCGGTGAGTCCCAGTTCGGTGGTGCAGACCGGGGTAAAGTCGGCAGGATGGGAAAACAGCACAACCCAGGAGTCGCCGGCCCATTCATGGAATTTGATCTTGCCGATCGTGGAATCCTGCTCGAAATCAGGGGCGGTATCGCCCAAACGTAAGGTCATGGTGAGTCTCCTTGATGAACATCGATAGCTGGACGAATAACTATAGCGTTGACATCTTCGGCGGCAAACAATTCTTAAGGACTTTGCATATAGCAAAATTTCATACAAATGCAGCAAGGCTTTCGCAAAAGCTATGGATTTTGCTTTTACAATGCCAGCCGTTTTGCAAATTGTTGCGCGTTTTCGTAGCCGATCAGGGTTTTGTTGTCCTGTTTGCGGCCATTGCCGTCGTAAAAGATGATGCCCGGCGGGCCGAACAGTGCGAAACGTTTCAACAATGCCTTGTCGTCGGCGTTATTGGCAGTCACGTCCGCTTTCAGCAAGATAAAACTGCCGAGCGCCGCGTGCACTTGCGGATCCGTGTAGGTGCTCTTTTCCATTTCAACGCAGCTCACGCACCAATCCGCATAGAAATCCAGCATGACCGGCTTGCCGCCCGTCTGCGCCAGCACGGCATCGAGTTCGGCTTCCGACTTGACGCGGCGGAAATCGAGCTTCGATTGCGGCGCGCCGGCCAGTTGCGCCAGCGGCGCCAAGGCATCGCGGCCGCCGGTGCTGACATTGACCAGTTGCAGGCCGCCCAGGATCAGCGCAGCCACCCCCACGCCTTTGGCGATCCAGCCGCCTTGCTGCCCCCAGACCATGTAGGCGCCATAGCCCAGCCCCAGCAATGCCCAGCACGCGACCGCCGCGGCGCCCGGCAATACCGGCATGACCATCCACAGCGCGGTAGCCAGCATCAATACGCCGAAGAAGCGCTTGACGCCTTCCATCCAGCCGCCGGCGCGCGGCAGCAACGCACCGGCCGACACGCCAACCAGCAATAACGGCACGCTCATGCCTGCAGCCATTGCAAACAGCGCACTGCCGCCGATCAATACGTCGCGGGATTGGCTGATGTACAGCAAGGCGCCGGCCAGAGGCGCCGCCACGCAGGGGCCGACGATCAGCGCCGAAATGGCGCCCATGACGAATACCCCGATCAGTTTGCCGCCGTCCTGGCCGCCCGATGCCTGCGACAGCCGGGTTTGCCACGATGCCGGCACCTGCAGCTCATAGAAACCGAACATCGACAGCGACAACGCAATCAGCAACAGCGCGAACAAGCTCAGCACCCACGGGTTCTGCAGCGCGGCCGCCAGCCCCTGTCCAGCCAGTCCGGCCGCCACGCCCAATGCGGTATATACCAGCGCCATGCCCAGCGCATACACCGCCGACAGCAGCAAGCCGCGTCCGCGCGAGGAACGCGCGCCTTCGCCGACGATAATCGACGACAGGATAGGCACCATCGGCAATACGCAGGGCGTCAGGGACAGTCCCAGGCCCAGCAGGAAGAACAAGGGCAGAATCACGAGTAGTCTGCCGCTGCTCAGTGAGGCCTGGATGCTGCCGATATCGTTGCCGTCGCTGCTTGCGCCTATCGCGCCTGCGCTGCCTGCCGCGTCATTTGCTGCCGGCGCCACGACGGTAACGCTCATGGTATTGCCGGCCGCGGTGCTGATCGGCGTCAGTTGCGCGGCCGAATCCATCGGGGAATAGCACAAGCCCTTATCGGTGCAGCCCTGAGCGGTTGACGTCAGGCGGAACGGCGTGTCACCGGTAATGGGAATGCGGATGCTGACTTTGCCGCGATAGGTCTCGACGTCCTTCTGGAAAGTCTGATCGAATTTTATTTTCCCGGCCGGGAATACGGGCTGGCCGAGTTTGGCGCCGTTGTCCGCCTTGAAATGAAAACGCTCGCGGTACATGTAATAACCGTCGGCAATGTTGTAGCTGATCTCTAGCGTGTGGGCATCGGCCATCTGCGCGGAGAATTTGAATGCCTGTTCCGGCTCGAGGAAATTGTCTTCGGCATGCGCCAGGGGCGCCAACAGCAAGAAGCCCAGCAATAATAAAGACAGCGCCATCAGCCAGGCGCGAAACGCATGCCGGGGCACCGAGGACGACATCGGATTCGAAACAGGGGAAATCATTTGCATTCTTTCAGTGTTCGGCAGGACCTGCGCCGGCCAAAAATATACCACAGCCTGCCGTTTCCGCCGGGCGGCCCGGCAGTTTCGACATGCCGAAAATAGATATGCGCAAAAAGCAAAAAAGCCAGGCATCGCCTGGCTCTTCCATATATCGGACTATCTGCTAGTCATCGATCGATATTATTCCGCTGTAGGTACGTCTGCGTCGTCGCTGACTTCAGGACGGTCCAGCAGTTCGACGAAAGCCATCGGGGCATTGTCGCCAACGCGGAAACCCATTTTCAGGATGCGCAGATAACCGCCGTTACGTGTTGCGTAACGTGGACCCAGATCCGAAAACAGCTTGCCGACGATTTCGCGGTCGCGCAGGCGGCTGAAAGCCAGGCGCTTGTTTGCCAGTGTGTCGGTCTTGCCCAATGTCAGCATTGGTTCGACGACGCGGCGCAGTTCCTTTGCCTTCGGCAGCGTGGTCTTGATTGCTTCGTGGCGCAGCAGCGAAACCATCATGTTGCGCAGCATTGCGAGACGGTGGGAAGAAGTACGATTCAGTTTACGAAGGCCGTGACGGTGACGCATGATATTTCCTTTAAGTTTTAAATAAAAATCCAGTTCTTCGATCGGCGCCCTGGTCGGGTTGCCGCGGACCGGTTTGGTGTTGTGCTGCAAACAGGGTGATGCGACTTCGATACAGCGGTACTACTGTAGTGCCATGCGCCATGAAACGCCGGCTTCACGCTTTGCGCGAAGCCGGCGATTATCGCACATTATTTTTCCAGGCCTGCAGGCGGCCAGTTTTCCAGCTTCATGCCCAGTGTCAGGCCGCGCGACGCCAGGACTTCCTTGATTTCATTCAAGGATTTGCGACCCAGGTTCGGTGTCTTCAACAGTTCATTTTCACTACGCTGGATCAGATCGCCAATGTAGTAAATGTTTTCTGCTTTGAGGCAGTTGGCCGAACGTACTGTCAGTTCCAGGTCGTCGACCGGACGCAACAGGATCGGATCGACCTGCGGTGCGCGCGAAGGTGCTTCGGCAGCCGCTTCGGTGCCTTCCAGCGCCGCGAATACATTCAGTTGATCGACCAGCACGCGCGCCGATTGGCGAATCGCTTCTTCCGGCGTGATGACGCCGTTGGTTTCGATGTTGATGACCAGCTTGTCCAGATCGGTACGCTGTTCGACACGCGCCGATTCCACTGCGTAAGACACGCGGCGAACTGGCGAAAACGATGCGTCCAGAATGATGCGGCCGATGGTCTTGTTGGCGTCTTCAGTCAGGCGGCGAACGTTGCCCGGCACATAGCCGCGGCCCTTTTCGACCTTGATCTGCATGTCCAGCTTGCCGCCGGCGGTCAGATTGGCGATCACGTGATTCGGATTGATCAGCTCGACGTCATGCGGCAAGTCGATGTCCGAAGCCAGCACTGCGCCTTCGCCTTCTTTTTTCAGGGTCAGTGCGACGTCGTCGCGGTTATGCAGCTTGAATACGACGCCTTTCAGGTTCAACAGGATATCGACAACGTCTTCCTGCACGCCGTCCAGCGACGAATATTCGTGCACGACACCTGCGATCACGACTTCAGTCGGCGCATAGCCGACCATCGACGACAGCAGAACGCGGCGCAACGCATTGCCCAGCGTATGGCCATAGCCACGTTCAAACGGTTCCATGACGACCTTGGCATGACCGGCGCCAAGCGCTTCAACTTCAATAATACGCGGCTTCAACAAACTATTTTGCATGGATTGTCCTTTTCAATACCCTCGGCTCGTTACACCGATAAGGCTGACGGCTCTATAAAATGCCCCTCTCGCGGGGAGAAGGGCTGATCACTGACGCGATGCGGCTTACGCCGCACCGGTATTAACGGGAATACAGTTCGACGATCAGGGATTCGTTGACGTCGTTGGCGAATTCGCTGCGATCCGGCAGCGATTTGAAAATGCCTTCCATTTTCTTGGCATCGACGTCGACCCACGAAGGCATGCCGACTTGTGCGGCCAATGCCAGCGCTTCGACGATACGAACTTGCTTCTTGGCCTTTTCGCGCACGGCGACCACGTCGCCCGGCTTCACTTGATACGATGCGATGTTGACGACTACCGAATTGACCGTGAACGCCTTGTGCGACACCAGCTGCCGCGCTTCAGCGCGAGTCGAACCGAAGCCCATGCGATAGGCGACGTTGTCGAGGCGCGATTCCAGCAACTTCAGCATGACTTCGCCGGTGCTGCCCTTGCGGCGGGAGCCTTCGGCGAAATAACGGCGGAACTGGCGTTCCAGAATGCCGTACATGCGCTTCACTTTTTGCTTTTCACGCAGTTGATTGCCGTAGTCCGATGTACGTGCGCCGGAAGTGCGGCCATGCTGGCCTGGCTTGGAATCCAGTTTGCACTTGGAATCCAGCGAGCGGCGTGCGCTCTTGAGGAACAGGTCCGTACCTTCACGGCGGGAGAGTTTTGCTTTAGGTCCGATATAACGTGCCACGGTATTTCCTTTAATTAAATGACGTTGCTGTGACGCTTATGCGCCATCCGCAACGCTAGTCTGGTCCGCGTACAACCAGACAGTGGGCTTAGCGAGGTAACGACATGCTTCCGTTACCAACTACTTTTATAAGCAGAAAACCCGCCAATGAAATTGGCGGGCAACTGACGTACTGCAAACAACAAATTAGATACGGCGACGCTTCGGAGGGCGGCAGCCGTTATGCGGCACAGGCGTAACGTCCTGGATCTGGGTGATCTTGATACCCAGATTGTTCAGTGCGCGAACCGAAGACTCGCGGCCAGGACCAGGGCCCTTGATACGAACTTCCAGATTCTTGATGCCGCATTCGACAGCCACTTTACCAGCGGCTTCTGCTGCGACCTGCGCTGCAAATGGTGTCGACTTACGCGAACCCTTGAAGCCTGCACCACCCGAAGTTGCCCAGGAAAGCGCATTGCCCTGGCGATCGGTAATGGTGATGATGGTGTTGTTGAAAGACGCGTGAATATGCGCGATGCCTTCAGCAACGTTCTTTTTAACTTTCTTACGCACACGTGCTGCAGCGGCGTTATTGGGTGCTTTTGCCATAATGATTTCCTTGAAACCGACCGGTGAACCGTAACGGTATTATTTCTTCAGCGATTGCGCTGCCTTACGCGGACCCTTGCGAGTACGGGCATTGGTGCGAGTACGCTGACCACGGCAAGGCAAGCCTTTGCGATGACGCATACCACGGTAACAACCCAGATCCATCAATCGCTTGATGTTCATGGACAGTTCGCGACGCAGGTCACCTTCAACGACGAATTTTGCAATTTCGTCGCGAAGCTTTTCCAACTCGTTGTCGTCCAGATCCTTGACCTTTTTAGTGGTCAGGACACCGGTCTTGTCGCAGATTTCTTGCGCCCGTGGGCGGCCAACACCATAGATGGCGGTAAGGCCGATAACGGTGTGTTGATGATTTGGGATATTTACCCCTGCAATACGTGCCATGCGTTATTCCTCGATCAATAACGTTAAATTAACCTTGGCGCTGTTTATGACGCGGTTCGGTGCAGATGACACGAACCACGCCTTTGCGCTTGATGATCTTACAGTTGCGGCAGATCCGCTTGACTGATGCGAGCACTTTCATTTTGGCCCTCTTTCTTTCAGCTTAAATTATATGAATCTAATTACTTGGTTCTGAACACGATACGTGCACGGCTCAAATCGTAAGGCGTCAGCTCAACTGTTACCTTATCGCCCGGCAGGATGCGGATATAGTTCATCCGCATCTTTCCTGAAATATGCCCAAGAACCACATGGCCATTTTCCAGCTTTACCCTGAATGTTGCATTCGGGAGATTCTCAAGAATCTCGCCCTGCATCTGAATTACGTCGTCTTTTGCCATTCGCTCTTCTTGTTCCTATGGGCTACCGAGAAGGTGCGCCGCCCTTGAAATTTGCTTTACGCAGCAAGGATTCGTATTGCTGTGACATCACGTAGTTTTGTACCTGTGTCATGAAATCCATGGTCACAACCACAATAATCAGCAATGACGTACCACCGAAGTAAAAAGGCACTTTCCAGCGGGCAATCAAAAACTCGGGCATCAGGCAGACCAAAGTTATGTAGACCGCGCCAGCCAATGTCAGACGCATCAAAATCTTGTCAATGTAGCGTGCAGTCTGATCGCCTGGACGAATACCCGGCACAAACGCGCCGCTCTTCTTCAGGTTATCCGCAGTTTCCTTGCTGTTGAATACCAGCGCAGTATAGAAAAAGCAGAAAAACACAATCGCAACCGCATATAGTAACGCATGAATCGGTTCACCGGGCGCCATCGACGCAGCCAGATCCTTTAAAAACCGAATAACAGGATTGGTCGTGTCGCCGGAAGTGAACCAGCTCGTAATCGTGGCCGGGAACAAAATGATCGACGAAGCGAAGATCGGCGGGATAACGCCTGCCATATTCAGCTTCAACGGCAAATGACTGCTTTGCCCGCCGTAAATCTTGTTTCCTACCTGGCGCTTCGCATAATTCACGAGAATCTTGCGTTGGCCCCGCTCCACAAATACAACAAAATACGTTACTGCAGCTACCACCAGGCAAACCAGAATCGCCGACAACGAATTCATCGAACCGTTGCTGACCAATTCGAACAACCCTGCAACCGCAGTTGGCAAACCAGCCGCAATGCCTGCAAAAATAATGATCGAGATCCCGTTACCCAGACCGCGTTCGGTAATCTGCTCGCCCAGCCACATCAAAAACATCGTACCGGTTACCAGCGTCACGACCGTCGTGAAACGGAACGCCATGCCCGGATCCAGCACCAGGCCGGCTTGTGCTTCCAGCGCCACCGCAATACCCAGGCCCTGAAAGGTCGCCAATACCAGCGTGCCGTAACGGGTGTATTGCGTAATCTTGCGGCGGCCGGACTCGCCTTCTTTCTTCAACGCTTCCAGCTGCGGCGATACCACCGACAACAACTGCATGATGATCGACGCCGAGATGTAAGGCATGATGCCCAGCGCAAAAATCGTGAAACGAGACAGCGCACCACCGGAAAACATATTAAACATTCCCAGGATACCGCCCTGGTTTTGCTTGAATAATTGCGCCAGCTGGGTCGGATCAATTCCGGGAACCGGAATATGTGCACCTATCCGATAAACGACCAACGCGCCCAGCAAAAACCACAAACGTCCCCAAGGAAAACCTTTTGCCGATGCTTTCGACAATTGTGGTGTAGTCGCCAATTAATACTCCACTCAAATACTGAATTTAAGCAATGGTTCCGCCGGCTGCCTCGATAGCTGCTTTCGCGCCCTTGGTAGCGATCAAACCCTTGAGCGATACTTTCTTGGTCAGTTCGCCCGACAGGATCACGCGAACCACGCGCGCCAGTTGGGAAACGACGCCAGCCTGCTTCAGCACCAGCACGTCGATGTCGGTGACCGCCAAAGCTTCCAGATCCGACAAACGGACTTCCGCTTTGTATGGTGTCGCCATCGATTTGAAGCCGCGCTTAGGCAAACGGCGTTGCAAAGGCATCTGACCGCCTTCGAAGCCGACTTTATGAAAACCGCCCGAACGGGACTTTTGACCCTTGTGGCCACGGCCCGAGGTCTTGCCCAGGCCGGAACCGATACCGCGGCCGACGCGACGCTTGTAGTGCTTGGCGCCGTCGCCTGGCTGAATGTTATTTAATTCCATGATTTGCTCCGTCCGCAAGCCCAGGCTTACGACACAACTTTCACAAGATATGACACTTTGTTGATCATGCCGCGCACTGAAGGTGTGTCCTTCAATTCGGAAACCGAATTGACACGGCGCAGGCCGAGGCCGCGCACAGTAGCACGGTGCGTATCACGCGTACCGATCAAACCCTTGACCAGCTGTACTTTTACCGTTTTTGTCATTGTGCTCACCTTAGCCCAGAATATCTTCAACAGACTTGCCGCGTTTCGCAGCAATCTCGGAGGCGGTGTTCATTTTTGCCAGACCGTCCAGAGTCGCACGCACCATGTTGTATGGATTGGTCGAACCGTTCGATTTCGCAACAACGTTCGTTACGCCCATGACTTCGAAAATAGCGCGCATAGGACCGCCGGCGATCACGCCGGTACCGTCTTTTGCCGGCGCCATCAGAACCGACGACGCGCCGTGCTTGCCGGTCACTGTGTGCTGCAGGGTGCCGTTTTTCAGGGTCACCTTGATCATCTTGCGGCGCGCTTCTTCCATCGCTTTTTGCACGGCGACAGGCACTTCCTTCGACTTGCCCTTGCCCATGCCGATACGGCCGTCGCCATCGCCAACTACTGCCAGCGCTGCGAAACCCATGATCCGACCACCCTTAACGACCTTCGTTACACGGTTGACCGCGATCATTTTTTCGCGCATGCCGTCATCCGGCTTGTCGCTTTGCATCTTCGATTGCATTTTTGCCATGACGATCTTTCCTTAGAACTTCAGGCCGGCTTCACGGGCGGCATCAGCCAGCACCTTGACGCGACCGTGATAACGGAAACCGGAGCGATCAAACGCGACTTCGGTTACTCCTGCTTTCAATGCTTTCTCAGCAACGCGCTTGCCGACAACCGACGCGGCGGCAGTATTGCCACCCTTGCCGGTCTTGCCAGCCAGTTCCAGCCGAACTTCTGCTTCCAGAGTCGATGCCGAAGCCAACACCTTTGCATCCGGACCGATGATGCTGGCGTAGATGTGCAGGTTGGTGCGATGCACTGCGAGGCGGTTTACTTTTAACTCTGCGATCTTCGCGCGAGTTTGACGTGCGCGGCGCAGACGTGATTGTGATTTGTCCATCGTCAACCCCTATTACTTCTTCTTGGTTTCTTTAAGCACAACCACTTCGTCCGAATAACGAACGCCCTTGCCCTTGTAAGGCTCAGGTTGGCGGTATGCACGGACTTCGGCAGCGACTTGGCCGACTACCTGGCGATTGATACCCTTGATCAGGATCTCAGTCTGAGTCGGCGTTTCGCACTTGATACCGACTGGCATCTGATGCACGATCGGATGCGAGAAACCCAGAGTCAGGTTCAGCTTGTCGCCTTGGGCTTGCGCCTTGAAGCCGACGCCGACCAGTTGCAGCTTTTTCTCGAAACCCTTGGTGACGCCGTTAACCATGTTGTTAACCAGCGCACGCAGCGTACCGGACATCGCGTTTGCTTCGCGGCTGTCGTTGGCCGGAGCGAAATTCAACGTGCCTGCGTTGTTCACGATCGTAACCAGGCCGTTCAGGCTCTGGGTCAAAACGCCCAACGGGCCCTTGACTGTGATCTGCGCTGCATCAATCGTCGCTTCCGCGCCGGCTGGCAGTGCAATTGGCATTTTACCTACACGAGACATATTGCACTCCTTAGGCGACGTAGCAAATAACTTCGCCACCGACACCGGTTGCGCGCGCTTTGCGGTCAGTCATGACGCCTTGGGGGGTCGATACGATTGCCACGCCCAAGCCATTCATCACATTCGGGATATCATCTTTGCCTTTGTAGACACGCAGCCCTGGACGGGACACGCGCTCCAGGCGCTCGATGACGGGACGGCCTGCGTAATACTTCAGACCGATTTTCAGTTCTGCCTTGCCGCCATCTTCTGCGACAGCGAAATCCTCAATGTAACCTTCATCCTTGAGAACGTTCGCAATGGCGATCTTCACTTTTGAAGATGGCATTGCAACTGCTGTCTTATGCACAACTTGCGCATTGCGGATACGGGTCAGCATATCGGCGATAGGATCGCTCATACTCATTGCTTATTCTCCTATTACCAGCTGGCTTTAGTCATACCGGGAATTTCGCCTCTCATGGCGATTTCGCGGAGCTTAATACGGCCCAAACCGAATTTACGGAAGGTGCCACGTGGACGACCGGTCAAAGCGCAGCGGTTACGCTGGCGAGTCGGGTTGGCATTACGCGGCAGCGCTTGCAACTTCAAGCGCGCTTCGTAGCGCTCTTCTTCCGACTTCGATTGATCTTCAATGATGGCCTTCAACTCAGCACGCTTGCCGGCAAATTTCTTTACCAGGTTTGCACGCTTGAGTTCACGGTTAATCAGTGCCAACTTTGCCATGGCAACCTCAGTTTCTGAACGGGAATTTAAATGCGGCGAGGAGCGATTTCGCTTCTTCGTCGGTCTTCGCAGTTGTCGTGATGCTGATATTCATACCACGCAATGCGTCAATCTTGTCGTATTCAATTTCGGGGAAAATAATCTGCTCTTTCACACCGATATTGTAGTTGCCGCGACCGTCGAAAGCCTTGCCCGACACACCGCGGAAATCGCGGACGCGTGGCAGTGCAACAGTAATGAAACGGTCCAGGAACTCGTACATTTGCGCGCCGCGCAATGTCACCATGCAACCGATCGGATAACCTTCGCGGATCTTGAATCCCGCGATCGCTTTACGCGCCTTGGTTACGACTGGCTTCTGGCCGGCGATCTTGGTCAGGTCGCCAACAGCATGCTCGATGATTTTCTTGTCGGCGATCGCTTCGGACAACCCCATGTTCAGGGTGATCTTCAGGATACGAGGAACTTGCATTGGGGACTTGTACGAGTACTTGCTCGTCAGGTCGGCAACGACTTTTTCTTTATAGAATTCTTGGAGACGGGCCATGATCTCTTAAACCTTAACGACTTCGCCGCTGGACTTAAATACGCGGACTTTCTTGCCGTCCACATCTTTAAAACCGACGCGATCTGCCTTGCCAGTTGCCGCATTGAACAATGCAACATTTGACACGTGAATTGGCATCTGCTTGTCGACGATGCCACCGGTTGTACCAGCCATTGGATTTGGCTTGGTCGCTTTTTTGGCGACGTTCACGCCGTTCACAATGATGTGATCCGCGTCAACGACACTCGCGACGGTGCCGCGCTTGCCCTTGTCTTTACCGGTCAGCACGATCACTTCATCGTTTGTACGAATTTTTCCCATTACGACTCCTTACAAGACTTCAGGTGCGAGGGAGACGATCTTCATGAAGCGCTCCGTACGCAGCTCGCGAGTCACTGGCCCGAAGATGCGGGTGCCAATTGGCTCAAGCTTTGCATTCAGCAAGACCGCGGCGTTGCCGTCGAACTTGACCAGAGAACCATCCTGACGACGGACACCCTTTGCAGTGCGGACTACAACAGCGTTGTAGATCTCGCCCTTTTTGACACGACCACGCGGAGCAGCGCTCTTGACTGTGACCTTGATCACATCGCCAATGCCTGCATAACGACGTCGAGATCCGCCCAACACCTTGATGCACAAAACTTCGCGTGCGCCAGTATTGTCGGCAACTTCGAGCCGGCTTTCAGTTTGAATCATATATTTTCTTTCCCAACTTAACTCGCCCGATCCACACCATGCGGATTCGCGGTCAGTCTTGGTCCCGTCAGATGGCCGAAGCCAGCTATTAGGTGGACAAAACTACTAACACTACTGATGTACTGATGAAATGCTGCCAGCAGCTTGGTTAATTAAGAAACTAACCAAGCGAAGCCGAGCATTATTGCACTAATAAATCGGGCACGCAAGAATTATTAAACGATTTGTGCCACTTGAACCACACGCGTCACGCTCCAGGCCTTGGTCTTCGAAATCGGACGGCCTTCCTGGATTTCAACGGTATCGCCAGCTTTAGCCTGGTTATCTTCGTTGTGCGCGTGGTACTTGTTGGTACGCACGATAATTTTGCCGTAAAGCGGGTGCTTGACGTGACGTTCAATCAGCACGGTGACTGTCTTGTCCATCTTGTCAGACACAACTTTACCAATCAATGTGCGCTTGAGCGCTTGTTTCACTTGATCGTTCATTGTTGTGCATCCTTCTGGTTCAGAACAGTTTTCACACGTGCGATGTCGCGACGCACTTTCTTCAATTGCGAAGTGTTGCTCAGTTGCTGCGTTGCAATTTGCATGCGCAGGCCGAATTGCGCCTTGAGCAACTCGCTCAGCTCTTTGTTCAGAGCGGCTTCGTCTTTGGTACGGAGTTCAGATGCTTTCATGTCACACTCCAATTATTGGCCGACTTGACGTACGACGAACGTAGTCAACAGCGGCAGTTTAGCTGCGGCCAAACGGAATGCTTCGCGTGCCAGCGCTTCGTCCACGCCGTCCATCTCATACAGCACTTTACCCGGCTGAATTTCAGCCACGTAATATTCCGGATTGCCCTTACCGTTACCCATACGGACTTCCGCAGGCTTGTTCGAAATCGGCTTGTCCGGGAAAATGCGGATCCAGATACGACCGCCACGTTTGATGTGACGGGTCATAGCGCGACGCGCTGCTTCGATCTGACGCGCGGTAATACGGCCGCGGCCAATTGCTTTCAAGCCAAATTCGCCGAAGGAAACCGATGTTCCGCGCGAATGCGAAATACCGGTGTTGCGGCCTTTTTGTTCTTTACGATATTTTCTACGTGCTGGTTGCAGCATGATTATTCTCCTGCTTTCTCAGCCGGTGCAGCAACTGCTGCGGCATCGGCAGGCTTGGCACGAACACGCTTGGCGACGGCCGGAGCAGCGGCTCCTGGCACACCGGCGGCTGTCTTCGGACGAGGACGTGCGCCTGGCTTGTTGTCATCGCGACGCGGACCGCGGCGTTTTTTGTCGTCATCACCGACCGATTCGATCACCGGAGCTTCGCCGTTTGCCAGGCGATCGCCCTTGTAAACCCAAACCTTGATACCGATGATGCCGTAGGTCGTTTGTGCCTCGCCGAAACCGTAATCGATGTCCGCGCGCAGTGTATGCAGAGGCACGCGGCCTTCGCGATACCATTCCTTGCGTGCGATTTCGATGCCGTTCAAACGGCCCGACGACATGATCTTGATCCCTTGCGCGCCCAGGCGCATCGCGTTTTGCATCGCGCGCTTCATTGCGCGACGGAACATGATGCGTTTTTCGAGCTGTTGCGCGATCGAATCGGCGATCAGTTGCGCATCGGCTTCCGGCTTGCGGATTTCTTCGATATTGACGTGCACCGGCACGCCCATCAATTTGGTCAGCGCAGACTTCAGGATTTCGATGTCTTCACCTTTTTTACCGATCACGACACCTGGACGCGAGCTGTAAATGGTGATGCGTGCATTCTTGGCTGGGCGCTCGATAACGACGCGGCCTACCGAAGCGTTCTTCAGTTTTGCCTTCAGATACGCACGAACCTTCAGATCTTCGTTGAGCATGGTGGCAAAATTGCTATTGCCCGCATACCAACGCGATCCCCAGTTGCGTGTAACCGCAAGGCGGAAACCAGTTGGATGAATCTTCTGTCCCATCGTGACTCCTTAGTTACCGACAGTCACGTAAATGTGACAGGATTGCTTTGAAATACGATCGCCACGGCCTTTAGCACGCGCAGTGAAGCGCTTGAGGACGGAGCCCTTTTCAACATAAATGACTTTTACTTTGAGCTCGTCGATATCGGCGCCATCATTATGTTCGGCATTCGCAATTGCGGATTCCAGAACTTTTTTAATGATTACAGCGCCCTTTTTCGGGCTGAAAGCCAGGATATTGAGAGCCTGATCAACATTTTTGCCACGGATCAAGTCGGCAACCAGACGGCCTTTTTGGGCGGAGAGGTGCACACCGCGGAGGGTAGCTTTAGTTTCCATCATCGGTCCTTATTTCTTAGCCTTTTTATCAGCTGCATGACCCTTGAACGTACGGGTCAGCGCGAATTCGCCGAGTTTGTGACCAACCATGTTTTCAGAGACATAAACAGGTACGTGTTGCTTGCCGTTATGCACTGCAATCGTCAACCCGATGAAGTCCGGCATGATTGTCGAACGACGTGACCAAGTCTTGATCGGCTTTTTGTCTTTGACCGCTTGCGCTGCCTCAACTTTTTTCACCAGGTGGGCGTCACAGAACGGCCCTTTTTTCAATGAACGTGTCATTTTTATTCCTTATTTCTTGCCACGGCGCGAGACGATCATAGAAGTCGTGCGCTTGTTGCGACGCGTCTTCTTACCCTTGGTCTGCTGACCCCACGGCGATACCGGATGACGACCGGCTGCTGTCTTGCCCTCGCCGCCACCGTGAGGATGGTCAACAGGGTTCATGACCACACCGCGAACGGTAGGACGGACGCCGCGCCAGCGCATCGCGCCGGCCTTGCCGATCTTGCGCAGGCTATGTTCGGCATTGCCGACTTCGCCAACGGTCGCGCGGCATTCGACGTGCACGCGGCGAACTTCGCCGGAGCGCAGACGAACCTGAGCGTATGTGCCTTCACGTGCCATCAGCACCACGCCGGCGCCTGCGGTACGCGCCATCTGCGCGCCCTTGCCCGGCAGCATTTCAACGCAATGCATGATCGTGCCGACCGGAATATTGCGGATCGGCAGGCAGTTGCCCGACTTGATCGGCGCTTCGGCGCCGCTCATGACCTGGTCGCCTACAGCCATGCCCTTGGTGGCGATGATGTAGTGACGCTCGCCGTCGGCGTAGCACAGCAGCGCGATGTGCGCAGTGCGGTTCGGATCGTATTCGATGCGTTCAACCTTGGCCGGAATGCCGTCCTTGGTGCGCTTGAAATCGATCAGGCGATAATGTTGCTTGTGACCGCCACCGATATGACGGGTGGTGATATGGCCGTTGTTGTTACGGCCCGCGGTCTTCGACTTCTTTTCCAGCAGGGCCTGCAGCGGACGGCCTTTGTACAGGTCGCTATTAACGACCTTGACCATGCCGCGACGGCCAGGCGAGGTTGGCTTGACTTTAACGAGTGCCATTATTTAGCCTCCTCGGTGAAGTTGATTTCTTGACCTGGTTTCAGGCTGACGAACGCACGGCGCGTATGATTGCGGCGGCCCATGGTCTTGCCCGAACGCTTCTGCTTGCCTTGACGATTCGCCACCTGGACGGATTCGACTTCGACTTTGAACAGCAATTCGACGGCAGCCTTGATTTCCAGCTTGGTGGCGTCTTGCATGACGCGGAAAACGACTTGCTCGTTTTTCTCGGCCACGAATGTCGCTTTTTCCGAAATGACCGGAGCCAGCAGCACCTTCATCAAGCGCTCTTCACTGTGTTTAATAATTGCGCTCATGCCAGCAACTCCTCAATCTTCGCCAGCGCTGCCTTGGTGATCAGGATCTTCTTGTAGAAAACAAGCGATACTGGATCAGCATGACGCGGCTCAACGATCAACACGCTCGGCAGGTTACGCGAAGCGAGCAACAGATTTTCTTCCAGGCTGTCGGTAATGATCAGGACCGAATCCAGACCCATACCCTTCAGTTTTTGCGACAACAGCTTGGTCTTTGGTGCATCGACCGCGAAATCTTCGACGATCGACAGACGGCCTTCGCGCGCCAACTGGGACAGAATCGAGCAGACGCCTGCGCGATACATCTTCTTGTTGACTTTGTGCGTGAAGTTTTCGTCAGGCGAGTTCGGGAAAATGCGACCACCGCCGCGCCACAGAGGCGAGGACGACATACCGGCACGAGCACGGCCCGTACCTTTTTGACGCCATGGCTTCTTGGTCGTGTGGTGCACTTCTTCACGATCTTTTTGCTTACGATTGCCGCCGCGAGCGTTGGCTTGATAAGCAATAACGACCTGGTGGATCAGCGCTTCATTGTAGTCACGGCCGAAAATGGTATCCGGCGCGGCGACGTTCGATGCTGCTTGACCTTGCGCGTTCAGGAGCTTGAGTTCCATCGCTTAGGCTCCCTTCTTGATTTTGGTTTTGATCGCAGGGGATACAACGACCTGGCCGTTCTTGGCGCCAGGAACGGCACCCTTGACCAGCAGCAGCTGACGCTCTGCGTCAACCCGTGCGATTTCAAGATTTTGAACTGTTTTGGTAACGTCGCCCAGATGACCGGTCATGCGCTTGCCGGGGAAAACGCGACCCGGATCCTGCGCCATACCGATCGAACCCGGCACGTTATGCGAACGCGAGTTACCGTGCGTTGCGCGGCCCGAACCGAAGTTGTAACGCTTGATGACGCCGGCGTAACCCTTACCGATCGAAACACCCTGCACGTCCACTTTCTGGCCCGCTTCGAACAAGCTTGCTGCAATCACATCGCCGGCTTTCATTTCAGCGGCTTTGTCTGCATCAATCAGGAATTCTTTGAGGAAGGTGCCTGCCTCGACGCCGGCTTTGGCGTAGTGGCCGGCTGCAGCTTTGCTCACGCGTGATGCGCGGCGCTGACCGTATGCGACCTGAACAGCGGTATAACCGTCTGTTTCAAGCGTCTTGATTTGAGTGACACGGTTGTTCGACACGTCCAGTACGGTAACAGGAATCGAATCCCCATCTTCCGTAAAGATGCGCATCATACCAACCTTGCGACCTAATAGGCCTTGGCTCATATTTTTTCTCCATTCCCGCCTGCGATTGGGCGGGGCTGATGTTTGTACAACTTAATAATGGCGGAACGCGAATTTACGTATTCCAACCGAAGCCGAGCATTGTATCTTGGGATGGAGTGCCCCGCAACCTTTAATTGCGAAGCACATACCCCAAAACAACAATTATTGCAATTTGATTTCTACGTCGACGCCAGCCGGCAGATCCAGCTTCATCAATGCGTCGACGGTCTTGTCGGTAGGATCGACGATGTCCATCAGGCGCTGGTGAGTACGGATTTCGAATTGATCGCGCGATGTCTTGTTGACGTGCGGCGAACGCAGAACGTCGAAACGCTGGATGCGTGTCGGCAGCGGAACCGGACCGCGCACGACTGCGCCGGTACGCTTGGCTGTTTCAACGATCTCCAGAGCGGATTGATCGATCAGGCGATAATCGAACGCTTTCAGGCGGATACGGATTTTTTGGCTTGGAACGGACATGATTTTCCTTAAAAGAACGAACCGCGGATGATTCCCATCCGCGGCGATAGGGTAGTACTGCTGTAATACTTGCTTTTATTGCAATGGATTATTAATCCATGATCTTGGCAACGACACCGGCGCCGACGGTACGGCCGCCTTCGCGAATCGCGAAACGCAGGCCTTCTTCCATCGCGATCGGGTTGATCAACTGCACTGTGATCGACACGTTATCGCCCGGCATGACCATTTCCTTGTCCTTCGGCAACTCGATCGAACCGGTCACGTCCGTTGTACGGAAGTAGAACTGCGGACGATAGTTGTTGAAGAATGGCGTATGACGGCCGCCTTCGTCTTTCGACAACACATAGATCTCGCCTGTGAAATGCTTGTGCGGCTTGATCGAACCCGGCTTGGCCAGCACTTGGCCGCGCTCCACGTCTTCACGCTTGGTGCCGCGCAGCAGCACGCCGACGTTGTC
Source organism: Oxalobacteraceae bacterium CAVE-383 (assembly GCA_004134995.1). Taxonomy (GTDB): domain Bacteria; phylum Pseudomonadota; class Gammaproteobacteria; order Burkholderiales; family Burkholderiaceae_D; genus Herbaspirillum. The sequence goes on along the minus strand of REGP01000002.1, from coordinate 246,979 downwards.
GCCCGCTTGACCTTGATCCAGCAGCTTGCGGAACATTTCCACGCCTGTGCAGGTGGTCTTGGCTGTGTCGCGGATACCGATGATTTCCAGTTCTTCGCCAACCTTCACGATACCGCGTTCGATACGGCCGGTCACGACAGTACCGCGGCCCGAGATCGAGAACACGTCTTCCACCGGCAGCAGGAACGAACCGTCCACTGCGCGTTCCGGTGTCGGAATATAGGTGTCCAGTGCTTCGGCCAGCGCCATGATCGCCTGCTCGCCCAACGGACCGGTGTCGCCTTCCAGCGCCAGTTTCGCCGAACCCTTGATGATCGGCAGGTCGTCGCCCGGGAATTCGTACTTCGAAAGCAGCTCGCGCACTTCCATTTCAACCAGTTCCAGCAGCTCTTCGTCATCGACCATGTCTGCCTTGTTCAGGAACACGATGATGTACGGCACGCCGACCTGGCGCGACAGCAGGATGTGCTCGCGGGTCTGTGGCATTGGGCCGTCGGCTGCCGAACACACCAGGATCGCGCCGTCCATCTGCGCTGCACCTGTAATCATGTTCTTCACATAGTCGGCGTGGCCTGGGCAGTCAACGTGCGCATAGTGGCGGTTCGCTGTTTCATATTCAACGTGCGCTGTGTTGATCGTAATGCCGCGCGCTTTTTCTTCCGGCGCCGCATCAATCTGATCGTAGGCCTTGGCTTCTCCGCCAAACTTCTTCGACAGTACCGTCGCAATCGCCGCTGTCAGCGTGGTTTTACCATGATCGACGTGACCGATTGTGCCCACGTTCACGTGGGGCTTGGTCCGTTCAAACTTGCCTTTTGCCATTTTGTTCTTCCTTCAATTCAAAAAGAGCGATTATTTAAAATTCGTTTTAAATACGATTACTGCGCAATTCATTAACAAAAAAAGCCCGCTCCCGTAAAGGAGCAGGCTTGCCAATTACTTGGCCTTGGTGCTGACGATGGCGTCGATGACGTTCTTCGGCGCTTCGGAGTAGTGCTTGAATTCCATCGTGTAAGTCGCACGGCCCTGGGTTGCCGAACGCAGCGATGTGGAATAACCGAACATTTCCGACAATGGCACTTCGGCCTTGATGATCTTGCCGCCACCGCCCTGGATTTCGTCCATGCCCTGCACCATGCCGCGACGCGAGGACAGATCGCCCATCACGGTACCGGCGTAGTCTTCAGGGGTTTCGACTTCCACGGCCATCATCGGCTCGAGGATGACCGGGCTGGCCTTGCGGCAGCCGTCCTTGAACGCCATCGAAGCGGCCATGCGGAACGCGTTTTCGTTCGAATCGACATCGTGGTACGAACCGAAGAACAGCGTGACCTTGACGTCCACCACCGGATAGCCGGCCAACACGCCGGTTGTCAGTGTTTCGCGCACACCCTTTTCAACTGCAGGGATGTATTCGCGAGGCACGGTGCCGCCCTTGATCGCGTCGACGAATTCAAAGCCCTTGCCCGGCTCTTGCGGCTCGATCTTCAGAACCACGTGGCCGTACTGGCCGCGGCCACCGGATTGCTTGACGAACTTGCCTTCGATTTCTTCGCAAGTCTTGCGGATGGTTTCGCGGTAGGCAACCTGCGGCTTGCCGACGGTGGCTTCGACGCCGAATTCGCGCTTCATGCGGTCGACGATAATGTCCAGATGCAGCTCGCCCATGCCGGCGATAATCGTTTGACCAGATTCTTCATCGGTACGCACGCGGAACGAAGGATCTTCCGCAGCCAGGCGGTTCAACGCCAGGCCCATCTTTTCCTGGTCGACCTTGGTCTTTGGCTCGACAGCCTGCGAAATCACCGGCTCAGGGAAGATCATGCGTTCCAGCACAACCACGGCCTTGTCGTCGCACAGGGTGTCGCCGGTCGTGGTGTCTTTCAGACCGACCACGGCAGCGATATCGCCCGCCAGCATTTCCTTGATTTCTTCGCGCTGGTTGGCGTGCATCTGAACGATACGGCCGATACGCTCTTTCTTCGACTTCACCGAGTTGAACACGGTGTCGCCCGAATTCAGAGTGCCCGAATAGCAACGGATAAAGCACAGCTGACCGACGAACGGGTCGGTTGCGATCTTGAACGCCAGCGCCGAAAACTTCTCGGTGTCTTCCGCTTTGCGCACGACCGGCTCGTCGTCTTCGTTCAGGCCCGGAACAGGCGGAATGTCGATCGGCGACGGCAGATATTCGATCACGCCGTCCAGCATTGCCTGCACGCCCTTGTTCTTGAACGCGGTGCCGCACATCATCGGGACGATTTCGCCGGCGATGGTGCGTTGACGAATCGCAGCCTTGATCTCGGCTTCGGTCAGGTCGCCTTCTTCCAGGTACTTGTTCATCAGGTCTTCGGAAGCTTCTGCAGCGGCTTCCATCATGTTTTCACGCCACTTTTTCGATTCTTCCGCCAAATGCGCAGGAATGTCGCGGTAGTCGAACTTCATGCCCTGGCTGGCGTCGTCCCAGTAGATAGCCTGCATCTTGACCAGATCGATCACGCCTTCGAAGTTGTCTTCGGCGCCGATCGGCACTTGCATCGGGATCGGGTTGGCCTTCAGGCGCGCGCGCATCTGGTCGTAGACCTTGAAGAAGTTCGCGCCGGTACGGTCCATCTTGTTGACGAATGCCAGACGTGGAACCTTGTACTTGTTCGCTTGACGCCAAACGGTTTCCGATTGCGGCTGCACGCCGCCGACTGCGCAGTAAACCATGCACGCGCCGTCCAGCACGCGCATCGAACGCTCGACTTCAATCGTGAAGTCAACGTGGCCCGGGGTGTCGATGATGTTGATGTGGTGAGCCGGGAAATTGTTCGCCATGCCCTTCCAGAAACAGGTTGTCGCCGCGGAAGTGATGGTGATGCCGCGCTCTTGCTCTTGCTCCATCCAGTCCATGGTGGCCGCGCCGTCATGCACTTCGCCGATTTTGTGGTTCACGCCGGTGTAGAACAGGACGCGCTCGGTCGTCGTGGTCTTACCTGCATCGATATGGGCGGAGATACCGATATTGCGGTAGCGCTCAATGGGGGTCTTGCGGGCCATAATTAATCCTAAGTCTTTAATGCACGAAACCGAGCGCTTCTTTTATCAAGATAGACGCTCGGCTCGAACAAATTTCAGATACAACCTTCGGGTTGAAGGTGCCTTTAAATTGTGCTGGATACTTGATTCAAAACGGTATTAGAAGCGGAAGTGCGAGAACGCCTTGTTCGCTTCAGCCATGCGGTGAACTTCATCGCGCTTCTTCATCGCGCCGCCACGGCCTTCGGCTGCTTCCATCAATTCACCGCCCAGACGCTGCGGCATCGATTTTTCGCTGCGCTTGTTGGCTGCTTCACGCAACCAGCGCATCGACAACGCCATACGGCGTACTGGACGCACTTCGACAGGCACCTGGTAGTTGGCGCCGCCAACGCGGCGGGACTTGACTTCGACCAGCGGCTTGCAATTGCCGATAGCGGCTGCAAACACTTCCAGCGGGTCCTTGCCCGATTTGCTTTGAATGTGCTCGAATGCACCGTAGATGATATTTTCGGCAACAGATTTCTTGCCCGACAGCATCAACACGTTAACAAACTTGGCTACATCCACATTGCCGAATTTTGGATCCGGCAGAATATCCCGTTTGGGAACTTCGCGACGACGTGGCATTTCGATTCCTTTTCATTTCTTCAGTTGAGCGCCCCGTTATTTCGGGCTGCGCTCGCGGAGAGCCATCATAGCCATCCACTTACTCGGTCTAGTCGAGACCGACACCTGTTTATCCCACAACGCCATTGCTGCCGGCGCCCTGCAGATAAAAACAATACGACAAATTACTTCTTGGCGGCCTTCGCACGCTTCGCGCCGTACTTCGAACGCGCTTGCTTACGATCCTTGACGCCCTGGGTATCCAATGCGCCGCGCACCATGTGGTAACGCACACCCGGCAAATCCTTCACACGGCCGCCGCGCAACAGCACGACGCTATGTTCTTGCAGGTTATGGCCTTCACCGCCGATGTACGAAATGACTTCGAAACCGTTGGTCAGGCGCACTTTGGCGACCTTGCGAAGCGCCGAGTTCGGCTTTTTCGGGGTCGTTGTATAAACGCGCGTACAGACGCCGCGTTTTTGCGGGCTGTTTTCCAGCGCTGGCGATTTGCTCTTGACGCGTGCGGAAACACGCGGCTGACGAATCAATTGATTGATGGTTGGCATCGTTTTATATCCAACAAAGTACAACATTGATAATAATTACCCCGGAAACGGTTGCCCGGGACTAACACGGAAAAACAGAAAACTTGCGCCCTGGAAACAGGCGCGAATACAGAACAACTCAAACAGTTCGAACACGCATTTATTGGGAAGGGTGTTGCCGGTGGGCGACAACAAAGCAGCAGACCAAAGAACGCTTTAAGCCGGGAATAGCTTAAATTCGAGAACTCGCGAGTATATAGGGCGAATCCAGTACAGTCAACGGATGATTTCGAGACGCCGTCTAAATGAGACAACCGGGGGCATTTCGCAAATAAAACGGCGCCGGGATCCGCTCCGGCGCCGCCTGGTTTACTTCAAGCCGCTTACGCCTCGCCTGCCGAGCCGTTATCGTCCGGCGAACCGAAAACAGCCGCGGTCTGCGCTTCGATTTCGGCCGCACGGGCCAGCTTTTCGGATTCCAGCAAGGCGCTGCGCTCTTCGGCTTCCCAAGTATCCTTCTCCTTGCGGGCACGGTGGAACGCCAGGCCGGTACCGGCAGGAATCAGACGACCGACGATCACGTTTTCCTTCAGGCCGCGCAGACCGTCGCGCTTGCCCATGATCGCCGCTTCGGTCAGCACGCGGGTAGTTTCCTGGAAGGAAGCCGCGGAGATGAACGAATCGGTCGACAGCGATGCCTTGGTGATGCCCAGCAGCACGTTTTCGTACGTCGCCGGCAGCTTGTTCTCGGCCAGCACGCGATCGTTTTCGTCCAGCAGTTCCGAACGCTCGACTTGTTCGCCGATGATGTACGACGTATCGCCCGCATCGACCACCTGCACGCGGCGCAGCATCTGACGCACGATGACTTCGATGTGCTTGTCGTTGATCTTCACGCCCTGCAGACGGTACACGTCCTGCACTTCGTCGACGATATAACGCGCCAGGGCTTCGATGCCCAGCAAGCGCAGGATGTCCTGCGGATCGGCCGGGCCGTCCACGATCATTTCGCCCTTGTTGACCACCTGGCCGTCATGCACCAGCACCTGCTTGTCCTTGGTGATCAGGAACTCATGCTTGGCGCCGTCCATGTCGGTGATTTCCAGACGTTGCTTGCCCTTGGTTTCCTTGCCGAACGCGACCGTGCCGGTGACTTCCGCCAGCATGCCGGCGTCCTTCGGCGAACGCGCTTCGAACAGCTCGGCAACGCGCGGGAGACCGCCGGTAATATCGCGCGTCTTCTGCGATTCGGTCGGGATACGCGCCAGCACTTCGCCGACGTGAACCTGCTGGCCATCCTTGACGGTCAGCAGCGCGCCGACCTGGAAGCCGATGGTCACGGCATGTTCTGTGCCGGAAATCTTGACCTCTTCGCCTTGTTCGTTCAACAGCTTGACCTGCGGACGCAGCGTCTTCGTCACCGAACCGCGGCGTTTCGCATCGATTACCACCAGCGTGGCCAGACCGGTCACTTCGTCGATCTGCTTGGCGACGGTGGCGCCCTCTTCCACATTTTCGAATTTCACCGTACCGGTGTATTCGGTAATGATAGGACGTGTCAGCGGATCCCAGGTCGCCAATGCGGTGCCGGCCTTGATGACCAGGCCGTCCTTGACGATCAGTGTCGCGCCGTACGGCACCTTGTGACGTTCACGCTCACGGCCGTGGTCGTCGGTCACCAGCACTTCGCCCGAACGGGAAATGACGATCAGCTCGCCCTTGCCGTTGGTGACGTAACGCATGGTGGCGGTAAAGCGGACGGTACCGTTCGATTTCGCTTCGACCGACGACGCCACCGCGGCGCGCGACGCAGCGCCACCGATGTGGAAGGTACGCATGGTCAGCTGTGTACCCGGTTCGCCGATCGACTGCGCGGCAACCACGCCGACGGCTTCGCCGGCATTGACCATCACGCCGCGGCCCAGGTCGCGGCCGTAGCAGCGTGCGCACAGACCATAGCGCGTGTCGCAGGTCAGCGGCGTGCGGACCTTGACTTCGTCGATGCCCAGACGCTCGATTTCCTCGACGCTGTCTTCGTCCAGCAGCGTGCCGGCTTCATACAGGGTCGCCTGTGTTTCAGGATTGACGATGTCGTTGGCGGCGACGCGGCCCAGAATGCGGTCGCGCAATGCTTCGATCACTTCACCGCCTTCGACCAGCGCCTTCATCGACGCGCCGTTGGAAGTGCCGCAATCATCTTCGATCACGACCAGATCCTGCGTCACGTCGACCAGGCGGCGTGTCAGGTAACCCGAGTTCGCTGTCTTCAACGCGGTATCGGCCAGACCCTTACGGGCGCCGTGCGTCGAAATGAAGTACTGCAGCACGTTCAGGCCTTCGCGGAAGTTCGCGGTGATCGGCGTTTCAATGATCGAGCCGTCCGGTTTCGCCATCAGGCCGCGCATGCCGGCCAGCTGGCGGATCTGCGCCGCGGAACCGCGGGCGCCGGAGTCGGCCATCATGTAAATCGCATTGAACGATTCCTGGGTGCCCTTGGTGCCGTCGCGGCGAACCACGTCTTCGACCTTGAGCTGGTCCATCATGGCCTTGCCGACGTCGTCGCCGGCCTTGCCCCAGATATCGACCACTTTGTTGTAGCGTTCGCCGGCAGTCACCAGACCGGACGAATATTGCTGTTCGATCTGCTTCACTTCCTTTTCCGCGGTGGCGATGATCGTCACTTTTTGCGGCGGCACCAGCATGTCGTCCACGCAGATCGAGATACCGGCGCGTGTCGCCAGGCGGAAGCCCGATTGCATCAGCTGGTCGGCGAACACCACGGTGGCGCGCAGGCCGCACTTGCGGAACGACGTATTGATCAGCTTCGAAATTTCCTTCTTCTTCAGCGCGCGGTTCAGCACCGAGAACGGCAGGCCCTTCGGCAGGATCTCGGACAGGATGGCGCGGCCGACGGTGGTTTCGTAGCGTGTGATCGTCTTTTCGAATTCGCGGGTGCCCGGCGTTTTCGGAAATTCGGTAATGCGCACGGTAATCCGGGTCGACAGTTCGACTTCCTTGTTGTCGTAGGCGCGAATGACTTCCGAGACGTCAGGGAACATCATGCCTTCGCCCTTGCCGTTGATCTTTTCACGCGTTGCGTAATACAGACCCAGCACGATATCCTGCGACGGCACGATCGACGGTTCGCCGTTCGACGGGAACAGAATATTGTTCGACGCCAGCATCAGCGTGCGCGCTTCCATTTGCGCTTCGATCGACAACGGCACGTGGACCGCCATTTGGTCGCCGTCGAAGTCGGCGTTGAACGCGGCGCAAACCAGCGGATGCAGCTGGATTGCCTTGCCTTCGATCAGCACCGGTTCGAACGCCTGGATGCCCAGGCGATGCAGTGTCGGCGCGCGGTTCAGCATGACCGGATGTTCGCGGATCACGTCTTCCAGGATGTCCCAGACCACGGGCTCTTGCGCTTCGACCAGTTTCTTGGCCGCCTTGATGGTGGTCGACAGGCCCAGCAATTCGAGCTTGTTGAAAATGAACGGCTTGAACAGCTCCAGCGCCATCAACTTCGGCAGGCCGCACTGATGCAGTTTCAGCTGCGGGCCCACGACGATGACCGAACGGCCGGAATAGTCGACGCGCTTGCCCAGCAAGTTCTGACGGAAACGGCCGCCCTTGCCCTTGATCATTTCGGCCAGCGACTTCAGCGGACGCTTGTTGGCGCCTGTCATTGCCTTGCCGCGGCGGCCGTTGTCCAGCAGCGAATCGACCGCTTCCTGCAGCATCCGCTTTTCGTTGCGCGTAATGATTTCCGGTGCGCGCAGTTCCATCAGGCGCTTCAGGCGGTTATTACGGTTGATGACGCGGCGATACAGGTCGTTCAGATCGGAGGTCGCAAAGCGGCCGCCGTCCAGCGGCACCAGCGGACGCAGTTCCGGCGGCAGCACCGGCAGCACTTCCATGATCATCCAGTCCGGCTTGATGCCGGAACGCTGGAACGCTTCCAGCACCTTCAGGCGCTTGGCGTATTTCTTGATCTTGGCTTCGGATTTCGATTCCTTCAGATCCTGGCGCAGCGTTTCCGCGTCGCGGTCGATATCGATCGAGCGCAGCAGATCGCGGATGCCTTCGGCGCCCATCAGCGCGGTGAAGTCATCGCCGTATTCTTCGTACTTGGCCGCGTAGTCGTCTTCCGACATGATCTGGCACTTCTTCAGCGGAGTCATGCCAGGATCGGTCACGACATAGGCTTCGAAATACAGGACGCGTTCGATATCGCGCAATGTCATGTCGAGCACCATGCCCAGACGCGACGGCAGCGATTTCAGGAACCAGATATGCGCGGTCGGCGAGGCCAGTTCGATGTGGCCCATGCGCTCGCGGCGCACTTTGGCCAGCGTGACTTCAACGCCGCACTTTTCGCAGATTACGCCGCGATGCTTCAGGCGCTTGTATTTGCCGCACAGGCATTCGTAGTCCTTGATCGGGCCAAAGATCTTGGCGCAGAACAAGCCGTCGCGTTCCGGCTTGAAGGTACGGTAGTTGATGGTTTCCGGCTTCTTGACTTCGCCGTAGGACCAGGACCGGATTTTTTCCGGCGACGCAAGACCAATCTTGATCGCGTCGAATTGTTCGTTTTGCTGAACTTGCTTGAATAGATCGAGCAGTGCTTTCATGTATCACTCCAGTTGGCGTGAAAAAAATTTTCTGATGACTCTTGCCACAAGGCAGGAATGCGCCGCAGTGTTTGCGACGCATCCGGCCTCATATTGCTACTTGAATGACTTAATCGCGTTCGAGATCAATGTCTATACCCAGGGATCGGATTTCTTTGACCAGCACGTTAAAGGATTCCGGCATGCCGGCATCGATAACGTGGTCGCCCTTGACCAGGTTTTCATAGACTTTGGTACGTCCGTTTACGTCATCCGACTTCACAGTCAGCATTTCCTGCAATACATACGATGCGCCGTAAGCTTCCAGCGCCCAGACTTCCATCTCACCGAAGCGCTGGCCGCCGAACTGCGCCTTGCCGCCCAACGGCTGCTGTGTAACCAGCGAGTATGGACCGGTCGAACGTGCATGCATCTTGTCGTCGACCAGATGGTGCAGCTTCAGGTAATGCATGTAGCCGACGGTGACGCTGCGTTCGAACGCTTCGCCGGTACGGCCGTCATACATCGTGACCTGGTTCTTCGATGGCGTCATGCCCAGCTGCTTGGCGATGTCGTCCGGATAGGCCAGATCGAGCATGCGGCGGATTTCTTCCTCATGCGCGCCGTCGAACACCGGCGTCGCAAACGGCACACCCTTTTTCAGGTTGTTGACCAGGGAAATGATCTCGTCGTCGTTCAGGCCATCCAACTCTTCGGTCTTGCCCGATTCGTTGTAGATCGTGTTGAGGAACTTGCGCAGTTCCGCGATCTTGACTTGCGCCTTCAGCATTTCGCCCAGACGCAGGCCCAGGCCCTTGGCTGCCCAGCCCAGATGGACTTCCAGCACCTGGCCGATGTTCATCCGCGAAGGCACGCCCAGCGGATTCAGAACGATGTCGGCCGGCGTGCCGTCGGCCATGTGCGGCATGTCTTCGATCGGCAGGATGCGCGAAACCACACCCTTGTTGCCGTGACGGCCGGCCATCTTGTCGCCAGGCTGCAGGCGGCGCTTCACGGCCAGGTAAACCTTGACCATTTTTTGCACGCCAGGCGGCAATTCGTCGCCCTGGGTCAGCTTCTTGCGCTTCTCTTCAAATGCCAGATCGAACTGGTGACGCTTCTCGGCGATCGATTCCTTGATCGCTTCCAGTGCTGCCGCCATGTCGTCGTCGGCCGGACGGATATCGAACCAGTGGTATTTGTCCAGATCGTCCAGGTATTCCTTGGTCAGCTTGGCGCCCTTGGCCAGCTTCTTCGGACCGCCGTTGGCGACCTTGCCGATCAGGGTCTTTTCCAGACGCTGGAAGGCATCGCCTTCGACGATGCGCAACTGGTCGTTCAGGTCGAGGCGATAGCGCTTCAGCTCATCGTCGATGATCTGTTGCGCGCGCTTGTCGCGCACGATGCCTTCGCGTGTGAACACCTGGACGTCGATCACGGTGCCGACCATGCCAGAAGGTACGCGCAGCGAAGTGTCTTTCACGTCCGAAGCCTTTTCGCCGAAAATCGCGCGCAGCAGCTTCTCTTCAGGCGTCAGTTGCGTTTCGCCCTTCGGCGTCACTTTACCGACCAGCGTATCGCCGGCGGTGACTTCGGCGCCGATATAGACAATGCCGGACTCATCCAGACGCGCCAGCTGGTTTTCAGCCAGGTTCGAGATGTCGCGGGTGATTTCTTCCGCGCCCAGCTTGGTGTCGCGCGCCACGACGGACAGTTCTTCGATGTGAATCGACGTGTAGCGATCGTCCGCCACGACTTTTTCGGAGATCAGGATCGAATCTTCGAAGTTGTAGCCGTTCCATGGCATGAACGCCACCAGCATGTTCTGGCCCAGCGCCAGTTCGCCCAGGTCGGTCGATGCGCCGTCGGCGATAACGTCGTGCTTGCCGACGCGGTCGCCGACCTGCACGATCGGACGCTGGTTGATGTTGGTGTTCTGGTTCGAACGCGTGTACTTGATCAGGTTGTAGATGTCGACGCCGACTTCGCCGGCTTGCGCTTCGTCGTCGTTGACGCGAATCACGACACGGCCCGCATCGACATAGTCGACCACGCCGCCACGCAATGCCTGCACTGTGGTGCCGGAGTCGACCGCGACAATGCGTTCGATGCCGGTGCCGACCAGCGCCTTTTCAGGCCGCAGGCAAGGCACAGCCTGACGTTGCATGTTGGCGCCCATCAACGCGCGGTTCGCATCGTCGTGTTCGAGGAACGGAATCAGCGAAGCGGCGACGGAAACCACCTGGCCGGTCGCAACGTCCATGTATTGCACGCGTTCCGGCGAGACCAGAATGGTTTCGCCGGCTTCACGGGCCGACACCAGTTCGTCGGTCAGCGTGCCGCCTTCACCGATCGAGGCATTTGCCTGAGCGATGATGTAGCGGCCTTCTTCGATCGCGGACAGGTAATCGACCTGATCGGTGATCTTGCTGTTTTCGACCTTGCGGTAAGGCGTTTCGAGGAAGCCGTATTCATTCAGGCGCGCATACAGCGCGAGCGAATTGATCAGGCCGATGTTCGGACCTTCAGGCGTTTCGATCGGGCAGACGCGGCCGTAGTGGGTCGGATGCACGTCGCGCACTTCGAAGCCGGCGCGTTCGCGGGTCAGACCTCCAGGTCCCAGGGCCGAAATACGACGCTTGTGCGTGATTTCCGACAATGGATTGGTTTGGTCCATGAACTGCGACAACTGCGACGATCCGAAGAATTCGCGGATGGCGGCCGAGATCGGCTTGGAGTTGATCAGGTCATGCGGCATCAGATTATCCGCTTCGGCCTGGCCCAGACGTTCCTTGACAGCGCGCTCAACCCGCACCAGACCGGCGCGGAACTGATTTTCGGCCAGTTCGCCGACGCAACGCACGCGGCGATTGCCGAGGTGATCGATGTCGTCGACTTCGCCGCGGCCATTGCGCAGCTCGACCAGAATCTTGATCACGGCCAGCACATCGTCGTTCGACAGCGTCATCGCGCCGGTCAGCTCGTCGCTGCCGATGCGGCGATTGAACTTCATGCGGCCGACGGCCGACAGATCGTAGCGGTCTTCGTTATAGAACAGGCCGTTGAACAGCGCTTCAACCGAATCTTCGGTCGGCGGTTCGCCAGGACGCATCATGCGATAGATGGCGACCTTGGCGGCCATCTGGTCGTTGGTGTCGTCCACGCGCAATGTTTGCGAAATGTACGAACCCTGGTCCAGATCGTTGGTATACAGCGTCTGGATGTCGGTGATGTCGGCTTCGCGCAGCTTGCCCAGCAATTCTTCGGTCAGCTCGTCGTTGGCCGAAGCAATGACTTCACCGGTATCGGTGTCGACAATGTTTTTCGCCAGCACGCGGCCGATCAGATAATCTTCAGGAACCGAGATCTGCTTGATGCCGGCGCTTTCGACGTCGCGCACATGCTTGGAATTGATGCGCTTGTCCTTGGCGACAATGACCTTGCCCGACTTGTCGGTGATGTCGAAACGCGCCACTTCGCCGCGCAGGCGCTCGGCGACGAATTCCATTTCGGCGCCTTCGGCGTGCAATACGAAATTGTCGAACACGAAGAAGTTCGCCAGAATCTGTTCCGACGTCATGCCGATCGCCTTCAGCAGGATCGTGACAGGCATCTTGCGGCGGCGGTCGACGCGGAAGAACAGAATGTCTTTCGGATCGAATTCGAAATCCAGCCACGAACCGCGGTAAGGAATGATGCGTGCGGAGAACAGCAGCTTGCCGGACGAATGCGTCTTGCCGCGGTCATGTTCGAAGAACACGCCCGGGGAACGGTGCAGCTGGGACACGATCACGCGCTCGGTGCCGTTGATCACGAACGAGCCGGTCGATGTCATCAGGGGCAGTTCGCCCATGTAGACTTCCTGCTCCTTCATTTCCTTGATGACCGGCTTGGTCGGCGATTCCTTGTCCAGGATCACCAGACGCACCTTGGCGCGCAAAGGCGACGCGAAGGTCAGGCCGCGCTGCTGGCATTCCTTGACGTCGAACGGCGGCGTGCCGAGTACGTACGACAGGAATTCCAGTCGTGCAAAACCGTTGTGCGATACGATGGGGAAAATGGACGTGAAGGCGGATTCCAAGCCTTCATTTTTACGCTGAGACGGTATTTTGTCTTCCTGCAAAAAGCTATGGTAGGACTCGAGCTGCGTCGCCAGCAGGAACGGAACGTTGTGAACGTTGGCACGTTTCGCGAAAGACTTGCGAATACGTTTCTTCTCGGTAAATGAGTAGTGCATGGACACTCCGTGAAGTGACAGGAAGGATAGAGAATTCAGGACGCGCGAATTATTATTGGATTCCATAATAATTCCTGCTACGCACCCTCAAGTCTCAGCCCTTCTTCAGACTTGACTATGACATCTCGTCGAATTGAAGCGAGGAATGAAATTAATGACACTATTCTTCGCGACAACTGCATCAAAAAAATAAAACGACAAAGGAGCCAAAGCCGAATCCTCTTGCGAGGATTCTGCACTTTGACTCCGGCGGCTTGACTCGCCCAGGCAACGGAAAAAAATTACTTGATTTCCGCTTTCGCGCCAGCTTCTTCCAACTTCTTCTTGGCTGCTTCAGCATCAGCCTTAGGAACTGCTTCCTTGACCGGCTTCGGTGCGCCGTCAACCAGGTCTTTCGCTTCTTTCAAGCCCAGACCAGTGATTTCGCGGACAGCCTTAATAACGCCAACCTTGTTTGCGCCGAAGTCAGTCAGAGTGACTGTGAATTCGGTTTGCTCTTCAGCAGCAGCAGCGCCAGCGCCGCCGCCGCCGGCTGCAGGTGCAGCCATTGCAGCAGCCGAAACGCCGAATTTCTCTTCGAATGCCTTGACCAGGTCATTCAGTTCCAGGACAGTCAGGTTGCCTACGGCTTCCAGGATGTCGTCTTTGCTAATTGCCATTTAAAACTCCTAAATATTTTTCAAAATTGCATCTGATTGGTGAATGACGCGAAGCGCCCTGCAGAACTTGACGAAGGCCGCAACGAGTGCGGCGCCGCATTAAGCGTCTGCCGGTGCTTCGGCGCTGGCAGGTGCCGCCGCTGCAGGCGTTTCGCCTTCAGCTTTTTTAGCGGCAAGAGCAGCCAATCCACGCGTAAAGCCAGAAACGGGAGCCAGCATCATGCCCAGTACTTGGGCCAGCAGGACTTCGCGAGACGGGATATTTGCCAACGCAGTAACAGCCGCTTTATCGAGCGACTTTCCTGCGTAGTTACCTGCCTTGATGACCAGTTTTTCGTTGGTTTTGGCAAAGTCGCTCATGACTTTGGCAGCGGCAACGGCATCGTCCGAGATCGAATAGATCAGCGGACCGGTCATTTCAGAAGAGAGGTCGGCAAACGCGGTACCTTCGACAGCGCGACGAGCCAGCGTGTTTTTCAACACGCGCAGATAGACGCCTTGGTCCCGCGCTTTTGCGCGCAGTTGTGTCAATTGACCAACCTGGATGCCACGATATTCGGCCACGACGATGGTCTGCGCATTTGCTACTTTTGCAGAGACTTCGGCGACTACGGCCTTTTTGTCATTCAGATTGAGACTCAAGATCAACCTCCAAAAATGATGCGCGGTGACGACATAACCCTCAATGGGCTACTTACCTTGCATCGGTTCGAACACGGCGTCCGAAGTTTAGGAGTTCCTTGCCAACGCATGATTAAGACGCAGCTTGAGACTACAAAACTTGTTCGGGTTCACCATCTGCGTTGGGCATCGGAAAATTGCTGTTCCGACATTTACCTTTGTGCACCGACCGGTACACGCCGCCCAACGGTCTTTGATTGTCCGAAACGCCCGTCTTGCGACAAACGCTCCGGCCCAAAGATTTGCCCCGCGCGGCGTGCAGCATTGCCGGCGCGGGGACGAATACGATTTCTTAAGCGCTCAGAGTGGTCTGATCCACGCGTACGCCGGCGCCCATTGTGGACGACAGCGAAACCTTGCGCAGATACACGCCCTTGCTGGTCGCAGGCTTTGCCTTGTTCAGCGCATCGATCAACGCAAGCAGATTCGACTTCAGTTCTGCGTCGCTGAACGACTTGCGGCCGATCGTGGCGTGGATGATGCCTGCCTTGTCGGTACGATATTGCACTTGACCGGCCTTGGCGTTCTTGACCGCGGTGGCGACGTCAGGTGTCACGGTGCCGACCTTCGGGTTAGGCATCAGGCCGCGTGGACCAAGGATCTGGCCCAGGGTACCGACGATACGCATGGTGTCAGGCGAAGCGATGACGATGTCGAAAGGCATGTCGCCGGCCTTGATGCGCTCGGCCAGATCTTCCATGCCGACGATGTCGGCGCCCGCTGCCTTGGCTTGTTCGGCTTTTTCGCCCGAAGCAAACACGGCAACGCGCACTTCCTTGCCCGTACCTGCCGGCAGCACGACGGAACCGCGCACGACCTGGTCGGACTTCTTCGCGTCGACGCCCAATTGAACCGACACGTCGATCGACTCATTGAATTTTGCAGTGGCCACTTCCTTGATCAGCGAAACGGCGTTATCGAATGGATAAGCCTTGGTGCGATCGACTTTTGCCTTGAATGCTTTTACGCGCTTGGATAACTTAGCCATTACAGACCCTCCACCGTGATACCCATGGAACGGGCTGAACCGGCGATGGTACGCACGGCAGCTTCCATGTCAGCGGCCGTAAGATCGGCCTTCTTGGTTGTTGCGATTTCTTCAGCCTGAGCGCGCGTCAGCTTGCCGACCTTGTCGGTATGCGGCTTCGGCGAACCCTTTTGAATGCCGGCGGCTTTCTTGATCAGGTAGGTTGCCGGCGGCGTCTTCATCACGAAAGTGAAGGACTTGTCGGCGAACGCTGTGATGACGACCGGAATCGGCATGCCTGGCTCGACACCCTGGGTCTGCGCGTTGAACGCTTTGCAGAATTCCATGATGTTCAGACCGCGTTGACCCAATGCCGGGCCAATCGGAGGGGACGGATTTGCTTTACCAGCCGGCACTTGCAGCTTGATAAAACCGATGATTTTTTTTGCCATGATGGCTCCTTTGATTGAGTGTTAGCGCCTTTTTATCCGCATTGCGGCGAACGACTGGGGCTCCTCTTTGCTGCTTTGCGATCAACTGCCATTGCACTGTATTCGATCCAGAATTCTCCAGATCGCGCTCCAGCCTCGCGCTTTAGAATCTGTTGCA
Source organism: Oxalobacteraceae bacterium CAVE-383 (assembly GCA_004134995.1). Lineage (GTDB taxonomy): Bacteria > Pseudomonadota > Gammaproteobacteria > Burkholderiales > Burkholderiaceae_D > Herbaspirillum. The sequence continues at coordinate 231,035 of REGP01000002.1, read as the reverse complement.
AAACGAATCTGGCGTTGTTGCTTCTCCTTGCCGTACATCCGTACTGTCTGCGTCGGCGCGCCTAGCCAGCTTCATTTTGCAACAACTTCTATACTTTCTCGACCTGGCCGAACTCAAGTTCAACCGGTGTAGCACGGCCGAAAATCGTGACCGAGACGCGCACGCGGGATTTCTCGTAGTTGACTTCTTCCACGTTGCCGTTGAAATCGGTGAACGGACCATCCTTGATGCGGACCAATTCGCCCACTTCGTACAGAACCTTCGGACGCGGCTTCTCGATGCCGTCCTGCATCTGACGCATGATTTCGTCGACTTCCTTCGGCGAAATCGGCGTAGGACGGTTAGATTTACCGCCGATGAAACCGGTGACCTTGCTGGTATTCTTGACCAGATGCCAGCTTTCGTCGGTCATTTCCATTTCGACCAGCACATAGCCGGGAAAGAAACGCCGCTCGGTAACCGATTTTTGGCCATTCTTGACGTCGACCACTTCTTCGGTCGGCACCAGGATCTGGCCGAATTGTTCTTGCATGCCGGCGCGCTCGACGCGCTCCATCAGTGCACGCTGAACACTCTTTTCCATGCCCGAATAGGCATGAACGACATACCAGCGCTTTTTGCTCGTCGCAGCAGAAGCCGCGGCGCCGCTTGGCGCTTCGTTCGGTGCGCCATCTTGCGCACTGTCTCGGGACGCATCGCTCATGTTATTTCCAGCCCAAAATTAAGTCGTACAACACAAATTCGAGCAACTTGTCGGCACCCCACAAGAAAATCGCCATCACCAGAACGAAGGCGAATACGATTGCAGTCATCTGCATCGCTTCTTTACGTGTCGGCCAGACAACTTTTTTCGTTTCACGCACGGATTCTTTTGCAAATCCGATAAAACCGCGTCCTTGCGTCGAAGTCCACGCCAGCAAGAGCGCCGCCAGCAAACCGACGACCAGCGCAGCAGCGCGCACCGGGGTCGACTGGCCCGCCAATACATAAAAACCGGCGATACCGGCTACCAGCGCGACAATTGCCAATGCAATCTTGATTTTGTCGCCAGAAGTATTAACGGTTTGTACAGGGTGGTTAGACATTCTTTTCTTTCGGTGCCCTACACCTATAAACGGTGGCAGGGGCGGACGGCATCGAACCGCCAACCTTTGGTTTTGGAGACCAACGCTCTGCCAATTGAGCTACGCCCCTACTGCAACACAAAACAACAACGCCGCGATACAGGAAAAACCCCCTGTATCGCGGCAACTACGACTGCATATTAATCCATGATCTTGGCAACGACACCGGCGCCGACGGTACGGCCGCCTTCGCGAATCGCGAAACGCAGGCCTTCTTCCATCGCGATCGGGTTGATCAACTGCACTGTGATCGACACGTTATCGCCCGGCATGACCATTTCCTTGTCCTTCGGCAACTCGATCGAACCGGTCACGTCCGTTGTACGGAAGTAGAACTGCGGACGATAGTTGTTGAAGAATGGCGTATGACGGCCGCCTTCGTCTTTCGACAACACATAGATCTCGCCTGTGAAATGCTTGTGCGGCTTGATCGAACCCGGCTTGGCCAGCACTTGGCCGCGCTCCACGTCTTCACGCTTGGTGCCGCGCAGCAGCACGCCGACGTTGTCGCCCGCTTGACCTTGATCCAGCAGCTTGCGGAACATTTCCACGCCTGTGCAGGTGGTCTTGGCTGTGTCGCGGATACCGATGATTTCCAGTTCTTCGCCAACCTTCACGATGCCGCGCTCGATACGGCCGGTCACGACCGTACCGCGGCCAGAGATCGAGAACACGTCTTCCACCGGCAGCAGGAACGAACCGTCCACTGCGCGTTCCGGTGTCGGAATATAGGTGTCCAGTGCTTCGGCCAGCGCCATGATCGCCTGCTCGCCCAACGGACCGGTGTCGCCTTCCAGCGCCAGTTTCGCCGAACCCTTGATGATCGGCAGGTCGTCGCCCGGGAATTCGTACTTCGACAGCAGCTCGCGCACTTCCATTTCAACCAGTTCCAGCAGCTCTTCGTCATCGACCATGTCTGCCTTGTTCAGGAACACGATGATGTACGGCACGCCGACCTGGCGCGACAGCAGGATGTGCTCGCGGGTCTGTGGCATCGGGCCGTCGGCTGCCGAACACACCAGGATCGCGCCGTCCATCTGCGCTGCACCTGTAATCATGTTCTTCACATAGTCGGCGTGGCCTGGGCAGTCAACGTGCGCATAGTGGCGGTTTGCTGTTTCATATTCAACGTGCGCTGTGTTGATCGTAATGCCGCGCGCTTTTTCTTCCGGCGCCGCATCAATCTGATCGTAGGCCTTGGCTTCTCCGCCAAACTTCTTCGACAATACCGTCGCAATCGCCGCTGTCAGCGTGGTTTTACCATGATCGACGTGACCGATTGTGCCCACGTTCACGTGGGGCTTGGTCCGTTCAAACTTGCCTTTTGCCATTTTGGACTCCTAACGATTTTGATGAGAATGCTCAGGCAAAACGCCCGACCTAACCTGATTGCGACAAATACCGCACAACTGCATTTGGTGCCCTTGACGTGGATCGAACACGTGGCCTCTCCCTTACCAAGGGAGTGCTCTACCACTGAGCTACAAGGGCGACTGACTAATTTGCACCAACAGCCGAACGATGCAAACCGAAAACTGGAGCGGGTGAAGGGAATCGAACCCTCGTCATAAGCTTGGAAGGCTTCAGCTCTACCATTGAGCTACACCCGCGAGACCGATTCAAAACCACAATCACACAACACCTGCTACCACAACCTGACCCCAAGATCCGAGTCAACTTGCTACCAAACCGGTGACACTTGCTGCCAACTGCCAAGAACCATCCAACGCAATGCAAGCCTGGAACCGCCATTCGATCGTCAATTCCGGCCAACTTCCTGCTTTTGCATCGGTATTACTTTTAATTCTCTGGTGGAGAGGGCTGGATTCGAACCAGCGTACTCGCAAGAGGGCAGATTTACAGTCTGCTGCCATTAACCACTCGGCCACCTCTCCACGGGGAACCCAAAACTATATTGGAACACCTTTGCCTTGTCAACAGAAAGCTCAGGAATCTTGCCAAGTTTCTTATTTTTTCTTCAAACGGAATACCGCCAGGCTGCCGCGCCAGTTCGGCAGCATCGAAACCGGCCTGCCGTCGTGCAGCGCGACCCGTTCCAGCACTTCCAGGCCGACTTCATTGGCCAGCGCCTCGAAATCGGTAATCGTCGCGCAGCGCAGGTTGGGCGTGTCGTACCAATCGTAGGGCAGGGACTTCGATACCGGGGTGTGGCCGCGCAACAGCGCCAGGCGATGCGGCCAATAGGCAAAATTCGGGAAAGAGACGATCGCTTCACGGCCGACGCGGGCGATTTCGCGCAGCGTTCCCTCGACGTCCTTCATCATTTGCAGCGCGGACAGGCACAGCACCGTGTCGAACGCGTTATCGGCAAACATCGCCAGGCCGGCCTCCATGTCCTGCTGGATGACCGATACTTCGCGCGCCACGCACAGCGGGATCTGGCCGTCGTCGATTTCGATGCCATAGCCGCTGCAGCCCTTGTCGCTTTGCAGATAATGCAGCATCACGCCGTCGCCGCACCCGAGATCGAGCACATGCGACTGCACGCGCACCCAATGTGCGATAAAGGCCAAATCCGGGCGCAACAGACGCAATTCAGAAAAATTCATGCCGCAGCCTCGTTCAATTCGTTCCAGATGCGCGCGTAATATTCGCGCACCAGCTTCATGTATCTCGGGTCGTCCAGCAGGAAAGCGTCATGGCCGTGCGGCGCATCGATTTCGGCATAGCTGACGCGCCGCTTGTTCTTGACCAGCGCCTGCACCATGTCGCGGCTGCGCTCGGGCGCGAAACGCCAGTCGGTCATGAACGAAATCACCAGGAACTTGGCCTGGATATTGCGGAACGCCGCGCTCAGATCGCCGCCGAATTCCTTCGCCGGGTCGAAATAATCGAGCGCCTTGGTAATCAGCAGGTAGGTATTGGCGTCGAAATAGGTGGAAAACTTGTCACCCTGATAGCGCAGGTAGGACTCGATCTCGAAATCGACGCCGTAGCCGAACTGATAAGCGCCGTTGCGCAGTTCGCGCCCGAACTTCTCCGCCATGTCGTCGTCCGACAGATAGGTAATGTGTCCTACCATGCGCGCCACGCGCAGACCGTTTTTCGGCACCACGCCGTAGGCGTAATAGTCGCCGCCGTGGAAATCCGGGTCGGTCAGGATGGCCTGGCGCGCGACGTCGTTGAAGGCGATGTTCTGCGCCGACAGCTTGGGCGTGGAGGCAATCACGATGCAATGCCGCAAACGCTGCGGGAACAGCATGCTCCATGCGAGCGCCTGCATGCCGCCGAGCGATCCGCCCATCACGGCCGCGAATTGCTCGATGCCGAGCGCATCGGCCAGCAGGGCCTGCGCATGCACCCAATCATCGACCGTGACCACCGGAAAACCGGCGCCGTATGGCTTGCCCGTTGCCGCATTGACATGCATTGGCCCGGTCGAGCCGAAACAGGAACCTGGATTATTGACGCCGATGACAAAAAAACGATCGGTATCGAGCGGCTTGCCCGGGCCGACCATATTGTCCCACCAGCCGACGCTGTCTGGATCGTCGCTGTATCTGCCGGCCACATGGTGGGAAGCATTCAGCGCGTGACAGACCAGCACCGCATTCGAGCGCGCGGCATTCAGCGTGCCGTAGGTTTCATAGACCAGGTCGTAGTTGGCCAGCCTCGCCCCGCTCTGCAATTGCAAGGGCTTGTCAAAATGCATGGTTTGCGGCGCAACGATTCCAAGCGACATAGACGACATTTCTCTGTTCAAAAATAAAAAAGCCCGCGAAGATTCGGCGGGCTAATTCGGGGCTTATGGATCAAGCTCGCTTTAGCCGTATTTATTTGGAAACCCGGGAGCTGTTGCAGCGTCCATGGAGTCTTCCTGCGCCCGCAAGCTGAGATTGATGCAAATCACTCAAATCGGCGCAATTCTGCAAGAATAACCAAGTCGGCCTGCCGCGTCAAACCGGTGCCCCGTCAGATCGCCATCTTGATGCGGCGCGACGACGGAGAGGCCGGCGCTTGCGGCGCCTGTCCGCCGGCGCCGCTGCCGTCGCGCAGCTCGGCAACCGCGGCGGCGATCGCCATCGGCTCGGTGCAGCGCAGGATTTTCTTGACCTGCGGCACCAGCACGCTCAGGTCGCTGTTCAGGATTTCCTGCTTGACCGACAGCAACTGCGCCGGGTGCATCGAAAATTCAGACAAACCCATGCCCAGCAGCAGGCGCGTGAGCTTGATGTCGCCCGCCATTTCGCCGCACACGGCCACCGGCACATCGGCCTTCTTGCCCATGGCGATGACGCTGGAGAGCAGATACAGGATCGCCGGATGCAGCGGGTTGTACAGATGCGCGACTTCGTGATCGACGCGGTCGATCGCCAGCGTGTACTGGATCAGGTCGTTGGTGCCGATCGACAGGAAATCCAGGCGTTTGATGAACATCGGCAACGCCAGCGCCGCGGCGGGGATTTCGATCATTGCGCCGATCTGGATGGCGGCATCGAACTTGTGTCCGCGCATCTGCAACTGCGATTTGGCCTGCGCCACCAGCGCCAGCGTCTGGTCGATCTCGAAGGCATGCGCCATCATCGGGATCAGCAGATTGATCGGCCCGTAAGCGGAGGCGCGCAGAATGGCGCGCAGCTGGGTCAGGAAAATTTGCGGTTCGGCCAGGCAATAACGGATAGCGCGCAAACCCAGCGCCGGATTCAACGCCGTCTGCTCGTCCGCGTCCAGCGGCTTGTCGGCGCCGACGTCGAGCGTGCGGATGGTGACCGGCCGGCCCTTCATCGCCATCACGGTGCTGCGGTAGGCTTCGAACTGCTCATCTTCCGACGGAAATTTTTCAAGAAAGCCGCCGCGCCCCATGAACAGGAACTCGGAACGGAACAGCCCCACGCCGTTGGCGCCGGCATCCATCGCCGCGCGGCAATCGTCGGGCAATTCAATATTGGCCAGCAGATCGATCGGCACGCCGTCCTGCGTGACGGCCGGAGTCTTCTTCAGGCGGCCCAATTTTTTGCGGTCGCGCAGCAAGCGCGCCTGGCTTTCGCGATACTGCATCAGCACCAGCGGCGCCGGATCGACGATGACCACGCCGGCATCGCCGTCGATGATCAGCAAGTCATCCTGTTTCACCAGGCCGGATGCGTTATGCATGCCGACCGCTGCCGGAATGTCCAGGCTGCGCGCGACAATCGCCGTATGCGAATTCTGCCCGCCCAGATCGGTCACGAAGCCGGCAAAGGCGCGATCGCGGAACTGCAGCATGTCGGCCGGCGAGATATCGTGCGCCACCACGATGATGTTGGCGGAAGCCGATTCGCCGTCGGCCCCCGGCAACACCGTGGCCGATCCGGTCAGCACTTTCAGGATGCGCTCGCCGACCTGCTGGATATCGGCCTTGCGTTCGCGCAGATACGCGTCTTCGATCTCATCGAACTGGGCCGACAATTCATCGATCTGCGTAACCAGCGCCCATTCGGCGTTGTAATAGCGGTTGCGAATGATTTCGAGCGGCATTTCGGACAGCATGGTGTCCGACAAAATCAGCGCATGCACGTCCAGGAAAGCGGCCAGCTCGGTCGGCGCGTCTTTCGGCAAGGCATGGCGGATGGTGTGCAGTTCCTGATGCACGGCGATGATTGCGTCCTTGAGCCGCTGCACTTCGGCCTCGACCTGTTCCTGCGCAATCAGATAATGCTCGACATCCAGCGCCGCCGGTTTCAGCAGGTGCGCGCGTCCGATCGCAATGCCTTGCGAAACAGAAATGCCGTGTAGTGTGAAGGATGCCATCGCGTGAGTCTCCGTTTTTACTTTTTATCCGCGCCGATCCATTGTGTCAAACATTGTCCGCGTTATTCGCCTTCGCCGAAGCGGTCGCCTATCAACGCTGTCAGCGCGTCGATGGCGGCCTGCTCGTCGGCGCCATTGGTTTCCAGCATCACCATGCTGCCCTTGCCGGCGGCCAGCATCATGACGCCCATGATCGATTTGGCATTGACCCGCCGCTTGTTGTAACTCAGCCAGACTTCGCTTTGAAATTTGCCGGCGGTCTGTGTCAATTTGGCCGAAGCGCGCGCATGCAGACCGAGCTTATTGATAATTTCCAGTTCTTTTTCGATCATTTTTATTTTTAAGCAGATTAAGCAGATTTAAGCGGAAGAAAGACGAATTCGATTATCCACACGCACGGCGCCGTTATGCCCCCCGGCCAGCGCCATTTCCACCACCACGTCGAGCGTGTCTTCGCGGTAGGTGATGGCGCGCAGCAGCATCGGCAGGCTGATGCCGGCGATGACTTCCACATCGGGCATGGCGCACAAGGGGCCGGTGCAATTGGATGGCGTGCCGCCCATGATGTCGGTGATCACCAATACGCCGCCGCCGTCGTTGAGGCGATGGATGGCCTGGTCCGCCAGTTTCTGGATTTCGGCCGGATTCTGATCCGCCTGCATGTCGATCGCCTCGAACCGTTCCGGCTTGGCGCGAAACACATGCGTGGCGGCAGCCACGAAAGCCTGTCCCAGCGGTGCATGGGTGAGAAGAAGTATACCGACCATATATTTGAACAGGCTTATGCGTAAATTTAAGTACTACGTAAATACTACCAAGCACTACTTAAGCATGAATATTGTTAAAACAACTACTTTACCGCAGCTTCCACCGCGGTAATAAACATTTCAGCGACGTCAAAACCCGCCTGTTCCCTGATTTCCTGAAAACAGGTCGGGCTGGTGACATTGATTTCGGTCAGGTAGTCGCCGATGGCGTCCAGGCCGACCAGCAGCAGGCCGCGCGCGTCGAGCACCGGCGCCAGCGCTTCGGCCATTTTAAGGTTGGCCGCGCTGATAGGCTGCGCCACGCCCAGGCCGCCCGCGGCCAGATTGCCGCGCACCTCATTGCCTTGCGGGATGCGCGCCAATACGAAAGGCACCACCTTGCCGCCGATCAGCAGGATGCGCTTGTCGCCTTCGGTAATCTGCGGAATGAATTTCTGCACCATTATTGTGCGATTGCCGTTATCGGTGAGGGTCTCGACGATCGCACCCAGATTCATCCCGTCTTCGCGCACCCGGAAAATGCCGGCGCCGCCCATGCCGTCCAGCGGCTTCAGGATCACGTCCTTGTGTTCGGCATGGAATGCGCGCAGGCGCTTGGCGTCGCGCGTGACCAGGGTCGGCGCGGTATATTGCGAAAATTGCGCGATCGCCAGCTTTTCGTTGTGATCGCGGATCGCCGCCGGTTTGTTGAATACCCGGGCGCCCTGCTTTTCGGCCACTTCCAGCAGATACGTGGTGTAAATGTATTCCATGTCGAACGGCGGATCCTTGCGGACCACGATCGCATCGAATTCGGACAGATACATCTCGCTGTACTGCCCCAGCCGGTACCAGTCGGCGGACCCGTCCGTAACGCCGGTCAGCGTCACCGGAGCCGCAAATGCCGTCACCAGACCGGACTGGAGAACCATGTCCTGCTGTTCGAAAGCGTAGAGCTGGTGGCCACGGCGCGCGGCCTCCACCATCATGGCGTAGGTGGAATCCTTGTAAATCTTGAAATGGGAAAGCGGGTCCGCCAGGAATGCAATTTTCATTTTTTTGTCGCTAGTCTTACAGCACGCTGTTGCTAAAGGTTCTGCTTAATAAATTTCGGGATTCGGGTCCGTACGTTCCATTTCCAGCGATGCCGCCACGGCCGCAAGGCGCGCCACCACACCATACATGTAAAAGCGATTGGGCGCTGTGGTGCCTGCCTTTGCCAGCAAATCGGGCAGGGCATGCTGCTGGGCAAAGGCCAACGGCACATAATGCGCGCCCGGCGCGTTCAGGTTTTCATTTGCCGCGCGATCCGCGTGCACGCGGTAGAAGCCGCCGACCACATAGCGGTCGATCATGTAGACCACCGGCTCGGCCACGGCGTCGTTGATGCGCTCGAACGAATGCACGCCTTCCTGGATAATGATTTCGCTGGTTTCCAGGCCTTCCTTGCCGAGCGCCATGTTGTTGCGCTGCACGCGGCTCAATTCCTTGATTTCGCTCGAATGACGCACGCTCATGATGCCCATGCCATAGGTGCCGGCATCGGCCTTGATGATCACGAACGGCGTTTCCTTGATGCCGTATTCCTTGTATTTCTTGCGGATTTTCGCCAGCAGCGAGTCGACGTTGGCGATCAGGCGCTCTTCATCCTCGGCTGCATGGAAGTCGACTTCGCCGCATACCTTGAAGAGCGGATTGAGCATCCAGGGGTCGACGTCGATCAGCTTGGAGAATTTTTTCACCACTTCGTCGTAGGCGGCGAAATGGTTGCTCTTGCGCCGCACGGCCCAGCCGGCATGCAGCGGCGGCAGCACGTTCTGCTCGTGCAGGTTTTCCAGCACGTCCGGAATGCCGATCGACAGATCGTTATTCAACAGCACCGTGCAGGGGTCGAAATTCTTCAGGCCGAGGCGGCGGCCGTTCTTGGAGCGTTCCAGCGGCTCCAGCGTGATCATGCTGCCGTCGGGCAATTCCAGCGGCGTCGGCTTTTTCAGGTCCGGCGACAGCGAGCCCAGGCGCACGTTAAGCCCGGTCTGGCGGAATATCTGGATCAGCCTGGCCAGATTCTGGAGATAAAAGGTGTTACCGGTGTTTTGTTCGGGGATCAGCAGCAGGTTCTTGGCGTCCGGACAATACTTGTCGATGGCCGCCATGGCCGCCTGCACGGCCAGCGGCAGCATTTCGGGCGACAGATTGTTGAAGCCGCCCGGGAACAGATTGGTGTCGACCGGCGCCAGCTTGAAACCGGCATTGCGCAGGTCGACCGAGCAATAGAAAGGCGGGGTGTGTTCTTGCCACTCAAGCCGGAACCAGCGTTCGATGGCAGGCGTCGCCGCCAGGATCTTGTTTTCGAGATCGAGCAACGGACCGTTCAGGGCGGTAACGAGATGGGGCACCATGGTATTGACAACTTTCTTCTTTGCAAGAGGGCAGCAGCAGACTGCACAAAACGCGGCCGACGCCAATTTTAGCGTTTATCGTCCGACAGCGTCGGGCGCCGTATTAAAAACGCCACCTTGGATTCCATCCGGAAAGACAGTATCCGGATTGATAGATAGCGACAAAGCCGCGGATTTAAAGGCTGCCCATCATATATAAACAAAAAAATGCCCCGCCTGAACCCAGGCGGGGCATAAAGATGTCGAAACAAATGTGCAGCAACCGCCCTTGCGGGCGGGTATTACCGGATATTAAGGATGATAAGCAGATTCGCCGTGGCTGGAGATGTCCAGGCCTTCGCGCTCTTCTTCTTCAGTAACGCGCAGACCGATGACGATATCGACCAGCTTGTAGGCGATCAGCGAAACCACGCCGGACACCACAACTGTAGTCAGCACGCCCTGGAACTGGATCCAGACCTGGCTGCCGATCGAGTAGTCTGGAGCGACAGCATTGGCAACGTAGTCATAGATGCCTGTGCCGCCGAGGCTAGGCGCAGCGAACACGCCAGTCATCAACGCACCCAGGATACCGCCGATGCCATGCACGCCGAAGACGTCCAGCGCATCGTCCGCACCCAGCAGCTTCTTCAGGCCGGTAACACCCCACAGGCACAGCAGGCCGGCGATCAGGCCCAATACAACCGCACCGATCGTACCGACGAAACCTGCCGCAGGTGTAATCGCAACCAGACCTGCAACCGCACCGGAAGCGCCGCCCAGCATCGAAGGCTTGCCCTTGGCTACCCATTCAGCGAAGCTCCACGACAGAACAGCAGCAGCAGTCGCCAGGATGGTGTTGACGAACGCCAGGGAAGCGCTACCGCCTGCTTCCAGAGCCGAACCGGCGTTGAAACCGAACCAGCCGAACCACAGCAGGGAAGCGCCGACCATTGTCATTGTCAGGCTATGCGGCTTCATTGCTTCCTTGCCGTAGCCAAGGCGTGGCTTGATCATGTATGCGCCAACCAGACCGGCGATAGCGGCATTGATATGCACAACAGTACCGCCCGCGAAATCCAGTGCGCCCTTTGCGAACAACCAGCCGGCTGTAGCGGTTGCAGCATCGCCTGCGGCAGCGTCGGTATAGGCATCAGGACCGGCCCAGAACCATACCATGTGCGCCATTGGCAGGTAGGAGAATGTGAACCAGATCACGATGAACGCCAGGATTGCGGAGAACTTGGCGCGCTCAGCGAACGAACCGATGATCAGTGCGCATGTGATGGCGGCGAACGCGCCCTGGAAGGCAACGAACGACAGCTCAGGAATCACGACGCCCTTGCTGAAGGTCGCAGTATTCGAGTCGCCGGTCAGGCCGTGCAGGAACAACCGGTCGAAGCCGCCGAAGAACGACCCGCCTTGCGTGAACGCAATGCTGTAGCCGTAGACGAACCACAGAATGTACACGATCGAGAAGATCATGAAACATTGCATCAGCACCGACAGCATGTTCTTGCTGCGGACCAGGCCGCCGTAGAACAGACCCAGGCCTGGCAGTGTCATCAGAATCACCAGTGCGGTACAGGTCAGCATCCATGCTGTATCGCCCTTGTTAGGCGTCGGTGCAGGTGCTGCTGCTGCGGCAGGTGCGGCCGCTGCCGGTGCTGCAGCAGCTGCTGCAGGAGCAGCCGGGGCCGGAGCCGCGGCGGCAGGTGCGGCAGCAGGCGCTGTCGCCGCTGGCGCATCGGCCTTGGGTGTTGCATCTTGCGCGCCCGCAGGGGCCGCAAATCCTACTGCGAATAACAAAGTGCCGATTGCCAAGGCATTTGCCAGCATATTTTTCATACTCATGTAATTTCCCCTTAAAGCGCTTCTTTGCCGGTTTCACCGGTACGGATACGGATCACCTCTTGCAAGTCCTGGACGAAAATTTTTCCGTCGCCGATCTTGCCGGTGCGCGCAGCGGTCTCGATTGCCTCTAACGCGCGTTCGACGATGGAATCGTCAACCGCCGCTTCGATTTTTGTCTTTGGCAAAAAGTCGACCACGTATTCGGCGCCACGATACAACTCTGTGTGCCCTTTCTGGCGTCCGAAGCCTTTTACTTCCGTTACGGTGATACCTTGCACACCGATAGCCGACAGGGCCTCACGGACCTCGTCGAGCTTAAAGGGTTTGACAATCGCTGTAATCAATTTCATGCTTGACCTCGATTAGAATGTTTTTGCGATAGAAACGACGACACCGCCGCGGCCAGTGTTCTTTGCGTCTGGTGTAACGTAGGCGCCGGCAGTTGCGTCGGTGCCGACATAAGCGATGCCTGCGGTGATGCCGGCCAGGTCGTCAAATGTCTTGCTGACGCCGACTTTCCAGTCGTTGTAGCTATACAAGCTGTTCGACGCGCCGCTGAACTGGTTGCCGTTGATGGTTTGATGGCCGACATGCAGACCCAGGATCACGCCGCCTGCCAGGGCCGGATTCCAGCTCAGGTCGTAGTAGCGGCTGTTCTTGCTGTTCCAGTTGCCGAAGGCATTGGTCAGCGAATTGGAAACCTTGAAGTACGCAGTGTCGTAGCCGATCTGGCCATAGATTTCGAACGTGTTGGCGTTCTTCAGCGTGCCGGTCGACGACAGGTTGTTGTTCGGGTAGTAGTAATACAGGCCGCCGACGTCATAAGTGAAGCCGCCGCCGATGTCGCCGCGCTTGCCGCCGTAGATGTCCATCTCGACGCCGCCCTTGCCGGTACCCGGATTGACCGCGTTCACGCCGTCCTTGATCCACTTGATGTTCGACAGCCAGGTGCCTGCATACAGGCCCAGCGGGTTATAAACATAATCGGCGCCGCCCTGAACCGCCGGGTCGAAACGGGTTTGCGAGATGCCACGGAAACGGTAATCGTTGACCACGCCAATGTTAAAGCTCAATGCGTTATCAGGAACTGGGGCTGCGGCTTCTTGTGCTTGGGCGATACTGGAAATACAGGCTGCGGCTACTGCGGTGGCAAGGATTAGTTTTTTCATGGCGTCCCTCTGGAAAATAATGTTTATAAACGAAGACGGTCTGCTTCAGGTTTGGCTTAAGCAGTTCTCATGCCAGCTTGCTTAAATTTCCATGCGGCATTTCCGATTGTTATCATTACCCTAAAGTTCATGCTCCTACGTGGAATCAACAGGTATTACAGTCTGTTTCAGGCTTCGGATCGGGGCTTAGCCCCGGCCGCTCTCATGATGCACCAAATCAATGCAGGCAATAAAAATTAAAATGATCGATTTCGGTGCATGAATCGGAGCGCCGCAATATTTGCGCATTTCGTTGCCGAACGTTCCGCGCTACACTGGCTCCATTGCACTCACGGACGAGGATAGATCATGAACAAGCCCAATTTTTTTGAAGACATGCAGGCCAAAATGCAACAGGCGATCGAAAATTCGCCGGTAAAGGACATCGAAAAGAACGTCAAGGCCATGATGACGCAGGGCTTTGCCAAGCTGGATCTGGTTACCCGCGAGGAATTCGATATCCAGGCCCAGGTTCTGGCCAAGACCCGCGCCAAGCTTGAAGCACTGGAACTGCGGGTGGCGCACCTGGAAACGCAGCGCCAATCGGGCGAGCAGTCCTGACCGGCCGCAGACTCTGATCGATAGGGCGATCGCCGGATGAGCCTGGCTGTACTCAGGAGCCGTGCCCTGTCGGGCATGGATGCCCCGCAGGTAACGGTCGAAGTGCACCTGGCCAACGGCCTGCCCGGCTTTACGATCGTCGGCTTGCCCGAGGCCGAGGTCAAGGAAGCCAAGGACCGCGTCCGCGCCGCGCTGCTCAATAATTGCTTCGAATTTCCCAACCGCCGCATTGTGGTCAATCTGGCCCCGGCCGACCTTCCCAAGGAATCCGGCCGTTTCGATCTCCCGATCGCGCTGGGCATCCTGGCGGCATCGGGGCAAATCCCGGACGAAGACCTGGACCGCTATGAATATGCCGGCGAATTATCCCTGTCCGGCGCCTTGCGCCCGATCCGCGGCGCGCTGGCGATGGCCTACGCAATACAGGGCCTGCCCGGTCCGCGCGGCTTCATCCTGCCGCTGGACAACGCGGACGAAGCCGCGCTGGTGCGGGACGCCGGCATTTATCCGGCCGGCTCGCTACTGGAAGTCTGCGCCCATTTCGCCGCCCCGGAGCAGGATGCGGATGCGCGGCTGGCGCGCCATGCCGCGCCGGCCATCGCCGCAATAGCCGCGGCAGAAACAGCAGCCGACGGCCAATATCCCGATTTCTCGGACGTCAAAGGCCAGTTGCAGGTCAAGCGCGCACTGGAAATCGCTGCGGCCGGCCGCCATAGCATATTGATGGTGGGGCCGCCCGGCGCCGGCAAATCGATGCTGGCGGCACGCTTGCCCGGCATCCTGCCGCCGATGACCGAGCAACAGGCGCTCGAAAGCGCCGCGCTGCAATCGATCAGCGGCAAATTCACCCTCACGCGCTGGAAGCGGCGTCCTTACCGGGCGCCGCACCATACCGCATCGGCGGCGGCGCTGGTCGGCGGCGGCGGCGTGCCGCGTCCCGGCGAAATTTCGCTGGCGCACCAGGGGGTGCTGTTCCTGGATGAACTGCCGGAATTCGACCGCCACGTGCTGGAAGTATTGCGCGAACCGCTGGAATCCGGCCATATCACCATTTCGCGCGCGGCCGCCCAAGCCGAATTTCCGGCCGGTTTTCAATTGATCGCCGCAATGAATCCATGTCCATGCGGCTATTTCGGCCATGCCGCCGGCGGCGTCGACAATGCCTGCCGCTGCACGCCCACTGCAATAAGCCGCTACCAGGGCAAGATTTCCGGTCCGCTGCTGGACCGCATCGATATGCAAATCCCCGTAACCGCCCTGCAGCATGCCGAATTGACGCAAAGTCCCGCGGGCGAAGCTTCCGCCGCCATCGCCGCACGCGTGGCGCTGGCGTTCGAACGTCAGTTGCAGCGGCAGAATCATCCCAACAACCTGCTGACGCCGCGCGGCATCGAGGCGCATTGCACGCCGGACCAGGCCGGCGCGCAATTGCTGGGCAATGCGATGAAACGCCTCAACTGGTCGGCACGCGCGTATCATCGCGTGCTCAAGCTGGCCCGCACCATCGCCGATCTGGATCAGGCGGCAGTCATTGCCGCGCGCCATATCGCCGAAGCGGTCCAGCTGCGGCGCGCCCTGCGCGAGCCTTGATCCATTCCCAAATCCAACAAACCCCTCTATTCATGCAGAAACACTTTTACCGCTCTCGCCTCTACCTGTCGCTGCTTCTTCTGCTGACTGCGCTGAGCGCCTGCTCCCCGCAATATAATTGGCGCGAGACGCACGGCAACAGCGTGCCGTTTACCGTGCTGATGCCGGCGAAAGCCGATGCGTTCACCCAAACGATCGACCTGAACGGCACGCAAGTGGCGATGACCATGACCGCAGCCGATGTCGCCGACGTGACTTTTGCCGTGGGCACCGCCACTTTCGCCGATGCCGCGGCCGCCCAGGACGCGCTGGTCCAGATGAAAACGGCGCTGATCAACAATATCGGCGGCAGTCCGCTCGATCTTGTGCCGCCGGGCAAGGAAATTGCTGGTGTTCATTCCATCACGTTCGCCGCAAGCGGCGTGGACAGAGGAAAACCGCTAAAAATGATCGGGCGTCTATACAATATGGATAAACGCGCCTATCAGGTCATCATGGTGGGAAATCCGAAGAAAATGCCCGATGAGGCAATCGAAACTTTTTTTACTTCGTTCCAGCCTAATTAACATACGAAATATTCGTTATTTACTAAAAGAAAGACATTTATGTTACTGACATTCAAATCCAAAGGCGCAGCCGACATCACCATGTATGAAGCGCATGCAAAGCGCATTCTCGATCTGCTGCACAAGGACGTCAAAATCGGCGTGATTACCGCGGCCGAGACGGCCAACGCGGTCAGCGTGCTGGAAGAGGTCATCGGCGCCAGCCGCCATCATGAAGCCAGCGAAGCCATCCAGCGCGATGTCGAGGCGCACCACAATGAGAACGGCGACGACAATAATCACGAAAATGTCGATCATGTGACCTTCGCCAACCGCGCCTATCCCCTGCTGGACATGCTGCGCGAAGCGCAAAAGGGCAATTACGACGTGCTTTGGGGCGTTTGACCATCGCCCCCGTGACGCCGAACGCGCCAAAAAACGACCCTCTCGCCTTCCACCTGCGCAGCGCGGCGCAAGCCGTCGCGCAAGTTAAAGCCGGCACCGCCCTGCCCCAGGCGCTGGCCCGCATATTCCTTGACGACAGCCTTTCCCCGCAGGCGCGCGGCGCGATCCAGGATATCGCCTATCGCACCATGCGCCATCTGGGGCTGGCCGAGGGGCTGCTCGCCCTGCTGACCGCCAAGCCGGTGCAGGCGCCGGTGCTGCACGGCTTGCTGAGCTGCGCGCTGGCATTGCTGGCCGGCGACAACGCGGATAAAGACAGCCCGGCCGGCCGCTACGACGCATTCACCATCGTCGACCAGGCCGTCGACGCGGCCGCGTCCGATCCCGACATGGCGCATGCCAAGGGCATGGTCAACGCGGTTTTGCGGCGTTTCCTGCGCGAACGGGATGCATTGCTGCCGCAGGCGCGCAAAACGCCGGCCGGCGGCTGGAATTATCCGGTCTGGTGGGTGGACCGGGTGCGGGATGCCTACCCGGCGCAATGGCAGGCCATCCTGCAAGCGGGCAACCGGCAGCCGCCGCTGACGCTGCGCGTCAATCAGCGCAAGACCGATGCTGCCGCTTATCTGCACATGCTGCGGGAAGCGGGATTCGAAGCAAGCGCAATCGGACCGCTGGCGATCAAACTGCACAAAGCCGTGCCGGTTGCGCAAATTCCCGGCTTCAGCGACGGCCTGAGCTCGGTACAGGACGCCGCGGCCCAACTGGCGGCCCCGCTGCTGGACGTCCGGCCCGGCATGCGGGTGCTGGACGCCTGCGCCGCTCCCGGCGGCAAAACCGGGCATTTGCTCGAGATCGCCGATATCGCCATGACCGCGCTCGATCACGATCCGAAACGGCTGCGCCGCATCGCCGAAAACCTGGAACGGCTGCAATTGCAGGCCACGCTGCTGGCCGGAGACGCCGGCGGCCGCCAATGGTGGGACGGACAGCGTTACGACCGGATCCTGGCCGATCTGCCCTGCACCGCCTCCGGCATCGTCCGGCGCCATCCCGATATCCGCTGGCTGCGCCGCAAAACCGATACCGCGCAGCTTGCAACACTTTCGGCCGGTATTCTGGACAACCTGTGGCAGATGCTGGAGCCGGATGGTAAATTATTGCTGGTAACATGCTCGCTGTGGCCACAGGAATCGGAACAGCAGGCTGTCGCTTTCAACGGTCGCCACAAAGATGCGGTGCGATTACCGGCGCCCGGCCAATTATTACCGACGGCAGATGCGCAACAGGATCACGATGGCCTGTTTTACGCTCTGTTCCAGAAAAACGGCACAGGAACTTGATGCAAGCAACTCGGCGCAATCGACAGCATGGCCCGGCCGCGGCGGACACCGCCGCGCGACGCCGAAGCCCATATGCCGGTTTGCCCGGGCTATTGCATGCCGGGTTGCTGCTGCTATGCCTGATATTTGCCGGCTTCCACGCAGTCTCCGCGCGGGCCGCCGATATCGACATCCTCAGAGCCTCGATCGACAGCACCGACGAAGGCTACCGGCTCTCCACCGCCTATGCATTCGAACTCAATCATGGCCTCGAGTCGACCATCATGCGCGGCGTGCCGCTGTATTTCACCACCGAAGTCGAATTGACCCGGCGCCGCTGGTACTGGCTGGACGAAACCGCGGTGCGCGCGACCCAGACCACGCGCGTTTCCTATAACGTGCTGACACGCCAGTATCACGCCTCGATCAACAACAGCCTGCAGCAGAATTTCAACACGCTGGAAGACGCCATGGCGCTGGTGCGGCGGCCGCCGCGCTGGATCATCGCCGACCTCAAGGCGCTGCAGCCCGGGGAAGTCTATAACGTGGCCGTGCGCATGCAGCTCGACATCGCACAGCTTTCCAAGCCGTTCCAGGTCAATGCCCTGAACAACAGCGACTGGCGCCTTTCCTCCGACTGGATCAATTTCAGTTACAAGCCCGAATGAGCCGTAAATTCAAATACATGCTGGTAGTCGGTTTCGGCATATTCGCAATCCTGCTGTTCCTGCTGGCCTCCGCTTCGGAAAATACCGCCTTCTTCGATCAGCATTATCCATGGCTGCTCGGACTCAACGCGCTGGTCGCCGCGATGCTGCTGAGCGTGGTTTTCCTGTTGCTGACGCGGCTGGCCAAGCGCTACCGCCGCAAGAAATTCGGCTCCCGCTTCATGGCCCGGCTGGTCATGCTGTTCGCGGTGATCGGCATCCTGCCCGGCCTGCTGATCTATCTGGTATCGGTGCAGTTTGTTTCACGCTCGATCGAATCCTGGTTCGACATCCGCATCGAATCCGCGCTGGAAGCCGGGCTTAACCTGGGACGCAATTCGCTCGACTCCGCCCTGACCGAGCTAAGCGACAAAGGACGCAACATCGCGCTCGAACTGGCCGACAAGAGCGACAGCGCGCAATTGACCTATCTGTCGCGCCTGCGCGACCAAAGCCTGGAAACCTCGATCTTCAACGCCAACGGCCAGGTGATCGCGACGGTCGGCGGCCAGCTTGGCGCATTGTCGCCGGAAGCGCCGACGCCGGCGATGATGCGGCAAGCCGCCTCGTCGCGCGGCTTTGCCGTCATCGAAAACGTCGCATCCGGCGCCGCGCCCCGGCGCAAGGTCGGCAGCGGCGACAGCGAAGACAACGACAGTGAAAACGATCTGCGGCTGCACGTGGTGCTGGAAATCCCCGCGTCGATGAGCGAACTGATGCCGCGCTCGAACCACCATTATCTGCAAATCATCCAGGCCGTGCCGAGCTACCTGGCCACCAACGCCAACACGCTGCGTATCGCCTATACCGAATACCAGCAGCGCTCGGTATCGCGCTCCGGATTGCGCAAGATTTATCTGGTGACCCTGACCCTGACCCTGCTGCTGGCCATTTTCGGCGCCATCGTCAGCGCGTTCGTGATCGCCAGCGATCTTGCCAAGCCGCTGCTGCTGCTGGCCGAAGGCACCAAGGCGGTGGCCGAAGGCAATTTGTCGCCGCGGCCGATCGTCGCCACCTCCGACGAACTCGGCACGCTGACAAAATCATTCAACACCATGACGCGCCAGCTGCTGGAAGCGCGCGATACCGTCGAACGCAACCGCATCCAGCTGGAAGAAGCGAAAGCCTATCTCGAATCCGTGCTCGCCAATATGTCGGCCGGCGTGGTCGTGCTGGACGACGGCTTCCGGCTGATCACCAGCAACGACTCCGTCAAACGGATCCTGCAACTGGACTTCGCCCCCTACATCGGCCAGCCGCTGGTCAATGTCGACGGGTTGGCGGCTTTTGCGCTGGCCATCACCAACGCCTTCTCGGAACAGAGCGCGCAACTTGCGGCCAACGCGGCGCCCCTCGAAAAACTGCATTGGCAGCAGCAGATCGAGCTGCCTCGGCTGCTGGACGGCGCCGACGACGAAAAGATCACCGTGCTGGCCCGCGGTTCGCGCCTGCCGGTCGAAAACGGCATCGGCTATGTGGTGGTGTTCGACGATATTTCCGACGTCATCTCGGCCCAGCGCTCGATCGCCTGGGGTGAAGTCGCGCGGCGTCTGGCGCATGAAATCAAGAACCCGCTGACGCCGATCCAGCTGTCCGCGGAACGCCTGCAAATGCGGCTGATCGATAAACTCGAGCCGCCCGACGCCACCATCCTCAACAAGAGTACGTCGACGATCGTCAACCAGGTTACCGCGATGAAACGCATGGTCGACGATTTCCGCGATTACGCACGCACGCCGCCGGCCCAGCCCGCGGAGCTGGATCTGAACGACCTGATCGCCGAAATCCTCAATCTTTATCTGTCCGGCGACGGCCGCGACGTCATTCATGCCACCCTGGCGCCACAGTTGCCGCATGTCATGGGCGACGCCACGCAGTTGCGGCAGGTCATCCACAATCTGCTGCAGAATGCCCAGGATGCGGTGAACGATCAGGCGGTCACGCCGGCCGATCCGGCCGCGCGGCCGCGCGCGCCGCGCATCGACATCGTCACCGAAGTCGTCAACTATCAAACTCCAGCCGGCGCGGCCTGCTCCGCCGTGCGCCTGACGATTCGCGACAACGGCCCCGGGTTTTCGCAAAAAATCCTGGCGCGCGCATTCGAACCTTATGTGACGTCGAAAGCGCGCGGCACCGGCCTCGGCTTGGCAATGGTAAAGAAAATTATCGATGAACACGGGGGCAAAATCGATCTTCAGAATCGTTCGGGAGAAAGCGGCGCCAAAATCTCAATTTTGCTGTTAAAGTTAGCAGGCTGATGAGTACGGTAAGTTCGGGTCTTTTTCAAAACGTGAAGTCGATGCAAAGAAGGCGCCCATAGCTGAAACGCATGCTTTACAAAGCTGCACCCGCGAGCGCTGACCGCATATAATTGTCAAAAACCGACATCGCATTCTGTCGCTTCCGCAACTCGCCGCGGTTTCGATAGTCGGATGGAATTACGCACTACATGAGAAAGCAGGCACATGGCTAACATCCTGGTCGTCGATGACGAAATGGGTATCCGCGAATTACTCTCCGAAATTCTGAGTGATGAGGGACATGTCGTAGTAACGGCAGAAAATGCCCAACAAGCGCGCGAGTCGCGATTAAGCGCCGCGCCGGATCTGGTATTGCTCGATATCTGGATGCCCGATACCGACGGCGTCACCCTGCTCAAGGAATGGCAGCGGGACGGGCAATTGACGATGCCGGTCATCATGATGTCCGGCCATGCCACCATCGATACGGCGGTGGAAGCGACCCGTATCGGCGCCCTGAACTTCCTTGAAAAACCGATCGCCCTGCAGAAATTGCTGAAAGCCGTGCAGCACGGCCTTTCGCACAATCGCGATGCATTGCGCGCGCCCGGCTATACCCGCGCGCCAGTGCCGAACGGCGATGCAAGCGATGCGCCGCCGCCGGCGTCCTATACCATTCCCGGCATTCCGGGCGCAGCCGAAGCCTTGAATAACCCTGGCTCCAATGCGGCTTTTTTCACACCAACCGAAAATCCGGCCAGCATTTCATTCGATCTGCCGCTGCGCGAAGCGCGCGATGCCTTCGAACGCGCTTATTTCGAATACCATCTGGCCCGCGAGAACGCCAGCATGACGCGCGTGGCGGAACGCACCGGCCTGGAACGCACCCATCTGTACCGCAAGCTCAAGCAGCTCGGCGTCGAGCCCGGCAAGCTGGCAAGAAAGAATTAGAACGCATTCGTTTCCCAATAGTCCTTTTATTTCATAAGGGCATTTTTTGTGAAACGAATCCAACAAACTGTAACAACCGGATGAGAGGCGCCGCTAACACTGTAATGTAGGGAAATCTCTGATTAAGTCGGGAAGCGCTAAGTTGGATAATTAGAACTCCTCAGGCAATTGCTCTTGAAATTTCATCGCAATAACGCCATGTCTGTTTCGAAGCAGGACTTTACTATGGAGAGCATGCACATGAACCTTATCTATAACAGTGACCAATACAGCGTTGTCGAGTTTACGCCAGACAACAGTACTGAGACGTTGCATAGCGGCGGTTATGAAATCATGGACAAGTCCTTCAATCGCGAAATTTTCCTGGCCGGCTCGATGGCGGAGGTGTTCCGCAAGGATGTCGAGGACCTGATTGCAAGCGAACCCTCGATCGAGGATATCGACAGTTTCCTTGGTCAATACGACAGTTACATGCGCCAGCCGATGGTGGTGCATTAACATCAACGGCCACAAGAAATGAAAAAGGGGCGCTTTTGCAAGCGCCCCTTTTTTCATTCAACTCCCTGATATCCCTATAGCCCGCTTATGTCCAGCTTATATCCAGCTTATATCTGGTTTTATATCCGGCTTATATCTCAACCTTATATTTCAATCTTGGTGCCCAGCTCCACAACCCGGTTGGCCGGAATGTGGAAAAAATCGGACGGTTTGGCCGCGTTCTGATGCATCCATGCAAAAATCCGTTCGCGCCACATCGACATGCCCGGCAGCTTGCTCGGCACCACCGTATCGCGCGCAATGAAGAACGAGGTTTCCATCAATTCGAATTGCATGTCGAATTGATGGGTCGCCAATGCCAGCACCGAATTCACGTCCGGCGCTTCCTTGAACCCGAACGCCGCGCGCAAGAGATACAGGTTGCCGCCGAGCTCTTTAAGCTTCAGGCGCTTGTCGTCGGCGACGAAAGGCACATCCCAGATACTGATCTTCAGGAAGATCACGCGCTCGTGCAGGATGCGGTTGTGCTTGAGATTATGCAGCAGCGACACCGGCACCGTTTCCACATTGCCGGTCATGAATACCGCCGTGCCGCCGACGCGGTGCGGCGGATGCGCCAGCAGGCCTTCGACGAACGGAATCAGCGGGATGCCGTCGTCCTTGGTGCGCGCGCGCAGCAGCATGCGCCCGGAAAACCAGGTCATCAGCAGGAAGAACGCCGAGCCGCCCAGCAGCAGCGGGAACCAGCCGCCATCGGCGATCTTGATCAGATTCGCCGCGAAGAAACTGAAGTCGACTGCGAAGAAAATCGTCACCACCAGCGTGACCAGGCCGGTGTGCCACCTCCACACGGTGCGCATGACGACTGCGGCCAGGATTGTGGTAATCACCATCGTGGTGGTCACCGCCACGCCATAGGCGGCCGCCAGGTTATCCGAACGCTTGAAGGCCAGCACCACCGCCACCACCAGCACCATCAGCATCCAGTTGATGAAGGGAACATAGATCTGGCCGCGCTCGTCGATCGACGTATGCAGCACCCGCATGCGCGGCACGAAACCCAGCAGAATGGCCTGGCTGGTCAGCGAAAACGCGCCTGAAATCACGGCCTGCGATGCGATCACCGTGGCGCAGGTTGCCAATACCACCATCGGAATCAGCATCCATTCCGGCACCATCAGATAAAACGGATTGCCGATCGCCGCCGGATGGGTCAGCAGATTGGCGCCTTGTCCGAAGTAATTCAGCATCAGGCAAGGCATCACGGTAAACAGCCAGGCGAAGCGGATCGGACGAATGCCGAAATGGCCCATGTCCGCATACAGCGCTTCGGCCCCGGTCAGCACCAGCACGACCGAACCCAGCACCACGAAGGCCTGCAGCGAATGGGTCATCATGAAACTGACGGCGTACACGGGATTGATCGCTGCCAGAATGGCCGGCGCCTGGATGATGTTATAGATGCCCAGCAAACCCAGCGAGGCGAACCACAGCATCATGACCGGCCCGAACAGCCTGCCGACCACCGAGGTGCCATGGCGCTGGATCACGAACAGAATCACCAAAATGATCAGCGTCAGCGGGATCACGTACCTGGACATGCCCGGCACGGCGATTTCCAGACCTTCGACCGCCGACAGCACCGAAATGGCCGGCGTGATCACGACGTCGCCATAAAACATGCAGGCGCCGAACACGCCCAGCATCATCAATATCTGCGAGCGGCGCGAGCCGGTTATCGCGGTGCGCAACGACAAGGCCATCAGCGCCAGCACGCCGCCTTCGCCGTTGTTGTCGGCGCGCATCACGAACAGAACATATTTCAGCGATACCACGATAGTGATCGCCCAGAACAGCATGGAAATGATGCCGAACACGGCGTTCGGCGTAAAAGGAATGCCGTGTTCCGGGCTGAAGCATTCTTTCAAGGCGTATAGCGGACTGGTGCCGATATCGCCGAAGACCACCCCCAATGCGGCCAAGGTCACGATATGCAGACGGGCTGAAGTAAAAACGCCGTCTTTCGCTGCCGATGAACTACTCATTTATATTCCATTTACTTTCGACCAAGGCCGTACTTTATCGCACTATCAGCGTGCGCTGGAAAAATCGAAACGCTTCAACCACAAATATTTACAATTGGACAACATGGCCCCTTTGCGTAATGCCGGCCGGCTCCGGCACCGTGAGACCAGCCGTGATTAGCCGTACAATACCGCAATGGACATTTCACTGACCGATCTGGAAGAAGCGATCAACTACTGGCGCCGCCAGCGTCCCGCCACCGGCGAGGAATGCGCGTTGTCGCCCGAAGTCAACGCCCTGGCCGACATCTACGCCAGGATGATCTTCGGCGGGATCGGCGCGGTGCCGCTGGACGCCCTGGAAGCCGGTCAGCGCCAATTGATTACTTCCTGGCAACTTCAACGCCAGCAAGCCTGACAACCGGATCGGCCAAGGATACCCAGCATGGCAGTCAAACCGCAGCGCAATCCATCATCAAGATCTTCCAAGGCCACGGCATCCGCAAAATCGCCGCCAGTCACAGACAAACAAGCCCGAATCCGCACTGAAACCCAGGCCGCGAAAAGCCTGGTCGCCAAGGCCGCGATCGCCAAACCCCATGTTGCATTGGTGCTACAGGGCGGCGGCGCGCTGGGGGCATACCAGGCCGGCGTCTACCAGGCCTTGCACGAACATAACCTGACCCCGGATTGGGTCGTCGGCACATCGATCGGCGCCATCAATGCGGCCATCATCGCCGGCAATCCGCGCGAAACGCGGCTGGCCCGGCTGCGCGAATTCTGGGACCGGGTCGGCCAGGCGGACGCCATCGATATGTCCAAGGTGCCGGACATCAGCCGCCAGCTCAATATCTGGCTGGCGACCATGGAAACCTATACGCGCGGCGTGCCCGGCTTTTTCGCGCCGCGCGCAGCCAATCCATTCGCGCTCGGCATGCACGTAACGCCCGAAGACGCCAGCTTCTACGACACCGCCGGATTGGCCGGCACGCTCAACGAGCTGATCGATTTCGATTACCTGAATGCGTCCGGCGGCATGCGCCTGACAGTCAGCGCCATGAAAGTGATCTGCGGTTCGCTGGTCAATTTCGATTCCCGCCGGCGGCGCATCGGCGTGGAACACATCATGGCCAGCGGCGCGCTGCCCCCCGGCTTTCCGGCGGTGCGGGTGGACGGCGATCTGTACTGGGACGGCGGCATGTATTCGAATACGCCGCTGGAAACCGTGCTGGAAGACGAACCGCGTCGCGACACCATCTGCGTCATGGTCGACCTGTGGCTGGCCGACGGCGCGGAGCCGACCTCGCTGGAAGAAGTGCAGACGCGGCAGAAAGATGTGACCTTTGCCTCGCGCTCCCAAGCCCACATCGACAGCTATCTGCGCACCAGCAAACTGCGCAGTGCGGCGCGCGCGCTGTACGCCAGGCTGCCGCCGGAATTGCAGGATTCGCACGATCTCAAGGATCTGAAAGCGCTGGGCAAGGCCACCACCATCCATGTGGTGCGCCTGCAATACACCGGGCGCGACTGGAACATGGCTTCCAAGGACATCAATTTTTCACGCGGTTCGATCGGCTGGCGCTGGGAGCAGGGCTACAACGACGCCTTGCGCGCGCTGGAAGGCTGCAAGGAAAGCCTGTTCGAACCCGACGATTCCGGCATCGTGATCCACGATTTCCGGCCCGCGGCGGATATTGTCTCCTGCGCCTAGAACAGTCCTACAAAACGGCCCGCACCCCCGCGAAAACACGACGAAACTGCTATATTTTGCAGCGCAACAAAATTATGTTGACTTCACCAAACAAGTGCGTAAAATAATAATTGTTGCGGCGCACCATATACCGATCCCCCGCTACATCCAGTTTGTGCATGACGGCTTTTCCGGTTCCTACCGCTTAACGCTTTCACGTCCTTAACCATTTTCAGGAGACTCGAAATGTTTTCTTACCAAGACCAATTTTCCGCCGCAACCAAAGCCCACTTCGACGCTCAGCTCGAACTGATCAACACACTGACCGCCAAGGCCTTTGAAGGCGTGGAAAAAGTCATCGATCTGAACATCAGCGCGACCAAGGCTTCGCTGGAAGAATATGCAGCAACCAGCAAGCAATTCACCGGCGTCAAGGATGCCCAGGAATTCACCACGCTGGCCGCTTCGCAGGCCCAGCCGAATGCCGACAAGGCAGTCGCTTACAGCCGCCATCTGGCCGGCATCCTGTCGTCGACCCAATCCGAATTCACCAAGGCCGCCGAAGCCCAGATCGCCGAAACCAGCCGCAAGGTTTCGACACTGATCGACGAAGTCAGCAAGAACGCGCCCCCAGGTTCGGAAAACGCCATCGCCATGTTGAAGTCGGTTGTCGGCAATGCCAACGCCGGTTACGAACAACTGGCCAAGTCGACCAAGCAAGCCGTCGAAACGCTGGAAACAAACCTGAACACAGCAGCCAAGCAATTCACCCAGGCCGCTGAAAAAACCACCCGCTCCGCCAAGAAATAATTTGCGCGATCGGCCCGGTCTTCCGAGATCGGCGCCGTCATGCAAAAGGGCTGCAATTCATTTGAATTGCAGCCCTTTTTTCATGCCCGGCGATTTGGGTGATTCCGGCGATTCCGGCCATGCCACCGTCCGCGTCACGCGCCCAGCATGCTCAGCGCCACCGCTTCGGCCACCTTGATGCCGTCGACCGACGCCGACATGATTCCCCCCGCATAACCGGCGCCCTCGCCGGCCGGATACAGCCCTTTGGTATTGATGCTCTGGCAGTTTTCGTCGTGGCGGCGAATCCGGATCGGCGACGAGGTCCGCGTTTCCACGCCGGTCAGCACCGCATCGTGCATCGCGAAGCCGCGCAATTGCTTGTCGAATACCGGCAAGGCTTCGCGAATGGCGTCGATCGCATAATCCGGCAGCGCGCTGTCCAGGCTGCCGAGGCGCACGCCGGGCTTGTACGACGGCTCGACCGCGCCCAGCGCCGTGGACGCACGCCTGGCCAGGAAGTCGCCGACCAGCTGCGCCGGCGCGTCGTAATTGCTGCCGCCCAAGGTATACGCATGCGATTCCAGCTGCTCTTGAAAGGCGATCCCCGCCAGCGGATGGCCGGGGTAATCGGCCGGCGTGATGCCGACCACGATGCCGCTGTTGGCGTTGCGCTCATTGCGCGAATACTGGCTCATGCCGTTGGTCACCACGCGGCCCGGTTCCGACGTCGCCGCCACCACCGTGCCGCCGGGGCACATGCAGAAACTGTAGACCGCGCGGCCGTTTTCGCAGTGATGCACCAGCTTGTAATCGGCCGCGCCCAGGATCGGATGGCCGGCGCTCGGGCCGAACCGGCAGCGGTCGATCAGCGATTGCGGATGCTCGATCCGGAAACCCACCGAGAACGGCTTGGCTTCGATATGCACGCCGCGCTCGTACAGCATCCGGAAGGTATCGCGCGCGCTGTGGCCGATCGCCAGCACCACATGATCGGCGGCGATATATTCGCCGCCCGCCAGCATCACGCCGCGCACCTGGCCGTCGGCGATATCGATATCGTCGACCTTCTGCCCGAAACGGAATTCGCCGCCCAGCGCCTCGATCGAAGCGCGCATCAGCTCCACCATCTTGACCAGCCGGAACGTGCCGATATGCGGCTTGCTGACATACAGGATTTCCTCCGGCGCATCGGCCTTGACGAATTCGCTGAGCACCTTGCGGCCGTAATGCTTGGGGTCCTTGATCTGGCTGTACAGTTTGCCGTCCGAAAAAGTGCCCGCGCCGCCCTCGCCGAACTGCACGTTCGATTCCGGTTCCAGTTCACGCTTGCGCCACAGCCCCCAGGTATCCTTGGTGCGTTCGCGCACGGCCTTGCCGCGCTCCAGAATGATCGGACGGAATCCCATCTGCGCCAGGATCAGGCCGGCGAAGATGCCGCAGGGGCCGGTGCCGATCACGACCGGGCGGTTTTTCAGTCCGGCCGGCGCCTGCGCCACGAATTTATAGTCGGTGTCCGGCGTCGGCGCCACCGAGCGCACGCCTTGCAGGTGGCGCAGCAGCGCCGCTTCGTCGCGCACTTCGACATCGAAGGAATAGGTCAGCACGATGGCCGACTTTTTGCGCGCATCGTAGCTGCGCCGGAAAATCGTATAGCCCAGCAGGTCCTCGGCCGGAATCGCCAGCCGCGCCAGGATGGCGGCGCGCAGCGCGGTCTCGGGATGATCGAGCGGGAGTTGTACTTCGGTCAGTCGCAGCATCTTGCAGTAATCGTTTCTATCCGTAGGTATCGTACGTAGCGGTATCCGCGCGCTATTCTACTCCTGAGGATGGCGCCGGCGCTGCTTCAAGGCAAAGCGGGCCGGATCCAGCAGTGCCGCCAGGCCGCGCGGCAGCGGCGACGGTTCGCCATTGAGCTGCGCCGCCAGCAGTTCCGCCATCAGCGGGGCCCAGATCAATCCGCGCGATCCGTAGCCGAGCAAGCCGTACAGGCCCGCCGGCCGCGGCATGTCTTCCAGCCGCTCCGGCCGCTCCAGCCGCTTATCGCCCATGCCGGCGCCGCTATCCCCGGCAATATCGGGCAGCGCGCCCGCCAGCGGCAGCCGGTCGGCCGTCACGCAGCGAAATCCGACGCGCCCGCCGAGCGCAGCCGCATCCATACCCGCGGGCGGCGCCCAGTCGGGCAGCATCCGCTGTAAATTCCCGATATTCTGTAAATGACCGGCTGTGCGCAATGCCGGATCGGCATCGCTATCGTAGGTCGCGCCCAGGCTGGCGACGCCGGCCGACGGCGGCGTCAGATAGGCGTCGCCGCACACCACGAACGGCACATTCGCCGCCGATGCCGGCAGATGGGTGACTTGTCCGCGAATCGCGCTCAACGGCAGGCCGGCGGCCTGCGCCAATTGCACGGCCTGCACGCCGTTGGACAGAATGACGGCCGGCGCCTGCGCGATTGCCGTTCCGGCGCTATCCAGCACCTGCCACAGGCCGTCCGCCTCGCGCAAGCGCGCCGCCTGCCGCCCATAAAGGGTCGACAAGCGGTCGCCGCAAGCCTGCAGCATCGCCTCGCATACGGAAGCCGGCCGCAGCCATCCCGCCTTCCCGAACCACCAGCCGCCGCCGACGCGCTGCCCCAAGGCCGCCGTGGCTTCCATGCTGCTCAAACCGCGCGCGAAATCCGGCGGCAAGGCGGGCGGCACGTCCTTGCCGGCATCCGCGCGCGCATCGCTGCGCGGCAGTTGCAGTACGCCGCAGGCTTGACCTTCCAGGCCGGCCCCGACGCCGCCCAGGCCGTCCCAGATATGCAATGCAAACAGGAATGCCGCGCGGCTCAGGCGCGACAGGGGATTATCGTCCTGCGACAGCACCGGCATGAAAATCCCCGCGGCGTTCCCGGAGGCCTGCTGCGCCGGCGCGGCATGTTGTTCAATCAGCGTGCAGCGCCAGCCGCGCGCCGCAAGCCGGTGGCAGGCCGCCGCCCCCGCCAGGCCCGCGCCGATGACGATTGCATGCTTTTCGGCATGCGCCGGCAGGCGGAAAGCGAGATGGGGCGGCAGGGAGCGGGAGGCGATCCGCCGCGTAAAGCGCAGCAGCCGGATGCCGGCGGCGGATTCAATATCGGACGCTGCTCCATCATCCGCAAAGCCGGCCCTCAGAAAATCCGCGTGCGTTTCAGCCTCGGCAACCGAACCGGGAGGCCCGCCGAGCACCATCAAGGCGTCCGCCGCCGCCAATCGTCCCAGCCAGCGAACCGCATTGGGCGCCGCATCGGCATAGCGGCAACAAGCGGCATCGAAGGCCAGATCCAGCTGCGGCAGATCGGCCGCCGGCGTTCCCGATGCCAGGGTCAGCACCAGCCGCCCCTCGGCCAATATCAGGCGCTGAAAACCGGCCACCATCGGTGCCCATGCGCGCCCCAGCTGCTCGGCCAGACGTGCGAACGGCGCCTCGGCAATTGCTGCCGGCATCGCCGCGGCTTGTGCAGCCACCGCGGCCATGTTCCAGTGCGGCGCCATCACAAAATAATGCAGGCCGCCCGGCGCATGCGGATCGTCCAGCAATGCAGCGGCAACCGCCAGAAAGCGGCTGCCGTCATCGAAATTCAGATCCAGGAAGGTGAAAGAGGTGCGGTCGCGCCAATGACTTTGCAACGCCGGCAGGAATCCCGATTCCATTTTCATGACTTTACCGACGACAGCATCTCAACCTGTTTTTGCAACTTCTCCGTCGCGCCGATCAATTCCACAAGCAATTGATCACTGATCTCAAGATGCCCTTCGTATTCCGCAACATTGCGTAGCTGATGGCATTGCGCCAACAACCGCCAGATTGCCGGCGGTATTCCGAGAGTATGCTGCAAGCACTGAAAAACAATATATCGGTTGTCCGATCGATATCCATGCCAGCGCAATGCACACAAAGCCAAAGCATGCGAAGCGTTATATGCCAGATCGAAACGGCTTTCCACCGCCAAGGAAGCATTGCACGCATCAATCAGACGCGCTTTCGCGGATCGCATCAGCCCGTCAAATTCGCCCTGACTCGCCGGTTCCGCTTTAAGGTTGCCGGTCTTGACCAGATTTTCAAGTTGAGGGGAGATCATCCGCGGAGCCTATCAGGTAAATCTTCGGCTGTTCAAGCACTCTCGATACAAACGCATTATCGGCAGCAAGCTTGCGCCGCAATTCAGGCATCGAATAAATTGAAGGATTTACTGTCCTTCCGAGAAGAGATTGATCAACGTTCAGAACATCATAGACGTCTGCGTAGGAAATGTCGTCGCCGATAATAAGTAGATCGATATCACTTTTTGCGGTATCTCTGCCCTTGGCGACGGAGCCGTAAATAAAGGCCGTTTGGATCCGGTCGGACAATGGCAATAAGGCCAAGCGTAATATATCGGCCATACCGACCGTTTTAAGAAAAATGCCGCGCAACTCCTCAAATATCGGCGCGCTGCGATTGGCTTGATAATGTTTTTGATTACCGATCTTCCGGACAGTAACCAATTCGGAAGCAACCAGCTTTTCAAGTTCGCGTTGTATCGCGCCGCTCCCCGAAGCTGCAAATCGCATGATTTCATTGATATAAAAACTTCGATCAGAGTTAACGAACAAGAGCCCGAGTACACGTTGTTGTACCCGAGCGAAAAGTGCATCAGCCAATCCAATCGTTTTTATGCCCATATTGGGCATTATTATACCCAATATGGGCATAACAAAATCAATTATTTAATCGTTTGTTTTCCATCCCGCCAATACCTTGTCCAGCGTCAGCGGATATTCCCTGATGCGCACGCCGCAGGCGTTATAAACGGCGTTCGCCACGGCCGCGCCGGCGCCGCAGATGCCCAGCTCGCCCACGCCCTTGCTCTTGAGCGGGTTGGCCTTGTCGTCGACTTCTTCCAGATAGATTGCATCGATGGCCGGAATGTCGGCGTGGGTCGGCACATGGTATTCGGCCATGTCGTGATTGACGAAAAAACCGCAGGCCGGGTCGATCACGGCCTCTTCGGTCAGCGCCGCGCCGACGCCGAACACCATGCCGCCGATGGCCTGCGAACGGGCGGTCTTTTGATTCAGGATGCGGCCGGCAGTGAAAACGCCAAGCATGCGGCGCAGGCGGATTTCGCCGGTATCGATATCGACCCCGACCTCGGCAAAATGCGCGCCGTAGGAAAACTGCGAATACTTCTTGTGCATATCGCCCGGATTCAATTCGCCATGCGCCGAGATGCCCTCCGGACCGGCGACGTCGAGCACGGCGCGCAACGCGATGCGCCGGCCCTCTTCGCCGGCGTCCATTCCCGCGATGCCCGCCCGGTCCGCGAAATGCCCGAGCGCCTCGCGCAGATTCATGCAGGCGTCGTATATGCCCGAACCCGCGCTGCCGGCCCCCCAGGAACCGCCCGATCCGGATCCCTCCGGAAAATCCGTATCGCCGAGCCTGACGACCACGCTGTCGAGCGGCAAACCCATCGCCTCGGCGGCGATCTGGGTAAAGATGGTGTAGCTGCCGGTGCCGATGTCGGTCATCGCGGTGCGCACGGTCAGCACCGGTTTGCCATCCCGCAGCGCCAGCGTGGCGTCGGCCTTGGATGCCATCAACGGATTATTCCGGATCGCCGCCGCCATGCCGATCCCGATCAGCCAGCGGCCTTCGCGCACCTGCGCCGGCAGCGGATTGCGCCGCTCCCAGCCGAAGCGGCGCGCGCCTTCCTGCAAGCAGCCGATCAGGTTGCGCGTGGAAAACGGCCGCTGTTTTTCCGGATCCGCCGCCGGCTCGTTGCGCATGCGCAGTTCGATCGGATCCATCCCCAGCGCTTCGGCCAGCTCATCCATCGCGCATTCCAGCGCCAGCAGCCCGACCGCTTCGCCCGGCGCGCGCATCGAGGCCGAAGGCGGCAGATCGAGTTCGGCCAGCCGGTGCGACGTCATGCGGTGCGGCGCCGCATACAGGCTGCGGGTCTGGTCGGCGGCCGGCTCGTAAAAAGTCTGTCCTTCCAGGTTCTCGCACCAGATTTCGTGCGCGATCGCCTGCAGCCTGCCGTCCCGATCCGCGCCCAGCCGCACGCGTTGAATGGTCTCGGTACGGTGCGGGCAGAGATGGAACAACTGCTGGCGCGTCAGCGCGATCTTGACCGGCCGCCGCAGTTGCCTGGCGGCCAGCGCCGCCAGGATCAGATCCACGCCCGCGTCCAGTTTGGAACCGAAGCCGCCGCCGATGTAGCGGCTGACGATGCGAATATTTTCCGGCGCCATCCGCAGCGTCGCCGCGGTCTGCTTGCGCGCGCTTTCCAGCCATTGATGCGAGGTATACAGCGTCAGGGTCTCGCCTTCCCACATCGCCAGCGTGGTATGGGGCTCCATCTGCATGTGGATGTGGTGCGGGGTGACGTAGCGGCTGTCGACGGTGCATGCCGATGCGGCAAAGCCGCCTTCGAAATCGCCGACGCGGCTGTCCGGCGGATTCACCAGCGGCGGCGGCTCCTTGGCCCGTTCGAGCGAACCCGCCAGTGTGTAGCGCCCGGCCGCCGTTTCGTAATCCACGCGCACCAGCGTGGCCGCATCGCGTGCGGCCTCGTACGAAACCGCGACGATCAGCGCTACCGGCTGGCCGAAGTGGCGGATTGCATCGCTGTCCAGCTGCGGCACCGTTTCGTCCACTTTCAGCGGCGCCTGCGGCGGCGCGTTCAAATGCGTCATGACCAGCATCACGCCAGGCGCGCATTCGGCGGCGGCGGTATCGATGGCGCGTATGCGCCCCTTGCCGATGCCGGCCTGCACGACGAATCCGAACAGCGGCGGTCCGCCTTCCTCGTATTCATAGGCATAGGTCGCCGCGCCGGTCACTTTCAACAGGCCGTCGACGCGGTCGACCGGCTTGCCGATCCAGCCATGCAGGTTGGCGTCGATAGGGTTCAATTCCGACGGAGCATTCATCTTCATGGCCAGCCTCTTTCAGGATTGAGTTGCGGCCGCGCCGCCGAGCACCGCATGCAACGCCCGCCGCGCCAGGCCGATCTTGAAATCGTTGTGCCCATGGCCCTGCGCGCCTTCCAGCAATATGTCGGCGGCGTCGTCGAATGCGGCGGCATCGGCGCGGCGGCCGGCCAGCGCGCTCTCGGCTTGCGCCATGCGCCAGGGTTTGTGCGCCAGGCCGCCGAAAGCGATCCGCGCCTGCCGGATTTCGCCCGCCGCGCCGTTCTTGCCGTCAACTTCCAGCACCGCCGCCACCGACACCAGCGCAAAAGCAAAAGAGGCGCGGTCGCGCACCTTGCGGTAGATCTGGCGGCCGCCAAGCGGCGCCGGCAGCGTCACGGCGGTGATCAGTTCGCCCTGCTCCAGTTCGGTCTCGCGCTGCGGCGTGGCGCCGGGCAGCTTGTGGAAATCGGCGATTGGAATCACGCGCCGCCGGCCGTCGGCGGCCATGGTTTCGACATTGGCGTCCAGCGCCCGCAGCGCCACCGCCATATCGGACGGCTGCACCGCGATGCATTGCTCGCTGGCGCCGAGCACCGCGTGAATCCGGTTGAAGCCGCGCAGTGCCGCGCAGCCGCTGCCGGGCAGGCGTTTGTTGCAAGGCCGGCTGAGGTCGTAGAAGTAATAGCAGCGGGTTCGCTGCAAAAGATTGCCGCCGGTGCTGGCCTTGTTGCGCAATTGGCCCGACGCGCCGGCCAGCAGCGCGCGGCTCAACAGCGGATAGTCGGCGCGCACCCGGGTATTGGCGGCCAGATCGCTGTTGCGCACCATGGCGCCGATGCGCAGGCCGCCTTCGGGGGTGGCATCGATCGACGCCAGCGGCAGCCGGCTGATATCCACCAGCCGCGCCGGCGTTTCGATCTGCAGCTTCATCAAGTCGACCAGATTGGTGCCGCCGGCGATAAAGCGCGCATCGGGCTGCCGCGCCGCGGCCACGGCCTGCTCCAGCGTGTCGGCGCGCTGGTAATCGAATATTTTCATGGCGCGTCTCCGATGAGCGTATCGGCATCCGCATCGGTCTTGCCGGAATCGATCATGGCGGCCTGCTTAATGGCCTCGACGATATTCGGATACGCGGCGCAACGGCAGATATTGCCGCTCATGCGTTCGCGGATTTCGGCGTCGCTCAACGGCGCGCCGGGCGCCTCCGGCCAGGCCGTCAAGTCTTCGCTGACATGGCTGGGCGCGCCGTGCCGGGCTTCTTCCAGCATGCCGATGGCGGAACAGATCTGGCCCGGCGTGCAATAGCCGCATTGAAAACCATCGTGCTGTAAAAATGCCGCCTGCATCGGATGCAATTGCGGCGCCTGCCCTTCCTGTGCTGATGCCCGCGCCAGGCCTTCAATGGTCACGATCCGTTCGCCGTCGTGCATGACCGCCAGCGCCAGGCAACTGTTGATGCGGCGGCCTTCGAGCAGCACCGTGCAGGAGCCGCACTGGCCGTGATCGCAGCCCTTCTTGGCGCCGGTCGCATGCAGGTGATCGCGCAGGGCGTCCAGCAGGGTCGTACGGGGATCGATCTGCAAGGTGCGCGGCACGCCGTTCAACTGGAGGGTGACCGTCAGCGTCGGCACGGCAGGGGTAGCGGGATTATCGGATTCGGCCAGGATGGCCGGATTGATTTGATCGTTCACGAGGGGCACCTTTTCGGAAATGGCGGTGGCTGATGCGCTATTTCCGATGGAGCCGCGGCTCCGGGCGAAGTTCTGCCGAACCGCGCTATTTTTACCCTTTTGAGTGGATTTTCCGCGCGAAGGCGCGTTCAGAGCGCTGCGCTGTCAGCCTTGCATGCCTTGTCCGACAAGGTGTCCGACAGCCATCATCAAGGCACGTAGCCCGGGATCTTGCTTTCGTCGACTTCGTCGAGCTGCGACGGATTCATGAACTGCTGCGCATACGGCAGATAGGCTTTCGAGCGCACGAAAACGTCGAACAGATCCGGATCGATATGATTGCGTTCCTTGAAGCCGCCCAGGATCTGCAGCGCTTCGCTGAGCGTGTTGCCGCGCTTGTAAGGCCGGTCGTTGGCGGTCAGCGCCTCGAAGATGTCGGCGATCGCCATCATGCGTGCCTGGACCGACATCTGGTCGCCGCGCAAGCCCTTCGGATACCCCTTGCCGTCCATCTTTTCGTGATGGCCGCCGGCGTATTCCGGCACGCGCGCCAGATGCTTCGGCCACGGCAGCGCTTCCAGCATCTTGATGGTGACGACGATATGGTTGTTGATGATTTCGCGGTCCTTGTCGTTGAGCGTGCCGGCGCGGATGGTCAGGTTGGTGACTTCATCCGGCGTCAGCAGGGGCTGCATCGTGCCGTCGGTCCCGCGCCATTGCTGCTGCGCGATCTCCGGAATATAGGCTTGCAGCTCCGGCGCCATGCGTTCGCTGCCGACATTGGCCAGCCGCACCGCGTCGCGGTCGTCTTCCAGCGCCTGCACCTTGTCCTGGTATTGCTGTTCCAGCGCGGCGAGCTGCGCCGGATCGGCGTTCGGGCCCAACGCCATCTGCGCGCGCAGCATCTCGATTTCGGCGTCCCGCTTCATGATGTCGAAACGCAGGTCGATCGTATGGATGCGATCGTAAATCGTTTCCAGCTTGGTCGATTTCTCGACGATATGCACCGGCGTGGCGATCTTGCCGCAATCGTGCAGCAGGCCGGCGGTCCAGAGTTCGCGCCGGTCCTTCTCGGTCATGGTGAAAGAAGCCAGCGGGCCTTCGGTGGTGTTGTGCGTGGCCTCGGCCAGCAGCATCGCCAATTCCGGCACGTGTTCGCAGTGCCGGCCGGTATGGGCCGACTTTTCATCGATCCCCATATTGATCAGTTTGATGAACGATTCGAACAGGGTTTCCAGCCGTACGATCAGCAACTGATTGGTAATGGCGATGGCGGCCTGCGACGCCAGCGCTTCGATAAAGCGCTGGTCGGTTTGCGAAAACGGCTGCAGCGCGCCGCTGGCGGCATTGCGCGCGTTGATCAGTTGCAGCACGCCGACCAGTTCGCCTTCATGGTCCTGCATCGGCACCGTCAGGAATGATTGCGAATGGTATTTGAACTGGTCGTCGAAACGCCGCATGCCGGAGAAATTGAAGCTGTCGGCTTTATAGACATCGGCGATGTTGACCGACTTGCGGGTATTGGCGGCGTAGGCGGCGACGGCGTCCAGATTGGGTTCGCCGTCTTCGCGGTACAGCGACAGCGGCGCGATTTCGATCTTGCGCCCGCTTTTGCCGCCCTGGTACATATTCAGGGTATCGTTGATCGAGATATCGAAGGAAAGATGCTTGCCGTCGGGTGTGACGCCGTACAGCGTGCCGCCGTCGGCGCGCGTAATGCTTTTCGCCGTGCGCAGGATGCTTTCGAGCAGATGCGGAATGTCGCGGTTGGCGCTCAAC
Source organism: Oxalobacteraceae bacterium CAVE-383 (assembly GCA_004134995.1). Lineage (GTDB taxonomy): Bacteria > Pseudomonadota > Gammaproteobacteria > Burkholderiales > Burkholderiaceae_D > Herbaspirillum. The sequence goes on along the minus strand of REGP01000002.1, from coordinate 194,277 downwards.
GCGACGCTGAGTTCCGTCAATTTTTCCAGGCGCAGCGCGATATCGTCGGCAACCGACTGCGGCTGATCTTGCGCGAGTTCTGCTAGCGTGCTTGTCATCGTTGCTTTCCCCCGGGGCGTCCCCCGTGTTTTTTTCTCATTTCCATGGAAAGCCGGACATCCATTTTGGGTAAATCCGGCAATTCCTTAAATATACATGTATCGCTGGGCAATTGTATTGCTTTCGCGCACTGAAGCGGGGTAAGAGCGGAAGATTCATTGATTTAAATACAAGACTATCTTAACATCGGATGCTGTCGCCGGACATCACGGACAGCGCGTTTTCGGCACCAGATTTATGACTGAACAATGACAAATAAATACGCCGCAGGGGAGCTGCCGCAAATGCGGATCGATGAAAAAGCATGACGTCATCGGCAACGCAATTTGCCCGCAGGCAATGCGAGCGTTTTTGTAAAGCCGGAAGAAAGCGCATTTGAAAACGAATCACCACAACACAGCAGGCATCCGATGAAGGTCAGAATTCTCGGATGCAGCGGCGGCATTGGGGGCAATGGGCTGCGCACTACCTGCCTGGCGGTCGACGACGACATCCTGATCGACGCCGGGACCGGCGCCGCCGATCTGTCGCTGGAGGCGTTGACGCGCATCGACCACGTCTTCATTACTCATTCGCATCTGGATCACGTCGCCTGCCTGCCGTTCATCCTGGACAGCGTCGGCGACATGCGCGACAAGCCGCTGACCATGTACGCCACGCAGGAAACCCAGGACATCATCCGCGCGCATATTTTCAACTGGAAAATCTGGCCCGACTTCAGCATGATCCCGACGCCCGAGCGGGCTTTCCTGCGCTTCAAGACCATTTCCACCGGCATGCCCACCGTCATCGGCGGGCGCAGCATTACCGCGCTGCCGGCCAATCACACCGTGCCGGCGGTGGGCTACCTGCTCGACAGCGGCAGCGGCAGCCTGGCGTTCAGCGGCGATACGTCGATTTGCGACGATTTGTGGCAGGTGCTCAACGTCGTCAACAATCTGCGCTACCTGATCATCGAAGCCGCATTCCCGAACGACGAGCGCGCGCTGGCGCTGCTGTCCAAGCATTTATGCCCGAGCCTGCTGCTGGAAGAATTGAATAAATTGCGGCGGCGCACCGAGGTGTCGGTCACGCATGCCAAACCGGGCATGTTCGAGCGCATCAAGCAGGAGATCACGGAAGCCACGCACAGCGCCTCGCGCCATAGGGTGACGATGCTGGGGCAGGATCAGGTGTTTGAGTTTTAGGGCTGGGTTTTATCCGGCGCTTTCCTTTTTCTTCCGCATAAAAAATCGGCCTGCAGTTTGCACTGCAGGCCGATTTTTTATTGCCTTCAATTTCAATCGATCAGCTGCAGATCGGCAACGGCTTGCTGGATTTCTCGCCCTTGCCGCCCTTGCCGTCGTCTTTGCTTCCGCCGAATTCACCGTCGCCGCCGCCGGCGGTCTGGTTCGATGCGCTGTTGAGCGTGTTCGGTTGGGTCGTGGTGGTGACCGGCGTTGTCGTCGTATCCGAGACGTTGTTGACGGTGTTGGAGGTGGAGGCGACGTTCTGGTCGACGGTGGTGGTGGTGACGACGGGCGGCAGGGTGACCGTGGCCGGAGCGACATTAATAGGTTGCACCACATAGCCTGGGCCGAAATCAGGCGGGTTCAGTCCTGCAAAGACAGGAGCCGGTCCAACAACCACCGCGTTCATGGTCACGTGTGCGCCGGTAATCGCCGGAGCGCCGATAACGTTGGCGATAACCCCATTGACGACGACGGTGTCAGAGGCGCCCAATCCATTGCCCGCCGTCAAGGTTACGCCCGTGACGGCATTGATCCCGCCGGCGCCGATGGTCAGCGGGCTATGCGTCGCCAGGGCCACCGATCCATGGGACGCATTGATCTGCCCGGTCGTTTTCATCGCGCCGGTGTTGTCGACAAAGATGTTGCCGCCACTGTTGGTAATCTGCACCAGGTTATTGACGCCGTCGCCGGTGCTTTGGTTGAAGAGCGTGATGTCGCCGCTGGCGCCGGCGCCTGAGTTGGTGCCGTCGAAATTGGCGATGTGATTGATCACGGTGGCATTGGTATTGCCGTTCAACGTGATGCCCGATTTCGCGGCGGCGGTCATGGTGTCGGAGATCTGGAGCGAAACCTGGCCGGTAACGCTATCGATCTTGCCCTGCGTGGCGTTGACCGCCAGATTTTGCGCGATGATCTTGGCCAGCGTCACGTTGCCGGTGGTGCTGGTCAGCGTCACGTTGTTGTCTGCGAAGGTTTCGTTCGTGATGACCGGAGGACTTTGACCCTCTTGCACCACATTCGAAGTGCCCGTGATATTGCCGGTATTGGTAATCGATACATTACCGCCGGCCACATGATTATAGATGGTGCCGTTCAGGAGCAAGTTGGTCGACGCATTGTTCAATACAATATCGCCGCTTCCGGCATTTTGCGCCTTGAATGCGCCAACGCTATTGCTGGCGGCATCCAGCGTGATCCCACCGGTGGTGCCGGTCGTTGTAACATCCAGAACCAACGCGCTGATGCCGGTATTGCTGCCCCGGGCCTGTTCAATTGCCTGATTGTTTTGGATCGTTACATTGCCGTTAACGTTGGATATCTTGCTCAGCGTAAGAACATTATCATCACTGCTATGATTCAGAAGATCGACATTGCCGTTGCCCGTATTGGCCGCGCTGAAATTGCCGACACTGACCGTGCTGCAAGTAACATTCAGGTTAATGCCGTCCCTGGCGTTGACCGCCAGCGTATCGGCATTCAACTCATGGAACATGGATTGCGCTACGGATCCGCTCTTCGCGTTCAGTGTCAGATCGGAAGCGCTGATATCGTTCAGCGTGATGCTGCCATCAGAACTGGTGATGTTGGCGCTGCCGCCGTAATTCGTCAGAGCGACAAAGAAGCTGCCGCTGCTGCTCACAGTCACGTTGCCGTTATAGGCGGTAACATCCAGCCCGGTAATATGATTGGCGGCGGCAGACAACGTAATATCATTGCCGGCGCTTGCCGTCAGCGTGTGGCCGCCGATACTGCCGGTGACCGCATCCTGCGTGATGGCGCCATCGCTAGTCAGCGAAATGTCGCCGGTCGCCGTCAATTGCCCGTTAATCGCCATATCGGCATTGACCGGCTGGTTGTTGTTGCCGCCTTCACCGCCTTCTCCACCCTCCGTTTCAGCCAATGTATGAAAGCCTGCGGAAGATGCCAGCACTATCGATGTACCCGATACCGCCGCGTCGCTATCGACCGTCAGTTTGCCCGTCGTGGAAATATTGACGCCCTGAGCTGCGGAGACATTTTTTACGGTCAGATCGCCCTTATTGCCCAGTGCGACGCTGCCGGCATCACTGTGCGCGGTGAAAGTGCCGATGTTATTGACGCCCTTGCCATTCAACCCGATGTCGTTGACCGCGGTCGCATCCAGCGAATCGGCGGTAATGTTGCCAATGGCATTACCTTCACTGTTGTTGTTCGCCTTCTCGGTAATCCCATGGGCGCTGTTGAGCGTGACCGCACCATGATCGGTTGCCGTCAGTTGCCCGCCGATATTGATGTTTTCGTTACCGCCAGCTGCCTGCGACGTCAGATTGATGGTGCCGGCGGTGATGGTGCTTTCGCTACCGACATTCAACGCGCCGGTCGACGTGAGATCAACCTTGCCACCGGCGAAAATCGTATCGCTCGCTGTAACGTCGCCGCTCGCAACGACGGTAACGTCGCCATGATCGTTATTGATGTGGCCCAGCGTCAACGACTGCGAACTGCCGTTGGTGAACGCAATGTTGCCGCTGGTGTTGTTGCTGGCTGTAAGGCTGCCAACGGAATTGCCGGAATTGTTGAGCGTAATGCCGGTCCCGGCCATCGCATTCAGCGCAGCCGCGGTAATGCCGGCCGTTTGCGTGATCGCGCCGTTTGCATTCAGGCTCGCCGTACCGGCCGCGTTAACCGTGCCGTTGACGGCGATATCCCCGCCCGATGTAAGGTTGATCGTGCCGCCGTCGATTCGGCCGCCCACGGTCAGATTGCCCGTCGTTGTCAAATCGATGTAGTTGAACTTGATGTCATTGGTCGGGGTGGAACTGACCGTAGTGTTGCCGAACGTCGCAAGGGTGCCGGTATTGCTCAAGCTGATATTGCCGGTATCGCTCGTCCCGCTGTAACTGCGAATGTTATTGCCGACGGAATCGAGATTGTTATCGAGGTGGGCACTCGCTGTAAGCTTGTTCGTGGCAATGGTGCCGTTGTTTTGCACGATCCCCGCGCCGGCGTTCAGGGTAATGGAATTTGCCGTCGCGCCGGTGCTCAGATTGCCGCTGAGTTGGATATCGTTGGTGGTACTGGTAATGGCGATGTTGCCATCATGGGTGGAGACATCATTGAGCGTCAACGCCTGGCTGCTCGTTACCGTAATAGCGCCCGTGCCGGTATTGGACGCCGTCAACGCGGCGATTCCATTGGACGTATTGTCCAGCGTGATGCCTGTGGTTGCGGATACCGATACATTCCCGCCCGCCATCGTGTCGGTTTGCGAAATGGATCCGCTGGCAGTGCTGATGGTGACGTCGCGGCCTGCATTGTCAATTTGGCCGAGCGCCAGGTTGCCCGTACCGGCATAAGTGATATTGCCGCTGGCGCTATTGCTGGCGGTGAACGTAGCGGCGGTATTTGTAGCGTTCGCCAGGATAATCCCGGAAGTCGCTGATGCGTTAAGAACGGCCGCCGCCAAGTGTGTGTTCGCCTTTTGTTTAACGGGGCCGTTGGCCGCCGTCAGGTTAAGGACATCGGTAGCGGTGACATTGCCGATCGTCAGCGTGCCGCTGTTCTGGGTCAGGCTCACATCATGGAAACTGATCGAACCGCCGGTCTGATCGACTGTGCCGTTAACAGTCAATGCATTGGTGCCGGACAGCGTGCCGGCCTTTTGATGCAAGGCATTGACCGCAATCGCGTTAGAACCGGCGTTCAAGGTTGCCGTATCCGCGCCATTGGCCCCCAGATTCAATATTCCGGTGCCGCTAATGGCACCGTTCAGGGTGGCCTGGGCCGCGCCCTGCACAGTCAGCGTGCTGGTGCTGTCGAGCGCGGTTGCGCCAAGTGCGACCGTCCCGCCATTGAGTGTAATCGTGCTGCCGTCATTCAGCGCCACGGCGCCAAAGGTCGTTGCACCGACGGTGTTATTGGCGATGATATCGGCGCCGCCACTGGTACTCAACGCAGCATCCATTGTGAAAGGACCCGACGAAGTCAGGGAGCCGCCGCTCATGCCATAAGTGGCGGCATGCGCCGCGAAACCGCCGCCGACATTGATCGTAGCGTTGGAAGCCTGGATCGCACCGCTATGGTCCGGCGTGATCACGCCGCCGGGCTGAGTATAGCCGGCCACCATTTCCAGGCGCAGGCCATTGGCCTGGCCGCCGTCGCTGATGGTGACGTTATCCAGGATATTGATGTTTCTGGCGGCGTTCAGACTGAGTGTCGCCGGTCCGGTCGGGCTTGACGTGACGATGTTGCTATGGACCGTGATATCGCCATTATCGTTGCCGGCGCTGCCGATCGCGCCGGTGACGATACTCACGCTGACGCCACTGTTAAGCTTGTCGGTAATCGTGGACGATTTGATTTCCGAATGCGATCCCCAGCTGAAAATGCCATCGACCAAATCTTCAATCTTGCCAAGCGGACCACCGGTATAGTCGGTAACGATATCCACGTCGTTCGGATCGATATGCCATTCGCCACCGGCGCTGATGCGCGGCGCATACCTTACGGCCAACTGCTGCTTGCCCGAGGTATCGACATACCCGCCCGCGCCGCCCTTGCCATCCACATTGCCCATCGCGGAAACATCACCGCCGATATCGGCCGCACCATCCGCATACAACACCACATTACCGCCCACCGTACCGTCGGCATTGATGCTCGACGTCTCCGTCGTCGTCAGATCCTGCGAGGCCCGCAGGAAAATCCGTCCGCCTTCTTTCGTCACGCTGCTCGCACTGACCACGCCGCCGTTATTGATCAACGCCGCGCCAAACCCGATCGTCCCGGTTTCCGCGATGATCTTGCCCAGGTTCGTGACCTTGCCCTGGCCCGCCTTCACATTGATCTTCACCCCCGGCGTGCCGGTATCGACCAGATCCACCGAGCTGCCCGCCGCCAGCAGCACCTCGCCGCCCGGCGACATGATCACGCCGTTGTTCTCCACATTGGCGCCGATCAGATACACGCTGCCGCCATCCCTGGTCTTGATCGAACCGTCCTGCTCAATGACCACGCCGGCCGTCGAAGCCGGATTGCCGTTGAAGCTCAGCTTGTCGTTCAGGAAGTCGGTGTTGTGCAGATTCAGCGTGCTGGCCGTAAAGCCGGCCACGTCGATCTTGGCGGTCTTGCCGACCAGGATGCCGGCCGCGTTGATCAGGAAGACTTTGCCGTTCGAGGTCAGGCTGCCCATGATCTGGGACGGATCGTTGCCGGTCACGCGGTTCAATACGCTCGAGCTGGCCGTGGCGCTGTTGAAATGGAAATCGACGCCGGCCTGGGAGCCGATCGAAAAGCTGTTCCAGTTGATGATCGCCTTGTCGGTGCCGATGTTCACGTTCATCTGGTTGCCGGTAGTGCTCACGCCGACCTGGCCGTATTTGACCGAGTAATCGGTCGGCAATGTGGTATCGGTAACGGCGGTTGCATGGGCGGTCGTCGCCGACGCCAAGGCCATCGCGCACAGCGCGCCGGCGCTCAGGACGCGCTTCATCGGCACAACCAGTGGCGCGGCCAGCTTGGCCGGCAATCTGCCCAGAAGATTCAGCATCGAGCGCCGCAGCATCCGGCACAGCAGCAGCGACAGGCGCCGTTGCGGGCGCTGCATCAGCACCATCTTGCGTCCGCGGAAATACACCGTGACCGATTTCAGTTGCGGCGCAGGATCGGCCTTGACTCCCGACTTCGCCGGAGAAAGCGATATGGCGGACGCCGCACGCGCCGCTGAAGAGATCGAAGATGTTTTCATTGCCGAATTCCCAGGCGCCGAAGCGCCATTAAACTTCCCTGCTGACTGCGTTATTGGGCCATGCAGGCGTTAACCTTGCTTGAACCAATCGTGGTGGTGCTACTGCTGTTGGTGCTGATCGACAGCGGCATCGTCACTTGAATGCCTTGCGCCGGCGGCACAATCGCCGGCGGCGTATTGATGTTCGCCACATAGCCGAACTGGCCGGCCTGGAATACGGTTGCGCCGCCCGGATTGGTCACGACGATCGCGCCCTGCGCCACGTCCACGTGCAAGCCGTTCGACGGCGTGCCGCCATTCGGCGTCGGTACGCCGCCGCAATCGTTCTGGCAGAACAGCGCGCCGAAATGCGTGCCGCGAATACCGATGGTCGCCGTCGGCGTATTGATCTTGACCACGTCGTGATTGCGCTGCCCGGCCAGGCCGGTCACCGCGCGCAGGCCGCCTTTGAGCAGGCTCAATACAATGTTGTCCTTGGCCGGCGCCACGGCATCGTAGGAATAGGCTTCCACCGCCAGTTGGGTGCCGGGCCGCAATACCGCTTCGCCGTCATCCGTGAATTTGATGCGGGCGTAAGTGTCGCGCTCGGTGATGAGCGTGTCGCCCTGCATCACTTCCGATTTGACCGCCAGTACGCGATTCACGCCGGCGGCGCTCTTGACCCGCAGCAGCCCGGACAAATGCGTCACCGTGCCGGCCACCGAAGACGGCGCCGGCACGTTGCCGTTGGTTTGCGCGGCCGCATTGCCGCCGATGAACAGCATGGCAAAGGCCAGGCCGGCTGCCAGGTTGGATGCGCGCAGAGACAATATTTTCATTGATTGATTACAGTCCAGGTTAGGAACAGATCGGCAACGGCTTGTTGGATTTCTCGCCCTTGCCGCCCTTGCCGTCGTCTTTGGTTCCGCCGAATTCGCCGTCGCCGCCGCCGGCGGTCTGGCTCGATGCGCTGTTGAGCGTATTCGACTGGGTGGTGGTAGTGACCGGCGTTGTCGTGGTATCCGTGACGTTGTTGACGGTTTTCGTTGTGGAGGCGACGTTCTGGTCGATGGTGGTGGTGTTGACTACGACCGGCGTGCTTGGCGGCGTAATAACGACCTGCGGACCCGCGGTTACCGTCACATCCGGAGCAACCGGCTGCTGAACCGTAGAGATAAAGGTGTGCGCCGCCACGTTAAAGCCGGTCGGCCCGGTGACGATGGCGCGTAGTGTCACGCCGTTACCCGCCGCCAGTCCGACAGCACCAGCCGCAGATGTCACAGCGGCATTAACGGTCAGATTATCCACAGCGGTTGCATTGATGGTACTGCCCGCGGCCATATTGATATTGCCGTTTGCATTGACCGTGCCGTTAATCGTCAACGGGCTGTGGGTGACCAGGCTGATTGCGCCGGCTGGCGCGCTAATGGTATCCCCCACTACCATTGCGCCGGTGTTCTCAACCGATATGTTGCCGGCGTCATTGGTAATGGCTGAAGTGGTCAGCGTCCCGCCCGATATGCCAGTACTGGTGTTTTTAAAGACAATATCGCCGGCAGCCCCGCTACCTGAATTGGTCGCGCCAAATGCAGATACTGTATTGCTGCCCGAATTGAGCGTAATGCCGGTCACGGCCGTGGCGGTCAGCGAGGCGGCGGAAATGCCTGCGCTCTGTGTAATCGCGCCCGTGTCGCTAATGAGATCGATGTTGCCGGTAGCCGTCAATATTCCGTTAATCGCCAGGTCTGAAGATTGGCCGTCAGTTACCGTTGTCAGCGCAATATTTTGCGCTCTGATTTCACCGGTCGTTTCCAGGGCGCCGTGATTCGTGACCGAGACATTTCCGCCATTATTGCTGATCGATACCAGCGCGCTGCTGGTGCGTTCGCCATTATGGTTGCTCAGCGTGATATCGCCAGTGCCCGTATTGGCCGCGCTGAAATTACCGACGCTGACCGTGGCGCAAGCAACGTCCAGATTAATGCCGTCCCTGGCATGGACATCCAGCGTGTCGGCATTCAGGCCATAAAACATGGCTTGCGCTACGGATCCATGATCTGCGTGCAATGTGAGATCGGAGGCGCTGATACCGTTCAACGTGATGTTGCCGTCAGTACTGGTGATATTGGAGCTGCCGCCATAATTCGTGAGAACGACAGAGAAACTGCCGCTGCTGCTCACGCTCATATTGCCGGACCCGCCATTGAGGTTCATCGCCGTGACCTGATTGGGAGCCGCAGTCAGTGTGACGTCGCCGTCGGCCGAAGTTACCTGGAGCAATTGTCCGCTAATGGTGCCGTTGGCATTCTGTGTGATTGCGCCGCCGCTCGACAACTGAACATAGCCGCTGTCCCCGGTTCCATTTGCCGTCAACTGGCCGTTGATCATCAGATCGGAAGTTGGCGGCGGCCCTTCCTCAACCTCCAGTGCCTGGCTCATGGAGCGCGTCGTCAACGTTATGCTGCCCCCGGTAATGCCTGCAATGCCAATGGTCAGATCGCCCGATGAAGCAACTGAGACATTACCCGTTGCGCTACCGCTGAAGTTCTGGAATTCGTTGTCGTAGCCAGTTAAATCGATATCCCCCGATGCCCTGGCGGAAACTGTCCCTGCGGTAATACTGCCTTCGCCTTGCGATATGCTGCCGCCAGTAGAGGTCAGATTGACATTTTGAGCGGATAACCAAGACCATGCGCTCAAATCGCCAGCCGAAGTCAGATTAATATCGCCGCCCGCCGTCACCGTATCGTCCGTGCTTAATGCGCCGGCCGTACTCACTGTAATACTGCCGTTGGCGTTGCTGATGCCATTGAGCGTCAAACTGTCCGTGCCATCGTTTTTCAAGACGATGTCGCCGGTACCGTTATTTGTCGCCGTGAAGTAAGCGTTTTCACCGCTGAGAATATTGCCGCTGTTATTGAGCGTGATGCCGCCTGTCGCCGTTGCGTCTATTGAATTCGCCGCCAGCGTTGTACCGGTGTGCTGCGTAATCGCGCCCTCATCCGCGTTCAGGGTCAAAGCTCCACTGCCGCCGATCGTGCCCAATACCAAATTGCCTGTGGCCTGCTCGAAGCTGCCGCTGCCGTTGATTGTGATCGTTCCAGCGGTCTGCGAGAAGTTGCCGTTCACGGAAAATGCCGCGCTGGCATCGGACACAATTGCGCCGCCAGTCATGTTCAGATCGCCGGTGCTGAAAATGGCGCTTGAATTGAACGTGCCGCCGCTCATCGTTAAATGATCGATGCTCGATGACTGCTCGTCCGGGTTCAAAGTCACCGCCGCCGTGCCGCCGATAGCGAGAGTGCCGGAACCGCTCACGACCCGGTTAAATATCAGTTGTCCTGTTCCCTCCACCTTCAAGGTACCGCTGATGGAGGCCGTTCCCCCGACATCCACTGTGCCGTCTGTGATGTCCAGCGTGCCGGAAGCGATGTCCAGCGCGTTCATCGCCGCATGCAGGGCAGATGTGTGCAGCACCGAATAAGAGGAGCCGACGTCAATATAAATATTCGCGCTGGTGACCGGTGTGCCGCCGGACCAGTTGGCCCCATCTTCCCAGTTCAAGGTGCCTGCCGCGCCCGAGAAATAGTTCGAACCGGAGGTGCCAAAGCCAGCGCCGATAACATGGTTGCTGCCGCTCATCGGCATCAGATAATTGGCGTACATGGTGTCGAGGCCAACTTGCGCCACGAAGGCGCTATTGTCGCTGCGCGTGCCGCCGTACGTCAGAATGGTGAATTTGTCGCCTTTCGCGGGGACATAGCTGCCGTTCAGAGCGTCGACCTTCAGGTAGCCGGCCAGACTCACATTGCCGGTAACGGCAAGCGTGTCGGATTCAAGCACCCCCATCCCGTCAGCACCAACCTTGACCTGCAGTACACCATTCGCCCCTTGCGCGTAATTGCCGTTGATGTTCAACGTACCGGTATGGCTGCTATCGGAACCGACGATGACGCCCTGCCCGGCATAGACGCCGCCTGTACTGGTATTGATCCCCGCATCATTGAACAGCGTATGCGTGCCGCCCACCAGATTGATCGTGCCGGTGCCGGCGATGGTGCCGTTGGTATCGTTGTGGATATCGCTGATGGATGTCAGCGTGCCGCCGCCGAGCGTCAAGGTGCCGCCATTGCTGAAGGAAGCTCCATTGGCGTGCATGTCGCCGCCGAGCAGCTTGATATTGCCGCCGGAGCTTGTGATCGCGCCGGTGGCCGTTCCCGTTCCACTGTCATAGCCGGCGTTCAATACCAGCGACAACGCCCCCGCAGAACTGTCTTCTATGGAAGCGCCGGAATTGAGGGTGATGTTACCGGCGGCGCTCAGCGTCAATGTGGCTGCGCCACCCGTACTTTTGTTAATGTGAGCATCGCTTTGGACCGTGATGTCGCCAGCTTCCGGACCGCCGGTTCCGGTCGAAATGGTAATGTTGGCGCCATCGTTCAATGCTGCCTGGATTACCGATGCCGATATGGTCGAGCTGTTGCTGGTTGCCGTGATCACGCCATCTATATTCGGATCAAGATCCGCTCCCGATCCGACGATATCGACATTAACAGGATCGATATACCATTCGCCGCCTTTACCCACGCGCGGCACATATTTCACCGCCAGCGACATCTTGCCGGAAGTATCCACATAACCGCCGTTGCCCACGCTGCCCAGCGCGGAAACGTCTCCATTGATATTGGCCGAGCCATCCGCGTAGAGCACCACATTACCGCCGGTCGTCCCATCGGCATTGATGCTCGACGTCTCCGTCGTCGTCAGATCCTGCGAGGCCCGCAGGAAGATCCGCCCGCCTTCTTTCGTCACGCTGCTCGCACTGATCACGCCGCCGTTATTGATCAACGCCGCGCCAAACCCGATCGTCCCGGTTTCCGCAATGATCTTGCCCAGGTTCGTGACCTTGCCCTGGCCCGCCTTCACATTGATCTTCACCCCCGGCGTGCCGGTATCGACCAGATCCACCGAGCTGCCCGCCGCCAGCAGCACCTCGCCGCCCGGCGACGTGATCACGCCGTTGTTCTCCACATTGGCGCCGATCAGATACACGCTGCCGCCATCCCTGGTCTTGATCGAACCGTCCTGTTCGATCACCACCCCAGCGGTCGAAGCCGGATTGCCGTTGAAGCTCAGCTTGTCGTTCAGGAAGTCGGTGTTGTGCAGATTCAGCGTGCTGGCCGTAAAGCCGGCCACATCGATCTTGGCGGTCTTGCCGACCAGGATGCCGGCCGCGTTGATCAGGAAGACTTTGCCGTTCGAGGTCAGGCTGCCCATGATCTGGGACGGATCGTTGCCGGTCACGCGGTTCAATACGCTCGAGCTGGCCGTGGCGCTGTTGAAATGGAAATCGACGCCGGCCTGGGAGCCGATCGAAAAGCTGTTCCAGTTGATGATCGCCTTGTCGGTGCCGATGTTCACGTTCATCTGGTTGCCGGTGGTGCTCACGCCGACCTGGCCGTATTTAACCGAATAATCGGTCGGCAATGTGGTGTCGGTAACGGCGGTTGCATGGGCTGTCGTCGCCGACGCCAAGGCCATTGCGCACAGCGCGCCGGCGCTCAGAGCACGCTTCATCGGCACAATCAGTGGCGCGGCCAGCTTCGCCGGCAATCTGCCCAGAAGATTCAGCATCGAGCGCCGCAGCATCCGGCACAGCAGCAGCGACAGGCGCCGTTGCGGGCGCTGCATCAGCACCATCTTGCGTCCGCGGAAATACACCGCGACCGATTTCAGTTGCGGCGCAGGATCGGCCTTGACCCCTGCCTTGATCGATGCCGATAAAGACGATGCCGCCGTGGAAACAAGAGATGTATGCATTTTAGAACCCCAATACCGCACTGATGTGCGCTCGCCAGTCGCCGCGCCGGACAGTCGGCGGGTCGATCGTACTTGTTCTGCCTGGAATCGTTACCCGCGCCACATCGGCGCGCACGTTGAAATCCTTGCCCGCGCTCAGGCGCGCGCCGACGCCGACGCTGGCGACGTTGATATTGGATGGCGTGGTGCCGCCGCCCAGATGGCTGTTGAAGCCGGCGCCGTAATCGTAGAAAGACAGCAGCCGCAGGGTGCCGGGAATGCCGAGCCTGGCGGCCAGTTCCGGTGTGTACAGTTCGGCGTTGGCGACCAGGCCGCTGTCGGCCGACATCACGCGCTCGTCGAAACCGCGCACCGCGGTGGAACCCACCAGTCCCAGCTGTTCGCTGGAGACCACGGCGTACGGCGAGTACTGCATGGTGCCGGCCAGGCGCATTTGCCAGTCGTTCGCGAAGCCCTTGAAAATCGATGCGCCGCCGCGCAGGATGGTGAAATCATCCTGCGAAGTGCGGTTGCCCGGCGTCAGAAACGAGTAGCGGTCGTTCTCGGTCGGGTTGCCGCTAATATCTTTGTTCTGATGTTTGGCGCCGGTCGCCCAGTTGCGCGAGAGGCCGATGTTGTAATCGATCTGCTGGCCGGCGCCGGCGATCTGGCCGATATACGTGATGCTAAGAGGACGCGTGGTGTAAGGGGTGCAGGCACCAAGATCTTCGATCGGTACGCCGTCCAGCGTGCAACTCGAATCGATATGCTTGTAGTCGATGCCAAACACGATCTTGCCGGTGCGTTCGCCGACGCGCGGCAGGAAATGGTTCCAGCGCAGGCCGCCGACATCGCCCTTGCCGATGATGCCGAGCGCTTGCCCCAAGGTGGGCGAGCTGTTCGGCGTGTTCACGGAAGATTTACCGTAGACGAAATCGAGGCTGTCGCCATATTTGTAGAACGGAATGCGGTAGCCCAGCGAATACAGATTGACGCTGACGCCGCTCGGGCTGTCCGGCGAAGTCGTGTACGCCAGGGTCGCGACATGGTCCTTGTTGAACAGATTGTTTTCCTGCCAGGCGATGCCGGTGCGCCATTTGCCGGTCGCCTTGGTGCCGGTATTGTCGACGGTGGCGAAGATGCGGCGCGGGTTGCTGTCGGTGACGTTGACCTTGGCGTCGATCTGGCCCGGAATTTCCGATGCGGCCAGGCTCACGGCAACCTGCTTGGCGGCGTTGTCGTTGCCGAGCTGGATCGCGGCCGAAATCTCGCGCAGGTTCGGCGCTTCGCCGATGCGCAGCGGCCGCAGGCCGTTCATGACGTTGGCGTCGTCGAAGTATTTATTGCCGGCAATTTCGATGTGGCCGAGCACGTTTTCGGTAATGGTGATGTGCACCACGCCGCTGGTCAGTTCCTGCTCCGGCACATACACGCCGACAGTCGTGAAGCCGGCCTTGCGGTACGCATCTTCCAGCGCTTCCAGCGCTTTCTGGATGTCGCCGTAGACCTGATGCGGCCCGGCCATCGGCGCCACCAGGCGTTCGACTTCGGCTTTCGGCAGCAAGGTATTGCCATCGACTTCGAAATGATCGATCTTGAATGTTTCATCCTGCTGCACCGTTTCTTCCGGCTGCTGCGCATGGACGATGCACGGGATAGCCAGGGCGACAAGCGCGGATGCGCGCAATGCGCCGGCCAGCAAGGAACAGGAAAATGCTAAACGCTTCATCAAAGCCCACATTTTTATTGTAGAAACCCGCCGCAAAACCAGATGTCTCGCGGCGGGTTTTTTTAGTGGACCGTAACGTTAAAAGTGACGCATGCAAAGACCGCCGGCATACCCCCTGTTTCGCGTCACAATCCCCCCGAATTGTTCTAATGTAATATTTCGTAATCTTACTTTATAAATTCTTGGGGTAATACGGGGAGATAGTCGCTTTTACGCTACTTCTGATAAATATTTCCGGAAAGCGATACGCTTTTGACAAGGAAAATTTCCACCTGGAAAAATTACTTTCATCAAGTGCTGGCCGCGCCCCTTTTTGGCGCGTTTACTCGCCTTTTTGGCCTTAACAAAACTTTGCAAAAAAGGCCGATTTTCTCCATCAATTCAATTATTTAGTTTCGAAGGTGGTGACCCCGTCCCAATCCGCCGGCGGCGGTTCCTGACGGAACACTTCGATGCGTTTCAGGTACAGCGCATAAAGGCCGTCATCGCTCTCTTTTTGCAGCGTGCGAATCGCCTGTTCGGCTTCGTCCCAGCGCTGTTCGCGCACCCATTGCAAAGCCTGGTGCCAGCGCGCCAGCGATTCGCGCTGCGCATCGGTGAGCGCTGTTTCCAGATCGACAGGCTGGTAGATCGGCACCGGTTCGTTCTTGCCCTTGACGCGCACTTTATCCAATTCGCGATACGCATATTCGGGTGCGGCCACGCGCGTTGCATGGCCGACCAGCACGCCGACGCCGTAGACCTTGGTGATCGATTCCAGCCGCGACGACAGATTCACCGCATCGCCCATGACGGTATAGGCGCGGCGGATTTTTGAACCCATGTCGCCGACGCGCATCATGCCGGTATTGAGGCCGACGCCGATGTGCAGCGGCGGCCAGTTGCGCTTGACGAAATCGGCATTGAGCGAAACCACGCTGCGCTGCATCTTCAGCGCGGTGGCGACGGCCAGCGACGCATGGTCGGGCAGCATCAGCGGCGCGCCCCAGAACGCCATCACGGCGTCGCCGATGTACTTGTCCAGCGTGCCGCGGTTGCCGCGGATATCTTCCGACATCGCGGTCAGGTAGGCATTGATGTATTCGCGCAGTTCGTTCGGCTCCAGGCTTTCGGAAATGGTGGTGAAGCCGCGCACGTCGGAGAACATCACCGTCAGTTCGCGGCTTTCGCCTTCCATGCTGTAGCTGGCCGGATTGGCCGCCATTTCGGCCACCAGTTCCGGCGCCACGTATTCGCCGAACAGGTTGACCATCGCGCGGCTCTTGCGGTGTTCGAACAGATAGCCCCAGGCCAGATTGAAGATGAACAGGAACACGATCAGCAGCAATGCGGCCGCCAGCGGCAGCACCAGGTTGGCCGAGTTGTACAGCCATAAGTTGAAGCCGGCCGTGGCAGCGGCGGCGGCCACGGACAACAGCACCGCGTACAGCGGCGCCAGCAGCGGCAGGATCGCGCCCAGCAGCAGGCCGATGACCAGAAGCTGCACCACATTGAAGCCGAGCGCGAATTCGGGACGCTGCTTGAAGTCGTTGTCGAGAATCGAGGCGATCACGTTGGCGTGGATTTCGACGCCGGGATAATTCGGGCTGACCGGCGTCGAGCGCAGATCGTACAAACCCGGCACGGTGGTGCCGACCAGCACGATGGTGTCTTTCAGCACATCGACAGGCACCTTGCCCCGCACCACATCGACCGCCGGCACATAACGGAACGCGCCGCCGCCGGCGCCGCCATGGCCGCGATAGGTGATCAGCGCGGTCAAATGGCGCTCGACCGGAATCGCGGTGGGATGCGGCATCGTATTCAGGCGCAACGAATCCAGCGCGCCGTATTCGCGCAGCTGTTCCTGCGACATCACGGCGTCCTGCTGCAGGAAAACCGGTTTTACCTTGGTCGCCCCAAGCGCCACGCGGGCGCTGGCCAGCGCCAGCGATTCGTAATAGCCATCGCCGTAGCGCGCCAGCAGCGGCACCGAGCGGATCACGCCGTCGGCATCGAGAATCGGATTGAAGAAACCGGCGGTGCGCGCGGCCTGCTGCAACTGCGCCAGATTGGCGCCATAGGCGCTCCATTCGGTCGCATCCAGCGGCCGGCCGCCCAGATCCGCGGCGGTGAACGCCGGCGGCGGCAATTGGCCCTTGGAAATCGCGCCTGGTTCGTTCGACAGGTTATAGCCCATCACCACCGGCTTATTCTGGATAGACGCGGCCATGCGCGCGTCGAAATCGAGCGAGGCTTTCAATGCGCGCAATTTCGCGCCGAAGTTCGGATCGTCTTTCAGCTCGCGCTCGGCCAGCCGCGCCATGGTCGGATAGCCGGAGCTGGTATCGGGTTCGGCGAACAGCACGTCGAATGAAGTAGCACGGACGTGATAGTGATTATTCAGTTGGTCGAGCATGGTCGCCATCACGTCGCGGCTCCAGGGCCAGCGGCCGATTTCGTTCAGGCTCTTTTCGTCGATGTCGACAATCACGACGCGCGGGTCCAGCTTCACTTGCGGCAGCCGCATGCGCATGTCGTAGAGGAACAGATCGATGCGCTCCACGATCGCGCCCGGCACGATGCCGATCGCCTGGACCGCGGCCAGCCCTGTCAGTACCAGCGCCAGCAGCCAGCGCGCCCCATGTTTGGCGAATACTCGTCGCATGCATTTCCCCGTGATGTTTGATTTGTTTATGTATGGATTGAAACCACGTTCCAGCCGCGATCATGCCATTGGTATTTTGTTATCACAATAGAAATGAAGGGCCGCATTTTTCAGTATCCATGCAAACATAATTCGTTTGATATAAAATCATTAGCAATCTAATCATTAGGCAGCTATCCATGTCCGATATCGACGAACGCTTCTCCTATGCCCTCCACACCACTGCGCGCGCCTGGCGCCAGGCGCTGGACCGGCGCATGAAGGATCTCGGCGTCAGCCAGTCCGGCTGGATGGCCATTGCGCTGGCGGCCAAGAGTACCCGGCCGCAGTCCCAGATCGAACTGGCCAATGCGCTGGGCATCGAAGGCCCCAGCATGGTCGCGGTGCTGGACAAGCTGAGCAAGGACGGCTTCATCACACGCGAGCCGTCGCCGACTGACCGCCGCGTCAAGCTGGTCATGCTGACCGAAGCCGGCACGGCGCTGTACAGCCAGGTCAAATCCAAGGCCAACACCTTCCGCAAGGAATTCCTGCGCGAGGTCGATCCCGAAAAACTGCGGCAAGCCACCGAATTGCTTGAGCAGCTGCAAGCCATGCTGGATCCCGACAATTCCCTGATCGGCGGCAAGTCGTGCTGAGGGCGGAAGAATGACATCCGAAATCACTTCCGCCGGCGAAATCGACGTCGCGCCGCCGGCGCCCGACATCAACCGTCCCATGATCACGCTGGCGATCATGCTGGCCACCATCATGCAGACGCTGGACAGCACCATCGCCAACGTCGCCCTGCCGCACATGCAGGGCAGCCTGTCGGCCTCGCAGGACCAGATCACCTGGGTGCTGACCTCGTACATCGTGGCCGCCGCCATCGCCACGCCGCTCAGTGGCTGGCTGTGCGACCGCTACAGCGTGCGCAACGTTTTCCTGACCTCGATTTTCGGCTTCACCGTGGCCTCGGCGCTGTGCGGCGTTTCAGTATCGCTGGGCGAAATCGTCGGCGCACGGCTGCTGCAGGGCATTTTCGGGGCGGCGCTGGTGCCGCTGTCGCAAGCGATCCTGCTCGACATCAATCCGCGCGAAAAACAGGGGTCGGCAATGGCGATCTGGGGCATGGGCGTGATGGTCGGCCCGATCCTGGGCCCGACGCTGGGCGGCTGGCTGACCGACAGCTATAACTGGCGCTGGGTGTTTTTCATCAACGTGCCGATCGGCGCCATCGCCTTCTACGGCGTCTGGAAATACATCCGCAACGTGCCCGGCGCGCGCGCCATCCGTTTCGACATGTTCGGCTTCGGCACGCTGAGCCTGGCCATCGGTTCGCTGCAATTGCTGCTCGACCGCGGCACCCAGAACGACTGGTTCGGCTCGACCGAAACCTGGATCGAGGCGATCGTGCTTACCTTCAGCTTCCTGTATTTCATCGCCCATACCGCGTTTTCGCCGGCCGGCAAATCCTTCCTGAATTACCGGCTGCTGAAGAACCGCAATTACGTCTCCGGACTGCTGTTCATCTTCATCGTCGGCGCAGTGCTGTACGCCACCCGCGCGCTGACGCCGCCGATGCTGCAGAACCTGATGGATTATCCGGTCGCCACCACCGGCCTGGTGACCGCGCCGAGCGGCGTCGGCACCATGGTGGCGATGCTGATCGTCGGCCGCATGGTCGGCAAGGTCGACCTGCGCCTGCTGCTCGGCACCGGCTTCGTCGTGGCCGCGTTTTCGCTGTGGCAGATGAGCGGCTACACGCTGGTGCTGGGCGTGCCGGACATCGTCTGGCCGGGCCTGATCCAAGGTGTCGGGCTGGGCCTGATCTTCGTGCCGCTCTCCGCCGCCACCTTCGCCACGCTGGCGCCGGAAATGCGCGCCGAAGGCACCGCGATCTTCAGCCTGGTGCGCAATATCGGCAGCAGCATCGGCATCTCCATGGTGCAGACGCTGCTGGTGCGCAATACCGATATTGCGCATGCATCGCTGGTGGAAAAAATCAGCAACGCCAATCCGGCGCTGCAGGACGCCGCCGTGCGGTCGTTCTACAACCTCGACATCGGCGCCGGCGCCGCCGCGCTGAACAATGAAATCACCCGGCAGGCATCGATGATCGCCTACGTCGACGATTTCTGGCTGATGCTGATCCTGACCCTGGCGGTGCTGCCGCTGCTGCTACTCATAAAACCGCCCGCCAAGGGCAACAAGATGGAAATCGATCATGCTGCAATGGACTAAATATAAATCGCCAATTCCGCTCGTCTTGCGCGCCGGTGCGGTCGCGGCCACGCTGGCTTTTGGCCTGGCGCTGGCCGGCTGCGCCCCGATGCCGCCGGCGCAACAGGCGTTGCCGCAACGCGACCTGGCCGACGCGCAACTGACGGCATCGATCAAGCTGGCGCGCGACGGCTGGCCCGATGCGCAATGGTGGAGCGCGTATAACGATCCGCAATTGAATGCGCTGATGGCGCAGGCGCTGCAGCCGCAAGGCAATGCGCCCACCCTGCAGGTGGCCGCCGCCCGCATCGGCGCCGCGCATGCCGCGCTGCAAACGGCGCGCGCCGCGCAGGGCCTGGACGTCGACTTCAAGGCCAGCGCCAACCGCCAGCGCTATTCGGCCACCGGCCTGTTCCCGGCGCCGATCGGCGGCAGCGTCTATAACGAGGCGACGCTGCAACTCGGCGGCACTTACGATTTCGACTGGTGGGGCCTGCATCGTTCGCAGATCGCCGCCGCGATGGGCGAAGTCCATGCGCGCCAGGCCGAACTGGCGCAGGCCGAACGCAGCCTCTCCGCCGAAATCGCGCAAAGCTATTTCGCGCTGCAGGCGGATTGGGCAATGCAAGCCAATCTGCGTCAGTTGCGCGACGCCCGGCAAGCCTTGCTGGAAGACGCCAAGCGCCGCATCGCGCAAGGCGTGGCGGCGATCGCCGTGCAGCGCCATGCCGAAGCCGCACTGGCCGAAACCGGGCAGCAGATTGCCGATATCGACGTGCAGGCCGGGCGCGAACGCGAAGCCCTGCGCGCCCTGCTCGGCGCCGACGGCAAGGCCCTGGCCGATCTGAAACCGCTGCCCTTGCCGGAAAGCGCAGCGGCGCTGCCGTCGTCGCTGGGCATCGAATTGCTGGCGCGCCGTCCTGATCTGCAAGCCGCGCGCTGGCGGGTGCAGGCCTCTCTGAGCCGGATCGATGCCGCGCAGGCCGCCTTCTATCCATCGCTCAACCTGACCGCCCTGTTCGGCCAGGACAGTCTGTCGCTCGGCAATCTGATGCAGGCCGGCAGCCGCACCTTCTTTATCGGCCCGGCGCTGAGCCTGCCGATCTTCGACAGCGGCCGCCTGCAGGCGCGCTTGGGCAGCGAACGCAATGCCCGCGACGCCATGATCGCCGAGTACAACCAGGCCATCGTCAACGCCGTGCGCGAAGTGGCGCAGGAAGGCGTCAGCCTGCAAGGGCTGGAACGCGAACAGGCGCGCCGCGCCGAGGCTGAACAAGCCGACCGCGCCCTGCTCGACGGCGCCCAGCGCCGTTTGCGCGCCGGGCTGGCCGACCGTGCCGCCGTGCTCGACGCCCAGGCCGTGGTGCTGCAGGAACAGGCGCTGGCATTGCAGTTGCGCGAACGCCAATTGAACACCGAAGTCGCGCTGATCCGCGCGCTCGGCGGCGGCTACCGGCAAGCGCCGGAAAGCGCGCCGGTGCAGGTTTCGGCGAATGCGCCGGCGCCGGCCCGGTAAACACCATCCAGCAAAAAACGCATTCATCTTTCAGCCATTTTTTAGTCAGAAACCATCATGACCACAGACGCTCAAATACCAGCCCAGCGCAACAAGCGCCGGCTCGCCCTGATCGGCATCACGCTCCTGTTCATCGTCGGCGCGATCGCCTATACCATTTATTACGCGTTGGTTTTGTCGCAGCGCGAAGAAACCGACAACGCCTATGTCGGCGGCAATCTGGTGACGCTGACCTCGCAGGTCACCGGCAACGTGCAACAGATCCGCGCCGACGAAACGCAGCTGGTGCAGGCCGGCGCGGAAGTGATCGCGCTCGATCCGGCCGACGCCGAGGTCACCCTGCGGCAAGCTGAAGCGCGCCTCGGCGCGGCCGTGCGCCAGCAGCGCGAACGCTATGCCGACGTCGGCCGCTACGACGCGATGGTGGCGCAGCGCCAACTGGCCGTGACGCGCGCCGCCGACGACCTGGCGCGGCGCCTGCCGCTGGCCTCGGACCAGATCATTTCGGGCGAAGACGTCGCCCACGCCAAGCAAGTGCTGGCCGACGCCAAGGCCGCCGCCGATGTCGCCATGAAGCAGGCCGAAGCCGCGCGCGCCGAGACCAGCGGCGTCGATCTGCAGCACAATCCCGCGGTGCTGTCGGCCAAGGCCGATTTCGACCAGGCATGGCTGGCGGCGCGCCGCAATGCGATCCTGGCGCCGGTATCGGGCTATGTCGCCAAGCGCAGCGTGCAGGTCGGCGCGCGCATCACGCCGGGCATGGCGCTGCTGTCGATCGTGCCGCTGGACCAGCTCTGGATCGACGCCAACTTCAAGGAATCGGAATTGCGCAATATCCGGCTCGGCCAGCCGGCCACGATCGAAGCCGACATCTATGGCGGCAAGGTGGAATATCACGGCAAGGTGGTGGGATTGTCGGCCGGCACCGGCAGCGCGTTTTCGCTATTGCCGGCGCAAAACGCCAACGGCAACTGGATCAAGGTGGTGCAGCGCCTGCCGGTGCGGATCGCCCTGGATCCGAAGGAGTTGAAGGATCATCCGCTGCGCATCGGGCTGTCGACCGTGGTGACGGTGGATACGCATGACCGAAGCGGGGCTATTCTAGGGGCCCCGATGCCGGCGACACCGGTGTACAGCACGCAGGCCTTGCAGCAGCCGATGCAGGAGGCGGATGCGTTGGCGGATCGGATTGTTGCGCAGAATATGGTGAAGTAGGGTTGACGCTATCAAATTCAATGCTATTTTTTGAATATATGCGGACGATGTAATTCCATATATTTATCTGGATGGGATAGATTTTCGAAACCAAGGGGGCGATAAACGTGATGCGCATCGGAAGTTACCAGCACGATTCGCCGCATTCCTTTGACTGATTCCAAACTGAATATATGCTTCATGAGAGCAGAGGCGTAACCCTTGCATCTGAATTCTGGCAAGACGAAGACATCGCATAAATAGCCAAAGGTAGCCATGTCGGTTACCAATCTGGCGAATCCCACCTGCCTGTTTTCAAGATACGCGCCGAAACAAAGAGAGCCATCGATCGCCTGCTTCACTATTTCTCGAGATATCCCCTTTGCCCATGCTGCATGCTCATGGAGGAAGTTATAAATGACTTCAATTTCCAATTCTTTTTTATTGCTTGAGATGCGCAAGGATGTGCTGGCCATGGGTTACTTAGCCCTTTGATATAAAGGTCGAAGACCGATCGATCAGCAAAGTCCGTGTATCGAAGGATCGCTCTACTGTTCTTGATTAAATGCTTGAGGATCGCCTTTAAACCAAGCTTGCAAGCCGGCTACAAATTCCAAAACGCCATCTCTTTTTTCTGTGTACAGACCATGATTCGCATTTTTGAATTCAATAAATTGAAAATTTTTCTCGGGATGCTCTAGAAAATACTCATGCAGAATCCGGCCGGATTCGATCGGGACACTTTCGTCTTTTTCTCCCATTGCAACGACGATGGGAATATCAAGTCCGGCATAAACAGGGAGCGGATCAAAAAATAAATGCGATGCCCAATATTTATAGGGATGTCCAAAGAATTCTTTTTCAAGACTATTTTTATTCTGTTTTATATCGATGTACGTCTTGAGAAAATAATCTCTGGAATAAAGACTTGCATAGGGTTGTACCCCTCTATCCGCAAAAATCAGAAATTCTTCACTTTGCGGAAGACCGCCGCTTCCTCCCACGGCAAGCCAGCCAATTTTTTCGCTTTTGGAAGCAACTTGCAACGCCACGGGGCCTCCTTCAGAAAATCCAAGCACCGCAACCGAATGCTTGGCTCGTTTCCTTAAAGTGGCTTCCGTTTTAAGAAATTCCAAATTATCCTCAACTCGCCTATCAAGCTGATCGGCCGCGTTAAATTCTTTGGAACATTTGTTGTCAGGCTCTCTAACCCCTTTGTTTATGCCAGGTTTTTCTAATAAATAAACGTTTATAGGGGATAGAAATTTTGTAAAAAATTTAGAGAAATAAGATCCAAAATCATTACATCCGGATCCGCTCATTATTAAAATGATCGGCCCGTCAAGAGCGGGTTCCGAATCATATAAATGGAAATATCGACGCTCTTCGCCTTTGATGGAAATTGTGGATTCTTCCAGCACGCGTGCCGCAACGGCATCGTTCAAGAATAAAAAAATACTACACATCAAGAATAGTTGCCTGAGGTAAGGCATCAAGTGCTTCATTATGTTTCTAGCCCTTTTCAACACGCAGAATTACGCAGGTCGAAAGGTCACACCTCAACCGATTGAAGTCAATCGAGACATATTTCAGCTTGTCCGATTTTTTATGAAAGCTTAGATTCGCGACTTTCGTGTAAGAAAGAATCGTCGCGCATGCGTTATGCAGCTTGCATCAGTAAAGGCGCTCTGGCACGCTTACTTGGAGGGCAGTTTGTATCGTTAGTGGCAAGCGGGGCATCGCTATTCGCCTTACGCGGCTGGGCATATCAGAAGACGGGAACCGCCACTTCGGTAACTCATCTCACTGCTGCCTTCCTGGCGGCCCTCCTCATGATGAGCCCAATTGCAGGCGTACTTGTGGATCGGATCAGTAAGAAGCGACTCATGCTTATCGGCGACCTGGTATCCGCGATGACTGCGCTATCCATTTGGCTGCTGCATATGGCAGGGGTTCTCGAGATCTGGCATCTCTATCTACTTGCGGGCTTCAATGGCGCCTCGCAGGCTTTCCATTGGCCCGCATATTCTTCCGCGCTGAGCGAGCTTGTCAAAGCCTGTCACTATGTGCGAGTCAACGGATTCTTGTCGCTCGCGGAGAGCGGAAGCCGAATCATCGCGCCGGGAATTGGATGTGCGATCTATGCTTTTGCGGGGCTGGATGCAGTTCTGATCATTAATATTACAGGCTCGCTGCTCGCGGCCATGCTTCTGATGTCGGTACCCATATCGGTATCGCAACGAAAGACTCCTTCCGGATGGTCGCTGCAAATCCTCTTGGCCGAATCCATGGAAGGCATTGCATTCATTCTTAAGAGACCAAGCTTGGTCCGTCTGCTTACGGTATTCTTCATCTGCAATTTTTTCTTGAATGTGGCAACCTCGCTGATAGTCCCATTCATACTTGCAACGCATTCGGACGACCTCCTCATTCTAGGAGCCGTACAGTCGGCCGGCGCCATCGGCGCTCTTGCCGGCGCAGCAGCGATCGTCGCATATGGCGAACCACGACGGTTGGTCATTGCTGTGCTTCTATGCTGGATCGGGACGGGTATGCTAGGGATAGTACCGCTCGGCGTTTCCAAAAACGCCTTCTTGATTGCAGCCAGCATCTTTTCCTATACGTTCTGCGGCCCGGCCTGAACGGCTGCGCCCAAGCCTTGTGGCAGCGGAAGGTCGAGATATCATTGCAGGGACGGGTTTTCTCCATCCGTCGTATGGTCGCCTGGTCGGCGGGACCGCTGGCCACGCTGATGTCCGGCCCCCTTGCCGATCATGTGTTCGTGCCGGCCATGCAATCTGGCGGCATACTTGAATCCGTCTTCGGCAGCGTTCCAGGATCCGGCGCTGGCATCGGCTTTCTGATTTCCCTTGCCGGACTATTCATCATCGTTACAGCAGCCTGTGGATTCTTCGTGCCTGCGCTAGTCGAGGTTGATGAGCGAATCCCAGATGCGAACGATTAAAAATAATCAATCCGCATCGCCCGCTTCACCGCCGCCAAGGTCTTCGCGGCTTCCGCTTCGGCACGCGCGGTGCCGTCAATCAGCATCTTCTGCACATACGCCGGATCCTTCGCGAACTCTTCGCGCCGGGTCCGGATCGGCAGCAGGAATTCCTGCATCACTTCAATCAGATATTTCTTGACCGTCATATCGCCCAAACCGCCGCGCGTGTAATGCGCCTTCATCTCGGCGATTTTGGCGGTGTCCTGGCCGAACTGGTCCAGATAGGTAAACACCGGATTGCCCTCGACCTGGCCCGGATCTTCCACCCGCAGATGGTTCGGGTCGGTGTACATGCTCTTGACCTTCTTGACGATCTCGTCCGGCCCGTCGGACAGGTAAATGCCGTTGCCCAATGATTTCGACATCTTGGCCGTGCCGTCGGTACCCGGCAGGCGCCCGCCGCTTTCCGGCACCACGGCCTTCGGGCGCACCAGCGTGTTCTCGCCGTAAATGCGATTGAAGGCGTCGACGATTTCGCAGGTCTGCTCGATCATCGGCACCTGGTCCGCGCCGACCGGCACGATATGCGCGCCGAACGCGGTGATGTCGGCCGCCTGGCTGACCGGATAGGTAAAGAAACCGGCCGGCACCGATTCGCCGAAACCCTTTTGCTGGATCTCGTTCTTGACCGTCGGATTGCGCGCCAGCCGCGCCACGGTGACCAGATTCAAATAGAACACTGTCAGTTCCGCGATCTGCGGAATCATCGACTGGATGAAGACGGTGCTCTTGGCGGGGTCGATGCCTACTGCCAGATAATCCAGGGCGACTTCCTTGACGGCATCGCGCACCTTCTGCGGATTCTCGGCGTTATCGGTCAGGGCCTGGACATCGGCGACCAAAATGAATTGTTCATACTCATCCTGCAATGCAACGCGATTCTTTAGAGAACCGGCGTAATGGCCGATGTGCAATGCGCCGCTGGGACGATCGCCGGTCAGGATGCGTTTTTTATCAGACACTGTTTTTCCTCGAATTCGTTGGCACGGGCGCTACTTTAACAAATACCTGCGCAATCGTCGCAGATCGCTGTTTTCATGGAATTTTTTCGGCGCCCGCCGAACGCCGGCGAAATCGCGCGCCGCCACCTTTGTTTCTTTATCAAATTAAGACAAGTCCGATTGTTTCAGGCTCGCTCGCCGCATAAATTAGGCGCTGTTCATTATTTTATTTTCATGACCAATGAAACAGAAATATCGGGTTTAAAACAAGCAATTTGTCAGGCCTGCCGATTAAACGGCAAAACCGGCCGTCAATTAAACATGACGTTCGCATAACAGCCAGACAAAACCTACAAGCGGTGTCCGCTCGTGCGTATTTAGAATTCAAACGGGCGAAACAATATTCGGCTTTCGCAACTATACAATGCCGCCAAGCAATATTTCACTGGCGGCGCGAAGACCTTTTTATTCCGGTGTCTGATCCTTCGAGAAACGACGCCGACATTTACGATCTTTACCAATATCAGAGGCAGCTATGGACCGTTTACAAGCCATGCAAGTGTTCATGAGAGTGGTTGAAACCAACAGTTTCAGCAAAGCAGCGGAAACCCTTTCGCTGGCGCCCTCATCGGTCACGAGCATCATCAAGAACCTGGAGGCGTTCCTGGACGTGCGCCTGCTTCAGCGCACCACGCGGCGCCTGAACCTGACCGCCGACGGCACCGAATATTTCGACCGCTGCCGCCAGATTCTGCATTTCATCGAAGAGACCGAAGCCAGCCTGCACAGCGCCACGCGCCAGCCCAAGGGCCGGCTGCGCGTCGACATGCCCGGCTCCATCGGCCGCATGATTGTGCTGCCGAAACTGGCCGAATTCGAAAAGCGCTATCCGGATATCGAACTGATGATCGGCCTGACCGACCGTCCGGTCGACCTGATCCAGGAAGGCGTCGATTGCGTGATCCGCACCGGCGCGCTGGCCGATTCCAGCCTGGTGGCCAAGCGCATCGGCTTGCTGCATTGGGTGACCTGCGCCACGCCCGAATACCTGGAAAGCAACGGCGTCCCGAAAAACATCGGCGAACTCGACAAGCATCGCGCCGTGAATTATTTTTCCAGCGGCACCGGCCGCGTGTCGCCGTTCTATTTCAATATCGACGGCAAGGATGCGCCGGTGCAGATGCAGGGCAATATCGCCGTCAACCAGTCGGAAGCCTATCTGGCGTGCGGCCTGGAAGGCCTGGGCCTGCTGCAGCTGAGCGCCTACAACGTGATTCCGCATCTGGAATCGGGCCAGTTGATATCGGTGCTGCAGGATGTCCAGGCATCGCCGCTGCCGGTGTCGCTGATGTTTCCGCATAACCGCCATCTGTCGCCGACTGTGCGTGCGTTTGTGGACTGGGCCAGTGAGGTGTTTGAGCAGGATGAGGGTGTGCGGGCCACGCCGGGGATTGAGATGGCGGCTGCGGCTTAAAGAGCGAATATAAAAATTCAGATATGAAAATCAGCGTAATTGCCGGTTTGACCTCTGTACTGCTTGTCCTGTGCCACAGCGCCTATGCACAAAGCGCCTCGCTCGAACAAACTCTCGCACTGGCGTCAGAAAAAATGTTTGCGGCCAGCGGCGCGTCCGGAATGGTAACCGCCGTTGTACGCGGCGACACTCTGCTTATTCAGAGTTATGGTGAAACCGAACAAGGCAACGGCCAACGGCCCAACGCAAACTCCTTGTTACGGGTGGGGTCGATGTCGAAAGTTCTGGCTAGCGAGTTGATGGTCAAACTGGCGAAGGAAGGCCGCTTAAAGCTGACCGACCCGCTGCAAAAATATGCGCCGCACGGCGCTCAAGTTCCACAAATAAGCAGATACACGCCAATCACCTTGCTCAGTTTGGCAACCCACACCAGTGGCTTGCCTCGCTCGGCAAGCGGTAAAGCGCCGGAACACGCGGCGCCTTTCACCTGGCCCGATCACGCTGCACGCTGGCATTGGCTGCATCGGCAGATGCCCATTCTCGTTCCCGGAACGCATGCCCGGTATTCCAATGTTGCCTACGATTTACTTGCCGACGCCATCAGCACGGCCGGCGGAAAACCTTATGCGCAATTGTTGCGCGAAAAAATCACCATTCCGTTGGGCATGCACGATACAACACTGACGCCGACTGCGGAACAATGTGGTCGCCTGATGGTTGGTGCGGGCATCGATCCGGCCGGTCCCTGTACCGACACCCGCGCCACTGGCGGCAGTGGCGGCGTGTATTCGACCGCCAACGACATGGGGTTATGGATGCAGCATCTGCTCGGCATCAGCCAGGCGGCGCCGGCGGCGCAACGCGCCGTCTGTCAGGCAATCTATGTGCAACGCCAGGAGCTTGCCTCGATCGAGGGATTGGATTTGGCCGGCCGGGCCAGCGGCTTGGGCCTGGGCTGGGTCTTGCTTGCCGCGACCGATCATTCGCCCGCGATTTTGCAAAAAACCGGCGGCGGTGGCGGCTTTATGAGTTACATGGCTTTAGTCCCCGGCCATAAGCTTGGTGTGTTCGTTGCCATTAGCAAAGTGGATATGGAGATGTTTTCGAGGATGACTCAGGCCGTTAATGCTTTGCTCGTTTCTCTAGATTAGGGCTCTATTAGGCGGCGTGAACGGCCATTACCTGCACGACGCCTGGTCCTTGCTTTCTATAGCTATGAAGGTCCGGATCGCATGACGTGCAAACACCGCACTGGGTAATATGTTTAACGCCGAGGCCGCGGAGTTCTAACGCGATGCTCAGGGGGATATCGAGAAATATCCGCTCATCTATTGTGGTTTTAGCCGTCTCTGGCCAACGCTTTGCTGCCATCACCTCTGAACCCACCTCGTAGCAATTCCGGCAAATTCCGGGACCAACAAATGCTGCCAGTGTGCCTATGTCTGAACGTTCATCCAGGCATATTGCATTTACAGCACTCTTTACGATGCCGGCGACAATGCCGCGCCAGCCACAATGCGCAATGGCAAAAGAATTTGGTGATACGAGAACGAGGCCAGGGCAGTCGCTGCCGAAAACTGCAAGGCCTAAAGATCGGTCGGTGGCGGCAAATCCATCACAAAAATTTTCAAGATGGTTCGTTACCTTGAAATCCCGAAGTACGAGGGATCCATGCTGCTGCTTTGGCATTACCCAGAGATTCGGACTACTGTCATCAAGAGAACGCAGCCAACGCCCTCGTATATTCGGGTCATCAAGTCTGAAAGATTTACCCCCAAAGTTTGCGACAAATCCATACGGTAGACGCCATCGGTATGTGGCGTGATTCGTATCTTCAGCTACTGCCGTCATCTTCATTATTTTTGGCATACATACAGTTCAAAATTAAAATTCTCAGAGAAGGTTTCAGTAGCCGCAGCACCTGGATCGATCTCGTCTTTAAATGAAATTTGCAAATCTCTTCCCAGGCAATTTATGACGTTGGTTCTTTTTGAGAGGGGCATATTAAACAAGATAGAGGATGCTTGATAAACTGTTGCGGCTGACAGCCAGACGACTTTAGTTTCCATAAAAAAAGCCGCCTCCGGCAATCTGCCAAAGGCGGCCAAGGGGGCCATACACTACCGGTATTACTTGCTACGGAGGGGAGCCGCAGTACTACCGGCACTTCTACTACGAGGGACTACTCGTTCCTTCGATAAAACCAACCGCATCAAATCATTTCAACGCCAGCGCAGGCTGCACAGCTTGCTGTTGCTGCTGACCTTGCGCCGCGGCCGCAGTCGAACCTTCGCTCCAACCGCCACCCAACGCACGGATCAAACCCACCGACGCCACGGCGCGCTGCCCGATGCTGCGGCTGCGCGAACGCTGCGCGGCCAGGCTGGAACGCTGCGCATCGATCGATTCGAAATAACTGGTCGAACCGTTGCGATAGCGCGAGTCGGCCAGCCTGGCCGCCAGCGCCGCCGATTTGGCGGCCTGGTCTTCGAACACGATCTGCTTGTCCAGCGTGCGCAAGGCGCTCAAGTTGTCTTCAACGTCCTGGAATCCCACCAACACCTGCTGCCGGTAATTGGCCACCTGGCCTTCGTAGCCGGCGTCGGCGCGCGCGACGTCTGCCTTGTGGCGGCCGCCGTCAAGCAGCGGCGTGGTCAGCGCGGTGCCGACCAGCGGCCCCAGCAGCCAGCTGCGGCTGGACCAGTTGAACAGCTCGCCCAGCGAACTGGAAGCGAAGCCGCCGGTGCCGGTCAAGGTCAGGCTTGGGAAGAACGCCGCCTTGGCCACGCCGACGCGTTCGGCCGCAGCGGCCAGATCGCGCTGGGCGCGGGCGATGTCCGGACGGCGTTCCAGCAAATCTGACGGCAAGCCGGCCGGCACGGTCACGTTGACGGCCTGGATCGGCATCGCCGGCAAGGTAAATTGCGACGGCGCCTTGCCCAGCAAAACCGCTAAAGCATGATCGAACTGATCGCGATTGCGCTGCACGCTTTCCTGTTCGGCCTGGGTGGTCGCGAGTTCGGTGCTGGCTTGCGCCACATCGAGTTCGCTGGTGTCGCCCAGATCGTAGCGGCGCTGCACCAGGCGCAGCGCGTCCTTGCGCAAGATGACGGTCTGCTGCAGTACGTCGAGTTCGGCGTCCAGTGAACGGATCGCGAAATATTCCTGCGCGACGTCGGCCTGCAAGGCCAGCAGCACTGAACGGTAAGCCGCTTCCTGGCCTTCCGCATCCAGCTTGGCCGCGCGGCTGGCGCCGGAGAGGCGGCCGAACAGATCGACTTCATAGGATGCGTTGAACTGCGCGCGCCATTGCGTGGATGCCTGGCCCTGCACGCCTTGGCGTGTAGGGCCGAGGCCGGCGCCGAGCTGGAAGGCGCGGTCGGCGTCGACCAGGCCGGCGGTGGCGCGCGATTCCTTGACCCGCGCCAGCGCAATCGCCAGTGTCGGGCTGGATTTGGCGGACTGGTCGATCAGATCGTTAAGCTGCTGATCGTTGAAAACAGTCCACCACTGGCCGCGGTCGGCCTGGTCGGCGGGATGCGCCAATTGCCAGGCGCCGTCCAGCTGCGCGGCTTCCTTGTATTGGGCCGGCACGTCGAGCGCCACGGTTTGCGGCGGAGTGGAAGTGGCGCAGCCGGCCAGGATCAGCGCCGCCAGCAGCGCCGTTGCCGGGAATTTAGGGAATGTAAAACGGTTCATGTCAGACTCCTTCTTGCGGAACGATCGGGGCCGCTGCCGGAGCGGGGGCCGGAATGGCGGCAGGCGCTGCAGGGGCCGCATGCACGCCCTTGCGGCGGCTGCCGACGAATTCGGCCAGCGTGCGCAGCAGGACGTAGAACACCGGCGTCAGGAACAGGCCGAACGCGGTCACGCCGATCATCCCCGAGAACACCGCCACACCCATGGCGTGGCGCATTTCAGCGCCGGCGCCGGAGGACAGGATCAGCGGCACCACGCCGGCGATGAACGCGATCGACGTCATCAGGATCGGACGCAGACGCATGCTGGCGGCTTCGATCGCAGCCTGGTAAATGCTGCGGCCGTTGCTTTCCAGTTCGTGCGCAAATTCCACAATCAGAATCGCGTTCTTACAGGCAAGCCCCACCAGCACGATCAGACTGATCTGGGTGAACAGATTGTCGTCGCCGCCGGTCAGCCAGACTCCGAAGATCGCCGACAAAATACCCATCGGCACGATCAACAGCACGGCCAGCGGCAGCGTCAGGCTTTCGTATTGCGCGGCCAGCACGAAGAACACCAGCAGCATCGCCAACGGCAGGATGATGAACAGCGTATTGCCGGCGATCTTTTCCTGATACGTGATTTCGGTCCATTCGTAACCGATGCCGCGCGGCAGGGTTTCGGCCAGCAGGCGCTCGACCACGGCTTGCGCCTGGCCGGTGCTGTAACCCGGCGCCGGGCCGCCGTTGATGTCGGCGGACGGGAACGCGTTATAGCGCACGGCCTGATCGGGACCGAAGCTCTGGGTCATTTTCAGCATTGACGACAAAGGCACCATTTCGCCGCTGCTGTTGCGCGCCTTCAGCAGGCCGATATCTTCGGCATGGGCGCGGAACGGCGCATCGGCCTGTACCCGCACCTGGAAGGTGCGGCCGAATTTGTTGAAGTCGTTCACGTACAGCGAACCCAGGTAAATCTGCAGCGTGTCGAACACCGACGGCACCGAGACGCCCAATTGCTGCGCACGGGTGCGGTCGAGGTCGGCATACAGTTGCGGCACATTGATCTGGAAGCTGGAGAACATGCCGGTCAGTTCCGGCGCCGCGCGCGCCTTGGCCAGGAATGCCTGCGTCGCTTCATTCAGGGCCTGGTTGCCCAGCGCGCCGCGATCCTGGATCTGCAGCTTGAAGCCGCCGATGGTGCCCAGCCCCTGTACCGGCGGCGGCGGGAACATCGCAATGAACGCGCCCTGGATGGTGCCGAAACGCTGGTTCAGCTGGCCGGCGATGGCGGCCGCGCTCAGATCCTTGCTCTTGCGCTCGTCGAACGGCTTCAGGGTGGTGAAGACGATGCCCGAGTTCGGCGCATTGACGAAGCCGTTGATCGACAGGCCCGGGAAGGCCACGGCCGATTCCACGCCCGGGGTCTTCAGCGCGATGTCCGACATTTGACGGATCACGTCTTCGGTGCGATCGAGCGAAGCGGCGTCAGGCAGTTGCGCGAAACCGACCAGGTATTGCTTGTCCTGCGCCGGCACGAAACCGGTCGGGACGCGATGGAACAGCAGCACGGTGGTGCCCAGCAGCAGGGCATAGATCACGAGTGCCGCGCTCTTGCGCTTGAGCACCGAGGTCACGCCGCCGCCGTACGAGCTGGAGCCGCGATGGAACACCTTGTTGAAGCGCACGAAGAACCAGCCGAACAGTTTGTCGATCAGCAGTTGGAACTTGTCTTTCGGTGCGTGATGGTCTTTCAGCAGCAATGCAGCCAATGCAGGCGACAGGGTCAGCGAGTTGAAGGCCGAGATCACGGTCGAGATGGCAATGGTCAGCGCGAACTGCTTGAAGAACTGGCCGGTCAGGCCGCTCACGAACGCCAGCGGCACGAACACGGCGGACAGTGTCAGCGCGATCGCGATGATCGGGCCGGAAACTTCCTGCATCGCTTTATAGGTTGCTTCCTTGGCCGACAGGCCGTGTTCGATATTGCGTTCGACGTTTTCCACCACCACGATGGCGTCATCGACCACGATACCGATCGCCAGCACCAATCCGAACAGACTCAGCGCATTGATCGAGAAGCCGAAGCCCAGCATCACCGCGAACGTGCCGATCACCGATACCGGCACCGCCAGCAGAGGGATGATCGATGCGCGCCAGGTTTGCAGGAAGATGATCACGACGATCACCACCAGCAGGATCGCTTCGAGCAGCGTATGCACCACCGCTTCGATCGACGAACGCACGAACTGGGTCGGATCGTAGACGATCTTGTAGTCGACGCCGTCCGGCATGTCTTTCTTCAGTTCGGCCATGGTCTTGCGGACGTTGTCCGAAATCTGCAGCGCGTTGGAGCCGGGCGCCTGGAAGATCGGAATCGCGACGGCTTGTTTATTGTCCAGCAGCGAGCGCAGCGAATACTGGCTGGCGCCGAGCTCGATGCGTGCAATGTCCTTCAGATAAGTCACCACGCCGTCCGGCGACGTCTTGACGACGATATTGCCGAACTCTTCTTCGCTGGCCAGACGGCCGCGCGCATTCACCGAGATCTGGTAATCCACGCCCGGCACGGCCGGCGAAGCGCCGATCACGCCGGCGGCGACGTCGACGTTCTGCGAACGGATTGCGGCGACCACATCGGATGCGGCCAAGCCGCGTTCGGCCACTTTGCGCGGATCGAGCCAGACCCGCATTGCGTAATCGCCGGAACCGAACAGTTGCACGTCGCCGATGCCGGGCAGGCGCGCCAGCGCATCCTTGACGTTGAGCACTGCGTAGTTGCGCAGATAGGCCATGTCATAGCGGTCGTCGGGCGACAGCAAGTGGACCACCATGGTCAGGTCGGGCGAACTCTTGGTGGTGGTCACGCCGAGACGCTGCACCACATCCGGCAGGCGCGGCAGCGACTGGTTGACGCGGTTCTGCACCAATTGCTGCGCCTGGTCGGGGGAAACGCCGAGCTTGAAAGTGACGGTCAAGGTCATCAAGCCGTCGGAGGTGGCCTGCGACTGCATGTAAAGCATGCCTTCGACGCCGTTGATCTGTTCCTCGATCGGCGTGGCGACGGTTTCGGCGATGGTCTGCGGATTGGCGCCCGGATACTGCGCCTTGACGATGACCGACGGCGGGATGACTTCCGGATATTCGGAAATCGGCAGCTGCTGCATCGCGATCAGGCCGCCGATCAGAATGATCGACGACATCACCCCGGCGAAGATCGGCCTGTCGATGAAAAATTTTGAGATATTCATTTTGTTTTGTTCTCTTAACGTTATGTTGGTCGCCGCTTAAACCGCGGGCGCCGCCGTTACATCCGCGCCCATCTGCACCGGCACCGGCGTCACGGTGTCGTTCGGACGGATGCGCTGCAGGCCGTTGACCACGATCTTTTCGTCTTTCTTCAAACCCGAACGGACGATCCGCAAGCCGTCGACCATCGGCCCCAGCTTGACGGCGCGGTAAGTGGCCTTGTTGTCGGCGCCGACCACCATGACGTACTTCTTGTCCTGGTCGGTGCCGACCGCCTTGTCGTCGATCAATACGGCATCGGCCGCAGCCGCGCCGCCGGTGCGCACCCGGGCGTACATGCCGGGGGTCAATGCGCCGTCGGCGTTATTGAGCACCGCGCGCACGCGGATGGTGCCGGAACCGGTGTCGAGCTTGTTGTCGAACGATTTGATCTTGCCCTTGCGCGGATAGCCGTCCTCGTTGGTCAGGCCGACCGACACCGGAATATGATCCGTGCCGGTATTGCCGGCGGCGCCGTTGCTGGCGTAGCGCAAGAAGGTGGATTCGTCGATTTCGAAGTTCACGTAGACCGGCGAGACCGATACCACGGTTGCCAGCACCGGCGCGGTGGCGCCGGCGGCGATCACGTTGCCGACGGTGATTTCGGCGCGCGATACGCGGCCCGATACCGGCGCGGTAATCGCGGTGTATTGCAAGTTCAGGCGTGCGCTCAAGCG
This sequence comes from Oxalobacteraceae bacterium CAVE-383, assembly GCA_004134995.1. Taxonomy (GTDB): domain Bacteria; phylum Pseudomonadota; class Gammaproteobacteria; order Burkholderiales; family Burkholderiaceae_D; genus Herbaspirillum. The sequence goes on along the minus strand of REGP01000002.1, from coordinate 159,088 downwards.
TGCGGCGTTGGCGGCTTGCAGCGAAGCGTTGGCTTCGACCAGGGCGTTTTCGCGCTGATCCATTTCGCGCTGCGCCACCGCGTGTTCATCGATCAGGCGGCGGGTGCGGTCGGCTTCGGTCTTGGCCAGCGCCAGGCTCGCTTGGGCGCCCGCGACAGCGGCGTCGGCGCGCGCCAGTTCAGCCTGGTAAGGACGCGGATCGATGGTAAACAGCAGCGCGCCCTTCTTGACCAGCTGGCCTTCCTGGAAATGCACTTCATCGATGGTGCCGGCAACGCGCGGACGGATTTCGACGCGGTCGACCGCTTCTACCCGGCCTGAAAAGTCATCCCATTCCGTGACGCTTTTTTCCAGCACCGCCGCCACCGAAACGGAAGCCGGCGCAGGCGCGGCAACCGGCGGCTTGGCCGCGCGGCTGTTGAGGGTAACGGCGGCCACGCCGCCCAGAATCAGAATGCCGATGGCAATCATTATCGCTTTGTGTGAAATGGCAGAAGTTTTCATGTTGGTTCCCGGTATTTGAATAATTGATTTATGAAAAATGAAAAGCCGCAAAAAAAAGGTAAAACGTCTCCCGCACCGCGTCGTGCGCGGTGCGATTTTGTATAGGGGGATAAAGTGAAACGCCTGCTGGGTCAGCTTTCCGAAGCGAATTGCGCGACGGTTTCGGCCATCGCCTTGAACTGCATATGATCTGCGTCGGCCAATCCGCCGGCGCCATCGAAGCGGCGCACCTGCACCGGCACGCCGGCGGCGATCAGCTTGGCCGCGTACTGCTCGGCTTCGTCGCGCAACGCATCGCGCTCGGCGGTAATCACCAACGCCGGCGCCAGGCCGCCCAGACGGCGCGAATTCAGCGGCGACGCGTACGGGTGCATCGCATCGCCGGCGGAGGGCAGGTAATCGGCCCAGCCCTGGCGGCAAGGGCAATCGCCGGCCGCGCGCATCGACAGCGTGGTCTGGAATGGATCCAGCATCGGCGTGATCAGCACCTGCGCCTTCAGCGCCGGACCGTTCGGCGCGCTGCGGTCGCGCGCCATCAGCGCCACGGCCGCCGCCAGATTGCCGCCGGCCTGGTCGCCCGCCACGATCACGCGCGCCGCATCGGCGCCGATCGAGGCCGCATGGCGCCATGCCCACTGCAATGCTTCATATGCCAGTTCCACCGTACTCGGAAAATGCAGCTCCGGCGCCAGCGGATAGTCCACGCAAGCCACTACCGCATTCTCCGCCAGCGCTTTCGCCAGGCTATCGGCGTCGGTCACCGAACCGCAATTGAACAGGCCGCCGTGAAAATACAGGATCAGGGGCAGTCCAGCCGACTTCGGCCGCTTGCCGAAAATCCGCAGGGTAACCGTGGCGCCGTTTTTGGCATCCGAAAACTGGGCGAAGCTGGGCGTGGCAAACGCGTTCAAGGCATTCATGATCGCAGGCTCAAGGCGTCGGCGCGGTGACCATCGAGGCGATGTCGCCCAGCGATGCCGTGGCGCGCGCCGAAATATTGCCGCCGCTCATTGCGCTTTCGTACAACAGGTCCATCACCGGCGCATGATGCAATGCAGCAACAATTGCGAATGCACCGGCGGCTGCAACGGTGACTTCCAGTAAATGGGTTTTCATTTGTAACTCCAGGCTCTCAATTGTGAAATGATGTAAGCAGTATAGATATCGGCGATTGAAAGATAAATCGGGCTATCCGAGAATCACTGTCATCGAATCCAAGACAATCGTTTAAACCTGTTTCCCCCTTCTTTTCAGGTCCTTTCACTCTGACGACGAATGAACAGAGCCGTTTTCGACCGGACGGTGAAAAATTATTTTTCAGGGGTAAAACTCAATTAAATAGCGATTACTATGAATTAGGGTTGGACTTTATTACGCTTGTTTTAAACTGTCAAGGAGTTTAATATCGATCACTATGAAAACTGCAACGCAACAAACGCCGACGATGGAAAGCGCACAGCCCGCCAAATCGGGCGAGTCCGCCGTCATGCCGATTCCGCGCAAAAAGCCGGGCCGGCCGCTGTCGTTCGACCGTGAACGGGCGCTGGAACAGGCCATGCTGGTGTTCTGGCAGTACGGCTACGACACCACTTCTCTCAATGATCTGACCTCCGCGATGGGCATCACCCCGCCCAGCCTGTACGGCGCATTCGGCGACAAGGAAAAACTGTTTCTGGAAGCGGTGCAGCGTTATACCGAAAAGCATGAAGAAAAGACCAAGCGCTGCCTGGCGGAAGCGCCGACCGCGCGCGAAGCGGTGCACGCATTGCTGAAGATGGTCGCCATTGAACATACGTGTCCGCAGCATCCGCCCGGCTGCATGATGGATACGGTGGTCACCAATTGCACGGCCGCATCGGCGCATCTGCAGACCATGCTGGCGCAAATGAAGGAACGCAAGATCGCCCGTTTCACGGCGCGCATCCAGCGCGGCATCGACGAAGGCGAACTGCCGCCGGGCACCAGCGCGGAGGCGCTTTCCAGCTTTTACTGTGCCGTATTGAACGGCATGACGCCGCTGGCGCGCGACAACGCCAGCTGTGAACAATTACAGAGCGTGGTGATGATGGCCATGAACGCATGGCCGGCGGCGCCGGCCGCATCAAACACCTCGGCCACACCCGGCGGGCCGGCCTGATGGACCGCTTCGATACCATGCTGGCATTCACCAGGGTGGTGGAGCTGAGCAGCTTCACCAAAGCCGCGGTATCGCTGAATCTGCCGAAAGCCACGGTATCGGCGCAGGTGCTGTCGCTGGAAAAGCGCCTGCGGGTCAAACTGCTGCATCGAACCACGCGCCATGTCAGCGTCACCGCCGACGGCGCCGCCTATTACGAACGCGCCATCCGCCTGTTGACGGAGCTGGATGAAACCGAAGCCTCCATCACCAACGCCACCACCACGCTGAAAGGCCGGCTCAGAGTCGACGTGCCGGGCTCCATCGGCCAACGCATCCTGATTCCCGCACTGGACGCATTCTTTGCGCGCTATCCCGAAATTGAACTGGAAGTCGGCTGCACCGATCGTCCCGTCGACCTGCTGCATGAGGGCATCGACTGCGTGATCCGCGGCGGCGAGGTGGTCGATGAATCGCTGATTGCGCGGCGGCTGGGCGACATGCCGCTGGCCACCTGCGCCAGCCCGGCCTATATCGCGAAATACGGCATGCCGGCCTCGATCGCCGATCTGGAACGGCATCGCCTGGTGCATATGTTTTCGTCCAGGACCGGCAAGAATTTTACATTCGACTTTTTGGTCAATGGCGAAATAATCCCGATCCTGGGCCGGCAATATCTCTCCTTCAACGATCTGGAAGCCTGCGTCGCGGCGGGCATCGCCGGGCTGGGCCTGGTGCAGATGCCGTTATTCATGGCACAGGAAGAAGCGGCGGAAGGAAAGCTGGTCATGGTGCTGCCGGACATCGAAATAGATACGGTGCCGCTGCATGTGCTTTACCTGCAGAACCGGCATTTATCGACCAAGGTCCGTGCGTTCGTGGAATGGGTCGCCGAATTGATGGCGTCCAGCACGTATGTGCTGCCGCGCGTGGCGCCTGCGCCCGGCCTGCCGCAGGACCGGAGCCGCCTGCTGCAGGTCAGCGTCTAGCGTACTTCCCCGGCTGCGCCTTAATTGCGTTCCACCGAATAACCGGCCGCGACCCAGGCATCGATGCCGCCGGCCAGCGGCCGCACCTTGTGATAGCCGCGCGCCATCAATTGCTTGGCGACCTGCGCCGCCGACGCTTCGTTCGGACAGGCGCAATACACGATGATTTCGCTGTCGACCGCCGCGTCCAGCTCGAAAGTGCCGATATCCTTGCTGAACACGGTGCGGGCGCCCGGAATGCGGCCGTCCTGCTGCGCCATGGATGAGCGCACATCGACCACGGTCGGCTCCAGCCCTTCCTTGAACAACTGATCCAGTTCGTGCACCGTGATGCGCGCCATGCGCAACGAGCTGATGAAGCGTTTGCGCTGCCACCATTTGCGCGCGATGAAAATCAGGAAACCGCCGCCGATCAGCAGCAAACCCCATTCGCCCAATTGCTGCAGCACGTTCAGCAACTCGTCGATGCCGTCGCTGAACAGCGTGCCCAGGAAGATCCCCAGGCCGGCCCATAGCGCCGCGCCCAGCCCGTCGAATATCAGAAACGCCGTGGTGCGGGTGCCGATGGCGCCGGCCAGCGCGCTGGCGACCGAAGCGAAACCGGGGATGAATTTGGCGATCACCAGGGAAGGCGCGCCATAGCGGGTATAGGAAGTTTCGGTCTGGCGCACGCAGGAGTCCGGCGACAGCGAGATGCGGCACAGCAGCGACAATACGCGGCGGCCATAGCGCCGGCCAAGCCGGTACCAGACGTAATCGGCGATCAGGGCCGCCACCACCGCGGTCAGCAACAGCACCGGCACGGAATATTCCCCGCGCGAAGCCATGGCGCCGGTGATGATCAGGGTTGGGTAAGCGGGCAAAGGCGCGCCCAGCTGTTCCAGCAAGACATTGGCGAACACCAGCAACAAGCCGTAGTGTTCAATCAGCTGGAACAGGTAACTCATGATAATGCTGCCTTTAATGATTTTGAAAGCCGTGCATCAGCATAGCAGCTTAATCGCAGGCCTTCATTTCCTAAAAATTCTCTGTATCGGGCGCGGTCATCAGATGGCCCAGCTTGCTGGCCTTGGTATTGAGGTAATGATCGTTGAACGGATTGCGATTGACAAGCAAGGCCATGCGCTCGACCACTTCGATGCCGAATGCCTCCAGCGCGGCGATCTTGCGCGGATTGTTGGTCATCAGGCGCACCTTCTTGATGCCGAAATAAGCGAACATGGGCCGGAAGCTGGCGTAGCTGCGCTGATCGTCGGCGAATCCCAGGCGGCGATTGGCTTCCACGGTATCGGCGCCGGCGTCCTGCAGGCGATAGGCCCGCAATTTATTGATCAGGCCGATGCCGCGCCCTTCCTGGCGCAGATAAAACACCGCGCCGCGTCCTTCTGCCGCAATTTTCTGCAGTGCCGCTTCCAGCTGCGCGCCGCAATCGCAGCGCTGGCTGAACAGGGCGTCGCCGGTCAGGCATTCTGAATGGATGCGCGCCAGCACGGGTTGGCCGTCATCGATCGCGCCCAGCGTCATCGCCAGATGTTCCTTGCCCGAAGCCTGGTCAACGAATGCATGCAACTGAAATGTCGCCCAGGGAGTCGGCAAATCGCAAGTGGTTACGTACTCCAGAGTTTCCTCGCTGGACGGCATTGCAAACCTCGAAAGTGGAATTACATTCAAAACGGCGCAAAAAAGCGAACCATGCCCTACACATGCAAGCTTGGGCCGGTCCGCCATTCGACAATCCCGCGCCGCGTATTTATTTGGTCAGGGCGTGAGGATACTACGGACGCCGGACTTTCGCTCCGGCGTCCAAGATTCCTATGCCGCGGCCAATTCGGCGACTTTGCCGCGGGTTTGGGCCACCGCCTGCTTCACCGCTTCTTCACCCATGCCCAGCCCTTCGGTATGGACAAAGGTGACATCGGTCAGGCCGATAAAGCCGAGCACGGCGCGCAGATAGGTTTCATGGAAATCCATGGCGGCCGCCGGGCCATAGCTGTACACGCCGCCGCGCGCGGTAAATACAAAGACTTTCTTGCCCTGCAACAGGCCGACCGGACCGGTTTCGGTGTATTTGAATGTCACGCCGGCACGCGCCACATGATCGATCCAGGCCTTGAAGCCGGAGCTGATCGAAAAGTTGTACATCGGCGCGCCGATCACGATCGTGTCCGCGGACTGCACTTCGGCGATCAATTTATCCGACAAGGCCAGGGCCTGGTTCTGCGCCGGCGAACGCTTGTCGGCCGGCGTAAAGAACGCGCCCATGGTGGCTTCGTCCAGATGCGGCACCGGCTGGCCGGCCAGGTCGCGTTCGATGACGGTGTCTTTGCCCGGCACCGCCAGCATGGCGAGGAATTCGCCGCTCAGGGTACGCGAATGGGAGCCGCTGCTGCGGATGCTGGTGTTCAGGTGAAGAATGGTGCTCATGGCGATTCCTTTGTTTGTGTTACTGCAAATGAGATGGAATATTTCCGGATATCGTGTTGCCTGGCGTTGCCGTGTGTTGCCGTGTGTTGCCGGGGCGGCCGCTTACTTCGCGGCGCGCTCGCGTTCGATCAGCATCAGCATGCCGCCGAAGATCGCCAGGTTCTTCAGGAAATTGGTGATCTGGTTCGAGAAGTTGGCTGCGTCGGCGCTCCAGAACGCATGGAAGATCACGGTGGTCGGAATCAGGAACAGCGCCAGGACGGTCGCGCCGTAGAAAGCCTTCCAGCCGGTGACCAGACTCAGGCCGGCGCCGATTTCAATTGCGATCGTGATGACCAGCAGCACATTCACCATAGGCAGGCCGGCGCTGGCCATATAGCCCGCCATGCCGGCGAAGCCCATGATCTTGAAGACGCCGGAGATTAAAAACAGGGCGCCGATAAAAGCACGGGCCACCGGATAAGTGATTTTTACGTTTTGCATGATGATTCCCTCTTTTGAACGTTATTTAAAAGTTATTGATAAAAGTTGTTTAAAACTGCCGCTCTGCCATCAGCGCGGCAGGTCGAACACCAGAACTTCAGCTGCTTCGGCATGGCCCAGCGACACCAGGCTTTCGTCCGAAATTTTCAGCGCATCGCCGCCGTGCAAGGTGATGCCGTTCACCTGCACCGAACCGCGCACCACATGCACGTAACCCAGCCGGCCCGCCGCCAACGCGTGCTCGACCGCCGCATCGCCGTTCAGGATGGCCGCATGAATCGTGGCGTCCTGATGGATTTGCACCGAGCCGTCACGGCCGTCGGGCGATGCGATCAGACGCAGGCGTCCGGTTTTGGAGGCCGCATCGAAGTGCGTTTCAGCGTAGCTCGGCGCAATGCCGGTGACGTTCGGCTCGATCCAGATTTGCAGGAAATGCACTTCCTCGTCGGCCGAATGGTTGAACTCGCTGTGGCGCACGCCGGTGCCGGCGCTCATGCGCTGGACGTCGCCGTAATGCAATACCGAGCCGGTGCCCATGCTGTCCTTGTGCTCCAGCGCGCCGTCGATCACATAGGAAATGATTTCCATATCCTTATGGCCATGGGTGCCGAAACCCATGTTTGGCGCCACCCGGTCTTCATTGATCACGCGCAGCGGACCGAAACCCATATGCTTTGGATCGTGATAATTGGCAAACGAAAAGCTGTGCTTGGACTTGAGCCAGCCGTGATCGCCGGCGCCGCGTTCCTGACTTGTGCGAATCTGTAACATTTCTGATCCTTTCTTTTCCGGAAACTGCCATTGAGACTTGAGGGCGGCCCGGATATGCAATAATTTCGAACTTGTTGATGAAATCCGTTCTGAGGTTTTCTTTGCCTTGGAACCGGATGGCTTCAGTTGATGGAACGAAGTATGCGCGTCGCGAAATCAAAAGAAAAACGGATAATTTGCCGCCCTATCATCGAAAAAATCGAACATCCAAAACATGCTTAAAATCAGCCTCGACGCCCTGCAAATCCTGGATGCCATCGACCGCCGCGGCTCGTTTTCGGCGGCCGGCGCGGAATTGTTCCGGGTGCCATCGACAATTTCGTACACGGTTTCCAAGCTGGAACAGGATCTCGGGGTGCTGGTATTCGACCGGCTCGGACCCAAGGTCAAGCTGACGCCAGCGGGCGAGGAATTACTGAAGGAAGGACGCTATCTGCTGAAAGCGGCGCAGGATCTGGAACACCGGGTGCGGCGGGTCGCTTCCGGCTGGGAAACCGAACTGGCGATCGACCTTGAGCTGCTGTTCGAACCGATCGCGCTGAAAGAAGACATCGAGGACTTCTACAAGGTCGCCGACCGCACCCGCCTGCGCTTTGGCCAGGGCGCGCTGGCCGGCACCTGGGAAGCGCTGCTGGACCGCCGCACGGATCTGCTGGTCGGGGCAGTCGGCAGCGGGCCGCCCGGCGGCGGCTATACGGCGATCGCCATGGGAACCGTGCCGTTCGTGTTTGCAGTGGCGCCGCATCATCCGCTGGCGGCCATCGACCGGCCGCTGGGCAAGGCCGAACTACTGGACCACCGCGCCATCGTCGTGGCCGATTCGGCCCGCAAGGTACCCACGCGCACCGTCGGCCTGCTGTTCGGCCAGGAAACCCTCACCGTGCACGACATGCACAGCAAATATGAAATGCAAGTGGCCGGCCTCGGTTTCGGCCATCTGCCGGAACCCTATGCGCGCGCCGCGCTGGCGGCAGGCAGGCTGGTGCAGAAGGAAACCGTCGAGCAGATTCCGAACGATACGATGTATCTGGCGTGGCGCAACGGCGACGAAGGCGCTGCACTGAAATGGTGGGTGGAGCGCCTCGGCCGGCCCGGCACTCTGGCGCGGCTGGCTGAATATATCCCCCGCGGCATGCCCGGCTGATCCGTATCGATTTGACAACATCTTGCGCTTTTAGCATAAATATTTCCGGGACGCGCATGCACAAATAGCGCAAATCCGGCCACGCCCTCTTATCATTCAAAGGCAAGCGTTTATCCGTGTCAAAACGATATGCGGAAATAGCGGCGGCGGCTCAAGATTTCGAATGCTTTCGCCGTTGTTCCTGGAACAAGTTTGCAGTTCTGCATATCCACATCATTTGCCACCAGGTCCCAGGATGCGAAAAGTTGTGCAAATGCTGGGAGCGTCGCTCTCGGCGCCACTCGCCCTGATATTGGGGTTGTGCGTTACAGCAATGCTGTTTACCAGCACCAAGCGGCTGGAAGACGATAAGGTCGCGCTTGCTTTCGAGCAGCGCGCCGAATTGAGCGCATCCGCCGTGCGGCGCGGTATCGACGAGGCGATGCAGGTGCTCAGCGTGCTCAACCAATTGTTCATGTCGGTCGACCATGTCACGCGCGAACAATTCCGCACCTTCACCCGGCCGCTCTGGGTGCGCTATCCGTATATCCAGGCCTTCAATTTCCACCGCATGCTGGCCGGCGAAGCGCGCGCGCCCTATGAGCGCGCCATGGCGCTATCCGGCTATTACCGGTCCGATTTCAGGATCAGCGGCGGCGGCAACGGCGCGATGACGCCCGCGCCGCTCAAGGAGCGCTATTACATCGTCGATTACCTCGAGCCGCTGCGCGGCAACGAGCCGGCGCTCGGGCTGGACGTATCGGGCAATGCGGCGGTCATGAGCGCTCTGGTGCATGCGGTCGAAAGCAACGCGCCGGCCTCCACCGATCTGCTGCAGCTGGCGCAATCCATGGACGATCACGGCTTCCTGGTCATGATTCCGGTATACCGGGCCGGCACCGATCTCACCGATGTCGCAGCGCGCCGCAAGAATCTGATCGGCGATACGGCCGCGGTATTCCGCGCCGGCCATCTGGTGCAGAAGACGCTGCAGGCAGCCAATCTGCTCGCCGATCCGGATGTGGCGATCGATGTTTACAGCGATAGCGTGGGACACGGGCGCCAGTTGCTGTTTCATCACGATATTTCGGACAGCGCCGCCCCCCCGCAGGGATGGGCGCCGATCCGCCTGTTCTATGAAAGACCGCGCGTGAGCGCGCATCCGCTGCTGATCGCGGGCCAGCATTGGGAGATCGTGGTGTCGTCGACGCCCGCGCTGATCACGCAGAACCACCTGGGCTCGCTGCTGGTGCTGATCGCCGGCGTGTTGTTCACAATGATGGCGACGGCGTATACGCACACGCTGGCGCTGCGTTCGCGGCGCGTGGAAAAACTGGTCGAAGAAAAAACCGTCGAGCTGCGGCTGACCAATGAATTGCTGTCGGAAGACATCCTGGCGCGGCAGCAGGCCGAAATGGCGTTGAAATTGCGCGAACGCGCCATCGAAGCCAGCGCCAACGCCATCCTGATCCTGCGCGCCGACGGCGCCGATTATCCGATCGAATACGTCAATCCGGCTTTCGAACGCATTACCGGCTATTCGGCCGAAGAAGTGGCCGGACGCGGCCTGCGCGCCGTTGACGGCAACCGCAGCGATCCGGACGGCCTGAACCAGATCTATACGGCCATGCACGAACAGCGCGAAGCCAATACGGTGCTGCGCAATTACCGCAAGGACGGTTCGCTGCTGTGGTGCGATTTCTACGTGGCGCCGGTGCGCGACGCGGCCGGCGAAGTCAGCCATTTCGTCGCCGCGCTGTACGATATCACATCGATGAAGCGTTATGAGTCCGAGCTTGAATTCCAGGCCAGCCGCGATACGCTGACCGGCCTCGCCAACCGGGTCATGCTGCACGACGCCCTGAGCAAGGCGATTGTCCAGGCGCGGCAGGAAGGCGAAACGGTATGGGTGGTGTTCGTCGACCTGGACCGTTTCAAATTCATCAACGACACGCTGGGCCATCGCGCCGGCGACCTGTTGCTGAAGACGCTGGCGCGGCGGCTGTACCGCAGCCTGCGGCCGTTCGATACCGCCGCGCGCCTCGGCGGCGACGAGTTCGTGCTGGTGCTGCCGCAACGCAGCGGCCACCGGGTCGATGCGCGCTGCCTGCAGGCGGTCATGGACGCCATCGCCGCGCCGGTCAGCATCGAAGGGCATAATTTCTTCCTGACCTGCAGCCTGGGCGTGGCGAAATATCCGGCCGACGGCGAAGATCCCGAACTGCTGATCAAGCATGCCGACATCGCCATGTACCGCGCCAAGCAAAGCGGACGCAATAACTTCCAGTTTTATACGCCGGCCATGAACGAGCAGGCGCTGGAGCGCCTGCATATCGAAAGCAATCTGCGCGCGGCGCTGGAACGCGGCGAATTCGTGCTGCATTACCAGCCCAAGGTCGACATCGTGAGCGGCCGCGTGACCGGCATGGAAGCGCTGATCCGCTGGTCGCACCCGGAACTGGGCATGGTGCCGCCGGGACGCTTTATCGGCCTGGCCGAAGAAACCGGCCTGATCGTGCCGATCGGCGCCTGGGTCACGCGCACCGCCTGCGCGCAGAACAAGGCCTGGCAGGACGCCGGCCTGCCGCCGGTGCGGGTGTCGGTCAACCTGTCGGCGCGCCAGTTCGCCCAGAAAAATCTGGTGCAGTCGATTGCCGCCGTGCTGCACGAAACCGGACTGGAACCGCATTACCTGGAAATCGAACTGACCGAAAGCCTGGTGATGACCGACGTCGAACACGCCATTGAAATGCTGCGCCAGCTCAAGCTGCTGGGCGTCAAGCTGTCGATCGACGATTTCGGCACCGGCTATTCAAGCCTGGCCTATCTGAAGCGCTTTCCGATCGACGTGCTGAAGATCGACCAGTCCTTCGTGCGCGACATCGCGGTCGATTTCAACGATGCGGCGATCACCGTTTCGATCATTTCGCTGGGCCATAACCTGAAGCTGAAAGTCATCGCCGAAGGCGTCGAAACCGAGGAACAGCTGGCCTACCTGCGCCACCACGGCTGCGACGAAGTCCAGGGCTATCTGTTCAGCCGGCCGCTGGCGGCCGCGGAATTCGAAGCCAAGCTGCGCGAGAACGCCGCGGCATCCGCCGTGCCGCTGATTTCATAGCGCCCGCCTTGGTATCGGCATCAAGCCGCGATCAGGCCGCAAACCCGCCATCGATGGTCAGGCTGGCGCCGGTGATGTAGGCCGCTTCCGGACTCGCCAGATAGGCGACAAACCCGGCAATTTCCTTGTCCGTGCCGTAGCGGCCGAGCGCCATCATGCCTTTCAATGTGGCCGCGAAATCGCTGTCGGCGGGGTTCATGTCGGTATCGACCGGACCCGGCTGCACGTTATTGATGGTGATGCCGCGCGGACCGAGATCGCGGGCCAGGCCCTTCGTCAGCCCGACCAGCGCCGCCTTGCTCATCGCGTACGGACCGCCGCCGCCGAACGGCATGCGTTCCGCATTGGTGCTGCCGATATTGATCACCCGGCCGCCTTCGCCCATGTGGCGCGCCGCCGCCTGCGTGGCCACGAATACGCTGCGCACGTTGACCGCCAGCGTGCGGTCGAAATCTTCCAGGCTGAATTCTTCCAGCGCCCCCAGGGCCAGCACGCCGGCATTGTTGACCAGGATATCGATGCGTCCGAAAGCCGCGACGGCTTGCGCCACGGCGCCTTTGATCGCGTCGGCGTCGGCGCTGTCGGCGCGGATCGCCAGCGCGCGGCCGCCGCCGGCCTCGATATCGGCCACTACTTGCGCCGCGCGATCCGGCGAGCTGACGTAAGTCAGGGCGACGGTGGCGCCGTCGGCCGCCAGGCGCCTGGCGATGGCCGCGCCGATGCCGCGCGAACCGCCCTGGATAAAGGCGACCTTGCCGGACAGGACCGCGGATGAAGATGCAGATTGGGATTGGGATTGGGATTGGGATTGGGATTGGCTGGACATTTTATTTCTCCGTTTTCGATTAAATGAAGTCAGAAGTTGACGGACCCAGTATTCCACGATCATTATGTCGTTACTAGCCACCAATCTGCCTATTCACTTGATACCAAAGGTTTAAAATCACGCTATGGAAACCATGATCGGCCTGGAGTGTTTTGTACGCAGCGCGGAGGCCGGCAGTTTTTCGGAAGCGGCGCGGCGGCTGGGCATGAGCTCGGCGGCGGTCGGCAAGAACGTCGCGCGGCTGGAAACCGATCTGGGGGTGCGGCTGTTTCATCGCAGCACGCGCAGCCTGACGCTGACCGAAGCAGGCCAGCGCTTTTTGCAGGAAGTCAGCGGCGGCCTGTCGGCCATCCGGTCCGCGGTCGCCAATCTGGCCAGCGCCGAAGGGCAGCCGGCCGGCGTGCTGAAGGTCAGCATGGGCAACGGCTTCGGACGCAGGTATATGGTGCCGATGCTGGCGCCGTTCCTGGAACGCTATCCGGCGATCGGGCCGGACTGGCATTTCGACAACCGCCAGGTCGACCTGATCCGGGAAGGTTTCGACGCCGCCATCGGCGGCGGCATCGAATTGCCGCCCGGCCTGGTGGCGCGCGAACTGGCGCCCGCGCATCGCGTGCTGGTGGCCGCCCCGGCCTATCTGGACGGCCGGCCGCGGCTGGCTTCGCCGGGCGATCTGGCCGCATTCGACGGCATCTACATCCGTTCGCCGCAAACCGGGCGCATCCGCCCCTTGCCGCTGCGCAGCCGCTCCAACCAGCAGGCGCCGGTAACATTGCGCGTGCGCATGACCATGAGCGACCCTGAAGCCGCCTGTGAAAGCGCGCAGCAGGGCCTCGGCATTGCGCTGGTCAGCCTGCCGAATGCGCTGCCGTATCTGCAAAGCGGCGCGCTGGCGCGGGTATTGCCGGACTGGTATGTCGACGGCGGCAGGCTGTCGCTGTATTTCGCCGCGCAGAAACTGCTGCCGGCCAAAACCCGCGTCTTCGTCGATTATGTGGTGGAGCATTTTCGCGCGCACCGGCTGGCGAAATTGTTTTCCGCGTTTTGAAGGCGCCGCCGGAACATCGGCATTTCAATTTCTTTTCTTAAACGCAATCCGATGGAATCTTTTGCGCCTTGCGCCGTCAGAATAGGCCTGACGCCGCGCATGGCATGCCCGCCAACGCGCGCCGCAAAAATCTCCAAATCCGGAATCTCGGCGAACTTCTCGCATTTTGTCCGGAACACACTCCAAAGGACGCATCATGATCAAAAAAGCATCGGCAATCTGGAAGGGCAGCCTGAAAGAAGGCGGCGGCACTATTTCCACCGAAACCGGCGTGCTCGACAACGCTCCCTATGGTTTCAAGGCGCGTTTCGAAAACGGCAAGGGCACCAATCCCGAGGAATTGATCGGCGCCGCGCATGCGGGCTGTTTTTCGATGGCGCTCTCGATGATCCTGGGCGAAGCCGGCCTGACCGCCGAAAAAATCGAAACGCATGCCGACGTCACGCTCGAAAAACTGGAAAGCGGGTTCGAGATCACTACCGTGCATCTGACCGTCAGCGCGAAGATCCCCGGCGCCGGCAAGGCGCAGTTCGAGGAATTGGCGGGCAAGGCCAAGGCCGGTTGTCCGGTATCGAAACTGCTGAAGGCCGAAATCACCATGGACGCGCAGCTGGAAGCATAAGGAAAGGAATGCCTGCGATGGATAGTTTTGGCAACGTGCCGCGCAACAATGACGTGGACAGCATCACCAAATCGATTTCGAACAAATTGATGTACTCGGTCGGCAAAGACCCTTCGACGGCGCATGCCGAAGACTGGCTGCGCGCGACCGAACTGGCGGTGCGGGACCGTCTGGTCGAACGCTGGATGCAGACCAATCTCGCCTACGATGAACAGGAACCGAAGCGCGTCTATTACCTGTCGATGGAATTCCTGATCGGCCGCACTTTTACCAACGCGCTGCTGGCGCTGGGCATCTATGACCAGTTCAAATCGGCGCTGGCCGAGCTCGGCGTCGACATGGAAGAGCTCGTCAATGTCGAGCCGGACGCCGCGCTCGGCAATGGCGGCCTGGGCCGCCTGGCCGCCTGTTTCCTGGATTCGATGGCAACGCTGGGCATTACCGGCATGGGCTACGGCATCCGCTACGACTACGGCATGTTCCGCCAGCAGATCGTCGACGGCATGCAGATCGAAAGCCCCGACTACTGGCTGGCCGGCGGCAATCCCTGGGAATTTCCGCGGCCGGAAGTGCAGTACCGGGTGCGCTTCGGCGGCCATATCGAACAGATCGACGGCAAGCCGACCTGGGTCGGCTCGCACGATGTGCTGGCCACCGCCTACGACACCATCATTCCCGGCTACGCCACCACCAACGCCAATACGCTGCGCCTGTGGTCGGCCAAGGCCACCGCGGAAATCGATCTTTCCGCGTTCAACCAGGGCAATTATCTCGGCGCGGTATCGCAAAAGAACAATTCAGAAAACGTGACCCGCGTGCTGTATCCCGACGATTCGACGCTCTCGGGCCGCCAGCTGCGGCTGCACCAGGAATACTTTTTCGTTTCCGCCAGCCTGCAGGATCTGATCCGCCGCTATCTGCGCAAGCACGACAGCTTCGATCAGTTGGCCGACAGCGTCGCAATCCATCTGAACGACACCCATCCGGTGCTGGCGGTGCCGGAACTGCTGCGCATCCTGATCGACGAACACGATATGGAATGGGAGCGCGCCTGGCAGCTGGCGCAGAAGATTTTTTCGTACACCAATCACACGCTGATGCTGGAAGCGCTGGAAACCTGGCCGGTCGACATGCTCAGCGCGGTGCTGCCGCGCCATCTGAGCATCATTTTCATGATCAATGCCGAGTTCCTGGCCGGCGTCAACGAAGCGTCCGGCGTCGACATCGAGCGCATGCGCACGCTGTCGCTGATCGAGGAAGGCGGCGAACGGCGCGTGCGGATGGCGTACCTGGCGGTGGTGGCCAGCTATTCCATCAACGGCGTGTCGAAACTGCACACCGAACTGATGCGCAAATCGATCTTCAAGGATTTCGAGAAAATATTCCCGGACCGCTTCAACAACAAGACCAACGGCATCACGCCGCGGCGCTGGCTGTCGCAGGCCAATCCGGCCTTCTCGGCGCTGATCGACCAGCGCATCGGCCCCGAATGGCGGCGCGATCTCGACCGCCTTTCCGCGCTGCGCGAATTCACCGGCGACGCCGCATTCATCGACGCTTTCCGCCACGCCAAGCAGCAGAACAAGCTGCGCCTGGCCAACTGGATCCGCGCCAATCTCGGCATCGACGTCAATACCGTTTCGCTGTTCGACGTGCAGGTCAAGCGCATCCATGAATACAAGCGCCAGCTGCTCAACGTGCTGCATGTGATCACGCGCTACAACCGCATTGTTGAAAATCCGCAGGGAGAAGGCGTGCGGCGCACCGTGATCTTTTCGGGCAAGGCGGCCTCGGCCTATTACATGGCCAAGAACATCATCCGGCTGATCAACGACGTCGCCGAAACCATCAACAACGATCCGCGCGTGGGCGACCGCCTGAAGGTGGTGTTCATTCCGAACTACAGCGTCAGCCTGGCCGAGCTGATCATTCCGGCGGCCGATCTGTCCGAGCAGATTTCGCTGGCCGGCACCGAAGCGTCGGGCACCGGCAATATGAAGCTGGGCCTGAACGGCGCGCTGACCATCGGCACGCTGGATGGCGCCAACGTCGAAATCCTGGACCAGGTCGGCGAAGAAAACATCT
This sequence comes from Oxalobacteraceae bacterium CAVE-383, assembly GCA_004134995.1. Lineage (GTDB taxonomy): Bacteria > Pseudomonadota > Gammaproteobacteria > Burkholderiales > Burkholderiaceae_D > Herbaspirillum. Next base: position 142,979 of record REGP01000002.1, on the reverse strand, counting down.
TCATCTTCGGCAATACCACACCGCAAGTCGAATCGATCCGCGCGCACGGTTACCAGCCGCGGCAGATTTACGAAAGCAATCCCGAATTGAAAAAGGTGCTGGACCAGATATGCAGCGGCGTATTCTCACCGGACGAGCCGGCGCGCTTCCACATGATTTTCGATGAGCTGGTGAATTTCGGCGACCGCTATCTGCTGCTGGCCGATTACGCCAGCTACGTCGCCACGCAGGACCGCGTCGACATGCAGTACCGGGAGTCCGACGAATGGCATCGCAAGGCCGTCATCAATGTCGCCGGCATGGGGCCGTTTTCATCGGACCGGACCATTCACGATTATGCCGAGAATATCTGGCATGTCAGGCCGTTGGTTTAGGTCATTTCGATGAATCAGGCTAACGCTTCCAGTCCTTTCCGATCGACAAGATTGAGTAATTTCAGCGAAGGCCCATTTGGATGCTTTTGCCCCTGCTCCCATTTTTGCACGGTCGAAAGGCTGGTATTGAGATAAGCCGCAAACACGGCTTGGCTGGCCTTGAATCGCAAGCGAAGGCCCTTGATTTGTTCCGCGCTGTAAACCTGCACAGGGGTCAGGCACAATGCATCGAACTCGCGCATGGTCACTGCATCCAGCGTTCCCGCGGCATGCAAACCCTGCGCGGTGCCGTGTAGTACTTCCAGCAAGTTATTATTCTTCGTCTTCATAATCCACCTCTATCAACTCTTGCGCCTTCACGGCTTTATTCAGGGCTCTGCGATCGTATGCCAGCAGATTCGCGGCCAATAGTCTCAGCCCCCGCAATTCCTTATTGCTGATATTGTCACGTTGATTTTTGCTGAAACCGTATAGAAAGAACGCCTTGTCTTCCATCTGAAATGCCAATAGCGTGCGTACTCCACCGCTCTTGCCGCGTCCGCTCAATCCAATTCGTTTCTTGACAACGTGACTACCCAGATACGCATCGATCAAACCCGCTTCAATCTCAACCACTGCATTACGTAAAGATTGTTCAGCCAATTCCTCTTTGGCTGCCCAACGGGCAAACCATTTCGTCTTGAAAATTTGCATGTGATTCGAAAGGATTACTGAAATCGAATTATATAACACTAAGTGCTATATAAGAGATTTAAAGAATCAAGGCAGCCGCAATTCAAACAGCGCGCCGCCGCCGGGATGATTGCCGAGCACGGCCACGCCATGGCTGCCGTCCCTGGCGTGCGCGGCGGCGATGACGTTGCACAGGTCCATGCCGAGACCGGTCGAGGCGATTTTTTCCTTGGTGCCGATGCCGGGGCCGTCGTCCCTTACCGAAAACACCAGCAGGCCGTCGCGTTCGGTGCAGCCGATCTCGATGCGCGAGCGCGCGAAGCGGATGGCGTTTTGCAATGCCGCCTCCAGCGCCAGCGTGACCAGGTTTTCGTCGAAGAAGGCAACCGCCGGCATGGCGGCGGGACTCAGCGCCAGCGTGATGCCGGCGCGCGCGATATTCGACGAGGCGATCAGTTCGTCCAGGAAATCGTGCGGCGAAACATCTTCGATCTGCGCCACCAGGCCTTGCGAAGAGGCCTTGTACAAGGTCAGGAAACCGATCAGCTTGTCCTGCAGATTCAGGCAGACGGTATGCGCGCGGCCGGCCTGCGCGCGCTCCGGCTTGTCGCCGAGCGCATCGGTGAGTTGCCGCAGTTCGCCTTCCAGTATCGCCAGTGCATTTTTTATGTCATGCACGATAATTGCAGACAGCTTGGGATCCATGCTCAGGTCTTCTTGGGATTATTATTGTTCAAGGTGCGCTGCAAAAACAGATGCATTTTCACGACGCGTTCATTGCCCGGGATCAATCGATCCAGCTTGCCCAGATAGGAGGTGACGCGCTTGACATATTCGTCCTGCACGCCCTTCTGGCTCATCCATAACAGATAAATCTGCGCCGCCGCCTGCAGCACGGCGGTATTATCCGGCATATTTTGCAAGGCTTCTTCCAGCCGCGCCACCGACGCTTCGAACTGCGCGCCGCGCATCAGCGCGTTGGCCTCGGCAATCAGGCCCATGCAGTGATCCACCGACTGGTCGATCAGTTCGCCGATCAGTTCTTCCTTGCCGGCGCTGCTCAGCACGCGCCTGGCCAATCCCACCAGCGCACGGTTTTCGTGATCCGCCTTGACGGCGCCGGCGATCAGTTCGGCGCCCTTGTCGTCCTGTCCGAGCGCAAACGCCGCCCGCGCCATCATCAGCGCGGCATCGTCGCCGCGCACTTCGGCGCCGTGCCGCAGCGCGGCTTCGAAGGCTTCCTCGGCGGCGGCCATATCGCCCATCTTGACGTGCGCCTGCGCCTGCGCGGCGGCCTGCGCGGCCATGAACGCCGCCGAATCCGTGAACCTGGACGGCACGCCGTTGAATACGCGCAGCGCGGCTTCCGGGTTGTCGTTGTCGATATAGACCTGCGACAGCGACAGCAGATCGGAGGCCTGCCCCGTCAACGATCCCTTGCTCAGCTTCACGACCTGGGAAAATGCATCTTCGGCCTGCGCCAGGTCGCCGATCCGGTAGGCGGCGTCGCCCACCAGCCGGCTGCGCGGCGCCGACGGAATGATGCGCGCCGAACGGCTCAGCGCGTCCAGCGCGGCGTCGTCGTTGCCGACGCTGTCGGCAATGTTCGCCAGCAGATCGTAGGCTTCGATATATTGGGTATTCCTGGCCAGCACCGCTTCGACCATGACGCGCGCCTTCTCTGCCTGGCCGGCCATCACTTCGCATTTGGCCAGCCCCAGCGTGGCCCATACCAGATCGCTGCGCAGCGCCAGCGCGCTCTGATACAACACCTTCGCTTCATCGAGGCGGCGCAGATCCAGCAGCATGCGTCCCTTCAGCTTGAGGATTTCCACGATCCACTTCGGTTCGGCCGCCAGCAGATCGTCGCAAGCGGCGATCGCGCCGGCCAGATCCTTGCGCGCCATGCGCTGGGTGATCGGCAGGAAGGTGTTCTGCTTGTCGAGCATGCGTTCGATCCGCTGCGCCAGCTTGGTCGCGGTCAGCGGCTTGATCATGTAGGCATCGGGCTTGAATTCGGCCGCGCCGGCCACCGAACTATAGCTGCTTTCGGCCGTCACCATGATGAAAATGGTCGCTTCGGGCAGCAAGTTATGCGAACGAAAATACTCCAGCAGATGCTGGCCGTTGGTTTCCTTGTTCAGGTTGTAGTCGCACACCACGACGTCGTAGCTGTTGCGCTCGACAAACTGGATTGCTTCGTCGGGCGTGGCGGCCTGGTCGACGCGGGTCATGCCGAGCTGGCCCAGATGCAGGCGCATGTTTTGCCGCATGCCGGCCTGATCGTCGATCACGAGCGAGCGCAATGACGCAAGGCGGTTAAAGGAAACTGTTGCCATAAGGGAGAGTGTTGCAGGTGCGCAAATGATTGATTGGTGGAAACGCCATCGTACTATACAGGAGCGGCGATTTACCGGTCCGGACGGCCTTGAAAAAATTAAGCCGCATCGGCTTTCAGCCGCGCGATCTCGCGCCGCATATTGGCCATCGCGCTCAATCTATATTGCGACATGAAATAGGCGTCGGCATACAGGCTCCCCGCTTCGGCCTTGCCGTGCAGGCAAGTCAGCACTTCGATGCGCCTGGTGCGGTAGGTTTGGTCCGGCGTCTGGCGGTATTCGTTGCGAATTGCCTGCGCATAGGCGTCGTAGACCTCCTCGTCCTGGCCCAGAATCGCCAGATCGATCGAGGCCATCGCGGCTTTCAGGGGATGCTCGATGGCGGCGGCCTGCAGCTGATCGGTCACGCGGATCAGGGCGGCGACGTCGTCCGCGGCGGCCGGATCCAGGCTGCTGTCAAGCCAGAGGCGGGCACTCTGCTCCTCGTCGCTCATGCCGGCCGTGCCGACGCCGCGATGCACCAGGTCGTGAAACCAGAAGGCCTTTTTCAGCAAGGCGATGGCTTCCGGCGCGGCGCCCGTGTTCAGGCCCCAGACCCGGATTTCGGTCAGCCCATGCACCAGATGATCGAGGTTGTGATAATGCCGCTGCGGACCGCCATAGCCGGCGGGGCCGGTCAGGCGTTCGAACCAGCCGTCGGCATGCTGCACCGCTTCCGAGGTGGCGCCGGCGTAGCCCCACAGCAATTCCCATTCCTTGCGCAGCCAATCCACGATCCATGCGCGGTGCGCCGGGCCCGGCATGAATTTGCGCACATTCCAGTTCCAGCCCACCGGCCCCTGCAAGGCGCCCACGAAACTGGAGCTGACCGATCCCAGATCGCGCGGCGGCATCACGAAAATGGTTTTGGCGCCGTGCAGCACGTCCACGTTGGTTTGCTGGATCAGGTTTTCGTAATCGAAATCGGCCGTGTTGCGGATGCCGCGTATCAGATAATCGATGCCGTGCTTCTTGGCCGCCCGCGCCGTGTAATCGCCCTTGACGATCACCACCCGCACATTGTCCCAGCCGCGCTCGGCGGCGCTGAGTTCGATGATCTGCTTGCGCTTTTCGGCCGGGAACTGCGGCCGCTTGGCGGGATTTTCGGAAAGGAAGACGGTCACTTCGTCGGCCAGCGAGCGCGCTTCTTCAATCACCCACATGTGGCCGTTGGTAATCGGATCGAGCGTGCCGGAAAAGGCGATTTTTTTCATTGCGTCGGGCTACCGGGGAACATTTGCACAAATCGTAACATGGCAAACACCGGCCGGCCGGCGGAAGCGCGATGCAGCAAGAAGGTCAGCCGGCCCGGTCCGGACCTTCCGACAGGAATGCCCGGACGCTGGGAATGCCCGGATCTTCTTCGGCGATCTGCAGGGCGAGCGTACGGGCCTTTTCCAGCAGTCCGCCCTCCCTTGCCGCGTAGAACCCCTGCAGCCGGCCCTGCACGCGGTCCGCGCCGTCGAACGATTCGATATTGGCTTCGATCAGATTCAGCGCGCCCACGTAATCCTGGATGTGGCGCAGGGCCGCCGCTTGAATGATCAACTCTTTAGGCATGCTGTGATGATGCGCCATGGCAAGTCCTTTGTTTGAAGCGTATACGCCGCACGCATGGCGGCAAGTAGCGATTCGATCATACGCGGGCCACTTTCAAAAGTTCTGACAAAATCTTGCTTGCAGGCATGCGATACCATAAGCAAAAATTGAACCATGGAAAGCTTTGGCGGCTTTTCCGAGGCTGCCGTATCATGCAGACAACGCAAACCGGCAAACGAAAGAAAACGGCATATGGCAAAGAAAAAGAATGACGATCTGGATCCGGAAACGCTGGCGTTGATCCAGTGGTGCACCGAAGTGGAGCCGTTTCTGGTGGCGGGCGGGGCCACATTGGCCCAGGCGCAGGAGCACATCGAGGAAGAAATCGAATGGTTCACGGACCAGTTCTATGACGGACTGACGCCGGAAGAAGCCGCGCGGGCAGCGCTGGCCTGACGGGACGGAGCATGCAGCGCCGTACATTGATTCGAAGCGGCGCCGCCCTGCTGGCCGCCGCGGCGCTGCCGGCGTCCATCCGGCAGGCGCGGGCCGATGCCGATCCCCCTGCGCCCGCCGCGGGCGCGTCTGTCGGCGACCGGATGCAAATCGAAGTCCGGCGCAGCAGCGACAAGACGTATCCGGTCTTCACGGTGGAGGCGCGCCTGACCGCCAACGTGCCCATGCGGCGCGCCTGGCATGTATTGACCGACTACGATCGCCTGGCCGATTTCGTGCCGGACCTGACCTCGTCGCGCCTGATCGCCCGCGACGGCCATGAATGCATTGTCGCCCAAGAGGGATTTGGACAATTCTTATTCATCAAGCAACCAATCCATTTGCTGGTGCGTATCCTGGAAACGCCGTTTTCAACGCTCGCGACGACACTGGTCAAAGGCAACATGCATGAATACAGCGCCGATTGGGCCTTGAGCGAGATCGATGCGAACACCACGCAGATCAATTACGACGCCACCATCGCGCCGATGTTCTACGTGCCCTCGCTGTTCGGCGCCGCGCTCATGAAACGCGATCTGCGCGCCATGCTGGCGGCGGTGGTGCGTGAGATGGAGTCGGGGAAATAGAGAACGGCATGGCGACACGGGCCAGGGCCTGGCCGATACACATCATCCTCTCAGTTCGCCGGTTCCATCCAGATTGAGCAAACGATACTGTGCCGGAGACTCCTCAAGCGCATTTGTTTTCTTCAGCCCCCCGATGAGTTCATCGAGATCCTTGTAATCGAACTGACTACACCAATGGGCCATCTTCGCGAGGCTTTTGACGAAACTCTCCGGCTGATCCTGTCGCGTCAACAATCGGGCGCAATCCACGTATTGAGGATGATAAAGAGTTGGGATGATAATGCGATGCAAGCCTACACGCGTAAGTTCTGCGTTCATGACCAAGCGGGATAGCCTGCCATTGCCATCTTCGAAGGGATGGATTTCAGAAATCAAAAATGCATAGTAGACGGCTCGGGCAAACCCTTCAGGCACTGAGAGCGCGAGCCTGGAGCCTTCGTCGATCGTTCCGCGCACCAGGCCCGGCTCCACAAATTTGCTGGTGCCTGCATAATTAACTTTAAGCTTGATTTTGCCTGGGTTAACTTCAGGCCTTTCTTTGAGCATTTCTGCATGCCACCCCTCCAGTTCCGGCAGAAAATCTTCGCCTGCCGTTGGCGGACTATTCCTATAAGGAGCGGCCAGTGCCAGTCCAAATACGCCAATGATATCGTGCGAGTCTTTAGGTCGACTCTCCACGATTTTGTTCTGCATGACGATATCTCGCGCCTCCTCGATGTCAAACTTCGTACCCTCCACATAGTTTGAAAAGTAGGACTCGATGAACGCGCAATTGTGCCGAGGAACGCCGGCTGCCACTTTGTTTTCAATCGAGGGCAGTACAGCGCTTCGCAAATAGGCGGCAAGGGTTTCAAACCGATAAATACGCTCTTTGTCGACAGGCTTGCCTTGCGCCAGCAATTGTCCGTCTTTGGTATGCAGCTCACCACGTTCATGCGTGCCCAGCAGAGCGCCAATAAGACTCCGAAGCACATTTTCCTCAGCCTGGCGACCTAACGGCTCGGATAGTGCGGCCGCTTCATCGCGTATCTGATTTAGCGTTCTCTCTCCGGAAGCGTTCAGAATGCCTATCAGATTCTGTTCCACGGCATCCCGCCCCGCTTTCGTGGGCGCTTTACGACCGAGATTTTCCAGTAACTGACGTGTACGGCTGGCCCAGTAAAGGCCGCTGTTGCTTAGCGCCAGGTCGCCGGCAAGAGGGCCGGGCCCGCGCAAGAGTATTAGCCGCAAGCCTGGAAGCTCTATGGTTTTACGATATTGAGAAGGATGCGATAGCGTCAGAATGCCGTTTTGCTGCACGCCCGAGGTCATGGCGCTGACATGAGATACCACGCCGCCAGGCACCAGCGCTCCTGCAATACTCTGCCAGTTGCGGCGTACACAATGCGCGATCTCTTCATGATCGTTGCCGCACTCAAGATAAACACCTTGATGGACCCGTTGCACTTCACCATTTTTAGCTCTGCGCTGCAGAGCGCGCAAAGCGCTGGAGGTAAGTGAAGCGCTAAGAATCACTTCCTGTGCTATTTGTCGTGAAGTGGCGAAAGAAGAGGAGAGCTTCATCTAAAACGTCGTTTTCATGCGAGGTTAATGATATTTTTGTCGTTTATCAACGCAGTTAATTTACTGACATTACCGGAACTGTCGTCGCTTTTTGGCGAAGAAACAAGATGCCCCGACACATTATTGTCGCCATCCAGCGAAATATCAATAGAATTTGTCGCTATTCAACGAATTAAGAATATGGGAGCCGTCCTCCTAAGTTTTAACCGAGCCCTCTACTGAGTTCTATGACGACAGGAGGAACGCTTTCTCACTGCGGGCAAATAAAAAACCGGCCAAACGGCCGGTTTTCGATGGTGTGCCGAGGCTGCCGGCATCGATCAGCGCTGGTAATACCCGCCGCGGTAATAATAAGGATCGCGCGGATACGCCCGCACGTATACCGGCTGCGGCGGCGCTTGATAATACTGTGGCGGCGCCTGGTAATAAACCTGCTGTGGCGGCGGCCCGTAATAGACCGGCTGCGGCGCTTCATATACCGGTTGCGACGCGGAATTGGCGATGATGGTGCCGACAGCGACCGCGCCCAGAATGCCTGCCGCGATCGCCAGGCCATTGCCGCCGCCTCCGCCGCCATGATGACGGCCGTCCGCGAAGGCCGACGTGGATGCCGATGCAGCCAATACGCCGACCATCAGCAATGCGGATATACTTTTTTTGCCAACCATGATGTGCTCCTCTCGAATTGAAGCGCAATATTTCACGCCACGACTGAAATATAGAACAGTTTTCGAAATTTGCACCGAGTGCACAAAATTACTTACATATCTTACCAAGCTGGCCGCAGCGCGGGCTCAGGCCGCTATTTCGGGCGCGTCCCGCAGCAGGCTGTCGCGATGGAAAGTAATGAAATCGCCTGCCGGCAGCGCTTTTGAAAACAGCCACCCCTGCCCGTATTCGACGTCCCTGGCCAGCAGATAGTCGGCCTGTTCCTGCGATTCGATGCCCTCCGCCACGATCTTCAGGCCCAGCGATTTCGCCATCGCGATGATGTGCGGCGTCACGCTGCTGGTGGCGGAATCGGTGCAGATCGTGTCGATGAAGGATTTGTCGATCTTCAGCGCGTCCAGCGGCAGGTCCTGCAGATGCGACAGGCTGGAATATCCGGTGCCGAAATCGTCGATCGACACCGCATGTCCGCTCAGGCGGGCCTGCTCCAGGGTTTTCTTGGCGGCTTCGACGTCCATGAAACCGCGCTCGGTGGCCTCCAGCCAGATCTGCGCGGTATCGATGCCGGTGCCGCGCAGCGCCTGGCCGAGATAGGGCAGGATGCGGCCGGTCTTGATGTCCTGCGCGCTCAGGTTGACGGCGATATGCAGGCCGGGATTTTTCACCAGCAGCGCGCCCAGATCGGCAATCACCCCTTGCACCACCTGATCGGTAATCGGCAGGATCAATCCGCTTTCCTCGGCCAGCGGAATGAACAGATCGGGCCGCACCATGGCGCCGTCCGGCCGCTGCCAGCGCACCAGCGCTTCGGCGCCGATGCACACGCCGGTCTTCAATTCGATCAGCGGCTGATAATGCACGACAAATTCGCGCCGCTGCACCGCGATCGCCAGTTCGCCGCGCAGCGACAGGCGCCGGCGCGACACCCAGATCACGATCGCCACGATAAACGCCGCCATCAGGATGCCCAGCGGAATCATCGTCAATTGCTCCTTGCGCACCTTCTCCAGCACCCGCTCGCGCGATTCGATCACCACCGCGATCAGGCCGGAACGCTCGCGCACCGCAATCAGCTTGTCGCCCACCAGCGACGCCTTGACCCCGTGCAGCATCTGCTGCACCAGGCCGAGATCGGGCGCGTGCAGGCTGCCGAGCAACTGCCCGTTCGATGTTTCGACCGCCACCGCGACGTCGTCGTCAAGCACGATGTCGGCGAAGCGCTCCGGATCGACCAGCGCATTGTAATTTTTATAGCGCACTTCGGTCATCAGCTTGCCGTGGCTGATCATCGGATACACATTGAAGACCAGGCCCAGTCCATCGGGCGTGACGAAGTCGGGCGCCACCTGCCTGACCTTGCCGCGGGTCATGCCCCAGGAGGTGCATGCCAGCAGGCCGTCCTTGCGGTAATAGCCGATCTCCGCCACGGTGCGCGTATTCAGCGTGACCTTGCGCATCATGCCGATATGCGCTTCCGAACAGGGTGCGGTCTCGAGGCCGTCGAACATGCGCAGGGCATTGCCGACCTCGCTGAAGGACAGCGTGGCGCGGGCGATCGCGTTATCGGCATATTGCAGCAGACGCGCCTGCTCGGCCGAAACCGCGCGTTCCCAGGACAGATACAGCATCCCCGCGATCGGCAACGCGATGCCGAGCAAGGCGAGAAAGACCGCGGTCAGGATGACGCTTTTGCGATTCATGGGCGGTCCGTTTTTATTTTCAATCGAATTCTTCGGCAAAGACGCCGGGCGGCTTTGACTATGCAGTAGTGGATCACTTCGCATCGCCGCCGTCAATCGTCTGGCGGCAATTTTCACCGCCGGGCGGCGGCCGGGCTATCCGCAGTCTTTGTCGGGTAGTATTTCGAAATAGCTGCCAGTTCTACCGTGATCGGATGCGGCAACATGGCTCTACGATAGCGTTTTTCGGATCAACGCAACGGAGAGGCGAAATATGCACGTACTCATACTCGGCAGCGGCGTCATCGGCGTGACCACGGCCTACTATCTCGTGCGCGCCGGCCATCAGGTGACCGTCATCGACCGCGCATCGGGCCCGGCGCAGGACGCCAGCTTCGCCAATTCGGGCCACATTTCGCCCGGCTGCGCCGCGCCGTGGGCCGCGCCCGGCGTGCCGCTGAAAGCATTGAAATGGATGCTGCAGCGGCATCACGCGCCGCTCTCGGTTTCGCCCGACGGCAGCATGATGCAGTGGCGCTGGATCTGGCAGATGCTGCGCAACTGTTCGCATCCGCGCTACGCGGTCAACAAGGAACGCATGATGCGGCTGGCCGAATACAGCCGCGAATGCCTGCGCGGGCTGCGCGACACCACCGGCATCGAATACGAAAGCCGCCAGCTCGGCACGATGCAGATTTTCCGGACCGCCAAACAGCTCGACCACGCCGCCGCCGACAGCGAGATCCTGCGCCGCAACGGCGTGCCGTTCGAACTGCTGACGCCGGATCAACTGAGCGCGGCCGAACCGGCGCTGGCCGCGGTGCGCCACAAGCTGACCGGCGGCATGCATCTGCCGGCCGACGAAACCGGCGATTGCCGCCTGTTCACCGCGCGGCTGGCGGCGATGGCCCAGCAACTCGGCGTCATGTTCAAATACGACGCCCGTATCCATCGCCTGGTGATGCACGGCGACAAGATCGCCGGCGTGCAATGCGCCGGCAAGCTGCTGACGGCGGACCGCTATGTCGTGGCGCTGGGTTCCTATTCCACCGAATTGCTCAGCGGCATCGTCAATATTCCGGTCTATCCGATGAAAGGCTATTCGATCACCGTGCCGATCGACGACAGCGACGCGGCGCCGCGCTCGGCGATCCTCGACGAGACCTATAAAATCGCCATCACCCGTTTCGACAATCGCATCCGCGCCGGCGGCATGGCCGAATTCGCCGGCTTCAACAAATTCCTGAATCCGAAACGCAGGCAGACCATCGAAATGGTGGTCAACGATCTGTTCCCCGGCGCCGGCGATACCACGACCGCCAGTTTCTGGAGCGGCCTGCGGCCGGCGACGCCGGACGGCACGCCCATCGTCGGCGCCACGCGCCTGCGCAATCTGTTTTTGAATACCGGCCACGGCACGCTGGGCTGGACCATGTCGTGCGGTTCGGCCAAGCTGCTGACCGATCTGATATCGGGTCTCAAGCCCGACATTCCTGCCGCCGATCTCTCAATGGCGCGTTATTAGCTGGCAACGCTGATTAAGCGCTCCGTTTATTTCAAGCCCAGCCGTTTAACCATGCGGCTCAGATTGGCTCTGTCCAAACCCAGTTCGCGCGCCGCGGCAGCCAGGTTGTTGCCATGCCTGGCCAGGCTATCGGCGATCAGGCTGCGCTCATAGGCCTCGACCGCGTCGCGCAATCCGGCGCCGGCCGGCAGCGCCGATGCCGATACCGCCGGACCGGTTGCGGATGCCGCCTCAAGCGCAGCGGCGTCGCCCAAACCCAGGTCCGCCGCGGTCAAGGTCAGAATGCGCGGATGCGCCGTTTGCCGCGCCAGCGTGCGCAGTGCGCAGCGGCCGATCAGATGTTCCAGTTCGCGCACATTGCCCGGCCATGGATAACGCAGCAGCGCGGCCTGCGCGTCGCCGCTCAGGCGCAGGCTCAACAATCCCAGGCGCGCCCGGTTTTCCTCCAGGAAAAAACCGCTGATCAGCAATACATCATGGCCGCGCTCGCGCAACGGCGGCACCGCCAGCGGATACATGCTGAGCCGATGATAGAAATCGGCGCGATAGCGTCCCGCGCGCACTTCCTCGGCGAGGTCGCGATTGGTGGCGGCGATCAGGCGCACATCAACCTTATGCTCGCGATCCGAACCGACCCGCTGCAACTGGCCGCTCTGTAATACCCGCAACAGCTTGGCCTGCACCGCCAGCGACAATTCACCGACCTCGTCCAGAAACAGCGTGCCGCCGTGCGCCAGTTCGAACTTGCCACGGCGCTCGCCGACCGCGCCGGAAAAAGCGCCGCGCACGTGGCCGAACAATTCGCTTTCGACCAGTGTCTCCGGCAGCGCCGCGCAGTTGAGGCTGATCATCGGCTTGCCGGCGCGCGGCGAGGCGGCGTGAATGGCGTTGGCCACCAGCTCCTTGCCGACGCCGGTTTCGCCGCCGATCAGCACTGTCATGCTGCTCGGTCCGGCCAGCCGGATTTCATCCATCAGGCGCTGGTGCGCCGGGCTCTGGCCGAGCAGATCGCGGCGCCGCTGGTCGGCGGCGATCCGATAGGCTTCGGCGCGCAGCCGTTCCTGCTCCCCGCTGGCCGACAGCATCCCGATGCGCTCGACCACATTCACCGTCGCCGCCGCCAAACCGGCAAACGCCTGCAGCGAAGCCGGATCGACGCCGTCGAAGCGATCGGCGCCGAGCGCGTCCAGCGTCAGCACCCCCCAAGGCCGGCCGCCGACCGCAATCGCGCAACCCATGCAATCGTGCACTTCCAGCACGCCCGCATGCGCCTGCACCAGGCCGTCATACGGATCCGGCAGCGGCGAATCGGCCGGAAACCGGGTCGGCGCCGTGCTTTCGAGCAAGATGCGCAAACGCGGATGCGCGTCGACCTTGAAGCGCCGTCCCAAGGTATCGTGACTCAGGCCGTCGATCGCCAGCGGCACCAGCGTCCCGCCCTGCAGCCGCAGCAAGGCCGCCGCATCGCAGGGAAACAGGGCCCGCAGGGCATCGAGCAGGCGGCGATAGCGCTCGCGCTCGTTCAGATCGCGCGACAGGTCGGCGATCAGCGGAATCAAGGCGTCGAGCAAGACTTTGGGCGTCATGGTTGCGGCTGAGTCAAAACTACACGATTGGAGTCGAACAGACATGGTCATTTCGACATGATCTATTCATAAGGTCTTGATTATAGGGACTTTCAGGCATGGCATGGTTATTGAGTTAAGCACGACAGAGGGATGCGTTTTCCCTTCCGTGCTTTCCCATTTTTCGACAAGGATTTCCATGCTCACCGATTCTCAACGCGCCATCGTCAAATCCACCGTCCCGCTGCTCGAAAGCGGCGGCGAGGCGCTGGTCACGCATTTTTACCGGATGCTGCTGCGCGACTATCCGCAAGTCGCGCCGCTGTTCAACAAGGCCCACCAGTCCAGCGGCGCCCAGCCTCGCGCGTTGGCCAACGGCCTGCTGATGTACGCCCGCCATATCGACCGGCTGGATCAGCTCGGCGATCTGGTCGGCGCCATCGTCAGCAAGCATGTCGCCCTGCAGATTCTGCCCGAGCACTACCCGATGGTCGGCGATTGCCTGCTGCGCGCGATTCGCGAAGTGCTGGGCGCCGAAATCGCCACGGATGCCGTGCTGGAAGCCTGGGGCGCCGCCTATGGGCAACTGGCCGGCATCCTGATCGGGCTGGAGAAAAAGGTCTACGACGAGAAGGAACAGGCCGCCGGCGGCTGGCGCGGCGCGCGCTTGTTCACCGTTTTGCGCAAGCAGCGGGAAAGCGATGAAATCACCTCCTTCTATTTCGAAGCGAAGGACGGCCAGCCGCTGCTGGCATATCAAGCAGGCCAGTTCATCGGCCTGAGCGTGACGGTCGGCGGCGAGGAAATGCGGCGCCAGTATTCATTGTCGAGCGCCGGCGACGGCCGCCATTACCGCATCAGCGTCAAGCGCGAACCGGGCGGCAAGGTATCCAATTATCTGCACGACGACATCCATGAAGGTTCGGAGATCGCGCTGTTTCCGCCTTCCGGCGAATTCACGCTGGCGCCGAACGGCAAGCCGCTGCTGCTGATCAGCGGCGGCGTCGGCATTACGCCGATGCTGGCGATGCTGGAAGCGGCGCTGCCGGGCGGCCGGCCGATCGTTTTCATCCACGCCGCGCGGCATGCCGGCGTGCATGCGTTCCGCGACAAGATCGATGCACTCGCGGCGCGGCATCCGCAATTGAAACGCTTCTTCTGCTACGGCGAAGCGCGCCCGCAAGATCCGCCGCCGCACGCAACCGGCCTGCTCGACGCCGGCCGGCTGCGCGCATGGATGCCCGATTCGACCGATGTCGACGCCTATTTTGTCGGACCGAAGCCCTTCATGCGCGCCATCAAGCAGTATCTGGAAGAGATCGGCGTACCCGCCGCCCAAAGCCGCCACGAATTTTTCGGACCGGCATCGGCGCTGGACTGAGCGCGGCGGAGGGGCCCGTCAGCCGGCCAGCGCCGCGATGGCGCCGGGAGGGCCGAAGCTTCCCGCATTGCCTGCAAACACCCGCTTGACGATGCTCTCGACATCGATCACCTGCATCATCCTGGCGGGATCCGCGGTCTTGATCAGGTTGCGGACATAGCTCGGCCGGCTGTGAAACAAGCGGATCGCGCCCTCGATCTGATCCTCGCCGAAGGGCAGCACATCGATCAGGCCATCGACCAGCAAGCCGAGCATGTGCCCGCCATGCCGCACCACGATAATGTCCCCGGAATGGCCGGCTTCGCCCGCGCCGCGCGCATCCGAGTGCATCAGATAACGCAGATTGACCACCGGCACGAAAGCCGACGGCGCCCCATCGGCATCCTGATAATTCAGCACGCCGACAATCAGCGGCTTCAAGGTAGAAGCGGCATGCATCCTGTTCGCCTCGATCGCTTCAATCACGCAAGACGACGGCAGCGCATAGATATCGTCATCCACAGCGACAATGCCGAATTCGTGTACGGCGGCGCCATTTTGCCACTGCTCCCGGCGCGCCGGAATTTCACCGGCCGCCGCCGCATCGGCGCCGGGCGCAAGGCCATCGGCTTGCAGGCCGATCGGCACGCCGGCCAAGGCGATCACATCGTTGCGGTAATTGTCCGTATTCTTATATTCGCGATAGCCGAACGACATCGTCTGTCCGATCATGGTGTAGCTGCCGTCAAGCACTACGATGCCGGCCCCGGCCCCGGCCTTCTCTCCGGCCGCGGCATCTTCCTTCAGCGCCGCCGGCGCCAGCACGCTGCCCACCGGATAGCCGGGATGCGTGCTGGAAATCACCCTGCCGTCGCGATCGGCGTAGGCGGCGAACGCGCCGCTTTGGCGCGGCAGCGACGATTTGAGCATATTGCTGAATTCCGCCTCGGCGTCGAAAACAACGCCTATGCCGCCGACCACGCGGCCGATGCCGTCGGGTTCGCCGGCTGCCCCAGGCTCGCCGGATCCGGCAGGTTCGCGAATCGCCGCGCAGTAAATATAGGTCGGGCGATCGCCATACAGCCAGGTCGGCTCGAACGGGGAGACGCAATACGCTTGGTCGTCCGGCAGCGCCAGCGTCTTGCGCACCAGCGCGGCATCCATCGCGCGCCCGACGATGCCGTCGCCGTCGCCATGGCCATTGCCGGCATCCCCGGCCTCCTGCAGGCCCGAGGCCGCGACAATGACGCCGCCCGCATCGAATATCACCAGACGCGAGTAGGCGGTATACAGCACATTGATGTCGTCCAGAATCCGCGCCAGGCGCCGCCTTTTCGCATCCTGCGCGTCGGCCGTCGCCGCCCGCGCCGCCATCAGCCGCCGCACATCGGGCGTCAGCGCCCACCAGCGGCAATCGTTGGCGCGCTCATACAGACTGCGATCCATCAGATCGATCATCAAGCGCGATACGAACGCCAGATCCTGCAGGCCGGACGAGATCACGGTGGCGTACAGGTCGTAAATGGAATTCTTGAAAAGGCGCCGGGTTTCATCGCCGGTCTGGCTGATTTCATGGAGGATGGATTTCAGCCGCAGCAGATCGCGGTCCTGGCCGGCCGACATGATTTTGCCGTTCCACACCACGCGCCGCAGCGACAGATTGATCGCTTCGGCCTTGACGGTGACATGATCCAGCGGCGGACAAAAGGTCTTGGCATGCGACATGATGCCGGCCAGCGTCGCCGCATCGTACGCCGATAGCGCATCGTCATGGCGGTGCCGGAATGCGGTTTCGCAAGGGATCATGACGTGGCCGAGCCAGCCCGGTCCGCCATAGCCCTGATAATCCTGCGCGGCGCAGGTTTTGGCGAAGTATTCGCGGCCGGCGTACGACAGCATCTGATAGTCGCCGTCGAGCGCCAGCGGCACGCGCCGGCCAATGGCGATATGCTCGGCGTCGCTGCTGGCGATCACGGCGCCGTCGGCATCCAGCATCAGCATGACGGAGCGGTCGCCGGCCTTGCGCAGGCCGGCAAAAACGCCGGCCATTTCCACCGCGATCGGAAAACACAGGCACAGCACGCCAATCGGCGCGCCATGTTCCGGATGCGCGATCTTGCGCGAGTAAATCAGGCTCCTGCCGCCGGACACGCGCAGATCGGATTGCGCAAAAGTCTCGACATACGTATCGCAGCCCAGCGTGCGCCGGATCAGCGGATCATGCGACTGCGCGATGGGATTGCGTTCGTCCAGTTGCACCAGCACCTTGCCGTCGGTGTCGAGAACCAGGATTTCGTCGTATACCGTATATTTGTCGCGATACGCGCGCAACCGCGCGACCATGGCGGCCGGGTCCCGCTGGGGATCGAGAATAAAATCCCGGATCGCCTCATCCATTGCCAAAAAACCAACATCCGCGGTCCGTTCAAACAGGTTGCGCACCACGATATCGATAATCACCTGTGCCTTGAAATGGAGCTCCTGCGCCGATTTGGCGAGATTTTCCTGCACCAAATGGGTGACCAATTCCTTTTCGAGGTCGTTGAAGCCGTCGCGCGTGGCCTTCATCGTCGGCAGAATGGTCTTGGCTTCCAGCGGGCAGACCATCTTCGCGGTGGATTCGATCAGGCGCCAGGCGAAGTTCAACTCCTGCAGCGCATGCTCGCAACGCACCACGCCGGGCATGAACGGCAGTAATTCTTCGATGAAACCTGTGTCCTGCATGACTTTTCCCTTGCCTTTTCTGAACTGGAGCGATTGTTTTTATGCGGCTGCTCCGCCCATTGCGGGCGAAACCGCAAAATCCCAAGCAATAATCTTGCCAATCAGAAAATATAAAGGGGAAATATGACGCCACAATGATGCGCCGCGGAAACACCCGGCGCAGAGGAAATATCAGGAAAAGGAAGCGGCCGCGGCGGCGCCGGCCGGCCGCGGCAGCCAGATCCGGAAGGTGCTGCCCTGGCCGGGGCGGCTGATCACGGTCAGCGTGCCGCCCTGCATTTCGGTCAGGCGGCGGCCCAGCGTCAGGCCGAGTCCGGTGCCGGGACGTTGCGCGGCGGCGCGGCCGCGGAAATATTGCTCGAAAATGCGGCTCTGCTCTTCCGCGGCGATGCCGGGGCCTTCATCGCGCACGTAAATGGTCCAGCCGGCGCCGCGGCCTTCATTGCCGCCATTGCCGGCATTGCCGCTGTCGCCCTCGCCGCCAAATACGATGCGCGTGCCGGCCGGGCTGTATTTCACGGCATTGTCGGCCAGCGTGCGCAGCACCAGCCGCATCAGGTCGGGATCGCAGCAGACCTGCATGAACCGGGTGAGCGGATCGACCTGGAATACATGGCCGTTGGCCAGCGTGCGTCCGGCGTCGGCGGCGTCCCGCAGCAATGTCTCCAGCGTCACCCATTGCAGATTGATGCCGTGCGCCAGCCCTTCGAAGCGCGCGTCGCCGGCGTAGTCGTTGAACAGCGACGACAGCCGCAGCGCGGCCTGCTGGATTTTTTCAAGCCGGGTCAACGCCACCGCCGAGGTGCCGTGCGCGTTCAATTCGCGCTCCAGGTTTTGCGCGGCCGCATCGATCACCGCCAGCGGCGTGCGGATTTCGTGCGACATGGTGGCCAGGAACTGATGCTGCTGGCGCTGCACCACGCGCTCCAGCACCAGCGCATGCTCAACCTGCTGCATCGCCTGTTTCAGATCGCCGGTGCGCTGCGCCACCAGATTCTCCAGCTTGTGCTCGGCGTCGCGCGCCGCGGTCAGCAAGGCGAATTGCGCCGATTCCTTCTCGCGCCGCAGTTCCTGATAGCGGCGGCTGATGGCGTAATTCATCACCAGCAGAAACACCAGCATGCAGATGCGGTAGCTGTTTTCCGTCAGCACATTGAGCGGCAGAGCGCCGATGTTGGTCAGGATCTTTACCAATCCCGACAGCGACAGCAAGGCCAGCCCGGCCAGGACATAGCGCGCACGCGGCTGGCCGTGCACCACCAGAACCAGCACCAGCACCAGAATCAACAGCGCGCACAGGGCGGTGACTAACTGGAACAGCGGCAGAAACCATTTGAAATGGCCCAGCGCCACCGTCGCCGCGGCCAGCCCGCAATATACCCACAGCCCCATGCGGAATTTCGAGGCCAGCCGCGGAAAATAACGCCAGGCCTCGACGAACTGCATTACGAACTGCACGCCGAAGGTCAGTCCCAGCACTTGCACCAGGCTGGCGACCGGATCGTGCCAGGAGGGCGCGTCCGGCAGCAGATATTGCTGCAGCATGCCGGTCGAAGCGGCAATGCTGGCCATGCCGAACAGCGTGAAGCCGGCGAACGACGCATAGGTGGCGTCGCCCGTGGCCTGCCAGAACCAGAGGCTGGCCAGCACCATCGCCAGATGCATGCCGAACAACAGGCCGTACAGCAGCCGTTCGTCGCCGATGGCCTCGGCGAAGGCGCCCGGCTGCCAGACGATCAGGCGCGCCGACATCGGGTTCTCGCCCGACAGGCGCAGATAGAAAGTCTGCTTGCGGTCCTGCGGCAGATCGAGCTTGAACACCGGATATTGATAGGCGATGTCGCGCTGCGAAAACGGCAGGCTGTCGCCGCTGGTGCGCGCCGTATAGCCGCCTTTCCCGTCGGGCGAATACAGCGTGGCGTAATCGAGCGCCGAAGGCCGCACTTCCAGCCACCATTGCCGCCCGTCGCCGTTGCCGCGCTGCAGGTCGAAGCGCAGCCATACCGCGGCATCGGTGAAACCGAGATTGAGATTACCCGGCAAGGCGCTGAAGCGCGCCGCATTGGCCGGATCGGCCGCCTCGGCCAGGGTCAGTTTCCGGCCGGCGTCGATCAGCACTGCCATGCGTCCCGATAAATCCTGCCGGCGCGGTTCGGCGGCGTGGCAGACCGACATCAGCAGAGCGAGAAAAAGCAGGGCGAACAGGCGCATGGGGATGATCGGCAACGGAAACGGAATACCAAAAACAGATGCCGTATCTTAAAGTAATAACGGCCGGCAATCGTCGATTACCGGCCGCCAAAGACACATTTATTACGCGCGGAAAATCATGCCTTAAAACGTCGCCAGCGCATTCAGGAAGAAACCATGGCTGCGATAGGACATGTCGGTCAGGTCGTCCGAGAAATCGGTGAAGTTGTAGCCGACCCCGATCTTGACGTTTTCCGTGACATGGCGATACACGCCGGCCAGGAAGCCGGAACGCGCATCGTCGGCTTCCTTCACGCGCAGGCGGCGCATTTCCAGCAGCGCATCCCACTCCTTGACCAGATGCAGGTCGAGGCGCAACACCATCAGATCGGCCTGGCTGGAGAACCAGCCGGTGCTGCCGTCCTTGGAGGCGGTCAGGCTGCCCATGCGCAAACCGTACTTGCCGCCGATGGACAGCCACGGCACCAGATCGTAGGTGGTGTCGACGTCCAGCACATGGCTCTTCTGGGTGAAGTCGAGCGCGCCGCCGGTGACGCTGTCGATCTGGCCAGGCGATGGCAGATTGTAGAAATACGTGTATTTGAACAGCGTATTCCAACGGTCGTTGTCGACCGGCCGGTAAGCCGCGCCCGCCACGATTTCACTGTAATCGCCGTCATAGAACGCGCCCTGGCTGGCGGCGCTGCGCGACAGATTGAGCTTGCCGAGCAGGCGCCAGGACGGATCGTACTGATACTGCACCGAGTTCTTCAGCAGCCAGGTGTGGCGATCGCTGGTGCCGGGATTGCTGGTGCAGTTGCCGTTGACGTCGACCGTCATGCAAACCCCGGCCACGCTGCCCAGCGTGGTGCTTTTGTCGGTGCGGTATTCCAGTGCGCCGGTGTATTTCAGATCCTGGTACTTGTACGCCGCGTTGAAGCTGATGGCATTGCGCTTCAGGTCGCCCGATACCGGATCCGACAAGGTGCCGGTTTCGTATTTGGCGCCCGTGGTCCAGTGCGCGTCGGGCGCGTAATCCACGCCGAACGCATGCGTCAGGCTTTTCGGACCGGCGCCGTCGGCCCAGCGCGTTTCGGCGAACATGCCGACCTGGTCGCTGTAGCGGTAATGCGTGCCCGAGGTCAGCGTGCCCTGGCGGCCGGCGTAGTTATTATCCTGGCTCTCGGTTTCCATGGTGTAGGTCAGATAGACCGTGCTGCGGTCGTCGACCTGGTAATCGCCCGACAGGCGGCCGCCCGCGCCGCCGCTGCCGCCGGAGGCTTCCGCACCCAGCCGCAGGCGGTTGCTGACCTGATAGCTGCCGCCGAGGCCGGCGCGGTCGTTTTCGCCGCGGTCGCCGGTGCGCGCCACGGTGCCCTGCACGAAGCCGTAGCTGTCCCAAGGCTTGTATTGCAGGCCCGGCACGCGCGCGGCGGCAACGCCGGCCGAGGAGGTGGCGTCCAGCGTGGCGCGGTTATCGGCGCTGCCGGAACCCATGGCGCCAGGCAGCAGCGACGATGCGGGACCGGAATGATCGAGACTGCCGGCCAGCGCGTCGCCCCCGGTGGGAGCCATTGGCGCCGGCGCCTGCGCCGAAGAACCGACCGGCAACGGCATTGCCGTCGATGGACCGGCTTGCGGCAACGGCGTCGAAGCATAGGTGGCCGCCAGATTATTGCTGTCGCCTTCCTGCATCGCGGCCAGCTTCCCGGCTTCGCCATCCTGTAGCGGACGGTAATCGACCCGCACGATCACATCGGTGCGCGAACCGTTTTGCGCCAGCGTCGGGCTGGCAACGGTCAGCACGCCCGGGGTCTGGTTGGCGCTGTTGCGATTGTCCTCGCGCAGGCCGGCCGAGACGCCCCATTCGGCGTCGATCTTGTGGCGCAGCGCGCCTTCCGCCGATTTTGCGTTCTGGCTCAGCGCATCGCGCTCGTCGACCTTGACGCTGACTTCGGTGCGCTGGCCGACCGGCACGGTTGCCGACATGCCTTCCTGCGTCATGGCTTCGCCGCCGGCGGTGGCCAGGCCGGGGCCGGAGAATCCGTCGTCGCGATGCTGGTAGTAGGCCGAAATGCGGCCATGCAGATTGCTGATTTCGCTCAAATCCATCGCGGCGTCGAAGCGTTCGGCCATCGCCGCCTTGTCGGTCGGCTGGTTTTGCGCAAAGTCGAAGCCGCCCGTCAGCGACGTCAACGCGGTATTGCCGATGCCGGAAGAACGCGCCACTTCGGCCTTGACCCAGGTGCCGGGTTTGTAACGCAACGTGGTATCCAGTCCCTGCAGATTCTGGTCCTGTGCATTCTGGCCCTGGCGGTAAATGCTGCCGCCGACACGGATATGGTCGTTGAACCAGTGGCTGGCGCGCAGGCCGATGGCGTTGCCGTTGACCTGCGTGAGTCCCGGCGTGTATTCATAGGTTGCGATCAGATAGACCGGATTGCCGTTGGCGGTCGAGGTCTGGATCAGCGTGCTGCCGTCGGAAACCGACGGCAGCGGCGCGCGCAAGGTCACCCGGCCCTGGATGTAATCGATTTCATAATCCTGCGCCTGGGTCAGCGGCGTGCGCTGAATCGCCAGCCCGGAATCCTTGTCGCGCACTTCGACCCACAGGCGTTCCGAACCTTCGGTCGCGTCCAGGTGCTGCAGGTAGTAGAGCGAACCGCCGGTGCCGCGGAATTCCTCACGCGACTGCAGCGTGCCGGGATCGGCCACGAAGGCGTTGACGGTGCTGGCCTTTTCGCCGTAGCTGGTGGTCTTGCGGTCGTTCCACACCACGTTGGCGCCGTACAGGCCGCGGCTGTATTGGGTCAGCTCGGTGCCGGTCCACGCGGTCTGGAAATTACCCCACATCGCCGACGAGCCGTCTTTTTCGACGCGCACGTAAAACTTGCCCTGCGTGGGCGCGTCGTCGACCACGGTGCTGTCGTCGCCGTAGACCGGATAGTAGCGGTCCGGATCGATGCGGCGCAGCAGGTAGTTCGGATCCTTTGCCTGGAAATTGCTGAACAGATTCTTCAGCGGCTGTTCCTGGGTATCGGCGCTGGCCGTGAGCAGATAGTCGCCGCGGATTTTGCCTTTCAGGTAAAACGCGCCGCGGCCGTCGATGGAGGTGGCGTTGTTGTAGTGGGTGGCATCCTGCGTCACCAGCGACGCTGGGCCGGTGGTCTTGTCGCGGCCCACGGTCAGGTCGGCCAGGCCGATATAGAACCAGTCCTTGTCGGCGATCGACAGATTGCGGCGGAAGCTGGCGCCCGCGCCGGCGGCATCCTTGACCGCCACTTCCACGCTGTGCGGACCGGCCGGCAGAATCTGCCGCATCGCGAACTTGCCCTTGTCGTCGACCGGCACCGGCATGCCCATCGCCGTCACGTATTCGTCGGGCTTGATACGCTCGCCGCTGATGGTGACCGAACCGCCCTTGGCCGGAATATTTTTCAGGCGCAGGCTGGATTCGCCCCAGCCGGCCAGGCGTTCGCGGTTGATGCGTTCCCGGGTGACCAGCGGATCGCCGCGGTCGGCCAGGCGCAATGGCTTCAACAGGGTTTCATCGAACGCGCCATGCTCGTCGTAGACGCGCAGCAGATACATCATTTCGCCCGGCGCGCTGTCGGGCGCCTGCCATTGCACCGCTTCGCCCGGCTTCAGCGGGATCACCGCCAACGGCGTTTCCTGGCCGGTCTGGCCTTTTGCGAACACCCGCAATTCGCCCTTGCGCAGCCACCATGCATAGTTGGTGTAGCTGCCGAAATACATCGGCTTGCCGCGCACCGCCGTGCTGCCCGCGACCCAGACGTTGAGCGCCGGGGTGGCGTCGAGCGGATCGTATTTGATTTGAATATCGGCCTTCTCCAGCGCCACGTCGACGCAGCGCTGGCCATCGGCTTCCTGCGCCTTGGCGCCGTTGACCGGCTGGCCGTCGACGGTAATCGAGAACGGCAGCGCTTCGACCGGTGCGGCAGCGCCCGCGGCCGGTGCTGCAGCCGACGCCAATGCCGAACCCGGCGCGCAATCCATGCGCGGCTCCTTCGGCTGCGGCAACGCCACAACCGGTTCGCGATACCAGACCTTGATTTCGACACGCCGGTTCTGCGCCATGCCGGCCGGCGTCGCATTGGTGGCGACCGGCTGCGATTCGCCCTTGCCGGCCACCGCGAAGGCTGCCGCCGGCGCCTGCAGGCGCTGCTTCATATAGGCGGCAATGGCCAGCGCGCGCGCTTCCGACAAGGCCTGGTTGTTCGGATAAGTCGGCCGCAGCGGCGCGGCGATACGCTGGCTATCGGTATGGCCGGTGATCTGGACATGGATATCGGTCTTGCCCTGCAATTGCCGGATCAGCTCGTCCAGCGCCTGCGTGGTCGGCGGCAGCAGGACCGCCTTGCCCGAATCGAAATGGCCGGTGCCGGCGCGGTCGCTCAGGCTGACGCTGGCTTGCGCATCGCTTTGCGGGGCAGCGTTTTCCAGCATGGTCTTGCGTTCCGCGACGGTGAGCGCGGAGGGTTGCAGGCCATCGAAGGCGGTGCTTTGTGTCTCCGTATCCGGCGCCACGGCGGCATCGTCGACGCGGCTGCGGTCGACCATCTTGCCGCGCACCTTGCCGTCGTTTTTCTGTGCATCGACGTCCTGCGCCTTGATCGGCAGGCAGCTCATCATCCCCACCGCGCCCAACAGAATGGTTATCCGTTTTGCCCGTAAATTAAAGCCGGCCTTTTTAAAGCCGCCCTCACCCCTTATGGTGCTCATTGCGCGTCCTCGGTTTCGATATCGAGCGTGTACTGCCCCTTAAGCGCGGTCCAGCGCCCCTTTATTTGCTTGCTGATCGCGGCGATCCGCTTTTGCATCAGTTCCCGGCTGTCGCTGCCGTCCGTGTAACTCAGCCGCACCACCGACGGCCGCTGCTTCAATGTTTCCGGCAGGGCATCGAGCTGCTTCTGCCATTGCGGCTGCAAGGCTTCGCTGTTCGGCAGGAAGGCGCTGTCGCTCAGTTCCAGACGGACAACGCGGTGGATGGTCGCGCCGAAGTTCAGCTTGCTGACCTTGCCTCGCGTCAGGCGGATGTCGCGCGGATTCTCGGTGGTGATCCGATACCCGCTGGGCAGCGTGCGCGGATCCAGCTTCATGACGAAGTTGCTGCCACGGTCCGGATTCGGGATTTCCGGACAAGGCACATGGAAGCGGCCTTCGGCATCGGTCATCACCAGCAGGCCCCGGGCTGTGGCCAGGCGCACCGCCGGAATGCCCGGTTCGCCCTGGTCCTGGTAGCCATTGCCGTTCCTGTCGTCGAATACCTTGCCGATCACGTCCGGGCAATCGAAGGTCGGATCCGGCACCACGTTGACGGTGGCCGTGGCCAGGTTCGACAACATGAAGCCGGTCGCGAAATCGATCGCAAAGCCCTGGTTCACATACTTGCCGTCGCCAACGCCGGAGCCGACTTGCAGGATCAGGCGATAAGTCTTCTTTTCCTTGGCGGCGAAATTCTGCGCAGGCCAGGTCAGGATGCGGCCGGATACGGCCGGCTCCATGCCGACGCCGTTGACCGAAGCGCTGCCGATGCGGTACTTGAAGCCCGGCGGAATCTGGTCGCGCACCGCGACATTGGCCAGCGGCGAAGCCAGCGTGTTGGTGGCGGTAATGGTGTACGGCACCAGATCGCCGCGCGACACGTTGACCAGCGGCGTCGTCTTGGAAACCAGGATCTGCGACGAACTCATCGGATCGAGCGGAATGTGGTTGTTCAGGATATTGGCCGACGTATGGTCGATCACGAAGCTGAAGAAGTACTGGGTGGTATTCGAACCGCCCGGCACCAGGCCAGGGCAGGCCGCCAGGCTGGCCGGCTGCGGCACCGACTGGCCCGGCGCCGTATTGCTGGCCTGCACCAGCGCCGGGGCCGGCGCGGCGCCCACTATCAGCGGCGCATTGGTGCAAGGCGGCAGCACGCTCGACGGCGCAGGCTGATAACCGCCCGGCGCAATCACCGACAAGGTATACGTGCCGTTCGGGAAGGCATTCTGCAGCAGGAATTCATAGAAGCCGTTGCTGCCCACAGTCTGCGTCTGCAGCGCGGCGCCACCGACCAGTTGCGTGCTCGGATCGAAGCCCGGCGGCCCGCTGATGCTGATGACCGCGCCGGGGACCGGATTGCGCGACGAGGAATCGTAGATCACGCCGGACGGATCCAGCGGCAGATCCTGCTCGACCACCTGGTCGGCCGCGTTCAGGGTGATGTTGTCGATCACGCCGCCGCCGGTAGGCACAGTGCCGCGCCCGCCGCCGGATTGCGGCACTGCCGGCAGGTTGCTGCCGTTCAGGGTGAAGGTGATCTTGAAGCCGGCGCCGGTCGGCAGGCCGGTTTCATAGCCCGGGCAATGCAGGTTGTCGAACTGGTAGAAGCCGACCGCATCGGTAGTGGTGGTGCAGATCTGCGTGCCGCCTTGCGTCAGGTTCACGGTCCAGCCGGGCTGGCCGATCGAGGTGCCGTCGTTGTCGCGGGTGCGGTCGTGGTCCTTGTCCAGATACACGTAGCCGTTGACGATAGGCGGAATCAGGCCGAGTGCGATATTCGGCAGTTCGCCGAAGTTGTAGTTCGGCAGCACATCGCCGCCCTGCACCACCACGCCGCGGATAACGTCGGTGTTGTTGGCCGAGACCGGTTTGCCCGACGATGCCGTGCCGGGGTTGCCGGGAGCCACCGTGGTCTTGCCGTCCTTGTAGAACGCCGGCTGGATTTCGGTGATGGTGTAGCCGGTCGTATTACTGATCGGCACGTTCGGGAAGCTGTAGCTGCCGTCGGCCAGGGTCTGCACGGTCTGGGTGAACGGCGTCACGTTGTCGGCCTGGGTGCCGGAGAGCGTGATCGACACGCCGGGCGTGGTGTTCACACCCAGCTCGCCGGCATCGATGATGCCGTTGTTGTTGGCGTCGATATAGACCTTGCCCGATACCGTGCCGATCAGGATCGGCGTTTCGCCGAAGTTGTTGTCGGTCGAGCTGATCGTGGCGCCGGTCAGCGGAATGGTCATGATCTTCGACGGCGTCGTGCCCAATGGCGTCGCGGTACCGCCGGCGGTGCCCACATTGGTGGTGCCGTCGGTGGTGTGCGGCGGCTGGGTCGGCTCGGTCACGGTATAGGTGCCTTCGACCAGGCCGGTGAAGATATAGCGGCCGTCGGGGCCGGTGGTCGTGGTCGCCGTCACCGGCTGGCCGTTGACGTCGGTGCCGCTCAGGTTCACCACGATGTTGGCGATGCCGGTATCCGTATTGTCGAACAGGTGGTTGCCGTCGACATCGTTGTAGACGCGGCCCGAGATCTGGCGGCCGCTCGTCAGTTCGGCGAAATTGAACGCGGTGGCTGCGGTGTTCGGCGGCAGGATGATGCTGGCGATCTGGCTTGGCGTGACCGTCGGCAGCGTGGCGGTGCCGGCGCTGCCGCCGTTGCCGACCGTGCCCGGCACGGTCTTGCCGTTGACGGTGCTCGGCGGCTGGGTCGGTTCGCGCAGGGTGTAGGTGCCCGGATCCAGATTCGGGAACGCGTAGGCGCCGCTCGCATCGGTCGTTGTCGTGGCAACCACCGAGCCGCCCTTGAGCAGTTGGATCGTCACGCTGGCCAGCGGCGTATCGGCGGCGTCTTTCGTGCCGCTGTTGTCCTGGTCCAGGAACACATTGCCGGCGATGGATGAGCGCACCACTTCGGCGAAATTGTTGTTCGGCGAGACCGATACGGTGCCGGCGCCATTGCCCAGCACGATATTGGAAATGAGGCTTGGCGTTGTCGTTACCGCCGTGACAGCGCCGCTGCTGCCGCCGCCGGGGCCGCTGACCGCGCCGGCGGTGGTAATGCCGTTGACGGTGCCGGTAGGCTGGGCCGGTTCAGATACGGTATATGTACCCGCATTCAAACCGGTGAATGCATAGTTGCCCAGCGCATCGGTAACGGCATCGGCCGAGATGATCGCGCCGCCGACCGTTTCGGCGCCCTGCAAATGAATCGCGACGTTGGCGATCCCGGCGTCCGTGCCATTGAAAATGCCGTCCGGCACCACGCTGTTGTCCTTGAACACGCGGCCCGAAATCGAACCCAGCGGGCTGATCGTCAGATTGGCGGTGGCCGGCTGCGGATTGTTGCCGGTATTGGTCTTCAGGTCGCCGGCCGGAATGAAGTTGTTGTAGTTGCCGACCACGGTACCGGTCACGTCGACGACGATGGTGCAGCCGCCGGCCGGAATGGTCGCGCCGTTTTTATACGTCACGGTTGCGCCGCCGGCCGTTGCGACAATGTTGCCCTGCGTGCAAGTGCTGCCGGCGATATTCGGCGCCGCCGCGACCACGATATTGCCGGGCACGGTCGGCAGCGTATCGACCAGGTCGGCGCTCAGGGTGACCGGTGTCGCGTTGGTGTTGCCGAGCACGATGGTCAGGGTCGAGATGTTGCCGGAAGCGATCGATACCGGCACGAACTGCTTGGCGACGGTCGGCGGATCCAGCAGGCTCAGCGTGGCCGTGGCCGGCGTGCTGTTGGTGACGCCTTCGACAGTGGTCAGGCCGCCCGCCGGAATCGTATTGGTGTAGGTGGCGGCGATGTTGCTGACCACCTTGAAGGTCACGGTACAGGCGCCGTTGGCCGCGATGGTGGCGCCGGCCACGGTGACCGACGTCGCCGATACGGCCGCCGTCACCGAACCCGCGACGCCGCTTGGGCAAGACATCGATGCCGCCGGCGTCTGCGCCACGACCAGGTTGGCCGGCAGATTGTCGATGAAGCTGGCGCCGGTCAACGCGATGGCGTTGGGGTTGGTCAGCGTGATGGTGACGGTCGACGGCACGCTCGGCTGCACGCTGGTCGGATTGAACGACTTGGCGATGACCACCGGCGTGCGCACGTTCAGGATCGCCGAGGCCGGCACCGGATTGTCGACGCTGCCGCCGCCGATGGTGCCGTCCACGTCATGCGCGAGAATGGTATTGGTATGCGGGCCCACGGCGGTCGCCGTGACGTCGACTTCGGCAAAACAGGTGGACGATACGCCCGCGACCGCGGCCGGCAGCGATCCGCCGGTCATGCCCACCGAAGTGGCGCCGGGGGGCGCGGTGAATGCAGCGCCGGTACAGGTTGTCAGCGCATTCGGGTTGCTGGCCGCGACGCTGATGCCGCTGGCCGGGAAATCGTCGACCACGCTCAGGCCGGCCAGCGAAATGGCGACCGGATTGATAAAGGTCAGGCGCATTCTGCTGCGCCCGCCGGGCGCAATCACGGCAGGATTGAAGCTCTTGGTCACGCCGATGTTGCCGCCCGCATTCAGGCTGCTGACGGTAGCGGTGGTATTGGAGATGCCTTCTGCCGTTTTCACAGCGCCGATCGGAATGGTGTCCTGCACGGTGTTGGCGGTGGTCAGCGTGATGTTGGCCGTGACCGTGCAGCTGGCGCCGTGCGCCAGCGTGGCGTTGCTCAGGCTGACGCTGGAACCGTCCGCGGCGGAGCTGACGATGCCGCCCGGGCATGTGGTGGACAGGCCGGGCGTGGCGGCGACCTGCATGCCGGTCGCGGCGCCGGTGGCCAGGCCGTTGTTGGTGAAATAGTTGTTCAGCGACACATTGCTCAGGTCGAGCGTGCCGTTGTTGGTGATGGTGACGGTCAGCACGCTGACCTGGCCCGGCGCCGACAGGGTCGCCGGCGAAGTGCCATTGGTGACGTTCAACGCGGCCGAATTGCTGTTGGCCAGGTTTGCCGAGATGGCGGTGATGTTCTTGACGCCGTTGGCGGCGGTCACGTTGCCGGCGGGAATGGTATTGGTCCATCCCGCAGTGCCGGAACCGGTGATGTCGAACAGGAAATCGCAGGCGCCCGTGGGCGGAACGATCAGGCCCGACGCCGAAGCCGACGTCGCGTCGGGCACGGCGGTGAGCACCGGCGTGCCGCTGCAGGTGGTGTAGGTATTGGACGGCGTCGCCACTTTCATGTTGGCCGGCAGCGGATCGGTGACGGCGACATTGGTCAGCGCGGCGGTGCCGATATTGGTCAGGTTCACGCGCACGGTCGACCTGCCGCCGGGTGTGATGGTGGCCGGCAGGAAGGATTTGGCGGGCACCAGCGCCGAGTTGTAGACCATGCTTTGGGTCACGGTGCCGATATTGCTGATCGGCGCTGTGCTGTTGTCGGCGAAGGTCTGGGTGCCGGAGAATGCGCCGGGCGGCAGGACATTGTCATAGGTGCCGGGAGGCGCGATGATTTTCACCAGCACATCGCAGAAGCCGTCGGGACCGGTGCCGTTGCCGGTACGTCCCAGTATCGTCGCATTCGTCAATTTGAGCTGCGTACCGCCGGCCGGCGCGGTCACCGTCGCGCCCACGCAGGTGGTCGATGCGTCGGCCGGATTGGCGATCACCATCTGGCCGGTGCTGCCGGCGTTGGCCAGCGGCAGGTTATCGGTCAGCGTGGAGGCGGTGAATGCATTGCCGGTGATGTTCGTGATGCGGATTTTCAGGATCGACACCGTGCCTTCGAATGCGGACGACGGCGTAAACGATTTGCTCAAGGCCACCACCGAAGTGGAGGTGGTCGAGGTCACGGTATTGGACTGATCGTGATTCAGCCCCGGGCCGGCGCCGATCTGCACGTCGCCCGCGGCAATGGTGTTCTGCAAGGCCACATTATTGGCCGCGTTGGTGGGCACCATCGCCCAGAAGGTAATCTGGCAGCTCGATGCGACCGCGCTACTGGTCGGCGGGAAGCTGCCGATCGTAAATACCGGCTTGCCGGGCACTGAGAAGTCGGACGTCAGGCCGGTACACGTGCCGCCGGTGATTTGCGGCGCCGCCGGCAGCGTCGGCATCGCCACCAGGCCTCCCGGCAATTGATCCGGCACTTTCAGGCCGTCCAGCGGCGACGGCGAAAAGTTGTTCACGGTCAGCGTGTATTTCACGCCGTTGCCCGGCGCGACGATCAGCGGCGACGCGGTCTTTTGCACCGTGACCTGGTCGACCACGGTCACGGTGGCGGCCGCTTGCTGATTCTTGATGGTGTTGTCGCTGCCGACGGTGATCGAACCTTCCGCGATGGTATTGGTAAACGTCTGCGGCACGCCCGGCGTGGCCAGCGTGGCGGTGTAGGGCACGACGATGGTACAGGTCGCGCCCGGGGCGATGCCGATGCCGGATGCGCTGATGCCGGCATTGGCGGCGGTCGGCGTGGCGCTGCCGCCGCCGCAGGCGGTCAGCGTCGGCGCGCCGGATACGGTCAGGCGGGCGCCGGCGAGACCGTCGATCGGGCTGTCGGTAAAACTGATGTTCGACATCGACGTCGCGGAACCGCCGTTGATCAGCTTGATTGTCATGGTGGTCGCCTGGCCGGCGCGCAGCGGATCGTTATCGAATGTCTTGGTCACGCGCAGCAGCGAATTGACGGTCAGGGTGGCGCTTGCGTCGCTTGGCGGAACCAGTCCGCGCTTGTTGAAGAAATCCGCTGTTCTCGAGATGGTATTCGGCATGCCCGACGAGAAGACGCCCGCGGTGCTGGTGCCGATGACGTCCACTTTCAACGTACAACTGGCGTTCGGGCCGACGGCGCCGCCGACCGCGCTGATGGCGGTGGCGCCGGCCGCCGGCGCGAATGCCGGATTGACGCCGCCCGGGCAGCTGACGCTTGCGTTCGGCGTCGGCGCCACCTGCAGGCCGCCCTGCAGGCTGTCCTGAATCGCGAATGCATTCACGTCGGTGGCGTCGTTCAACGGCAGATTCACCGAATTCGGATTATTGATGTGAATGGTCAGCGTGGTCGGCTGGTCGCCGCGCACGATGGTGCTTGGCGAGAAGCTCTTGTCGATGGTCGGCACGTTCAGGTTGTTCACCGTGATCGACTGCGACGCCAGCGTGCCGTTGCTGATCGTGCTGCCGCTTTCCGTGCCGGTGACGTCGCCGACCCCGATCGTATTGACCGGCGCCTGGTTATTGGCCACCGAAGTCACTTTGACATCGATGGTGCAAAGGCCGCTGACGCCGCCAACCGCCTTCGGCACGGTTTCGCCGGAGACGGTGATGGTATTGCCGCGCAGCGGTGCGATCACCGTCGCGCTGGAAGCCACCGTGCCGCCGTTGCCGTCCAGGCAGGATGCGACCGCCACCGGATCGACCACGAACAGCCGCGCGTCCATGGTGTCGGCGAAGCCGACGCCGGTCACATCGGCCGCCGTGCTGCTGTTGGTCAGGATGATCCGGAACGTGGTGGTGTCGCCCGGGTTGATCGGATTCGGCGCGCCGGGCGCGGTCGTCATCGATACCCCGAGCGCCGCATGCGCCTGCGTGGAAAACCCGAATCCCGCGCAAAGCAGCAAAGCAGCAGATAAGGAGGAGCCGGCAATGGCACGGGAAACCCGTCCAAAAATAGGTGTATGGCGCATGGAAACACTAAAAGTATTGTATAAACCCGACTAGTCGTCTTTCCTGTTCTTGCTGCCGGAATTGATCCGGCAAACAGGCCCCCTGACAGTCGCCCCGAAATTCGATGAATTTTTCAGCAATTGGATTCTATGCGGAAACTTTGTGTACATTCTGACAAGTTATGACAAATTCTGACATTTCATCTTGGCCTACAGACATCCGCGCGAAAATCGATCCCAAACAGTCAAATACATTCGCGATGGCAAAAATATTGTTGTTGGAAGACGAAGCCGATTTGCGCTTTGAAGTGGTCGACTTCCTGCGCAGCGAAGGACATACGGTGCTGCATGCAGCCAGCGTTGCCGAGTTCGGGCCGCAGATCGATCTGGCCGATATCGCCATCATTGATATCGGCTTGCCGGACGGCAATGGTTTCGATGTCGCGCAGAAACTTCGCAAGACGCATCCGCACATGGGCATCATCATCCTGACCGCGCGCGGCGCCAGCCTCGACAAGATCAACGGCCTGAAAATAGGCGCCGACCATTACCTGGTCAAACCGGTCCGCTTCGCCGAACTCGCCGCCCATATCGCCTCGGTCGCGCGCCGCGTCGCGCCGTCCATCTGGCGCCTGCATCTGGTCGAACGCAAACTGACCGCGCCCGACGGCGGCGTCGAAAAAATGACCAGCGTCGAAATGATCATGCTGGAATTGCTTGCGCGCAATGCCGGCAGCGTGGTGCTGCGGCCGGCCATCGCCAAGGCCTTCGGCACCGACTGGCTGTCCTACGATGAACGCCACCTGGACCAGTTGGTCAGCCGCCTGCGGCGCCGCTGGCGCAAACACAACGGCACCGAACTGCCGCTGCGCACCGAACACGGACTTGGCTACAGTTTGTGCGTCGACATCGAGATCAATTAAGCGCGGCATGACGGCTCCGACCCTATTCCGACTCTGTGACGGTGCAAAAGCTGTAGCCCTGGCGATGCTCGGTGCGCAACGGCAATTCGCCGCCGCCGCCATCGCGCCAGCGTTTGCGCAGGCGGCTGACCAGCTGGTCCAGCCGGCGCTCGTCGAAATCCAGCCAGTCGGTGTCGAAGGCAGCCGCGATCATGCGCCGGGTCACCACGCGGTTGGCATGCTTGAACATCAATTCCATCAAGATCATTTCCTGCGCGGTCAGGCTGTGCGCGCGGCCGTCGGGCGCGCACAATTGCCGCCTGGACATGTCGAGCCGCCAGCCGCCGTCGGCAACCCGGCGCGCCATGGTCGCCACATGGGCCGTCAGCACGTCCGGCCGGATCGGCTTGATCAGGTATTGATCGGCGCCGCTGCGCAGCCCCTGGACCTGGCCGTCCATGCCGGCGCGCGCGGTCAGCATCATGATGCGGGCTTCGGGGCGGGTGCGCTGCAGGCAGCTGGCGGCGCGAAAGCCGGCGCCGTGCGGCAGATCGATGTCGATCAGCGCGATGTCGGTCTGATGCATCTGCATCGCGAATTGCGCGACGCTGTCGGCTTCAACCACGCGATGCCCTTCCCCGCTCAAGGTCGCGCTATATGCGCGCCGCAGGTCGGCCGCTTCTTCCAATAACAATATTCTCGCCATATACGTTCTCCACTATGGAAATGAGTCCCAGTGAAAAAATTATGGCACCCAAAACGCAGGGCAAAGTTGTCCGTTTGGAAACGTTAACAAAAGTTAGCAAATTGCCATGAACATTCGACGCGAGCCCGCAACGCCGGGGTTAATATCGCGTCAAAATCCGTTGTATTTCACCAACCATAACCAATTGCGACCATCGAAATGAACATTGCAGCGCTGGAAGACGACCCGAACGAAGCGAGCCTGATCCAGCAGATCCTGGTCAACGCCGGGCATGCCTGCACCGTCTTCTCGACCGGGGCCGCGCTGCTCGATGCATTGCGCGCGCGGCATTTCGATCTGCTGGTGCTGGACTGGAATCTGCCGGACATGACCGGCTACGACGTCGTCAACTGGGTCCGCAGCAATCTCAGCGCGCAAGTGCTGGTGCTGTTTCTGAGCAATCGCGCGCTGGAAGAAAATATCGTGCTGGGACTGATGGCCGGCGGCGACGACTACATGCTCAAGCCGGTGCGGCGCGCCGAACTTCTGGCGCGGGTGCATGCCTTGTCGCGGCGCTTGGCGCCGGCGCCCTCTGCATCCGTTCCGCACAGGGCGCCGGCAACGTCGGCCCCGGCCGCCGCCACGCCCGCCGCCGAAAGCCCGACGCTGGAAATCGGGCCATATCGCCTCAACCGGATTTTGAAATCGGCCCGGCTGCACGGCAAGCCGGTCGAACTGAAACCGAAGGAATTCGATATTGCGTTCATCCTGTTCCAGAACGCCGGCGGCATCGTGGCGCGCGACAAGCTGATCGAGGCGGTCTGGGGCCGCGAGCTGGTGATGACGTCGCGCACGCTGGATACGCATATGTCGAATGTGCGCGGCAAGCTGGTGCTGAAGCCGGAAAACGGCGTCAAGCTGACCACCATCTATACGCTGGGCTACCGCCTGGATTTGCTGGAATTGATGCGGGACTGAACCCGAGAGACTAGATGGCCGGCAGCGTCAGCACGAAGGTCGCGCCCTGCCCTGGCCGCAGCCGATTGAAGAAACTCACCGTGCCGCCGTGCTGCTCCATCACGGTTTTGACGAAGGCCAGCCCCAGGCCGGCGCCGCCCTCGCCCGAGCGGCCGGCGCGATAGAACGGCGTGAACAGCAAGGCGCTGTCGGCTTGTGCGACACCGGCGCCGCTGTCGCTGATCGCGCATTGCAGGACAGTCCCGGTATCGCCGCCAATACGCACATCGCAATGCACTTCGGCGTCGGCCGGTCCGTATTTGATGGCGTTCGACAGCAGATTGCACAAGGCCCGGATCATCAGCGTGCGGTCGGCCCGCACCCAGTAGCCGGCGCGCGCATCGGATGCAGCATCCTGCGCCACCGTGGTGACCAGCCGCACGCCGCGCGCATTGGCGAGCGCCCACATTTCATCGGTGGCGTCGGCCAGCAGCGAGACGAAATCGGTTTCTTCCAATTGGTAATTCCTGGCTTCCGCCCTGGCCAGCTGCACGAAATCCTCGGCCAGCGACAGCGTGCTGCGCACCGACTTCTCGATGCGCGCGAACAGTTCGTCGAGCGCGATCGCCTGCGCGCCGCTGCGCTGCAATTCGAGCATCGCCAGGATCGACGATTGCGGCGCACGCATGTCGTGCGAAATAAAGTTCAGGCTTTCGTCGCGCAAACGCTCGGTGGCGCGCAGGCCGGTAATGTCGGCCAGCGAGACGATCCAGCCCAGCGGATCGCCGTTGGCCTTCTGCGACGGCGAACTCTTGATCAGAAAAATCCGGTCCATGCCATCCCCGGCTTCGATGCCGGTACTTGCATGCGCCAGCAGTTCGCGCCATGAACGGTCTTTCAGCGCCGCCTGCGCCGGACGCTGGAACGGCGCCAGCAATTCATCGACCCGGCTGCCGCG
Source organism: Oxalobacteraceae bacterium CAVE-383 (assembly GCA_004134995.1). GTDB lineage: Bacteria > Pseudomonadota > Gammaproteobacteria > Burkholderiales > Burkholderiaceae_D > Herbaspirillum. Next base: position 107,783 of record REGP01000002.1, on the reverse strand, counting down.
CGCCAGGCCCAGGTTCAGCGAGGCGAACAGATCTTGCGCCTTGCGGTTGTGCAGCATCAGCACGCCGTCGTTGTCGATCACCAGATTGGCGTCCGGCATGCTGTTGAGGTTGTCGCTGACGAAGCGGTGCAGATCGCGCATGCGGCGCGCCGCCAGCCGCATCGCCTCGATGCGGCGCTCGAGGAAATCCCAGATCCTGATCCTGCCGCTCATGCCGCCGGCCGACGACGCCTTCAGCGCGGCCGTTTCGTCGGCGCTGTACGGCGCATAGGCGCCCAGCCGCAGCACTTCTTCATTCAGATAATTGAGCGCCGTTTCCAGGCGCCGCCAGCTCCATACCGGATATACCAGGCATAACAGCAACAGCGCCCCGGACGGCGCGATCCAGATGCCGTGCTGGAATGCCAGATAGCTGAGCAGGCAAATCGCGGCCGCATACACCCCCGTCATTACCAGCGCCATGCGCGGCGACATGAAAATGAAACCGGCCAGGATCAGCACCGCCGGCAGCGCCGTGAACAGGAACGCCGGCGCCGGCGGCGCGCTTTCGATCGAACGCCCCTGCATCAGCGCGGCCAGCAGATTGGCGTGCATTTCGACGCCGGACATCGAACCTTGCTGCGCCGCCAGCGGCGTCGGAAACACATCGCCCGAGCCGACCGCCGTGGCGCCGACCAGCACGTATTTATCCTTGAAGAACGAGGCCGGCAGGTCGCCCCGCAGCACATCGATATACGACACCGTGCGGAAATGGCCGGGCGGACCGGAAAACGGGATGCGCATCAGGCTGGACCGCTCCAGCGTCTGCGGCGGCCGCCCGGCGCGGTCGGCCTGCTTTTTCAGCTGGGTGCGGCTGAAGGCTTCGGTATCGCCGCCGGTCAGCAGCATCGCCAGCGAGAATTCCGGCCAGCGGCGGCCGTCAATGGCTTCATAAAGATAGGCGCTGCGGACCACGCCGTCGGCATCGAAATTCAAATGGATATGCGCCAGCCAGGCCGCCGCCTTTTCGAACTCGGGACGCGGCGGTATCGCATGCACGCCGGCGTCGGTGCGCGCCAGCAGCACCGGCAGCACGGTGCGCGCGTTTTTGGCGATGGCGGCGGCCAGCGCGCGATCGCCGGCGGGACCGTCGATATTGGCGGTTTCGTTTTCGGTGAAGATCACGTCCATCCCGATCGCTTTCGGATCGGCATTGGCCAGCACGTTCAATAGTTGCGCATGGGTGGCGCGGGTCCAGGGCCAGCGGCCCAGCGCGGCGATGCTTTTGTCGTCGATGGCGATGATGACGATGTTTGCCGCGGCCGGCTGTTCGACCGATTCCATCAGGCGATCGTAGACGATGCGATCGGCGCGGCCCAGGATGCCGCCGCCGCCGACATCGGCGCCGGTCCGGCTCAGCAGCATTGCCGCAATCAGCGTCAGTACCAGCAGAAAGATCCATTCGTTGCGCAGCGATTTGCGGCGCGCGCGCCGCATGCCGTCATTGCGCCCCGAACCAGGCCAGTTCATCAGTGATTAGAATTGGCTGCGCAGCGGGCCGTCGCTGCTGTTCCAGGCGCCGCCGTAGCTGTTTTTCCAGACGCCGTATACCTCGAACTTTTGCGCTTGCGAGAAAGCGCCCTGGTAGCCGTCGGCATCGATGCTGCGCACCCTGGCGAAATACACGCCGGCGCCCGGGCGCTCGAAGGCGGCCTGCGGCTCGGCCGTTTCGATATGGCGCAGCACCTTGGCGAAATCGGCGCCGGCCGCGATCTCGAAAACAAAGGTCTGGCCCGCTTCGCCGCGCCATGAAAAATGCAACCGATCGCCGTCCTGCGACGGTTGCGGCGCTTGCTGCGCCGGCAGGATTTCCAGCGTCCTGAGATCGCTGTACGGCCCTTGGTCGGCAACGCCGCCGATCGTTTCAACCGTCGCCACATGCCAATAGAAACTGCCGGGCGGCACGGCGTCGTGCTTGTATTCGGGATTCTTCAGGCCGGCGCGGTCGAGCAGCAACTGTTTGAAGCCGGGATCCGATGCGATCTGCAAATGGTAGGCGGCGCCCGGGCCGACGTCCGCCCACTGGAACAGCACTTCCGCCGGCTTGCCGTCGACCGAGCTGCGCAGCTTGGCCCCGGGCGCGCTCGGGAACGGCGGCAACGGATGCGCTTTCAGTGTGAATTCGGCCGTTGCCGGCTTGCCTTCCAGTCCATTGGCGTCGCGCGAAGCGACCTGCAGATAATAATGGCCATCGTCAAGATCGGGGATGCGCAGCTCGGTGGCGGCAGATGGGGAAGGTGCGGAAGAATCTGTTGCCGCTGCGTTCTGCACGATGGCATTGGCCACGACATCCCGGCCCTTGGCGTCGCGCGACACGCTGGCGCGGAAGCTGTGCACGTCCGCCCTGGGCGGCGCGGTCAGCATGAAGCGCGCCGGCAATTTGTCCTGGGCCGCATCGCTGCCGCCAACCGCCGGGGGATCCGGCAACATCACCGATGCCAGCGGCTGGCCGGCGGCGCCGATCACCGCGCCATGGTTGGCCGGCAGATCTTTTACATTGCCTTTGGCATTGCGCGCCGCCGCTGCCGGCACGCCCGGTCCCGGCGGCGCCACCCGCACCGTGCCCTGCAATACTTCGTTGAAACTCTTGCCGTTGTCCAGATTGACGCGGAATTGCGTGCCGCGCACGCCCGCGGCCGACAGCGGCGTATGCACTTCGTAGCGGGTATCCGGCATGGTGAACGGCGTCACGGTGGAGGTGACGCGGCCCTTCTCCAGCGTCAGCGAAGTGCGCGGCCGTCCGGTGAACTCCTTCATGCGCAGCAGCGTGAGTTGCAGATTGCTGCCCGGCGTCACCGAAAAGACCGTGCCGTCCTTCAACGCCAACGTGATGAAGCCCTGCTCTGAAGTGACGACCAGCGCCCCTTCCGGCACCGCGGCGCCGACCGCCGGGACGATCAGCGCGCCATCCTTGCCCAGGATGCTGACCTCGCCATGCACGGCCGCGATGGTGGCGAACGCGCTTTTCTCGACCAGCAGGCGCGCCGGTATCGCAATGGGCGTCCCGATCGGGACGGTGCGGTCATTCGGAATGTGATTGATCTTGCCGATCTGCCGCCAGTTGCGGCTGTCGCCGGTAAAGCGGCTGGCCACCGTCGACAGCGTTTCGTCGCGCGCGATGCTGTAGATCACGCCGGCGCGGTCGGTGCGGATCTTGCCGGCCACGGCGCCTGCGCCGGCAGCGCGCGCACCGCCCGATAAAACGCTCATGACGCATAGCGCGCCCACGGATAAGGTCTTGTTTTTATTGTGATGGAATCTCATTCGATGAAGTGCCTTCCGTTGTTGTCAAACCCCAGGAGATCGGTGATGCCGCGTGCGGATACTACGAGATTTTTGTATTTGTTGCTCAACGGGCAATTTTACGATGCGGAAAAGCGGCGATTTCTGACCATTCATGGCATTAGACAAATCGCCAACGCAAGAGTAGCCTTTCGGACTTAAAGCAAATCGAATGCGCATAAGACTTGAACAAGCCCCGCAGAATCAACACGAACAGGATATTGAAGCAAGCATGAATGAAGATGCAAGCGATGGACCGGCAACACCGCTAGACTCTCCCGCCGCAAACACCCTGCCACTGGTTGTCCCCACTTCGAAAGAATTATTCCTCGGCTTCCTGGGCCTGGGCATGATCGCGTTCGGCGGCGCATTGCCGCTGGCGCATCGCATGCTGGTTGAACAGAAGCGCTGGCTCAACAACAAGGAGTTCGTCGAAATCCTGGGGCTGTGCCAGTTTCTGCCGGGCGGCAACATCATCAACCTGTCGGTCGCGCTGGGCATGCGCTTTCGCGGCGTGCGCGGCGCGCTGGCGGCCATCGGCGGGCTGATCGCGATTCCCTCGGTGATCATCGTGCTGCTGGGCATACTCTACGAGCACTACCAGAACGACCCGCACATACGCCATCTGTTCGCCGGCCTGGCGGCGGCGGCCGCCGGCTTGCTGGTATCGATGGCGCTCAAGGTGGTGCTGCCGCTGCGCAAGAATCTGACGATGGCCCTGATCGCGCTGCTGTGCTGCATCGCCATCGCGATCCTGCGCCTGCCGCTGCTGTGGACCATGCTGGCGGCAACGCCTCTGAGCATCTGGATTGTTGCGAGGATCAAGAAATGAGCGACACCCTGGTTTCGCTGGGCCTGATTTTTTCCCAATTGTCGGTGCTGGCCTTCGGCGGCGGCGCGACCATCCTGCCGGAAATGCAGCGCCAGGTAGTGGACGTGCATCACTGGATATCGAACGAGGAATTCAGCGCGCTGTTCGCCTTGAGCCAGGCCGCGCCGGGGCCGAACCTGATGGTGGTGACGCTGATCGGCTGGCACGTGGCGGGCTTCTGGGGCATGCTGGTGACGACGCTGGCCAAGTTCGGGCCGTCCTCGGTCATCACGATCGTGGCATTGCATGCCTGGGAGCGCTTCAAGGACAAACCGTGGCGCGGCTACGTCCAGGCCGGCCTGCTGCCGGTCACCGCCGGCCTGGTCGCCGCCAGCGCGATCCTGATCGCGCGCGCCGCCGACGGCAATTGGCTGCTGACGGCAATCACGATCGCGGTCGGACTGATCGGCTGGCGCAGCAAGCTGCACCCGCTATGGCTGCTGGCCGGCGGCAGTTTGCTGGGGCTGCTTTTCCTGGGGCAGATTTAGTTGTTTATAGCAAGTTTAGCGATTTTATGAAAAAACCATAAACTCGCTAAACTCACTATAGATGCCGCATCAGGCCCGCTCAACCAATCCCCGCAATACCACATCCAGCCCCACCTGGCCCTTGCAGGACCACGGCTGCCCTGCTTCGAACTCGATCCAGCCTTCATTGAAGCCGTCCAGCATGCGCATGCGCGGCGTCGGATGCTGCATGCCCTGCGCGCGGAACAAGGCTTCCCAGCCGGCGCGCTGCATGACCTGCGCCTGCACCGGCTTGCCGAGCGCGCGGGCGAAGCCGGCGGCGATGTCGTTCGGGCTTAACCGTTGCGGCCCTTCCAGTTCCACGATGCGCACGCCCTGCCACTGCTGCTGCAGCATGTCGGCGGCGGTGCGGCCGATATCAGCGGTGGCGACCATCGGCACCGGCCGGTCCAGCGGCTGCAGGAAGCTCGGAATGATGCCGGTCTGGCGCGCGGCTTCCACATCCCAGGCGAAATTTTCGATAAACCAGGCCGCCCGTAAGAAGGCCACCGGCATCGGCAGGCTGCCGAGTTCCTGTTCCATCAATTGCAACTGGCTCAGCAGATTCGGCATCACGGCCTGGGCGCCGATGGTCGACAGGCAAACCACCCGCTGCGGCCGCGCCGCTTCAAGCGCCGTGCGCAAGGCGGCGATCAGGCGCTTCGCTTCGGGATAGCCCGGCGACGGATCGAAATTCGGCGGCAGCAATACGAATACCGCCTCGGCGCCGGCAAAGGCGCGCTCCAGCGCGGCGGCGTCATGCATTTCCGCCATGCGCAGTTCGCAGCCCTGCGCCGCCCATTGCGCGCCTTTCCTGGCGTCGCGCACGACCGCCCGCACATCCTTGCCTGCCGCCAGCAGATTGCGCGCGACGACGGCGCCGACCTGGCCTGTTATTCCGGTAATTGCATACATGTTTATCTCTCTCGGTTGATGTTGACGAGAGCATTCTGTACGCATGCGCTTGATTTCGCGATAGCATGAGTGTCATTTGATTAATGATCCGGGAGCATGCATATGGCATTCGATGAACGGGTGGTCAACGGGATGCGGGTATTGTCGGCGATCGTCGACTGCGGCAGCTTCAACCGCGCGGGCGAAATGCTGGACATGTCGCAATCGGGCGTCAGCCGTTCGGTGGCGCGGCTGGAGGCGCGGCTTGGCATCCGTCTGTTCGACCGCACCACGCGCTCGGTGACGCTGACCGACGAAGGCCGCCGCTTCTACGAGCAGATCGTGCCGCTGCTGGCCGGGCTGGAAGAAGCCGCCGCGTCGGCCGCCGAAGGCGCATTGGCGGTACGCGGCCGGCTGCGGGTGAATGTCGACCCCTATTTCTCGCGGCTGACCCTGGGTCCGCGCCTGGGCGCTTTCCTGAATGCGCATCCGCAATTGCAACTGGAACTGATGACGAGCGACCAGCTCGGCGATATGGTGGCCGACGGCTTCGACCTCGCCGTGCGCTTCGGCCATCCGCGGCCGTCGACGCTGGTGGCGCGCAAGCTGCTCGATACGCGCATCCTGACGGTGGCGGCGCCCTCTTACCTGAAGCAATACGGACGGCCTTTGAAGCCGGCCGATCTGGAGAGCGGCCGGCACGTCTGCATCCAGTTCCGCGACCCCGAGACGCGCCGCCCCTTCCCTTGGGAATTCCATCGCGGCCGCAAGAAAATCGTCATGTCGACGCCGGGCCAGCTGATCCTCAACGACGCCGGCACGCTGCACAGCACCTGTCTCGCCGGCTACGGCATCGCGCAGATGATGGAATTGGGCGGCGAACAGATGCTGGCCGACGGCCGCCTGGTGGACCTGTTTCCGGATTGGCCCGATGAACGTTTTCCGCTCTATGCGTACTACCCTTCGCGGCATCATCCCGCGGCCAAGGTGCGCGCATTCCTGGACTTTATCGTTGCCCTGCATGCCTGAGCATACGGTCATCAATGCTTTTTCGGCATGAATAAAATGACGTAAATGCGCTTTGATCAAGTGAGCCGTTTGGCTAGACTGCCTGCAATCCCTCACCTTCAGGAGCAGACATGCAACACTTGCAAACCCGGGCCATCGCCCTGCCGCAGCTTGGACTCGGCACCTTCCGCATGGAAGGCGACGACTGCCGCGAAGCGGTCGAGAGCGCGCTGGAACTGGGCTATCGGCATCTCGACACCGCCGCGATGTACAACAATGAAGCGGCGGTCGGTGCAGCCATCGCGGCCTCGGCGCTCAAGCGCGACGCGCTGCATGTGACCACCAAGGTCTGGCACGATCAACTGGCGCCGGCGGCGATCCGCCGTTCGCTGCAGGCCAGCCTGGACCGGCTGCGGCTCGATTATGTCGACCTGTTCATGGTGCACTGGCCGGCGCCGGACATGGACCTGCCGGCCATCTTCGCGACCCTGGCCGAGCTGCAGGCCGCCGGCCGGGTGCGCGCCATCGGCGTCTGCAATTTCACGCTGCCGATGCTGCGCGCGGCAATCGACGCGATCGGCGCGCCGGTAGCCTGCAACCAGGTCGAATATCACGTGCTGCTGGACCAGACGCCGATGCGCGATTACCTCGCCGCCAAATCGATTCCGCTGATTGCCTATTGCCCCTTGGCGCAAGGCACCCTGGCCGACCACCCCGAACTGGGCGCCATCGGCCGCAAGCATGGCGCCAGCGCGGCCCAGGTCGCGCTGAAATGGCTGCTGGACCAGGACGGCGTGGCGGCGATTCCGAAAGCCCGGCGCCGCGCCAGCCAGCAGGCCAATCTGGACGCGCTGGCGCTGCGGCTCGACGACGACGACCGGCGCGTCATCGCCGCCTTGCCGAAAGACCGCCGCTTCGTGAATCCGCCGTTCGCGCCGGCCTGGGACGAAATGCCGGATTAAAAAGTTTCCCAGTCGTCAGGATTATCGACTTTGCCGGCGGGTTTGCCGACGGAATTGCCGACAGGGTTACCGATATCAACCCGCTTGCCGGCCAGTTGGGGCCGGTTCGGCGCCGCTGAACCCGCCGGCCCCGCCGACCCCGCCTGCCTGCCCGGCAACGCCGCCCGTGAAGGCAGCACCACCGTGTTCATCGCGGCCGGGGCCGCCGCGATCAGATGCGCATCGCCCGCCAGCTTGAACACGCTCACCAGCTTGGCCAGATCGCCGGCCTGGGCCTGCAGCGCCGCCGCCGCGGCTGCCGCCTCCTCCACCAGCGCGGCATTCTGCTGCGTGACTTCATCCATTTGCGTCACCGCCTGATTGACTTCCTCGATGCCGGTGCTTTGCTGCGCGCCCGCCGCGCTGATTTCGCTGACGACGTCGTTGACCCGCTTGACGCTCTCGACCACGTCGCGCATGGTGACGCCGGCGCGCTCCACCAGCGCCGTGCCGGAGCCGACCTTGTCCACGGAATCGTCGATCAGGCCCTTGATTTCCTTGGCCGCCGCCGCCGCGCGCTGCGCCAGGTTGCGCACCTCCGAGGCCACCACCGCGAAGCCGCGCCCCTGTTCGCCGGCGCGCGCGGCTTCCACCGCGGCATTCAAGGCCAGGATATTGGTCTGGAAAGCAATGCCGTCGATGACGCTGATGATGTCGACGATCTTGCGCGACGAGGCATTGATCGCGTTCATCGTCGCCACCACGTCGCCGACCACCGTGCCGCCCTCGGCCGCAACGCCGGTGGCGGCATGGGCCAGTTGCTCGGCCTGTTTGGCGTTATCCGAATTCTGCCGGACCGCCGAGGTCAGCTGCTCCATGGCGGCGGCGGTCTGCTCCAGCGAGCTGGCCTGCTCTTCGGTGCGGCTGGACAGATCCAGATTGCCGCTGGCGATCTCCGAAGTCGCCGCCGCGATGGTCTGGGTGCCGGTGCGCACCTTGGTCACGATGCGGATCAGGCCGTCATTCATGTCGCGCAATGCGGCCAGCAATTGGCCGGTTTCGTCTTTCGAGGCGACCACGATTTCACTGGTCAGATCGCCGTCGGCGACGCGGCGCGCCACTTCGACCGCATTGGCCAGCGGCCGCACGATCGAACGGGTGATCAGCCAGGCAATCACGATGCTGGCGGCCAATGCGATCGCCGCGATGATCAGCACCAGCATCCTGGCCTGGGCGGCGGAATCGATCGCTTCCGCGCCGGCGTCGTCCATCAGCTGCTTCTGGTGCGCGATGACGTTATCCAGCGCCTGCATATACGCCAATTGCGCCGGACGCATCGCGCCAAGCAGAACCCCGCGCGCGGCGTCGAGTTCGTTGCTCTCGACCTGTTTCATGAACTGATCGCGCGTGGCCGCGAATTTCGGCGCCATTTCGGTCAGTATCAGGAACAGCTTGCGGCCGGCTTCGCTCTTGATCGAAGCGTCGAGTTTGCCGGTGGCTTCGGCGATGGCCTGTTCGCTCTGGACGATCTCCCGCACCTCCGCCTTGATTTCGCCGGGATCGGTCATCAACAGCATGTTGCGGGTGCTGCGCGCGATTTCGTTGACTTCATCCTTGATGGTGTGCGCCAGCACGGTTTTCGGATAGCGGTCATTGGTGGTCAGCTCAATCACATTCGACAAATGGCCGACCTTGACCGTGGTCAGCGCCGCCGTGGCGGCCAGCATCAGCGCAATCGTGCCGAAACCCAATCCCAATCGCGGGCCGATGCCCAGATTCTTCAAATTCATCATTCCTCCGTTATTCGCCATTAAGCCGTCCATCGCCGATACCCGGATCGCCGCTGTACGGACGCAGATTCCCCTCCAGCCCATTCTGGGCCGTCTTTACGTATCTTAACGTTTGATTAAGAGGGAAATAGCGGGGTTTATCGTGTTACGGGGCGAGATGAGGGCTAATTCGCGGGGCCGCGGTCGGATTCCTGCAGATCCCGGATGATCTTGTAATCGCGATCCGAAACCGGCACGAATTTTTCCGAGCTTTGGGCCGCCAGCGCCGCGGCCACGCGCGGGTTGCCGGGCGAGAAAAAGACCTTCTGTATTTTTTGCCGGATGTCGGGACACAGATGCCCGCGGAAGACGAAGGGGTCGCGCGGAATCGGGTCCGATTTCCACAGCACCCGCATTTCGTCGCGCCGGATGCGGCCCTCGCGGATCACCGTGGTCAGCGTGGAACTGGAAACGAACGCGGCATCGACCTCGCGCGCGGCCACCGACAGCACCGACTGCTGGTGCGTGCCGGAATAGCCGACCCGGGAAAAATATGCCGTCAGCGGCGCGTTGATCTTGCGCGAGAACAGCTTGAGCGGAATCAGCGCGCCGGAGGTGCTGTCGGGGTCGACCAGCGCCAGCTTTTTGCCTTTCAGCGATTCGATGCTCAGATTGCTCTGCTGGCGCACGATCAGCAATGAATAGTAGGCAGTGGGCAGGGCGCTGAACAGATCCGCCTCGGCCGACAGGGTGGCGAACGGCGTGATTGTGTCATCGCTTTGGTGCACCGAGGTATAGGACGCCGGGCCGAGCTTGGCGATGTCGACCGATCCGGACAGCAGGCCTTCAATGACGGCGCCGTAGGAGGGCAGCGAGACGCTTTCGACCGGGATATGCAGCACGTCCGACAGTTCCGTGAGCAGCGGCTGCAGCAGGGCGGGATTGTCCTGCAGGTTTCCTTGCGGCGAAAAGGAAAAGTGCAGGCGTGCGGGGCGATCGCAGGCGGCCGGGGCGGCCGAGGCAGGCGCGGCAAAAGCGGCGAATGCCGGCAGCAGCGCAAGGAAGGCAACGCGGACCAGGGCGGCGAAGCGCTTGGGGCGGTAATTTTTCATATTGGAGGAAGTCTTCGTTGGATCAGCGTTCGTTCGATTTCGGTGGCGGACACCGGCCGTTGCAGATAAAAACCCTGCACCTGGTCGCAGCCGGCCACTTTCAGGTGCGTCAATTGCTCCTTGCTTTCGACGCCCTCGGCGATGACCTTCAGATGCAGGTTGTGCGCCAGCGAAATGATCGAGGCGACGATCACGGCGTCGTTGTTGTCGTTGCGGATATCGCTGACGAAAGAGCGGTCGATCTTGACGGCGTAGATCGGCAATGTCTTGATGTGGCTGAGATCGGAATAGCCGGTGCCGTAGTCGTCGAGCGATATCTTGAGGCCGGCGCTGCGCAGCCGCTCCAGCACGGTGCGCGCCACGTCGACGTCGTCGATGATGCAGCTTTCGGTGATTTCGATTTCCAGCAGCCCGGCCGGCAGCGCGTAGTGCTTGAGCGCGGCCAGCACCGTCTCCACCAGCAGGTTGTCGCGCAACTGCTTGGCCGAGACATTGATCGCCACCGGCACCGGCGGTATGCCCATGGCGCGCCAGTGCGACAGCTGGCGGCAGGCGGTTTCGATCACCCAGTGCCCGAGCGGCAGGATCAGATCGTGCTCCTCGGCCAGGCCGATGAATTCGCCCGGATAGATCAGGCCGTGCTCGGGATGATGCCAGCGCACCAGCGCCTCCACGCCGACCACCTCGAAACTCTCGATATCGACCTTGGGCTGGTAATGCAGGCAGAATTCGTCTTCGCGCAGCGCCTGCTTGAAGCGCGCCAGCAGTTCCACCCAGCGCGCCGAGGATTCATTGAGCGAGGCGTCATAGAAACGATAGGTCCCGCTGCCGGTGGCCTTGGCGCTGTACATGGCGGAATCGGCATTGGTCATCAGATCGTCGATGCTCTGGCCGTCGCGCGGATACAGGGCGATGCCGATGCTGGGCGCGGTGTGCACCTCGTGGCCGCCCAGATCGGGGTAGGGCGCGCAGACCGCCGTCACCAGCTTGCCGGCGATTTCGGCCACCTGTTTTTCGGAAGCAAGTTCGGATACCAGGATCACGAATTCGTCGCCGCCGATGCGCGCCAGCAGATCGTATTCGCGCAGCACCGTGCGCAGCCGCGCCGATACCGCCTGCAGCAGCAGATCGCCGACCGCGTGGCCGAGGTTGTCGTTGATCAGCTTGAATTTGTCCAGATCCATGAAGAACAGCGCATACAGTCTGCGGCTGCGCCTGGCCAGCGACAATTCCTTGGCGGCGATTTCGTAGAACAGCATGCGGTTGGGAATGCCGGTCAGGTAATCGTGCGAAGCCATCTGATAGGCGCGCGCCTTTTCCTTTTCCAGCGCGTCGATCAGCCCGCTCTTTTCGCGTTCGGACCAGCTCAGGCGGTCGTACAGTTTCTTGCGGCGGCGTGCGATGACGGTCAGGCAGGCGGTCAGGAAAATGGCGGCGATGGAGACGATCGCCGATTGATAGAAATACTGCCGCTGCGCATGCGCCAGTTTGCCGAAGATGCCGGCCGGCTCGCGGCTGACCGCCACCGCCAGCGGATATTTTTCCAGTTTGCGCAGCGCGCCGATAGTACCTTCGCCGCCATTGTCGGCGCAGTTCAGATCGGCGGAAATGGCAAGCACGCCTTCGGCGTCGGTACCCGACAGCAGAGCAGCGTACTTGCGGCGCGCCGCATCGTCGGCAGCGCTGCCGCCAGCGCCCGACAGCGTATTGCCGCTCAACTCGGCGAGCTGGTATCCGGCGCGGTTCAGGATCACGATGCGATTGCCGCTGTTGACGCTGACTTCCTTGTAGGTTTTCAGGAAATAGCCGAGATCGAGCAGCGCCGCGAAATAGCCGACCGGATGCTCTTCGCGGTCCTTGAGCGGAATCAGCACGGGCACGCGCCAGCTGTAGCGGTCGTTTTTCTCGGCCGGCCGGATCGTCATGCCCGGATTTCCCAACGCGTGCTGCACTTCGATCAGGCGCGAGAATTCCGGTTCCCGCAATTGCCGCGCGGACGAATACACCAGCTTGCCGGCGCCGTCGAATACCGCGAAACGCAAATAGGCCGAATCGCCGGACGCCAGCGGATTCAGATAGGCCGCCGCAGTCGGATCGCCATTGAGCAGGGACTGGCCGATCTTGGCGTACAGCAGGGTGCGGGCAAGCACCTCGTCCAGATTCAGCGAAACGATCGCGGCGACGTTCTTGCTGTCGGCGATCGAACTTTCCAGCGCGAGCTTCTTTTCGATATCGATCCGGGTAATCGTGGTAAACCAGATCACGCCGAGCAGGACGCAGCACAGCGATGCAAATCCGAAAGACAGGCCGCGGCCGTCCTTGAACATTTTTTTAAATTTATTTACGTACTTGGACGGCGTATTCAATCTGCTTGAAATCAATGAGTTGCGCGGTGGTTCGCGCAGTGGATTTATACGGGGAGGGCGTGCCGCCATCTAACAGCACGCATATGACGCAAGTGTGACATTGCAAAAATCGGGCCAGCACGGGCAAGCGCTGGCATCGGGACATAAGTCGCGGTAGGATGGCGCCGAATTCACGATGACTTGAAGGGCGACAATGGAAGCGGATTTCTGGCTGGAGCGCTGGCGCGACGGGCGCACGCATTTTCATCAAAACAACATCACCCCGCAATTGCCGCGCCACTGGCCCTCGCTGGGGCTGGCCGCCGGCAGCCGGGTGCTGGTGCCGCTATGCGGAAAGTCGCTGGACATGCTGTGGCTGGCGCGGCAAGGCATGCGGGTGCTGGGCGTTGAACTGTCGCAACTTGGCGTGGAGCAATTCTTTGCCGAAAACGGCCTGCAAGCCGCCGTGCATGAATCGGCGGCCGGCAGCCATTATGTCGCCGGCGGCATCGAAATCATCCACGGCGACATTTTCAAGCTGGATGCGCCCACGCTGGCCGGCTGCGACGGCGTCTACGACCGCGCCGCCCTGATTGCGCTGCCGCCGCCGATGCGCGCGCCGTATGTGAAGCACGTCTATGCGCAATTGCCGCCGCGCTATCGCGGCCTGCTGATCACGCTGGACTATCGGCAGGCATTGATGAACGGCCCGCCGTTCTCGGTGCCGGACGACGAGGTGCAGGCCTTGTACCGCGGCCATTCCACCGCGGAGGTTCTCGAACGCAGCGACATTCTGCGCGAAGAACCCAAATTCGCCGAGCGCGGCCTGACCGCGCTGGATACGCTGGCATATCGGCTTGAAGGCCGGCCGGAGGGCAGGCATGGTTGAGAATGCCGGCATGGCGCCCGCTACGCTTGATACCGCACCGCTGTGGAAACGGGCGGTCGCCTGTTTCCTGGACTTCATTCTGCTCGCCGTGATCGGCATGGGCATCGGCTTTTTGCTGTTCGATTCTTTGGCGCGCATGGGCCTGTGGGGCGCCGCGGTCGGCTTTGCCGTGGCGCTGGTTTATTTTGGCGTTTGCGACAGCCGCATACGCCGCGGCCAGTCACTGGGCAGGATGGCCATGAAACTGCGCGTTGTTTCGCGCAGCGGCGCGCCGCTGGAAATCGCGCCGGCCTTTGCGCGCGCCGCGATTTTCCTGGCGCCGTATTTCCTGCCGGGCATCCCGTTCGACCTGGTCGCCCATTTGGGGCAAAGCGTGCTGCTGTCCATGCTGATCTTCGGGACGGCGTTCGGCCTGGCCTATCTGCTGCTGTTCAACCGGGCGACGCGGCAATCGCTGCACGATCTGGCGGCCGGCGCTTATGTGGTGCAAGCCGACGCGCGCGCCGCGGCGGACGCACCGGTTCGGCGTCCATTGGCGCGCGGCCACACCATTGCCGTGGCGTTGCTGTATGCGGTGGCGGGCGTGTTGCCGGTGCTGGGCGCGCAGCTGACCGCCCAGGAACCCTTCGCTTCCCTGATCGCTTTGCAGAATCTGCTGGCAACCGACCCCGGCGTGGCGCGCGTGAATGTGACGGACGCCGAAAAGGACGCATCCCGGCCGGTTCGAAGCCTCTCGATTCAGGTAGCGCTGCGGTCCAAGGCCTTGTTCGATGAAGCCTACGCCGACAAGGTCGCCCGCATCGCGCTCGACAATCATGCGGCCGCCAAGGATAAGGATGCGATCGCCGTGACGCTGAGCTACGGCTACGATATCGGCATTGCATCGGCGCAAACCAGCAAGGTCTTCACGCATTCGCCGGATGCATGGCGCGCACGGCTCGGGCAAAAGCCGGCCGGCCCGGAAGAGCAGGGCGCGAACGCGGACGCAATACCGAAATGAAACGCTGAATATTCGATTCAATCAGCCCAGGAAAATACCAGGCGCTGATGCGTTCCTTTTTTAATGGTGGTTTTTTGGGTTTTGGCAGGGGCGCCGTCGGCGCTCGCTTCCACCTGATAAGCCCCGTCCGGGAGATTCGCCAGCAGATAAGGGCCCTGCGATACGGTATCGATGACGGTCTTGCCGGAACGATCCGTGATCCTGACCTTGACGTCTGCGGTGTATGCCGCGCTGGCCCCGGCGCTTGCGCCCGGCGCATTCCTGTCGCTCCTGGCGCTGAAGACCAGTTCCAGCGAATACTTCGCCGCCGCCGCTTTCATCGCTTCCGATTCGTCGATGCCGATCCCGCCGGAAATGAACGACGCATTGCCGACCGTGGTCGGGGCCGGCAATGCCCGGGCCTGGGTATCGTCTTGCGCAAGGACCGGCTGGACGGCCGCCATGGTCAACACAGTTGCGCTCAATGCGCCGGCTAATAGCTTGTTCATGAAGAT
Organism: Oxalobacteraceae bacterium CAVE-383; assembly: GCA_004134995.1. GTDB lineage: Bacteria > Pseudomonadota > Gammaproteobacteria > Burkholderiales > Burkholderiaceae_D > Herbaspirillum. The sequence continues at coordinate 92,633 of REGP01000002.1, read as the reverse complement.
GCTCCTTGTTCGAATTGTTGGACTTGCAACGGCTTAGCCGATGAATCGGTATGACCGGTCAATTCGAACCTAGTTGCAAGCGCGTTTTTAATTATTAATTGACAAGATTTTGTCTGTCGCACTATGTCCTTGAGTAGCAATTTTCCGCCGCTATCTTTTTAGCAATTTGCTATAATCATGCAAGCCCTTCGTTTTGCGAACGTCCAAGTTCCACTTGGGACATTGATGTAGCAAGCGCGGGGCTTTTCTATTTCTTCTTCACATATTCAGGCTTGAGTTCGAACTCCGCGGGCTTGAACACCCAATGGCGATAGGGATGAAGCCGGTCCGATGGCTGTCCGTATCTTACTTGAGAGCTGGTTATTCAGATGAGAAGTAGGCACCTAAAAGGCTGAGGGCAATTTGACCGAGAATCTCTCTCTCGAACATCTGACCTGCTACGTCTGTTTGCCAAGCGCCTTCTTTATCGACAGTGAAAATGAGCGCTCCTGCGGAAGCGCCGGTTTGAGCGGTAATAAGTGCTTTTTTTAATTTCTCAACAACCTCAAAGCAATTGGCATTTAGCGGTTTTGTAATGATTGGTTTTAATCGAGCAATGGGGGCTTCTTGGGGACTGGGAGGAAGAGATGGGGATGAATCCATTGAAACTCCTTGCTATGTTGTTCAAATTAAATTCGCCCCGGAAGGGGGCGGCCAGGTACTTTGAACACCGCTAGCATACGGTCTGCAACTTTTCCCAAAAGGGTCTTATATCGTTACACGCTACCCGGCCATAAAACTTACATATGACACTCGGTGTCGGCGAGTTACCGATGCTAGGATGTGTTCAAACACCCAGGGAAATTGTAAGGGCGGAGCATGAGTTGGATTAATATTCTTTGGCGAATAGTGTCTTTAGGAAAAGTCTAGGCGCAGTCATTCTGCCGATGCCACCGGCATTGAGCGAGTAAAGATGTTGGAAATTTTGGTGCATAAATATAAAGCGAAAAAACAGCACGACCAAAAGGGCGCGCTGTTTTTCAAAACAACTCATCTTTGATGGCCGGGCGGAATCAGACCATCGACACAAGAATTTTCAACGTTACGCCGTCCGCAACGTTTTCGCCGCCGCCACCATATTCCGCAACGCCGGGATCACTTCCTCCCAGTTGCGGGTTTTCAGGCCGCAATCGGGATTGACCCATAAACGCTGCGCCGGCACCCGCTCGGCGGCCTTGCGCATCAGTTGGACGATGTGCTCCTGGCTCGGAATATTCGGCGAATGGATGTCGTAGACGCCGGGGCCGATTTCATTCGGATAATTGAAATCGTCGAAGGCATCCAGCAATTCCATATCGGAACGCGAGGTCTCGATCGTGATGACGTCCGCGTCCATATCCGCAATCGAAGCGATGATGTCGTTGAACTCCGAATAACACATATGGGTATGGATCTGCGTATCGTCGCGCACGCCGTTGGCGGCGATGCGGAACGATTCCACCGCCCAGCCCAGGTAGTCGTTCCATTGCGAACGGCGCAGCGGCAAGCCTTCGCGCAGGGCGGCTTCGTCGATCTGGATCACGCGCACGCCGGCCTTTTCCAGATCCAGCACTTCTTCCCGGATCGCCAGCGCCAGTTGACGGCACGATACCGAACGCGGCTGATCGTCGCGCACGAAAGACCAGTTCAGAATCGTCACCGGGCCGGTCAGCATGCCCTTCATCGGCTTGTCGGTGAGCGATTGCGCATAGGCGCTCCATTCCACGGTCATCGCGCGCGGCCGGCTGATGTCGCCAAACAGGATGGGCGGCTTGACGCAGCGCGAACCGTACGACTGCACCCAGCCGAACTGGCTGAAGGCGTAGCCGTCGAGCTGCTCGCCGAAGTATTCCACCATGTCGTTGCGCTCGGCTTCGCCGTGCACGAAAACGTCCAGGCCGAGCGCTTCCTGCTCGCGCACGCAGCGTTCGATCTCCGCCTGCATCAATACCTTGTATGCGGCTTCATCGAGCTCGCCGGCGCGGAACTGGCTGCGCGCCAGCCGGATCGCGGCGGTTTGCGGGAACGAGCCGATGGTGGTGGTGGGATAAGCCGGCAGCTTCAGCAGCGCCGACTGGATTGCGGCGCGCTGTTCGTAGCCGCCATGGCGCCGGCCGAGCCCGGCATCGATTTTGGCAAGCGCGGCCTTTACCGCCGGATTGTGCACGCGCGGCGAATTGCGCCGTTTTTCAATCGCGACATGATTGGCGACCAGCGCTTCCTGTACCGCCGCCCGGCCCTTGTTCAGCGCACTCGCCAGGATTTGCAGCTCTTCCAGTTTTTGCAGCGCGAACGCCAGCCATGCATGGATTTCACGATCCAGCTTCTGCTCGCCGGCCAGGTCGACCGGCACGTGCAGCAGGGAACAGGAAGGCGCGATCCACAAACGGTCGTGCAGGGCGCGGTGGATCGGCTCCAGCCATTCCAGCGTGGCGTGCAGATCGGTTTTCCAGATATTGCGGCCGCTGATCACGCCCAGCGACAGCACGCTGGCGGCCGGCAGCCGGCGGATCAATTGTTCGATTTCAGCGCGGGCGGCAATGTTGCTTGTGGTGGCGTCGATATGCAAACCCTGCACCGGCAATTGGGCGGCCAGCGCCAGGTTGTCCTGCAATTGGCCGAAGTAGGTGGCCAGCAGCAGTTTGACCTTGCCGCTGTTCAAGGCGTCGTAGGCGGTCACGAAGGCGCGTTGCCATTCGGGGTCCAGTTCGGTCACCAGGATCGGTTCGTCGATCTGCACCCATTCGATTTGTTCAGCGGCGAGCTGCTCCAGCAATGCAATATAGGCCGGCAGAATGCGCGGCAGCAGCGCCAGCTTGTCCGATGCATCCTTGGCCTTGCCCAGCCACAGATACGTCACCGGACCGATGATGACGGGCTTGGCCTTCACGCCGAGCCGGCGCGCCTGCGCCAATTGTTCCAGCAGCCGCGATGCATCCAGTTCGAATGCGGTGTCGGCGGTGAATTCCGGGACGATGTAATGGTAGTTGGAGTCGAACCATTTGGTCATTTCGCCCGCATGCACATGGTTGCAGGCATCGTCCTGCGCCGAACGGCCGCGCGCCACGCGGAAGTAATCGTCGAGCGCATTGCCGTTGTGTTTGCCGCCATGATCGTGGGAATGATCCCGCACACGCGCCGGCACATTGCCCAGCAAGAAACTGGTGTCGAGCACCTGGTCGTAAAACGAGAAATCGCCGACCGGCGCCAGATCCAGCGCGGCCTGATCCTGCCAGTGACGTTCGCGCAACTGCGCGCCCAGCGTAGCCAGTTCATCCTGGGACGACTGGCCTTTCCAGTATTTTTCCAGCGCGAATTTCAATTCGCGCTTCGCGCCGATGCGGGGGAATCCCAGATTATGTGTGCGTGCCATGATGCCCATCCTGTTCGTATCCATTGTCGATGGGGCAATCATAGCGATTCGAGTCCATGAAAAATAATGGTATTATTTCATCGATCAATTACTTCCATTCATAGGTTATTCGCATGCTGGAACGCATCCATTTGGCAGTGGTCCGTGAAATCGAGCGCACCGGTTCGATGACTGCCGCCGCGGACGTGCTGTTTCTGACGCAGTCGGCGCTGAGCCACACGGTCAAGAAAATCGAACAGCAACTGGGCACGCCGGTGTGGACGCGCGAAGGGCGCAGCCTGCGCCTGACGCAGGCCGGCGACTATCTGCTGGCGCTGGCCAACCGCGTGCTGCCCCAGCTGGAACATGCGGAGCAGGTGATCCAGCAATATGCGCGCGGCCAGCGCGGCGCTTTGCGCATCGGCATGGAATGCCATCCCTGTTATCAGTGGCTGCTGAAGGTGGTCTCGCCCTATCTGGCCGAATGGCCCGATGTGGATGTCGACGTCAAACAGAAATTCCAGTTCGGCGGCATCGGCGCGCTGTTCGCTTATGAAATCGATCTGCTGGTCACGCCGGATCCGCTGCGCAGGCCCGGCTTGCTGTTCGAGCCGGTATTCGATTACGAACAGGTGCTGGTGGTGGCGCGCGATCATGCGCTGGCCGGCCAGTCCTTCGTCACGCCGCAGCGTCTATCGGAAGAGGTGCTGATCACCTATCCGGTCGAAATCGAGCGGCTGGACATCTACAACCAGTTCCTGTTGCCGGCCGGCTGCATGCCGAAGAAACACAAGGTCATCGAGACCACCGACATCATGCTGCAAATGGTGGAGAGCGGCCGCGGCGTGGCGGCGCTGCCCGGCTGGCTGGTGGAGGAATATGCGGACAAGGTCGCGGTCAGCCCGGTGCGCCTGGGCCGGCGCGGCATCGCCAAGCAGATTTTCCTGGGCATGCGCGAATCGGATGCGGGTATCGATTTCCTGAAGGCGTTCGTGCAACTGGCGCGGGAATCGGATTGGCAGGCCCGGCCGGTCAAGCCTGGCAGGAAGGGCGCGCGGACGAGGACGGTGCGCCAGGCGGTTTAAATCGGGGCGCAATCCAGGAATTGCATGAAGATTGCACCGCGAAATCTCAAAATCGGCAAACATCGCCGCTTCTTTCCCGGCAGTAATTTGTGGCATGACTTTTGCGTTTGGTGAAAGGTTTTTCTATCGCCTTTAACTTACCCGGGAGTCTGCATTGAGAACAATATCCGAACCGCGATCCGCCTCGCCATCGCCCGGCGTTTTGCGGCATAAAATTATTTATCGCATACGCCTTTCGAAAGCCATTGCAGCCACCGTTGCACTGACCGTCATGAGCTGCGGTACCGCGCAGGCATTCACGCTGGAAGAAGCCACCATCAAGCAAGTGCACCAGGCCATGCTGAAAGGCCAACTGAGCAGCCAGGATTTGCTGAAGCAATACATGAAACGCATCGGCGCCTTCAACGGCACCTGCATGCAAGGCGCGGCCGATCCCGCCACCGGCCGCCAGCTGGGCACGGCGACGCCGGTTGAAAATGCCGGGCAGCTCAACGCGCTGATCACGCTCAACGTGCGCGGACAGCGCTCCAAAACCGATCTGCAGGATAACGATCCCGGCATGCCTGACGCAATGGAAACGGCAGCCCGGCTCGACGCCGAACTCAAACGGACCGGCAAGCTGGCCGGCCCGCTGCACGGCATTCCGATCGTCATCAAGGATCAGTTCGATACCTTCGACATGCGCACCACCGCCGGCGCCCAGGCCAATTACGCCAATGACCGGCCGCCGATGGATTCGACCATCGTGGCGCGCCTGCGCGCCGCCGGCGCGATCATTCTGGCCAAGGCCAATATGGGCGAATATGCTTCCGGCGACCGCAGCACCGGCGGCGGCACTTCCTGCAATCCGTACGACACCAGCCGCAGCGCCGGCCGCTCCAGCGGCGGCGTGGCGGCCGCGGTCTCGGCCAATCTGTCGATGTGCGGCATCGGCGAGGAAACCGGGCCGTCGACGCGCAACCCGGCCGCCAATACCAGCCTGGTCGGCATGGTCAGCACGCATTCCCTGCTCAGCCGCGCCGGCCTGATTCCCGCCTCGGCCACGCTCGATCGCGCCGGCGTGCTGTGCCGCACCGTGGCCGATACGGCGACCGTGCTGGATGTCCTGAAGGGTTACGATCCGAAAGATCCCGCCACCGCGTTCAGCGTCGGCCGGCTGCCGGCCAAACCGCTGCAGGCGTTCGCCACGCCCGCTTCGCTCAAGGGCATGCGCATCGGCGTGATCCGCGACTTCATGGTGCCGTTCAGCCATGCCGACGACGAAAGCATCCAGATCGCGGAAAAGGCGCTCGGCGATCTGCGCAAGACCGGCGCCACGGTGGTCGATCCCGGCGCCGGCAATTCGCTGTTTACCCCGGTCATCAATGCATTGATGCCGTCGATCGCACCGCAGCGCTACAAGGCGTTGCGCGGCCCGGCGGATAATCCGACCCCGATCACGCTGCGCATGCTGTCCGAAGAAGAACCGTCGACGGTCGGCGAGTGGCGCTACTTCCTGGAACGCTATCTGACCAATCGCGGCGACCAGCGCATCAAGAATATTCCCGACCTGATCGCCAACTCGACTTTCTTTTCCTACGCGCCGATCGACGGCGTGACGACGCCGCCCAAGCAGCGCCTGGAAGCGCTGTTGACCACCAGCCGCACTTTGACCGACCAGAAAACCGGCGCCCCGGTCACCTTCAAGACGCCGGTCGAAGGACTGAGTATCGAAGGCTGGTATGCCAACCGGGCGCTGCTGCAGGCCATCATCGAGAAAGTCATGGCGGACAATCACCTGGATGCGCTGGTCTACCCGACCAAGACCGTGCCGCCGCCGAAGCTGATGTCGCCGGTGGAGCCGACCATCCTGGCCACCCGCACCGATACGATCACCGTGACGCGGCCCGAAGGCACGTTCACCGAAACGCGCCGTGTGCCGACCGAAGTGCGCGGGTCGCTGACGTGGCGCCTGAGCCCGAATTCCGGCTTCCCGGCGATCTCGGTGCCGGCCGGCTTCACCAGCGAAGCCTATGACCGCACCATCGTGGTCGGCAAGGACGGCAGCCTGAAGGCGGGAGATCTGGCGCCGCCGGTCAAGGTGGCGTTGCCGGTCGGCCTGGATTTCATGGGCCGCGCCTTCAGCGAACCGACGCTGCTGCAGATTGCCGCGACGTATGAAAATGCGACGCACAATCGGCATGCGCCGCCGGCATTTCCGGCGCTGGCGCAATAACCGCATCGATCGCATCGATGATGCAGGCGTAAAGACAGCCCCCTTGCGGGGCTGTTTTTTTTATAGCAGATCTTCCACACGCACCGGCATGTCGCGCACGCGCTTGCCGGTTGCGTGATACACCGCATTGGCTACCGCCGCATTCATGCCGACGATGCCGATCTCGCCGATTCCCTTGATGCCGAGCGAATTCACGCGCGTATCCTGTTCCGGCACCATGATGATTTCCACCGACGGCGTGTCGGCATTGACCGGGATGCGATAGTCGGCGAAGTTGTCGTTGACGTAGCGCGCGCTGCGCAAATCCAGTTCGGTCTTCTCGTGCAGCGCCGAACTCAGGCCCCAGATCACGCCGCCCATGTACTGGCTGCGGGCCGTGGTGGCATTGACGATGGTGCCGGATGCGAAAGCGCTGACGATGCGCGGCGCGCGCAGCTCGCGGGTGCGGCGATGGATGCGGATTTCGACGAATTGCGCGCCGAAGGCGAAGGCGGTGACGTCCTGCCGGCCGGTGCCGCCCACGAACGCCGATACGCCTTTATAAAGCGTTTGCAACGCGGTCGGCGCGGAACCCGGCGGCACGAATTCCGAATGGATTTCCAGCACGCCGCCGGTGACGCGGCCCAGCGCCTTGGCCAGCGGTTCGGCGCCCCGGTCGCCGACCAGCATGCCGTTCTCCAGGCGCAGGCCGGCGCTATCGGTGCCGTGAAACGGACTGTCGCCGGCGGCCACCGCCGCGGCCGCCATCCGCGCACACGCTTCCTTGCAAGCCATATCGGTGACATGACCGGTGCTGGCGGCATTGTTCGATCCGCCGGCGATCGGCACCGGCGGCAGATCGCTGTCGCCCAGCAGCACCGTAATATCTTCCACCTTCAAACCCAGCCCGCGCGCCGCCGTGATCGCCACCAGGGTATAGGCGCCGGTGCCGATTTCGTGCGCGGCCAATGCCACCGTCGCCTTGCCTTGCGCCGTCAATGACAGCCGCACGGCGGCGGCGCCGATGTTCGACGGGTAACAGGCAGTGGCGCAGCCCCAGCCGATCAGCCAGTCGCCGTCGCGCATCGAACCGGGACGCGGATCGCGCCGGCTCCAGCCGAAGCGTTCGGCGGCCTGATCGTAGCATTGCATCAGCGAACGGCTGGAGAACGGCTTGCCGTTGGTCGGATCGGTCCGGGTATCGTTGATGCGGCGCAGTTCGATCGGGTCCATATCGAGCGCCACGGCCAGCTCATCCATCGCGGATTCGAGCGCGAACATATAAGGCGTATCCGGCGGCGCGCGCATGAAGCCGGGTGAATTGCGATCGGCATGGACCAGATTGACCCTGGTTTCGATATTCGGGCAAGCGTACATGCGGGTGGTCGACATCGCGCCGGAGACGTTGAAATGCGAAGGCCGGGAAGTTACTTCCCATCCCTCGTGCCGCAACGCGATCAGCCTGCCGTCGCGTCCGGCGCCGAGCTGCAGATGCTGCCGCGTCTCCGCGCGATAGGTGCGGATGGTGAAGCCCTGGTCGCGCGTCGGCACCAGCTTCACCGGCCGGCCCAGCCGGCGCGCGGCGATCGCGATCCAGACGGTATGCGCGGCCAGCGACTTGCTGCCGAAGGCGCCGCCGACGTAGCGGCTGACGCAGCGGATCATGGCCGGATCGATCTTCAATTGCGCGGCCAGGTTGTTCTTGTTGCCGTGCATGGTCTGCGACGGCTCGTACACCGTCAGGCGCGGGCCGTCCCAGCTGCAGGTGGCGCTGAACAGCTCGAGTGCGTTGTGGTGCTGCGTCGGCGTCGAATAGCGCGCATCCACCTTCACCGGCGCCGCGGCAAAGGCGCCGGCGAAATCGCCGACTTTGGGATCTTTCCAGCGCGCGGTTTCCTTGCGCACCTCGACGGTCGCGCCGGGGCTGTCGAAGGTGGCGGCAGGGCGCTCCTGCGCATAAGTCACGCGGACCTTGTTGGCGGCCTCGCGCGCCGCCTCGAAACTGTCGGCGACCACGATGGCGATGATCTGGCCGTCATGCCAGATGCGGTCGCTTTCCAATGTCTCGGTGGTCTTGTCGGTCGGATCCATTTGCGGCGGCGGCGCGGCCTGCTGCCCGACATTCTCGTGGGTCAGGATATCGAGCACGCCCGGCACGGCCCGGGCTTGGCTCAGATCCATGCGCCGGATGCGGCCGCAGGCGATTGCACTGGTGACGAGATAGGCGAACGCCGGATCGGCGACCTGCTCGTCGGCGGCGTAGCGGGCCGCGCCGGTGACCTTGGCGCGGCCGTCGATGCGTTGCCGGGCTTGTCCGAAATGGACGCTGCTGTCGTCGGGCATGATCAAGTCTCCAGCGCCGCGGCTTGCAGCAGCGCACGAATCAGGGTTTGGCGGCCGAGTTCGGGTTTATAGTCGTTGTCGCCGTGGGTGACGGCGCCGGCCATCGCCAGTTGCGCCGCCGCGGCCGCGGTTTCTTCGTTCAGCGCCTTGCCGGCCAGGAAGGCTTCGGCTTGGGAAGCGCGCCACGGCCGGTAGGCCATGCCGCCGAGGCCGATGCGGACATGGCGCACGGTTGCGCGATCCATATCCAGCGCGACGGCGGCCGATGCGATCGCGAATTCATAGGACGCGCGATCGCGGATTTTCAGATACAGCGAGCGGCGGTTGCCGGCCTGCGCCGGAATGCGGAAACCGGTGATCACATCGCCCGGATGCAGCGTGGTTTCGATATGCGGCGCGCCGGCCGGCGGCCTGTGCAGATGCGCGAACGGCATCTCGCGGGCGCCGCCGCGGCCGAGAATTTCGACTTGGGCGTCCATGGCGATCAGCGCGATGGAAAAGTCGCCCGGCGATTGGGAGATGCAACTGTCGTCGACGCCGAGCACGGCGAAATTGCGGTTGGCGCCGCCGATCGCCGCGCAGCCGGAACCGGGCTGGCGCTTGTTGCAGGCGCTCCAGCTCGGGTCGCGGAAATACTGGCAGCGCGTGCGCTGCAGCACATTGCCGCCCAGTGTCGCCATATTGCGCAACTGGGCGCTGGCCGCGAGCTGCAGCGACTGCGCCAGCGCCGGATAATCGCGCTGGATGCCCGGGTGATCGGCCGCCGCCGCCATCTTGACGAAGGCGCCCAGATGCAGGCCGGCCGGCGACAGTTCGATGCCGCCGTAGCGTTCGCGCAGCGCATTGAGATCGACCAGCGTATGCGGCCGCAAGACGTCCAGCTTCATCAGATCGACCAGCGTGGTGCCGCCGGCGAGATACTGGGTAGCGGCATCCGTCTGGCCCTGGCCGGTCTGGCCCCCGGCGCGCACGGCCTGGCCGGCATCGGCGGCGCGCTGATAATTGAAGGGACGCATCAGCCGTTCTCCATTGCGCCGCGCGCCTGTTTGATCGCGGCGACGATGTTGGGATACGCCGCGCAACGGCACAGATTGCCGCTCATGTATTCGCGGATCTGGGCATCGCTGTGCGCGTGGCCTTCCTTGATGCAGGCCACCGCCGACATGATTTGCCCCGGCGTGCAATAGCCGCACTGGAAACCGTCCTGATCGATGAAGGCCTGCTGCACCGGATGCAAGGGCTGGTTTTCGCCGGCCAGGCCTTCGATGGTGGTGATCGCCCGTCCCTGCGCCGCGACCGCCAGCGTCAGGCACGACAGCACGCGTTCGCCGTCGGCATGCACCGTGCAGGCGCCGCACTGGCCCTGGTCGCAGCCTTTCTTGGAGCCGGTCAGATGCAGATGTTCGCGCAGGGCGTCGAGCAGGGAAGTGCGGACATCGAGCGCCAGCCGGTGGTCGCGGCCGTTGACCTGGAGGATCATATCGACGTCGCCGGCCGGCGCAATGGCGCCGCCCGGCGCTGTACTGGCCGCGCGTCCGACCAGCGGCGCCACGCTCAACGCGGCGGCGCCGGTCAGCAGGCTGCGCCGGCCGGGATTGCGTGGTTCATCGTTGGCCATCGTCGAAACCTCCTGGCTGTCGGCTAAAGGGACGGGTGGGATGGATTAGCTAAGACATTGCCCGGATGCGAAGTTCAATTTGGGACAGAAGCCCTTGTAGGAGGGCGATAAAAGCTCAGCGGCGCGGCCGGATGGCGTCCAGATGCGCCATGGCGATCTGCGTGAAGTTATCGGAAATTCGCGGATCCGCGATGACCCGGTTCCAGAATGACGTCGCCATTTCCATTGCAGGCGCGAGCTGCCGCAAATCGAGCTTGTCGATGACAGCCAGCTCGAATGTGCGCTCAATCACTTCGCCCTGCGTATTCGGCCGGTACATCATCGGCAGCATGTCGTAGGCCGGCAGCAGCGAAAACGCGCCGTTGAGGCGCCAGGACAACGCCAGATTGCCCGGATGACGATCGGTATTGCCGATCAGCGCGCCGAACAGGTCGAGCAGCCGAACGCGCAGCAACTGGTCTTGCGCGAGCAAACCGCGATCGGCCAGCGCGGTCGCGGCGTCCGACCACGGCCGGTCCAGCATGCCGAGCAAACCATCGATGCCGGTCAGCGACACCATCGGACGACGGCCGCGTTCGCCAATGCGATCGAAGCGGCGCACCTCCAGGAATACCCGTCCATCCGCGAAAACAAGGTCGGAAGGGCCGGCGGGAATGCCGAATGCGGCCAGCGTTTCGGCAGCCAGATGCTCGGCGATCAGCAGGTCGCCCCAGCGGCGGCCGGCCGGCGTATCAGTGGCCGGCGAGAATTTGACGATGGACGGGTGCGATTGCCCATTGCCGGTTTCGATATTGACCAGAAACTTCGGTTGATCGCCGCCGATGGACGAACCGGCCGTATCGCCACGGTTGGCCAGACGCGCCAATTCGGGATAGACCGTTTCACGTTCGCCTGGCGGCATCGGTATCGAATCGGCCACCGGGTTATTGAGCAGGCGCCGATACGACATGCTGCCGACGACCAGATCGCCGGGAATATCTTCACCGCGCTTGGCCAGATAGATCAGGACGTGGTCGTCGCTCCAGTCGATGATGCGCGGCGGCAGTTGAAGATCGGTATGGCGTTGCGGCACCAGCCGCCCCAAAAACCCTTGCGGCCGCAGATCCTGCAGAAAAAACGGCAAGCCTTCACTAAGCCGAGGCGCGCCGCCATGCTCCGGCGTGAATACATACCAATCGTTTTGCAGCACACGGAGTTCGCCGAAGGCGGCGATCGCGCCCTCTTCATCGACCCGGAAAATCGGAATCAGCGAGCCGATATCCGCAATATTGCGCAGCATCCCGTATTGCGAGCTGCGCGCCGCCCCGAAGCGCACGATATCCGGCCCCGCCGTTTTCCAGAGCCGGGACAGCGTCGGCTGGGAAATCCGCAATTGCCGGCACAAGGCGGTGCCGTCCGCGGGTTGTTGCCGCAGAATGGCGCGCAGTTGCTCGACCGGGGACGGAAATGAATTCATGATGAATAGATATTTTTCAGGCTATCTACCTATAGTAATAGCCAGATATTAGTCTATTTTGAATAGATTATGAATAGATACTTTAGATTCGATGGCGAATCGCGCACACAATAAACCGATCAAGACGCAGGCTGAAAACGGGTTCGCAAAATCAGGGGCATAAGTCCGATCAAACCCAGCAGCGGGCCCGGCAGCAACAGCCACGATATCCGGCTCCCGGCATGCTCGATGACGGCTGTGCAGAGTTGAATGGACACCATTGAAATGGCAAAGCCGATGGCGTTCTGCAAGGCCAGCGCGCTGCCGACGTTATCCGGCGGAGCGGCCTTGGCGGACAAGGCCGAAAAATGCGGCGAATCGGCGGCGACCGTCGCCCCCCAGGCGAACATGAGAAGCAGCTTGGCCGGCATGCTCCATGCAACGCTGAATGGATACAGCGCGCAACACAATCCGGATATGCCAAGCGTGATTGCGGCAACGCGAATACTGCCGATGCGCTTGCTCCACGCGCCGCCGGCAATGCTGCAGACGGCGCCGATTGCGATGATCGCAAATGCATATCCATACACGCCATTCGTTGCAGGCGCCGCGATACCGCTCAAGACCACAAGGGCAGGGAGGATGGTCCAGAACGCATACACTTCCCACATATGGCCGAAGTAGCCGAACGCCGCCGCCCGGAATTGTGGAATCGAAAAGCAGGAAAAAATATGGCCGGCCCGCACGGACCTCACGGCCCTTTTGCCGCCGTTGCGCGGCAGATGCGGTCCGTCGCCGAGCCGCCAGATCATTGCGGCGGCCGCGAATGCCAGCAATGACGACGCCAGAATGCTGGCTTGCCACGGCCAGCTGGAGCCTGCCGCCCTGATGCCGTAAGGCAGCGACGTGCCGAGAATGAGCATGCCGAGCAATTGTGAAAGCGCGGCGCCGGCCTTGTCGGGCACCCAGCTCACGATCAGTTTCATGCCCAGCGGATAAACCCCGGCCAGGCAGAAACCCACAGCGAAGCGCAACGGCATCCCCGCGGACAAGCCATGCGCGGTCAATGCAAACGCCGCGTTGAAGAGTCCGCCGAGAACGGCGCAAACGGTGAATATTTTGCTGGCCTCGAACCGGTCGGCCAGTCCGGACAGGGAAAATGTCAGCGTGCCGATGATGAAACCCAGCTGCACCGCATTGGTCAGCAAGCCGATGTCGCCCGGCGCAAGGCCCCAGGCGCGCGTCAGGTCGTCGGCTGCGCCATTGGCGGAAAACCAGAGTGAAGTGCCGAACAGCTGTGCGATGACGATGGAGAAGATGGGATGCATTGGCGGGGCAGGATAGTGGGAAGGGCGCCGTCAGGCCGCCAGGCGCGGCTTCGCAAGCATGCCGAGTTGATCGTGAATGGTTTCCATCAGGATGTCGGCCAGGCTGCTGACCGCCGCATTCGGCTCATCGTCGGCGCGATGCAGCGCAAGGGAAATCGACGGCAGCGCGGGCAGGCCCGTAGCGATGGGATCGAGCGCCGACAACCCCGCCGGCATGCCGACGGCGGTACGCAATGTGATGCCGAGTCCCGCCGCCGCCGCGGCCCACAGCCCGGACAGGCTGGCGCTGAGGAACACCAGCCGCCACGGAATGCCGGCGGCATCGAGCGCCGCGATGCCGGCCGAGCGGAACAGGCACGGCTGCTCGAACGCCACCAGCGGCAGCGGCTCGGCGCCCAGGCTCCGCACGCCAGGCCAGTCAGGGCGCCCAACCCATGCAAGCTGCAGATCGGCGACCTTCGCCGCATGCGGCGCATCGTCGCCGGCGCCCCATGCCAAAACCAGGTCGAGCTCGCCTTTCATCAGCTTTTCCAGCAGATGGACATTGCGGTCGGCGCGCACTTCCACGCGCACTTTTGGATGCGTGCGCGCGAAGCGGGCCAGGATCGCCGGCAGCCAGCTCTCGGCGAAATCCTGCGGCAAACCCAGGCGCACCCAGCCCTCCACCTCGGCGCCGCGCACCATCTGCACCGCCTCATCGTTCAATTCGAGAATGCGTTTGGCATAGCTGAACAGGCTTTCGCCGGCCGCGGTCAATACCAGGCCGCGGCCGGATTTCTGCACCAGCGCCTGGCCGATCTGCTCTTCCAGCTTGCGCAATTGCGTGCTGACCGCCGATTGCGAACGCCCAAGCCGATCCGCCGCCCGCGCGAAACTGCCCAGCTCAAAGGCCGTGACGAAGGTCCGAAGGACATCCATATCAAGATTGGGGCGAATGGCCATGGTTCGATTTTTTGGATGTATTGCTTGCCAAGTTTCAAATTTACGAAAGCATTCTCGGCTTCTATGATTTGCCTGTCAATGCGCGCATCTCATCAACTCAGGGAGAACATCATGCCTTTCGTTCGCGTTTCCGTTCCGCAAACAATTACCGATTCTCAATTGGACGCCATTTCCGATGCGATCCATGTTGCGCTGATCGATACCTTCAATGTGCCGGTGGCCGACCGGTTTCAGCTGCTCACGCGGCATCCGGCGTCGGAGCTGGTATGCACGCCGGAATATCTTGGCATCAGACACAGCGATCGCGTGGCGTTCATTCAGATCACCGTCAGCGAAGGGCGCACGCTCGAGACGAAGAAAGCGCTGTATGCGGCGATTGCAGCCTCGGTTGCCGAAACCGGCGCCGTCGCTGCCGCCGATGTGATCGTCATGCTGATCGAGGGCAAGAAGGAGAATTGGTCGTTCGGCAACGGGATCGCGCAGTATGCGGTGTAAGAAAGTTATTTCTTGTCGATCCGGTCCAGATAACCGCTTTTATCCAGCGCCGCGATAAAACCGGCATCGTAGAAATCCTCCGGCTTGTGCGAGCGCATGCCCGGCGAATCGTACATCGCCATCACGCCCTTGATGCCTTCCACCGAAGGGTAAGGCTTGGCCGGGAATTCCTGCGCCGCTTCGAACATCAGGTCCTGCGTTGCCTGGTCCTTGATGTTGAACCACTTGACCAGCGCCGCGTTGAACACCTTTCTGTCGTGCTTCATCAACGCGGTGGCTTCCACTGCCGCCTTGACGAAACGCGCCGTCGCATCGCGATTGGCGGCAAGCCAATCGTGTTCGACCATGATGCCGGAGCCGGCCAGCGGGATGTTGTAATCGGTCAGATTGGCCAGGTCCTTGAAGCCTTTTTGCTTGCCTCTGGCCACCACCATTGCGCTGCCGACAATGGCGTCGGCGCGGTCCTGCGTCAGGGCCGAGACGGTTGACGCCTTCTCGACCAGCGTGATGTCCTTGCCCGGCTCCCAGCCCATTTTTTTCAGGAAGGCCAGCGTGCCGTAATTGGTGACCGTGCCCGGCCCGGTGAAGCCGATGCGCTTGCCCTTGAGATCCTGCAGCGAGGCGATCGATGCTTTGCCGATGACGTGCGAGCGCACGATATCTTCCGTGGTGGAGACGATGATATCGAGCGGCGCGCCCGGCTTGTTGATGGTGCGGTACATGGTTGGCGAACCGCCGCCGACCACGAGGGGCGCCTTGCCGATGTCCGCATTGATGTATTCGGGCGGGACGATCACGCCGGATCCTTTCGCGGCCTCGGCGGCTTCGGGCGTGATGTATTGATGGACTTCGAGGCCGTTTTTCGCGTAGATGCCGGCGTCGGCGGCGATGAGGAAGGGGACTTTGTTGATTGAGACGTCACCCAAGGATACGTCGATTGGGATCAGGGGATCGGCTGCGTATAGAACGGGCGATGCGACCGCCGCTGCGAGACCGAAGAAAATTGATGCAAGTGCTGAATACACGTTGCTCCTACGCAGCGGCAATGCGCGATGCGCCATTGTAGGGGTCATGGTGGTCTCCTATATTTTTGTCGGTCTTTGTGTCAAAAGAGTATAGGAGACGATGTTTATTCACGTCTACCATGCCTTTGGAAAATCAGGCAGTAGCTTAGGAGCTTAGCCCATTAAGATGGCGGATTATTTTTCCCCTCCCGACAATGAGTGATTTTCCTCATAAGCAATTCAACGGCAAGCTTTACAAGTTTGAGCATCTAGCCCCGATGCGGATGAAAGTGCCACTCAATGCCTTGGGCACAAACATCATTGATATGCACGTGACTTTTGGATGTCACTGCTTCACTGAGCAATTCGACGACACGCGACACCGGACGCAGCATCGTTACAGCTATCAGGGCGAATTACGCGCCTTCAACGTATTACGCTATGAATGCTCGTTGCAGCTTCCCACAGTGATGCAATCAATGTTGAAGGGAGTCATTTATAACGCCGAGGAAAGCTACACTTATGCCGCGCATGTCACGCTGCCATTACTGCAAGGATCACCGATTTATTCGGTGTTCTTCGGTCTCGAAAAAGATCGGGTTGCCAAAGTACCGGCTGTCAGAATGTTCGTAAAAAGTGCCTATCTGAAGCCCTTGGTTGCCAAAACAAACGCGCAAAGCTGGCGATTTGTTTCGTTGGCTGGGCAGATTGCGGGAGTATTTCCTCCTAAAGAGAAGAAACCTCGACCGACGAAGAAAAAGAAAAAGGCCCCGTAGGGCCTTGTCTCGGCAAACTCTGTTGCCTTGCGATGTTCTGTTACCCCTGCTAACCGCAGGACCCGAATCGCTTCGGGCAGCTAGTCCGTTTCTCACTCGCTCTCGAACTGTCTTGAGCGAAATTCTAGCACGGAATGATCAGAAATAATCAAGCATGTTGTTTGGCACTGAAATTTGAAGTCTCCTGTATTCTCAATATTATTTACCGGTCTTTTGCGCTTGAATCTTGAGAGAAGGAATTGAAATGCATTGTCCGAGCATGTTTCGAGAAGAGCGGCTGAATGTTCTCCATGGACTGATTGCAGCTTACCCTTTGGCCACACTGATTACCGCGGGCAGCAACGGCCTGATGGCCAACCTGATTCCATTTTCCCTTCACGCCGGCGGCGAGAACGGCATATTGCGCGCCCATCTTGCGCGGGGAAACAAACAACTCGATGCCCTGCGCGAAGGCGCCGAAACTTTAGTGGTCTTCCAGGGGCCTGAATGCTATGTGACGCCATCGTGGTATTCATCGAAGGCGGAGCATGGGAAAGTGGTGCCGACCTGGAACTTCGCGATGGTTCAGGTGCGAGGCAAACCCGAAGTCATGGATGACGTCTCCTGGATACATGCGCAAGTCGGCGAAATGACGGTTAATCAAGAGAGCAAACGCGAACAGCCCTGGAAAGTCTTCGACGCGCCGGAGGACTATATTGCCGCGCAACTCAAGGCGATTGTCGGCATTGAAATTCCCATTTTCGCAATCGAAGGGAAGTGGAAGATGAGCCAGAACCGGCTGCCTGCGGATCGTCAGGGAGTCATCGATGGATTGCGGCGCGAAGAGGGTTGTCCATCGATGCTGGGGGCGATGGAAAATAGGTAGGCCAAGTAAAAAGGCCAACCGTCGAGGTTGGCCTTTTCAATTATCCGCGGCACAAATTTCTGCGCCTTCCGGACAAATTGTAGGTTCTCACAGAAGGTGAAAAATCGAGCCGTTGTTTTTAAAGGATTTTTTCATGTCTGTGAGAATCGATCCCGGCTGGAATTCTCACAGAAGATGCGTAAATCCTACTTTTTATCAAAAAAGATGACAACTCCAAATTAAGGTGTTTTATCCGATGAAATAGCCAGAAATTTATGGATTGCTCTTGAATATTTTGTATGAGGCCCATCGTCCATTTTTTTGGATGATACGACATACTTTTCGGCACGCTCCATAATTATGATGTTATGGATTACTGTAAGGGTCCTCAGAAATTCTTCATCGAACTCTGATGAGTCACTGTGTGCAATAAATAATTTATTAGGCGATATGGACACAGATAAACAGTGAATCGGGTTTTCTTCTTGGCCGGCATTTATCACTACGGGCTTATCACTAGTAATGAAATGCTCACCTTCAATGGGTAGATGAATGACCGCCCATCTCATTTTTGAAAAATACTCAACAACTGCCTCTTCTTTGATGCGACTAACCAGGACATAGCGTACTGAATTTTTATACATCGCGTCAAAATCGATTTTGTCTGCAAACTTCGAGTGCGCCCATTTCTCGATGAGCGCATTTCGGACCGTATCACCGGAGTCTGCAGCTTCAATCTCGGTTATTCGGGACGGACCTCGTTCTATAAGAGAATTCAGAAATAGTGCCCAGACATACCGATCCTCTACGCTTAGGTCTTTTAATCCCGAGTGGATCAACTTCTGATGAACCTTCGCAGCGTCATCATCAAGAATAGAGAAGAAGTCTTTCTCTATTGAATCCTCGGAATAGTTAAGCACAGAATAATTCGTTTCGGGACGCAATGTATATAGATCTCTCGCGTAGCCAACTGACCTGGTTGGCCGACGGTAAGACTTCACAAGATCTTTAAAATCACGTTGATAAAGCCACAAGCCTTTTTCATCATCAGAATTCCAGGCACTCAAATAGAACTGTGGAACAAAATGGTGGCGGCGAGATATCTGTTCCGGTTTACTCATGGACTGCAATTCCTATATACAAGTCTTCCGCCCCTGCAATAGCCCGAAATTTTCCAAAACGCAATTGTCGCAAGTGCATAGAGGTCTTGCTCTTTAGATTTTGATATCAAGGATGCTTTGTCCAGTTCCAATATTGCGATCAGTAACATTTGAGAGTTAAGTTATGCTGTTAATACTTAAACCAAAGGTTGCAAAAATTGATAACTAAAATAAAAATTAAGGGCTACCGAATCCACAGAGACTTCGAGCTAAAACCAAATCCAAAGATGAATATCATCGTAGGAGGTAATGAAGCTGGAAAGTCTACATTAATGGAAGCAATCGTACTGGCGCTGACTGGGCGAATTCATGGCAAAAGCGCCCAAGAAGAATTGAATCCATATTGGTTCAATGCAACGTTAGTCTCAGATTTTCTGCAAAACCGAAAAGATGGCAAGCAAGTAGCATTGCCTGAAATCCATATCGAGCTTTTTTTGGAAAATAGCGATGAACTACAGTCGCTGTGCGGCGCAATTAATAGTGACGTTCCTACTATTGCCTGTCCAGGCGTCGGCCTACATATAGTGCCGAATCCAGAATACGCTCCTGAACTCGATAAATGGATTATCGAACCGACTGCCTTGTTACCTATTGAATACTACCAAGTAGATTGGCGTTCATTTGCCGACGTAAAACTGACCGCCAGGCCACGACAGTTGGTTACCGCAATTATTGATTCGCGAACCGTTCGTTCTCCATTCGGTATGGATTATCACCTTCGCCAAATTATTAATGATCATTTGGCGCCTTCCGAACGAGCAGATATATCCTTAGCGTATCGGAACGTAAAAGCAGAGATGTCAAATACTGCTCTTGTGGACGTGAATAAACGTATTGGAGACCTTCATGCTTCCTTGCATAGCCAACCCATTACGCTAGCGATGGACCAGAGCTCCCGCACCTCATGGGAAGGAGTGGTCACGCCACATGTTGATGCCGTGCCATTTTCCATGTCAGGCCAAGGCCAACAGGCCGCAATAAAAATATCTCTTGCTATGGCGCGACAAAACGGGACTGCCAACTTCGTAATGATCGAAGAGCCTGAAAATCACCTTTCGCACACGAGTCTGACCACACTTTTATCTAGAATCAACTCGCTCGCAAGTGATCAACAACAGCTTTTCATAACAACCCACAGTGCTTTCGTATTAAATCGCCTGGGACTGGACGCATTGCTATTGATCGAACACGACTCGGTAGCCAAAATTTCACAACTTACCCCAGAAACCGTTAGTTACTTTCAGAAACTGTCCGGCTACGACACTCTACGGATGGCGCTCTCATCGAAAATCGTTCTAGTGGAAGGCCCGTCAGATGAAATTATTTTTGAACGAGTATTTAAAGATGCTCACGGGAAATCCCCCATGGAATTCGGTATTGACGTTCTTAGCATGAGGGGTTTGCCATTAAATCGTTGCCTTGAACTCTGCAGCGCACTCAACAAAAAAGTCGCAGTACTTCGAGATAATGACGGCATTGATCCATCTGAATTACGGGAACCTGTTGGTAAATATTTAGCTGCCGGTAGAAGAGCACTTTTTATAGGAAGCATAGAGCGCGGGACAACGCTGGAGCCTCAAATCGTAAATCACAACGACGAAAAATTAATTCGAATGATATTGGGCATAAAGGATGCCGTAGATTTAACTAAATGGATGAAGCGGGAAAAGACAGAGGCGGCGTTACGTATCGCGATGTCTGAACAAAAAATTACACCGCCTCAATACATGCTTGAAGCCGCCAATTTTATTCATGACTAACAAGCTAACCCTTGCTGTTGCAGGTTCACGCAAAACTCAAGGTATCGTTGATCATTGCGCTAGCTTGCCTAGCAATCGGCGAGCTTTGATTTTGACGTTTACGCAACAAAACCAAATCGAATTATGCGATCGTCTATCTATTTATGCCGGCGATCACCAATATGTTGAGGTGATGGGGTGGTATACATTTTTACTACGGCATTTTGCTAAGCCGTTTTTACCATTTAAATTTCCAAATAAGCGAGTTAAAGGATTTAACTTTGAAGGCCGTCCGAACATGATGGCATCTGGCTACAAACGATTCTTTGACTCTCATGACTGCGCCTATGCTTGCGAACTCGCCAGACTTTCTCATGAACTAATTAAACAAAGCGCCGGGACTTTATTTCATAGATTGCAATGTTTATATGACGAAATTTTTATTGATGAGGTACAAGATTTAAGTAGTCATGATTGGGAAATCATTGATGCTCTCTTCGAGACAAGCATCGACATTACGATGGTAGGGGATATTCGGCAATCCGTACTATCTACGAATGCACGTAGCAGAAAGAATAATAAATACGCCTACGCTGAGGCGATCCATTGGTTCAGAGAGCGCGAGAAAAAAGGAATTCTAGAAATTGAAGAAAGCGCAATTACCTGGCGCTGTCATGCCGAAATTGCAAAATTTTCCGATACTATTTTTAATGCCGATTGGAATTTTCCTGCCACAGAATCAAAAAACGAGGCTACTTCGGATCATGATGGAGTTTTTCTTCTAATGACAAAAGATGTTGACGCGTATGTCGAGCGGTATAGTCCAAAATGCTTACGTCATTCCGCTAGTTCTGGAAAAAATTTCAATCTAGATTTTTTAAATTTTAAACTCGCGAAAGGCTCGACGCACGAACGCGTCCTGATAGTGCCAACCAAACCAATTATTGCGTTTATACAAAACGGGGTTTCGCTTGAGCCGAATCCCGCAGCAAGTTTTTACGTTGCAGTTACACGCGCAAAGCAAAGTGTTGCTCTCGTCTTAGATAAACCGGGAAACTCTTGTCTGCCATATTGGTCGATGCCCCTATCGCCGATAGCATAGTGGTTCAACTCTCAGCCGATGTTTTTGCATACAGACGCAATGCATCTCTTCTTAAGGTCTTATTTTTTATTAGCTTTTACAACACCACATGGGTCAATTGCATACCGACTCGCCCAATACTTTCCAAACGATGATCTAAATGGCTTTTTAAATATTTACTGACAGACGACTCTATGTCGGACATCATCCTCAACGCTAGGGAAAACATAAAGAAATGGCCAAAGACAATCCGTGGGGAAGCAGATGAATACAAACCAAAAAAATCAATTACGTCTTATCTGTAAATTAGCAACAATATTAATCATCGCAATTCTAGGATTCGCTTTCCTTTACTTCAAACTTGGACCAACTGAAGACGGATTAAAAACATCCCTTCGCTCGATCACATCTTATGCGGATTGCATTTACTTCAGCATAGTTACCATATCTACTCTAGGCTATGGTGACATCACCCCTTACGGTTGGTCAAAAGGGATATCTGCTATAGAAGTTTTATTTGGCTTATTTTTTGTCGGCTATTCGATATCCCAAGTTGTTTCATCAAAACAGGAAGCTTTAATCGAATATTTAGCTAACGACCGAATAACTCAGACCTATGATATTTGCTTAACTGGCATAACCGATGCAAAAGAGCTCATAGGCGATCAGCGCAGGCTGATACAAGCTCGGCTCCCCATTTCCTCTGTGGATTTTTTATATTATCGAGGAAACCCATTTTATCCTGCAATGCGAGCGATGGAAGTCCTAAATGGATATACCGCGCATGTAGTTGAAATTGGCAAACAAAAAGATTTGCTATTGCGAATAGAGCGAGCGGCTCATCATGTTGAAGAACTTTCAGGATTTATACGAAAACTCTTGAATCTTCTAGTCGACAAAAAAGTGGAATGGCACACGCATCGAACCCATATGATCCTCACAAGACTCTGTGACGAAATAGATAGCTTTCGAGAAGAATTTCTAGCTCACACACGTTACACAACTCATCCCTATAAGAATGGTGGGGATTATGCAGAAATAGTTAAGAGAATTTCATATGAAATTCGCCAGAAATTGACAAAGCCAATCGTTAAACAACACCGTAATTAATTGTACTAATTTGACTTGATCATGCGGGTCGTGTCGAGAATGGTTTACTCGCCATCGAGTTTCGATGCGTGGTTTCGGATCTTTGCGAGCGTTTCAACGACATGCTTCGGATACTCGCCGCTGAAATACTCGAAGGTAAGTGGATTGGCTGTATAGAAGTGGCAGCATAGCTCAACCCAGTCTTCCGTTTTGAGCGGACCATTGATCTTGAAGACCTTGCTCGAACTGGCCTTGACGTGCGCATGGTTCTTCATCGTCATATTGAAGTCGGCATCTCGCCTCTGAAAATACTCTTCTTCCGTAAAATACTGGATCGCTCCGTCGAAGTGTCTGAAACAATTAGCTGCGAGATCGAATTCGGCATGTAAGTAGCGGGCGGGGAAATAAGATTGACCGCCGATCTCAATACTAATCTTCTCCGTCTTTATTTCGAGCGCCTGAAACGACTTGATTCCATCCGATTCGCTCCACTTTATATCTACGCAGTATGCGTCGGCGAAGAAGAATGAGACATGCCGAGACTCCAGATCAAGGGGTGGGCGGAGCTTGACGATTCCAGATTTGATATTTTGTATGTCTTCGTTAAATGGAGCGCCGTGCCAAGTGTCTCCCTCGAAATAGCCCGGACCATCGACATCGATCCGAACCCGATCTTCGTCGAGAGCAATGTATCTTTCTATACCGGGGCCGTCGAACCGCCAGAACAGATCTATAAACCTCGGAGCCCAGTTGTTGATTGGGTGCATTCCGCGCCGATAACAGGGATGGGCCATCAAGATAAAGTCGGGTCCGGCAAAGCACCCTTCGTAATGGGGGCTAGGCGGAAATCGACTCGCAATCTCGTTGAATGGCAGCAGGCCGTCTCGTTCGGCCCTTATAGGTCCCAATAGTGTCCTGGCGATGTTCTGTGCCTTAGCAACGATTCCAGTGGTCTGAATATACTCAAATGAGTCCGCGCTGAGGATAAGGCCCTTAGATGCCGCTATTGTCGTGAACTTCGCAATCAGATCGCCCGCTTCAGCCAGCCTTTTGCTGGACTGCTCTTTCAGGTCCGCGAAATAATGAGCCATCATATCGTCGTATTTTTGGTCTACCACTACGTCACCCCAAATGACCAAGCTCTTTAAATATTTAACGAAGGACCTGTTTCCTCATCCACATCTTCGCCAGGTGTTAAGGTTGGCACTCCGAATGATAAGAGGCGGGCATCAATCGCATGCTTTACCTCCGCCTTCGTAGTCCATCCTTCCCGTATCGCGGCATCTATGCAGCAACATAGAATGTTGTCCATCATGATCAAACATTCTTTTGCGGTAATTCCGAGCTCACCAAAACTCTTTCCTTGATGTACGATGCCATTGCGAAACTTGTATAACTTTTTGAAAACCTGTAAATGTTCCTCAAAGTTTTCTTTTCTTCCAAAACTAGCAAAAGCAGCAACGTGCAGACGCTGTGCTAGTCCCGTTTTCTTTTCTACTAACGCGCAGGCATCTGCGGAAAAAACCAAGGAGAGAAATTTCATTTCATCATTAAGAAGAAAAAACGATTGCCCTCGCATCCGTAGCGCTGCACGCGCCCTTTCTTCAACTACATTCGCAACAATACCGGCAGCAATCGTCGCCATCTGACTTGCCTCGCAACCAGGATGCGAGTCTATTTCCAGGCCTAGCCAAACATTATTTGCTTCAAATACTTGTCCCTTCGCCACTACAAGACGCTCTGGAATATCTGCCGCATCCGGCATGACGAATGCTGCTCGAAATCCCCAATCCGATAGAACTCCCGCTTGGTTTGGTGTGTAGTGAGGGATTTTATAGTGACAATAATTATGCCGAAGTATATCGAGCACTCTGTCCGCGTGATCTGTAATTTGGAGAACGAGCAGCTCATCTTCCGCGGTTCCCGCGCCTACGGGAAACAATAAACGCCCATCGACATCTGTTTCACCTTCGATCAACGGATAAGCTAATAATCTAGCCAACGTTCCAAGAGGCGCAGACTGTGGATCCCAATCTGGATCTACGTCCGCTCCGGCAATATCAAGCAAATATTCGTGCCAAGGATGATCGATAGCGGGTCTTTCACCTGGCACGACGGGCCGGTGAATTTTATATGGCCCTAACTGAATGAGTGCTGGCCACTGAAGCAATTTATCGGCCGGCACGAGATATCGGACACGAACCTTTCTGCCAGCGTGAAGTTGGCCAATGGCCTCATCGGCACTATGAGAAGGAACAATAATTTCCAACCATTCAAAACACGTTATCAAATCGCGCAATGCGCTATCCGATTCATATGTTTTATGCGAAAAGGTTATTCCATCTCCTTCGGGGAAGGGACTCGCCCAATACTCCTTTTTTCGTAAATCCTCTAATGATTCGACTAACTGCTGTTTCGATTCAGAAGTGAGGGGCGGCCCCCAAATGAGATTGGCACTCATATTGGCTTGCTGATGCAAAAGAACCGCTTTTAACTTCATTTTTGTCCCCCTACTGGCGCCAATTTAACTGCTTATTCCTACCCTGTTAGATCGAGCATCACCGCGATTCCCGGGTTAGAGCATTCAAATCAGCGATCCAGACATAAGATTATGAAGTGCCTCTTTAACCTCCGCTTTCGAGGGAGTTAGCAGTTTCAAAAGTCTGACACCCAGTATTTTAGAAACTGCTTCCGCATGCTCCAATTCTCTTTGTGCAAAGAGCTCGACTTCCGATGGCTCCCAAGTTTCATCACCTCGTTGACGAAGCCGATCTACTACAAGTTCAATAGGAGCTTCTAATAAAATAATTCCTTGCACGTTAATCTGAGAAAATATCTCCATACCGATTTTTTCATGAACACCTAAAGTTTTACGCAGCACAAAGTGCCCATCGAGAACGAGGATTTCTCCACCTCGTTCTAAGCGTCTAACAGCCGCGACCAATGCATTTTGATTCTCATCAATGTCATCAACTTGTCGTGTGGCGGTCCAATTTGATAAACCGCGCTGCTCCTTGATAAGTTGACTTGCGGTTAGATGTCTCAAACCAAGGTCTTCACACGCCGTTTTTAACGCAAAAGTCTTACCGACAGCATGAACGCCACCAACAAATAAGGTCATTGCTTCTCGCTCTTCGTCGCAAAAAATTTTTCTAGATTTATGTAATCGCTATTGTCCAGATATCTAAATGATTGTGGGGGCACAAAATTTTTGATTATTTCCGATGGCTCGATACTATTCGCAAACTCCAACACGTTTCCCAGCAACAAACCAAATCCTTGCGATTTACCCGAAAAATAGCTGCGAAGTTCTTCTCTGGTAAGACCACCACCTCGCTCAACACATGTTTTCCATAAGGTCGTTGCGGAAGCTGTTACCACGTCCTCCACCTCGACAATACCAACAATTTTTTGAATTGGAGAGCTTGAATAAAGCACTATCTTGGTTACTTCCTGCGCAGCCCAAGAGCGACGAAATTCCACCCGTTTGGAGCCGGCCAGTATTAGCTCAGCATACTTCGGCTTTATAGAAAGTAAAACGATCCTACCGCTGGGAGGCGGCGAGGATTTTGGAAAAAGCGACATCTGAAACCTTACGAATAGATTGAATTGGACCCGTCACAACTTCGTCAAACATGAGCTGATCATATGGGACGATAGCTGGAAAATGTCCAACAAGTCGGAACAAAATTACCTTAGTCGGCTTTTGTGCCAACACGTCAATTTCGTCAATCCCATAGACAGTACGACGGCTGACCAAACTAGCGATCTGCGCGCCGTCGTCGGAAATTTCGAATTGCTCGACCACACCTATGGACGTCACCGCTTTCTCGTCATCCGAACGATAGAACAATAAGACATCTCCTGCACGTATCGACTTGGTCGGAGCATGAGACAAATATGCAAGCTTGATAGCATTTCCTACACTGCCCGTTGCAGCAAAGAGGCGTGGTTGAACCGGGGTATAGTCCGGGAAAAGTATTTCATGGTAATGCGGTTTAATTGGTACTAAGAATTTCTGCACCTCTACATCCGACCGAAAGTGCGGAAAATAGCGTCGGACATATTCGGCCGGCACTATTCCATCTATTGGGGGCTCTGCTGCTGGATGTGACTTTACCAATACTACATCACCATGGTAAACGCCTCGTTCTTCAAAGCCGAAGTCCCTCAGCATCTGAATCAAATAATCCTGGTCTTCACCATCTGCCGTGATAAAGATGTGTTCACAACTATTTTCTGTTGCAAATCGGAATGCTGCTTTCAAGAACAACTCCCCGACTTTACGTCCTCGCACAGATTCACCCACCTTAAAAGTGCAAAGTTTTAGGGCGATGCCACCAAGAACATCTCCAGCATCATTCAGAACCTCATCGCTTTGAATTTTGTAAATACATATTGCTGCCAACACGTCACGTTCATCTCGATACACCCACGCGTGTCGATCTTCACGGGCTTTCTGGCGAAACCATTCGTCGAAGCCATCACGACCTTGAATCGCAGGGTATCCGAGCCGCAGACTGTCAAAAAAAGATGTAGATAACTCGGGGGTGAGTCTATGAAGCGGGACATTATGAATATTTGGCAGAATAATTTGCCGGGTTTCATGGAGTCGTCTGAGCCAATCTTCTGCTGTCTGAATGGTGTAAACACGATGTGCTAAACCACGTAAGCGCGCCTTAACGTGTATACCTTTATCTTCCGTGACCAGCGCATGAGCAGCCTCACAGTGAAGCGCGTATAGAAGCTCGTTATCACAGGCATCATTAGGACTAGTATCAGGAGTGTTCCAAATACAAGGTGCAGGATCGGATAGAGCAGGATACTGTTTTATGCGCTGTAAATTACGCTGCCGCCGCTCAGTATTAGCGTCACGCTCGAAATCGGAGACATTGGCCGGGTGGTACATCAACTGATGCCCCCCTAAAGTTGCTAATCGGACAAAGTTGGCCAAATTCCCCTCAAGAACTTGGAACGAATCTTGGAGCGGAATTAGTACATTAGTATCCAATATGAATCTTAAGCGCTGCGGCACTTCTGACTCCCCAAAAGTTCTTCGATACATTTAATATTCTAATATTGCAGACTAATATCTCACGCTCACAAAGATATCCATAATTTTATTTCTTATCCATTTCCTCCATGGCATCGGAAGCGGCCTCCTGGTGTTTTTTGAGTTCATTGAAGTCAGGATTGATTTTCCATTTTTCTCCATCTTTTTCAAATCGAATAATTGGATTACTCGATATGAATCTGAAATCTCGATTGTAAAGCTTAGCGTTGACAACTTCTATCCACGGATCTGGCGCAAATTCGGAGATGTGGGTCCGAAGAAAATCGTGCGAGTGCCTTCGTTCAAAGCTGTTAATCCCATAACAATCCTGCCAAATGCCTGAATTTTCTTCTTTATAAGGAGGTATCGTAATTCGCCTTACGATTAACATGCCGTCTATGTACTCGTGATAGAACATTTTTGTCGGAATCCACATTAAAGTATCATCAACAATTGTAATTTCCCAAAACGAAAACAATACCCGCTCCAGCTTTATGAATTCACCATTCTCATAGAGAGTAATTTCGTAGTAAGCGCCGAACTGTTTGTTTAAAGTTTTTTCTGGAGAACTATCATCAAGTTCCAACGCCGCGCTAACTAGACAGAGCGCTCGCCCAATCGAGCTTAAATCTTCACTTCCCTTGAAATAAAGCGCCTGTTGCTGAACCAATAAATCTCGAATAGACGACTCCCCAAAGCCGCCGATGACGACACGCCCATAGTCACCGGGCTGAAATTGTGTACAGTCGTCACTGCCGCATAAAATGACTCGATTTAACTCCCCATCTATTGTGGTAATAGCCACAAACTGGAGAGTTGATCTATACAGCTGACACGTCAGGAGAAATTCCTCAAGTGTTTTTATTTTCAGCATGTCTGACCAAAACGCATGTGCTGACGAAAGGTCGCCAGCAAATACCAAAGCGTAATTTTCTCCAAGATACGTTTTCTGTATTAACCCTGAAATAGCTTTACCGCCGGGTAGCTCAGGAAATCTTCCACCAGAAGAAGGAATGTATACCTTCTCATAACGAAGATCGTGAGCTAAATTTCGTACATCATGAGTCACAAGTACATCGGAGATTATTATTGGATTTTCTCCCTTACTCACATCCGCAAATAAGATACAAAAAACGGTCATATAAAGTCTTTTACGTTGATTTTATGAGTCGCATCGGATCAACTAGATACGCACAACCTTCCAAAGGTTCTTACATTACGTTTTATCGTTAATATGGCCTTGGTCTTGAAAAAATATTTTTATTGTATCCATCACGGGGTCGAGAAAATCTCTCATGTAATGGCCTAATATTTTAGATGGAAGCATTTTTGAATACTCTAATGGTGTAAATGACCGTATAGGTGCGGGATACCTTCCGCGCCATATCACGATCTCACCGAGATTTCGGCATATATCTTTGAACGCTTCTTTATCACTTCCTGTAACTAAAGCTTTACTAAACTGCTCAGAAAATATTCCGGCTTTCTCTGCTAGCGCCAGCAAATTATGGCTCGGGCCACCTGATAGCCCTAGACTTTTTACCTCTGCATCAATCGGAATATTGTGTCCGTTCACAGTAATTCGAATTTCAATTTCGTCTGGAAATTTCTTAATGATTAAAGCTTTAAGACCCGTTTCCAAAGCTAAGCCGTAAAGCAATTTTGCGGACATAAGATATTCGTAGGCGACATCCATTAATGCCATATCTGACGTCCTCTTATACTCCACAGCGGCAAGCACCAATTCAGCAGTAAATTTATCCCATAACACGTCCGCTGAACGCCGCAGAGCTTCGCTTTGCAAATGCCAAGCCTCAGCATCTAGAGTTGCCGACAGCAAATCTTTAGCAAACATCTTTACCCTTCGAATTTTATATATGTGCCCCACCCACTGAATCACACCTATCTTTATCGAGTAAGGCATGAGCTGGCAACACTAGCATAAGCGAAACCTCGTTGAGGAGACTTCTTAAAACTTGATGACGGGCGACTTGACATCCATATGCACTATCAAGCGTCGACCTCATCTACCAGATGATTATTTTTTCAGGTCTGTGCAATGAATTAAGCGTGTGTTCAATCCTTAATTCGGATGATTTATTTCTCTTTATTCTTATTCCAAATTTCCAATTTTCCTCCGGGCCCTTCCCATTCCTTAGCTATCTCGACAGCAATATTTTGAGGGAATATATTTGAGATCATGATCCAATCATAGTCATTCAAAGTCCCAAGCAACTTAGCGTTGTACTCAACCACTTCCGGAGTAATTGTTTCCGGTGTTTTAAGGCCGTCCAGGGGGAGCTCCTCCTCCGAGTATTCCTCTAGGCCATTGAGCATGCGACCCACCTTTAGATAACATGCTCCTGGGATGGTGATGATTCGGGCACTGAAAATATTTGGGTCAAGAAATTTAGGGAATCGCGATTTGAGCATTGGTAGGACATCATCGATAGTCGTAGGCAAAACAGGAGCGATAGGATATTTATGCGCAATATCTATCAACGCACGGATTGCTAACTTCGGAGGTACATTAAAAAA
The DNA here is from genome assembly GCA_004134995.1 of Oxalobacteraceae bacterium CAVE-383. GTDB lineage: Bacteria > Pseudomonadota > Gammaproteobacteria > Burkholderiales > Burkholderiaceae_D > Herbaspirillum. Next base: position 62,539 of record REGP01000002.1, on the reverse strand, counting down.
TTCCCTTCTTTTATTAGGTCGATAACCAGAAAAATGTGTATGAATTTCTTCTTCGGCTTTCTCTACGTCGCTAACCAACGCATCGTAAAGAACAATAAAGTCTGTCGGTACTCCGGTCGCGGATGAAATGGCGCGAGCACGCTTCTCAGAGGTGGTCTTGGTTTGTCCAATCTTGACCATGTTGGGAATTGACGGATTCAGCAGAACATAGATGAAGCCATTGGTCATTATCATTTCCTATAAATACTTAAATTTTTATTTGTGATTCTGCAAAATTATTTTCAGTTTACGGCGAATCGACCAAGCTAACCGTTTCGTTATTTACTACCATCTAGCCTTGCGACAACGACAATCCCTGCGCCTTGAAAGCTACATTCGCGGGTCAATGAATTCCTCTTCTTCAACAGCCACTTCCACGCCGCTATTTAGGCCGAGAACCACTACTTCCATATCAACGATCTTAAACTTACCGTCCTGCAGCTCAAAATCAAGCTCTACCTCCACTTTTACTTCGAACGCCTGTTCCTCTTCTCGAACTGTTCTGTCAAAGGTTATCAGGCGACCGCTCTCACGATCATATATTCCATTAATGAAATCGGGTCCCTCTACTTGAACTTCGTAGAGGACGGCAACCTCGAATGCGACAAGACAACTCTCATCATCGATTCTGATAATGTCAGGATCATATTCCTGCACTGCCAACACTTTATGAAGAACCACATCTGCGTCTTCCCACGTCGAAGCGTTGTAGAAGTCAGCTTCGTTTATTTGTTTTTCAATTTCCTCCTTAATACCGTCCTCATGATCAACAAGGTAAGACTTGATAGACTCAGATCGCTCGTCATCGTGGCTGTTATATATGTCCAATAACTTGCCAAGGTTCTCGATCAGAAGAAATCGTTTATTGACCTCACAGAACGCTCGAAGGTCGCCATCTTCCGATACGATATAACACTCCTCTTTTTCTCCCAGATGCGCTTCCACCGCAAGTAACGAAAATGCATCTGGAAATTCGTCCTTTTTTTTCCCTTCCTGGAAAGGCGCTTCATGCCGAAAATAACGACGGAATACTTCATCGGCGTCGACTTTTTTTAAGTCCAATGCCGTGGTCTTACAGTCATCAATAAAAGATTGGAAGACCTCTAGAGCTCTCGTTTGCACCTGAGCTGGATCGTATGTGGCAAATAGACCGGCAATTATTGGGTCATTAGATCCCTCCAAGAGTTTGGCCTTTCTTCTGAAATCTAATACCCGGCTAAGGCCCTCACTAATTGCGTCAGTAATCTTGTCCTGTATTTCTTGGATGGTGATCGTGGTCGCAATATGATTAAATTCCCCAAGCTCACACGCTTCCGTAAAGGCCTGAATTGTTTTTGATTGGAAATCTAGGCCCGCTTTAACGAAAGCCTGAGTATCGATAAATACATTACGTGTTTGCAGCGCCATTCTCGAATCCTTTTAATTTTTATGTCCAAGCAATTTGACGGCTTTAGAGATATCTTCGGTCTTAAAGAAATACTGGCGGCCGTGATCGATACCTGGCCCGGTTACTGGAACTACATTTTTAGATGCTAATTTAGCAATTAAAGACCTTGGAGAAGTTTCACATTGCCGCGCCATATTCGACGCCGATAAATATGAAATCTCAAATTGCTGTATGTGCTTCTTCCCCACTACTGCAGTAACTCGCTTTCCGACCAGTTGAGTTCTCGATTTAAGTAATCCTTTTTTTACCAGATGATAAGCAACTTCTTGCTTTAGACCGAGCTTACTGGCCGCTTCGGCAACGGTACATGTCATGTCACGTGCATTACGAATAGATTTCCGCCAAGTAAAAAACCCTTTTCTACTAAAGATTAAATCTCGAAAGCCAAAATCCGTCGTTCGGGCACAAAGTAAAGGTAATTTTCTCTCAAGGATGTCCAAGATCAATCGCACGAACTCTCCTTTACCTAAGTGGGCTTTCAATATAACTGGCCCCGAAATTAAATCTTCCTCCTCCGAAGGCTCATGCTGACCTGAAGTAATTTTTTTAATAAATCGCGAAATTTCGGCTCTCGAAAATAAACGGTTCACTCCGTCTTTTGGCCCATCATGACGCGGCCGGATAATTTTCGCCACAACCAACTCGTCCAATCGGCTTCTAGGCAAGCCTAACAATTCTGCTGCTCCATTCAAAGTAACAACATCCGCAATATATTTATCCGCATTAGATAATGATTTCTTCTCTATGATGACGATTTTTCTTCCCTGAGTAGAAATTCGTGCATACCCTCTCAGCACGCCGGCATCAAAGAGTTCCACGACCCTTTGCGAAGAGATATGCAGCCATTTTGCCGCAAGGATTACGGACACATATGGTTGCTCCTCTATTTCTTTTTGACCGGCCCATCTATTCCGCTGGTTTAATACTCGAGGCCAATGCGTTAATACAAAAGATCGGTAGCGGCGAAGAACGAATCTTAGTTCCGGCGTAGAAAATTTTTTGTGCAACGCATTGGCGAAGCCATAGAAATGACGTGATGGCATAAGCTCGATTCCTCGCCCTTCCTGATATCCGCCTATCGCTTTCAAAAATCCTTCAAAGTTTTGCGGCCATCCATCAAGAATATTCGATGCAGCATTCACAAGCGCCAACGATCCTTCCATATCGGTACATTCATGCGACCCCGATTTTCGTCTGGTCAAGGGATTGATTGCAAACGTGCCAAATAAATGGATCAATGCCGAAAAACTATTGGACGTAAGATTTCCAAATTTCGAAATTAAAAAATTATCTAATCCCTCAATATTTCTATGAGTTTCTTTCGCTAATGCAAGCGCGAGAAATTCCGATATGAGCAATGCGCCTTTAGAACCTTCCATCGCCGACCAGTCAGAAATTCTTGAGCCACACATGCAGGCCCCTAGAGAATGCCTTTTCCAGGGCAGTTTTGCCGAACAAACCGGACATAGATCTATAAGATATTTTTTATGAATATGGCACGCAACATAAAATCGATGCTCCCATTCCACTCGCCAATATGACATGTCGCGAAAGCAATCCGGACAACATCGATTGTTGGCACGCATAAAATAACTGGAGCTCAAACTAGCGCTACTCGTCTGTTCCTCCCCCTTTGTTTGAAATAAATTTCCTAGCCTCCCGTGTAATTTTTTCCCGATATTTAAGCGTATTATCCTTAGCTCTTCCGGAGAATCTCTCAGCCAAGATTGATGTCCGATGAAATTTTCTTCAGTGAGTCTCAAGAGATATCCTCTTATGCATTCACCCGAAATTGGCATAGGGCGATGTAGCCGATAACTCATTTCTTACCTCCACGTCGACTATGCTCTGCTTCCTTCAAATTCATCGCAAAAGGTTCCCCAGCCCGATTTAATTTTCGATATGGAAATTTGCAGTGAAATGGATTTAATTCTGCACAGTTGGATCTCCAAACTACGTCCTCGAACGCCTCGCCTAATAAATCCAAACTTATCGATGAATGATTTCGTAACAGCGCTTTTTCAAAAGCATCTGTAATTAACTTCCGTACATATCCAATTAAACCGTTGGTTGCAAAATATATTCTCCTAGCCAGGTCCGTTTCGGCCAATCCAGATATTTTTTCCATTGGAAGCGCTTTATCGATCTCGTTAAGAACTGTTCTGAATTGCCGTTCCTCGTCAGAGGTATCAATTGAAAATACAGGTAAATTGAGTCGGGAGGAAAACCTTCTTCTCAATTGCTCGTTGACATGCAATACCTTTTCACAATGAGGCAATCCTATTAGGACAAACGGTACTCCTGCTTCATTTATAAATACCTTTAGCCAGTCGGCCACGCCCGTTAAGCTAGTTATATGCCGTGGGTTGTCGAGGAAGTGTTGAAATTCATCCAAAATGACGCATTCCACCTTGCAAGATCGCATTAGATTTAGAGCCCGTATTCCTTTTTCTGTTGTAGTTCCGCGGTAATAAAATGGATCATCTAATGCAAATAATATTTCTTCACAAAGCGATTTAAGCGTCGGTATAGGAGGCGTACTTACGAGAAGAACCGGGATGATTTTCCGGTTCATTACGAGAGCCTTTGGAAACAGTGACTCGATATGTTCTGCAAGCCAAGTTTTCCCGGTCCCCGACTCACCCACTAACAAAGTATGCCGAGGTTCAGCTCCATTCTTCGCAAACTCGATGGCCGTTTTTATCCTTGATAGCGCTGCAGAAAAACTTTGATGAAGAATCAATGTTTTCTCGGACTGGCGTAGTTTTTTATAGAAATCAGATTCCGCATTTTCCATTCCGCTCATTGCGTCATCCCCTTATTTACTATGACAGGCATAGAGGGAAGCTCACTAATATCCACAGATTTGAAATGAGGCACCGGCATTGATGCTCGAGTCTCAGAAATTAAATCCTCGAGAGTATTGTTCTTGGAAGATTTTCCAATGCCTCTGATCTTTGCGGCACTTTTTCGCTTACGTAACGATTTGTCGACGATTAATCCTCTGACGAAGCCTCGCAGTTCGTGTTTAGCTTGAGCTAAGGCCCCCGTATCAACAATATTCTTATTTTCCAAGCGGACTCTTTCCGCTATGAGATTATGTTGTACCAATGTGAGTCCGTCTGCGTACTCTTGATCGACTGCGGGTACATATATCGCTTCTTTTGAGATTGGATCAATCACATAGATATGCGAGATATCATCAAAAAAATATCTCACTTCTACGCCGACCCTTTCGCCGTATTGCCGTCTCAATACGAGAAGCGACGGGCCGTTGTAGTGCATGTGATTTAATTCAATTCCGTAGTGAAAAATTGTCCGCTGGACAGTCCTGCCCAGGCTGATATCCAGCCTATCGACATCCGACAATAATTTTGTCGGGAATTTTTTTGCATTTTCCATCCAAGTGAAATAGGGAGTGCTATTTATTCCGCGATGTATTTTTTGCGAATAAATGTCGATTATCCATTTGTGTACGCACAATTTCAGCTGGTCGAATGTGCATACGGCATGTTTCAGCGGGTCGTAATCTTCCCGTTTAAACCACCTCTCAAAACTATGTCCCGGAATCGCTCGGGCGAACTGATGATTTAGACTTCTAAAAAATCTCTCTATCGCACCTTTGTAATACGCTTGGCGCTTAGGGCAAAATTGAATTTGCATGTCTAATTCAAATGCAACTCTTTCAAGCTCCTTTGCGTGGAACTCCAAGCCGTTATCACAAATCAGAACCTCGATTAATCCATGACATGGCCAATCATTTTTTATTGAGGGGTAATCGACCTTTACATATGATTTCGGCATTAACGCATGACGAAGGCAGGCAAATACTGCTTCCATTGACGGGCCTTGGAAGCCGATATGAAGACCGACTATCATTCTGGATTTTTTATCAATAGCGCACGTCACAGTCGGTCGCCCCATCGGCATACCGGTTTCTTCATCAAGCACGAAAAGATCTAATGGCGTGTGATCAATTTCTACCCGTTCCAGAAGACGCGATACTTTCGGGCCTTTTCCACTTGTGCGGAACTTCATTTGTGCCGTTCTTGCGCTATCTCGAGCGACCATTGCATCGTATTTATCTAGGCTATTGATCGCTCGATAAACCGTCGCTTGACCTGGTACTCTGAGCTGATCTTCAGGTCCTCGCGCGGCATTGTAAGTATTGATCGCGTGTTCTAGGGCGCTATAGACCTCCTGAACAGATTGTTTTTCTTGATTAAGATATATGTCGTCTATCACTTCTTCAATCATTCTTTGCACCTCAGGATGCAAACGTGATCCCGCGCCGCCTTTCATGTGGTGTCGATCAACTAGTGCTCTGGGATCTCGTTGATTTTTTACGTATTCGAGATACCAACGGCCAACAGTTGATGAGCTAGGGGCTTTTGCATCTTGCAATTGTTCCGCACAGATGTAAATGAGGGGATTTAGATGTTTTGGGGTCGATATGAATTTTCCATATCTCAAGATGGAATCTAGATATCGTTTTTTCCGAATAGCTTTTTGCTGGATCTTTTCTGAGAAAGTATTTAGCTGGCGTCCCAGGTACTCTGGGGTCCTAAGCGAGGGGTTTTGGTCCGTTGAATCTAAAAACTTCACCGCACGACTGCTGTAGCCTATTAATAAGTCTGAGCGTGTTGTGTTTTGAAGCGATCCATCGACATCCATTTCGATTTGGATTTTCTCATCGTCTAATATCCTGCAGATCCGTCCATCTCGGCCATCAATGCTCAGCTGCTGGCCTACTTTAAATATAAACGCTTTCATCAATTGTCCCTTCGTAGTTAATTTTCAATGTGGTAGTCGGCAGAACTTCTCTCGAGAGATCCGTTTGTAATATTCCATCTGCAAGCAGGCTCCATACCTCGCCGCAATCTGTGAATATCTGCTGCGCGCGGCCAAATTGGATTTCGGAAATCCCTTGAGCTTTTTCTAGTAATATTTTTCTTTGAACATTACTGAGAGCGCCGCGCCTGAAGCGCTTCAGTATTTTTAGATTTTCAAGAAGCCACTCATTTCTTATTTCCTTTTCCGTCACGATTCGAAATTCGGATCCTTGGTCATTGAAATATTTTTTGATCTGTGCGAAGCGTTTCATTTCGTGTTTGTCCGCATATATTTGGGATGGCTTCACTTCGATAATTTCGATTTCGCCGTTTGCGCGGATCACCTCAAAGTCTGGTGTATAGCGCGAAGTTTTCCCGTCTAGGACGATATGTATCTTGAATGGCTGCTCGCGATACCGAATGACGCCAGGTGAAAATTCCAATAAAAGCACCGTGTCGCGTTCGAGTTGACTTTCCCAATGAATCATTCGACCTATTTTTTTCGAGGGAAATTTTCCACGTACTAAGCCGAACGACCTTCCGATTGGCTCTCTGGCTCGAATCAGTGATTCCTTATTTCGGCCAATTGGCCCCCGACTAATATTTTTTCTCATTTCGATTTCACTTTGATCTGTCGCGCTACGGCCGTAGTAAGGCCTCCGCTCGCCGGATGTATTTTTAAGAGATTTGTTGGGTTACCTCGAGGCGTGTGCATGCACCCGATGCTTGACCAATATTGGTCAAGCATCGGGATATATGAGCGTGAACTGACCACTACTTGACCAAAATCTGGTTAAGTATCGAGGTGACGCGGATGAATTTGGAAGTAAGGCGCTTGACGCACAGAAGATGAACAGACACACTACGGTTTCTAGGACGTATGTATCTGTATCATCCAAAGCGCTGCAAGCCTTACAAGGTTTGTGGCGTTTTTTTACATTGGGCTTTCCTTTCCCTCAGAGTGCGTAGATGTCGGCATTACGTGCCGCGTCCTTTCCGCTCTACGTATTACGACTTCCATTAGCGACGCGATATCTTGCAATTCGTCGTCGTTCAGACTTTCCAAAGCCTTCATCAACGTTTCTGCCAACTCATATCCTGCGATCGACATTCCCGCCGGCAGATTAATCTTCCTTTTCGATATTTTTGCTGCAGCAATAAGCTCTTCCGTTTCCTTCACGGTCAATTGGAGGCTAGACGCGATTGAAAATAGAAACGCACTATTTGCTGGCGATTTTGCTCCATGCTCAATGGTGCTTAGATAGCTGGCATGTATGCCTAAACGGCGAGCCAACTCTGACTGCGTCATTTTCAGAGCAGCCCTTCTTGCACGTATGATTTCTCCTAGAGGTGTCACATCTGTTCCACAATTTCGTAATAACTTTTTTCTGATTATGGTTATAGCGAATTGCGGTGACAATCTTTTTGTAGAGATTTTTAAATCGAAGCGACGGATGGAGAAATGGAAAGTTATTTCAATTTGATATGAATTTTTATTTTATTTTTTATGATGCGCTTTTTTTTAGATCAAATCGCAAGCGAATATTACCGATCCGAATTTATCTTATTCGCTAAGATAAATAATATTATTTTTTTTTACTTTATTGCCAATTTAAATCGCCATTTTGTTTAACAAAAAAAACTTTAGCGGATTAGGAATTGTGTTGTATTTGCGGGAATGTACGTCAGTATTTGGAAATAGACCAAGCATGCTCGCCGGATGTTGCCTTAACTCTTCGGCTACCTGACGCGGCACCATTACAATGATTACGTCGCCTGCGATCAGTTGATTGATTTGTGCGACGTAGCTGCATCGGCTTCAAGCCGGTCGTAGATGTTCATAACTGAGACGATGCTGATCATTCGGATCCCGAAAGACCGATGGAATAATACTTCTCATAATCTTCGGCTTCGAATTTTGACCGCTGCGCAATTTTGAGTTCATCGAAGAAACGCGGTGCGTCAAGTAATTCTATTGCAATGCCGCGGGCGTTCGCCAAGGCGCTGACTTCGGTACCGCCAGGCTGGAATCTGGAAGTTGTAACAAACACGCCCTTGGTATCGAGAGCGTCGACCGCACCTTCTAGGACTAGACCGCCATCGACAATGAACCTCCGCTATTAGCCGCCTCCTATGTGCTTCGAAAGCCAGTCCCAGATCTGCACAATCTGGTCGCGGTAGTTCCACGCCCCAAACAGTGCAGCGATTAAAGCCCCCCAAAACCAGTGTTCTCTTATCTTTTCAAGTCCGACCTTCAGGGAGCGTCCGTTCTGTTCAAACCAAGTTGCATTCGTCTTAAGCGTTCCACTGTGTGCGCGTTCGGCGAAATTGGCGAATACGTCCACCTTTGACAGCGTTGAGCGATGCATGTCCAAAAATTGCTTCTGCTCAAACGCATTTGCCTCACTCTGTCCAACTAAGAAATCGCGCGGTGTAATGCGGTTTTTCTCCATGAGCGATTGAATGCGCGGATGGGCTGTGTACTTGTTGCCATAGATGGCGATGAAAATTCGGGACAAGTCAACAAGCTGCTTTTCGTCTAAGTGAAAACTCTGCGTACCAAGCACGGCCGCACGATGTTCAAGCGCTGGAAAGCCATAGTTCATATCGCGCATGTTCCAGTGCAGCCACGTATGAAACTGGTGATCGCGGGTAAAAGCAAAAAAATCATCAAGCATGGACTTTTCAAACTCGTCGTATCGGCTTTCAATCTGGTCGAGCGCATGAGCACGCTCCGCAGCGAAATGGATCGAAAACGAACGGGTCTGACCCGACTGCAGATTCCTTACCGCGATCGACGTGACACGCGGCGAATCTGCTTTATTCTGGTCGTAGAAGCTCTCGCAGGAGTAGTGGACAATGAGTGTGTTTTCAGATTTCTTGAAGAGATCGTTAAGTTGGATTTTGGCCCGCTTCCAGCGATCGTACAAATCTTGTTGTTGGCCCATGGTCCGATGGCTTCTTCTTATTTCGACGCGTAAATATAGCACGTACGAGCAGCATGACGTTACACGCAAACGATCGCTGACCCTTGATAGCAGTCTTCATCGCCACCATGATGCGGGCGGATGCTTCGGGTCAGGTTCAGTCTCTCAAAGTTTGGAAACTAGCCATTCAAAAAATATCATCGATGCATTTGTTGTTTTAATTCGGCGAGCGGTAGCTATGTGAAGTGGAACCGCGGCAGTCTTTCCACAAAAGTGTGTGTTTTCTCGATGCTCTGGTTGCCCATTTCAGTGGGGCAGCTCCGTTGCAGAACGTGACTACGCTACCCCGAGTTGCCGGCAAGTGTTTTTCTCCATGGCCGTAATCGGCCAAGAGTGGTCGCGGATATTCCTGAAAGCCATTGAGCTTGGCGCTTTGATGCGGATGCCCAGCTACTTACGATGCGCAGGCGTGGCAATGTCGGTGTGGATGTGTACTATGCGCTTTCTTCTATTTTTTTGGCTAGCTTCAATAGGTCGTTTTTTTTACGATTTGTTAACCGATGATAGACAAGCATAATATCTGCAAGTGAATCGTCTTCTGTATAAAAGTATCCAGTTGGGATGTTAAGTACATCGGCCAGTCGTCGTGCTATCTGATAGTCGGCCTTATGGATTCCTAATTCATATCGATTGATTCTGGTGCTCGCGACAAATTGATCCAGACCGGCTTGAATTCCCAATTGTTTTTGCGAGAGTCCCGCGGCCACACGGGCTTCTTTTAACCTTCTTCCCCATGTTGCATTTGAGTCGCTCATCTCTAGTTCTCTGAAAATTGGAGAACTACGAGAATCGTAACTATTGGACAACTCAGATACTACGTATATCGTAGTTTTGTGCTAAAGTTTTATCGTCGCGCTAACTACGGTTCAACAAGATGGCATACGTGAAATTTCTCTACCAGGGTCAAGATCTTCGGCATCCTGTTTTTAAAGCTGCTCAGTACATCTTTTATGCAATAGGCCCTGCATTGGTTGGGCTGACCATTTCTATGTTGACTGGCAGAAGCGGTATGGTCCTTACAGGAATTGGTTTAATTTTCGGACTAATTTGTTGCTATTTGAACCATTTGCGAGATATGCAAAAGAACTTTAAGCAAGCTAGACTAGATTTTGTTCGCCGAGGTTATAGCGCAGAATTCTCTTTACCCACACGTTTGTTTATTGACTCGAAGAAGCGTAAATTTGCTTTCGTGGATATCAGGTCGAAAACCTATGAGGTATATGATTTCGAAGATATTCTGGAATGGGAACATCATTGGGAAGACCAAGTCAGATCCAACGAAAATATCATCGACGGACGTATTGTTAACTCAAAATTGGTGCGCGCTAAGAACGTGCTCATTTTCAAAGTCAACGATCCCCATCGCCCAATACATCGAATTGGCGTATATAGGCATGATGTAGCCCAAACTTGGATGGCAAGAATTAGCGCTTTGTTAAATTAATTTTTAAGGACTGAGCTTATGCGATCCGGAGAAGATGACATTCGCTTCGTGCAGTCCCGCCAACTAGAAGCTCGTGATCGTCAAAACGTTTTGAACGAGAAGCGGCGATGCAATCATCTCCCGATTGCTGCCGCGTTAAGAGATCCATTACAAGCCGGACCGATTATTGCTGCAGCAACAGTTCAAATAGAGCGGTGGCGAAATGAACGATTGTGTAGCAAAGACTATATAGACGCCTGGGAGGCTTTATTAGCTAATCCTGTAAAAGCGGCTGTACTTCTCGAAGAAATCTCGCCAAATGCTGTCCAGATGCGTCAAAACTCACCTTTTGTCACGAGCATTCGGGAGTTGAGCACATTTACGTGAGCGGCCCAACGTGTTTGCAACCTTCACGATCCCTATCCAGCTTCAAAGCCCAGTAAAAAAGCCAACCGTTTAGGTTGGCCTTTTCATGTAGGATATTTTCACCAAGTCTGAGAATAAGTTTTCATTTATGTGAGAAATTCTTCACCTTCTATGAGAACCTACACAAATCAAACATCAATATTCCCCGCCCTCAACGCATTCATCTCGATAAACGCGCGCCGCGGTTCCACATCGTCGCCCATCAGCGTCATGAAAATCTGATCGGCGGTAATTGCATCCTCGATCTGCACTTTCAGCAAACGCCGCACGGTCGGGTCCATGGTGGTTTCCCACAACTGCTCCGGATTCATTTCGCCCAGGCCTTTATAGCGCTGCTTGCTGACGCCGCGTTCGGCTTCGTCGCGCAGCCAGGCCATGGCTTGGTGGAAGTCGCTGACCGGGTATTCCTTGACCTTGTCGCCGGTGCCGCGCTGGATCATCGCGCCGGCGCCGATCAGGCCCTTGAATGTGGCGGCGGCGGTTGCCAGGATCTGATAGTCCGGGCCGGCGACGAAGTCGGCGTCGATGACGCTGGCCTTGATGTTGCCGTGGAACATGCGCTGGATGTTCAATGCGCGCTTGTCGGTCAGCTCATCGGTGCTGACCACCACGGTGACGCTCGGATCGTTGATTTCCTTGGCCAGCGCCCGGGCCGATTGCTCGGCCTGTTCCGCCGTATCCAGGTTCAGGGTGACGCCGGTCATGATGGCCGACAGCGCGGCGTCGTCGGTGATGCGCGACAGGCGCATGATGATGGCATTGGCGGTGTTGTACTGACGGACCAGTTCGGCCAGCGCGTCGCCGCTGATGGCGGTGGCGCCGGTGGTCGGCACCAGGCCGGCATCGTTCAATGCAATCTGCATCATGTATTGCGCTTCTTCCAGATCGTCCTTCAGATAGCGTTCGTCGCGGCCGTGCTTGACCTTGTACAGCGGCGGCTGCGCGATGTAGATGTGGCCGCGCTCGACCAGCTGCGGCATCTGGCGGTAGAACAGCGTCAGCAGCAGGGTGCGGATGTGGGCGCCGTCGACGTCCGCATCGGTCATGATGATGATGCGGTGGTAGCGCAGCTTGTCGGCGTTGAATTCATCGGGGCCGATGCTGGTGCCGAGGGTGGCGATCAGCGTGGTGATCTGTTCCGAGGACAGCATCTTTTCGAAACGCGCTTTTTCGACGTTCAGGACCTTGCCGCGCAACGGCAGGATCGCCTGGAATTTGCGGTCGCGGCCCTGCTTGGCGGAGCCGCCCGCGGAGTCTCCTTCGACGATGTACAGTTCGCACAGCGCCGGATCCTTTTCCTGGCAGTCGGCCAGCTTGGAGGAGAGGCCGAGGCCGTCCATCACGCCTTTGCGGCGCGTCAGTTCGCGCGCCTTGCGGGCGGCTTCGCGGGCGCGCGCGGCTTCGACGATCTTGCCGCAGATGATCTTGGCGTCGTTCGGTTTTTCCTGCAGGAAGTCGGTCAGGGTCTTGGCGACGATTTCTTCCACCGGGCCGCGCACTTCGCTCGACACCAGCTTGTCCTTGGTTTGCGAGCTGAACTTCGGCTCCGGCACCTTGACCGACAGCACGCAGGTCAGGCCTTCGCGCATGTCGTCGCCGGTGACTTCCACCTTGGCCTTCTTGGCGAATTCGTGTTCTTCGATGTATTTGTTGATGACGCGCGTCATCGCGGCGCGCAGGCCGGTCAGGTGGGTGCCGCCGTCGCGCTGCGGGATGTTGTTGGTGAAGCAGAGCACCTGCTCGTTATAGGCGTCGTTCCATTGCATCGAGACGTCGACGCTAATGTTGGTGTTCTGTTCCGACAGCTTCTCGCCGGTGGCCTGGAACACGGTCGGGTGCAGCACCGATTTTGCTTTGTTGATGTATTCGACGAAGCCGCGCGTGCCGCCCTCGAACGCGAAGCTTTCTTCCTTGCCGGTGCGCTGGTCGACCAGCTTGATGTGCACGCCGTTGTTCAGGAAGGACAGTTCGCGGATGCGCTTGGCCAGGATTTCGTAATGGAATTCGATGTGCGTGAAAATTTCTTCGTCGGCCCAGAAGTGCACTTCGGTGCCGCGCTTGTCGGTGTCGCCGATGACCTTGATCGGCGAGACGTCGACGCCGTTGATCGTTTCAATCACGCGGTCCTGCGGCACGCCCTGCTTGAATTCCATGTAATGGACCTTGCCGTCGCGCCGCACTGTCAGCTTGAGCAGCTTGGACAGGCCGTTGACGCAGGATACGCCGACGCCGTGCAGGCCGCCGGAAACCTTGTACGAGTTCTGGTCGAACTTGCCGCCGGCATGCAGTTCGGTCATCACGATTTCGGCCGCGCTGCGCTTCGGTTCGTGCTTGTCGTCCATCTTGATGCCGGTCGGGATGCCGCGGCCGTTGTCGGTGACGGAGATCGAGTTGTCGGCATGGATGGTGACGTTGATTTCGGTGCAGTGGCCGGCCAGCGATTCATCGATCGAGTTGTCCAGCACTTCGAATACGAGGTGATGCAGGCCGGTGCCGTCAGAGGTGTCGCCGATGTACATGCCCGGACGCTTTCGCACGGCTTCCAGTCCTTCGAGGATCTGGATGGACGCGGCGCCATAGGATTCTTTGTTGGCGGAAATGTTGTCGGTTGGAGCTGATGACATGGTTACCTTCTGATTGGCTGCTGCAAAATACGGCAAAAAACAAAAAAATGCATGACTTCTTAAAAGTGGCAAAGGGGCCGCACGGTTCTGCGCGGCCCCTCGTCAGCTGAACGCCGATGCGATTTAACGTGCTTGCTAAATACGCATCGGCATCACGACATATTTGAAATCGTCGTTGTCGGGAATGGTGATCAGCGCCGACGAATTGGCGTCGCCCATCGCGATCTTGACGTTGTCGCCCTTCAGGTTGTTGAGCACGTCAAGCAGATAGGTGACGTTGAAGCCGATGTCCACGCTGTCGCCGCCATAGTCGATTTCGAGCTCTTCGACGGCTTCTTCCTGATCGGCATTGGTCGAGCTGATTTTCAGGCTGCCCGGCGCGATGACCCAGCGCACGCCCTTGAACTTGTCGCTCGTCATGATCGCGGCGCGCTGCAGCGAACGCAGCAGCTGGTCGCGGCTGATGGTGAAATCGTTCTTGTAGCCCTTCGGGATCACGCGGGTGTAATCGGGGAACTTGCCTTCAACCAGTTTGGACACCAGTTCGATATCGGCGAACACCAGCTTGACCTGGTTGTTGGCGATCTCGAGTTCGACCGGCTGGTCGCTGTCTTCCAGCAGGCGCTGCAGTTCGAGAATGGTCTTGCGCGGGATGATGACTTCCTGGCGCGACGGGAATTCCTGGTCGGTCTCGACCTGGCAGAACGCCAGGCGGTGGCCGTCGGTGGCGACCGCGATCACGTTCTTGCCTTCGACCACCAGCAGCAGGCCGTTCAGGTAATAGCGGATGTCCTGCTGCGCCATCGAGAAGTGGACCATGTTGAACAGGTGCTTCAGGGTTTTCTGGGGCAGCGTGACCTTGGCGTTGTACTGGTCGGCCAGCACCACGGTCGGGAATTCCTCGGCGGCCAGCGTCTGCAGGGCAAAGCGCGACTTGCCGGACTTGACCGTCATGCGCTTGTTTTCCAGGGTGACGGTGACGTCGCCCGATTCAGGCAGCGCGCGCAGGATGTCCAGCAGCTTGCGCGCGGCCACGGTGGTGCCGATGACTTCGCTGCCCGCGCCGACCTGCGCGTGGGTTGTGATCTGCACTTCCATGTCGGTCGACAGGAAAGAGACTTTTTCGCCGTCCTTGCGTATGAGGATATTGGCCAGAATCGGCAGCGTGTGCCGACGCTCGACAATACCACTCACGATTTGCAACGGGCGCAAAAGCGTATCTCTTTGGGTTTTGACTAATTGCATAGTCGATATCCTTGCTCGTGATGGTTTAAAGGATGCATTTTTGAAGCGCACAACATCCCTAATTGTATCAATCCCGGCCCCTCAAAGCGACTCCTATTAGCCTTTAAGGGTCTGTTCCAGCACATGTATTTCGTGATTGCATTCGGGATTTTTGTTGCGGTCGGCCGCGATCTTGCGGACCGCGTGCAGCACGGTGGTGTGATCGCGCCCGCCGAACAGGTCGCCGATCTCGGGAAGGCTCTTTTTTGTTAACTCTTTAGCAAGATACATCGCGATCTGGCGCGGCCGGGCGATGTTTGCCGGCCGTTTTTTGGAATACATGTCGGCGACTTTGATATTGAAGAAGTCGGCAACGGTTTTTTGAATGTTTTCGACGGAGATCTGCCTGTTTTGAACGGATAAGAGATCTTTTAACGCATCTTTGACGACATCTATGGTGATGTCCTTACCATGGAAGCGCGAATACGCCAAGATTTTGCGCAGGGCGCCTTCGAGTTCGCGTACGTTGGAGCGCAGATGCTTGGCGACGAAGAAGGCAACGTCGTCCGAAAACGTGACGCCTTCCTGGGTCGCCTTCTTGAGCAGGATCGCCACCCGCATTTCCAGCTCCGGCGGCTCGATGGCGACGGTGAGGCCGGAATCGAAACGGGAAATCAGGCGATCGTCCATGCCGGTGATTTCCTTGGGATAGGTATCGCTGGTGATGATGATTTGCCGCTTGGCCGAAATCAGGGCTTCGAATGCGTAGAAAAACTCTTCCTGGGTGCGGCTCTTGCCGCCGAAGAACTGGATATCGTCGATCAGCAGCAGATCCAGCGAATGGTAATAGCGCTTGAAATCGTCGAAGCCCTTGCGCTGATAGGCGGTCACCACGTCGCGCACGTACTGTTCGGCGTGGATGTAGCGGATCTTGGCGGAAGGATTGTCGATCAGCACCTGATTGCCGATGGCGTGGATCAGATGGGTCTTGCCGAGGCCGACGCCGCCGTACAGGAACAAGGGGTTGTAGGACACACCCGGATTGTTGGCTACCTGGGTCGCGGCGGCGCGCGCCAGCTGGTTGGCCTTTCCGGTCACGAAATTGTCGAACGTCAATACATTATTGATCCGCGTAACGTCGCGGCGGGGCGTGTTATCCACAGTTTGGACGTTGATCTGGTCCGGCAGCTCGCGCGAATTATCCTGCTCCGGCAGGGGTGGATAATTGCCGTCGGGCACAGGCATTTGCTGCGGGCCGACCCGGCGCGCGGTGTTGGTGCGCGGGTCGAGAACGAACTGGACCTCGACCGGCTGCTCCCAGAATTGAGCGGCCAGCGCGGTGATCCGGCCGGCAAACTGGGTCTTTACCCAGTCCAGCTTGAAACGGTTCGGCGCAGCTACGCGCAGGCGTCCGTCCTCGTAATCGAGCGGTACCAGCGGCTTGATCCAGGCGCTATATTGTTGCGGCGTCAGTTCCTGTTCCAACTGGGCAGAACAGCTCTGCCAAAAATTTTCCATGGCTCTTTTTATGCAATCGTGTTGTGGCGGGCATCTCTATCAGGATGCCACGGAGCGTGCCATTCTACTCTGGCCGCGCAAAGTTATCCACAAGCCGGCGATTAAATTTTAAGCAAGTTCCAACGCTGTGTATAACTAGACAAGATATGACCGGATATCGCCGTTTGTCCGCCTTGTTTTTATGGCTGAATGCGTGGTAGGCGTCACGCGCGAAGGCAAACCGGCTTCCAATTCATGCCGCGCAGGCGGCGCTGGGGTCGATCGAAAATGGCTGCGCTTTTTGTTGCGGACAGCCGTCGATGAAGACTTTCAGTTCCCCTGGAGCAAACTGGGTCCAGGTTTCGTTGTCCGTCAGGGGCTGGGTGACGATGACGGCGATGCGGTCGTTCGGCGTGGTCAACTGCGAAAAGTCGACGCTCAGGTCTTCATCCGACAATTTGGCCGATGCGAATGGATGCTGCCGGACCACATAGTACAAATTGGTGGAGCAATGCGCGAACAGCGCCGAGCCGTCGGACAGCAGCATATTGAAGGCGCCGTGGCCGGCGATGAATGCCATCAGCTCGTCCAGGGCTTCAGTGAGGGCGGTCAGCGGCGGCAAGGTGTCGCCGAAACGCCGCCGCAATTCCTGCATCAGATAGCAGAATGCCAGTTCGCTGTCGGTTGTGCCGACCGGCCGGTAAGGGCCGTTCAGATCCGGCGTGAAATTCTTCAGGTCGCCATTGTGCGCAAAAACCCAGTAACGTCCCCACAATTCGCGCACGAAGGGATGGCAATTGGCCAGCGAAACGCGGCCCTGCGTGGCCTTGCGGATATGGGCGATGACGTGCTGCGATTTGATCGGGCATTGCTTGATCAGATCGGCCACCGGAGACGCGGTGGCGGCTTGGTAATCGACGAAATGCCGCACCCCCGAGCCTTCGAAGAAGGCGATGCCCCAACCGTCGCTGTGGTGATCCGTGATGCCGGCGCGCGTTGCAAATCCGGTGAAACTGAAAATAATGTCGGTCGGGACATTACAGTTCATTCCAAGTAGCTGGCACATGATGGAGGATGAAAGCGATCAGGCTATAAATTGACGAATGCGGTAACGGTATCATGCCGTCATCGGTCTGGCACGCCGAAGTTGTAATCCAGTTGTAACGAATGACGGAAATGACAAAACCCCGCCCAAGCGGGACGGACTCACATGCAAACGGGGTTTATTAGAATAAATACGACTCTGTTCTAAGAGATATCGTAAATCCGATACAGGATTCGGTTAAGTTATGCTATTTTCGACAGGACAAGGCGTCGTTACTGTTTTTGCGCCGGATGCCGGCCGGCTTGCCGTTGGCGGGCAGCCATGCGCTGGGCCGCGGTAAGACGCGGGCGGATGCTGAGGAGCAAAGCATGCCAGACGCCGGTGAGGAGGGGACGAAATAATATGAACATGGCTGCTATCGCACTCAGGCCGCCGATCGTACGCAACGCAAGCGCAGCCATTGCCAGCGCATCTTCTGCGACTGGGACAACGGATTCGATCGGTTCGACGAAGGACAGGATGGACATATTATTTATTTAACGCAGTGTCATCAACAGTGAGATATTTGTCGTTACCTGCCGCTTATTGCTGCATCGCAAAATTCGATGCGGCAATAATGGCTTTGACACGCACTCTCCAGGCATGAATGACGATGGCAAAGTTGCGAATCAGGCACTCCAGGCAACGAAGCGCAGTTCCGCTGCCAGATTTGGCTGCGCTGCTTCGTGGCCGGCAGCCATGTGATCGATGATCTGCTTGCGCTTGACTCTTGATTTTGCAGTAATTTTTGCATCGTAACGGTCGGCCAGGATACGCAAGACAGTGGCCAGCTTGCTGGAAACCGGACGGCTCTCGATGTTGCTGAAATATGCTGTAGTTGCGGACATGATGATTTCCTTTACGAATGTTTCGGTGTTGCATTGCAGTATAGATAA
This sequence comes from Oxalobacteraceae bacterium CAVE-383, assembly GCA_004134995.1. Taxonomy (GTDB): domain Bacteria; phylum Pseudomonadota; class Gammaproteobacteria; order Burkholderiales; family Burkholderiaceae_D; genus Herbaspirillum. The sequence goes on along the minus strand of REGP01000002.1, from coordinate 44,060 downwards.
AGTGTAACAACGATACCAATTGCGTTTTCAGATATCAGTTATGTTTTTTACCTATAATAATATTAATTTTCATAAGAGAAAAAAATGAGCTTCTTGACTCTGGATCTGAATTTACTCCGCGTATTTGACGCGATCATGACCGAGCAAAATTTGACGCGCGCGTCCAATTTGCTCGCCATGACACAGCCGGCGGTATCGAACGCACTGAAACGCTTGCGCGATACGCTGGGCGACGAATTGGTGATCAGAACCGCGCATGGCGTCAGGCCGACATCGCGCGCGGAGGAGTTGTGGCCGACGGTTCGCAAGGCCTTGTCGGAGCTTGAAGCGGCAATTACCCCGGAGTCATTCGACGTATCTAAGGCGCAAACCACTTTCCGCATGGCAATGGTGGATGCTACCGCCGCATTGTGGCTGCCGTCGCTGATCCGTTCGATCATGACCGACGCGCCCAAGATGAAGGTGCGCATGATGCCTTTGACGACGCGCGACCCGCGCTCAATGCTGTTGCGTGGCGACATCGACCTGGCGATCGGTTTTTTCCCGGGCGTGACGGCGCAACTGGCCGACGGCCAAGGCATGGTCAAATCGCAGATCAGCCACGAACGTCTATATACAGGCCAATACGTCTGTGTCATGCACAAGAACCATCCCCTGGCCAAGCAGGAACTGACGCTGGATACCTATTGCGCGGCCGATCACCTGTTGGTCAGCTTGTCAGGCAAACCCCACGCCGTGATCGACGACGTGCTGACCAGCCTGAACCGCGAGCGGCGCATCTTGCTGACCGTGAACCAGTTTTTTACCGCGGGCAGGGTGGTAGCCAGCTCGGACCTGATTACCGTGCTGCCGCGCCATCTGATCGCCGCCACCGGCATGACCGACGCATTGATCGTCAAGGAACTGCCGTTCCAGACGCCGGACGAACACGTCGACATGCTGTGGCATGAACGGGACGCGCGCAATCCGGCGCACAAATGGCTGAGGGCGCATTTGATTGCAACGACGCACGATCAGTTTGGACGGATCAACACCAAACAGTATGGAAATAACGAGCGCATATGATTTTCAGGTAATGAGTAGTAATAAGCAGCCACCAGCCTGTGGATAAATTTGTTGATATCGTGTTGGCGCTATGGGGACAATCTGTGCAAATCGGAAGTTTTGAAATCTATCCACAGACCGTCAGAAATTCATACAGGCTTTGCCAAGCGCTTATTCAAATGCCAAGTTCTTGTTTTCATTCGGGTTAAGGGGCTTATCCACAGAAATGGCATTTCCCTACTATTACTACTATTTATATATACAACCTTATATTTAAAAACACTGGCATTGCAAACGTCCTGGAAAGAAGAAAAGAAAGAGGTTTTCTTTTAAAGCGAAGATTAAAAAAAATATACTCCTGTGGATAACTCTCTGGATAACTTGCTGATAAGCAGTGGATGGATTCTGGATAACTTCGTTTTGCAAGGATAGTGCGAATAAGATTGAAACGCGTTGGAATCACGATCAATTGAAGGCCATAATAGAGACTCTTGTATAAGCCGGGCTTGCCCGGCTTATTTATTGGGCATTATTTATTAAAACAATTCCATAACGGTTCATGAGCATTCCATGTCGGATTATCTGATTTTATGTAGCGGGGCTTTTTTAGCAGGATTGATCGATGCCGTGGTTGGCGGTGGTGGTTTGATTCAAATACCAACCTTGTTCAGCGTATTTCCAAATATGATGCCGGCCACCCTGTTCGGCACCAACAAGATAGCAAGTGTTTTTGGAACCGGTGCGGCTGCGGTCACTTTTGCAAAAAGAGTGCAGTTGGAATGGGGTGCTGCGGTACCCGCTGCCTTGGCTGCATTTTTGTTTTCATTCGCGGGTGCATGGACGGTTACGCATGTGCCTACCGATCTGGTCAGAAAACTGCTTCCATTTGTATTGCTGTTCGTTGCCCTGTACACCCTGAAGAAAAAAGACCTGGGCCGGCACCATTTACCGATTCATGCCGGCAGCAAGAAAATCTGGCTGGCCATTCTCATTGGCGGGGCAATAGGATTTTATGATGGCGTATTCGGTCCAGGCACCGGCAGTTTTTTGGTTTTTTTATTTGTGCGGGTTTTTGGTTACAGCTTCCTTTCCGCTTCGGCGGTATCCAAGGTTGTGAATGTTGCGACGAATATCGGCGCCTTGATCTGGTTCGGCGCCAGCGGCCATATCATTTGGCAGCTCGGTTTATTGATGGCTGTTTTTAATGTCGCCGGTTCCACGGTTGGAAGCAGATTGGCAATTCGTCACGGAAGTGGTTTCGTCAGAATTTTGTTTTTGGTTGTGGTTACGGTGTTGATATTTAAAACCGGTTATGACGGATTTCTAAAATAGTTTCACGTGAAACATTGCGCCCAGTCGATAGCAAATTCTTATCAAAAACAATGCATAGACGAAGTAGTAGTGTTTCACGTGAAACACAATCATTAAAGCTATTAGCGGTCTGCTTTAAAAAGACTTTATAATCACGCCTCTTTCTTTAGCAAGCCTGAGCGTGTCCCATGTTATTCCCTACTCACTTTGATGTAATCGTTGTCGGCGGCGGCCACGCCGGAACCGAGGCTGCGCTCGCGGCTGCGCGCATGGGGCAGAAAACGGTGTTGTTATCCCATAACATCGAAACCTTGGGACAGATGTCTTGCAACCCGTCGATTGGTGGTATCGGCAAGGGCCATCTGGTAAAAGAAGTCGATGCGATGGGCGGCGCAATGGCGATTGCAACCGACGAAGCAGGCATTCAATTTCGTATCTTGAATTCTTCAAAAGGCCCTGCAGTCCGGGCGACACGCGCACAAGCAGACCGCATTCTCTACAAACAAGCCATCCGCTCACGTCTGGAAAACCAAACCAATCTTTGGCTGTTCCAACAGGCAGTGGACGATTTGATGGTTGAAGGCGACCGCGTTGTTGGCGCTGTCACCCAGGCAGGCATCAAATTTTTAGGTAAAACCGTGGTGCTGACGGCAGGGACTTTCCTCGACGGGAAGATTCATGTTGGCCTCAATAACTACTCAGCCGGCCGCGCAGGCGATCCGCCGGCCATCTCTTTGTCCGCACGCCTGAAAGAACTCAAGCTGCCGCAAGGGCGTTTGAAGACCGGGACGCCGCCGCGAATCGATGGACGGACAATCAATTTTTCAGTAATGGAAGAGCAGGGTGGAGATCTGGATCCTATCCCCGTATTTTCGGTGATGGGAACGGCGGCAATGCATCCACGCCAATTACCTTGCTTCATTACGCATACTAATCAAAAAACGCACGACATTATCCGCGCCGGGCTGGATCGCAGCCCGATGTACACCGGCGTCATCGAAGGTGTCGGTCCGCGTTATTGCCCGTCGATTGAAGACAAGATCCACCGTTTCGCCGGCAAGGATTCGCATCAGATTTATCTCGAACCTGAAGGTTTGACGACCAACGAATATTATCCAAACGGTATTTCGACCAGTCTGCCGTTCGATGTCCAGATCGCATTGGTGCAGTCGATGACGGGCATGGAGAATGCGCATATCCTGCGGCCCGGTTATGCGATCGAATACGATTACTTCGATCCGCGCGGCTTGAAGGCATCGCTGGAAACCAAACAGATCAAGGGACTGTTTTTTGCCGGACAGATCAATGGCACCACCGGTTACGAAGAGGCCGCCGCGCAAGGCATGCTGGCGGGCCTGAATGCTGCCTTGCAGACACAGGACCGCGATGCCTGGACGCCGGGCCGCGACCAGGCCTATCTGGGCGTGCTGGTCGACGATCTGATTACCCAGGGCGTGCAGGAACCGTACCGCATGTTTACCAGCCGGGCGGAATATCGCTTGAGCTTGCGCGAAGATAATGCCGACATGCGGCTGACCGAAATCGGCCGTGGACTGGGTTGCGTCGGCGATGCCCAATGGGCTGCGTTCGAACAGAAACGCGAAGCGGTAGCGCTGGAATTGCAACGCCTGAAAAGCACTTGGGTCAATCCGCGCATCCTTGCGGCAGCTGAAGCTGAACGGGTATTAGGCAAGGCGATCGAGCGCGAATATGCTTTGGCCGATCTGCTGGCGCGGCCGAATGTCGGCTACGATCAATTAATGACGCTGAAGGGCGTCGACGGCCAGGATCTGGCCGGACCCGGCGTTGCGCAAGATGCGGTCAAGGAACAACTGCAGATTCAACTGAAATATGCCGGCTACATCGATCGCCAGGCCGATGAGATTGAACGGCACAAGGGCAATGAAAATCTGCAGTTGCCGCCGGACCTGGATTATATGGAAGTGCAGAGCCTGTCGATTGAAGTGCGGCAAAAACTGAACAAGCACAAGCCCGAAACGCTGGGCCAGGCCTCCCGCATATCGGGTGTGACACCCGCCGCCTTGTCGCTATTGCTGGTGCATCTGAAAAAGGGCGATTTGAAGAGCGGCCTGAAAAATACCGCACAGCAGGACGACGGCAATGGCATTCAGGCGGCCTGAATGATGGGGGAAAACGGCACGCTCGATTTGACGGAAGGCCTCGATGCCGGCATTCAAAGCCTCGGCCTGCAGCTGAGCGCCGCCCAGCAGGAAAAGCTGCTGGCTTATCTGGCGCTGCTGTCGAAATGGAATAAGGTCTACAACCTGACGGCGCTGCGCGATCCGGCGCAGATGGTGACGCATCACTTGTTGGATTCGCTGGCCGCGGCCACTGCGTTTACCGGCGCGCGCAATGTGTTGGATGTCGGCGCCGGCGGCGGATTGCCCGGCATGATACTGGCGATCTGGGCAGCCGAAGCGCAACCGGAAATGCGCATCTCGATGATCGATACCGTGCATAAAAAGACGGCGTTCCTGACCCAGGTAAAAGCAGAGTTGCAATTAAGCAATACAAGCATTTACACTGGGCGGGTCGAGCAGCTCCAATTGCAGCAGTTGCCGAAGCAGCAGCCGTTCGATGTCATCACTTCCCGCGCCTTTGCCGAGCTTAACGATTTCATCAACTGGTCGCAGCATTTGCTGGCGCCGGGCGGACGTTATATTGCGCTTAAAGGCCTGTTGCCGAATGCGGAAATCGAACGCCTGCCGCAAGGCTGGCGGGTACTGGAAAGCCGTCCGCTGGCGGTGCCGCAACTGGAAGCGGAACGCCATCTGATCTTTATCGAAAGAATGCCATGAAGCGTCCATTCAAACCGGCAGCCCTCGCGGGCATCGTTTGCGGCATCTTGTTGGCCTTGCCGGCGGCGGCCCAGCAAATGGGCGCCGCGCGCGCGGTGGATTTGTCCCGCTACGCAGGCCGCTGGTATGAGATCGCCAAATTCCCGAATGATTTTCAAAAGCAGTGTATCGCCAATACCATTGCCGACTATCGCATCCTGCCGGACAGCAGCATCGAGGTCGTGAATCGCTGCAAGATGGCGAGCGGCGAAATCAATCTGGCGGTAGGCGAAGCCCGGGTGGCCGACAAGGCCAGCAACGCCAAGCTGCAAGTGCGCTTTGCGCCGGCATGGCTGTCCTGGCTGCCATGGGTCTGGAGCGATTACTGGATACTCGAACTGGACGATGCGTATTCGGTCGCCACCGTCGGCACGCCGAACCGCGACTATTTGTGGATACTGGCGCGCACGCCGAGCATTCCCGATGCCGAATATGAAAAACGCGTGGATGACGCGACCAAGCAGGGTTTCGATACCTCCAGATTGGTAAAGACGCATCAATAGGACAACGATTCAAGCATCCTCGATTCAAGAATCAGCAATTTGAAACACCGACTCACTCGGACTCACTCGACTCTTACATAACAATAATCATGGCAAAAATATTCTGCGTTGCGAATCAAAAAGGCGGCGTCGGCAAAACCACCACGGCGGTGAATCTGGCAGCCGGCCTGGCGCAGGTTGGACAACGCGTACTGCTCGCCGATCTCGACCCGCAAGGCAACGCGACCATGGGCGCCGGCATCAACAAAGCGGAATTGACGGCATCCATTTATGAAGTGCTGCTGGGACTGTCCGATATCCGCGCGGTGCGCATACGCTCGGAAGCGGGGCAGTTCGATGTGCTGCCGGCCAATCGCGAATTGGCCGGCGCGGAAATCGAAATGGTTGAACTGGACAATCGCGAGAAGCGCCTCAAGCTGGCGTTTTCGGAAGTCGCCGACGACTACGATTTCATTTTGATCGATTGCCCGCCGGCCTTGTCGCTGCTGACCCTGAACGGCCTGTGCGCGGCCAACGGCGTGATCATTCCGATGCAGTGCGAGTATTACGCGCTGGAAGGCTTGTCCGATCTGGTAAATACCATCAAGAAGGTGCACGCCAAACTGAATCAGGATCTGAAAATCATCGGCCTGCTGCGCGTGATGTTCGATCCGCGCATGACCTTGTCGCAGCAGGTTTCGGCGCAGCTGGAACAGCACTTCGGCGACAAGGTTTTCAAGACCGTCATCCCGCGCAATGTGCGCCTGGCGGAAGCGCCGTCATATGGCATCCCCGGGGTCAATTTCGACCCCCAAGCCAAGGGCGCTCAAGCGTATGTCGAATTCGCGGCCGAAATGGTCGAACGCATCAAATCACTTTAGAAAAGATTTATGGCTACCAAAAAATCGAAAGGCCTCGGCCGCGGCCTTGAAGCATTACTGGGCGGCTCCAGCGACATTACCGAAATGGCGAACAACGCGCCCGGCGCCATGTGCGAGATGGCGCTCGACGCGCTGCAGGCCGGCAAATACCAGCCGCGTACGCGAATGGACGAAGGCGCATTGAACGAGCTGGCCGATTCGATCCGCGAGCAGGGCGTGCTGCAACCGATCCTGGTGCGTCCGGTGGCGGCGCACAACGGCCATGCGCGCTATGAAATCATCGCCGGCGAACGTCGTTTCAGGGCCGCCAAGCTGGCGGGACTGGATACCGTGCCGGTCATTGTCACTGAAGCCGACGACAAGAGGACGGCCGCGATCGCGCTGATCGAAAATCTGCAGCGCGAAGACCTGAATCCGCTCGAAGAAGCACAGGGCATCCATCGCCTGCTGCAGGAATTCAATTTCACTCATGAGCAGGCCGCGGTCGCGGTCAGCCGCTCGCGCAGCGCCGTCTCCAATCTGCTGCGCCTGATCAATCTGACCAAGCCGGTGCAGACCATGCTGATGGCCGGCGATATCGATATGGGGCATGCGCGCGCGCTGCTGGCGGTCGATGCGGGCAGCCAGATCACGCTGGCCAATCAGATCGTGGCCAAACGCATGTCGGTGCGGGAAGCGGAAAAACTGGTCACGCGCGCCATTGCCGAGCAAGCGGCCGGCGGCAAGCCGCGCGAAGGCGGCGGCAAGGAAAAGTCGCGCGACATCGCCCGGCTGGAAGAAGAATTATCGGACTTGCTGGCCACCCAGGTGGTGCTGAAAACCGGTGCGCGCAACAAGGGGCAACTGATCATCAACTTCGCCAATCTGGATGCGCTCGACGACGTCATTGCGCGCTTGAAAGGCGGGGCTGAATAGACAATGTCGTTTTAGTCAAGGCATCGGCGGTCAGGGCGTAGAAGGGTGTCGTACTCCGTTCATGTCCCCCGGCGGCCTGCGGCCTTCTCCTCCTTTACTTCACTGCGCACGACACCCTTCTACGCCCTGACCGCCGATGCCAGCCTGCCGTCGTCGTCGGCTTCCTCATCGTCGTCCTCGCCCAGGAAACCGCCGCTCTGATGCGCCCACAGGCGCGCATACAAGCCGCCTTGCGCCAGCAGCTGCGCATGTGATCCCTGCTCCACGATGCGGCCCTGGTCGAGCACGATCAGCCGGTCCATCGCCGCGATCGTCGACAGGCGGTGCGCGATCGCGACCACTGTCTTGCCTTCCATCAGCCGATACAGACTGGCCTGGATCGCGGCCTCGACTTCCGAATCGAGCGCGCTGGTGGCTTCATCGAGCAGCAGGATCGGCGCATCCTTCAACATCACGCGGGCAATCGCAATGCGCTGCCGCTGGCCGCCCGAAAGCTTGACGCCGCGTTCGCCGACATGGGCATCGTAGGCTGTGCGGCCATGCATGTCAGCCAGCGATGCAATAAAAACATCGGCCTCGGCGCGCGCGGCGGCGGCGGCCATTTCGGCTTCGCTTGCGCCGGGCCGGCCGTACAGGATATTGTCGCGCACGGAACGGTGCAGCAGCGAGGTGTCCTGCGTCACCATGCCGACCTGCGCGCGCAGGCTTTCCTGAGTCACCAGCGCGATATCCTGGCCATCGATCAGGACCCGGCCCTGTTCCACGTCATAGAAGCGCAGCAGCAGATTGGTGATGGTCGATTTGCCGGCGCCCGAGCGGCCCACCAAACCGATTTTTTCGCCGGGCCGGATCGTCAGCGACAGGCGGTCGATCACTTGCCGCTGGCCGCCATAGGCGAAACTGACGTCCTCGAAGCGGATCTCCCCCCGCGTTACCGCGAGCGCCTGCGCGCCCTTGCGATCGCGCACTTCATGCGCCTTCGACAGCGTATTGATGCCGTCCTGCACTGTGCCGATATGTTCGAACAGCGCCGCCATTTCCCACATTGCCCAATGCGAAATACCGTTCAGCCGCAGCGCCATCGCGGTCGCCGCGGCCACCGCGCCGATCCCCAGCGAGCCCTGCGCCCACAGCGCCAGCGCCACGCCCGCGGTACTGACGATCAGCAGCATGCCGAGCAGATGATTGACCACCTCGAAACCGCTGACCAGGCGCATCTGCCCATACACGGTCTGCAGGAAATCCTGCATTGCCGTGCGCGCATAGCCGGCCTCGCGGCCCGCGTGGGAAAACAGTTTGACGGTGGCGATATTGGTATAGGCATCGGTGATGCGGCCGGTCATCAGCGAACGCGCATCGGCCTGCGATTGCGCGGTCTTGCTCAGGCGCGGCACGAAGTAATACAGCGCCCATACATAAGCGCCGATCCATGCGAAAAACGGCAGCAGCATCCAGGCGTCGAAGGCGCCGACCACGGCCACCATGGTGGCGATGTAAATGGTGATGAACACCAGGATATCGCCGACGATGAGATAAATATCGCGCACCGCCAGCGCGGTCTGCATCACCTTCGCGGCGATGCGGCCGGCGAACTCGTCCTGGTAGAAACTCATGCTCTGATTCAGCATCAGGCGATGGAAATTCCAGCGCAGCATCATCGGGAAATTACCCGACAGCACCTGATGCTTGATGACGGTCTGCAGGCCGATCAGCGCGACGCTGCCGATCACGATCGCGCCCAACAGCAGCAAATGGCCGCGATGTTCGATCCACAGCGCGCCCGGCGCAACTTGTCCCAGCAGATCGATGATGCGGCCCATCGCCGCGAACAGCAGGGCTTCGAAGGCGCCGACCAGCGCCGTGAAAAAAGTCATGGCGATGATGTACTTGCGCACGCCGCCGGCGCAGCTCCACAGAAAGGCAAGCAGGGTCCGTGGCGGCGGTTTGACCAGCGCATCGGGAAACGGATGCAGCAGTTTTTCAAACAGGCGATACATGCGAAAACTCCATTCTTTTTTTGCATAACGGCCGCGAAGCGATTATGCAACAATCGACGGTTCCGGCATCCGCGAAATGCGGCAGGCCCTATAACCGAAGGCAAGGAAAGCACCCATTATGATCGATGACGATCCACTCGTTTATTTGAATGGTGCGATAACACCTCTTTCACAAGCCATGATTCCCGTCCTCGACCGGGGTTTCATTTTCGGCGACGGCATTTACGAAGTCATTCCAATCTACGACCGCAAACCGTTCCGCGGGCGCGAGCATCTGGCCCGCCTGTTCCGCAGCCTGGCCGCCATCGGCATCGCCAATCCGCACAATGCGGCGGGCTGGAATGCCCTGATCGACAGCGTGGTCGCCGCCTCCGGCCTGGCCGACCAGATGGTGTATATCCAGGTGACGCGCGGCGTCGCCAAGCGCGGCCATGCCTTCCCGGGCGAATCGGTGCCGACGGTCTTCATCATGTCCAACCCGCTGGTGCTGCCGGATGCGCTGGCGCGCGCCAACGGCGTGTCTTGCGTGACGCTGGAAGACAAGCGCTGGCTGCGCTGCGAAATCAAATCGACGTCCCTGCTCGGCAATGTGCTGGCGGCCCAGCATGCGGCGGAAAACAAAGTGACCGAAGCGATCCAGTTCCGCGACGGCTACCTGACCGAAGCTTCGGCTTCGAATGTCTGGATCGTCAAGAACGGCAAGCTGATGGCGCCGCCCAAGGACAACCTGATCCTGGAAGGCATCCGCTACGGATTGATCGAAGAGCTGTGCGCCTACGGCAATATCGAATTCACGCCGCGCAAAATTACCCGCGACGAGGTGTTCCAGGCCGATGAAATCATGCTGTCGTCGGCATCCAAGGAAATCCTGCCGGTGGTGACGGTGGACGGCAAAACCATCGGCACCGGTGCGCCGGGCCCGATTTACGCCGCGCTGTACGCTGCTTACCAGAACGCCAAGCGCGCCTGATTCCAACCGGCGTAAAATAGCGGCGTCGGCCGACGCATCGCGATCGGCCGGCAATTCCGTCAATGCCGTTACACCGGATCGCCGCCATGTCTGATATTCCGCTATTCCCCGAAATTCCCCCTGAACAAAGCCTGATCGAATATCCGAGCGATTTTCCGATCAAGATCATGGGTCCGATGCACGACGATTTCGAGCGCGCCATCATCGACCTCGTCCTGCGCCACGATCCCAGCTTTCATGAAGGCAAGCTGGAGAAGCGGCCGTCCTCCAAAGGCAATTATCTGGGTCTGACCGTGACCGTGCTGGCGGTCAGCCGCGAGCAGCTCGACAATCTGTACCGCGAATTGTCTTCCCATCCGATGGTCAAGATGGTGCTGTAGTGCCCGTGTTCCTGGCGTGCCGCTCCAGCACGACCTCATGGATAAAACGCAATTTGTCCAGCACCGGCGTCGACAGCGTAAAAGGATATGAGTCCGGCATGCCGATGCTGCGGTTCAGGCTGTTGAGCACGTAAGTCAGCGCAAACCAATCTTCCAGCGTTTCATCGAACGATCGCGTTTTCAGGACCGGCGCGGTAATCACCAGTTCCGGCTCGCGCCGTTTGCGCGGCTTGAGCTGGACGCCGCATGCATGCGCGGTTTCCAGGGTATCGAACATGTGCAGGTAATGCGCCCAGCTTTCGGCCCAGTCTTCCCACGGATGCACGCTGGCGTAGCTGCTGACGAATTGCTGCTCCCAGTCCGGCGCCGGGCCGTTGTCGTAGTGCCGCTGCAGGGCTTCGGCGTAGTCCTGGCGCTCGTCGCCGAACAGCGTGCGGAAACGCGGCAGCCATTCGGTTTCCGCAATCAAACGGTCGTAATAGTAATGGCCGCTTTCGTGCCTGAAATGGCCGAGCAGCGTGCGGTAGGGCTCATGCATCTGTTCGCGGACCTTTTCGCGGCTGGCCGGATCGGCTTCCGCGATATTGAGCGTGATCACGCCGTCGGCATGGCCGGTCAGCACATGCGGCCCCTGCGGCATTTCTTCCAGAAATTCGAATGCCAATCCGGCCTCGGGATCGTTGAGCTTGGGCGACGGCTGGATATGCAGCGTCCAGAGCGAATGCAGCAGCCGCCGCTTGGCCGCTTCAAGGCGTTTCCAGTAGAGGCGGTTTTTTTCGCTCGACAGCGCCGGGATCACGCGCGTCAATTGGCAGGATGCGCAGAGTTCGCTGTCGGCGCTGCTTTCCAGCATCCAGTTGCAGACATTTTCCACGGCGTAGTTGCGGCATTGCTTGTAGCTGCGGCCGCCGTTGATCGGGTTCAGGCTCAGCCACAGCCCGTCTTCTGCTCCAGGCGCGAAGCTGCTGATGATTTGATGTTCTGGCTGATAGCCGAGCATGCTGCCGCAATTGCCGCAGTGGGTATTTTCGAAAAAAACCTGCTGGTCGCATTTATCGCAATGGAAGGTCTTCATATTTGTTGTTCAACTGATAAGAGATGGATGCAACGGCCGCGTACGCAATATTTTTCTTTGCGCCAAATAGCGGTATATTTTGCGCGTTGATCATCGGCCGCAAATATTCGCCGTACAAGAATTTTTTGTGTGGGGTTTTGGTCATATCGTCGCTATTTGGCCTTACGCAGAGAAATGCAACAGGAGCGTTGGTGGAGACCTTATTCGATCTTGAACTTAAATTGCTGTTAGAGGGGGTATTTCAGCGATACCAGCATGATTTCCGGAATTATTCAGTCACATCGCTGCGCCGGCGTGTCAACCAGGCGCTGGAGCGGTTCGACTGCAAAACCGTTTCACAGTTGCAGAACCGCGTGCTGCATGAGCCGCTGGTGTTTGAGCAGATGCTGCAGTATTTCACCGTGCAGGTCAGCGAGATGTTTCGCGATCCGCATTATTTTGCCGCCTTGCGCGCCAATGTCGTGCCGCTTTTGAAGACTTATCCGTCGATCAAGGTTTGGGTGGCCGGCTGCTGCACCGGTGAAGAGGTCTGGTCGCTGGCCATCATGCTGGCCGAGGAAGGGTTGCTGGAACGTACGCTGATTTACGCCACGGATATCAATGGCGAGGCGTTGAAGACGGCGGCCGGCGGCATTTACGCCCTGCATCGAATTGCGCAATTCAGCGAAAATTATCTTCGTGCCGGCGGCGTCAAGTCCTTGTCGGACTACTACACGGCGGGATACGACAGCGCCGTGTTCGACCGCGGCTTCCGGCAGCATATGGTATTTGCCGACCACAGCCTGGCGACCGACAGCGTTTTTTCGGAAGTGCATATGGTGTCGTGCCGGAATGTATTGATTTACTTCAATCGAAGCCTGCAGGAAAGGGCGATCCAGTTGTTTCACGATGCACTGGTGCACCGGGGTTTCCTGGGCCTGGGCCTGAAGGAAAGCCTGCGTTTCACATTGCAGTCCGATGCGTTTTCCGAGCTCGTTCCGGCCGAAAAGATTTATCAGCGCTTATGACTTTAAATAATAATCCCCTGGAGCCGTTTGTCATGGCAGACATCAATATCCTGGTTGTAGACGATATCGAACAGAACTTGACGGCGGTCGAGGCGTTGCTGACGCGGCCGGGCATTCGCGTGCTCAAGGCGGATTCGGGGCCCGCCGCGCTGGAAATTCTTTTGGTGGAAGAAATTGCGCTGGCATTGGTCGACGTGCAGATGCCGGAGATGGATGGTTTCGAACTGGCCGAACTGATCCGCGGCAGCGACCGCACCCGCACCGTGCCTTTGATATTCCTGACTGCCGCGGCGCGCGAGCCGAGCGCCAGTTTCCGCGGATATGAAGCCGGCGCGGTGGACTTTTTGTACAAGCCGATCGACGGCGTGGTCTTGCGCAGCAAGGTCAATGTATTTGTCGAGTTGTACGAGCAAAAAAAGCGGCTGTCGCAGCAATTGGAAGAATTGCGCCAGTCGCTATATCTGAACGAAATGTTTACGGCGGTATTGGGACACGATTTGCGCAACCCGCTATCGGCCGTCATGAACGGCGCGGCACTGTTGAAAGTGGTTTCGGAAGATCCCAAGGTAACGCTGGCGGCGGATCGGATCCAGAGCAGCGGCAGGCGCATGGTCAAAATGGTGGATCAGTTGCTGAACGTGGCGCGGATACGTTCGATCGGATTCGAATTGCAATTGATGGCGTCCGATTACGAAATGCTGTGCATGACACTGGTCGAGGAGTTGTGCGGCAGCGAGGAAGGCCGTATTCGCATCAAGAGCGCCGGCGACGTCAAGGGAATGGTGGACATCGATCGCTTTTCGCAAGTCATGTCGAACCTGCTGGGCAATGCGCTTCAGCATGGCAAGCCGGGTACGGCGGTCGATCTGCATATCGATGGCAGCGACGCCGGCGTGATTCGGATTTGCGTCCATAACCAGGGCGTGATTCCGCACGAGCAGTTGGCTTCCATTTTCGAACCGTTTCATCTGGGCGCCGAAAATCGCCACCAGGCCCAAGGTCTGGGCCTGGGTTTGTATATCGTCAAGCAGTTCGTCGAAGCGCACGGCGGCACGGTGCAGCTGTTTTCCGATGAGACGGAAGGCACTGCCTTCGATGTCGTCATGCCGCGCGACGGCGTTGGCGCACAGGCCGCCAAAGGGATTGATGCCGGCCTGGCGCAAATGCCGCATGCAGTCGCCGGACGCATGGACACGGTTTTTTCAGAACTGCGCTTGAACTAATTAAAAACGATGGCGGATACCCGCGATCAGCGCATGCGAATTGTCGCCGGGGGCGCCCAGCAGACCGGCGCCGGTGCTGCCGTTGATGCCGTAAAACGCATTCCGGTCGGCCTTGATGTATGCCAGGCCGGTGTACAGCGTGGTGCGCTTCGACACGTTATAGTCGTAGCGCATGCTGTATGCCGTGGCGTTGGCATTGGGGAACGCGCGGTCGCGGATGCGGCCTACATCCAGCAACAGCGATGAATTGGTCAGTGGAATTTCAGCGCTGACTTCATAGATGCTGCTGCGGCTGAAGCCGCTGTCGTCGCGCCTGTCGGTGATCAGGAAGGCCGGTTTGATCGGGCCGAAATTATAGGATATGCCGAAGGCGGCCCAGCGCTCGTTGTTGGAGATTTGCGTTTTCCGCGTCGAATACGACAGTCCGAGCGAAACAGGACCGTTGGCGTACTGGCCGCCTACGCTGCTGAGATTGCCGACCGAACGCATGCCCGGCGCGCTGTTCTCGCCCATGCCGTACAAGCCCTTGAAGGTAAAGCCGCTGAAGTCCGGGCTTTCGTACTTGACCGAATTATTCACGCGCAGGATGGCGCCGTCATCAAAATATTCGCTGGCGTTGCCCCATGCCAGTCCGCCGCCCAGCCCATAGTTGACCAGAGTGTCGTAATACATCGAGTACTGGCGGCCCAGCGTGACCTGCCCGAAATTGCCGCCCAGGCCGACATACGACTGGCGTCCGAAGAGGACGCCGCCCTGGCCGGAAGTGCCGTCATCGGCATTGAAGCCGGCTTCGATCTGGAATACCGCTTTCAGTCCCGCGCCGAGCGCTTCTTCGCCGCGAAAGCCCAGCCGCGAACCGTCGAGGCCGCCGCTCTGGACACGGCTGGCGCTGTTCGCGCCGGCCTTGCTGAAGTCGAGGTATTGATCGACCACGCCGTACGCGGTGACATTGGTTTGCGCCTGGACGCTGCCGATCATGCCCATGCATATGGCGGCGATGAGGGTGGTTTTCATACTGCTTGCTCCTTCGATTCGATTAAAAACGCCTGTGAAATTTCCGTCTGGAAATTGCCGGGAAAAAGTCTAGCGTTTTAATTCATCGATGAAAGCTGGCAGAAAGTAATAGCACCATCGATGCCCTTTTAAATCCGATTTTCGACGATGAAAAATCAGAGGCAGGGCGATAATAAATCGGAAAGGTGGAAGAAAAATCGCTTCCAGGAAAATTGAATTATTGAAATTGATCGCTTGAAGGCAATGCGAAAATCGGGTAAATGCACATTCCCCTGTTATCTGTTCGGCGCCGGCCGGATGTCATCGAAGCGCGGCGAAACGCGTCTTCCTGCGCGCGCCGGGATAAAGATCGATAGCGCATGCTTTGATTGCGTTTCAGAAACTTTCCCGGCGGAATCCGACGTCAGATTTTTTTGATGTCATTTTGATATTTTCCGACTTGCCGGCTTGGTACAATGCGGAATCGGCATCCGCTGCATTCCATGGCCTCCGCCAGATCGCTAAATCCTATGACTTCGAATACGCACCCCAAAAAGATCCTCATCGTCGATGACAGCAAGGTGTCGCGCATGGTGATCAAGGCGCACGTCAGGCAGGCCCATCCCGAATGGGAAGTGCTGGAAGCCGACAGCGGCGACAAGGCGGTGACCGCGGCCGACAAGGAACTGCCGGATTACTGCACCATGGACATCAACATGCCCGGCATGCTCGGCACCGATGCGGCCGAACTGATCATGCAGAAGCATCCGGCGATACGCATCGTCATCTTTTCCGCCAACATCCAGCAGACGCATCAGATGCGCGCGCAGAGCATTCAGACATTTTTCGTGGCCAAGCCGGTCACCGATAAATCGATAGAGAAGGCATTCAATTATTTCCTGAACGGCGCCGGCGATGCTGAGTGACCTGCAACTGGACGCGTTGACGGAAGTCTTCAATATCGGCGCCGGCCGCGCGGCCGAGAGCTTGAGCGAGATTGTCGGCGACACCGTCCTGCTGTCGGTTCCTTCGATTGAAATCCTCGAAAACAAGGATATCGACGCCGCCAGGCTGGGTCTGGAAAACGATGAATTCGCCGCCGTCAGCCAGATCTTCAGCGGCCCGTTCGATGCCGAAGGCCTGCTGCTGTTCACCGAGACGCATGCGCTGGAGATCGTACGCGAAATGATGGGCTCCGAAATCGCCATCGAGGATCTTCCCGAATTCGAACAGGAAGCGATGTGCGAAGTCGGCAACATCATCCTGAACGCCTGCCTGTCGGCGATGGCCGATATCTTCGGCATCCAGCTCGACAGCGGATTGCCGCGCTATTCGCAGGCATCGCCGCAATGGATCTTGCGCTACGTCAGCTACGAGATGGAGCGCGACTGCCTGCTGGTGCTGCACATCGATCTGAAGATCGAGAAGCGCCAGACCCAGGGCCATCTGATTTTTTTCCTCAGCACCGATTCGCTGAATCAATTGGTCGAACACGTTCAACGCTATCTCGACGGCATCCAATGAACGGCCTGCACCACGCATTTGCGTTGCCGGATGTGTGCGACGCGCTCGACCTCGGCCTGATGATGGTGGGCCAGAATCTGGAGATCGTGTTCTGGAATCGCTGGCTGATCAATCGCACCCGGATCGACCGCGCCGACGCCATTGGCCGGAAGCTCGATACGGTTTTCGACGAGCCGGTGGCGCCGGCCCTGGTCGCCGGCGTCAGACAGGCCTTGAATTATGGCCTGCCGGTGCTGTTGTCGAATGCGCTGCACCGCGCGCCGCTGCCGATCTATCGCGGCCATGAACTGGAAACGCCGAACCGGATCGATCAGTCGATCGTGATTTCCCCCATCCTGAACGAAGCCAGCCGGCGTTGCTGCATGATCCAGATCCTTGACGCCAGCCGCTCGATCAAGCGCGAAAACATTTTGCGGGCGTATTCCACCAAGCTGCGCTATGAAGCCATCACCGACAGCCTGACCGGGATCGCCAACAGGCGCTCTTTCGACGAACACGGCGAGATCATGCTGGCGGCAGCGAAGAAACGCAAGACACCGATTTCGGTATTCATGATCGATGTCGATTTTTTCAAGCAGTACAACGATCACTACGGCCACTCGGCCGGCGATGCGACGCTGAAAATCGTCGCCGACGCGTTGAATTCGCAAGTGCTGCGCTCCACCGACCTGGTGGCGCGCTACGGCGGCGAGGAATTCGTCGTGCTCATGATGGGGCTGGACCGGGAGCAATCCGCCAATATCGCGGAAAGAATGCGCGCCACCGTACTTCAGTGCGGCTTGCCGCATGCGCATTCACGCGCCGCGGAGCATGTCACCATCAGCATCGGCGCCTGCTGCGTCGTGCCGGATGGCGACACCGGGGTCAAGCATTTGATGAAATGCGCGGACGATGCGCTGTACCAGGCCAAGCGCGACGGGCGCAACCGGATTGTTTTCGGTGAACAGTAATCTGAACAGCTGCGGCACCGGATGCGGCGCGATATCGAGGCCGAAGACAGTACGAATATCAGAAATTCCTATCCAGAATGGATTTTACCGTCATGCATTTATGCATCGGACAATATCGTTGCGCGCAACGAATTGAAAGTACAATAAAGCTGGTCAGGGTTTGATAATTGAGGATGTCAACTATGGCCGGCCGGAGAAAAAATCGAGATGAAGGCGGCGTTGCGGATAGAAAGGAATAACCATGTGGACACGAGAAAGCGAAGATGCGCTCGTAAAGCTTTGTTTAAGCGCGGCGGCGGGCAATCGGATGCCGGAAAACGCAAATGAAGCAGACCTGTTTCGCCTGGTTGCTCAACTTGTCAAGACCAGGCATCCGGCCGCGGCCGCAGTGTTGAATCAGTCCAATAAAACATATTTTGCGCTGCACCGTTCAACCCGGCCGAGGACATTTCCCGAAGTTGTCCGCGCAGGTCTGGTGCAAGATGTTTCACGATTTCGCAATCTTTTGGATCGCCAGCTCACTGGCATGCGGACATGGTAAAAAATATCCATTTCAATGTAGAGACGGACCTTGCCGCCGGCTTGTTGGCGCTCGTCAAACAGCTGGATCGAAGTTTGGAGCTTACCGAGCCCGTGCAGATGTATATCGCAGGCGGAATGGCAACGCACCTTTATACAGCGAGCCGCGTGACAGCGGACGTAGACGCAGAATTTTCAAAGCGCTTTTTGGTGCCGGCTGATTTGCTCGTGGAAACCGCCGAAGGCAATGTGCTTTATCTGGATGCCGCATATAACAGCACTTTTGCGTTGATGCATGAAGACTACTTGCGCGATGCCATCAAGGTTCCGATGGCTTCGGATCATATCGAGGTATATGTCCTGAGCCCGGTCGATCTTATCGTGAGTAAAATCGCCCGGTTGTCCGGTCCCGATTTAGGCGATATTCAAAGTTTAGTTTGGAATATGCGCATTACGGCAGAAGAGATTGAAAGGCGCGCGACGGAAGCGCTTGGCGGTTATGTGGGGAATATGAGCACAGTAAGAATGAATCTCGAGGAGGTGCTCAAGATCGCGCAAAAATACGAACTTGAATCATCTCCAGATGTAGACTGACTCCCAAAAGATCAAACAGTATCGTTATTTTTGCGCAATGCCGGTCACCCCATGCGCCTGCTGGTCCGCATGATACGAACTGCGCACCATCGCGCCCACGGCCGCGTGCGCGAATCCCATCTTGTAGGCTTCTTCCTCGAACATCTTGAAGGTGTCCGGATGCACGTAGCGGCGCACCGGCAGATGGTCGCCGCTCGGCATCAGGTATTGGCCTATGGTCAGCATGTCGACATTGTGCGCGCGCATGTCGCGCATGACCTGCAGGATTTCTTCGTCGGTTTCGCCCAGGCCGACCATGATGCCGGACTTGGTCGGGGTGTTCGGATGCAGTTCCTTGAAGCGCTTGAGCAGATTCAGCGAATATTCGTAATCCGAACCGGGGCGCGCTTCCTTGTACAGGCGGGGGGCGGTTTCCAGATTGTGGTTCATGACGTCCGGCGGCGCGGCTTTCAGGATTTCCATGGCGCGGTCCATGCGGCCGCGGAAGTCCGGGGTCAGGATTTCGATGCGGGTGTTCGGCGACAGTTCGCGCACGCGCTTGATGCAGGCCGCAAAATGGCCGGCGCCGCCGTCGCGCAGATCGTCGCGGTCGACGCTGGTGATGACGACGTAGCTCAGTTTCAGCGCGGCAATGGTCTTGGCCAGGTTTTCCGGCTCGTCCGGGTCGAGCGGATCGGGACGGCCGTGGCCGACGTCGCAGAACGGGCAGCGCCGGGTGCACTTGTCGCCCATGATCATGAAGGTCGCCGTGCCCTTGCCGAAGCATTCGCCGATGTTCGGGCAGGACGCTTCCTCGCAGACGGTTACCAGGTTGTTGGCGCGCAGGATGTCCTTGATCTCGTTGAAGCGGCTTGAAGGCAGCGCGGCCTTGACGCGGATCCAGTCCGGCTTCTGCAGCTTTTCGGCCGGCATGATCTTGATCGGGATCCATGCCGTCTTGCCCGCGCCCTTCTGCTTGTCGCTCGGATTGCGCAGGATGGCGGCGTCGGCGGAAGGTTCGGCCGGCGTGAAAGAGACGGTGGTTTCAGTAGTCATGGCTTTGTATGTGATGCTGTGGGTATCGCTCTATCTTTGCTGTATTCGGTGTTGCCGGTTGCGCCGGCGGCGGTCATGCGAAAGCGTCCGTCAATTTGCGCGCAAGCAGCGATTGCACGTCGGCCAGGGGCGCATCGACACCCTGCGATTTCATGTCGACGGTGGCCAGGCCGGCATAGCCGCAGGGATTGATCCAGTCAAACGGCTCCAGATCCATCGCGACATTGAGCGATACGCCATGGTAAGTGCAGCCGCTGGCGCGAATCTTCAAGCCCAGCGCGGCGATCTTGGCGCCTTGCGACGGGCCGGCGGCAATATAAATGCCGGGCGCGCCTTCCTTGCGGACGCCGTCGAGATTATACGCCGCCAGCGTGTCGATGACGGCTTGTTCGATTTTTCGGACGAACTCGCGCGCAAACAGGCGGGCGCCTTCGCGGTTGCGGCGCAGATCGATCAGCAGGTAGATCACGACTTGGCCCGGCCCGTGATAGGTGACTTCGCCGCCGCGGTCGGTCTGGATGACGGGGATGTCGTGCGGATTCAGGACGTGCGAGCGGTCGGCGCCCAACCCCAGCGTATAGACCGGCGGATGCTCGACCAGCCAGAGCTGATCGGGGGTGCCGGGCCCGCGCCGGTCGGTGAATTCGCGCATGGCGTCGAAGCTGACGGCGTACGGTTCCAGGCCGCGCTGCACGATCCGGGGGACCAGGCCGGGGCCGGGGGCGGCAATATTGTTGTCGGAAGACGCGGTAAGCATGCCGTCAGTGTATCGAAAAAGGTGTTTTAGCGCCCGGGACACGGCATTTCGCAAATACCGGGGCGCGTCCGCCTCCGCCTCTCGGCTTCAAACGGTCGTCGGAGGCAAACGCGCCCCGGTATTCGCGAAATGCGTTCCGTAGCGCTTTATTCGTCGCTCGCCACGATGCCGGCCGGCTCGACCGCAAACCCGTTCGGATTCATGGACTGCCAACGCCAGGAGTCGGCGCACATGTCGTCGATATCGCGGCTTGCGCGCCAGTTCAGCAGGCTGGCCGCCAATGCCGTGTCGGCGTAGCAGGCGGCGATGTCGCCGGGACGGCGCGCGGCGATTTCGAATGGAATCGCGCGCCCGCTGGCCTTTTCGTAGGCGCGCACCACTTCCAGCACGCTGTAGCCCCGGCCGTTGCCCAGGTTGACGGTGAACGATTGCCGGCTCTCGAACAGCTTTTGCAGCGCCGCCACATGGCCCTGGGCCAAATCCATCACGTGGATATAGTCGCGCACGCCGGTGCCGTCTTCGGTCGGATAGTCGCCGCCGTAGACGCGCAGCTTTTCCAGCTTGCCGAGCGCGACCTGGGCCACGAACGGCATCAGATTGTTCGGCACGCCGCGCGGATCTTCGCCGATCAGGCCGCTTTCATGGGCGCCGACAGGATTGAAGTAACGCAAATAGGCAATGTGCCAGCTGTCGTCGGAATGCTCCAGATCGCGCAGGATCCGTTCGCTCATCAGCTTGGTCTGGCCATACGGATTGGTCGCCGACAGCGGGAAATCTTCCTTGATCGGCACCGTGTGCGGATCGCCATAGACCGTGGCCGACGAGCTGAATACGAAATCGCGCACGCCGTGCCAGCGCATGGCGGCGGCCAGCGTCAACAGGCCGTTCAGATTCGTATCGTAATAGGCAAGCGGCTTGGCGACCGATTCGCCGACCGCTTTCAAGGCGGCGAAATGAATCACGGCATCGATTCGGTGTTGCGAAAAAATCGATTCCAGAATATCGCCGTCGCGCACGTCGCCTTCGATAAATACCGGTTCGGTCTGCGTGATTTCGGCAATGCGCGCCACGACTTCCTCGGAGCTGTTGCAGAGATTATCGAGACCGACGACGTCGTGCCCGGCAGCCAGCAGTGCGCACCATGTGTGAGAGCCGATATAACCGGTCGCGCCGGTCAGCAGAATGGTTTTTTTCATACGGATTTTCTATTTAAGGATAAGCGTCGGACGGATATACATGAATTTAAGTAGAGGTTACCACCAGTTTTATACCCCCGGCAGCTTCGGCAACGGGATGGCCGGAAAAATTCAATGGATCGATTTTTATCCGCAAAAACGATTGCCGGGCAGAAAATTGATGCGACGCACAATGACGAAAACGAGGCTTGTCTTACTACGGAAAACGAAAAACATGATTCGGAATATAGTAAAAAAACATAAAAAATCACATTAAAAATCAATGACTTAATCCATTTATTAGGCGAGCGGAAACGCTTTGTTTTGATGATGTAACAATTGATTTCAAAAATGAACTAAGAATATTGCTGTCAGTCATTATGCTGTTCTGCAGCATCTTGCACAGGATGCCGCGGACTCGGGATTGCATAAATGACATGCATTTAATTATCGATTGATTTTTCGAGTTGACGAATCGGCAACAGCGAATTTGGCGTCAATTGTTGCCGACGTTTCGCAGAGGAAAATTCATGCACAAAAATAAGAGCCGCTCTGCGCTTTCCATGCCGGTTTTTCCATGGAAAGCCCTGTTGTTGATACCGCTGTGTTCCGGCGCTTCCGCCTGGGCCGCCGATACCATCGGCAGCCTGGTGCCCGCCGACATCATACCGCCGCCGGACGTATTGATGCCGGAACCGGGAACCATCACGCCTTATGTCGGGCTGGGCGTGGTCTACGACAGCAATGTGCTGCGCCTGCGCGACGAGGCCCAGGCCAGGGCGATGGGATTGGGCGGCATGTCCGATACCGTCGTCAACGGCACGTTCGGCCTGGCGCTGGACAAGAATATCAGCCAGCAGCGCATCACCGCCAACCTGAGCGCCACCAAAGCCGAGTACAACCGCTTTTCCGTGCTCAATCATATAGACAAGAACGGCGCGCTGAACTGGAACTGGCATGCCGGCGAACATGTGGAAGGCGACGCCGGGATCAATTATTCGCAGGGCCTGACGCCATTCATCGATTTCCACGCACTGGCGCGCAATATCCGCACGCAGACCAGCGAATACGTCGACGCCGCATGGATGCTTCATCCGAGCTGGCGCGCGCGGGCCGGTCTGACGCACAGCAAATTGTGGTATGACCTGGCCTCGCAGCAGCCGGCCAATAACAGCCAGAATCAGACCGAACTCGGACTCGATTATCTGGCCCGCAGCGGCAGCATCATCGGCCTGCAGGCGCGCCACATTACCGCAGACTTCCCCAATCCCGAATTCGACGCCAACAGCGGACAGCTGATCCTCAACGGCTATACCCAGAACGAATTGAAAGGCAAGGTCGACTGGCTGCTGACCGGCAAGACCCGTCTGCATTTCCTGGGCGGTTGGGTCAGCCGCAAGCAGGATCAGATCGAGGCGCGCAATTTCAGCGGCATGAATTCGCGGCTCTCGGCCGACTGGTCGCCGACCGGCAAGATCGACGTCAGCGCCACGGTCTGGCGCGAAATCGGCGCGGTCGACGATCTGTCCACTGTGTATTCGCTCAACCGCGGCGCCAGCCTGGCGTCGTCATGGCGCTATTCCGAAAAAATCCGCGTGATCGGGCAAATCAATTACGTCAAGCGCGACTTCAGCCAGTCCACGCTGTCGGGCACGGTCGGCGGCAGCACGTCGCAGAACGACGTGCTGCGCAACGCCGGCGTGACGGTGGCCTATAACCCGACCGCCAAATGGGAATTCCGCTTGTCCGGCGTGCGCAGCACCCAGAGCTCGACGGCTGCCGACGGCGGCTATACCAGCAATGCCGTGCTGTTGAATACGCGTTATGCATTTTGAGGCAGAACCATCATGACTGAAAATGACATCCCCCTCGTATCGTTTTTCAAGCGCCTGCTCGATCCGGCCATCATCCTCGGCCTGCTGTACATCATCATCGCCAGCCAGCATGAAATGTTCAGCGGCGATTACCTGGTCTTGATGATCATTGCCTTTTTCGTTTCCTCGTTCGTCTATGAACAGATCGATCTGTATCGCACGCTGCACGTCGGCAAGCAATTGGCGTATGCCGGCGACATCCTGATCGGCTGGGCCATCGTGGTGGCGGTGCTGGCGCTGATCGGGCAAGGCACGGGCCTGCGCTATGAGCTGTCCGATCGCGTGATCTGGACCTGGTTTGCACTGGCGCCGCTGGCCCTGCTGGCGAGCCGGCTGACCGCCTATGTGCTGGCGTTCAATTACGGCAAGGAGCGCCAGGTGCGCTCGGCGGTCATCGTCGGTTCCAACCATTCGGGCAAGGACATTCTGCGGCGCGTGGCCTCGCGCAACAATGCCGCCATCGACATGTGCGGCTTCTTCGACGACCGCGCCGAAAATTTGCAGGCGCCGGAACTCGACAGTCCCTATCTGGGTTCCATCGCGGACGTCGTTCCCTATGTGCGCGCACACAAGATCAAGACCATTTTCATCTGTCTGCCGATGACCGGCAATCCGGGCCTGAGCAATCTGATGGAAGAGTTGCGCGATACCACGGCGTCGGTCTATTTCGTACCGGACATCTATACCTTCGATCTGATCCAGGCACGCCTCGACCATGTCGGCGGCATTCCCGTGATCGGCATTTGCGAAACCCCGTTCACCGGTTTGCACAGCGTGGTCAAGCGCGCCAGCGACATCGTGTTGGCCACCGTGATCCAGATCATTCTGCTGCCGGTGATGGCAGGCATTGCGATCGGCGTAAAGATGTCGTCGCCCGGTCCGGTCATTTTCGCGCAGCGCCGCTACGGCCTGAACGGCGAGGAAATCGTGGTCTACAAATTTCGCTCGATGGGTGTGTGCGACGACGGGCCGGTGGTGGAGCAGGCCAAACGCAATGACGTGCGAATCACGCCGTTCGGCGGCTTCCTGCGGCGCACCTCCCTGGACGAACTGCCGCAATTTTTCAACGTGCTCCAGGGCCGCATGAGCATCGTCGGCCCGCGGCCGCACGCGGTGGCGCACAACGAAATGTATCGCAAGCTGATCAAGGGCTACATGCTGCGTCACAAGGTCAAGCCTGGCATCACGGGCTGGGCGCAGGTCAACGGCCTGCGCGGCGAAACCGAGACGATCGACAAGATGCGCGCGCGCATCGAATTCGATCTGGAATATCTGCGCAACTGGTCGCTGGCGCTGGACCTGTGGATCATTTTCCGCACGGTCAAGGAAGTCCTGAAAAAGGACGCGGCGTATTAGCGGATGCAATGAATATCGAGCGGCCGCGGACAGCAATTGCGGCCGCCACAGTAGAGGCAGGCGGAGACAAGCGGAGACATGGTGGAGACCTGAGCCGAGATTCAAGTATGACGAATCGGCGCGGAAAGCAAACGGAGACATGATAGGTGTAACAAGTGTTTCAGAAACGAACGCGCAGTTTTCTTCGCAGTCTTTCAGCACTCGTCCTGCAGCAATGCGATGAGTTTATTTAAGGAAACGATCATGCATAAAGCCGTCTTGTTGATGGGCCTCGGGCTCATAATCAATAGCAGCGCAGCCGTCGCGGCAGCGCCCGTACTTCAACTCAACGCGCGCGACGGCGCGCAGCCCAGGGCCATCGATGCTTATTCGGTCCGGCCGCAGCCGGATGCGATCGCGCAAAGCACGCGCGCCGCCTATACACCGCTATCCACATCCGGCGCGGCGGTGTTGTCCAATGCAGTATTCAATGCGGCATCCGCCGGCGGCCCGCAATTGATTCCGGCGGTGGCCGGCGCGGCCGCATACGACGGCGATGCGGCGCCGATGCCGATGCGCAGTCCCGACGCCATGAATGCCGCTTCGGCAGGATTATCCACGGCAGCCGCGGGGCCGGCCGCCATCGGCGCCGCTCCCAAGGAATCGCTGTTCTATTTCGTGAAGAACTTCCGGGCGCGGCCGGTGCGGCAGCCGACGCACTGGACCATATTCCTGGTCGGCCTGTGTTTTGTGTTGTATCAGATCCGGCGCCGTCCAATGCGCGCCGCGATCGGATTCAATGCGGCGGCCCGCCTGCTCGGCGGTGGCAATGAGCGGCATTCCGGACTCGGAACGCGACCGGCCTTGAATGCGGGCGGCATGGCCAATGCAGTCAGTGCGTAGGGCGGTCATGTTGCGCGCAGCCGGCGTGCTGGTGTTGCTGGGCGCGATTGGCGCCTGCAACGAACAGGAAAAGACCGACAGTAAAGTGTTGGTCACGGTCAACGGCGACGACATCACCGCGCGCCAGCTGGACGCGGAATTATGGAGCGCCGCCGCCGATAACGCCGACGCGGCGCGCCAGCCGGCGGTGCGGCGCCAGGCGCTGGAAGCATTGATCGATCGCCAAGTGCTGCTGGATGAGGCGCGGCGCAACAAGATCGATCGCGATCCGAAGGTGATTCAGATCGTCGATCGTTTGAAAACGCAGGCTATCGTGCAGGCCTATCTGGAATCGAAGGCATCCAATCTGGCGAATGCATCGCGGCAGGAAATCGATGCCTATTTCGACGCGCATCCGGAACTGTTCGCGCAGCGCAAGGTATTCGACGTCACGCAGCTGACGGTGGCGGCCAGGGATTTCGGCCCGTCGCTGAAAGCGGTGATGGACCAGGCCCGTTCGCTGGACCAGGTGGCGTTGTGGCTGGAGCGCAATCATATCGATTACGTGAAGACGCAGCGCTCGTATACCAGCGCCGACCTGCCGCCGGAGATGGCCGGGAAATTGCGCGGATTGCAGCGCAACAGCCTGTTTGTGATGCAGGACAAAGGCGGCGGCCATGACGAACTTTGCGTGCTGACCGATCTGCGCAGCAGTCCGGTGACGAAGCAGGCCGCCACGGCGCAGATCGAACGCTATCTGCTGAACAGGAAAATGCAGGAAGCGGCCGCCTCGGAAGTTGCGCGGCTGCGCGCATCGGCCAAGCTGGTGTATGTCGAGCCGCCGCCGGAACTGCCGCTGGAAAAAACCAGCACCAAGGCGGTTGTCGCCGGTATTTCGGAAACCCGCTAGCAGGCGCCCCGGCATGCGCTTGCGGGCGCCAAGAACAATAACTTCACAGGACGAAGATCATGACGAGAAGAATGGACGCAATAATCTGGAAGGCGCTGCGGTCGATCCGCGGCACGATGCTGACGGCGGCGCTGGCCGTGCTGCTCGGTGTGTTCGCGGCGCCGGCGGGCGCGGCCGACACGCCGCTCGGGCCCGGCGATGCGCTGAAGATTTCGGTGTTCGGCAATCCCGACCTGAGCCTGGAAACCAAGATCAGCGAAGACGGCAATATCACCTTTCCGCTGCTCGGGCCGGTCAAGCTGGCGGGTTTGTCGACGGCGGATGCCGAGAAAAAAATCTCCGGCATGCTCACCGGCGGCGGTTTCCTGAAGAAAGCCGAAGTCAACATCAGCGTGACCGATCTGCAGAGCCAGCAGGTATCGGTGCTCGGCGAAGTGGTGAAGCCGGGCCGCTACCCGGTTGACGGCAAGCGCAGCGTGACCGACATGCTGGCGATGGCAGGCGGGGTCGGGCCGGAAGGCGGCGATATCGCGACCGTGGTGCGGATCCGCGACGGCAAGACCACCAAGCAGACCGTCAACCTGGGCGAGATGGTGCGCTCGGCCGACATGAGCGGCAATCTGGATCTGGTGAACGGCGACATGATCTACGTGGAGCGTGCGCCGAAGTTCTATATTTATGGCGAAGTGCAGCACCCCGGCGCCTTCCGGCTGGAACGCAACATGACCGTGGTGCAGGCCTTGTCGGTCGGCGGCGGCCTGACCCCGCGCGGCACCGAGCGCGGCTTGCGCGTCAAGCGCCGCGACGCCGACGGCAAGCAGGTCATGATCGACGTCAAGGGCGACACCGTGCTCAAGCCGGACGACGTGGTGTATGTGAAAGAGAGTTTCTTCTAATGCGTCCGGCATGAGGAGTCCCCCATGACAGTCCCCCAATTATTGACCATCTTGCGCGCGCGCTTCCGCATCATCCTGGTGACGCTGCTGATATGCGTTGCCGCCACCGCCGCGGCGAGCCTGATGATGCCGAAAATCTACCGGGCGTCGACCACGTTGCTGCTCAACTACAAGGGCACCGATCCGGTGTCCGGGGCGATCCTGCCGGCGCAGCTGGTGGCCGGCTATATGGCGACCCAGATGGATATCCTGGCCAGCCGCCGGGTGGCTCTGAAAACAGTCGACAACCTGGGCCTGGCCGACAATCCGGCATTTCGCCAGCGCTTCGCCGCGGCCACCGGCGGCGCCGGCGATATCCGCGAATGGCTGGCCGACTTGCTGCTGAAAATGGTAACGGTGGCGCCGGCCAAGGAAAGCAGCGTGATCGATCTCAGCGCCAGCAGCCCGGATCCGGTATTTGCGGCCACGGTCGCCAACGGCTTCGCCAATGCCTACCAGCAGTTGAATTTGCAGATCAAGGTCGAGCCGCTGCAACAGGCCGCCAAATATTTCACCGGGCAGATGAAGGTGCTGCGCGAGGATCTGGGCGCGGCGGAAAACAGATTGTCGCGGTACCAGCAGGATCACGGCCTGGTCAGCACCGACGATCACCTGGATGTCGAAACGGCGCGGTTGAACGATCTGTCGAGCCAACTGGTGCAGGCGCAGGGCGCGGCGATCGAAGCGTCTTCGCGCGGCCGCCAGGCCATGGGCAGCGGCGGCCGCGATTCGCCGGACGTCATTTCCAACCAGCTGATCCAGAACCTGAAGTCCTCGCTGGCGGCCGCCGAAGGCCGGCTGGCGCTGCTGAGCCAGACGCTGGCGCCGAATCATCCGCAATATCAGGCGGCCCAAGCGGAAGTCGACAAGCTGCGCGCGCAGGTCAACAGCAATATCGCCTCGACCAATAACGGCGCCGCCAATAACGGCCGCATTTTGCGCCAGCGCGAAGCGGAAGTGCGCGCCGCGGTAACGGCGCAGACCGCGCGCGTGCTGCAGCTGAACCGGGCGCGCACCGAAATGTCGGTGCTGGTCAAGGATGTCGAAAGCGCCCAGAAAGCCTATGACGCCGCCGCCGCGCGCCTGACCCAGACCGAGCTGGAAGGGCACTCGAATCAATCGGATGTGTCGCTGTTGACGCCGGCGGTGCCGCCGCGCATGCCGGCCAGCCCGAACGTACGGCTCAACCTGGCGCTGGCGATACTGCTGGGCTGCATGCTGGGCCTGGCGCTTGCGGTGCTGGCGGAACTGGCGAACCGGCGCATACGTTCGGTTGCCGATCTGAGCAACGCCCTGGGCGCGCCGATGCTGGGCGTCATCGCATGGAACAAGCCGGCGCCGCGGCGGCGCAAGCTGCCGGCATTTCCCAAGCCGGCATTGCCGCGCTGATCCGTCGGGACGCCGTTGCATTCCGACATCTGTAATGTGAAAGAAGAGGCTGCCATCATGAACAACACGGTAAGTTCCATAGTCGGGCCCGCCGCGGCCTCCAGAAAGGACGCGAATATCGGCAGGCTGTTGATCGAACAGGGCAAGCTGACGCCGGAACAGGTCGACAGCATCCGCCGTCTGCAAAAGGAAACCGGGCTGCGCTTCGGCGAGGCCGCCAAACGCCTGGGGCTGGCCGATGAATCCGATATCCAGCAAGTGCTGTCGCGCCAGTTCGACTATCCGTATCTGCAACAGGGCGAGGGCAATTACCCGAGCTCGCTGATCGCGGCGTACGAACCATTTACCGCGGAGGTCGAGGCCTTGCGCAGCGTGCGCAGCCAATTGATGCTGCGCTGGTTCAGCACCGGCCACAAGACCCTGGCCATCGCCGGCGTCAATCCGGGCGACGGCACCAGCCTGCTGGCGGCCAACCTGGCGGTGGTGTTTTCGCAATTGGGCGAGCAGACTTTGCTGGTCGACGCCAATCTGCGCACGCCGCGCCAGCATCACATTTTCAATGTGGACCGCGAACGCGGACTGGCCGAGGTGCTGGCCGGACGCGCCGGCATGGAATCGCTGGCGATGGTCGAGGCATTTGTCGATCTGTCGGTGCTGCCGGCCGGCTCGCCCGTGCCCAATCCGCAGGAATTGATCAATCGTTCCGGCTTTGGCGTCATGAACGAAACGCTGCGCGAATGTTTCGATGTCATTTTGTACGACTCGCCCGCCGTCTCCAGCGCGGCCGATGCATTGACGATTGCCGCGCGCGCCGGCGGCGTATTGCTGGTGGTGCGCAAAGATCACACGCGCACGGCCGATCTGGTCGCTTTCGGCGAACAGGTGCGCCGTATCGGGGCGGAAGTGGTCGGCACGG
This sequence comes from Oxalobacteraceae bacterium CAVE-383, assembly GCA_004134995.1. GTDB lineage: Bacteria > Pseudomonadota > Gammaproteobacteria > Burkholderiales > Burkholderiaceae_D > Herbaspirillum. The sequence continues at coordinate 14,129 of REGP01000002.1, read as the reverse complement.
TTCTGGTCAGCTTTTGAGCAGGTGAATCGAACCTATGGCTTATCTGGCAAACATTTCGGATTTCCTCGGCTTCACAGCGCCGCGCCAGTCGCAACTGGCGATGGTGTCCGGCAAGAAGCTGGTGTTCTGGATCCTGATTGCCGCGCTGATGTACCAGGCGCTGCTGTGCGCGGTGCATACCAATGTGCATTCGATTTCGATGAGCGGCGTCGCGCTGGCCGAATTATGCATTTATCTCGCTTGCTTCGCGGTGCTGGTGCGGCATCTGCGGCTGGAATTCATCGCGTTGGCGGCGCTGACGGTGGCGTATCTGCTGTTGCTGGCGATCTTGCGCAACCAGCTCGATCCGAAAGGTTTTCGCGACGTGCTGATTCCGATCCTGTTCTACGGCATCGGGCGCCAGATCGGCGATGTCAAATACGCCGACCGCGTGCTCAAGGTGGCGGTGCTGGTGGTGCTGGCGTTCGGCTTTTTCGAGCTGCTGGCGCTGGACGCATTTTCACGCGTCTTCAATATCTTTTCGTATTACGTCAGCCAGGGCAGCCTGCAGGCCAGCTCGCACTGGGCCAAGGACAGCGTGCTGGGACTCAACGGCACGCGGCCGGAAGGCATCGGCCGCACCATCCTGCCGTCGCTGCTGGGCAATCATCGGGTTTCCTCGGTATTCCTGGAGCCGGTATCGCTGGGCAACTTCGCGGTGATTATCGCCGCCTGGGGACTGGCCAAGCGCCGCACGGAAATCCGGGAAATGGCATTCTTCCTGATCGCGGCGCTGGTGATGATCGCACTGGCCGATTCACGCTACGGCATGATCACGCTGTCGCTGCTGGCGGTACTGCGCCTGCTGCCGTGGCACAGGCACGCCTGGATGATCGGGCTGCCGCTGGGCGCGGTGGCGCTGCTGCTGTCGATCGGCACGTTCTATACCGGCGGCTATGGCGACAATGTGGTCGGACGGCTGTACGTCAGCGGCGTCACGCTGCTGGATATGAATGTAGGCATGATCTTCGGCCTGGACGGTTTCAACACCGCCTACGGAGACATGGGCTACCCGACACTGCTCACGCGCTGGGGCGCCCTGCTCTGCATTTTCCTGTGGTGCGCGTTCTGGATGGTCAGGATGGAAGATGAGCGCGGCGACCGTTTCCGCGCCTTCACCACGCTCTACATGTCATTGATCCTGTGCGTCAGCGGCACCTCGCTGTTCGCCCTCAAAACCGCGGGCATCCTGTGGTTCCTGGTCGGCTGCTTCGCCGGCCGTCCCGCCGGCCTCGCAGAGCCGGCCGAAACGAAAAAGGAAATGCCAAATGTCCGCTAAAGTCGTGCGCGTCGTGCATATTGTGCGTCAATACGCGCCCTCCATGGGCGGCATGGAGGACGTGGTCCAGAACATCGCCCGGCAGCAGCGCGAACATCACGGCCAGCTTCCGCGCATCGTCACGCTCAATCGCCTGTTCAGGAATTCCAGCGAATACCTGGCGCCGGAAGCGGTGGTCAACGGCGTCGGCGTGGTGCGCCTGCCGTTCCACGGCACCAGCCGCTATCCGCTGTGCCCGCAGGTATTGCAGTACATCGGCGACGCGGACGTGATCCATGTGCACGGGGTCGATTTCTTTTTCGATTACCTGGCCCTGACCAAGGCGCTGCACAGGCGGCCGCTGGTGGCGTCGACGCATGGCGGATTTTTCCATACCGCCTTCGCATCGCGGCTCAAGAAGGTCTATTTCAATACGGTCACGCGCGCTTCATGCCTGGCCTACGACAAGATTATCGCCACCAGCGAAAACGACGGTGCGATCTTCCGCGGGATCGTGGGCGCGCCCCGGCTGGAAGTCATCGAGAACGGCGTCAATGTGGAGAAATACAGCGATCTGTCGTCGCCGGCGCCGGTGCGCACGCTGATCTATTTCGGCCGCTGGTCGGTCAACAAGGGTTTGCTGGAAACATTGGAGTTGTTCGAGCGGCTGCATGCGCGCGAGCCGGGCTGGAAACTGATCATCGCCGGCCGCGAATACGATCACAGCGCCGTCGAGTTCCACGCCTGGGCGCGGCAGCGGCAATTGCAGGACGCGGTGCAGATCGTGCCGAATCCGTCCGACCAGGAACTGGCCATGCTGATCGGCCAGGCTAGCTATTTCATCTGCCTGTCGCGCCATGAAGGATTCGGCATCGCGCCGATCGAAGCGATGAGCGCCGGCCTGACGCCGCTGTTGAGCAACATTCCGCCGTTCCGCAATCTGATCGAACAATCCGGTTTCGGGCAGCTGCTGGGCGAGGCCGATGCCGAGGGCAATGTCGAGCGCCTGCTCGCCCTGCATGCCGCGCAATCCGGCCAGGCCGTTTATGCGCAGCGGCGCGCACAGGCGCGGCAATTCGCCGACCGCTACAACTGGCGCCACATCGCCAATCGCTACGCGGACGTGTACCGGACGCTGGCTTCGCCCCGCGCGGCCGGTTCCGCGCAATAAATGCAGGCGCCTATCATGTCCGATACCAAGGCCGCGGGCGGCAGCGACAGAATCGACGCCATCACCGGACTGCGCGGGCTGGCGGCGCTGCTGGTGGTGTACGGCCATTCGGTGGACTGGTTTTCGCTGCCGCTGGTGAATCGTTTTTCGGGCGAAATCGGTGTGACCGTATTTTTTGCGCTGAGCGGCTTTCTGATGGCGTATCTGTATCTCGGCCGCGACTTCACGGCGCTCGGCGTGACCGAATACGCGATACATCGCTTCTCGCGGATTGCGCCGGCATACCTGTTCATCCTGCTGTTGTCTCTGATTGTCTGCGCCGCATTCGATCCGAATTTCGTCTACGCGATCACCGGCAAGAATCTCCTGCGCCACATCCTGTTTTCAGGCAATGTTTCGGTGTTCTGGAGCATCACGCCGGAAGTGGAGTTCTATTTTCTGTTCGTATTGCTGTGGGCGGTCGGCAACCGTTACCTGCGGCGCCCCGATGCCGCCGGGCTGGCTGGCTTGGCATTGCTGGCCTTCGGCGGCCTGATACTAATGGGTTATCGCGACGTCTTTCCGGGAACGTTCGTCGGTTCCAAACTGCATTATTTCCTGTTCGGCGCGATCGCCGGCGTGCTGCGTTCGAAAGTCGGCGCGGCCAATGCCAATGCAGGCGGCCATGCGCGCCTGCTCAATTTCAATGCGCTGCACGGCGTGCTGATCCTGGCGATGGCCGCGGGCGTGGTCCTGATCCTGGGCGGACACGGCGCGGCGGTCTTGCCGTTCGCGAACGACAAAGCGTTTTACAGCAGCCTGCTGTTGGCGCTGTTCGCCGCTTTCCTGGTGTTCGTTTTTTCCTTTCCGTCGGCCTTGGGCAACGCTGTGTTCGCGAACCGGCCGATGGTGTTGTGCGGTGAATGCAGCTTTTCGATTTACCTGCTGCACATGCCGGTGATCTATTTCTTCCACAAGTATCTGGCGCAGCCGCTGCCGCTGGCGTTGCTGGCGCCGTTCATCGCCTCGGTGCTGGGCTTGTCGTGGCTCAATTACCGGCTGGTCGAACGGCCTGGCGCACGCCTGATCAAGGCTGCCGGCCATCTGCTCAAACGCAAGGCGGCATGGGCCATTCCTGCTTATCGTCCGGCGCCGGCGCAAAAATAGGAGGCAACCTTCATGAATCGGATTTCTTTTGTTTCAGGCGCGCTGCTGTTCCTGATGCTGGCCTGTTTTTCCAGTCCGCCGGCGGCGGCCGGCTGCCTGGACGGCAAACCGCTGGTCGGCGTCAATCTGGCCGGCGCCGAGTTCGCATCGGAAAAATTGCCCGGGACGATATTCAAGGATTACGTCTATCCCGATCCGGCCGACATGCGCCATTTCCGGGAGCTGGGCATGAATACCTTTCGGCTGCCGTTCCTGTGGGAGCGGGTGCAGCCGCAGTTGTCCGGCGAACTCGACGCGGGTGAAGTCAAGCGCATCGCCGATACCGTCGCCGCGGCCACGGCAATGGATGCCTGCGTGATTCTCGACGTGCACAATTTTGGCCAGTACCGTGGCCAGCCGATCGGCTCGCCCGAGGTGCCGCGCGAGGCCTTCGTCGATTTGTGGCTGCGTCTGCTGGCGGCGTTTCCGGATCGGGCGCATGTCGCCTTCGGCCTGATGAATGAACCGGCGCACATGACGGTCGCCGACTGGGCCGCCACTGCCCAGCAGACGCTGAGCGCGCTGCGCAAGAAGGAAAACGCCAAGGGCAAGTCCGCGTCGCATCTGGTGCTGGTGCCGGGCGGCGGCTGGAGCGGCGCGCATTCGTGGCAAGGCAAGGACCGCGGCGGCGTCGCCAATGCCGAAGCCTTCCGCGCCGTGCGCGATCCGGCCGATAACTACCTGATCGAGGTGCATCAGTATGGCGACAGCAATTTTTCGGGAACGCAGACCGAGTGCATCGATCCGGCGCGGCTGCGCAAAGTCATGGCCGACATGACGCAGTGGGCGAAGGCCAGCAATCAGCGTCTGTTCCTAGGCGAATTCGGCGTGGCGGCCAACGACCGCTGCCTGCAGGTCTTGAAAGAGATAATCGACGGCGCGGGCGACCGCACGGCCTGGGGCGGGTGGACTTACTGGGCCGCCGGCAAGTGGCTGGGCACGTATCCGTTCAGCATCCAGCCGGAAGCCGGCGGCGACAAACCGCAGATGGCGATTTTGAAAAGCGGCATGGGCCGGCCGGCGCCGCTGTCGACCGCATCGTCGGCGGCCGGCGTTCAATAGCATAAAGGAACAGACAGCATGAAATTTTCCCTGATATTGGCGACAGTGGGGCGGACCGATGAAGTGGCGCGCTTCCTGGCGTCGCTGGACGCGCAGGATTACCGCAATTTCGAATTGATCGTGATCGATCAGAACGATGACGGGCGCCTGGCGCCTTTGCTGCAGGTTTATCAGGACAAATTCAAATTCCTGCATGTGCGCTCGGCGCGGGGCCTGTCGCGGGCGCGCAATGTCGGGCTGAAGCTGGCCGGCGGCGATGTGATTGCCTTTCCCGACGACGATTGCTGGTACCCGCCGGGCTTACTGGCCAAGGTGGCCGGCGTGCTGCGCGCCAATCCGGATATCGACGGCGTCACCGGCCGTTTCACCGACGGCGACGGCCGCAGCGAAGGGCGCTGGCTGGGCCGCTCGATGCTGTTGAACCGCTATAACATCTGGCGCGGCGCGATTTCGTTCAGCATTTTCCTGCAGCGGCGGGTAGTCGATGCGGTCGGTCAGTTCAATGCCTCGCTCGGGGTCGGCGCCGGCACGCCTTGGGGCGCATCGGAGGAAACCGATTATCTGCTGCGCAGCCTGCAGCATGGTTTCAAACTGAAATTCCTGAACGATCTGATATTGCATCATCCGGTCAAGACCGTCGATTTCGATGAGGGCGCCCGTAACCGCCAGCAAAAATACGAGGCCGGCATCGGCCGCGTGATGCGGATGAACGATTATCCGTTCTGGTACTTTCCGGCGGCCTGCCTGCGCACTTGCTGCGGCATTGTGCTGGCGCTGGTCCGTCTCGATCTGCCGCGCGCCCGCTTCAAATACGTCAGCGTGATGGCGCGCATGCGGGGATGGCGCGGATGAGCGCGGCGCCGGACAAGGCGGCTGCCGGAAAATCTGGCGAGCGCGACGGTCTGGCGTCGGGTTCGATGTGGTCGGTGATCGACAACCTGGCACAGCAGGTGCTGTCGTTCGCGATCTTCGCGGTGCTGGCGCATTTCCTGGCGCCGGGCGCATTCGGCCTGCTGACGGTGGCGCACCTGTTCATCCTGTTTACCCGGATGGTGATATTCGACGCGATCGCGATGCCGATCGTACGCAGCGCAACGCCGGATAACCGGATGTATTCCTGGATCTTCACCATGTGCGCCACGGCGGCCTTGCTGCTGTTCGGCGCGATGTTTTTTTCGGCCGGCTTCATTTCCATGCTGTTCCGGGCGCCGGAACTGGAACACGTGCTGCAGGGGATGAGCCTTTCGATCCTGTTCTTCGGCCTGGTGCGCGCGTATGAAGCGCGGCTGGTGCGCAATATGATGTTCCGCCAATTGGCGATCCGCTCCATCGGTTCGGTGGCGACCGGCGGCGTGATCGGCATCGCGCTGGCCGCGCAAGGCTGGGGCGCCATGTCGCTGGTGGTGCAGCAGGTCACCGCATCCGGCCTGGGCCTGCTGCTGGTGGTGGCGCAAAGCCGCTGGCTGCCGCGCATCGTGTTCGACCCGGTGTTGACACGCAAATATTTCGACGATGTGCGGCAGGTCGGCATCGCCGGAATACTCGGCTTCGCCAATGCCAACGGCGATTCGCTGCTGGTCGGCCTGTTTCTGGGGCCGTACGCAACCGGCCTTTACAACCTGGCCAAGCGCATGACGTCGGCCGTGTATCTGGTCATCGCGAGCTCGATGCATAAAGTGGCCTTGCCGGTATTTTCGGATGCGGGAACCGACCTTGCGGCGTTGCGGCTCGGCTATCTGAAAATCTTCGGCATCACGCTGTTCTGCGTTGCGCCGCTGCTGTGTTTCCAGGCGGTGCTGGCGCAGCCGCTGGTGGCGGCGGTTTTCGGCGCCAAATGGCTGCCGGCGGCGCCGACGGTAAGCGTGCTGGCGCTGCTGTACATGATGTCGTCGATCATGCAGTTGAACGATTACCTGTTTTTCGCGCTTGGCCGTAATCGCGTGCCGGTGCGCTGCGGCATCGCGCAACTGACGCTGGCGGCCGGCCTGGCGTCGCTGTTTCATCGCTATGGCCTGCTCGGCATGAGCCTGTCGTTCTGCGCCGCCTACCTGGTGGTGTATCCGATTTCGCAATGCCTGTTGAGCCGGGCGCTCGGCCTGAGCGCGCGCGCCATGTGGTACGCGCTGGCGCCGCCGCTGGCGGGCAGCATCATCCTGTCGGCCGGGCTGGGCGCTTATCTGTTGCTGATGCCCGCGCATTTCACCAATGCCGCGCTGGTGGCGGGCGGCGTGCTGGTGGCCTGCCTGTTGTATCCGCTGATGGTGATCGCGACCGGCTGGCGGATCAGGACGGTCAACGGTTCGTGGCATGGCCTGCTGCTGACGGCGATGCGGATGCGCCCGGGCCGCGCGCGCCGGGTTTTCAACGAGTAAATAACGGGAGCGGACATGAATTCGGAAAAAACCATTTCCATTGCCGGTTTTCCGGTCATTGCGACCAATTCGCGGCTGCTGGCGACGCATCTGCATCAGACCATACAAATGCAAGGCAAGGAGACGCTGTTCTTCGCCAATACCAATTTCATCGTCAAGTGCCGTCCCCTGCTGGAGCGCTTGAAGGGAAATGAGGGCGGGGACCGGGCCATCATCGTCAACGACGGCGTCGGCATGGACATCGCTGCGATGCTGGCCGGCGAGCGATTTTCCGAAAACCTGAACGGCACCGATTTCACGCCGTATTTCCTGGGCGGGGCGGCCCGGCCGCTGCGCGTATTCCTGCTCGGCGCGAAGCCGGAAGTGGTGGCCATGGCGGCGCGGCACGTCGAAGAACGGCTGGGGCAGACGGTGGCGGGCACTTGCGACGGTTATGCGGGTTTGGCGCAATGCCGCGCCCGGTTGCCGCAGATCGTCAATCGCTCGCGGGCCGATGTGCTGCTGGTGGCGATGGGCAATCCGGTGCAGGAGGAATGGATAATGGCCAACCGCGCCGAGCTGAACGCGCATGTGGTGATCGGCGTCGGCGCGCTGTTCGATTTCTGGGCCGGCGACAAGCCCCGTGCGCCGCGATTGGTGCAGCGCGCGCGGCTGGAATGGCTGTACCGGCTTTGCCTTGAGCCGCGGCGATTATTGCGCCGCTATACGGTCGATATCGTGCGGTTTCTGCTATTGTGCCGCAAGTATCGCGGCGACGGCCGCGCATAGTATTCATTTAATAACAACACGCATAGGCATCGGCGCTTTATGGCGCGCAGTATGAAACGCATTATGAAAATTTATCCCGTCATTCTTGCCGGCGGCGCCGGCACCCGTCTTTGGCCGCTGTCGCGCGAGGCGCTGCCGAAGCAATTGCTGCCCTTGTGTTCGCAGTATTCGATGCTGCAGGAAACCTTGCGGCGCCTGGCCGACTGGCCCGACGTCATGCCGCCGCTGATTACCTGCGGCAACGAGCATCGCTTTCTGGTGGCGGAGCAACTGCGCGCGGTCGATATCGAACCGCTGGCCATCATGCTGGAGCCGGAAGGCCGCAATACCGCGCCCACAGTGGCGGTGGCGGCGCATTATCTGCTGCGGGAGGATCCGGATGCGCTGATGCTGGTGCTGCCGGCCGACCATGTAATCAACGATGTGACGGCGTTCCTGGCGGCGGTGCGGCGGGCCGCGCAGGCGGCGCAGCAGGGATCGATCGCCACTTTCGGCATCGTGCCGTCGGGTCCGGAAACCGGCTACGGCTATATTCGCCGCGGCATGGCGCTGCCCGGCGCCGATGGCTGCTATGCGGTCGAGCGCTTCGTCGAAAAGCCCGATCGCGCCACGGCCGAAACCTTTGTCGCCGATGAAGCGTACAGCTGGAACAGCGGCATGTTCCTGTTCAAGGCGGCGCGCTATCTGGAAGAATTGCGCAGTTTTCGCCCCGATATCGCCGATAGCTGCCAAAAGGCGTTCGAGGGAGCGAACAAGGATCTGGATTTTTTCCGGCTGGATGCGGAGGCGTTTGCAGCCTGTCCGGCGGAATCCATCGATTACGCGGTCATGGAGCATACCCGCGACGCGGTGGTGGTGCCGGCCGAAATCGGCTGGAGCGATGTCGGCTCCTGGTCGGCATTGTGGGAAGTGCTGGAAGGCGACGCCGACGGCAACGTGCTGCGCGGCGATGTCTATACGGACGACGTGCGCAATTCGATGATCCGGGCGGAAAGCCGTTTCGTCGCGGTGATCGGCGTCAAGGATCTGGTGGTGGTGGAAACCAAGGACGCCGTGATGGTAGTGCACAAGGATCAAGTGCAGCACGTCAAGAAAATCGTCGCCGAGCTCAAGCAGAGCGGCCGCACCGAACATGTCACGCATACCCATGTATACCGCCCATGGGGCAGTTATGAAGGCATCGATCTCGGCGAGCGCTTCCAGGTCAAGCGCATCACCGTCAAGCCGGGCGGCAAGCTTTCGCTGCAGATGCATCATCACCGCGCCGAACATTGGGTGGTGGTCAGCGGCACGGCGATGGTGACCTGCGGTGAGGAGGAAAAACTGCTGGTGGAAAACGAATCGGTGTATATCCCGATCGGCAGCAAGCACCGGCTGGAAAATCCGGGAAAAATGCCCTTGCATCTGATCGAAGTGCAGTCGGGTGCTTATCTGGGAGAGGACGATATCGTCCGCTTCGAGGATATCTACAAACGCGATTAACCCTTTCACTTTATTTACACAATCATGCTGCCACTTCAAAGTTTGATATTCAAAGCGTATGACATTCGCGGCATCGTCGGCCAGACGCTGGATGCCGGCATTGCGCGCCAGATCGGCCTGGCCTTCGGCGCCGCGGTGCGGGCCAAGGGCGAATCCACGGTTGTCGTCGGGCGCGACGGGCGTCTGTCCGGCCCGGAATTATCCACCGCGCTGGCGGGCGGCCTGCAGGCATCCGGCGTCGACGTGATCGATCTCGGCGTGGTCGCCACGCCGCTGGTCTATTTCGGCACGCATATGCTGGGCGCGCAATCGGGCATCATGGTCACCGGCAGCCATAATCCGCCCGACTACAACGGCTTCAAGATGGTGCTGGCCGGAGAAGCGATCTACGGCGAAACCATTCTGGATCTGCACCGGGCGATTGCCGACGGCTCGGCGGAGCGGCAGGCCGGCGGCGGCGGCGCATACCGCACGCATGACATCAGGCAGGCCTATCTCGACCGCATCGCCGGCGATATCAGGCTGGCGCGGCCCATGAAAATCGTGGTCGACTGCGGCAACGGCGTTGCCGGCGCCTTTGCCGGCGATCTGTACCGCATGCTCGGCTGCGAAGTACAGGAGCTGTTCTGCGAAGTCGACGGCACTTTCCCGAACCATCATCCCGATCCGGCCCATCCGGAAAATCTGCAGGATGTGATCCGCGCGCTGCGCGACGGCGAGGCTGAAATCGGCCTGGCGTTCGACGGCGACGGCGATCGGCTCGGCGTGGTCACCAAGGACGGCCAGATCATTTATCCCGACCGGCAACTGATGCTGTTCGCCGCCGATGTCCTCACGCGCAATCCCGGCCGCGAAATCCTGTACGACGTCAAATGCACCCGCCATCTGGCGCCATGGGTCAGCGAGCGCGGCGGCAAGCCCTTGATGTGCAAGACCGGGCACTCGCTGGTCAAGGCGCGGATGCGTGAAACCGGCGCGCCGCTGGGCGGCGAGATGAGCGGCCATGTGTTTTTCAAGGATCGCTGGTACGGCTTTGACGATGGCCTTTACGCCGGCGCCCGCATGCTGGAACTGTTGAGCCGGGTGGCCGATCCCTCGGCCACGCTGAACGCGCTGCCGCAATCGATCAGCACCCCCGAACTGCAATTGCAACTGGCCGAAGGCGAAAACTTCGCGCTGATGGCAACCTTGCAGCGCGAAGCCAAGTTTCCCGGTTCACGCGACATTATCGAAGTGGACGGCTTGCGCGTGGAGTATGCCGACGGCTTCGGCCTGGCGCGCGCCTCGAACACGACGCCGGTGGTGGTGATGCGGTTCGAGGCGGAGTCCGATGCCGCGCTGCAGCGTATCCAGAGTGAATTCAAGCGGGTGATCCTGGCCGCCAAGCCGGATGCCGGCTTTCCGTTTTAGCGGCATGGCCGGATGAAGGGCGCCGCCATCGATCGCGGCCGCTACGGTTTTGCCGATCATGCCAAGGCGATCGGCATCGTGCTGATCGTGCTTGGACATAGCCGCGGTTTGCCGGAATATCTGTCGCGGCTGATATTCGGTTTCCACGTGCCGCTGTTCTTCTTCCTTTCCGGGTTTTTGCTGAAACCCGAGAGATTGCGGGAACCGGTCGGGGACGCCGCCAAAAAAATCCTGCGCTCGCTGGGTCTGCCTTATCTGGTGTTCTTTGCGATGGCCTGGCTGTATTGGCTGGCCACGCGCGATATCGGCGGCAAGGCGGTCCGGACAGCGGGCCTGGCCTGGTACGACCCGTTGGCGGGTTTGTTGAGCGGATTGCAGCCCGACCTGTATATCGATCCGCCGCTGTGGTTCTTTCCTTGTCTGATTGCGACAACCATTGTCTATCGCGCATCGCGTAAATTTTTAGGTCCGGGATGGTCGACCGGCCTGTTTGCCGTGCTGGCTTTTCTGCTGGCGATGCTTTGGCAGGGCGCCTCCGCTTCCTGGCGCTTGCCGCTGGGGCTGGACGCCATGTGGATCGCACTGGCGTTTTTTGCCCTGGGACAGTATTTCCGGGTGCATGATGCGGTTTTTACCCGGGACAGGCGGATTCTGGCAGCGGTTTTCCTGCTGGGATGTGTGCTGCTGGCCGGCATGGTCGCCCTGAGCGGAAAGATCGATCTTGCCACCATGCGCTTTGGCGCGCTGCCGGCGCTGTATCTGCCCACGGCGCTTTGCGGCATTGCGGCGACTTTGTCGATTTCGCAATGCTTGCCGTCCTCGCGCGTGGCCGATTGGCTTGCCGAAAATACCCTGACGATTTTTCCGGCGCATTTCTTATTTCTGAGCCTGATACGCGGCGTTGCAATTTCACTGCATCTGATTTCGAATGATCATGTCTATGGGATCGGCTGGAGTATTGTCAGCAGCGCGCTGGCAATCGCGCTTTGCGTGCCGCTGGTCTGGTGCCTGCGGCGTTCTCCCGTGGCGATCATGCGCAAAGCGCGTTGACGCGGAATGCTGAGCGCATGTATTCTGCATCTTGCAGAAAAACATCTATCCTAAATTGAAAACAGTGTTCGGCTCGTATCGCCTGAGCGTAGCTTAGTCATGCTGGTGTTAATCAGGAAAATGAGAATTACGCATGTCTAATCCGAATCGCATCAGAATATTGTCGCGCTGTTCCTTCCGACAATTATTACTGGTCGCCTTCCTGCTGATTGCAGGGTTGCTGGTGGCGACTTCCGTGCGCGCGCTGTTTACATTGGAAAGCGTGGCCGCCCACAGCCGGCAGGCTTCGCGCCAGGCGGTCGACATGACCGAGCATCTGCAGCGCCTGCAGGAACGCACTGCGGCAATGGAGCGCGCGGCGCGTCAGTTCCTGGTTCTGGACGATCCGATTTTCAAGGCGCGTTATCAGGAAGCCGCGGCGCAGGCGCAATTATCGCTGGACGCGGTCGCGGCGGACATGCCGAATGCGGCCAAGGACATAATTTCCGCCTGGAAAAGCAACCGTGCCGCACTGACCCAGGTATTGCAACAGCCGGCTGCGCAGCGCAGTTCCGCCGCCGCCGACGTGCAGCAGGCCCTGGCGCGCTTGCCGGCGCTCAATCAGCAGCTTTCCGACCTCAGCGACGCCCAGATCGGCAGCCATAATGACGTCCTGCTGGAAGAATTGGATCAGCAGCGCGCCATGTTGAGCTGGCAAGTAATCGGGGCCATTGTGCTGGCGGTGCTGCTGGCCTGCGTCTTCGGGCTTTGGCTGTCGATGCCCCTGGCGCAGCTGGAAGCGGCCATCGACCGTCTCGGCAGCGGCCGTTTCGATACGCCTATCGCAATTCAGGGGCCGGCGGATTTGCGCCGTCTGGGCCAGCAGCTCGATTGGCTGCAACAACGGCTGGCCAGGATTCAGGCGGAAAAGATCCGGTTTATCGAAAATGTCGCGCGGCGCCTGCGAACCTCGGACGCAGGCGGCGGCCAGCAGCGTCAGATTGCCGATGTGCTGAATTACCATGAGGCGGTGCTGCAGGCGCAGCAGGTGCATCGGCTGCCGGTTGACGTGCGCGTCCTGCTCAATAAAATCGTCGACGATCATCGCGGCCTGTATGAAGCCCGCGGTATTCGCGTGGAAGTCAGCGGCTCCGTGGCAATGATGGGCCTGGATTTGACCAAAATGGAATATGTGCTCGGCAGTTTGCTGTCGAACGCGGTGCGGTTCAGTCCGCCGGCCGGCGTGGTGCGGTTTCTGATCGCGCAAGGCGGACGGGGCGGGCTGCAGCTCGATTGCATCGATCAGGGGCCGGGCGTGGCCGAGGAGGATGCGCCCTATATATTCGATCCATTCCATCCGGCGCGGCCGTCCGCGCCCGGCGATCGGCCCGGCATGCCGGTCAGCCTTGCCATCGCACGCGAATATATTGAAGCGCAGCATGGCGGCATCGTGCTGTTGCCGACCCCGGGCGGCGCGCATTTTCGGATTGTCCTGCCAGATGAATATTAAATTACTGTCTCCAGTATTGGCGTTGCTGCTGGCGGCATGTGCCGCGCCGCCTCCCGCGCCGGTAGAGCCTGTTTCGGAACCGGTATTGGAGGCGGCACCGTCCGGATCGCCGTCCGATCGCATGCTGGCCTATCATCGCGCATTGGACAATGCATCCCAGGCGGAGTTGAGCAAAGAGCTGGCGGCATTGAACCATGCGCCGGCCGGCGCCGAAACCGAGGTGCGCAAGGCGATTGTATTGAGTGCGATGCGCGACGGCGCAAGGCTGGTGCGCGCCCGCACGATTCTTGCCGGCGTATTGTTGATGGACGACCCCGACGCGCTGGCGCTGCGGCCGCTGGTGGAATGGATGATCAGCAATAACACCGAATTGCGCCGCCTGGCCTTGTTGGGCGACAAACAAGCGCAGCAATTGAAAGATCTGCAACGCCGTTTCGACCAGTCCAATGAAAAGCTGGAGGCAATGAAGCGCATCGAAAGCAGCCAGCCGGCCTCGCCGATCGAGATTGCCCCGGCGAATTAAACCATCCCCGCCGTTCGTTTTCAGATACACAGGCTTTCTGTCTGTCGTTAAATAATCGCACAAAGTAGTTGACGAGGTATTGGAAGTGCCACATAATCTCATCTCTCTGCTGCTGACAAACAAAACGCTTTATCAGCAGGGCGCCAAGGAAGTGCGGGGCGCCAAAACGAATGAGGTTCTTTAAAAATTAACAGCCGATAAGTGTGGGCGTTTGATGGGATTGCGGCGACGGGGTTCAGGCCCTGTCGTTATAAAGCTTTAAACATTAAATGCTCACAAAGAAATATAGATGGCTTCTGTCAAAGGAAGCCACCTGTCAG
>REGP01000001.1 GCA_004134995.1 Oxalobacteraceae bacterium CAVE-383 | reverse complement strand
GCGCAGCCGTCGGCATGGCAGCAGGAATTCAAGCAGTTCACGGCAACCCAGGAATCCTTGCTCAAGGGCGCCCCGGCATCGGCGGAAGCGGCGGTGACCAAATGACGGCGCATGCAACAGAAACAGGTGGCAAACCGGATAATCTGATCAAGATGGCCAACCAGATCGGCTCGTTTTTCGACACCATGGCCGACCGCCAGCAGGCGCAGACCGATATTGCCAAGCATCTGCGGCAGTTCTGGGCGCCGCGCATGCGGCACGCGCTGATGGCGTATTTCGATCAGCATGGCGGCGCCGAATTCATGGCGATCGTTTCGGATACCCTGCACTCGCGCAGGGCCGCGATTATCGAGGCAAACGTGTAGAAATGAGTTCCGAAATGAGTACGCAATGGTAGAGCGCTGGCTACGTTTCAATTATCGCGATGCGGTCGGCTTCGGCACGCTGGAAGGCGAAAAGATCCGGGTCTATGACGGCGATATGTTCAATGCCCCGGAGCCGACCAACATCACCATGATGCTCAACGAGGTCAAACTGCTGATGCCGGCGGTGCCGGGCAAAGTATTGACGCTGTGGAACAATTTCCGCTCGCTGGGCCAGGCGCTGGGCCTGGCAGCGCCTGCCGCGCCGAAATACTTGCTCAAACAGCCGGCGAATTATCAGAATCCCAACGAAACCCTGCGCAAGCCGGAATGCGGCAGCCCGGTGGTGTTCGACGGCGAATTGGGCATCGTGATCGGGCGCACCTGCGAAGATATCGCCGAATCGGATGCGCACGATTACATTTTCGGCTACACCTGCGTCAACGACGCCACCGTGGAAGGCGGGCTGGAGCGGCATCAGAGCTATGCGGAATGGGCCAGCATCAAGGCAAGCAATGCGTTTTGCCCGATCGGGCCGGTGATCGCCACCGGCCTCGATCCGGCCATGCTGGTGGTGCGCAGCATGCTCAACGGCCAGTCGCGGCAGGATTACCCGGTCAACGACATGATTTTCTCGGTGGGACAACTGGTCAGCATGATTTCGCGGGACGTCGCATTGCATCCGGGCGACATCATCCTGTGCGGCACCTCGGCCGGCGCGGCGCCCATGCCGCCGGGCAGCCTGATTGAAATCGAGATCGATGGAATAGGGAAGCTGAGCAACCGCTTCGCCTAGCAGGACACTTGGGATGCCTTAGATTTTGCCCTGGTTCTTGAGCCGGCTCAGCGTCTCCGGCGACAAATTCAGATACGACGCCAGTTCCTTCTTCGGAATCCGTTCGAACAATTCCTCATGCTTGCGCAGGAAGCGGTGCACGCGGCCCGGCGCGTCCAGCAGATGCAGTGTAATGGTATGGGCCATGATTTCGCTCATCAGGTGCATGACTTCGTATTCGAACGCGGTTTTGACCTGGGTATGGCTTTCCATGAACGCCACCCATTGCTGCAAGGGCATTTTGGCGACCCGTGCTTTTGTCACACAGACAATACTGTACGGCGTCGGCGTTTTCAGGCGCCAGGCGGCGTAACTGGTTTCGATATCGCCTTCCGCGCCGAAGCGCAGGATCATTTCCTTGGCCTGCTGATTGGTGACGACACGCTTGAGGATGCCGTCCAGAATGAAATATTGCTCCATTTCATGCACGCCCTGGTGCAGCAGGATATCGCCCTTCTGGTAGTTGACGACGGTCAGATACGGTTCCAGCGCAGCCATTTCGCTTTCGCGCATGTCCTTGAGCACCAGATTCTGCTTGAGCTGGACACGAATGATATTTTTTTCAGGATGGTTTGCAACAAGCGACATAACTATTTGAATTAACAGGTAGCTGAAGAATGAAACATGATGCGGGGAAAATTGACCACGGTCAATGAGAGAAACAAGCCCCGCTGGATATGATGGCTCCACCTTAGAACGTATATGAGGGATCGCGTTCCAAAGCAGGTGCGGCGGGCCGGCGGCAGCAACATTCCGGCTGCGGCGCACTATGAAGCGGCGAACGGAGACCACTTCGTCACATAATTTTCAGAGACACCCAGCAAGATAATAATTGAAAAAGGAACGAGCACCATGAGCAAGCCATTGGAAGGTATCAAGATCATCGATTTCACCCACGTCCAGGCCGGCCCTGCATGTACCCAGCTGCTGGCATGGTACGGCGCCGACGTGATCAAGGTCGAGCGTCCGGGCGCGGGCGACGTCACCCGTTCGCAATTGCGCGACATCCCGGGCGCCGACGCGCTGTATTTCACAATGCTCAACAGCAACAAGCGTTCGCTGACGCTGGACACCAAGAAGCCGGAAGGCAAGGAAGTCCTGACCAAGCTGATCAAGGAATCGGACGTGCTGGTGGAAAACTTCGGTCCGGGCGCACTGGATCGCATGGGCTTCACCTGGGAACATATCCGTGAATTGAATCCGGGCATGATCGTGGCATCGGTCAAAGGCTTCAGCGAAGGCCACCACTACGAAGACCTGAAGGTCTACGAAAACGTGGCGCAATGCGCCGGCGGCGCCGCTTCCACTACCGGTTTCGACGATGGTCCTCCGACTGTCAGCGCCGCCGCCCTGGGCGACAGCAATACCGGCATGCACCTGGCGATCGGCATTCTGACCGCGCTGCATGCCCGCAACAGGAACGGCGGCAAGGGCCAAAAGGTCGCCGTCTCGATGCAGGACAGCGTCTTGAATCTGTGCCGCGTCAAACTGCGCGACCAGCAACGGCTGGACAAGGTCGGCTATCTGGAAGAATATCCGCAGTATCCGCACGGCAAGTTCAGCGATGTGGTGCCGCGCGGCGGCAACGCCGGCGGCGGCGGCCAGCCTGGCTGGGTGCTCAAGTGCAAGGGCTGGGAAACCGATCCGAACGCCTACATCTATTTCACCATTCAGGGCCATGCATGGGCGCCGATCTGCAAGGCGATCGGCAAGGAAGAATGGATCAACGATCCGGCCTACATGACGGCACAGGCGCGCCAGGACAAGATTTTCGATATCTTCGCCACGATCGAGGAATGGCTGGCGGACAAGACCAAGTTCGAAGCGGTCGACATCCTGCGCAAGTTCGATATTCCATGCGCCCCGGTGCTGTCGATGAAGGAAATCGCCAACGATCCTTCGCTGCGCGCCAGCGGCACGATCACTGAAGTCGAGCACAAGGGCCGCGGCGAGAAATACCTGACCGTGGGCAGCCCGATCAAGTTCTCGGACATGACCGTCGAAATCACCGCTTCGCCGCTGCTGGGCGAGCATACCGATGAAGTGCTGAACGATCTGGGATACAGCAAGGAACAGATCGCCAGCCTGCACGCTTCGCAAGCGGTCTGATCGAGAAAATCGTCAGCGTCGGTCGAGGGAAATCCTTGACAGAAACGGCGTTCACGGGGCTTGATGCCCTGTGAACGCCGTTTTTTTATAAATACAATCGGAGACAGTTAATGGAATCGACAGTGGATTTCAAGCAGATGGTGGAAGCGCTCGGCGACGGCGTGGTGGTGTGCGACGCGGCCGGCGCGATCATCGTATGGAACCCGGCGGCCGAACGGATCTTCGGCTTCACCGAAAGCGAGGCGCTGGGGCATTCGCTGGATCTGATCATCCCGGAACGCCAGCGGCAGCGCCATTGGGACGGCTACCACCAGACCATGAAAAGCGGCCAGACGCGCTACGGCAACGATGTGCTGCGCGTGCCGGCGCTGCACAAGGAGGGAAAGCCGCTGTCGATCGCATTCACGGTGGCGATGCTGCATGCGCCGGACGGGAAGGTCAGCGCGATCGTTGCCATCGTGCGCGACGAGACAGCGCGATGGACCGAAGAGCGCGGGCTGCGCGCGCGGCTTGCACAACTTGAAGCGGCGAGCGCCACACAGCATACGCAAGATTAAGGGGCGATGTTAAGCAAGGGCGCGTCAGAGGTATGGCGCCTGCCTGAAATCCTACGCAACGATCAGTCTCTTGCCGACGGAGCGGGCGGGCGCTTTTGGTCATACTTTTCCGGATAGCGATGCAAACGCAAACGAGTCCGGGAGGATGCCATGCCGCGAGCACTATGGAAGGGCGCGATCAGTTTCGGCCTGATCAATATCCCTGTCGAGTTGTACGCCGCCGAAAAACATGATGACCTGGATTTCACCATGCTCGACAAGCGCGATCTGGCGCCGGTCGGCTACAAGCGCTACAACAAAAAGAACGGCAAGGAAGTGGCCTGGGACAACATCGTCAAGGGCTATGAATACGAAGACGGCCAGTACGTGCTGTTGTCCGACGAGGATCTGCGGCGCGCCAACGTGGAGGCGACGCAGAGCATCGACATCCAGGCCTTCGTCGATGCCGACCAGGTGCCGATCACTTATTACGAACAGCCGTATTACCTGGCGCCGCTGAAAGCCGGCAACAAGGCCTATGCGCTGTTGCGCGAGACGCTGCGCAAGAGCGGCAAGATGGCCATCGCCAAGATCGTGATCCGCACGCGCCAGCACATCGCGGCGGTAATGCCTTTCGGTAACATCCTGAATCTGATCACGCTGCGCTATCCCGCCGAACTTAAGGCGCCGGACGATCTGCAGATACCCGGCGGCGCCAGGCAGAGCGGCGTTACCGCCAGGGAAGTCGAGATGGCGCAGTCGCTGGTGGACAGCATGTCGACGGAATGGAATCCGGACGATTTCCACGATACCTATCGTGATGACGTGCTGGCGCTGGTGCAGAAAAAAATCAAAAGCAGACAGACCCATGCCGTCGCCGAGGCGGATTCTTCCCATGCCGAGCCAAGCCGCGGCGGCGCACAGGTGATCGATTTGATGGCCTTGCTGAAAAAGAGCATTGCCGGCAAGCAGTCCGGCAAAGGCGCCAGAGACGCGCAAGGCGCGGACCAGGATGATGAAAAAAGCGTCAAGCCGGCTTCCCGCGCCGCGCCGAAACGCAAAACCGGCAAAACCGCCGCCGGGGGGAAAGCGAAAGCCGCCGCGCGCGCGCCGGCCGCGAAAAAGACCGGCCGAACCGCAACGCGCCCGGCGGCCCGCACGCTTCGCAGCGCATGACGCCCGAACAATTGCCTGGTTCGGCCGGTCCCGACCGGCGCCATCGGCTGAACTTCCTGGATGGGCTGCGCGGCATCGCCATCCTGGTGGTGATGCTGTTTCATTCCTACGCGCGCTGGCCGGATCTGCTGCCGTTCGGCAGCCGTTTCGCGCAGGTGCCGGTGTTCTATTACGGCTGGCTTGGCGTCGATCTGTTTTTTCTGATTTCCGGTTTCGCCATCTTCATGACGCTGGAAAAATGCGAAAATTTCCGCGACTTCATCATGCGCCGCTGGCTGCGTTTGTTTCCCGCCATGCTGATTTGCTCGATCGCCGTATTCGCTTCGGTCAGGCTGTTTCCGGAGCGGCCGGCGGGGATGGCGCGCTGGCGCGATCTGCTGCCCGGGCTGACCTTTATCGAACCGACCTGGTGGGGCTTTCTGCTCGGCTCGCCGCAAGGCGTGATCGAGGGCGCGTTCTGGTCGCTGTTTGTCGAAGTGAAATTCTATTTCGTTGCCGGACTGCTGTATTTCCTGATCGGCGGACGCAAGATGGTCACGGTGTTGACGGCGCTGTTCCTGTGCGCGGCAGCGCTCGCCAGATTGCGGCACATGTTTCCAGGCATGCCTTTGGGAATCCCGAATCTGGTGCTGGAGGCGGCCAGCGCCGGCCAGTTCGGCTGGTTCGCCGCCGGCGCGCTGTACTACCGGTATTTTCACGAACGCAGGCCGCAACTGCTTCCGGCCGCATGCGCGGTGGCGATCGCTGCGGCGGCCGCCACCGGCGGTCTGCGGCCGCAGCAAACCGAAGCGGCGCTGCTGGTGGTGCTGTTGTTTACGACGGCGGTGTCATTGCGTTCGGTTCGGTTGATGCTGAGCGGCCGCCTGTTGCTGTACCTGGGCTTCATCAGTTACCCCCTGTATCTGCTGCATGAAAACATAATGGTCGCAATGATCGTTAAAATAGGCCGCGCAATGCCATGGTTTCCGCAGATCCTGATGCCGCTGCCGCCGATTTTGGCCGTGATCGGCGCCGGCAGCCTGATCGCGGTATATATCGAGCCCTGGCTGCGCAGGCGCCTGACGCCGCTGTATCTGAAAATGCGCGCCCGGATCGGCATCGCGACGCCCGCCATGTGAACCCGGTGCGAACCGGTGTTTTTGTCGATATTTATTTAAAGGATTTTGCAATGCGCTATCGTCGTTTGGGGAAAAGCAATCTGCAGGTGTCGGCCCTGTGCCTGGGCACCATGATGTTCGGCGATCAGACCGATGAAGCCGAAGCCGGCCGCATCGTGGCGTCGGCGCACGAGCATGGCGTCAATTTCATCGATACCGCCGATGTGTATAGCAAGGGCGCTTCCGAGCAGATCGTCGGCCGCCTGTTGCAGGGGCAGCGGCACGACTGGGTGCTGGCCAGCAAGCTCGGCAACGCCATGGGCGAGGGGCGCAATCAATCGCATTATTCGCGCACCTGGATCATGCATGAGGCGGAGCAGAGCCTGAAGCGCCTGCAGACCGATTATCTGGATATCCTGTACCTGCATCGCGATTTTCCGGACGGCGATCTGGAAGAGCCGCTGCGCGCCTTGGGCGACCTGATCCGCGACGGCAAGATCCGCGGCTACGGCATTTCCAATTTCCGCGGCTGGCGCATCGCCGAACTGATGCGCCTGTGCGGCGTGTTGAACCTGCCCCAGCCGATGGTGTGCCAGCCGTATTACAACCTGCTCAACCGCGGGCCGGAAGTCGAAATCCTGCCCGCGTGCGCGCATTACGGCATCGGCGTCGCGCCATATAGCCCGATCGCGCGCGGCGTGTTGAGCGGCAAGTATGCGCCGGGCCGGCCACCCCAGGAGGACTCGCGCGCCGGGCGTGGCGACCGCCGCATCATGCAGACCGAATTCCGCGAGGAATCGCTCGAAATCGCCGCCGAACTGAAGGTTTATTGCGAATCGAAGGGCTGGCGCCTGGGACAGATGGCCACGGCCTGGGTGTTGGCGAACCCGATCGTCACCTCCGTCATCGCCGGTCCGCGTACGCTGGCGCAATGGGAAGATTATTATCCCGCGCTGGATCTGGCTATCGGCCCGGAAGAAGAAAAGCTGGTCGACAGCCTGGTGGCGAAGGGCCATGTATCGACGCCGGGCTACAACGATCCGAGTTATCCGTTTTTCGGCCGGCCGGTGTAAGCCGGTGTAAATCCGCTTCGCCGCCCGCTATCGATATGCGTATTCGTTCTCCGATTCGGCTAGAATTCAAGGCTGTAAAATTCGGACGAATAAGCGGAGTGGATGGATAACCGGGATCGCGACAGTGAATGGTGGGATGGCGATTTGAAGCAGGCGCTGGCATTGCCGGCGTCGGTGCAGATCGTCGGCCGCAGCGTGTCCGTCGGCGATTTCGATGATGAAGAACATAGCCTGCCGCCTGCCTTGACCCGCGCCAGTCCCAAACGCAAGACCGAATATCTGGCGGGCCGCCGCTGCGCCGCCGAGGCGCTGCGGGCCGCCGGCTGCAGCGATGCGTCGCCGCCGGGGATGGATCAGGACCGGCTGCCGATATGGCCGTCCGGCTGGCTCGGCTGCATCACGCACAGCAACGGCCGCGCGATCGCGGCGGCCAGCAGCGGCGCGCATAGCCGATTGCTCGGCATCGACGTCGAAAAACTGATCGATCCGGTCCTGGTCGACGGCATCGGCGCCCTGGTGACGCTGGAGGGCGAGCTGGCGATGCTGACCGGCCGCATCTTCGGCGATGCGCCCGGCTACAACCTCTCGCAAGCACTGACCATTCTGTTTTCGGCCAAGGAATCGCTTTACAAGGCCCTGTATCCCGAGGTGCGGCGCTTCATGGACTTCAGCGCGGCCCGCATCAACGCCTGGGTGCCCGGCCTGCTCGATTTGCGGCTGGTCGAGGACTGGCATCCCGCCTGGCGCGCCGGCAGCACGCTGCAAGTCCGCTACGCCTTGCGGGCCGACTGCGTTTATACCTCCCTGCATCTGCCGCGCTAGCCTGGACAGACCTCCTCAGGCGCCTGGCAGCCTCCTTTACGCGTTTTTGTTCCGTTTCGTTCCGTTTTGGTGCATTCCCGGTGCGTTATCGCCCCGCACCTCCCGATAAGCAGGCAAAGCGGTTTACAATGAGCGCAACTTTGGGATCGTGTCGTGACATATAGCATCAAGGAAATTTTCTATACATTGCAGGGCGAAGGCATGCAGGCCGGGCGCCCCGCGGTGTTTTGCCGTTTCAGCGGCTGCAATCTGTGGACCGGCCGGGAAGCCGACCGCGCGGCTGCCGTCTGCCAGTTCTGCGATACCGATTTTGTCGGCACCGATGGCGAAGGCGGCGGCAAATTCAAGGACGCGGCCACGCTGGCAGCCGCCATTAACGCCTTGTGGCCGGCCAGCTATCCCGCCAGCAAATATGTGGTTTTCACCGGGGGCGAGCCCTTGCTGCAACTGGACGCCGCGCTGATCGAACGGATGCATGCGGCCGGTTTCGAGATTGCCATCGAAACCAACGGCACCATCGAGGTGCCGCCCGGAGTCGACTGGGTCTGCGTCAGCCCGAAGATGGGCGCCGAACTGAAGGTCACGCATGGCAGCGAATTGAAAGTCGTGATCCCGCAACAGAATCAGGCGCTGGCCGATTATGAAGGCCTGGATTTCGCGCATTTCTTCGTGCAGCCCATGGATGGCCCGCTGGCGGGGGAAAATACCCGCAAGGCGATCGAGATCTGCAAGAACAATCCGAAGTGGAAACTGAGCATACAAACGCACAAACTGCTGCAAATTCCCTAAGCCTACCGTCAATTGAAAAACATGCTCACCATCACCCGCAAACTCGAATTCGACGCAGGCCACCGCATCCCCGATCACAAAAGCCAATGCCGCAATCTGCATGGCCATCGCTATACGCTCGAAATTACCCTGGCAGGCCAGGTGATCGAGGTCGAAGGCAGTTCCGATAACGGCATGATCATGGATTTTTCCGACATCAAGACGCTGGCCAAGGCGCATCTGGTGGATATCTGGGACCACGCTTTCCTGGTCTACGAAAAAGATGCGCCCGTGCGCGCTTTCCTGGAAAGCATCCCGGGCCACAAGACCGTGGTCATCGATCGCATTCCGACGGTTGAAAATCTGGCCCGCACCGCCTTCGATATCCTGAACGCGGCCTATCAGGATCGCTATGGCACCGGCCTGCGGCTGCAAAAACTGGTGCTGCACGAAACGCCCAATTGCTGGGCGGAAATCACCGCGGACTGACCGGACCGACTGGACTAACATGACGCAGCAGATGAGCGCCGATGCCGGCTTCATGCAACTGGCCCTGGCGCAGGCCCAAATCGCGCGTGAATCGGGCGAGGTGCCGGTCGGCGCGGTGGTGGTCAAGGACGGCGTGGTCGTCGCCGTTGGCTATAACCGTCCGATCGGCAGCCATGACCCGACCGCGCATGCCGAAATCATGGCCTTGCGCGCCGCCGCGCGGACCCTCGGAAATTATCGCTTGCCCGGCTGCGAACTTTATGTGACGCTGGAACCGTGCGCCATGTGCGCCGGCGCAATGATGCATGCCCGACTGGCGCGCGTGATCTACGGCGCCGCCGATCCGAAAACCGGCGCATGCGGTTCGGTCGTCAATTTGTTCGAGCAAGAAAAACTGAATCATCACACCGATCTGTGGGGAGGGGTCATGGCGGAACAGTGCGCGGCATTGTTGAAACTGTTTTTTGCCGAAAGGCGCGCCGCCATCCGGAGCGAGGCCGGCCAATGAACCGGAGGGCCGAGGACCAAGCGATCGCGCCGCTGGCGGACAGCCTGACCGCGCCGCTGGAAATTCAGGCCGGAGTCGGCGTCGCCATCGTGGCGCCGAGCGGCGCCGCACTGGACCCGGAAGCGGTGCAGCGCGGCATTGCGCTGCTGCAGGCGCAAGGCTGCCGGGTGCATAACTACTACGATCATCATCAGCGTTATCAGCGCTTCGGCGCCGACGACGAGGCGCGCGCCGCGCAATTGCATGCGGCGGCGGCCAATCCGGAAGTGCGGATCGTCATGGCGGTGCGCGGCTCGTACGGCATGTCGCGCCTGCTGGGCGCGCTCGATTACGACGCCCTGGCCGCCAGCGGCAAATTATTCGTCGGCTTCAGCGACATCACGGCCCTGCATCTGGCGCTGCTGGCGCGCGCGGGCGCGGTCAGTTTCGCCGGACCGATGCTGTGCGGCGATTTCGGCGCCGAGGAACCCAGCGTCGCCACCATCGACAGCTTCTGGCAATGCATCACCCATACCGAAACCGCCATCGACGTGCTCGCGGTCTGCAGCCCGGGCCTGGAACTGGAAGGCACGCTGTGGGGCGGCAACCTGGCGATGGTCGCGCATCTGGCCGGAACGCCTTATCTGCCCGCCGTCGACGGCGGCATTCTGTTTCTTGAGGACATCGGCGAGCATCCGTACCGCATCGAACGCATGCTGCTGCAACTGCACCACGCAGGCGTATTGCAAGGCCAGCAGGCGATCCTGCTGGGCGATTTTTCCGGTTACCGGCTGGCGCCGCATGACAACGGCTACGATTTCGACGCGATGCTGGCGTACCTGCGCGCCGAACTGAAATTGCCGATACTGACCGGCCTGCCGTTCGGCCATATTCCCGACCGCGCCACGCTGGCCGTCGGCGCGGCCGCGCGGCTGCGCACCGACGGCGAAATGTGGTCGCTTTCCTTCAACGCTTATCCCAATCTGGCCAAATAGGTTGCACATGGTAAAAAATTCACCGAATCCGGAAGAAACCGATTTTGAAAGCCTGTTCGAACTGGCGCCGGTGTCGCTTTGGCTGGAAGACTATAGCGGGCTGAAGCGGTTGTTCGACGCATGGCGCGCCGCCGGCGTGACCGATTTCGATGCCCATGTCGCGCAGCGGCCCGACCTTATCGAAGCCTGCACCGCGCAGCTCAAGGTGCTGAAAGTCAACCGGCGCACGCTGACCCTGTTTGCCGCGCAGGACCAGCAGCAATTGGTGGACAACCTGCATCTGGTCTTTCGCGACGAGATGATGGCGCACGTCACGCCGGAATTGGCGCAGTTGTGGCGCGGCGACCTGCACATCAGCAACCAGACCATCAACTATGCGCTGGACGGACGGCGCATGGACATCCAGCTCGGCATCCAGGTCATGCCCGGCTACGAATCGGACTGGGGACGCGTGCTGGTGTCGCTCGAAGACATCACCGCGCGCGTGCTGGCGACGCGGCGGCTGGCGCTGAGCGAGCAATACGCGCGCGATCTGTTCGAGCATTCGCCGGTCTCGCTGTGGGTCGAGGATTTCAGCGTGGTGAAAAAACTCATGGATCAGGTGCGCGAACGCGGCATCGTGGATTTCCGCACCTTCCTGAACGTGCATCCGGAATTCATCACGCGCTGCATGGGCGAAATCCAGGTCTACGACGTCAACCAGCAGACCCTGCGCATGTTTGCATCGCCGGACAAGGTCACGCTGTTCAACCGGCTCGGCGATGTATTCCGCGATGAGATGCAGGATTCCTTCGCCGAACAGCTGATCGACTTGTGGAACGGCGTGATCGTGCAGCAGCGCGAAGTGATCAATTATTCGCTGGACGGCACGCTGATCAATATCCACATGCAGTTTTCGGTGCTGGCCGGTCATGAGCAGGCCTGGGATCTGGTGCTGATATCGCTGGTCGACATCACTGCGCGCAAGAAGGCCGAAGCCTATATGGAATACCTGGGCAAGCACGATACGCTGACCAAGCTGCGCAACCGCACTTTCTACGTCGAAGAATTGAACCGCCTGTCGCGCAAGGGCCCGTGGCCGCTGGCGGTGCTGGCGATCGATCTGAACGGATTGAAGGTGGTCAACGACGAACAGGGCCATGCGGCAGGCGATGAAATGCTGCGCCGCGCCGGCGAAGTGCTGGCCGAAAGCGCGGAGGAGGACAGCTCCTGCGTGGCGCGCATCGGCGGCGACGAATTCATCATCCTGATGCCGGCCGCCGACGAGCGCGCCGCCCAGGCCCTGAAGGAGCGCATCCTGTCGGTGCTGGAGCTGAACAACCAGTTCTATCCCGGCCAGACCCTCAGCATGTCGATGGGGATTGCGTGCTGCCATGCCGGGCATCAGCTGGAAGCCTGCATCAATGCGGCGGATCGCGATATGTACGAAGAAAAAGTGCGCTACTACGAAGATATGCAGCTGGACCGCCGCATGCGCTAGGAATATCTACAACGGACGCACTTCCACCTTGAGGCCGTCGGCGGTGACGGTGATCGCGCCGGGTTCGAATTGCTGCCCGTTCAATTGCAGTTCTTCCGGCTTGAAGGTGTAGAGCGGATAGTCGGCCAGCGCCTGCTGCGCCGCGCTTTTGCCGACGTCGTTGAGCAATTGGGCGTAAGCCGGCGGCATGCCGGGCGTGTCCACGCGTTCGACCGCGGGACGGTCCAGCCGCACTGCGCGCGCGGATGCATCGTATTTCAGGCCGCTGCTGATGGTCAGCAAGCCGTCCACCGGCGCCGCCAGGAACGGGCTGACGGCATGCGCCTTCATCTTGGTAATAATGCGGTTATTGGCCGGATCCAGCGCCAATTCCGGATTGCTGAGCCTGACATCGACCACTTGCATGTAACGCAAGTCTTGCGGAAAGCGGGATTTGACCCCATTTTCCAGTTCCTGGCGCGAAAACGTATAGTCGCCGGTCCAGACGTTGTAGCCGGCAAGGGCGGCGCCGGCGCTGCAGGCCAGGGCAAAAGCCGCCGCCGCGCTTGAAAGTAATGTTTTGACACGCATCTATTGCAATCCTCATGGATGGATCAGGGTTGGAGCCCTCGGCGGGCCGAAAAATCCCGCCGCACAATGGTAAAATCGCGGCTTCCTCGAATTTGGACCTGCGCATCCAGACCTTCGAATTCAATTCTCCGAATCAACAGCTTATTACACATTTCAATGTTATCTACCGCCAATATCACCATGCAGTTCGGCCCCAAGCCGCTTTTTGAAAATATTTCGGTCAAGTTCGGCGACGGCAACCGCTACGGCCTGATCGGCGCCAACGGCTGCGGCAAATCGACTTTCATGAAAATCCTGGGCGGCGATCTTGAACCTTCGGCCGGCAACGTCATGCTCGATCCGCACGAACGCCTCGGCAAATTGCGCCAGGACCAGTTCGCGTTCGAAGAAATGCGCGTGCTCGACGTGGTGATGATGGGGCATACCGAAATGTGGGCGGCGATGGCCGAACGCGATGCGATCTACGCCAATCCGGAAGCCACGGACGACGATTACATGAAGGCGGCCGACCTGGAAGCCAAGTTCGCCGAATATGACGGCTATACCGCCGAAGCGCGCGCCGGCGAGCTGCTGCTGGGCGTGGGCGTGTCGATCGACCAGCACCAGGGACCGATGAGCAACGTCGCGCCGGGCTGGAAGCTGCGCGTGCTGCTGGCGCAGGCGCTGTTTTCGAATCCGGACATCCTGCTGCTCGACGAGCCCACCAACAACCTCGACATCAACACCATCCGCTGGCTCGAAGACGTGCTGAACCAGCGCAATTCGACCATGATCATCATTTCGCACGATCGCCACTTCCTGAACCAGGTCTGCACCCACATGGCCGATATGGACTACGGCACGCTGAAGGTGTATCCGGGCAATTACGACGAATACATGCTGGCCTCGTCGCAGGCGCGCGCGCAGCAGTTGTCGGCCAATGCCAAGGCCAAGGACAAGATCGCCGAACTGCAGGAGTTCGTGCGCCGTTTCTCCGCCAACAAATCCAAGGCGCGCCAGGCCACATCGCGCGCCAAGCGGATGGACAAGATCGTGCTCGAGGACATCAAGCCATCCAGCCGCGCCAATCCTTTCGTGCGCTTCGACGGCGAGAAGAAGCTGCACCGGCTGGCGGTGGAAGTGCAGACCATCAGCAAGACCTACGACAGGCCGATCTTCAAGAATTTCAGCATCATGGTCGAAGCCGGCGAAAAAATCGCCATCATCGGCGCCAACGGCGCCGGCAAGACCACGCTGCTGCGCAGCATCGGCGGCGCCGATCTGTGCAAGCTGGCGCCGGATCACGGCCTGGTCAAATGGGCCGAAAACGCCGATGTCGGCTACATGCCGCAGGATCCGACCGAGGATTTCGCCGCCGACGCCACCCTGACCGACTGGATGGGCCGCTGGACCAAGGAAGGCGATGACGATCAGGCCGTGCGTTCCATCCTGGGCCGTCTGCTGTTTTCGGGCGACGACGTGAAGAAATCGGTGAAAGTGCTGTCCGGCGGCGAAAAGGGCCGCATGACCTACGGCAAGCTGATGCTGGGCCGCCATAACGTGCTGCTGATGGACGAGCCGACCAACCATATGGACATGGAGTCGATCGAATCACTGAACATCGCGCTGGAAAAGTATGCCGGCACGCTGGTTTTCGTTTCGCACGACCGCGAATTTGTCTCCTCGCTGGCCACGCGCGTACTGGAAGTCAAGGAAAACGAAGTCGTCGATTTCCAGGGCAGCTATGAGGATTATCTGAGCAGCCAGGGCATCGAATAGTTTTTTGCGTATTTTGCGTATTATTATTCAATCATGACCATCAAGACCATTGAATTCGAACGGCCCACGGGCGCGGATCTGGGCGGCAGTTGCACCGCGCAGGCCTGGGCGCGCGTGCCGGCCGCGCCGACGTCCGATCAAAGGGCGGCGCTGAAGGAACGCGCGCGGCAATTGCTGAAACAGACCGGCACGGTGCTGGTGGCGCATTATTACGTCGACGCCGATCTGCAGGATCTGGCCGAGGAAACCGGCGGCTGCGTATCCGACTCGCTCGAAATGGCGCGTTTCGGCCGCGATCATCCGGCGCAGACGCTGGCCGTGGCCGGCGTGCGCTTCATGGGCGAAACCGCGAAGATACTCAGTCCGCACAAACGCATCCTGATGCCGGACCTGGACGCGACCTGTTCGCTCGATCTGGGCTGCCCGGTGGATGAATTCAGCGCATTCTGCGATGCCCATCCGGACCGCACCGTGGTGGTCTACGCCAACACCAGCGCGGCCGTGAAGGCGCGCGCCGACTGGATGGTGACGTCCTCGATCGGGCTCGACATCGTTGCGCATCTGCATGCGCAGGGCAAAAAAATCCTGTGGGCGCCCGACAAGCATCTGGGCGGCTACATCCAGCAGAAAACCGGCGCCGACATGCTGCTGTGGCAGGGTTCCTGCCTGGTGCATGACGAATTCAAGGGCGTGGAGCTGGAATTGCTGCGCCGGGAACATCCGCTGGCCAAGATCCTGGTGCATCCGGAATCGCCGGCCGCGGTGGTAGCGCAGGCCGATGCGGTCGGTTCGACATCGCAGCTGATCGCCGCCGCGCAAAGCATGGACGCCGACGAATTCATTGTCGCCACCGATAACGGCATCCTGCACAAAATGCGCATGGCGGCGCCCGGCAAGCGTTTTTACGACGCGCCGACCGCGGGCAACAGCGCCACCTGCAAGAGCTGCGCGCATTGCCCATGGATGGCGATGAACGGCCTGCAGAATCTGATCGATGTATTGGAATCCGGAAGCAACGAAATCCATGTCGATCCCGCCGTCGCCGCCAAGGCGGTGCTGTGCATCGACCGCATGCTGGACTTCGCGGCCGAACAGAAGGCGCGCGTCAGGCCGTCAGGCGATCTGGCGCGGGAGCAGAAACTGTTTGTGGGAATCGGGCCGGCCTAGCAAGGGGGCAAGGCTCAGGTCAGGGCGGCGTCAGAATCGTCGGCAGGGCCTCCGGCAGCAGATCCGGATAATCCAGGCTGTAATGCAGGCCGCGGCTTTCCTTGCGCGCCAATGCGCTGTCTACCACCAGCGACGCCACCGTCACCAGGTTGCGCAGCTCGAGCAAATCGCGCGTGACCCGAAAATTGGCGTAATACTCATCGATTTCCTGTTTCAGCAAGGCAATCCGATGGCCGGCGCGCTGCAGCCGCTTGTCGGTGCGCACGATGCCGACGTAATTCCACATGCAGCGCCGCAGTTCATCCCAATTATGCGAAATCACCACCTGTTCATCGGCATCGGTGACGCGGCTCTGATCCCATGCTTTCAGATCGGCCTGCATGCTGTGCGGCTGGCCGCGGATATGGTCGGCCGCGGCGCGGCCCATGACCAGGCATTCCAGCAGCGAATTGCTGGCAAGGCGGTTGGCGCCGTGCAGGCCGGTATAAGCGGTCTCGCCGACGGCGTACAGCCCGGGCAGGTCGGTGCGCCCGCTGCTGTCGGTCATTACGCCGCCGCAGGTGTAGTGCGCGGCCGGCACCACCGGGATCGGCTGGCTGGTAATGTCGATGCCGAATTCCAGGCAGCGCGCCTGGATGGTCGGGAAATGTTCCTTTAAAAATGCCGCCGGCTGATGCGTGATGTCGAGATCGACGTAATCGAGGCCGCGTTTCTTCATTTCGGAATCGATGGCGCGCGCGACAATGTCGCGCGGCGCCAGTTCGGCGCGCGCATCGTAGGCCGGCATGAAGCGTTCGCCGGCGTCCTTGCCGGCGCCGGCCGGCAGCCTCAGCACCGCGCCTTCGCCGCGCAGCGCTTCGCTGATCAGGAACGATTTGGCGTAAGGGTGATACAGGCAGGTCGGATGGAACTGGATGAATTCCATATTGGCTACGCGGCAGCCGGCGCGCCATGCCATGGCAATGCCGTCGCCGGTGGAGGAATCCGGATTCGAGGTGTACAGATAAACCTTGCCGGCGCCGCCGGCGGCCAGCACCACGCGGTTGCTGGCGATGCCGATCACCTCGCCGCCCGCGATATTCTGCGCATACAGTCCGACGCAGTGCGCCGAGGCGCCGGCGCCGGAACGGATGACGTCGATGGCGCAATGCTGCTCCAGCAGCGTGATGTTCGGATGCGCGCGAATCAGCTGTTCCAGCGTGATTTGCACGGCGTGGCCGGTTTCGTCGGCGGCATGGATGATGCGGCGTTGCGAATGGCCGCCTTCCCGCGTCAGGTGATAGCCGAGTTCGGCGCTGTCGTCAGGGGTAAACGGCACGCCGCGTTCGATCAGCCAGTCGATCGCCTTGCGGCCGCCTTCGATGATGAAGCGGGTTGCTTCCACGTCGCACAGCCCGGCGCCGGCGTCGTGGGTATCGGCGATATGCTGTTCGAAACTGTCGCCGGAATCCAGCACCGCGGCGATGCCGCCCTGCGCCCAATTGCTGGCGCCGTCGAGTAGCGCACCCTTGGAAACAATAGCGACTTTATGCGTGGGCGCAAGCTGCAGCGCGACCGTGAGGCCGGCCAGGCCGCTGCCGACGATGACGACGTCGAATTTCATAGAATTCCGGAGTTGTTGCGTGGCTATGGAGATTATTGGCTGTTTTGCCGGTTTATTTTAATACCGGTTTGACCTTGGCGGCCGCGGCCTTTGCGTTGACCCGCGCCGCATCGACATCGGCGGCCGCGGCCAGCGCCACGCCCATGCGCCGCCGCAGGAATGATTCCGGCTTGCCGAACAGGCGGATATCCACGCCCGGCGTGCGCAGGGCGTCGGCGACGCCCTCGAAGGCAATGCCCTTGGCTTCCAGGCCGCCGTAGATTACCGCCGAGGCCGCCGGCGTTCTCAGCGACACATCGACCGGCAGGCCGAGGATGGCCTTGGCATGCAATTCGAATTCGCTCTGGACCTGGCTGGCCATCGTGACCATGCCGGTATCGTGCGGGCGCGGGCTGACTTCGGAAAACCAGACCATCTGATCCTTGACGAACAATTCGACGCCGAACAGGCCGAGTCCGCCCAGTTCGCCGGTGACCTTGGCGGCAATATCGCGGGCTTTTTCCAGCGCGGCCGGATGCATTGCATGCGGCTGCCACGATTCGACGTAATCGCCTTGCACCTGGACGTGGCCGATCGGCTCGCAGAAATGGGTGCCGACGCTGCCGTCGGCATTCAGGGCGCGCACGGTCAGCAGGGTGATTTCATAATCGAAATCGATGAAACCTTCGACGATCACGCGGCCCGCATTGACGCGGCCGCCGGCCGCGGCGTAATCCCAGGCCGTGGCGACTTCCTGCGGGCCGTCGATCTTGGACTGGCCCTTGCCGGAAGACGACATCACGGGCTTGATCACGCAGGGATAGCCGATCTGGTCGCAGGCGGCCTGCAATTGTTCCAGGCTATCGGCAAAACGATAGGGCGATGTCGCCAGCGACAGGGTTTCGGCGGCCAGGCGGCGAATGCCTTCGCGATTCATGGTCAGCCAGGCCGCGCGCGCGGTTGGAATCACGGTGACGGCGCCGGCCTGTTCCAGCTTCATCAGGGTTTCGGTGGCGATGGCTTCGATTTCGGGCACGATCAGATCGGGCTGCTCCTTGGCAATCAGTGTGGCCAGTGCGGTGCCGTCGGTCATGTCGATGACATGGGCGCGATGCGCGACCTGATGGCCGGGCGCGTCCGGATAGCGATCGACGGCGATGACTTCGACGCCCAGCCGCTGCAGCGCGATGATCACTTCCTTGCCGAGTTCGCCGGAGCCCAGCAGCATGACCTTGACGGCGGAGGGCGAAAGAGGGGTACCGAGACGGGCGGGCGTTTTCATGAAAGCGGGTTTGGCGATGGTAGCGGAGCGGCGAAGATACCAAATCTTGGCCCGTTTGCCCAGCCGTTTCCCTCAGATTGCGCGTTGCAGCCGCATAATCAGCCTGGCTGGCCCTGCAGCGACTGCATGTCGGCGCCGGCCGGCCGCTGGTACAGCCGCAGGCCGAATTCCGGGATGATCGCCAGCAGATGATCGAAGATATCCGCCTGCACTGCCTCGTAGGCGGCCCAGGCCGTGACATTGGCGAAACAGACGATTTCCAGCGGCAGGCCCTCCGGCGTCGGGTTCAATTGGCGCACGATCAGGCTCATATCCTGGCGCACCGAGCCGTGCCGGCGCAGATAGCGTTCGACGTAGCTGCGGAAAGTGCCGATATTGCTGACCTTGCGGGCGTTCAGCGCAGGGACGCCGCGCTGCGCCAGTTCGGCGTTCCAGACATCGAGCTCATGCTGTTTGCCGCCGAGATAGTCATCGAGCAGACTGAATCCGCGCAGGCGGCTGCTGCCCGCCTGGTCAAGGAAACGGATGCTGTTCTGGTCGATCAGCAGGGCGCGCTTGATGCGCCGGCCGCCGCTTTCCTGCATGCCGCGCCAATTCTTGAACGCTTCGCTGATCAGGCGTTTGGTCGGGATGGTGGTAATGGTCAGATCCCAGTTTTGCACCTTCACCGTATGCAGCGCAATGTCGATCACGGCGCCATCCGCATGCAGTTGCGGCATTTCGATCCAGTCGCCGACCCGCACGATGCCGCTGGAGCTGATCTGGACGCTGGCCACCATCGACAGCAGCGTGTCCTGAAAAACCAGCATCAGCACCGCGGCCATGGCGCCGAGTCCCGAAAGCAGGATCAGCGGCGAACGGTCGGACAGGGTGGCGATCATCAGCACCGTTGCGATCGCGTAGACGGCGATCTTGCCGATCTGCAGGTAGCCCTTGATCGGACGGTTGTGCGCGCCGGGACGGCCCTGATATACCTGTTCGGCCAGGCTCAGCATGCTGCCGAGCGCGAGGGCGACGGCGAGCACGATCGAGGCCTGGGCAATATTGCGCAGGATGGCGACGATCTGGCTGTCCAGCCGCGGCGACGCCAGTTCGATGCCGCCATAAATGATCAGGGCCGGCACGATCTGGGCCAGCCGCGCGATCAGGACGTTCAAGGGGCGGCTGCCGGCGCGATCGATGCCGAACGCGGCCAGCAATTGCCGGTAGAGTCCGCGCGCGAGCACGCGTTTGACCAGCCGGTTCGCTATCCACGCGAGCGTCAGCAGCAGGCCGACGGCCGCCGCGGCATGCAATTCGATGTGGCCGGCCAGCCAGTCCAGGAGTGAAGCGATTTCCGACGGCATGCGGCAACCTTTGAGAACAACAGGGAAAGCGCAAGTTTAGCGTTGCGGAAAGCAAAGAATATTTGGTTTGCGCGATTTGAGTAAGCATTGGAATTGCAGGGCAAAAGGAATCGCAGGACGAAAAAAAGCCGCAACGAATACGTTGCGGCTTTTTTACTTGCGCTGCCGGTTCAGTCGCCGGCGTAGATATCGACGTCCTTGGTTTCACGGATGAACAGCATGCCGATGATGAAGGTGGCGCCCGCCACAAGGATCGGGTACCACAGGCCGTAATAAATATCGCCCTTGAACGCGACCAGCGCGAATGCGGTGGTCGGCAGCAGGCCGCCGAACCAGCCGTTGCCGATATGGTAGGGCATCGACATCGATGTATAGCGGATGCGGGTCGGGAACATTTCAACCAGCATGGCGGCGATCGGGCCGTATACCATGGTGACGTAGATCACCAGGATGAACAGCAGCAGCCATACCATCGGCTTGTTCATCTGTGCCGGATCGGCCTTGCTTGGATAGCCGGCGCCCTTGATGTCGCCCGCCAGTTCGGTCGAGAAGGCCTTGTCCTTGGCTGCCGCGTCTTCCTTCGACAGGCCGCCCGCATCATAGGATGTCAGCACCTTGTCGCCGATTTTCACGGTAGCCAGCGAACCGGGCGCGCCCGCCACGTTTTCATAGTTGACCGAAGCCGCCGCCAGCTTGGCCTTGGCGATGTCGCAGGAAGATGTGAACTTCTTGGTGCCGGTCGGATTGAACTGGAACTGGCAGGTAGCCGGATCGGCCGTGACGATTACCGGCGCGTTCTTTTGCGCGGCTTCCAGCGCCGGATTGGCGTAATGCGTCAGGCCCTGGAAAATCGGGAAATAGGTGATCGCGGCGATCAGGCAGCCGGCCATGATGATGGGCTTGCGGCCGATTTTATCGGACAAGATGCCGAAGACCACGAAGAACGGCGTTGCTCCCAGCAGCGCCAGGGCGATCAGGATATTCGCGGTGGCGCCGTCGACTTTCAGCGATTGCGTCAGGAAAAACAGCGCATAGAATTGCCCCGTGTACCAGACCACGGCCTGGCCGGCGGTCAGGCCGATCAGCGCCAGAATCACCAGTTTCAGGTTGTTCCAGCGGCCGAAAGCTTCGGTCAGCGGCGCCTTGGAGGTTTTTCCTTCCGCTTTCATCTTGGCGAAGGCAGGCGATTCATTCATCGACAAACGGATCCAGACCGATACCGCCAGCAGCAGCACCGATACCAGGAACGGGATGCGCCAGCCCCAATCGGCAAACGCTTCTTCGCCGACCGAAGTGCGCACGCCCAGGATCACCAGCAGCGACAGGAACAGGCCCAGGGTCGCGGTGGTTTGAATCCAGGAGGTGAATGAGCCGCGCTTGTGATCCGGCGCGTGCTCGGCCACGTATGTTGCCGCGCCGCCGTATTCGCCGCCCAGCGCCAGTCCCTGCAGAATGCGCAGCGCGATCAGGATCACCGGCGCGGCCAGTCCGATCGAGTTGTAGTTGGGCAGGATGCCGACGATGAACGTCGAGGCGCCCATGATGATGATGGTGATCAGGAAGGTATATTTGCGTCCGATCATGTCGCCGAGGCGGCCGAACACCAGCGCGCCGAACGGCCGCACGATAAAACCGGCCGCGAATGCCAGCAAGGCAAAGATGAAGGCGGTGTTTGGATCGGCGCCGGCAAAGAACTGTTTCGCGATAATTGCCGCGAGCGAGCCGTAGAGGTAAAAATCGTACCATTCGAACACGGTGCCGAGCGATGAGGCAAAAATAACCTTGCGCTCTTCGGGCGTAATGACGTGCGCAGCCTGGCTGGTCGGTACTGTCGCCATGGTTTGTCTCCTGATTAATTATTGTATTGATCCGGGTGCGGCGATCGGTGGCCCGCTCGCTTGTTCCCGATTGGAGTGTGCAACCCTAAACTTACGCGGTGCTTGCTTGAAACTTACGGAAACTTACAAAAAATGATGAGGCGACTCAGTCAAGGCGCCCTCAGGCAAGGCGTGAAAGGGTGTTGTACTTCGTTCGTGTCCTCCGGCGGCCTGCGGCTGCCTCCTCCTTTACCTCACTGCGCACAACACCCTTTCACGCCTTGCCTGAGGGCGCCTTGACTGGCTTACCTCGGCAATATCGGTATCATGTCGCCCGGGCAGCCCATGGAGACCATCTGGTTGACCAGGCCGGCTGCTTGACCGAGCACGGACTCTTCACCCACCTGCAGCAAGGCGTTCACGGAATTTTGAAGCATTTGACATAAAATGTTGACCGGCGGCCCATTAGGGGCGGCCGATGCCGGTACGCTGATGGCCAGCATGCCGGCAAACATTGTGGAGGCGAGAAGTTTTCCGAATAACGATTTCATGGTGGCTCCTGGGTAGTGATGGATTGTGGTTGAAGGCCGGTCGTATCGCGCTATATCGTTTGTGGCTATCCTTTTTTAAGGATTTTTTTGTGCCGATATAGGACGATTCCGGTGTGAGAAGAATCCTCCCTTTTTAAGTGTGTTTGAACTAAGAGAACCGACAGGTATTGAATGAATTTTTTAGCGCCCGCCAACGATTTTTTCCCCAGAGGCAATCCGTTTCTCGAAAGTCTTGGCGTCGAAGTCCTGCGCGCCGCCGATGGCGTTTCCGAGCTGGCCCTGATTCTGCGGCCGGACCATATGAACAGCTGGCATGTCACGCATGGCGGCGTCTCGATGACCTTGATCGATGTTGCGATGGCGCTGGCCGGACGCAGTTTGAATCCCGGCATGCGCTCCTGCGTGACGGTCGATCTGAATACCCAATTCCTGCAGCCCGGCGGCAAGCCCGGCGATCGCCTGGTCGCCATCGGGAAAGCGTTTCATCGTTCCAGCACCATGTGTTTTTGCGAAGCGGAAATCCGCAACGGCGACAGTCTGGTGGTGCGCGGCACGGGTACGTTCAAATATCTGAAACAGCTCGACAATGTCGGCCGGCTGAGCACGCCCGGCGGGCGCGACGACGCCTAGGCCGCGGCATGCATTTTCCCGCTTTCAGGATCGAGACCGGCGGCTGGGATGTCCTGGCAAAGGATGCCGCGGCTATCCGGCGCGAGGTCTTCGTGCTGGAGCAGCGGGTGCCGGAGGAAATGGAGCTGGATGAAATGGATGTCGCCTGCCTGCATGCGGTTGTGTACGACGCGGGCGGCAACGCGATCGCCACCGGCCGCTTATTGCCGGATGCGCATATCGGCCGCATGGCAGTGCGCAAGGCCGCGCGCGGCGCCGGTGTCGGCAGCGCGCTGCTGCGGTGTCTGATGCAAGCCGCGCGTGAGCGTGGCGATGCAGGCGTTGTACTGAGCGCGCAAATCCAGGCCGAGCCTTTTTATCTGCGCCACGGTTTCGCGCGCGAAGGCGCCGAATACATGGATGCGGGGATTGCGCATGTCACGATGCGGCGCCGATTCGAACCGGCTTGATGATCGGCTAAAAGCCTCTATTCATTGATCATGAATGCGCAGTCAATCGCCCTGGCGGCGTTCTCCAGGGCATTGATTCTGGGCCAGTCCTCGGTGCCCATCGGCACTTCGTACAGCGGATCGCGCGCCTGCTCAAGTGCGTCGCACAAGACCTCGCCGTCGGGGAGCGGGCCGGCCATCGCAGGCCCGGTAGCGCCCAACAGGGAAAAAACGAAAACGAGGGCGGGAGCCCCGAGGAAAAATGTGCGGCGCATCGATTGCATGAAATCTCCTGAACAAGTTGAGATCAGGAGAATCCGCTTTTTTCATACGCGTTTGAACTGTCGAATACGGCAGCGTGAAACCGGCGACGCTTGCCGTTTTCCGGTGCGCTATTCGACGATCTTCAAGCCGCAGCGGCCATGTCCTTGCGGCGTATCCGAAACCGCCGGCTGCAACGGAATGGATGCGGGATCGATCAGGACTTCAGTCAGCGTCGCGACGCCGTCGCCGTTCATGCGCACCAGTGTGGAGTTGCGCGTGCCGTAGCCGGGCGTGTTGATGAACACCGACGACAACGCGCGTTCGCGCTCGATGCCCACGCCGGTATCGGGCAAGCGGCAATCGGTGGCGCGGGTCGTGTCGGCCAGCATTTCGAAATAGGCTTCATCGGGAGCGCACTGGCAGAGCAGGCTGCAAAACTGCGCCTTGGCCCGCGTGACCTTGGGCCATGGGGTGTCGAGCAATGCGTTCGACAAGCCGTAAACACCCGATTCCAGCGGCCGGCCGTTGCGCGGATCGCCTTCGGCCCGGTTTGAAAACCAGTGCAGCGCGTTCAGGTCGCCGACCAGCAGATTGAAACCGTTGTAATTGGCCGCGCGCGGCGCCAGTTGCTGCAAATATTGTTCCGGGCTGGCCTCGCCTGCGAGGTAATCCGAAACCAAGGCGCCGCGTGTGGGCACGTCCAGCCGCCGTTCCCCCGGCGCCCGCACATTGGTCAGCGCGGCAAAGCGGCCGTTGCGGGTCACGCCGAGCCAGGTGCCGCCGCCCTGCAGATCGCGTCCGGCAAACACGTTCGGATGATCCTGCCACCAGGCTGCCGGCGTGGCGGGCCTGTCGTACGATTCATCGCGGTTGGCGGCGGCTATCAAGGGCAAGCCAGGGACCACCCGCCAACTGAACACGATCAGACACATGGCGTGCAGTCCAGGAAATATTCGATATGGCGGGTGCCGTCGATCAGCGGGGAATAACCCGCGGCGTCGAAGGCGCGGTCGACCGTGTTTTCAAAATCGTCCGGCACCGCCAGGTAGACTTCCATCCAGGTATCCGGAGCCTGCGGCGGATTCGCGTCGTCGGGGCCGTTGTCGGGCCGCGGCCGGCGTTTCAGCGCCGCCGTAATACCGTGTTCATGGCGCAGCTGCGCCTGCATCGCATGGACCTTGGCTTGCAATTGCGCGGCTTGCGTGCGCGCGACGCGGTAATAAATGTAGAGATCCATGGTTATGCCGGTTCGGCCGATTCGGCCAGTGAGTAGGGAAGTGGATGGAAGTGCAGCAACGGCCCGTCGGCCGATCCCGCGTGTATGGCGCCTGCGCCGCTTTCCTGCGCCGCCAGCTTGATCTCAACCAGGCAACTGATACTGCCGTCGTTGGCCCGGGCCGCATTGACGATCATGCCGCACGGCTGGCCGGGATCGTCGCCGGAAAAAATGTCGAGACCGGGCGCGAGTGTGGCGGCATCGGCGGCGTTGGCATCTTTGCGCTCGACCGTCGCCAGCATCATGCGGCGCTTTGCCTTGCCCAGGTATTGGCTGCGGGCGACGATTTCCTGCCCCGGATAACAGCCTTTTTTGAAGTTGACCCCGCCGATCAATTCGAAATTGATCATTTGCGGCACGAATTTTTCCTGCGTCGCCAAGGTGATCTGCGGCACCCCGGCCTGGATGTCGCCCAGCATCCACGCGGCTTCCGCGGCCGGCGCCAGCGCGGCGCTCAGGGCCGGCCAGGCATCGATGGCGGTATCGTTGGCGGCGATCCATTGATAGCGCGGCATGTTGCCGGCGCCGTCGGCCAGCCGCATCAGCGTGCCGGCCGCATTGTCGATCTTGGCGTAGGGCCTGGCCGGCGCATCGGGAAACCAGGGCTGCAGCGCGGCGGCGGCGCGGCCGCCGGCCAGGCCGATGACAGCCTGCTGTTCGCTCAGGTCCTGCACCTTCACCTTGGAACGCAGCACGAACATCTGCAGCCGCTTCTGGATGGCCGGCAGCAGCGCGCGCGGCAGCGCCAGCATGATCGCATCGCCGCTTTTCCAGAGCAGCATGGTGGCCAGCAACCGCCCCTTCGGCGTGCAATAGCCGGCCAGGCGCACTTCGCCGGCGCCCAGATGTTCGACATCGTTGGTTAACTGATTATGCAAAAAGGAAGCGGCGTCGGCGCCGCTGAACGCGAGCAGCCCCAGGCTGCCCAGCGCCGCGACGAAATCCGCGGAGCCGGCGCCATCGCCTGCGCCCGCGGCAGGCTGGGCCTGCTGCGCCAGAAATGCGGTCCACTGATTGGCGGGGAGGGTCGTTTCAGTCATAAATTAGGCTACTTTCCGGTTCAGCGATTATCATTGATGCCATGATTATAGAACCGTCTCGAAAATCCGTTGGATTGCGCCCGATTTCCGCATGAAAAAATTTTTACTCCTGATCCTGATAGTGGCAGCCGCGGCCGGCGGCGGACTGGCGTACTGGGCCAAACAGCCCATTCTGGCCGGGCAGCAGGCGCCGTTGCCTTTCGCGATCGAAGCCGGCAGCAGCCTGGCCGGCTCGAGCGAACAGATCGCCGCCGCCGGGATTCCGCTGGACCCGACGCTGTTTTCGCTGCTGGCCCGTCTTACCGGCAAGGGAAGCAGGATCAAGGCAGGCAGTTACGAACTGAAGCCCGGCGCTTCCCCGCTGCGCCTGCTGAATCAACTGGTGCGCGGCGAATTCGCGCAGGAATCGCTGACCATCATCGAAGGCTGGTCGTTCAGGCAGATGCGCGCCGCGATCGCCGCCAATCCGGGGCTGCGGCACGATACCGCGGCATTATCCGACAGCGAGCTGATGGCCAGGATCAGCAGCGATTATGCGCTGCCGGAAGGACTGTTCTTCCCCGATACCTATCTGTTCGCCAAGGGCGCCAGCGATCTGCAGATCTACAAGCAGGCCTATGCGACCATGATCCGCAAGCTAGGCGAGGCATGGGAATTGCGCGATCCGTCGCTGCCATACCGCACGCCTTATGAAGCGCTGACCATGGCCTCGATCGTCGAAAAGGAAACCGGGCAGAAAGCCGATCGCAGCATGATTGCGGGCGTTTTCGTCAACCGCCTGAAGCAGGGCATGCCGCTGCAGACCGATCCGTCCGTCATCTACGGCATGGGCGAGCGTTATCACGGCAATCTGCGCAAGATCGATCTGCAGACCGATACGCCGCACAACACCTATACCCGCCGCGGCCTGCCGCCGACGCCGATCTCGCTGCCGGGCGCGGCATCGCTGGCGGCCGCATTGGCGCCGGAGCACACCGATGCGGTGTATTTCGTGGCGCGCGGCGACGGCAGCAGCC
Source organism: Oxalobacteraceae bacterium CAVE-383 (assembly GCA_004134995.1). GTDB lineage: Bacteria > Pseudomonadota > Gammaproteobacteria > Burkholderiales > Burkholderiaceae_D > Herbaspirillum. The sequence continues at coordinate 1,226,507 of REGP01000001.1, read as the reverse complement.
AGTTTTCGAATAACCTCAGCGATCACAATCGCGCGGTCAATCTGTACCAGCGGCTGACGCAGCGCTGAAGCCGCACGGCCGGATCCCATTCAATTTCCATGCATTTAATGACCACTACAGACCAGAGCCAGGGCAATGCCCCCCGCGTAGCTCGTCCGCGCTTCATCACCTTCGAGGGTATCGACGGCGCAGGCAAGTCGACGCATATTCCCTTTGTCGCGGGTTTGCTGCGCGCACACGGGCTGAACGTCGTCACCACGCGCGAACCGGGCGGCACGCCGCTCGGGGAAAGCCTGCGCGATCTGCTGCTGCATCAAAAAATGCATCTGGAAACCGAAGCGCTGCTGATGTTCGCCGGCCGCCGCGAGCATCTGGCGCAGGTGATCGAGCCGGCGCTGGCGCGCGGCGACTGGGTGATATCGGACCGCTTCACCGACGCCAGCTTTGCCTACCAGGGCGGCGGCCGCAAGCTGGCGCTGGGCAAGCTGGACGCGCTCGAGCAATGGGTGCACCCGCATCTGCAGCCGGACCTGACGCTGTTGTTCGATGTGCCGCTGGAAGTGGCGCGCGCGCGTCTGGACGCGGAACGCACGCCGGATAAATTCGAGCAGGAGAAAACCGATTTCTTCGCCGCGACACGCGCCGAATACCTGCGCCGCGCGGCGCAATTCCCGGAACGTTTTCGCGTGATCGATTCGAGCAGGCCGATCGCGGACATCGAGGTGCGGCTGCGCACGCTGCTGCAGCCTTTTTTCGATTTGAAATAGACTGGATCAATGAGCGACTCTCTCTATCCGTGGCAGCACGACAGTTGGCGGCAATTGCAGCAGCTGCGCGCGCGCTTGCCGCACGCCATCCTGCTGTACGGCGCCGAGGGCATCGGAAAAACCCATTTTGCCGAAGCGTTCGCGCAGTCGCTGCTGTGCGAGACGCCGCTGTCGGACGGCCATGCCTGCGGCGTGTGCGGCGCCTGCGGCTGGTTTCTCCAGCAGAACCATCCGGATTTCCGCCGGGTGCGGCCGGAAGCGCTGGAAGACGACACGGGCGAGGCCGCCGACGGCGAAGAAAAGAAAACCGCCAAGGCCGCCAGGGCGCCTTCCAAGGAAATCAAGATCGACCAGATTCGCGCGCTGTCCGATTTCATGAACGTTTCGACGCATCGTTCCGGCATGCGCGTGGTGGTGCTGTATCCGGCCGAGGCGCTCAACAACGCCGCGGCCAACGCCTTGCTGAAGACGCTGGAAGAACCGCCGCCGAACACCATTTTCCTGTTGTCATGCAATCGGCTGGACAGGCTGCTGCCGACCATTCTTTCGCGTTGCCGTAAATTCGCCCTGGCGTTGCCGGCGCGCGAAGATGCCGTGAGCTGGCTCAAGCAACAGCAGCTTGCCGATGCCGATGTCTGGCTGGCCGAGCAGGGCGGCGCGCCGCTGGCGGCATTGAATGCGGCGCAAGCCGACGGCCGTGAAATGCTGGATGAATTGCTGGACTTCCTGCGCGCGCCGAACATCGAGCGCGCCCTGAAGACCGCCGACCGCCTGCAGAAGACGCCGGTAACGTTATCGGTAGGCTGGACCCAGCGCTGGCTGTACGATTTACTGTCGGCGCGGATGGCTTCGGTCATTCGCTATTATCCGCGCCACCAGCGCGAATTGACCGCGCTGGCAGGCAAGCTGCACGAACATGCGCTGCTGGGCGCGCTCAAGCAGATCGGCGAGCGGCGCGCCATCGCCGATCATCCGCTGTCGCCGAAATTGTTCGTCGAAGACATGCTGCTGGCGTATGCGGCGCTATTCTGATTTCCGCAACGCCAGGCTGGGCGATTATGTCCACCGCGACGCCACCGCCGAGGATCTGGCGGCCATCGTGGCGATCTATAACGCCACCGTCGCCTCGCGCCAGGTAACCGCCGATACCGAACCGGTAACGGTGGCCTCGCGCCGCGACTGGTTCGAGCGCCATACGCCGCAGCGGCGGCCCTTGTGGGTGGCCGAACGCGGCGGCGAAGTGATCGGCTGGCTATCGTATTCCGATTTTTACGGGCGGCCGGCATATGCGGCGACGGCCGAACTGTCGATCTATATTCATCCGGCCGCGCGCGGGCAAGGCCTCGGCCGTTATTTCATGACCGAGGCGCTGCTGAACGCGGCCGATTACGGCATCGATACGCTGCTGGGTTTTATTTTCGGCCACAATTTGCCAAGCCTGGCCCTGTTCGAAGCCTTCGGTTTCGAGCGCTGGGGCAATTTGCCGGGAGTGGCGCGGCTCGACGGCACGCGGCGCGATCTGGTGATCATGGGAAGAGGAGTGGCTAGCGATGAGAGCGCCGAGTAGGATTCCGCTGTTGCCTGTACTGTCGCTGGTCCTGATGCTTGCATCGTTGTCCGCGCCGGCGCCATCGCGGGCGCAGACGGCGCAACCGGATCCATCCCCGAATCTTCCTTTGAGTGCCGACGAGCGCGCGCTCCACGTCCTGAACCGCCTCGCGTACGGCCCCGCTCCGGGCGATCTGGCGCAGATTCGCCGCGAGGGCGTGAAAGCCTATATCGACGCGCAACTGAACCCGGCGTCGATTCCGCTGCCCGCGGACTTGCAGGCCAGGCTCGACAGCTTGCCGTCCGCCACGCTGACGCCGTCCCAGGCGTTCGTGCAATACGGCCCGCCCTCATTCGCTGCGGACAACGCTTCCGTCGAAGAAAAGAACCGGTCGCGCCAGCGCGCCGCCCGCGAACTGACGCCGCAAACGCATCAGGCGCGCATTTGGCTGGCCGCGCAAAGCCCGCGTCAGTTGCAGGAAGTGATGACCGAATTCTGGTTCAATCATTTCAATGTTTTTGAAGGCAAGGGCTGGGACCGGTACTGGATCGCCGACTTCGAAAACAAGGCGATCCGGCCCAATGCGCTCGGCAATTTCCGGCAACTGCTGGGCGCGGTCGCGCATCATCCGGCCATGCTGTTTTATCTGGACAACTGGCTCAGCAGCGGCGTCGGCGCGCCCGAGGCCAGAGGGCGCTTCAAGGGCCTCAATGAAAATTACGCGCGCGAGCTGATGGAATTGCATACGCTGGGCGTGGATGGCGGTTATACGCAGAGCGACGTGGTGGCCATGGCGCGCGTGTTGAGCGGCTGGACCATCGATGTGCAGGGCATGCAGCACGGCAGGGAGGATGCGGGATTCGTGTTCAATCCGCGCCGCCACGATAGCGGCCCGAAGGTATTGCTGGGCCAGACGCTGCAGATGGCCGACGGCGCACGCGAGGGCGAGCGGGCGCTGGATCTGCTGGCCGCGCATCCGTCGACCGCGCGCTTCATTTCTACCAAGCTGGTCGAATATTTCGTCTCCGACCAGCCCGACCCGGCGCTGGTGGATCGCCTGGCGCGCCGCTATCAGGCCAGCGGCGGCGATATCAAGGCGGTCCTGCGGGAATTGTTCGACAGCCCGCAGTTCTGGGATCGCAAAAATTATCAGTCCCAATTCAAGACGCCCTATCAATACGTCATATCCAGTCTGCGCGCCAGCGGCACGCCGGTGCGCAACGTCAAGCCGGTCGATAATATTCTGTATCAGCTCGGCATGCCGCTTTACGGCTGGCTGACGCCGGAGGGATACAGCTACGCACAGTCGGTCTGGCTGAATCCGGATGCGCTGCTGCGCAGGATCAATTTCGCGGCTACCCTGGCAAACGGCAGGACGCCGATCGCGCGTGAAGCGGGCGTTGCGATCGCCGCATTGCCGCCATCGGAACGGCCGCAGGCGCCCGATCCGCGGCAGATGCTGGAAACGCTGGGACCGGCATTTTCCGCCAGCGCGCTGGAGCAGATCGACGCCGCGCCGCATGCCGCGCAGGCCGGGCTGATCCTGGGCTCGCCCGGCTTCATGAAGCGCTGAATGCAAGGAGTAGAGAAATGATAGCTCGCCGTGAATTCATGCAGCGCCTCGGCGGCGCCTTGCTGATACCCGTCGGATTAAGCGCCTGCGCGGTGGCGCCGCCGGCCAGGCAGCACAGCGGCGATCGGGGCGACAGCGCGGACAGCGCCGTGGCGGCCGCGCTGTCGTACGGCGATGCGAAGCAACGGCCGCGCGCCGGCGGCGATGGCGCGCCGCGCATGGTGGTGGTGTTCCTGCGCGGCGCGGTGGACGGCATGAACGTGGTCGTGCCGCATGGCGATCCGGCGTATTACCAGGCCCGGCCCACCATCGCCGTGGGACGGCCCGGCACGCCCAACGGCGCGATCGACCTGACCGGCTACTTCGGATTGCATCCCGCGTTACGCGCCTTGCATCCCTATTGGGAAAGCGGTCAATTGGCGTTCGTGCATGCGGCCGGCTCGCCCGATCCCTCGCGCTCGCATTTCGAAGCGCAGGATTACATGGAAACCGGCACGCCCGGCCAGCATGCGCTGCGCGACGGCTGGCTCAACCGCATGCTGGGCCAGTTGCCGCATGCCGATTCGCCGGTGCGGGCGCTGACGGTCGGCGAAGCCTTGCCGCGCATCCTGAGCGGACCGCAAGTGGTGGCGAACATGCCGACCGGCCGCAATGGCGCCCAGCCCACGGCGCTGGACCGGCCCGAACTCAACCGCGCTTTCGGCGCCATGTACGCCGAGGATGCCGTGTTGGGCAAGGCCTACCGCGACGGACTCGCCGCGCGCCGCACCTTGCTGGCCGAAATGAACGACGAGCAGCGCATCGCGGACAACGGCGCGCCGCTGCCGAACGGCTTGTCGCCGGATGCCGCGCGGCTGGGGCGCCTGATGCGCGGCGATCCCCGCATCAGGCTCGGCTTCCTGGCCCTCGGCGGCTGGGATACCCACATCAACCAGGGCAGCGGCCGGGGCCAGCTGGCGGGCAGGCTGGAGCCGCTGGGGCAGGGACTGGCGACGCTGGCGAGCGAACTGGGGCCGGCATTCAACGATACCGTCATCGTCGTGGTGTCGGAATTCGGCCGCACCTTCCGCGAAAACGGCAATGGCGGCACCGATCACGGGCACGGCAATGTCATCTGGCTGCTCGGCGGCAACGTGCGCGGACGCCGTATTTACGGCGAATGGCCGGGTTTGACGCCGGCGGCGCTGCATGAAGGACGGGATCTGGCGGTGACAACCGATTTCCGCACGGTGCTGGCGCTGTTGGCCGAGCGCCACATGCGGGTCGGCGACGCCGCGCTGCAGCAGCTGTTTCCGGGCTTCCGGCCGCCGCCGCCGCCGAATATATTGTTATGAGGGCAAGCCGGCGTTTTGGCGCAAGGATTCGATTTGCGTATAGAATATCGGACTTTAGCGCGAGAGGGCGGTCGGAGCCTGGAACGGTTTGCGTCCTCCTTACATCCCCCTCGTACCACGGAATTCTTTAATTTTTGGACGATTCACATGGCAACAGCAGTCGAAACCCTGAGCAAACTCGAGCGTCGCATCACGCTTTCCTTCCCATTGGCCGACGTGCAGGCAGAAGTCGAAAAGCGGCTGAAAGTGCGCGCCCGCACCGTCAAGGCCCCGGGTTTCCGCACCGGCAAAGTGCCAATGAAAATGGTCGCTGCGCAATATGGTTACCAGGTTGAATCCGAAGTCCTGAACGACAAGATCGGCCAAAGCTTCTCGGAAGCCGTCACCGAAAGCAATCTGCGCGTGGCCGGCTATCCCGATATCCAGCCGAAGTCGGGCGACGCCGCCGTCGAAGGCACGGTCGCATTCGATGCGACGTTTGAAGTGTATCCGGAAGTCGTCATCGGCGATCTTTCCGGCGTCGACGTCGAAAAGACCCAGTCGGCGGTATCCGACGCCGAAATCGACAAGACCGTCGATATCCTGCGCAAGCAACGCGTGCACTACCACGTCAAGGGCGAGCAAAGCGCGCACGGCGACGGCGGCGGCGACCTGACAGCCAAGAACGGCGACCGCGTGACAATCGACTTCGTCGGCAAGATCGACGGCGTCGAATTCCAGGGCGGCAAGGCCGATGCCTATCCGTTCGTGCTCGGCGAAGGCCGCATGCTGCCGGAGTTCGAAGCCGCCGTGGTCGGCCTGAAGGTCGGCGAAGCCAAGACATTCCCGCTGCCGTTCCCTGCCGATTACCACGGCAAGGACGTGGCCGGCAAAACCGCTGAATTCACGGTCACCCTGAAGCAGATCGAATGGCCGCACATGCCTGAAGTCGACGCCGAATTCGCAAAGTCGCTGGGCATCGAAGACGGCGATCTGGGCAAGATGCGCGAAGACATCAAAAAGAACCTGGAACGCGAAGTCAGCTCGCGCGTCAAGGCCAAGACCAAGGACAGCGTGATGGACGCGCTGATCAAGATCTGCGAACTGGAAGTGCCGAAGGCGCTGATCGACCAGGACGTCGAGCGCCTGGCCGAAATGACCCGCCAGGACATGGCGCAGCGCGGCATGAATTCGAAGGAAATCGAATTGCCGAAGGAATTGTTCAAGGCGCAAGCCGAGCGCCGCGTGCGCCTGGGCCTGATCCTGGCCGAAGTGGTCAAGCAGAACAAGCTGGAAGCCACGCCTGAGCAGGTCAAGGCGCAGGTCGAAGACTTCGCGCAAAGCTACGAAGATCCGCAACAGGTGCTGAAGTACTATTTCAGCGACCGCAGCCGCCTGGCCGAAGTCGAAGCTCTTGTTTTGGAAGAAAACGTCGTCAACTACGTTCTGGGCAAATCCAAGGTCACGGAAAAATCCGTGGCATTCGATGAGCTGATGGGTAATAACGCCCAAGCATAAGCTGTACTGACTGCATAAGGAAAGTAAATGACTGGCTTGATACGACACTCGGCATTGGATACGGACATGCTCGGCCTGGTGCCGATGGTGGTGGAACAAAGCGGCCGCGGCGAACGCGCATACGACATCTATTCGCGTCTGCTGAAGGAACGCGTGATTTTCCTGGTAGGCCCGGTCAACGACATGTCGGCCAATCTGATCGTCGCGCAGATGCTGTTTCTGGAAAGCGAAAATCCGGACAAGGATATCTCGCTGTACATCAATTCGCCGGGCGGTTCGGTTTCCGCCGGCATGGCGATTTTCGATACCATGCAGTTCATCAAGCCGGACGTTTCCACCCTGTGCACCGGCCTGGCCGCGTCGATGGGCGCGTTCCTGCTGGCGGCCGGCGCCAAGGGCAAGCGTTTCTCCCTGCCGAATTCGCGCATCATGATTCACCAGCCGCTGGGCGGCGCGCAAGGCCAGGCTTCGGATATTGAAATCCAGGCGCGCGAAATCCTGTATCTGCGTGAACGCCTGAACGCAATCCTGGCCGAGAAAACCGGCCGCTCGATCGACCAGATCAGCAAGGACACCGATCGCGACAATTTCATGTCGGCCGACGCTGCGGCGGAATACGGCCTGATCGATAAAGTGCTGACCAATCGCGAGTAATCGCCGCAAACGCATAACGTCCAAGTGCCCGAACGTGATGTGCGTTCGGGCATTTTTCTTTTTGGATACATTTTTGCTATCGGCAGGCCGGATATCTTATACTGCCCGCATGCATTTGATTTACGCGAATTCATATCCGCCGTTTGCGCATGATTGTTGCTTACAATCCAACGCATTCGGCGAAGGCGATGACGGCGGCCTGATTCACGGGTAAGATCAAACAAACATTCTTTTTAATTGCAAATATGTCTGACAAAAAAACTTCCAGTGGCGAGAAATTGTTGTATTGCTCATTTTGCGGCAAGAGCCAGCACGAGGTGAAAAAGCTGATTGCCGGCCCGTCCGTATTCATCTGCGATGAATGCATCGATCTGTGCAACGACATCATTCGCGATGAAATTTCGACCCTGAGTTCGGTTTCGGACGCCAAGTCCGATCTGCCGACGCCGATGGAAATCACCGAGCTGCTCGATCAGTACGTGATCGGCCAGGAAAACGCCAAGCGCATCCTGTCGGTGGCGGTGTACAACCATTACAAGCGCCTCAAGCATCTGGGCGCCAAGGATGACGTCGAACTGGCCAAGAGCAATATCCTGCTGGTCGGTCCTACAGGCTCCGGCAAGACGCTGCTGGCGCAGACGCTGGCGCGCATGCTGAACGTGCCGTTCGTGATCGCCGACGCCACCACGCTGACGGAAGCCGGCTATGTGGGCGAAGATGTTGAAAATATCATACAGAAGCTGTTGCAGAACTGTAATTACGATGTCGAAAAGGCACAGCGCGGCATTGTGTACATCGATGAAATCGACAAGATTTCCCGCAAGTCCGACAATCCGTCGATTACGCGCGACGTTTCGGGCGAAGGCGTGCAGCAGGCCTTGCTGAAATTGATCGAAGGCACGATGGCTTCTGTGCCGCCACAAGGCGGCCGCAAGCATCCAAACCAGGATTTCGTGCAGATCGACACGACCAACATCATGTTCATCTGCGGCGGCGCGTTCGACGGCCTGACCAAGATCATTTCGGAACGTTCCGAAAAGAGCGGCATCGGCTTTTCGGCCAACGTCAAGAGCCAGGCGCAGCGTACCGCGGGCGAAGTCCTACTGGCGGCGGAACCCGAGGATCTGATCAAATTCGGCCTGATTCCGGAACTGGTCGGCCGTTTGCCGGTGGTGGCTACGCTCAATGAACTCAATGAAGCGGCGTTGATCCAAATTTTGCTGGAACCGAAGAATGCGCTGATCAAGCAATATTCCAAGCTGCTGCAGATGGAAGGCGCGGAACTGGAAATCCGTCCCGCGGGGCTGGATGCGATCGCGAAGAAGGCGCTGGCGCGCAAAACCGGCGCCCGCGGCTTGCGCTCGATTCTGGAGCAGGCATTGCTCGACGTCATGTATGAACTGCCGAGCGAACAGAATGTTGCAAAAGTGGTTATTGACGAAAGCACAATCACTAACGGCGCCAAACCGTTGTTGATTTACCATGAACAAGCCAAGGTATCGGGAGGCTGACAGGAAAGCCTGATCAAGGCGCCTGAAAATCGCGTATTGCTGACAGGTTGAATCGTGTAAAAGCGTTACAATGGTTCCGCACGATTAGCTTAAATTGCTGGCTTGCATCGATAAGCCACCCAAAAGTCAATTTGTGGGTGGCTTTTTTTCATCCATTTGAAATGTAACTTGAAGTTTTTATTTTTATTGCAGTATGGGCTTGTGTTTTGGCCGCCCGCGCCAACATCATTAATAGTTTTTCTTGATAAGGCTCACTATGACAACCTCCACTTTGCTTGACCATACGCAACTGCCGTTATTGCCGTTACGGGATGTTGTCGTCTTTCCTCATATGGTGATCCCATTGTTCGTGGGACGCCCAAAGTCCATCAAGGCGCTGGAAGCCGCGATGGAGCAAGGCAAGAGCATCATGCTTGCCGCCCAGAAGGCTGCCGCCAAGGACGAGCCGTCGGCTGACGACATCTATGAAATCGGCTGTGTCGCCAATATCCTGCAAATGCTGAAGTTGCCGGACGGCACTGTCAAGGTGCTGGTCGAGGGCGTGCAGCGCGCGCGCATTCACCACATCAGTGAACTGGATACGCATTTTGTCGCGGATCTGACGCCGGTCGACTCGGAAGCGGGCGACGAATCCGAAGTCGAAGCGATGCGCCGCACCATCGTTCAGCAATTCGACCAGTACGTCAAACTGAACAAAAAGATTCCGCCCGAAATCCTGACTTCGCTGTCTGGAATCGACGATGCCGGCCGCCTGGCCGACACCATCGCCGCGCATTTGCCGCTGAAACTCGAACAGAAGCAGGTCATTCTGGAAATTTTCGACGTCGCCAAGCGGCACGAGCATCTGCTCGGCCAACTGGAAGGCGAACTTGACATCCTTCAGGTCGAGAAGCGCATTCGCGGCCGCGTCAAGCGCCAGATGGAAAAATCGCAGCGCGAATATTATTTGAACGAGCAGGTCAAGGCGATCCAGAAGGAATTGGGCGAAGGTGAAGAAGGCGCCGATCTGGAGGAACTGGAAAAGAAAATAATCGCCGCGAAAATGCCGAAAGAGGCATCGGAAAAAGCGCAAAGCGAATTACGCAAGCTCAAGCTGATGTCGCCGATGTCGGCTGAAGCAACCGTCGTGCGCAATTACATCGACACGCTGATCGGGCTGCCGTGGAAGAAAAAATCCAAGGTCAATAACGAACTGGGCAATGCCGAGAAAGTTCTGGAAGGCGATCACTACGGCCTCGACAAGGTCAAGGAACGCATCCTGGAATACCTCGCCGTGCAACAGCGCGTGGACAAGCTGAAAGCGCCGATCCTGTGCTTCGTCGGGCCTCCGGGCGTCGGCAAGACCTCGCTCGGCCAGTCGATCGCGCGCGCCACCAACCGCAAGTTCGTGCGGATGGCGTTGGGCGGCGTGCGCGACGAAGCCGAGATTCGCGGCCATCGCCGCACGTATATCGGTTCGATGCCGGGCAAGATCCTGCAAAGCCTGGCCAAGGTCGGCGTGCGCAATCCATTGTTCCTGCTCGACGAAATCGACAAGCTGGGCATGGATTTCCGCGGCGATCCGTCGTCGGCATTGCTGGAAGTGCTCGATCCGGAACAGAACCATACGTTCTCGGATCACTATATCGAAGTCGATTTCGACCTGTCGGACGTGATGTTCGTCGCGACTTCGAACTCCTTCAATATTCCGCCTGCGCTGCTGGACCGGATGGAAGTGATCCGCCTGTCGGGCTATACCGAGGACGAGAAGACCAATATCGCACAGCGTTATCTGCTGCCGAAGCAAATCAAGAACAACGGTTTGAAGGCGGAAGAAATCAGCGTGGCGGAAGCGGCCATTCGCGACATCATCCGGTATTACACGCGGGAAGCCGGCGTGCGTTCGCTCGAGCGCGAAATTTCCAAGATCTGCCGCAAGGTCGTCAAGATGCTGCTGCTGAAAAAGCAGGACAAGAAAGTCAGCGTCACTTCGAAGAACATCGACAAGTTCCTCGGCGTGCGTCGTTTCGACTTCGGCATCGCGGAAAAGGAAAATCAGATCGGCCAGGTGGTCGGACTGGCATGGACCGAAGTCGGCGGCGATCTGCTGACGATCGAAGCCGTGACCATGCCGGGCAAGGGCAACATCATCCGCACCGGTACTTTGGGCGACGTGATGAAGGAATCAATCGAAGCGGCGCGCACGGTGGTTCGCAGCCGGGCCAACAAGCTCGGCATCAAGCGCGATGTGTTCGAAAAGAGCGATATCCATATTCACGTGCCGGAAGGCGCCACACCGAAGGACGGCCCTTCGGCAGGCGTTGCGATGACCGTGGCGCTGGTATCGATCTTCACCGGCATTCCGGTGCGCGCCGATGTGGCGATGACCGGCGAAATCACCTTGCGCGGCGAAGTCTTGCCGATCGGCGGCTTGAAGGAAAAACTGCTGGCGGCCCATCGCGGCGGCATCAAGACCGTGCTGATTCCCGAGCAGAACGTCAAGGATCTTGCCGAGATTCCGGACAACGTGAAAAACAAGCTCGAGATCATTCCGGTGCGCTGGATCGACAAGGCGCTCGAAGTTGCGCTGGAAAGCCAGCCGGTTGAATTGGTGGAAGCCGAAACGGCCGCGGCGGTCGATCCGGCCGTCGCCAAAGGCAACGAGACTTCGGACAGCAGCGTCGTGAAGCATTGATGGCGTGATCTGCAAGGCAGTTTTCATCAAAATACGCTCTTCGGAGCGTATTTTTTTGGGAAATCGAAACCTGTTTGGCTGGCTCTGAAAGTAAATGGAATTTTATGCGTCATCGCGCTGTAAAGCGCTTGACAGCGTGCTTTGCGGCTTGTTTAATACACGTTGCAGTTTTTTTCTGCGTTACTCTCGACCGAACGCGTGAGTAAATCGAGTAAGCGGAAAGCGAGTCGCTGACCGCGCTCATGTCAACAATTGTTAAAAGGGGCGTAAGTGAATAAGACTGAATTGATTGAGCAAATCGCTGATAAAGCGGGCATTTCGAAAGCCGCTTCTAACCGTGCATTGGACGCACTGATCGAGGCTGTGAGCAAGACTCTGAAGAAGAACGGTTCCGTGACTCTGATCGGTTTTGGTACTTTTTCCGTTAGCAAACGCGCTGCGCGCGCCGGCCGCAATCCGCGTACCGGTGAAGCCATCAAGATCAAGGCAGCCAAAGTTCCTAAATTTAAACCTGGCAAAGGTTTGAAAGATGCTGTAAACTAATCGTCTTTCGGCGTGGTGACAAACGCCGAAGAGTTCGACTGCTAGGATGACCGCGAGGATGCGGGTGCTTAGCTCAGTTGGTAGAGCGGCGCCCTTACAAGGCGTAGGTCGGGAGTTCGAGCCTCTCAGCACCCACCAGACCAGTCGAATCGACTAAATATCTATTTAGTTTGCAGTACCAAGGAGTGGTAGTTCAGTTGGTTAGAATACCGGCCTGTCACGTCGGGGGTCGCGGGTTCGAGTCCCGTCCGCTCCGCCAAGTTAAAGAGAAAATGCCCGCTGATGCGGGCATTTTTTTTATCCAGATTCTTCATGGCAGTGAAAAAGACGCTCTCGGGCGGGGAGTGGGTGTTGTGCGCAGTGAGGTAAAGGAGGAGGAGCCGCAGGCCTCCGGGGGACACGAACGAAGTACAACACCCACTCCCCGCCCGAGAGCGTCTTTTTATTTATATTATTTATCAATACCCGCGGTTCTCGGTCTTGATTTCCTGCAATATCGTCGCCGCAATTTCCTCGATCGATTTCGCGGTCGACGACATCCAGCGTATGCCCTCCCGCCGCATCATCTTCTCGGCTTCATTGATCTCATAACGGCAGCTTTCCAGCGATGCATATTTGCTGCCTGGCCGGCGCTCGTTGCGCACCGCGGCCAGGCGGTCCGGCGAAATGGTCAGGCCGAAAATCTTGTTTTTATAGGGCAGCAGGCCGCTGGGCAGCTTTTCGCGTTCGAAATCTTCCGGGATCAGCGGATAATTCGCCGCCTTCACGCCGTATTGCATCGCCAGATACAGGCTGGTCGGCGTCTTGCCGGAGCGCGATACGCCGACCAGGATCACGTCCGCCGCCGACAGGTTCTTGTTCGACTGGCCATCGTCGTGCGCCAGCGAAAAATTGATCGCTTCGATGCGGTTTTTATATTCTTCGGAATCGGCCGTATTGTGGCTGCCGCCGATGGTATGGCTGGCCTTGATTTCAAGTTCCTGCTCCAGCGGCTCGACAAAGGTCTGGATCAGATCCATATGCTTGGCGTTGGCGGCGCGGATGAGCCGCGACAGGTCCGCCTTGACCAGTGTCGAAAAGACAATAGGTTTCAAGCCGTCACTGACAAAGGCCTCATTGATCTTGCGGGTGGCGTCATGCGCTTTCTGAATGGTATCGATGAAGGGCAACCGCACCTGTTTGAAGCGCAGCGGAAACTGCGTCAGCACCGAATGGCCGAAGGTCTCAGCAGTAATACCTGTTCCGTCCGAGACGAAAAAGACAGTACGATTCGCAAGCGGTAAGGGTTGTGTCATGGCGTCTTGCATGGTTGGCGGCTGTAAATAATAAAAAAAGACGGGTCCGGATAACAAAACAGATGCAGGCATGTAAAATGGCCACAACGTAAATTAACAGCCGTATCGACGAAGAATAACAAAAACCATTAATAAAAGGTTGTTGCAAAATGAAATTGGCAAGGCGGCGGTCATGGCCGCCAGATTCATTTTGCAACGGCCTTTGAGGCACACAAGGCACAAGTGAAGATTTCTATCATCAAACGAGGTTGTTATGTCCAACGCAGCAAAGATGGGTACTACCCAGGGGGCCGCTTACGTCGTCTCCTTTGAAAATTTGAGGATGACGGATGTCGATTCCGTCGGAGGCAAAAATGCATCATTAGGCGAAATGATCAGCCAACTGGCCGGCGCCGGCGTGCGCGTGCCGGGCGGTTTCGCCACGACGGCCCAGGCATTTCGCGATTTTCTCGAACATAGCGTCGATGGCGGCACGCCGCTGTCGCAACGCATCGCCGATCGTCTTGCAACGCTCGATACCGAAGACGTGCGCGCGCTGGCCCAGGCCGGCGCCGAAATCCGCCAATGGATCATCGATACCCCGTTCCAGCCGCGGCTGGCGCAGGAAATCGACGCCTTCTATCAAAAACTGGTGGCCGATTCCTCCAGCGAAATGTCGTTCGCCGTGCGTTCATCCGCAACCGCGGAAGATCTGCCGGATGCATCCTTCGCCGGCCAGCAGGAAACCTTCCTCAACGTCGTCGGCATCGACAACGTGCTGGAAGCCATGAAGCACGTGTTCGCGTCGCTGTACAACGACCGCGCCATTTCCTATCGCGTCCACAAGGGCTTTACCCATGCGGAAGTCGCCTTGTCGGCCGGCGTGCAGCGCATGGTGCGCTCCGATGTCGGCGCGGCCGGCGTGATGTTCACGCTGGATACCGAATCCGGCTTCAAGGATGTGGTTTTCATCACTTCCAGCTACGGCCTGGGCGAAACCGTGGTGCAGGGCGCGGTCAATCCGGACGAGTTCTACGTGCACAAGCCGATGCTGGAACAGGGCAAATTGCCGATCATCCGCCGCAATATCGGCTCCAAGCTGATCAAGATGGAATTCACCGGCGAGGCCAAGGCCGGCCGCTCGGTGAAAACCGTCGACGTGCCGATCGAAATGCGCAACCGCTATTCGCTGAACGACACCGAAGTCGTCGAACTGGCCAAGTACGCGACCATCATCGAAAAGCATTATCAGCGTCCGATGGACATCGAATGGGGCAAGGACGGCCGCGACGGCAAGCTGTACATCCTGCAGGCGCGTCCGGAAACCGTCAAATCGCAGCAGAAAGACACCGACGCGCAGCAGCGCTACAAACTCAAGGGTTCCGGCAATGTGCTGGCGTCGGGCCGCGCGATCGGCCAGAAGATCGGCGCCGGTCCGGTGCGCGTGATTCGCGATGCTTCCGAAATGGAGCGCGTGCAGCCGGGCGACGTGCTGGTCGCCGACATGACCGATCCGAACTGGGAGCCGGTAATGAAGCGCGCGGCGGCGATCGTCACCAATCGCGGCGGACGGACTTGTCATGCGGCAATCATTGCGCGTGAGCTGGGCGTGCCGGCTGTGGTCGGCTGCGGCGACGCCACCGATACGTTGAAGGAAGGCACGCTGGTGACGGTATCGTGCGCCGAAGGCGACGAAGGCAAGATCTACGACGGCTTGCTGGAAACCGAAGTATCCGAAGTCGCGCGCGGCGCATTGCCCGATATTCCGGTCAAGATCACCATGAACATCGGCAATCCGCAACTGGCTTTCGACTTCCAGTCGATTCCGAACGGCGGCGTCGGCCTGGCGCGTCTCGAATTCATCATCAACAACAATATCGGCGTGCATCCCCGCGCGATCCTGGAATATCCGAATATCGACGCCGACCTGAAAAAGGCGGTCGAATCGGTGGCGCGCGGCCATGCCTCGCCGAAGGCATTCTATGTCGACAAGCTGGCCGAAGGCATCGCCACCATCGCCGCGGCTTTCTGGCCGAAGCCGGTGATCGTGCGCCTGTCCGACTTCAAGTCGAACGAATACAAGAAGCTGATCGGCGGATCGCGCTACGAGCCGGACGAAGAAAATCCGATGCTGGGTTTCCGCGGCGCGGCGCGCTATCTGTCGGCCGATTTCGCCGAAGCGTTCGAAATGGAATGCCAGGCGATGAAGCGGGTCCGCGAAGACATGGGGCTCTCCAATGTCGAAATCATGGTGCCGTTCGTGCGCACGCTGGGCCAGGCCGAAAAAGTGCTGGGCCTGCTCGACAAGAACGGCTTGCGCCGCGGCGTCAATGGCCTGCGCGTCATCATGATGTGCGAAGTGCCTTCCAATGCGGTGTTGGCCGAAGAGTTCCTGGAACACTTCGACGGCTTTTCGATCGGTTCCAACGATCTGACCCAATTGACGCTCGGCCTCGATCGCGATTCCGGCCTCGAATTGCTGGCGGCCGATTTCGACGAGCGCGATCCGGCGGTGCTGGCCTTGCTCTCCAAGGTCATCAAGACTTGCGTATCCAAGGGCAAATACGTCGGCATCTGCGGCCAGGGGCCTTCGGATCATCCTGACTTTGCAGCGTGGCTGATGGAGCAGGGGATTTCCTCGATGTCGCTGAATCCCGACTCGATCATCGATACCTGGCAGAAGTTGGCGGCGGTCAAAAAGCCGGCGTAAGTTCGACCGCAACAAACGAAGCCAACCCGCTATTCCAGGGTTGGCTTTTTTTATGCGCGCCGCCTGCTGGGAGTATGCCGGATAGCCGATTGATCCCGCGCGCAAATAGGGTAGACTGGCGCTTCTGGAATCGCGCGAGGGGATGTCATGGAGCACTGGTCGATCTGGATACTGCTGGCTGGCGTGCTGCTCGCGGCAGAGCTGTTTACCGGGACCTTTTATTTACTGATGCTGGCGTTCGGCATGGTGGCCGGCGGCGCCGCGGCGTATGCGGGGATGGCCACGGAATGGCAATTGATCGCGGCAGCCGTGGTCGGCATCGCCGCCACTGTTGCGCTGCGCCGCAGCCGCTTCGGCAAATTGCGCAAGCAGGCCGCGGAACGCGACCCCAACGTCTCCATGGATATCGGCCAGCTCATCGTCATCGATACCTGGCAACGCGTCGGCGCCTCCTACGTGGCCCGCGTGCCGTATCGCGGCGCGCTATGGGATGTCGATCTCGAAAGCGGATCGAATCCGCTGCCGGGGCAATTCCGCATCCTTGAAATTCGCGGCAGCCGCCTGATTGTCTGCGCGGCCGATCATTCCGATCATCCCATAACGAACTAAAAAATCAGGAGAGTGCCATGTTCGAAAGTGTATCGATTGTCATCGTTTTCGTTGCGATCATCTTTGTCGTCCAGACGGTCAAGGTGGTGCCGCAACAGCACGCCTGGGTTGTCGAGCGGCTCGGCAAATATCACAGCACGCTCGGGCCGGGCCTGAGCATCGTGCTGCCTTTCGTCGATCGGGTGGCCTATAAGCACGTCCTGAAGGAAATCCCGCTCGATGTGCCGCCGCAGGTCTGCATCACGCGCGACAATACCCAGCTCAACGTCGACGGCATCCTGTATTTCCAGGTGACCGATGCAATGCGCGCATCGTACGGTTCTTCCAATTACATCGCGGCAATCACCCAGCTGGCGCAGACCACGTTGCGTTCGGTCATCGGCAAGATGGAGCTCGATAAAACATTCGAGGAACGCGATCACATCAATACCACCATCGTCAATGCGATCGACGAGTCGGCCCAGAACTGGGGCGTCAAGGTGCTGCGCTACGAAATCAAGGACCTCACGCCGCCGAAGGAAATCCTGCATGCGATGCAGGCCCAGATTACCGCCGAACGCGAAAAGCGCGCGCTGATCGCCGCCTCGGAAGGCCGCCAGCAGGAGCAGATCAATATCGCCAGCGGCGAACGGGCGGCATCGATCGCCAAATCGGAAGGTGAGATGCAGGCGTCGATCAACCGCGCCCAGGGTCAGGCAGCGGCGATACTGGCCATCGCCACCGCGAGCGCGGAAGCGATTCGGAAGACGGCATCGGCCATTCGCGAGCCGGGCGGCATCGATGCGGTCAACCTGAAGGTTGCCGAACAATATGTGACCGCATTTGCGAATCTGGCCAAAACCAATAACTCGATCATCGTTCCGGCCAATCTCGGCGATATGAGCGGGCTGATCGCCACTGCGATGCAGGTCGTCAAGTCGCAGAACAAGGCCGGCTGATACGCCAAATAGTCAATCCACGCTGCGCATGGTCTTTTGGGCACACTGGGCTTCGCGTACGGCCGGCGTGCGCAGCGCGGCGCAATTGCGGTAGGTCCGGACGTAGCGTTCGAACATGCGCGCCGCCTTGGCCGGCGTGGCATGCGCCAGCTTTTCGATAAAGGCGCGTTCGCCGATTTCGAAATGCTGGTAATCGACCGGCTCATGCCAGGCGCCGCCCCATATCAGAAAGCCATTTTCCGCGAATATCGTACGCACGGCTTCGGCCATGCCCGCCTGCAAGGGCTTGCCTTCGGCGCTACGGTCGGCGGCACGATCGGCATGCAGCGCCGCGGCGGCCGGCGGCAAAACCATTGGACGTCCTTGCGCATCGTGGCCAAAATAAGGGTTTTGCAGGGGATTGATATCGATGGCGGCGCCGTATGCATGCTTCGACCAGCCGCCGCCGCCGGTTATCGGCCGGCCGTTGAATGCCGAACTGTTGTTGTCGGCCATCGAAGCCAGATCGTCGCCGTGGTAATAGCTTAAATCGTGCGCGCTATGCAGTGGAAATTGCGCTGCAAGCAATTGCGCCAACAGGCGCTGCACATAGGGCGCGACGGCATCCATCACGATCATCTCCCCGTCGTCTTTCCGCCGGCCGTCGAAATCCACATAGGAAAAACGCACGCGCGCCAGGCGCCGGCAGGGCAGCGGATTGCGTTCGCTGATGACATTGGCGGCCAGCATTGCCCGGCAATCGCCGTCGTTCAAGGGCGTGATGCCGGATGAAACGCCGGCCATCTCCGCAGCCCCGGCCGCCGCCGGCCCCATCAGGAGCAGGGCAATGCCGAACAGGCGGGACAGACCGCTGCCGTATAGGTGGGACAGACTACGGCGCAAGCGCGTACAATATTGCCCATGTTTATCGATTCCCATTGCCATATCAATTTCCCCGAACTGGTTGTGCGGCTGCCCGATATTCTCGGCAAAATGCACGAGAATCAGGTCAGCCATGCTTTGTGCGTGTCCGTCAATTTGCCAGATTTTCCGCAAGTGCTGGACCTGGCGCATCGCTATCCCCATATTTATGCTTCGGTCGGCGTGCATCCCGATTACGAAGACACCCCCGAACCCAGCGTCGAACAGTTGGTTGCCCTGGCCGCCGATCCTAAAATTGTCGCCATCGGCGAAACCGGCCTGGATTATTTCCGCCTGAGCGGCGACCTGGAATGGCAGCGCGAGCGCTTTCGCACCCATATCCGGGCCTCGCGCCTGACGGCCAAGCCGCTGATTATCCATACCCGCTCGGCAGCGCAGGATACCATCCGCATTATGCAGGAAGAGGGCGCCGCGCCGGAAGCCGGCGGCGTCGGCGGCGTGATGCACTGTTTTACGGAGTCGCTGGAAGTGGCCGAGGCGGCGATTGCGTTGGGATTCTATATTTCCCTGTCCGGCATCGTCACCTTCAAGAGCGCCAAGGATCTGCAGGCGGTGGCGCGTGCGATTCCGCTCGAACGCATGCTGATCGAAACCGATTCGCCCTACCTGGCGCCGGTGCCGCATCGCGGCAAGATGAATGAACCCGGCCTGGTGCGGCACGTGGCCGAATTCATTGCCGATCTGCGCGGCATTCCCGTGGCCGAAGTCGCGCATCACACGACGGCCAATTTTTTCCGTTTATTCAACATAGAAGCCCCGGCCGCCCATGAAGACAGCCTTGCCTGATTATCGCCGGCACGCCGCTGCCGTCCTGGCCTGCCTGGTGATGCTGGCGGCGCCATGCGCGGCCTTCGCCGATACGCTTTCCGATTTTTTCAGAGCGGTCAAGAATGATAATTACACTGTGGTCAAGTCGCTGCTGGAGCGCGGCCTGAGTCCCAATCTGGTGGAAGAAACCCGGGGCGACAGCGGCCTGATTCTGGCCTTGCGCGAAGATTCGAAGAGGGTATTCGATATTTTGATCAATACGCCGGGCATCGATCTGGAAATACGCGCCAGGAACGGCGACAGCGCCCTCATGATCGCGTCCTACAAGGGCAATGTCGCCGCGGTCAAGGCGCTGCTGGCGAAAGAGGCGCAGGTCAATAACCAGGGCTGGACCGCGCTGCACTATGCGGCCGCGATCGGCAATGACGAAATCGTCCGCATGCTGCTGGAAGAATCCGCCTACATCGACGCCGAATCGCCCAACAGCACCACGCCGCTGATGATGGCCGCGGGCAGCGGACGCGTGACGACCGTCAAGCTGCTGCTCGACGAAGGTGCCGATCCGACGCTGAAGAACAATGTCGGGATGACCGCGCTCGACTTTGCGCAGGAAGCCAGGCAGACCTACGTGCTCGACGACATTACCAATCTGCTCAATAAGCCCGCCAAGCCCTGAGGCTAGTTACCGACCATACGTGCGAATTCGCCGCTGGCGATCAGTTTTTCCAGATCGCTGGAACCGCCGATCAGCGTGCCCTTGACGAATATCATCGGAAATGTCGACCAGCCGGTCCACATCTTCAGTGCGGTGCGAGGTTTCCAGGCGCCCAGGTAGCTGCCGTATTCGAGGTATTTGTAGGGCGCGGCGATCGCATCCAGCGCCTTGCGGGCTTTTTTCGGAAACGGATTCTGCCGCATGCCGACCACGACCACCATATTGGCGGCCACCGCCGCCTGCACTTCCCGCACGATGTCGGCATGCTTGTCCGTAATGGTTTGGCGGATGGCCGGATGAATTTGCGCTTCGTCGAGAATATTGCGTGTCATTGCGGTTCCATTACGGTTTGACGAATTTCAAAATGAAATCGTCTTTGGGTTGGGGCGGTTCAGGGGTATTTTTATCGCGCGGATCGTTGGGATTGCGCAGGAAGAATCCCTCGTCGATCAGGTGGAAGCCGGCCGCCTCGACTTCGCGGCGCAGGAATGCTTCTTCGATGCGGTGCAGCGTGCCCGATTCGGAGATGCCGGTTCCCGGCCGTCCGGCATGATCGGCGATGACATAGACGCCGCCGGGCTTGAGCGCATTGAACACGCTCCGGTTCATTTGCGCGCGGTTGGTGCCCCAGTTGCCGGTGTCATGATAATTGAACATCAGGGTGACCAGATCGAGCCCGTTGCCGGCAAGTTCCGGCGGCGCCGGATTTTCAAATGGACGCACGAGCGGAACGATGTTGGCCAGCGACGGGTTGGCGGCGGTACGCGCGGCCAGGGCCTGCGGTGAAGTCAGGCGCACCGCCGGCGTGCCGGATGCGGGCCGCGGCGGCGCCGAATTGCCTTCCGGCGTAACCGGCTTTTGCGGCGGGCTGTTCGCATCGCGCGGGGGCGGGCTTTGCCCATAGACGCGTCCATTCGGACCGACCGCGCGCGCCAGCAATTCCGTGGTGTAGCCGCCGGCGGCGTTCAGGTCCAGCGCCACCATGCCGGGCCGTATGCCGATGAAGGCCAGTACCAGGGCGGGCTTGCGCTGCGCATCGCTGTTGCGATCGGCGGCGCTGCGGTCGGGGCTGGCGACGATCGCGGCGATTTCCTGCTGACTCAGCGTGGCATTGCCGCTTGCCTTGGCGGCCGAACCGGATGCCGTGCCGGCGCTGCCGCAGGCGCTGAGCAGCAGCGCCGCCGACAACAGGGCTGCGGCAATGCCTGTCTTGCGAATGGCGGAATGCATCTCAGCCCCTCAAATCGTTGAACAAATCCAGATATTTCTGCATGGCGCCGTCCTGCGATTCGCCTTTCAGCTCGTTCCAGGCATCCCATTTGGCGCGCGCGATGAAATCGGTCATGCCGGGCCGTTCGCCTTGTGCGTCGCCCAGGCTGCCTTGCTTGTACAGCGCATACATTTTCAGCAGCGTCATGTTGTCCGGACGCTCTGCGAGGTTCTTGGAGTCGGCGACGGCTTGTTCGAAATCGGCTTGCAGGCTCATGAGATCATCCTTTAGGCAAAAACGGCAGCCTGAAGCCGCCGTCGTGAAAGTCGGAAGGCTGCAGCAAGGTTTTTGCTACAGCCTCTAGGTCGTTTCTGAATTGGCGAATCAGACGCCGAGTAATTCCACTTCGAAGATCAACGTGGCGTTCGGAGGAATGACGCCGCCGGCGCCGCGTGCGCCATAGCCGAGCGCGGCGGGGATCGTGAGTTTGCGGACGCCGCCGATCTTCATGCCTTGCACGCCTTCGTCCCAGCCCTTGATGACATGGCCGGCGCCCAGCGGAAACGAAAACGGCTCGTTGCGGTCCTTGCTGGAATCGAATTTGCTGCCGGCGCTGCCGTCGTCGTTCTGCAGCCAGCCGGTATAGTGCACTGTAACGTGCGCGCCGCCGGCCGCTTCCGCGCCTTCGCCGACGCTGATATCTTCATATTGCAAGCCGGACACTGTCGTAATTGTGGACATCAATAACCTTTCAAATTGAGAAGAACGCCGCGTTCGCATGGGGCGGAACCGGCAAATACCGCTGGGAAGGCAGTTTAAACCAAAAAGCGCGGGGATTCACCATCTAACGGGAAGCGCCGGAATCCGCCGGAATGGAGGAAAGAATCGCGCGCGGACCGGTTCTTTTGTGAGTTTTTGTTGTTTTTAGCAAATGTTCCCATTCATGCCATGTAAAATGCCATTTTTATTTACAAGTTCTTCTATGTTGCGTCGCTTTACTCGCTTGCTGCTGCTGCCGATTCTGATGACGGGCGGCGCGTCCGCCCTGGCCGCGCCGGCTAGTGCGGCCAATGCGGCCACCGCCGGCAATGTCGTGGTGGTCCTGAATTCAGGCGATGCAACCATTTCCCTGATCGACCCCGCCGACTACGCGGTCAAGCAGACCTATGTGGTCGGCAAGGAGCCGCATCACCTGATGGCGACGCCGGACAACAAATCGCTGATCGTCGCCAACGCCACCGGCAATCAGCTGACCTTCCTCGACCCGCGCACCGGCCAGATCCAGCGCCAGATGCGCGATGTCATCGATCCCTACCAGATCGGTTTTTCACCCGACCAGAAGTGGTTCGTGTCGGCCGCGCTGCGGCTGGATCGCGTCGATATCTACCGCTACGAAGGCGGCAACCTGGTGCTCAGCAAGCGCGTGCCGCTGTCGAAGATGCCCAGCCATATCGCTTTCGATGCCGACAGCACCACGGCCTTCGTGACCCAGCAGGGCAACGACCGCATCAGCGCGATCGATCTGTCCACGCAGCAGATCAAATGGACCATGGCCACCGGCAAGCTGCCGGCGGGCGTGATGATGACGCCGGATAACAAATACCTGCTGGTCGGCGTGATGGGACGCGATTACGTCGAGGTGATCGACTGGCGCACCCAAAAGGCGGTCAAGCGCATCGTCACCGGCGACGGCGCGCATAACTTCCGCGCGCTGGGCGACAAGCGCCACATATTCGTATCGAACCGCGTCGCCAACACCATCAGCATCCTGGACGTGAATACGCTGGAAAACGTCGGCACCATCGCCGCGCCCGGCGGGCCGGACTGCATGGAAGTGACCGAAGACGGCCAGACCATGTGGGTGACGCTGCGCTGGATCAAGAAGGTGGCGGTGATCGACCTCAATACCAGGAAGCTGATCAAGACCATCGCGGTCGGACGTTCGCCGCATGGGATTTATCTGCAAAACCGCGCAGCGGAGATGTAAGGTGGCCGTCCCGAATCGCCCGGCGGAGCGGTGGCGCAGAATGGGCGCCGCGGCGCTGTCGGCGCTGATCGCCGGCGCCGCTGCTGCTCCGGCAGGCGCATCGGCTGCCACGGCATCCTGCAGCGGCACCCTCTATCTGACTTTCGACACCGGCAGCCAGTCGCAGGCCGAACTGATCGCCGACACCCTCAAGAAACACAATATCAAAGCCACGTTTTTCATGGCGAACGAAAAGACCATCCACGGCGATTACACGCTGGATCCCGCATGGGCGCCGTTCTGGAAGCGGCTGGTCGCCGACGGCCATGCCTTCGGCACCCATACTTTCGATCACGTTTATTGGCAGGGCGATCTGCCGGACGGCAAATTTTCGGTCAAGCCCCAGTTCGGCGCCAATGCCGGCCGGCGCGTGAGCTGGACGCCGGCGCAATATTGCGCCGAAATGAATCGTGTGGCCGATCGCTTTCATGAACTGACGGGCGCTCGCATCGATCATTTCTGGCGTGCGCCCGGCGGCAAGACCAGCCCGGCATTGCTGGCCGCCGGCGCCGCCTGCGGCTACGCACATGCGGGCTGGTCGCCGGCCGGTTTTTCCGGCGACGAACTGCCGAGCGAAAAATGGCCGAACGCGCTATTGTTACGGCGTGCGCTGGATGGCCTCAAGGACGGCGATATCGTCATGGCCCACCTGGGAATCTGGTCGCGCAAGGATCCGTGGGCGCCGGCCGTGCTGGAACCGCTGATCGATGGCCTGGAGCGCAAGGGCTTCTGCTTTGCAACCCTGCGCGATCGCCCCGATTTTAAATCTCATGCCGTAAAACCTGCCGTACAGCCTGCGCAATGATACAAACATTTATCGACTACTTCGCCCAGGTGCAGGACATCCTGTTCGAGGCCGTGGTGCAGCCGCTGATGCTGGCGCTCGATCTCGGCGCCTATCTGGAAGAAGCGTTTACCGGCACCGAATGGTTTCTGGTCGGCGTATGCGAACTGACGCTGCTGTTCATCCTGCTGCGGCCGCTGGAAGCCCTGATTCCCGTGCATCGCATCGAAGGATCGCGCGCGCGCTGGAACGATTTCACCTACACCGTACTGAACCGCCTCGGCATTTTGACCGTGGTCGTGTTTTTCCTGCTCGATCCGCTGGTCAACATGGTCATGGAGGAACTGCACCTGTACAGCGTGCAGCCTTTCAACCTGGACAATCTGTGGCCGGGCGTGAGCGACCGCCCGCTGGTGACCTTCCTGCTGTATCTGGTCGTGCTGGATTTTTTCGACTACTGGTATCACCGCGCGCAGCACAATGTGCGCTGGATGTGGGCGCTGCACAGCCTGCATCACAGCCAGCGCGACATGAACCTGTGGAGCGACGACCGCAATCACATCCTGGACGTCTTCCTGCATGATGTATTGATGGGACTGGTTGCGCTGGCCATCGGGGTTGCGCCGGCCCAGTACGTGCTGCTGGTGGTGGCGTCGCGCATGCTGCAGAGCCTGCAGCATGCCAACGTGCGCGTGCATTTCGGACGCTGGGGCGAGTATCTGCTGGTGTCGCCGCGCTTTCACCGGCTGCATCACGCCATCGGCGTCGGCCATGAAAGCCGCGGCCCCGGATCGCTGGGCGGCTGCAATTACGCGGTGCTGTTCACCGGCTGGGACTTGCTGTTCCGCAGCGCGCGCTTCGGCAAGAACTTCGCCCTGACCGGCGTGCGGGATCAATTGCCGCCGCCGCAGGGCAAGGGACGCGATTACGGCGCCGGCTTTCTGTCGCAGCAGTGGCTCGGCCTGCTGCGCCTGTTGCGCGCGCTGACCGGACGCGCCGCCCTCTGATGCGTGCGCTGATTGTTTCATTCGGCCGCGCGATGCTGTCGCAGTTGCACGTCAGGATGCTGCTGCTGACGCTGCTGCCGTTCCTGCTGTCGCTGGTCCTGTGGGGCGTGGTGCTGTGGCTGGGCCTGCAGCCGCTGATCGACAGCCTGCAGCAATACTTCGTCGTCAACGACATGTTCGGCGCATCCGGCGCCATCCTGAACTGGTTCAGCATGGGCATGCTGAAGGGCGTGCTGGTGCCGCTGATCGCCATGTGGGCCTTGCTGCCGCTGATGATCCTGACCGCATTGATGTTCGTTGCGCTGATCGCGGTGCCGGCGATTCTCGAACATGTGGCGCGGCGCCATTATCCGCAACTGGCGCGGGCGCGCGGCGGTTCGTGGACAGGTACGCTGTGGACTTCGCTCTGGTGTTTCCTGGTATTTGCCGCGCTGTGGCTGATGACGCTGCCGCTGCTGCTGGTGCCGCCGCTCAATTTCGCGCTGCATCCCTTGCTGTGGGGCTGGCTGACTTATCGCGTGATGGCTTACGACGCCTTGTCCGAACATGCCAGCGCCGCGGAACGCCGCGCCATCCTGCGCCTGCATCGCTGGCCACTGCTGGCGGTCGGCACCGCCACCGGCATCGCCGGCACCGCGCCGACGCTGCTGTGGCTGGGCGGCGTCCTGTCGTGGTTCTTCTTTCCGTTATTCGCGGGCCTGTCGATCTGGCTTTACGTACTGGTATTCGTTTTTGCCGGACTTTGGTTTCAGTATTACTGCCTGGAGGCCTTGAGCCGTTATCGGGCCGATGCCGCAACGGCTTCCGCGGCGAATGCAACAGCGGCGGCGGAAGCGCCAATTAGGGCATAATCGCGGAATCGAACGCCGGGCAGGCCGCACGCATGTGCGCCATTCCGGGCGACACAAGGAAAATGGTATGGCTATCGGACTAATTATTATCGGCGATGAAATCCTGTCGGGAAAGCGGGTCGACAAGCATCTGCCGAAAATGATCGAGTTGCTGCAGGCGCGCGGTCTGCAACTGGGCTGGGCCGAATATCTCGGCGACCAGCCGGCGCGCATCGTGTCGACGCTGGAACGCACCCTGCGCAGCAAAGACATCGTTTTTTCGACCGGCGGCATCGGCGCCACGCCGGACGACCATACGCGGCAATGCGCGGCGCGCGCGCTGGGCGTGCCCCTGGCGCTGCATCCCGAAGCGAAGATCAAGATCCAGGAACGCATCGCCGATACCGCGCGCAATGCCGGCATCGCGGTCGATTTTTCTTCGCCGGACAATCTGCAGCGCCTGAAACTCGGTGAATTTCCGCAGGGCGCATCCATTATTCCAAACGTCTACAACAAGATTCCGGGTTTCTCGGTATCGAATATAGGCGGCGATGGCGCCGGCAACGGCGGCGCCGCGCATTATTTCGTTCCGGGTTTTCCGGTAATGGCGTGGCCGATGTTCGAGTGGGTGCTCGATACTTATTATGCGCATCTGTTTCACGTCGATGTTTCAGTCGAAAGATCGGTGCTGGTGTTCGACAAGCCGGAATCCGTGCTGACGCCGTTGATGGAAAACCTGGAAGCCAGCCATCCCGCGATCAAGGTATTCAGCCTGCCGCATGTCGGCGACGAGCAGGTCAGGCAGCACATCGATCTTGGCGTCAAGGGCAAGGCGGAAGATGTGGACGCCGCGTTCGCCAGCATGCTGCTCGGACTCGATCAGCTGCATGCCGAATACCGACAGGTTTAAGGCCGCTCCGGCAATGATGCAAGCCTTTGTCAATCACGGCGTCACGCCGCTTCACCAGATTCTCTCCAATGTTCGATTTCCTGTTTAAAAAGCGGCCTTCCGCCGCGACCACTTCTTCCACGCCTGCAGCAAAGGGTAAAAAGGGCGATGCGGCCGAGAGCGCAGAGGCCGCGGCCGCCGGCGCCGCCCGCGCGCAAGCCCGGCAACTGGCGCGCGAGCAGGCAATGCAAGAGGCCGCCGCCTTGCAGGACGAAGTCGCCGCACTGGCGTTTATCGTGCAATGCGAATTTGCCGATGCGCGGCTGCAGGCGGCGCAATGGCTGCAAAGCGGCGCTGCGCTGTCCGAGGCGTTGCAGGCGGTGCGCAACAGCGACCGCCGCGTCGCGAAACTGCTGCAAACGCGTTTCGACGAGCTGCAGCGCGCCCAACGCGCGCACGAGCAAATGCAGGCGGTGCTGGAGCAGGCCGAAGCGTTGCTGCGCGATCCCGCGCTGACGCCCGATCGCGCCGCCGATGCCGATCGCGCATGGCGCGCCGCCAACGGCATCAATGCCGGCGCGGCCGTCGATGAGAATCTGAACGCGCAATTCGAAGCGCTGCGCAATGCATTGAGCGAGCGTCTGGCGCAGCAGACCCGATTGCAGCGTTCCCTGATCGACACCCGTCAGCATCTGCAAAATATTCTTGGCGGTCTGCAACAGACTGACGCTGCCGCTGAAGCCGCCGCCGATGCCGATTCCCTCTCCGATACGCTGGCGCGGCTGCGGCAAAAAATCGAGGACGAACGCAATGCGCCGGAGGCGCCGGCGCTGCCGAAGCAATTGCTGCCCGACTGCGAACGCCTGCTGGATGAATGCAGCGCCGCGCATGCCCGCATGGCGGCTGAAACCGCCGCAAAACTGGCGCGCGAACAGCAGGCGCAGCAAACATCGCATCAGCGCACAGCCGCCGCTCTGTCCGATGCGCCGGCGCCGGCCGAAGCCGAAACATTGCCGCAATCCACCGGGCCGCAATCGGATTCACCGCCGAAAGCCGCCAAACCGGCGCCGAAGCCGAAACCGGCCGCCACGCCCGAACAGCTGTCGCAATGGCAGGCATTATTGGCGCAGCTGGAAAGCGCGCTGGAGCAGGGCGCGCTGCAGGCGGCAAGCGAGGCCGAGCGCGGCCTGCGGGCATTCGACGTCAAACTGGTCAAGCCGGCCGCGGTCGAGACATCGCGCCTGAACGCCGCCTACGCCGCCTTGCATCATCTGCAGGGATGGGCGCGCTGGGGCGGCAATATTTCCCGCGAGGAGTTGCTGCAGGCGGCGCTGGCATTGCCGGGACAGGACTTGCCGGTGCCGGAACTGGTCCAGAAAATCGGCGGACTGCGGGCGCGCTGGAAATTGCTGAACGCCTCCGCCGGACCGTCGCCGCAAGCCTTGTGGGAACAATTCGATGCAGCCTGCACGGCCGCCTATGCGCCCGCGGCCGCGCAGTTCGAACTGCAGGACAAGGAGCGCCGGCAAAACCGCCTCGCGGCCGAAGCGCTGATCGCGGAAGCCGAGCAGTTCGCGCAACAGCATGGCGCGACGGATTCCGTCGAAAGCGCCGATCCGGACTGGAAGCGCCTGGCAGGGTTCGACGCCCGCATGCGCCAGGCCTGGCAGCGCCTGGGGCCGTTGGGCCACAAGGAACATCGCGTGCTGGAACGCGCCTTCAATAACGCGCTGAAAACGGTGCAGAAGCCGCTGCGCGAACGCCAGAAGCAGGAAGCCGAGGCGCGCCGGGCATTGATCGCCGAAGTCGCCGGATTGACGGCCGACGACCGTCAGGCGCTCGATACATTGCGCCGCATCCAGACGGACTGGCAACAGCGCGCGCAAAGCGTGCCGCTCGCGCGCAAGGACGAACAGGCGCTATGGCAAGACTTCCGCGCCGCATGCGACGTTATCTTCGCGCAGCGCAAGGAAAACGCATCGCAGCAGGATGCCCAGCGCCAGGCGCATCTGCAGGACAAAGAAGCGATTTGCGTGCAACTGGAACAATTCGCCGATGCAGCCGCTTTCGACGCGGCAGCCGCGCAGGCCGCATTGCAACAGGGCAGGGCGGCATGGTCGAAAACCGGTCCCGCGCCGCGCGGCGCCGAACGCGCCATCGAGCAGCGTTTCAAGCAAGCCGCCGATGCGGTGCAGCGTCGTTTGCAAACCGTGCAGGAGCAGGCGGCGGCAGCCGCGCGCGAAGCCGAAGCTTCGCAGATCGATACGCGCCTGGCGATGTGTTTCGCGCTGGATGCGGCACTGGCGCAAGGCCGGATCGGCGCGGCGGATATCGGCGACTGGCGTGCGCGCTGGCAAGAGATGCCGGTATTGCCGCGCACCGCCTCGTCGGCGGTGGAGCAGGCGCTGGCGCGCCGATTCGACGCGACGCTGGCGGCAGTCGACAGCGGCGCGGAAAATTATGCCGCGCAACTGGCGCGTCAACGCGCGCAGTTCGACGATGCCTTGCTGGAAGCGGAAGTGGCGCTGGGCCTGGAAAGCCCGCCGCAACTGGCGCGGCAGCGCATGCAATTGCAGGTCGCGTTGCTGCAATCCTCGCTCAAAGCGGGCGCTTCCGTCATGAGCGGCCGCCAGCATCTGCAGCGCCTGTGTGAATTGCCGGCGCTGGCGGACCAGGCCACGCTGGCCCGCATCGGCGAGGTGGTGCGGCGCGCAATCGCGGCAACGGCTGCATCGGCAGGATGAGCGCCGGCCGGCAAAAACATTGGCTGGCGCTGATGCCGGCCCTGTTCGTCGTGATCTGGAGCACCGGTTTCATCGTCGCCAAATTCGGTCTGCCATACGCGCCGCCGCTGACGTTCCTGCTGCTGCGGTTCGCCGGCGTGCTGGTGATTCTGCTGCCGCTGGTATTGCTGCTGCGCGCTGCCTGGCCGGTCGGGAAAATCGGCCATATCGCCGTGGCCGGCATCTTGATACAGGCCGGTTATCTGGGCGGCGTGTGGTGCGCGATCGGACTCGGCATGCCGGCCGGACTGTCGGCGCTGATCGTCGGCATGCAGCCTGTCCTGACTGCGTTTGCCGCCTCCTTTGTCGGCGAATCGGTGCGGCCGCGCCAATGGATCGGCCTGGTGCTCGGATTGTGCGGCGTCGCGCTGGTGGTCGCCAGCAAAATCTCGCTGGCAGGATTGTCCTGGCAAAGCCTGGGCTGTTCGGTGATGGCGCTGTTGTCGATCACGGCCGGGGCCTTGTACCAGAAGCGTTTCTGTCCGCATTTCGATCTGCGCACCGGCATCATCGTGCAGTTCGCCGCGTCGGCCGTGGTGGTGCTGCCGTTCGCCATCTATTTCGAACAGTTCGATTTGTCGTTGGTGCGCGTGCAGTGGACGCCGCAGTTTATCGGCGCGTTGTCATGGTCGGTGCTGGCGCTGTCGATCGGCGCGATCTTCCTGCTGTTCATGCTGATCCGCAAAAGCGCCGCGACCAGCGTGACCAGCCTGATGTACCTGACGCCGCCGACGACGGCCGTAATGGCGTGGCTGATGTTCGGGGAAAAATTTTCACTGACCGGCGCGCTCGGCATGGTGGTCGCGGTAATCGGCGTGGCGTTTGTCGTGCGCAAGGAGAAGGTCGAGAAGGTTGAGAAGGTCGACGCAGAGGTGCTGCGGTAACGGCGTAAATGATTTACGAAGGCATCGGCGAGCCTTTGATTTTAAGCCAGGATTCGCGCCAAGGTCAGGCCAATGCGCGGCAAATAGGCCAAGACCGTTGCTTTCAGTAGAATTTCGTTTAATTTACATCGCTAAGCCACTAATTCCCTTGTGGTTTTTGATGATTTTGCTACACTTCCGAATAGTTAAATGCGGGATAGAGAATCCGGGTAAGGGGGTAGTCGATGATGAAAACTGCGCTGGTAATAATTTCTTCGCTATTTTTTGTTGTCAGTGCCTCCAGCGCAGAGGCAAAATCGCCGCCCCCGGCACCGCATAAAAAAGTTGTTGCAAAAAAAATCGTCAAGAAACCTGTGCACCCTGCACACGCCGTCAAGCCGGTGGCAATCAAGGCCGCGCCCAAACATAACGCGACTGTCGGCTCGCTGAATCCCCACGAAAAATTGCTCAAGCAAAGCGTTGTCGCGCGCGGCAAGCGCCATGTCGTCTATCAGCGCGTGGCCCTGACGCCCGCGGCGCCGGTCGTGCCGCCGGTCATTTCGGCGGGTGAACTGGCGGGCCTGAATCTGACGCGCGATCCGCTGGCGCTGAAATCGAATGTCGCCTACGTGATGGACCAGGCCAGTTCGCAAGTGCTGTTTGAAAAGAATGCCAATGTGGCGCTGCCGATCGCCTCGGTCACCAAGCTGATGACGGCGATGGTGGTGGTCGAATCGCACCAGGACATGAGTGAAGTGCTGGAAGTGACCGACGACGATGTCGATCGCGAAAAATTCAGCACCTCGCGCCTGAAGGTCGGTTCCAGGCTGACGCGCGACGATATGCTGCACATCGCATTGATGGCGTCGGAAAACCGCGCCGCGTCGGCGCTGGGCAGAAACTATCCGGGCGGCCTGCCGGCGTTCGTGGCGGCCATGAACGCCAAGGCAAAATCGCTGGGCATGAACGATACGCACTACAATGATTCGACCGGTCTCTCCAAAAACAACGTCGCCAGCGCGCGCGATCTGGCGAAACTGGTGGTGGCGGCCTATCAGCATTCGATTATTCGAGAGTATTCGACCGACACCAAATACCTGGTCGAACCGAACGGCCACGTCACGATGCAGTACGGCAGTTCGAATCCGCGCCTGACGCTGAACAAGGATTGGGATCTGGGCCTGCAGAAAACCGGTTATATCAACGAAGCCGGCCACTGCCTGGTGCTGCAGACGCGCATCGACGGCCGTCCGGTGGTGATGGTATTCCTGGATTCCAAAGGGCGCTATTCCCACGTCGCCGATGCGATACGCATGCGGCAATGGGTTGCCAGCCATACTACGCAGAATCTGACGCGCCTGGTAAGCAGCAAAGCCGACCAGAGTTAGCCGGCGCTCCTCAAGCCCGCACTCCTCAAGCGCCCGGTATATAACCCAGCGCGAGCGAGATCTGATTGGCGGTCTGCATCAGGTCTTCCGTCCATTCTTCCTGCAGCCGGTCGGCTGGCGCCGAAATGGAGAGTCCGGCGATCAGCTTGCCCGAGTCGTCCCGAATGCCCGCTGCCATGCAGCGCACGCCCAGTTCCAGCTCCTCGTTATCCCGTGCGCAGCCGGAAGCGCGCACCGAACTCAGTTCGCGTTCCAGCTTGATCAAATCCGTAATCGAATTCTTGTTGTGCCCCGCCAGACCGGTGCGCGTGGCGTAGGCGCGTACGGCTTTCGGTTCGTCGATCGACAGGAACAGCTTGCCGGTCGAGGTCAGATGCAGCGGCGCGCGGCCGCCAATGGCGCGCACCACCTGCATGCCTGAACGCTCGGAGAAAGCCCGGTCGATATACACGATCTCATCGCTCTGGCGCACCGACAGATTGACCGTCTGATGTGTCTTGCGGTGCAGCGCGCGCATGAAATCGATGGCTGCTTCACGCACGCTGAGGCGGCTTTTTACGATATTTCCTAATTCCAGCAAGCGCATGCCCAGCCGGTAGGCGCCGGGTTCGGAGCGCTCCACCAGCCGTTTCAAGACCAGATCGTTGAGAATGCGGTGCGCCGTCGACGGGTGCAGATTGGTCACCGCCGACAATTCCTTCAGGCTGACCGGGTCCGGGTAGCTGGCAAGCGCATCCAGCAGGGACATCATGCGTTCGATGACCTGGATGGAAGTTGCGCTGTTTTCGGGGCGCGCTTCTTTCATGGCTTTGAATTGGGAAAACAAAACATGTTTATACCATAATGTGAAAAATTCAGGCAGTGCTGCACTGCACACAGCTAGTGTTAACCGAAAATGTAACTGGTTAATTGCCGTAAAGATAGTCTGGATTTCATCTCCCAACACGAAACTATCCGCAGAGCAGCATCTATAGGTGAGAAAAGCGGCTATAAAACCCTCGCCATGCTGTTGGCGGGCTTTTGTGGCGGCAACGCGTTTAGCAAATTTATCTTCTTGGAGCCGATGTCACATAAGTAAGTTTAAACATCGCTGTCGTGGAAAGAATATACCGGTGCTCGGCGCCTTTACATTCTTTAACATCGAGCGATTAAATCGCAGGTTAGCATCCTCATAAGCGGCGTACAGAAATGTTGTTCGTATCTCTTTATGGCATAAAGTAGATTTAAAAAAAATACATAAAATAAATGCAAAAATATTTCGTCGCGTCTCGTTTTACCCTCCTTGCACCCAGGCACCCTCAGCAGCTTTCCCGCCTCCGATTTATTTGGATCGGAAGGCGTTGCATTGCATTGAAGCGGCTCTTGAAAAAGTAGGTTTCAACTTTTTTTAATACCCAGCGTGAAGAAATCACTGCTGATAAATGACAATAAAAAACGGGGAATTCAATGTTCAAAATTTTGGTTTTTTCGCTCGCCGTCTTGCTCAGTGGCTGCGCCTCCATTACGGGGTCGAGTACGCAACCGATCTTGATTAAAACCACGCAAGGCTCCTCCATTGTTTTAGGCGCCAGTTGTACCCTGACCAACGATACCGGCAAGTGGTTCGTCAAGACGCCCGGCAGCGTCACGGTCAAGAAAAGTACCGGCGACCTGACTGTGGAGTGCGCGAACAATGATGCGTCCGGTCAGGACCATGTGGCGTCGAAGGCGAACATCAACG
The DNA here is from genome assembly GCA_004134995.1 of Oxalobacteraceae bacterium CAVE-383. Lineage (GTDB taxonomy): Bacteria > Pseudomonadota > Gammaproteobacteria > Burkholderiales > Burkholderiaceae_D > Herbaspirillum. The sequence goes on along the minus strand of REGP01000001.1, from coordinate 1,192,970 downwards.
TCTGGGGCAACATACTGATCGGGGGGGCGATCGGTTATGCCATCGACCGTTCCAGCGGCGCCGGCTTCGACTATCCCGAATCGGTCACGATCGAGCTGGGGCACGGCCCTCTCGCCGGCACGGGGACTGTAGCAGGCACAGGCGGCAAGAAGCAGATTGCGAACGGCAGATGGAATGCCATGATGGCTTGCGATGCAAACCGATTCCGGACCGACAAGCCTGCTTACCAGACCAAGTTCATTGCCGAGGTCAACGGTAATCAAGTCACGCTGCACAGAAAAAATGCGGTCGTTGAAGAGGTCTTGTCGGGAACCATCGCGGCCGACGGCATGGTGTTGAACGGCATGGGCTATCGCCTGCAACAGCGCAATGTGTCGTGGCAATTCAAGTTTTCCGGCACCTTCACAGGCAACGCCAAGATATACACGGCGAAAGGCGATATGCTGACCAATGCAAGCCGCTCCGTGCGCTCGTGCACGGTCATTATGATCGACACGGATGTAGAGGCGCCGGTGAAAGACGATGACGGCGAGGGGCGGCCAGATAAATGACCGTTGGCTTGAATCGGAAACAGGCGCATATCGCTTCGGGCCGCCCTGTGAAGAATCGGCTGCTCCGTTATCATCGAACCTGTTTCTGTGCGCCTGGCAATAACGCGGCGCTTCCTGGCTTTCCTTCCTTCATTTCATAAAGCAATCGACTTTGCTGGAGTTTTCATCATGAATATCGGTTTTATCGGCATAGGCAGCATGGGCGCGGCGATGGTGCCGCATCTGGTGGCGGCGGGCCACAACGTCAGTGTATGGAATCGCACGCCTGAAGCCAGCCATGCGCTCGCGGGCGTCACCGTCGCCGCATCGCCGGCAGAAGTGTTTCAGACCGACGCTGTGTTCACCATGCTGGCCAACGATGCTGCGGTACGAAGCGTTGTCCTCGAATCAGGCGCACTGGCTTCGGCACGCAAGGACTGCGTACACGTGATGATGGCAACCATTTCGCTGGCGCTCGTCGCCGAATTGCAGGAAGCGCATCGCAGTGCCGGCATCGCCTATGTGGCGGCGCCCGTGTTCGGCGTGCCGGCCGCTGCGGCGAAGGCCTTGCTGAACATCATGGTCGCGGGCGACCCGGCGGCGGTGGCGAAAGTCCAGCCCATGCTCGATGCCATGGGACAGAAAAGCTGGCCTCTCGGCAGCGATCCGCAGCGCGCCAATGTCGCTAAGATCGCCGGCAATATGATGCTCTCGCTGGCCATCGAAGCGATGGGCGAGGCGACAGCGCTGACCGAAAGCTACGGTTTGAAGGCGGCGGATTTTCTGGACGTGGTCACCAACACGATCTTTGCAAGTCCGAGCTATCAACGCTACGGCGGTTTTATCGCGACCGACACTTACGAACCCGGATTCAAGCTTACCCTCGGCCTGAAAGACGTAAACCTTGCGCTGGAAGCCGCGCAGGCCAAAGATGCGGCGCTGCCGTCGGCGGAAATCGTGCGCGACAATATGCTTGCCGCCGTCGACCAGGGGCTGGGCGAAAAGGACTGGTCGGTGGTGGCTAAAGTTGCGCGCCGGCGCTCTGGCCTGGATGAGGGGATTGCCTGAGGAAGCTGGATGGGCAAAAAATGCAACATCGGTAGAAAATATTTTTACAAATAGCTTGCAATTAAATAGCGAGCTATTTATTATTCGGCTCATGCAAACGAAATCAGTCAAAAACGCGGACGTACCAAAACTGGATAACCAGTTGTGCTTTGCGCTGTATTCGACTTCACTGGCGATGAGCAAGGTGTATCGCAAGCTGTTGCCGAAGCTGGGACTGACGTACTCGCAATATCTAGTGATGATGGTGTTGTGGGAGCAGGACGAATTGACGGTATCGGATATAGGCGAACGACTGTTTCTCGATTCGGCTACGCTCACCCCATTGCTGAAACGGATGGAAGCCGCAGAACTGATCACACGCGTGCGTGCTGCCAACGACGAACGCCAGGTCATCATCACCTTGAGCAAGAGCGGTAGCGTGTTACGCGACAAGGCAGCGGAATTGCAGAATGAAGTGTTCTGCGCAACCGAATGCAATCTCGATGAAGTGATTGCAATGAAAGAGCAACTGGTCGAATTGCGAAGCAAGCTTGCGAGAAACGCCTGACCGGCGATCGCCGATCGACACGAAATGAATTGAAGCAGTGAAGATGTATTCGTTTTTTTAAAATGCTATTTAAGTAGTGTGCTATTTAATAGTTATCTATGTTAATCCGGTAAAGCTGGCGAGCCGGTAAGAGAAATCGCTGCTAATCGACCAACTCATCCAATCTAAGGCATACATCATGAACTCAATTAAATCGATCATCGGCTTGTCGGCGCTCGCACTCTCTATCGGTAACGCATTCGCGGCCGGCAGTCCTGGCGTCGAACACAATACGCAAAAGTTCCTGGAGGCGCTTGAAGCCGGCGGCGGCAAGCCACTTGAACAATTGTCACCAACTGATGCGCGCAATGTGCTGATTGGCGCGCAGGCGAGCGTCAAACTGACGCTGCCAAAGGCAGACGTATCGCAAAAGACCATCACTGTCGACGGCCAACAGATCAATCTGACTATCGTGCGTCCGGCAGGCGTCAAAGGCACATTACCAGCATTCATGTTCTTCCACGGCGGCGGCTGGGTACTCGGCGATTTCCCCACACATGAGCGTCTGGTGCGTGACCTGGTATCCGGCTCCGGTGCAGTTGCCGTCTTCGTCAACTACACCCCATCTCCTGAAGCACAGTACGGCGTTGCCGTCGATCAGGCCTACGCTGCAACCAAATGGGTCGCTGAACACGGCAAGGAAATCAACGTCGACGGCAAGCGTCTGGCAGTTGCCGGCAACAGCGTCGGCGGCAACATGGCAGCTGTCGTTGCATTGATGGCCAAAGACAAAGGCGGACCGAAGTTGCGCTTCCAGGCATTGTTATGGCCCGTAACCGACGCCAACTTTGAAACCGCGTCGTACAAACAGTTTGCTGAAGGCCATTTCTTGACGCGCAACATGATGAAATGGTTCTGGGACAATTACACAACCGACGCTGCTAAACGCAAAGAAATCTATGCCTCACCGTTGCAAGCAACCATCGAGCAACTGAAAGGCCTGCCGCCGACATTGATCGAAACAGCAGAATTCGACGTGTTACGCGATGAAGGTGAAGCATACGGTCACAAGCTGGATGCAGCAGGTGTTGCCGTCACCAGCGTGCGTTACGGCGGCATGATTCACGACTTCGGCTTGTTGAATGTCGTCAGCAACGTGCCGGCTGTGCAGGCTGCGATGAGACAGGCAGCGGTTGAATTGAAAGTGCATTTGAAATAAAACGTAGCGCTTGCCAGCTGCAAATAGCGGCGCATGGATACGTTTAGCCAGACATTAAAAAGCCCACGCGTGTGGGCTTTTCCTCAATCGTCTGCAGGGGAAGTAGGGGGGCAAGAGCAGTCCCTATCGATAAAAAGCTTCAACCTTGCCTTTTACTTTAGTCATCAGGGGATGGCCTTTCCGATCTAGCGCTTTTCCGGCCGGGACCTTGATCCATCCCTCGCTGATGCAATATTCGTCAACATCAAAGCGCTCCTTGTCGTTCAGCTTGATGCCGACCTCATGTTCGAATATGGCGGCATTGTAGTAAGGGCTGCGGGGATCGATCGAGAGCCGATCGGGGAGTGGGGGGCGGAGTGAAGTATCGTTCATGGCGGCAATTATCAACTACAAGATTGAGCAAAACAAGTTTTTGCGTGTTTCGGAAGCCATAAAAAACGAAAAGACGCCCTTTACGGGGAACAGGAAAGTCATATGCGGCCGGCGGGAAAATGCAAGTCATCGCGCAGCTTGCCCAGCGCGGCGGCAACGGATTGCAGCACCGGCCCCCACTCGCCATGCGCCTGCTGACGGAACAGGCGCACGGAGGGATACCAGGGCGTGTCTTCGCGCTGGAGCAGCCAGCGCCAGTCGGGCACGAACGGCAGCATCACCCATGCGGGACAATCGAGCGCGCCGGCCAGATGCACCGGCGACGAATCGATCGACACCAAGACGTCCAGCAATGTCAGGATAGCGGCCGTATCGTCAAAATCCCGGATCTCGTCGCTCAGCGAAACCAGCGCCATCCCCGGCGGCGGCGTTGCGCCTTGCGCCGCCGCCGCGCCCTTTTGCAATGCGACGAAGGTAATGCCTTCCTGCGCAAAGGGCGCCATATCCGATAGAGTCATGGAACGGCGCGCATCGTTGGTGTGCTCCGGTCGTCCGGCCCACACCAGGCCGGCCAGCGGACGCGGCAATGATGCAAGGCGCGCCCGCCATTGTTCGACGCGGGCAGGGTCGGCGCGCAGATAACCGGTGCTGATCGGGAGGTCGCTCAATTGAAGGCCCAGCGTCAGCGGCAGGCTCATCAGCTCGCAATGGAAGTCGAAGACCGGCGGAGTTGCGCGGTGCAGGATAATGTCGTCGTAGCCGGCGCAGCGCCTGGCCAGCGCATGGCTATCCGCATCCACCTGCAGGATCACGCGGGCGGCGCTGCGTTCGCGCGCCGCGGCGACCATGCGCAAAAACTGGAAAGTGTCGCCGTAGCCTTGCTCGTCATGGATCAGCAGTGTCTTGCCGCGGATCGGCTGGCCTTCCCAGCGCGGACTCTGCAGATGCCGGCCCAGCATGAGGGTATGTTCCATCCTGTAACGAAAACGATATTCGCGCCAGCCGCGGCTGTATTCGCCCTGCAGCAGCAGGGTTTCCGACAGGTCGAAGCGCGCCGCCATGTCGTCCGGATTCTTCTGCACGATCATTTCCAGAATCTGCCGGGCCTCATCGACTTTGCCTTGCGGGCGGATTGCGGCAACCAATTGCTTCCATAGCGGGATCGATCCCGATCCGGAGGCCAGCGTCAAACGCAGCAATGCCTCCGCTTCCCTGAAACGTTCTTCGTCGAGCAAGACCAAAGCCTTTTGCCGAATCGCCGCATGGTCCGGATGATTATTATTGTTCAAGTGCGATCCTGTCCGATCGGCTGTCGTCAATCCGATCCAGCAATGCGATTGCGCCCGCGTTGTTTGGCTTGGTAAAGCCGTCGATCCACTTCGCTGAGAAAGCCGCTCATGTCGTCGCCATGGACCGGCACGATGCTGCCCAGGCCCATGCTGACGGTCAGGGATGGGCCGACCAGCGATGCGGCATGCGGAATGCGGGCATCGGACAGCGTCTGGCTGCAACGCTGCGCCACCATCAACGCCGCGGCTTCGTCGGCCTCGGGCAAGACCAGCACGAATTCCTCGCCGCCGAAACGCGCGAGGAAATCGCGCGGACGATACAGCGTTGCGCTTAATACCCGGGCCACTTTCTTGAGACAGGTGTCGCCCTCGATGTGGCCGTAGCGGTCGTTGTATTGCTTGAAATAATCGATATCGATAATGACCACGGACAGCGGCAGCCCGTGGCGCAGCGCGTTATTCCATTCCACCGCCATGACGGCATCGAAACGGCGCCGGTTGGCGATGCCGGTCAGGCCGTCCTTGAAGGACAGCTCTTCCAATTCCTTTTGCAGAAGCTCGAGCTTGGTCTCGTTGCGCTTGCGCTCGTCGATATCGAACATGAATCCGATCAGCGCTTCGACTTCGCCGGCCTCATTGCGCGTTACATGCACCACGTCGCGGATCCAGACATAACGGCCATCCTTGGTCAGCGCGCGGTAATCGGCCTCATGATCGGTGCCGGCCTGCGACTGCGCCACGCAGAAATTGACGATGCGTTCGCGCTCTTCTTCATGGATGCGGCTTGCCCAATCCTGGGCCGAAACCCAGCTCGACGCCGACCAGCCGAGCACGCCTTCGATCTGCGGGCCGATATAGGTAAACTTCATGGTCTTCCAGTCGATGCGCCACGGAATTGCCTTGGTGGATTCGAGCAGGGTTTTGTAGACGGCGCTGTCGACTTCGTCCGGGGTATTGTTTTGGTCGGCCATGAATTGGATTTTGAATGAGTTGGCAAACGCGCCATTTTCCGGCACTCGGGATAATGTAACACCGGATGTGGATCATGGCGTGTTGCCCTCCTTTTTATTGCCTGCAAGCGTCAGCCGCGGCGGGCCGCTTCGATTGCCGCGATGTCGATCTTGGTCATCCCCATCATGGCCTCGAATGCGCGCTTGGCCGCGGCCCGATCGGGATCGGTATATGCGGCAGTCAGGGCGCGCGGTGTGATCTGCCACGATAGCCCCCATTTATCCTGGCACCAGCCGCATGCGTTTTCCTGGCCGCCGTTGCCGACAATCGCATTCCACAAACGGTCGGTTTCGGCCTGGTCGTCGGTGGCAACCTGGAATGAAAATGCCTGGCTGTGCTTGAATGCGGAACCGCCGTTCAGACCGAGGCAGGGAATGCCCATCACCGTGAATTCAACGGTCAGGACATCGCCTTCCCGGCCGTCGGGATAATCGCCGGGCGCACGATGGACTGCGCCCACGCTGCTGTCCGGGAAGGTCTTGGCATAGAAATTCGCCGCGTCCAGCGCGGCGCCGTCGTACCATAGGCAAATCGTGTTTTTGCTGACCATTTTGTTTCTCCTGTATTGGAATGGATAATGGACGTGCGGCTTCTTCGATTTACCTTTTTAAAAATAGTGCCTGCACACATGACGAAACGATGAATTATCTTCCCACCGCCCACGATGTTGTCAACTATTGGCGCGCCGCCGGCCTGAAAAAACGATGGTTTTCAAAAGACGCGGCGTTCGACGCGGATTTCAAGTCGCGCTTTGAAGCGGCGCATCATGCCGCCGCGAGAGGGGAGCTCGACGGCTGGCAAGCGACTGCCGAAGGCGCACTGGCGCTGGTGGTGCTGCTCGATCAGTTTCCGCGCAATGCGTGGCGCGATAGCGGCCACATGTTTGCCACCGACGGCAAGGCGCTGGCGATCGCGGATGCGGCGATTGCCGCCGGCCTGGACAGGCAGATCGAATCAGATGACCTGCGTTCCTTCTTCTACATGCCCTTCATGCATTCGGAATCGCTGGCCGTTCAGGAGCGTTCGGTCATCTTGTGCGGCAGCCTGAACAAGCCCGATACGCTGCGTTTCGCCATCTTGCACCGCGATCTCATCCGGAGATTCGGCCGCTTTCCGCATCGCAATACGGCGCTGGGACGCAGCACCACCCCGGAAGAACGCGCGTATCTCGATGGGGGCGGCTTTTCGGGCTGACCGCCACCGCCGTTCTGCCGTCCCGCCTTTAACGTTTCAGTTGCGACAGATCGCGCACCGCGCCGCGGTCGGCTGACGTGGTCAGCGCAGCGTAGGCCTGCAGTGCCTGCGAGACATAGCGCTCGCGGCTTACCGGCTGCCATGCATCCTGGCCGCGCTCTTCCATCCTGGCGCGGCGATGCGCCAGAATTTCGGTGCTTACGCGCAGGCTGATGGTGCGGGCAGGGATGTCGATGTCGATCGTATCGCCTTCTTCCACCAGGCCGATCGCGCCGCCTTCGGCCGCTTCGGGAGAAGCATGGCCGATCACCAGGCCGGAGGAGCCGCCGGAAAAGCGGCCGTCCGTGAACAGTGCGCAGGCTTTGCCCAGCCCTTTCGATTTGATGTAAGACGTCGGGTAAAGCATTTCCTGCATGCCGGGGCCGCCTTTCGGGCCTTCATAGCGGATGATGACGACGTCGCCCGCATGCACGGTGTCGCCCAGGATCGCTTCGACTGCCGCGTCCTGGCTTTCGAACACGCGCGCCTTGCCGGAGAATTTCAGGATGCTCTCATCCACGCCGGCCGTCTTCACGATACAGCCCTTTTCGGCGATATTCCCGTACAGCACCGCGAGGCCGCCGTCCTGCGAATACGCATGGGCGCGATCGCGGATGCAGCCGGCGCTGCGGTCGAGGTCGTTCTTCTCGTAGCGCTCGGACTGCGAGAACGCCACTTGCGTCGGGACGCCGCCCGGCGCGGCGCGGAACCACTGATGCACCGCCTGGTCCTTGCTGCGGACGATATCGTATTGTTCGATCGCCTCGCCCATGGTCGGGCTATGCACGGTCGGCAGCGATGTATCGAGCAGGCCGGCGCGCGCCAGCTCGCCCAGGATCGAGAAGATGCCGCCGGCGCGGTGCACGTCTTCGATGTGGAACTTGTCCGTCATCGGCGCCACCTTGCACAGGCAAGGCACTTTGCGCGAGATGCGGTCGATGTCGGCCATGGTGAATGCCACCTGGGCTTCGTGCGCTGCCGCCAGCAGATGCAGCACCGTATTGGTGGAGCCGCCCATCGAGACATCCAGCGCCATCGCGTTTTCGAACGCCTCCTTGGTGGCGATGCTGCGCGGCAGGACCGAATAATCGTCCTGCTCGTAGTGGCGCTTGGCCAGTTCGACGATCAGGCGGCCGGCGCGCAGGAACAATTCCTTGCGGTCCGCGTGCGTGGCCACGATGGTGCCGTTGCCCGGCAATGCCAGGCCCAGCGCCTCGGTCAGGCAGTTCATCGAATTGGCTGTGAACATGCCGGAGCAGGAGCCGCAGGTAGGGCAGGCCGAGCGCTCGATTTCCGCCACATCCGCATCGGACACACTGTCGTCGCCGGCCTTGATCATGGCGTCGATCAGATCCAGCTTGATGATTTTCTTGTCGCCGTTGACGACCTTCACGACCTTGCCGGCTTCCATCGGGCCGCCCGACACGAACACTACCGGGATATTGAGGCGCATCGCGGCCATCAGCATGCCGGGCGTGATCTTGTCGCAGTTCGAGATGCAAACCATGGCATCGGCGCAGTGCGCGTTGACCATATATTCGACCGAATCGGCAATCAGATCGCGCGACGGCAGCGAGTACAGCATGCCGCCATGGCCCATGGCGATGCCGTCATCGACGGCGATCGTATTGAATTCCTTGGCGACGCCGCCCGATGCTTCGATTTCGCGCGCCACCAATTGGCCCAGATCCTTCAGATGCACGTGGCCCGGCACAAACTGCGTGAAGGAATTGACGACAGCGATGATCGGCTTGTCGAAATCGCCGTCCTTCATGCCGGTGGCGCGCCACAATGCGCGGGCGCCGGCCATGTTGCGGCCTTGGGTAGTGGTATGGGAACGGTAAGTGGGCATGCCGGGTGTCTCCTCAGGGGCGCGAACGAAAGAAGACGGTAGGGTGCCGCTTGGCTGGTGAGTTGTCCAATATATAGTTCGGTGTTCTGTAATACTTTTGACATATTACTGGGGCGGACCAAAATCCTTTCGGCCGGCGGTCATGCGGCGACCGTCGCCACGGGTCTTGCGCGCTTGAGCAACTGACGCAGCGACAGCGCATGCAGGACCAGCGAGGTAGGTACTGTGAAGGCGGGAATGATGGCGGCGGGATAGGCGCCGGTCGTCAGATTGGGATGGTCCAAGGCAAAGCGCTGCAAGGCTCCAGGCGAGGTAAGGGCGCCCATCGTGACTGCCACCACGAGATCCGCTATGCCGAACAGGTTCCAAAGCACCGCAGCCCGGACGCTGCCCGGCCGGCCGCTTGCCAGCGCAATGGCTGTCGGCAGGGCCAACAGACCTGTGATCACGTCGCCCGTGCCCGCGGGCGCCGCGAATACCCCCGGCGCAACCCCGCCCAGCCAATTGACGAAGAACACGGCGCCAATGACTCTGTAGGCCTGCAAGCCGACCAGCCAGCTGTCCGGCATTGCATCGAGCAGCGCGCCGATCCGGCGCGAACGCCAAAGTACCGTGATGACGACGGCCGTCGGGACGACGATCATCAATGGCAGCAATGGAATTGAAGTCGCTCCCGGCAGGAGCAAGCCCTTGGCGACAATTACCCATGCCGCGCCATGCCAGACGGTCAGTGGAATTGCAATCGCCAGCCAGGTCGACAGGCGTTCGGATGCGGTCAGCGAAGTGCGCGAAAGTGCCGCCCACGCTCCGATGAGCACGATCAGATGCACAGCCAAACGCGCGGCGATTACAGGTAAACCCGATTGTTGAAACCCCGGTATCGCGACAAGCGCGCCGAGCCAGAGGCAGGTTGCGACCCCGGTGCCGGTGAATGCAAGCAGCGGGCTGATGGCGTTGGCGGTGTTGTTTGGCTGCAATTTGAGACTCCTTGTAAGGTGGACTCGATGACGTGTTTCAGCAATCCAGATGGCCCGTCAACGATAGCGCCAGTAAATCTTATAATAAGAGTTAATGGCCGCGCAAGCGATTTGTTTGCGGGTTTCTCGAATAAGCCGTTGTTGCAGACGGGAGTGTTTCTTATAATCAGAGTGTTGCCCGGGAATTTCAGCGGGCTTGGAGACAGGTTCTATGCGCTCGAAGAGTTTCGACGGAATGGTGTGTTCGATTGCGGGCGTCATGGCGGCGATCGGCGACCGCTGGGGTTTGCTGATCCTCCGCGATCTGGTATTGGGTCTCAGCCGCTACGACGATTTTCGTCAATCGTCCGGCGTGACCAATGCGACGTTGAGCGACCGGTTGAAGCACCTGGAGGCCAATGGCCTCGTCGAGCGGCGGCGTTATCAGGTGAACCCGGAACGATTCGAATACCTCTTGACCCAAAAGGGCTGGCAGATCGCCCCGGTGATGGCGGTGCTCGCTCAGATCGGGGATAGCCTTGATGTGTCAGGCGGTTCGGCGCCGCCGCTGAAGTTTGTGAACCGAAAAACCGGCGCCGATATCGGATGGGGTTTCATCGACCTGAATACCGGCGAGGCGGTAAGCGCTTCGGATCTTGTCATCGAAGCAGGTCCCGGCGCGGACGAACTGACGCATTGGCGGCTATCGCGCAATATGCGCCATCGCAAAGCCGGCAACACGGCCGGTTCTGCAACTACGAATATCGCTGCAGATCCGGATTGTGAATTGCCGGCCATGCCGGCGGCAGGGGCCTCTGACTGAGATGGCGCCGCTCCTCTTGCGAAGGCTCGCAAGCGGATCATTTCATCGCGCTATCTTGGTTTCCCTACATGTTCGGATAATTCGGCCCGCCCCCGCCCTCGGGCGTGACCCAGACAATATTCTGCGTCGGATCCTTGATATCGCAGGTTTTGCAATGCACGCAGTTCTGCGAATTGATCTGCAGCCGCTCGCCACCGCCGCTTTCGGCCTGAACGAACTCATACACCCCCGCCGGGCAGTAGCGCGCCTCCGGCCCGGCATACGTCGCCAGATTCACGCCGACCGGCACGCTCGCATCCTTCAACGTCAAATGCACCGGCTGATTCTCGGCATGATTGGTATTTGAAATGAATACCGACGACAATTTATCGAAGGTCAGCTTGCCGTCCGGTTTCGGATAAACGATCGGGGCGTAATCGGCCGCCGGCTTCAGGCATTCATGGTCCGCATGCGTATTGCGCAGTGTCCAGGGCGCCTTGCCGCCGAACAGCACCTGGTCGATGCCGACCATCAATGTGCCGGCGTACAGCCCCTTGCTCATGGCCGGCTTGAAATTGCGCGCCTTGTGCAATTCCTCATGCAGCCAGGACGCTTTGAAAGCTTCGCTGTAGGCAGTCAGGCGATCGAATGCGCGCTTGGCGCCGATGGCTTCAAATGCGGCGTCGGCGGCCAGCATGCCGCTCTTGATCGCGGCGTGGCTGCCCTTGATGCGGCTGGCGTTCAGGAAGCCGGCGTCGCAGCCGATCAGCGCGCCGCCCGGGAAAACCAGTTCCGGCAGCGACTGCAATCCGCCCGCGGTAATGGCGCGCGCGCCGTAGGAAATGCGTTTGCCGCCTTCGAAGAACTTGCGGATTTCAGGATGCGTTTTGTAACGCTGGAATTCCTCGAACGGCGACAGGTAAGGGTTCTCATAAGACAATCCGACCACGTAGCCGACCGCGACCTGGTTGTCTTCCATGTGATACAGGAACGATCCGCCGTAGGTCTTGGCGTCGAGCGGCCAGCCGGCTGTATGGATGACCAGGCCGGGCTGATGCATTTTGGGATCGATCTCCCACAATTCCTTGATGCCGATGCCGTAGGTTTGCGGATCCTTGCCCTGGTCCAGCGCAAATTTGGCGATCAACTGCTTGCCGAGATGGCCGCGCGCGCCTTCCGCGAAGAAGGTGTATTTGGCGTGCAGTTCCATGCCGAGCTGGAAGTCGGCCTTGGGCTTGCCTTCGCGGTCCACGCCCATATTACCGGTGGCGACGCCCTTGACGCTGCCATCGCCGTTGTACAGGATTTCCGCCGCCGGAAAGCCCGGGAAAATCTCGACGCCCAGCGCTTCGGCCTGCTGGCCCAGCCAGCGCACCACGTTGGCCAGCGACACAATGTAGTTGCCGTGGTTCTGGAAGCAGGCGGGCAGCATCCAGGCCGGCGTTTTCAGCGCCTTGGTCTTGCCCAGGAACAGGAAGCGGTCTTCGGTGACTGCCGTGTTCAGCGGCGCGCCGCGTTCTTTCCAGTCGGGGAACAGTTCGGTGATGGCGCGCGGGTCCATCACGGCGCCAGAGAGGATGTGGGCGCCCAGCTCGCCGCCTTTTTCCAATACGCAGACACTGACATCGCCGCCGTTTTCCGCGGCCAGTTGCTTCAGGCGTATCGCCGCGGACAAGCCGGCAGGGCCGCCGCCGACCACAACCACGTCGTATTCCATTGCTTCGCGCGGGCCGTATTGCGCAATCAAGGAGCTGCTCGTCGGGGTAGCTTGATTCATGTATATTGCCTCGCAGACTTGGGTTTTTCGCACGATCGTTCTTTTGTTGCTATTCTAAATGAGCGCGTCATTTTTTGGGGTTCATTTTATGTGATGCGTCTCATGTGTGCGTGCCGTTCGGACGAAACATGATGATTCGGTATCGAAATAGCTGAAATTTCTGATGGGAAGGATGAAAAATATATGGGTAATCTGCCGATTGCTGCGGGGCAAGCGTCCCCCGAACAGCCTTTTCGCCTGGTCTATACGGCCGGCATTCCGATCCGCTGGGGCGATATGGATGCCTTCGGCCATGTCAACAATACCGTGTATTTCCGCTATATGGAGCAGGCCCGCATCTGCTGGTTCAGCGATTCGCTGGGCACGCTCGGCGAAGGCGGCAACGGCCCGGTATTGATCAATGCGGGATGCACCTTCTTGAGGCAATTGCGCTATCCGGGCACGGTCGACGTGCATATTTTCGTGGGCGCGATAGGGCGCTCCAGCATGGAAACCGCCTATCGCTTGGAGCGTTCGGACGAGCCGGGCGTGGTGTATGCGGAAGGCGCGGCGAAGATCGTCTGGGTCAGTTTCGCGGACGAGAAATCGATGGCCTTGCCGGGGCATATCCGCGAGCGCCTGCCTGGCGGCAGCCTGTTTGAGGATCCTCGGCAGGGATAGGCCGCCGATCGGTTTGTAAGTTTCGCGCAAGGTGGAAGGAACATGATCGGCTTGCAGTGGCGAACGACCATTAAATAATAAATCTGGAGGTAGACAAATGAAATTTCTGAAAATGACTTTGCTGGCAACCGCAATGCTGGCCTCGCTGTCGGCGGTTGCAGCGGATCCGATCAAGATCGGCATGTCGGGTCCATTCACGGGCGGCTCGGCGCCGATGGGCGTTTCGATGCGCGACGGCGCCAAGCTGGCAGTGGCCGACATCAATGCCAAGGGCGGCGTGCTGGGCCGGCCTTTGCAATTGATCGAACGCGATGACGAAGCGAAGAATGAACGCGGCGTGCAGGTTTCGCAGGAACTGATCAACAAGGAAAAAGTGGTGGCCACGATCGGCTTCGCCAATACCGGTGTTGCATTGGCGAGCCAGCGTTTCTACCAGGAAGCGAAAATCCCGGTCATGAACAGCGTGGCGACCGGCAGCGTGATCACGCATCAATTCGTGGCGCCGGAGTACAAGGACAATTACGTCTTCCGCACCTCCGCCAACGACACCATCCAATCCGCGATGATCGTCGACGAAGCCATTACCAAGCGCAAATTCACCAAGGTCGCGATCCTGGCCGACTCCACCAACTACGGCCAGCTGGGCCGCGAAGATCTGGAAAAAGCCTTGTCGACCAAGGGCATCAAGCCGGTCGCCGTCGAGAAATACAATATCAAGGACGTCGACATGACGGCGCAGCTGCTCAAGGCCAAGCAGGGCGGGGCGCAGGTGGTGCTGACCTACGGCATCGGCCCGGAACTGGCGCAGATCGCCAACGGCATGGAAAAGCTGAACTGGCATGTGCCTATCATCGGCAGCTGGCCGCTGTCGATGGGTAACTTCATCGACAATGCCGGCAAGAACGGCGACGGCGCAAGAATGCCGCAAACCTTCATCCAGGACGGCAATACGCCCAAGCGCAAGGCCTTCATCGAAGCCTATCAAAAAGCCTACAAGGTCGATCGCATGCCTTCGGCGGTGTCCGCCGCCCAGGGTTACGACTCGGTCTATCTGCTGGCGGCCGCCATCAAGCAGGCCGGCACCACCGATGGCGTAAAGGTGCGTGAAGCGCTGGAAAGCCTGAAGGACAAAGTCGACGGCGTGGTCACCACCTATGACAAGCCGTTTTCGCATGACGACCATGAAGCCATCGAGCCGGACCTGGTGCACATGGGCGAAGTGAAAAACGGCCGCATTCTGCTGGCCAAATAATCGGCCGCCCTTAGACTTTCTTTACGCAATCGCAAATCGGGCCAGTCTCTTCCTTGGGAGACTGGCCCTTTTACGATGGAAAACGGAAAGCAGGCAAGCGGGCAAGCGTTGGCGATAATTCACGGCGGGTAAAACATGGACATCTTTTTACAACTGGTCTTTAGCGGCATTGCGCTGGGGATGATTTACGCGGTCATTGCGTTCGGCTACCAGCTGACCTTCGCTACCTCGGGCACGCTCAATTTCGGCCAGGGCGAGGCCTTGATGCTGGGCGCGCTGGTGGGCTTGAGCCTGGTCGGCAATATCCACGGCGGCCCCTACATGAATTACTGGATGATGATTCCCATCGTCATGGTGTTCGGCGCGCTGCAAGGAACGGTGGTCGAGTGGATCGGCGTGAGGCCGGCGATCAGGATCAAGTCGGAGTTCGGCTGGATCATGTCGACCATCGCGTTGTCGATCATTTTCAAGAACGTCGCGGAAAACATCTGGGGCAAGGACGATCTGCCGTTTCCGACGCCGCTGACCGCCGCGCCGTTCCAGATCTTCGGCGCCAATGTGCAGCCGATGCAGGTGGTGGTGGTGCTGGGCGCGGTCGCCATGATGCTGGCGGTGGAACTGTTCAACCGCAAATCGATTTACGGCAAGGCCGTGGTGGCGACCTCGAACGATCGCGACGCGGCCGGCCTGATGGGCATCAACACCAGCGCGGTGATCACGTTTTCGTATGCGCTGTCGTCGGCCACGGCGGCGTTCGCCGGCGTGCTGGTGGCGCCGTTGACGCTGACCGGCGCCACCATGGGCACGGCGTTGGGATTGAAAGCATTCGCGGTGGCGATCATCGGCGGCCTCACTTCCGGCATGGGCGCGGTGGTCGGCGGGCTGCTGCTCGGCGTGATTGAAACGCTGACCGGATTCTACGTTTCCACCGGCTACAAGGAAGTGCCGGGGCTGGTGCTGCTGTTGCTGGTGCTGGCGATCAAACCTGCGGGCCTGTTCGGCAAAACCGCCATCAAGAAGGTCTGATCATGCAAAAGAAAAGCTTATCCTCCACCACCATCGCAGGTCTTCTCGGCGTACTGGTGCTGGCCTTGCTGCCGTTGGCGGTGACCAATCCGTACTACCTGCACCTGGCCGAAACCATCCTGATTTACGCGATCCTGCTGTTCGGGCTGGACATCGTGGTCGGCTATACCGGCCAGGTGTCGCTCGGGCATGCCGCGCTGTTCGGCATCGGTTCCTACACCACGGGCGTGCTGTATTTCAAGCTGGGCCTGCCGTTCCTGATCGCGGCGCCGGCCAGCCTTGGCGTGACGGCGCTGTTCGGCGCCATCCTGGCGCTGCCGGCGCTGCGCGTGACCGGCCCATACCTGGCGATGGTGACGCTGGCTTTCGGCACCATCGTGCAGATCCTGATCAACGAAATGACTTTCCTCACCGAAGGCCCGCTCGGCATCAAGGTGCGCAAGCCGGATTTCTTTGGGCACAGGCTCGACGAGGTGGAGTACTTCTATCTGGTCGCGGTGCTGATGGTGCTGTCGCTGATCGTGGTCAACCGCATTCTCAAGTCGCATCTCGGCCGCGCTTTCCAGGCGCTGCGCGACAGTCCGATCGCCTCCGATTGCATGGGCGTTTCGGTGTATCGCTACAAAGTGTATGCCTTCGTGATCAGCGCGGCGCTGGCCGGATTGTCGGGTAGCCTGTACGCCTATTCGGAGGAATATATTTCGCCGAATACCTATAACTTCGAGTTGACCATCCTGTTCCTGCTGGCAGTGATCATGGGCGGCCGCAAAACCCGCATCGGGCCGCTGGTCGGCGCGCTGATCGTGGTGATGCTGCCCAGCCTGTTGTCGGATATCGATCTGTTCCGCATGATCGCCAGCGTGGCGGCGGCCATCGGCGTGCTGGCCGGCGCCTTCCTGCTCCTGAAAAAACGCAGGACGCTGCGCCAGATCGCGGTGCCGGTGGTGGCCACGGTGGCGATGGCGGTATTTTCGTATCAACTGGAAAATATCGTCGACTGGCGCCTGACCATCTTCGGACTGATGACCTTGTTCGTGGTGTATTACCTGCAGGATGGCGTGGTCGGTTTCTGCCGCAGCCTGATTGCCAGGATCCGTCCGAAACAGCGCGACGTGGCGCAGGAAGAAGTGGTCGGCGAGCTGCGCAACGCATGGGCCGCGGCGGTACCGGCCAGCGCCAGCGGCGCGGTACTGCTGGCGGTCAGGAAGGTGCTGATGCAGTTCGGCGGGCTGAAGGCGCTGAACCGCGTCGATCTGAACGTGCTGCAGGGTTCGGTGCATGGCCTGATCGGGCCGAACGGTTCAGGCAAGAGCACCATGATGAATGTGCTGACCGGCATTTATCCGCCAAGTGACGGCGAAGTGGAATTCGATGGCCGCCGCATTTCCGGTTCGACGCCCGCCGCCATCGCGCTGGGCGGGATCGCGCGCACTTTCCAGAACGTGCAACTGTTCGGCGAGATGAGCGCGACCGAGAACGTGCTGGTCGGCCTGCATCACACCTTCGCCGGCAACATCGGCGACGTCATGCTGCAGACGCCGCGCTATCGCCGCGAAGAACAGGATGCGCGCGAGCGGGCCGCCAGCATCCTGCAGTTCGTCGGCCTGGGCGATCTTGCCAATGAAGAGGCGCGCAATCTGCCGTACGGCAAGCAGCGGCTGCTGGAAATCGGCCGCGCGCTGGGCCTGAATCCGACATTGTTATTGCTGGATGAACCGGCGGCGGGGCTGACCGCGCCGGATATCGTGGAACTGATTGCGATCATCCGCAAGATCCGGCAGGCCGGCATCACCATCATTCTGATCGAGCATCACATGGATGTCGTCATGTCGATCTGCGATACGGTCACCGTACTCGATTTCGGGCAAAAGATCGCCGAAGGCAAGCCGGCCGCGGTGCAGGCCGACGACAAAGTGATCGAGGCATATCTGGGCGGCAGCGCCGGGGATGTGTCGGCGCCCGTTCCCGCTGCAGGAGGAATCTGACATGTTATACGTTTCGAATCTGCAGGCGGCCTACGGCAAGGTCGAGGTATTGCACGGCATTTCGCTGGACGTGCCGAAGGGCAAGGTGGTGACGCTGATCGGCTCCAACGGCGCCGGCAAGACCACCACCATGCGCGCCATTTCCGGCATGATCAAGCCGCGCGGCGGCACCGTGATGCTGGGGGGCAAGGACGTTACCGGCCAGGAAGCGCACCGCATCGCACGCGCCGGACTGGCGCATTCGCCGGAAGGCCGGCGCGTGTTCGCCACCATGAGCGTGGCCGACAATCTGCTGCTGGGGGCGTTTCCGCGTTTCACCCGGGCCCGGCCGCGCGGCGACATCGCGCTGGATCTGGAGCGGGCGCTGGAATTGTTTCCGCGCTTGAAGGAACGGCAGACGCAACTGGCCGGCACCTTGTCCGGCGGCGAGCAGCAGATGCTGGCGATGGCGCGCGCGGTGATGCTGAATCCGGAAGTCATTCTGCTGGATGAGCCGTCGATGGGTCTGGCGCCGATATTGGTCGAAGAAGTATTCCGGATCATTTCGCGGCTCAAGGAACGCGGCGTCACGATGCTGCTGGTGGAGCAGTTCGCGGCCGCCGCATTGAATGTGGCCGACTACGGCTACGTGCTGGAAAACGGCCGCATTTCAGTGCATGGACCGGCCGAAAAACTGAAGAACGATCCGGCGGTGCGTGCCGCTTATCTGGGCGGCGCGGCGGGCAGCGCGCATTAATATGGTGCGCGCATAGCGCACGCATAAGCAATGCCGCGTTCGCCGGGTTGCGGCATCGCCCATGCATGCCGGAATGCATGCTGAGAACTTTGCCGGTCAACGGAAATTCAGGCGATACCGCTATATACTTCTCTTTGCAATGTCCGCAAAACCAAATCAGGAGTAACAGATGAGTCAATTGACGCTGCCGTCAGGCATGGAAATTACCGGCGCGATCGAGCCCGGTTACGCTGAAATTCTGACGCCGCAAGCGTTGGCGCTGGTCGCCAGACTGAGCCGGGAATTCGAACCGCGCCGCAAGCAATTACTGGATGCGCGCGCCGAGCGCGCCAAGCGCCTGGATGCCGGCGAACGGCCGGACTTCCTGCGGGAAACCGCGGCGGTGCGCAACGGCGACTGGAAGATCGCGCCGATTCCGCAGGCGCTGGCTTGCCGCCGCGTCGAAATCACCGGCCCGGTCGAACGCAAGATGGTGATCAACGCATTCAATTCCGGCGCCGATGCCTACATGACCGATTTCGAGGATTCGAATTCGCCGGTCTGGAGCAATCAGATCGAAGGCCAGATCAATCTGCGCGATGCGATCCGCAAAACCATCGCGCTGGAGCAGAACGGCAAATCCTACAAGCTCAACGAAAAAGTCGCGACGCTGCTGGTGCGTCCGCGCGGCTGGCATCTGGATGAAAAACATGTGACGGTCGACGGCAAGCGCGTTTCCGGCGGCATTTTCGATTTCGCCCTGTTCATGTTCCACAACGCCAAAGAGCAGTTGGCGCGCGGCGCCGGCCCGTATTTCTATCTGCCGAAGATGGAGTCGCATCTCGAAGCGCGCTTGTGGAACGATATCTTTGTGATGACGCAAAATGAACTCGGCCTGCCGCAAGGCACGATCAAGGCGACCGTGCTGATCGAAACCATCACCGCCGCTTTCGAAATGGACGAAATCCTGTATGAGCTGCGCGAGCACAGCGCCGGCCTGAATGCGGGGCGTTGGGATTACATTTTTTCCTGCATCAAGAAATTCAAGCTGGACAAGGAATTCTGCCTGGCCGATCGCGCCAAGGTCACCATGACCGCGCCGTTCATGCGTTCCTATGCGCTGCTGCTGCTGAAGATCTGCCATCATCGCGGCGCGCCGGCGATCGGCGGCATGGCCGCGCTGATTCCGATCAAGAACGATCCCGAAAAGAACGAAATCGCGATGGGCGGCGTGCGCGTCGACAAGGCGCGCGATGCGACCGACGGCTACGACGGCGGCTGGGTTGCGCATCCGGGCCTGGTGGATCTGGCGATGAACGAGTTCGTCAAGGTGCTGGGCGACAAGCCGAACCAGTTCGAGAAGCAGCGTCCCGACGTCAATGTCAGCGCCGCCGATCTGCTGAACTTCCAGCCGGAAGCGCCGATCACCGAAGCCGGCCTGCGTTATAACATCAATGTCGGCATCCACTATCTGGGCGCCTGGCTGGCCGGCAACGGCTGCGTGCCTATCCATAACCTGATGGAAGATGCCGCCACCGCGGAAATCAGCCGCGCGCAGGTATGGCAATGGATCCGCAGCGACAAGGGCGTGCTGGAAGACAAGCGCAAGGTCACCGCCGAAATGGTGCGCGCGATGATTCCGGAAGAATTGGCGAAGGTGAAGGAAGTTGCCGGCACGGGACCGACTTACGATCGCGCCGCGAAGATTTTCGAGCAGATGTCGACAGCGGAGCACTTTGAAGAGTTTCTGACGCTGCCGTTGTACGAAGAAATTTGATGGCAGTCCGAAGAAATACGTCTTCTGCTTTTGAAGCGTAGCGAGCGGTTCAGTATCGGGAATAAGACGCGGAGCCGTACTTTAGTACGGTGAGCATCGCAGTCCCGAGACTGGACCGCGCAGTCGCTTCAAAACAGAGGACGAAAATCTGGACGAAAAAAATCCCCGACTGGGTCGGGGATTTTATGGAAGCTTGTGAATCAGTCTAGCTTATAGCCTGAATGTTCGAAGCTTGCTTACCCTTAGGACCGGTAGTCACTTCGAAGGAAACGCGTTGGTTTTCTTGAAGAGATTTGAAGCCGTTCGATTGGATAGCCGAGAAGTGAGCGAACAAATCTTCGCCACCTTCGTCAGGAGTGATAAAGCCGAAGCCCTTCGAGTCATTGAACCACTTTACGATGCCAGTTGCCATTGCAATTCCTATTTCAGTTAATTTGGGCATATGCCCGTTATATCGTTTAAAACCAAGACAGGAATGACAGACTATACCGCTCTTCTAGCTGGAATCTTAACGATTTGTGAATTATACAAGATAAACCCTGCACACAACTATTTTATATCGATTTATTCAGTTTCGTGATAAATAAGTGCGATTGCCTGTGTTGCGATGCCTTCCTCACGTCCCAGCCACCCCAATTTTTCATTGGTTTTGGCCTTTACGCTCACCTGGGAAGGGGCTAAATCGAGGTCTGTTGCAATATTGGTAATCATCAGTGCGATATGCGGCGCCATTTTGGGCGCCTGGGCGATGATTGTGGCGTCAATGTTGCCAATTCGATAACCTGCGGCCGCTACTTTCTTGCCGGCTTCGCGCAACAATACCCGCGAATCGGCGCCGGCAAAACGGCTGTCGGTATCCGGAAAATGATGTCCGATATCACCCAGCGCGGCCGCGCCGAACAAGGCGTCGATCACCGCATGCAACAGCGCGTCGGCATCGGAATGGCCTTTCAGTCCGGTCGGATGCGCAATCTCCACGCCGCCGAGGATCAGCTTGCGGCCGGCCACCAGGGCATGGCAGTCGTAGCCCTGGCCGATGCGGAAGGCAAACGGCTGTCCCATCATGCGGTTCCTTTCAGTAATTGCTCCGCCATCAGCATGTCGCTGGGCAGCGTCACTTTGAAATTGCGCAGGCTGCCGGGCACCAGTTTCGGATGCAGGCCCATCATTTCGATGGCGCTGGCGTCGTCGGTAATCAAATGCAGCGGCGCCTGCTTCAATGCGCTCAGCAGCAATTGATAGCGAAACATCTGCGGCGTCTGGGCGGTCCAGAGATCGGCGCGCGGCACCGTTTCCTGGGCGCAGTCGCCGATGCTGCGCTTGACGGTGTCCACCACCGGCAGGGCCAGCAGGCCGCCGACCGCGTCTTCGCGCAGCGTTTGCATCAATTGGCGCAGCAGGCCGGCGTCCAGGCCGGGGCGGGCGGCGTCGTGCACCAGCACCCAGTCGTCGTCGGCAATGTATTCCTGCAGTTTCTGCAGGCCGTTGCGCACCGTTTCCTGGCGCGTCGCGGCGCCGGCGCGGATAACCGTGACGCGCTCGGACAGATGCGGCGCTTCGGCCATCAGCGTGCCGATGTGCGGGTCCTCGGCGCTGACGATGACGTAGATATGCGAGATCGCCGGCGCCGCGGCAAAGGTTTCCAGGCTGTGCAGCAACATCGGTTTGCCCGCCAGCGGCAAATATTGTTTCGGACTGGCCGCGCCGACGCGCGCGCCAATGCCGGCGGCGGGGATCAATGCGAAATAGCGGGGTGTTGTCATTCGTGGCGATTCGTAACGATGCGTGGCGACGGCCAATCCGGGCCCTTCGTTTATAATGCGAGGCTGAATTTTATAGCCAAATGATGCATTAGAACGCAATTCATAAGTAAGAAAAATCGCGAATGGACGATTTAAGCAGATTTATGAATTGCGTTCTAAAAGCAATTAATTTGGCTGTTGCGCCGTATACGATGAAATGAGTTTCGATGTCCTTTGACTTAAAAAAGTCCCTTCCCAAACCTGGCGCGCGTTTTGTCCTGCCGGCCTTGCACGGTTCGGCCGACGCCTGCGTGCTGGCGCAAGCCGCGGCGGCGCTCAAGGCGCAGGGCCGCATGCTGACCATCGTGGTTGCCGGCGCCACCGAGGCGCAGCGCCTGCGCGCCGAAATTCCATGGTTTGAAAACGGCGGCGGCGACAACGCCGATCCGCTGCGCTGCCATCTGCTGCCCGACTGGGAAACCTTGCCGTACGACGCCTTTTCGCCACACCAGGATCTGGTATCGGAGCGATTGGCGACGTTGTACGAAGTGCAAAACGGGCAGTGCGATGTGCTGATCGTGCCGGCCACCACCGCATTGCTGCGCATGGCGCCGCCGGCTTTTCTGGCGGCGTATACCTTCTTTTTCAAGCAAGGCGAAAAGCTCGACGAGGCCAGACTCAGGGCGCAACTGACGCTGGCCGGCTATGCGCACGTGGCGCAGGTCATGTCGCCGGGCGAATATTCGGTGCGCGGCGGCCTGATCGATATTTTCGCGATGGGTTCGGTGCTGCCGTATCGGCTGGATCTGTTTGGCGACACCATCGAATCGATTCGCAGTTTCGATGCCGACACCCAGCGTTCACTGTATCCGGTCAGGCAATTGCGCCTGCTGCCCGGGCGTGAATTTCCGATGGACGAGACCGTGCGCACCGCATTCCGCCGCCGCTGGCGCGAAGTGTTCGAGGGCGATCCGTCGCGTTCGGCGATCTACAAGGATATCGGCAACGGCATCGCTTCGGCCGGCATCGAATATTATCTGCCGCTGTTTTTCGAGCAGACCGCGACGCTGTTCGAGTATCTGCCGGCCGACGCCACCTTTGCGCTGGTCGGCGACATCGACCAGACCATCGCCCGTTTCTGGGCCGATACGCGCTCGCGCTACAACTTCCTGAAATCCGACCGCGAGCGGCCGCTGCTGCCGCCCGAACAGCTGTTCCTGGGCAGCGAGGATTTCTTCGGCGCGGTCAAGCCGTTCGGCCGCTGGGGCATCCAGAAGGACGATGCGCCGTCCGAATTGTCGGCCCCGTTGCCGAATATCGCGGTGAACCGCCGCATGGACGATGCGCTGGCCAATCTGCGCGCCTATCTGCTCAAGAGCGATCAACGCGTCATGATCTGCGCCGAATCGAATGGCCGCCGCGAAACGCTGCAGCAATATTTCAACGAATACCAGATCGCCCTGACGCCGGTCGAGGGCTTTGCCGATTTCGAGTCGTCGAGCGCGCGCCTGGCGCTGGGCGTGGCGCCGCTGCAGGCCGGCTTCGAATGGCTGGCCGGCGCCGAACGCCTGGCCTTCATTACCGAGACCGAGCTGTATGCCGGCTCCGGCCGCCGCGCCGGCCGCAAGAAGCAGGAGGGCGCGACCCAGGTCGAGGCCATGGTGCGCGATCTGTCGGAGCTCAAGATCGGCGATCCGGTGGTGCATGCGAACCATGGCATCGGCCGCTACATGGGCCTGACCAGCATGGACCTGGGCGAAGGCGAAACCGAATTCCTGCATCTGGAATACGCCAAGGAAACCAAGCTGTATGTGCCGGTTTCGCAATTGCACGTGATCGCGCGCTATTCGGGCGCATCGCCGGAAGATGCGCCTTTGCACGCGCTCGGTTCCGGACAATGGGAAAAGGCCAAGCGCCGCGCCGCGCAGCAGGTGCGCGACACCGCCGCCGAACTGCTCAATCTGTATGCGCGGCGGGCCTTGCGCAAAGGGCATGCATTCGAATATTCGGCGCACGATTACCAGGCGTTTTCCGAAAGTTTCGGTTTCGAGGAAACGCCCGACCAGGCCGCCGCGATCAGCGCCGTGATCAAGGATATGACCAGCGGCACGCCGATGGACCGGCTGATCTGCGGCGACGTCGGTTTCGGCAAGACCGAAGTGGCCCTGCGCGCTGCCTTCGTGGCGGTGCTCGGCGGCAAGCAGGTGGCGATCCTGGCGCCCACCACCTTGCTGGCCGAGCAGCATGCGCAGACCTTTGCCGACCGCTTCGCCGACTGGCCGGTCAAGATTGCCGAGCTGTCGCGTTTCCGCTCCGGCAAGGAAATCGCCCAGGCCATCAAGGGCATGGCGGACGGCACGCTCGATATCGTGATCGGCACCCACAAGCTGCTGTCGGACGATATCAAGTTTTCGCGCCTTGGTCTTGTCATCATCGACGAAGAACACCGCTTCGGCGTGCGCCAGAAAGAAGCGCTGAAGGCCTTGCGCGCCGAGGTGGATGTGCTGACGCTGACCGCCACGCCGATTCCGCGCACCTTGGGCATGGCGCTGGAAGGCTTGCGCGAGTTTTCGATCATCGCCACCGCGCCGCAGAAACGGCTGGCGATCAAGACCTTCGTGCGCAGCGAGGGCGAATCCGTGATCCGCGAAGCCTGCCTGCGCGAACTCAAGCGCGGCGGCCAGGTGTATTTCCTGCATAACGAAGTCGACACCATCGAAAACCGCAAGGCCATGCTCGAAGCGCTGCTGCCGGAAGCGCGCATCGCGGTGGCGCACGGCCAGATGCACGAGCGCGATCTGGAAAAGGTGATGCGCGATTTCGTGGCGCAGCGCTTCAATATCCTGCTGTGCACCACCATTATCGAAACCGGCATCGACGTGCCGACCGCCAACACCATCATCATGCATCGCGCCGACAAGTTCGGCCTGGCGCAGCTGCATCAATTGCGCGGCCGGGTCGGGCGTTCACATCACCAGGCCTACGCCTATCTGCTGGTGCACGACGTGCAGGGCCTGGCCAAGCAGGCGCAGCGGCGGCTGGAAGCGATCCAGCAGATGGAAGAGCTGGGCAGCGGTTTTTACCTGGCGATGCACGACCTGGAAATCCGCGGTGCCGGCGAGGTGCTGGGCGACAATCAATCCGGCGAGATGCACGAGATCGGTTTCCAGATGTATTCCGACATGCTCAATGAAGCCGTGCGCGCGATGAAGAACGGCCAGGAGCCGGATCTGGCCGCGCCGCTGGCGTCGACCACCGAGATCAATCTGCATGTGCCGGCGCTGCTGCCGAACGAATATTGCGGCGACGTGCACGAGCGCCTGTCGCTGTACAAGCGTTTCGCCAATTGCAAGACGGCGGAGGCGGTTGACGATCTGCAGGAAGAATTGATCGACCGTTTCGGCAAGCTGCCGGACGTGGCCAAGGCGCTGGTCGAAACGCATCGCCTGCGGATTGCCGCGAAGGCGGCGGGCATCGTCAAGATCGACGCGCATGCCGATGCGGCGCTGCTGCAATTCGTGCCGAATCCGCCGATCGATGCGATGCGCATCATCGAGCTGATCCAGAAAAACCGCCACATCAAGCTCAACGGACAGGATAAGCTGCGCATTACCGCCAATATGCCGGACCTGGGCGCCAGGGTGGCGCAGGTGAAGGCGACCATCCGGGCGCTGCTGGGCTGAGCCGGGCGCCTGGCTGAATAATTAACGAATACAGAAAACAAACGAATATTATCCATGAATCTGATTTTGCAAGGCTTGAATCCCGATACTGCGGCCATCGCCAAGGTGGTTGCCGCGGCCTGCGCCGAAGCGCGGCAGCCGCTGGCCATCGGCCCGCATGCATGGCGCGTCGAGGGCGTGCGCTTGAGCGAAGAAGGCGAAGGCGGCCTGGCTGCGCTCGATGAGATATGCCTGGCGCTGCAGCTCGACTATGCGCTGTTCGAGCGCCAGCCGGCCCTGGCCGATTTCAAGCTGCTGGCGATGGACATGGATTCGACCCTGATCACCATCGAATGCATCGACGAAATCGCCGATATGCAGGGCTTGAAGCCGCAGGTGGCGGCGATTACCGAAGCCGCGATGCGCGGCGAAATCGAATTCCGGGAAAGCCTGACGCGGCGCGTGGCCCTGCTCAAGGGACTGGATGCATCGGCATTGCAGCGGGTGTATGACGAGCGCCTGCGGCTGTCGATGGGCGCGCAGCCGATGCTGAACGCGATCAAGGAAGCCGGCCTGAAGACGCTGCTGGTTTCGGGCGGCTTTACTTTTTTTACCGAGCGCATGCAGGAACGGCTGGGACTCGATTACACCCATGCCAATGTGCTGGAAATCGACAACGGCAAGCTGACCGGCCGCGTGATCGGCGGCATTGTCGACGCCGAGGAAAAGCAGCGCACGGTGGAGCGCGTATGCGCCGCACTGGGTTGTTCGGCGCGGCAGGCCATCGTCATGGGCGACGGCGCCAACGACCTCAAGATGATGGGCATCGCCGGCATGTCGGTGGCCTTCCGCGCCAAGCCGGTGGTGCGCAGGCAGGCCGGCGTGGCCTTGAATTTTGTCGGATTGGATGGCATCTTGTCGTTGTTCGCCTGATTCGCGCCGTGCGATTCATACCTTGCAAGACTTACAATCCACTCTTTCAGGAGAAGGAATATGGCTGATGAACTGGTAATGGATGTGCCACCGTACGCACCGCTGGACCAGGCGCAAAAGTCGCTGGCGCGCTGGCTGTACATTTTTCACGGACTGAGCCTGATATTTTCGCTGGGCATGCTCTCGTTCATTCCCCTGATCGTCAATTACATCAAGCGCGGCGATGCCGCCGGTACGATCGTCGCCACGCATCACAGTTGGCAAATCCGCTCGTTCTGGTGGTATTTCGGATGGGTCGCCTTCGGATTCGTGCCTTTTTTCACATTTGTCCTGATGCCGCTGGCTTGGTTGATCTGGGCGCTGGCCTGGATCTGGAAGGCATATCGCCTGATCAAGGGCCTGATTTATCTGAACGAAGACCGGCCGATGCCGGGCGGCGCGGGCTGATGCATGATTGAAATCGGCAGCCTGGCGCAGTTGAAGCAAATGGTCGGCAGCGAAGTCGCGGTATCGGACTGGCTGACGGTGGAGCAGCAGCAGGTAGACCGGTTCGCCGAGGCGACCGGCGACCGGCAATGGATTCATGTCGACGTCGAACGCAGCAGGCGTGAATTGCCCTATGGCGGCACGGTGGCGCATGGTTTTCTGACGCTGGCGCTGCTGCCGCGTTTTTTCGGTGAAACGATCCGGATGAGCGATGTCAGGATGATGGTCAATTACGGCCTGAACCGGGTGCGTTTTCCGGCGCCGTTGCCGGTTGGCGACAGGGTGCGCGGACATTTGAAGCTGCTGGACGTGACCGATATCCCGGGCGGCGCCGAAATGATCTGGGAAGTGAGCGTCGAGCGCGAAGGCGAAGCGAAACCGGTTTGCGTGGCCGAGGCGATATTCCGGCGTTATTAGTTTTTCCTGGATTTGCAGCCTTGATTCGCATCATTGATTCGCAGCCTTGATTCGAAGCCTTAATCCCGCACTTTTCCCCGCATGCTTTTCACCTGCCCGCGCAGGTTCTTTCCTTCCAGCCGCTTGGCCTGCGAACTGTGCGTCGGCTTGGTCGCCCGCCGCGCCTTGGGCACCAGCGCGACGCCGGCGATCAGTTCATTCAGTTTTTGCAGCGCGTCCGCGCGATTTTTTTCTTGGCTTCTGTGAACTTGCGATTTGATCACCACCACGCCGTCCTTGGTGATGCGCTGGTCGTTCAGCGCCAGCAGGCGCTGCTTGATCTGGTCCGGCAGTGAAGACGGCCGGATTGCGAAGCGCAAGTGAATTGCGCTCGATACCTTGTTGACGTTCTGGCCGCCGGCGCCCTGGGCGCGAATCGCGGTGATCTCGACTTCGCTTTCCGGCACCGGCGGCAGATTGCGGAAGGAACGGGCAGGAACGGCGGGGGCCGTATCCGCTGCGTCCTTCGTCTCTGTCGTCTCTGTCATTAGCGCTTTATATATTGCGTGCTGCCGAACAAGGTATCTTTCGCCTTGTCGTCGGTCAGCGGTTTGCGCAGATGCGCCAGCACGGCGACGCCACGCTGCACCGCCGGACGCGATTCAACCGCGTTGAACCAGCGTTGCACATGCGGGAAATCCTCCAGCGCAACGCCCTGGTTTGCGTAGGAGCGGGTCCACGGAAAACTGGCGATGTCGGCAATGGTGTAATTGTCGCCGGCCAGATATTCGGTTTTCGCCAACTGCCTGTCCATGACGCCATACAGGCGCTTGGCTTCGTTGGTGTAGCGCTCTATCGCATAGGCAATCTTCTCGGGCGCATACAGGCGGAAATGATGCGCCTGGCCCAGCATCGGACCGAGGCCGCCCATCTGGAACATCAGCCATTGCAGCGTATCGAATTTTTCGCGGTCGGTTTTGCCGAGCAGCTTGCCGGCCTTGCCGGCCAGGTAGATCAGGATCGCGCCCGATTCGAACATTGAAATCGGCTCGCCGTCCGGGCCGTCGCTGTCGACGATCGCAGGGATCTTGTTATTGGGCGAAATGGCCAGGAATTCCGGCGTGAACTGGTCGCCGCCGCCGATGTTGATCGGATGGGCGGCATAGGGAAAACCGCATTCCTCCAGCATGATGTGCACTTTATGGCCGTTCGGGGTGGGCCAGCTGTAGACGTCGATCATCGAGATTCCTTTGCTAAAAAAATAAATACAATTTCACAGCCTGGCCAGGCGTTCCAGCGCCAGACGCAGGGTTTCGTCCTTTTTGGCGAAACAAAAACGCACAATGCCGGATTCCTTCGGGACATTGTAGAACGCCGACACCGGAATTGCCGCGACGCCGATTTCGCTCGTCAGCCAGCGTGAAAATTCGGCTTCCGGCAAGTCGGAGATGGCGCTGTAATCGACGCACTGAAAATAAGTGCCGGGCGACGGCAGCAGCTTGAAGCGGCTGTTTTTCAGGCCGTCGCGAAACAGATCGCGCTTGCGCTGATAAAACGCCGGCAGGCCGCGATAGGGCGCCGGATCGGCCATATAGGCCGCCATCCCGTGCTGCACCGGCGTATTCACGGTGAACACATTGAATTGATGCACTTTGCGGAATTCGGCGCTGAGCGCGGCCGGCGCCGCCACATAGCCGATTTTCCAGCCCGTAACGTGGTAGGTCTTGCCGAAACTGGACACCACGAAGGCGCGGCCGGCCAGCTCGGGATAGCGCGACAGCGATTCATGCCGGGCCCGGTCATACACCATGTGTTCGTAAACCTCGTCCGACAGGATCAGGATATCGGTGCCGCGCACGATATCGCCCAGCGCTTCCAGGTCTTCCGCCTGTAGTATCGAGCCGGTCGGGTTGTGCGGCGAATTGACGATGATCAGGCGGGTTTTCGGCGAAACCGCGGCGGCTACCTTGTCCCAGGGGATGGCATAGCCTTCCCGGGCGCGGCCGACGCGCATCTGCACAAACACCGGCACGCCGCCGGCCAGCGCGATCGCGGGCACATAGCTGTCGTAGGCGGGCTCGATGACGATCACCTCGTCGCCCGGACGCACGCAGCACAGAATGGCGGTCAGGATGGCCTGGGTGGCGCCGGCCGTGACGGTTATTTCCGTGAGCGGATCGTAGCGGCGGCCGTATTGCATCTCGATCTTGCCCGCGATCGCCGTGCGCAGGTCGGCCGTGCCGGGCATCGGCGGATACTGGTTCATGCCGCCGCGCATGGCGCCGGCAACCGCGTCGACCAGGGCCGGATCGCAATCGAAATCGGGAAAGCCCTGACCCAGGTTGACCGCGTTTTTTTCCACGGCGAGCGCCGACATGAGGCTGAAAATGTTGGTGCCGACGCTCGGCAGCTTGGAGTCGATCTGGAAATGCGGATTCATTGGGGAAGTGTCCATGCCTGGGGCGCGATGATGGAAAAAAGCCCGGCGCGTGCGGTTTTGCGCGCCAGTTTCAGCAGCGCCTTGTCTTTGGTGATCAAGATGTCGGCGCGCGCCTGCAGCGCCGTTTCAAGAAATTTCTGGTCGTCGCGGTCGCTGCATACCGGCAGTTTGATGCCGTCCGTCGCCGGGTCCGGCGCGGCAGGCGCCTCCATGCAGGCAATCAGCGCGTCGAAGGTTTCCATCAGATCGGGTTTCAGGGCGGGGTCGACTTTCAAGTGCGGATAGTCGAGCACCAGTTGCCATTCCATGCGGCAATCGGCGCGCGTCAAGGCCTGCACCGAGCCGTCCCGCATCGCTTGCAGCAATGCGGTCCAGCGCGGATCGCGGAAGACGAATAAATCGAGGCAGACGTTGGTGTCGAGCACCAGGCGCTGCGGGCTGGTCTGGGTAGTCATTTGCGATGGAGAGTTCTCGGTAGCAAGATCATATTTCAAATCGCGATGTTTCGTTGAATGCATCGTCGGATGATGTCGTATCATGGCGGCTGTCCAATTTCCATTATTTCAATAACAGGCGCCGTATGCTGATCGTTTTATCCCCCGCCAAATCGCTGAACTACGAGAATGCGCCGACCACCGATATCCATACCCAGCCGGAATTTATCGCCCGCTCCGCCGAGCTGATCAAGCATTTGCGCGAACTTTCGCCGGCGAAAATCGCCAGCCTGATGCATATTTCCGATCCGCTGGCGGCATTGAATGCCGCGCGTTATGCCGCCTGGTCGCGCAAGTTCACCACGAAAAACGCCAAGCAGGCGGTGTTGGCGTTCGACGGCGATGTTTATGGCGGCCTGGATGCGGCCACCCTGAACGCCAGGCAGCTCGATTACCTGCAATCCCATGTCCGTATTCTGTCCGGCCTGTACGGCGCCTTGCGTCCCCTGGATCTGATGCAGCCTTACCGGCTGGAAATGGGAACGCGCTTCGCCAATCCGGCCGGCAAGGATTTATACGCCTTCTGGGGCGACGAAGTCACGCTGGCGCTGAACCGGACGCTGGAATCGCACAAGTCCAAAACCCTGGTCAATCTGGCCTCCGAGGAATATTTCAAGGTTGTGCATCCGAAAGCCCTGTCCGCCAAAGTGATTACGCCGGTGTTCCAGGACTGGAAGGGCGGCAAATATAAAATCATTTCCTTCTATGCAAAGCGCGCGCGCGGATTAATGGCCCGCTATGCGGCCGCGCACGCCGTCAAAACCCCGGAAAAGCTCAAGGATTTCGACAGCGACGGCTATGCCTACGTGCCGGATGCCTCTACCGAGAATCTCTGGATGTTCCAGCGGCGGATTGCGGATTAAGTTGTTCCGGCGCATCGACCCCGGCCAGACGGGTCGCCTGCAGTTCCGCATCCACCAGCAAGCCGCGCAGATTGCGGTAGCGGCCGGGCGCTTCTTTCAGATAGTAATGCGCCAGCGCCGCCTGGCTTTGGCGGATGTCCGGTATCTCTCCGTCCGGATCGTAGGGCAGGCCGCATTGCAGGCTCAGGAAGCGCGACGTGATTTTCGCCAGGGCCGGACGGCTCGGCCTATCCGATGAAGTCTTCTGATATTGCGCCAGTTCGGCTTGAAGGTTTTCAGTCTGGCCCAGCATGTCGGCGTCGCGCACGAATGGCGCGGCCAGTTTCTCAAGCAGGGCATGCTGCGACGCAGTATAGTCAGTGCTTGTGATGGAAGCCTCCACGGTGACTGCCGCGGCGCCGTCTGGCCGAGGCGACCGAAGCGCCTGGATATTATTGCCGTGCATGTACATTTCGAGCCGCAGTGCCGTTTTTTTCCGCAAATAATCGATTTGCGCCTTCAGGCTGTTGTGCATCAGCGCGATTTGCTTCGGATGATTGGCAGGCTCGTGCAGCCAGTCCTGCAGGTTGCCGACGCTGAGATAAGGTTTGATTTTTTGGCGCAACGCGCCGGCCGAGGCTTTTGCCGCGGCATGACCGCGCATGTGCAGCACATTGTCGAGATAGTTCATGCAGGCCCGTGAATAACCGGCGGCGCCTTCGTATTTTTTCTGCACGGTTGCGCATAGAACATCCCATTTGCTCTGCATGCCCCCGCGCTTGGCGCGTACCTCATCGCTATCGGTCGAGTGACTGAGCGCCTGGTGATAACGTTTGCCGAGATCGCCCCCAACTTCACTGAGAAAATCCTGACGCAGTTCGTCGCGCGTGGCGGCCTGCTTGTAAAAGGCGGCGCGCAGGTCGATGCCGGCGGTTTTTGCGATATTCGGGTTCTTGTCCGTAAAGGTTTCTATGGCGCCCAGAAAGTGGCGATCGAGCTCTGGGTCGTCGCTGACGCTGTAGTTTTCATATCGATGCATGCGGCCGTGCCCGAATAAAAACTGGGAGGAATAACGGCCCATCAGCATGCCGCCTGCAATGCCGCCTGCAATCAGTATGCCCATGCCGATCGGCCCCAGCGCGATGCCGGCGCCGACCAGCGCCGCGGCGGTCAGGCCGAAGCTGACGGTGGCGCAAGTCGCATACAGGATGCTGCCGAATAAAAAGCGTTTGTTCTTTTGGGCGTAGTCGCGGAAAAAATGCAATCGCTGCCGCAGTTTTTTCGGCAGGAATTCCAGGTAATCATGCTTGCCTGCCGTCTCGCGGCTCAGGGGACCGAGCGCAGTGTCCGATTCGAGGCGATTGGTCAAGCGCGCGGCGACCGGGGCGAATTTTTTCAGCGCCGCATTCGATTTGATGACCATTTTGGCGCCGAGTCCGACCGCGCTGGCGGCGGCGATCGGGGAGAGTATCGCGCCGGCCGCGCCGACCGTCGTGGCCAAGGCCGTGGCGGCGGTGCCTGCCAGACTCAGGCTGCCGACCTTGGCGCCGAGATCGAGCGTCGCCTTGGCGGCGATGGAGCCGCCGGACATCGCCGAGTAAAAGCCGATCTGGCCGTTTTCCTGATTTTTCCGCTTGAAGTGCTGCAAATCTTCCAGTTGCTGCGCACAAGTTTTTTTTGCGGCATCGACCAGATTTTGGAATTTGGGCGTTGCCGCGGCCGGGAGCGATGCCGACAGCTTATCCAGCGTATCGAGAAATTCGCGGCTCCGCGCCACTTCCAGCCCGAGTATTTTGCCCTGCGCACGCGATTCCCGCATTTCCGAAATGCCGGCATGCAGCGCCATCAGGGCGAACGGCACCAGCGCGACGGTAACGATGCCTGCGAGAGTGACGTCGGCCGCGCCATGCGATTGCGCCGATTGGGCAAGCCAGGTTGCGGGATCGTTCGCCCATAGCGTGGCATCCCGGGTCATCGTTTCGCCGAGGGCGCCGAAGCCGTTGGCGCAGGCGTTTTTTGTATAGGCAACGGCGGTATACAAGCCATGGATCGCTTCGTCCAGATCGACGGCGATGATGCCGCCCTCGGTTTCCATGCGCGCCGGTCCGCTTTGCGGAATGCGCTGCTGCTGGCTGATGATGGCGCGGCTCAGGGCATTGATTGCGCCCAGCGCGCCGGCATATTGCCGGCCTTCCGCGGCCCCTGCGCCGGCAATTTGGCGGGACAGCTTTTCGCATGACTGCAGCAAGGAACGCAAATGCACATCGGCGGGAGGATGGCCGCCGTGGCCCGCGTCGATCGCGCCATGGGCCGCGGGCGCCGTCGCGTTGACGCAGGGCGGCCGATTTGTGGGGGGCAGGGCGTTTCCGTTCGGCGCCACGACGTTTTCCGCCGGCATCGCGGGACGCAGCAAGGACTGCGACCACGCGCGGCCCTTGATTTGCATGGCATGGATATCGGCCGCTGCGACAGGCGCGGGAGCGGGAGCGGCGGCGAGCGGGGATGCGTTTGCGAGTGCGGGAGAGGAACTGCTGGCGGGAAGTGCATTGTCGAATCGCGTCTGCGTATAGTTGCCATACACGGGAACGGAACCTGCGATTGTCATGTATCGGTCTTTCTGATTTCCTTTAGGAAACGCATGGTAGCGTGAGTCGAAATCCGCATATACCGGAATTAGGCACAGGACTGCTGCGCGGCATATCCATGTATTAACGGCGCAAAAAAACCAAAAACCCCGGCATGCGTGAAGCAATGCCGGGGTTTGCGCGCCATGCGGCCCTTGGCCGCGGCGGAAAGCGGATCAGGCGCTTACCAGATTTTCCACCATGGCTTCTCGACCACCGGGCCGCCGTGCGGATAGGTGCTGTCCGGGAAGTTGGTATTGAAAATCCGCGCGGTATCGTCATGCAGCTTGGTCTGGCCCAGCGCGCCATAGGAGTTCATCAGGATGAACAGCGCCTGTTCGATCGCCGGCGCTTGTGGATAGTCATGGATCGCGGCCTGGGCGCGCGAGGCGGCGGCCAGATAGGCGCCACGGCGATAATAATATTCCGCGACGTGCACGTCGTACTGCGCCATCGAATTGACCAGATACTTCATGCGGTCGATCGCGTCCGGCGTGTAGGTGCTGTCGGGGAAACGTTCGGCCAGCAGCTTGAACGAATCGAAGGCGTCGCGCACCGATTTCGGATCGCGCTCGCTGGCGTCTTCCTTGGTGAAGAAGTCGAAAAAGCTGCTGCGGTCATTGAAATACACCAGGCCGCGCAGGTAATACATATAGTCGACGTTCGGGTGGTTCGGATGCAGCTTGATGAAGCGCTCGATCGCGGCGATGGCCTGCGGCTGGTCCTGCTGGCGGTAATAGGCGTAGGCAATGTCCATCTGCGCCTGCTGGGCGTAAGTGCCGAACGGATAGCGCGATTCGATCTTCTGGAAATAGGTAATTGCCTTCTCGTAGCCTCCGCCGGCCATTTCATCCTTGGCCTCCGAGTATAATTTGGACGCTGACCAGTTGGCGGTCTCATCGACTTTATCCGGCAACAGGCCGCATGCTGACAACGAAAATACGAATGCGAGGGCGATGAGTTTCGAAAAATATTTAGGCATGACTTTTTAAAAAAGTATACGAAGTAGGAAATTCTGATTGAACGATTATAGCTGATGGGACTTGCTCTGATGTCACTAACTACGCCGGGTATGGCGAAAAACCCGCTGGATGCCGATTTAAGCTGTGAGGACGACGGCGACGACGTCCTGGACGGCATGCATGCCGATGCGGCCGAATTGGCGCCGATTACGCTGCATCTGACGCCTGCGGTGTGCGGCGTCCGGCTCGACAAGGCATTGTCGTCGCTGGTGACGCAATATTCGCGCAGCCGCATGCAGCAATGGATAGAAGGCGGCCATGTAACGGTCGACGGCGTGCCCGCGCGCGCCAAAATGACGGCATTCGGCGACGAAACCGTGGTCATTTCGCCGCAGGCGGCGCCGGAAGACGAGGCCTTCCGGCCCGAGGCGATGGTGCTCGATATCGTCCATGAGGACGGTGCGGTCATCGTGATCAACAAGCCGGCAGGGCTGGTGGTGCATCCGGCCGCGGGCAATTGGTCGGGCACCTTGCTCAATGGCCTGCTGCATCACTATCCGCCATTGACCGGGGTGCCGCGCGCCGGCATCGTGCATCGGCTGGACAAGGACACCAGCGGCCTGATGGTGGTGGCGAAATCGCTGACCGCGCATACCGATCTGGTGCGCCAGTTGCAGGCGCGCACGGTCAAGCGCCAGTATCTGGCGATGGTCTGGGGCACGCCCCAACTCAACGGCACCGTCGATGCGGCCATGGCCCGCCATCCGCGCGACCGCATCAAGATGGCGGTATCGGAAAGCCTCAGCGCCAAGCCAGCGATCACGCATTATGAGCGGCTGGCCGCCGGCGTCATCGACGGCAAGGCGGTCAGCCTGATGCGTTGCCGCCTGGAAACCGGGCGTACGCACCAGATCCGGGTGCATATGCAGTCGCTGGGATTCGCCCTGGTGGGCGATGCGCTGTACGGCAAGGCGCATCTGATGCCGGTATTCGGGCGTCAGGCCCTGCATGCCTGCCGGCTCGGACTGGTGCATCCGGACAGCGGTGAAGCCTGCGAATGGATGGTCGATCTGCCGTCCGACTTTGCCGGGCTGATCACACGCGCCCAGATCGATCTGGCGGCGGTCAATGCGATGAATACATGATGCTGGCATCCGGTTCGCTCCAGGTGCTGCGGCCGGAATGGCCGGATTTGCCGGCCCGCGCGCACGCCTTGACGACCCTGCGCGGCGGCGGCGTCAGCGCTGCGCCATATGGCGACGGCGCGGGCGGCGGCGGCCTGAACCTGGGCGATCACGTCGGCGATGCGATCGAATCGGTGCGGCGCAACCGTGCTCTGCTGCAGGCGCTGCTGCCCGCCGCGCCGGCCTGGCTGGCGCAGGTACACGGGACGACGGTGCATGACACCGCCGATGCCGCCGATCCGGCCAATTTTGCCGACCAGGCGGACAGTTGCGCCGACGCCAGCATTGCCGTCGGCGCGGGTGCGGTATGCGCGATATTGACGGCGGATTGCCTGCCGGTGCTGTTCTGCGACCGTTCCGGCGGCGTGGTCGGCGCGGCGCATGCCGGCTGGCGCGGTTTGCTCAATGGCGTGCTGGAAAATACGGTACGGGCAATGCAGGCTGCCGGCGCCGGCGAAATCAGCGCCTGGCTCGGCCCGGCCATCGGACCGGAGCAATTCGAGGTGGGGCCCGAGGTGCGCGCGGCGTATCTGGCGCGCGATGCGCGGCACGCCGCCGCATTCCGGCCGGTAAACGGCAAGCCGGAAAAGTATATGGCGGACATCTACCGCCTGGCGCGCCTGGCGCTGGCCGGCTGCGGCGTCGGCCGCGTCAGCGGCGGCGGATTCTGCACCGTCAGCGATGCCGCGCGATTTTATTCGTATCGCCGCGACGGCGTGACGGGGCGCTTTGCCTCGCTGATCTGGATCGCCTGATTTATTTCTTCTTCTTTACGGCAGCCTTGTCGGCAGTCTTCGCCAGCGGCGCCGCGCACACTTCCTTCAGCATGATTTCGGCCACGCTGCCAGGCGCGGGCTTGTCGAACGTGGTGCCCTTCAGGGCGTCGGAATGGTCGCGTTTGTCGCCCATGCCGTTATTGTCCGCAAAAATGATTTCCTTGCTCAGGCGCAGCGTCTGATCCTTGCAGTTATAAAGATACAGGTCCTGGTAGGACTTCAGCGACGGGAACGACGAATCGTTATTCTGGCGCGCTTCCTTGAAATTCCACATCGACCAGGCTTGCCGCAGGGCGCCTACCTGTTGGACCGATTCGGCATCGATCGACAGTTCGCTGACGTCGGTGCCGCCGATGCTGCGCCAGTCCGCGGCCTGTGCGGCCAGGCATGCCAAACCGAGGATGCCGGCGATTGCCGTCCGGGATACGTTTGTGCTGAGCCGTTGAATTGATTCTTGCATGATTTTCTTTCTGGAAATGGAAGGCATCACGGGATTATCCGGGATTCTTCACGGAGGAATTGTAAGGAAATTGTGACAGGATCCGGCTTCACGATTTGGGCCGGTCCGCCGCCGGAAAGTTCGCGTTGCCGCCGCCCTCGCCGGATGCCTTGCCGCCCGGCGCATCCGGTACGGCCTCGGCCTGATGCGGTATCGTTTCGTTTTTTGCCGGCATTTGACGATTCCGCTTGCGTCGCGGTGTATCCATCAGGTATAAAACAATTGTCAAAGGGAGCGCGCCGTACAATAAAAATGTCATGACGCCCGCCACCGCCGTTTGTTCGGTAATGGACATCATGAAGACGACGTAGAGCCATGCGATTGCAACGATATACATAGCCATCCATACTTGAAGACAAACCGTAACGATACGCGAAAACAACGTTGTGAGTACAAATTCGGATTATTCAGATTTCTCCCTCAACAGATGGTTGGCGCAGTTTTCGGCATCGGTACCAGGCGGCGCGGCGTCATCGCCGCATCCGCAACCCGCGGATTTCAATGCGCTGTTCCAGTCGCTGTCCATCAAGCTTGATCCCGAAAAAATAGCCGCGCTGCAGAGCGATTACATCCAGCAGTTCACCAAGCTGTGGCAGGACATGATGGCGTCCAGGCAACCGTTCCTGAACGACCGGCGACTGTCGGCGCCGGCCTGGAGCGCCAGCCCTCTGTCCGCCTTCCAGGCGGCCGCCTATCAATTGAACGCGGCGTTCCTGGAGGCCACCGCCGATGCGGTAGAGGCGCCCGAGAAAATCCGGCAGCGCATCCGTTTTTCGGTACGGCAATTGATCGACGCGATGTCGCCGGCCAATTTTCTGGCCACCAATCCCGAGGCGCAGCAGAAGATCATCGAAACGCATGGCCAAAGCCTGACGCAGGGTTTGGCGCAGATGGTGGCGGATCTGGAAAAGGGCCATATTTCGCTGACCGACGAAACGGCGTTCGAAGTCGGCAAGGATGTCGCCGCGACACCCGGCGCGGTGGTGTTCGAAAACGCCTTGTGCCAATTGATTCAGTACGCGCCGCTGACGGAGAAGGTATTCGAAAAGCCCTTGCTGATCGTGCCGCCGTGCATCAACAAATTTTATATTCTCGATCTGCAGCCGCAAAATTCACTGGTGCGCTATGCGCTGGAGCAGGGGCACCAGGTATTTTTGATTTCATGGCGCAATGCCGATGTTGCAGTGCAAAATGCAACCTGGGACGATTACGCGCAGGATGCCGTTATCGGCGCCTTGCATGCCGTGCAGGATATTGCCGGGCAGCCGCAGATCAACGCACTGGGTTTCTGCGTCGGCGGCACCTTGCTGTCCTGCGCGCTGGCGGTGCTGTATGCGCGCGGTGAAAAACCGCTGGCCAGCCTGACCCTGCTGACCTCGTTCCTGGATTTTTCCGATACCGGCGCCATTGAGGTCTATATCGATGAAATGCAGGTCGCCATGCGCGAAGGGGCGATCGGCGGCGGCGGCCTGATGGCGGGCCGGGATTTCGCGGCAGCATTTTCCAGCCTGCGTCCGAACGATCTGATGTGGAACTACGTCGAATCGAATTATCTGAAGGGCGTGGCGCCGCCCGCGCTGGACCTGCTGTACTGGAATGCCGACAGCACCAACCTGCCGGGACCGATGTTCTGCTATTACCTGCGCCATATGTATCTGGAAAACGCGTTGAAGGATCCGGGCCGCCTGCAGATCGGCGGCACGCCGGTCGACCTGCGCCGCATCGATGCGCCGGCATTCATCTTCGCGTCGCGCGAGGATCATATCGTGCCGTGGGCGACCGCCTACGCCTCGACCAGGCTGCTCAATCAGAACAAGCCGGCCGCCAACCAGTTTGTGCTGGGCGCGTCGGGCCACATCGCCGGCGTGATCAATTCGCCGGTCAAGAACCGGCGCAGCTACTGGACCAACACCGCCCGGAACGTCGATGCCGACGAGTGGCTGCAGGGCGCGGCGGAACATCCCGGCAGCTGGTGGCCGGCGTGGACGAATTTTCTCGGCAACCATGCGGGCCGGCTGGCGGCCCCGCCGCGCCAGCCGGGGGCGCAAGCCTACCCGCCCATAGAGGCGGCGCCGGGACGGTATGTGATGGTCAAGGCAGGTTAGGATTGAAATATTTGGTTGCTTGAACGTTGGATAATTAGAGGAGACTGGGCATGACAAAACGTATCGCTTACGTAACGGGTGGCATGGGTGGCATCGGAACCCCGATTTGTACGCGACTGTGCAGGGATGGTTATACCGTCGTGGCCGGTTGCGGCCCCAATTCGGCGCGCAAGGACAGCTGGCTGGCCG
The DNA here is from genome assembly GCA_004134995.1 of Oxalobacteraceae bacterium CAVE-383. Taxonomy (GTDB): domain Bacteria; phylum Pseudomonadota; class Gammaproteobacteria; order Burkholderiales; family Burkholderiaceae_D; genus Herbaspirillum. Next base: position 1,153,586 of record REGP01000001.1, on the reverse strand, counting down.
GCATGCGTGCGCAAGGATTCGATATTCACGCTTCCGAAGGCAATGTGTCGAGCTGGGAATCGTGCGAAGCAGCCTTCGCCAAAGTCCGCGCGGAAATCGGCGAAGTCGATATTCTCGTCAATAACGCCGGCATCACCCGCGACGGCCAATTCCGCAAAATGACCAAATCGGATTGGGATGCGGTGATCGACACCAATCTGAATTCGCTGTTCAATGTGACCAAGCAGGTCATCGAAGGCATGGCCACGCGCGGCTGGGGACGGATTATCAACATTTCTTCGGTAAACGGCCAGAAAGGCCAGTTCGGCCAGACCAATTACTCCACGGCCAAGGCGGGTCTTCACGGTTTCACCATGGCGCTGGCGCAGGAAGTGGCGACCAAGGGCGTGACGGTAAATACGGTATCGCCGGGTTATATCGGTACCGATATGGTGCGTGCGATCCGTCCGGAAGTACTGGAAAAGATCGTTTCCGGCATTCCGGTCAAGCGTCTGGGAGAGCCGGAGGAGATCGCATCGATCGTGGCCTGGATCGCTTCCGACGAAGGCGGTTATGCGACCGGTTCCGACTTCTCGCTGAACGGCGGCCTGCACATGGGATAAAGTAGGACGCATCCGGTGTTCGCCGGATGCGATTTTTTACCAATTAGGGATGTCAGATGAATAGTGCCACCAAGGTGTCTGAGCGACTCATAAAAAAATATCCGAATCGTCGCTTGTACGATACTCAGACCAGCTCGTATATAACGCTGGCCGATGTCAAGCAACTGGTGCTGGACGACGAAATATTCGCGGTTGTCGACGCGAAGAACGGCGACGATCTCACGCGCAGCATCCTGCTGCAGATCATTCTGGAAGAGGAGTCGCATGGCGCGCCGATGTTTTCCAGCGCCGCCTTGTCCCAGATCATCCGCTATTACGGGCATGCGATGCAGGGCATGATGGGTTCCTACCTGGAAAAGAATATCCAGGCGTTCATCGATATTCAAAACAAACTGAGCGAGAACTCCAAGGGTTTTATCGAGGGCAAGCCGTTCAGCCCTGAAATGTGGACGCAGTTCATGAATGTGCAGGGACCGATGATGCAGGGCATGATGAGCAACTACATCGAGCAGAGCAAAAGTCTGTTCATCCAGATGCAGGAGCAGATGCAGAACCAGTCCAAGACCATGTTCGGGGCCTTCCCGTTCGTGCCGGCCGAACCGCCAAAAAAATAAGCTGGAGACAGGAGGAGGCGAGGGCAAAGAAGCGTAAGGACGGATAAGGAAAGGTACAATAGCGCCTTTCCCGCGAATACCTTCTGACCATGTCCATCGTTTCTTCCCCTCCTGGCGCCGGCGTTGCCGCCACCTCCGCTTCCGCGCCGAAAGTCGGTTTTGTGTCCCTTGGCTGTCCCAAGGCGCTGGTCGATTCCGAGCAGATCCTCACCCAATTGCGGGCAGAGGGCTACGATACGGCTAAGTCCTACGAGGGCGCCGATCTGGTCATCGTCAATACTTGCGGCTTTATCGACGCGGCGGTGCAGGAATCGCTGGACGCCATCGGCGAAGCGCTCAACGAAAACGGCCGCGTCATCGTCACCGGCTGCCTCGGCGCCAAGAAGGATGCCGACGGCAATGACATGATTCAGGCGATCCATCCCAAGGTGCTGGAAGTCACCGGCCCGCATGCGGTCGGCGAAGTCATGTTCGCGGTGCACAAGCATTTGCCGAAGCCGCATGCGCCTTTCCTCGACCTGGTGCCGGCGCAAGGCGTCAAGCTGACGCCCAAGCATTACGCCTACCTTAAAATCTCCGAGGGCTGCAATCATCGCTGCAGCTTTTGCATCATTCCGTCGATGCGCGGCGATCTGGTCTCGCGTCCGGTGGCCGATATCATGCTGGAAGCCGAAAACCTGTTCAAGGCGGGCGTCAAGGAATTGCTGGTCATTTCGCAGGACACCAGCGCCTATGGCGTGGACGTCAAGTTCCGCACCGGTTTCTGGAACGGCGCGCCGCTGAAGACGCACATGACGCAACTGGTAGGCGCGCTGGGCGAACTCGCCGCGCGCCACGGCGCATGGATACGTCTGCATTACGTTTATCCTTACCCGCATGTGGACCAAATCATTCCCTTGATGGCCGAAGGCAAGATCCTGCCATATCTGGACGTGCCGTTGCAGCATGCCCACCCCGATGTGCTCAAGCGCATGAAGCGCCCGGCCAGCGGCGAGAAGAACCTGGACCGCATCCAGGCATGGCGCGCGATGTGTCCGGACATCACCATCCGTTCCACGTTCATCGCCGGTTTCCCGGGCGAAACCGACGCCGAATTCGACTACCTGTTGGATTTCCTGAAAGAAGCGCAAATCGACCGGCTGGGCTGTTTCGCCTACTCGCCGGTGGATGGCGCTACCGCGAACGCATTGGCCGATCCGGTGCCGGAAGCCTTGCGCGAAGAGCGCCGCGGCCGGGTCATGCTGTTGCAGGAAGAAATTTCCAAAAAGCGCCTGCAGGCCAAGGTCGGCAAGACCCTGCGCGTATTGATCGACGAAGTCGACCGCAATGGCGGCGTTGGCCGCAGCTATTCGGACGCGCCGGAAATCGACGGCGTGGTCTATGTCAAGCCGCCGTACGAGCCGCACCGCAAGCTGGTCGCCGGCGAATTCGTCGACGTGCAGATTACCGCGGCCGATGCGCACGATCTGTGGGGCGCGGCCTGAATGCGGCCAAGCCATCCTTTTGCCGCGCGTTCCACATCCTGTCGCTTGATGCCGGCGCTGTTTTCGGTTTTGATGCTGGCCGCCGCTTGCCTGGCGGCACCGATTGCCACGGCCGCGGCCGGGCAGCCGATCCCGCCGCCGAAGGCCGGCGCCAGCCTGGCGCCGCTGTTTGCGCGGCCGGTGGTCCTGCGCGGCGCCCTCAATGGCGTGCAGATACAAATGGAATTGCATTTGAAGCCCGGCGAGACGGAGGCGTTGGAGGGCAGATATTTCGCGATCGGGCAGAACAGTGGCGAAGTATTGCTGGCAGGCGAATTCGAGGAAGATGCCTTGAGCATGGAAGAATCGGTCAACGGCAAGGATGTATCCGGTTTATGGGATGGCGCATACGATGGCGTGACGCTGAGTGGCAATTGGTCGTCGGTCGATGGCAGCGTCTCGCGCAATTTTTCGCTGAAAATCGTCCCCGCGCAGCAGTAAACGCATAAGCAATGCCGTTTTCGGCGCCGGGAGTGATGCAATTTCATTGCGTTTGTAACAAAAATATGACAAATTTGTTACATCTCCGGCCCCCAAAATGCAAGCAAATGTAGCTCTGAAGGATGTATCGTGTAGGCAACAAGGAAGTAAATGCCGGGTATCGAAATTTATGATTTTTTTATGCTTTAGGGCATTATAAAGATAAAATTTTGATAATTGCCGCATCGCAATAAAACTAAAAACGGCCCGCCAGCCTATGCTGGGCTTCATTCTTGAAAATATAAAAATTTTATTGCGAATCGGAAAATAAAAAATGTAAGACTAAATCTTACATTTATAGAGGATTAAAACAGACAAAAAGTACAGACCGATACTTGTTGGCGCTATAAGACGTTAACATCAGAATGACATCGTAGTAATTACAAGATGTAACTGGATGTATTCGTGCGGCAAGTTTTGTCTGGGGGTTGTAAATGGATAGCAATGACATGATGTCGGAAGTGCGCGACGCGAACCTGGGTTATCTGATGCTGGCGCAGCAAATGATACGCGCCGATAAGGCGACAGCCATTTTCCGTTTGGGCATCAGCGATGAAATCGCCGAGCTGATCAAGGGTCTGAGCAATGCGCAGATTCTCAAATTGGCAGGCAACAATATGATGCTGACCCGTTTCCGATTCGATGACGGCACCATCCTCGGCATGTTGACCAACTATAATAAAGAAAAAAGCCTGTCGCATGCACATGCAGCAATCCTGATGGCCGGTCAGCCGGTCGAAGAAATCATCTGATTCCTTAGTTCGTTACAAAATGCATGCGGCGCCCGGCAGGCAGGGCGCGCATTGTGTATTTATCGCCTGCCGCGGCATCCCAAGCGGCAGGATTTGTTGTCGGAGCAGACATGGGCAAGAAAAGCGTCATCACCGAAGCACAGGAAATCCAGTTGGCGATCGAATTGATCCGGCTGGGAGCGCGCTTGCAATTGCTGGAATCCGAAACTTCCCTGTCCAGGGAACGCCTGCTGAAACTCTACAAAGAATTGAAGGGCATGTCGCCGCCGAAGGGCATGCTGCCGTTTTCGACCGACTGGTTCATCACCTGGCAGCCGAACATCCATTCGTCGCTGTTCATCAATATCCATAAATACCTGGTCGAACACGCCCGTATTTCCGGCATCGAAGCCGTGATGAAAGCCTACAAGCTGTATCTGGAGCAATTGGGCCGCAACGATGACGACGACGAACCCGTGCTGTCGCTCACGCGCGCCTGGACCCTGGTGCGTTTCTTCGAAAGCAAAATGCTGACGACCAAGCCTTGCCGCTGCTGCAGCGGCCATTTCGTTGTGCATCGCCTCGATCTGCACCAGGATTATGTCTGCGGTCTTTGCCACATGCCGTCGCGTGCCGGCAAGACCAAAAAAGCGCGCGATGCCGCGCTGGAAGCAGTGCCGGCGGAAATGCCGGCCTAAGACCGGGCCGAGCGCATTGCCGTATCCGCGTATTTCAATTCCATCCCCGGTTTTCACGCCTGGAAAATTGCAGGCTTTCCCACGATGTCCCCGGTAACACGTCCACGCCGTTCGCTCCGGCAGGCGCCCGCCATGCGCGCGCTGCTGCTGCAGGCCGCTGCCTTGCTGCTGACGCTGTTGCTGCGGCAGGCCTTGCACGGACTGGCCGGCATTGTTCTCGCGCCGCTTCCGATGACCCTGCTGCAGGGGCTGATCGCGGCGCTGCTGAGCCATCGCTTCGGGCTGGCGCGCTGGTGGCTGCCGATCCAGTTCCTGTTTCCGGTGGCGGCGTTGCTGGTCAATGCGCTGCATTTGCCGCCGCTGATCTTTCTGGCCGGCTTCGTTTTTTTCCTGCTTCTGTTCTGGAGCACTTTCCGCACCCAGGTCCCTTATTACCCGTCGCGCGCTTCGACCTGGCGCGCCGTCGATGCGCTGCTGCCACGGGATGGGGCGCCGGAAGCACCGCTGCGGATCATTGATATCGGCAGCGGATTCGGCGGTTTCGTATTGAGCATGGCCGGGCGCCGCCCGCAGGCCAGCCTGACTGGCATTGAAATTGCTCCTCTTCCATGGCTGGTCAGCCGGCTGCGCGCTTTATTCCACGGCGCGGGCGAGGGTGGCCGCGCCCGTTTCATCCTGGGCGATTACACCCGCCTCGACTTTGCCGAATATGACGTGGTGTTCGCCTATTTGTCGCCGGCGGCGATGACAGCGCTGTGGAATAAAGCGCGCGCGGAAATGCGGCCGGGGAGCTTATTGCTCAGTTACGAATTTCCAATTGAAGGCGCGGCGCCGGATATTGAAGTCAATGCGTCGAATAAGGGGGCAATTCTCTATGGCTGGCGCATATAAAACGATGTCAGCTATGATACATTTCGGAACAAGATCAAGTTTTTTATCTTTTCTCCCGTTAATGGATATGGTGGGGCGATAAGCAAGCTGCAAGGCACGGTCGGGGGGCTTTGACGATCGTTAAATAAATAGCTCAGGGGTGAAAATTGTTTGTCATTATCGGTTATGTAATTGTTCTGTTTTCGGTCTTCGGTGGCTTCGCAATGGCCGGCGGCCACCTGCATTCCCTGATTCAGCCGATCGAGCTGCTGATGATCGCCGGCGCAGCCGGCGGTGCCTTTCTGGTAGGTAATAACAGCAAGGCGGTAAAAGCCACGCTGAAAGCCTTGCCGACCGTGCTCAAGGGCTCGCGCTATAACAAAGCCCTGTACATGGAACTGATGGCGATGCTGTTCGAAATCCTGACCAAGGCCCGCAAGGAAGGCCTGATGTCGATCGAAGGCGATATCGAAGAACCCGAATCCAGCCCCATTTTCAGCAAATATCCGGGGGTCATGGCCGACCATCACCTGATCGAATTCATGACCGATTATCTGCGTCTGATGGTGTCCGGCAACATGGATGCGTTCCAGATCGAAAATCTGATGGACAATGAAATCGAAACCCATCATCACGAAGGGGAAGTCCCGGTGCACGTGATCGCCAAGGTCGGCGACGCCATGCCGGCGTTCGGTATCGTGGCGGCGGTGATGGGCGTGGTGCATACCATGGCGTCGGTGGGTATTCCGCCGGCCGAACTGGGGATTCTGATCGGTAATGCGCTGGTCGGCACCTTCCTCGGGATTCTGCTGGCGTACGGCTTCGTCGGCCCGCTGGCCACCCTGCTGGAGCAGAAGCTGGATGAATCGACCAAGATCTATCAATGCCTGAAAGTCACCTTGCTGGCCAGTCTGAACGGTTACGCGCCTGCGTTATCGATCGAATTCGGACGCAAGGTCCTGTTCTCCACCGAACGTCCGACGTTCCTTGAGCTGGAAGAGCACATCAAGCAATCGAAGTCGAAATAAATCAGAGAAATCAAAGAATAGAAAGCAGGAGCCGGCATGGCTGAAGAAGGGCTACGCCCGATTATTGTTAAGCGGATCAAGAAGGGCGGCGGCGGTCACCACGGCGGCGCCTGGAAGATTGCGTACGCTGACTTCGTGACCGCGATGATGGCGTTTTTCCTGCTGATGTGGCTGCTCGGTTCGACCGCCAAGGGCGATCTGCAAGGGATTTCGGATTATTTCAAGACGCCGCTGAAAGTGGCCATGGCCGGCGGCTCCGGCAGCGGCGACTCATCCAGCGTGCTGCCCGGCGGCGGGCGCGATCTGACGCGGCAGGACGGCCAGCTCAAAAAAGGCGAGAACGACGTCGTCAAGAAAAGCTTCAATCTGCGGGCGGCGGCGGCCGAACTGGAAAAGGCCGAGCAGGCGCGCCTGAAGGAGTTGAAGAAGCGCATTGAAACCGCGATTGAAAACAGCCCGAATCTGAAACAGTACAAGAATCAGCTGCTGCTCGATATCACGACCGAAGGCCTGCGGATTCAGATCGTCGACGAAAAGAACCGTCCGATGTTTGCGCTGGCGAAGGCCGAATTGCAACCGTACACCAAGGATATCCTGCGCGAAATCGGCAAGACGCTGAACGATGTGCCGAACAAGATCAGCCTGTCCGGCCATACCGATGCAACGCCTTACGCCAGCGGCGAAAAGGCGTACAGCAACTGGGAATTGTCGGCCGATCGCGCCAATGCCTCGCGCCGCGAACTGATCGCGGGCGGCATGGACGAATCGAAGATGCTGCGGGTGGTCGGCCTGTCGTCGGCGGTCCTGCTGGATAAGGAAGATCCTTTCAATCCGATCAACCGCCGCATCAGCATCATTGTCATGAACAAGAAAGCGGAAGACGCAGTGGAAAAAGACAGCGGCTCGCTCGCGGTCAGCAACGACGCCGATGTGCGCGACGGGCTGGCGCCGGGAGCACCGGCCGCACCAGCAGCACCTGCAGCAAAGACGAATTAGAATTCGCGCCAGCGGATAGGCTACCAGAGGGATGAGGCGGATATGGTGATAGCACCGGTACTTTTTGAGTTCAAGCGCTTGCTGCTGGATGTCGCCGGCGGCAGCGGGCTGCAATTGACCGAAGTCGAAACGGATTTGGTGCAGACCAATCTTCTTCTGAATGAAGCTATTACGAAATTGAGCAGCAGTTTTTTCGATTTGCACAAGGCGGTCGCGGCGCAGCAGACCATTGTGGCGATGATCGTGGCCCAGCAGACCGCCGCGACGCCGTTGCAGGTTGAGGAACTCAAGCAAAGCCAGCAGGCTATCGACACGCACGTCAATTCGGCCGTTACCGGCCTGCAATTCCAGGATATGACCAGCCAATTGATTGAACGCACGCTCAAGCGCGTGGTCGGACTGCGCGACGTCCTCAGCTTCCTGAGCAGCAACAGCTGGGATGCGGCGCCCGATACCGATCTGGAAGAAATGCATGCGATGCTGCAAACCATCAATCAGACCATGGAAACGCGGCTGATCAATCTGGAAAACGGCTTGTGGAAAGCCGTGCGGCAAACGCATATGAGCAGTGGCGATATCGATTTATTCTAATAAGTGAACGACGCAAAAGAAGGCGGAGAAATATATGTCGAAATCAATTCTCGCAGTGGACGATTCGGGTTCATTGCGCCAGATGGTGGTATTCAGTTTGAAGGCTGCCGGCTATCAGGTGACTGAAGCCGTGGACGGCGTCGACGCGCTGGATAAAGCCAGAACCCAGGTATTCGATCTGGTGCTGACCGACCAGAACATGCCCAACATGGACGGGTTGACCCTGATCCGTTCGCTGCGCGGATTGCCGTCTTATGCGCGGGTTCCGATTCTGATGCTGACCACCGAGTTCAGCGATGAAATGAAATCCAAGGGAAAGGGTGCCGGCGCCAACGGCTGGCTGGTCAAGCCGTTCGATCCGCAGCGTTTGACGGAAGTTGTCAAAAAAGTCATTGGTTGATTCGTCAATACACGATTAATAGCTATCCGATAAAAACATCAAAAAGATGATACCCATGACTGCGGAGCGTAATAATGACCATTGATATGAAGCAATTTTTTCAAGTATTTTTCGACGAAGCCGAAGAGGGGCTCGCGGAAATGGAAAAATTGCTCCTGTCTGTCGATGTGTCGGATCCCGACAGCGAAGTGCTGAACGCGATTTTTCGCGCGGCGCATTCGATCAAGGGCGGCTCGTCGACCTTTGGCCTGACCGATCTGACCGACGTGACGCATGTGCTCGAGTCGTTGCTGGACAAGCTGCGCAAGGGAGAAATGCCGCTCACCAGCAAGCATGTCGATGCATTCCTGTGGGCCAAGGATGTGCTCAAGTCGATGGTCGACGGCCATCGCCACGGCAGCGCGGTCGATCAGGAAGCCGTGGTCGAGATGCGCAAGATGCTGGAAGCGCTGTCCAAAGGCGTGCCGGCCGAAGGCAAGGTGGTATTCAAGCCGGTGCAGGAGATCGCGTCTCCCGGCACTGTGCGGCGCCTGCGGATTGAATTGCCCGCCATCAGCGAGCGCGATGCAGAGGCGCTGGGCCAGGAAATGGGCATGCTCGGCACGATCGTGAAGAACCAGACCGAAGATGGACGCTGGGTCTACATGGTGGACACCGCCGACAGCGTCGACGATATCGTGGCGATCTGTTCGTTCATCGTCGATACCGCCGACATGAAGATTTCGCAGGCCGTCACCGAGACGCCGAAATCGACGGAAGAAGAGCAGGGGTTCGGCTTTTTCGCGCCGTTCGTGCCGCTCAATGCAACCGATGAAGAGCGCGGCTACGGCTTCTTCGAACCGTTCGTGCCGCTCGATATCGCGCAGCCCAAGCCGGAAGCCGACAGCGATGCGCTGCCGATCGCCGAGGTCAATGCGGCGGGCGACGCCAACGGCGAAAAGAAAAGCAAGGGCGAGAAGGATAAGGCGGTCAATGCCGAAACCACGTCGATTCGCGTCAGTATCGAAAAAGTCGATCAGTTGATCAATCTGGTGGGCGAACTGGTCATCACGCAGGCCATGATCGAACAGCGCACCGACATGCTCGATCCGATGTCCAACGAGCGATTGCTCAACAGCGTCAGCCAGCTCACGCGCAATACCCGCGATTTGCAGGAAGCCGTGATGTCGATCCGCATGATGCCGATGGATTACGTGTTTTCGCGTTTCCCGCGCATGGTGCGCGATCTGGCCACGAAGCTGGAGAAGAAAGTCGATTTCGTCACCCACGGCGCGGCCACCGAACTCGACAAGAGCCTGATCGAACGCATCATCGATCCGCTGACGCATCTGGTGCGCAACAGCATCGATCACGGCATCGAGCGGCCCGAAGTGCGGCTGGCGGGCGGCAAGAGCGATACCGGGCGGCTGTCGCTGTCGGCGGAGCATCAGGGCGGCAATATCATCATCGAAGTCAGCGACGACGGCGGCGGTCTGCAGCGCGACAAAATCCTGGAAAAGGCGCGCCAGCAAGGCATGCAGGTTTCGGATAACATGACGGATTCCGATGTCTGGCTGCTGATTTTCGAACCCGGCTTCTCGACCGCCGAAGTGGTGACCGACGTCTCGGGCCGCGGCGTCGGCATGGATGTCGTCAAGCGCAACATCATGGCCATGGGCGGCGCGGTGGATATCCGCTCGGGCAAGGGTTTCGGCACCACGATTTCGATTTCGCTGCCCTTGACGCTGGCGATCCTGGACGGCATGTCGATCAGGATCGGCGAGGAAATCTACATTTTGCCGTTGGGTTATGTGGTTGAATCGCTACAGCCCGCCGCGGCCGATATCAAGGATATTTCCGGCCAGGGGCGGGTGATCAAGGTGCGCGGCGAGTATCTGCCCCTGATCCCGCTGTACCAGATTTTCCACATAGAGCCGACCTATACCGACCCCTCGCAAGGGCTGGTCGTCATTCTGGAATCGGACGGAAAGAAGGCGGCGCTGTTTGTCGACGACCTTGTCGGGCAGCAACAAATTGTTGTGAAGAATCTGGAATCGAATTATCGTAAGGTAGCGGGCATTTCAGGCGCTACCATTTTGGGTGACGGCGGTGTTGCCCTGATTATCGATGTAGCGGCATTATTGAGGTCGAGTCGCCAATTGAGCGACGAAACCGTATTCGGCTGATTATTTTTTTATAGGGGACCCATCATGTTGGAAAATACACAAAAAAGCGTTTCAGGCTTTGGGGAAAAGAACGAAAGTGCCGGAAACGAATTTTTGGCATTCACGCTGGGCAAGGAAGAGTACGGCATCGACATCCTGAAGGTACAGGAAATCCGCGGCTATGAAGCGGTCACCCGCATTGCGAATGCGCCGGACTTCATCAAGGGCGTGGTCAACCTGCGCGGCATCATTGTGCCGATCGTCGATATGCGGATCAAGTTCAACCTCGGCGAGCCGACATACGACCAGTTCACCGTCGTCATTATCCTGAACATCTCCGGCCGCGTGGTCGGCATGGTGGTCGACAGCGTATCGGATGTGATCACCCTGTCGATGGAGCAAGTCAAGCCGGCCCCGGAAATGGGCACCACGTTCGATTCGGATTACCTGATCGGCCTGGGAACGCTGGATGAGCGGATGCTGATTCTGGTCGATATCGACAAGCTGATGTCCAGCGCCGATATGGGGTTGATCGAAAAATTGGCGGCTTAAATTTAAAGTAAAACCCTGATATTAAAAAAGCATCGCAGCCGGAAGGTTGCGATGCTTTTTTTTTGGTTGCTTACTTTCGTTTAAGCCGCTTTCTGCTCCGCGATCCGCTGCGCGATATGCGCCAGCGCCGGCTCCACCTGATCCACCAGGATCAGGCACAGATCGCCGCTTTGCAGTTCCTGCAGCGCGGTATCGATGGCCAGGAATTCGCCGCGGATTTCCTTGGTGTTGCTGGTGCGGCGGGCGTTTTGCAGGCCTTCCCGCAGCAACGCCAGGACTTCGCCGTCGACGCGGCCGCGCTGGCATTGATCTTCGTACAGAACCACGTCGTCGAACGCATCGCCGAGCAATTCGGTCTGGTGGCGGATGTCGATGTCGCGCCGGTCGCCGGCGCCGCTGATGACGACCGAACGCCGCCGCGCGGGCATGGTTTCCACCGCTGCCACCAAGGCCTTGATCGCATCGGGATTGTGGCCGTAGTCGGCAATCAGCGTGGCGCCGTTGTAATCGAATACGTTGAAACGTCCCGGCGCGGTGGCGGCATCATTGACGAAGCTGGACAGGCCGGCGCTGATGAGCGTCCAGTCGAGTCCCAGGCCCCAGGCCGAAGCGACCGCGGCCATCACATTTTCGATCTGGAAGCTGATCGTGCCATTGCGCGTCAATGGAATGTTCGCCAGCGCCAGCCGGTATTCCGCGTTGCCTTGCGCGGCGACGATGGTTTTGCCGTCCAGATAAACCACGCGGTGGCCCTGTGCCCGATGCGTGGCCATGACGGAAATGCTGCCGTCGAGTGCGAAGAAGGTCACGCTGCCGGGGCAACTGCTGGCCATCTTGAGCACCATCGGATCGGCGGCGTTCAATACCGCCACGCCGTTGGGCGCGACGTTTTCGACCACTACCCGTTTCACCACCGCCAGATCTTCGACCGTGCTGATGTAGCTCAGGCCGAGGTGGTCGCCCATGCCGATATTGGTCACCACGGCGACGTTGCAGCGATCGAAGCCGAGGCCTTCGCGCAAGACGCCGCCGCGCGCGGTTTCGAACACGGCCGCGTCGACGTCGGGATGCATCAGCACGTTGCGCGCGCTGCGCGGCCCGCTGCAGTCGCCGGTGTCGATGCGTTTTTCGCCGATGTAGACGCCGTCGGAATTGGTCATGCCGACCCGCAGGTTTTTCTTGCTCAGCATATGCGCGATCAGGCGCACCGTGGTGGTCTTGCCGTTGGTGCCGGCGACCGCGACGACCGGAATGCGGCCGTCTTCGCCATCGGCGAACATGGTGGAAACGATCGCCTCGCCGACCGGACGGCCCTTGCCGTACGATGGGCTGATATGCATGCGCAGCCCCGGCGCGGCGTTGACTTCCACCACGCCGCCTTCCTGCGCTTCCAGCGGCTCGTGCACGCTGTTGCAGACCAGGTCGACGCCGCAGATGTCGAGGCCGACCATCTGCGCCGCGGACACGGCGCTGGCGGCCAGTTCCGGATGCACGTCGTCGGTGACGTCGGTGGCGGTGCCGCCGGTGCTCAGGTTGGCGTTGTTGCGCAGGATGACGCGGGCGCCGTGCGCGGGAATCGACTCGGCGGTGTAGTTTTGCGTGGCCAGCACTGCCAGCGCGATCGGGTCGAGCCGGATCTTGGTCAGCGAAGTCGCATGGCCATCGCCGCGCAGGGGATCGGTGTTGACCTCATCGATCAGCGCCTTGATATTGTGCACGCCATCGCCGATGACTTGCGGCGGATCGCGCCGCGCCGCGGCGACCAGGTTGTTGCCGACCACCAGCAGCCGGAAATCGTGTCCCGGCAGATAGCGTTCGACGATGATCTCGGAGGAAATCTGCGAGGCGACCTCATAGGCTTCGAATATCTGCTCGCGCGTGCTGATATTGACGGCGACGCCTTTGCCCTGATTGCCGTCGCGCGGCTTGATGACCACCGGGCTGGCGATTTCCTGCGCCGCTTCCCATGCATCTTCGGCGGACGACACCACGCTGCCGTTCGGCACCGGCACCCCGGCCGCGTGCAGCAGCATCTTGGTCAGTTCCTTGTCTTGCGCGATCTGTTCGGAAATGGCGCTGGTATGGCTGGTTTCGGCGGCCTGGATGCGTTGCTGGCGGCTGCCCCAGCCGAACTGCACCATGCTGCCTTCGGTCAGGCGGCGATAGGGAATGCCGCGCAGGACGGCCGCGTCGACGATGGCGCCGGTGCTCGGGCCCAGACGCACGTCTTCATCCAGATCGCGCAATGCCAGCAAGGCGGCGGCCAGATCGAACGACTGATCGCCGGCGGCGGCCGCGCACAGCTGCCGCGCGTAATCCAGCGCCAGGCGGCCGACCGCCTCTTCGGTGTATGCCACGATGACCTGATAGGTGCCGGCTTCAGTGGTCGGCACCGTGCGGCTGAAAGTGACCGGGCAGCCGGCTTCGGCCTGCAGGCTCAGCGCCGCGATTTCCAGCGCGTGGGCCATCGAAATCCGGCCGTCCTGGCCGGCCGGCTGAAGATAGCCGATTTGCGGAAAGCGGGCGCGCAGCTTGGCTTCGAAAGCGGGCATGTCGCTGATCGAGCATTCGATTTCGGAGCAGGAGACAATCGCTTCGATTGCCGTGTGCTTGCTCCACAAATTAGGGCCGCGCAGTACGCGTATTCGTGAGACGTCCATTAACTTTGTTCCCGAACTGTTAAACGACTGTTATAAATATAGTTATGCCGATGGATGATTGGATTGGATTGCGTTAGTAGGTCAGGTTGCTTGCTTACCTCACTGCCCTGATCTTGAAGCGGCGATCGAATGCTTCGACGCCGACGCGGATCAGTTTCAGCGGAATGTCCAGCGCCCATGCGGCGCCGATGGCGGCCAGCACGTTGACGACATACAGTGTGGTTTTCTGGCTGCTCATGATCGGTATGGTCACGTTGCCGATCAATACCGTTTCGCCGCCGCTGCCCGCCAGCACGATCTGGCCGCCGCGCACAAATACCGCGCGGCCGCCTTGGGCCAGATGCGCCTGCACCACGGCATTGCCGGCTTCCAGGGCAAAGAAAATGACCTCGCCGTCGCACAGCGGCGCCAGTGCCGCCACGCGGGCGTCGTCGGCGTTCAGGATCGCCGCGCCGGTCGGCAGCACCACGTCGACCTGGGTGCGCGTGACCTTGGCGAGTTGTTCGGCATTCTCGATGTAATGATCGGGAATGGTTTCTTCCGGATCGATATTGAGCACAATGCCGACCTGGCAACGGTCGTACGCCAGGCCTTCGTTGAGGATGGCGGCGTGGCCGTTTTCAAATACAGCGGCTTCGACGGCGCGGTTGAGCAGAATCCGCTGGGCCGAATCCCAATTGGCGCAATTCCTGGTTTCGATCTGGCGCTGCGCAAGGTAAAGGCCGGCGCCGCATGCCAGGCCGACGTGCTTGCCTGTCAATTGCATCAGGCGGGCGACCAATTGCGCAACGCTGGTCTTGCCGGTCGAACCGGTGATGCCGACAATCGGAATGCGGCCGTTGTTGCTGGATGGGAACAGATGATCCGCGATCACCATGCCGACCTGGCGCGGCTGGCCGGCGGCAGGGCTCAGATGCATCAGCAGGCCCGGTCCGGCATTGACTTCGACGATCGCTCCCTGTTGTTCTTCAAGGGGACGGGTGATATCGGTGGTGACCAGATCGACGCCGGCAATGTCGAGCCCGACGGTGCGTGCGGCCAGCGAGGCGGCGGCAACGACGTCTGGATGGACTTGGTCGGTGATGTCGATGGCGACGTTGCCGTTGCGCTGCAGCAGAACTTCGCGGCCGGCGGCGGGCACCGATTCCTGGCTCAGGCCCTGGCGCGTGAGTTCCAGGCGGACCGCCGGTTCGCGGTCGAGAATCACCGGATTCAATGGATGTTCTTCGCGCCGGCCGCGGCGCGGATCGGAATTGAGCTGGCTGTCGATCAGTTCGATCACGGTCGATTTGCCGTCGCCGACGATGACCACCGGTTCGCCGCGCGCGGCCGCGGCCAGCTTGCCGCCGACGATCAGGATGCGATGTTCCAGGCCGCGCACGAAGCGCTCGACGATCACGCCGCTGCCTTCTTCCAGCGCGGCGCCATAGGCGGTGCGGACTTCGTCGTCGGTATTCAGATTGGTAAAGACGCCGCGGCCGTGGTTGGCGTCGGACGGTTTGACGACCACCGGGAAGCCGATGTCGTGCGCCGCATCGCAGGCATCGTCGGCATCTTCCACCAGGCGGCCGCCCGGGGTCGGCACGCCGCAGGCCTGCAGCAGGCTTTTGGTCAGGTCCTTGTCGCGCGAGATGCTTTCGGCGATGGCGCCGGTCTGGTCGGTCTCGGCGGTCCAGATGCGGCGCTGGCTGGCGCCGTAGCCGAGTTGCACCAGATTGTTTTCCGAGAGACGGATGGACGGGATGTCGCGGTCGTCGGCGGCATCCACGATGCAGGCCGTGCTCGGGCCGAGGCACAGCGAATTGACCATGTCGCGCAATTCGTCGATGGCTTCGGCGACGTCGAACGGCTTGTCCTCGATGGCGGCCATGACCAGGTCGCGTGCGTAATACAATGCCTGGCGCGTCACTTTTTCATGCCGCGCGCGCATGACGATCTTGTAGATGCCGCGCTTGGACGTTTCGCGGGCCTTGCCGAAACCGCCGGGCAGTCCGGCCAGGTTTTGCAGTTCCAGCGTGATGTGTTCCAGAATATGGCCGGGCCAGGTGCCTTCGTACAGCCGTTCGACGAAACCGCCGTGCTTTTCGCGGCTGCAGCGATGTTCGATCAGGGTCGGGAGCCATGCCACCAGGCGTTCCGGGAATCCGGGAATCTTGTTGGAGGGGAAATCTTCCAACTCTCCGATATCGATCAGGGCTTCCAGTGACGGCTTGTAGGTCCAGATGCTGGGGCCGCGAAGATAGAGAATACGGAGAAATTCGATTTTTTTCATTAGAGAATAGGCAATAAAGCAACGCCGGAAAAAGGCTCACATGTTACAACGCGGCACTACTCGATAGGTTGACGATATTTAAAAAAATATCTCTTATATTGAGAAGACGGGTGTCAGTCTGAAGCTACACGCTATAATCGTGGGCTTGTTCCGCATGGCAGCACTCGCAATGATGCATTGTTGTTGCGATGCAGCACAAACGAGCCTCTGTATTGTCTTCAATTTGACCTTCAGAATATTCGTAAAACAGCTTCATAAATCAGCTTCAATGCATCTTCACAAGTACCGTCAATGACCAGTCCTTCCGCATCGTCCGACGGCAGCGCCGTTTCCGCAGATTCCATCGTCGAATCCTGGCGCGCCAGTCTCGCGCCGCAGCTCGCCGCCGGCGAGAAAGTCATCGCCTGGCTGGAAACAGATCTGGACACCGCACTGCATTTCAACAAGACCTTGCTGGCCGTTACCGATCGCGCGCTGTATGCGCAAAACAGCGGCCGCGCGCAATCCCGTGTGGAAGGGCAAGGGCAGGATCAATGGCTATGCTGGCCGTATGCGGGCCATGCCGGCCTGGCGCTGAACCATCACGATCATGGCGGCGTGGCCACGCTCGAATTGCACGATGCCGCCGGCCGGCTGGCTTTTTGGCGTTATACGCTGGGACGCGGCATTGCGGCGCAGCGCCTGATCGATCAGTTCCAGCGCCAGGCCGCGATGGCCGCCATGTCCGCCGCCGAGCGCGAAACCGCAACGGACGCGGCTGCGGCGGCCGAGCTGGAGGATGTCGGCGTCGACGCCGAATTGCGCGATGCGCCGTCCTCGCACTGGGCTCTGTTCCGCCTGGTGCGTTTTGCCAAGCCCTATAAAGGCACGCTGCTGATCGGCTTCCTGCTGACGCTGGCCTCGACCGCGGCCACGCTGGTGCCGCCGTACCTGACCATGCCGCTGATGGACAACGTGCTGATTCCATTCCAGAACGGCGCGCCGATCAATATGCAACTGGTGACGATGTACATGGCCGGGCTGCTCGGTTCCGCGCTGGTGGCGTGGTCGCTGGGCTGGGCCCGCACCTTCATACTGGCCCTGGTCAGCGAACGCATCGGCGCCGATCTGCGCACCACGACTTATGAACATCTGCTGCGCTTGTCGCTGCAATATTTCGGCGGCAAACGCACCGGCGACCTGATGACCCGGGTCGGCTCGGAGACCGACCGCATTTGCGTTTTCCTATCCTTGCATCTGCTCGATTTCGCCATCGATGTGCTGATGATCATCATGACCGCGGTGATCCTGGTATCGATCAATCCCTGGCTGGCGCTGGTGACCTTGCTGCCGCTGCCTTTCATCGCCTGGATGATTCACGCCGTGCGCGACCGCTTGCGGCACGGCTTCGAGAAGGTCGACCGGATCTGGTCCGAAGTCACCAATGTGCTGGCCGATACCATTCCGGGAATCCGCGTGGTCAAGGCATTTGCGCAGGAAAAGCGCGAGGCGGTGCGCTTCAAGGACGCCAACCGCCATAACCTGGCCGTGAACGATCGCGTCAACCGGGTCTGGTCGCTGTTCTCGCCGACCGTCACCCTGCTCACGGAAATAGGCCTGCTGGTGGTTTGGGCTTTCGGCATCTGGCAGGTCTCGAACAAGCAGATCACGGTCGGCGTGCTGACCGCATTCCTGGCCTATATCAGCCGCTTTTATACGCGCCTCGATTCCATGAGCAGAATCGTTTCGGTCACGCAAAAAGCGGCGGCCGGCGCCAAGCGCATTTTTGAAATACTGGATCACGTCTCCAGCGTGCCGGAGCCCGCCAATCCGGTGCATCTGAAAAACGTCAAAGGCGCGATTACCTTGCGCAATATCGGTTTCCGCTACGGCAACCGGGCGGTCGTGCGCGGCGTCGACTTGCACATCGCGCCGGGCGAAATGATCGGCCTGGTCGGCCACAGCGGTTCCGGCAAGAGTACGCTGGTCAATCTCATCTGCCGCTTTTACGATGTATCGGAAGGCGCGATCTACATCGACGGCGTCGACATCCGCGCATTGCCGATTACCGAATACCGCCGCAATATCGGACTGGTGCTGCAGGAGCCTTTTCTTTTCTTCGGCACCATTGCGGAGAACATCGCCTACGGCAAGCCGGACGCCAGCCGCAAGGAAATCATCGCGGCCGCGCGCGCGGCGCATGCGCATGAATTCATTCTGCGGCTGCCGCAGGGCTACGATTCGCTGGTCGGCGAACGCGGCCAGGCGCTGTCGGGCGGCGAGCGGCAGCGCATTTCGATCGCGCGCGCATTGCTGATCGATCCGCGCATCCTGATTCTGGACGAGGCCACTTCATCCGTCGACACCACCACCGAAAAGGAAATCCAGAAGGCATTGGATAACCTGGTGAAAGGCCGCACCACGATTGCGATCGCGCATCGGCTGTCGACGCTGCGCCTGGCCGACCGGCTGGTGGTGCTGGATCGCGGCAAGGTGGTGGAGGTCGGCGGCCATGATGAACTGATGGCGCGCGAAGGCGCTTATCACGCGCTGTATCAGGCGCAGGTGCGCAATGCGGAAGACCGGCAACTGGTCAGCGAGACCGAAGCGATAGAAGAGGATGCGGTATGAGCGGAATGGACAGCGCGAGCGATTTGAACGAAGCGCCGGCGCATGATTTCACGCTGCATCGGGATGCCTTCGGCAAACTGGTGTTTACCGCCGCCAACGGCGATCTGCATCGCGGCGTGATTCCGGTGCGGGCATTTCCGATCGGCGCGCCTGACGACGGCATTGCGCTGGTCGGCCATCACGGCGAGGAACTGGCCTGGATCGAGCGGCTGCCGGATTTGCCGGCGCCGGTGCGCGAGCTGGTGACCGCAGAATTGGCGAGCCGCGAATTCATGCCGGAAATCAAGCGCATCGTGCAGGTATCCACCTTCGCCACGCCGAGCGACTGGTCGGTTGAAACCAGTTGCGGCGACACGGTATTCACCTTGAAGGGCGAAGAAGACATCCGCCGCATATTGCGCTCGGGCCTGTTGATTGCCGATATCCATGGCGTGCATTTTCTGGTGCGCGACATGCAGGCGCTGGACAAGGCCAGCCGCAAGATACTGGACCGTTTTTTATAGGACTACGCCGCCGGCGCTTCAGCCCGGCGTGCGGCGTTTGGCCGGCAGGCCCAAGGTGCGGCCGGGCTTGGCCGGCGCGGCCCCGGAAGTTGCGGGCGGTTTGGCGGCATCCATATTCCGCAGCGCTGCCGAGCGTGCTTTGGCAGGCGCGTAATTCGATACAGGACGCGGCCGCGCAGGCGCAGGTTTTTCGACGGGCGCGGGAGGCTGAGCTGGAGCCGCGGTGGGAACAGGCGCCGGCGGCGTCGATTTTGGGGCCGTCTTGCGAAGGGGTGTCGGCGCGCGATTGCGCGCCGGATGCCGTTCTCGATCCGGCCATTCGCGATCCGGGGCCGGCGCCGATTTCGATGTTCTGACGCGATCCGTTGGCGGCAATCCTTTCGGCGCGGCGTCGAAATTTTCATCCGGCGTCATGTAGCGCCATTGCCCGGCCGGCAAATCGCCCAGCTTCACGCCGCCGATGCGCACCCGCTTCAATCCCACCACTTTCAGGCCGACAGCCTCGCACATGCGGCGGATCTGGCGTTTCTTGCCTTCACGCAGGGTAAAGCTGAGCTGATCGTCGTTTTGCCATCTGACCTTGGCCGGCTTGAGCGCCTTGCCATCGAGCGACAGGCCATGATTGAGCAGCTTCAGGTCGCTGTCCGGGAGCCGTCCCGGGCGGTTGTATTCGACCCGCACCAGGTATTCCTTTTCCACCGTCGATTCTTCGCCGATCAACTGCTTGGCGATGCGGCCGTCCTGCGTCAGCACCAGCAATCCGACCGAATCGATGTCGAGCCGGCCGGCCGCCACCAGGCTGCGCAACTGGGTCGGATGAAAGATCATCGTGGCGCGGTCTTCCTTCCAATGGTTTTCGGCGGTGACCAGTGAAATGGCATGCTTGTGGCCATCCTCGGCCTGGCCGCTGACATAGCCGACCAGTTTGTTCAGCAGGATCGTGGCGCGCTTCGATTGCTCGGCGGCGGCCTGCCGTTCGACCGTGACTTTCTGATGCGGCAAGACCTTGCTGCCGAGGACGTCGACGACCTTGCCGTCGACCCGCACCCAGCCGCGTTCTATCCATTCATCGGCTTCGCGGCGCGAGCACAGGCCCAGCTCGGACATGCGTTTGGACAGGCGGACGGATTCTGCGGGTGCGGTCATGAGTAATTACTTTTACGGTTATCTATTGCGGCGGGCTGGCGCTCAAACGGTGAGCGTCTGCAGCAGATCGGTTTCCAGCTGGATCTGGCTGCGCGCGTTGTTCAGCGTCGGGCCGTCGACCAGGAACACGTCCTCGACCCGCTCGCCCAGGGTCATGATCTTGGCGGTATGCACATTCACGCGATGGCGCGCCAGCACGTTCGATACCGCATACAGCAGGCCGTTGCGGTCGTTGGCCGAAATCGACAGCAGATAGAACTGGCCGCGTTCGTCGGGGCGCAGATCCACCGTCGGCGCGATCGGGAAGTTGCGCGACAGCCGCGACAATCGTCCCTTGCCCGCAACCGGCAGCGGACCCGCCGACTTCAGCAGCACCGCCAGTTCATGTTCGATCAGGGCGATGATGTCGCGGTAATTTTTCTCGAAGACAGGTGCGGCGACCAGGAAGGTATCGAGCGCATAGTTGTTCTTGGTGGTGTGGATCTTGGCGTCGAGAATGCTGAAATTCTTTTCTTCGAAATAGCTGCAGATGCGCGCGAACAGATCGGCCTGGTCCTTGGTGTAGACAGCCACCTGGACGCCTTCGCCGATCGGCGACAGGCGGCATTTTACGATCGGATCGGGGCTGTCGACATGCTCGTGGAAGCTGCGCGCCTGCCAGGCGATATCGGATGCATCGTGGCGCAGGAAATAGGCGATGTCGAGCTGCTTCCAGAGCGCTTCGTGCGCGTGTTCCGGCAGGCCGTACAGGCGCAGCGTCTTGATGGCTTCCTGCTGGCGGTTGCGCAGTTCGCGGTCGGCCGAGGGCGTATCGCCGCCCAGCACGCGCAGGGTCATTTGATACAGGTCTTCCAGCAGCTTGCCTTTCCAGGCATTCCATACCTTCGGGCTGGTGCCGCGGATATCGGATACCGTCAGCAGGTACAGGGCGGTCAGATGGCGTTCGTCCTTGACTGTCGCGGCGAACTGAATGATGACATCGGGATCGGACAAATCCTGTTTCTGCGCTACCTGCGACATGGTCAGGTGCTGCTCGACCAGGAAGACGATCAGCTCGGTGTTTTCCTCGGAGACGCCGTGATGCTGGCAGAACTGGCGCGCGTCGACGGTGCCGAGTTTAGAGTGGTCGCCGCCGCGCCCTTTGGCGATGTCGTGGAACAGCGCCGCGACATACAGCACCCACGGCTGCGCGAAATTGGCCATCAACTGGCTGCAGAACGGATATTCGTGGGCGTGTTCGCTGAGCGTGAAACGGCGCACGTTGCGCACCACCATCAGGATGTGCTGATCGACGGTATAGACGTGAAACAGATCGTGCTGCATCTGGCCGACGATGGTTTTGAAATTCGGCAGATAGCGTCCGAGAATGCTGTTCTCGTTCATGCGGCGCAGGGCATGGGTAATGCCCTGATGGCTCTGGATGATCTGCATGAACAGCGCGCGATTCTGCGGGTCCTGGCGGAAGGCGTTGTCGATCCGGCTGCGCGCATGCCACAGCGCGCGCATGGTGCGCGGCGTCATGCCCTTGATTTCGGGGCGTTCGGCCATGCGCAGGAAAACTTCCAGCATGGTCGAAGGATGGGCTTCGAAGGTGTCGTCGCCGGCGATATCGATCCAGCCGTTGATTTCGTTGAAGCGCTCGTTGATCTTGTTGGGGACGGTCGGCTGCGGGAACAGGCGCGCCTGAATGTTCTGCAGCAGGATGGTATTCAACTGGGTCACCGCCTTGGCCGCCAGGTAATAGCGCTGCATCAGATATTCGCTGGCGCGCCGCGTTTCGGTGGTGACGAAGCCCAGCGACTGGGCCACCGGCGTCTGCACGTCGAACACCAGCCGGTCTTCGCGGCGCCCGGCCTGGATGTGCAGGCGGATGCGGATGTCCTTGAAGGCTCTTTCCTTGGACGTCAGCTGGCGCGCTTCTGCCGCGGTGATCAGGCCGTTCTGCGCCAACTGGTTCCAGGAATCGCCGAGAATGGCGGCCTTCGCCACCCACAGAATCACCTGCAGGTCGCGCAGCCCGCCGGGGCTTTCCTTGCAGTTCGGTTCCAGGCTGTAAGGCGTGTCTTCATACTTGGCGTGGCGCTGCTGCATTTCCAGCGTCTTGGCCTGGAAAAATGCTTCGGGATCCATGGCGGCCCGATAGCGCTTCTGCAGTTCTTCGAACAGGGTCGGGTCGCCGCAGATCAGGCGCGCTTCCAGCAGGCTGGTCTGCACCGTGATGTCGGCGGCGGACTCGCTCAGGCATTCCTCGACGTTGCGGATGCTGTGGCCGATTTCGAGGCCGATATCCCATAATATCTGGACCAGTTTTTCGAGCTTTTCCTGCTGTCCCTCCGGGGGCGTTGCCGGCAGCAGGATCAGCACGTCGACGTCGGAATAGGGGAAAAGCTCGCCGCGTCCGTAGCCGCCGACGGCCACCAGCGCGCTGTCGCCGCCGAGATCGTGCGCATGCCAGGCCTGCGTCAGCGCCTCATCGACATTGCGGCGCAGTTGCGCCAGCAGGCGGTCCGGTTTGCTGTCTGTCCGAAAGGCTTCAATCGCCGCCTGATGGCCTGCTTTCAATTGTTCCTTGAGAATGGCGGCGAGTGCAATCATGGGCGGGCTGTTGGCGTGGAAAAGAGGCTGAAAGGGCGGGGCGCGTTCAGGCCGCGGCGAGCGCCGAGATAAACGCGGGCGGCGCCGGCATTTGCGGCGATACCGTCAGCACTTCAAAGCCGGTTTCGGTGACCAGCACGGTATGCTCCCATTGCGCCGACAGGCTGCGATCCTTGGTGCGGATGGTCCAGCCGTCGCCCATTTCGCGGATTTCGCGGCGGCCGGCGTTGATCATCGGCTCGACCGTGAATATCATGCCGGCCTTCAATTCCTCCAGCGTGCCGGGACGGCCGTAATGCAGTACCTGCGGCTCTTCGTGGAAGATCTTGCCGATGCCATGGCCGCAAAATTCGCGCACCACGCTGTAGCCGGCCTTCTCGGCGTGTACCTGGATCACATGGCCGATGTCGCCCAGATGCGCGCCCGGCCTGATCTTGGAGATGCCGAGCCACATGCATTCGAAAGTGATGTCGCCCAGGCGCTTGGCCATGATGGACGGTTCGCCGGCATAGAACATGCGGCTGGTGTCGCCGTGATAGCCGTTCTTGATGACGGTGACGTCGATATTCACCGCATCGCCGTTTTTCAGCACCTTGTCGCCCGGAATGCCATGGCAGATGACGTCGTTGACCGAAGTGCAGACCGACTTCGGATACGGCGTATAGCCTGGCGGGCAATAGTTCAGGGGCGCCGGAATGGTGCCCTGGACGTTGACCATGTACTCGTGGCAGAGGCGGTCCAGCTCGCCGGTGGTGACGCCGGGCTTGACGAAGGGGCCGATGTAATCGAGCACTTCGGCGCCCAGCCTGCCGGCGATGCGCATGCCTTCGATATCGGCGGCGTTCTTGATTGAAATGTTGCTCATAAGTAATTTATTCGTAAAAGGTATCGATCGCGGCCTGGCCTTGGCTTTGCGGCAAAAAAACGCCTTTGCCGGGCAGTTTCGCGAAAAAAATCGTCAACTGTGCATTATAAACGAGTGGCCGCCGCTCTGTCGGACCGTCGCCGCTGCGCGCCGGGAAATACATGCTTGAGCAGAATCAGGTTTATAGAGTACAATGCGCGGCTAACTTGGAACGGTATTCAAGTTGGTAGTTGTTGTAGTTTATTCAATCAAATGTTTGTTTTAAATCGCGAATTCATTTAACCGAGGGTGCTCATGGCAATTTGCCTGGGTCACTGAATGAATTCCAGACCCAACCCTGGAGAAAATTATGTCAGTAACAATGCGTGAAATGCTGGAAGCCGGCGTCCATTTCGGCCATCAAACCCGTTTCTGGAACCCGAAGATGGCTCCGTACATCTTCGGCCATCGCAACAAAATCCATATCGTCAATCTTGAAAA
Source organism: Oxalobacteraceae bacterium CAVE-383 (assembly GCA_004134995.1). Classification (GTDB taxonomy): domain Bacteria; phylum Pseudomonadota; class Gammaproteobacteria; order Burkholderiales; family Burkholderiaceae_D; genus Herbaspirillum. Next base: position 1,129,226 of record REGP01000001.1, on the reverse strand, counting down.
GACCCTGGGCATGTACCAGGAAGCCATCAAGTACATCCGTCAACTGTCGTCCAATCGCGGCACCATCCTGTTCGTCGGCACCAAGCGCCAGGCGCGTGAAACCATCGCCGCCGAAGCAGCGCGCGCAGGCATGCCTTACGTCGATCAGCGCTGGCTCGGCGGCATGCTGACCAACTTCAAGACCATCAAGACATCGATCAAGCGCCTGAAGGAAATGGAAGCATCGATCGAAGACGGTTCGGTTGAAAAACTGAGCAAGAAGGAAGCCCTGCTGTTCCAGCGCGAACAGATCAAGTTGAACAAGGCCATCGGCGGCATCAAGGACATGGGCGGCATCCCTGACGCGATTTTCGTGATCGACGTCGGCTACCACAAGGGCGCCATCACCGAAGCCGCCAAGCTGGGCATCCCGGTTATCGGCGTGGTCGATACCAACCACTCGCCTGAAGGCGTCACTTACATCATTCCGGGCAACGACGATTCGGCCAAGGCCATCACGCTGTATGCGCGCGGCGTTGCCGATGCGATCCTGGAAGGCCGCGCCAATGCGGTCAACGACGTGGTCGAAGCCATCAAGGGCGACGGCGACGAATTCGTGGAGGTGAGCGAACAGGCGTAAGTCTTTTCGCTTTGCAGTGCAAAAAAAGGGGTAACAGCAGTTGGCCCCTTTTTTTTGAGCAACGAACAAATTTTTGGGGTGTTTCTGATTAATCCGAAACCCTCCTGATTCATTATTTTGATAATTGGCGTCGGATTCGACGTCGATTCAGCTAGGAGAAACTGTATGGCGACAATTACCGCTGCAATGGTGGGCGAACTGCGTGCGAAGACCGACGCGCCGATGATGGAATGTAAAAAAGCGCTGACGGAAGCCGACGGCGATCCGGTCAAGGCAGAAGAGCTGCTGCGCGTCAAGCTGGGCAGCAAGGCATCCAAGGCATCGTCCCGCATCACCGCCGAAGGCGTGGTGGCTGCCCATATCGCAGGCAACGTCGGCGGCCTGGTCGAAATCAATTGCGAAACCGACTTCGTGACCAAGAACGACGAATTCATCGGCTTCTCGAAAGCAGTCGCTCAGCTGATCGCCGAAAAGGCGCCGGCCGATCTGGACGCGCTGAATGCGCTGACGATCGAAGGCGCATTGACAGTCGACGCCAAGCGCGCCGAACTGATCGGCCGTATCGGCGAAAACATGACGATCCGTCGTTTCAAGTATTTCAAGACCGATGCCAAGCTGGCCGCGTACCTGCACGGCACCAGTATCGGCGTCGTGGTTGAATATGACGGCGCCGACGAGCAAGTCGGCAAGGACGTCGCCATGCATATCGCCGCAATGAAGCCGGTTTCGTTGTCTTCCGATCAAGTGCCGGCCGATCTGATCGCGAAAGAGCGCTCGGTTGCAACACTGAAGGCCGCCGAATCGGGCAAGCCGGCCGATATCGCCAGCAAGATGATCGAAGGCTCGGTGCAGAAATTCCTGAAAGAGGTTTCGCTGTTCAATCAGACCTTTGTCAAGAACGACAAACAATCTGTTGAACAAATGTTGAAATCCAGCAATACTTCAGTGAAGTCTTTCTCGATGTTCATCGTTGGCGAAGGCATCGAGAAAAAGCAGGACGATTTCGCTGCCGAAGTGGCTGCGCAGGTTGCAGCCGCAACCAAGCAAGCGTAATTCAGAAGGAAATCAAAAAGCGGGCCGAAAGGCCCGTTTTTTTAAGGAAGCGCGAAATAGTAAGCAGTCGTTACCGAGTACTGCGGACTGTATGCCTATGCATATAGAATCAGGCGCGGTAAAGTATTTACATTATTTGAATCAAAGCCAAAACGGAGCCTAGCCCTATGACGAAACCTGCTTATAAGCGCGTTCTTCTCAAACTTTCCGGCGAGGCACTGATGGGCGATGACGCCTATGGCATCAATCGCGCGACCATCGAACGGATGGTCGCCGACGTCGCGGAAGTCGCCCGACTGGGCGTTGAACTGGCCATCGTGATCGGCGGCGGAAATATTTTCCGCGGCGTCGCGCCCGGCGCGCAAGGCATGGATCGTTCGACCGCCGATTACATGGGCATGCTGGCGACAGTCATGAACTCGCTGGCGCTGGCCGATGCCATGCGCCAGGCCGGCATCGTGGCGCGTGTCATGTCCGCCATCAGCATCGAGCAAGTCGTTGAACCCTACGTACGTCCCAAGGCCCTGCAATACCTCGAAGAAGGCAAGATCGTGGTGTTTGCCGCGGGCACCGGAAATCCCTTTTTCACCACCGACACCGCGGCGGCCTTGCGCGGCGCGGAGATCGGCGCCGAAATCGTGCTGAAAGCCACCAAGGTGGATGGCGTCTACACCGCCGATCCAAAGAAGGATCCTTCGGCCACCCGTTATGCGACCATCACTTTCGACGAAGCCATTTCCAAGCATCTGCAGGTCATGGACGCCACCGCATTTTCCCTTTGCCGCGATCAGAAACTGCCGATCAAGGTATTTTCCATCGTCAAACCGGGCGCGCTCGCGCGCGTCGTGATGGGCGAAGACGAAGGCACGCTGGTGCACGTCTGATCGCCGATTGTCGCCGTATCGCATATCGTTTCACTGGTATTTTCATATTTAGGAGAGAGCAGCATGACCATTGCTGACGTCAAAAAAAGTACAGAGCAGCGCATGCTCAAGTCGATTGAAACCCTGAAGACCAATCTGGGAAAAGTCCGCACCGGACGCGCCCATCCGGGCATGCTGGACCACGTCCAGGTCGAATACTATGGCAACCCGACCCAATTGTCGCAGGTCGCCAATGTGACGCTGATCGATTCCCGCACCATCGGCGTGCAGCCGTATGAAAAGAAAATGGTCGCCACTGTCGAGAAGGCGATCCGCGATGCCGATCTGGGCCTGAACCCTTCGACGCAGGGCGACATCATCCGCGTGCCGACGCCGCCGCTGAACGAAGAGCGCCGCAAGGAAATGGTCAAGCTGGTCAAGACCGAAGCGGAAGACGCCAAGATCGCCGTGCGCAATATCCGCCGCGACGCCAACGAAGGCCTGAAGAAACTGCTGAAAGACAAGGCCTGTTCGGAAGACGACGAGCGCCGTTCGCAGGACGACGTGCAAAAGCTGACCGACAAATTCGTCGCCGAAATCGACAAGCTGGTGGTCGACAAGGAAAAAGAAGTGCTGACCGTATAGTCCCTTCATGCAGCCGACGCCAGCCCCAGCCAGACAAAGACACAGAACAGACCTTTCGACTCAATGACCTATTCCAGTTCCACCCAATCGGTGCCGGAGGTATTGCCGGTTCCACGCCATATCGCCATCATTATGGATGGCAATGGCCGTTGGGCGACCAAGCGCCTGCTGCCGCGTTTTGCCGGCCATAAGCGCGGTGTCGACATGGTCGAGGAAATCGTCGAAGCCTGCGCCAGCCGCGGCGTCGAATACCTGACGCTGTTTGCCTTCAGCTCCGAAAACTGGCGCCGGCCGCCCGAAGAAGTCTCGCTGCTGATGACCTTGTTCATGAAGGCGCTGCAGGGGCAGCTCAACAAAATGCACGGCAACAATATCCGTCTCAAGGTGGTCGGCGACCTGACCGCGTTCGATCCGAAATTGCAGGCCATGGTGGCCAAGGCGGAGCAGCAGACCGCGGCCAATACCCGCCTGACGCTGACCATTTGCGCCAATTACGGCGGCCGTTGGGACATCATGCAGGCCGCAGGCAAGATGGCGCTGCAGAATCCCGGCGCGACGCAATTCACCGAAGCCGACCTCGCGCAGCACCTGGCGATGGCCTATGCGCCGGAACCGGATCTGTTCATCCGCACCGGCGGCGAGCAGCGCATTTCCAACTTCCTGCTGTGGCAGCTGGCCTATACCGAACTGTATTTCACCGATACCTATTGGCCGGCATTCAACGCCGCCGCCCTGGATCTGGCCATCGATTCCTATCGCAGCAGGGAGCGCCGTTTCGGCCGCACCAGCGAACAACTTACTACACAGGCAATTTAATGCTCAAGACGCGCGTGCTGACAGCGTTGGTACTTTTGGCGGTGCTGTTGCCGATTTTGTTTCTGGATGCTTTCCTGCCGTTTGCATTGGTCACGGTGATATTTTTCGCGGCGGCCTCATGGGAAAGCTTCCGGCTGTTCGGTAACCGCAAGCCGCTGTTTGCAACGGTGATCTGGACCGCGATTTATGCGGTCGTCATTTTCGTCAGCGGCCTGCCCGGCGTGCAAAAACTGTTCTGGCTGTGTGCTGCGCTTTGGGCGGTGCGTTTCGCGCCGGCGCTGGGAATCGGACTGCCGCCATTGGGACAGACCGCCAATCGCCTCCTCAACGCCACCTACAGCATTGCCATTTTCGGCTGCTTCATCGCCATCGTCGCGCTGTTCCAGCATTCTCCTCTCTATCTGCTATCCGTCATGGCGGTGGTATGGGTGGCCGATATCGGCGCCTATTTCACCGGCAAGGCGTTCGGCCGCCGCAAACTGGCGCCCGGCATTTCCCCCGGCAAGTCGTGGGAAGGCGCCATCGGCGGCTGGCTGCTGGTATTGATCATCGCCGCCCTGGCCGCGACCGCGCCGGCGCTGGCCGACAGCTTTCCGGCGGCGCTCCGGCAGCGTTGGGGCTGGCCCGGCCTGGTGGCCGTAATGACGCTGCTGGTGGCTGCCAGCGTGGTCGGCGATCTGTTCGAATCGATGCTTAAGCGCCGCGCGCAATTCAAGGACAGCAGTAATCTGTTGCCGGGCCACGGCGGCGTGCTGGATCGCATCGATGCGCTGATTCCGGTGCTGCCGCTGGCCGCCTTGCTGGAGCTCTGGCTGTGAAAAATCCGGCCGTGAAGAAGCAGGCTGTCGCCATTCTCGGTTCGACCGGTTCGATCGGGGTTTCCACGCTGGATGTGCTGGCGCGCCATCCCGATCTCTTTGAAGTCTATGCCCTGACGGCGCATACCAGCGTCGATACGCTGCTGCAGCAATGCCGCCAGTTCCAGCCGCAGGTTGCCGTGGTCGGCGATGCCGCCGCCGCACAACAATTGCAGGACGGCTTGCGGGCGCTCGGCCTGCGCACGGAAGTCGCGCATGGCGCGGATGCCTTGTGCCAGGCGGCTGCCGCGCCCGAATGCGACGTGGTGATGGCGGCGATCGTCGGCGCCGCCGGCCTGGCCTCGACGCTGGCCGCGGCGCGGGCCGGCAAGAAAATCCTGCTGGCGAACAAGGAAGCGCTGGTGATGGCGGGCCAACTGTTGATCGATGCGGTCGCGGCCAATGGCGCCTGCCTGCTGCCGATCGACAGCGAACACAATGCCATTTTTCAATGCCTGCCGCAGGACTTCCAGCGTACGCTGGAGCGGCACGGCATCGCCCGGATCATGCTGACCGCGTCCGGCGGCCCGTTTTTGCTGCGTCCTGTCGAAACGCTGGACCGGGTCACGCCCGAGGAAGCGGTGGCGCATCCGAAGTGGGTGATGGGGCGCAAGATTTCGGTCGATTCGGCAACCATGATGAACAAGGGCCTGGAGGTGATCGAGGCGCACTGGCTGTTCGGCGCGCCGGCCGACCGCATCGAGGTGCTGATTCATCCGCAAAGCGTCATTCATTCGATGGTTTCCTACATCGACGGCTCGGTGCTGGCGCAGCTCGGCAATCCGGACATGCGCACGCCGATTGCGCATGCGCTGGCGCATCCCGAACGCGTCGCCTCGGGGGTGGCGCAACTGGATCTGGCGCGGATCGGCCAGCTTTCCTTCGTGGCGCCCGACCTGGAGCGTTTCCCCTGCCTGAGACTGGCGTATGATGCACTACGGGCCGGCGGCAGCGCAGCCGCGGTGCTCAATGCCGCCAACGAAGTGGCGGTGGCCGCCTTTCTCGATGGGGAAATCGGCTTTCGCGCAATCGACCGCGTGATCGAAAACGTGCTGCAACGCATTCCCGCGGCGCCGGTCACGGACATCGAAACCTTATTTGAACAAGACCGCGAGGCGCGCGCGGTCGCCACCGGCTATTTGCACCGATGAACCTGATTCATACCTTGCTGGCATTTATCGTTGCGCTGGGCACGCTGGTGATCGTGCACGAGCTGGGCCATTTCTGGGTGGCGCGCTGGTGCGGCGTCAAGGTGCTGCGTTTCTCGGTCGGCATGGGCCGGGTGATCTGTTCGCGCCGCTTCGGCAAGGACCAGACCGAATGGGCGCTGTCGATCCTGCCGCTGGGCGGCTACGTCAAGATGCTGGATGCGCGCGAGCAGGATCTGAGCGGCCTGTCGCCGCAAGAGCGCAAGCGGGAATTCACCAGCCAGTCGGTGTGGCGCCGGATCGCCATTGTCGCGGCCGGGCCGATCGCCAATTTCATCCTGGCGATTCTGCTGTTTACCGGCCTGTACATGCATGGCATGCCGGAGCCGCTGCCCAAACTGCGCGAGGCGCCGGCCGAATCGGTCGCCTATCAGGCCGGGATTCGCGCCAATCAGCTGATTACCGCGATCGACGGCCAGCCGGTCAGCGGCTGGTCCGACGTGCGGTGGCGCCTGCTGCAACTCGCGCTGGATAAGAAAACCGCGCATATCGAGGTTTCGTCGCCGCGTCCCGGCGTGCCGGGCGGGGCCTTGCTGGATACCGTCAAGCTGCCGTTGAACAGCCTTTCCGCCAAGGACATGGAAGGCGATTTCCTGCGGACGCTGGGACTCGAACTGGCGCGTCCGCCGGCGGTATTGGGGCAAGTCGCGCCGGACGGCCCTGCCATGCGGGCCGGTTTGCACAGCGGCGATCTGATCCAGAGCGTCGACGGCGTCGCGGTGGCCGACGGTCTGGCGTTCGTGCGGCTGGTGCGGGCGTCGCCGGAACGGCCGCTGCATATCCAAGGCCTGCGCGGGCAGCAGCGTTTCAGCCTGGACATCACGCCCGACAAGGTGGCAGGCACGGATGGCGGCGCCGCCATCGGGCGGATCCAGGTCGAGGTGGCGATGCTGCCGGAAATGGCGACTGTCAGCGACGACCTGCCGACGGCGCTGTCGAAAGCGGCCGGCCGTACCTGGGATACCAGCCTGATGACGGTCAAAATGCTGGGACGGATGCTTATTGGGGAGGTCTCCTGGAAAAACATTACCGGACCGATCACGATTGCCGATTATGCGGGCCAGACGGCGCGCATCGGCGTGATCAGCTATCTGAGCTTCATGGCCCTGATCAGCATCAGTCTCGGGGTCATGAATTTGCTGCCCATTCCGGTGTTGGATGGCGGGCATTTGCTGTATTATTCGGTGGAGATTTTAACCGGACGTCCTGTATCCGAGCGATTTAGTGCCATAGCGCAACGCGCCGGCCTGGGTGTTTTGATGACATTGATGCTGGTGGCGGCGTTCAACGATATCGTCCGTCTCATGTTTTAGAGCTTGCTGCAAACTCAATCTGGCGCCGTCAGGCTCCCTCTGCTTGATTTTGCAACAATCTCTTAGTGTTACCTTGTAGTTTGCCGTGGGGCGGGGTGCGCCCCGGTAATCGGATAACCTTAGATCATACTAATGAAATTACATTCTTCGCGTTTTACCATTCCGACTTTTTCCCGTAGTCTGCTGGCCTCCGCCGTTTTGGCGCTGTGTTCCGGCCATGCGCTGGCCGTGGAGCCCTTCGTTGTGCAGGATATCCGCATCGAGGGCATCCAGCGTACTGAAGCCGGCACAGTCTTCAGCTACCTGCCTGTCAAAGTCGGGGATACATTCACCGATGAAAAGGGCAGCGAGGCGATCAAGGCGCTGTACGCAACCGGTTTCTTCAAGGACGTGCGGGTTGAAACCGAAGGCAAGGTGATGGTCGTGATGGTCGAAGAGCGGCCGGCGATCTCAAGCGTCGACTTTACCGGCATCAAGGAGTTCGACAAGGACACGCTGACCAAGGCCCTGAAGGAAATCGGCGTCGCCGAATCGCGCATTTACGACCGTTCCGCGGTCGATCGCGCCGAACAGGAACTGAAGCGCCAGTATTTGTCGCGCGGCCTGTACGGCGCCAAGGTCACTACCACGGTCACGCCGGTGGAGCGCAACCGGGTCGCGGTCACGTTCGCGGTGGAAGAGGGCGAGGTATCGCGCATCAAGCAGATCAACATCGTCGGCAACAAGGCATTCTCGGACAGCGAGCTGACCAAGCAACTGAAACTGACCACGCCGGGCTGGTTTACCTGGTACACCAAGAACGACCAGTATTCCAAAGCCAAGCTGGCCGGCGATATCGAAGCATTGCGTTCGTTCTATCTGGATCGCGGCTACATCGAAATGCAGGTCGAATCCACCCAGGTGTCGATCACGCCGGATAAAAAAGATATCTACATCACGGTCAATATCAACGAAGGCGAAAAATACACCGTATCGGACATCAAGCTGGAAGGCGAAATGTTCGGCATGGAAAAGGACATGGAAGCGCTGCTGCAGTTGAAGAAGGGCGACGTGTATTCCGGCGCCAAGCTCAACGAGAGCACCAAGAAAATTTCCGATCGCATGGGTAATTTCGGCTATGCGTTCGCCAACGTGAATGCGGCGCCGAGCCTTGATCGCGAGAAAAAACAGGTCGCCCTGAACGTCATGGTCGATCCGGGCAAGCGCGTGTATGTGCGCCAGATCAACATCAGCGGCAATACCAAGACGCGCGACGAAGTGGTGCGCCGCGAAATGCGCCAGTTCGAAAACTCATGGTATGACGGCGAGAAAATCAAGCTGTCGCGCGATCGCGTCGACCGTCTCGGCTATTTCAAGGACGTCAACGTCGAAACGCCGGAAGTGCCGGGCAGCACCGACCAGGTCGACGTGAACATGGCCGTTACCGAAAAACCGACCGGCAACATCATGGTCGGCGCGGGCTTCTCGCAAACCGACAAGGTCAGCCTGACCGGTTCGATCCAGCAGGCCAATGCGTTCGGCAGCGGCAACACGGTCGGCATCGACATTAACACCAGCCGGACCTACCGCACCATCGCGGTCAGCCAGACCAATCCGTATTTCACCGATGACGGCGTCAGCCGCAGCTATTCGCTGTATTTGCGCACGATTCGTCCGCCGGTCGACAATATCGGCGATTACATGGTGAAAACCACCGGCGCCAATGTTTCCTTCGGCGTGCCGTTCTCCGAACTCGACACGATCTATTTCGGTGTCGGCATTGAAAACACCGTGGTCGAGACCGTCGACGGCGACAACAGCAGCCCGTTGCTGTATCAGCAATACGTGAAGGATTTCGGCAATCCGACCGGCTTCGGCACCGCCAAGACCACCAGCCTGCCGCTGACCATGTCATGGCAGCGCGACAGCCGCGACAGCGCGCTGGTGCCGACCAGCGGCCGCTTCCAGAAAGCCAACCTGGAAGTTTCCACATTCGGTTCGTTGAAGTACTACCGCGCCGGCTATCAGCACCAGTACTTCCAGCCACTGTTCAGCCGCGCCGTGACGCTGGCGACCAATGCCGAACTCGATTACGGCGCCGGCCTCGGCGGCAAGCCTTATCCGGTGTTCAAGAACTACTACGCCGGCGGTATCGGCACCGTGCGCGGCTACGACGGCAACGGCCTGGGCCAGGTGCGGGATCAGTACGGCGATTCGCAGGGCGGCTCCAAGCGCGTGCTCGGCAGCGTCGAATTGCAGTTGCCGTTCCCGGGATCGGGACAAGACCGCACCTTGCGCTGGTTCACCTTCTTCGACGCCGGCCAGGTATATGCCGACGGCGAGAAGATATCGGTCAGCGAATTGCGTTATTCGACGGGTGTCGGGATCAGCTGGATTTCGCCGATCGGTCCGATCAAGCTGAGTTACGGCAAGGCCTTGAACGCATCGTCCACCGACAAGGTGCAGGCCTTCCAATTCCAATTGGGCACAGGTTTCTAAGGGCGCGCCAAGAAGTGGCATAATGGCGTTTTGAATCGCGGAGAACATTTTGAAGTTATTTAGTAAATCAATTCTGTCGTTACAATCTGCGGCTCTGGCAGTTTGTCTGGTAGCCAGTGCAAGCGCGACTGCACAGGAAACCTCCAAGATTGGTTTTGTCAATACTGACCGGATTTTCAAGGAAGCGACGCTTGCCAAGACGGCGAGCGCCAAGATCGATCAAGAGTTTTCCCCGCGCAACAAGGAAATCGAAGATTTGGCCGCGCGTCTGAAAGCGGTCTCCGACAAGCTGGACAAGGATGGCCCTGTATTGTCCGAACCTGAGCGCATCAAGCGCCAGCGCGATCTGACCGATCTCGACAAGGAATTCCAGCGCAAGCAGCGCGAATTCCGCGAAGACCTCAATCAACGCCGCAATGAAGAACTGGCTGCCGTGCTGGATCGCTCCAACAAGGTAATCCGCCAGATCGCCGAGTCCGAGAAATACGACATCATTTTCCAGGAAGGCGTGTACGTCAGTCCACGCATCGACATCACGGATAAAGTGATCAAGGCATTAAACAGCGGCAAATGAAGCGGGGCGGGCCGGTAAGCCTGCCGCGGTTCATCGGCGTCGTTGGCCACATGGTTGACCCGTTGTTGCCCACTTACTAATTGATGACCTTATTAAGGCCCCTATGAGTATCCGGCTGACAGAACTGGTCGAACGCCTGGGCGGCGAATTGACCGGCGATGCGGGGTTTGCCGACCTTGCCGTCATCGGCATAGCGCCCCTGGACGCGGCGACCCCATCCCATATCACCTTCCTGTCCAATTCCAAATTCAGAAACCAGGCCGAGCATACGCAGGCCGCGGCGCTGATCCTGTCGCCGCAGGACAATGCCGCCCTGGGCCCGGCCTATCGCGGCGCGCGCATCGTCACGGCCAATCCCTATGCCTATTTTGCCCATGCGGCGCAATGGTTCGCGGCGCTCAATACGCCGCCGGCGGCGCCCGGCGTGCATCCGAGCGCGGTGGTCGATCCGGCTGCAAGAATCGCGGCCGGGGCCAGTATCGGCCCGCTGGTGGTGATCGAGGCCGGGGCCGAGGTGGGCGAGGGCGCGCGCATCGACGCCGGCTGTTTCATCGGCCGCGATGCGGTCATCGGCGCGGCGACCCATTTGTACGCCAGAGTCACCGTGCAGCATGCCTGCCGCATCGGCCGCCGCGGCATCGTGCATCCGGGAGCCGTCATCGGCGCCGACGGTTTCGGTTTTGCCAACGAGAGCGGCGCCTGGGTCAAGATCCCGCAGGTCGGCTGCGTCGTCATCGGCGACGACGTCGAAATCGGCGCCAATACCACCATCGACCGGGGCGCGCTGGCCGATACCGTCATCGGCAACGGCGTCAAGCTCGACAATCAGATCCAGATCGCGCACAACTGCCAGATCGGCGACCACACCGCGATTGCCGCATGCGCCGGCATCGCCGGCAGCGCGATCATCGGCAAATACTGCTCGATCGGCGGCGCCGCGATGATCCACGGCCACATCACCATTGCCGACCGGGTCCATGTCTCGGCCGGCACGCTGGCCATGCGCTCGATCGCCGAACCGGGCCAGTACACCGGCTTCTATCCGATCACAAAGCATGGCGATTGGGAAAAATCTGCTGCCTTGCTGCGTAATTTACCCGCGATGCGTGAGAAAATGCGCGCGATGGAAAAATTGATTAAATCGCTTACCGAAGAAGATACGAATGAATAGCCTCGACATCAACCAAATCAAGGAATACCTCCCGCACCGCTATCCGATGCTGCTGGTCGACCGGGTGCTGAACTGGGAAAGCGGCAAAACCATTACCGCGATCAAGAACGTCACCGTCAATGAAGAATTCTTCAACGGCCATTTTCCGCACAAGCCGGTCATGCCGGGTGTGCTGATGATCGAAGCGCTGGCGCAAACCGCGGCGTTGCTGTCGTTCCTGACCGAAGGCAGAAAGCCCGACGCCAGCACCGTGGTGTACTTCATCGGCATCGACAATGCCCGTTTCAAGCGGCCGGTCGAACCCGGCGACCAGTTGAAAATGGACGTCGAAATCACCCGCTGCGCGCGCGGCATCTGGAAATACCGTGCGACCGCGACGGTCGATGGACAACTGGCGGTCGAAGCCGACCTGATGTGCACCATGCGCAATGCCGACGACGCCAGCAAAACGGCCTGATTCCATGGCGAACATTCATCCCACCGCCATCATCGAGGCGGGCGCGCAGCTGGATGCCAGCGTCGAAGTCGGCCCCTATGCGGTCATCGGCCCGCATGTCAGCATCGGCGCCGGCACCAAAATCGGTCCGCATGTCGTCATTCAAGGCCGCACCGCCATCGGCCGGGACAATACCTTTTATCAATTCAGCTCGATCGGCGCCGCGCCGCAGGACAAGAAATACGCCGGCGAGGAAACCGGCCTGGAAATCGGCGACCGCAATACCGTGCGCGAATTCGTCACGCTCAATCTCGGCACGGCGCAGGACGCCGGTGTGACCCGGCTCGGCAGCGACAACCTGATCATGGCGTATGTGCACGTGGCGCACGACTGCCAGCTCGGCAATCACCTGATCCTCGCCAATAATGCAACGCTGGCCGGCCACGTTCATCTGGGCGATTGGGTATTCCTGGGTGGATTCACCACGGTGCACCAGTTCTGCCATATCGGCGCGCATGCAATGACGGCTTTTACCGCGGCGGTCAGCCAGGACGTGCCGCCGTTCGTGACCGCGGCGGGCAACCGGGCGGTGCCGGTCGGCATCAACAGCGAAGGCCTGCGCCGGCGCGGCTTCAGTGTGGACCAGATCCAGGCCATCAAGCGCGGCTACAAGCTGGTATACCGCGCCGGCTTGCCGCTGGAAGAGGCCAAGGCAGCCTTGCTGGAAGAGGAACAGCGTTCGGCCGATGCGGCGCCGCATCTGCGCCTGCTGCGCCAGTTCATCGAGGCATCGCCCCGTGGCATCATCCGATAATATATCGATTGCAATGGTCGCCGGCGAGAGTTCCGGCGATCTGCTGGCCAGCCGGCTGTTGTCGGGTTTGCGCCCGCATCTGCCGGATGCTTCGCTGCATGGCATCGGCGGCGAACGCATGGCGCAATACGGTTTCGTCAGCGATTGGCCGATGGAAAAACTGTCGGTCAACGGCCTGTTCGAAGTGGCGCGCCACTACCGCGAAATCAAGGGCATCCAGATCGCCTTGCGCGATAGCCTGCTGGCGCGGCAGCCGGATCTGTTCATCGGCGTCGATGCGCCGGATTTCAATCTCGGGCTGGAAGCCGATCTGAAAAGCGCCGGCATTCCGACCATGCACTTCATCAGTCCGTCGATCTGGGCCTGGCGCGGCGGACGCATCCGCAAGATCGCGCGCGCCGCTTCGCACATGCTGGTGATTTTTCCGTTCGAGGAAGCGCTGTATCGCAAAGCAGGCATTCCGGTAACCTACGTCGGCCATCCGCTGGCCGAGATCATTCCGATGGAACCGGACGTCGCCGCCGCGCGCGCCGCGCTTGGGCTGGATGCCGATGCAACCATCGTGGCCGTGCTGCCCGGCAGCCGCATGTCCGAACTCAAATATAATGCCGTCAGCTTCATCGCGGCGGCGAAACTGCTGTTGCGGCGCGATCCGAAAATGCGCCTGGTGGCGCCCATGGCGGGACCGCGCCAGCGGCAGTATTTCGAATCCCTGCTGGCCGAAGCCGGCCTCGCCGACGTGCCGTTGCAGATACTGGACGGCCAGTCGCATGTGGCGCTGGCCGCCGCCGACGGCGTGCTGGTGGCCTCCGGCACGGCCTCGCTGGAAGTGGCCCTGTTCAAGAAGCCGATGGTGATTGCTTATAAAATGATGGCCGCCACCTGGCATATTCTGCGCCATATGAGCTACCAGCCCTGGATTGGCCTGCCGAATATTCTGGCGCGGGAATTCCTGGTGCCTGAGCTGTTGCAGAACGCCGTTACGCCGCAGGCATTGGCCGATGCGCTGTGGAGCCAGATGGCGGACCCGGCGCGCAAGAGCGCATTGCGCCAGCGTTTTACCGACATGCATCACAGTTTGCTGCGCGACACCGCCAGCGAAAGCGCCCAGGCGGTTTGCCAGATGCTGGCGCGCACAAGGAAATAAAGGACGCGTGGGGATGAAGCGAACAAAATACGTGGAGCCGACCTTGTCGCTGTTCGATTATGCCGGCGAGATCATTTGCGGCGTCGACGAAGCCGGGCGCGGGCCGCTGGCCGGGCCGGTGTTCGCGGCGGCGGTCATTCTCGACGCGCAACGCCCGATCGCCGGCCTGCGCGACTCCAAGAAACTGACCGCGTCCACGCGCGAACAACTGGCTGAAGAAATCAAGGCGCATGCCGTGGCATGGGCCATCGCCCAGTGTTCCGAACAGGAAATCGATACCCTCAATATCCTCCATGCCAGCATGCTCGCCATGCGGCGCGCGGTCGAAGCCTTGTCGACCTTGCCGACGCTGGCGCTGATCGACGGCAACCGCTGCCCGGTCATGGCCGTCCGTTCCGAAGCGATCGTCGGCGGCGACGACAAGGTGGCGGCCATTTCAGCCGCATCGATCCTGGCCAAGACCGCGCGCGATGCCGCGCTGTGCGAACTGCATCTGATTTATCCTAATTACGGATTCGACCAGCACAAGGGCTATCCCACCGAGCTGCATCTGGCGCGCCTGCAATTGCACGGCGTCTCGCCGGTGCATCGCCGCTCCTATGCGCCGGTGCGCGCCTTGCTGAACGGCGTGGAGCCGGCGTGAAGCAAATCAGCTCGCGCGATAATCCGCTATACAAGGAACTCAAGCAGCTGGCCGGCAGCGGCGCGGCCCGGCGCAAAGCCGGCCGCACGCTGCTCGATGGCGTGCACCTGGCGCAAAGCTTTCTGCAAAGCGCCGGCCAGCCGCTGCTGTGCATTGCTTCCGAAAGCGGCCGCGCCAATCCGGAAGTCGCGCAAATCCTGGCGCAATGCGATGCCGCGCGCACGCAATGCGTCGTATTGCCGGATGCGCTGTATGGCGGCTTGAGCCAGGTCGAGCACGGCGTCGGCCTGCTGTTCGCGATCGAAACGCCGCGGCCGCCATTGCCGGCGGCGCTGGATCAATCGGCGGTGCTGCTGGACAATCTGCAGGATCCCGGCAATCTGGGATCGATCCTGCGCAGCGCCGCGGCGGCCGGCATCCGGAAAATCTATTGCTCCGCGGGCACCGCTTCGGCCTGGTCGCCGAAGGTATTGCGGGCCGGCATGGGCGCGCACTTTCTGCTCGATATCCATGAAAACACCGATCTGGTCGAGGTCGCCGGGCAGGCCGCGGTGCCGGTGCTGGCAACCAGCTCCTACGCGCAAACCAGTCTGTTTCAGGCCGATCTGCGGCAGCCGGTTGCCTGGCTGTTCGGACATGAAGGGCAGGGCGTGGCGCAGGACCTGCTGGATTGCGCCACCACGCAGATCGTGATTCCGCACCTGGGCCGGATGGAGTCGCTGAATGTCGCCGCGGCCGCCGCCATTTGCTTTTTCGAACAGGTACGGCAGCGGCAACCCGTGAATTAGCTGCTACAATCCCGCCATGTTATTTCCACGACAACGGACTTCCGGCTTCCATCGCATCGCGCTTTGCGTGATGCTGCTGGCGTTGTCGCTGCGCGCGCTGGTGCCGGCCGGCTTCATGCCGAGTGCAAGCGCCTTGCGCGACGGCCGCCTGGAAATGGCCTTCTGCACCAGCAGCGGCATCAAGAGCATTACGGTCGATGCCCGCCATGGCGCGCCGGCTACCGGCGATGCGCCGAGTCATCAAGGCCGATCGAGCGATTGCCCGTTCAGCGTCCTGAGCACATTGCCGGCCTTGCCGTCGACGGCCCTTGCGCTGGCCGGCATGCCCTTGCTGCTTACTTCCGTTCAATCCGTACCGCATGCGGCGCCATTGCCCGCCATCCTGTCTCAAGGGCCGCCGCTGGGTTCGCGCGCGCCCCCATTCCACCTCGCCTGAATTTTCGCGGCTGACCGTTCCTGAAGGAGCGGCCGGCTCGTCGTTTCGCCGTCGGCCAGTTCCGACCGGCGCATCATTCATCGAGGTGATTTTCATGTTTTCATTCCGTTTCCGGGCGCCGGCTTTGGCCGCCGTCCTCAGTGCATCCGCGTTTGCGTCCTGTCCGGCATGCGCCCACATCACGCTGGACAATCCGCAGGCAAGCGCCGGCAGCTATTACAAGGCGGTATTCAAGGTGCCGCACGGCTGCAAGGGTTCGGCCACCCTGAAGATACGCGTACGCATTCCCGAAGGCGTGATCGCCGTCAAGCCGCAGCCGAAAGCCGGCTGGAAGATCGATCTGGTCGAAGGCGCGTATCCGAAGGCATATGCATTGCACGGCGCCCAGGTAGGTTCCGGCGTGCGCGAAGTGTCATGGACCGGCAAACTGCCGGACGCCTATTTCGACGAATTCGTTTTTCAGGCCTATCTGACATCCGATTTGCAAGCCGGACAGATCGTATATTTTCCGGTGGTGCAGGAATGCGAAAAGGGCACGGAACGCTGGATCGATCTGAAACAGCCTTCCGAGAAGCCGGCGCCGCACCTGACCTTGCAGCCTAAATCCTGATACCGGAGCCGTGTTCGCGCACGGATAAATCATGATCCTGATATGCATACGCATGCTGGCGGCGGCGCTGCGGCCGGCCGGGCGGCGCCTGGCGCGTGGCCTGCTTTTATTCGGATTGCTGCAGCTGGCGGCCGGCGGCGCCTTTGCCCATGCCTCCCTGCTCGATACCGCACCGGCCGACGGCGCGATGCTGCGCGCCGCGCCGGCCGGCGTCACGCTGCATTTCAACGAACCCGTCGCGCCATTGGTGTTCAAACTGGCCTTACCGGACGGCTCGGTGCAGCCGCTGACGCAGGTTGCCGCGATTGACGACGGGTTGAAACTCAGCCTGCCCGATACCGGCGCCGGCGCCGACGGCACCTATCTGCTCAGCTGGCGGGTGGTTTCCGCGGATGGCCATCCGGTCGGCGGTTCCCTGACGTATTCGATCGGCGCGCGTTCCGGTGCGAACGCCATGGCGCAGGCGAGCGCCGCAACGATGCCGCCGTCGCTGATGGCGGCGATCTGGAGCGTCCGGCTGGCGTTGTATCTGAGCTTGTTCATCGGCGTTGGCGCGGCTGTGTTTCGCGCCTTTGTGAAGGAAGATCTCGCCGGGCCGGGCGAGTTCTCCTGGCGCTGGGCTGCCGGCGTATCCGTGGCCGCCTTGTTGTTGCTGCCATTGGCGGTCGGCCTGCAAGGGCTGGATGCATTGGCGCTGCCCTGGAATGCCTTGGGCACTTGGGCGCCGTGGCGCGCCAGCCTGGCCACCGCCTATGGCCTGACGGCATGGCGGATGGCGGGAGCGGCGATTGCCGCGTGCATCGCCATCGGCGTTGCGGGCAAGCCTTTGCGGCGGATCAGCGCCGCTGCCGCCGTGGTGCTGCTGGGCGCGGCATTGGCCGCCAGCGGCCACGCCAGTTCGGCGGCGCCGCAATGGCTGGCCCGTCCCGCCGTGTTTTTGCATGGAATGACGATCGCCATTTGGGTCGGCTCGCTGCTGCCGTTGTTGCTGCTGTTGCGCGAGCGCGCCGAATCCGGTGGACGCATCGCCGTGCTACTGCGGTTCTCCCGCATGATCCCCTGGGTACTGGCGTTGTTGCTGGCCAGCGGCGCGACCCTCGCATGGTTGCAACTGGATGGCGTGGCATCGCTTTGGCGCACCGATTATGGCAGGATCTTGAGCGCCAAGCTGATTCTGGCGCTATTGCTGCTGCTGGTTGCGGCGGTCAACCGCTATGCGCTGACCGGGCGCGTGCAACGTGAGGTGCAAACGGATCATAGGGCTGCCAGGGCGCGTCTTTGGATGCGGCGCCTGATCTGCGTCGAACTCGGATTGGTGCTGTTGATCCTGGCGCTGGCCACCACCTGGCGTTTTACGCCGCCGCCGCGTGCGCTTGCGCCGGTGCATCCTGCACCGGTCAATATCCATATCCATGGCGAAAAGGCGATGGTCGACCTGAGCCTGAAACCGCAGCCGGATCGCCGCCTGCTCGCCGCGCTGTTCGTGCAGGCCGCCGATTTCAGCCCGCTCGATGCAAAGGAGATATCGCTGCAGTTTTCCAATCCTGCGCTCGGCATCGAACCTTTGCAAAAAGACGCGCATCGCGGCATCGACAACGGCAGTTGGACGGTCGATCCGTTCGCGCTGCCGGCGCCGGGCCGCTGGCATGTGCGCATCGATGTGCTGATATCGGATTTTGAAACGACGTCGCTGGAGCAGGACGTGAATATTGCATTCTGATCGTGCCGCATAAATAACAAGAGGGAGACAAAATGAAAAACCATGCCAATACAGCAATGAAGCCGGTCGAAACCGGCAGCGGCATCCGCGGCCCCATCGCCACGGCCGTATTTACCTGCTTTGCGGCTTCCGCCTTCGCGCAGGAGGCCGATACCAGCCTGCCGCAGGTGACGGTCCAGGCGACCCGGTCAGTGGCCGAACAGAATCAGTTGCCGGTTACCACCGAAAGCGTCACCGCCGATCAGGCTGCCAAAAGCATCAACGTGATGAATGCGCAGGATGTATTGAAATACACGCCGAGCGTTGTGGTGCGCCAGCGTTTCATCGGCGATACACAGGCGCCGATGTCCAGCCGCACCACCGGCATCAACGCCAGCGCGCGCACGCTCCTGTATACCGACGGCATCCTGTTGTCGGCGCTGATCAACAACAATAACGCCAACGGCTCGCCGCAATGGTTCATGGTGTCGCCCGAGGAAATCGAGCGGATCGACGTGATGTACGGCCCTTTTTCAGCGATGTATCCCGGAAATTCTTATGGCGCCGTCACGGCGATCACCACAAGCATGCCGAAAAAGTTCGAGGCTGGCTTCAAGGTCAGCGGCGCTACGCAAAATTCTTCGGTTTATGGCACGAGTTCCACCGATCCGGCGGCCCAGGCCAGCATGTATCTGGGAGATCGGTCCGGCGATTTTTCCTGGCGCCTCAGCGCCAATCACCTCGACAGTTCCAGCCAGCCGTTGACGTTTATTACCGCAACCCGGTCCACGGCGGCGGCAGGCGGCGGCCAGACAATCAGCGGCGCGATCAACAATACCAATAAAACCGGCGGCAATATTCTGGTGGTCGGCGCCGGCAATATCACGCATACCGTGCAGGATACCGCGCGGCTGAAACTGGCCTACGATTTCAGTCCGTCGATCACCGCGGCCTACACCATCGGCATCTGGCAGAACGATGCGAAAGCGCATGCGGAGTCGTATCTGACCGATGCCGCCGGCGCCGCCTATTATGGCGGCACCGCCGTCAACATCAACGGCAATGCCTATGCGGCAAACGCAATCTCCGGCTTTTCCAGCAATACAGTGCAGCAGCAGCATCTGATGCAAAGCCTGTCCCTGCGCGCCAAGAACCAGGGTCCCTGGGATTGGGAGGCCATCGCCACCAATTTCTATTACCGCGAAGACTTGACCAGGACATCCACCGGTCCTTATCCCGCGGCGCTCAATTCGGGGCCGGGCACCATTGCCGATGCATCGGGCACCGGCTGGAGCACGGCGGATGTGAAGGGCATATGGCATGGGGAAGGGGACGCAACAAAACACATCATCAGTTTCGGTGCGCATTACGATCAATATAAATTGGTCAATCCCACCTATAACACCGCCGATTGGGTTTCCGGCGGCAACGGCAGCCTGTTCAGCAATTCGCTCGGCAAGACCACGACATCCGCGTTGTGGGCGCAGGATGCGTGGCGGCTGTCGCCGTCGATCATCGCCACCATCGGCGGGCGTTATGAATCATGGCGCGCGTTTGACGGGTTTAATTACTCCACGTCGGGCGGCGTCGGTTTTGCGACGACGCAGCCGGGCGTGACATCGTCCGGATTCTCGCCGAAGCTGTCGCTCGCCTGGCAGGCCAGCGATCTGTGGAGCGTGACTGGCTCTTTCGGCAAGGCGCTGCGCTTCCCGACGGTCGGCGAGTTATATCAGAACATCGCCGTCGGCACGACCTTCGTACAGGCGAATCCTTTCCTGAGGCCGGAACGGGTGCTGTCGGCGGAACTGGCGCTTGAACGCGTGACGGAAGACAGCAGGCTGCGCGCCTCGGTGTTCGAGGAACATGTCAGGGATGCGCTGATTTCGCAATCATCGACACTGCCGAACGGGGTAGCGAGCAGCTTTACGCAAAACGTCGACAGTACCAGGCAGCGCGGCATCGAATTGGTGGCGTCCCGCAACAATGTATTGATCAATGGCTTCGATCTGACCGGCAGCCTGACATATGTCGACGCGGTCATTACCGGCAACAGCAGTTATGTGGCGCCGGCGGCGACGCCGGATGCCACTTCCGTGGGCAAGCGCGTGCCTTATGTGCCGAAGCTTCGCGCCACGATCGTGGCAAGTTACCGGCCGGACGATCATTGGGCTTATACGCTTGCCGGCCGCTACAGCAGCCGTCTTTATTCAACCGTCGATAATACCGATGTGAATACGTCGACCTATCAGGGATTTGAGGGCTATTTTGTCGCCGATGCCCGCATGCAATACAAATTCGACCGGCATTGGACCGGGGCCGGCGGCATCGACAACATCGGCAATCGCAAATACTTCCTGTTCCATCCGTTTCCGGAAAGAACCGTTTTTGCCGAGCTGAAATACACTTACTGAGAGGGCCGGGCGCTTCCCATAGCCGGGGCGGTCGTAATGACAGCCCGGAATTCACTGTGTATAATCGGGCGCGCACGTCTGAAGCTGGCGTATCTGCCGTCAAAAGCGCCCTCAGAAGTCGAAGTCAAGGCGCGCAATCGAGGCGAACAAGCGTTCGCCTTTTTTTATAGGCCGGCAGGCCGATATGTCATTTTTTGCAATTTGTCCCGGGATCGGTTGACCATGTTTGAATTTATTCGTACCCATCGGCGTTTAATGCAGTTGCTGTTGCTGCTGCTTATTCTCCCGTCATTCGCGTTTTTCGGACTGCAAAGCTATACCGGCATGCGTGGCGGCGACGATACGGTGGCCAAGGTCGCCGGCCAGAACATCTCGCAGCAGGAGTGGGACGCCGTGCACCGGCAGCAACTGGACCGCATGCGCCAGATGTTCGGTAACCAGGTCGACATGAAATTGCTGGATACGCCGGAAACCAGGCGCGCGTCGCTGGATAACCTGATCGCGCAGCGCGCCATGCTGGCTGAAGCCCAGCGCGACAATCTGCGGGTCACGGATACGGAGCTGCTGGAAAGACTGAAGATGATTCTGCCGGACCTGTTCAAGCCGGACGGCAGTTTCGACAAGGCCCAGTACCAGATGCTGCTGGGCGCGCAAGGCCGGACGCCGGCTTTATATGAAGCGGACCTGATGAAGGACATGGCCTTGCAGCAATTGAACAGCGCTGTGCAGGATACCGCTTTCGCCCCGAAAACCGTGGCGGCGCGCATGTCCGACCTGAACGACCAGGAACGCGTGGTGCAGCAGGTCATGTTCAAGAACAGCGCCTATGCCGGCCAGGTCAAGATCACCGACGACATGCTCAAAGCGTATTACGACAAGAGCGGCGCGCAATTCCAGGTGCCGGAACAGGCGAAGATCGAATATATCGTGCTCGATAGCGCCGCCGCGGCCTCGCAGGTCACCGTCAGCGACGCCGACATCAAGTCGTATTACGAGCAGAACCGGCAGCAGTACGCCGGCAAGGAAGAGCGCCGCGCCAGCCACATCCTGATTGCGGTCAAAAAAGACGCCAGCGCCGCCGACAAGGCTGCCGCCAAGGCCAAGGCCGATAAACTGTCGGCCCAGCTGATCGCCAATCCGGCCGATTTCGCCAAGGTCGCGAAAGCGAATTCGGACGACAAGGGATCCGCCGAACTCGGCGGCGACCTCGGTTATTTCAGCCACGACGGCATGATGGTCAAGCAGTTCGAAGACGCCGTATTCCAGATGAAGCAGGGCGAAGTCAGCCAGCCGGTGCAATCCGATTTCGGCTATCACATCATTCAACTGACCGGCATCAAGCCGGCCCAGGGCAAGACCCTGGACCAGGTCAAAGGCGAAATTTCGGACGCCATCAAATCGCAGCTGGCCGCCAAGAAATTCGGCGAGCTGGCCGATACTTTCAATAACACCGTCTACGAGCAGGGCGACAGCCTGAAGCCGGCGGCCGACAAGCTGCACCTGAAGATCGAAACCGCGTCGAATGTAACCCGTTCGCCAAGCAAGACCGCCGGCGCCGCGCCGTATAACAATCCGAAGTTCCTGACGGCGCTGTTTACCGACGATGTCATCAAGAACAAGCACAATACGGAAGCGGTCGAGGTGGCCCCGAATGTGCTGGTCGCGGGCCGCATCGTCGAGTACAAGCCGCAATCGAAGAAACCGTTCGCGGAGGTGCAGGCGGCAGTGCGCGAACTGGTGCTGCAGCAGCAGGAAGCCGTGCTGGCGCAACAGGCCGGCGAGGCAAAACTGGCGGCGCTGAAGCAGAAGGACGACAGTACCGGCTTTGCCGACCAGATGTCGATCTCGCGCGTGAAGAGCCAGGATCTGGGCGCCGATGTCCTGAATGCCGTCATGAAGGCCGATGCCACCAAGCTGCCGGCCTACGTCGGGGTAATGCAGCCGGGACAGGGCTATAGCATCTTCCGCATCGGCAAGGTCACGCAGCCGGCGACGCCGGATAACGCGCGGCGCCTGACTGAACAGCAGCAGGTGGCGGACATCCTGGCGCAGCAGGAAATGCTGGCCTATCTGGATGTGCTGAAGGAAAGAGCCAAGGTGAAAATCCTGAAGGCGGCGGACCATCCTCCCAAAGCCGTGGAAGATCAGCCTTGAGTCTTGAAAGGCCTGCACGGAAAACCGGCGGACAAATTTTCCGCCCACATACAGATGCTCGCGCAAGCGGGCATTTTCGTTTGTGCGAAAAAAAGAGGGGCGCTTACCTAGTCGGATTTATTCTCTTTTAATGTTTTATAGCTTCTAGAAAAGCTTGATGACGCCGCAGGTGCTTCGAGGAAGGTTGATCACTTGGTGGGGCAGGCTTGGGGCCGCTGACGATCGATGATGTCTTGTTGTCGCCTACGAGCCGCAGCCGGGGTGGTTATACCAAGACTATGCCGCGGGATACGAATATTTGGCATCAGCAATTTGGACGATCAGAAAGCACTGGCTTTCAAATACTGACCAACTTTGTCCAGCGGAAAAAAATTCTTAAGTAAACGTGGCGGTAATATGTATTGAGGAAAGCACATTGAAGAACTGTTTTTGTGCAAAAAATGCAGGCAAATTCCATCCGCGTCCATCAGGCCATCCAATTTGAATTTCTTCCTGGCTTTGGCTGAAAATTCGCCATCCTCGTTCCAATTTATATCCAGAAACGGATTTTCTTTCCACACGCTTTTTCTATATGTCCACCCGAACCCGAAGCCAAAATGACTCAGTTGAAATCCTTTATTATTGGTGGAATCAAGCATGACCAATTCTACGTCCTCCTTAAACATTTTAAAATGAAGACCTTCTTTGACCGTGAGATCCCAATAGGCAAAATTTCCCGACCAAGCATTGCATAGAAAGAAGCTTCTTAAATTGAGTAGATCTGAATTTTCGCTTTCTAGAGTGGCTACAAATTTCTCAACATAATTAGATAAATAGTAATCGTCGTCATCAAAATGGACGATTACTTCGCCTGTAGACTGATCGATTAATCGATTGCGTTTTTCTCCGATAGAGAGAGGCCCCGCACTATGAATATAAACAATATTATTTTCAATTAAATTTGAAAATTCCTCATTTTTTAAATCGCTGTCATCCAGAATTAACCATTCGATATTTTTATACGTTTGAGCTAAAAAGCATTGTTTTGCAAGGCGCAGAAATTCGGGTCTATTTTTTGTTGGAGTGATGACGCTTACTTTTTTCATGAGCTTTGCCGTAGTTTTAAGGGTCAAAAAACTATTTTTGGATAATTTTATTTTTTGATTATGACGTTCTTTCTTTTGTCCGCCGTTTTTTTACGCCTTATTTCTGCAATAGCGGTTTCAGATAAGGCCAGACGTTATCGAGCAGCATGGCCTGCGCCTGCTCGGTTGGATGCAGGCGGTCGGCCTGGAACAGCGCCGGCTGCTGCGCCACGCCGTCCAGCAGAAACGGCGCCAGCGCGGATTTGTTTTCTTTTGCGACCTTGCCGAACAGATCTGTGAACTGGCGCGCATACACGGTGCCGTAATTCGGCGGAATCCGCATGCCGATCAGCAGCGTGCGCGCCTTGTCGTTTTTGGCCGCGCTCAGCATGGCGTTCAGGTTGTTTTCGGTATCGGACAAGGGCAGCCCCCGCAAGCCGTCATTGGCGCCAAGTTCCAGCACCAGCACATCGGGACGGTGCGCGGCCAGCAGCGGCCCCAGGCGCGATTTGCCACCGCTGGTGGTGTCGCCGCTGATGCTCGCATTGATCACGGTGGCATCGATTTTCTGTTCCTTCAGGCGTTGCTGCAGCAGCGCGACCCAGCCTGTGCCGCGCGCCAGGCCGTATTCGGCGGACAGGCTGTCGCCGAGCACGAGCACGGTTTTTGGGGCAGAATAGGCCTCGCCCGCGGCCAGCATGGCCGCCAGTGCCAGCGTCGCCGTTATCGTTGTCTTCAGCGCCAGTCCCATTACCTTACGCCGGAGTTCATTTAATTGCATGTTTGAATCCTCTACAGTTGTTTCGGATGTTGCTTCAAATCGCGAATTTCATCCCGAATCTCATCCCGAATCTCATTCCGAATCTCATTCCGATTCCAATTCGCCTTCCGCCTTGCATCCCGCCATCGAAGTCGATCGTTTGAGCAAGAACGTGGCCGATGGCAGCGCGCCGTCCGGCCGCCTGGCCATACTCGAACAGATCGATTTTACCGTGCAAGCCGGCACCACTTTGGCAATTGTCGGCGCTTCGGGTTCCGGCAAGTCGACTTTGCTCGGTTTGCTGGCCGGCCTGGATACGCCGTCGAGCGGCGCGGTCAGGCTGGGCGGGACGGATATTTTTGCGCTCGATGAAGACGGCAGGGCGGCTTTGCGCAAGGCGCGGCTGGGATTCGTGTTCCAGTCCTTCCAGTTGCTGGGCCATCTGAATGCGCTGGAAAACGTCATGCTGCCGCTGGAGTTGCGCGGCGACGGCAAGGCCCGCGAGAAAGCCCTGCATATGCTGGACCGGGTCGGCCTGGCGGCCCGGCTGAAGCATTATCCGAAATTCCTGTCCGGCGGCGAGCAGCAGCGCGTGGCGCTGGCGCGGGCATTCGTCACCGAACCGCCGCTGCTGTTTGCCGATGAACCCACCGGCAGCCTGGATGCGGTGACCGGCGAAGCGGTGATCGGCCTGATGTTCGAGCTGAACCAGGCGCATCGTTCAACGCTGGTGCTGGTCACGCACGATACATCGATCGCGGCGCGCTGCCAGCGCACGATAACGATCGCGGCCGGACGTCTGCTCAGTGATAGCGCGTCAGCTGCAAGCCGCTGACATCGATTTCCGGCTGGCGTCCGCCGATCAGGTCGGCCAGGGCCGCGGCCGCGCCGACCGAGGCCGCCCAGCCGTCGCTGCTGCCGTCGATATGCACGAAAATATTGGGTGCTGCGGTCGCGCCGATCAGCGGCGGGCCGTCCGGGAGCATCACCACGTTGCCGCTCCAGAAGCTGGCCTGGTTGTAATTGGCCGCATCGGGATACCAGTCGTCGGCAATTTTCAATAGGGTTTTCATGGCTTGCGGGTGCATTGCGCGAGCGCGCCTGCCGGGCTGCAAATCGAGGATGCCCGTGATGCGGATGCGCTCGTCGAGGCGTACGATGGCCGTCTTGTAATCCGCATCGAGCACGGCGCCGCGCGGCGCGAATTCAGGATTCTTGATGGTGGCCACCGCCGCGTAGCTGTTGGCGATGGCGGTCGGAATCCGAATGCCCAGAGGCTTCAGCAATTTATTGCTGCCCGCGCCGGCGGCCACCACCACGGCGTCGAATGCATGCGGCGCGCCGTCGATGGTCAGCACCGCGCCCTGTTCGCCGGATTGCAAGGCCGTCACCGTCTGCATGAACTGGCTTTGCACGCCCATGGCTTGCACGATGGCTTTCATTTGCTTGATGAAAAACAGGCAGTTGCCGGCGCCATCCTGCGGGAAGTGCCAGCCGCCGGCAAGCGCCGTGGCTGGATTCAGGTTCGGTTCGAGCTGGCGCAGTTGTTTTGCGTCAAGCAGGCTGTGGGCAATATTCAGGTCGACCAGGACGGCGCGCAGTTTGGCAGCCGCGGCCAGTTGCGCTTCATGGCGGAATACCTGCACGACGCCGGCGCTGGCCTGGTAATCGATCATGTGCTGCTGTTGCAACTGCAGCAGCAATTGCTGCCCGTATAACGCGGCCTGGGTCATGCGCGTTTTGTTGAGGCGGTAGCGCTCCAGCTGCGATTGCGCCACCCATTTGCGCAGCCAGCCCCATAGGGCGGGGCTCAGCGTCGGCGACAGCAATATCGGCGAATCCGCGTTGAACAGGCTGGACAATATTTTCTTGCGCAGGCCGGGCGCGGCCGAAGGCATCTGGCCCGCGGCGGCGATCAGCCCCGAGTTCCCCAGGCTGGCTTGCTCGGCGACGTTGCCGTGCTGTTCGATCAGCGTGACCTGGCAACCCGCCTGCGCCAGAAAATAGGCTGTGCAGATACCGCTCAGCCCGGCCCCAATCACAGCTATTTTTTGATTTTGTCGTTGCGTCACGATATGGTGGATTCGGAATGTCCGGAATGTGTCAATGATTGCCGTGCGGCATCGAAACAATGCGTCGCGCTGCCGGGCTCGTCCCCTTGGTCGTCCTTTCGAGCGGCGTGAATGATACATCGAATCGGCTGCCGAAAAGCGCATGCGGCGAGTTTGCCGCAGGATTTATTTTCTTCCGGTAAGAAACTTAAGGATTCGGCCGGCATCTGAACAGGCAGCACTGCTTTGTGCGTTAAAAAACGTTTCCATTTTAATAATTACGAGGAGTTGCCATGACCCTGTCCAAACGTATTGCCACATTGTTTTTCGCCGCATTCATGTTGTCGCTGGCGGGCTGCGCATCGACGGCCAAGCACGAAGGAACCGGCGAGTATGTCGACGACGCCGTGATCACCACCAAGGTGAAGGCAGCGATTGTCGGAGAACCGACCCTGAAGGCGACCGAAATCAACGTCGAAACCTATAAAGGCACCGTGCAATTGAGCGGTTTCGTCAGTTCCACTGCAGCCGCCGCCAAGGCCGGCGAAGTTGCCCGTGGGGTCAAGGGCGTGCAGGCGGTGAAAAACGACTTGCGATTGAAGTAAGTAGTCAAGGCGCGGTTTGGAGGGGCATGACGGGGCGTTGTACTCCGTTCGTGTCCCCCACCGGCCTGCGGCCGGCTCCTCCTTTACCTCACTGCGCACAACACCCCGTCATGCCCCGCCAAACCACCCCTTGACCGATCCGTATTATTGGTCATTTGGCCTCCCCGGAAGCAGATGATTATGCCCGCATCGCGGTATAATCCCGGCTTTGCCGCCTCAACTCCCATCTCGCCATGTTGATTTTGCCGGGCTCCAATGCCCTTTCCGCGTTCCGTACCCAAAACCTGTTGTCTCAATTGCAAGTGATCGATGCTTCGATCACTGGCATCAACGGGCGCTACTATCACTTTGTCGACAGCATTGCCGAATTATCGGTGGCCGACGCCGCGCGCCTGGACGGATTGCTGACCTATGGCGATGTGTTCGATGCCGCCGGCCAATCCGGCGAGGGCGACGATTTTGTCGTGATTCCGCGTTTCGGCACCATTTCGCCATGGGCCAGCAAGGCGACCGATATCGCGCATAACTGCGGCCTGGCGCAGATCAAGCGCATCGAGCGCGGCGTACGTTATCGGCTGCAGGTGAAGTCCGGCCTGTTGGGCGGCGCGCGGCGCCTGTCCGAGGCCAGCGCGCAAGCGGTAAGCGCGCTGCTGCACGACCGCATGACCGAAACCGTTTTGCGCAACGCCACCGAAGCCGCGGGCCTGTTCCAGGAGCTGCGGGCCAAGCCGCTGGCATTCATCGATCTGCTGGCGGGCGGCAAGGCGGCGCTGGCGGATGCCAACAGCACGCTGGGCCTGGCATTGTCGGAAGATGAAATCGATTATCTGGTGGATGCATTCACGCGCGCCGGCCGCAATCCGACCGACGTCGAGCTGATGATGTTCGCGCAGGCCAACAGCGAGCATTGCCGCCACAAGATTTTCAACGCCGATTGGACCATCGACGGCGTGGCGCAGGACAAATCCCTGTTCGCCATGATCAAGAACACGCATCAACTGGCGCCGCGCGGCACGGTGGTGGCGTACAGCGACAATTCATCGATCATCGAAGGCGCGAGCGTGATGCGCTTTTATGCGCGCGGCGCCGACAGCGGCAATGAATACCAGGCGTCGGAAGAACTGACGCATATTCTGATGAAGGTCGAAACGCATAATCATCCGACCGCGATTTCGCCGTTTCCGGGTGCATCTACAGGCGCCGGCGGCGAGATCCGCGACGAAGGCGCGACCGGGCGCGGCGCCAAGCCGAAAGCCGGACTGGCCGGTTTCACCGTTTCCAATCTGCATCTGCCGGAGGCGCGCCAGCCTTGGGAAAATGCCCGGGATGTGACCCTGCCGCCGGCCGGGCGCGCGGCCGATCAGGCCGATGCGGCGCTCTATGGCAAGCCGGACCGTATCGCTTCGCCCTTGCAGATCATGATCGACGGTCCGCTCGGCGGCGCTGCATTCAACAACGAATTCGGCCGCCCCAATCTGGGCGGTTTTTTCCGCGCCTACGAGCAGAACGTCGGCGGCAACGTGCAGGGTTATCACAAGCCGATCATGATTGCCGGCGGCATCGGCAGCATTTCGGCCAGGCATACGAGCAAAAACGCCTTGCCGGTCGGTAGCCTGCTGATCCAGTTGGGCGGACCCGGCATGCGCATCGGCATGGGCGGCAGCGCGGCGTCGTCGATGGCCACCGGCGCCAATACCGCCGACCTGGATTTCGATTCGGTGCAGCGCGGCAATCCCGAAATGGAGCGGCGCGCGCAGGAAGTCATCAATGCCTGCTGGGCGATGGGCGAGCACAATCCCATCCTGTCGATCCACGACGTCGGCGCCGGCGGCCTGTCGAATGCGTTTCCCGAGATCACCAACGATGCCAAGCGCGGCGCGATTTTCGATCTGCGCCAGATTCCGCTGGAAGAATCCGGCATGGCGCCCAAGGAAATCTGGAGCAACGAATCGCAGGAGCGTTATGTGCTGGCGATCGCGCCCGAGCATCTGAACCTGTTCCAGTATCTTTGCCTGCGCGAGCGCTGCCTGTTCGCGGTGGTCGGCACCGCGACGGAAGAACGCCAACTGCAGGTCATCGATCCGGTGCACGACAACAAGCCGGTCGACATGCCGATGGATGTGCTGCTTGGAAAACCGCCGAAGATGCATCGCGACGTGCGGCATGCGGCGTCGGCTTTCCCGCCGGTCGATCTGACCGGCATGGATCTGGCCGAAGTCGCTTCACGCGTGTTGCGCCAGCCGACCGTCGGCAACAAATCGTTCCTGATCACCATCGGCGACCGCAGCGTCGGCGCCACCACGGCGCGCGATCAGATGGTCGGCCCATGGCAGGTGCCGGTGGCCGATTGCGCCGTGACCACCATGAGTTTCGAAGGCTATCTCGGCGAAGCCATGGCGATGGGCGAACGCACGCCGCTGGCCGTGATCGACGCCGCCGCTTCCGGCCGCATGGCGGTGGGCGAGGCGCTGACCAATATCGCGGCAGCCAGCATCGCCGATATTTCGGATATCAAATTGTCCGCCAACTGGATGGCCGCCTGCGGCCAGCCGGGGCAGGATGCGGCGCTGTTCGATACCGTCAAGGCGGTCGGCATGGAATTGTGTCCGGCGCTGGGCATCAGTATTCCGGTCGGCAAGGATTCGCTGTCGATGCGCACGACCTGGAGCGATGCCGGCCAGGCCAAGGCCGTGACTTCGCCGGTATCGTTGATCGTGTCGGCCTTCTCGCCGGTCAGCGATGTGCGCGCGACGCTGACGCCGCAGTTGCGCACCGATGCCGGCGATACCGTGCTGATCGCGATCGACCTGGGCCGCGGCAAGAACCGCATGGGCGCCTCGGTGCTCACGCATGTCATGCAGCAGCTCGGCAATCGCGCGCCGGATATCGACAGCGCGGAAGACCTGAAAGGCTTTTTCAAGGCCATCCAGCGTCTCAACGGCGAAGGCAAACTGCTGGCCTACCATGACCGTTCCGACGGCGGCCTGTTCGTGACATTGTGCGAAATGGCGTTTGCGGGCCATGCCGGCGTGTCGCTGAATCTGGATATCCTGGCGATGGAAAGCGGCCATGGCGCCGATTGGGGCGATGCCAAGAACTGGACCGCGCAAGTGTCCGAGCGCCGCAACGAAGCAACGCTGGCGGCCTTGTTCAATGAAGAACTGGGCGCGGTGATCCAGGTGCGCGCGGAAGAAAAATCGGACGTCATGAACGTGCTGCGCGAATACGATCTGGGCGCCTGCAGCCATATCATCGGCAAGCCGAACAGCCGCGACGTCATCGAATTCGCGCGCGACACCAAAACCATCTACAGCCAGCCGCGGGCCGCTCTGCAGCGCCTGTGGAGCGAAACCAGCTGGCGCATCGCGCGGCTGCGCGACAATCCGGCCTGCGCCGACGCCGAATACGACAACATCCTCGATACCGCCGATCCCGGCCTGTCGCAAATGCTGAGCTTCGACCCGCAGCAGGATATCGCCGCGCCCTATATCAACAGCGGCGCCCGTCCGCGCGTGGCGATCCTGCGCGAGCAGGGCGTCAATTCGCACGTTGAAACCGCATACGGCATGCACAAGGCGGGCTTTGCCGCGGTCGATGTGCATATGAGCGATCTGATCGCGGGCCGCGCGCGGCTGGACGATTTCAAGGGACTGATCGCGGTCGGCGGTTTTTCCTATGGCGACGTGCTCGGGGCCGGCGAAGGCTGGGCCAAAACCATTCTGTTCAACGAGGCGATGCAGCGGCAGTTCGCGCAGTTCTTCCAGCGCGACGACACCTTCTCGCTGGGCATCTGCAATGGCTGCCAGATGTTGAGCAATCTGAAATCGATTATTCCGGGCGCCCAGGCATGGCCGAAATTCACGCGCAACAAATCGGAGCAATTCGAAGCGCGTTTCGTGATGGTTGAAGTGACCGATTCGCCGTCGATTTTCCTGCAGGGCATGGCCGGTTCTCGGGCGCCGATCGTGGTCGCGCATGGCGAAGGCTATGCGGATTTCTCGCAGACCGGCGATCGCGACCAGGCGATCGTGGCGATGCGCTTTGTCGATCATCGTGGCGCGGCCACCGAAGCCTATCCCTATAATCCGAACGGCTCGCCCGGCGGCATTACTTCCGTGACCACGCCGGACGGCCGCTGCACGGCATTGATGCCGCATGGCGAACGGGTATTCCGCAGCGTATTGCAATCCTGGCATCCGGATGACGCGGGCGAGGATTCGCCATGGATGCGGATGTTCCGCAATGCGCGGAAATGGATCGGCTAAGCCGGATCCGCAACCGCAAAAAAAGCCTGCCGTTTTTGACGGCAGGCTTTTTTATTTTATGGCTTACGCGTTTGCCGATTTATTGATGTAAAACCCGGCGGATGGTCGCCGCCAGATCTTCGGCCAGGAATTTCGCGACGTAGGCATCGGCGCCCACGCTCTTGACGTGATCCTCATTGGCCGAACCGGATAGCGAGGAATGGATTACGACCGGAATGCCTTCGAAGCGTGCGTCCTGCTTGATTTTGCGCGTGAGCGTGAAGCCGTCCATTTCCGGCATTTCAAGATCGGTCAGCACCAGCGAGATCTTGTCTTTCACTTTCTTGCCTTCGGCACTCGCGGTGTCGGCAATGCTTTGCAGCTTGTCCCAGGCTTCCTTGCCGGACTTGGTCATCACGAAGGGCGTACCCATCGCATCCAGTCCCTTGGTGATCAGCATGCGCGCCAGCGGCGAGTCGTCGGCCGCCAGAATCTGCGTACCCGCGGGCAGGGTGAAATGAGCGCCGACCGTTTCCGGCGTAATCACCGGCTCGTCGCCCGGGAGCACGTCGCGCAGGATTTTTTCAACGTCCAGCACCTGGGCCAGGCGCGTGTTGTGCACGTCGCCGTCCAGGCGCGCGATGCTGGTCACCATGCCGCCCGCATTGCTGGCTTCGGCCGACAACACCTGGCTCCAGTCGAGCCGCACGATTTCGTCGACTTCCTCCACCGCGAAACCCTGCGTCGAACGTGCATATTCCGTCACCATCAAAATATTCAAACCATTGGTGGGCGAACATCCGACCGCGCCTGCCAGATTGATGACGGGAATGATCTGGCCGCGAATATTGGTGACGCCCATCATGTGGGGCGGCGCGCCGGCAACCGATGTGACGGTCGGCATGACCATGATTTCGCGGACCTTGAAAACATTGATGCCGAACAGTTCGCGATGATCGGAATTGGCGTCTTGTCCGAGACGAAACAGCAGCAGTTCGAATTTATTGTTGGCAGTCAGATTGGTGCGCTCATCGACTTCCTGCATGACTGTGCTCATGGCTCCCCCTTATTTAGCAACGCAATCGGTTGGTATGGTGTAGCGGTAAAACATCTGCGGAGAGCGTGTGTTGTGATGCGGAAATATTTTTTGTTGGGGCTGTTCCGCTGCAATACAGATTAGCACCGACGGCCGAGCGCGTGAAATAAATAATGCAATAAATAATCTTTCCTCCGGATTTGTCGCTATATTGTCCAAACAAATATCAATAGAGACGAAGAAGATAACGGCGAACACCATAAAGCATTAGAAAAGTATGTGTCTTCCAAAGGGGAATCTCATGTTTTCATCTATTCGTATGCGTTTGATTGTTATTTGCGTCGCCATCGTGGCATTGGCGATGCTGGTGTTGACAGGCGCCAACTTTCTCAAGGTCAGAAGCGATACCTACCAGGCGCTTGATGAAGAAATGGGGCAGTTGGCCGATAGCCGGGCCGATAATATTTCCGAATGGCTGCGCGCCAAGCGGACCATCGCATCTTCCATGAAACTGGCGGTCGATCAAAGCGATCCATTGCCGTTCGTCAAGGCCGCAATGGCGGCCGGCTCTTTCGATGATGCCTATATCGGCGTACCCGGCACGCCGGGATTTTTTGTGCATCCGATGCCGGAAGGTTACGTTGCATCCAAGCGTCCCTGGTATATCCAGGCCGACCAGGCCGGCACGGCCGTGCTGACCCTGCCGTATGCCGATGCGACCACGAAAAAACTGGTCGTCACTTTCGCCGAGCCGATCGGCCCCAAGGGCGCCGCCACCGCCGTGGTCGGCGCCGATGTCCAATTGGACAATGTGGTGCGCAATGTGACCTCGATCAAACCGACGCCTTCCAGCTATGCCTTCCTGATCGACCGCAGCGGCATTGTCATCACGCATCCGAAACAGGAGTTGGCGCTCAAGCAGGTTTCCGAAGTCGACCCAAGCCTGTCGGCGGCCATGCTGCTCGATCTGGAACAGAAGAAGCAAGGCGGCTCGGCGCGCATCGCCGGCAAGGACGATATGCTGTTCGTCAAACAGGTAGCCGGTTCCGACTGGTTCCTGGTGCTTTGCCTGGATCGCGCCGAAGCGACCGCTTCCATCAATTCGGTCATCAAGGTTTCGGCGACGGCGACCATCGCGATGATCCTGATCGCGGCATTTCTGCTGACGGCGGCGATCACCGGCATTCTGCATCGCCTGAAGCTGGTGCGCGATGCGCTGGAAGATATTTCCTCGGGCGATGGCGATCTGACGCGGCGGCTCAGCGCCGAGGGCAAGGATGAGCTGGCGCAGATCGCCGGCGCATTCAATCGGTTCACCGACAAGATTGCCTCGGTGCTGCGCGAGATCCGGCAGGCCAGCGAATCGGTCAAAGTATCGTCCAACGAAATCGCGGTCGGCAATCTGGATTTGTCCAATCGCACTGAACAGCAGGCCGGTTCGCTGGAAGAAACCGCGTCCGCGATGGAGCAGCTGACTTCAACGGTCAAGCAAAATGCGGATAATGCGCGCGCCGCCAGCCAATTGGCGATTTCCGCGTCGACCATCGCCACCGAAGGCGGCAGCGTGGTCGGCCAGGTGGTCGACACCATGAGCGCCATCAACGATTCGTCGAAAAAGATCGTCGAGATCATCAGCGTGATCGACGGGATTGCGTTCCAGACCAATATTCTCGCCTTGAACGCGGCGGTGGAAGCGGCACGAGCGGGCGAGCAGGGCCGCGGCTTTGCCGTGGTCGCCTCCGAAGTGCGCAGCCTGGCGCAGCGTTCGGCCGCTGCGGCCAAGGAGATCAATGCGCTGATCAGCGATTCGGTTGAAAAAGTGGAAATCGGCAGCAAGCTGGTCGGCCAGGCCGGCGGCACCATGGGCGAGATCGTCAGCAGCGTCAAACGCGTGACCGATATCGTCAGCGAAATCAGCGCGGCCGGCCAGGAGCAGAGCTCCGGCATCGAAGAGGTCAACCGCGCCATTGTCCAGATGGATGAAGCCACGCAGCAAAATGCGGCGCTGGTGGAACAGGCCGCAGCCGCGGCGGCATCGCTGCAGGAGCAGGCTGTCGGCCTGGCCCACGTGGTGGCTGGTTTCCGGCTTGACGATGAGCACGCGGCCGCGCCGTCGCCGGGGCTTGCCGTGGCGGCGCCGCCTCGGGCGCCGGCCTTGAATGCAGGAGCTGCCGCCGGTCCGGCGCAGCGGCCTGCGGTCAAGACAACGGCGGTTGCGCGCACAGTGAAAACCGTACAGACGCCGAAGACGATGGCGGAACCGGCATCGGCGCCTAAAGCGACAAAGCAGGTGTCGAAACCGGCATCGGAAAATGCGGCGGATTGGGAAGAGTTTTAGATCGGAAGCAGAGTTTGGAAAGTAGAGCGGGCCTAAAAAAAATCCATGCGACGCAAATCGCATGGATTTTTTTTGATTCGCCGCCAGCCTGGCCGGCGGCGAACAAGGAACTGCGAAGACGTCAGAGCAATTACTCTATCTTTGCCTTGGAGAGCAGGCTTTCCTGATATTCCTGGATCTTGCGTTGTTGCAGGGCTTCGGTGATTTGCGGCTTCAGCTCTTCCAGTGTCGGCACCTTGGCGGCACGGACGTCGTCCAGGCGAATCACGTGGTAGCCGAATTGCGTTTTCACAGGCGTATCGGTGATATCGCCTTTTTTCAGCGCAACCATTGCATCGGAGAACGGCTTGACGAATGCGGCCGGCGTGGCCCAGTCCAGATCGCCGCCGTTGGCAGCGGAGCCGGGATCCTTCGATTGCTTGGCCAGATCTTCGAACTTGGTGCCGGCTTTCAGCTTGGCGATGATGGCCTTGGCCTGGTCTTCGGTTTCGACCAGGATGTGATGCACGTGATATTCCTTGTCGCCGGTGGTGGCCTTGAACTTGTCGTATTCGGCCTTGATGTCGCTATCGGTGATTGGGTGCTTCTTGCCGAAATCGGCGATCAGCGAACGGATCACGATCATCTGACGGGCCTGTTCCATCTGCGCCTTGACGTCCGCCGTATTGCTCAGGCCCTGCTTGTCGGCTTCCTGCATCAGAACTTCGCGATTGATCAATTCCTGCTTGACGGCTGCGCGCAATTGCGGCGTATCGGCCTGGCCTTGGGATGCCAGCTGTTTGACCAGCGCATCGGCGCGCGCCGTCGGTATCGGCTTGCCGTTGACCCGGGCGATACTCTGCGCCATTGCCGGAATAGCGGCGATGGCCATCAATGCAAAAAGAGGCGCAACCAGCGCTTTAGCGGGTTTAAATGTCATTATTCGATCCTAAGAGGGAGTGGGGAAAAAATATGAAAATATATTGAAAAGCTTAGAGGGAAAAAATAGGGTAAATAATCGTCAGGCGCCTGTTTCGGACGGCGTCCTGGCAACGATGGCCAGCGCATGAATATCACGCTGCATCATATCGTTGAGGCAATCATACACCAGACGATGCCGGGCCAAGCGGTTTTTGCCCTCGAAAACGGTGGAAATCAGCTCGATGCGGTAATGGCCGCCGCCGCTGGCCGCTCCGGCATGGCCGGCGTGCTGCGCGGATTCATCCTCCACGAGACAGCGCGTCGGCGCAAAAGTTTCGCGCAAGCGCTGTTCGATGGCGGTGGCGTCGGGGCGGCTCATTCGGGTTCCTTGATGTATTTGGACAGCAGCAGGCTTTGCCCGACGATAAAGGCAAACATCAATCCCGTGGCGCCGAACATCTTGAAGGTGACCCATTGATCGGTGCTGTAGTTGAAGGCGACGTACAGATTCAGCACGCCCATTGCCGCAAAGAACCCGGCCCAGGCCAGGCCCACGCGGGCCCACAGCTGATCCGGCAGGATCATTTGCTTTTCCATCATGGCGCGGATCAGGTTTTTTCTCATGAACACCTGGCTGACCAGCAACACGGCCGCGAAACACCAGTACAGCACCGTGGGCTTCCATTTGATGAAGGTCTCGTCATGGAAATAGATGGTGGCGCCGCCGAACAGCACGATGATGGCCAGTGAAATCCACAGCATCGTATCGACCTTGCGCCGGCGTGCGAGCAGATAGCCGATCTGGCACAGCGTGGCGATAATCGCCACGGCCGTTGCCAGCAGAATGGGCGCCTGGTCCGGTCCGACCGCGCCGCCGGCCACCAGGCCCGACAGGTAATGCGAGACAAAATCCTGGGCGGCGCCGGCATGGCCTTCGGCCCACTTGAAGACGCTGAAAAACAGCAGCACCGGGAACAGGTCGAATAAAAATTTCATGGATTGCTTCCTGTAATGCTTTTTAAAAGTATTTCTTGTTAGGCCGGATCAAAACGCAGCGACGCCGAATTGATGCAATAGCGCAAGCCGGTCGGCGGCGGCCCGTCCGGAAAGACATGGCCCAGATGCGCGTCGCAGACGTTGCAGACGATTTCGGTGCGGATCATGCCATGCGTGCGGTCGACTATTTCGCGCACGTTATCCGGATTGAGCGCCTTGAAATAGCTGGGCCAGCCGCAGCCTGAATCGAATTTGGCGTCCGACGCGAATAACGGCGTATTGCAGCAGACGCAAGTATAAATACCTGCCTGGTGATGATCCCAATAGCGGCCGGTGAAGGCGCGTTCGGTCGCGGCATGCCGGGTCACCTGGTATTCCATCGGATCGAGCTGCGCGCGCCATTCGGCATCGGTTTTCGTGACTTTGGCGGAAGTGGCTTTATCC
Source organism: Oxalobacteraceae bacterium CAVE-383 (assembly GCA_004134995.1). Lineage (GTDB taxonomy): Bacteria > Pseudomonadota > Gammaproteobacteria > Burkholderiales > Burkholderiaceae_D > Herbaspirillum. The sequence goes on along the minus strand of REGP01000001.1, from coordinate 1,092,053 downwards.
ATTTCTTTGTCCATTTCTTTGTCCATTTTCTTGCTCCTGTAAAAATGGCGATTCAGGAAGAACAGCTGACTTCAAGATGGCTGGCCCAATCGGGCGGCAGGGCAGCATAGTGCGCGAATTCCGGCTGCTCGTCGAATGGTTTTTGCAGAACCTGCTGCAAGCGCGCCAATTCCGAAAAATCCTTGGCCTGGGCCCGCTCGATTGCATTTTGCGCCAGATAATTCCGAAGCACGTATTTGGGGTTGACTGCGTGCATTGCAAGACGGCGGACGGCATCGTCGCTGTTTTCCGTTTCCAGCCGCGTGCGGTAGCGCCCCGCCCAGCCATCGAATGCCGCGCGATCGATAAACAGATCGCGCAAGGGCGCATCGGCCTGTTCGAAAGGCGCCGCCGGCCGCGTGCGCAGTTCGCCGAGGCGGCGGAAGAACAGCGTGAAATCGACGCCCTGCAGGATGCTGAACAGGGCGTCGAACAGCGCGCCGTCTTCCTGCAGGCGGGTCTGCAGCCCCAGCTTGGCATGCAGCAGCGCATCCCTTTTTGCGGCGAAGGCCGGCTGGTAAGCAGCCAGGGCGGCCTTGGTCGCATCGACGTCGCCGATCAGCGGCAGCAATGTCTGGCCCAGCGCATAGCAGTTCCATTCGCCGATTTGCGGCTGATTGGCGTATGAATAGCGGCCCTGCTGATCGGTGTGATTGCAGATATGGCGCGGATCGAAGGCCTCCATGAAGCCGAACGGGCCGTAATCCAGGGTCAGCCCGAGGATGGACATATTGTCGGTATTCAGGACGCCGTGCATGAAGCCCACCGCCTGCCACTGGGCCACCAGTTCGGCGGTGCGCCGCGTGACTTCGGCCAGCAGAGCCTGATAGGGATTTTCAGCCCCCTGCAAGGCCGGATAAAACTGGGCGAGGACGGTATCGGCCAGAATCTTCAGTGTCGCGTGGTCGCCCTTGTAGTACCAATGTTCGAATGAACCGAAACGGATGAAGCTCGGCGCCATGCGCAGCACGACCGCGGAGGTTTCCGGCGTTTCGCGCATGACCAGCGCATCCGAACCGACCACGGACAAGGCGCGCGTGGTGGGGATCCCGAGCGCGGCCATCGCTTCCGAGCAGAGGAACTCACGGATCGATGAACGCAGCACGGCGCGGCCGTCGCCCATGCGTGAATATGGCGTGAGGCCGGCGCCTTTCAATTGCAGTTCGATGCGGCCGCCCTCTATGCCGCCGGCTTCGTGCGTTGCGGTATCGGCCGCCGCGGCAACATCGCCGAGCAGTATGGCGCGGCCGTCGCCGAGTTGGCCGGCCCAAACGCCGAATTGATGGCCGGAATAGACCGCGGCCAGCGGTTTCGACGCCTCCAGAACCCGGTTTCCGGCAAGCGTTTCCAGCAAGGACTGGTCGTCCATGGCGTCGGAGGCAAGGCCGATCATGGCCGCGGCCGGCGCGCTGAATGCGACGGGATACGGGGCTGGCAGCGGCGTGGGCTGCAATCGGGTGAAAAAGGCGGGCGGCAATTCGGCGAAGCGATTGCCCAACGCCGCGTTCAGTTCCGCCGCGGCGCCGATGCTGGAAATGCGTTCTGGATTCATAACGCGTATTTTGACAGAGAAGCGCAATTGGGGCGCAACCGGCTGCAACTTGGGCGCAATCGGCGCCTAAGCGGATTTGGTGCGTCGCCACATAATTTTGTCATACATCGTACAATATCGGTTTTATGCCTCCTTCCGGATCCGGCGCCGCCTGCGATCCGATTGAATTGACGAATTAACGAATTGACAAATTGATTATGCCGCCGCGCCCCCGTTTTTTACCCGATAACATGACTTTGATGCTGCTGACAGTCGTTCTGACGGCAAGTTTTTTCCCGGCCGGCGTGCGTATTGCACCGGATCTCGATTTGCTTACCGTGCTGATGATCGGGCTGCTGTTCTTTCTGCATGGGGCCAAGCTGTCGCGGGAAGCGGTGATCGCCGGCGCCACGCACTGGCGGCTGCATCTGGCGGTGTTGTGCAGCACATTCGTCCTGTTTCCATTGCTGGGACTGATCCTCAAGCCGGCCTTGCTGACCGTGCTCACGCCTGAACTGTATATCGGCATTCTCTTTCTCTGCGTATTGCCTTCCACCGTGCAATCCTCGATTGCCTTTACCGCGGTGGCGCGCGGCAATGTGCCGGCGGCTATTTGCAGTGCATCGGCTTCCAATCTGCTGGGTATTTTCGTGACGCCGGTACTGGTCGGGCTGATAGTGATTTCATCGCACGGCAGCCATTCTTCGCTGGAATCGATTCTGAAGATCGTTTATCAATTGCTGTTGCCGTTCGTGGCCGGCCAACTGGCGCGGCGTTGGATCGGCGCCTGGGTCGACAGCCACAAGGGCTTGCTCAAGGTGGTGGATCAGGGCTCGATTCTGCTGGTGGTGTATGCGGCATTCAGCGAAGCGGTGCGGCAAGGGCTGTGGCGCCAAGTGCCGCTGGCCACGGTGTTTAATCTGATCCTGGTGTGCTGCCTGCTGCTGGGACTGATGGTAGTCAGCATTTCCTGGAGCAGCCGGCGTTTCGGTTTCAGCAAGGAAGATGAAATCACGATGGTTTTTTGCGGTTCCAAGAAAAGCCTGGCCACCGGGGTGCCGATGGCCAAGGTGCTGCTGACCAGCAGCACGGTCAGCATGGTGCTGTTGCCCCTGATGCTGTTTCATCAGATTCAATTGCTGACATGCGCGGTGCTTGCCAGCCGCTATGCAAAACGTCAGAATTCCATAAAAAATACACAATAATGAATTTATTGTTAATTTATACTCTTTAAAGGTATATTTATGCATAAATTAGTATGCATTTAAAAAATATGCAAATATAGATATATAAGTAAAAATACATTATTTAATGCATAATTATGGCTTCTGTGACGGAGGGTATATGGAAGCCATTGCATCGCTTGCGCCACGCAAGACTGTCGAGGAATGGGAAATTTATCTCGGCGAACAGATTCGCAATCTGCGTATCCGGGCCAATCTGGATCAGGTTCAACTGGCCGGACGGGCCGATATCAGCCTGGGCGCGCTAAAAAACCTGGAAGGCGGCAAGGGGTCGTCGCTGAAGACCCTGATCAAGGTAGTCCAGACGCTTGGCCGTCCGGACTGGCTGGAAGCTCTGGCGCCGCATGTTGCCATCAGTCCGCTCCAGATAATGCAGGCCCGGGCTGCCTATAAACCGCGCCTGAAAGTATTCCGCAGCAGGCGTTCGGCCAAGGGCAAGGCGGCCGATAGCGATACCGATGGCGGTGAATCCTGATGTACCAGCCGGTCGAAGTCATTTCCGTGCATGCCTGGGGCGAACTGGTCGGCGCGGTCAGCCTGGATCCGGTCTCGGGCTATTACGCGTTCGAATATGCGCCGAAGTGGCGCCGCGGCGGCATCGAACTGGCGCCTCTGCAGATGCCGCTCGCGCAGCCGGTGCATCTGTTCCCGTTATTGCCGGAGGCCACCTACAAACGCCTGCCGGCGCTGCTGGCCGATGCCTTGCCGGACGATTTCGGCAATGCCCTGATCGACGCCTACTTGGCGCGCGAAGGCGTAGCGAAGGCGGCAATCACGCCGTTGGACCGCCTCGCCTACATGGCCGGGCGCGGCATGGGCGCGCTGACCTTCAAGCCCACGCGAGGCCCGCGCAATATCAAGCCCACCGCGGTTGAGATCGCCGATCTGGTGAGCAGTTCGCGCGATGCGCTGTCCGGAAAATTCGAAGGCGATCGCGAGATCGAGGCCGCCATCATGAATCTGATCCAGGTCGGTACTTCGGCCGGCGGCGCACGCGCCAAGGCGGTCATTGCGTGGAATGCCGACACCAATGAAATCCGTTCGGGCCAGCTCAAGGCGCCGCCCGGATTCGATTTCTGGCTGCTGAAATTCGACGGCGTCGGACAGGACAGCGAACTGGGCGCCGGCGCCTTCTACGGCCGCATCGAATATGCGTATTCCCTGATGGCGGCGGCGGCCGGCATCGGGATGACCGAATGCCGTTTGCTCGAAGAAAACCAGCGCGCGCACTTCATGACGCGCCGTTTCGATCGCCGCGACGGCGAACGCCTGCATATGCAGACCTTGTGCGCGATGGCGCATCTCGATTTCAGGCAGGCCGCCACGCACGATTACAGCCAGTTCTTCCAGACCATCAAGGCGCTGGGTTTGCCGGAGGCCGATCTGATCGAAGGCTTCCGGCGCATGATATTCAACGTCATGGCCGCCAATTGCGACGATCACACCAAGAACTTTTCCTTCATGATGGAGCGCGACGGCCAATGGCGCCTGTCGCCGGCCTACGATGTCACGCATGCCTACAATCCGCAGGGCATGTGGACTTACCAGCATCTGATGTCGGTCAACGGCAAATTCAAAAATATTCAATGGCGCGATATGGAGCAGGCCGGCGAACGCTTCGGCATTCCGTCAAAGCGCGACGTTTACCGCCAGGTCGCCGCGGCCGTGCAACGCTGGCCGGAATTCGCCGAGGCGGCCGGTTTGCCGTCGCAGGAAGCAAAACGAATACAGCAGGATTTCAATTTGGAAAAATAAACGCCGGCGCGTTCCGCGGGCCGGATCGATTGTTCGGTTTTTACGCGGAATTTACGCCAATCAAGTAAGATTACGCGCAATCAGCCAGCCACGCCTCACGCCAGCCTTCCAATACCCACCGCTTTGCCTTTGTTTCATCTCTCCCAATACCTATGTCATCTTCCATCGCCGATCCCGTTTCCGAATCCTTGCTGCAGCAACGTCCCTTTTGCTTTTTTTCCCTGGCCCGGGTGGCCTCGACGCTGGCATTGCAAATGCAGGTGGTGGCGGTCGGATGGCAGATTTATCAATTGACCGGCAGCGCATTCAATCTCGGCATGATCGGATTGGTGCAATTCGTGCCGTCGCTGTTTCTTGTATTCGTGGTCGGGCATGTGGCGGACCGCTACGATCGGCGCATCATTCTGATGTCGTGCGTATTGCTCGAAGCCTGTTGCGCATTGCTGCTGGGGGTGGGCAGCGCCGGCGACTGGCTGACCAAGGAAGTCATTTTCGTCGCGGTATTTTTTATCGGCATCGGGCGCGCCTTCAGCGCGCCGCTGATGCAGGTCATGGTGTCGGCAACCGTGCCGGCGCCGCTGCTGCCGCGCGCGATCGCCGCCTTTGCCTCGGTGACGCAGATCGCCATCATCGTCGGCCCGGCGCTGGGCGGGCTGTTGTATGTGGCGGGGCCGGATGCGGTTTATTTCAGCAGCTTCGCGATGTTCATGCTGTCCGCGCTGCTGGTGTGGCTGGTGCGCATCAACCGGCCGGTCAAGGCCAAGCCGGCAGTGACGCTGAAGACGCTGTTTGCCGGCATTGCCTTCATCCGCAGCAAGCCGGCCGTGATGGGCGCGATCTCACTGGATCTGTTTGCGGTACTGCTGGGCGGCGCCACCGCGCTGCTGCCGATCTATGCCCACGACATCCTGCATACCGGTTCGGTTGGGCTCGGCATGCTGCGCTCGGCGCCGGCGATCGGCGCATTGACGACAGGGCTGCTGCTGTCGCGCTATCCCTTAAAGAACAAGGTCGGCCGCACCATGTTTGCCGCGGTCGCCTGCTACGGTTTGGCAACGTTGATATTTTCGATGTCCCACTGGTTCATCCTGTCGCTGCTGATGCTGGCGATTCTTGGCGCGTCCGACATGGTCAGCGTGGTGATTCGCTCGTCGTTCGTGCAACTGCAAACGCCGGACGAAATGCGCGGACGGGTCAACTCAGTCAATTCGGTGTTTATCGGCACCTCGAATCAGCTGGGCGAATTCGAGTCCGGCCTTACCGCTTCCTTGCTGGGGACGGTGCCCGCCGTGGCGGTGGGCGGGCTGGGCACGCTGTTTGTGGTGGCGCTATGGATCAAGCTGTTTCCGGATCTGTACAAAGTCGACCGGCTGGTGCCGGCCGACGATGTGGCGTCGCAATAGTCGCAATCAGCTCATTGCGGATGAAATTGCTGCGCCAGCGTGAATTCATCGATGCGCGGCGTGTATTGCAGGCCTTTGCGCAAGGCCCAGGTCGCATACTGATGATGCAGCGGGATCACGGCGTAATCCTGCAGCGCGGTCACGGCGGCCTGTTCGGCGAATTGTTCGCGGGCCTTGGCGTCGACCGAGGCCAGCGACGACTGCACCAGTTTGTCGACCTTCGGATTGCTGTAGCGGCCCCAGTTCCATGAACCCCAGCCGGTATCGGGATTGGCGGTGCCGACCAGCGTGCGCAGCCCGAAATCGCCGGCCAGCGTGCCCCAGCCCAGCAATGCCATGCTGAATGCGCCGGTGCGCGCCTGGCCGAAATAGACCGACAGCGGCAGCGTTTCAACCTTGCAGGTAATGCCGATGCGGCTCAGGAATTGCGCGACGGTCTGCACCACGCGTTCGTCGTTGATATAGCGGTTGTTCGGGCCGTGCAGGGTCAGGTTGAAGCCGTTCGGATAACCGGCCTCGGCCAGCAGTTTTTTTGCGCCTTCGGGATCGAAGGGCTCGACTTTCAATGCATCCGCATAACCCAGAATGCCGGGTGCGACGATATTCGAGGCCGGCACGCCCAGCCCGTCCAGCGTGCGCTGGGTCAGCGCCTGGCGATTGATGGCCTTGGAAATGGCCTGCCGCACGCGAATGTCTTTCAGGGGATTCCTCGCCAGCGGCTTGCCGTCCTTGCCGGTAATGTCGGGCGTCACGTCGCGCGATTGGTCCAGCGTCCAGAAAATGGTGCGCCATGATGTTTTCTGCGCCACGGTAAATTTCGGATTCTTCTTAACGTCGGCGACATCGGCCGGCGGCACATTGTCGATCGCATCGACTTCGCCGGCCAGCAAGGCCGCCAGGCGCGCGCCATCCGAAGTCAGAATGCGGAATGTCACTTTATCCCAATCGCTTTTCGGTCCCCAGTAGGCATCGTTGCGCACCAGTTCGATCCGGTCGCCACGCGTGAATTTACCGAATTTGAAAGGCCCGGTGCCGATCAGCGCCTTGCCGCTGTTGAAATCTTCCTGGGTCGCATGCAGCGCGGCTTTTTTCGACACGATGAAAATGGTGCTGACATCCAATGCCAGCGGACCGTACGGCGTTGCCGTCTTGAGCCGGATGGTATAGGGATCGACGATCTGTTTGGCGACGATCTGCTTGGTGTAACTGGTAAATGGCCCGGGGCTGTTGGTCAGCGTGGCCGGGCGGTCGAGCGAAAATACCACGTCTTCGGCGGTCATTTCGCTGCCGTCGTGGAACTTCACGCCGTGCCGCAATTTGAATTCCCACGTGGTCGGATTGATGGCGCTCCAGGAAGTGGCCAAGCCCGGCACCAGGCGGCCGTCGGCATCGACGTTGACCAGCGCATCGAACAGATGCGTCGACATGGCTACATTGGGCGCGATGTTATTGAAATGCGGATCGAGCGTGGATACGTCGGCGAACAGGCCGATTTTCAGTTCCGCGGCGTGCGCCGCGGTCGACGGCAGGCAGGCCAGCGCTGAAAATGCCAGGGCCAGCGCGGCCAGATGCTTGCTGAACGGACGGTGCGGGCGGTGCGGTGGGGATATCGTTGTAGGCATGAAGCGCTCCGTGAAATACGTAGACGCCATTCTGCCCTGAAAAAGTCGGCTGCGCACTTTTCGGCGCAATGCGATAATCCGGCACATCGCGCGTTCAACGCATTCAACGCATTCAATTCAAATGAGGATCAGATGAAAACAAAAGCAGCCATTGCATGGAAGGCGGGCCAGCCGCTGACAATCGAAGAAGTTGAACTGGGCGGACCGCGCGCCGGCGAAGTGCTGGTCGAGATCAAGGCCACCGGCATTTGCCATACCGATTACTACACCCTGTCGGGCGCCGATCCCGAAGGAATTTTTCCGTCCATCCTGGGCCATGAAGGCGCCGGCGTCGTGGTCGACGTGGGGCCGGGCGTCAAGACACTCAAAAAAGACGATCACGTGATTCCGCTGTACACCCCGGAATGCCGTGAATGCAAATTCTGCCTGTCGCAGAAAACCAATCTGTGCCAGTCGATCCGCAGCACCCAGGGCCGCGGCCTGATGCCGGATGCGACCAGCCGCTTCTCCATCGACGGCAAGCCGGTCTTCCATTACATGGGCACGTCGACTTTTTCCAATTACATCGTGGTGCCGGAAATCGCCCTGGCGAAAATCCGTGAAGATGCGCCGTTCGACAAGGTCTGCTACATCGGCTGCGGCGTGACCACCGGCGTCGGCGCCGTGCTGTTCACGGCCAAGGTGGAGGCGGGCGCCAATGTCGTGGTGTTCGGCCTCGGCGGTATCGGCCTGAACGTGATCCAGGCCGCGCGCATGGTCGGCGCCGACAAGATCATCGGCGTCGATCTGAATCCGGGACGCGAAGCGATGGCGCGCAAATTCGGCATGACGCATTTCATCAATGCCGCCGCCGGCAAGAACGTGGTCGAGGAAATCATCGGCCTGACCGACGGCGGCGCCGACTACAGCTTCGAATGCATCGGCAACGTCAATACCATGCGCCAGGCGCTGGAATGCTGCCATAAGGGCTGGGGTCAGTCGATCGTGATCGGCGTCGCGGCGGCGGGACAGGAAATCAGCACTCGTCCGTTCCAGCTGGTGACCGGACGCGTCTGGAAGGGATCGGCATTCGGCGGCGCGCGCGGCCGTACCGACGTCCCGAAAATTGTCGACTGGTATATGGACGGCAAGCTCAATATCGACGACCTGATCACGCACAAGCTGAAGCTGGCGGACATCAACAAGGGCTTCGACCTGATGAAGAGCGGCGAATCGATCCGTTCCGTGGTGGAGTTCTAAGCCCCATGCGAACCATCTCCCAAACCAAATGTTTCGGCGGCGTCCAGGGTTTTTATCAGCATGATTCCGCAGTGATCGGCTCGCCGATGAAATTCTCGGCATACCGGCCGCCGCAGGCGGCGCAGGGCGCCACGCTGCCGATCCTGTTTTTCCTGGCCGGCCTGACCTGCACCGAGGAAACCTTCATGACCAAGGCCGGCGCGCAGCGTTACGCCGCCGAGCACGGCATCATGCTGGTGGCGCCGGATACCAGCCCGCGCAATACCGGCATCGCCGGCGTCGCCGACAAATGGGATTTCGGCGACGGCGCCGGCTTCTATCTGGACGCCACGCAGGCGCCGTGGGATCAGCGCTTCCGCATGGAAAGCTATCTGGTCGGCGAACTGCTGCCGCTGATCAAGGCCGAGTTCGCGGCGCACGTCGGCGGTGGTTTCGGCAACGTCGGCATTTTCGGCCATTCGATGGGCGGTCACGGCGCATTGACGCTGGCCTTGCGCCATCCGGAAACATTCCGCTCGGTTTCCGCATTTGCGCCGATCACGGCGCCGATGCAGTGCGGCTGGGGCCAGAAGGCATTTGAAAATTATCTGGGCAGCGACCAGGAAACCTGGCGCGATCACGATGCTTCGCAATTGATGGGACGGCGTTCATCGCCGCTGACGCCGGAGATATTGATCGATCAGGGCCTGGCCGACCAGTTCCTGCGCCAGCAGCAACTGATGCCGGAACATTTCGAAGCGGCTTGCGCCAAGGCCGGACAGCCGCTGACCTTGCGCCGTCATGAAGGCTACGATCATGGCTACTATTTTATTTCCACCTTCATGCAGGATCATGTGGCGTTTCATGCGAAGCAGTTGAAATAGTCTGAATGGTCCGGCCAATTCGCAAGGCCGAATAAAAAGGCGCCCCCGGAATGTTTCCGGCGGCGCCTTTTTTTTATGCATGAAAGCGGGGATATCTAATGCGCCGCCGCGGCCGCCTCCGCACTGGCGCCGCCCGGGCTCTTGACTGGTTTGGTAATCCAGATGAACGGGATGATCACGATGAAAATTACCGCGGAAATCCAGAAGATGTCGTTGATGCCGAGCATCGCGGCCTGCGCCGACAGGTTGCGTTCGATCATGGCGATCGTCTGGCCCTGATCGAGCCCCAGCAGATTGCGGATGTCCGATGCCGATTGCTGCAGGGCAGGGCTGTACACCGTGGCTTTTTCCGTCAGTTGCGCGTGATGCATGATGGTGCGGTTGTTCCAGGCGGTGGTCGCCACCGAAGTGCCGACCGCGCCGCAGAAAACGCGCACGAAATTCGATAATCCCGCTGCCGCCGGAATGCGTTCCGGCGGCAGGCCGGACAGCAGAATCACGGTCAGCGGCACAAAAAACAATGCCATCGGAATACCCTGCAGCAGAGTCGGCATGATGACCGTCCAGTAATCGACCTGCAAGTTGTAGCGCGAGCGCAGGTAGAACACCAGCGCAAAACCGAAAAAGGCCGCGGTCGCCATCCAGCGCGCATCCGATCGCGGCAGGAACTTGCCGACGAACGGCGTCACCAGAATCGCGAAAATCCCGATGGGCGCGGTCGCCAGGCCGGCATCGATGGAGCGGTAGCCGAGGTATTGCTGCATCCATTGCGGCAGCAGCACCAGATTGCCGAAGAACACGCCGTAGCCGATCGAGATCGCCAGCGTGCCGCCCGCGAAATTGCGGCGGGTGAACAGGCGCAGATCGACGATGGGATGCTCGTTGTTCAATTCCCAGATCAGGAAATACGAAAAACTGATTGCCGCCACCACGCCCAGGATCACGATGGTCGGCGAGGCGAACCAGTCGAGATCCTTGCCCTTGTCCAGCATGATCTGCAGCGAGGCGACCCAGGTCACCAGCAGCACCAGGCCGAGTGTATCGATCGGCCGCTTGACGGTCGGCGTTTCGCGCGAGCGGTAAAGCGTCATGGTAATGCCGGCGGCCAGCAGCCCGACCGGAATATTGATATAGAAAATCCACGGCCATTTATAGGAGTCGGTAATCCAGCCGCCCAGCGCCGGCCCGACCACCGGCGCCACCACGGCCGTAATGGCCCATAAGGCCAATGCGAATGAGGAACGCGATTTCGGATACGAGCCCAGCAACAGCGCCTGCGACAGCGGCACCATCGGTCCGGCCACCAGGCCCTGCATGACGCGCGCGCCGAGCAGGATCGGCAAGGTCGGCGCCAGCCCGCACAGCCAGGATGCGATCACGAACAGAATGATCGAGGAGACGAACAGTTTGACCTGGCCGATGCGCTGGGTCAGCCAGCCGGTCAGCGGAATCGAAATCGCGTTGGCCGCGGCGAACGAGGTGATGACCCAGGTGCCTTCATCGATCGAAACGCCGAGGTCGCCGGAGATGGTCGGAATGGCGACGTTGGCGATCGATGTATCGAGCACATTCATGAACACCGCCAGCGATACCGCAAGCGTGCCCAGCACCAGGTTGGCGCCGGCCAGCGGCGGTGGCGGCGTATAGGGAACGGGAGGCGTGGTTGCCATGGAAAGTTCCGGTTCAGGTGCGCGGCGCGGCGGCGGGACGGCGCTCTTGCTTCATGCTGGCATTGTCGGGATTATCGCCGCCGCCGGCAGCCGAGCCGGCATTCTGGCTGATGATCCTGCGCACGACGGCGTCGGCCTGGGCGTTCAGGTCCTTATAGATATCGGTCTGGTAATTGATGACCACCGGCTTGACCTGGCTTTCGCTGCGTAGATCGACGGTGGCGGTGGTGGAAAGGCCGATCCGCAGCGGATGCGCCTGGACTTCCTTGGGGTCGAGCGCAACCCGCACCGGGACGCGCTGCACCACCTTGATCCAGTTGCCGGTGGCATTCTGCGCCGGCAACAGCGAGAACGCGCTGCCGGTGCCGGCCGAGAATCCCTGCACCACGCCGTGATAGGTCACGTCCGAACCGTAGGCGTCGGCAATCACCTCGACCGCCTGCCCGATGTGAATGTGCTTCAACTGGCTTTCCTTGAAGTTGGCGTCGATCCAGATCTGCTCCAGCGGCACGATCGCCATCAACGGCGCGCCGGCGGCGATGCGCTGGCCGACCTGCACCGAACGCTTGGAAACGAAGCCGGTGATCGGCGCCGACACATTGACGCGCGAAAAATTCAGATAGGCATTGCGCACTTGGGCGGCGGCCTGCTGCACGTTCGGATGTTCGGTCACGCTGGTCTTGTCGGTCAGCGCCCGGTTGGCCGACAGGGCTGTGCGCGCCTGCTTCAATGCGGCCGCCGCGGTCTTGGCCACGTCCTGTGCATGCGTGAGGTCTTCCTGCGAAACCGCGCCGGCGGCGATGCCGCCCTGGCGGCGCCGCAGGTCTTCTTGCGCGCGCTCGAGATTGGTTTGCGCGGTGACGACGGCTGCTTCCAGATTATCGTTGTTCAGGAATACCTGGCGCGTCTGGCGCACGGCCTGCGCCAGCGCCGCTTCGGCTTGCGCCATCGCCACTTGCGCATCGGCGGCGTCGAGCGTCACCAGCGATTGGCCGACCTGCACGATTTGCGTGTCGTCGGTTTTCACCGCGGTGACGGTGCCGCCGACCTGCGACGAAATCTGGACCACATTGCCGCCGACGTAGGCGTCGTCGGTCTCTTCAAAGAAACGGGCATGCAAAAACCAGTACAGAAACAGCAGCACGGCGATGGCCAGGATCAGCAGGGTCAGCACGATCAGCTGACGCTTGCGCTTGCCGTTGCCATTGCCATTGGACGGGGCGGCGGCGGTTTGTTCTGTTGAATTAGGGGCGCTCATGGATGACTCCGCAGTGATTTCAATGATTTGGCTGATGTTGAATAAGGTCGTTTGCCGGCGTTTATTGCCGCGCGGCGTTCTGGCCGAGTCCCGCGCCCTGGGCGTCGAACCCGCCGCCCAGCGCCTTGAACAGGCCGATTTGCTGGTTGCGCCGATTGACTTCCAGGCCAAGCAATATCTGCTGCTGGGCGAGCAGGGTGGACTCAGCGCTGACCGTGACCAGTTGCGAAGTCAGGCCGAGGCGATAGCGTTCCCGGGCCAGGTCGAAGCCGCGTTGCGCCGCGGCCAATGCTTCGCGCCGGATCGGCAGTTGCGCATCGATCGAATGGATCGCGGCAATCTGTCGCGCCACGTCGGCATAGGCTTCGTTGAGCGTCTGGTTATAGTTGGCGACGGCCAGATCGTAGGCGGCAACCTGGCCTTTCAGATTGGCGCGCAGGGCGCCGGCATCGAAGATCGGCAGGCTGATCGCGGGGCCGAACGCAATCGTGTGGCTGGCGGCGGTGAAGGGATTGGCCTGGGCCAGCGATTCGAAACCGATGCTGGCCGAGAGATTGATGTCGGGATAGAAACGCGCCTTGGCGGCCTTGATGCCGCTGCCGGCGGCTTCGACTTCCCAGCGCGCGGCAACGATATCCGGACGGCGTCCCAGCAGATTCAGCGGCACGTCGTCAGGCAGGGCGGGCGTGGCCAATGTCTCGACCCGCGGGCGCTCGATTTGCATGCCGCGATCCGGCCCCTTGCCCAGCAAAGCGCCGAGTTGCTGGCGCGTCAGTACGATCTGGCCCTGGTTTTCCGCCAGCTGCGCGCGGGCGTCGGCTTCGCTGCCGACCGACTGATTGCGCTCGACCTGGCTGTCGAGTCCGTTTTGCACGCGGTTGGCGGTAATTTTTTGCAGGGTATTACGCTGCGTGAGGGTGCGCTGCAGAATATCCTGCAGCGCATATTCGGAGGCCAACTGGTTGTAGGCCGCGGCAATCGAACTGGCCAGCGCCAGGCGGGCTTGCTGGGCGCCGGCCTGCGCGGCTTTTTGCTGCGACACGGCCTGCGTCAGCATCGCCTGGTTTTTACCCCACAGATCCAGTTCGTAGCTCAAGCCGATCAGCGCCGTTTTCATGTTGTACCAGCCGCCGCCATAGGGCGGCGGATAGATCGACGTTTCGGAAAAGCGGTTGCGAATGAAGGATGCCTGCGCATCGACCGAAGGCAGCAGCGCCGCGCCGCGGCCCTCGGCGGCGGCATTGGCCGCATTGATGCGGGCCTGCGCCTGCTGCAGGGTAGGATTGGCGGCCATTGCTTCATCGATCAGCGCGCTTAATTGCGGGTCGCCGAATTGGGCGATCCAGTCAACGCCCGGCCAGTTGCCGCCGTTGCCGGCAAGGCTCTGCCGTGTCGCGAAGTCGGCGGGTTGAGCCGGCTTGTTGCCGTCGCCGATGCCCTTGAAGCTGGCGCAGCCGGCCAGGGTGAGGGCCAGCAGTATCGCGGTCGGCAGCAGGGCGGCGGAAGAATTGCGGCGTACGGTAAAAAAGGACATATACGGCTCCGGCATAGTAAACTTGATGCGAGTAAAAGCTCAGGTTCGCAAGGTTTTCGGATTATACTCGTGAAAGCGAATAAAAACTCACCTTCCAATTTTTGTTATTTTTTAGCTATGCTGCGCACATCATGAAGCTGGAACCCCGAAAAATGCCGCGCCAGGCCCGTTCGAAGGCCATGGTCGACACGATCCTCGATGCCACCGCCCGCGTGCTGATCGAACGCGGCTATGCCAAAACCAACACCAATGTGGTCGCGGAACTGGCCGGCATCAGCGTCGGTTCGCTGTATCGCTACTATCCGAATAAAAATGCATTGATTACGGCGCTGCAGGAACGGCATTTGGCGAAGATGCTGGGCATATTCAGCGATATTACTGCGAACGTGCCGCCGGACGGCTCTTTGGCGGGCGATCTGCAGGCGCTGATCAATGCGCTGGTCGGGGCGCATTTGCTGGAACCGGAACTGAACCGCGTCCTGGAAGAAGAAATTGCGTCCCGCAATATCCTCGGCAGCGACGCGCGTCAGAAATTTTTTGAGGAGGCCAAGGTGCTGCTTGGCCGTCACCGCGCCGAAATAAGCAACGGCGATATCGATCTGGCTGCGTTTGTCGTGACCCGCATTCTGAAAATACTGGTCAAAACGGTCGTGCTGGAGTTACCCGACGGCGTCGATGCCTCGAAATTGCAGGCGGAAATTCTGCCCGCCGTGCTGGGTTATCTGACGCACAAGCAAAGCTGAAGCGGGCGCCGCGAGCGGCCCGGACTCCTTGGCGGCGATACACACTTGGCCGTCCTGCAACAAGCCCGAAAATTTAAGGATAAAATGCGTCGGGCGCTATCCCTGTCGGCTAATATAGCCACCGCGAATTGCCATTTTCGCAATATCGATTTCACAATACATAAATACTGCCTACTTTGACCGGGACCCACATGATTTCCTTTAATGGCGCACGCGCCGCCTTGGCGATGGTTTGCGGCTTGACGCTGGCGGCAATGACGCCGGTTTCCATGGCGTATTCGTTGAAAGTGAAAGTCACCGATGCCGCCGGCAAGGCCGTGCCGGATGCTGTCGTGTATGCGGAGGCCGCGGCCGGACAGACCTTGCCCAAAATACTGAAATCCGCCGAAATCGCGCAGCAGGGCCAGCAATTCCAGCCGTTGGTGACGGTGGTGCAGACCGGCAGCCAGATCACCTTCCCGAATCACGACAAGGTGCGGCATCAGGTGTACTCGTTTTCTCCGCCCAAGATATTCGAGCTGAAGCTGTACGCCAAGGGCGATGCGCCGCCGGTGCTGTTCGACAAATCGGGCACCGTGGTGCTTGGCTGCAACATCCACGATCAGATGATTGCCTATGTCCAGGTGGTCAATACGCCGTATTTCGCCAAGACCGATGCCGCCGGCGTCGCGCGGCTGGACGATTTGCCGGTCGGGAAATACACGCTCAAAACCTGGTATTACACCATGCCGCCCAACGCCGCGGCGCTGGAGCAGCCCTTGAACCAGCAGGCTGCCGATGCGGATATTGCGGTCAAACTCAATACCAAAGTCGCGGCGGAATAAGGATGTTCAGCTTTAAAAGCCTGGAAAGCCGCATCGTCGTGCTTTTCATCGTTTTGCTGCTGTTGCTGCAACTGGCCGGTTTTGTGGTGATCCGCAGCGCGATCGAAAACAATGCGCGCGCGGCAATCCGCAATGAATTGATGGTCGGCGAACGGGTGTTCCTGCGTTTGCTCGATCAGAATGCGCAGAAACTGACGCAGGGCGCGCGCTTGCTGGCATCGGACTACGGCTTCCGCGCCGCCATCGGCAGCGACGACAGCGAAACCATCATATCGGTGCTGGGCAATCATGGCGCGCGCATCGGCGCCACGGTGGCGCTGTGGCTCGATACCGCCGGCCAGATCAAGGCCTCGACCCTGCACGAAGAAGTGCCGGATCTGGCGCGCAATGCGGCCGCGCTGGTGCAGCAGGCGCAAGCGGGCGGCAATGCGGCCGATACCGTGCTGATCAACCATCATCTGTTCCAGATCGTGGCGGTGCCGGTCAAGGCGCCGGTTACCATCGGCTGGGTCGTGATGGGTTTCCCGATCGACAGCGGTCTGGTGGCGGACATGAAGGCGCTGTCCGCGCTGCATGTGTCGATCATGGTGCGCAGCGACGGCGGCAATTGGAAAGCCGACGTGTCGACCATGCCGGCCGACGGCGCCGGCATGCTGGCCGCGCAACTGGGCGGACAGCCGGCGGCCGACAAATTCCTGCCGCAGCTGCAGGTAGGCGATAACGATTACAGCGGACGCATGGTGCTGTTGGCGCACGATGGCGGCGGCAGCGCCGCCGCTGTGCTGCAGCGTTCCATCAGCGAGGCCATCGCGCCTTATCAGCAATTGCAATTGGTGCTGCTGTTCATTACCGGCATCGGCGTACTGATCGCCATCGTCGGCAGCACTTATACCGTCAAGCGCATCACCAGCCCGCTGCGCCAGTTGACGGATATCGCCAAACGCCTCGGCGACGGCGACTATGCCGCGCATATCCGCATCAAGCGGGAAGATGAAATCGGCAAGCTGGCGCGGGCCTTCGAAAGCATGCGGGTCGGCATTTCCAATCGCCAGGCGGAGATTTTGCGGCTGGTGTATTGGGATCCGCTGACCGACCTGCCCAATCGGGTGCAATTCGCCGATATGCTCAAGGCCGCCATTTCGGAAGCGCGGGCCAGCGGCGGCAGCTGCTTCATTCTCATGCTCGACCTGCACCGCTTCCAGCAAGTCAACGATGTGCTCGGCCATGGCTTCGGCGATTTGCTGTTGCGCGAAGTCGGCCAGCGGCTGCAGCAGCAACTGCGGCGCGAGACGGACAAAGTGGCGCGCCTCGGCGGCGACGAGTTCGCGATACTGCTGCCCAATATCGACCTGGCCGGCGCCAGGCGCGAAGCCAAGCGCATCAGCGAGTCGATGGAACTGCCGATCCAATTGGAAGAACAGACCGTCGATCTGGGCGCGGGCATCGGCGTGGCCGGCTTTCCGCTGCATGGCGATAACGCCGATATTCTGATGAGCCGGGTGGAAGTGGCGATGTACGGCGCCAAGAGCATGGGCCATGAAGTGCTGGTCTACGACGCCGCGTTCGACCGCAGCAGCCAGGAAAGCCTGTCCTTGCTGAGCGAATTGCGCCGCGCACTGGATCGCGATGAATTCCGGCTCTATGCGCAACCCAAGCTGCACTTGGCAACCGGCCGCGTGGTCGGCATCGAGGCGCTGGTGCGCTGGCAGCATCCCGAACGCAATCTGATTTTTCCGGACAGTTTCATCAGCTTCGCCGAAAGCACCGGTTTTATCCGCCTGCTGACCTGCTGGATGCTGGAGCAGGGCGCGATATTGTGCAAGAACCTGCTGGCCGAGGGAATCGCATTGAAAATTTCAGTGAATTTATCGACCAGGGATTTGCTGGATCAGGATTTGCCGGTCAAATTCGCCGAAATCCTGAGCCGCCATGGCGTCGGCGCCGCATCCTTCTGCCTGGAAATTACCGAAAGCGCCATCATGGGCGATCCGGTGCGGGCGCAAACCACGCTCGAGCGCCTGTGTGAAATGGGCGCGGATCTGTCGATCGACGATTTCGGCACCGGCTACTCGTCGCTGGCTTATTTGAAGCGCCTGCCGGTGCATGAACTGAAGATCGACAAATCGTTCGTGATGAATATGGAGAGCGATCTGGACGACGCCAAGATCGTCAGGTCGACCATCGATCTTGGCCATAACATGGGCTTGCGGGTGGTCGCCGAAGGCGTGGAAAACGAAGCGATCTGGCACTTGCTGGCGCAGATGGGCTGCGACCAGGCGCAAGGTTATTTCATGGGAAAACCGATGCCGGTGGACGCGCTGCCGGCCTGGATACAGGCGTGGCAGGCGCCGGCCAAGGCTGCCTGAATAACGAACCGGGCAAGTGAAACAAACGCTGCAGGCAAGACAATATCAATAATCGAATTGGGGAAGCGGCATGGCAATAACCGTCAGGGGCGGTTGGATGGGCTGGTGCGCGCTGGCGCTGATTGCGGCGGCCGCGGCGCGTACGGCATGCGCCGCGCCGGACCAGGGCAAACTGCTGGCGACCGGCGGCGTGGCGCAAGTCGAAGGCGCCGGCGGCGGCGGATTGACGCCATGGGCGCTGATCACCGGCTACGGCACGCGCGACAGTTATGGGGCGAATGCGCATTACACCTATCTTCGTACTCAGGATTATTCGCTGGCCTCGTATGGCGCGGCCATCGGAATTGCCGACCGGATCGAGTTTTCGCTGGATAAACAGGAATTGCGCGGCTATCTGGCGCCGCTGAACCAGTTGCGCATCGACCAGGATATTTTCGGCGTCAAGCTCAAGCTGGCCGGCGATGCGGTCTACGATCAGGATTCCTTCATGCCGCAGATCGCGGCCGGCGCCATGCTCAAGCGCAACAACGGCATTCGCGGCCTCGGCGCCATTACCAGCACGCAGCAATTGGGCGCGCGGCGTGAAAGCGGCATCGATTACTATGTCTCGGCGACCAAGCTGCTGCTGGACCAAAGCCTGCTGTTGAATGGGACGCTGCGCATGACCAAGGCGAACCAGATGGGCTTGCTGGGTTTCGGCGGCGATCTCGACGATCGTTATCGCGCGATGCCGGAAGTGTCGGCCGCATATCTGTTGAACCGCTGGTGGGTGGCCGGCCTGGAATACCGCATGAAGCCGCATAATCTGTCGACCGACAACGAAAAGGATTATGCCGATGCCTTTATCGCTTTTTTCCCGAACAAATCCCTTTCGGTGACCTTGGCATACGTGACGCTCGGCGATATCACCGTTTTCAATCCGAAGCGTCAGAACGGCGCTTATCTTTCATTGCAGGCGGGATTCTGATGCGCGCTCTTTCTTTCCTGCGCCGGATGCGCGCCATGTCCGCGCAGCGCACGGCAATTTTTACGTTGAGCATATTGGCCTTGTCGGCCTGTGCTTCGGCGCCGCCGCGGACCCTGTATGAGCAACTCGGCTCGCAGCAGGGCGTGGCGAAAATCGTGGATACTTTTGTGGAATTGCTGCTGGCCGACCCGCTTGTCATGGATACGCTCAAGGACACCGAAATGAAGCGCTTCCATCGGACCTTGAATGAACAGTTCTGTGTCTTGAGCGGCGGTCCCTGCACCTATACCGGCGATTCGATGAAGGAAGTGCATCAGGGTTTCGACATCAATAATGCCGCGTTCAATGCGCTGGTCGAGGATCTGCAGAAAGCGATGGCGCTGCATGGCGTGCCGTCGCGCGCGCAGAACAAGCTGCTGGCGAAACTGGCGCCGATGCAGCGCGAGATCGTGAATAAATAGCGCGCTCGAGAACAATCGCGCAATCGCGCAATCCTGAATTTGAGGGAATTCGCAGGAATAAGCGGTCAGCGGATCGCCACCACCCGGGTGGCATCGACCGCACTGGCCACCGGTTCCGGAATCATGTGCGTCAGTTTGACGTGCGCGGTGAATTCGGCGCCGACTTCGTCATGCTTGAGGCCCATGGCCAGCGTGGCTTTCAGGTAACCCAGCTTGGAGCCGCAATCGTAACGGCGGCCCTGGAAGCGATAGGCATAAACCGGTTCCGCCTTGAGCAGCGCGGCAATGCCGTCGGTCAATTGGATCTCGCCGCCCGCGCCTTGGCCCAATCCTTCCAGATGCGTAAAGATGTCGTTGGTCAGCACATAGCGGCCGACCACCGCCAGCGTCGACGGCGCGACGTCCGGCGCCGGTTTTTCGACGATGGCGTCGACCTGATTCAAGTTCTCGTCGGACGAGGTCACGCTGACAATCCCGTACTGCTTGGTTTCGCCGCGCGGCACGTCCTGCACGGCCAACAGGCTGCGGCCTTCCTTGGCGAAAATGTCCGTCATTTGCTTCAGCACGGGGCGTTCGCCGTCATCGACGTCCATGAAATCGTCGGCCAGCAATACGGCGAACGGTTCGTCGCCGACCACCGGCTTGGCGCACAGCACCGCGTGCCCCAGACCGAGCGGCGCGGACTGGCGGATGAAAATGCAATTGACGTGCTTGGGAATGACGTTTTGCACGAAATCGAGCAAACGGGTCTTGCCCGCGGCTTCCAGTTCGGCTTCCAGTTCGTAGGCTTTGTCGAAGTGGTCTTCGATGGCGCGCTTGTTGCGTCCGGTGATGAAAATCAGTTCCGTAATGCCGGCGGCGACCGCTTCTTCAACCGCGTATTGAATCAGCGGCTTATCGACGATCGGCAGCATTTCTTTCGGCTGGGCCTTGGTGGCGGGGAGGAAACGGCTTCCCAGACCGGCGACAGGAAAAACGGCTTTGGTGATTTTAGGCATGATTTTTCTTCACGGAAATGGACTTGAATAAAAGCATATTGCCGTGAAGATAAATAAAATATAGGTGCAGTGCTTTTTGTTGAGTAGGAATTAGTGATGGTGATTTATAAGACAAATCCTATCTATTTTGTTTATTTCTGTTATTTCCAATTCGCATAAGTGTTGCGCTGCAGCGTTTACGGGCTAGCCGGATGCGGCGGCGCGTCCGCGTGCGGCGCGTTGACGTCTTCCACGGCATGCGGCGGCACGGAAGGATCGGCGGCAAACGGATCGGTCGGTAGGCCGCGTTTGTGGGCGGTTGCCCGATATTGCTTGACGATGGTGTCGTAGACCGGTGAATCAACGCGATTGCCTTTCAGGAATTCATCGATTTGCGCATAGGTGACGCCGAATACATCTTCGGTCAGCTTGCCGGGCGCCAGGCTTTCCAGGCCGGCGATCGGTGTTTTCATGACCAGCGATTCCGGCGCGCCGAATGCCATGCCAAGCTGGCGGACCTGCTGTTTGATCAAGCCGGATAACGGCGCCACGTCGCAGGCGCCGTCGCCGTATTTGGTGAAAAGTCCCATCAACGCATCGGCCGCATGATCGGTGCCGACCACCAGGCCGTCGACGGCGCCGGCGATGGCGTATTGCGCCACCATGCGCTGCCGCACCTTGAGCTTGCCGATGACGAAATCTTCATGGGCGGCATCGAGGAATGCCAGCCCGGCCTGGCGCAGCGTTTGCACCAGCGCGTCGGTCGCGGGCTTGATATCGATCGTCACGATCTGGTCGGGCTGCAGCAGCTTGAGCGCCAGTTGCGCATCGGCTTCGTCATGCTGCACGCCGTAAGGCAGGCGCACGGCAATGAATTGCGCCTTGTGGCCGCGGCTGCGCACGCGCTCCACTGCGTTATGCACCAGATAGCCCGCGACCAGCGAATCGACGCCGCCGCTGATGCCGAGAATCAGGGCCTGGCGATCGTGATTGATCAACTGGTCCGCCAGGAAAGTCGAACGGCGCACTACCTCCGCGGCGCTGTTGAACGCATGCACAACCTTCAGTTCCTGCACGATCTTTAATTGCTCGTCCGGAATCAGATCGGTTTCCAATATGTAGCTCCTCGATGAATGTTTTTACATCAGTCCCAGAATGCGGCCTATCTCCGCAATGGAGGGACTGTCCTTCAAAACAGTTCCTTCCACCGTCTGCGTCATGTCTTCAATGCCGTTGCGCACCGAGTGCAGACTTTCGCGTATCCATCCTTCTTTTACTTTCGGCGATTTCAGCACATTCTTTAGCGTTTCGATTTCATCGCGCACATCCTGCAGATCGGCGCCCGCGGGCGCATTGGCCAGTTCCCGTTCCAATTCCGCGATCAGCGCATGAATGCGTTCCAGATAGGCTGGACGGGCGTCGCTTGTCGGCGTTGTATTGTTGTCAAGCATGATGGCCTCCCTGTGAATGAATATTGTCACGTTACCATATTCCGGCTCTCTATATTGTTCTCTCGCCGGCTCAGAAAAAATCCCGGCTGGGCGTTTCCAGGCTGCCCAGCAAATGCGACAAATCGACCAGGCGCTTGGCCACCAGATGGCGCACGTTGTCCTTGCATTGCCAGATGCCGTAGACGCCCAGCAGATGCGCGCCGAGCAGTTCGCGGCGCTGCCTGTCGACCAGCGCCGGCCATACGATGACATTGGCGGCGCCGGTTTCATCCTCGATGGTCAGGAACATGACGCCCTTGGCGGTCGGCGGCCGCTGGCGCATGGTGACGATGCCGCAGCCGCGCGCGAATTGGCCGTCCTGGCAAAGGCGCAGCAATTCGGCGGGTAAAAAACGCAATGCATGCAAGCGCGTTCTGAGCAAGGCCAGCGGATGCCGGTTCAGCGTCATGCCGATGCTGCGGTAATCGCCGGCGATTTCCTCGGCTTCCGACGGGCTGCTCAATTGCGGCGGCGTTTCCTCGATCGCGGTCGGCCGCAGCAGATCCTTGTCCGGCACGGCGCCCACGGCCTGCCACAGCGCCTGGTGCCGGTTGCCGGCCAGCGGCGCCAGCGCATTGCCGGCGGCCAGCACCTGCAGATCATGCCGTTCTAGTCCGGCCTGGCGCGCCAGGTCGTCGACATCGGTAAAGCAGCGCCGGGCGCGCGCCGTTTCGATCCGCTGCGCCGCTTCGGCGCGCATGCCGCGCAGCAGCGACATGCCGAGCCTTACGGCGGGGCGGCCGTTATTGCCGCTATCGCTGTCATCGCCCGGCATGCTTTGCAGCGCGGATTCCCAGCCGCTCTGCAAAATATCGACCGGCAATACCGTCACGCCATGGCGCCTGGCGTCCTGCACCAGTTGCGAGGGCGAATAGAATCCCATCGGCTGGCTGTTGAGCATCGCGCACAGGAAAGCCTCCGGTTCATGGCATTTGAGCCAACTGCTGGCATACACCAGCAAGGCGAAACTGGCCGCGTGGCTTTCCGGAAATCCGTATTCGCCGAAGCCCTTCATCTGTTCGAATACCCGCTTGGCGAATTCTTCGTCGTAGCCGTTCCTGGCCATGGTGCCGACGATGCGGGCGCGGTAATGCTCCAGGCCGCCCTTGCGCTTCCAGGCCGCCATCGCGCGCCGCAATTCATCCGCTTCGCCCGGCGTGAAACCGGCCGCGATGATGGCGATCTGCATGACCTGTTCCTGGAAAATCGGCACCCCCAGCGTACGTTTGAGCGCGCGCTCCAGCCCCTTCGGCGTATCGATGGCTTCCCGGCCCTGGCGCCGCCGCAGGAACGGATGCACCATGCCGCCCTGGATCGGTCCCGGCCGCACGATGGCGACCTGGATCACGAGATCGTAGTATTCGCGCGGCCGCAGCCGCGGCAGCATGCTCATTTGCGCGCGCGATTCGATCTGGAACACGCCGATCGTGTCGGCCTGGCAGATCATGTCGTAGGTGGCGCTGTCGGCTTGCGGAATGTCGCGCAGTTCGAACGCCGTGCCGCGCCGCCGGCCGACCATGTCCAGCGCGCGCCGCAGCGCCGACAGCATGCCCAGCGCCAGCACATCCACTTTCAGCAGGCCCAGCGTTTCCAGATCGTCCTTGTCCCATTGGATGACGGAGCGTCCTTCCATGGCCGCGTTTTCGATCGGCACCAGGCGCGACAGCTTGTCGCGCGCGATGACGAAGCCGCCGGAGTGCTGCGACAAATGGCGCGGAAAGCCGAGCAGCTGGCTGGCCAGCGTTGCCCATTGCAGGCTCAGCGGACTGTCCGGATCCAGGCCGCATTCCTGGAAACGCGCCAGCAAATCCTGCCTGCCGTCGAACCAGCGGTGCGACTTGGCGACCTGGTCGACGATGGCGCTGTCGACGCCGAGCGCCTTGCCGGCTTCGCGCAGCGCGCCGCGCGGACGATAGGTATGCACGGCAGCGGCCAGCGCGGCGCGGGTGCGGCCGTATTTACGGTAAATGTACTGGATCACTTCTTCGCGCCGCTGGTGTTCGAAATCGACATCGATATCGGGCGGCTCGTTGCGCTCCTTGCTGATAAACCGTTCGAACAGCAGGCTGCTGTCGGCCGGATCGACTTCGGTCACGCCGAGGCAATAGCAGACCACCGAATTGGCGGCCGAACCGCGTCCCTGGCACAGGATGCGCTGCGAGCGGGCGAAGCGCACGATGTCGTAGACCGTCAGGAAAAACGGTTCGTAGGCCATGTCGTTGATCAGCGTCAGTTCGTGCTCGATCTGCGCCGCGATCCGCGGCGGCACGCCTTGCGGAAAGCGGTTGTGCGCGCCCAGTCCGGTCTGCTGGCGCAGATAGGCTGCCGGCGTCAGGCCGGGCGGGACCAATTCTTCGGGATATTCATAACGCAGTTCGTCCAGCGAGAAATTGCACAGGCCCGCGATGCGCACGGTTTCGGCCAGCGCCGCCGCCGGATAAATATTGGCCAGCCGCAAGCGTGAACGCAAATGCTGTTCGGCATTCGGCGCCAGTGCATAGCCGCACTCCGCGATCGGCAGTTTCAGCCGGATGGCGGCCAGGGTGTCCTGCAGCGGCTTGCGGCTGCGCACGTGCATGCAGACCTGGCCGGCGGCGGCTATCGGCAGGCGGTAGGCGGCGGCGATCTGTTCGACGGCTTTGCGATGGCTTTCATCCATGGCCCGATGCAGCAATGTCAGGCCGATCCAGCCGCGCTGCGGAAAGGTGTCGATCAGCCAGGCCGCCTGTCGCGCCAGTTGCCGCGGCGTGGAGGGGTAGTCCGGCGTCAGGATGATCAGGCAGTCCGGCAGGCCGCGCAAATGGCGATGCGAGGCATCCGGATCGGCCAGGTCGCCGGGACTCAGGAAATATTCGCCTTTGGCGGCGTCGCGGGTGCGCGCCAGCGTAATCAGTTCGGACAGATTGCCATAGCCGGCGCGGTTTTGCGCCAGCGCGATGAAGGAGATGCCGGGCAGGGCAGCGCCGTCGGCGGCGGATAGCTTGAAATGCGCGCCGATCAGCAATGGCAGGCTGCTTTTTTTCGCAGCCGCATGCGCCCGCACCACGCCGGCCAGCGAGCATTCATCGGTGATCGCCAGCGCGCTGTAACCCAGTTGCACGGCGCGCCCGACCAGCTCTTCCGCGTGCGAAGCGCCTTGCAGGAAGCTGAAATTGCTCATGCAGAACAGCTCTGCGTAATCAGGCAATTGCGTGGGCGGCAGCGTTGCCGGCAGCGCGTCCATCAGCCGAATAGCCCATGCAGAAACCAATGCGCCTGCCCGCCGGATTGGCCGTTGATGCGTTCGCGGTAGATCCAGTAATGCACGTGTTCCCGGCTTTCGGCCACGAAGTAGTCGCGCGTGACAGACTCTGCCTGCATATCCCACCAGCCGGCTTCTATTCGTTCCGGCGGCGATATCACTTTAAGCGCCGAACGATAAAAAGGCCGGTGATCGCGTATCGGCAAGGGCACGGGCTGCGGCAGCAGCCAGGCCGGGCGCGGCAGGGCGGACGGCGGAAACGGTGCCGCGCAGACCGCGGCATCCTGCAGGGCAGGCGTCCAGGCATTGGCGGCTTCGGGGCGATGATCGGCTCGCGGCGCGGCCTGCAGCACGGCATCGGGGCCGAGCCGCGCCGTCAGCAGTTCGATCAGCCGATGATGTTCCTCGGGCGAACCGCCCGGTTCCGGAAACAGGGTTTGGCTGGGAACGCTCATGGCTTCGGTTTGCGGCGCAGCCAGGCTGAGCGCGATGACCGGCGCCGTCAGGGTCAATTGCGCCAGGCGTTCTTTCAGCAAGCGCAGTAAATGTTCTTCGCGCCAGCTCGCCTCCGCCAATTGGATTTCCAGCGCCGTCGGCGCGATCGCCTGGCGTCCCCGTTCGTGTTCCATGAGAAACGCGATGCGCCGCACCGCCAGCTGTCTGGCATTGAGCCAGCCCGTCATCTGCGTGAGCAAATGGCGCGCCGCGAACAGCAGCGCTTCGGCGTGTTCGACGCGATCCGGCAATTCGATTCGCGCATGGAATGTCGGCGGCGCGACGATCCAGTCGAACAATTCCGGCGCATCGCCATGGGCGCGGTCCAGCGCCTCCAGCAAGGGCCGGCCGCAACGCCGCTGCAGGCCGGCGCGCGGCAGACGCCGCAATTGCCCGAGCGAGCGGCAGCCGACGCCGTGCAGCCAGTCCTGATGCGATCTCGCCGCGGGCAGCAGATGCAGCGGCAGGCGATCGAGACGGCGTTTCAGCGTCGGCATCGACAAGGCGCGCAAGGACTTGCCGCCGCTTTGCGCCAGCAGCCAGGCGCCCTGGGCTGTCGGGGCGCAACTCAAATAAACGCTCAAGCCTAATTGGCCGATGGTTTTTCGTATGCTGCGGCAAATCCGGCGGATGCCGCCGAACAGGCGCAGGCTGGCGCCGATATCGATCAACAACGTGGCCTCTTCGGCGTCGGCCAGCATGGGCGAATATTGCAGCAGTGCCAGCGCCGCGTCGCACAGGGTTTGCGCTTCGCGCCGCGGATCGCGCTCATATGACAGGACCTCGTCGGCCAACAGCAAGACGCCGGCGCGGCGCATGCCGGATTCAATTCCCAGCGCCGCGGCCGAGGCCGACAGCGCCAGCACGCGGTCGTGTTCGAACACGGCCGCGGCGGCGTCACTCGACCAGCGTGGGCGAAATACTTCGAGCGGCAGCAGGGGCAGGTGCAGGGCGATCCAGAGAGACATGATGTGACGGCAAGGAAGAATGCATGAAAGGAAGCGGAATGAATAAAGGGGTGTCGCGTTGCGGTCCGCGCCGTTTTGCGAAGCCGATCTGCACGCCGCCGGCAGCCGCGGCAACGCGCAGGCGCAGTATTGCCGGCGAAGCATCCGGCGCGAAATGCAGCGGCCGCAGCATGAAGAACAGCGCACCGCCGCTTTGCGCCGCCAGATGCAGGCGGCGCAGCGATTCGTTGCGGACCTGGTTTTGCCAGCACAGCAGCGCCCCGCAACTGTCGGCGCGCAGTATCTGTTCGGCGGCCCACAAGGCATCGGCATTGCGGGTCGGCGCGATCCAGAGCAATTGCGAAGGCGCCAGCCCAAGTTCTGCAAGCGCCAGCGTCTGCGGCGGATAGGGCGGCTGCAGCAATGCGATGCGGCGGCGTCCCAGATTGCGCAGCGCAGGCTGCAATAGACGCAATTCACCAATGCCGTTTTGCTGCAGCAACAACTCAATCAGGCTACCGACCGGCCAGCCGCCGCCAGGCAATTCGGCCGATAGCGCGGCATGCCCGCTATCGATGCAACGATTCATCCCGCGCGCCAGTTGCGAGGCGCGCCAGAGCGATGGATGAATGCTTTCGGGCGAATGCATGATGAGGTGAGCTCTATATGAGGCAGTGACAGGTATTCGATAATATACTGTATAAATATACAGTAAAAAGCGTATATATTCATTCTGTATCTATCCGTTTCCGATTTTTTGACCGTGTATGATCCGCAGAGGAAAGGATTGCCGATGTGGAATGCAAAAAATAAACGCGCTTGGATGGCCTGGACGATTGCGGGCGTATTGGCGCTTGGCGCTGCCGCGGCATTGAGCGCTTCGGCGGTGGTCGGCAGCGATTGGGCGCGGCAGTATCTGATCCGAAAATTCGAAACAGCCAGCGGTAGCCAATTGCATGCCGAAACGCTGACCTTGCGGCTGACGCCGGCATTGCGCATCGACGCCGCCGGGCTCGGCATTTCCAATCCGGCATGGGCGGGAAGCGACAGCGAACCGGATTTTCTGCGCGCGCGCTCAGCCTCGCTGAAAATCGCGCTGCTGCCGCTGTTGATCGGCCGGATCCATCTGGAAAATGCGCAAATGGACGGCATTAAACTGATTCTCGGGCGCGGCGACAAAATACGGCGCTGGGAGATACCGTCGCTGACGCTGGATGCCGGCGCGCGGGAGGCGCGGACGGACATGCAGATATCGGCCGGCGAGCGCACTGTGCATCTGAACATGCAGGCCGGCGATCTGCCCGCTCTGCAAAATGGGGGCTCCACGACGATCGCACTGCATGCCGACGTGCCGGCGCAGGCCGCCGCCGGCAATATCGATATCAAGGGTTCGCTTGGCCTGAGAAAAGATCTGAACGGCACCGATTTGCGGGTGCATGTGGATGCGCCGGCAAACAGCCCATGGCAATTCCTGGCGGGACTGGCCGGGCGCGAACTGGCGGCGATCAAGCTGGATACCGCCTTGCGCGGACAAGACGGCAATCTGGAGATTGCACAACTGGCGTTCGCGCTTGGCGATTTGCGCGTGGACGGGCAGGGCGTGCTGCATACAGCCCAGAAGCCATGGCGGCTGGAAGGGCAATTGCGCACCGATGCCCTGGATTGGGCGCAGATGACGCGCGACGCCGGCCTGCCGCAGCCGCCGCCAAAGCCGCCCGGTGCATTGTTCCGCGACGTGCCGCTGGCATGGCCGTTGCTGCAGGACATCGATGGTTATACCGCCGATCTCGATCTGCGCATGCGCCTGCTTAAATTGCGTGCCGGACTGCCGCTGCAAAATGTCGCGATCAAGATGCAATTGCAAAACGACCAAATGCGCATTCCCGCATTTTCCGCGAATTTTGCCGGCGGCACGGCGACCGCGGATGCGCTCTTCACCGGCCATGACCGCCGCGTCAAATTGAACCTGAAGGCGTCGGGCGTTTCGATCGAACAATGGCGTGGCTTCCTGAATAAGTCGAAGTTCTTGAGCGGTGCGCCGTTGGCCGTGAATGCCAGCGTCGAGGCCGGCGGCGCGTCGATGAATCAGCTGGCCGCCACCATGACCGGTCCGGTCAGCCTGCGCATGGGCCGAACCGTGGTGCATTCGTCGCGCGGCAGCGATGCCGAATCGTTATTGACCGGATTGATTCCCGCACTGGCCGGAAAACGCGCCGATCATATGGACGTGGTTTGCCTGGTTGCCAGCCTGCCGTTCAAGGACGGGCGCGCTTCGGGGACATCGATTGCGGGTGCACGAACCGAATCCAGTCAATTGCTGACGGACGGCGTCATCGATTTGCGTGATCAGACGCTGGATTTGCATGGCCGCGTGACAGGTATCGATGGCGCGCGGCTTGGCTTGTCGATGTTTGCCGGCGACGTGAACATAAGCGGCAAGCTGGTGAAGCCGCAATTCCGGCTCGATGCACGCGGCCTGCTCGGTACGGCGGCCCGGGTTGGCGCGGCGGTTTTGAGTTTCGGCCTGACGGCGGTCGGTCAGACTTTATGGGATGCCAATGCCGATGATGCCTGCAAGCTTGCCGCGCAGCGGCCGGAAACGAAACGTCCCGTAGCCGGTGAGCGCGCCGTTCCGAGAGAATAAACGTCATTGGTCCTGCCGGTCCGCGACCAGGCAATCGAGCGTCTGCCGCAATACGCGATAGGCCCCCGTCAGTTTGTTGAGGGGGATCGTTTTACTGCGGCGTTCGAGTATCGCAACCTCCTTTGCCAGCGGCTGCCGCAAAATTTCCAGGGCGCCTCTTAATTTGTGCAATTGCTCCAGGCATTTAGCCCGCTCGCCATTGCGCGCCGCGGCTTCCAGCGTGTCGAAGGTGTTTTCATAATCCTGCAGGAATGCATTCCATAAAATTGTCTGGCTGGGCGGCGTCGCGGGCCGCTCCATATCCGTCGACTGCGTGCAGTGGCTGTCCAGTACGCTGCGTAATTGACCCAGCGAGGCCGGTTTGATCAATACGGCATCCAGGTTGCGGCGGTCCTCCGGACTTGGACGGCTGGCCGTAATCATGACGATCTTGACCGGATAGGATTTTTCCCGCAGCGCGGCAGCCAGCAGATTGCCATCCATTCCCGGCATGAATTGATCCGTCAGTATCAGTTGATAGATTTTCTCATTGCATTTGTCCAGGGCATCCAGACCATTTTTCGCCAGATCGATATTGTTATAACCCAGCATGGCCAATTGTTGCTGCGCCAACGCCACATTGGTCAAATCATCCTCAACCAGCAGGATGTTGAGCGATGCCGTGTCGGCTGGAGCGGCCGGGGCGATGTCCGGACATGAGGCGATTTTTTCAGTGTCTGCGCGGCTGCGCATGGGGACGGGTTCGAAGCCGGGATCGACCGCCGATAGTAATTCGCGTTGAGAGAGTGCGGAAACGCGGATGCAGGCGCCTTCCCGTTCCGGAGGCAAAGGGCCCAGTGGCGTTACGATGACATGCCGGGCATCCGGATAATTTGCCAGATCCGGCAGGTACCCTGCTATTTGACTGTCTTGGCAGGCAAGCAAAAATGTGTCGCAAGATATCGGAAGCGGGGCGGCATCTTTCGATGCCGCATCGTTGCGGGCGGCCGGCAGTATGCAGGCGCCGGCCGATTCAAGCTGCTGTTGCAACTGCTTGCGCCATGCATGGTCGTCGCAGCGCAATGCGATGACGAGTCCATCCAATGCGGGCCATTGCACGCCGGCTTCCGCTTGCGCCACCGGCAGCCCTAATCCGACAGTGAAACTAGCGCCCTGATGTTCGCGGCTGTCGACCTTAATCGTGCCGCCCATCGCTTCGCACAAATTCTTGATCAGCGAGAGGCCGAGTCCGGTGCCGCCGAAATTGCCGGCTATGGTTTTGTTGGCCTGTTGAAACGGGGAGAAAAGTTTTTTTTGATCGTGTTCCGAAATGCCGATGCCGCTGTCGATGACTTGCACGGCGAAACGGCAGACGCCGGCGGCTATTTCCTTGAAATCGGCGCGCATGACGATCTTTCCGCTGCCGGTAAATTTGACCGCGTTCGACAGCAGATTATTGAATATCTGACGCAGCCGTGTTTCATCGCCGATCAGCCGCTTCGGCAAGCGGTTATCGAGCAGGCAAAAGAATTCAAGCTGTTTTTTTACGATGCATGGCGCGAAGGTGCGGGCAACTTCTTCCAGCAGGGCGATCGGATCGACTGCCTCGCCGCTCAAGCGCAATTGATCGGCGCCTGCCTTGGAAAGATCCAATACGTTATTGACGATCTGCAGCAGGGAAAAAAAAGCCCGGTTGATGGTATCGATGGTGCTGTGCTGCGACGGCGACAGCGGCGTATTTTCGAGTAATTCCAGATTGCCCATCGCACCGTGCAGCGGCGTCCTTATTTCATGGCTGATGGTCGCCAGGAACATCGACTTGGCGATGTTGGCCTCATCGGCGCTATGGCGCGCGCGCCGCAGCATGGCCTCGGCTTCTTTTTGTCTGGTGATGTCGGACAGCCCGCACAACAGTATTTCGCGTTCGCGATATGTGACCTGCGAAAATGCCGCGAGCAAGGGCGGTGCGTCGATGTCTTCCGGCGTCGGCAATTCGGTATAGGTAACCGGCCGTTCGGAACGGGATGCGGCGCCGGCGATAGCGGCATGCGCTTGCAGGATGCTGAGGGCCAGGCCGGGTCGCTGTCCCCAGCGTGCTGCATAGGAACGGGCCAGATCATTGGTCAGCAGCACCTGCATGGTTTGCAGATCCAGCATGCACAGGCCGACCGGGGCCGTGGCAATAATGGTCCGGTTCAAATTCTCGCTGGCCGCAATGCGTTGCGAGGCCATGTTCAAAGGCACCAGCATATGCCGGTTGATCAGATGAATGCCGATCCAGAGCAGCAACAATGCGCCGAACATCGAAAAGCCGATCCACATCCATAAGGACTCCGACGCCAGGAATATATCGCCGAAGCTGAAACTGTAGACGGCGACCCAAGGCGTGCCGGGTATGGTTTCCGCAAGATAAAACCGGTGCCCGATTTTTGTCGCGGTCATGTCGCGCGTCACCATATTGATGGCGTTCCAGTGTTTCACAATGGATTGCGCCAGCGGATACTCGCTATCGGCTATGTTGTTGAGCAAGGCAGGCGACGAACGGCTGGTATCGAACACGAAAAATCCTGGCAGCCTGCCGCCTTGCATGAACACGCGATTGAAGGCGCGCTGCTCGATGTCAAGAGCTGTGATCGCAAGCAGTTTTTCCTTGTTGTAGATCGGCACGCCGATGCTCAGCACTTCTTCCCTGTCGGCGTTTCTGCGATGCAGACCGGTAAAAAATGGCAAGGCGGGCGGTCCTGCGGTTTTCTTCATACGCTGCAAAACCGCCTCCAGGGGCGCCGTCGCGATTGCTATTTGTTCCCGCCTCATGCCTTCGCCCGCCGCCACCACGTCGGCAAACCGATGGCTTTGCGCCAAAAATCGGCCTTTTAAATCGAAGGTGTAATTGCTGATCGCGTCGTCGTTCCAGAAGCTATGAATGGAAATCGCCAGGCTGCGAGACAGTCTGCGCAGCAGGCGGAAGCGCGAGGCGCAGCCGGTGTCGCCGAGCGTGGTCGTGATATGCAGGTCGGTATTCGGATTGCCGGCCCTGTCCTCGGGCGGAATATTCAGTTCGCCGGGAAATACGATGTCGGCTTCGCAGATATCCGAACGATGCTGTTCCACCAATAGGCGGCTATGCAATCTGGCGGTTTGATCCAGGCTGTATACAAGCTTGCGCTGGTTGTTTTTCAGTATGTCCAGCTGTTCGACATAGTCCCGGCGCTGGATGTTGTCGATGACGAGGCTCATTTGATCCCAGGCCAGTGCGGCGGAAATCGCCAGCACTGCGAACGACAGGGCCAATCCGACAGCATTGAGCAAGCTGCGGTTATATGAAGGAACACTGCCGTTATCTTCCGGAATGTCGCCGGCGAACGCATTATTGCTCACTGAAAAACAGTCGCCGTCAGCTATTGAACATCTTTTTGAATTCTTCAATCAATTGCACGTTGGTATCGGTTCCCAATTTTTTCATGGCGGATTTCTTTTGCGTGCTGATGGTTTTCAGGCTGCGATTGGTAATGCTGGCGATCTGGCCAACCTTCATGCCGTTGGCCAGCATGCGAACGACCTCGGTTTCCCTCGCGGAAAGCGGCTTTTGCAAAGAGAACGAGGTTCCCGCCAGAATGCGCTTCAACAATATCTGCGTCGTTTTGGGATCGGTGTATATCTCCCCCAGCATCACGGCATTGATTGCCGCCACCAGACAGTCGAGATCGGATGCCTTGCTCACGAAGCCGTGAAGGCCGAGGTCGAGCGCGCGTTTAACGGACGGAAAATTATCGTGCATGGTGTAGGCAATTACCTTGATGTCAGGAAAGCTGCGCAGCAGCCGGTCGAATAAAAGCAGGCCGTCCGGTTTATTGTCGTCGGCGAAAGCGTAGTCGCAAATAAGTACGTCGCATTCCTGCTTTTCCAGCAGTGAGAAGAGACTCTCGATGGTTTTTGCGGCGCCGGCGATCTCGATATTGGAATGACTGGAAATAACCTGGCTGACACCCGAAGTGACAATGGAGTGATCGTCGGCGACGACGATTTTATACGTGGATTTGCGATTCAACATGTGTGGTCTGCTTAATTAATTCGGTGTCCGGCTTGTTCGATATGTGCGGCAAGATGCGTGCGGGAATCGACTGAAATTCAACTGAAACCCAACTGAAATCCGAGAGAAAAATCAGGTGCGCCAATTTCGATGGATGAGTATTGTCTATCTTTAACAAGAGAAACAACTACAATTTTTTATGGCTTTTTATATTTCGTTTTCTGTAGTGAGCGCTTATAAATTATGGCAATGAATTCTTTGAAGTTCAAAAACAATTTAGCTTGTTTAAGTTAAAGCATGATGCATCGAGCGGGCCATTCATCGCGCCGAAAATCGTACTGGGAAACCTGATTTGCGAAGACGTCCATTGCTTTGAATTGTTGGTGAAACTATTTTTTTTAAAGCAATTGTGATATCCGCTGTTCCTACATATTCGGCTATGTCTTTTTAAGCATGGTCATTCAAATAGGATTACTCCTACTTGTCCGATCTCTTTCAAAGCGTGACATCGCCGAGCGATATTTTTTCATGCTACATATGCCGGAGATATATTTAATTAGGAAATATCCCATTATTGTTTTAGGGATTTTTTACCTGTTTTTGTCGATATTCACATCCCAAAATAACCACCTGATTTTAATGCGGCGCCTTCTCGATGATTGATTGAGGCGCGGCGATTTTAAGTGGATTAAATTTGAAGATACCAACGACCGCCGCCTTTCTGGCATGGATGCTGATGCAAGGCACGATTGCGTTAGCTGAAGCGCCCGCCGTCCCGGGCGCCGCAAGACAGCAATTGCCTCTGAACATTGCATTGACCGTAAAGAAAATTGTCCGCGCGCACGGCGAGGATCGTCGAATCGATGCTTCCCGTGCGGAACCGGGCGATGTGCTGGAATATCGTGCCGTATATGAAAACGTTGGAAATGCAACGCTGAAAGAGCTATCGGCGATATTGCCGTTGCCGGAGCACACAACCCTCGTTGTGGATTCCCCCGACCCGATAAATCCCGAGGCCAGCAACCGATCGGCCAAGGACCGGTATTCGCCGCTCTCCCTCCATCCCTCCAAAGGCAAGGCTGCCGCCGTCAATCATTACGGCGCCTTGCGATGGCGCGTTGCAAAGCTGGCGCCAAAAGAATCATTTTCCGTCAGCGCGCGCGTCGTGGTCGACAGCGTGACTGCAAAAGATTTGCCCAATGTGCCCCTGAACGTTCAGGCCGGGCCCTCGATTTTGCAATAATCAATTAGGGAAGCTGCATGACGATTGCCAATAAGATTTTGATAAAAATATTTCGTGTTCTGTTGTTGAGCTTATTAACGATGTCGTCAGTGCAGATGTCGCATGCAATGATGCCAAAAGCAGGCATGTCGATCGGCACCAAGGCCACCATTACCTATAAAGATGCATCCGACATCCTGCATACGCGGGAAAGCGATATCGTGCTGACGACGATTGCGCAGGTGTATCAAGTTGAGGTGACTGCCATGCGCAACCCTGCCCGCGCGGAAAGAGGGGAAAACGCCGATATTCCATTCCAGGTAAAAAATGTCGGGAACGGCATCGACGATGTGACGTTTTCGGTCAAGAAATTTCCCAATCAGGTCGACAAAATCACCTTCTTTTCGGCCGATGCCGGCGGCGCAGCGCGTCCGGGTACCGGCGTCGAAAGCAGCGCCGGCAATCCGGTCCCTTTTACGCTGAAGGGCCTGGATGCGGGAGGAGGGCAGAAGTATTTTGTTTTGCGCATGCCTATACCTAAATCCGCGCAGAACGACGATTTGCTCAGCACCGAATTGGACGTTGCAACCAAGGGCGGACGTTCCTCGGATGTCTCGGCGGATGCATTGGTGATCGGGCGCAGGCCGTTCTCTGTCGTGCCCATCGGTGCGGCGAAGCTGAACAATAAGAAGGATACCTGGGTGACGTTCCGCGTGAACGGCGGGCTTACCAACAAGGTCGGCTATTTTCAGATGTGGGCAGTCAATAGCAAGGATGTATCGAAGCCGTTGAAGTACAAAGTCGGCGCGCGCGCCTCGTTCAACAGAAGCATCTTGCGGCCGGAGGAATTCGACGGAAGTGACGACACGCTTTTCAAAATCAAGCATGAAGTCGGCGCGAACGGCAGCTATCTGATTCAAATGCCCATCCATATCGATGACGCACACCGGGGCGACGAAATCGTCATGTTCGCCAAATACGGAGAGGCCGATCAGGCTGCCATCAAGCCTTTGTCGGGAAACGATAGCCTTGAGAAGTCCACAGGTTTCGTCATTCGGTTCGACCATATGGAAGTTCAGCCGGAATTGGAAGTCTTCGGCAACAGCAAAGATGGGCCCAGCCGCGATTTTACGCGCATAGATCAAGCGTTGTCGGGCGAGACGGTGCAATACGATCTGGTTCTCCGAAACAAAAGCACATTTGACGATACATTCGTCATCCAGGAACTTACCGACAGCAAAGGCGAGTTGATTGCGAAAGTGACGCCCATGGATGCAGCCGGCGCCGCGGCGCTCCGGATCGGCGCGCAAGGCTTGCCCGAGATCGGTCCGATTCCGTCCAATGGGGAACTGAAGTTCAAGATCGCCGTGCAATTACGGGATGGCCGTACCAGTGATGTCGAACAAAATGTCCAATTCAGATTCAAGGCATTGAATGCCAGAACCGTGGAGCCGCTTATTCAGGTATTGACGATCGTCAAGGTTATTTCGGGCAGCGGTCCCGTTGTCAAATTCGCCAATACGGATGATATGGAGCCGGCGGTCAAGAAACTGACAATCGATGACGGAGCAGATGTAAAGCGGTTTTACATGAATATCAGTAACGCGGACAGCACCGATAAGTTGACTCATGAATATCAGATGCGTTTCGCCGATAAAGGCTTCACCATCAGGCCTTATATCAATCCGGGCTGTGGGGCGCCGATAAGCAATTCCGGCCCGATCGATTCGGAAGGCAAGACGTTTTGCGTGGTGGCCGATTTACGAGGAATCAGCCGGCTGGAAAGCAAAGTTGTCGTCAGCGACTCCGCCCGCAGTGCGCAAACGTCCGCATCCATCACGATTTTGAAGATGCCCGTGATTGAATTTGCCAGCACCGCCTATGACAGCAGCGGCACGCCCGGCGGCGATGCTGCATTGACAGTCAGAATAGTCAATCGTGGCGGCAACATGGCGAGTAACGTATATGAACTTTGGCATGACACGATGGATCCGGCGGCGGCAACCAATACCTGGCCAACTGCGTTTTCCTATGACGAGCGGAATTGGGAGCACTCCCTGGTATTGCCGGAATTGAAAAGCGGCGGCAGCAAGGATGTCTTTGTAAAAATTGCTATTCCACAAGATGTCTCGATCGATCGCCACTGGTCGCTGACACTCGGCTTGCGCGAGGTAGGCGGTGGCGACAACAAGAGCAAGGCGTCGACTATCGTGACATTGGTTCTGGACGATAGCGGCTTGGTGGTTGTCAAGGAAGTCGCCGTGGTCAAGTCACCCGTTCCCATGGACTGTGGGAGCAGCGCCGTACCAAGGAACTTCTCGAAGGCAACGAATGCGAAAGTCAATGATGGGGACTGTATCTGGTATCGGATCAGCGTCACCAATCTGCCCGCTTCGGCTACCGTGCACAGCGTCCAGATCGCCGATCCGATTCCCGAACATAGCTCCTATGCCGATGGCGCTCAAGCCAATATGCCTGAAGCGTCGCCAAAAATTGACGGAGGGAAGATCGTCACGCAGGGCGTCGATTTAGAACCGGATACCTCGTTGCTCCTGACCTATCCCGTCACCGTTAATTTCAGAAAATAGCGCAAGTTTCATTTTTTATTCGACTGCGTGTCGCCTGATCACATTGTGATTTGGCGCATGTAGTTTTCTTCTCGCTGGCGCGACTTCAGAGTGAAGCGTTCCGTAACCAGATATTTCGACGATATTTATTGCGAAGGGGATCGCACTCATTTTCTTCCGGATAGCAAGTACCTTAATCAATGAAATTCGTTAGTGATTTATTTTTGGCATCGTCCGAAGTTTTACAAAGATTTCTGCAGTCCCTGTTGGCTTTGATGGCGCTTCTTTTGCTTCTTCCTGCTTCCGTCCACGCGGCATCCCTGCCGCCAGATGCGGCAAATCCCTTGAAGACACAGGCAGAAATAAAATTTTATGTGCCTGACGATCCCTTGCCGAAACATATGTATTCGAACATGGTCACGGTTGATATATCGCCGGTTCAGGCACTGGCATTCAGTTATGAAACGGAAGTATCGGTTCAAGCGGGACAACGTTTCTCCATTCCCCTGATACTTCATAACATGGGTAATGTCGGGGCATCTTATACGTTGGCGATTAACGGTGATTTTTCGGATACGGCCGTCCTGATTCGGGATATCAACAAGAATGGCCGCAAAGATGGAGATGATTTTGTCGTTGAAAAAAATCAAACCGGATATCTTGCATATGCCGGCGACGATTTCTTCATATTGACTGGAATGGTGCCGGACCAAAGTACAGAAGGAAAGGTTTATAAGATCGGTGTCGTTGCCTCGGTGGAGAACACCGATGTCAGCGCAGTCGCGGATATGAAGGTAGGCGTCGATTCGGCGCCCCGGGTGAGCGTGCTGCTGGAGGCGTCTCAAGATATTCTGGACGTAACGGAATCCACCAATGTAACAGCGACAATCGCAAACAGCGGCACCGCAACATTGCGGATGGGAAAAGCGGTCACCGTCGATGGCGTTTCCAAAGACGTTACCTTATTGCGTTACCGCATCCCTGCCGGCATGCATTTCGTAGGCGATGGTTTGTTGCCAAAGGATCTCAATCCGTCCGATACCTTGTTATTCGCGACAAATGAAGACAGCGATTTTCATTACCGCACACAGGCTGCGCCGGACGATGTACGCGAGATCGCACTTGCGGTGAACTCTTCCATGGCGCGGCGGGAAAGTCGAAAATTGACTTTTGCGTTAAGACTCATTGACGACAGCAAGCCAAAAATCGTCAGTCAGGCGGAAGGTTTCGACGATCCGTCCTTATTGGGCACACCTAGCAATAGTCTTATTTTTAATGTGGCGAGCGCCAATACCCCGGATATCGTTCCGCGCATCGTTCAGCATAGTATGGCCGGAGGCGCCATAGAGATCGAAGTCCAGAATATCGGTGCCGCGGCTACTAAAGGACCTATCAGCGTGCGCGGCGATTTGCCTTTCGCATTGAAAAGTCGCGATATCAAAGGAAAAAACTGGCGCTGTACGACCGAAAATACGGCGCCGGGATCCACTTTCGAATGCCGTAGCCAGGCGATTTTGGCTCCAGGCGCCGTCAGCATTCCGATATCGATCGCGTCGAACCAAGACATTTGCGGACTTGATAAAAAAATTGTTATTGCCGTCAGCGTGCCAAATGAAGCAAGAAATCTGCGCCGCAATAACCGGGCCGAAGCACTGCTGCTTTGTGCAAAAGGCGCTGCCATCAGCGGCCGGGCCTGGATCGATGCATCCAATGATGGCGTGTATCAACGCGATGAAGAAATATTGCAAGGCTGGCGCGCGCAGCTGCTGCGCGGCGGCATGGTAATCAAGGAAACGGTTACCGATCACGCAGGCCAATATCGCATGACCGGCATCATGCCGGAGTATGGCTATAGTTTGCGGTTTTTGTCGCCACAGGGGCGAATCGAAGCGCCGCCGCTGGACAGCAGGGATGGCAGCGGTGCATTGGTGGTCGCCGCAGATCGGAATTTTGCCGATGGCGTATTGGTTTACGAAGAGAGGCTGGCGCCGCGAGAATATCCGAATCAGGATTTGGCTTTGTTGCCGACCGGCGTCATTTTCAACGCCAATACCGCGCAACCAATCGCCAACGCCAAGGTGACCTTATTGGGTCCCGAGGGGTTCAATCCTTTGCGCCATTTGGTCGGCCCAGGCAGCAACGTTACAACGGTAACTGACGCGCAAGGACGCTACAATTTTTTTCTGACGCCGGACGCGCCGGCGGGCATCTATCGTTGGACGGTGCAGGCAGATGGATACGAAGTGCCGCGTCGCGATCAAACGCCATTGAATGTTCTGGAAGTAGTGGCGCCGTCAGGACCGGATGAAGTGCGTGCTGTGTATAAAGTATTCGATACGACAAATATTCCGTCGGGCAAAGTATTCGCCGCCGCCCGGCCCGGGTCGCGGGATGGCGAAGTGGGCGAGGTGGGCGATGCGGCGCGCCTGCAAGGTTATTTCGCGATGAACCGCGTACAGGGCGCGCGCAAGGTGGTCAATAATCACCTGGGCCTGGATCCATTGGCGAACGGTGGCGAGCTGACCTTGCAAAAGAGCGCGGACCGCAAGTCGGTGGAGCAGATCGATTTTTTCCATTACGACCTTAAAATCAGCCATCGGCGCGCCACTGCCTTTGCCGGCTTCACGATCGACGACAGCCTGCCGCGCGGCCTGCGCTATGTGCCGGGCTCGGCGCGGCTGGTCGATGGCGGCCATGCCGGCAACGGCGGCGCGGTCCTGGCCGATCCGGCCATCTCGGGCAGCGCGCCCGGGCAGGGCGGCGTCACGCATCTGCAATTCGATTTTTCCGGCACGCCCTTGCTGCCGAACACGCCCGTGGCGATCCGCTACCGCGTGGCGGTGGGCGCGACGGCGGCCGAAGGCGCCAGACTGACCAGCTATGCCACGGCCCGTGCGGGAACGGAGACGGCGCAGGCGCAGGCCGCCATTCGCGTGAGCGGCGGCGTGTTCTCGGACGATGCCTTCGTCTTGGGCAAAG
This sequence comes from Oxalobacteraceae bacterium CAVE-383, assembly GCA_004134995.1. GTDB lineage: Bacteria > Pseudomonadota > Gammaproteobacteria > Burkholderiales > Burkholderiaceae_D > Herbaspirillum. The sequence goes on along the minus strand of REGP01000001.1, from coordinate 1,051,963 downwards.
TGTTTTTGGACTGCAACGGCAATGGCGGGCAGGATGGCGATGAGCCGGGCGTGCCGGGCGTACGCGTGTATCTGGAAGACGGCAGCTTTGCCGAAACCGACCGCGACGGCAAATACAGCCTGTACGGCATCAAGCCGCTGACGCATGTGCTGAAGATGGATGCGACCACGCTGCCGGCCTCGGCCCGGCCGCAGGCGCTGTCGCACCGGCATGCCGGGCGCGGCGGCCTGCGCTTCCTGGACCTGCGCAATGGCGAACTGGGGCGCGGCGATTTCGCCTTGTCGTGCAATGCGGCGGTGCAGGCCGAGGTGGCCTATCGCCGCGAACAATTGGCCCATGCAGGCGACGAACTCGACAGCGCCTTGAAACTGCGCTTCGACGCCAACGCCGAGACCCGGACGGACGCGGGACGGCAGACCATCCAGGGCGAGCGCGCCAGCGGCTGGATCGGCGACGGCGCGCGGCGCACGGCGGCGCCGCCAGCCACGGCCCCCGCCTCAGCCTCAGCCGTCGAACCCGCGCCCACAGCGGCATCGACCCACGTATCGGCCGCGGCATCGCGGCATGACGCGTCCCTTCCTTTGCCGGCGCGATCTTCCTCCCCGTCCTCATCCGCATCCCTGGACACCCTGCTGCGCGGCGACACCGCCTTGCGCATCGTCGGCCTGGCCGACGGCCAGGTCCTGGCCTCGGATTTTACGGACGTCACTGTCCTGGGCAGCGACGCCGCCGATTTCGTGCTGAGCGTCAACGGCGAGGCCGTCTCGCCGCGGCAGGTCGGCCAGCGCAGCGCCCTGGCCAGCCGGCACGCCGCCGCCTGGACCTATATCGCCGTGCGCCTGCGCCCCGGCAAGAATGCCGTCTCGGTGCAGCAACAGCAGAACGGTTCGGTCCAGCGCCATCAAATCGCCCTGATCGTCCCCGGCCCGGCCGCGCGCATGGAGATTGCCGCCCCGGATGCCGCCTCGCTGCTGGCCGACGGCAAATCCCCGGTGGCATTGACCATTGCCCTGTTCGACCGCGACGGCGTGCCCGCCACCGCCCCCGGCCTGCTGACCCTGCAGGCGCCAGGGGTAGACTGGCTCACGCCCGACGCCAACCCCGAGGCGCGCGGCCTGCAGGTGCTGGTCAAGGACGGCCAGGCGATGGTGTTATTGAAAGCGCCGGCCGAGGCCGGCCCGGTGATGGTGCGCGCGGCCCTGGGTAATCTGCAACAGAGCATCGATCTGCCTTTTACGCCTTCTCTGCGCCCCATGGTCGCCGCCGGCATCGTGGAAGGGATGATCACCTTGAACAATGGCCGCATCGACATGGGTAAAAACACCGGCTTCGAGCGCGAACTGCGCAGCTTCGCCCGCGGCTCGGCCGACGGCAGGCAAGCCATGGCCGGGCGCAGCGCCTTCTTTTTAAAAGGGCAGGTCAAAGGCGAATACTTGCTGACGGCCTCCTTCGACAGCGACAAGGACGCCCGTGAACGCCTGTTCCGCGACATCGAGCCCGACAAATACTATCCGGTCTACGGCGACGATTCGGTGCGCGGCTTCGACGCCCAGTCCAGCAGCAAGCTGTATCTGCGCATCGACAAGGACCGCTCCTATCTGGTGCTGGGCGATTTCAATACCGGCCAAAGCAGCCCCCTGCGCCAATTGACGCAATACAGCCGGGCCGTCAACGGCGTCGCCCAGCATCTGGAGCAGGGCAAATGGGTCGCCAATGTCTTCGCCAGCCGCGACAACCTGCGCCAGCAAGTGATCACCTTCCCCGCGCAAAACACCCGGTTTTATCCCGGCAAATTGCCGCCGTTCTATGTGGAAGGCAGCGAACGCGTGGAAATCGTGACCGAAGACCGGGCCCAGGGCGGCATCGGCCAGAAGATTAAAACCCTGGTGCGCCTGGCCGACTACAGCATCGACGAACTGAGCGGCAGTTTAAAAGTGACCGAAGCGGTCACCCGGCTCGATCCCGAAAGCGGCGGTTTAAATAGTTACCGGATCACCTTCGAGGTGGAAGAGGGCGCGGTGCAATCATGGCTGTATGGGGGCGATGTGAGCGTCAAGCCGACGGCCTCGACCCAGATCGGCGTGATGGGCGTCAACGACGACAATCCGAACCAGCCAAGGCAGTTGCGCGGCCTGTTCGGCAGTTGGCAGGCCGGCCCGCAGACGGTCATCGACGGCGAACTGGCCCAGACCGACACCGGCGAGGACATCACCCGCGCCGGCGGTAACGGGAACCAGGGCGATGCGCCGCTAGGCCATGGCCTGGGCTGGCGCGTGGGCGCGAAACACAATGGCGAGCGCCTGCAATCGGAGATCAATGTGGTCAATACCGGCGAGGCGTTCAGCAACCTGAGCGCGCCGGTGGCGGGCGGGCGTTTCGAGGCGCGCGCAAAGAACCAATACCGGATTGACGAGAAGACGCGCTTGAAATCGGAAGTCCTTAAAACCCGGGACCGGCTGGCCGGCGGATCCCGCTACGGCAGCGTGCTGGAGACAACCGCGGAGCAAAAAGGCGACGGCGTGTCCTACACCGGCGCGCTGGTCGGCGTGGAACGCGATCTGGGGACGGGATTGAAGGCGGAAGTGGGCATGCGGGCGGTACGCGGCGAGATCGACCGCAGCCGCCGCGGCATGAACGGCACCGGCAACAGCACCAACAACGGCAACAGCAGCAGCGCACTCGATCTGTTGACCGTGCGCAGCCGCCTCACCAGCGTGGTGCCGGGTCTGCCGCAGGCGAATGTGTATGGCGAAGCGGAGCAGGATGTGCGCGATGCGGACAAGCGGGCCTTGGCATTGGGCGCGGATTACGCCTTGCCGGGCAAGGGGCGGGTGTACGCGCGCCATGAATTCATCTCCAGCCTGGGCAGCGCCTATGAGATCGAGGAGAATGCGCGCAGCTACCGCACTTTAGTGGGGATCGAAGGCGACTATATGCAGGGCGGCCAGGCCTTCAGCGAATACCGGGGATCGCGGCCCCTGACCGAACGCGGCCCGGAAGCGGCCTACGGCACGCGCAACACCTGGCGCCTCGATGAGCAATGGAATCTGCGCGCCAGCGTGGAACGCACGCACAGCCTGGGCAGCGGCCAGGGGCAAGGCAGCCGGGGCGGGGCCGACGCCAGCAGCATGAGCACCGTGCTGGAATACCGCCACAGCGCGCAATTAAAAGGCAGCACCGGGCTGGACGTGCGCCTGGCCGATGCCGAGACCACCTATCTGAGCACGCTGGGCGTGGGCTACAAGATCAACGGCAGTTGGACTTTGCTGGGCAAGAATGCGCTCTACCTGGTGCGCGGCAAGGGGCAGGCGGGGGCGGGACGCGATCAGTTGCGGGCGCGCCAGCGCATCGGCCTGGCGTACCGGCAGGCGCAGGGAACGGGACTGAACGCGCTGGGCTATTACGAGCACAGGCTGGGGCGCGGCAGCCAGGGCAATCAAGGCGGGCAGGGTGGACAGTATGCCGGCGGCGACAGCGAACGGGCGCATATCGTTTCCCTGCACGCCAACGCGCAGCCGGCGCGGCATTGGGAGGTGTCGGGCCGTTATGCGGGCAAGCACAAGTCCCTGCACGGCCTCAACGGCCGCAGCACTGTGCAGGGCCATCTGGTGTCGGGACGCGTCACGCGCGATATCGGGCGCCGCTGGGATGCCGGCGTGGCCGCCTCGCTGTTCGCCGACAGCCTGGGCCAGCGCAAGCAGGCCTTCGGCGTGGAAGCCGGCTATCTGCTCAAGGACGATCTGTGGCTGTCGGTCGGCTATAACGCCGTGGGCTTCACCGACCGCGATTTCGCCGGCATGGCCGAGACGCAGCAGGGCGTGTATTTCCGCATGCGGTTCAAATTCGATGAGAACAGTTTTTAAAAATTTTAATCATGCTGTCAATATGCCAAATTTATCCTTTGCAACAGTGCTTTATGAGGATTTTTCGTCAATTGTTTAAGTCCAGGAGAGCTTGTTGCCGAGAGGCGAAGATGCAAAAATTTTTGTTTCCCAATCACTGTGCTCATTGCGCTCCCAGAGGATAACGAAATGCTTTTTGCAATATTGATATTGATGATTTTGGCCACGGCGGCCAGCGTCTGGTACGGCAATGCACAGTGTACGGTCTGGTTTGTCGTCGCGCTCCTATGCATCGCAACGGTGCTGATATCCGATATCGATACGCCGCTTCACTTGTCATTCTGAGGAAGCGCAATGACTCGTTTATATCTGCTGGCCGCCACAGCCAATGTCCTGGTGCTGACGTTTATCCTGCTGGCCGCGCTGAGCGTCCAATTCGCATTCGGCGAATTGCCCTGTCCCCTCTGTTTTCTGCAGCGTATCGCCTTGATGCTATGCGCAATCGGGCCGCTTTACATACTGGCGCAGAACCGTCGCTCGGCGCTGGCGCATCGCGATCTGGCCATCGCCGGCGGCATGTCCGTGCTGGCGGCATTGCTTGGCGCGTCAATTTCAACCCGGCAGGTCTTCCTGCATATTCTGCCTGGCGATCTGGGGTATGGTGGAACCGTTCTCGGCATGCACCTGTATACAATCTGCTTTCTGGTATTTGTCTGCCATGCCTTGGCGGCCGGTGCGATGTTGCTGGGCTCCGCCGCAGCGGAATCTTTCACGCAGCGGCGCTGGCCTGTCGCCAACGGCATTTTCTGGGTATTCTGCCTGGTGGCGATCATCAATTTAATCGCGGTCATTGTGCAAGCCGGATGGTCGTGGATGCTGCCGCCGAATCCGGTCAGTTATCTGCTGTTATCGCGCTAAAATAACAATCGTTATCCATATTGGAGTCGCCTCATGCCTTTTGGCAAACGACATATCACTTTGGGCGGTGTTTGCAATTTGCGCGATCTCGGCGGCTATCCCGTTGCCGATGGCGGCAGCACCCGCTGGGGGCAGGTGCTGCGCAGCGACTCGCCGCATGCGCTGCAGAGCAACGATATGAGCGCATTGGTGGAAGCCGGTCTTACCAAGGTAGTCGACCTGCGCGACGCCAGCGAAATTGCCCGCCACCCAAATCCATTCCGTATACATGGTTCAGTGCACTATAACCATGTGCCTTTGTTCGCACATCTGGATTTGCGCGCACATCTCGCCCGCGCGGCAAAGGTGGACGACGTACTGCTCGAACTTTATTGCGAGGTGTTGACCGAGCGCCAGCAGGCCCTGTACGCGGCGCTGTCTGCCATCGCGGACGCGGAACCGGGCGCCGTGCTGTTTCACTGTACCGTCGGAAAAGACAGAACCGGTGTGCTGGCCGCGTTGCTGTTGGCCGCGGTGGGCGCCTCGAAGGACGACATCATCGCCGACTATGCATTGACCAGCGGCAGGATCGATGGAATTCGGCAGAGTATGCTGGCCAAATTTGCAGCCGGCCGCATCGATGGATGCAAAGGCGCCGACAGGCAGTCGTTCATATCCTTGTTTTCCTCCGAGCCATCAACCATGCGGGGCATGCTGGATTATCTCGATGGCCGCTATGGCGGCATCGACGCTTACCTGCATGTTCTGGATCCCGGGCAGACCCTGCGAAAAAAATTAAGGGCGCGGATGTTATGCTAGACGCGCTGCCTAATTTGGGAGGGGAAGGTGACGAAGCAAATAATACGGGGATACCGGCTGATATGCCTGATATCGGCTTTAAGCCTTTTTCTCAGCGCATGTTCAACCACGTCATTGCAGGATAGAGGCGGTTATCTCGTAGACAGCAGCCACAGCGCGGTGAGCGTCGACAGCAGGATCAAGCATCTGATCCTGCACTACACCGTCGGATCGTTCGACCGGGCGCTTTATCAATTGAGCCGTGGTCCTGTCAGCGCGCATTATCTGGTGCCGCAAGAGGAAACCGAATCGCGGCCGGTCGTTTTGCAATTGGTGCCCGAACAGTTGCGCGCCTGGCATGCCGGCGCCAGTTACTGGCAAGGCCGCACGAATATAAACGATTCCTCCATCGGCATCGAAATTGTCAATCAGGGACCGACAGAGACGCCGCAAGGAACGGTCTGGCAAGCCTATACGCCATTTCAAATCGCCATCATCAAACGACTCGCTTCCGACGTGATCGCGCGCTATGGCATCGAGCCGATCGACGTGCTGGGACACAGCGATATCGCGCCATCCCGAAAATCGGATCCCGGCCCGCTGTTTCCCTGGAAAGAATTGGCTGCGGCCGGGATCGGCGCCTGGCCGGATGCCGCCACGGTAGACCGCTATCTTGCCGGACGCGATCCGCATCAGCAGGTCGACAATATCGGCTTGCTGCAGGCCCAGCTGCGGCAATACGGCTACGACGCCCCCTTGAGCGGCGTGCTGGATCCGCAGACGGTTCAGGTATTGTCGGCATTTCAAATGCATTTCCGTCCATCCGATTATGGCGGCGCCGCCGACGCCGAGACCGGCGCGATCGCCGCCGCGCTGCTTGAAAAATATCATTCGCTGTTGCAAAGCGGCGATCATGTCGGCGACTGACAATATTCCCAGTGACTGCGCGTAAAATAGAAGAATTTATAAAATTTACCGCAAAGGATAACCATGCAGGAAGAGAGCATCCGCCGCTCCTGGGCCGATACCGTCAAGGTTTATCTGGAAGTGCCGACCTTGAGGATGTTCGTTCTCGGTTTTTCGGCGGGTCTGCCTCTGATGCTGGTATTGGGGACGCTCAGTTTTTGGCTGCGCGAGGCCGGCATCGAGCGTACGACAATTGGCTATTTAAGCTGGATAGGCCTGGTGTACGGCTTCAAGTGGGTATGGGCGCCGCTGGTCGACCGCTTGCCGATACCGTTTCTGACGCGCTTGATGGGCCGGCGCCGCAGTTGGATGCTGTTTGCGCAATCGCTGATTGCCGGCGGCCTGGTCGGCATGGCGCTGCATGATCCGAAACAGGCCTTGGAACCGATGGTATGGTGCGCGCTGATGGTGGCGTTCGGCTCCGCGACGCAAGACATCGCCCTGGATGCCTTGCGCATCGAATCGGCCGATGTCGATCGGCAGGCCGCCATGGCGGCAGCCTATCAGACCGGCTATCGTTTGGCCATGATCTGGGCCGGTGCCGGCGTGCTGTGGATCGCCGCAAGCGCGGAGGTCAGCGGAACAGCCGGCTATCAGCACGGTGCGTGGCAGGCTGCTTATCTGATCATGGCGATTTCGATGCTGGCGGGAATGGTGACGGTAGTGTTTTCAAAAGAACCGGTGCGCATCGCGCTGCCCCCGGCCAGGAATTTGCGTGAATGGGCGCGCAGCACCTTGATCGGGCCATTTTCCGAATTTTTTTCGCGTTATAAATGGCAAGCGGTGCTGGTGCTGTCTTTGATCGCGGTCTATCGCGTCAGCGACGTGGTGATGGGCATCATGGCCAATCCGTTTTATGTCGATATGGGTTATACCAAAATCGAGGTCGCCAGCGTCAGCAAAATTTACGGCGTCGTCATGACATTGGCCGGCGCTTTCATCGGCGGCGCGCTGTCAATGCGCATTGGGGTGATGCGGGTACTCATGCTCGGCGCAGTTTTGAGTGCGGCAAGCAACGTGCTGTTTTCCTGGCTGGCCGGCCATGGGCACGATGTCAACGCGCTGATATTCGTTATATCGGCCGATAATTTATCCAGCGGCATCGCCAGTGCCGCATTCATCGCGTATCTGTCCAGTCTCACCAATATCAACTATTCGGCGACCCAGTACGCCATATTCAGTTCCATCATGTTGTTGCTGCCAAAATTCCTGGCCGGTTATTCCGGCAGCTATGTGGATAAGTTCGGCTATAGCAATTTCTTCATTGCGACGGCATTGCTGGGCGTGCCGGTGGTGATACTGGTATGGCTGGCTTCGAGAATGCACACGGCCAGAGATGGACGGGAAGATGGGAAATGAGCGCCCGGTGGATCATGTCGTCTGCGGCCATTAATAAGTTTGGGATTTATCTTAACTTTTATTGAGATTGGCCTCATTTACGGCAACTTCGAATCAAAAGAGAATGAGCGCCGGATTAATCAATTTGGCTTCTCTTCATGATTCCTCAGATGCCTTTACAAAACCATGCATACCGTGGTTGAACACGCAGCCCCGCAACCAGCGCCGCATGCCGAAAAGCAGGTAAGCGACGCGCGGCTGGACGAAAAAAAACGATATGCAATGCACATTGGCGCTTTCGTGGCCAATGCTGTGCGAGGCGAAAAGCTGTCGTATAAATGCCTGCTCAATAAACGTAGCCGCGCTTGTCTGGCGCTATATACGGCAATCGATATTGCGCATCGCGTATTGCGCAACGAGCAAGCGGGCACGCACAACAGCACGCAGCGCCAGGAAATCGTGCAGGCCGCCGACCAGGTCGAATCCGATCTGATATGCATGCGCGGCTATCTGCGGCCGGTATTTCTGGATCGGCGCAGTTTCGACATGCAATTTGTCAATGCCGGCGATCTGGAAGATGAGCAGGCGAGCAGCTATGGGCAGTTGGGCGGCGCCGAATTGCATCGCGTGATTTCGGAGGCGACCTTTCGCACGGAACATTTACTGCAAATATTCGCCAATTGCTCATTGACCTGGGCGGTCATGCGGGCTGTCGAACCAGAGATGCAGAAGGCGCAAAACAAAGTATTGCCGCAGCATGCAAACTCGCTCGAAAAAAGTGTATTTATCGGCAGCATTTTCCGGATGGAATGGAAGAAGAGCGTCGCACAAATGCCGTTGCATGTGATTGCCAAGCACATCATCCTGATACTGAACGTTCCCGCCAGCATCCGGATGCCGGCGTCGCAACCGATGGCATCTCAATAATGGACGTCGCCAAAGAACATCGCCGTGGATATTGCGGATCCCCGGAAGCAAATGCCTGCGACGACGGCAGCGGCTTGAGCGCATGGAATGCGCGTCTGATCGACGTTATTACAGACTGCGAAGATGACGCCAGGCGCTATCTTGACGTTATTGAAAAAATCAACGGCGTACGCAAGAGCAATGCATTGGTTCTGCGTTATTGCATGGACGACACCCACGCACATAGGCACATGGCTTTGCTTGCCGCATTGCATATTGCCGAATCGCGGTTTCATCAGGCGGGCCATTCGGCCAAACCGGGCGATGGCGGTCTTGCGGAGGCGGCGGGGAAACTGCAGCGGCATATTGGATTGATCAGCCTGATGATGCGCGCGATGCTCAGTCAGACGGAATTGGCGCTCGAAAATAATATACAGCTTTGGGACTATGGAAACAGCCTGTTGGCCTCATTGATTGAGCATCGCTTGAAAATCGCGATCGATGAGGCCGTTGCGCTTTTGCATGAACAATTTTCCTGTACATTGGCGACGGTATTGATGGCTGCGATCGAACCGGCAATGAAGTCCGTGCAGGATAGATTGTCATTGCGTCCGGATTTGCCGCTGGATATGAAAGCATTTGCCGGCGCAATGCTTGGATTGAAATGCAGCGGCAATTATGGCGCGCAAATCGTCCTTGCCGATCTGGCCTCGGACGTATCCCAGATTTTCAGGATTCCACGCACTATTTGCTGGTCCGATTAACAAGCCTTTGCTTCAGCTTGCTGGCACCTGTCATGGCAACACTGAGAGAGCAATATAGCCCGGCAAGGAAAACCGTCCCCGTAGTATTTTTGATGAATGCGGATGCTTCGAGTGATGCGTCGTTGAATTCTTCCTCCGCCGCTCCCTTAAGCCAATCGTTGCATGCGAAGCCAAGGGCCAGCAGGGAAATTTCCGTCATGCTTTCGATCGTCAGAAGCCGTTTGCATGCATCGAACAGGATATCGGGAATATTGGCGGATCCCTTGCATGTCTGGTTTATGGCGCGCGTAATCTTGCGATGCAATGGCGCGCGCAATTCTTTCAATTGCAGCTTCAAATCTTTGCGCCCAAGAAAATACGCGGGATGATGTCCTACACCGTCTTGCAGATCGTTTGCGTTGCGTAGACCTTGTACCCAGGCGCCTGCGCCGATGCCGCCGATGCCATTTATTCCTTTTCCAACCAATTCGGTCTGGCCGAAGTGCGCTGCGAATGGCGCGGAAATGGAGTCGATGACATTACGGATGGTGTATGGCGTGCTTAACGCACCGGCCTGATCGATCAATTCCTTGAGCAAAGAACGTTGATGATGCGCCAGGCAATCCAGCATGGCGTCCTCCAGCATGGCCGGATCGGGCGATGCGTAATAACCGGGATGGATATCGGCCAGTACGCTGCTTAGAAGACGATCGACAACACCCGTAAGCGCTCCGGGCAGATAAGGTAAAACGCCAAAGGGGAGCCTGGTCTTGAGCATGGGCGCCATACTCGTCCATGCATGGCCACCGCCAATAAATCCAAGCGCCGAAGCGCCGCCCATCAACAGGGCGGTTCTGTCGTCTGCGCTTTTCATATTTTTCATTATCTGCTTGAGTTCATCGGGACCGATATCGAGACCGATGAGCATGTTGCTTACATCGTCCGCCAAGCTGTTCATACCTTCGGCATTTGTCGACGGCCCGGATATATCCTTGAATACGCCGTGAACCATGTTCCTCAGTTCGATCTGCGCCAGCGAGGGTTGTTTCGCGATGGAAGATTGAGATCCTGTATCGCTGCAAGCGGATTCTGAAGATGTCGATTGCTCAGGCTCCTCCGGATGGGAGTCCACTCGCGGCCGGGCGCCGGCGAGCATTACATTGGATGAATAATGTGAATGCGAGCCGGTGGAAATGCCGTCCGGTGCAACATGGATCGTTCCCGATATTTGCCAAATTGCCTTGGACGGCGCCGATTTCAATGACCTTGGACTATTCCGCCATGCGCCGCCGGTTCTTGTCGACAAGGAGCGCGTACCGTCGTTATCCACGGCTTCGTATTGATATCTGGGGGTTGTGTGGGTTCTGTTTCCGCGGCCAAATGAGGAAATTGGCGGTTCCGATATGGTGCGAAGGCGCCGTCCGGAAATCGCCGACGAGCGTATGGAGGCAGGCGGCGACGAACAATTGGATGGCGGACCCGATGGCGGTCTTGATGCTGGCGAAGGAATCATTGCGTATCCTGAATAAACAGTGCTGCATTATGCTGGGCGCTGCTTGTGCATCCAAGGATATGAAAAGCTTATTTGTTATGATTAGTTTTTCTTTGGGAATATTTTCACATGGATATAAACGCCAAACAGGCCACCGCGCTGTTGGCAGTATTGGATACAGGCAGTTTTGAAAAAGCGGCCGGCCGTTTGCATTTGACCGCATCGGCCGTATCGCAGCGGATACGGGCGCTGGAAAGCCAGTTCGGCAAGCCGCTGGTGGTGCGTAACCGGCCTTGCCTGCCGACCCCGGCCGGCGTGCGCTTGCTGCAATATTTGCGCCGCGCATCGCAACTTGAAGCGGATTTCGTGGCCGATCTGAACGGGCATGATGACGCCATGTGGACAGCGGTGGTGGCGGTTAATGCGGACTCTTTATCGACCTGGTTTTTCCCTGAATTGACGGAAGACCTGCTGCGGGAAAATGTGCTTCTCGATCTGACCGTGGATGATCAGGATCATACCTACCGATCGCTGGAAGCCGGGCGGACCATCGGCTGCATCTCCAGCGAGCCGCGCCCGATGCGCGGTTGCGACGCGGTGCCGATCGGCGTGATGCGGTATCGGCTGATGGCCTCGCGCGGTTTTCAGGAACGCTGGTTCCCGCAAGGGATGACGCGCCAGTCCGCGGCGCAGGCGCCGGTCATTGCCTATAACCGCAAAGATGAATTGCAATCGCGTTTTCTGAAACGGCAGTTCGGTTTGTTGCCGGACGGGTTCCCGCGCCATTACCTGCCGATACCGGTGCCGCGCCTGCAGGCGATCGAACATGGTCTCGGATATGGCATGGTGCCTGAATTGCTGTTGAACGAATCGGCGATGGGATGTGGCGGAATGGTCGATCTGGCGCCGCATCATCCGACCGACGTGGCATTGTATTGGCATAGCTGGAAGGTGCAGTCGCCGCGCATGGCCAGCCTTTGCAGGCGCATCGTCGAGACCGGACGCAAATCCCTGCGCAGTTTGTAGCACGCAAACAAGTACGCGGCGGCGCTTCCCGATTACGCCGGCAGGATTTCCTTCAGCGTTTCCGGTGGACGGCACAGACGCGTGCCGAGCGGTGTCACGACAAACGGCCGGTTGATCAGGACCGGATGCGCCAGCATGGCATCCAGCAGTTGCGCGTCGGTGACGGCGGGATCGCCCAGGCCGAGTTCGGCGTAGACAGGCTCTTTGGCGCGGATTGCATCGCGCACGCCCAGACCGGCGTCGGCGATCAATTTACTCAGCGTTGCGCGCGATGGCGTGTCGCTCAGATATTCAATGATTTCGGGCTCGATGCCGGCTTCGCGCAGCAAGGCCAGGGTGCCGCGCGCCATGCTGCATTGGGGATTGAAATATATTTTGATCGTCATGACATCTCCTTGATGAATATTGCGGAAAAAGAGAAGTATGCCCGATTTGGAAAATCCGGACGGCCGTTTGCCATTTTTGTAATGTTAATTAATAGCCGGAGCGGCGAAAAGGCGTGGTCTGTATCTGCGGCAGCCAGCTTGCTTTCATGTTCATTTTGATTTTCCGATAGTACGCGAGATGTTCTTCGGCATTTCTGACGATCGTCCATTCTCCCTTGTGAACAAACGCAAGCGGGAAATCCGCCGCGGCAACCGAGGGCACGATAGTTTCCTTTCGTTCCAGCGCAAAAGCGACGTATGAGACCTGCGGGCCATGCCGAACTGTATTGTATTTAACCGACTTGCCGCGACGGTGCGGATCTGCTGCGGCGATTTTCTCGTTCACTGCATTGATGATGCGTTTTTCTTCCCGCGAATTGGACGGAACGGTCGATCTTTGACCAATGAGACTGATCATATCGTGCAGATCGTAATCGCCGGTGAACGGCAGCGCCCGCCAGTTTTCTTGCGCTGTCAATGGCGCAAGGCTGGCATTGAATTTATCCATGTCGATTCGGTAAGAATCGCCATCGTCAATCATCGTGATGTCGATTTTATAGATGCCGTCGCTTACGCGGTCGTCAAGCGAATGAGCTGGACCCATGTAAATGCCGAGCAAGGCACCGGTTTGCTTGTCCCAATGGCCGACATAGCCTAATAGACCCGCCTTTTTTAGCGCCGCCAATATCGTATCCGCTTGAGCAGAAGGATAGTTTTTACGGATCGATCCGTCCTTGATTGTTTTCTCCAGAATATCGTGTCCCTTGGCCGGCGCGCCGAATGCCAATTTTTCCAGGGTAGCCTCTCCTGCATCGCGAAAACTGATGATGCAGTGGGCTTTTTCGCAGGCCGCGGCGATGGCGGGCATATGCGTGCCGAGGACGAATTTTTTCGCGACCTCATCTCGAACGGCCGCTTGCGCCAGAGAGATTGCTTCCACTTTCGCGACCTTGAGCGAAGCGGGCGCCTGCCTATTGGCGGACAGGGCCGAAATACTGCGTTTTATCCTCAGGAGCGATCTGGCCGCTTTTGCGGAGGAAAGCCTTTGGCGAGTATTGAATCGCGGCATCCCGATATCATCCAGGCCAGCAAAAAAATACTCCGCCGATTGCGATACGTTAGCTGACGTTTTATCGGGATTTGGCCGGTCGTATCGCGATGCGAATTGTTTGGTGAGGATTTGCATATACATGATTGTCTGCATTCCCATCCTATTGATACATAAGATCAGGCCGAAAAATCAGGATTTTTAATGCGATGCAACAATGAATATTCAAACATTGCCAATCAAACAACTCTGTAAAAATTTTGCCAGATAGCATTATTTTTTTGCTATGAACAGAGAAAATTTGTGCCAAAATGCGCCGATCAGAACTTAAAAAATACGGGGAATAATTGTGAGTACAGAATCGCCAGCGCTTGTCTTTGAACTTGATGAAAGTACCGGCGCTTTAAAGGTGACATTCACGCCGGCGCCTGCGTTGGCGGCTTCGGCCGCACCCATTGCCGCCGATGGCCCGATCGTTATTGAAGACGACGCAGCGGCGGCGGGCATGCCGTTCGTCGAGCCGCCGACCATGCTGTCCTGCAAGGAGGCAATGGCGGAGCAGGGTTATGGCGCGCTCTGGATCGACCAGGAAGCATTGTCGGGTTTCATCCGCGCCGTGCAGCAGGCAAAAGAGCCGACCACAATGACGATCGCGCATCGCCGCGACGGCGAATTCAGCTTGACCGTCTCCGACGATCTGATGACCGCGACACTGACCCTGATACCGCCGCAAGGCGGCGAGGCAAAAGGGCCGGCCGTCATCGACGCGATGCGCGAGCAACGCATTGTGCACGGCATTCTGCAGAGCGAGCTGGACGCGGCCCTGGCGGCCGGCGTTTGCGAAAAGCTGGTGATTGCGCGCGGCGAATGGCCGGTCGAGGGCAGCCCCTGTTATTTCACAAGCCTGATTGAAGACGACACGGAGGATGAAGAGGAAGAGGAAGAGGCAGAAGACGTCGAAGAAGGCGATGAAGCTCTGGACGATCGTTTTTCCATCATCAAATTCCGCGATCTCGGCTTTCTGCTGCTGGTCAATCCCGGCGATCATCTGATGCGCCGTACGCCGCCTGTGGCCGGCGTCCCGGGCATCGACATCCAGGGCAATCCGGTGCCGGCGCGCCCGATGCACGAGATTCGCTTTAACGAAAAAATTGTGGGCGCCGAGCCGGATCCTGAAGACCCGCATCTGCTGGTCGCCACCGTCAGCGGGCAGCCGGTGGTACTCAAGGATGGTGTGACGGTCAATCCCGTGGTGGAAGTGGAAAACGTCGATTTCAGCACCGGCAATATCGACTTCAACGGCACCATCACGATCAAGGGCGACGTCAAGGCCGGCATGGTGCTGAAGGTGAGCGGCGATGTGATTGTCAAGGGCCTGGTTGAAGCCGCAGAAATCCACGCCGGCGGCAATGTCTCGGTGACCGGCGGCATCATCGGCCACGTCGCCTCGCAAGCCAGCACCTTGAGCACGGCCGCCACGCAGCCGTTTGCCACGGCCAGGGTCATTTGCGAAGGATCGCTGCAGGCGCTGTTTGTCGAATCGGCCTACATCCAGGCCGGCGGTTCTGTCCTGATCAAGGGCAACGCGCGTCAGAGCGAAATGTATTCCGGCACCCAGATCGTCGTAGGCAAGGGTGGCGGCGCCAAGATCGGCCAGATCGTCGGCGGCAAGACGCATGCCACCAACCTGATTCATGCTTGCTATGCCGGCACGTCCAGCGGCACCAAGACCGATCTGCAAGTCGGATCCGACCCATTCCTGGCGACGCAATTGGCGGCTTCCGAGGCGACCTACAAGCGCAAACTGGAAGAAATCGATCAGGTGATCAAGCTGCTGGCGTTCCTGAAACAGAATCCGGCCAAGGCCGCCGGCGGCATGGGCGAGAAGGCGGAAGCCACACGGCGCCGCTTGCTGGGCGAGAGCAAGGCCTTGTTTGAGGAGCAGACGGCTCTGAAGGAAAAGCTGGTGTCGATCGATCAGGCCCGCATCAAGGTCACCAAGGGCATTTACGAAGGCGTGGAAGTACGCATCGGCAAGAACCTGTGGGCGGTGCCGAACGATCTCGGCGCCGGCACGATCCAGATCAAGAACGGCACCATATCGTTGGGGTAATCCCGGCGCGCCGGCGGGGCCGGAAAATGAAACAGCACAGACCTGAAACGGCCTGTGCTGTTTTTTTTGATCCCGCGTTTTTTAGTCCCGCGCCGGGGCGGCGGGGCAGCCGCGCCAGCTGGACGCGGCCGGAATGTGTTCGCCTTTCATGACCAGCGTCAGCGCGCCGAGTTTGGCGTCGTCGCCGACCTGGGCGCCATACAAAACGGCGCTGCGCGGCCCCATATAGACCCGTTTGCCGATCTGCACATGATCGATTTTCATGACGCGGTCTTCGAATAAATGCGTTTGCGGGCAGGCCAGGGCATTGAGCTCGCTGTAATCGCCGATCCGCACGCAATCGAACTCGGTAATATCCGTTGTGTTCATGAATACGCCGCGTCCGATTTTGGCGCCGAGCAGATTGAACGCCAGCGGCAGCCACGGCGTGCCGCGCAGGTAGCTCATGAAGTTCGGCACGGCAATCCCTTCATACAGATTGGTGACGCCCTCGGACAGCCAGACGAACGGCGTCCACATCGGCACGCTGCATTTGCGATAACGCGTCAGCAGCGACCACTTCAATGTTGCAACAAATACAAAGCTGCCGACGCCATACAGCAGGCCTGCCAGCGTCAGCCAGCCGATGACTTCTAGCCAGCGGCCGGCGCCGGCCTCTGGCATCAGATTCAGCACCACCGTATAGCCGACCGCGATCACCAGCGCATGCGGGGTGATGATGCGGAACGCCTCCACCAGGCTGCGTCCCAGGCGCCGCCGCTTGGACGGGCGGAAAGTGAGGTTTTCGGGAAAGCCGCTGACGGTCTCGCGCGCCGGCAAATTGATCGGCGGCGATCCCAGCCAGGTATCGCCGGCCTGCATCTGCCGATTTTCAGGCGCCCGCGAATGCACGCCGATCAGTACGTTTTCCGGCAGCATGGTGCCGTCCGGGATATAGGCGCCGTTGCCGACAAAACTGCGGCGCGAAATCACGGTCGCTTTCATGCTCATCCAGCCGCCGTCGATCTGTTCGTCTCCCAGCAGGACCGCGTCGGCGATAAACGTTTCGTCGCCCAGCGTCAGCATGTCCGGCACCACGCCGAGCGCGGTTGAAATCTCGGCATCGCGTCCGACCTTGGCGCCCAGCAGGCGATACCAGAACGGCGCATAGACCGTCGCATAGACGCCGTGCAGAATACTCAGGCTCGACTCCTGGATCTGATTGACCAGCCATTTGGCGCAGTAGATATTGCTGTGTACCGGCCAGCTGCCGGCTTTCATGCGCGGCAGCATGGTCCAGCGAATGCCGGCCGACAGCAACGCGGTGCAGACGATCAGGACCGCCGTCGCCGGGAACGCCAGCAGAAAATACTTGAACAGCTGAAACGGCACCCGATTGCTTTGCAGGAAAGGGAAGCGGTCGATATCGTCAAGCCAGTCGATCAGCACGAAACTCGGGAAGACCGGCATGAAGAACAAGGTCGTGATCATGACGGCGCCGGCCAGGAAGAATGCCAGTTCGGCCATCTTGCGGCGGTTGCTGGCCGGCGGCCGCGGCGCCTGGGCGCTGCGGTCGAATGGGCCGGCGTCGCGCGCCGGCGAACCGTGCCAGGTGCGGCCGGCCGGCACCGACTGGCCGCTGCTCAATGCCGATTGGCCTTCCAGATGGCCGAAGGCGCCAATCCTGGTTTCGCCTTCCAGCACCGAATAGGAACCGATGCAGCTTTCCTCGCCCAGGCTGATCTGCCCCAGCCAAAGCTGGCCGTGTTCGATCCGGGCATTTTCGAAATTGACGGCATTGCCGATGCTCACGCCCGCGCCGGCCTCGAACAGATCGTGGGCGCGCAGCGTGATCGATCCGATCACGACCTCCGGACCGACGCGGGCGCCCAATGCGCGCAGCCATAATGTATACAGGGACGATCCGCTGAGCAGATAGGCCGGCGCCGACTCGATCAGGCGATCCACCAGCCACCAGCGGTAGTAGGTCAGGCCCCAGAGCGGATAGCGTCCCGCTTTCAGGCGTCCGACCAGCAGCCATTTGGCGGCGATCGCAATGGCGAATTCGAACACGGTCGCGACCAGGAAAACGCCGACCGATATCGCCATCGCGCGCATGATCGAGTCGCCCGGATCGCCGGTATAAAAATGGTAGGCGAAGAAGGGCGCCAGCCATTGCATCATGCGCATTGCCACCAGCCACGGCACCGCGGCGGCTTGCGCCGCGCCGCAGACCCAGCGTTTCCAGGTGGCGGGCGGCTGCCATTCGATGTCGACCGCCGAGCGCGCCGCGGGCGTTTCGCTCAGCAGGGCGGCGATGCGTCCGATCTGGCGGTTGATGTAGATATCGCGCACGGTGACATGCGCATAGCGCGGATCGGCGCGCAATGCCGACGCGAGACGGGCCGCCAGCAGCGAATGGCCGCCCAGATCGGTAAAAAAATCGGCATTGCGGGAGATGCGCTGGCCGGGAAACAACCTCGCCAGGGCCGCGAATAATGCCGCCTCGGCAGGCGTTTCGGGAACATCCGAATCTTCTCCGCCGGCGCCCAGGGCGGCCGACAAAATACGCGCTTTCAGGGCGTTGCGGTCGATCTTGCCGGAGGTCAGCCGCGGCATTTCGGCCAGCAGTTCGTAATATCCCGGCAGCATGTAGGCCGGCAGGCGTTGCGCCAGCGCCGCGCGCAGATCCGCGCCGGAAAGCGCACCTCCGGCCGCGCCGTTTTCCGGGACGATGAAGGCAATCAACTGATCGATATCGTCGTCCTTGCGCAAGATCACGGCGACCGTGCCGACGCCCGGCTGCTCGGCCAAAGCCGCTTCGATTTCACCCAGTTCGACGCGAAATCCGCGAATCTTGACCTGATCGTCGGTGCGCCCCAGGCACTGCACGCTGCCGTCGGCGTCGATGCGGGCCAGGTCGCCGGTGCGATACAGGCGCGCATCCATGGCATCGACGGCCCAAGGGTTATCGCGGAATTTTTCGGCGGTCAGCGCCGGTCTGCCGAGATAGCCGGCGGCCACGCCCGGCCCGAAAATGCAGAGTTCGCCGGTTTCGCCGCGCGGCAGCAAGCGCAGCGTATCGCCGCCGGCCGCGTCGATGATCAGCATGCCGTAGTTCGGCAGCGGCTGGCCGATTGTCACGGGCTGCCGCGCCTGCAATTGCGCCAGGCTGGCAGACACGGTGGTTTCGGTCGGTCCGTAGGTATTGAAAATCCGGCGGCCGGGACGCGCCCAGCGCGCAACCAGCGATTCCGGGCACATTTCGCCGCCAAGATTGATCAGGCGCAGACCGGGAATATCCTGCTGAAACAGCGCCAGCAAGGTCGGCACCGCATGCAGCACGGTAATTTGCTGCGCGGTGAGGGCTGCCGGCAGCGCTTCCGGATCGGTCGCGATTTCCTTTGGTGCGATCCACAATGTCGCGCCGACCAGATAGCTGATCCAGATTTCCTCGAACGACATGTCGAAGGCCAGTGAAAATCCCTGGTATACCTTGTCGGACTGGCGGATATCGAGAAGCGTGTTTTCGCTGCGCAGGAAATGACAGATCGCGCCCTGGCTGATTTCGATGCCTTTCGGCTTGCCGGTGGAGCCCGAGGTATAAATCACATACGCCGGATGGCTGGCCAGCACCTCGCTGCGGCGCAGCAATGGCGCGCTTTCGTTCAGCAACGCCTCGGCGGCCCATACTTTGAGATCGGATTGCTGCAAGGCGGCGGCGAAGTCCGGGACGGTAATCAGGCCCGCCGCTTGGGCGTCCTCCAGGCAAACGGCAATCCGTTCGGCCGGCGCATCCGCATCGAAGGGCAGCCAGGCCGCGCCGGACTTTGCAATGCCCGCCTGCATGACCAGCAGGGAAATCCCGCGCGGCATCCACAAGCCGACGATCTGGCCCGGCCGCACGCCTGCCGCGATCAAATGCGAGGCGACAGCATCGGCCTGCCGGTTCAGCGTTCCATAGTCCAGGCTGCGGTCTTCGAACACCAGCGCGATCTGATCCGGCGCGCGTGCGGCGGTCGCTTCCAGCACATCCGCCAACACCTCATTCCTTAACAGCGCCGCTTGTCTTTCCCCATACAGAATATCGGGATGCTGGCCGGTTGGGATGTTGTCAAAGGATTGCAAAAGCATGAATGTGGAGCGGCTCAAATCGTGGATGGTAGCACGGCAGTTGTCGTTTAAACATGTGTTGCGGGGCCGTGTGGAGGGAATAGTTCATTTTTGGCGCATACAGAATATTTCGTTGTTTTTTGGCGCAAGGCGACTGTCCCGAATGTCCGGTTTTCAAATAACGGAAATGACGAAAAAACGTTTCTTATCAAAGGGAAGGGAGCGGCTTGGCGACCATGGACGGGCAGTAAACGTGGCCAATTTAATTCGGTTGACAAGGAATCCGGACGAAATTCATTCCGAGGCAAGGGAACCGGCTGCGGGATTTTGGCACTTTAGGCGTGCAAGCGACGATTCCGCCGGATTTTCATGCGCGGAGCCGGTGCGCTGCTTTTTTTTTTATTCATTTTGCGGATCCGGCAGCCGGATAGCCGGATCGCGATGCTTTATTGGAAATTTCATGACGCTAATAAGCAATACCCAAGTCAATCCCCAGCTTTTTCCCGGCTTTCCGCCGGCGCAGCCATCCAGGCCCGGCGCATCGATAAACCTTGATGCGGGCGACGTCGTCACAAGACAGGAATCGCTGAACGAAATGATCAACGATCTCATGGGAAAAATAACGCCGTTGGACCGAAAGATCCTGGATTTTGAAAAAGAAATGCGGGCCCATGCAGATATCACCGCGGACCTGCGCGCGGCGCAGGCGGCTTTCGAAACATACCTGACCGAACACCCGGACCAGCAGGGCAACATCGATACAGCCGGGATCATCGTGAACCTGCCTGAGAAGTCGCCATTGGGCGCCGCCATATCGCTGTACGCCCTGATGGAACATTACAGGACCGCCCAGCCGGAACTTCAACTGCCGGCCATGCCGCAAATAATCGCTAAAACCGCACCGTATCAAAATGCATTGGACCGGGCCATCACGATGACGTCCAGTTTTCTGGCCGAAGACAAAAATTCGGCGCTCACGGCGTTGATTTCTCGACGCCAGGGTCTCTTCGATCTGATGGGGCAGATCATCAAGAGCTACAGCGAATTGATGCATTCGATGCTGCGACGTTAACCAGCCGGAATTTACATACATGACCGAAATTACCCAAATTGCAGCGCCACTTTCCCATGTGGCATCCGCGTTGTCCGCGTCTCCCGCCCCGGCGAAGTCTTCCATTGGCAAATCGCCGGCATCATCGGATGCCAGGCACGAAATCATCACCGATCTTGCCGACGTCATGAGAAGACTGTTTTTGTATCTGAACCAGGCTTTGCAGAAAATCGGCGATGAACTGGATAGCCGCAGGCAAACGGTAGCCGATGTGACGGCCGCGCAGACCGCGCTGGACCATATTAAAAATTTTCAAAATTCGCCCTACGATCCGTCGCTATTCAATGTAGCGGTGCCGTTGGAGGCGGAATCGCCGGCCGAAGGAAAGAACCTGTGGTCGCTTCTCGTTTATTACGGACTCAAGAAACAGGGAGACAGTCCGCCCGCAAACGAAGCGGAACTCGATGCGCTGATAGGCGATGTCAAGACGAAAGGCACGGCAGCCAGTTCGCTTGCAGCCGCCATCAATCAAAAAATCACGATGATGAACCGCACGCGTGAAAACTATGTGTCGCTGTTGTCGGAACTCATCATGGGCGACGTCAAATTAATGCGCTCGATTATCAACATGCTTTAATAGTAAGGAAAACCTGATGCTGGATATAGCAATTTCCCGTACGCCGGATCCGATTTACATCACTGCCGCCGGCGCAAATGAAACGCTGGCCGCTTCCACGGCCGGGCAACATATCGACCTCGATGGCGCGTTGACGTCCAGGCTCGCCTTCATTTCCATGCGTTTTCAGCAGGCC
This sequence comes from Oxalobacteraceae bacterium CAVE-383, assembly GCA_004134995.1. Taxonomy (GTDB): domain Bacteria; phylum Pseudomonadota; class Gammaproteobacteria; order Burkholderiales; family Burkholderiaceae_D; genus Herbaspirillum. The sequence continues at coordinate 1,030,414 of REGP01000001.1, read as the reverse complement.
CTTGAAAATATGGCGGCGGCCGGGATCAAGGAACAGAAGGCGGTTAATGCCAGGATCAAAGCCCTGAGCGAGGTTTTAAATGTGCTGCAGAAGCTGGAGTTGGGGGGATACTCTCCGGCGGATCTCAATAAAGCACTCGACCTGCCCGCTATTCCGCTTGACGCACGCAATGCGATGGTTGATATCAACGAACAACAGGCTGAAACAGAGCGCTCAACTGCAAAACAAGCGGCGGATGGTGTGGAATACCAACGCTGTCATAACATTGCGGCCGAATCGTATCGCAAAGGGGGAATTTATAAGCAAAGGTACGACGGCATTGTAAGTGTAATGGACCTGACCGGAATGACCGCGTTGGAAAACGGCATGATCAGATTCTGGGGGCTACGCAAAACGGACGGTGCGGTGGTGTATGTGGATTTCCAAGTATCAAAGGGCACCTGGGCTTGGGACAACAACGGTGTGGCCGATGTTCAAAACGTTTACAGGGACAAGCAAATAGCCTTGGCTGCGGCAGATACGGCATATAAGAATGCGACAAGCAATGGATTTACTCTGCGCGCAGCGTTATATGGCTTGAATATCTATAAAAAGGACGAAAAGCTGCCGCAGTCCAAAGACGAACTGAAAATCGCGACAACAAAAATATCCGACATGGTTTCAAGCCTGCAGGCAGCTCAAGCGACGCTTACCTCGGATGTCTCCGGCATCAACAACAATTCGCAACAACAGCTGACAAAGATTTCCGAAATGTTGACGGGATATTTTTCCACGATACAGCGGCTGATTGAATCCATGCATTGAATTCGGATCGAAATCCACATAGTTGAATATGGAACACGAAGTCGTACTGGCGGAAATGCAGGCCTTGCTGGCCTCATTGAAGTCGACTCTTTCTGAAGAAAGCGGCCTGGAATCCAATGTCGATGCCGGGCCGCCGACAAAAATCCCCGAAGACAATCAATCCCGGCAGATTTCTTGCGATTTGCTGCCGGATCATCGCGCGCTGCGCCGTTTCGTATTACTGGTCTGAATCTCCGATACGAAACACCGAATTTCAACAATATCTCAATAAGGACATATCCCCATGGACCAAATATGCGCGGCGTCCTGCCAAGCCATACCGAATATATTCATGTTGCCTGTCAAGGATGGCGTAACAAGCGCCAAATCCCTGGCGGACAATACCCGTCAAGAGAAAATGCGTTCGCTGATAGCGGATGCGAAAGCATGTTTACGTTCGATAGAAGCGGGCAAAGCAGCGAAACATCGTATTTCGCAAACGGCGCTGCAATCGATTCGCAGCGAGCTATCCGGCGATGCCGTCGTATTCGATGCCGCCCTGAGCGAAATGGCAATTCTCCAATACCAGGTGACGCAACTGTGTTTGCGCGTCCAGCAATCCAGGATCAAATCCAACAACGAATCGCAGCACGAACTCAGTTTGAAGAATGTCGAGAAAATGCAGGAGGCAATCGATCAGGCCGTCAAGAGCAAGGCCGCTCAGGAAAAGATGGGATTTTGGGGAAAGCTCTCCAACGTTCTCGGCCTGGCGGCGGCGGTCATAGGCATCGTGCTGGCGCCATTTACAGGCGGCCTGTCGTTGTTGGCAACAGGGTATCTGGTAGTGGATCTTGGTTTGCAAATTGGCGAACAGGCTTCCGGCATAAAAATGTCGATCGAATCGGGACTTGAAAAAGGGATCAAGGCATTTTTGAGTCTATTACCGGAAAACATTCTGTCGGAAGCGCAGCGCGACCTCATCGCAGGCATCGTGAGCTCGATTGTGGGCATGGTCATCGCGATCGGCATGAGCCTGATCAGCGGCGGCGCCTCCGCGGCAAAGGTAATTTCCGCATTGCAGAAGATCTCAAAAGTACTTCCGGCCGTGGCGCCAAAAGTCAGTATGGGGGTGCAGGGAACGACACACGTAGCCGCCGCTGCCACAGGAATTACCGGCGGCACATACGGTGTTGAGAATGCAAATTCCGAATATTCGCTGAACGGGATTGAAGTTCAACGTACGGATTTGAACAAGCGCAGAGAACTGCTGCTGGATGCGTTTGAACAATGCAAGGAAGACATGCAGAAAATATTGGAAGGAATGCAACACGAACTTTCCCAAGTCGGAGACATGCTCGCAAATTATTACGATGGCGCTGCCCGCGTCATCGATTCCATGGCAAAGGTTCGCCACGCCGCTTAGCCGCCGACCTTATCGAAATCCGCCCCTCCCATAAATGACCTCATACCAGGATGATCATGACCACCCCAATATCCGGCAATCCAATTGCACAAACGATTTGCAACACCTACAACACCAACCCGTTGATCGGAGGCGATATCCAATATATGGAAGGCAGCCGGCCCAGCGCTTCCATGATCAAGGCAAGTTTGCCGACCGGGCCTGATACGAGTGTCTATGAGATGCCCTGTGGAAAAGTGGAAGATCCATTTTCGCCCGCCGCGTTATCGGCGTTGGCGTCGGTCGCGGATTTTTTTAAATTACAGGATATGCAAGGGCCCGGGGAAGTGCCGGATAACATCCATCGCCCGGAACTGGCGCGCCAGCTTTCCCTCTCGGCGGTGGATTTGATTGCCGGCGAAGAAAATCAGATCGATTCCCATAACGGCGACCGGCAGCTTGCCGTGGAGTTCTATGCGGAAGCCTATCTCGACTTGCACGACGATTTCTCAAGAACGGAATTTTTCAGAGGCAATGACGACGCGGAAACTTCACTTTCCGCAAAAAATGCAATGCTGAAAACTGCGGCTGAATTTTTGCATGAAGATTTTAATTCGGATGAAATTTCCTCGGCGGCCCGGCAACTGCGTCAATGGAGTAAAGAAAACGATATCGGCCTTGAGATATTGCGCATGTTCGTCGCGACCTGGAATCAAATACGAAACACCCTTCGCGTAGAGCGTCAAATGCAGATTGCCGAGATCAGGCAACTCTCCGACAAAGCCGTAGCCGCCTTGATACAGCAGGGAAAAGATAAATTCATGCAGGACGCGCTCAATGCCTGGGCGTCCATCGCTTCCTCGGTAGTGCAATTGGCGCCGATTGGCATCCATGCAGCGCATAAACGCATCAGTAATCAGAACCAAAAGACCTTGATGAAGAACCTGACCAAGAATGCGGAAGCCGGAAATACAGCGGAGGCGAAAGCGAATAACCGACATGCTAAAGCAACGAATTTTAATAACGTAATACTGATGTCACGCGCATTTGGAGAGGGCGTGCAAGGCATCATCAATTTCTGCGCTGCCTATAAAGGGCTCGACGCCGCCTATGACAATGCGGACTACACAAGATATTCCAACCGAATGCAGGCGGAAAACATCGAGCTTGAAAATTTGAACGCGCGAGGTGAGGCGGCATGGCAGAACATGCTGCAGATACTGGCGAATATCTCAGAAAGGCAGAACCGGTTGTATGAGGCGAACATCAGAATAGCGCATGTCTAGAATAATTCATTAAGATAACAGGAAGGAAAAGCAGATGCCCGCTTCAATACCACCACCATCGCCGGCTGTTTCGCGATCTCCCAGTTTGACCAGCTTGCTTGGCTCGCTGCCCGCATCGCGTTCCGTACCGGCGCATGTCGCAATATCACCGCGAACACGTGAAATCTTCGAGGCACATAAAAATAGCAAGGATGTGGGTCTGAAATCACTGGAATACGCCAGATTTTCTGAAAAAAACGTCAACGAATGGAAACAGACTCTGGAAGGTCATCACTCCGATAAGACCTTATTTAATTTGACAAAAATATTAAAAGAATTTGTCGCCGAGGCGGAAAAGCGTTCCTGCAAAAGAATTTGCCTGTTTACCGAACACGGCGCCGTGCTGTTGAAGCGTAAAGGTACGGGTGCACATATGTATTACAGCCCGGATTCGTCAGGTAAATCCGCGAAATTGGCAGTCCATTCTGCAATCACGGAAGACCTAACGGCGGAATTATTGCGCTGCTTATATGAACAAAATGCCATTTCCAATATTGTGGGGCCGCATTCCAATGGCGGGGGCGCGGAGGAGGTAAATAATGGTCCGCTTCCGGATGACGAGGAACTTCCGCCGCCATATATGTCTGAAACGGATTCAGGTGGCACATCGCGCAGGGCCTCCGTACTGGGCGAAGATATGGATTTGTCCCTGCCGGAAGTTCCCGATTTTCCACTGGACCCAGACACTACAGTTCCCGTCCCGGAAGATGCCACCTTCCACGGACCGGAAAGCACCGTAAATCCTGAAGAGGTGATGTGCTTCAATTTGACGCCGCTAGATAGCAGGATCAAGATGCAAGAGGCCGTGGAATACCAATTGCCGTTTCCGCCGCGTTTTCCGGTGGAAACGCAATCGGCGCCGCTTCGACGTACCTCGTTTCCGATAACGTCTGTCTCTCCACATCCAAATACACTGGCAATAGACTATGGAGAAGCCGCGAATGAATCGCAAATGGTTCCAAGCGATTCTTCGACGCCGACATCCCCGGAAACGTCCTTGCCTTTGTTCCTGAAAGGCAGATTTGCATCGGTACAGACTGACCCAACGAATGAGGAAATTCAAGAATTGAGAGAGGAATTGAAACTGGTCATTCAGGGTGATAAAAGATTGACTTTGCAGAGGGAAATAGAAAAATTATCAGATTTAAAAAATTCCATTAATGACACACAATATTTGTTGCATCATCGACAAAAAATGCATCGCTTGATCGAAAATCAATCGAATCTGCGCACGTCTATTATTGCGCTATTAAATGAAGATGAAGTGGACGAGACAAGGCACATCATCTTAATGAAACAGATTCTGAAAATAGGCATTAAAAATTATCGCGATATGAAAAATATAAAAAACGAAATAAATAAAATTGCCGATGAGAACGACATGGAAATAAAAAGTAAAAATTTTATTGTGCGTGATGAGAATGCATTCCCAATGGTCAAAGCAACAGCCAAAGTTTTTGATGATCGCAGTCTAAAATTGATTAAAGATGTGGAAAAAAACCGCTTATCGCCCCCCAAAAAATTGAGCTGATAAAGTAAAAAAACAAAAAGCCCGCATGGATTTATTCATGCGGGCTTTTTTGTTGATTTAAATTTCTGAATTTTCTATCGATCTACATGGAACCGGAAAGATTCACATCTATTTCCCCAAGCGATTGTATTTGTACATTCGGCTGCAGTTCCTGATACGCAATCACGGCCAGTTCGGGGTAGTCCCGTTCGATCAATTTTCGCATATATCGCCGAACGTCCATTGCAGCGAGAATCACGGGAACGGCATCGGAAGGAGGCGAGCCGCCGACGACATGATGAATGGCGTCAAGCAGCAAATCGGTTTGCCTTGGATCCAGCACAATATAGCTGCCGGCAGAAGTCTGACGCACGGAAGATCGCATGGTTTCTTCAAGACCGGGTGAGATCAGGTAAGCATGCAATATATTCCGTCCCTGCGTATATTTGTAGGTAATCTGGCGTTTCATATCGGCGCGGACGTATTCGGTCAATACCACGGCGTCCTTTTCTTTCGACGACCACCTGGTCAATGTTTCGACAATGCCTTTCAGGTTTCGAATAGGCAATCCTTCGAATACCAGGCGCTGCAAGACGTCGGCAATACGCGGACGAGGGGACAGGCGATCAATTTCCTTGACCAGATCCGGGCAGCTCTTTTCCAGCGCATTGAACAGCGCGCAAACCTCATGCAAACCGATAAATTCGCTGGCATGACGCGCCAATACGGTATTGAGATGCAATGTAAAAATGCCGAGGTCCGAAAAAACCGCTGCGCCGAGCCCGCGCGCCTGATCCGCGCAGGCAGGAGCGGCCCAATACGATAGGGGAAAGTCGCGCCCGAAATCCACTGCGTTGCCGGCGCCCCCGATTGCATTCACGCGGTCCGCATCGATCCGTTGCAGCAATATCGTGTCCACAGGCATTTTCCATCTCGCAACGGGTACTTCATTGCAATGCACCGTGCAGTCGGCGTCAAGCTGCCCGGCATCCACGCGCACCACAGGCTTGGGGAATGGAACGCCCATTTCGTAGCCTTTTTCCTTTTGCGCATTCTCAATCGCCGCCTCAAGAGCAGAGAGTCCGTAGCGTTTGACGAGATCGGAAGATAAGGAAATCATGAGCGGAACCGAAAAACTCTGTTCCTCCGATGCCGCGCCGCCTCCGGCGGCAATGCCGGCATCGTGCCTGGACGGCGCCTTGTCCGCGGCCGTGCGCTGCCTGGCGAACAGGGTAATGCCAAGCGCCGTCAGTAATACCGCAATGCTGAGAAAGGTGGAGGCGGGCATGCCGGGTAAAAAAGCGATGCCGCCCATGGCCAGGCCGCTGACCAGTATGCCCTTGGGATTTCCCATTAACTGGCGCGCGATATCGCGGGCAACGGTTGAGTTGGTATCCCGGTTTGCAACCCGGGTAACGATGACGCCCGAGGAAATCGAAATAAGCAGCGCCGGAATCTGGCTGACCAGCCCGTCGCCGACCGTCAGGATCGAATAGGTATGCATGGCGGTGGAAAAATCCATGCCTTGCTGCAAAATTGCGACGCCCATCCCGCCAAGCAAATTGACGACGACGATAATCAGTCCGGCAATGGCATCGCCCTTGACGAATTTCATTGCGCCGTCCATCGAGCCATAGAATTGATTTTCCAGTTCGATATGCACGCGGCGTTCCTTGGCTTCGTCCTTGTCGATCGAATTGGCGCGCAGATCGCCGTCGATCGCCATCTGTTTGCCGGGCATGCCGTCCAGCGAGAAGCGCGCGCTGACCTCGGCGACGCGTTCGGAGCCCTTGGTGATCACCATGAACTGCACCAGTGTCAGGATCAGGAACACGATCAGCCCGACGATGATATTGCCGCCGACCACGAACATGCCGAAGGTCTGGACCACATGGCCCGCGTTTCCTTGCAGCAGAATCTGGCGCGTGGTCGAAATCGACAGCCCGAGCCGGAACAGCGTGGTGACCAGCAGAATTGCGGGAAAAGAGGAGATCTGCAGCGGGGAGGCGAGATGCAGCGCCACGATCAGCAATACCAGCGCGAACGACAAATTGATGCCGATCAGGATATCCAGCAGCGCGGTCGGCATCGGCAACACCATCATGGCCAGCACGGCCACCAGCGCGGCAATCAGCGCGATATCCGGTTTCGGCGCCGCGGCCATGGACCATTTTTTAAGCGATATCATGAATGCGCTCATCGTGCCGCTCCCGGGCGCAGCCAGCGCCCGCGCGCCTGGTGCAATGCCAGGACAGCCTGGCAGACGCGCTCGATCTCCAGGTCGGCATGTTCCAGCCGGACAAACAGCAAGGCCTGCGTTTCATCGGCGTTCAGGCTTGCGGCAAGCGGCGCCGGCCAGCCCTGGCCGCAAAGCAGCAGCAATTGCTCCAGTTGCTGCAGATCGAGATGCGTTTCAGGCATGGACAGCGCGATCAGAATTTCGTCGTCGGCAGTGTCGACGTGGAGCAGCGCGCCGTCGCGCAGACGCCAGCGGCCTTCCTGATATCGGGCTGCCGCGTTTCCAGCGGGTAAACGTTCGATCGCGGCGGCGATCATATGATGTAAATTGCTTGTGTCTTGCATCTCGGCTTTCAATTATGGATTGCATTGAATGGCATGGATCAAAGCGCCTCTTGGTCGGCCAGATCATCGAATGTCTGTTGAATCGTTTCCAGGGTGCGTTGCTGGGATGCTTCGTCGTAAAAAAGCAGATAGGGCATGGCGTGCACGATGCCGCGGATGCGGGCAATGAACGGCAGGCGCCAGCGCGCGCTGGAATATCGGTCCGCCACCGCCAGGAATTTCGCGCCAGGGGTCCAGGGCTCCGCCGCCAAGCGCACAAGTTCACGCGTCAATTGCACCGGATCGTCGAGCAGCAATGCCTCTTTCTCCTGCCATCGCGCAGCGAGCGTCTCGCAATCGTCGTAGGTGTTGGCGATGCCGCCGACTTCATAAAGCGCCTGGCGCAGCAATTGCAGATAGGCCGGTTCGCAACTGCTCCATTGCGAATCGATTTCATCGCCGAGAACTTTGCTCAGCAGTGCGAGCGCGAGGCGCAACTGGCGTTTGAAACGCCGCAATATCTCATCGAGCGCGTCGGCGCAATGGCCGCTGCTGAGGATCAGGCCCAGATAGCCTTCCTGGAAGTTCGCGGTTTGCGTCTCGCTCATGCCTTCGCGCAAGGCGACTTCGAGCGCATGGATTTTTGCGCGGAGTTCAAATCCCTGGTCTTCGTCCAGCGCCTGCTGCGCGGCCAGCACGCTTTGATAGAAAACGCTGGCCTGCTCGCCCTGCGAATCCATGTCATTGAGCAGTTGTTGCAGCAGCAGGATGCGGTCTTCCGGGCTCAGTTCATTGCTTTCCATGAACTGCTCGATGTCCTGCGAGGACGATTTCGCGGATTTACCGAGACGTTGCAGCCGGCCGTAACGGGGATTGGCGGTGGCGCCGGCCTCCAGCAGGGCCAGCACCTGATTGATCTTGTTTTGGCGCGGACGCGGGTTGAATCTGGCGATGCTGCGGCGCTGCGTTTGGCGCGGCGCCGCAATGCCGAAGCTCAGTTCTTCGGCGCCCTTGCCAAGAATGGCGTCGGCGGACGGCGCGGATTGCGGCGCTTGCGGGATAAACACGCTCGCCGCGGCGGGATTGACGCTCATGTTCATTATTTGCTTTCGGCGCCGTCGCTGCCGGCGCGCATGCCGCGCGCGGTCTCGAAAACCGGCAGCGCGGCCTCGTTATCCAGTTGCAGGGTGTTGACGATGCGCGGCGTGATGATAAAGAAGCGGGTACGCCTGTCGTTGCTTTCGCTTTCGTTGCGGAACAGCGCGCCGATCAGCGGCAGCGAGCCGAGTACCGGAATGCGCTTGGTCCGGCGCCGGTGTTCCTGATGCTGGTGGCCGGCAATCAACAGGCTTTCGCTATCGCCGACGATCGCTTGCGTGCTGATGGTGCTTTTCTTGAAAACGGGCAGTTCTTCATTGGCGTCGTTGATGCGCTTGCCGTCTTCAATATCGATTTGAAGCAGGATCTGCCGCTGTTCCGGATGACTCGCATCGCCGCCGCGGATGACGCGCGGCACGACCTTGAACATCAGGCCCGCGCTGACCTCCTTGGTTTCGGCGACGCGTTCTCCACGCGTGCGGATATAGGAAGTGTCGCTGGAATCGAACAGCGCGGCGGTGTTGTCCATCGTCAGCAGCGAAGGCTTCGAAATGACTTCGCCCTGGCCGTTCTGCTGCAGAAAATTGATCTTGGCATAAAGGTTGATGCCGCGCGGAAGGATGGTATTGAGCGTCGCGGTCATCGGATTGAGCGAAAACAGGCTGCGCGGGCTGCCCTCGGTATTGCCGAGTGCCCACTCGGCGCCGATGTTGTCCAGATAATCGCTGTCGACGTCCAGAATGGTCGCCTCTATCTGGATCAACGGAACTTCGGTATCGAGCTGCGCGATCAGCCGCTTGTAGAAGGAAAGCGTTTCGGGCGGCGCCTTGATGATCAGCGCGTTCAATCTCACGTCCGGCTGGATGACGGCGTTGCCTTGCGCCGAACGCCAGGCGTCCGCGCCGCTGCGCGTAGCAGTGTTCGGTTCCGCGGCTGAGGCAAGAGAAAGTGTTCCGGCGCCGCCGGCAGACGTGGCGCCGGCGGTATCGGCGGTGGAAGGGGCAGTCTCGACGGGCCGGTCGGGAACGCTGCCGGCGATGCCCTGGACGATGCTGGCAACGCCGGGGATGGTGATCTCCTTGCCGCGGTAGGAGAGGATCCGGTCGTCGACGTTGGCGTACTTCAATGGAATTACCGCGATCTCATAGCCGCTGGGCGCGCTGGCGATCATGTCGACCGTCGCCATCAGGCGCCGGACATAGGCCGGCGGGCCGTAGATCAGCAATTGCCCTTGTCCTACCAGTTCTCCCCATCCGAATCGATCCTGATACACGCCCGCGCCTTCGAGCGCATGGCGCAATTGGCCGATGACCGCGGCGGGCGCATTGATGATCTTGCGCTGCCGCCTTTCGATTGCGCTGATATAAAGGCAGCCGTTATCGAGATACCAATCGAAGGCGTGCATGCTGGCGAGCCGGTCGAGGAATTTCTGCGGCGTTCGTTCGGCAATTTCGCCGCTGACGGGCTCATCGATATCGGCGTCGATATCGGTTTTCAGGCCAAATTGCCTGGCGAATATCTGCAGCACGCGCGGCAAGGATTCTCCGGTCCCGATATAGGTGTAAGGCTCGTCCAGCCATGGCGCGCGGATAGCGCCCTCGGCGGCATCGGCGGCAGCCAGGCTCAATGCAAACAAGAATAAGGCGATAGTGCGTTGCAGGGGACGTGCGATCATAAAATACCTGTCGGATTTGTGTAGTGAGGGTGGCTGAATGGCTTGCCGCCGATTGGCGCGGGGGCATGAATCGCGCCGCCGGCCTGGGGCGAGACGGCTTGCCGCCAGGCCTCCAGCGCCGTGACGAAGCGATCAAATTGCGTGCTGAACGCGGCATAGTCGATACCCGCGTGCAGCCATACCTGCAATTGCAGAGTGCGCCGTGAGCTGAGCGAGGGAAATTCCCGCCGCTCGCCTGCATGGCGATTGGTCAGCGACAGCACGCGGCACAGCCATGCCTGGCGCTCGGCATGCGTTGTCGGCGGATTGCAAATGCGGGCGCTCAGAATCAGCGAACCGGCGGCGATCTGGCCATCGACCTTGTGCCTGTCGACCAGCAACGACAGCCGGCCTTCGGCATCGAATGTAAGCGAGACGTCGTCGCATTGCCGGCGCAAATAGTCGGACCAGGGACGGAAATTATTGGAAAGATGCATGGCGTTGAAATGGATAAAACTACGGTGGATTTGATCAATGCCGCAGGCCGGCATTGCCTGATTCGCTTGCCTGATCCGGCGCGGCAGCATCCGGCGCGGCAGCATCTGGTGCAGAGATTTCTTCCGCGGCTTCCGGTTCTTCGTAGCCGGCGGCTCTTCGAATCTGCCTGGCCATCACGATGATTTCAGCGACGGCTTCGATCATGTCGGACGGAATGGAGGTGAATACAGCTTGCTGATAGAGTCGCCGCGCCACGCCGATATTCTGGATAATCGGCACGCCTGCCAGACGCGCCGCCTTAAAAATTTGCGTGGCGCCCGCGTCGCTGCCCTTGACGACAATTACCGGCAATCCCGTGGCCGGGGGCTTGTAATACAGGGCAACGGCGAGATGCGTCGGGTTGGCCACCACCGCCGACGCATGCGGCAGCATTGCCATATCGCCGCTGACGATCTCGCGAAACAGGTTGCGGCGGAAATTCTTGGTCTCCGGATTGCCTTCATTTTCTTTGTGCTCGCGTTTGACTTCATGCTTTTGCATCATCAATTGCTTGCTGAGGCGGCGGCGCTGCCAAAACAGATCGATGACGGCCATGACCGCGAAAACGAAAAAAACGGTGAACACCAGCTGCTGCATCAGGCGCCCCTGTGCATACAGAACGCCGGGCAGGCCATAGGGCGGCAACTTGAGCAGCATGTCCAGGTTGCCGTACAGGATTTCCTGGACGATGAGAAACATCAATCCCGTCTTCGCGACCATTTTGATCAAATCGAACAGCGAATTGACTGAAAATATTTCCTTGATGTTATTGACGACGTTGAGTTTCTTCAAGCTTGGCGTAATCGATTTTGTGGAAAAAAGGGGGCCGATCTGGATCAATTGAATCGTGAACGACAGCACGACCGTTGCAATCAGGATGAGCATGATCAACGTCAGCGCCTTGGCGAAGATCAGTGTGGCAACCGCTTCGGCGGCGGCGGCAAACGGCTGGTCGAAGTATTGATAAGGCAGCACGATCAGGGCGGTCAATTCCGCGCCGAGCCGCGCGCCGTCTATCAGCAGGTAACCGGCGAACAGGCCGAACAGCAAGGTATTGGTAAGGTCTTCGCTGCGGGCGACCTGGCCGTCCTTGCGCGCGTCTTCGCGTTTGCGCGGGGTAGCCTGTTCGGTTTTGCCGTCGCTGTCGCTCATCTCAGCGCCCGTATGGTTTGCGCAAAGCTGTCTTTCAGGTTCGCCATCAGCAAATCGTATTGCGAAAACAGGACCGCCATATAAAGCAGCAGCATGGCGATGGCGCAAACGTTCTTGATCGGCATTGCCAGCACGAACACCTGCATTTTCTGGGCGAAACGGCCGATGATGCCGAAACCGAGTTCGACGAAGAACAGCGCCAGGACGATCGGCGCGGCCAGCACCGTCATTGTCCTGATGTAGTAGCCGAATTGCGCCAGCCACCAGTCGATGCCGGTTTGCGGCAGATGCGGCCAGAATTCCTGCACCTGCCACAATTCGTAGCTGTGATACAGACTGCCGAGGCACCAGGAGAGCCCGCCGGTGATCAGAAAATAGATCATGAAGGTCTGGTGCAGGAACAGGCCGAGCGTGGCGGCGTCGTTTCCCGACATGGGGTTCAATACCGAACTGATCAGCGATCCGCTTTGATTGTCGAGCAGGGTGCCGATGCCTTCCACAATCCAGAACGTCATCGCCAGCGGCAAGCCGAAAGCAAATCCCACGGCCACTTCCTTGACGATCAGCAGCGCCAGAGTGAGTGCATCGGCCTGGAACAGCATTGGCTGGGCCTTGAGCACAGGCACGAGCGGCAGGCAGAGCGCCGCCACCAGCCCCATGCGCAATATGCCGGGCAGGATTTCGCGCCGGAACAGCGGAAAAATGGCGAACATGCCGATGACGCGAGGCCAGGCCGCGAGCCAGGCTTCGATATCGCTCCACAGCGGTTCCAGCAATGCAGGCGCGATGTTCATGCTTATATTTCCGTCAGATAGTCGAAAACGAAGACAGTGAAGATCTGCAGTTCACGCCCCATCCAGCCGCCCAGCAAGGCCAGGCCCACCAGGATCACGGTCAGCTTGGCCAGGAACGGGAAGGTCTGGTCCTGAATTTGCGTGGCGGCCTGGAACAGGCTTGTCAGCACGCCGGCGATGGTGCCCAGGGCAACCAACGGCAGCGACAATCTGATCGTCAGCAGCAGCGTGCGCATCACCAGCGATGCGATATCGTCCGGATTCATGACGCGTATGACAGCACCAGGCTGTGCAGCAGGCGGGTCCAGCCGTCGGCCATGACGAACAGCAGCAGCTTCAAGGGCAGGGAAACGGTCATCGGCGACATCATCATCATGCCCAGCGCCAGTAGAATGCTTTGCACGACCAGATCGATTACCACAAACGGCAGATAGATCAGAAAGCCGATCATGAAGGCCGAGGTCAATTCGGAAATCATGAAGGCCGGCACCAGCACCGTGAAATCGCGGCGTCCGACCTGGCCGGCCAATGACGGTGGCCACAATTGCCGGGCGGTATCGATGAAGAAGTCCAGTTGCGTGGATTCGGTGTTGCGCAGCATGAAATCGCGCAGCGGCTCGGCCGCCTTCAGTACCGTTCGATAAAACAGCGAGATCGAATTCATTGCATCCGGTTGCGCCGCGACCGCGTCGAAAATTGCCTCGCCGACCGGCGCCATGACATAGGCGCTCAGAATCAGCGCCAGTCCGTAGACGGCGATATTGGGCGGAATTTGCTGCACGCCCAAGGCGTTGCGCAGCAGCATGGCGACAATGCTGATTTTCAGGAATGAGGTTGTCATGACGATGGTCAGCGGCACCAGGGCGAGGCAGGAGACGACGGTGGACAAGACCACCGGGTTCATATCGGAAATCATTGAATATCGGCCAGCCGCGCCAGCATGACGCCGATTTTTCCGTCGATTTCGACCAATTCGCCACTGGCGACGACACGGCCGTTCACTCGAACCCTGACCATTTCGGTTCGGCTCGACGCCAAAGGAATCAGGCTGCCCGGTTGCAGCGCCTGCAATTCGGAAAGACGCATCTCGCATTCGCCGACGTCGAAGACGAGCTGCAGGGGAAGCTGATCCAGGCTGCCGAGGCCGGCGCGGTCGGACCGGAGCGTTGCCGGCAAGGCCGGATCCAACTGCGTATCCTCGTCGAAATCGCCGGCCGGACTGCCGCCATTGAAAAAATCCGCATCGGGATCGTCCAGCAGGTCTTCGAAGAGAAAGGATTTTCTGTCATTCATAGTGGTATCGGTGACGATCATGAGGTTGGGGGAATGAAGGCGAGTGTGCAGAACCGGATGGCCGCGATGTGTAAGCCGCATGGATATCCGGGAGAAATCCGCCTGGTCCGATTCCATATGGCTGTCGAAGAACAGGATATCGCCCAGGCGCAAAGTCTTGAACGTCGCGCAAGGCAGCACGATGTTGCCGATCTCGCATTGCAGCGGTAACGGCAAGCGCAAGAAATTCGCTGCCGTTTCGGGAAGGCGCAAAGGCAGTTCCCCGCACAGACCGGGGAGGCTGGATAGCAGCGCGGGATCAAGGTCCATGCCGATCGTATATTCAACGGCGCCCTGGATTGCAGGCGGGTTGTTGCAGGCCAGGAGATAGATGCGTCTGGATTCGCGGTTTTCTTGAGAATCCGCTGCATTGCCGCTTGCATCGGCGCGCATATCGATGTTGTGGATACGGAGCGATTCGATATGCGGCAATCCCGTCAGCCAGGCGCCGATCAGATTGCTTGCCATCGACGGAAATAAATCATCGGGAATATCGCGCATGGACAGATCCGGCAGGCATAGGGCGAATGTCCGTTCCAGCAGCGCATGCGGGATATGGGCGGTAATGCGATGCCCCTGCCACTCGGCGTCTATCGCGGCTTCGGGGCCGGCGCCCGGCCCCGGCGTGCCGCAAAAGCGCAGGCGCCAGGGTTCCTGGCATACCTCGGCGGGAACACTTTTTTTCTGCAGGACGGCCAAGGCGGCAACCAGGGCGGCGTCTTTTCGCGCCAAAGGGAGCGGCCGATAACCGGCGTGTTGTAAGACCTCGTTCATCATTGCTGCTCGGTTTGTTCCGCATTCTCGGCGGCTTCGATGTCGAACGATCCGAGATCCAGGCTGACATCGCGTCCCAATTTGCGCGTCAGGATATCCCCTAATCGGCTTTCCTCGCGGCGCGATATCGGCATTGAGGCCGATGCCATTTGCGCGAGCTGAATGCGCAACGAGCTGCCGTCGCTGACAAGTTGAAACGATGCGCCTTTCAAAGCCGACGATTGCAGCGTGAAGCTGGCGCGGCCAACCCAGGCGCCCGAGCGTTCGAAATGCCGCACGCTGGTTTCAAACGCGTCGGCCAGGGTATGCAGATCGGACGATACTGGCGATGGCGATATCGTGGAGGTGTGCGCGATATTCGCCGGCTTGCTGACGATATCGACGCCATTGGCCCGCACGCCGGCTGGAGAGGGCGTTGTTTCGTTGGAAAATTCGGATGTCGGACCGGTGGGATCGGCATCGGACGGGACGATGTTGGTCGCGGCTGCCGTTTCCGGTTTGGATTCGCCGCGCAAGGCATTGGATATCTGTGTTTTAACCTCGGCGCCGGCGGCGGCGTCGACAGCGGTAGAGGTAGAGGTAGAGGCAATCGAAATGGAGCCGGCCACGACTGTATGTGGCGCAGCTGTCCTGCCTTCGGCAATATTCGCGGAGGCAATGGGGATTTCGGCGAGAGCGATGGGCAAGCCATTGATGTTCGCCTGGACTGCCGGCACGGTAAGGCCGCCGTCATCGGTTTTGCTGCCCTTTTTTTTCCGATCGATATCCACTTTATCGGATACAGCCCCGTTCCCGGATTTGGTATCGCTTTCAATTGAGGCGATGGTTTCGGAAAATTTCTGCGCGTGCGCTATCGGCGTCGACACCGGCGCATGTGCGCCATCCCGCGGCAAGACCGCCTGCCGCGGCAAACCGGCCATGGCCGATGCGGCATTCGGTGTATTTGAGATATTCATTTATGTATTTCCTCTATCTTGGCGACCACGCGGGAAGCGGACGATCTTCCATCTCCGTTTGCTCCATCGCGTTGCTTTGCGCCACCGCGACCAGATCTTCGCGGTCCTTCATTTCGTAAAATTTTTGATGCTTGCGCATTGCGGCGGTATATTTTTGCCTGGCCGCTTCCTTGTCGGCGCTGGCCTGGCGGTATGCTGTTTCCAGTTTTTCCTGCGCGGCTTCGGCGCCGTTTAATTGATGCTGCAGTTTTCGCAGGGCGCTTTGGGCGTCGTGGATTCCTCGCAGGTCGACCGGCCGTGCGGCAAGCTCGTCCAGAATCAGCGCGCGCTTTCCCGGCAATGCATTCCGGTAACGATCCAGTTGGCGCGAATGATCGGCGCATTCCTGTCCGCAATGCCGTTCTTGCCGCGATTGCCGCAGATAGTCGGTTTCCGCCAGCAATTTCCGCACATCTTTCACATGCGACAAGGCGCGCAGTTCCTTGCCTCGATTCATGACAGGCATTTCCGCAATTGATCGAGGACTTCCCTGAATGGGATCGGCGGTCCGCTCGCTTGCCTGAGAAAGGCATTGATTGCATCGATCTTTTGCAAGGCTTCGTCCGATAGCGGGTCATTTCCCTTTTGATATTCGCCCAGCCTGACCAATAATTCGATTTTCTTGTGGCTCGCCAGCAAATTGCGCAGCTTGTCGGCGAGTTTCCGGTGTTCGGGACTGATCACGCGCTGCATGACCCGGCTGAGACTGGCCAGGACATCGATGGCGGGATAATGATTCTCCGCGCTGAGCTCGCGCGAGAGGACGATATGGCCATCGAGCAGCGAACGGACTTCGTCGGATACCGGCTCGTTCATGTCGTCGCCTTCGACCAGCACGGTATAAAAAGCCGTGATCGATCCCTTGATCCCCGTGCCGGCGCGCTCGAACAATTTGGGCAGCATGGTAAACATCGACGGCGGAAAGCCGCGCCGCGCGGGGATTTCGCCTGCGGCCAGGCCGATTTCACGTTGCGCGCGCGCCAGACGGGTGACGGAATCCATCAACAACAGAACCTTGTTGCCGCGTTCCCGGAAATATTCGGCAATGGCGGTCGCGACGAAGCCCGCTTTGAGACGTTCCATCGCCGGCCGGTCGGCCGTCGCGACGACCACCACGGTTTTCTTGCGGCGCTCGGCATCCAGCTCATGCGCCAGGAATTCGCCGACTTCGCGGCCGCGTTCGCCTATCAGGGCGATGACGCAGACATCGGCCCCGTTGCCGTTGACGATCATGGAAAGCAAGGTCGTCTTGCCGACGCCGGCCGCGGAAAAGATGCCGACGCGCTGACCTTCCGCGCAGGTCAGCAGGCCGTCTATCGCGCGGATGCCGACCGGTAACGGATGCGATATCAGGCCGCGCTCGGCCGGCGCCGGCGCCGGCGCATCGACGTAACGCATGACGGGATCGTCCCAGGCATGATGCTGCCCGAACGGCCGGCCGAAGCCGTCGACGACGGCGCCCAGCAATGCGGGAGAGACCGGAATGGCATGGCGATCGCGGGTGACGATGACCTCGGTTCGGGTGGAGATGCCGGCGAGCTCGCCAAGCGGTGCGAGAATTGCCTGGTCCCCGGCCAGGCCGATGACTTCGGCCGGCCGTTCCCATCCATCGTCCGGGCAGCGCAGCAGGCATAAATCGCCCATGCGGGCAGACGGAACGCGTGCGCGGACGACGTTTCCGAGCACCTGCTCGATGGCGCCGGTCACTGAAAACGGATCGAGCCGGGCGCTTGCGCGGCGCAGGCGGTCCAGATGCGAATTCAGCATGCGGCCCGTCCATCGCCGGATGCGGCGGCATTGCCGCCTTCACTGCCTTCACAGGCTTCACATAAGGCTGCTTCAAGCGAGTCCAGCTGCTTTCGCAAATTGCCGTCCACGCGACCGCTGGGAAAGATGATGCGGCAAGCATCCGTTTCGATTTCCGGGTTTTCCAGCGTGGCGAGACTGATATCGGGATACGCCGTCTGCCATTGCGCCATGTCGGCGGCAACCTGTTCGCGCAGCGCCGGATTGACATGAATCGCAATTTCACCCTGCAGTTTGGCGACCCGCGCCAGTCCCTCGCGCACCAGCATGCCGACCCGTTCGGCGCAATCGATCTCGCCGAGCAGGCGGCGAACGATTTGCAGGACCAGGGCGTTCAAGTCCGCTTGCAATGCATTGAGGCTCTCCTGCCGATGCAGGCCATGCTGCACTTGGTCGTCAACGGCCTGCTGGTGCGCCTTGGCCAGGCCGATCCGATAGCCGCGTTCACAGGCTTCCTCATAGCCGGCCTGGGCTTTCGCGATTGTCTCATCGGCAAGCTGGCGCGCGTGTCCAAGCAGTTCGTTTGCGCTCAGGAATGCGGCGTGCGTTCCGGCCGTCATGATGCGGGCTGCGCGGTTCACTTGTATGCCGCCGGGTTCCGCACGAGCGATGGCGAAACGCGCATCGGCATGCAATTCCAGATCCGGTCTATCCATGTCCATACCTCCGAATAATGATTTGGATCGATGCGCATATCGATCTTTGGCGCTATCTCGCGCGGCAATTGAAACCGCAGGCGCCGGCCGATTGATGCCTCGAGCAGCACACTGGCCGCATCCAGCAATTGCAGGCCGGCGGCGGCGGATTGTTCCATGGCGTTGGTGGGATCCAATAAGGTCAAGTGCCCGGGCAGCGGCGTCACAGGAGCGGGATTGAGCAAGGGCGCATGTCGATAGGCGAATCGAAACAAGGGATCACCCAAGGCCGCAATCCACGCATTTACCGCGTCGCCGGAGATCGCCAGCCGTATAGGCCGGCCCATCAATGCCAGTCCGATCTTGTGCGCCAGCGCCTCCAGGCGGCCGTCGTTCAACTGCATGGCAATCCGGACCGCCGGCCGGGCGGCGTCTTCGGAACGGATATCGTCCAGCCCGGCTTGTTGGCGGATGTATGCGGAAAGGTGAGGGTGGGCAAGCGCGCCGTCGAACAGGAAATCCGACAGTGGCGCCGCGACGAATTCCCCGCGCCGGCTCCGATGCAGGTAGCGGCTGGGCTGCCGGTTGAATGCAAGCAGCATGGCGTCTTGCTTGCAACGCGCCATATCCGAAATGGACAGCGCGGCATTGGCGGCGCTAATCATCTTGCTGCCCATTTAATTCCAGCGCTTCCGGAGCAAGCCGGGCGGGTGGTCGCGGCCTTCCGTATTTTTTGCGCAGGGCATATGCGCCGGCGATTGCCAATATGCCGATGATGCCGCCCGCGATAAGCCAGCCATCGAGCCGCTCGCCAAGTCCTGCCTGGGCATCGGCGGCGCTCTCGCCGGCCGGAATGCCGGCATAGGGACGCTCTTCCGCAACCACCATGATGACCGAGACCTGTTCCACGCGCAGATCGGGGATCGAATGCGCGACCAGAGCTTGAATCTGGGGAATCAGCGGCGTCAGGTCGGCGTCGGGACGATGCTTGATCAATACGCCGGCAGAGGCAGCGGCGGCCGGTCCGCTGAGCGACGCCTTGCGCGCCAATACCGGATGAACGCGGACATAGACCACGTCATCCAGTTGCGACAAGGTTTTTTCCAACTCCTGCGCCAAGGCGTAAATATAGCGGGCCTGTTCTTCCAGAGGCGTCGAAATGATGCCGTCCTTTTTGAAGATGTCGCCGAAGCTCGCATAATTTTTCCGGGGCAGGCCGCGACGATGCAGTTCCGCCAGCGCCGCGGCTTGATCGGCGTCGCTTACCTGGATATCGATCAGGTTGTCGGCGGCGGCGATCTTGCCGGCGACGATGCCGGTCTGGCTCAATGCGGCGACAATCATGTTGGCGTCCTCTTCCGGCAGTCCGCTCAGCAGGGCGACCGTGCCGTTGCCGCAGGCGCTCAGAGAGGCAAGCAGCAGAACCAGCGAAACGAAATTGGTGAAATGCATCCTCATTGCATGGACGTCAGTTCTTTGATCCACTGCGATGGGGCGCTGATCATTTGCCGGGCGAAGCTGTAGCCGATATTTCTTTCTTCCAGCGCGGCATTGAATGCCAGGACGGTAGTCGGCGTGATTTTTGCGTCGGAACGGAGCATTTGGGTAATGCTGGCCTTGTTTTCTGCTTCGCTGCTTTCGAATGCGGCGATGACACGTTCGAACCGCAGGACATCATGCATGGAGCCGGCCGCCGGCATTTGATCCTGCATGGGCGCCTGCATTTGGTACGGTGCGGATATTGCATTCATATCGATCGGGGCGGTGATGTTATCGGCCATAAGATTCCGTAAGTTTGATTTCGTAAATTAAATAAGGGCGTGCTGGCGCTTGAATTCGTCCGGGCAAACTTCCTTTGCCGGATTCGCCATCGCCATCGCTATTGCTATTACTATTACCTGCCCAGGATGGCGAGCCATCGTTCGGCATGCTGGTGCAGCCGCATGGTTTCCGTGCAGCCGTCGGCGGTGCCGAGCGCAATCCTGGCCTTCTGAAACAGGCGCTTAGCCTGTTGGCGGCGATTGGTCAGCGCCAGGCATTCCGCGAACGCCACCGATAGCGCGGGGTCGCTTTCGGGATTGCACAGAATGGCTGCGGCCAGGACGGGAATGGCTTTTTCATATTCGCCATTGCCCATCAGGCTGAGGCCCAGGGCTTTGCCGTAGCGGACCGAGCGCGGCCGGTAGGCCGCCACCAGCGCGAACAGTTCACGGGCCTTGGCGCGCATGCCGCCGGTATGTAACTGATGGGCCATGGAATACAAGGTTTCTATCTCGTCATCCCCTATGAAGGGCGTTTGTTTGACGCCGGAGGATGTAGTTGATGCATTCATATCTGCTGCCGTTAATTAATCGGTACGGCCGACGCCGGCATTCTCAAGCGCCACGCGCATCTGCTCTCTTGCGCGCGATAACTGGCTGCGCAAAGTGCCGGTCGGTATGTTCAAGCGCCGCGCCACCAGCGCATAGGCGTCTCCTTCCAGAGCCACCTGGCATAGCGCGGACCGGATTTTTTGCGGCAAGGTGTCCACGCAATGGCACAGGCGTTCCATGCGCTGCGCCTGCGACAGCAATGTGCTGGGTTCGGCGTTTTCGGCGGGGATGTCGTCGCTCGGAAAAGTCTCGGCATCCACCGTTAAAAGCGCTTTGGTCTGATTTCGATAATGGCGGCGTATCTTGTTGCTCAATACGCCGAGCACCCAGGCCGACAGCGTGGCGTCGCCGCGAAATTGCGTTAATCCGGAATAGGCGTCCAACAGGGCGTCGTGCAGCAAATCTTCCGCCAATTCACGGGTGGCAACCTTGCGGCCGACAAAACGCAGCAGCCACTGATAGTAACGTTCGACAAATTGCTCGAAGGCCGGGCCCGATGTCGACGTTGTATCGGTCATCGTTGCCTCAAGCCTTCTTTAAGCGAATCCGCAACGCTGCTGAGGGCGCTGAATGCCGTTGTATTCATCAGTTCCCAGGTTTTCACCGCGGCATCAAAATCGAGAGTCTCTTGAGGAGTCGCCTTCTCGCTGATATTGTCTTTGGCCTTCGACATATTTTCGGACGCGCTTGCGATCATGGTTTTGTAAACTGCCATGATGTCGACTAAGGAAAAATTACTTGTTGTCATATTGCTCGCTTATAAAAGTATTAAAGGCAAAGTGTAAAAAATGTTCGATGAATCTTCATTACTCCTCTGTAGCGACGCTTTCATATCTGTGCGTCATCCTCCCTTCTTCTCAAAAACCGGCCCTTGCCCTTTGATGGCGACCAACTGAAAGCCGTCGAAATCGCCGCCTATCATCAAACGTCGGCCGTTGCTCAAAAATACGTAGGGCACGGCGCCAAGGCTGAACGCGCGGACCGTCGGCGGGAAGTCGCTCGACCGGTCGGACATGTCGATGCCGATGCGCATTGCCAGCAACATGTTCTGGCGCAGACTGTGCTGCGTCAGCGCTTGTTTCAACTGTGCGATACGCGTCCCGGAAAGCGCGCCATGCAGCGTGAGAATGCCGTCCGCACTGGTTTCGACATGTACCGTCTCGTCCGGACGCGCGGATGAGGCGGCGCTTTTGCGCCAGGTGCGCAGCCATGCTTCCAGGCGGGGCTGTTCGACGAAGGTCGCGTCGGCGCCGGCAAGCCCGGGCACATTTTTTTTGAGATCCTGCGCCAGGCGTTTTACGTCCTCGCGCGACTCTTCGAAGCCGCTGAGCACCGCTCGCCCGGAGACAACGGCGAGCTTCAGCGGACTTTGCTCCCGATTGAGAAAATGCCTGCCGGCGGCCAGCAAGGCGTCGTCGGCATGGACATCAAGCGCCAGCGCCGATTGCCATTCCGAAAGATCGCGCCGCAGTGAATTGACCTCGCCGCCGCTGCGCAGATAGCCATGCACGACAAAACCCTTCGGCGTCTGTTCCAGCTTCAGCGGCGTCTCCAGCGGCACGGCGCCGCGATAACGGGCGATGATCCGGTTGATTGCCTGGATTTTCGACGGCGAAAGCTTGTCCTGTGCATTGGCCACTGCATGCTTTCCCAGCACCATTTGAGAGCCTGCCGCTGCGATCGCCAAAAAGGCGAACAACAGCGTGAAGCGCTTCCAGTTCTGCCTTGGCCGCGCCAGCAGGGCGCCGATAGTGCTTGCCGGCGATTGTTGGGGTATCCCGGCTCGCGGCGCGGGCGTATTCCATGCGTCTTCGCAATGTTGGATGGTGATGCCGATCTCGCCGAGATAGACGGCCGTGCCGAACCGCCATGGCGGCGTTGCGGGCGCGTCCTCTGCGGCGGCGATGCCGCCTTCCAGCGACGTCGCGGAAAAACCGGTCCCGGTAATGGAAAGGCAGGCATGGCGCGGCGCGATGCAGGGACTCTGTAATATGACATCGCAGCCGCGGTCGCTGCCGAGGATGATGCCGTGACCCATGTCATGGCCCGCCAGCGGCAATGCCGCGCCGGCTTGCGGGCCGTTCAATACGCGTAGTTCCAATGTCGGCGGGTCGAAAGTAGACGTATGCATTTACATCTTCAAAGAAAATTGGCGGGCTGATTCCCGTACGCCAAAACGGCGCCGAAAAATGAAGACTGGATTGTGTCAGCGCCGGCTTGGCCGGCCTACGGAATTACACGGAAAAAATCTGAAAAGAAATGAATTCATCGTCTGCTCCCTGAACGATGAAGAGAAAGCGCTATCAGCCGGCGAAAAAAAATGGAGATTAGCTTATGCGGGATATATTTTGCATTTTCTCCTGGTCGGAATCGACGCGGAGTTGAAGCTGCTTTCGGTATTTTTTCTTTAACGTTTTGGCCCTAGGAACTATCCGAATATGTTTTGTTTTTTTTACCTAAAACGAAGCACCGGATGGGCTGCGCGCCCTTATTGAATGTGCGCTGCACAAGAACAGGCAGGACCGGATTCTTATAAATGGCGCTGTCCGATATTGTTCAGGCCCGGCCTGCATGTTAACTTCTCGCCTGTTTTCCGCCGGATATCTGCGAGGTTCTCTCGCATACGGCGGAATAATGCTGAATTTTCCTGAATATGTTTTCTTGGCGTCGCGTAACTTGAAGAAGTTTGGCGCCGGATATTTTTTATTTTTTGCCATGCAATGCCGCGCACGGCACGCAATCTTTTTTGAAGATCGACATTTGCGTCATCGATTTCGACGGCGATAAAGGACTGAAATATGAATGATTCGTTTGCCCCGGACGATGCCGGCGCGCCGGGTCCGGATACGGCCATTTATCTTGAAAGAGATATCTTTTTTAATTTCCGCCTGAGCCAATTGGAAAGCGGCGCCGCAGTGGTCGCCTTGAATTTCCGCGAATGCATACTCTTGCGCTTGCTATTGGGCGCCAGGGTCAGGAAGCAGGCAGTGATCGATGCGGCATGGGGCGACAACGGCGTCGTCGTCACCGACGCCAGCTATCATCAGTTGGTGAGATCGCTGCGCAAGAAATTCGAGGAAATCGGTTTATCGGCGCAATCGATCAAGACCTTGCCGCGATTCGGACTCGAATATCTTCGGGAGGCGCCGCCGCGGAGCGCGGAACGCAGCGCCGCGGCGAACATGTCGGCCGCGGATGAAAGCGTAAAGCAGGGGGAGGTAACCTTGCGTCGATCCGGCTGGCGCGGAGGAATGCGATGGCCTTTGCGTCTGCTGTTGCTGATACTGCCGTTTCTGGCCGGCCTGCTGATCGGCCATCTTGCTTATCGCGGCAATACAATTTCGGCAAAAAAACCGGGCAATGTTCCTAACCTTGAAGTGTCGGTTTCAAGGCGAGTTTCAAACGGATCAGAGAGCCGTTTTCAATGTACTTGAAAAATAATCCGCCGCCGGCCACGCTGACGAGCAGGGCAATCAGCATGCCGAATGCGTTTGCCATTGGCGATTGCGGAAAATAGATGAAGAAAACGGCATTGACCAACAGGCATAAAGGATAGTGGGTCAAAAAGATCGAATAGGAAATGCGGCCAAGATATGACAGAACGCCGCCGATGGGGCGTTGCCCGATTGCGGGATATCGCATTGCCAGGCCCAGCAGTAGCATGACCGATCCGGACACGGCGATGCGCGAGCGGAAATCGACCAGCAAGGCGGCAATGACCGCCGCGGCCAGCAGCGTCAGCCAAACCAGGCCGCGCGGCCGTTGCGCCGCCCAGTAGCCAAGCATGCCCAAACTATACGAGCCGAAGAAATACAGCCAGGTATTGTCCCAGGCTTCGTTGCGGTTAAAGATAAACAGCGAAAACAGGCAGAATGCCAGCACTGCGAACTGCGGCAGACGAGCGAATCCGGCGTGGCGGCGCGCGGCGAGACTGCAGGCCCACAGAAGAATCGCGGTAAATGTAAATAGCTGGAAGTCGATTGCAACATACCAGACGCCGGCCGAAAGCGCTTCTTCATGCAGCAGATCCTGCAGCAGCACGATATTCGCCAGCAATTGCGGCAAGCTCGGGAAAGCCGGCACTTCGTAGTGCGTCAGCGTGCCGCCGACAATGGCGGCGCAAGCGATGGCGAGCAGCAATGCAAACCAATACGGAACGGCCAGGCGCAGGAATCGCTGCTTGATGGCCTGCAACGGCTCTTGCAGGCGGACTTCGCCGCCGGGCGCCAATTTTCCGGCCAGGAGAAAACCGGCCGTGACAAAAAATACCTGCACCGCCAGGCGGCCGTTCTGGTACATCCAATCGATCAGCCCCGCCATGAGCGGGCGGGCGACATCGGACATCGGTCCGTAAAACGCGAGGTGATGGGAAACGATAAACAGGCAGGCGACTGCCTTGAGCGCGTCGATGCAAGGGATGCGGGAATTCGTTTGCATTATTGTTCTATTGCATTGTTCTATTTATATGCAGCGGGGCCTGGGGGGCTATCTTGGTGGCGCCAATAGTATCGCAAAGCGCTTGCTCGCGCACATTCGCGTATATCGCAGCAAAAAAAAACCGTTCGTGCACGAATGCACGAACGGCTGAGGATCCAGACAGCAACCGTATCGAAGGCCCGGCGGCCCGTCGCTACAGCTTTTGGGCGATGTTACGCTTTTAGCTGCTGTATCCCGGCAAGCATCCAGCCGCCTTGGCCGGCGACCGGTTTGGACAGATTCCAGATTTCCGAGAAGGGAGCGGTCGGGGTCTGAGGATCTTCCTTGATCATTCCTGAAAATTGCACGCTGGCAAGATATTCGCCATCGACGGTGTCGATGCCGAGCAATTGCGCGTCCAGCGCCATGACGTCGGTATGGTTGGCCGCGGCGCCGCGTTCGTGGATCTGCATCTTGATTTCCGCGAACATTTCGGGCGTCGTGAATTCGCTGATGTCGTTGACGTCGGCTTTGTCCCAGGCGGCTTGCAGACGGATGAAATACGTCTTGGCGTGCCGCAGGAAACTTTGGGTGTCGAAGTCGGCGGGCACGCCCCAAGGACCGGCACCGGCCGGATCGAGTGCACCGGCAGCGGCGCCCGCCGCGCCCGTGCCGAACTGGGTCGATTGCAGAGCGATGGGTTGCGCTGCCTCGAAACGGTTTTCCGCCTTGGGCTGGAATGGATTGCCGGAAAAGGACGCGCCCGCGTTCGCAAAGGCCGGACGCGAACCTTCGGTGCGGCGCTTATACCAGCGATAAGCCAGCATGGCGGCCATGGCGATCAGGGCAAAAGTCAGCAGGGTGCTGATCATGCTTGCCATGGCGCCGCCCAGGCCGAGGCTGGAAAACAGCGCGCCGAGACCGAGGCCGAGCAAGGCGCCGCCCAGCAGGCCCTTCCACATGCTTGGCCTGGCCGCCGCGGGTGCCGCCGCAGCAGCGGGCGCAGCGGCCGGTTTGGCCGCCGCTGCCTGATTCTGCATAGGCTGCGGCGTGCTGGCTTTTTGCGATTGTTTACCGAACGAACCGCCGCTGCCCAGGCGCCGGGCTTCCGCGTCGGGCAAGCCGGCCGACAAAGTCAGCACGATGACGAATAATGCTAAAAATACTTTTTTCATGATGTTTCCCAAATAAATTCGATGATTGCTGGCTGCGGCGCGCGACAGCGCTGCAGCCGATACGGCTACTGCCTGCAAAGGGCGCAGGAAGGCAAACGATCAGATTTTGGGAGGACGGGCTGCCGGCGGCAGATAAGGCGGGACCGAGGCTGCGTCGTTATGCAGCGTCGAGATGAAGTCGGGGGATTGAACGGAGAAAATCAGGAAGCTGGTCAGCACGGCATCGTCGCCGAAGGCGGCATGGCCGACAAAGTCGTCGCCCGAAGAATCGTCACCGGATGAGTTCTGCTTATCGGTATTGTCGTTGGCGGCCGTGCTGTTGAGCTGAATCTCGCTCCATTCGCCGGACGGCGATTGAAACGATAGTGTCGACGGCGCCGGTTTCGATTCGGATGCCGACAACAATTGCGATTGTTGCACAGGGAGGTATTGCGAAAGCGCCATGCGATCTTCCACAACCCCGGCAAAAACCTGCAGGGGCAGTAGAAGAATCAGAAAGATGACAAATAAGCGGCGCATCGCAACCTGAAGGTACAAGATGCGGGAATTATAACAAAACTATAAAAAAGCAACAGTATTGTTCTATCTTGTCAAAATTTTACATTCATGGCAGTTCAGCCATGATTGCTAGGTGCGATGCAATATGGATAAAAAGACGATTTCCACCTGGAAATGCGAATAATGAATGCATGCGGCTTATAGTCGTGGTATCGTCTTCCAGCCTTTCACACAACTGTGAAAAATAACGGAGCCATGTCATGGACATTTCCAGTATCAGCAGCGTTGCCGCAGTCGATCCGCAGCAAAAGATTCAGGCGCAGAAACAATTGACGCAAACCCAGGCGCAGGACCAACTGCAACAGCAGCAGGCCGCCAAGGAAGCGCAGCAGCAGGCGGATGCGCTGAAGCAGCAACAAGCCGAAGAGGCGCGGCGCGCCCAACTGCAAGAGCAGGCGAGGAAGCAAGTCGAGGGAACAAAAGGCGGAACGGTGAATGTGTTTGCCTGATGCATTCGTAGGCCTTGCAGCACCATAAAAAACGCCAGAACATTGTCTGGCGTTTTTTTTTTGCGCATCTCCTCCTTGCTACTGCAAGCGTCCCGCGTGGTAATCGTCGATCGCGGCCTGGATTTCTTCCCGGGTGTTCATCACGAACGGCCCGTGCGATACGACCGGCTCGCCATAGGGCGTTGCGTGGCAGAGTAGAACCAGTGCATCCGCGTTCGTTTCCGTGTTTATATCCACTGCCTCGGCATCGTTTTCGAACTCGACCAAAGACCGCTGCCGGGCCTGCACGCCGTTAACCTCGACGGCGCCGCGCACCACATAAAAGAAAATATTGTGCACCACCGGGATATCCAGATGCAATCTGGCGCCGGCCTGCAGCGTAATGGTCTGCACCGATACATCGGTCAGCGTGTCGAATGCGGCACGCGCTTCCTGCCGGCCCGCGCCCTTGAATTCGCCGGCGATCAGTTGAATGCGTACGCGGCCGTCGTCGGCGCTCAGCACCGGAATGCGATCGCCTTGCAAGCCGGTATAGCGCGGCGGCGTCATTTTCAGGCGCGCGGGGAGGTTCAGCCACAATTGCAGGACTTCCATGGGACCGCCGCTGGCCTTGAAAGCATCGGACGAGGTTTCCGAATGCACCAGGCCGCTGCCGGCGGTCATCCATTGCACGCCTTGCGCGCCGATGATGCTTTCATGGCCGGCGCTGTCCCGATGGGCAATATCGCCGTCGAGCACGAACGTTACCGTTTCAAAGCCGCGATGCGGGTGCGGGCCGAACGGCAGTCCGCGATTGGCGCGCGGATAGTCCTGGGGACCGTGATGATTCAAAAACAGAAACGGATCGATCATGTCGATCTGCGACGTGGGCAGGGCGCGATAGGTCACCAGATCGGCGATATCGTCCCTGACGGCGGTGTATATGTTTTTGATGGTGCGTAGCATGGCTTTATTCCAGTGCGTTTTTCAGGCCGGAATGGCTTCCTCGATCTGGGCCTGGGCCGCAGCCAATGCGCTTTCCAGCGCTTCAGGGCCCATTGCCAATCCTTCCGCATAGACCAGCCGCACATCGGTCATGCCCAAAAAGCCCAGCACGTTTTTCAGATACGGCACCTGGCTGTCGTTCGGGGTATCGCGATAAATGCCGCCGCGCGCCAGCGCCAGATAAACCGTTTTGCCGGTCAGCATGCCTTCGGGGCCTTTCTCGCCATATTTGAAGGTCACCTGCGCGCGGGCGATCGCATCGATCCAGTTTTTCAGTTGCACCGTGACGCCGAAGTTGTACATCGGCACTCCCAGCACGACGATATCGGCGGCCTGTATTTCGGCAATCAGTGCATCGTCCAGCGCCACGCGCGCTTTTTGTTCGGCGCTGCGTTCTTCCGGCTTGGTGAACAATGCGCCCAATGCGGCGTTGTCGATGGTGGGATGCGGCGTCACCGACAGATCGCGCAGCGTCCGTTTGCTGCCGCTGTGCCTGGCTTGCAGGCGGGCGACGATATCGTTGGCGACGCGGGTGGAAATGGCGCCTTCGGTGCGCGCGCTGGAATTGATTTGAAGAATATTCATGATGGTTTGCCTTCCTGAATCGGGATATTGGTCACGAACGGGTGACGACGATGCAGTGTAGTTATCCCGAAAATATTTAGGAAGTAGCGAAAATGGGTATCATTGTTCCATTGATGGGATAAACGGGATTCTTATGAAAATTGAAGCGAATGACCTTCTTTTGTTTGCCAAAGTGGTCGATGAAGGCAGTTTCAACCGGGCGGCCGAACGTCTGGGCTTGCCGAAATCGACTGTTTCGCGCCGCATCGCCTCCTTGGAAACCGCATTGGGCGAGCGTCTGCTGTTGCGCACGACCCGGCAACTGCATGTGACCGATTTCGGGGCCAGCGTGCTGGAGCATGCGCACCAGGTAGCCGCGGAAGTCGAATCGGCGACTTCGCTGGCGCATCACAGGCAACTGGAACCGACCGGCCGCCTGCGCATATCGATGCCGCACGATCTGGCCGCCGATCTGCTGGCGCCGATGCTGGCGCGGTTTGCGATCGATTATCCCGCCGTGACGCTGGAAATGGATCTGTCGGCGCGGCGGGTCGATCTGATCGGTGAAAATTTCGATCTGGCCATCCGGGTCGGCGGGACGCTGGACGATACCTCGCTGGCCGCGCGCAAGGTCGCTGACTTCAGCGACGGCCTGTATGCATCGCCGGCCTACATTGCGCGGCGCGGCATGCCGCTGCGGCCGGATCAGCTATTGCAGCACGACGCCTTGCTGATCCTGGGCCGCAATGGCAAGGCGCGGCCGTGGCGCCTGCTGCGCGGCGAGGAAATATGGGAAGAACCGGTGCCTGCGCGCGCGGTGGTCAATTCCCCCGGCGTGTTATTGCGCATGGCGTGTTCGGGCGCCGGCATTGTCGCGATGGCCGATGAATTCACCGAGCCGTATCTGCGCAGCGGTCAATTGCTGCCGGTATTGCCGGACTGGCGGCTGCCGGAAAATACCGCGTGGGCCGTATTTCCGGGCCGCCGCCTGATGCCGCGGCGGACCCGCGTATTTCTCGATGCGCTGGAACAGTATTTTTCACCGGCGGAATGCGAAGCGCATAGAGTCAGGATCAGGCAAGGCAAGGCGCAATACCGATACGAGCCGGATGCCATCGCCACGTCGATTTCAGCTTCCATGAAGGGATCGATGGCGGAATCGGCCTCGGGATCGGCGCAAACCGCCGCGGTGCCGCGTGGCAGGCGAAAGACCCAGCCGGCCTAGCCGGCCTGTCCGCCTTTAAAAAAGAAAGAACAGGGCGGCGATTACGGTGGGCGGCAACGCGCCCAGCAAAAGCCCGCCGGCGCCGATCGATTCATCGTCGAATCCGCGCCGCAGCAAGGCCACGCCGGCCGGATTTGGCGCATTCGCGATCACGGTAAGGCCGCCGCCGGCCACCGCGCCGGCCACCAGCATGTATTTGGCGTGATCGGACATGCCGACGATCAGCGAGCCCAGATAGGTCAGCGCGGCATTATCGGTAATTGCCGTCAGGCCGAGCGCGCCGAAGAACAGGACGGTCGGTTGCATGTTCGAGATGATCGGCTGCAGCCACCATTGCTGCATCCCGCCCAGCACCACCAGTCCCGCCAGGAAGAAGCCGACCAGCAGTCCTTCTTTCAGGATCAGCGGATTTTGATGGCGCTCATAGGCATTGGTATAGCCGATGAAAAACAGGAACAGGCTCAGGAACAGCACGGGATGATGCGCCAGCAGCACCACGCTGACCAGGAAAATGAAATGTATGATCGTGACCACCAGCGGGATCGGCGTATTCTTTGCGCTCTGCGCGGTTGCCGCGCCGCCTGCATCGTTGGCGGCGGGCGCTTGATCGGGGATGTGCCTGCGCAGCATGAATACCATGCCGGTGGCGTTGACCAGCACCGCCAGCGCCGCTTTCCAGCCGAAGGTGGCGGCCATGAAGGCGGTGGTCCATTGCCAGGTGGCGGCGACCATCAATACCGGCGGCGCGGCGTAGGAAGTCAGCGTGCCGCCGATCGATACATTGACGAACAGCACGCCCAGCGCCCCGTATTTCAGCCATTCGGGAATGCCCTGGCGGAAAATCTGCGGCGCCAGGATCAGCGCCGCCAGCGTCATCGCGGCCGGTTCGGTGATCAGCGAGCCGGCCAGCGGCACCAGCGCCAGGCCGAGCCAGACCTGCGCCAGATTGGTCCGCAGCGGCAGACTCCGCGCAATCGCGGTGATCAGGCCGCGCACGGCTTCCAGCACCGGGCGAGAGGCGGCCACCACCATCACGGTGAAAACGAACAGCGGTTCGGTATAGTGGCGCGATTCGGCATAGCCGAGGGCCGTTTCCGGGCCGGACAGCAGGGCCATCGCGACGACCAGCACAAAGGCCCAGATGCCGAACACCACCTCGACCTCGCCCAGCAAATGGAACAGGCCTGCATGATTGGGATAGCGATGCGAAAGGATCTCGAACGATTTGGCGGCGAAGGTATGGATCAGCGCCAATCCGAACAGAACAGCGCCGACGATTTCAATGAGCCCGGTTTCCATTTTTTTATTCTCCGTGAGAGTGCGCTGCATTTTACCGTACGGCGGGAACCGGAATATTTCAGAAACAGCAATATCAGTGCGCGCGCTTTGCCATCTCCCGATTATCCAAACTATGCCGACATCGCCAGCAGCGCCTTCTGCGTTACCCCGATATGCGTTTCAAGCAAGGCCACAGCGGTAGCGGTATCGCCCCGCTTGAAGGCGGCCAGCAGGGCGTGGTGCTCTTCCTGCGGACCGTTGCGGCCGAGCGTTTGCGAAATATATACGCGCGTATAGCGTCTGGTGCCGAGCACCAGGTCTTCGATCATCTTGAGCAATAGCGGCCGGTTGGCGGCGCGGTACAGCGCCAGATGGAATTCGAGATTCAGGTCCGACCATTCGCTCGGTTTGTCCGAGGCATCGTATTTGGCGAGAATCGCTTCGGCGTAATGCACTTGCGCATTCGAGAGATTGGGAATGGCCAGTTTCAGGGCGCGGGTTTCGAGGCCGATCCGGATGTCGAGCATTTCGATCACGTCGGCGATCGAATGCTTGACCACCACGGCGCCGTGCGGCGATTCATTGCGCACCAGCCCCTCGATTTTCAGGATTTTCAGCGATTCCCGCACCGGATTGCGGCTCACGCCGAATTCGCTTGCCAGATCTTCCTGCTTCAGCGCCAGGCCGCCGGCCAGGATGCCGTCATAGATGCGCTTTCGTAGAATGACAGTGATTTGATCCGCGGTTAACTTGTCCATTGCAATTCCCGGTACACTTTTCCAGATGAACGCCAATAATTACGCCAACGAGCATAAGCACGCCAACCGGCATTTCGACGCCGTCATCATCGGCGGCGCCATTGTAGGCAGCAGTGTTGCGTATTATCTCAAACAAAGCAATCCTGCCATGACCGTCGCGGTGGTGGAGCCGGATCCCACCTATGAGTTTGCCTCCACCACCCGGGCTTCGGGCGGGGCGCGGCGGTTGTTTTCGTGCCCGGAAAACATTGCGATGTCCAATTTCAGCATCGATTTCATCAAGCGTTTTCCGCAGGACATGGCGATTGCCGGGGCGCCGGCGCATATCGACTGGGTCGAGCAGGGTTATCTGTTCATCGTCGAGGGCGCTTATATGGATGTCCTGGAGCGAAATGCGCAAACCCAGCGCGCCATGGGCGCCGAAATCCATCTGCTGGATCGCAATGCGCTGCGCGAGCGTTTCCCGTCGATGCATGTCGCGGATCTGGACGGCGGCGCGTATTCGCCGCGGGACGGCTGGTGCGATCCTTCCGGTTTTCTCCAGGGCATGCGTAAAAAAGCCCGTTCGCTGGGCGTCGACTATATCCAGGACAAAGTGACCGGCTTCGATCGCGTGGCCGGCAAATCCGGCTCGGTCACGCATGCGGCGCTGGCGTCCGGCCGCAAACTCGGCGGCGCGGTATTCGTCAATGCGGCCGGCGCCTGGGCCGGCGGCGTCAGCGCGCTGATCGGCATGGCGCTGCCGGTGCAGCCGATGCGGCGCTTCGAGCATTTTTTCACCGGATATCAAAAAATCGAGGCGCTGCCGTATGTCAAGGACCTGAACCGGCTGGCATTCCGGCCCGAGGGCCAGGGCTACTCCGGCGGACTGGTCGATTCCGATGCCGGGCGCGGTTTCAATTTCGAGGTCGATCACGATTACTTCGAACGCATCGTCTGGCCGGCGCTGGCGCACCGTTTCCCGGCAGCTTTCGAAGGCGCCAGATGCCACCGCACCTGGTCCGGCCTGTACGAACAATGCGAACTCGACGGCAATCCGATCATCGGCAATTGGCAGGGCCATAGCGACAATTTCTATGTCGCCGCCGGATTTTCAGGGCACGGCATGATGCACGCGCCGGCCGCCGGCCGCGCCATTGCCGAACTGATCTGCCACGGCCGTTTTGAAACGATCGACCTGTCGAAGCTGTCCTATCGCCGGGTAGAAGACAATGCCCCTTACCGGGAACGCGGCATTCTGTAATCGCAAGGGAACCGAGAAACTGGGGGAAACGGCATGGCGCTGGTAGTGCGGGCAATCGAAATGCGCGATCTGGACGGCTTGCTGGCGCTGGCGCAGCTGACCGGCGGCGGCATGACCACCTTGAAGCCGGACCGCGCCATTCTGGCCGCGCGCCTCGACCGTGCCTGCGCTTCATTCGCGGCCGCCATTGCGCCCGCGCGGCGCGATTATCTGTTCGTGATGGAAGATACGGCGTACGGCCGGCTGGTCGGCGTCTGCGCGGTCAAGGCAGCGGTCGGCCTGGAGGAGAGTTTCTACAATTACCGGATCGGCACGCTGGTGCACGCCAGCAAGGAACTGGACGTCTATTCGCGCATGGATACGCTGTACCTGGCCAGCGACCTGACCGGCAGCGGCGAGCTCTGTTCGCTTTATCTGCATCCGGACTATCGCCACGGCGACAACGGCAAGCTGCTGTCGAAAAGCCGCCTGCTGTTCATCGCCCAGTTTCCGCATCTGTTTCCGGACCGCCTGATCGCCGAATTGCGCGGCTATCAGAACGGCGACGGCGCCTCGCCTTTCTGGGACAGCCTGGGCCGGCACTTTTTCAAGATGGGATTCGATCGCGCCGACGACCTCAGCAGCCTCGACAAGAAATCGTTCATCGCCGAACTGATGCCGCGTTATCCCTTGTACATCGCGCTGCTGCCGCAATCGGCGCAGGACGTCATCGGCAAAGTGCATGCGGCCAGCGCGCCGGCGCAGCGCATGCTGGAGCAGGAGGGCATGTATTTTGAAGGCTATGTCGATATTTTCGACGCCGGGCCGGTGCTGCAGGCGCGCGTGCGCGAACTGCGCACGGTGCGCGAGAGCCGGCTGGCGCAGATCGCCGCGCCATCGTCCGCCTTCGCCTCTGCCGCCGCCCCCGCCACCGCCCCCGATGCCGGCGCCGCTCTGCTGATCTCCAATACCGTGCTGTCCCGATTCCGGGTCATCGCCGGCGCGCCGCATTTTTCGGCGGCTTCATTACCGTCTTCATCTTCATCCGCATCTTCATCCGCATCTTCATCCCTGTTGCTGGCGCCGGCCGATCAGGCGCTGCTCGAATGCGGTCCCGGCGACGCCGTGCGCTGCGTTGCGCTGGAGCATGCCGCCGGAGCGCGGCAATGAAGCCGTCGCCGTCCTCGCAGGCCGGGGCGCGCGAGATCAATTTCGACGGCTTGGTCGGGCCGACGCACAATTACGCCGGCCTGTCGCGCGGCAATATCGCTTCGACCCGCAATGTCTCGGCGGCGGCCAATCCGAAACTGGCGGCGCTGGAGGGGCTGACGAAGATGCAGGCGCTGGCCGCGCGCGGCTTCGCGCAGGCCGTGCTGCCGCCGCAAATGCGGCCCGATCTCGGTTTGTTGCGCAGTCTGGGCTTCGACGGCGGCGATGCGCAGATCTTGCATAAAGCGGCGCGCGCGGCGCCGCAGTTGCTGGCGGCGGCATGGTCGGCGTCGTCGATGTGGACGGCAAATGCGGCAACGGTCAGCCCGGCCGCCGATTGCGCCGACGGCCGCGCGCATTTCACGGTCGCCAACTTGAGCAGCAAGCTGCATCGCGCCATCGAAAGCCGCCAGACCGCGCGCACGCTGCGGGCCATCTTCGGCGATGCCCGCCATTTCGCCGTGCACGATGCGTTGCCGACGGCATCGGCCATGGCCGATGAAGGCGCAGCCAACCATGCGCGGCTGGCGCCGGCCCGGGGGGCGCCTGGCGTTGAGCTGTTTGTCCACGGCCGCAGCGAATTCGACCCGGCGGCGCCCATGCCGAAGCGATTTCCGGCGCGCCAGACGCTGGAGGCCGGGATGGCGGTAGCGCGCCTGCATGGGTTGCAGCCGGCGCGTTGCGTTTTCGCGCAACAGCATCCCGAGGTCATCGATCAGGGCGTGTTTCATAACGACGTCATCGCGGTCGCCAACGGCAGCGTCCTGTTTTATCACGAAAGCGCGTTCCTGCATGAGGCCGAAACGCTGGCGGCCTTGCACGCGGCAGCGGCGCCGCTCGGATTCGATCTGCTTGCGGTGCGGGTGGCCGCCGGCGAGGTCAGCGTGGCCGATGCGGTTTCCAGCTATCTGTTCAACAGCCAATTGCTGACGCGCCCGGACGGCCGCATGCTGCTGGTCGCGCCGCGCGAGTGCATGGACAATCCGGCCGTCGCCGCTTATCTGGCGCGTCTCATCGATAGCCAGGGGCCGATCGCCGAATCATGCAGTTTCGATTTGCGCCAGAGCATGCAGAACGGCGGCGGTCCGGCCTGTCTGCGCCTGCGGGTGGAACTGACGGCGGCGCAGGCGGCGGCGATGCATCAGGGCGTGATGCTGGACGATGCGCTTTACGGGCGCCTGGTTGCGTGGGTGGAGCGCCATTACCGCGACCGGCTGCTGGCGGCCGATCTGGCCGACCCGGCGCTGTTGGAAGAGAGCCGCCGCGCGCTTGAGGAACTTGCGGAGATATTGAACTTGCCCGGCTTGTACGCGACAATCGATTGACATTAATCACAGAACGAACAGGAACGATGATGAAAACACTGGTATTGGTTTCCGCGCTGGCCGCATGCGGACTGGCGCTGAGCGCGCATGCCGATGACATGCATATGCATGCCGGCCATCAGGAAGCGGCCAGGGCCGATCGCACCATCGCCATCGATATGAACGACAACATGCGTTTCAGTCCGGGTCAGTTTACGGCCACTGAAGGCGAGACGATACGCTTCGTGGTCAGGAATTCGGGCAAGCTGCGGCATGAAATGGTGATCGGCTCCATCGAGAAATTGAAAGCGCATGCCGAGATGATGCGCAAGATGCCCGGCATGGCGCATGCGGAAGGCAATCAGGTCATGGTCGATCCGGGCCGGACCGGGGAGCTGGTCTGGCGTTTCGACAAGGCCGGTTCCTACGATTTCGCCTGTCTTGAGCCGGGGCATTTCGAAGCGGGGATGAAAGGCCGGATTACCGTGAAAGCGCGTTCATGAATATCGGCGAGGCGGCGCTGGCTTCCGGCGTCAGCGCCAAAATGATCCGCTATTACGAAAGCGTGGCGCTGATTACGCCGGCGAACCGCAGCGATGCCGGCTATCGCCGCTACGATGAATCGGACGTGCAGATACTGCGCTTTATCCGGCATTCGCGCGATCTGGGGTTTTCCATCGATCGCATCCGGACGCTGTTGGCCCTGTGGCGCGACCGTGGCCGCAAAAGCGCCGATGTGAAAGCGCTGGCGCAGCAATATATCGGCGAACTGGAAAGCGATATCCGGAAGCTGGAAGCGATTCGCGGCCAGTTGAAGCATCTGGCCGATTGCTGCGGCGGCGACAACCGGCCGGATTGTCCGATTCTGGATAAGCTGGCGGAAAAATAATCGGCCGTCCAGGGAGGTGTCGGCTGGCGGGGCGTGAAGGGGCTTTGTACTCCGTTCGTGTCCTCCGTCGGCCTGCGGCCGCCTCCCCCTTTACCTCACTGCGCACAAAACCCCTTCACGCCCCGCCAGCCGACACCTCGCCTGAATTTCTCCGAAATTCCACTTGACCTTGCCATCATGGGAAGGTGGATAGTGCAGTCTTGGCATACATATCAAGGTAAGGAAGCATTATGCAATTTCCGAGCAAGCAGTCCGCCACGATCGATCTGCAGATCGTCGGCATGAGTTGCGCATCCTGTTCCGCACG
Source organism: Oxalobacteraceae bacterium CAVE-383 (assembly GCA_004134995.1). Classification (GTDB taxonomy): domain Bacteria; phylum Pseudomonadota; class Gammaproteobacteria; order Burkholderiales; family Burkholderiaceae_D; genus Herbaspirillum. The sequence goes on along the minus strand of REGP01000001.1, from coordinate 993,345 downwards.
CGTGGAGAAGGCCTTGAATGCGGTCGCCGGACCCAACGCGGCCGCGGTGAATCTGGCCACCGAGCGCGCTTCGGTGGCCGTCCCCGGCGGCGTCGACCTGGCCGCTGAGCGGGCGCAACTGGTGGCCGCGGTCGAGAAGGCCGGTTACCAGGCAATTCCGATTATGGACGATAGCAGCGGCAAGCCGTCGGAAGCCGCGCGGCAAAGCGCCTGGCCGGTCCTGCTTTCTGCATTGCTGACGGCGCCGCTGGCGTTGCCGATGCTGCTGGCATGGTTCGGCTTCGATATGGCATTGCCGGGTTGGCTGCAATGGCTGCTGGCGACGCCGATCCAATTTATCCTGGGTGCGCGTTTTTACCGCGCCGCATACAAGGCGGTGCGCGCCGGCGCCGGCAATATGGATCTGCTGGTGGCCATCGGCACTTCGGCCGCCTATGGATTGAGCGTGTACCAGTTGCTGACGCAGCCTTCGGATATGGGCATGGCGCATTTGTATTTTGAAGCGTCGGCCGTCGTGATTACCTTGGTCCTGTTCGGGAAATGGCTGGAAAGCCGCGCCAAGCGCCAGACCGGCGCCGCGATCCGGGCGCTGGGCGCATTGCGCCCGGATACCGCGCGCCTGCTTGTTGCCGGCGCCGATGTCGGGCAGCGGGCGCCGCAAGCGCTGCAAGTTCTGGACATGCGCGAGGTTCCGCTGGAACAGATCAGGCCAGGCGATATTGTCGTCGTGCGGCCCGGCGAGCGGATTCCGGTCGATGGCGAAATCCTGGCCGGCAGCAGCCATGTCGATGAATCGCTGCTGACCGGGGAAAGCCTGCCCATCGCCAAAACCGGGGGCGACCGGGTGACCGGCGGCGCGCTCAACGGGGAAGGGCTGCTGCGGATCAGGACGCTGGCCGTCGGCGCGGAAACCACGCTGGCGCGCATTGTCCGCATGGTCGAAGCGGCCCAGGCCGGGCACGCGCCGATACAGCGCACCGTCGACAGGATCAGCGCCGTTTTCGTGCCGGTGATCCTGGCGATCGCGCTATTGACGCTGCTCGGCTGGGGCTTGACCGGCGGCGGCTGGGAGCAGGCGCTATTGAATGCGGTCGCGGTGCTGGTGATTGCCTGTCCCTGTGCGCTGGGGCTGGCCACGCCGGCGGCCATCATGGTCGGCACCGGCGCCGCCGCGCGTCACGGCATTCTGATCAAGGACGCCGAAGCGCTGGAGCATGCGCATCGTATCGATACCATCGCTTTCGACAAGACCGGCACCCTGACAGCCGGCAAGCCGGCGCTGGCCGGGCTGATGCCTGCCGAAAACGGCGACCGGAGCGCGCTGCTGCAATTGGCTGCATCGTTGCAGCAGGCCAGCGAACATCCGCTGGCCAGGGCCGTGGTGGAACAGGCGCGGCAGGAAGGATTGGCCTTGCTGCCGGTATCGGATGCGCTCGCCGTGGCCGGGCGCGGCGTGCAGGGCATGGTCGGGGATGGGTCGAGCGGCGCATCCGCGCCGACAGCGGCGCTCATCGCCAGTTCGCGCTGGCTAGTCGAACTGGGCGCGCCGGTCGCGCCGGCATTGGCGCGGCAGGCGGCGCAATGGGAGGCGGAAGGATTGACCGTCTCCTGGCTGCTCAAAGGCGGACCCGCTCCCGAAGTATTGGGGATAATGGCTTTCGGCGATGCGCTCAAGCCGACCTCGGCCGCCGCGATCCGGCAATTGCACCGGCTCGGCGTGCGCACCATCCTGTTGAGCGGCGACAGCAACGCAGTGGCGCAAAGCGTGGCGGCGAGGCTGGGCATCGCCGAAGTTCGCGCGGAGGTGCTGCCAGACGGCAAGGCCGGCGTCATCGCGGCGCTGAAGAAGGGCGGCAATGTGGTCGGCATGGCCGGCGACGGCGTCAACGATGCGCCGGCGCTGGCGGCGGCCGACGTCGGCATGGCCATGGGCGCCGGCGCCGATGTCGCCATGCATGCGGCCGGCATCACGCTGATGCGCGGCGATCCGCGGGCGATTGCCGATGCGCTGGATATTTCCCGCCGCACCTATGCCAAGATCCGGCAAAACCTGTTCTGGGCGTTTATCTATAATCTGATCGGCATTCCGCTGGCTGCTTTCGGCTTGCTCAATCCGATGATTGCGGGCGCCGCGATGGCCTTGAGCAGCGTCAGCGTCGTTTGTAACGCTTTGTTGCTGCGTCGCTGGCGGCCTGCGGATTGAGTGCGGCAATGCCGCTATGCTGACGTCCTTGTAGGCCATTTCTCACGCATATTTCTGCCGTAGGACTACTGTCCCGCCGCCATCCCCGGCCTATGATGTTTTTCAGGCCGGGGCGCGTTGCCCCGGTATAACAACTGAGGAGAACGCATGAACAAGATCACCAAGATCGCCGCGCTGGTCGCGGCAGCAAGCTTCAGCGTGGGCGCGATTGCGCAATCTGTCGGCGGCGGCGCCGGCCTGAATACCGGCGTGGGCGTCGGGGTCGGCGGTTCGGGGTCATCGAATGCCGGTTCCGGCGGTGCCCAGGCCGGCACCGGCGCTTCGGTTGGCGCCGGCGTCAATGGCAGCGGCAGCGGCAAGGCCAGCGGTAAAAACAGCCGCGCCCGTACCGGTTCCGGCCGCACCAATGCCGACGGCAGCGTGGATGGCTCAGCCGGCGTGAACGGCAGCGGTGCGGGCGCCAGTCGATCGGGCATGGGCACCGGCAACGCCGGCGTGTCCGGCACCGGCGGCGTCGGCGGGTCGGGCGGCATGAGCGGTTCCGGCGGCGGCATGGGCCCCGGGGGAGCCGCGGGCGCCGGCATGGGCGCCGGAGCGGCGGGTGGCATGGGCGGCGGACGCTAAGATTCGGGCCAGCGGCTGAAAGTATAAAGGCGGGCAGGCGCACCAGCGCTTGTCCGCCTTTTTCACGTTAATGGCTAATGGCGTGCGCCGTCACCATTGGCCGCCGATTGCCGCGATCAGCGCCACGCTGTTGACGTATTGGCGATTTTTTATCGTCCAGAGATTGTTCTCGGCCGACAGGCGCGTGTTCTGCGCCGCCAGCACGTCGATGTAACCAACGATGCCGGCGCGGTACTGGTTCAGGGTAATGGTTTCCGAGCGGCGCGCGGCCGCCAGCGCGGCAGTCTGCAGTTCGGCCTGCTGATCCAGCATGGCCTGGGCCGCCAGATCGTCTTCGACCGCCTGGAATGCGGTCAGCACGGTTTGCCGGTACGAGGCGACGCTGGCGTCATAGGCGGCAATGGCGGCGTCGCTCTGCGCCTTGCGCAGGCCGGCATCGAACAGCGTCAGCGCCAGCTGCGGCCCGAGCGACCAGATGCGGTTCGGCAGGCTGACCCAATCGGCAAAACTGTCGCTGCGGTAGCCGCCGCTGGCCGACAGGGTCAGCGTCGGAAAGAAGGCCGCCTTGGCCACGCCGATCTGGGCATTGGCGGCCGCGACATTGCGTTCGGCCGCGGCAATATCGGGGCGGCGTTCCAGCAAGGCGGACGGCAGGCCGGCGGGAATCTGCGGCAGATGCGGTTCGAAATCGCTGGCGGCCAGCGCGAAGCCGGACGGGGTCTGGCCCAATGCGGCGGCGATCGCATGCTCCAGTTGCGCGCGCGTCAGTTGTTTGTCGACTCTTTGCGCCTGGGCGCTTTTCAACTGGCTTTCGGCCAATGCGACATTGGCATCCGAAACGGTGCCGGCGGCCGACTGGTTCTGCGTCAGCGTCAGGGTATCCTGCAGCGCTTTTTCGCTTTCCAGCAATTGCCGGATCTGCTGATCGGCGACCACCAGTTGCAGGTAGGCGGTCGCCAGCTGCGCCTGGCTGCTCAGGCGGATCGCCGCCAGCTGCGCGGCGCTGGCGGCCTGTTGCGCCTGGCCGGCTTCGATCGAGCGGCGCACGCGGCCCCAGACGTCGGCTTCCCAGCTCGCGTCGAGGCTGAGGTTATAGGCGTTGCTGATGCCGCTGCGGGTGCTGCCGGTGACGGGGTTGACCGACGACGCGCTCGATCCCGATCCGTTCGACGAACGTTGAGCCGATGCGTTCAGTCCCACCGTCGGGAACATGCCCGATTGCGCCTGCCGCAACAGCGCCTGGGCCTGGCGATACTGCGCCTCGGCCTGGGCGATGCCGGGACTTTGGCGGTTCAGCGCGTCCATCAGTTGATTCAGGCGCGCATCCTGGCAAACAGTCCACCAGTCTCCGCGCGGCGTTTCGTCCATCGGCTGCGCGGTTTTCCACTGGCCGCTTTCCTTATAGGCGGCCGGCACGTCCATCCGCGGCTTGACATAGTCGGGACCCACCGCGCAGCCCGCCAGCAGCATGCCCAGCAATACGGCCATCCATTTTTTATCCATCATTTTGTCCTTGCTCATTCCTTGTCCAGTCCTTGCTCTATCGCCAGCTGCCCCGGTCCGTCGGGCTTGTCCTCGCCGCTTTGCCATTTGCGGAACCATAGCCGGAAACGGTCCAGATACAGATACACGATCGGCGTGGTGTACAGGGTCAGCAACTGGCTCAGCAACAGGCCGCCGACGATCGAGACGCCGAGCGGCGTGCGCATCTCGGCGCCGTCGCCATGGCCCAGCGCCAGCGGCAGCGCGCCGAACAGCGCGGCGGCGGTGGTCATCATGATCGGCCGGAAGCGCAGCATGCAGGCCTGCATGATGGCGTCTTCCGGCTTCAGGTGGCGCTCGCGTTCGGCGCTCAGCGCGAAGTCGACCATCATGATCGCGTTCTTCTTGACGATGCCGATCAGCAGCAGCACGCCGATCAGCGCGATGATGCTGAATTCGCTGCCGGTGGCCAGCAAGGCCAGCAGCGCGCCGACGCCGGCCGAGGGCAGGGTGGACAGAATGGTGAGCGGATGCATCCAGCTTTCATACAGCATGCCGAGCACGATATAGACCGCGATCAGCGCCGCCACGATCAGCAGGAGCTGGCTGTTCAGGGAAGACTGAAAGGCTTTGGCGCTGCCCTGGAAGCTGCCGTGCACGGAGGTCGGCAGGCCGATTTCGGTCGTGGCCTGGTCGATCGCCTTGGTGGCGTCGGACAGCGACACCCCGGGCGGCAGATTGAACGACAGCGTGGTCGCCGCGAACTGGCCCTGGTGATTCACCGACAGCGAGGTATTGGTCACGCCCCAGTGCGCCACCGTCGACAGCGGCGTGGTCTGGGCCGTGGTCTGGGTTCCCGGGGTTTGCAGATAGATGTTCTTCAGGGCTTCGGCGTTCTGCCAGTATTGCGGCGCGACTTCCATCACGACGTGGTATTGATTCAAGGCGTTGTAGATGGTCGACACTTGGCGCTGGCCGAAGGCGTCGTTGAGCGTGGAATCGACCTGGGCCTGTGTAATGCCGAGCCGCGCCATTGCGTCGCGGTCGAATACCAGCGAGGTCTGCAGGCCTTTGACTTCCTGGTCGCTGTTGACGTCGGCCAGCATCGGCAGCTTGTTCAGCGCCACTTGCACCTTGGGCGCCCAGGCACGCAGTTCGTTAAGATCGTCGCCCTGCAGCGTGTATTGATACTGGGCATTGCCGGACCGGCCGCCGATGCGGATATCCTGCACCGCCTGCAGGAACAATTGCGCGCCCGGCTCGTTGGCCAGCGTCTTGCGCAGCCGCGCGATTACCTGATCGGCGCTTTCCTTGCGTTCCGACAGCGGTTTCAGGCTGACGAACAGGCTGGCGTTGTTGCGGCTGCCGCCGCCGGAAAATCCCATCACCAGATCGACCGCCGGATCCTTGCCCACCAGATCGATGAAGCGTTGCAATTTGACGCGCATGGCCTGGAACGAAATGCTCTGGTCGGCCCGGATCGCGCCGTTCAGCCGGCCGGTGTCCTGCTGCGGGAAAAAGCCTTTCGGCACGGCGATATACAGATAAACGTTGAGCACGACAGTCGCCAGCAGAACCAGCATCATGAGCGGGCCGTGGCGCAAGGCCCAGCCCAGGGAGCGCCGATAGCCCTCCAGCATTGCATCGAACAGGCGTTCGCTGACCCGGAACAGGCGGCTGGGCTGCTTGCGCCTGTCCGGCATTTTCAGCCAGCGCGCGCACAGCATCGGCGTGGTCGTCAGCGAGACGATCAGCGATACCAGGATCGCCACCGACAGCGTGACCGCGAATTCGCGGAACAGGCGTCCCAGAATGTCGGGCATCAGCAGGATCGGGATGAATACCGCGATCAGCGAGATGCTCATCGACAGCACCGTGAAGGCGACTTCGCGCGTGCCCTTGAGCGCGGCTTCCATCGGCTTCATGCCTTCTTCGATATAGCGCGAAATGTTTTCCAGCACCACGATGGTGTCGTCGACCACGAAGCCGGTGGCGATGGTGAGCGCCATCAGGCTCAGGTTGTTCAGCGAAAAGCCGCACAGATACATCACGGCGAAGGTGCCGATCAGCGACACCGGCACGGTAATCGCCGGAATCGCGGTGGCGCGGCCGTTGCGCAGGAAGATGAAGACCACCATGATGACCAGCGCGACCGAAATCACCATGGTGCGCTCGACTTCGCGCAGCGAGGCGCGGATGGTCGGGCTGCGGTCGATGGCGACCTGCATCTTGATCGCGGCCGGAATCGAGGCCTGCAACTGCGGCAGCAGCGCCTTGACGCGGTCGACGGTCTCGATGATGTTGGCGCCGGGCTGGCGGAACAGGATGATCATGACCGCCGGCTGGCTGCCGACCTGGCCGGTATTGCGCACGTCGACCACGGAATCCTTGACCTCGGCCACATCCGAAATGCGCACCGCGGCGCCGTTCTGATAGCTGACGATCAGCGGCATGTAATCGCTGGCCTGCCTGGCCTGGTCGTTGGCCTGGATCTGCCAGTGATGTTCGTCGTCGGACAGAAAGCCCTTGGGCCGATTGGCGTTGGTGCTGGTAATGGCGTTGCGCACCGTTTCCAGCCCGATGCCGTAATGGTTCAATTGCATCGGATTGATTTCGACCCGGACCGCAGGCTGCGAACCGCCGCCGATGCTGACGTCGCCGATGCCTTCGACCTGCAGGAATTTCTGCCCCAGGATGGTGTCGGCGGCGTCGTACATCTGGCCCCGCGTCAGCGAGTCGGAGGTCAGCGCGATGATCATGATCGGCGCATCGGCCGGGTTGACCTTGCGATAGGTCGGATTGGAGGGCATGCCGGAGGGAAGCAGGGAACGGGCGGCATTGATCGCGGCCTGCACGTCGCGCGCGGCGCCGTTGATGTCGCGGTTCAGATCGAACTGCAGCGTGACCCGGCTCGACCCGAGCGAGCTGGAAGACGTGATTTCGTTGACGCCCGCAATCCGCCCCAGCGAGCGTTCCAGCGGCGTGGCCACCGTCGCCGCCATGGTTTCCGGACTGGCGCCGGGCAGCCGCGCGCTGACCGAAATGGTCGGATAGTCGACCTGCGGCAGCGGCGACACCGGCAGCAGCTTGAACGCCAGCGCGCCGGCCAGGAAAATGGCCAGCGTCAGCAGCGTGGTGGCGATCGGCCGCCGGATGAAGGCGGCATACGGAATCATGCGTCGGCCCCCAGATTGCCGGGATTGGCATGCGGGTTATCGGTGTTATCGGCGTCATCGGCGGCATCCGTGCGGGCCTTGGGCCGGAAGCGCCGCGCCAGCCTGTCGAAACTCAGGTAGATCACCGGCGTGGTGAACAGCGTCAGCACCTGACTGACCAGCAGCCCGCCGACCATCGTGATGCCGAGCGGCTCCCGCAGTTCCGAGCCCATGCCGCCGCCCAGCATCAGCGGCAGCGCGCCCAGCAGCGCCGCCATGGTGGTCATCAGGATCGGCCGGAAGCGCAGCAGGCAGGCCTGGTAAATGGCGTCGCGCGGACTCATGCCCTGGACCCGCTCGGCTTCCAGCGCGAAGTCGATCATCATGATCGCGTTCTTCTTCACGATGCCGATCAGCAGAATGATGCCGATAATCGCGATCACGCTCAATTCGGTGCCGGTCAGCAGCATCGCCAGCAAGGCGCCGATGCCGGCCGAGGGCAGGGTGGACAGGATCGTGATCGGATGGATGTAGCTTTCATACAGCACGCCGAGCACGATATACATCGTCACGATCGCCGCCAGGATCAGCAGCAGGGTGTTGCCGAGCGAGGCCTGGAAGGCCAGCGCCGCGCCCTGGAAGCGGATGTCGATGCTGGCCGGCAGGCCCATTTCGGCTTGCGCGGCCTTGATGTCGTCGACCGCGTCGCCCAGCGAAGAACCCTTGGTCAGGTTGAAGGAAATGGTCGCGGTCGGGAATTGCCCCAGATGGCTGATGGTCAGCGCGGTGGCGCGCTGCTCGATGGTGGCCACCGCATCCAGCGGCACCGGGCCGCCGGCCAGCGTCGGCACATACAGCCCTTTCAGCGACATCGGATTGCGGCGGTCCTGCGGCGCGACTTCAAGCACCACGCGGTATTGATTGGTCTGCGTGAAAATGGTCGAAATCAGGCGCTGGCCGAAAGCGTTATACAGGGCATTGTCGATCGCCGCGGTGGTCACCCCCAGGCGCGAAGCGGTATCGCGGTTGATGTTGACGTAGGCCTGCAATCCCTTGTCCTGCAAATCGCTGGCGACATCGGACAGCGACGGTATCTGCTGCAGCCGCTGCACCAGTTTCGGCGTCCATTCCGACAATTCGTCCGGATTGGTGGTCTGCAGCGTGAACTGGTATTGGGTCCGGCTGACGCTGCTGTCGATGCTCAGGTCCTGCACCGGCTGCAGATACAGCGACATGCCCGGCATGTCGTCGGCGCGGCGCTGCAGGCGCGCCAGCACGGTGCGGATGTCGTCGCGCTCCCCCTTCGGTTTCAGATTGATCAGCACGCGGCCGGCGTTGAGCGCGGTATTGACGCCGTCGACGCCGATGAACGACGACAGGCTCTCCACCGCCGGATCCTGCAACAGGCCGCCGGCCAGCGCTTCCTGGCGTTTCGACATGGCCGTAAACGAAATCGATTGCGAGCCTTCGCTGATGCCCTGGATCACGCCGGTATCCTGCAGCGGGAAGAAACCCTTCGGCACCACCAGATACAGCAGCGCGGTCAGCACCAGCGTGCCGAGCGCGACCAGCAGCGTAAGCTTCTGGCGGTCCAGCACCCAGGTCAGGGCGCGGCCGTATTCGGCGATGACGCGGTCGAAGAAGCGCTGGCTGGAATGATAGAAGCGGCTCTGCTTTTCTTCCGGCACGTGCTTGAGCAGGCGCGCGCACATCATCGGCGTGAGTGTCAGCGAAATGAACGCGGAAATCAGGATCGAAATGGCCAGCGTGATCGCGAATTCGCGGAACAGCCGTCCCACCACGTCGCCCATGAACAGCAGCGGGATCAGCACCGCGATCAGTGAGATCGTCAGCGAAATGATGGTGAAACCGATCTGCGCCGAACCTTTCAGCGCCGCCGTCAGCGGTTTTTCGCCTTCTTCGATATAGCGGCTGATGTTTTCGATCATCACGATCGCATCGTCGACCACGAAGCCGGTGGCGATGGTCAGCGCCATCAGGGTCAGGTTGTTGATCGAAAATCCGGTCAGGTACATCACGCCGAAGGTGCCGATCAGCGACAGCGGCACCGCCACCGCCGGGATGATGGTGGCCGGCACGTTGCGCAGGAACAGGAAGATCACCAGCACCACCAGCGCCACCGCCAGCATCAGCTCGAACTCGACGTCCTTGACCGAGGCGCGGATGGTGACGGTGCGGTCGTTGAGCACCTTGATGTCGACCGAGCTGGGCAGGCTGCCGCTGAGTTGCGGCAGCAGCGCCTTGATGCGGTCGGTGACCTGGATCACGTTGGCGCCGGGTTGCCGCTGCACGTTGATCACGATGGCCGGGGTATTGCCGGACCAGGCCGCCAGGCGCGTGTTTTCAGCCGAATCGATCACTGCCGCGACGTCGCGCAGGCGCACCGGCGCGCCTTCCTTATAGGCGATGATGACGTTCTTGTATTCCTCCGCCGATTTCAACTGGTCGTTGCCGTCCACGGTGGAGGCCTGCAGCGGGCCGTCGAAACTGCCTTTGGCCTGATTCACGTTGGCGCTGGCGACGGCGGTGCGGATGTCGTCCGGCGTCAGGCCGAGCGCGGCCAGCGCCTTCGGATTGCTCTGGATGCGCACGGCCGGCCGCTGGCCGCCGCTGAGGCTGACCAGTCCGACGCCGGGCACTTGCGAGATCTTCTGCGCCAGCCGCGTGTCGACCAGGTCTTCCAGTTTCGGCAGCGGCAGCGTGGGCGAACTGACCGCGATGCTCATGATCGGCGTATCGGCCGGATTGACCTTGTTATAGATCGGCGGATTGGGCAGGTCGCTCGGCAGCAGATTGCCGCCGGCGTTGATCGCGGCCTGGACTTCCTGTTCGGCCACGTCCAGCGTCAGGTCGAGGCTGAATTGCAAGGTGATGACCGACGCGCCGCCCGAACTGGTCGAGGACATTTCGGTCAGGCCCGGCATCTGGCCGAACTGGCGTTCCAGCGGCGCGGTAATGGAAGAGGTGATGACCTCCGGACTGGCGCCGGGATACAGCGTCACCACTTGAATGGTTGGATAGTCGACTTCCGGCAGCGCCGAAACGGGCAGCAGGCGCCAGGCGAACAGGCCGGTCAGCAGGATCGCCACCATCATCAGCGTGGTGGCGACCGGCCGCAGGATAAAGATGCGGGATGGATTCATGCGATTGGCTGCGCCTAGCGGGCCGGCGCGGGAGCGGGAGCAGGAGCAGCAGCAGCAGGCGCCTGGGCAGGGGCCGCGGCCGGATTTTCCGATGCGGGCGCGGATGCCGGCGCCGATCCGGCGGGATGTTCGCCGGGCTGGCCTTCGGCGCCATTGCGGCGGCGCCGTTGTCCCCTGGCGGGGGAAGGCGAAGCAGCGGCAGCCGCGGCGGCCTGGTTCTGCGCGGCGCGGTCGATCACGCGGACTTTGGAACCTTCACGCAATTTGTCGAGGCCGTCGACGACGACCTTCTGTCCTTCCTTCAGGCCCTGCTCGATGATCGTATCGTTGCCGGAAACCTGGCCCGGCTTGACCTTGGCGATGCTGACCGTCTCGTCGGCATTGACCACATAGACATAGCTGCCGCCGGTGCCGAGCTGCAGCGCGACCGTCGGCACCGTCAGCACGTCCGGCTCGGCGCCGAGCTGCAGCCGCACGTTGATGAATTGATTCGGGAACAATTGCTCGCGCTCATTGGCGAAGCGGGCTTTCAGATTGACGGTGCCGGTCAGGGTATTGAGCTGATTGTCGAGCGCCATCAGATTGCCGTCGGTCAGCTTGTGCAGGTTGTTGCGGTCCCATGCCTCGACTTTCAGCGACGGGTTCTGGCGCATCGCGCGCAGCACCTGTTCCAGGCTGACTTCCGGCAGCGCGAACAGGACGTTGATCGGCTGGTTCTGGGTGATGATCACCAGGCCGTTGGCATCGCTGCTGTGCACGATATTGCCCGGATCGATCTGGCGCAGGCCGGCGCGGCCGGTAATCGGCGCGGTGACGCGGCTGTAGTCGAGCTGCAGTTTGGCATTGTCCACCGCGCCCTGGTCGATTTTGACGGTGCCCTGGTATTGACGCACCAGCGCATCCTGGGTATCGACGATCTGCTTGGCGATCGAATTCTGGTCCAGCAGCTGGCGGTAGCGCGCGAGATCCAGCTCGGCATTGCGCAGCAGCGCCTGGTCGCGCAGCAATTGCCCTTGCGCCTGTGTCAATGCGGCCTGGTACGGGCGCGGGTCCAGTTCGGCCAGCAATTGTCCCTGCTTGACCAGTTGGCCTTCGGTAAAGTGGACTTTATCCAGTTGTCCGTCGACCCGGCTGTGCACGGTCACCGTATAAGTCGACGTCACCGTGCCCAGCGCCACCAGTTCCAGTTCCACATCATGCCGGGCCACGGTGGCGGCGCCGACGGCAATGGTCTGGCCGTTGCGGCCGGCGGCCGCGGCGGCGCTGGCCTTGCCGTTTTGATGATGCTTGTACCACCAGAAAGCGGCGATCGCCACCAGGGCCACGATCAGCAGCGTTATCCAAAGAGGTTTGCGGCGCGTGCCACGCGATGAAGAAAGGTTGTCGGACATGTTGTTCCCGGTAGCCATGCTTTATTCGATTGTGTTGTTTTGTGTTTAGTGTGTTTGCCGCATGCGGTTCAGAATTGGGCGCGCGGCGAAGCGCAGTATAAAGCCTCGCCGCGCGTCTGGCCTCTTCCCATGCTTATTTTATAAGCCGGCATCTATTAAGATTGCTGTATTGATAGTTTGATAGTGCATAGGTTCCTTCCTTGTCTCCGCAAAAAGAGCGAGCGATCGCCGGTTTATGCCATTAAACCCGCTGCGTGTATCGCGCGTCTTTCCGGGATGCGCCGATTTGTATCCTTATGTATAAAGCAAGGGCGTGTTTGTATCCGAATGTTGCCCGGCAAGGGGTTGCGGCCTGAACTATGCATTTTCCACGTTATTACAATCAACGGGACAAGCGATTGTCTGGAGATTGAGCTCTGTTAGTGTGCCGTCCGGGACTTTACGAATTTCAGGACATCATGTTGAACATTTCCAGTATTCCGCCTGTACCGCCTGTAACGGCCAATCCGGGATTGTCTGCCGAGGCCGGGACGAATTCGGCGCCGTCGGACGCCTTTGCGGACGGCGAAACCCCAATTCAAGCGGCCGAAGCCGTCGCAGGGGAGGACATGACGCCGACCGACATGCGCGAGTATGATTTAGCGAGCAACTCGACGATGATCGGACACCGGCAAGTCAAATCCAATCTCGAATGCCAGATAAAATCGGCGGTGGAGGAATTTCATGTACTTGTCGCGGCATTCAAAAAACCGCTGGGGAAGGATTGGGATGTTTTTTACCTGCGCGCAAGACACCTGAATGCGGCGCAAAAAACAGAATTCCTGGCAGCCATCGCGCATCCGGAAGGCCTGTTGCTGAATAGCCGGCCGCCCAGCGATGCGGATCCGGAAAAATTGCGTGCCGTTATCGAGGACCTGGGTCCGCCGCAACTGCGACGGATCGCGCAAAAGTTCGATGCGGCAAGGCCAGGCGAAACAAATACCGCAAAACCACGGCCGCCTGCCGGCAAGTCCGGACAAAAACAGCCGATGACAAGGGTGTTCACGCCGAGAGAAAAACCCCTGAGCGCCAATCGTGTCCTCTGGAACAATATGCTGCGCCCGATCATCGACAACGCGCTCACGCTTTGCAAGGAATCGGCCGCGTCCCCGCAACAGCAACAGCAGCCGCAGCCGCAGCCGAAAAACGGCACGATCCTGGATAAATTCTATGCATGCGCCGCTTACATGAGCAGCGATGAGAAAACCAGGGCGATACACGATTTGATGGAGCTTTCCTCAGGCGAATGGCTGCCTCGCCCAGGCAAAACCGATGTGGAAAAATTTCGTTCGATCGCCATCGATTTGAACCAGCATCAACGGCAATCGCTCAGGGACTGGTTCGGCAAGGTTGCATCTTTCCACTCACAATCCAGGCGGATGCAGTATCTGGCGCTGCTTTTTCAGATATTCGATGAATTCCCGATTCTGGAACTGAATACCGCGACGAAAGACGCCGTTACCAAAACAGAAGGACAAACGTTTTTTACGCCTGGATTGCTCGAAGTCCTCAGTAAGGGCGTCAAGCGGCATTGAGCGAATGCCCTATGGTTTCAGGAAACCATATTTCGCCAGGATATCCTGTCCGGCCGGCGACAATACATAGGCGATAAAGCCGGCAGCCTGCGATTGCTGCTTGCTGCCGGCAACCATCGCGATCGGATAAGTCACCGGCGTCGTGGCAGGCACGCGCACGGCGACCTTGACCTTGTCGGCCATGATGGCGGCATCGGTTGCAAACACGAAGCCGGCTTCCACTTCGCCACGCGCGACATAATCCAGGGCCTGGCGCACGTTCTGCGCCAATACGCCTTTGGCCGAGACGGCATCCCACTGGCCGGCGGTTTCCAGCGCGGATTTAGTATAGCGGCCGACCGGCACCGACGCCGGGTTGCCGTAGGCGATGCGCTTGACGCCGGGCTGGTTCAGATCCTGGAGTGTGCTCAAATTCAACTTGCTGTCGGAGGGCACGATCATCACGATCTGGTTCGCCGCAAAATCCTTGCGGGTGGCGGCCGCAATGACCTTTTCGCCGACCGCCTTATCCATCGCGGTCTGGTCGGCGGAGGCGAACACGTCGGCCGGCGCGCCATTGACGATCTGCTGCATCAGCACGTCCGAGGCGCCGAAATTCAAAACGATTTTGGTGCCGGGGTTCTTCGCTTCGTATGCTTGCGCCACATTCTTGAATGCATCGGTCAGGCTGGATGCGGCCGAGACCACCAGGTCGGCGGCCTGCGCCGAAGCGGAAAACGCAAGGCAGAGCATGCCGGCGGCAGGGACGAATAACATCTTGACGATTTTGCGGCGGATCGATTGCATAAAAGCTCCATGGATGGCGGGAAGGGCGAACGAATGAACGGTAACCGTATTTGCCGCGTAATATATATCGCGATATAACGAGGCGTCAACGAATAATGCGTCAACGAATACGCATCGATGCGCAAGGCAATCGGTTCCAATGGATCAGAAGTGAATTCCGGGCCGAACGCCAGGCAGGATATCCGCCGCCCGGTTCCGCATGGCGTTATGCGCGCGCGTCGCGGCGCTTTCCAAGCGGCTGCTTCAGATACTGCGCCAGGATCACGCCGAACAAGGTCACGCCGCCGCCGATCAGGTGGTAGGCATGCAACTGCTCGCCCAAAAACAGCACCGCGATGCCGACGCTGAACACCGGCAGCAAATTCATCAGCGCCGTGGTGCTGCTCGCGCCGAGCCTGTCGATGCCGATCATCCACAGAAACGGCGCGATGATCGATGCGGGAATGCCGGCATACAGCACCAGCGGCAAGCCGGCGGCGGTCAGCGGCGGCGCCGACTGGCTGAGGTAATACGCGAACAGCACCGGGATCACGCACCAGATCTGCACCACCAGCGAATGCCAGTTGCGCAGCGGAATCGCCCAGCGCTTGAGCAGCACGCTATAGCCGGCATAGGACAATGCGGCCAGCAGCATCAATCCGTCGCCGAGCGCCGGACCATGCGCGAGCAGGGATGCCGGATCGCCGCGGCTGAGCAGATAAGCCAGCCCGAGCAGCGACAGGATCCCGCCCACCACGCCGCCGATGGTGGCGGGCTGGTCCAGCAGCAGCACGCCCAGCGCCACCGCCAGCAGCGGCACCAGCGACACCACGATGCCCATATTGGTGGCGCTGGTGGTGTGCGCGGCCACATAGGCCAGGCATTGATACATCACCATGCCCAACATGCCGAGCGCAAACAGTTTCGGCAGCAGCGGCAGCACCGTGGCGCGCAGGCGCCAGACCTGCCTGCCGAATATCAGCCCCAGCACGAGGCCGGCCAGCAGCCAGCGATAAAAGGAAATCGCCGCGGGATCGATGACATGGGAGGCCATCTTGTTGACCACGGTATTGGCGCCCCAGATCAGTACCGCCAGCACCGGCCAGATGGTGTATCGCAACTTCATGAGAGTGAGTCCCTGTTTCTTCGAGAACGGATTTTCTCATGGAGTCCGGATTTGCATCCGCCGCCGGCGCGTTTTCAAAATTCGCCCTGCGCGCTCAGGCATATTTCAGGCGTATACCACCGAAAGATCGAACCAGAACACACTGCCTTTGCCGACCGTGCTGCGCGCCTGCAGCCTGCTGCCCATGAGCAGCAGCAAGCGGGCGCAGACCTTGAGATTCAGGGCAGACTTGGCGCCGTCCGGCTGCTCGCGGCCGTCCGCGCCGTTATCGGCGTCGCCGTTGAAACGCTCCAGCAAGCATTCGAGTTCGCCGGGATCGATGCCGGCGCCGCTGTCCTCGACTTCGAAGCGCAGCAAGCCGCTTTCGCTGTTCGCCGTTTGCCATTCGACGCGCAATTTGACATAGCCGATTTGCGTGAGCGCGACGGCATTGGTCAGTAAATATTTCAGAATCTGGCCCAGCCGTCTTTCGTCGCCATGGATCGCCGGCAGATCCGGGGCCCAGTCGCGCCGCATCGCCAAGCCCTTCGGCTCGGTTTTGACCACGGTATGGTCGGCAACGCTGCGCAGCAAGGCGGCCAGATCGAACTGACAGACGTCCAGCGTCAGGCGATTGGCCTCGATTTTGGCCAGGTCCAGGATATTGTTGATCAGATTGCGCAAGTGCTGCGCGTTCTGGTCGACGGTTTCGATGCGCCGCCGCGACAGCTCGCTGAGCACCGGATCGCTTTCCAGGATTTGGGTGTGGTTCAGGATCGCATTGAGCGGCGTGTTGAATTCGTCGGCGATATCCGAGAGGAAGGCGGCATGCGCCGAACGCGCCGATTCCGCCGCGTCCCGGGCATGGGTCAATTGACGCTCCGTTTCGCGCCGCAAGGTGGCGTCGCGGATCACCAGGATGACGGTGCGTCCGGTTGGCAGCTCGACTTCGCTGACCGATACCTCTACCGGCACATCGCGGCCATCCTGCGCGTGCGCCACGGTATCGGCGTGGAAAGAAGGCCCGCTATGGCTGGCCAGGCAATCCAGGTCCAGCCGGGGCGCCTGGCCCGGCTGCCAGCCGAGCAGTTTCCTGGCGGCCGGGTTCAATTGGCGGATCGCGCCTTCCTGCACAATGACAAAGCCGTCGGCCGCATATTCGATGATGGTCGCCAGGTGCGCCTGGCTTTCCTCCAACTGCTTGCGCGCCAGTTGCAGATGCCCGCGGTCCTGGAGCAACTGTTCCAGCGCGCGCGCCATGTCGGCGATTTCATCGGTGCCCGCGACCGGCACCGGCTTGCCGCCGGCAACGGCGTCCGATGTGAAGTTCTGCGCATCGAGCCGCAGATAGCGGCTGACCACGCGCATGCGCCCCAGCACATGGCGGCCGATGAACTGGCTGGCGATCAGCCACAGCAGCAGGAGGCTGACGCTGAGCAGCGCGATCACCCATAATTGCCGATGCCCGGTGGTTTGCGCCAGGCGCAGTATGCCGTTGCGGTAATCGGCGGCGGAATGATCGGATTGTTCGCGCGCCGACGCCATCAGGTTGAGAACATGCTGGCGCAGGGCATTTTGCAGCAGGTCGATGGTGGCCTGGCGATCCAGTTCCTGGAGCCGCAGCGCGAACGGGTCGTTCTCGCCATCCGACCACGGCAGCTTCAGATCGGACAGATTGCCGAGCGTGGTGCGCAGCTGCCGCACCGTGGACGGGTTGGTGGCGGTCTGCAGCAGTTCGAGCATCATGCGGGCGTTGTCGTTGGCGGCGCCTGGCGTGTTGTTGAACTTGTCGTAGGCGCTGCGATATGCCAGATCGAAGCGCTGATGCGCGCTTTGCAGCATGCCGCGCTGCTGCACCACGGCGCTGGCGGTGGCCGCGAACAGCTGGTTCGAGTATTGCAGATCCAGCACATTCAGATCGTTATCGCCGCCGCTCAGCCGGTCGACCAGGGCTTCCACTTTCTTGAGTTCGGCTTCCAGGTCGGAAAAGCGCGATCCGGCTTCCTCGGCGGAACTGGTATTGACCAGTTTGTCGGCCAGCGCGGCTGACGACAGAATCTGCCACACCAGGTCGTGCGAGGCCTGCAGCCGCGTCAACTGCTTTTCCGCCAATTCCTGGGTCGCGGTGCGCGACTGGTTCAAGGCGAAGATGGCGGTGGCGCCGAAGGCAAGCATCAGGACGGCCAGCAACAGCAGGACGAACGCGAACTGGCGGCGCAGCGAATGCAGCGGCCCGTAGGTGCTCAGGAAGGTGCCGATGCGGCGCGAGAGGACCGAGAGGGGCGCGAGGGTCGACAACGCGCTCATGCCGTCCCCCAGATGCCGCGATAGATGTCGCGGTAACCGTTGTCGGGATCGAACATCATGCGCGGACCGCCGTCATAGGCGATATTGGCCAGCGTCAGCAGATGCGCCGGCGCCACGAAATTCGATGACGGCATGCCGTAGAACAGCCGATTGAGTTCATCGACCGATTGCCAGCCCTGCAGATTCAATGGTTCGGCCACGGTGCTGCTCTGGAACGAAGAGGCCATGATGCGCAGAATGGCCGAAGCGCTGCCGTCGCCCGCCGACAGCATGTTCAGTTCGCGGCCCGACAGGCCCTGGCCTTGCGCAGTCAGCTGCGCCACCGCGAAATCGAAGTAGATATCGTTGATGGCCAGCGCATGGGTCCAGTTTGCGCCATGTTTTGCCAGCAGCGCGCGCGTCATGTCGCGCATCTGTTGCGGCACCGCGGTCAGCGGCATGTCGACGACTTCCAGCAGCGTGCCGCCGCCGGCGCGTATCACCGCCGCCATCTGTTCGGCCTTGACCCGCGCCAGTTCGATCGAATTGTCGGTAAAGATGATGGCGCCGATATCGCCGCGGCTCGGCAGCAGCGCCGCCAGCGCGGTGACGCGGGCCACTTCGAGCGGATCGGTCGATATGTTCAGGGAGATCGGACTGGCCGCCATCGGACCGGGCAGCGCGGCGACGTGCCAGCCGATGATTTTCTTGCCGTCGTCGGCGGCGCGCCGGAGATGCGGTTCCATCCGGCGATGATCGCCGGCCAGCAGTATGATGCCGTCTGCTCCCGAAGCGACTGCCCGGGCCAGCGAATTTTCCATGCCGGCGACGCTGCCGTCGGAATGAAACAGCTTGGCCGGCCAGCCGATCTGGCGCGTCGCTTCGCGTATGCCGACCGCGGTGCCGAGCACGCCGCCATTGCGCAGATTATCCGCCCATATGGCGATGGATTTGCCGGGCATGGCCTTGGGACCTGTGGTCGGTCCGCGCCATTCGAGTCCCGGGCGGCTGGCGGCGCCGACCACCTCCTGCACTTCGGCCCATTTCGACGCTGCATTCCTGCTGGCCGGATCCATATCGGCGGCGCCGGCGGCGGCCGGCGCCAGGCTCGAACCCCAGCCCAGTCCCAACTCCAACAGCCCCGCGCTGCCCAATGCGGCGCAAAACCTGCGGCGGCCGGCGATGTGAAGGCCGGCATGCTTGAACGCGGTCGGATCGGACATCCCGGATTCCCCAGTCTTTTTTTATGAGAGGCGCGCTATGCGCGCTATTCGCGTTATTACGGTCGCTTTTCCATTGTGCGGTAAAACGCTCTTGTCCACAAGGAACCGAAGCGCTGCTGTCCAATCTGAACATCAGATCGGGACATTGCAGGACAGGCGGGATATAACGACAGGAGAATCATGTGAATGAGCCGCGTACGGGGCAAGCCCCTTTGCCCATGGGACGGGATGAGTTCCGCATCGAATTCAGGCGTTCCTTTTACGATCCCCGGTTCGATGCGGCGGCGGCGGAACTGGAGCGCATCGAGCAAATTGCCTGGGAAAACTATCGGGAAGGCCGGAAATCGCCGGTCACCGAAAAGGCCGGTCCCGAATTTGCCGATCCGGACTACGATCTGTCGGTGGAATGGCGGGAGACCCGCGACCGCCTGATCGCGGCGGAGCAGCGCCAAAAGCATCCGGCCGGGCGATCGCGGGTATTGCTGGTCTGCGGCTCGTCGCGCAACGACGGCAGTTGTCCCGGTGAAATCTCGAAAACCTGGCGTTTGACGAAACTGGCCGCCGAGGTTCTGGAAGCGGCGCATTTCGACGTCGATCTGCTCGATCTGAGCCTGCTCATTTCCGGATACGACAAGCACATCCATCCCTGCAAGGGCTGCGTATCGACCGCCATGCCGCTATGCCATTGGCCCTGCAGCTGTTATCCGAATCACGGCGAGCGCCAGGCCAACGACTGGATGGCGGAAATCTATGAGAAGTGGGTGGCGGCGCACGGCGTGATCATCCTCACACCGGTGTACTGGTATCAGACGCCGGCTCCGCTCAAGCAGATGATCGACAGGCTGGTCTGCGCCGACGGCGGCAATCCCGATCCGACCACCACGCACGGCAAGCGCGCCAAGGAAGCGAAAGAACTGGAACTGCAGGGATGGCCGTATCCCAAGCATCTGGCCGGCCGCGTCTACGGCCTGGCGGTGCACGGCGATGTGGCCGGCGTCGAAAGCGTGCGGCGCAATTTATCCGACTGGCTGGACTGGATGGGCCTGATCGACGCGGGCGCCCAGGCGCGGCTGGACCGGTTTATCGGTTATTACGAACCCTATGCCCTGAGCCATGAAGTGCTGGACCAGGATCTGGCGGTACAGGAAGAAGTGCGCAATGTGGCGCGCGCGGTGGCCGCGGCGGTAGGGGAATTGCGCAAGGGGACGTTATCCATGCCGGACGCGCGGCTGGCATCGCCGCGTCCGAAATGAATCGCCGGAATGAATCGCCGGAATGACTCGCCGGATTCGGAAGCCCGGATTCAAAACCCCAGATAGGCCTGCTGCACCGCTGGATCGTTGATCAACGCGTCGGCCGGGCCATCCCGCACGATATTGCCGGTTTCCATCACGTAGCCGTGATCGGCGCCGGACAAGGCCAACTGCACATCCTGCTCCACCAGCAGCACGGTGACGCCGTCGCGTTGGATTTCGGCCAGCACTTCCATCAATTGCTCGACCACCACCGGCGCCAGGCCCAGGCTCATCTCGTCGACCATCATCAGCACCGGCGCGGCCATCAGCGCGCGCGCCATGGCGCACATCTGCTGTTCGCCGCCGGACATGCTGCCGGCCAGTTGGCGGCGGCGCTCGGACAGCTTGGGGAACATCGCGTACATCTTGTCCAGGTCGCGCGCCACGGCTGCCTTGTCGTAGCGCCGGTAAGCGCCCATCAGCAGATTGTCCTGCACCGTCATGCGGTCGAACAGCTGGCGTCCTTCCGGCACCTGCACCAGCCCGAGGCCGAATACCTGATCCGAGGTCAGGCCGTTCAATTCCTGCCCGTTCAACAGCATGCTGCCGGTGCACGGCAGCATGCGCGACAGCGCGCGCAGCAGCGTGGTCTTGCCGGCGCCGTTGCTGCCGACCAGGGCCACCATTTCGGCCGGAAAAATCTCCAGTTCGATCTGGTGCAGCACCGGCATTTCGCCGTAGCCGGCGCCCAGATTCTGAATTTTCAGCAGCGGGGTGCGATCGTTCGCGCGGCTCATCGTTTTTTCCCCAAATAAGCTTGCACCACAATCGGATTGGCCAGCACCTCGTCCGGCGTGCCGTCGGCGATTTTCTCGCCGTGATGCAGCACCAGCAGGCGATCCGACAGGCTCTTGATGGCCTTGATGACGTGTTCGATGACGAGGATGCTGATGCCCTGGGTGCGCACCTTGAGAATCACGTCGATGACTTCCTCGATTTCGACGTGGTTGAGGCCTGCCATCACTTCGTCGCACAGCAGGATCTTCGGCTGCATCGCCAGCGCCTTGGCCAGCTCCAGCCGCTTGCGGCCCGGGCCGCCGAGTTCATCGGCGCGCTGGCCGGCGAATTTGCCGAGGCCGACGAAATCCAGGCATTCGCGCGCCTGTTCGCGCGCCTGCGCCAGCTTGGCCTGGCCGCCGTCGCGCCCGAACAGCGCGCCGACGGCGACGTTGTCGAGCACCGACAGGCCGGGAAACGGATGCATGATCTGGAAGGTGCGGCCAATGCCGAGGTGGGCGCGGCGGAACGCAGGCAGGGCGGTGATCGATTTGTCCTGGAACAGGATATCGCCTTCGCTGGGCGGCAACGTGCCGCTGATCAGGCTGATCAGGGTGGTCTTGCCGGCGCCGTTGGGGCCGATCAGTCCGAGGATTTCTCCCGGCGCCAGCGTAAAGCTGACGTCGCTGACCGCGACCAGCCCGGCAAAGCGCCGGGTCACATTGCGAACTTCGAGGATTGCATTCATGGCGGTCACAGGCGGTGCGCCCGGATGTTTTCGATGAAATAGCGCCAGCCGGCCTTGCGGAACCGCCGCATCATGTCGGCCAGGCCGCGCGGCATGATGACCACGGCGGCCACGATCACGAAGCCGAAGAACAGGCCGGCAATGCTGGTCACCTCGCTCGACAGGAACTCCGAAATGGCCGACAGCGACAGCGCGCCGACGATCGGCCCCAATACCGTGCCGGGGCCGCCGAACACCGCCATGATGATCATCTTGACGTTGAGGCTGATGTCGAATGCGCTTTCGGGATCGAGGAAGGTGATCCAGTAGGCATGGATGCCGCCGGCCAGCGCGCTGAAAATGCCCGACAGCGTGAAGGCGATCACCTTGTACAGCGTGGTATTGACCCCCATCACCGCCGCGCCTTCCTCGTTCTCGCGGATGGCGATCAGGCCGAAGCCGAAGCGGCTGCGTGTCAGCCAGAAGATGGTCAGCGTCGCAATCGTCAGCAGGCCCAGCGACAGTTCATAGAACAAGGGATCGTTATTCAGCGGCGGCAGCACCAGCCCGATATTGCGGCCGGCCAGTTCCACATTGGAGACGATCGCGGTCATGACCTGCGACAGCGCCAGCGTGGCGATGGCGAAGTAATGGCCTTTCAAGCGCAGCACCGGAATGCCGAGCAGCACCGCGAACACGACCGCCAGCAACACGCCAAAACCCAGGCCGGCGCCGAACGGCAAATGCCATTGCACCATGGAGATGGCCACGCCGTAGCTGCCCAGTCCGTAGAACACCGAATTGCCGAACGATGCGTAGCCGGCATAGCCGCCGATGATGTTCCAGCCCTGCGCCAGCACCGCCAGCAACAATGCGTTGATGCCGAACTGGATCAGCACGTCCGAACCGTACCAGGGAACGCCGGCCAGGATCGCCAGCGCCAGCGCCAGCAAAACGATATGCCACCCCTTCAAGCCGCTCATGCGGTTTTCCCCAGCAGGCCGCCCGGCCGCACGATCAGCACCAGCGCCAGGATGCCGAAACTGGCGACGTCGGCGAAAGTCTGGCCGATATACAGCGTGGTCAGCGCTTCGACGATGCCGAGGAACAGGCCGCCGACGATCACGCCGAGCGGATTATCGAGGCCGCCGATGATCGAGATCGCAAACGATTTGGCGGTCAGCGAAGCGCCGATATACGGATTGATCTGCGATACCGTGCCGTACAGCGTGCCGGCCGCGCCCGCCAGCGCGATGCCGATGGCGAAGGTCATCGCATACAGGTGGCGCGGCTCGACGCCGTACAGGCGCGCCGCCACCAGATTCTGCGCCGTGGCCCGGATGGCGCGCCCGAGGCGGGTGTGCAGCAGGAACAGCCACATGCCGATGGTCAGCACGATGGCCACGCCGAACGCCGCCAGCCGCGCCACCGGCAGCACCACGCTGCCGAGCACCAGGCTGTTGCCGGCGTAGGGCGGATTGATGGTGCGGAAATCGGCCGAAAACACCAGTTGCGCCAGATAGGTCAGCACGACTTCCAGTCCGAAGGTGATCAGCAGCGTGTTGAACATGGGCGCCCGCACCACCAGGTTGAGCAGCCCGCGCTGCAGCGCGTAGCCGAGCGCGAACATCACCAGCGCCGTGATCGGCAGGCCGAGAAACGGATCGATATGCAGATAGGTATATAAATACCAGGAAGCGTAGGCGCCCAGCATGATGAAGGCGCCGTGCGCCAGATTGACGATATTGAGCACGCCCCAGACCAGGGCCAGCCCCAACGCCATGACGGCGTACAGGCCTCCCTGCAGCGTGCCGTTGACGAGGATTTGCGCGAGCAGATTCATCCGTTATCCCGGTCCGGACTTAACGCGCGTTCCAGGCCGGCATAGGATATTTTGGCTGTTTGACGAAACCCTTGGCGCCATAGATTTCCGCCAGGTCGGTGCCCTGGACCTGGATCACCACCTGCGGCAATTCGATCTGGCCGGTGGCATTGAAGGCGATCGGTCCGTACAGGCTGTCGAATTTCACCTTGGCCAGCGCGTCGCGCACTTTCAGCGGATCGATGCTGCCGGCGTCTTCCATCGCCTTGACCAGCGCTTCCACATCGGCTACGCCCGAGGCGGCGTGATAATCCGGCGCATAGCCGAATTTGGCCTGGTATTCCTTGGCGAATTTATCGGCGTCGCCGAACCAGCGGTCCTTCAGGTTCGGGCTGGGCAGCCAGGCCGTCATGCCGTAGGCGTAATCGGCATCCTTGCCGAGCGCCTTGCGGAAATCTTCGCTCGGCACGCCGACGGTAAACGAATACAGCTTCGGCGCCACCGCCAGGCTCTTGGCCTGGCGCACGAAATTCAGGATTTCGGTTTCGTGCCCGGCCACCAGCACCACTTCCACGTTCAGGCTCTTGATCTGCGACAGCAGCGAATTGAAGTCGGTGGCGTTGGTGCTGTAGCGCTCATCCATCACGACATTGAAGCCGCCTTGCTTGAGCATCGGCCGGGTGCCGTCGGCCACCGAGACGTCGAATGCATCGTCGGCATACAGCAGGGCCACGGTTTTCGGCGCCGGCTTGAGCTGCTTGAGCATATCGACCGTGCTGCCGAAATAGTTGCTGGCCGGCGCCAGGGTGCCGAAAACGTATTTGAAGCCGCGCGAGAAAATCTGGTCGGAAGCGCCGCCGCCTTGCACCATCGGCACCTTGTATTTTTCCGAGACGGCCGAATCGGCCAGCGCGAAATTACTCGCGAACGGGCCCAGCAGCAGATGGACCTTGTCCTGCGAAACCAGTTGCGTATATTGGCGCACGCTCAAATTGACGTCGGACTGGTTGTCGTACAGCTTCAGGCTCAGCTTGCGCGACTGGCCGCCGACCTTGACGCCGCCGGCCGCGTTGATTTTTTCGATGGCGAGTTCATAGGCGTCGCGATAGTAGCGCCCGGTATTGGCGACCGGCCCGGTCAATTGCACCGACGCGCCGAGCACCACCTCCTGCGCCAGCGCGGCGCTTGCGGGAATGGCCAGGGCCGCCACGGCAAGCAGGCGGGTCAGCAGTCTGGAATAGCGGGAACGGAAGGAAGGAAGGGCAAGAGGGATGCGGCGGGATTGAATGAGCGTCATGGCAATGCTTTCTTTTTTATAAAAGTTAATAGCAAAACTTACGTGCAACTTACAGCGTGTCGGCGCTTTATTTGCATCATATCTCCGGGCCTGAGCTTACTCCGCAGATTAGCCGATTGCAAACAATCGTGTTTTGGATTCGGATTCGCTTGAATAATTTCATCGCGGCGGAAGACGTTTTTCCGGTTATGGAAGCAATGCTAAAAAGTTATGAAATAATATAGGTCATTTATATGAATTTTGTCTTGACTGTCCTGTACGATTTGGCGGACACTCAGTACCCGTGAGGTGTCGATGCTATTCGTCCGTTAGAGACGAAACATCCAAATTTGGTGGAGACAACATTTTGAAGCAACGCAATAGGGTCCCTTGCGGACCGGCAAAAACAGACTCTTCGGTATTGGCGCCGGCATGGCGGCGCCAATCGCCATCCCGCCAGTACGCCTCTCTTTTCAGTACCTGCACCTAGAACTTGTTCCAGAGTTGTCCCAGCCGCAATGCGCCCGGACGGCGCATTGCATCGCCAAAATAAGTCAACGGAGAATAAACATGCACGAAAAGGAACAAGGCCGCGAAACCGGCCGACGAGGCTTTCTGAAGGGCGCACTGGTTGCCGGCGCGGGCGCGGCGGCGGGCACCGTGGCGCTGGTCGCGCCGGGCGAAAGCGCGGCCCAGGGCACGGCTGCCGGACTCAAGCAGGGCTCCGCCCAGCCGCCGTCTCCCTCGATGATGGCGGCGGAAAACATGGGATCGGCCGGCGGCCATGAACCCCATGCCGCGGCCGATGCCGCCCACGTCGCCGATCCGGGTTCCGATTTCATCGTCGATGTGCTGCGCAATGCCGACATCGAATATGTGTCGATCATGACTTCCTCCGCCTTGCGCGGCCTGCAGGAGTCCATCGTCAATTACGGCGGCAACAAGGCGCCGGAACTGATCATTTGCTGCCATGAGGAAGCCGCCGTCGGCATCGCGCACGGCTATGCCAAGATGGCCGGCAAGCCGATGGCCAGCATGGTGCATGCCGTCGTCGGCCTGCAGCATGCCTCGATGGCGATCTATAACGCCTGGTGCGACCGGGTGCCGCTGATGGTGATGGTCGGCAATACTGTCGACGCCACCAAGCGCCTCTCGACCGTCGAATGGGAGCACACCGCGGTCGATATGGGCGCTTCCGTGCGCGACATGGTCAAGTGGGACGACGCGCCGGGTTCGCTGCAGAACTATGCCGATTCCTTCATGCGCGCGCGCGCCATCGCCACCACGCCGCCGATGGAGCCGGTATTGATCGTGACCGATACCGAGTTGCAGGAAAATCCGATCGAAGACCGCAAGAAGCTGAAGATTCCGAAGCTGGTCCAGGTCGCGCCGCCGGCCGGCAATCCCGATGCGATCGCGCAAATCGCCAAGACCCTGGTCGCCGCCAAAAATCCGCTGATCGTGGTCGACCGCGCCGCGCACGACCAGGCCGGCGTCGATCTGCTGGTGCAACTGGCCGAAAGCCTGAACGCGCCCGTGATCGATCTGTACGGCCGCATGAATTTCCCGAACACCCATTATCTGCACCAGACCGGACGCCGCGGCGCCCTGGTCAAGCAGGCCGACGTCATCCTGGCGCTGGAAGTGGGCGATGTCTGGAGCATCCTGAACCGCATTTCCGATGTGCCGGGCCGTCCGGCGTTGCGCTCTGCCAGGCCCGACGTGCAGTTGCTGGCGATCAGCTCCGGCTATATGTATTCGAAATCCAATTTCGGCGATGTGCAGCGCTACCAGGAGGCGCAGGTCACGGTCGCCGCCGACGTGCAGACCACGCTGCCATACCTGATCGACGCCATCCGCAAAGTTGCCGGTTCCGGCAATTCGGCGATTGCCGGGCGCAGGCAGGCGATGGTCGACGCGCATCTGGCGATGCGCAACGACGCCCGCCAGCGCGCCAACGCCGGCTGGGATTCCAGCCCCATCAGCACCGCCCGGCTGTGCCAGGAAATCTGGGCGCAGATCAAGCACGAGAAAAAGTGGGCGCTGGTATCGCAGCCGCAGTTCGAAAGCTACTGGCCGCAGCAATTGTGGGATTTCACCGAATACAAGCAATTCATGGGCGGTTCCGGCGGTTCCGGCATCGGCTACGGCCTGCCGGCTTCTGCCGGCGCGGCGCTGGCGTGCAAAGCCGAAGGGCGGCTGCCGATCAATATCCAGCCGGACGGCGATTTGCTGATGGTGCCGTCGGTATTGTGGACGCTGGCGCATCACAAGATTCCGCTGCTGACCATCATGCACAACAACCGGGCCTGGCAGCAGGAAGCGATGCATTTGCAGCGCACCGGCCTGCGGCGCGACCGCAATGCGCAGTCATGGCGCATCGGCACGCGCATCGAAGCGCCGTTTGTCGATTACGCCACGGTCGCCAAGGGCATGGGCATGTGGTCCGAAGGAGCGATTTCGGATCCCGCCAAGCTGGGGCCGGCCATCGCGCGGGCGCTGGCGGTAGTCAAGAGCGGCCTGCCGGCCTTGATCGACGTCGTTACTCAGCCACGCTAAGGAGCCAGCCATGAAAAATCTGAAAAAAACCGGCGGCCTGCTGATCGCAATCGGCATGCTGGCCGCGGCTGGTTCCGCCTTCGCGCAATCGTCCGAAGTCAAGCACGGCCAGTCGCTATGGGAGTCGAACGGCTGCTATCTGTGCCATGGCACGGTGGCGGGCGGCGGCGTCGGGCCGGCGGTCGCGACCGACCTGGTGCCGTATGTCGCGCTGGCGCAATACGTGCGGCATCCGACCGGCGAAATGCCGCCGTTTTCGGTCAATGTATTGAGCGACGCGGATCTGCAGGATATCTATAGTTATCTGAAATCCTTGCCGCAGCCGAAATCGCCGGACAGCAATCCGCTGCTGCCGAAACCTGTCGTGTCGGGCGGAGGCAAATAAGCCGGGATAAATAAACCGGCAAACCGGGCAGCGTTGCCGCGCACGCCACGCGCGGCAACGCTGCCGTTTTATTGAATTTGATCCGGATCGAATTTGCGTTGAAGAAACAAAGAGCAGGCAAGTGGCTAATAACATCAGGAGACGAGCATGAACCGGTCTGACAGCGTGGCGCGAGGGCGTATATCGAAATTGGCGGGAAGGGGAAGGGCAAGGGCAAGGGCAAAAATTGCGGGGCTGATTTGCCTGATTTTCCTGGGCATGGGCGCCGCTCTTCCGGCCGCGGCGCAGGACAAAACCGCCTCGCTTGCCATGTACGACGGCCCGGACCGGGAGCAGAAGATCCTCGCCGCCGCCAAGGCCGAAGGCAGCGTGAACCTGTACACCACATTGGCCGCCAGCAATCTCACCACGCTGATCGGGCCGTTCGAGAAAAAATACGGCATCAAGGTCGTGATCTGGCGCGCGGGGACCGAAAAGGTGCTGCAGCGCACGCTGACTGAAGCCTCGGCCCAGCGCTACGAGGTCGACGCGATCCATTTCGGCTCGCCGCAGCTGGAAGCCCTGCATCGGGAAAACGTCCTCCAGGAGGTCAAATCGCCGGTATTTGCCGAGCTGATGCCGGGCGCGGTGCCGGCGCATCACGAATGGGCGGCCACCATCCTGCAATTGTATGTACAGGCCTATAACACCAACAAGGTCAAGAAAGAGGACGTGCCCAAGAGTTACCAGGATCTGCTGAATCCGAAATGGAAGGGCAAGCTCAGCATCGAAAGCGGCGCCTGGCCGTGGTTCGCCACGCTGGTGCAGAACATGGGCGAGGAAAAGGGCATCAAGCTGTTCCGCGATATCGTCGCCACCAACGGCATGTCCAACCGGCAGGGCGAATCCCTGCTGACCAATCTGGTGTCGGCCGGCGAAATCCCGCTGGCGTTGACCGTCTATCATCACATGCCGGAAGTGGCCAAGGCCAAGGGCGCGCCGGTCCAGTCCTTCGTGCTGGAGCCGGCGATCGCCCGCGCCAACGGCATCGCCATCGCGCGCCGCGCGCCGCATCCGAATGCCGCGCTGCTGTTCTACGACTACATGCTTTCGGCCGGCGGCGCGCAAAAAACCTTTTCATCGATCAATTACATACCGACCAACAGCAAGGTGAGTTCCGGCCTGCCGAGCAGCATCCATATCAAGCTGGTCGATCCGGCGCTGGTGCTGGACCAGGTCGACAAGTGGAGCAAGCTGTTCGACGAAATTTTCATCAAGCAGCAACCGTAAGGGGCTGTTGCAAAACAGGCGAGGCAGGGGCTTGTGCGAAGTGAGGTAAAGGGGGAGACGGCCGCAGGCCGGCGGAGGACACGAACGCAGTACAAGCCCCTGCCTCGCCTGTTTTGCAACAGATCCCGGCATCCGCCATAAGCAGCAATACATTCATTAAATTACGCATTTATTCACAAGGACTGGCATGACAAGCGCACCAAGCAACCGTTTGACGACCCGCCGCTACGGCTCCGATTACATCGTCGACCTGATTCAGCAATTCGACATTCCCTACGCCGCATTCAATCCGGGCGCATCGTTTCGCGGCATCCACGATTCGCTGGTGAACTATCTCGGCAACAAGAATCCCGAATACCTCGAATGCATGCATGAAGAAATTTCGGTCGCGATCGCCCACGGCTACGCGCGCGCCACCGGCAAGCCGATGGTAGCCATCCTGCATAACGTGGTCGGCCTGCAGCACGCGGTCATGGCGATTTATAACGCCTGGTGCGACCGCATCCCGGTCATTTTGCTGGGCGGCACCGGCCCGATGGGCTACACCAAGCGCCGCCCCGGCAGCGATTGGGTGCATACCGCCCTGATCCAGGGCAATCTGATCCGCGATTTCGTGAAGTGGGACGATCAGCCTGCCGATCTTGAAAGCACCCCGGAATCGTTTTCGCGCGCCTATCAAATGGCCATGACGCAGCCTTGCGGCCCCGTGTATGTGTGTTACGACGCGGAAATCCAGGAAAAGGAATACACCGAATTCCCGCCGCTGCCGGATCCGAAGAAATTCGCCCCGCCGGAAACCCCTTCGGCTTCGCCCGAAACCGTTGCACGCGTCGGACAAGCGCTGCTGGACGCCAAAAATCCCGTGATCGTGACCGACCGCCTGGGACGTTCCGACGTTGCCTTCAAGGCGCTGGTCAAGCTGGCCGACCTGATCAATGTGCCGGTACTGGACCAGGGCAACCGTCATTGCTTCCCGACCCGCCATCCGATGGCGCTGAGCAACATTACCGAAGAAGTGCTGGGCGACGCCGATTATGTGCTCGGCGTCGACGGCATGGACCTGTACGGCGCATTGCACACCGTCGACCGCCTGACGCGCGAAACCAAGCCGATGTACCGGCCCGGCACGCCGATCGCGCATGTTTCGCTGGATGTTTACCTGGTGCGCAGCTGGAGCCAGGATTTCCGCCGCCTGCAGGAAACCGACGACGCCATCGCGGCCGATTCCGCGAACTTCCTGCCCGCCGTGCTGGCCTATTGCGAAGCCAATCTGAAGAGCCGTGCCGGCGCGGCCCAAAAGGTGGAAGCGCGTGGCCAGAAGTGGAAGGGACGCGCCGACAAGTTGCTGGCGAAATACCAGGAACAGGCGAAGGCGGAGGCTGCCCAGGAACCGATCGCCTTGTCGTCGATGGCGGCCGTCATCTGGGATGTGATCAAGGACGAAGACTGGGTGCTGACCAACGGCACGGCCAACGGCTGGACCAAGAAATTGTGGGATATCGCCAGCACCGACCGCTATATGGGCAAATACAGCGGCGGCGGCCTGGGTTACGGCATGGGCGCGGCGCTCGGCGCCACGCTGGCCAATCCGGGGCGTCTCTGCATCAATCTGCAGGGCGACGGCGATTTCCTGTTCACGCCGACCGCGCTGTGGACCGCCGCCCATCACGACATTCCCCTGCTGACGATCATGGTCAACAACCGCAGTTATTACAACTCGGAAGAGCATAACGCCAAGATCGCCAAGCATCGCGGCCGTCCTGTCGAAAATGCGCCGCACGGCACCCGCATCGAAAATCCCGACGTCGATTTTTCGACCATGGCGCGCTCGATGGGCGTGCATGCCGAGGGCGTGATCACCCGCACCGAAGATATCGCGGCCGCATTGCGCCGCGCCATCGCGGTGGTGAAATCGGGTAAACCGGCATTGCTCGATATCTTTACCCAGAACCGGTAAAAACCGGAGCGCGGAGGAGACGGCATGAAAACATTAAAAACCATAAGCATCGCCATGGCTGTCGCGGGTGCGCTGGCAATAGTCGCCGTTCCCGTCCCCGCTCTGGCCCAGCAGGGCGATTTGTCGCTTTACGATTACAGCGGCCCGGACCGGATGGAGCGGATTGTCGCCGCGGCGAAAAAGGAGGGCACGCTGACGCTGTACGCCAGTATTGCCCAGACAGACATCGCCAAACTCGTCGCCTTGTTCGAAAAGCAATACGGCGTCAAGGTATCGGTCTGGCGCTCGGGTTCGGATGAAGTGCTGCACCGGGCAATCACGGAATCGAACGCCAAGACCTACAAGGCTGATCTGTACTACGATCCTTCGACCGAAGTGGAAGCGCTGTCGCGCGAAAAGCTGTTGCAGCCGGTCAATTCGCCGGTATTCAAGGATTTACTGCCGGGTTCGGTCTCGGAAAAGCGCGATCGCGCCAACGTGATCGTATCGGTGTTCGTGCAGGCCTACAACACCAAGTCGATCAAGAAGGAAGATTTGCCGAAGACCTTCAAGGATCTGCTGGATCCGAAATGGAAGGGCAAGATCGGCATCGAGGCCAAGGAGGCAAGCTGGCTGGGCGCAACCGTCAAGGCGATGGGCGACGAGCAGGCCGGCATCAAGCTGTTCCGCGATATTGCGGCGACGAACGGGATGTCCATGCGCATGGGGCATTCTCTGACCAGGAATATGGTGGTCGCCGGCGAAGTGCCGCTGGCGCTGACTGTGTATACGTATATGGCGGACCAGGCAAAACGCGACGGGGCGCCGATCGACTGGTTTGCGATCCAGCCGGTGATCGCCCGCGCCAACGCCATTGCCATCGCGCGCACGGCGCCGCATCCGAACGCCGCATTGCTGTTCTACGAATTCCTGCTGGGACCGGATGCGCAGAAACTGCTGGCCGACCTGGATTACGGCCCGGCCAATACCAAGGTGGCGTCGCCGCTGAAGGATTTGAAGTTCACGCTGATGGATCCGGCGGTGGCGCTGGATGAACGGGCCAAGTGGGAAACTATCTTCGACAAGACGATGGCGGGGAAATAAGGTTTTGTACTCCGTGGGCCGGCCTGCGCAGGCGAGCAAATGGGGGGCGCCTCCGCCTCTCAGCTTCAAATGTTCGTCGGAGGCGCCCCCCATTCACTCACCCGCACATACCTGCTTATCCAGTGTGCTGGTCCTTTATTGTTGTGCTCATGTGATGGTATTTGGCGCCGCGCAATGTCACCCATGTGAATGTCAGTGATATCAGCGCGGGGCCGGCGATGCCTGCCAGCATCGGCCGGGCTGTTCCATCCACGAATACGCCGACCAGCGCCATGGTGGCGGCGCCGGTCACGAATTGCAGCGTTCCCATCAGCGCCGATGCGGTGCCGGCAATCGCGCCGTGCTCTTCCAGAGCCAGCACGGCCGAAGTCGGCACCACCAGGCCGAGAAAGCCGTAGCCGATGAACAGCATGGCCAGCATGACTTCCAGGCTGTCGTTGCCGGTCAGGTTGACCAGCAGCAAGGCGGTCAATACCGCGGCATAGCCGGTAACGGCAACCTTCACCATCGGCGCCAGGCCAAAACGCTTGCCGAGGCGGCCGGTAAGTTGCGAGACGCCGATGAATGCGGCGGCGTTGGCCGAGAACGCCAGGCTGAATTGGCGCGGCGTGAGACCGTAATGATCGATCAGCACGAAGGAGGAATTGGCCAGATAGGCGAAAAAGCTGGCGATGCCGAAGGCGCCGATGAATACCAGACCCAGGAAATGCTTGTCGCGCAGCAACAGCCAGTAGGCCCGCAATGCGCTGCGCACGTCGCTTTGCGCCTGTTCGGCCGCGCTGCGGGTTTCGCGCTGGCTGGTAAACAACAGGACCAGCGCCATCGCGGCGGCGATCGTGACGGCCCAGAATACGCTGCGCCAGCCGGCCCATTCGATCAGCAGGCTGCCGGTCAGCGGCGCCAGGATCGGCGATACGCTGAACACCAGCATCAGCAGCGACATCAGGCGCGCGGCGTCGTGCCCGGTATGCAGATCGCGCACCACCGCGCGCGGCACCACCATGCCGGCGCTGGCGCCCAGGCCCTGCAGGAAACGCAAGGCCACCAGGATATGGATATTCGGCGCCAGCGCGCAGCCGATGCTGCTCAGCCCAAACAGCGTCAGTCCGAAATAGAGCGGCGGCTTGCGGCCGAACATGTCCGATACCGGTCCGTAGATGAGCTGGCCGATGCCGAGCGAGATAAAGAATGCCATCAGGCTGGCCTGGACCGCGCCGGTCGAGGCATTCAGCGTGACGCCGATGGAAGGCAATGCGGGTAAATACATGTCGATTGCGAAAGGGCCGATAGCCGATAACAGGCCGAGCACCAGGGCGTTTTTATAAAAAGATGAATTCATGTAAATTTCTTTATATTCAATAAGTTATTAAATATATTTAATGCAATATATTTAAAGTAACTTAGTTAAAGTATTGGTTTAAATTGTGGGCGGGAATCTGCATTGCCTTCCTTCGACGAATGAGGCGCTTTCATTTCGACATGCCGACGGAAACCGCTATTTTCGCATTTTTAAGGAAATGCCCCGGCCTTGGGTTTGAAAGAAGGCATGGGCCGCCATCTTGCACTTCAGTTAATTTGTGTAAATATGGATCCGGCGCAACGCGGGCGCGGAAACATCCCGCGCCGCTAAAATGGATTTTGAGGTAAGTTACTGCATCGTCAAGAATGGGGCATCCGCACAATGTATAACAAGAGCCTGGGAACGCTCGCCGCATTTGCGCTGATAGCGATATCGGCGGTCCATGGCCTGCCGGCAAATGCCACGCCGGCGGCAATACCCGCCGTTGAACAACACGCGGCCCTGCAATATTCAATGGGGCAGGCCGGCCGTCCAAGCTATCTGAGCCGGACCGTCGCCCGCTATAACAATCCGGAGTCGAGCATCGGCGAAGTCCAGACCG
Organism: Oxalobacteraceae bacterium CAVE-383; assembly: GCA_004134995.1. Lineage (GTDB taxonomy): Bacteria > Pseudomonadota > Gammaproteobacteria > Burkholderiales > Burkholderiaceae_D > Herbaspirillum. Next base: position 959,382 of record REGP01000001.1, on the reverse strand, counting down.
GGTTTTTCTGCGGCAATACGCGCAGTGTCGTCTGGAACGCCAAGGTCAGCGGCGTGCTGATGTCACCCGCCGTCGCGTCGAAGCGTTTCCGCACGGAACTGGAAAACGCGCATTATCCTGTCACCACCGTTTCCGATGCCATCTTCACGGAGCAGAAACCGGTCGATATCCAGAATGCCTTGCAGGTCGGCGTGCTGGTCAAGGAAATCGGCATCAACATGTGCATCAAGGACGCCAGCCGCACGGAGGGCGAGGCTTATCTGAAACTGTTCTGGCAGGTTTTCGCGCCGGAACAGCAAAAGGTGATCTTCGAAACCACCACCGAAGGCCGCTTCAGCAGTGCGAATGTACCGACGCCATCCGAGCTGGTGATGGGCGCTTTCACTGCAGCAAGCCGTAATTTCCTGGCGCAATCCGGCTTCACCGCGGCGGTCACGGCGCCTTATGTGCCGAATCCCGGCATCCAGCCGGCGCCGCCCGCGCCGGGCGTGCCGGCAGCGCCCGGGGCATCGGGCATGCCTGTGCCGGCCGGCGGCGTCCAACCCGCCGCGGTTGCCAATGGCGCTGCTCCCACCGTTCCCGCCATACCCAATCTGACCGTCGACGGCGCGGCGCCGAACGGCGATGCGCTCACGCAAAAGATGACGCAATTGCGTTCGGCGATCGGCACGGTCTATGGAGAGACCGGATCGGGCAGCGGTTTTTTCATCGGCACGGCGGGCTATATGCTGAGCAACAAGCACGTGGTCGGCAATACCAAGTTCGTCCGCGTCAGGCTGGCCACGGGCAGGGATCTGGTTGGCGAAGTGGTGCGCGTCGATCCGCTGCGCGACGTCGCCCTGATCAAGACCGAGCCGCCGGGCGTGTACCCGATGGCGGTGCGGGCCTCCGATCCGGGCATCGGCGAAGATGTTTATGCGCTCGGCTCGCCGCTCGGCGACGAATTCAACAGCACCTTGACCAAAGGCATCCTCAGCGGCTATCGCACGCTGAACAATCTGCGTTTCCTGCAAAGCGACGTGGCGATCCTGCCGGGCAACAGCGGCGGCGCGCTGCTTGACAAGTCGGGCCAGGTGATCGGCATCACCGTGGCGGGCTTGGGCGCGAAAGGCCTGGCCGGCATGAATTTTTTCATCCCGATTGAAGATGCATTGAGCAAATTATCGGTGCAGGTCAAGGCAAAATAGCGAAAAATAACGCTATTATTCTGGCACTTTGAAATATTTGTTGTTGTAAAAGTATCTAGTCAAAGACACAATAAACGCAATTATTTAAGCTGATTAAAAATGATATCGCTAGAATAACCGCACTATGGCAAAGAAAACCGCTCCATTGCTGCCCGGCACCGCCGACTTGCTGCATGCATTCGGCGATCGTTTGCGTCTGGCGCGGCTGCGCAGGCGTCTTTCGGCCAAGCATGTGGGCGAAAGAGCCGGCATGGCGCCAATGACTTTGCGCAGTCTGGAGCGCGGCGAACCGGGTGTCACCATCGGCGCCTACCTGGCGGTGATGCAAGTGCTCGGCCTGGAAAAAGAACTGGAACTGCTGGCCGCGATGGATCCGGTCGGGCGCGAATTGCAGGATGCGCGGTTGACGCCGCGCGCAAAAACCCCTGCGCCTGCGCCGGCGCCGGTATCGGCGCCACCTCAATCGCCCATCCGAAGAATTCCCGCGCAGGCGCCGAACCCCGATGCGCTCGCTCTGCCTGAGCGAAGCACCGCTCCCCTCATTGAAAACAAGAAACTGCATTCTCCTTCGGACAACACCTTGAACTGGAAAGTCGGCTTTGCCAGCGCCAGGGCATTGGCCAACCTGATCATCGTTCCGTCCTCGAAAAAGGCGCGCTGACTTATGACCACCATGATCGCGGTCTATGCCGATTGGGACGGCTTGAACGAGCCGCAGCGGCTCGGCCGTTTATATCCGGCGCCGGCGGTCGGCTTCGAATTCGACAAGACGGCGCTGGACAATCCGGCATTGACCGGGCTGCTGCTGGATCCCGGGCTGGAATTCAAGGCCGGCATGCAAACGCCGCCGCCGGGGCGGGACACCTTCGGCATGATCGCCGACGCCGCTCCCGGCGCATGGGGCCGGCAACTGATGGCCGGCGGCCGGGAGCGCGAGCAGGGCGGGCAAATAGACGTCTTCGATCATTTATTGGAAATACAGGACATTTTCAGAAGCGGGGCGCTGCGCTTTCGCCTGAACGATGCAGACGATTTCCTGGGCCGGCGGGACGGTGCATTGCCGCCTTTCGTGCAATTGCGCCAACTCGAAGCAGCCAGCCTGGCCTGGGAAAATGGGGAGCACGGGGAGCACGGGGAGGCCGGCGCCGGGGCGGGTATTGCCGAGCATCCCTTGTCCCTGCTGATGGGGGCCGGCGGTTCGTTTGGCGGCGCGCGCCCGAAGGCGGCGGTGGCCGAGCCGTCCGGGCATCTGTGGATCGCCAAGTTTCCGAGCATCCACGACGAGCACGATGTCGGCGCCTGGGAAATCGTGGTCCACACGCTGGCGCGCGGATGCGGATTGTTCATGGGGGAAAGTCTGGCCAAACGGTTTTCGGGCGACCACCATACCTTTCTGGCGCGGCGTTTCGACCGCACCGAGAGCGGCCGGCGCCTGCATTTCGCTTCGGCGATGACCTTGACCGGCCATGCCGACGGCGGTAATGGCGCCGGCATCACAGCCTCCGGCCGCGCAAGTTATCTCGATATCGCGCGCGTGCTGATCGATCACGGCGCGCAGACGGCCGCCGATCTGCGCGAATGCTGGTCGCGCATCGTATTCAATATGTTGATTTCGAATGCCGACGACCACCTGCGCAATCATGGCTTCATCCTGGCGCCAGGCAAGGGCTGGCGCTTGTCCGAGGCGTACGGATTCAATCCGGCGCCGCAGTCGCAGGCGCTGCGGCTCAACGTCGATGAAAGCGATAATGCGATGGATCTGGAACTGGCGCGGTCGGTCGCGCATTATTTCCGGCTGGATGCCGCGAGCGCCGACGAGATCATCGAGCGCAGCCGCGCCGTCGTCAGGCAATGGCCCAAAATCGCCACCCGGCTCGGCATTCCGCTCAAGGAACGCGAATGGATGCGGGCCGCGTTCAGGCTGGCGTAGGCGCTGTCAACAGACCCTAATTCAACATGGCATCCAGGCCTTCGGCCAATACTTTCAACGGCGGCATGACATGCTTCGGCGGGGCCGATGCCGGCGTGGCAACCCAGGGCTTGGCGGGCAGCCAGCCGCGGTCGAGGTCAAGGCGTTTGCCCACGTCGTCCGGATAACTCGCGGCAATCGCGCCTTCGTCCATCGCCAGCACTTCGGCGCGCGCGCGCCATGCACCCAGATGCACCAAGGCGGCCGGCCGGGAAAATTTTCCGGCGGCCAGCGGCGCCGGCACATCGCGCAAGGCATCGATCAGATAAGGCGGGAAATTCCAGATTTTCGCCAGCGCGGCCGAGACCTCGCCGTAATGAAATCCCAATGCATTTTTTTCGAGTTCAGCCCGGCCGGCGTCCAGAATGTGCATTTTGTTGTCCAGCGCCAGCATGGTTTCCCGCATGCCCATATGCATCTGCAACTGGCCGATGGCGTGCATGATGCCGAGCGTAAAAGCCGTATCGCCGTTTTCGTCGGCCATGACGGCAAGCCAGCGCGAAGCCGAGGCGGTATACAGGTTATAGCGCCAGAACTGCTGCAAATCGATTCCGGGTATACGCGGGAAGGCTTCCACCATGCCGTTCCCCAGCACCAGATTGCGCACCATGACAAAACCCAGCATGCGCACGGCGTCGTCGACCGTTCCAACGGTCCGGGATACATGGAAATAGGCGGAATTGGCGAGGCGCAGCAGTTTGGCGCTCAGGGCCGGATCGGCGGCCAGCTGCCTGGCGATTTCATTGACGGACACATCTTCATCGCTGAAACTTTCAATCAGCTTTTGCAGGACCTTCGGAATCGTCGGCAGCTTGTTGGGCTGATCGACCAGGCTCGCAAGTTCCATAAATAGTTTCCCCCTTTGTGAACATTCTACGTACACTTACTTGATGCTTTAACAAGCATATTGTCGCAGACAAAGCATCGTCCGGCGGCATTTTAACGATAGCGGCAGCGATTTCTTCAAGGAGTGGGATCATGGCAACGCCTGATAGACCGAATCCAGGAAAAACGGCGCTGAAATCAGCGCGGAAAACAACAAGAAAACCGACACCGCAATCCGCCACAGCAACGATCGTGCCTGCGCCGCAGCCCATTCCCACCTGGAGCGACGCCAACGCCTATCTGACCGACGCCATGCAGCGCACGGTGTTGTTCCTGGACACCTTGCTCGACCGCGGCAACAACTATATAGAGCATCTCGACCAGGGCACGCCGCCGCTGCTGAAATTCGCCCATGAGGTGGTGCTCGACGGACACGATCTGCCCGAACCCTGCAATTACGCGCTGCTGCGCCTGACCCCGCCGGCCGGCATGCCGGTCAATCCGGCCGCGCGGCCGGTGGTGGTGGTCGATCCGCGCGCGGGCCACGGCCCCGGCATCGGCGGCTTCAAGTTCGATTCCGAGGTCGGCATGGCGATGCGCGCCGGCCATACGGTGTATTTCATCACCTTCCGTCCCGAGCCGGAAGACGGCCAGACCCTGATGCGCGTCATGCAGGCCGAAGCGCGCTTCATCGAGGAAGTCATTGCGCGCCATCCGCAATGCAAGGCCAAGCCGGTGGTCATCGGCAACTGCCAGGCCGGCTGGGCCATGATGGCGCTCAACGCCACCCATCCCGATCTGTTCGGGCCGTTGATGATTGTCGGCGCGCCGGTGTCGTACTGGGCCGGCAGTTCCACGCTCAATCCAATGCGCTATGCGGGCGCCTCGCTGGGCGGATCGTGGCTGGCGTCTTTTACCAGCGACCTGGGCGCCGACCGTTTCGACGGCGTGCACCTGGTCAAGAATTTCGAGAAGCTGAATCCGGCCAATACGCTCTGGAACAAGTATTACAACTTGTGGGCCAATGTGGATACCGAAGCAGGGCGCTTCCTGGAGTTCGAGCGCTGGTGGGGCGGCTATTTCCGCATGACCGGCAGCGAAATCGAATCCATCGTCGAAAACCTGTTCGTCGGCAACCGCCTGGCGCGCGGCGAGATGATGGCGGACGGGCAGGCCATCGATCTGCGCGCGATCACGGCGCCGGTCGTGGTGTTCGCCTCTTGGGGCGACAACATCACGCCGCCGCCCCAGGCGCTGAACTGGATCATCGACACCTGGGGCGACGAACGCGCCATCGCCGCCGCCGGCCGCACCATCATCTACGTCCTGCACGAAAGCGTCGGGCATCTGGGGATATTCGTGGGCGGTTCGGTTGCCCTGAAGGAACACGATCAGTTGGTGAGTTCGCTGGATGTGATCGAAAGCCTGCCGCCGGGCCTGTATGAAATGAAGCTGGAAGCCAAGGCCGGCATGGAGACGCAGCGCTGGGATCAGCTTGAGCCGGGCGACTACACCGTGCATTACCAATACCGCACCATGGACGACATCCGCGCGCTCAATCCGGAAGGCCGGGAAGAAGAGGCGATGTTCTCCACCATCGCCAAAGTGTCGGAATTCAATGCCGGCCTGTACAAGACCTGGGTTCGTCCGTGGGTCAAGGCGGTGGCGACGCGCCAGGTCGGCGACGCGCTGGGCAAAATGAATCCGATGCGCATGGAGCGCAAGCTGTTCTCCGACGCTTTCCCGTTCGCGCCCTTTATCCGGCAGCAGGCGCAACTGGCGCGCGCCAATCGGGTGCAGATTCCGGACGATCATCCGCTGCGGCAATTCGAAAAGAAAATGGCGGCGCGCATCAGCGACGACCTCGACAGTTACCGCGACAAGCGCGACGCCAGGACGGTCAGCATGACACGCCGGATGTTCGGCGCGCAGGGACTGGGCGCCTGGATCAAGCCGGATACGCCGGACGCCGACGTGGCCCAGGCGCGCGCACTGGAAGAGCTGGACAGTTATCGCGAATCGGTTTTGCGCCAGATCGGGGACGGCAGTTTTCCGGAGGCGGTTTGCCGCATCGTGGTGGCCGGGATGGTCTCGATCGGCGCCTTCGAGCGCCGCAGCCTGCGGCTGGCCCGCCTGCTGTCGCAATTGCCGGATTTGCAGGCCGGCGCGAGGGGCGCCAAGAGCGCCAAGAGCGGGGCGGCCCAGATCAATTGGGTGCAGCTGCTCAAGGAGCAGGCGCGCATTACCGCGGTGGCGCCGGTGGAAGCGCTCAATGCGCTGGCTGAAATGCTGCCGGACGCCGGCAGCCGCGAACGGGCGCTGGCCTTGTCCGCTGCAGTGCTGATGATCGAGCCGACGCTGACCAATCCGCGCTCCGAGATCATTTCATTCCTGATCGATACGCTGGGCGTGGATCCGCAGCGCGTCATCGGCCTGGCGCGCCAATTGACCGATTCGCTGGAAGCGCCGCCGGAGACGGTTAAACCTGCGATCAAGCGCACGGCGAAGGCCGCAGCCAAACCTGCAGCCAAACCTGCAGCCAGACCAGCCGTCAAGCGCGAAATGCCGCTGAAACCGAAAAAGGCCACCGCATCGGTTCAATGAGTTTTGCCGCACCAAAGCATGCCCGCAGAGGCAGCCTGTTCGAAATCGAAATGGGGGGAGACATGAAATTTGCCTGTATTGCCAACGCAATGTTGAGCGCAATGGTATTGACGGGCATGTCCGGCTGCTCTGATTCGCCCTCCGACGATGATGTAAAACTGGCCATACGCGATATGACCGGTCAATGCCCGCAATTTACGATTACCCATGTGCTGAAGGTCAATTGGGGCTTGCCGGGAACGAATGAATACCAGGTCGACATGCAGTACTCCATCGAATCCGCGCCGCTGCCCGACGCCAAGACCGCTACCGCCGCATTGGCTTCACCGGTGGCCGCCGTGAATGCACGGATTGCGGCCGCCTCGATCGAACGGGACAGGGATTTCAAAATCCACGCGGGTTTTCTGGATCGTATAGAGAAGGCGCAGAAAGCCGGAGAGCAGGCCGCCGCAGGCGTCTATGAACGCGAGCGGGCGGAATTCAGCGCGAGAAAACTGGAGCCCAGCCTCAAACTGTCGCGCGAACTGGCCGCGGAAAAGGCGGCGCTGATCAAAAAAGGCACGCAGCGGCTGCGCGACGAATTCTTCAGGGCCTGCCCGAATACGCCCTTTGATGTCTATGACCGGGTCTACGACAACACGGATATTGCGCAATACGTCGAAAAACAGACAATGGATTTCGCGACGTCGATACGCATGACGAAGACGGAAAAGGGCTGGCGCATCAAGCAATGACCGGGAAATGCGTTGCCGGCGTCAGGTTGCGGCCGCGTGCCAAGGTCGCGCCCAGCTCGCGGCGCCCCAGCAAAGGCGGCGGCATGGCCTTCTGAACGTTAAAACTGCTCCCAATCGTCGGCATCGTTTTTAGGCCCGGATATGGCCGTGGACAGCGTGGCAGGTTTGCCTGATGCTTTCGGGCTGGCGAGCCGTTCCGGCTGCGGCGTGATATTCACCGGCGCCCTGGCCGGCTTGGCCGGCGCTGCCGGCGCGGGTTTATGCGCCTGATTCGCCAGTTTGAATACGCTGACCACCTGGGCCAGATTGGCGGCCTGGTCCTGCATCGAACGCGAAGCAGCGGCAGCTTGTTCGACCAGCGCGGCATTTTGCTGGGTCACATCGTCCATTTGCGTAATCGCCCGGTGAACTTGCTCAATGCCGGCGCTTTGCTCCTGGCTGGCCCCGGAAATTTCCGCGACGATATCGTTCACGCGCTTGACGCTGACCACCACTTCATCCATGGTTGCGCCGGCCTGTTCCACCAGCTTGCTGCCGGTATCGACCTTTTCCACCGAGTCATCGATCAAGACCTTGATTTCCTTGGCGGCGGCGGCGCTGCGTTGCGCCAGGCTGCGCACTTCGGAGGCCACCACGGCAAAACCGCGGCCCTGTTCGCCTGCCCGGGCAGCTTCCACCGCCGCATTCAATGCCAGGATATTGGTCTGGAAAGCGATGCCGTCGATCACGCCGATAATGTCGACGATCTTTTTGGCGGAGGTATTGATCGAACTCATCGTATCGACCACCTCGGACACCACCGCGCCGCCCTTGACGGCGACTTCGGACGCCAGCGTGGCCAGGCCGTTCGCTTGACGGGCGTTGTCGGCGTTTTGCTTGACGGTGCCGGTCAATTCTTCCATCGACGAGGCGGTTTCCTCGAGCGAGCTGGCCTGCTGCTCGGTGCGGGTAGACAGATCGAGATTGCCGCTGGCGATTTCCGCGGAAGCTGTTGCGATGGTATCGGTGCCGATGCGGACTTCGCTGACGATTTTCACCAGGCTCTCGCTCATATCCTTGAGCGCCAGCAGCAGTTTTCCGGTCTCGTCATTGGATTTGACCTCGATCTGCTTGGTCAGATCGCCGGAAGCCACCGTTTGCGCGATCGTCACCGCTTCATTCAGCGCATTGACGATCTTGCGGGCCAGCATCAGTCCCATGCAGGCAATGGCGGCGATGATCAGCACGGCGATGGCGGCAGCAAAAATCTTGGCGTCTTTCAGCGTTGTCGCGGCATCTTCTGCGCTTTTCATGCCCAGATCCATGTTGTATTTGCGATGCTTGCCGATCGCGACGGCAATGGCATTGGCCGCCGTCGAATTCGAAGCCAGCGTATCGCGCGCCTCTTCGGGCTTGCCGGCATTGGAAAGCGCGACCACTTTCGCCAGCAATCCGTCGTATTGCACCAGCGCCGCGCGATCGGCCGCCAGCAGCGCCTTGTCCTGATCGTCCGAAACCTGCTCCTTGCCGTATTTATCGAACGCGGCGACCGACAGCGCATGGGCTTCGTCGAGCTTTTTGCTGATGATATCCTTGCCGGCCTGATCGCTGGCCACGATGTGCTGCCAGATCCGGATGCGGAGAAGAGTCAGCGGCGTCAATGCATCATCCAGGGCGAGCAGGCCGGGAACGGTATCGGTGTTGCCCATATTGGCCGCCGCATAGATTTTATTCATTTGGTACATGCCGAGACCGGCGATGCCGGCCAGCCCGAGCACGGCGGAAAAAACCAGAAGATACAGGCGTTGTGCGACAGTCATTTCATTTCCCCTTAAATATTGATGTTTTTATTGGCAGTTCTTCTTTAAATCAATTTCTGCGCGCAGGTTGATTCATCGGCATCGTCCAGGCAATTGCTTCCCGCGGCTGTGGGCAGACACGGGAATAACAGGAATATCGCCGGGGATATGACGCTCAGATTTCCAGAATCTTACTTTACGGCATTCTTTGACAGAACTTAATATCGTATAAATATCCTGGCGTCAACAAAATGCGGTTTTTGATCGGCAGACAAGCCGTGGCCCGCAACGCCGCCGGACTTGCGACGCAAGGCCTTGGTATTGCAGCGTCAAATGCAATGCAGGGATGAATCAGGGCGGGTATTTGCTAGTGGAAAATCTTGAACAGGATGCCGACAGTGCCGGCCAATACGAAGCCAAGCATCCATTTCAGCAATTCGAATTGGCCTTTGGTTTCGGTGAAGCGGCCGGTAACTTCCGCGCGAAATTCGTTTAAATCGGCTTTTCTTACTAATTCATTGATCATGGCGTCTGAGAGTGCTTTTGCGTGGGCTTCGGCTTGATCGGTTGAAACGCCCGATGCCTCCAGGCGCTTGACGTAGTCGTAGGTATCGAAGAATGTGGCGGCCATGGTATTTTCAAAGCTTGGCGGTGGCGGAGCGGTTGATGAAGGACGACGAAGTCTATGCTTTATCAGTCCGAAATTGCCCCCGTAGCATCTGCATAAGATTATCTGGCCGCCACCGGCAGTGTTCTATCGATCAGTGCGCTTGGCCGGCCGCTTCCAGAATCAGATTGGCGATCTGATCCGGATGCGAGAGCAGCGACAGGTGGCTGGACGCAATCTCCACGGTCTTGGCGTTCATGCGCTGCGCCAGAAAGCGCTCCAATTCCGGCGATGTGGTGCGGTCGTTGGTCGATACGGCATACCAGGTCGGCTTGGTGCGCCATGCGGCCTGGGTGGTGCGCGAGGCGAACAGCTGGTCCGAGATGCGGCCTTGCTCCGCATACATCACTTCCGCTTTTACAGGGTCGATGTCGCCGGCAAAATCATGCAGGAAGGCATTTTCGCCCAGTTGCGCAAAGCCGCCGGACTTGACCAGCCCCGCGCTGGCCGGCGGCGCCGGAAATTTCGCCGCCAGGGCCGCATAGTCTTCGCCTGCGTCGGGCGCGCGCGCCGCCACATACACCAGGCCCGTCACCTTGGGGTCGACGCCGGCTTCGCTGATGACAGTGCCGGCCCAGGAATGCGCTGCCAGGATGGTCGGCCCGTCCTGCAGGGCAATGGCGCGGCGCGTGGCGGCGACGTCATCGGCCAGCGAGGTCAAGGGATTTTGCACGGAAGTCACGTGCAGGCCGGCTTTTTGCAGGCGTGCGATCACTTCCGACCAGGATGAGCCGTCGGCATAGGCGCCATGCACCAGCACCACGTTCTTGACCTGCAATGGCCTGGCGGCATCCTGCGCCAAGGCGGTTTGCGTAAAGAGGAGGGCAGCGGCAGCGGCCAGGGCGGTATTCAGAAAAGCGTGTTTGTTCAGCATGATGATGTTTCCTTGTTTCAGTGGGTGGGTAAAAGTAAAAGGGTGGCGAAATTCAGGGCGCAGGGCGCCATCCGCCTTGGCCGGCGGTTGTGATGAACGGGAAAAGGAGTGCGCTAGGTTTGGCCGGGTTCGACCGCCTTTTGCACCGGCAGCGTGGCCGGGTTGTCGGTGGGACTGACCACGGCGTAGAAATAGCGGCCCTGCCGCCAGTACTGCGTCAGCAGGTTGCCGTCGCGCCGGTTGCCGGCGCCGAAGTTGAGCAGTTCGCCCGGCGGCCGGACGTAATACACGATCGCCTGGCCCTGGTCGTTCTGATAGAGCACCATCGCCGCGGCGCCTTTATCGCTGGCCATCAGGCGGCCGCCGACCGGCTTGAAACCATAGGCGCTGAAATCCGGCAGCGACGCGGCCTGGACGAAATGCCGGTTGAGCCAGCCTTGCAGTTGCGCCGGCTCGGAGGTCTTCATGTCGACCTTCTGGGCCATATCGTCGGTGGCGAACAGGCGATAGGCCTGGGTCGCGTCGGCCATCGGAAGATAGGTCTGGCGCATGGACATGTCGCGCAATTGCCAGCCGCCCAGCGTTCCCAGGCTCAGCGTCAGCACCAGCGAAGCGGCAACCGCCATGCGGCGCTGCGAACGTGCGCGCAATTCGCGGCGGATGCGGAACGGGTCCAGGCGCGGCGGGATGGCGCTTGCCGGCATATTTTCCAGCGCGGCGCGCAGGCGCTGGCGTTCCAGGCGCAAGCGTTCGACTTCGGAAGCGGCTTCGGGATTGCTTGCCAGATAAGCTTCGATTTGCCGGTGCAAGGTTTCATCCGCCCGGCCATCGACATAGGCATGCAGATCCTGTTCGGAGCAAGAGAATACGTTCATTTCAATATCCGTAAATTGGGATGATCCGTAATGGCGGGAGCGCCGTCGTTGAGCGCCCGCAAGGCCTTTCGGCCGCGGAAAAGGCGCGACATCACGGTGCCGATCGGAATGCCCAGGGCGTCCGCTGCTTCCTCGTAACTAAGTCCTTCGACCGAAACCAGCAGCAGCAAGGCGCGCTGTTCGGACGGCAGCTTGCTGAAATTCTCCAGGGCGGAGCGCGACAGCGCCACATCCTCCGCGGACGGCGCGAGCTCTTCCTCGGCGCCGGCAAAGAAGGCGAGCAGGCCCGCATAGCGTTTCGCGCGGCGCTGGCCGTCGAGAAACTGCCGGTACATGATCTGGAACAGCCACGCCCGCAGATCGGCATCTTCGCGGCGCCGATCCTGCCGAGCCAGCGCACGCTCCAGGCAAGACTGCACCAGGTCGTCGGCGCTGTTTTCATGCCGCGTCAGCGAAAAGGCGAAGCGCCGCAGCCGCGGCAGCAGTTCGCGCAAATCGTCGTCGGTGAAGTCTTTATTCATGGATATGGGTTGGTCATGTCGTTTGTGCACAGTAAGACGAACAGGATGGGCGCTTATTCCTCAGACAGGTAAATATTTTTGCATGCATGCTTAATTTCGCATAATTTACATTATGTAAAATTAATGAGACTCCCCAACCAATAAGAAAGATCTTTACGTCATACGTGCCTTGAGGTGTTTAGACAACTACTTTTGCCACTTCAGTTTGGTGGACCTCTCGCCAAAAACCAGCTTCCCTTTTGCGCCGGTCTGTTCCCACACAGGTGATTTCCCTGCATGACGAACAATCATTTCCTCCTGCCCAAGAGCAGAGGCATACACCGCTTTATATGCAAAACGGCAGATTTGCTCGTTGATTTGTTTAACCCAGTTGATCTCTCTGGTCTCGGAATGTTGGAGCCCGTGCCTTGCAAATATATTCATGTAATCCGTTGCCCCCAGAATCAAAAGAGATGGGCTGATAGGAAAGAGCAACAAGACAGGGTCACGCTTGCTGATGCCGTATGGCTCAATATCCTCGGATGGTTTGGACGGGTCAAACCAAGTCACAGGGTTATCGCTCGTCAGAAATGGGATGCTGGTGTTATTGCGAACTGCACTTAACCCAATGCGTTCAAACACAGCTTTGGCGGCCTGTATGTCCTCTACCATCCCGTGAATTGATTTGTGTGGGTCAATCGAAACCACAACGTCATCCAGACGGCCACGCAATGATGCTGGTGGCGGTGGAAGAAAGCCTTTAGCCAATAGGTCTCGGAATACGCTCTTCACTTGGCCGCGTAGTCTCGCCTCCGTTGCATCTCGACTTGCTGGCACACGGACACGTTGCAAGATGATGAACTCGAATATCTCCGGCAACACATCGTTTACATTTTCCCCTTTTCCAATACGCTCGACTATCTGCGGCCATTTTCCCTCGATGCCTGAAAACATGTCCTCTAATCTGTTGTGGTCAGTTCCTTCCTCAGGAGTAGGCTGCGAATAGTAATAACGCTCGAATCCAGTGCCATCCGGACTCACAGTTAATACCGTTCCAGGTTCGTCCTTTCGATAGACGTGCACCCTTCCCTTGCCGTTCGTGAAAGCCTTGAGATACGCCTTTGGCACAAAATGGTGCCGTTTTTTATCATTCATCCCGCGTCCCCTGAAAACGATGTTCTTATGTGTGTCTTCGAACTGTATTTGTAGCACTTGGCAAGTCGGAGAAGCGCTACCTCGGCTTCAGTTTGGATGTCATCTTGGAATCGCTCATTTGAGAGACATGGAGTGACTAAATCTCCGATTTAGGGTATTCGATCTCGAAGGCCTTGGAACATTTGATCAATATCTAAAGAATTTTCCTTTTCCAAACGATATGAACTAGGCGCCGTGCTGGCCTCGTATTCAGGATCACCTGAGTTTGCTTCCACCGCTTCGATAAAATTGCCAAGATCGCTTTCAATATCTTCCAAATCGATATCAAGTTTACTTGAGAGTGATCGCAGAGCGCTCAAATCCTCGTCTAAATAGTAAGTCTCTGGCGACCTGGAACTAGTTTGCTCGTTTACGCATCTTTGGATTGCATGCCTAATTGTAAGTAGTTCGAGAGTTGTCAATTCCAGTGGCTCGCACAACTCAAGCAACTCGGAAATTTCAGTCACGTACGTTGGAATATTTTTTTCCAAGATGCGAATAACAGCCGTCCGCATCACTGTGCGCATTTGCGTGAGGAATCCGTCGTTTTTGCCAAAGCGGGACGTGAAACACTTCACAGAATCAGAAATGCCCGACATTGCTTCTGCATCGGTCTGAATTGCGGTAAATATTTCAAACCAAATATCAGTTTTCAGTAACGCCGACTTTAGGTCCAAAAATCCTTGGCTTTCGGGATACAAGTTCCCTTCGATTCGAAGCCGTCTAGCCAGAATCTTATCTAAGTGATAGTCATGGCTAAACACGGCTTTATACGGGCCAAGAAAGCTGTGAGTGTCTGAACAATTCATAACATACATATGCTTAGTCATCTGGACCCTTCTTGCAGCGGCGCCTAGCACTGACCAGATGTCTTGATGGTAAATCGGACTACCAATGCCCTCCGCTAAGTCGATCATAGTTTCTATTTGATCAAACGATTGGATGCTTCGAGCGATCTTGAGAACCCACTCCGGGTCTGCCAAGATTTTCTCATTTACGAACTCTCGTACGGACGGATTCTGGAACCTGAGGGTAGTATGCTGACGGCATTCTCGACTTCCTGCCGACGGTAAATATTCCGAGTTCAGGAAGTTTCCAACAAGTTGTTTGAGTGATCTATCAAATAGGCTATTAAGCACCTCCGACGACTCGCCGGAATTCATTGCTAATATGATTGCGCGAATTTCGTTGGACAAGGGATCTCGATCAAAGCTTGCCACTGCAATCAGTATTTGTCGGCCGATTTGATCAATTTCGTGATCAAAAGGATACCGCCATAGCTTGGCTGGATTATCAAATTCATGCTCAATGAAGCGAATGTATTCATCGTCGTCGAGATGCTTACTATTTGCTGCTTTAGCGATTGTCTCTACCACGCGAGGATTGAAATTTGCATGTCGAACGATCTTGGCATAAACCTTGGTTTCCAAGATTTTGATTAATCGTTCATTAGAGAGATCGGAGAAGTACAAATGATTGAACAGCACCTTGCTTCTCGCGGCCTCAGTGTAATCCGCCAAGCTGATCGTAGCTTTCACTAGGCTGTCAGCGTTCGTAGAGAACACGCCATGCACGCGTTTGGCGTCCTCGAGAATGTATTCACGGGAAGTGAGGATCAATTTTAAGTATTGCGACTCCGACACCTTGTCGAGCAATGTGAATAGTGAGGAATCTTCATTCTTGGCAAATCTCGGCGATGAAAAAACCAGTTGACCAAGGAAGTCATCGTAAATCAGAACTGTTTTCCGCTTCTCTTGCTCCGCCCTCCCTATGACCTCCCACGCCTCGCTAATGTTATTTGTAATCCAGATTGGCTCATATTCATCTTTGAGCAGGTGGCATAGCAGCATACGCGCCACCGTTGTCTTCCCGATTCCAGGATTACCTACTATGAGTACATGATTATTTTCCTTCAGTACTACCAGCGCTCGGTTAAGCCCATCATGAGGCACAAGTTTCTTGATTTCTCTTATAGCATAGTCGACATTGGCACCCGTGACTTCGAAAATGCCAGCATGCAGGACTCGCTCTAAAATAGCGGTACTAGAAATCCATAGCTTGAAGTGAGCTCTCTCGATGTGCTTGTGTTTTCGCAATAGCGCATTAATCTCATTGGCGCCATAGATATCTTGTGTACCTAGGCAATACGGCTTGAGCGCATCAACAATTGCGTCTTTATTGGGGTTAGTAAGGGCTACGGAGGTAGCTAGAACATAGCGCTGCGGGAGCAACCGATCTAGTTTTTTAATTTCCAACTTGACCGCGGTTAGCAATTGACTTCTTTGTTTCGGTCCGTAGCGCTTACATTGGATGATCGCTTTCGTATCTACACCAATTTTTCTGGTGTACAGCAGATCAATGCCTCTATCTCGCCCTTCGGTGTAAATCTCAAGCTGAGTGCCCCACTCCGCTGAAAGCAAATCTGCAATCAATTCTTCGAAGTCTGTCGGAGAAAGAGTTGTGAAGTCGTAACCCATTTTTTAATTCTTTCTGGTTATCAATAACGCCTCGATCATTTGACGTCTCGGAGAAATTTAGTCGAGACGTATCCATCGATCGTATATCCTTCGTGCTCGTACGAAACGAGAAACCAGTTCCGATCTACTTTGTGAATCACCAGTACCGGCGCATATTTCCGCAAAGGAATGATACCTTCTGATTTCATGCTCGGTTTTTCTCGCAAGAAAACATTCTTTCCTTTGACAATCCTGACGTCGCCTGGCTTTCCCGCGAGCTCCTTCCGAATTAGCTCTCTAGTGCTCTTCAGTGATTCTGTTTGTGGAATTCTGGAGTTGATATCTACGAGGCTTTGCCGCATATCATCCCAACTCGCGATTACACTAAAAAAATGTAGCATTACCGATAGCCACAGCAAAAGGACTGAGGTAGGAATTGCCGATAGCTTTGATGACAGTTCTTTTCTGTACGATTGGACTTCTTGATCAGTGTGTTTAACCAGTTCTGGATTCACGGGGGCCGTTTGTACTTTTTTCAGGGCCTCAGCTGGCATACGACTATTCAATTCTTCGAGTAAGTCCGCATAGGCAGAGGTCGACAATGTGTTTTTCGTATCGCCCGAAATAGAGTCTAGAATCTCTCGATATTTTTTATCTCGGAGAGACGCAATATCAATGAAGCGATCTCCCAACATCTTGCTGATCGATAGTTTTTCGTTGAAGGAATCGAGGAAACCTAGTTTGGCCTGGTCTGAAAGAAAACTGAAATCTGGACCAGTGAAATTCGGTATATGTAATGCAGGCACAAATCCAGAGAAATGATTTATTAGCTTTGCTTGCTCAGCCAATTTTGACATCGATCCAAACATATCCTTGAATCGCGTCGATTCATTGCGCCATGATTCCCACATGGGAAATTTCAGATGGGTAAAACTATTGGAGATTGATTTCTGAGCATCATAAAGTCTCGAAAACCCGAGCGAGTCGCGCAGTATTCGCTGGTTTCCCCAGATTTCGTTGAAGGCATCTATCCTTTTCATACTCTTCCTGATCGAATCGACTAGTGCGAAGTCCTGTCCGAGCAGAGCCTTTTTTGCAGATTCGGGGACTCCTAGATGGCGGGCCGTTAGAGTCCCGTCTACGGGAGAGGCGCTATTTATACTGATGCCAGGGTTCATTCTTTCATTTGATGAACTAAGCAGGTCCTTTTCCTTCATATCTCCTCCCCTTTTGACGCAGGCTATTCACCTTGCCGAATTTTAAGTAAGAAGCATAACCTTACTTCATGTGCTTGCCATTACTCCGCTTTAATCAATGACAGTATTCACCAAAGAACATTGATCCCAACCGCACTCCACCCCTACAATTTCCTTCGGTGCTGAACACACTCTAGTCAATCTAGTCGGAGTCTAAATGCATTCGTCCCCACCCTCTCCTGCACGTCGCAAAGCCCCCGTTTCCCACTTATCCCCCGTAATAACCAAACCCCTCAACGCCACCAGCCGCGAAATCGTCTCCAAGCTAAAAAAAGCACTCGCTACCGCCCAATCCGGCACTTACGCCGGCGCACTCCTTTTCACTGTCGACAAAGAAGGCCATTGGCAGACAGACATCGCAGGCCGGATGTATGACAAGGATCTCCTCGGCCAAATCGCCATTCGCCTTTTAGGCGTTTGCGTGGCGCCTGAATAATTCATCTTTCAGCGAAAGAACGTCCCCACAAAACGCCAGCCCGCATCGGCTGGCGTTTTGCATGCGGAGCGCTTAAGCGCGTAATATTCCGATTCCATCCAAAGGAGCCCGCATGCCCCCTGATCACACAATCAAAACCCTGCTCCTGCCCTCGGGCAGGAAAATCCCTGTATTGGGGCAGGGAACCTGGTATATGGGAGAGAACCCGGCGCAAAGAAAGCGCGAGGTCGATGCGCTTCGGCTCGGCATGGAACTTGGCGTGTCCTTGATCGATACCGCGGAGATGTACGCGGAAGGCGGCGCCGAAGAGATCGTCGGCGAGGCGATCGCCGGCCGCCGCGACGAGGTATTCCTGGTCAGCAAAGTCTATCCGCACAATGCCGGCCGGCGCGGCATGCAGGCGGCCTGCGAACGGAGCCTGCGGCGGCTCGGCACGGACTGCATCGATCTTTATCTGCTGCACTGGCCCGGTTCGGTGCCGCTGGCGGAAACGCTGGAGGCATTCGAAGCCCTGAAGGCGCAGGGAAAAATACGTGATTTCGGCGTCAGCAATTTCGACCGCAACCAAATGCAGAAGCTGGCCGGCCTGCCGGGCGGCAAAGCCATTGCGGCCAATCAGGTGCTCTATAACCTGATGCGGCGCGGCGTCGAATGGAATCTGTTGCCGTGGTGTCGTGAACATGCGATGCCGGTGATGGCGTATTCGCCGCTGGAATCCGGCGCGCAGGATCAACGGCTGCTGCTGGGCAATCCCAGCTTGAAGGCAATTGCGGTGCGGCATGGAGAGAATGTCAGCCCGGCGCAGATCGCCCTCGCCTGGCTGTTGCGGCAGGATAATGTGATCGCCATCCCGAAAGCGGTCGATCCGGCGCATGTCCGCGCCAATCGAGCCGCCCTGGATATTGTGCTTACGGAACAGGATATGGCAGAGCTGGATCAGGCATTTCCACCCCCGCAACGGGATGTGCCGCTTGAAATGCGGTGAAGGCGTCTATCTTCCTTCAATGCACATCCTTCAACGCCGACAAGTATTCACGGCACCACCAGTGCACATCGTACTTGCTGATGTTGGCCAATAATGCGCTATGGCGCTGCTGCCGTTCTTGCAATGGCATCTGCAACGCCTGCTGGATGGTTTGCGCCGTACTGTGGATGTCGTAGGGATTAACCAGCAGCGCTTCTTTCAATTGTTCCGCGGCGCCGGCAAAGCGCGACAGGATCAGCACGCCGGGATCGGCTTCATCCTGCGCGGCAATGAACTCCTTTGCCACCAGGTTCATGCCGTCGCGCAATGGCGTGATCAGTGCAACGGCGCAGGCGCGGTACAGGCCCGGTAGCCGCCGGCGGGCGATGTTGCGGTGGATGTAGCGTATCGGCACCCAGTCGAAATCCCCGTAATCGCCATTGATTGCGCCGCACAGGCTTTCCAGTTCGTGCTGGATGTCGGCATAGGCATTGATATCCTCGCGGCTGGGCGCAGCCACCTGCAGCAGTGTGGCGCTATGGCGGTTTTCCGGATATTGCACCAGCAGTTCCCTGAAGGCGCGCACCCGCTGCGGCAGCCCCTTTGAATAGTCGAGCCGATCCACGCCAATCAACAGCCGGCGGCGCGAGTATTCTTCGCGCGTCCGCTCGAAGGCGTCGCGCGCTTCCCTGGCGCGGCCGAGCCGCAAAAAATCATTTACGTCGATGCCGATCGGGAATACGCCTGCCTGCACCGTGCTGTTGAAGGCATGAAAACGGTTTCCTTCAGTCGCTTCGGCCGAGGCTTCCGCCTTCACGTAATTTGAAAAATTTTCCAGGTCGGCATTGCTCTGGAACCCGACCAGATCATAGGAAAACAAGGCGCGCATCAGCCATTCATGCGACGGAATCGCCGCCAGCAATTGCCGCGGCGGCAGCGGAATATGCAGGAAAAAACCAATGCGGTTGCGGCATCCCATCGCCCGTAATTCCGCTGCCAGCGGAATGAGGTGATAGTCGTGGATCCAGATGAGGTCGTCCTCTCTCAGCAACGGCAGCAGCTTGCGGGCGAACAGATGATTGACGCGGCGATAGCCGCCCAGATGCCCCTGTTCGAAGCGGGCCAGGTCGAGCCGGTAGTGGAATACCGGCCACAATACGCCGTTCGAATAGCCGAGGTAGTAGGCATCGTGATCTTCCTGGCACATGTCCAGCGTGGCCAAGGTCACCGCGCCGGCCTGCTGCACGTTCAACTCCCCTTCTCCCGGCGTTCCGTCCGGGACCACGTTGCCGCTCCAGCCAAACCACAGGCCGCCGGTCTTCTTCAGCGTTTCGCCCAGGGCGACAGCCAGTCCCCCCGATGCCGCCTTGCGCGGATCCGACAGTCGATTGGATACCACCACCAGACGCGACATGAATGCATTCCTATAAGAATCTCGACAGCACGGCATGCAAATCCGCAGGATCGGACACCCTGGCGCGCGCCAGGCTGGGGCCCGCGCCTACCTTGATGCCAAGACCTTTCCCTTGTTCCGATTGCACCCATGAAAAGCCCGACTCATCCGTGACGTCGTCCCCGGCGAATACCGGGCGGCGGCCGGAAAACGGCAATTCGGCCATGAAAGCGGCAATGGCCCGGCCCTTATCCACGCCCGCGGTCATCGCTTCCAGCACCATCTTGCCGCGCAACAGGGCAAATCCAGGTTCCGCCGCCAAGGCCGCGGTAATGGCCTGTACGCAAATCCGCTCCAGTTGCGGGGCATGCCGGTAATGTAGAGCAACCGCGCCCTGCTTCAGTTCCAGCATCAGTCCAGGATTGTCGTCGACGAGCGGCTTCAGGCGGGCCAGCAGCCGCGCAGTATCCGGGGCCGGCAGCTCTGTCAGCTTGCCGTCGGCGCTGCGCCTTTCCATGCCATGGGTGCCGGCGGCAGGCAATTGCAGAGGCTGCAGAAAATGATCGATCTGCGCCAAGGGACGTCCGCTGATGATGGCCAATGCCCCTCGCGAAAGCGACTGCAGTTGCCGTAATGTCTCGATCAACTGCGGCGGTACGATCACATCTTCCGGGCGCGCGGCAAGATCAACCAGCGTTCCGTCAAAATCGAGAAACAGTGCATCGGAAGCGGGATCGTAGTCGAAGGGGATGGATGGCATGTGTAGACGATTGAAGAATCGGGAAGGCATGTAGACCGATAGATCCGTCTCGCGGTTCTGCATGACAGTATTTACCGTACATTGCAATTTTTGCCAAATGGTATATTATAAAACGCCAAATGGAGATTCCCTATGCCAGCCTTAAAATCCCTCGCCGCCGCCAAACCATACAAAGCCGAATTGTTCGCGCGACTGGTTTCCGAAGAGTCCTTTATAGGCATCAAGGCTGTCAATGCGATTCGAGAAGGCTACCCTGCTGAAATATTGAAAGCGGCCAGTTATTATTTCGATGTGCCGGACGCCCGCATCCAAATCATAGTACAGGTCCCCGCATCCACAGCCAGCCGGCTTCAAAAGAAACATGCCAAAATCGATTCCGCTGCGACCGAGCGGATCTATCGAATGGGTGCGGTGGCGCGGATGGCGATCGATGTATTCGAAAACGAGGCTTCGGCAATCGAGTGGATGCGCATGCCAAACCACGCCCTTGGCGATGCAGCCCCGCTGGATTTGATGGACACCGAACCCGGCGCGGCTACGGTAAGGCAGGTCTTGAATGCGATCGCAACCGGCGGTGTCGCTTGAAGCTATGGCGGGTAACATCCAGGAAATGGGCTCTCGACAAGTTGTGCGACGGTGCGCGCCAATCCGGAGGCCGCTGGAATCCGATAGGTTATCCGGCCATGTATGCCGGCCCCAACATCGAAATCTGCGCATTGGAGAAGTTCGTGCACCTGGGCAGCGCCGTGCATCCGCCCCTCGTTGTCGTCTCGATCGATGTGCCGGACGATAAGGATCTATATATTCAGCCTGCAATCAAGGATCTGCCCGCGGACTGGGCCGAGCTGCCGTCGCCGCCCAGTGCCCAGGAATTCGGCAGGCAATGGTTGGACGCAAAGAAGCAACTGGTCATGTTCTTGCCATCCGCGGTGATTCCGGAAACCGCAAATGCATTGATCAATCCCCACCATCCGGCCTACGCCAAAGTCTCATTGACCATCGTGAGAGACTTCACCTTTGACGCCAGGATGTTCAAATAGAATGGCGCGTCCTAAAAGTTACTGTCCGCTCTGCTTTATACAAATGGTTATTTCGGATAGCAATCAGTGAAGGCCCATATTTTTGGTCGCCATTCCCGCAAGTTTGGTCACCAGTGAGCGCGGCAAAATTCTGGGTAGTAACGTGCCCAATCGCACACTCAGGCGCGTCGGATAGGCGACGCTTTTGCCTTGATCGAATGCCGCAAGCGATTTTTGCACCACGGACGCCGAGCTATCCATATCCTTCGAAGACAACTTGGTGCTCGTTCCTGCAAAAAAATTGGTGGCTGTCGGGCCTGGACACACAGCCATCACATGCACGCCGCCGGCTGCCAGCTCATGGTTCAGCGCCTCACTGAAATGGAGTACGAAGCTCTTGGTCGCGGCATAGGTAGCCATCGCCGGGAGCGGCTGAAAACTGGCATTGGAAGCAAGATTGATGATGCCTCCCCTGCCGCGTTGCTGCATGCCTTTGCCAAACAGGTAGCTAAGGGCGACCAGCGTCTGTACATTCACCTGGATGCTGCCTTGTTCCTGCTTCAGTTCGTGCGACAGAAAATTGCCGCTCAATCCCAAGCCGGCATTATTGACCAACAGATCCACCTGAATACCGCGGCGCTCAAGTTCGGCGGCGATCCAGTTCGCGGATTCCGGATCGGCGAGATCGGCATTGAGCGCAGTGCATTGGATGCCATATTTGGCCGACAAGCGTTGCGCCAGGTTTTCCAGAGCGTCCAGCGAACGGGCGACCAGCACCAGATTCATGCCGCGCGCGGCAAGCTGTTCGGCGAAGACTTCGCCGATTCCTTTGGAAGCGCCGGTGACCAACGCAGTTGATCCGTGATAATTGAACTTGAACATTTTCATTTCCTCTTGCAATTTTCTCAGTACCGTAAGCGCCGGCGTACGGTCACGGCATTTCGCTTCGACAAAAACAAACTCACGGGCGCATTATCTTCTCCGGCACTGTGTTTGATAATTGGCGTAGTATTTGAATTATTTTCAAATTATTTTGAATAATCCATGGACAATCTCGGGGACATCCGGCTCTTTGTCGAGGCAGCGAATCTGGGCGGCCTGTCTGCCGCGGGGCGCAAGCTCGGCCTCACGCCGGCGGCGGCCAGCGCGCGGCTTGCCAAATTGGAAGAGATATTAAAGACGCGCTTGTTCGAGCGCACCACGCGCCAATTGCGTCTTACCGACGAAGGCCGTGTGTATTTGGAGCACTGCCGCCAGGCGCTACAGGTGCTGGACGATGCGCATGCAGCGCTGCAAACCGGCCGCAACGTCGTACGCGGCAAGCTGCGAATTTCAGCGACATCGGATCTTGGCCGCAATCTGCTGAGCGCATGGCTGGACGAATTCAATGCGCAATATCCCGAGGTCGGTTTGGCCTTGATATTGTCGGATGGACTGTCGAATATGTTGCAGGAAGACATCGACCTGGCGATCCGCTTCGGTGTGCTTCCGGACAGTTCTCTCATTGCGCGGCGTCTTGCCGCGAATCAGCGATTCCTATGCGCGGCGCCGGATTATGTCGCGCGGTGCGGCATGCCCAAGGAACCGCGCGACCTGGAAAATTTTCGCTGCATCGTGCATGGAACGGTGCCGGGCGCGATCAATGAATGGCGTTTCATGCGTGGTGAGGAAGTACAGACGTATACCGTGCCGGCCGATACCGCGCGCGAAACGAATGACGGTGCGGTGGCGCGCGAATGGGCGTTGCGCGGCCACGGCGTCATCGTGAAATCGATATGGGATATCCGGGCGGACTTGCAGGCCGGACGCTTGACGATTCTGCTGCCCGAATGGCGCTGCCCGGAGGCGCCGCTGCACGCGCTCTATCACCGCCATCGCTATCTGACGCCGCGTTTGCGCGTCCTGCTCGATTTCCTGGCCGGGCGCTTTGCGCAGGCAGCGGCCGAGTTGCAGCCGCTTTTGGACGCGCCGGCGCCAGCAAAGGAAATCTTCGGCCAATGAACGTTATTTACCGCAGCGCCGAATTGGTCAGCTCTTGATAAACCTGCGTCCATTTCTGCCCTTCATCGATCACCTTGGCGGGGTCGATTACCTTGAACGGAAAGTCCGCCAGCGGCGACGGATAGGCTTTGCTGACCGAAATGACGTCGCGTTTCGATGAAATCTCCTGCCCTTCCCTCAGCAGAAAATCGAAAAACAGCATGGCGGAATACGGATGCGGCGCATAGCGCGAGACGCCGGCGCCGTTGATTTGCGCCAGTGCCGGCTGCAGTACGAACCAGTCGATCGGCGCGCCCTTTTCCTTGAGCTGCTGCACGCGCGCGTTATATACCGTCAATGCCATCGGCACTTCGCCGGAAGCCACCAGATTGGTAAGCAAGGAATGGCCCCTGCGCACCGATAAGCCGTTGGTCGCCACGATTTTCCGGAACAGCGGCAGTCCCTTGTCTTCGCCCATTTGCTGCATCATGCTGGAAAACCATTCGTCATCCTTGGCTTCGATGCCGAGCTTGCCTTTCCATTTCGGATTCGCCAGATCGTCCCAGGTCTTAGGCAAATCCGCTTTCTTGATCTGATTGGTGTTGTAGGCCAGCGAGAACATCAGCAGACGTGTTGCAATCCATTCGCCGTGCGGACGCAGCGCCTGCGGGATCAAGGTTTTGATCACCGGCGATTTGACCGCCACCAATTGCTGTTCCCGTTGCAGGGCCTCAAGCGCCTGGCCTTCGGTTTCCGCCACGTCGAATGCGTAGTGATGGCTTCTCGCCTCATTGACCACGCGCGGCACCACCGCATCCGGACTGGCGCGCCATACGGTCACCTTGAGGCCGTATTTTTTTTCAAATGCTTCGATGATGGGATTGGTGTCGGCCAGTTGCTGCGATGTATACAGGGTCAGGCCCCCTTCTTTTTTCGCGCCGTCAACCAGCATCTGTTCGCGGTTGGCGCCGGTATAAACCGACAGCTCGGCGATTCCCTTGGGCGTTTGCGCGATCGCGGCAGCCGCGGACAGGGACAGACCCAGCAATAAAATCAATTTATTGAATTTGCAATTCATACAACTCCCTTTTGGTTTAAAGAATAGGTGTTCCCCTCCGAATTACTTTGCAAAATTCGGTTTAGATTACGTCTGTCCGGCACTTCCCGCAACGGCTAAAAAACGGCCAGGCATCCGGCCGTTTTTTCGTGCTGCAAAAACATCAGAAACTGTGGGAAATACCCATCGCCACAATCGACTGATCCTGACCGTCCACTGCCTTGCCGTTCAACCAGCTGGTCGTCACGGCGGAGGAGTCGTTGCTCAACCTTGTATAGACGGCAAACAGCAAGGTGCGCTTCGACAATGAGTACCCGGCGCCCAGGTTCAGCATCCGGGCATTCAGGCCGGCGGTGTTACAGGCAATGCCGCCGGTCAGCGTACAACTGCCGGCGCCTTCCATGCCGGTCGAACCGACCAGCGTCACGGCGCCCATTTCCTTTTGCACGCCGACAGCCCAGGTGTTGTGCTTGTATGTATTGAACTTGCCGGCCGCGGTCTGGCCGGATTCGGTATAACGCAGATTGGCAACGTCGACTTCCGCTTTCCAGCCGTCGGAGAACGTGTATTGGAACGTTCCGCGGACCGCCGAGTCTTTCGACGACAAGCCGGCCGGTATCACTGGCGCGGTGGAAGAGCCGGTGATGCTGCCTACGCCGCCGATGGTGCCCATCGAACCGCCGAACATATCTTTATGCAGTTCATACGCCAGCGCCGCGTAGATCGGGCCATTTTCATATTTCACGCCGGTTGAGTACACGCCGGAGGTTGCGTCGCCCACAGTTTCGTTAGGCGACCAGTCGGCCAGGGCGGTGAAGCCGCCCAATTTCGGCGACGTATAGTAAAAACTGTTTGCGCGGCGAAGATGGAAGCTGGACGAACTGTCGTTAGTGAATGTCGGCTTCGACAGCACGGTGCTGGTCGACATGAAGTTGCCGCTGGTCAGACCCAGGAACGGCATTTGATCGCCGAGTTCCTTGTAGACGGTATCCATGTTGCCCAATTTGACCGTACCGAAATTTCCCGTCAGGCCGACGAATGTATTGCGGCTGAATGGTGTGTTGGCGGTCGACAGCGTGCCGGTATCCGAACTGAAACCCATCTCCAGTTGGAAGATGGCGCTCATGCCGCCGCCCAGATCTTCCGAACCTTTGAAACCGAGCCGGGAATTCGGTGAATCCATGGAAGTCGCGCTGATGTCGTTGGTGGTCTTCGCCGCGGCGGAGAGGCTGCTGACAGAGCTGCCGGCCGGCGTTGCGCCGGTGACGTTGACGTGGGTGATGTCCGGATAAAGTTTCCCGTAAATCGTGACGTTCGTTTGTGCCTGTGCCGCAATCGGCAGGGCAAAAGCGGCGCCAAGCGCAGCAACCATTAACTTGCATTTCGTGTCCAGCATTGAGTTCCCCTTGGTGAAAAAAACGATACGCTAAAAATCCATATTTGCTCTCGCAGCCATCGACAGCCGCTGCAATCTCTAACGGGTTAAGAAGCCCTGAGATGTAATGATTAATAGCAATAACCGTTCCACCTGAAACGACTAACGAAACATCAAAATAAAACTGAAAAAAATCTCACCAAATGAAGTAAACCGTATTTTTTTGCGCATCAATTCAGATAGCGAAAAACGCCATGCGCATTAGAGGACATCGCCTGCATTAAATTAGCGCGCACTGAAATTTTCAGGTTTGCCAAACGCACGAATATGCATGCCGCCCAAATAAAAATATCGACATGAAACACGTCGATATTTTCTATTTTCCAGATGCGGATTTACCGGCCCGCGGCTGAATGCCGCCGCCGGATTATTCCAGGCGAACGTTCTTGCTGAAGTCGTAGTCGGCGCTGGATGTGCATTTGAATTCCCAGCGCACTTCCTTGGCCGGCCAGCCGCCGTTGCTGACTTCATCGATAAATGTCAGCAGCATTTGCCAGGCCGCTTTAGTATCGCAAGGACGGTATCGGCCAGGCATCGTATCGTTCAAAAAGCCATGCGGCGCATCGGCCAATACATGCATGCGATACGATTTCCGGTGGGTCTCAAGCGTATCGCGCATATGCCGCACATGCGCCAGCGAAATCGTATGGTCGGCTTCGCCGAATACAAACAGCGAAGGCACTGTGATTTTCGCCACCATGTCGGGCATGGCCACGGGCTGCAAAGGCCCGGCATCCCAATCGCGCCCTTGCGTCGCGCCGTAAAACACGATGCATGCGGCAAGGTCGTGGCGCTGGCTTGCCGCCACGATCGGATAGCGCCCGCTTTGGCAAACGCCCATCAGGAAAACCTTGTCGCATTTGGCGCGCGGATCGTTGCGCACCAGATCGATGGCCAGATCGAGCACGCGGGTGATCTCCGGATCGGGCATGATGACGCGCGCCTTGCCCGCGGTCAGCGCGGCCTTGTCGCCATCCCATTGCGAAAACAGGTTCGGCGCAAATGCCACATAGCCGTCGTCGGCCAGTTTCTGCGCCAGATCCAGCGTGTGCTGCACCAAGCCATAGCGCTCATGCAAGATGATGACGGCGGCGCCGCCCGGGCCCTTTTCCGGCACGAAAAGGACGCCTTCGAGCCCGTTGTCCAACTGAATGTTTGCCTTCATTATTCTTTCCCGATTTCCTGTTGCCTGAAGATTTGAATTACTTGCCCGCGCCGGCCTTCAGCATCTCGGTGACTTGCGCCGCGGTGCGCACGCGTCCCATGCGCGGGAAAATCCGGCGCATGAATTGTTCGTGGTTATCGGTTTCCGGCGAGCTGGAAGCATCGCTGACGAACACCAGGTTGTAATCCATGTCGCGTGCGGCGTAAGCGGTGCTGGCCACGCCGACGTCGGTGGAGCCGCCGCAGATGATGATGGTATTGATGCCGCGCGTGCGCAGCGCCAGGTCCAGATAGGTCTGGTAGAAAGCGCTCCAGCGGTATTTCGGAATGAGGTAATCTTCCGGCGCCGGCGCCAATTCATCGATAACGGCCGATTCCCAGGTGCCGCCGGAGACCACAGGCTTGAAGATCGGCTTCTGGTTTTGCTCCAGCGGAATCGGCTGCAGCCGGCCGTTGGTGTCGCGGATGGTTTGTCCGGTGGTGGCGTTGTCGGCGCGATGGTTGGCGGCGGCGTAGGCCACCATCATGCTGTTCGCGCGCGCCGCCTGCAATACCTGGCTGGCGGCGGCAACCACCGGCTGGTAACGCGCCTGCGTTTTCGGATCGTCTTTTTTGACGTGGCCATTCAACATATCGAAAAACAATACAGCGGTACGTGCGGGAATCAGTGTATCAATGGCCATCATGCGCTTTCTTGGAATGTGATTTTTTTTAACAGCTTTCTTGAAGATCGAGATTGCTTGCGGTGAACTTGGAGGACTTTATTTGATGACGGACTATAAAATCTAAGTACTGCGATGTCAATTGGCAGTTCCGTATAAAGGAATATTGTTCCACATATAAGAAAATTAATGGCACTTTTTTTGGGCGTCGATGCCCCTTAAAAATACTTTTCCGCCCTGCGATGGCTCACAGCCATAAACCCGGTTTATATCTAATGAAAATATTTAGCGTGATATAAGCTACTGATTTGAAAAGGCTCAAAAAAATAAAATCTGATTTTTGTATGACAATGTGACATAAGAATTTTTATGGATATTTTTGCCGGCGAGAATCATTTTCATGGCGGAGGCGAATTCATTGGCCAATTGTCGTTCTGGATTACAGGGTTTTACGCCTCATATATTTGGACCAAAGTTCCATATATAAGAACATTTTTCGGGAATAAAAAAGCGGCGATGCATGAACATGCATCGCCGCTTTTTTATTCAATGCCTGCACAAGGCCGCAGCATCACAACATCACGGCGCCGCCATTCACACACAGGCTTTGTCCGGTGATGTACGACGCGTCATCGCCGGCCAGCAGGCAAACGCCCCGCGCCACATCTTCCGGCTGGCCGATGCGTCCCAATGGTATCCGGCTGCCGCGTGAATATAATTCATCGACGTTGGTCTCCGCCAGCGGCTGGTCGGTATGCGTCACGCCGGGCACCACCGTATTAACGCGGATATGCGGCGCCCATTCCTGCGCCAGCGAGCGCGTCAACGCAATCAGGCCGCCCTTGGAGGCCGCATAGTGCGCGCCGTTGCGCGACGCCCCCTGAATGCCGCGGCCGGATGCGATATTGACGATCAGGCCCGCGCCGTCTTTCAGCATGCCCGGCGCGAAAGCCTGGCTGCACAAAAAGGCGCCGCCCAGATTGATCGCCAGTACTTTCTGCCAGAGCGCAAACGGCATGTCGACGGCGCTGGCGCGCGGGAAAATGCCGGCATTGTTGACCAGCAGCCCGCAGCTTCCAAGCCGGGCGCCGACTGTTTGCGCCGCTTCCCTGACCGCCGTTTCGTCCGACACATCGACCGGCAAGTACAGCGCGCGGCGTCCCATTGCGGTTACCTCGGCGGCAACCTCGCGCCCCGCTTCCAGCGGATCGAAAATGGCGACATCGTAATTGCGCTGCGCCAGCGCCAGCACAATCGCGCGGCCGATGCCTTTGCTGCCGCCGGTGACGACCGCGATTCTGGCATGCATTTTTTCTTTATTCATATGTGGAAAGACATCCTTCGATTAACTTCGATTCAAGTTGAAAAATAGGGTGGGGACGATTGCATGCGGCGCCGTTTTCCGGCTTCGCAAAGTCTAGCTTATTTTTCCGCATATGAGAACGATGTCCTTTATATCGGAATTTTTGGAATGGCGGGACAAACAATATCAAACAGATAACGCACTTTGTTTTCGCTTGTTTTTCTCAGTGGACAGGATTTTTTTTAAACACGGAAGCTGGAACGGTTTTTGCCTATATGAATCCGTCGCGGCATTTAATTTGCATAACGCATGTACGTCCACGTATGGAGAAATAATGAAAGTCACTCAACGGAATAAACTCGTTTCAATTCTTGGCGGCCTTGGCATGTCCATTGGCTTGTTCGCGCCTTTGGCTGCGCATGCCGATATGGTTTCGGACGCGCAAGCCGAAAAAACCTTTACCTGGTATGTCGCAATGACGCCGGATGAAGCAAAAGGCATTTCCGAAGAATTCATGAAGCGCTATCCGAAAATTCAGGTGAAGTATGTCGTGATGCGCGCCAACCAGATTCCGATCCGAATTTCAACCGAGCAGCGCGCGGGCCGGTTTGAAGTCGATGTGGTTTCCTCGAGCGCCTGGCAAGTATCGGCGCTGGCGCCCTTCGGCGCGCTCCAGACCTACGTGCCGCCCGAAGCAAAAAATCTGATTCCGCAGGCCGTCGACAAAAACGGCCAATGGTTCGGTGAATACATCCTGACCATCCCGATCGCTTACAACACCAAGACGCTGGCGGCGCAAAAACTGAAGCCGCCTACCAGCTACGAAGACCTGGCCAAGCCGGAATACAAGGGTAAATTTTCAATCGAAACCACCGATACGGAATGGTTTCATGTGATGGTGAAATCGGCCGGCCCCGATTTGATGAAAAAGATAGCGGCCAACGGACCGGTTTTCAATGACGGACACACGACGACGCTGAATGGCCTCATCGCCGGCGAATTCCCGATTTCGCTGGGCACCTACGGCTACAAGGCGTTCGCCTCCGCCAAAAAGGATCACTACCCGATCGGCCTGCTGAACGCCAAGCCGACCGTGGCGGAATGGCAGCTTGTCGCTTTGGTCAAGAATGCGCCGCATCCGAACGCGGGCAAGCTTTTCGAGAACTGGCTTTTGTCCAAGGAAATTCAAACCTTCGTGCAGGACAAGTATGGCCGTACGCCAAGCCGCCTGGATGTGCCGTCTGAAAAGGGCATTCTCGATCCGGCCAAGGATCCGGTCGTCTATAGCGACCCGAAGGATGCTGCGGGTTATGCCGATTACGCGAACGATTTCAATTCGACCTTCCATATCAACGGTCAATAGGTGACACATCATCAGGGCATTCCCTGATGAATTCTTTTTGTATCGGTATATGACGAATCCTAAAATTTCACTAGCGGCAAACGACATGCAGAGCGGCCCGGCCGGCCCCCGGCCCGGTCCGCTGATGCGGAAAGCTGCCGGCTTTGCGCTTCCTTTTTCGCTCTCCGCGGAAGCGATGATCCTGATCGTGGTCGCCATCATCGTGGGTTATCTGGCGGTGGTGCCATTGGCTACCCTGTTGATTTCCAGCTTCCAATCCGGATTTTTGATGCCGTCCAGCGAATGGACGCTGGCGAACTTCCAGCGATTTTTTTCCAATTCGATTTTCTATCAGCTGCTGGGCACCTCGGTGCTCTACGCCATGTCGACCACCGTGGTTGCCACTGTCCTCGGCGTCGGGCTCGGCTGGCTCTACGCCCGCTCCGATATGCCGGCCAAGAAATTCGCCTTCATTGCCGTCATCACGCCGTTCATCATTCCCGGCGTGCTGTATGCGATCGGCTGGATTCTTTTGCTGTCGCCGCGCATCGGCATCGTCAACGCTTTCAGTTTCGGATTGACCGGCCATACCCTTTTCGACATTTATTCCATGCCCGGCATGATCCTGGTAGAAGCGCTGCATAATGCGCCGCTGGCGTTTCTGATGTCCATTTCGGTCTTTTCCTCCATCGATTCCTCTTTGGAAGAAGCCGCTTATATCGCGGGATTCGGGCCCTTCGGCGTTTTCAGGCGGGTCACGCTGCGGCTGGCATGGCCCGGAATATTGGGCGCGGGCCTGTTGATCTTTATCCGTGTCATATCGAGTTTCGAGGTGGCGCAACTGATCGGCACGCCGGCCCATATTTTTGTGTTCGTGAGCCAGATCTATGCGGCGATCCAGAGTTTCCCGCCCAAATACGGACAGGCCTCGGTCATCGGCGACGTGTTGCTGGTCTTGTGCGTCCTCGGGCTGTATTTCTCCAACCGCCTCACCAGGAACCGCGGAAAATACGCGACGATCTCCGGCAAGAATTTCAAGCCGGTGGCCACGCCCCTTGGCAAGTGGCGCTGGCCTTGCGCGGGCATCTTCTTTCTGATGTTCCTGATCACGGCGCTGAGTCCGTTCCTGGCGATTCTGTGGGCGTCGGTGCTGCCGGCCTATGAGGTGCCGTCGCTGGATGTGCTGCATCGGCTGACGTATGTCAATTATCTGAATGTTTTCCGCTATCCGGATATCCTGCAGTCGGTCATCAACAGCCTGATCGCCGCGCTTGCCACCGCCGCCATCACCATGGTTCTCACCACCTTTGCCGCCTACATCACGGTCAAGACGAAAATACGCGGACGATGGCTGCTGGATCTCCTGGTGTTCGTGCCGATCGCCATGCCGGGGATCATCATCGGCATCGGCATTTTGTTCTGGTATCTGATTGCGCCCCTGCCTTTCAGCCTCTATGGCACATTGACCTTGCTGATTATCGCTTTCGTCACCACGCACATTCCTTACGGCATGCGGTATATGACCAGCGGCATGATCCAGATCAAGGATGAACTGGAAGAAGCGGGACTGGTGGCGGGCGCGGTCTGGTTTACGGTTTTCCGCAAGATCTACATGCCGTTGCTGATGCCTTCGCTGCTGGCCGGTTTTGTCTACACGATCATCACGGTCTTTCGGGAAGTCTCGACCGCGATTTTCCTCTATTCGCCGAAGTCCCAGTTGCTTTCCATCGCGGTGTATACGCTGTGGGAAAACGGCGCCTTTCCTATCGCCGCGGCGGCGGGCATTCTCACTGTCTTGATGGTGCTGGCCTTATTCGGCGCAATTCACTTGATAGCGAAACGCCGCGGCATTTCCTTGACGATTTAGTTTCCGGAGCATTTATCCATGTTGAAAATCAAGAATCTGATCAAGCATTACCCGGGCGGCGATCCCGCCAATCCCGTGGTCAAAGGTATCGATATATCGGTCGACGCCGGCCATCTGGTGACCTTCCTCGGCCCCAGCGGCTGCGGCAAGACCACCACGCTGCGCATGATCGCGGGGCTGGAGAAGCCCAGCTCGGGATCGATTTCCATCGATAACGAGTGCGTCTATTCTTCCGAGGAAGACATCGCCATCCCGGCCAATCGCCGCCCTATCGCGATGGTTTTCCAGTCGTATGCGATCTGGCCGCATATGGATGTGTTTCACAATGTGTCGTTTCCGCTTGAAAGCGGCAAGTTCAAGCTCACGCGCGCCGAAATCCGGTCGCGCACCGAAGAAGCATTGGCGATGGTGGACCTGGCCGATTTCGCCAAGCGCCAGCCGTCCGCGCTTTCCGGCGGACAGCAACAACGCGTGGCGCTGGCGCGCGCACTGGTCATGCAGCCGAAAATCCTGCTGCTGGATGAACCGCTCAGCAATCTCGACGTGCGCTTGCGCGATCAGATGCGCGACACGATCAAGGAACTGCATGACCGCACCCACCTGACCACGATCTTCGTGACGCACGACCAGAACGAAGCGATGGCGCTGTCCGACCGGATTATCGTGATCAACCAGGGCCGCGTGGTCGAGACGGGATCGCCGCAAACCGTGTTCCAGCGTCCGTGCGACCCTTTTACCGCCAATTTCATCGGCAAATACAATATTCTCGACGGCGTCATCGAATCGGTGGCGTCGGACCGGCTGGCGACGATTTCCACGCCATTGGGCACTTTAACGGCAGGCAATATCGACCTCACGCTAAAAGCGGGCGCGCCGGTGCATGTTTATATCCGGCCCGGCAGCATGCATCTGGAGCGCGAAAGCGCGCCGGCGCAAGGCCCGGGCCTGGCCGGCGTGATCGCCACCACGGTTTATCAAGGCGGATTTTGGGAAATCAAAGTCAATGCCGGCAGTGAGAAAAGTTTGCTGGTACATTCCAGCCTGGCGGCCATGCGCCGCATCGACGCCGTCGCAGGCGCCGAAATCCGGCTGGTGCCCGACGCCGAGGAGGTGGTCGTGGTGTCGCGTAATTAAAGGAATCGAATGGAAGCGGATTTACTATCGGGCGATGTCGCCCTGGTGACGGGCGGCGGCGGCGAGATCGGCGGCGCGATCGCAGTGCGGCTGGCGTCGCGGGGCGCCGCCGTGCTCGTCGCCGATATCCGGCTGGCCGGCGCTGAAGCGATCGCGGCTGCCATCACGGCCGCCGGCGGCCGGGCGCATCCCTTGCAAGTGGACATGCGGGCCGCGGATCAAATCGAGGCTGCCGTGAAAACCGCAGTGGATCGATTCGGCAAGCTCAATATTCTGGTCAATGTCGCCGCCGCCGTCACACCGGACGGCACGGCGGAAACGATCGGCCTTGAAGAATGGAACAATGCGATAGCGATCAATTTGACCGGCGCCTTCCTTACCGCAAAATATGCGATACCGGAGATGCGCAAAACCGGGGACGGCAGGATTGTGAACATCGCCTCGCAACTGGGGCAGATAGGCGTGCCTCGACGCTCGCCCTATTCGACCACCAAAGCCGCCCTCATTCATTACACCAAATGCCTTGCCGTCGATCACGCCAGGGACGGCATTCGCGCCAATACCTTGTCGCCGGGCGCCATCGACACCGCGCGCAGCCTGCATCGGTACGGCAGCCGGGAAGTGTCCAATCAAAAACGCGGCCCCGCGCATCTGCTGGGCCGCATTGGAACCGTGGATGAAATCGCCGCCGCCGCTTTGTTCCTGGCCTCCAGGGAATCCTCATTTGTGACCGGGACGGATTTATTGGTCGATGGCGGTTACCTGGCGTTCAAGGGAACCACTGCGGCGTTTGGGGAATGACGGCTCTCAGTGATGCGCCAATGGGTAGACGATCAATCCGATAAGGGCCGCGGCGGCCACGACGGCCGGCTCCTGCAATTTCTTGAATTTCCATAACAGCGCGATCGTTACCAGGGCAATCAATATCGTCGGGATGTCGATGATCGAGCGCCGGGCAATCACAATGACCGAGCCGGTAATGGCGCCGATCGCCGCGGCCGTAATGCCGTCCACGAAGGCAACGACGCCAGGCAGCTTGCCGTACTTTTTGAAATAAGGCGCCGGCAGGACGGTAAACAGATAGCAAGGCAGGAAGGTTCCCAGCGCGGCAACCGTCGCGCCGGGCAATCCGGCCACCAGGTAGCCAATGAAGCCGACGGTAATGACCACCGGCCCCGGCGTAATCATGGCAACGGCGACGGCATCGACGAACTGCTTGTCGGTGAGCCAGTGATGCTCCGTCACCACGCCGCCATACAGAAAAGGGACAATGGCCAGACCGGAGCCGAAGACGAAAGCGCCGGCCTTCACAAAGAAAATCCCGATCTGTGTCAGCAACGACACGTCCATCGTGCCGAACAGGCTGCCCGCGATCGGCAATTGGGTCAGCGCAGCGGCATTCAGATTGCCCTTTGCCAGCCACTTCGGCGGCGCGCGCAGGAACCAGACCAGCACGCCGGCCGCGATGAACAACCAGGCGATTTCGGATTCGGTTATGACGGTCACCGTCGCCAGCAGCAGGTAAATCGCCCACAGCAGCTTGTCCTTGCCGACACTTTTTTGCGTCAATTTCTTGGCGCTCATGGCGATGATGCCGATCACGGCCGCCCCGACGCCATAAAATACGGCCTGCATCCACGAGAGGCCGCCGAAGCGCATATACGCCCAGCCCAAGGCCACCACCATGAAGAACGACGGGATGACGAACGCGATGCCGGCAAGGGTTGCGCCCAGCAGCCGGTAATGCACGTATCCCATATAAATGCCGAGTTGCGCCGCCAGTGGTCCCGGCGCGAGCTGCGCCAGCGCCAGGCCCTCTTTATAGTCTTCTTCCGTGATCCATTTCCGTCTCTCGACCAGGTCGCGGTACATATAGCCGACCAGCGCGACCGGACCGCCGAAACCCAGCGTGCCGAGTTTCAACATGTAAAGCGCCATTTGCCAGAGCGTGTAACCGGTTTGCGCCGGCGCGGCGGTAGCGGGTAATGTTTTCATGGATATTCCTCGGGGTTATGCATTCTTTTTTCGGTTTTCCGCCGGTAACCGGTCGTCGTCCGACCGGCGCTGGCGCATCCCGGTCATGATGGCTTCGAAGCCGATTGCCTCCGGTACCGGATCGCCGCTCAAATCATTATTTCATATATGACCGGACCATCCGAATCACGTCCTCAATATCTTCATTTCGCTTGTCGGGCGCCATTTGATCCGCGCCAAGGTGATCGCGAATATGGCCCTCAAGAACCTCGGCCATCAATCCATTGACGGCGCCGCGAATGGCCGCGATTTGTTGAAGTATCGCAATGCATTCATTTTCCTTGTTTAAAGCGTTCTCTATCGCTTCCGCTTGTCCCTTGATGCGACGCACGCGCGTCAGCAGAGATTTCTTGTCTTTTGTTACGTGTGACATGGATTGGGCTCCCGACGCTGCTGCTATACTGGGGTATAGTATATTTACATAAAGGTTAATGAATGCAATCATCCCACAAATGGTCGCACACGCACGTGT
Source organism: Oxalobacteraceae bacterium CAVE-383 (assembly GCA_004134995.1). Classification (GTDB taxonomy): domain Bacteria; phylum Pseudomonadota; class Gammaproteobacteria; order Burkholderiales; family Burkholderiaceae_D; genus Herbaspirillum. The sequence goes on along the minus strand of REGP01000001.1, from coordinate 923,441 downwards.
TTGACGAAGGAAATCCGCTGGCCGAGCGGAATACCCGGTGGGCGGTGGTCCTTACAGCCGTCATGATGGTAATCGAGATTGCAGGCGGCTATATCTATAACTCGATGGCGTTATTGGCGGACGGCTGGCACATGAGCTCTCACGCCTTGGCGCTGGGCCTTTCCGTACTGGCCTACGCGGCCGCGCGCCGATTCGCCAGCGACAGGCGTTTTGCGTTCGGCACGTGGAAAATCGAGGTGCTGGGCAGTTATACAAGCGCCATCTTGCTCACTTTGGTGGCAGCATTGATGCTGTTCCAGTCGATCGAAAGATTGATCGCTCCCGCAGCCATTCACTATGATCAGGCGATCGCCATTGCCATCGTCGGTTTGGCGGTCAATCTCATCTGTGCCTGGTTGCTGAAAGGGTCGCACAGCCACGGCCATGGAGATCATCACGGCCACGATCATGGCGGCGAACATAACCAGGACCTCAATCTTCGCGCAGCGTATGTGCACGTCGTCGCGGATGCGGCAACTTCGGTACTCGCCATCGTTGCCTTATACGGCGGCAAATTATGGGGGGCAACGTGGCTGGACCCGGTAATGGGCATCGCCGGCGCATTTCTGGTTGCGGCGTGGGCTTATGGACTGATGAAAAAATCCGGCCAAGTGCTGCTGGATGCGGAAATGAATGCGCCGGTCGTCGATGAGATCAAGGAGGTCATCGCCGGCAGTCCAATCCAAGCATCCATTTGCGACCTTCACGTCTGGCGGGTCGGCAAGGGAAAATACGCCTGCATCGTATCGTTGATGGTTTCAGGAGATGCCGAACCCGATTTCTTCAAAAAACTGCTTGGCATTCACGAAGAGCTTGTTCACGTGTCTGTTGAAATCAACCGGGCAAAGCCGATTTGAAGACTCAACTTTGGCGGATTGCGCTTTTGTGCAAATCCAAAAAAATTGCAGGAGCCGGCTGTCGTTGCAGCGGCGGCCCTGAATGGCTTGGCCGTCTCTCCGCTGATGCATCACTGAGATTTTTCAACTGCATTGGCCTGGCCAATTGCATCCCCTCACCTCCCCTTCGCCGATCCGGCCGCAGCCGCTGACAGCGCCGTTTTCCGGCATTGCCGAGCTTGTCGAAATCCGCCGGATCATGTCCGGAATTATGTCCGAAATGCACATAGTTTTGTCGGAAATGCCGCTTTCCAAAGCCCTATGATCACTCCCGGTAGCCAAGGAACTTCGCAGTCGGAAAGTCCTTGAACCGGTTCATTTTCACAAACAATTGAGCCCGAAAGAAACCAGCAAGGGGAATCGTATGCTTTCTACCGGAGAACTTGTCTTCCTGTGCATTCTCTCAGTGATTTTGCTATTCGTGGTGTATCACATTTTCCGTTTTCGCCTGATATTGACGGGCTTGCCCCGTCGAACCAGGATGGCGGTGGGCGCGTTGCCGCTGCTGGCCGTGCTGATGCCGGCCAACGGCGCGCTTGAATTCAACAGTACGCTGCCTTCGCGCTCGGCAGCGGTATATGGGCTGGAACTGAGCGGCTTCATCGTACTCGCGCTCATTATCGTCAACCTCATCTGGCTGATCAGGTCCGCGCCGAAAGCGCAAAAAAAACTGATCATCCTCGCCCTCGGCGCGCATCCGGACGACATCGAACTGGGTTGCGGCGCCGCCCTGCTGCGCTACAAGGTGGAGGGACATGAAACGCACGGACTGGTGTTCTCGGCCGGAGAAGGCGGCCTCCACGATCCCAAGCAGAAGAGCAACAATCCTCGCCAGAGAGAAGCCGAAAAAGGCGGCCGCGTCATGCATCTCGATAGCCTGACCGTCATGAAATTTCCCGATACCAAACTCAGCACCAGGCAGGAAGAGATCAGGCGCGCCATCGAGGAGCGCACCCGCCAGCTCCATCCCGATCTGATTTTCACGCACAACCGCCATGACCTCCATCGCGATCATCACGCCGTCTATCTGGCCACGATGGAAGCCGCGCGCCGCGTCCCCACCCTGCTCTGCTATGAAAATCCGAATACGCCGGCAAGCTTCCAGCCGAATTATTTCATCGAAGTGTCCTTGTATCTGGAGCACAAAATCAAAGCCTTGAAATGCCACGCAAGCCAGCACACTTCTCGCCCTTACATGGAAGATAACCTGGTGAACAGCCTGGCGCGGGTGCGTGGAGGACAAGCGCGTCTGCGCGCCGCCGAAGCGTTCGAAGCCATTCGATTCACTGTGTAAATAAACATTCAAGCGCATTCGGGGAGACAAACATGGCAAACGGTACAAGCGTGCTGGTCACAGGAGCGGGCGGGCCTTCGGGCAAGGCGGCGATACGCGCGCTCAAGGATAAAGGCTTCCGCGTGATCGCGGCCGATATGGCGCCGGCCGAGCACGGCGCGGATGGGTTCGCAAAGGTTCTTCCGGCGACCCACCCGATGTACGCCGCGCAACTGGACACCCTGCTTTCCACCTGGAACATCAACTGGCTTTTTCCGACGGTGCAGGAGGAGCTGCCCATCGTTGCGGAAAAGGCCCACGCCTATCGCAGCCGCGGCATCGCTGTTTATATGGCGGATCCCCGCGCGGTGGCCATTTGCAACGACAAATGGCTGACCGCGAAAAGCCTGGCCGCGGCCGGCGTGGCCGTCCCCAGGAGCGTCATAGGCGAATCCGGCCCGGCCGCCATCCAGCCGCTGGGATTTCCCTGCGTCTCCAAGCCCAGGGTCGGGCGCGGCGGCCGTCACGTCACGGTGCATGACCGGGCCGATACCGCGCTGGTCATGCGATTGGCCGGCAACAACCTCATATGGCAGCAGTTCATGCCCGGCACCGAATACGATGTGCTGCTGATGATCCGGCGCAATCGCCCGGCATCGAAAACGATCGCCGTCGTCTTCGAAAAGACCTCGTTGCGCGAAGGACGCACCGGCAATGCGCTGGCGCTTGAACGCGTCAGCGCCCCGGATGTGCAGGATCTTGCCTTGTCCGCCGCCCGGGCGCTGGATCTCGCGGGGCCGGTGGATATGGATATCCGGCGCGATGTCAACGGTGTCGCGCACGTCCTGGAAATCAACGCGCGGATCGGCGCCCATACGCACAAGGCGCCGGAGATTTTCGATGCCCTGGTGGGTCTCTACGAAACCGGCTACCTTGGCGGATGAGCATGAAAGAGCTGCTCCTTGTCCCGATATTTCTGTTCGGCGCCGTCATCTTCTACTTCGGTTTGCTGGCGCTGGCCTATTTTCCCCTGGCGCTGGGTTACTGCGTCTGGGAACGCAGGCTCAAGGCTCGCGCCGGCGCCGCCCAGTATGCACCGCGGGTGAGCGTGCTGGTGCCGGCTTATAACGAGGAAAAGACCATCTCTTTCAGCATCCAGTCGATCCTGGATTCCGACTATCCCGATTTCGAAGTGATCGTCGTCAACGACGGATCGACCGACGCCACCGAACGCGAACTGCAGCCCTTCATTGACGGCGGCCTGATTCGCTACCACGCCAAAAAAAACGGCGGCAAGGCATCGGCGCTGAATGCCGGCATCGCGCTGGCGACCGGCGACATCGTCTTCTTTTCCGACGCCGATTCGATTTTCGAAAAAAATACCATCCGAAATGGCGTCATGTATTTTTCCGATCCGGCGACCGGCGCCCTCAGCGGCAACGACACCCCGCTCAATCCGAGCGGCATACTGCAAAAGATGCTGGTGGTGACCTCTCACATCGGCACCGGATTTGTACGGCGGGCGCTTTCCATGGTTTCCATATTGCCGATCATCCCCGGCAATCTCGGCATGGTGAGAGCCGATATCCTGCGCGCCATCGGCGGATTTCGTGAAGTCTGGGGAGAAGACCTGGAAATCACCTTGCGGCTGCACCGTCACGGCGTGCGCATCGTCTACGGCGCCAGCACCAAGGTCATTGCCGAATGCCCCAGCACCTTGCGCGGCCTGTGGAAGCAAAGGGTGCGCTGGATCAGAAGCTATATCACGGTCCTCTCGATGCATCGCGACATGATCGGACGCGCGAAATTCGGCAGATTCGGCATTTACATGTTGTTCAATATCGCCAGCATGATGTGCATTCCGATCCTGCAGGCGGTCAATTTTCTCCTGCTGCCGCCGGCCCTGTATTTCGGCGCCATCAGCCTGGGGGCGATGGAATGGGTGGCTTACCTGGGATTCGGATGTTTGTTTATCGTGGCGATCATTGCCATTCTGCTCGACAGGTCGCCGCGCGATTTGCTTTACCTGCCTTACGGCGTCGCGCTGATTCCCCTGAGTTTCTTCTACAGCGCCGTGGTGATCTATTCGATCTGGCTCGAGTCGCGCGCACTTGCGCCGGACTGGAACAAGCTTGAACGGAGAAACCCGCGCGAATTCCAGGCGGTGGAGCATCCCGGCCGGCGCAAGCTGATGCTGGGCGGCGCCGCGGTCGCCGGCATTGCCGCGGCCGGCCCGCTGCTGCCGATCGATACCGACGAGATATATGCCATGGCGGCCGAATTGCTGGAACCCGATGGCCCGCTCGGCGGCAATCTGGCGGTGTCGATCCACTTCTCCGATTGGCCCGACTGGCGGGATGCCGATCAGGCGCTGCTGCGCACGCCCGAATCGGTCCATGTGAACCAGATCGCCATCTCGGCCGGACGGCCCGATTGGACATTTTTTCAATGGCAGGGACGCGAACAATGGTGGAGCCCGGAACAGCACGATACAGACGGCGACATACTGGACAACAGCGTCGCGCTGCTGACGGCGAAGGGGTATGGAACGATTGCCACCCTGGACGCGCTGGCCCCGCGCTATCTGCAGGCGCATCCGAACTGCGCCGCCGTCGATATCGAAGGCAAGGCCAGCCAGGACATCGTCTGCTCCACCTGTCTTGCCTACGGCGATTACGGCAATCTGCTTGACGCGGCATTCACCGCACTTGCCGCCAAAAGCAAAATCGATGCGATTTGCATTACCGAACTGTTCTACGACGAGCATTGCTTCGATGAACGCTGCCGTGCCGCATTCCATGCCTCGACCAAACGCGCCGACTGGCCGCGCGACGCCCACGGAAAAATAGATTGGCAGCACCCGGCCATCGGCCAATGGCGCTCCAGGCAGGTGGCGCGCGCGGTCGCCAGGCTTTCCGCGATTGCGCGCACCCATAAAAAGAAATTGCTGATGGATGTCAGGGTGAGCCGCGACGATCTTGCCCGCGGCAGCAGCGAAAACGGCCAGGATTACCGCTTGTTGCTGCCCTTGGTCCATCAGCTGGTGGTATGGGACTACTTCGCCATGGACCGCCTGTCGCCACGGGCGACAGGCAAGGTCGCCAGGTACATGAGCCGCAATTTCGGACGGGACCGCTATTGGCATTCGATCGGATTATGGAATGACAAGGGCGGCGCCATCGATGCCGAACAATTGGCCCATGCCATACGCTCCGCCCGTCAAGGCGGCAGCAGCAATATCTGGATTACGCCGGCCAAGGACCTGACGAATTCGCACTGGCAAGCCATGGCAAGACTCAAATTGGGGAAGGATTATGCGAAATCCAGCTAAATGCGTGTCGATGCATCACATTGACGACAAGGCGATGCCGGAAAGGCCGGCGTTGACATTCTCTGCACTGCAATCGATCCGATCAAAAAAAATGATTCGGCTCAACATCAAGGGGACACAAATGCATCTCAAGACGCGGAAAAACATGTGGTTTTGCGGCACGCTGCTGGCCTGCCTGTCCATCTCGGCGCCCGCATCTTCCCAGGAGGCCGGGACTGCGCCACAGCAAAAAGAAATGACCTACGGGGAAAAAGCGGACCAGGAAATCCAGAATTTCCACTGGAACGCTGCCTTGCAGATCTATCGCGACGAATTGGCCAGGAATGAAAATAATGCCGATGCGTGGCGCGGCATGGGCCGGATACTTCGCTGGCAAGGCCATCTCGAAGAATCGCGGCAAGCCTACGAAAAGGCCGCGGCGCTGGAGCCGGACAATTCCAACGCCGCACTGGGAATTGCCAGCACTTATTTCCTGGACCATGATTTCGATCGGGCGGCGGCCGGCTACGCCGCCGCCCGGGAACGCTGGCCCGATGACGAGGAAGTCCGGCAAGCCGCCGATGATTTCGCGCGCGAGAGAAATCCGCGGGTTTACGGGCGCTACGAACGGGACCTCACGTTCCGGACCATTACCTACGGCGCCGGCATGCCCCTGCTGTCGCGCGAAGACATTCAGCTGGAGAGCGTGCGGGACGAAAGCCTGGGCCAGTACATACGAAAAGACAAGAAGGCCACTTACACCCACTTTTTCGCCCTCAACAACTTCCTGGAATTCAGATACCGGAGAGCCAATTACACCTATTCCACCGATGTGACGGATTTTTCCGCCATCGACTGGTTCGATGAATACCGATTACGGTATAGCTACCCGTTCACCCCCGAGCAAGTGGGTTCGGTGACATACACTTATCGCCCCACCAAGCTGAAAACGACCCAACAGTCGTACAATTCGACCAAATACGAATTTGAGCTTCATTCCCAGTGGTCGCCGCGTTTCGGAACGGTGGTCGGCGGAGGCCAATTGCGGGACCTCAACGGCGATCCGACTACCACCAGCGATCTCAGGAACACGAGTCTGGTAAAAGCCGGCGTGGAATATATGCTGACGCAGAAAGCACAGGCCACGGCGACTTACATCACCAATCCGGATCTGGACAATTCCATCCATAGCAAAAGCCTGTTTTTGCTCAGCTACCAATGGCGCGATAACCTGTCATCCCTGCTGCGCTATCGCTATGACGATTACAAGAGCGGCGGCAGCCAGCGCATCTATTCGCTGGCGATGCGCTATACGCCCGACGCGCATGTTTGGGTCGAGCTCGGTGTTTTGAGCGCCGCCCGCGCCGGCCGCAGCGGCGTTTATCCGCAAGCCACGCTGATCTACAAATTCTGAACGCCGGATGTAATGGCGGCCGGATTGCGTGGTTTGTTCCTGTGCATTGCGTGATATAGAACCGGCATGATAATCAGTACCAGCGGCAATTGGACGATCAGGCCGGAAATGATGGCGATGGCGAGCGGCTGCTGCATTTCGGATCCCGCCCCCAACGCCAGCGCCAACGGCAACAACGTCAGGATCGCCGCCAGCGTGGTCATCGCGATCGGCCGCATGCGGTTCTTGCCGGCGTTGATCAGCGATTGCTTCAAATCCCCGGCATGGACCAGATCCTGTTGCTCGGAGAAGTAAAAGATCGCCACCTCGGTCACAATCCCGATAATCATGGTCATGCCCATCATTGCCGAAATATTCAGATCGATGCCGGTCAGGGAAAGGCCGACGAATACCGCCGATACCGAAATGAGCGATGTGAACAGAACCACTCCCGCGATGCGAAAACTTTCATACATGAACAACAGCAAGAGAAAGACCAATACCGCCGCGGCTGCGAACACGACGATCAGCCCCTGGAACGCGATCTGTTGCTGGGCATACAGCCCGCCCAGTTCGTAGTAGGCTCCCTTGGGGATGACGCCGGGCTGCGCCAGCACGGTCTTGACCTCGGCGACCGTCGATCCCAGGTCGCGTCCGCTGATGCGCGCCGTCACGGCAACCATCTGCTTCAGGTTTTCACGCGTAATTTCAGGCTGCCCGGTGAGTTTTTCGATGGTGGCAATGCGCTTGAGCGGCACCATATGGCCATCCGGCGCCCGGAGGCTCAGCAGGCTCAGGTCGCTATCGGTCTTGCGCATGGCGGCCGGCAGCCAGACCCGCACGCCGATCGATTTGGTGGTTCCCAGGATTTGCGTGGCGACGTTGCCGTTCAGGCTGTCCGTCAATATCTTCGAAACGGCGGCCGGATCCAGCCCTTCCTGCGCCGCCCTGACGGGATCGATGTGGATCTGCAATGCATCGCCGGCCGGCACCACGCCGTTCTGGACATCGACAATGCCGTTGACCTTGCCGATGCGACCGGCAACCGTGGCCGCGATACCGCCCAACGCGGCCGGATCGTCCGAAAATATCTTGATTTCGACCGGCTGCGGCACGGCGGTCAGGTCGCCGATCAGATCTTCCATCAACTGCGCCATTTCAATCTGCAGCCCGGGTACTTCCTGTTCCACTTTCGAGCGGACTTCGGCCATCACCGCATCGACCGGTTCGCGTTTTCCGCTGACCAGCTTGATGAAGAAGTCGCCCGTGTTCGGTTCACTGATGCCGCCGCCGAGACCGGTGCCGGTGCGGCGCGAATAGGTCTGGACATTGGGATTGGCGCGCACGATCGCTTCCACTTGCCTGACCAGCCGATCCGTCTCGGTGACCGCGGTCCCGGGCCGGCTGTGATAATCGAGCACGAAGCCGCCCTCATCCATCGCGGGCATGAAGCCCGATCCGACCTGTTTGTAAGCGATGAAGCCGGCCGCGATCAGCGGTGCAATTCCGAGCAAGACCAGCCAAGGCATGTCCAGCAGATGCGTCATCAGGCGATCGTAACGGTCATGCATCCATAGGGTCCAACGACCGCCCTGCTCGTGCCGCATGTCTTTCTCGGTCAGGAAATGCGTCGCCAGGATCGGCACCGCGAACCACGTCATCAGGAACGAAATGAACAGGCCGGACGCCATCGTCACCGACAAGGCCTTGAAAAACGCGCCCGTGACGCCGGTCAGGAACGCCAATGGCGCGAAAATGATCAGCGTGGAAGCGCTCGAACCCAGCAGGGGCCGGAAAAACTCCAGCGCCGCGTGCATGACATTGTGCTCGATATCCGAGGTTTTTCCGTGCAGGCGCCGCACGATATGTTCGATCATGACGATGGCGTCGTCGATGATCAGCCCGACTGCCGCCGCCATCCCGCCGAGCGTCATGATATTGAAATTCATGTTCAGCAATTGCAGCAGGACGACCGTGGTCGCCAACACCGCCGGCACCACGATGATGGCGATCAGGGTAATTTTGAAGTTGCGCAGAAAGACCAGCAACACCAGCGCGGCAAGCCCGATGCCGATGACGATCGCGTCGCGCACGCTGGAAGCCGAGGCGGTCACCAGTTCGCTCTGGTCGTACCAGTTGGCGAGCGTCACGCCGGCCGGCAGTTGCGCTTGGAAATCCTTCAGTTTGGCTTTGACATCCTTCGATATCTGCACGCTGTTGCTGGCGGGCTGCTGATAGACCGACAGCAGCACCGAATCCTTGCCGTCGGCCGTGACGCGGATCCATTGCGGGGTCGTGGCATGGCGTACTGAGGCCACATCCTGGACACGGATCACGCCGTTGCCGTTGCTGGCCACAATGGTCTGCGCGATTTGCTCCAGTGTCGCCAAGCGGGTATCGGCCATGACCAGGTAAAGCTTGTAATGGTCTTCCAGGCGCCCCACCACGCTGACAATATTGGCGCCGGCGAGCGCCTTGGCGACGTCGTCGCTGCTCAGTCCCCGCGCCAGCAGCTTCTGCGGATCGACCGCCACTTGATATTCCTCCTGTGCGCCGCCGGTGGACTGCACGCGCCCCACGCCCTTGACGCCGGACAATAAAGGCCGCAATTGATAGTCGGCCAGATCGCGCAATTGCGTCGGCGAAATGGATGTGGACGTCAGGCTGTAAGCCAGAATCGGAAATACCGTCGGATCCATGCGGCGCGTCCGGGTAACCGTGCCGGGCGGCAGTTGCGCCAGTATCTGGGCGACTGCGGCATTGACCTGCAGGGTTGATGAGGCCATATCCACGCCCCAATCGAAATTGACGGAAACCTCGGCCGAGCCGCGCGTGGTGGTCGAGCGCACGTCATTGACGCCCGGCAGGCGGCGCACCGCATCTTCCACCGGCCGCGTGACCAGCATCTCGGTCTGCTGCGGCGACTGGTCGCCGGCATCGAGCGACAGCACGACGCGCGGGAAATCCACCGTCGGAAACAGCGATGTGGACAAGCGGAACGCCGTTATCGCACCGCCTATGGCAAGAATCGCCAGCAAAAACAGGATCGAGCGCCGATGGCTTTGCACCCATGCGCCAGCGTTCACTTCGCGCCCCCGTGCACCTGCATGCCATCGCTCAGTTCGTAATTGCCCTGCACCACTACCGGCAGCCGCGCATCGATCGCGCCGGTCACCCCCAGCAGCTCGCGATTGTCGACTGCGACCTGAACATTTACACGGCGCGCCTTGGCGTCGGCCACTTGAAACAGATACGCACCCCGCTCGTCATCGAGCACCGCCTGCCGCGGCACGATGAATGCGGTACGCCGTTCGGCGGCGATCTCGGCGCGCACCCGCATGCCCGGAATGAAATTGCGGCCGGCCGCGTCGACTTTGACCACGACGTTGCTCAATTGCGTTTTTGGATCGATCGCATCCTGGATATCGGCGATCTTGCCCTGCGCGATGCTGTCGGCGTCATCCAGCGGGGATATTTTCACGGCGGCGTCTTTTGCAATGCGCCGCCGATCGGAAGGATCGATTCCCAGCAAAATCTTGATGCCGCCAACCACGCCGAGCTGCATGATCGGCGCACCCGCCGCGACCCGATCGCCCTGCGCCGCCGTCAATGCCATGACGACGCTGTCCTCGGGGGCATTCAAGGCCGCGATGGCGGCGCCGCCCAGATTCTTCTGCGTGGCTTCGGCGGCCTGGGCGTCGTCGGATGCCTTTTGCGCGGCATCCAGTTGCGATTGCGTGGCCAGTCCCAGGCCCAACAGTTCTTTGGTGCGCGCCAGTTCGGCGGCGCTCAAACGCGCCGCGCTCACCGCCTGCCGATAGGCCAACTGGGCGGCCGGATCGGCTGCCAGCATTGCCAGCGGCGCGCCCTTGGCGACTTTCTGTCCCTGCACCACCATCAGGCTGGCCACTTGAGCCGGATAGGCGCTGCTTACGCCGAGGATGCGCAGCGGGACGATGTCGCCGAAAGCGGTGATGCTGTTGGCCATCGACCGCTGTTCGACCGCTTGTGTGGCGACCTGCGCCGAAACCGGCTGTTGCGTTGCTGCCGAATCGGCGGGCGCGGCGGAAAGGCGATCCGCGACCAGCGCGCCGATCCCCACAATCGCCAATCCGAACGCCGCGATGTAGATCACTCTGTTCTTCTTCATTTATCTTTTCCTTGATATTGAACGGGCAGCTCGCCGCCGAGCAGGCTTTGAAGGACGACGCGCTGTTCGAACATCGATTGCGCCAGCGCGATCTGCTCGTTCTGCTTGGCCATCAATGCGGCATCGATGGTCGCCAGCAGCAATTCATCGACGCTGCGTGAACGTGCGGCGATTTGCACGTTTTTCGCCTGCGCCTCCAACTTCCGCACGCCGGCATCCACCTGAACCATCTGCCGCCCGTTGATTTCCTGTTCCGCCAGAATCCGGTCGATATCGCTGCGCGCGGCATCGAGGCGCTGGCGATAATCGTCATATAGTTTTTGCCGCGTGGCTTTTTCGATGGCGATATTGCCGCGATTGCGATTGAAGATCGGCACCGACAGTGACAAGTTGAAGCCTTGCGACGACACATTGCTGGTGTCGCGGGTGCGCGTGAGACCGAAGCTCAGCGCCGGGAATTGCGCGATGATCGCGGCGCGATAGCGTTGGTCCTGCGCTTTATAGCCGTATTGCAAGGCAATCAGATCGGGCCGCCGTTGCGCGATGTGCGCCAGGCTGTCCTGAATGCGCGCACGATCCAGCGGCGGCAGCGACGCATCGCCCGCCAGCGGCACCTGAAGGCCGGGCGCCAGGCCGAGCAAGGCATTCAAATCGTGTCGCGACTGGTTGGTCTGCCGTTCGAGATCATTGCGCTGCTTGTCGATATCCTGCAGCGCAGCTTCGGCCGCCGCGGCCGTATCGGCGGTGATCAGGCGCCGCCGCAGGGCCTCCTGATTGCGCAGGTTGCGGTCCAGGTAGAATGCGCGATGCGTGCGCAGCAATGCGGCCAGTTTGTCGCCCTGGGTCAATTTGATGAACAACAGCCTCGCCTGCGCCACGACCTGCCATTCCTGCCACAGCAAGGTCAGGTCGGCCTTGCTGCTTTCAGCGTCGGCGGCGGCACGCAATGTCGAATGGGTCAGCAGCGATCCGAAATCGTAGCTGGGACCGATCGAATAGCCTCGGCTCGAATTGGCATCCGGGTTGCGGTTGAAATCCGCCGCGAGGGCCAATTGGGGATCCGGCAGCAGCGAGGCGGAAAATGCCTGCGCATGCGCGATGTTGGCATCGTTGCGGGCGGCTCGCAGATCGGGATTATTCACCACTGCCAGAATGGCGACGTCGGTCATGTCCAAGCCCTGGTCCGACGGCGCAAAGGCATGCGCAGGCAATTCCGGCAGCGACAAGGTGCTGCTGTCAATCGTCAAGTGAGGGATTTCCGGTAGCGTGGCAGTTCGCTCGTCAAGCGGCAGCGCTTGATAGCTGCTGCAGGCGTTCAGCAACAAGGCCGCCGCGGCAACCATTAATTGCTTTTTCATTGTTCGAATCCTTTGTTGTATATGCGTGCTGATCCGGGGCAGCCCGGGCAGCGTCGCCAACAAGGTAACAATTCAAAATTAGCTGATCATTAGCGTCCGGGCGTCTTCAAACTCGCGCGGCGCCCTTACCTGTCCTGCCTGTCCCTTACCTGTCCCTGAGCCGGTCCAGCCGCAGCCGCTGGCGCCTGTCGGAAATACTGCCGGCGGCGAGATATACCGCGCCACTGGCAGCCAGCGCGCTGCCGCCGGCCAGCAGGAACATCAGCAGGATCTGGTATTTCACGGCTTCGACCGGATCCATGCCGGCCAGCAACTGCCCGGTCATGATGCCCGGCAGCGTGATGATGCCGGCCGCCGACATCTGATTGACGATCGGGATCAGGCCGCTGCGGATCGCATTCCGGATATGCGGCATCAGCGCTTCGCGGCTGCTCGCGCCCAATGCCAGACGGGCTTCGATGGCGGCGCGCGCGCCGGCGATACCGTTGAAAAAGACATCCAGTCCCAGGCTGGCCGAGTTCAGCACGCTGCCCAGCACGATTCCCATCAGCGGAATGGCGTAGTGCGGATCGTACCAGGGCGCGGGACGGATGGCCGTCAGCAGCGCCAGCAGCACCGTCGCGATGCTGGTGATGCCGACCGTCGCGCTGCTCAAGCGCACCGACGCCCAGCCGCGCAAGCGCTTGGCGGGACGCACCACCACCTCCCTGACCGCCGCGCCGATCATCAGGAACACGACCACGATCGTGACCAGCGGCGACCCGGAAGCGAATACCACGCGCAGCAGCAGGCCGACCAGCAGCAATTGCACGATCATGCGCAATGCCGCCCACAGCACCTGCCCGTGCAGGCGCAAACCGAGCCAGATCGACAGTGCGGCGTTGAGCAGCACGAGTATGGAGGCGATGCCGAGATCGAAGGCGCTGAGATGGATGACTTGCATATTGGTCACGCCGCTCTCGGGAAAATTGCCATTTGCCGGTCGCCCATGCGTTCGGCCTGCTGCGCGGAATGCGTGACCAGCAGGATCGCCAGCCCGCCTTGCAAGCGCTCCCGCAGCAGCATTTCAACGGCTTCCACGCTCGGCCCGTCCAGCGCCGCGGTCGGCTCGTCGAGCAAAAGCACACGGGGATCGACCGCCAGCGAACGTATCAGCGCCATGCGCTGCCGCTCGCCGGTGGACAGGCGCGAGACGTCCGCCGTCAGATGCGCCTCGCGCAGTCCCAGCCGCGGCAGCAGCGCCGCGATGCAATCGGCCTGGGCGATGGCAAAATGCTCGCCGGCGGTGGGCTGCCACCATGCCGGCTCGGCGGCCTGGTATACCACCTGCCGCCGCCAGTCCGGCGCCGTCATGGTTTCGCGCGATTGTCCGTACAGCGCCACGCTGCCGCTGTTTTGATCGAGGTCGGCGATCATTCTCAACAATTGGCTCTTGCCCGAGCCGGAAGGCCCCTGCACCGCCAGGCATTCGCCGGCGGCCAGCGACAAGGAAAACGGCCCTGCCCATGCCGTCGAGAGGCCGGACACTTCCAGCGCGGGCATGGCGACGCTGGATGGTAAAGGTGAAGGCAAAGGTGAAGAGCCGGCTTGCGCGTGCGCCAAAGGCATCGATTTTCCTATTACTGTTATGTAGCATGTAGCGGGAGAGGCAAAATGGCCCCTCAGGCCGGCCGTGGGCGTTATTCTATTGGCTCGGCCGCGATTGTGCTACAAGCTTGTTGCGGGTCTTGTGGAAATGGGGGATTCCTCGCGGCAAAACGAATTCCCTATTTCAAAACGAATTCCCTATTTTTCTTCTAAGTTTTAAATGCAATACTGGAATCGGACCATCATCATTCGAGGAAACGGCGCCGGCATGAGAGTTTTACTGGTAGAAGACGATCGCATGATCGGCGAAGCAATCGTATCCGCCTTGAAGGATGCCGCTTATGCCGTCGATTGGGTACGGGACGGCATGGCGGCCCTGACCGCGGTCGAAAGCCAGGACTACGATGTCGTACTGCTCGACCTCGGCCTGCCCGGGAAAGACGGTTTCGAAGCCTTGCGCTCGATCCGCGCCAAGGGAAATCCGGTTCCTTTATTGATCATCACGGCGCGCGACGCATTGGAAGACCGGCTGCGCGGGCTCGACGGCGGCGCGGACGATTATGTCTTGAAGCCGTTCGAGATGGCCGAACTGCTGGCCCGCATGCGCGCCGTGGTCCGGCGCAAGGGCGGCGCCGCCGGACCGTTGCTGGACAACGGGGAACTGTCGCTGGATCCGGTCACCCGCGAGGCCGCCATCGGCGGACATGCCATCCGCCTTTCCTCGCGCGAATTTTCCCTGCTGCTCGCGTTGATGGTCCGTCCCGGCGCCATTCTTTCGCGCCCCGAACTGGAAAGCCGCATTTACGGCTGGAATGAAGAGGTGGAAAGCAATGCGGTGGAATACCTGATCCATGCCTTGCGCAAGAAACTCGGCAGCGCTGCGATCAAAAACGTCAGGGGTGTCGGATGGATGGTGAACAAGGAAAAATGAGACTGTCGCTGCAGCTCAAACTGACCGCATGGCTGGCGGTGTCGATCCTGGTCATGGCGCTGGCGGCGGGCGTGTTCGCTTTTTATTCCTCTTTCAGCTGGGCGCTGGAATTCCAGGACGATCAGTTGCGCCAGGTCGCCGCGCTGATCAATTTACACGATTTGCCGCCGGTCCACGGGCAGTTGCGCGATCCGGTGCCCGGCACCGATCCGGACTCCGAATTGATTGTGCAGTTCGTTCCCGGCGACAGCACCCACGCCCTGCCCGCCGCGCCCAATACGCTGGGGCTGACGGCCGGCATGAAAGACGGCCTGCAGACCATCAAGGCCGACGGTGAGAAATGGCGCGTGTTCATACGGCCGCTCGATTCCGGGCCGCGGATCGCCGTGGCGCAGCAGACCGCATCGCGCGACGAGGTTGCCCGCGACGGCGCAATCCGCACTTTGATGCCGTTCCTGTTCCTGATTCCGGTTTTGTCGCTGATCGTCGGCATGCTGGTGCGCGGCACGTTCCGGCCGGTCAAGCTGCTTGCGGCCGATATCGACGGCCGTTCCGAGAACGACCTGCACCCCGTCAGCGACGACCGCCTGCCAACCGAGATCCGGCCGTTCGTGGTGGCCATCAACCGCCTTTTGTCACGCGTAGCGTCGTCGGTCGCGGCCCAGCGGCGCTTTCTGGCGGATGCGGCGCATGAGCTGCGCTCGCCGATGACGGCGCTCTCCCTGCAGGCCGAACGGCTGGCGTCGGTCGACATGCCGGCGCCGGCGCGCGAACGCCTCGGTACGCTGCGCACCGGCGTGCATCGCACGCGCGCCCTGCTGGACCAGTTGCTGGCGCTGGCGCAGGCGCAGGAAACCATCGACAGAAGCGCTCCCCCGGTCATGCTCTGGAACGTTTTGCGCAAAGTGATCGAAGATATGCTGCCGCTGGCGGAGGCCAAGAAAATCGATCTCGGCATCAAGGAAGCCACGGATGTCCGGGTGGCCGCGCGCGCCATCGATCTGCAAATACTGGTCAAGAATCTGGTGGAAAACGCGATTCGCTATACGCCGGAGGGCGGCGTGGTGAATCTGTCGGCGCGCGCCGAAGGCGGCCGCGCCATTCTGCTGGTCGAAGATACCGGCCCCGGCATTCCCGCCGGCGAACGCAGCCGCGTGTTCGATCCGTTCTACCGCATACTCGGCAGCGATATCGAAGGATCGGGGCTGGGCTTGTCGATCGTGAAATCGATCGCCGACGGCATCGGCGCCACCGTTGCGCTGGAAAATATTGCCGATGCCGATGGCGTGCAGGATGCCGGCCTGCGCGTGACAGTGAAGTTCCCCAACGCCGCCGGGTAAGCGCTCAGTAAGCGCTCATCGCGACCAAAGATAAACCTGCCGCAGGCCGACGCCCCGCCAAACGCCGCCGGGATAGGCTATATCTTCATGGTGATGGCCATGGAACGCCGCCGCGACGTTCATCTTCACGGCCAACGCGGTCAGCGCCGGACTGCCATACGGGTGCAGATCCGGCCCTTCATGGGTGACCAGGATGTCGGCTTCCCGGGCCGACAAAGCCTGGACCTCGGATGGAAAAATGGATGAGCGGTGCCTTAACGGCAAACCGTCCCGCCAATAATTTTCCTTGCCGCATTCCGCCAGGTATTGCTGCGGACTTTCATACAGCGCCTGGCCTTTCTCGGGCGCCCAGATCTTTCCCCTGAATATGCCGCCCAGGCCTGCGATTCTTACCCCGGCAATATCGACTACCCGCCCATGCAGATTGCGGTCCCCCAGCGCCGAGTCGAATAAAAACGCATACGGCTGCGGCGTATCCGTATCGTGGTTGCCGTGTATCCACCAGATTTCGGTCAGATCCCGAATCGCGGCAAGTTCGATATCGAGCGGCCGCGTCGCTTCTATATCGCCCAGCAGCACCACCGCATCCGGCCGATGCGCATGGGCAGCCGAAATTATCTGGCCGAATTCGCTGTGTGGATCGCCGCAAAAAAGAATTTTAGGCATTTGTCAGGCTCCTGCTTGATTACGTTTGGTTCATGGCCGGATCGAAGCACGCCGCCAGGAATGCCATCACCGCCTGAATCCTCGGCGCATGCCGCAAATCGCTGTGCACGGCAACCCAGACTTCCCGCTCCAGCGCCGCCCCTGTGTGCGGCAGGCGGACCAGGCATTCATCCTGTGCGCCCATGAAATCAGGCAGAACGGCGATGCCCACCCCCGCCACTGCCGCCGCGGCCTGGATCGCCAGATCGTTGCTGCGCAGGACGATGGGGGCGGCGCCCGCCTGTGTCTGCAGCCAAGCCTGCTGCGGCGTCGCGTCCATGCTGGCATCGTAGGCGATATAGGACTGGGCGTCTTCGCCATTGCTTGCAAGATAGGCCTTCGAGGCATACAGCGAGAAACTCACTTTCGCCAGCTTGCGCACCACCAGTTCCTCGTCGACCGGTCGGCTCAGGCGTATCGCAATATCGGCTTCGCGCCGCACCAGCGATATATTGCGCGTGTCGCCGTCAAGCCGCACATGCAATTGCGGATGCAGTTTGCGTAACTCCCCAAGGCGCGGCGCGATAAGCATCGCCGCGATGTTCGGCGGCGCGCTGACGGCGACCTCCCCGGCGATGCCGGACTGCCCTGCCGAAGCCGTACGCTGGACCGCAAACGACGCCAGTTCCATGCGCTCGCCAAGCTCGGCTATGCGTTCGCCGTCCGGCGTCAAAAAATAAGCCCGCGGACGCCTTTCAACCAGTTTGAGGCGCAACGCGCCTTCCAGTGCGGCGATGCGGCGCGCCACGGTAACGTGGTCGACCTTGAGCCGGCGCGCAGCGGCCGATAAGGACTTCTCCCGGGCAAACACGGTGAAATGACGCAGATCTTCCCAGTCGAACATAAGCATTTCCTCACAAGCGAAGTGCGTTATTGGGGAATTTCGCTCCTCCCGCACTATGGGCAGAATAACAAACATTCGCACACAGGCCTATGGCCGGGAGAAAGAAATGAATACGCATCCAATAGCCGCCGCGCCATCGGCGCGCGCCGTCCGCCTGCCGCAAGCTTCCGCCGGCGGCTGGAAAATCGCCGCTGCCGCATGGATGGTGACGGCGGTTTTCATCTTGTCCAATTCCGCCACGCCGCTGTATGTGCACTGGCAGCGGCAGTTCACATTTTCGTCGGCCACGCTGACGATCATTTTCGCTTCCTACATTGCCGGCCTGCTCGGCGCGCTGGTGATCGCCGGCCAATTGTCGGACCGGCATGGACGCAAGGCGGTGCTGGTGCCCGGCTTTCTGATCGCCATGGCGGCCAGCGGACTGTTTATAGCGGCTGAATCGGTGGCGGCGCTGGTGGCAGCGCGCTTTTTGACGGGCATCTCGGTGGGCATCATTGTCTCGGCCGGCATGGCGGCGGTGGTGGATGTCGGCGGCCCGGAGCGCAAGCGCCAGGCATCGCGCGCCGCATCGGTTGCGATGGTGCTGGGCGCCGGACTGGGTCCTGTGCTGGCCGGCACGCTGGCGCAAGTGAGCGATCGCCCTGTCTGGGCGATATTCGGCATCGAGTTGGTTTTGCTGGCGACGGCGTTGGCTGTTATTACCGCCATGCCCTTGCCTCGCCTTCCTGCTGCCGCCATTGGCGGCGGCACCTCTCATAAAGGCTTGCGCCTACCGTCCGTTCCGGCGCAGAACCGGCTGGATGTGGCGTTCGGCGTCGCGGTGTTTGCGCCGGGCATTTCGGCCACGTCTTTCATGCTGGCGCTGGGACCGGCATTGTTGTCCAGGCTGCTGCATATCGGCAGCCCGCTGATGGCGGGCGGCATGGCGGGCCTAATGTTCATGAGCGCGGCGGTCATCCAGTTCGCTGTTCGGAAACTGTCGATCCGCACGGTATTGCTGCTCGGCGCGGCAGCGACGGCCTTGGCGATGATTGCCATGATATCGGCGGTGCATGCCGCGCTACCGGCGCTGTTGTTAGCGGCCGCCGCGCTGGCAGGCATGGGTCAGGGACTGGGGCAACTGGGCGGATTGACCTTGATCGGCGTGAAAGTGCCGGATCAAAAGCGGGCGCAGGCCAATTCGCTGATGAATATCGGCGGCTATATTCCGGCGGGATTGTTGCCCGTCGCCACCGGTTTCCTGATCGACCGTGCCGGGCTGGCGATAGCCGCTACCGCCTTCGCCACGGTGCTGATCGTCGCCGCTTTTGCCGCGGCGGGATTTGTCGCGAAGCGGCTGCCACGATGATCGCTCCGGCAGAATCATTCCATCAATCCATTAATAAGAGGTCAATATGCATAAGCAGAATGCGGTACAAATCGTGGAGGCTTTTTGGGCCGCGGTATGGAAGAACAAGGACTTTGACGCAATCGACCGTTTCTGCGTCGACGATTTCATCATCACGTCCGGCGGTGTGGATGTCGTCTCAAGAGCAAGCTTCAAAGCCTGGGCCAGACAGTTCAACAACCTCATCGGCGGCCTTGAATTCGATGTGATCGAAACGTTCCAGAACGAAGACGGAAGCCGCGTGGCTTCGCGCTGGCGTGTCAGCGGCCGCAATAACGGCATGTTCGGCTTGCCGGCGGATCAACGCGAGATCTCCTTTACCGGCACGGCCGTCTGGCAGATCCGCGAAGACGGCAAGCTGATGCATAACTGGGTCGAGCGTGCGAGTTGGGAAGCGTATAAGGCATTGATCGGGCATTAACAGATACCACGCCGTATGCGGCCGGATTTCCGCTATCCTTGCCGACATCAATCCAGTGGGAGTGACGTCCATGACCGCATCGCCTGTCCGTCCCGGCACAGAAAACGCCATCGCCGATGAAGCCGATTCGCTGTGCAAGCGCAGCGCCCGTCCCTGGGTGCTGGCGGCCACGATACTGGCTTCAAGCATGGTGTTCATCGACGGCACCGTGGTCAACGTCGCGCTGCCGGCGCTGCAGCGGGCATTCGGCGCCAGCGCTTCCGATGCGCAGTGGGTGGTTGAATCCTATACCCTGTTCCTGGCCGCGCTGCTGCTGGTCGGCGGCGGCGCGGGCGACCGTTTCGGACGGCGCCGCGTATTCGCGCTCGGGATCGCGCTGTTTGCCGCGGCGTCCATCTGGTGCGGATTGACCGGCAGCGTCATGCAATTGATCCTGGCCCGCGCGGTACAGGGCATCGGCGGCGCCTTGCTGGTGCCGGGCAGCCTGGCGCTGATCAGCGCTTCGTTTCCCGAAAACGAACGCGGCAAGGCGATCGGCACGTGGTCCGGCTATACCGCCATCACGACGGCGATCGGCCCGGTCGTCGGCGGCTTTCTCATTGAGCATGTTTCATGGCGATCGGCATTCCTGATCAACGCGCCGATCGCCTTGCTGGTCATGTTTCTTACCTTCAGGTACGTGCCGGAAAGCCGCGACCGCAACGCCAAAGGCAGCCTGGACTGGCTCGGCGCGGCGCTGGCCAGCATCGGACTCGGATGCCTGATCTACGGCCTGATCGAATCGTCGAACCAAGGCTGGAGCAATGCGGCGGTTGTCGCCGCCCTGATTCTGGCGGGTCTGGCGATCGCCTTTTTCATTCGCGTCGAGCGGCGCCATCCCACGCCGATGCTGCCGCTGGTGCTGTTCCGTTCCCGCGATTTCAGCGGCGCCAATCTGCTGACCCTGATGCTCTATGCCGCGCTTGGCGGCGGCCTGTATTTCCTGCCCTTGAACCTGATCCTGGTGCAGGGCTATTCCGCGCTTGGCGCCGGCGCCGCATTGCTGCCGTTCGTGGTCCTGATGTTTTCCTTGTCGAGGTGGAGCGGCGGACTGGTCGAGCGTTACGGCGCCCGGTTGCCGTTGATGATCGGCCCTGCCGTCGCGGCAGCCGGATTCGCCTGCTTCGCCATTCCGGGCGTGGGCGGCGGCGCCCGCGATTACTGGACGGATTATTTTCCCGCGGTGCTGGTATTGGGGCTGGGCATGTCCATCAGCGTCGCGCCGCTGACCACCACGGTCATGAACGCGGTCGACCAGAATCTGGCAGGCGCGGCGTCGGGTGTCAACAATGCGGTTTCGCGCGCTGCCGGCCTGCTGGCCATCGCGGCGTTCGGCATCGTGATGAGCGCGGCGTTCAATGTCGGCCTGGACCGGCGTCTGGATGCCTTGCATATCGCGCAGGACGAGTTGCGCATGGTGCAAGCCCAGCGCGCCAAACTGGCGGCAATCGAGCTGCCGGCCGGCGCCGGCGAACCGGAACGGTCGGCACTGAAAGACGCCATCGGCCAGTCCTATGTTGCGGGTTTTCGCTGGGTGATGCTGATATGCGCCGGCCTGGCCCTCGGCGGCGCCTTGAGCGCCTGGCGGCTGATCGGCGCCCGCTCTGAAAATAATAAAAAAACTGAATTTGAAATGTAAAACTATGTAAATAAATGGTATCTTCCTCCCACCCTGATCAGGACCATAAACAAAAAGGATAGAGGAGACGCCAAATGAAAAACGCACTTCCGCGCGCGGCCGCCGCATGCCTCGCAATACTGGGTCTGGGCTTGGGACTTGGCCTTGCCGGCGCAAACGCGCAAGCCGAAAACTATCCCGCCAGAACCATCACCATGGTGGTGCCGTTCGCCGCCGGCGGACCGACCGATACCGTGGCGCGCCTGGTGGCGCAGTCGATGGGTACCAGGCTCAGGCAGCAGATCATCATCGAAAACGTTGCCGGCGCCGGCGGCACCATCGGCGCCGCGCGCGTGGCCAAATCGGCGCCGGACGGCTATACCATCTTCCTGCATCACATCGGCCACGCCACCGCTCCCGCGCTGTACCGCAAGCTCAGCTACAACGCGATCGACAGCTTCGAGCCGATCGGCCTGGTGACCGATGTGCCGATGACCGTGGTGGCGCGCAAGGATTTCCCGGCCAGGGACATGAAGGAATTCCTGGCTTACGTGAAAGCCAACAAGGACAAGGTGTCGTATGCGAATGCCGGCGTGGGATCGGCTTCGCATCTGTGCGGCATGCTGCTCATGACCGCGATCGACACCAACCTGACCACAGTCCCCTATAAAGGCACCGGCCCCGCCATGAACGATTTGCTGGGCGGCCAGGTGGATTTCATGTGCGACCAGACCACCAATACCACCAGCCAGATCAGAGGCGGAAAAATCAAGGCCTATGCGGTCACCACCAAGGCCCGCCTGGCGACCATGCCGGATCTGCCCACCCTCAATGAAGCGTCCTTGCCGGGCTTCGACGTCGCTGTGTGGCACGGCATGTATGCGCCGCGCGGCACGCCCAAGGCGACTGTCGACGCGCTGTCCGACGCCTTGCGCGTCGCGCTCAAGGATCCGGTGGTCAAGCAGCGCTTTGCCGACCTCGGCACCGAACCGGTGGCCGATGAGCGCGCGCGGCCGGAAGCATTGCGCGTGTACCTGAAGTCGGAAATCGACCGCTGGGCGCCGATCATCGCCAAAGCCGGCATCTACGCGGATTGACGCATCGATCCATTAACAAGGGGGAGAACCACAGTGGCATTATCCATACGCCATCCAAAGGATTTTTGGACCGGCATCATTTTTCTGTTTTTCGGCCTGGGCGCGGTGATCGTCGCGCAGAACTATCCCATGGGCACGGCCGGCCGCATGGGTCCGGCTTATTTCCCGACCGTACTTGGCGGCCTGCTGACGCTGATCGGCATGGTCGCCGTGGCGCGTGCGTTCCTGCATGACGGCGAAGCGGTCGGCAAGTTCTACGTCAAGGAAATCGTGCTGATCCTCGCCGGGGTCCTGTTGTTCGGCTACCTGATGCGCGGCGCCGGCCTGGTCCCTGCAACCATGGTGCTGCTGTTGATGAGCGCATACGCCAGTCCCAAGTTCCGCTGGCGCGAAGCGCTGCTGCTGGCGATTGCATTGACAATTTTTGCCGTCGCCGTGTTCGTCAAGCTGCTCGGCTTGCCGATGCCCGCCTTCGGTCCCTGGCTTGGCTTCTGATTAGGAACGTATGGAAATCATCAATAACCTCGCGCTGGGCTTCGACACCGCGCTCACCCTCACCAATTTATTGTATTGCCTGCTGGGCGTCTTCGTCGGCACCGCGGTCGGCGTGCTGCCGGGGCTGGGTCCGGTCGCCACCATCGCCATGCTGTTGCCGGCGACTTTCGGCCTGCCGCCCATTTCCGCCCTGATCATGCTGGCCGGCATCTACTACGGCGCGCAGTACGGCGGCTCCACCACGGCGATCCTGGTCAATTTGCCTGGGGAGTCGTCATCGGTCGTCACCGCCATCGACGGCTATCAGATGGCGCGCAACGGCAATGCCGGCAAGGCGCTCGCCACCGCGGCGCTGGGGTCATTTTTTGCCGGCACGGTGGCCACGGTGCTGCTGGCCCTGTTCGCGCCGCCGCTGTCGGAATTGGCGCTCAAATTCGGCCCGGCGGAATATTTTTCGCTGATGGTGCTGGGCCTGGTGGCGTCGGTGGTGCTGGCCAGCGGCTCGATACTGCTGGCGATCGGGATGGTCATCCTCGGGCTGCTGCTCGGCCTGGTCGGCACCGACGTCAATTCCGGCGCCGCGCGCTATACCTTCGACCTGCCGGAAATGACCGAAGGCATCAATTTCGTCATTGTGGCCATGGGCATGTTCGGCATCGGCGAAATCATCCGCAATCTGGAGCACGATGAAACCCGCAACCTGGTCATGAAGAAAGTGTCGGGACTGATGCTGACCAGGGAGGACTTCAAGCGCATCATCGCGCCGGTGCTGCGCGGCACCGCGCTCGGTTCGGCGCTCGGCATCCTGCCCGGCGGCGGCGCCATGCTGGCTTCGTTTGCGGCCTATTCGTTCGAGAAGAAGGTTTCCAGGAACTCGGCGCAGTTCGGCAAGGGCGCCATTGAAGGCGTGGCCGCGCCCGAATCCGCCAACAACGCCGGGGCCCAGACCTCGTTCATTCCGATGCTGACGCTCGGCATTCCGTCCAATCCGGTGATGGCGCTGATGATCGGCGCCATGATCCTGCACGGCATCCAGCCCGGGCCCGGCGTGATGACCGAACAGCCGGCGCTGTTCTGGGGACTGATCGTCTCGATGTGGTTCGGCAATCTGTTCCTGGTGGTGCTGAACCTGCCGATGATCGGCCTCTGGGTGAAGATGATCATGGTGCCCTACCATCGTCTTTATCCGGCCATTCTGATGTTTTGCGCGATCGGCGTGTTCAGCCTCAACAACAGCGAATTCGATGTGGGACTCATGGCGCTGTTCGGCCTGTTCGGCTACATCTGCGCCAAGCTGGGCGCGGAACCGGCGCCGATGCTGCTGGGCTTCATCATCGGGCCGATGATGGAAGAATACCTGCGGCGCGCGCTGCTGCTGTCGCGCAGCGATCCGATGGTGTTCGTGCAGCGCCCGATCAGCGCGACCATGCTCGGCCTGGCCGCGGCGGCGCTGATTGTCGTGCTGCTGCCGTCGCTCAGAAAGAAGCGCGAGGAGGCGTTTCAGGAGGAGAATTAGCCGAAAAATCCTGGTGGTAGATGCGGGTCTGGTTGCGCCCCGCCGCCTTGGCGTCGTATAGCGCCTCATCGGCGGCGGCGATCAGCGCCAACGGCGTGTCGGCGGCGGCTGCGGGCATCAACGCATTCACGCCGGCGCTGATGGTCACCACGCCCGGCGCATTGCCGGAGTGCTTGATCTCCAGCTCGCGTATGGCGGTGCGGATGTGTTCGGCCACCTTGAGCGCACCCTGCACGTCGGTGCTCGGCAACAGCACCGCGAATTCTTCTCCGCCGTAACGCGCAGCCAGGTCGCCGGCGCGCACTTCGGCCCCGCGGATGACTTTGCCCACTTGGCGCAGGCATTCGTCTCCGGCCAGATGGCCGTAGATGTCGTTGTATCGCTTGAAGCAATCGACATCGATCATGATCAGCGCCAGTGAACTGGCCGAACGCTTGGCGCGGCTCAGTTCATTTTGAAATGCGGTATCGAACTGGCGGCGATTGGCCAGCCCGGTAAGGCCGTCCTGCAGCGCCAGTTTTTCCAGCGTCAGGTTCAATGTCCGCAGCGCCTCCTCGGCATCGATGCGCAAGCCGATCTGTGCGATCAGGCGAAATCCAAGATATCCCAGCATGCAGACCACGGCCAGGATGACCAGGCCCTGGATCAGGGTCGCCTGATACCAGCCCGCCAGGACTTCATCCTTGGACAGCGCCGCCACCGCAACCGCCGGGAAATGCGGCAGATGATCGTAGCCGATGATCCGCATGCGGCCGTCCGCGGGCGATTCGGCGATGGCGGTGCCGCTTTCGCGCGATTGCGCATACTGCGTGATGACCGGCCGGTCGGTCACATCCTTGCCGATGGAGTCGGCCAGCAAGGGCCAGCGGGTGAGCTGCATTCCCCGTTTCAGCGACAGCAGGATCACGCCGTCATGGCCGACGTCGAAGCGGGAATAAAATCTGTTGAAATGATCGAGTTCGATGGTGGCGACCGCGACGCCGAAAAAATTTCCCTCGGCGTCATTGAGCCGGCGCGTCACAGGAATAATCCATCGGTGATTGAAGCGGCTGAGTATCGGATTGCCGATATGGGGACCGAGATCAGGATGATTGGCGTGAAAAATGAAATATTCGCGTCCCGCATTATTGCTGCCGGGCATACTCGTGGAGCGCGAACTGGCCAGCCAGTCGCCCTTTTTATCGTAGATATACAAACCGGCCAGCTCGGGTTCTTCGTTGACCAGCAGCGCCAGCAATTTATTCAGGCGGCTTATCGCACTGGGGGAAACGCCGTCGTTGGCGACGCGCTCGGTGATGCCGACCAATCGCATATCCGCGGACTTGAACGTATCGTCGGCATGCTGCGCCAGCGAGCGCGCCATGTTCTCCACATCGATTTCAGCGTCGCGCAATTCCTTCTGGCGCGAGTTCCAGGCATTCCAGGCGCTAATGGCCACGACGATCAGGCAGACCAGCACCACAAACATCGTAGCGGCCCCTGTGACGCGAGATTTTGCCAAACGTGAAAGCGGCGGTTTGGCTGGACTCATCGCATTGTCGAAACGGATATTGGCATCATGTTTGGATCGGCTTGATTCTTGTGTTTATAGAAGCGCATCAACGTTAGCATATCTTGTTGCCGCAACTCCACTTATTTGGCCCGCCCGTTCCGCAAGGCCCGCTGCCGTTTCTTTCGTCAATTCAGGCGAATTCAATTGACATCGATTCTATCGATTGTTAAGTTAACTCCATAAAAATATTTCATAAGTCATTGTTTTGTATATATAAATTAATTTATACGAAGGGGTCGCATGAAGCGTTCGTCACATCTACCATTATTGCTATTGGCCATCGCGGCCATGGTCTCTTCCATCCGCCCGGCGCTTGCCGTGGACTATCCTGCTCCGGCGAACATGAGCGACATCATCGCCGCGGCCAAAAAAGAGGGGTCGGTTACCTTGTACACCAGTCTCGCCGCGGGGGATTCGGCGCCGGTAATCAAGCGTTTCGAGGATAAATACGGCATCAAGGTCAATCTCTGGCGCGGCAGCGCCGACAACGTGCTGCAGCGCGTCGTCACCGAAGCCAACGGCAGGAAGTACAACGTCGACGTGGCGCATATCCAGACCGACAATATGGAAGCGCTCTCGCGCGAGCAACTGTTGTTGCCGGTGGAATCGCCGACATTCAAGGACCTGGTGCCGGGCGCCGTGCAGAAGCAGCACGAATGGGCGATTGCGCAAATCACCTTGTATGTCATGGCCTATAACACCAATCTGATCAAAAAAGCGGATCTGCCGCGCAGCTACAAGGATCTGCTCGATCCGAAATGGAAAGGCAAGCTCGGCATCGAGTCCACCGATTCCAGCTGGCTGCAGATTACCGCCGATCATCTCGGCGGCGATGCGGGCCTCATCCTGTTCCGCGACATCAAGGCCAGGAACGGTTTTTCGGTGCGCACCGGCCATTCGCTGCTGGCCAACCTGGTCGCCGCGGGCGAAGTGCCGCTGGCGTTGAATGTCTATCAATACAAGGCGATCCAGCTCAAGCGCGCCGGCGCGCCGGTCGACTGGTTCTCGCTGGAGCCGGCGCTGGCTTCCACCAACGCCATCGGCATTTTCCGGCATGCCGCGCATCCGAATGCGGCGCGGCTTTACTATGAATTCATGCTGACTGAAGGTCAGGAAGTCATGGCCAGCGTGGACGACGTGCCGAGCAATGTCCGGGTCGCCTCGCCCCTGAGCAAGCAGAAAATCACCTTCATCGATCCACAGGCGGCGCTGGATAACCGGGCCAAATGGGAAGAGCGTTTCAACGATATTGTGAATAAATAAACCGGGTATCCAAGGTATTCATGTGAAGGATTTGGCGCATTAACATTTGAAACGCCTATATTTGTGCAAAAAACTTCACATTTTTACTTCGGCAAATCCGGGGATTCGCTCGAAACCAAAGGTACACTACCGCGCTATCTTTTTTATTTCCCCGGACCATGACCATCACGATCAACGAAGACCTGCGCGCCTATATCGACCCGTTGACCGAAGACGAATTTGCCGCGCTGGAACGCAGCCTGCTGGCCGAGGGCTGCCGCGACGCGCTGGTGTTGTGGGGCGACCTGCTGGTGGACGGACACAATCGCTACGGCATCTGCCAGAAGCATGGCATTCCCTTCAATACCGTTCAAAACCAAAGTTTCCAATCGATCGACGACGTCCATCTGTGGATGATCGACAATCATCTCGGCCGGCGCAGCGTCTCGGATTTCCAGCGCGGCGTGCTTGCCCTGCGCAAGAAAGAGATCGTCTCGGCGCGCCTGGCGCAGGCGCAAAGTCCGGCCGGCGCCGATGCCGGCCAGGCTGCGCAATCCGCAAGCGAGCCGCCATGGACGCGGGAAACGCTGGCGCGCGCCGCGCGCATGAGCAGCGCGACGCTGGGCCAGATCGAGAAAATCCGCAAACATGCAGCGCCGGAACTGGTCGGCGCGGTCAAATCCGGCGTCATTTCGATCAACGCCGCGGCCGCCGTCGCTTCCCTGCCCGGCGAAAAACAGATCGCGGCGGTCTCCGGCGGCAAGAAAGAACTGCGGCAGGCGGCCAGGGAAGTGCGCGAAGCCCGGCTGCCGCCGAAGCCGAAACCGGAAGCGCTGCCGGCCGGCGCCACGCCGGATCAGCTGGAAATATATCGCCTGAACGGCCTGGTCGCGGAACTGCGCGAGGAGCGCGATCAGTTAAAGAAGAAGATTCAACATCTGACCATCGCATTGGCCGAAGCGCGCGGCAAGGATTAAGGAATAAGGAATCGGCAGGCGAAAAAAAGCCGGCCATAAAAGCCGGCTTCATACCAGGCGTGGCGTACGGTCGTCAGAACGTATATTTCATGCCCACGCTGGCCCCTTGCAGACGGCCGCCGGCCCAGCAATGCGGGCCGTTGCCGTTCGGATCGAAGCCGCTGGTGTCGGGATTGGACGCATCGTGGCAGTCGGTCGTCACGCCCCGGCCACCTGCGCCGAGATCGTAATGCGAGCTTGCGCCATTCACCGTCAATGCATAGTCGGCATACAGGCTGAACTGCTTGTCGACCTGATGTTTCCATGCCAACGTGTACATGTTGGCGCTATTCGGAGAGCCCGCGCCGCCGGTGGTGTTGTGCTGTCCCGGATCGCCCGGCGCCTGCCCCGCATGCGCCCAGCCGAAGGCGACATTGTCGTTCTGGCCGATCGCCTGGCTGACCGCCAGCCAGGTGCCGGTACGCTGGCGTTCATTCTGAAAGGCCAGAGATTGCGGCACGTCGCGCCGCATGCTTTCATAGATGGCGCTCACCGTCGTGCCGCTTGAGAAGGCATATTGCGCGCCTATCTTTGCCGCGCTTTCGTTGGCGATGTCATTGGGATCGAACGCGCCGAGATCGCTGCTGCGGTTCACGCCTTTGTGCAATTCGTACGCCGTGGTCAACAGCAGCGGCCCGCTGCGATAGCTCACGCTGGTGCTGTAGGCAGTGCCGTAAGAGCCGTCGTTACAGGCCGCTGGCGTGCCGCCGCTGCCTGGCATATTGCCGCCGCTGCAATCCGATTCGCCCGAGGCAATGTTGCTGTTGTCGTCGGCGCGGTTTTGCCCGGGCGAGACCAGCGCATTGACGCTCACGCCATGGAAAGACGGCGACTCGTACCAGATGGCATGATCCAGCCTGGTGCCGAATTCGACCCGGTTGTCGCCGCCGGTGTTGCCCATGATCACGGCGTAGTCGCCCAGCATGCCGGAGAACGGATTCATGGAAGCCGTGGATGTCTTGTAAGGCGCATCGGTTTTGCCGACCTTGAAGGCGCCATACGTGGGATTGGCCAGGCCGACGAACGTATTGCGCGACGTCAGGCCGCCCTTGACCGCATTGCTGGTATTGCTGTTGGTCGCGCCCGTGCCGGAAGTGGCCGATACATCGATTTGCGTCTCGAATTGATAGACGAATTTGGCGGGAAAACCCCCCAGTGCCTGGAAGCCGCGCAAGCCGACATAGGAATTATTGCTCGATACGGCCGGCAGATAGCCATTGTTGCCGGCCGGACGCGAACCGTCCGGCGCCACTTTGTTGGAGATGCCCTTGGTCGTGTCGTCAACCGACAGGTCGACATTGCCGTACAGCGTCACCTCGCCGCCGCGTGTCAGCAACGTCAATCCGTCCCCCTCCTTTCGTTCAAGAAAATCATGATGGGCCGGCGCCGCGGCAACCGCAGCCGAAGCCGAGGCCGCCTGTGCCGCCGTCGCATTTTGCTGCTCCGAAATACGCACCAGATCGGAGCGCAGGGCTTCGACCTGCTTTTGCAGGGCATCGATCTGCTGCTTCATGTCCTGGCTGGCGGATTGCGCCGCCGCACCGCCGGATGCGGCAATGCCCGACACACCGAAGATGAGCGCGCACGCTCCTGTCGTCACTTTTTTTTTCATTGTCTTGTCTCCAACTTGTTGATTTAAGGCATCCCCAACTCTGCAATACGGATGTATTTGTGCGGATCCGGGTGATGTCGCGAGTAGCACGAAATCGCTGTGCCGTCCTTAAATTACGATCGTGTTTCTCGCGAAAAATTGACCCGGATCAAGAATTTTGATAATGGAAAATTCACATTTTCCCTATGTCTGGCCTAAGCATTGGAGCGTATGGTCGCCATGCGTTTATTTTCCAAAAAAGCGGCAGACGAAAAAAAACCGGCTATAAAAGCCGGCTTGTGCCACTCGGGGATCGGGACACGCAAACTACTGCTCCTCCAGACTACATAAGCGAAGATTAAAAACTGTGGCTGATGCCCACGCCCAGGGTGGAAATATCCTGGCCGGCGCTCGGTTTGCCGTTGAGCCAGTTGCTTTGCACCGCGGATGTATCGTTGCCCATGTACGAATACACGGCGAACAGCGAGGTCCGCTTGGACAACGCATACGAAGAACCGATATTGAACATGCGGGCATTCAGGCCCGATGTCGTACACGCCACGCCGCCGACCAGCGAACAACTGCCCGCCTGGCTTTGGCCGTAGGAAGCCACCAGGCTGACCGCGCCGATGATCTTTTCCGCCGAGATCGACCAGGTATTGTGCTTGTAGCTGTCGAACTTGCCGATGGCGCCGCCGCTTTCGTTGTAACGCAATTGCGCCACGTTGACTTCGGCCCGGTAGTTGTTCGGGAAGCGATACTGGGCCGTCGCGCGCACGGCCGAATCGCGCGAGCTGGCGCCGGGATTGGCGACGCCGCCGGTGGTATTGGCGATCCCGCTCGGCACGTTCAGCGAGGCGCCGAACATATCCTTGTGCGTTTCATAGGCCAGCGCCAGGTAGACCGGGCCGCTTTCGTATTTGACGCCGGTCGAGATCACGCCGCTGGATGCATCGCCGGCGGTTTCGTTGGGCGACCAGTCGAACAGGCCCTGTACGCCGGCAAATTCCGGCGATTCGTAGTAGAAGCTGTTGGCGCGGCGCAGGTGGAAGCTCGATGCAGAGCTGGTGCCGAAGCCCGCCTTGGACAATATATTGCTCAAGCCCATGAAGTTGCCGCTGGTGACGCCGAGGAAAGTCATATGGTCGCCGAGTTCTTTATACACGGTATCCATATTGCCCAGTTTGACGGTGCCGAACTTGCCCTGCAGCCCGAGGAAGGTATTGCGGCTGAAGATCGGATCGCCGGCCTTGCCGCCGCCGGTGTCCAGGCCGAAGCCCATCTCCAGCTGGAAGATGGCTTTCAGGCCGTCGCCCAGATCTTCCGTGCCGCGAAAGCCGAGACGCGAATTGGGCGCATCCATGGTATTCAGGCTGGTGGCGTTGGTGCCCTTGGCCGAGGCGCTCAACGTGCTGACCGGCGTGCCGGCGGCGGTGCCGCCGCTGACGTTCACATGATCGAAGCTCGGATACATCTTGCCGTATACCGTGACGCTGGTCTGCGCCTGCACGGCGATGGGGAAAACGCAGGCGGCCGACACGGCCGCGGCGATTACCGATTTATGCATTATTGTCATCTTCTAAGTCTCCCTTTGTATGGTGCTCGCCATACTGCCCAACGATTCTTAAGGGAAACTGAAGAGTCAAAACAATTACATGATTACAACGGGAAAAAGGAATTTTTATTTCGACATGTTCGCAATTTTTGAAAAATCCGAAAGCGAAAAGTCGGAAAACCCGACTTTGACGCCAAGCCCGCCCAGCGCCGCCTGGAACAGCCTGACCGAGGCCCGATGCCGGTCCGCGACCGCCTTGACGATGGCCAGGCCGAGGCCGGTGCCGCGGGTCTTGGTGCCCGGCACCCGATAAAACCGGTCGAAGACGCGCGGCCGGTTGTCCTGGGAAATGCCGCCGCCCGAATCCTGTATGGTCAATGCCAGCATCCGGCCCTCAAGCGCCAGGTCGATCTGCACGATGCCCTGCTCCGGCGTATAGCGCACCGCATTGTCGAGCAGGTTGCGCACCAGGATGCGCAAGGCTTCCTCGTCGCCGCGGATGTCGGCTTCGACCAGCGCGCCGCAGCGGATGTCGATACTGCGCGAGAGCGCGAAAACCCTGACATCGGCGATGGCGGCTTCAATGCATGCCGTCAGCGAAACCGCGATGATTTCATCGGTCTGCAGCAGCGGATCCTGGCGCGCCAATACCAGCAATTGCTCGATCAGGCGCGATGCGCGTTCGATGCCGCCGCGCAGGCGTTCGACGGCCTGGTCGCGCGTCTCTTCGTCCCTGGCCCGCGCCAGCGTCTGCAACTGCAGCGACAAGGCCGTCACCGGCGAGCGCAGCT
Organism: Oxalobacteraceae bacterium CAVE-383; assembly: GCA_004134995.1. Classification (GTDB taxonomy): domain Bacteria; phylum Pseudomonadota; class Gammaproteobacteria; order Burkholderiales; family Burkholderiaceae_D; genus Herbaspirillum. The sequence continues at coordinate 891,295 of REGP01000001.1, read as the reverse complement.
CATGCGCCGCGTCGGCCACGAAACGCTGCTGGGACAACAGCGCCTGCTCCATGCGCGCCAGCAGGGAATTCAATTCGGCCGTCAGCAGCGCGACTTCGCGCGGCAAACGGTCTTCCGCGATCGGCGCCAGCGAATCGACATTGCGGTTGGCCAGATCGCGCCCGATGCGGCTCAGCGGCGACAGCGCCGAGGTGATCACCAGCCAGGCGGCGCCGAACAGCAGCAGCGACGCCGGGATGATCGGCCATACCGAGCGCCAGGCGATCATCATGGCGCGATCCCGCCGCGCTTTCACTTTCTGCGAAATTTGAATCACGCGGCTTTCGGTATGCTGGGAGTAAATACGCCAGCTGCCATTCTCCATTCTCACCGTGGAATAGCCGTCGGCAGCCATTTCCGGCAACATGGCATGGACCCGCGACTGGTAGATTTCGACCGGCGAGCCGTCCGCTTCCCAAATCTGGATCACGAATTCGAAACTGTTGGCGACCGCGTCCGACGGCACCTGCAGCTTGGAATGCTTGAAGCTGCGGTCCTTCAGCGCCAGCGCCATGCGCTCCATGTGATAGTCGAACAATTTATCGGCTTCGCGCGCGGAGGTTTGCATCGCCACGAAGAACTGCAGCACGGCCACCGCGAAAATCGCAATCCCCAGCAACAGGATCAGGCGCATGCGCAGCGAGCGCATCAGACTTTCTCCACCATGTAGCCGAGCCCGCGGATGTTGACGATGAACTGCTGCCCCAGTTTCTTGCGCAGGCCATGGATATAGACTTCGACCGCATTGCTTTCCACCTCGCCGGCATAGCCGTACAGCCGGTCTTCGAGCTGGGCGCGCGACAGGATCGCGCCGGGCCGCGCCACCAGCGCGTCGAGGATATTCCATTCGCGCGACGACAGGCCGACCTGGCGCTGCCCCGCGAAAACCTGGCGCGTGGCGGCATTGACCGTGACCTCGCCATTGCGGTAGATCAGATCGAGGCCGCCGCGCGCGCGCCGCACCAGCGCATGCAGGCGCGCAATCAGTTCTTCCAGATCGAAGGGTTTGACCAGGTAATCGTCGGCGCCGATATTGAGCCCGAGCACGCGCTGCGGCACCGTGTCGCGCGCGGTCATCACCAGCACCGGAATGCCGTTCTTGCGCGCGCGCAGGGTTTTCAGGACGTCCACGCCGTCCTTGTGCGGCAGGCTGAGATCGAGCAGCAAGGCGTCGTATTGCACCGTATCCAGCGCGGCTTCGCCGGCCACGCCGTCGGTGGCCCAATCGACTTCGATGCCCTCGCCGACCAGCGCGATCTGGATGTTCTCCCCGATCATCGTGTCGTCTTCAACCAGCAGTATTTTCATTTTGGCGAATGCCGGCGGGCGAATCAGGCCGGTTTGGTCTCTTCGAAGCGCTTGGCCAGTTCCTGGCGCAACTGCTTGCGCAGGACGGCGCTTTCGAAACGGCGCTTTTCCTCGATCGTAAATGGGCGCAGCGGCGGCACCGGCACCGGGCGGCGTTCGTTGTCCACCGCCACCATCGTGAAAAAACAACTGTTGACGTGGCGCACCATCTGCGTGCGAATATCCTCGGCCACCACCTTGATGCCGACTTCCATCGACGATGTGCCCGTATGGTTGACGCTGGCCAGGAAAGTCACCAGCTCGCCGACGTGGATAGGCTGGCGAAAGGTGACCTGATCCACGCTCAAGGTGACGACGTATTGCTGCGCATAGCGGCTGGCGCAGGCATAGGCCACCTGGTCGAGCAATTTGAGAATGGCGCCGCCATGCACGTTGCCGGAAAAATTGGCCATGTCCGGCGACATCAGCACGGTCATGTTGAGTTGATGGGATGGCATGTCCATAGGCGTTCGCGGGCTTTGATTTGGTTGAAAAATTCGCTTGAAAATGCGGCTGAAAATCAGATTGGCCGCTCATTCTAAATGAGCGCAGCCGAAAAGCGATGAAAATTCATATTTTTCAAATAATCGAAATGCCATGCGGCGATCTTTGCGATAATTATTGCCGGCAAAATCAAAACGATGCGTTGGCGGCCGCAATGGCAACGGCAGAATGAAATAACAATGGAATAACAACGGAATAACAACGGATCACAACGGCATGATGCAGCTCTTCGGTATTTTTCTCAGGCTCGGCCTGACCTCTTTCGGCGGTCCGGTGGCGCATCTGGCCTATTTCCGCGAAGAGTTCGTCACCCGGCGCCGCTGGTTCGACGAACATGCCTATGCCGATATCGTCGGACTTTGCCAGTTCCTGCCGGGGCCGGCCAGCAGCCAGGTCGGCATGGCGATCGGCCTGTCGCGGGCCGGCATCGGCGGCGCGCTGGCGGCGTTTCTCGGCTTCACCCTGCCCTCGGCCATTGCCCTGGTGCTGTTCGGCATCGGCGTCAGCCGCTTCGGCGCCCAGCTCGGCGGCGGCTGGCTGCACGGCCTGAACGTGGTGGCCGTCGCGGTCGTCGCGCAAGCCCTGTGGGGCATGGGGAAAAGCCTGGCGCCGGACAGCAAGCGCGCAACGGTGGCGGTGGCCGCCGCGCTGCTCGTGACGCTGGCGCCGTCATCGTTCGGGCAGGTCGCGGTGATCGCGGTCAGCGGCCTGTGCGGCTGGGCCTTTCTCAGAGGCGAAGCCGCGCTGCCGCACAGCCGGTTGGGCATGCGCGTCGGCCGCTTCGCCGGCATCGCTTGCCTGATTGCGTTTTGCGCCCTTTTGCTGGTTCTGCCGCTCTTCGCGGAAACCGCAGGCAGCCATGCGCTGCGGCTGTTCGACGGATTTTACCGGGCCGGCGCGCTGGTCTTCGGCGGCGGCCATGTGGTATTGCCGCTGCTGCAGGCCGAGGTGGTGCCGCCGGGCTGGATGTCCAACGAGACTTTCCTGGCCGGCTATGGCGCGGCGCAGGCGGTTCCCGGTCCGCTGTTCACCTTCGCGGCCTATCTGGGCGCGGTGGCCGCGCCTTCCCCCAATGGCTGGAGCGGCGCGGCCATCGCCACGATCGCCATTTTTCTGCCGGCATTTCTGCTGATCGTGGCCATCGCGCCGTTCTGGGAAAAGCTGCGCGCCTATACCGGCGTACGGCGCGCCATGCTGGGCATCAACGCCGCGGTGGTCGGCCTGCTGCTGGCGGCTTTCTATAATCCGGTCTGGACCGGCGCCATCAAAACGCCGGCCGATTTCTGCATGGCGGCCGGCGCCTACCTGCTGCTGGCGTTCTGGAAGTGGCCGCCCTGGCTGGTGGTGCTGCTGACCGCGCTGATTGCCGGCGCGGCCGGCGCCCTTGTCAAATGAGTTCTGGAAAGAGGCATCATGCGAATTCTATTGGTGGAAGACAATCGGCCGCTATCCGAATGGCTGGCGTTGGCGTTGCAGCGTCAAAACTATACGGTCGACTGCATTTACGACGGCGAGGATGCCGACCACCTGCTGTTGACCCAGCAGTACGATCTGATCATCCTCGATATCGCCCTGCCGAAACTGAACGGCGACAAGGTCCTGCAGCGCCTGCGCAAGCGCAATAACGACGTGCCGGTGCTGGTGCTGACCGCCAACAATGCCGTTGAAAGCCGGATCGGCGCCTTGAACACCGGCGCCGACGATTACATGGCCAAGCCGTTCGACGTGAGCGAACTTGAGGCCCGCGTGCGCGCCTTGCTGCGCCGCTCGAACCGGCACGCCAGCCCGCTGCTGCAATGCGGCAGCCTGGTCTACGACAGCAACAGCCGCATTTTCATGCTCGGCGCCGTCCAGCTGTGCCTGACGCCGCGCGAACAGGCAGTACTGGAAACCCTGATCGTCAAAATGGGCAGGACCGTCAGCAAGCAGGCGCTGGCGGAAAGCCTGTTTGCGATGGACGAGGAAATATCCCCCGACGCCATCGAGGTCTATATCCATCGCTTGCGCAAAAAACTGGAACATGGAGACGCCGCCATCATCACGCTGCGCGGCCTGGGCTACCTGCTGAAGCCGCAGAATGAGACCGCATAGCCTTCGCGCGCAATTGCTTGTCTGGCTGCTGGTGCCGCTGGCGGCCTTCGTCGCGTTCAACAGCTGGGTCGCCTATAACAATGCAATCGACATGGCCACCGTTGTGCACGACCGCATGCTGCTGGGTTCGGCGCGCATCATCGCCGAACAAGTGCACTATGAAGACGAGACCCTGCAGGTGATGGTGCCGCCGGCGGCGCTTGAATTGTTCCAGTCCGATTCCCACGACAGCGTCTATTACCGCATCTCGGGCCCGAACCACGGGCTGCTCGCCGGTTCCGACGATCTCCCGATCGCGCCAAAGGTATCGAGCACCGAGGAAGCGACTTTTTTCGACACCGTGTTCCGCGGCGAGCCGGTGCGGGTGGTGGCTTTTTCACAGCCGGTCTTTGCCGCGCCCGAACACGGCCCGGTATTGATCGAAGTGGCCCAGACCAGGCGCTCCTACCAGGAGCTTGCGGACCAGCTTTGGGAGCATGCGGTGCAGCAGCAGTTACTGATTCTTGCGGCGATGGTGGTCCTGCTCTGGATCGGCATGCGGCGCGGCATGGCGCCGGTCATGCAGCTGCGCAATACCGTGCAGCAGCGCGAACCCGATACCCTGGAGCCGCTCGGCCTGGCCGCCGTCCCGTATGAAATTACGCCGCTGGTCGACGCAATCAACGATTACGTGCGGCGGCTGGAAGCGCACATGGCGGCGCACAAGCGTTTCATCGTGAATGCCTCGCATCAGTTGCGCACCCCGCTGACCGTACTCAATACCCAGGTCGATTACGGCCTGCGCAGCACCGGCCTGAAAGACAAGGACGCCGCCCTGGCGGCCATCAAGCGCGGCGTGCTGCATGGCGCCAAGCTGGTCAATCAGTTGCTGATGCTGTCCACGGCCGAGGTGCATGCCGGCCCGCCGTATGACGATGTCGACCTGGTGGCGACCGTTAAAAACGTGCTGGAAGACCTGGCCTTGCTGGCGCAGAAAAAATCGATCGACCTGGGCTTCGATTTCGAGGAAGACGTCATTCTGGTCCGCGGCAAGCTTTCCATGCTGGACGAACTGGTGTCGAACCTGGTCGACAACGCCCTGCGCTATACCCCGGCCGGCGGCATTGTCACGGTCTCGGCCGAGCGGCTGCCGGCGGATGGCCGGATCGTCCTGCGCGTGGAAGACAACGGCCCCGGCATCCCGCAAAACGAATACGAACACGTCTTCGAACGCTTCTACCGGCTGCACACCGATAATGCCGAAGGGTCCGGCCTGGGCCTGGCGATCGTGCGCGAAATCGCGGCGGCATGCGATGCCGAAATCACGCTGTCCGCGCCCGCGGGCCATCGGGGACTGGTCGTCACCGTGATGCTGTCGTCGCACTGAAGCATCCGCCGCGCGGTTATTGCAAGCACAGAAATGCTTACAATCCGCTTTCAATCCGCATTTATATATCGATCGTCTGTCGCCTAAATATCACACCGAACGGCGGCGTTGAAAGCGATTAGTAAGCTGCCGAAATTTATAGTCCGGGCACTGATTGACGCAATGATCAGCCAATAACTTCAACGGAGACTATAAAATGAGCAAAAATATTTTGCGCCTGGCTGTGCTGGGCGCCATCTGCGGCTGCGGCGCCGCCCAGGCGCAAACCAATGTCACTGTCTACGGCCTGATCGACGCCACCATCAGCACAGTCGACAATGCCAACGCCAACGGCGCCCGCCTGACCGGCATCCAGACCGCGTGGTTCAGCGGCAACCGCCTCGGCTTCCGCGGCAGCGAAGATCTCGGCAACGGGCTCAAGGCAATCTTCAAGCTGGAATCGGAATTCGTGGTCGGCACCGGCGCCATGGATACCCCCGGCGTCATCTTCAATCGCGATTCGTGGGTCGGCATGCAGGATACGCAAACCTTCGGCCAGGTCACCCTGGGCCGCCAGAACACCCTGCCGCGCGACTTCGCCCAGACCTACGGCGACGCTTACGGCACCAGCGCGATCGGCTACGAAGAAGGCGGTTTCACCAACGTCAATAATTTCAAGCAGATGATTTTCTATGCCGGCAGCGCAACCGGAACCCGCTACGACAACGGCCTGGTGTGGAAAAAAGTATTCGACAACGGCATCGTGGCCGGCGCCGGCTATCAGTTCGGCGAGACGCCCGGCAACTTTTCGCGCGGCTCGACCAAGGCCGCGGCGCTGGGCTACAACGGCAGCAACTACGTGATATCGGGCTTCTACAATACGGCCGATACCGGCAATGCGATCACGCCGGCCACCGAAAAGCATAAATCCTATTCGCTCGGCGGCAGCTACCTGTTCGACGGATTCCGCATCAACGGCGGCTATTTCCGCTATACGGCGGACCAGGGCGCGCTGGGCGGCCGCACGGACAATGCCTGGACCATCTCGACCAAGATCACGCCGAGCGGGCCTTTCGACTACGAGCTCGGCTACCAGGTCATGAAAACCAGCAACGGCGCCTATAACGCCGACGGCACCGGCACGCTGAACGCATTCAGCGACGCCGCCACCGCGACCGCAACCGGCTCCGGCAAAAAATCGACACTGTACGGATCGATGTTCTATCATCTGTCCAAGCGCACGGAATTGTATCTGGCGGCGGACTACATGAAGCTGACTGACGGCTACCGCGTAGCGTCCGCCAACGGCTTCAAGAACCAGACTGAAATCGCGGTGGGCATGCGCACCCGGTTCTGATCGCCGCCGGACGCGGGGAATCCACCGTTCGGTCAAACCGATTTGACGGGAGCGATGCCCCGATCCGGCGCATTGGCAATCTTTTCGATCTGTAACGCATAAAACCAAAACCAGGAGACATCATCATGAAAAAAACAAGCATCCGCGCCGCGCTGGGCGCATTCCTGCTGGCCGCCGCGGCCGGCGGCGCCGGCCCGGCCTTCGCGGCCGACACCCCGAAGATCACCATCATGGTCGGCGGCATTACCAAGATGATTTACCTGCCGGCGAAACTGGCCGAGCAGCTGGGCTATTTTGCCGAGGAAGGATTGAATGTCGAACTGCAATCCCAGCCGGCCGGCGTCGATGCGGAAAACGAATTGCTGGCCGGCGCCGTGCAGGCCGTGGTCGGCTTCTATGACCATTCCATCGATTTGCAAAGCAAGGGCAAGGAAATCAGTGCCATCGTCATTTTCGGCCAGGTGCCGGGCGAAGTCGAAATGGTCTCCAGCAAGGCGCCGGCCATCAAAAGCATGGCCGACGTGCGCGGCAAGACCCTGGGCGTGACCGGGCTGGGTTCGTCGACCAATTTCCTGACCCAGTATCTGGCATACAAACAGGGCATCACCTCCAAGGAATATACCGTATTGCCGGTCGGCGCCGACAACACATTCATCGCCGCCATCAAGCAGGGACGGATCGATGCCGGCATGACCACCGAACCTACCGTATCGCAATTATTGAAGACCGGCGACGCCTCGGTGCTGGTGGATCTGCGCACGGTCGACGGCACGGTGAAGGCGCTGGGCGGGCTCTACCCCGCCTCCAGCCTGTACGTGCAACGGCCATGGCTGGATGCGCACAAGGCGGAAGCCGCCAAGCTGGCGCGCGCCTTCGTCAAGACGCTGAAATTCATCAAGACCCATACAGCGGCGCAGATCGCCGACAAGATGCCGAAGGATTACTACGGCAACGACAAGGAAATGTATGTGCGCGCCCTGCAAAACTCGCTGCCGATGTATTCGCCCGACGGCAGGATGCCGGCCGGCGGCGCAGAAACCGTGCTGACCGTGCTGTCCGGCTTCAATCCGAATGTCAAGGGCAAGAGCATCAACCTTTCCAAGACCTATACCAATGAGTTTGTCGATGCGGCGGCGGCGGCGAAATAAACCGCAAAACGCCACAGTCCCGAAAATCGGCCCTGAACCAACAATGAATCTTCAACCATGAATCAAATCAATCCTTCCGCGTTCATGCGCGGCGCCGATACGCAAGCCGTGCCGGCCATCGAGATGCGCAACGTCTCATGCCGTTTCATTTCGCCCGACGGCAAGGCCACGCTGGCGCTGCGCGATTTTTCCATGCGCGTCGCCAAGGGTGAATTCGTCGCCATCGTCGGCCCGACCGGCTGCGGCAAGTCGACCACGCTCAGCCTGATCACCGGACTGCTCAAGCCGACGGTGGGCGAAGTGCGCGTCATGGGCGATCCGGTCGGCGGCATCGATCCCCGCATCGGTTTCGTCTTCCAGAGCGATGCCGTGTTCCCATGGCGCAGCGTGATCCACAACATTGCCGCCGGCCCGCTGTTTCGCGGCATGCGCAAGGATCAGGCATACGCCCTGGCCGAAGAATGGCTGCGCCGCGTCGGGCTGGATAAATTCGGCAGCCATTATCCGCATCAGCTGTCCGGCGGCATGCGCAAGCGCGTGGCGCTGGCGCAGACCTTCATCAACAGTCCGCAGATATTGCTGATGGACGAGCCCTTCAGCGCGCTGGACATGCAGACCCGCACCCTGATGCAGGACGAACTGCTGCAGCTATGGTCCTCGCAAAGCGGCAGCGTGGTGTTCGTCACCCATGACCTGGAGGAAGCGATTGCGCTGGCCGACAAGGTGTATGTCCTGACCGCCCGTCCGGCCACCCTGAAAAGCGAGTACGTCATCGACCTGCCGCGTCCACGCGTCATGTCCGAGGTGCGCTATGAACCGGCCTTCATCGATATGTCGCGCAAGATCTGGGCGGATCTACGCGAAGAAGTCCACATTAACTAAAATTTCTTGCCGGCGCGAACCGCACAGCTTGCGCCGGCATAAGGCAAAGACATGAATCACACATTAACAAGCAGGCAGGCCGCGGATGCGGGCGACGAACTGGCGCTGGCCGAGAAAGCCGCCATGCGCGGCATCAAGCGCCGCTACTGGACGGTGATCGGATTGCGCATTGCAATCCTGGTATTCGTCCTCGGCGGCTGGGAATTGTCGGCGCGGCTGCAATGGATCGATCCGTTCTTCTTTTCGCAGCCGACGCTGATCGTGCGGCAGATAGCCGACTGGCTGGTCGACGGCACCTCCCAGGGGCCGCTGTGGGTGCAGGTCATGGTGACGCTGGAGGAAACCTGCCTGGGCTTTCTGCTCGGCTCGGTCGCGGGCGTCATTTTCGGCATCCTGCTGGGGCGCAACAAGCTGCTGTCGGATATTTTCAGCATCTATATCCAGATTGCCAATTCCATACCGCGCGTCGTGCTGGGCTCGATTTTCGTGATCGCGCTCGGGCTCGGGATGGCGTCCAAGGTGGCCCTGGCGTTCGTGATGGTCTTTTTCGTGGTGTTCGGCAATGCCTTCCAGGGCGTGCGCGAAGCGGACCGCTACATGATCGCCAACGCGCAGATCCTCGGCGCCTCGCGCCGCCAGGTCACCACCGCGGTGGTGATTCCGTCGGCGCTGAGCTGGATTCTGGCCAGCCTGCACGTCAGCTTCGGTTTCGCCCTGGTGGGTGCGGTGGTCGGCGAATTCCTGGGTTCGCGCCAGGGTATCGGATTATTGATATCGACCGCCCAGGGCGCCTTCAACGCCAGCGGCGTATTCGCGGCAATGATCGTATTGGCGGTGGTGGCGCTGGCGGCGGATTATCTGCTCACACGTCTCGAAAAGCGCTTGCTGAAATGGCGGCCGGCGGCATTCTGAGCCCCGTTTGCCTTTCCTGAATGATTTGTTCCCGCGGTTTTAGGGTTGTTGTCCCTCTGTAGTAGCCTTGAGTTCGCAGCGCATGAAAATGCGCTGCTTTTTTTTGTGCGGCGGCTTAATCGAACGGCATTGCCCGCGATCCCGCCTTCCTGCGCAACAGCGCCCCAAAAGCATCGAAGACTTTTTGCATCGCCGGCTGCTTGTACGGAAATATATCGCCGGGATCGGTCGCATGCACCCAGCCCACCGTGTCGGCTTCGAAAAAGAGCAATTCGCTCCAGGGCGTTTCGCCGCAATCGATGATCACATAATCGAGCGCCAGCCGTTCGGCGACGGCCGCCAGCGCATTACGGTGGCGCGCCGCGAAGCCGATCTCGAAATGCCGCATCGCCGCGGCTTCCTCGGCCCGCTTCTCCGCGCTGGCTTCCATTCCGGCGTGCGCGTAATGCACGATCCAGTCGTCGCCGATGGCCAGGTGGCAAATGAACGGCTTGCCGTCGATCAGGGCGATCCGCCATTTGCGGTAATGGCCGTCGTCGCTGCGGTAGTCGACGAAAGGGGACAGGTAAAATTCGCTGACGCCTTGGTTTTGCGCGAGATACACGGCAAGCTGGCGCCGGTCGTCGACCCTGGCCAGCCCCTCGCCGCGATGGGCGCCGACCGGCCGGATGGTCAGCGGAAAACGATATGCCCCGTCTGCCCCCTCTGCCTCCGCTTCGGATGCCGACGCCATCTGGTGCGCCGCGCCGCGATGGAGGCGGACCGTCATCGGGACATGCAGGCCGGCGATGTTCTGCAGCAGCGCCGATGCGCGGTCCCTGGCGCAGTTCAGGATATTGCGGGGATGATTGATATGCGGGCGCGGCCAGCGTTCCAGCATGTGCGCGATCTCGGCGAGCATGGCCCGATGCTTGTCCTCCGCGCTCAATGCGATAAAGGCGACGTCATGCGCCGGGATCAGCGGCGGCAGGCAGGACGGCAGCGCCACGTACAGCAGATCCAGCCGGACATCGGCATGTTCAATCAGAAAATCCAGCGGCGTGTTGTCGCGCATGTCGCCGGGACCGGCGACGGCCAGCAGCTTGAGCGTGGCGTCGCGCGGATCGGTGACGCGGAAAACGCATCGATGCGCCAATGCCTTGGCCTGCATGTCCAGCGCGAGCGCGGTCTGGCCGATCGCCGACAGGATATAAAACATGCGCATGAACATATTGGCGGGATCGCCGTCCCGGGCCGCATCGTACAATAGCGCGGACACATCGGATACCGATTTCCGGCTCAATTCGCAAGTCGAGCGGATCGCCGGCAACTGGTGTTCGGCCATTTCATATTGATATGCGTTGCTGCGATCGGACATGGGGACTCGGGCGGTTTTGGCGTCACGATGGAGAATAGGCCTCCATTCTTAGCGCAAACTTAGCTTGTCCGGATTCCCTTCCCGGCCGCCGCGCCTTGTGCATCCGATTGCTCCTGCCGGGCTTCGGCCACCATCCAAAGCGTGATTTTCCGTACTTCCAGCCGGCTCTGCGTGATGTGCGCGTTCAACAAGGTCCGCGCATCCGCGATCCGGCGGCGCGCGATCATTTCCAGTATCTTGCCGTGTTCCTCATACGTCGCCAGCACCCGGTCTTTCTTGAGAAAGTCGAGGCGCCGCACGATGCGGATTTTTTCGGTCAGCTCGGTATGCAGGCGCGTCATTTCTCCGTTGCCGGCGGCGGCCACCAGCTCGATATGGAATTGTTCGTCGAGTTCGGCCAGCAGCACCGGATCGGTTTCGCGCAGATGTTCCGGCGCCAGCCAGATTTCATTCAGGGCCTGCAAGCGCTCCGACTGCCCGGGATCCTTGCACAGGCGTTCCAGCGCGGCGGTTTCGAGCACGATGCGCAGATCGTACAGATTGTCGAGGCGGGCGAAATCGATGGGACAGACTTTCCAGCCGCGCCGGAATCCCACTTCCAGATAGCCTTCGCGCTGCAAACGGAACAAGGCGTCGCGCAAAGGCGTGCGCGAGACGCCGAGTTGCGCGGCCATAGCCGATTCCGTGAAATTGTCGCCGGGTAAAAGACGGAAATTGAAAATATCGTCCTTGATCCGGTTGTACACCTGTTCGGCAAGCTGATTTGTGGCGAAAACGGTCATGATGAGGGTGTCAAGGGTGTCGTCATTGAATCAGGCTTACATGGGCGGCAACGATGCGCCAGTTGCCGTCGATACGCACCCAGGTCTGCATCTGGCGCCCGGGCCGGGCTGAATCGTCCGATGTGAATTCGGTGCTTACGGTAGCATAATCGCGTCCGAACGTTGTGATGACCGTGCGCTGCAACAGGCGCGACGGATGCACCGGCGCGCAGGCGCGGCGGTATTGGCGTATCGCCTCTCCGCCCAGCAAATTCTCGGCGACGCCGTAGCGCACCGTGGCAGGGTCGTACCAGAACCAGCGGTCCAGCGCGGGAACGTCGTGGCGCAGCAAAGCATCTTCGTAATCGTAAAACGCCTTGCTGACTTCATCGACGATATCGGGCAAATTGATCTGCATTTATTGTTCCTTCCTGAAAGCGGCCTGCAATGATTTGAGCGGCGCGCGCCAGCCGACGATGCCGCCCTGGGCGCTCAGCATGGCCAGCGTGGCGGCATGGAATGCCGGAAAGTAGCTGGCGCAGGCATCTTCGACCAGCAGGCATTCGTAGCCGCGGTCGTTGGCTTCGCGCATGGAGGTCTGGACGCAGACTTCGGTGGTTACGCCGGCAAACAGCAGATGCGTGATGCCGCGCTCTTTCAATAATGCGTCAAGCCCGGTGGCGTAAAACGCGCCCTTGCCCGGCTTGTCGATCACCGGCTCGCCGTCTTCCGGCCGCAGCATCGGGATGATCTGGTTGCCCGGTTCGCCGCGCACCAGGATGCGACCCATCGGCCCGACGTCGCCGATGCCCATGACCGGATTGCCGCGCCGCAGCTTGGCCGGTGGGCAATCGGATAAATCGGGGAGATGCGATTCCCGGGTATGGATCACCAGCAGCTTTTCGGCGCGCGCCAGCGCCAGCAGCGCCGCCACGGACGGCACGATATCGGCCAGCGGGCCGACGTCGTTGCCGAGCACGCTGCCGAAGCCGCCCTCTTCGATGAAATCGCGCTGCATGTCGATCACGATCAGCGCGGTGCGGGCGGGGTCGAATGCATAAGGATAGGGAATGGCGTCGACGCCGAGCGCGTTCGCTGCCTTATCCGCTGATTTATCCGCTGATTTATCCGCTGCCGTATTTGCTGTCATATTCGTCGTCATATCGGTTATCCGGCTCATGCCGGTTCCATCGCAAGTTCATGCGCTTGATGGCCCGCCATCCAGCGGCCCAGTTGCGTGCGGTCGGCGCTTGCCGCGGCTGTCTCGTGCACGATCATGCCGTCGGTCATGACGACGATGCGGTCGGACAATTCCAGCAATTCATCCAGGTCTTCGCTGATGAGCAATACGGCCGCGCCGAGCGCGCGGGCCTGCAGCAGGCGCGCATGAATCGCCGCGACCGAGGCGAAGTCCAGCCCGAACACCGGATTGGCCGCGATCAGCACGTGCACCGCGTCTTCCGGCCGCAACGCATCGCCCAGCTCGCGCGCCAGGATCGCCCGCTGCACATTACCGCCCGACAGCGTGCCGATCGGGCGTTCCGGCAAGGGCGGGCGCACATTGAAGGAATCGATCAAGGCCGCCGCCTGCTTGCGCATCTGCCGGCGATCCAGCCGCCAGCCTTGGCGCTGCAGCGGCGCGCGGTCGAAATTGCGCAGCGCCATGTTCTCCGCCACGCTCATGCCCGCGACACTGCCGTTGCGCAGCGGCTCTTCCGGCAGCGCGAATACCTTGCGGCCATGCATTTCGGCGCGCGTGGCATGGTAAGGCGCGCCGTCCACCGCCATGCCGCCGGCGACAATGCGGCGCTGGCCCAGCAGCGCTTCGGCCAGCTCTTTCTGCCCGTTGCCGGAAATCCCGGCCAGGCCGACGATTTCGCCGCGCCGCACCGATAGCGACAAGCCCGCATCCCCGCCAACCGCGTCCACGCCGCGATCGTTGCGCACCCGCAGGGACGCCACGGCCAGTCCGGCCTCGACCCCGGCGGGCACCGGCGCGCGCGGCACGGCTTGCTGTTCCTCGCGCGCCTGCCCCATCATCCAGTGCGCCATTTGCGCCTGATCGGTGGCGGCGACCGCGCTGCTGCCGATCAGCTTGCCCTTGCGCAATACCGTGACATCGTCCGCATACGCCATGACTTCCCGGAACTTGTGCGTGATCATCAGCACCGTCAGGTCGCCGCGCCGCGTCAGCGTGCGCATCAGTTCCAGTACTTCGTCGGCTTCCTGCGGCGTCAGCACCGAGGTCGGCTCATCCAGGATCAGCAGGCGGCGGCGCAGATAGAGTTGTTTCAGGATTTCCAGTTTTTGCTTTTCGCCGGCGGACAGGCTGCTGATGACGCGGTCAAGATCCAGCCGGAACGGCATCGCGCGCATGAATTCGCCCAGCACCTCGCGTTCCAGCCGCCAACGGATGCGCCATGGCATGCTGCCGCGCGCCAGCAGCAGATTCTCGGCCACGGTCAGGCTCGGGGCCAGCGTGAAATGCTGGTAGACCATGCCGATGCCGAGCGCATTCGGCAATTTCGGATTGCGGATTTCAACTTCGCGGTCATCCGCCAGCAAGGTTCCCTGATCCAGCGGGCTGTAACCGACCAGGCCTTTGACCAGCGTGCTTTTGCCCGCGCCGTTTTCGCCCAGCAAGGCGTGGATGGTGCCGGCCTTGACCGTCATCGACACCTGGTCCAATGCGCGAAAATCGCCGAACGATTTGCCGGCGCCGATGATTTTCAGTTCGAGCGCCTGCATCTCAGCCCCGGCCCAGGACAGCCAGCAAAGCGGCCGAATCCGATACCGCGCCAAATACGCCGCCCTGCATTTTCACCATGGACAATGCCGCCAGATGATTGGCGTGATCGGTCGCGGCGCAGCAATCGTCGAGCAGCAGGCATTCGAAACCGCGGTCATTGGCCTCGCGCATGGTGGTATGCACGCAGACATCGGTGGTGATGCCGCTCAGAATCAGGTTGCGAATGCCGCGTGTGCGCAGAATCAGTTCGAGATCGGTGGCGCAAAAAGATCCCTTGCCGGGCTTGTCGATGATGATTTCGCCTGGCAGCGGCGCCAGCTCCGGAATGATTTCCCAGCCCGGTTCGCCGCGCACCAGGATTTTGCCGCACGGTCCGTCGTCGCCGATGCCGACGCCGTTGGCGCCGATGCGGCGCGAACGCCAGCGCTTGTTCTCCGGCAGATCGGACAGATCGGGGCGATGCCCCTCCCGGGTATGGATGATGGCATAACCGCCGGCCCGCAGCGCCTGCATCACGCGGCCGATCGGGCCGATCGGCGCGCGCGTGAGCGCCAGGTCGTAGCCCATCTTGTCGACATAGCCGCCGACGCCGCAGAAATCGGTTTGCATGTCGATCACGATCAGTGCGGTATTTTGCGGCGTCAAATTGCCGTCGTAAGGCCAGGGATAGGGTTCGGCCTGCAAATAGGTCTCCGGCATCGTGTTCTCCAGGTTCATGTCAAATATCGGTGGCGGCTAACGCGTGAGGCTGAGCTCGCCCGGCGCGCTGTCGAGCGTGCGGTCGGGACGGCAGGTCAGCACCATGATCAGCAGGGTCAATGCGTACGGGGCCGCATTGAACAGGTAATAGCCGGAAGTAATGCCGACCGCCTGCAGCGCCGGGCCGAGCGCGCCGGCGGCGCCGAACAGCAGCGCCGCGCCGAGGCAGCGCATCGGCTGCCAGCGCGCGAAGATCACCAGCGCCACCGCCATCAGCCCCTGCCCGCTGGACAGGCCTTCATTCCAGCTGCCAGGGTAATACAGCGACAGATAAGCGCCGCCGACGCCGGCCAGGAAGCCGCCGCAGGCAGTCGCGGCAATGCGTGTGGCGTTGATCGAATAGCCGAGCGCGCGCGCCGTTTCGGCGTGATCGCCGACCAGCCGCAACGCCAGCCCCCAGCGCGTGCCGGACAGCCCCCATTGCAATAACGCCGCCAGCAGCACGCCGATCAGAAACAACGCGTTGATCTGCAGCGCGCTGTGCAGTTGCGCATTGGCGGTCCAGGCGCCGAAATCGATGGCCGGCAGCATCGGCGCCTGCGGTTGAATGAACGGCTTGCCGAGAAAGAACGCCAAACCGGTGCCGAGCAGCATCAGCGCGATGCCGAAGGCGATGTCGTTGACGCGCGGCAGCGAACAGACCAGGCCGTGGAGCGTGCCCAGCAGCAGCCCGGCCAGTCCGGCCGCCAGCACGCCGAGCCAGGCCGAACCGCTGAGGAAAGAGACGGCATAGCCGGTCATCGCGCCGGCCACCAGAATGCCTTCCAGGCCCAGGTTGACGCGCCCGCCCTTTTCGGTGAGGCATTCCCCAAGGCTGACGAACAGGAACGGCGTGCCGACGCGGATGGCGCCGGCGAACAAGGCCAGCAGCAGCGTCGGATAATCGATTTCAGACATGGCTCACCTCCACCCGCACCTCCGCCGCCGCCTCCGCCGCGGAATTGGCCGCCGCCTGTTGCCAGCGCAGGCGCATGTCGGCCAGGCGCCCGACGATGGTTTCCCAGGCCAGCAGATTGCAGAACAGCAGGCCCTGCAATACCAGTGTGGTGGCATCCGGCAGGCCGAGCCGCCGCTGCAGCAGGCTGCCGCTGGCTTCGACGCCGCCGATCACGATGGCGCACACCACGATCGCCAGCGGATTCTGGCGTGCCGCGAACGCCACCAGAATGCCGCCGAAACCGTAGCCAGCCAGCAGCGCGCTGTTGGCGCTGCCCTGCACCGCGGCGATTTCCAGCATGCCGGCCAGGCCGGCCGCGGCGCCGCCCATGGCGCAGGCGATCAGCACCAGCCGGTTGACCGGCAAACCGACCAGCCGCGCGGTGCGGATATTGCCCCCCACCACGCCCAGCGAGAAACCGAAGGTACTGTATTTCACCATCACCCAGGCCGCGATGCAGGCCGCCGCGCCCCAAGCCAATCCCCAATGCACATCCAGGAACGGCATGGAATCGATCAGGTATTCCTGCGCCAGCGGAAATGTCGAAGGCTTGTTCAGGCTGGCCGGATCGCGCAGCGGCCCTTCGACCAGATGGCGAAACAGCGCCAGCGCCAGATACGACAGCAACAGGCTGGAAATGGTCTCGTTGACGCCGCGCCACTGGCGCAGCGCGCCGCACAAGGCGATCCAGACGCCGCCGGCCGCCATCGCCGCCAGCCCCATCAGGGGCAGCATCACCAGCCACGGCCAATGCGGCAGCGCCGAGGGCAACACCGCCGCCGCCAGGCCGCCCAGCGCCAGCGCCCCCTCGCCGCCGATAATGACCAGCCCGGCGCGCGCCGGCAGTGCAACGCACAGCGCCGTCAGCAACAACGGCGCCGCGCGCTGCAAGGTGTTTTGCCAGGCAAACGACGAACCGAACGCGCCCTGATAGATATACAGGCAGGCCTCACCGGCCGGCTTGCCCTGCGCCAGCAGAAACAGAACGAACAGCAGCAAGGTGCCGGCCAGCGCGCACAGCGTCGGCACCGCCGGCAGCAGGCGGCTTGCCAGGTTGGCTTTGCAACTGAGGATGAAATCGTTCATAAGCGCAGTCATGGAAGCGTCCGCAGGCGTGGAGATGTAAAGTGGCAAGCAGGTTCTATACCTGCCCGATCACCCCTGCCACCAGGTAGTTCATGCCTTCCAGCACGCCGTCGGTCTGATCCAGGGTAACGCCGGCGGCAATCGGCGTATTGCCCTTGTTGTCCTTGATCGGCCCCTTGAAAATCGAGAATTTGCCGGCCAGCATCTGCTGCTTGACGCCGTCGGCCTTTTTCTTGGCCGCCGCGCTGACGCCGGCGTTATACGGCGACATCTTGACGAAATTGTCTTTCAGCCCGCCGCGCAGGAAATTGATCATCGGCTTGCCGTCCAGCGCCGCCTTGACGATTTGCGTATCCGGCGTATTCCAGTTCCATTCGGCGCCGGTCAGATACCCCTTCGGCGCCAGCGCGGCCTGGTTGGTGTGGTAGCCGCAGCTCATCACGCCGCGTTTTTCGGCGGTTTCGATAATGACTTTCGGGCTGTCGACGTGGCAGGTAATGACATCGCAACCCTGATCCATCAGGCTATTGGCCGCTTCCGCTTCCTTGACCGGCATCGACCAGTCGCCGGTGAAGACCACGCGCGTGGTGATCGACGGGTCCACCGATTGCGCGCCGAGCGTGAACGCATTGATGTTGCGCAGCACCTGCGGAATCGGCTTGGCGGCGACGAATGCCAGCTTCTTGCTCTTGCTCATCGAGCCGGCAATGATGCCGCTCAGGTATTCGCATTCGTCGATATAGCCGAAAAAGCTGCCGGCATTCATCGGATGCTTGCCCTTGGTCCACATGCCGCCGCAATGCGCGATGCGCACCTGCGGATATTTTTCCGCGATCTTCAGCACGTGCGGATCGAAATAGCCGTACGACGTCGCGAAGATCAGGCTGGCGCCGTCCTGCACGATCATCGCTTCCATCACCTTCTGGACGGCATTGGTTTCGGGCACGTTTTCTTCTTCGATCACTTTGACGCCCGGCATTTTCTTGAGCATCGCGGCAGCCTGGGCGTGCGACTGGTTGTAGCCGAAATCGTCGCGCGGCCCGACATAGACGAAGCCGACGGTCAGCGGGGTCGCCGCATGCAGCAGGCCGAACGGCAACGATGCGCCCAATGCAACCGCACCGGTATGGGTAAGGAATTTACGGCGACTATTCATGGCAAGGCTCCCCGAAAGATAAGAATGTGTGATGGATAAAGGTATGGATGAGGGTAATGGATCAGGTTAACGGATCAACCCGGGACGGCTTTTGAAGCGACTGCGGTTCTTGTTTCTTGTGTGTTTGCTGCTTGCGCCAGCGTATCGAGATAAGGACGCCAGCCGCCGTAATGGGTGATGTCGTGCGCGCTGTCGATGGCGGCGGGTTCGCAGATGAATCCCTTGACCCGTTCGCCGCCGGCCAGCGTCAGCGTGCCGATCCCCAGCGGCGCCGGCACGGCGGCCACCAATGCGCCGAAATTGCGCAGCGGCAGTTCCCAGACTTCGACCGCGATGGACGCGCCGCCGTCCGCCGTGCGCGCCAGGCCGGGCTTGGGGGGAATCGTGTCGGCCAGGGCGTAAAGCCGGTAGTCGGCGCTGGTTTCGGTCTCGGCCAGCAGCCTGGCGCCGGCTTCCAGCAATTGCCAGTTCAATGGCTGGCCAACCAGATGCGCGCCGACCACGGCCAGCTTGATCGTCTCTTCATTGAACGCCAGCGGCGCGCGCGCGATTGCGCCGGCCTGCGCGGCGCCGCCGAACGCATGCTGGAAGCGCGCCCCGGCCTGCGCCAGCAGATGATCCGAGCCGGCCGGTCCGATCAATGTCACGCCGGCCGGCAGGCCGTCCATGCGCCAGTGGGCCGGGATCGCCAGCGCGGCCATGTCCAGCAGATTGACGAAATTGGTGTAGTAGCCGAGTTGGGAATTGAGCCGCACCGGATCGGCCTTGACCGCCGCGATGGTCGGAAAAGTCGGCGCGGTCGGCACCAGCATCATGTCGCTGGCGGCCAGCAGGTCTTCGGCCTGGCGCCGCAATTCGGCCAGGCGATACTGCGCCTTGAACAGATCGACCGCAGTGTAGTCGTCGGACTGGCCGACGATGTCGCGCACCACCGGATCCATCTCATCGGCATGCGCGGTGAAAAAGTCGTCGATGGCCGCGCGCCGTTCTCCCACCCACGGCCCCTGATACAGCAATTGCGCGATGTCCGTAAAAACCGTGAAGGGAATGCGATGAATGGTCACGCCGGGTAGCCTGGCGATGGTTTTCAATGCCTGTTCGAATGCGCGCTGCGCCGGCAGGTCGCCGAAAAATTCAGGATTTTTCGGCACCGCGACGCGATAGCCGCGGCATTTCACGCCCAGCATCCGCGGCGCGCGCGAATAGCTGTCTTCGGGATCGTGGCCCGCGGCGCTTTGCGCGATCAGCCAGGCGTCGCCGACGTCATTGGCGAAGATGGAAATGCAATCCAGCGAACGGCATGCCGGCAACAGGCCGCGATTGCTGAACAGCCCGCGTGTCGGCTTCAGGCCGACCAGGTGATTGAAGGCGGCCGGCACGCGGCCCGAGCCGGCGGTGTCGGTACCCAATGCGAATACCACTTGCCCTAGCGCCACCGCGGTGGCCGAGCCGGAACTCGAGCCGCCCGAAACATATTCCGGATGCAGCGCATTGCGCACGGCGCCGTACGGCGAGCGGGTGCCGACCAGGCCGGTGGCGAATTGATCGAGATTGGTCTTGCCGAGCAATATCGCGCCGGCCTGCTGCAGCTTTTCGACGACCGCCGCGCTGTTCTTGGCGCGGTAGCCGAAGGCCGGACAGGCCGCCGTGGTGCGCATGCCGGCGACATCGATATTGTCCTTTACCGCGAACGGAATGCCGAACAGGGGCATGATGTCGAAAATGGCGCGCCCCCTGATGCGCAGCATGACGTCCAATTCCGCCGCCTGCCGCAACAGGCGCTTGCGCGTCACGCGGGAAATCCATACCTCGCCGCGATCGGATTGCTCGATGCGCGCCAGGGCGCTTTCGACCACCTCGCTCGGCATCAATGCGCCGTCGGCATAGCCGGCATGGATCTCGGCAATGGTCGATGGCGTCGGCGCTATCGACGTTGCCGGACTATCGCACGGCAGGTTTCGCAGGACGGATTGCATTGCTGCTCCAACTTGAATACAAGATGGAATACATTCATGCATTTACCGTGCCAGGCGCGCTGGAGGCGTGTTTTCAGAGTGAATAGCGTGACGGAACGGCTGCCTCTGCCGTCCGGGATGCATTCAAATGATGCGTCGGGCTGACTTGTTTTGGTGCCGAAATCCTCAAACACCGGCTTTTATGGCGCCGCCTACGATTTTTGGGCCGGATTTTTGGCCGGATCCGCGGCGTCTTCCTGATCCGGCGGCGGCCCGCCCATGATCTTCGGCACGCACTCGGACTTGAACCACGATATGGTGATCGGTTCGCCCGACAGCAGGCGCGCGCCGATCGGCACCAGCTGCTCGCCGATCAGCATGCCGAGCAGGCCGATCAGCGCAATGGCCGGCGGCGCCGGCGAACGCACATGCATGAACGCGTAAATGATGCCGACCAGGATGCCGGCGCCCAGCGAGAGAAGATAGATTTTCATGTCGGTTCCGATTCAAGCACGCAAATACGCGCTACGAAAAATTGTTCACTGCCCTGCTTTTCAGGTCGTGCCAGGCCACCAGCAGGAAGCCGCCGACCAGGCCCAGATGTTCGAAGAATCCATTGGCCGCCATGAAACGTTCGGGCGGCGCCATGTTCCAGAAGCGATTCGCCATGAACGTTGCCATCAGCGTGAATACCGCCAGCGCCAGCGCGCCTGCCCATCGATAGAAGCCGCTCAGGATCATCGCCGATGCGCCCAGCTCCAGCACAATCACGGCGACCGCGAACGGCAGCGCCGGCGTGAGGCCGAAATGCGTCATTTCCCCGATTGCTCCCTGGAAATCCAGCGCCTTGACGATGCCGCCCTGCAAATAAGCCGCGCACAGCCCCAGCAACGCCACCCAATGCAGGCCTGGCGAGGCGAAGCGCGCCGCCATGGCGCTGAGCTTGTCCTTGCTTGCCATCAGTCCTTCGATCATTGCGTTCTCCCGGGTTTATTGAATTCAATGATTAAGCCACAAGAAGCGCTTTTGAGAAAGCCATTCAGAAAGCCCAGCAAGAACATCCCAATGCGCCCCAGAATGTGCTTTCATCCGAGACCGGCGCCTTCGATGCCCAGGCCGCGGCGTGGCCATGGCCGTGCACGCCGCAGGCAGTGGCGCAACTGCACAAGGCCGCCATTTTCGCCTTGGCGGCAGAATCAGCAGCGGCCGCGGCGCTTTTGCTCAGGGGCGGACGCGCCTGGTAGCCGCCGTAGCTGCGCACCGGCGACCAGTCCGGCATGGCCGGCGGCAGCGGCGGCGCCAGATTGCCGTATTCGCCGTCGCCGTACACCACTTCGCCGCCCAGCACGGTCAGCACCGATGTGATGTCCTGGATTTCGTCCTCGCGGGCGCTGAAATAATCGTTGGAAAGCACGGCAAGGTCGGCCAATTGCCCTACCTTGATCTGGCCTTTCTTGCCTTCTTCGTTGGAAAACCAGGTATTGGCCTCGGTCCACAGCCGCAATGCGGTATCGCGGTCGAGCAGATTGGCCTGCGGATAAAGCGCCAGCCCGCCCAGCGTCTTGCCGGTGACCAGCCACGACAGCGACACCCAGGGGTTATAGGAAGCCACGCGCGTCGCATCGGTGCCGGCGCCGACCTTGACGCCCTTTTCCAGCATGCGCTTGACCGGCGGCGTGCGTTCGGCGGCGCCGGCGCCATAGCGTTCGACAAAATCCTCGCCCTGGAACGCCATCCGGTGCTGGACCGCGATGCCGCCGCCCAGCGCCGCGATGCGGTCGATATTGCGGTCGGAGATGGTTTCGGCGTGATCGAAAAACCAGTGCAGGTTCTCGAACGGCATGTCGCGCGCCACCTTCTCATAGACATCCAGCGCGCGCGAAATGGTCTGGTCGTAAGTCGCATGCAGCCGCCACGGCCAGCGCTTTTCCACCAGCAGCCGGATCACCGGCTCCAGATCGGCTTCCATGTTCGGCGGCATCTCCGGCCGCTCGACCCGGAAGTCCTCGAAATCGGCGGCGCTGTAGACCAGCATTTCGCCCGCGCCGTTGTGACGGTACAGATCGTCGCCCTGTCCCGGCGTTACCTTGCCGGCCCATGATTTGAAATCGTTGAGTTCTTCCTTCGGCTTCTGCGTAAACAGGTTGTAGGCCAGCCGGATGGTGAGTTGCCCTTCGGCATGCAGGTCTTCGATGATCTGATAGTCGTCCGGATAATTCTGGAAACCGCCGCCCGCGTCGATCACGCCGGTCACGCCGAGCCGGTTCACTTCGCGCATGAAATGCCGCGTGGAATTTTTCTGGTATTCGATCGGCAGCTTGGGGCCTTTGGCCAGCGTCGCGTACAGGATCGTGGCGTTCGGCTTTGCCAGCAGCATGCCGGTCGGATTGCCGTGCCCGTCGCGGATGATCTCGCCGCCCGGCGGATTCGGCGTGTCCCTGGTATAGCCGACGGTGCGCAGCGCCGCCGCATTGAGCAGCGCGCGGTCGTACAGGTGCAGGATGAACACCGGCGTATCGGGCGCGGCCGCGTTCAGTTCCTCGATGGTCGGCAGGCGCTTTTCGGCGAACTGATGTTCGGTGAAGCCGCCGACCACGCGCACCCATTGCGGCGCGGGCGTGCGCGCCACCTGTTCCTTGAGCATGCGCATCGCGTCGGCCAGCGAACGCACGCCGTCCCAGCGCAATTCCATGTTGTAGTTCAGGCCGCCGCGGATGATGTGCATATGGCTGTCGATCAGTCCGGGGATGGCGCGCCGCCCCTTCAGATCGATGACCTCGACATCCGCGCCGGGCCCGGCCAGCGCCATGACTTCCTGCCGCGTGCCGACCGCAATGAACTTGCCGCCGGCGACGGCGACGGCTTCCGCTTCGGGATTGGATCGGTCGAGCGTGGTAAAACGGCCGTTCGTCAGAATAAGATCGGGTTTGAGGCTGGAAGACATGGCAAAACTCCTGTTAACGTGCCGGAACGGCAGGCGCGATTTCGTAAGGCGTTGTGTTGCGTTGCGGCGCCTTGTGCACCATGGTGTAGGCGTAATCGACACCCATGCCGTAGGCGCCGGAATGTTCCCTGACCAGCGCCATCACCGCATCGTAGGTTTCCCGGCGCGCCCAGTCGCGCTGCCATTCCAGCAGCACCTGCTGCCAGGTCACCGGCACCACGCCGGCCTGGATCATGCGCTGCATCGCAAAATCGTGCGCTTCCTTCGACGTGCCGCCGGAGGCATCGGCCACCATATAGATTTCATAGCCGCCCTCGTCCATCGCACACAGCGAAAAGGTGTTGTTGCAGACTTCAGTCCAGAGCCCCGCAACCACCACCTTCTTGCGTCCGTTCGCGGCCAGCGCATCGCGTACCTTCTGGTCGTCCCAGGAGTTCATGGAACTGCGTTCCAGCACTTTCTGGCCCGGAAAGACATTCAGCAGCTCAGGATAGGTGTAGCCGGAAAAAGCCGTGCTTTCCACCGTGGTGATGGTGGTCGGGATCTTGAAAATGCTGGCTGCCTTGGCCAGGCCGACCACATTGTTTTTCATTGCCTGGCGGTCCATCGACTGCACGCCGAACGCCATTTGCGGCTGGTGATCGATGAAGATCAGCTGGCAATTCTGGGGTGTCAATACTTCGAGTTTGGGATTAGCCATGATTATTCGTCCTTTTGGTGGGGTGGGGTCGTTCAATGGGGTAGTTCAATGGAGAAACTGCGTTGCCGTCACGCCGGATTGCCGTGCTCTCAGGCCGAGTCCCTGGCTTCCTGCATGAACAGCGTGGGCGCCGCGAGCAGCGGCGGAATCACGAAACTCCAGATGTGAAGTTGCGAATACACCAGCGCGCCGGCGGCGCAGCCCAGCGCAAAAACAAAAACGGCGGCGGACATCTTTTTGAGGCGCGCATGCACGGCGGCCCTGGCTTCGGGCGAAGTGGCGCGGGTATGCAGGACATCGCCGATGTCGATCATGATCTGGGTGGTGGTGCCGGTCATGATGGTGGTCGGCGGCGAGTTGCCCAGATGGATGCGCTGGGCCGCATTCTGGATGGCCATCGCCGAAACCAGCACCATGCCGGTGACGACCGCCGGCAGGGAATCGCCTTCGGGAAAAGGACCGTAGCAGACCGCCAGGAAGGCGCCGAGAATCAGCAGCAGCAATTTCACTGTCAGCATGGTGCGCAATACCGGCAGGCCCAGGCCCGGCAGCGAGAAGCCGATCATGCGGGTCACCACGATGACCGCGCAAAACACCGGCAGCGCCAGCAGCTTGGCGACGATGCCGGAAGTGCCCAGCACCAGCGCCGCGCCGAGCGTGACGAAGTTGCCCGTGACATGGGCCGTGAACAGCCCGTGCAGCGCCAGGAAACCGGCGGTATCGACGAAACCGCCGTTGAAGCCCATCAGGATCGGAAGTGTCGGTTTGATCACGGCAAGCTCCAGGCAATGTCGTTTCGTTGAGGACATATTCAAGCTTCCCCAAGGATGTCCTCTTGGATTTCATGACTGCTTGCCTGCAATAATACGCGAGCGCGCGACGCCTGCGTCAACAATAATGGCGATTTTCCGAACAGGTTTTGGCATTCTGCAGCTCCTTTGGCGTGACTCGCCTTCAGGACTGCAGTGTATGCAAGGAATTGAAGATGCGGAATTACATCTTCATGGAATAGCGGATCGCCGTGCCAAGAGTTAAATCCATCTCAAAAATAGTTCTTGAAGTGTTATTCTCAATCGCATACATTTCAACGAGTTTCGATATCGGAAAGGTGCTCCATGCGACCCTCACTCGTACTTGCTCTCAAGCGAAGTGCTGTCCGTGAAGCGGCAAGCCGCTTTCGCGCGGCGAATCCGCGCGTCTTCGGCTCGGTGCTGCGCGGCACCGACCAGGACGGCAGCGATCTCGATCTGCTGGTTGATGCGCTGCCCGGCGCTACCCTCTTCGATCTGGGCGGTTTGCAAGATGAGCTGGAATCGTTGCTGGGTATCCGCGTTGAGTTGCTGACGCCGGCCGATTTGCCGCTCAAGTTCAGGGCCAAAGTGCTGGCGGAAGCCCGGCCGGTATGAGCGAGAACCGCCTGCCCGATTCGCGAACGGCTTGGGCAAAGACGATTTCCTGAAAGACAAACGCACGCAGCAGGCCATCATCATGAGCCTCATCATCGTCGGCGAAGCCGCCACGAAGGTAATGGATGGCTATGCCGAGTTCACCCAGGCACACGCGCAAGTGCCATGGCGCAGCATGCGCGGCATGCGCAACCGCATCGCCCATGGCTATTTCGACATCAATCTCGATGTTGTGTGGGACACCGTACAAACGGCACTGACGGCATTATTAAAGCAATTACCTGCCGTGCAACAAGCCGCTGCCGCTTAAATCGGCTGCACAAACCACCACCCCACCCCGATGGCGGCCGATCCGAGAATCACGATCAGCGGGTCCATATTGCGCCAGCCGATCAGCACCGCGACCACCGCCACGCCGGCAATTTCAATTGCGTTCAGATGCAGCGGCGCGCCCATGTCCCAGGCCGTGAAGCCGAGCATGCCGGCGACCACGAAGCAGGCCGGCAAGGCGATGAATTTGATCACCGGCTCGATTTTGCTGAACGCATACGAAACCGCGGCCGAACCGATGCAGGTGGGCAGGATAATGCCCAGCATCGCGGCGCAGGCGCCCGGCACGCCGTACATGTAATAGCCGACGGCGGCCAGGAAGCCGCATTTGGGGCCGGGGCTCAGGTAACTCAGCGCGATCGACCAGGCGAACAGGCCGGAATCGAGCAGGCCGTGACCGACCCAGCGGTCCTGGATCACCGCGGCCGAACCGTTGCCGCCGCCGACGGCGAACAGGCTGCTGAGGAAAATGACGACAAAAATCTGCGTCAGGCTGACCGCGTGCGGGCCGGCGCCGATGAACGACGCCGCGACTGCGTTCCAGATCGATTCGGGATTCATTTGGCGGCCCCGGCATCGATATCGATATCGGCCTTCGGCTTCAATGCCCTGCTGTTGGTGCGTTCGCCGCGCAGCACCAGCGAGCCGAGCAGCAATCCGACGCCGGCCGCGGCCAGCATCGGCACCCCGGCGATCGAAGCGCCCAGCACCGCCAAGGTCAGCATCACGCCCAGCGTCTTGTTGCGCCGGTCGACCTTGGCGCTTTTGATCTGGTGCCAGGCATTGCCGAACAGCAGGCCGATCACGCCGATTTCAACCGTGCGGTTGATCGGCACCAGCGCCCCGCCGACGGTATCCGGATTGAGCAGCGCGGCGCCGGCCAGCACCAGCAGCGCGCCCGGCGTCACCAGCGCCAGCACCGCGATCACGCTGCCGGCCCAGCCGCGCAGCCGGTAGCCGACCAGGCCGCCGAAGGACAGGAATTTGGGCGACGGAATCACCGTGGCGGCGATCATCAGGGTCTGCTGCACTTCCTCGGTCAGCCAGCCCTTGTTCCGGACCAGCACTTCCTCGATTTTCTGCGATGCCGCCCACATGCCGCCGAAGGTGACCGAACCCAATGCCGCGAAGGTAACGAACAGCTCGCCGAGGCTGACCTCGGGGATGTTCTTGCCCTCGCCCACCGCCATGATCGCTTCGATCTCGGCATCGGATTTCGCGGGAAGCGGCGGCTTGCGGGTCTGGTTCAAAGCCTGGGGCTGTGACTGTGACTGTGACTGTGGCTGCGGCTGTCGCTCGGGATGCGCGGCGGGCGCCGGCGGCGTGGGAAATTGGCTCATGGATCGTGTCTCGTCGCTGCGGGTGGTCTTTTGGTCTTGTTCTGCTGGCTTTCAGGCGGCATTTTAGCGGTTTTCCGGCGGCCAGCCCCTCTAATATCCATATGACATATATCCATTTGTTTATTGCGTCCTTATTGCGTCCTTATTTCTTCCTTATCGCGTCCTGCCGCGCCGTCATGCTTGTCAGTGAAAAACTGACGCCCATATCCGCGCCCGTGAAGAAACCTTTGCCGGCCGGCCTCATCGAAACGGCATTCGACGCTATCAACATGGGAGTTACCGCGCATGCAGGCAGAACCAGGCCGGGCCGCAATACTGGAACCGGGCCGCAATTGCTGGCGCATTGAACGCACGCAGCGCTTCAAGCTGCTGATCGATGCCGATGCCTATTTCAGCGCCTTGCGCCGCGCCATTCTCCGCGCGCAGCGCAGCATATTCATCCTGGGCTGGGATATCGACAGCCGCATGCTGCTCGCGCCCGGCCTCGAGGACGGCGGCGGCGACGGCTTTCCGGCGCCGCTCGGGGATTTCCTGCATGCGGTGGTCGCGGCGCGTCCGCAATTGCATGTGTATATGCTGAACTGGGATTTCGCCATGCTGTACGCGCTGGAGCGCGAATGGCTGCCGGTCTACAAATCGGAATGGCGCAAGCAGCGCCGGCTCAGCTATCGCATGGACGCCAGGCATCCGGCGGGCGCATCGCATCATCAGAAGGTGGTCGTGATCGACGATGCGCTGGCCTTCGTCGGCGGCATCGATCTGGCGCGTTCGCGCTGGGATACGCCGGAACATGCCCGCGACAATCCGCTGCGGCGCGATCCGCTCGGCACGCTTTATCCGCCGTTCCATGACGTGCACGCCATGCTCGACGGCGACGCCGCGGCCGCCCTCGGCGAACTGGCGCGACGCCGCTGGCGCGACGCCGGCGGCAAGTCGGAGCCGCCGGATTCCCCGGATACGCTGCCGTCGGCCGACGCCTCCTCCCATCCCTGGCCGCCGGATTGCGAACCGGATCTGCGCGATTTCGATATCGCCATCGCCCGCACCGCGCCGGCCTACCAGGGCGCTTCCGGCATTTATGAAATACGGCAGTTGTATGTGGATGCGATCGCCCATGCGCGCCGGCATCTGTTTTTCGAGAACCAGTACTTCACCTCGAACGTGCTTTGCAACGCCCTGAGCGCCCGCCTGCACGACGCCGACGCGCCCGAAGTGATGGTGATTTCGCCGCGCACGCAGAGCGGCTGGCTGGAGCAGATCACCATGGGCGGACTGCGCGCGCGCATTCACCAGCGCCTGAAAGCGGCCGACCGGCATCGGCGCTACCGCATGTATTGCCCGCACCTGCCGGATCTGGCGCAAGGCTGCCTGAACGTGCACAGCAAGGTCTTCGCCGCCGACGACGATCTGTTTTGCGTCGGCTCGGCCAATATGAGCAACCGCTCGATGGCCTTCGATACCGAATGCAACCTGGCGATCGAAGCCCGCGGCCAGGGTGACGAGGCGCAGCAGGCCCGTATCCGGGAGGCCATTGCCCTGATGCGCAACCGCCTGCTGGCCGAGCATCTGGACGTTACGCAGGCCGCAGTGGCCGAACGCATCGCGCAATGCGGCGGCCTGCACGCGGCCGCGGCGGATTTGCATGGCGCAGGGCGCACCTTGCAGCCGCTGGATCCGGAACCGAATCCGGAATTCGAAACGCTGGCGCCGGAGCGCACGGTATTCGACGCCGAGCGCCCGATCGACGCCGACGAACTGGTCGCGCAATTCGTGCAGATCGTGCCGGACGAAGCGCGCAAGCCGGCGCCGCGGCGGCTGGTCGGGCTCGGCCTGCTGGCGGTCGCGCTGGCGTCGATCGCGCTGGCCTGGCGTTTCACGCCATTACATGATTGGATCAATCTGGCGTCGCTGGTGTCGTTTGCGCGCAGCCTGGAGGCCATGCCTTTCACGCCGCTGATCGTGGTCGGGGCGTTTGTGATCGCCGGCATGCTGATGGTGCCGGTGACGCTGCTGATCGCCGTCAGCGGCGTCGTGTTCGGGCCATTCTACGGCGCAATCTATTCGCTGTTCGGCACCATGCTGTGCGCCGCGTCCGGTTTCCTCCTGGGCGCCTGGCTCGGCCGCGAGACGCTGCGGCAGTTGCTGGGGCACCGCATCAACCGGCTCAGCCAGCGTGTCGCCAAGCGCGGCATCATGGCCATGACGGTATTGCGATTGCTGCCGATCGCGCCATTTGCCGTGGTCAATGTCATGGCGGGCGCCTCGCAATTGCAGATGCGCGATTACCTGATCGGCACCCTGCTCGGCATGGCGCCCGGCATTATCCTCACGGTGATCTTTTCGCATAACCTGGCCGAGGCGGTGCGCCATCCCAGCCTGGCGGCGGCCGGCGTGGTGGCGCTGGTCGCCCTGCTGCTGATCGGATTGGCGCTCGGCCTGCAGCGGCTGCTGAAAACCGCAGGCGTCCGATGAAGCCGATGCATTCAATCAATCCGCCCGCCGCCCTGCTCGATCCCGCCCGCAGCCCCTGGCCGCTGACAGTGGCCACCTACAACATCCATGGCGCGGTCGGCGTCGACGGCCGCTTTGCGCCGGACCGCATCGCCGCGGTGCTGCAGGAAATCGAGGCCGATGTGATCGCGCTGCAGGAAGTGCCGCTGGGCGGCGGCAATGGCAGCGGCGATGTGCTGGCGCTGCTGCGCGACGCGACCGGTTTTCATGTGGTCGAAGGACCGACCGCCAACAACGGGCAGGGACGCTACGGCAACGCGGTGCTGAGCCGCTATCCCATCATGGCCGCGCGCGCCATCGATCTGTCTTTCGGCGGCCGCGAGGCGCGCGGCGCGCTGGATGCCGATATCGATTGCCACGGCAACGCGCTGCGGGTGGTGGCCACGCACCTGGGCTTGCGGCCGGCCGAGCGCCGCGAGCAGATCCGGCGCCTGCTGCAGGCCTTCGATACCGACCGCATGCCGGTGCTGCTGATGGGCGACGTCAACGAATGGTTCGTCTGGGGCCGCGCGCTGCGCTGGCTGGTGTCGCATTTCAAGGCCGCGCCGGCGCCCCGCACTTTCCCCTCGCGCTGGCCGGTATTTGCGCTGGACCGGATCTGGATCCGGCCGCGCCAACGGCTGCTGCATGTTGAAGTGCACAAGAGCGCCCTGGCGCGCATCGCCTCGGATCACCTGCCGCTGATTGCGCATATCGATGGCTAGATGGGTGGCCAAATTCATCGGTAAAGAAACGTAAAGAAACCGGTCCGGCAAACCGGCATTTGAACCGATTTCCCGAATCCCTGTCTTTTATTTCAAGTTCGTATCTGGTCCTTTTACCGCCATGAATTTTTTTTCGCGCCGCCGACGAATCCTGCAAATTGGCCTGTTGCTGCCGGCCGGCGGCGCACTACTCGCGTGCTCGCGCCGATTGCCGTCCACGACGCAAAACGGTTCCCCGCCGGCATTCTTTACCGGCGACGAACGCAATTTCATCCATGCCGCCACGGCCAGGCTGATTCCGGATAGCGACGACAGCGCCGGCGCGATTGCCGCCGCGGTGCCTTTTTTTATCGAACGGCAACTGGCCGGCCCCTTCGGCGCGGCCGAGACCTGGTATATGCAAGGGCCATGGCAAACCGGCACGCCCGAACAGAGCTACCAGCTTTCCTACACGCCGGCCCAGCTGTATCGCCAGGCCATCCGCGATATCGACGACTATTGCCGGCGCACCCTGAAACAGCCGTTTCACGCCCTGCCCGCCGAGCAGCAGGACAACGTACTGCACGGCCTGGAAAGCGGCGACATCGCACTGGCAACGCTGCCGTCCGCCGCCTTCTTCGCCATGCTTTGGCAAAACACCCAGGAAGGGTTTCTGGCCGACCCCATGTATGGCGGCAATCGCGCGTTCGCGGGCTGGAAGCTGATCGGCTTCCCCGGTCCGCGCTACAACTATGTCGAAGACATCAAGCGCTACGGACAGCGCTATGCGGAGCCGGTGACCGGCCTGCTGGGCCGGGACGGCACGCGCATCCTGGGCGATCCGGACCAGGCAAGCCCAGCGACTGCATAAGCGCAAAGGATAAAACAGAGGACAAACATGGCGACAAGGCTCAAATCGGTGGATGTGGTGCTGGTCGGTTTCGGCTGGACCGCGTCCATCATGGCGCAGGAACTCACGGATGCCGGCCTTGAAGTGCTGGCGCTCGAACGCGGCGGCGACCGGCGCACCGTGCCCGATCTGGCCACCACGCGCATCCAGGACGAATTGCGTTATGCCGTGCGCCAGGACATGTTCCAGAATTCAGCGCGCGAAACCCTGACCTTCCGGAATAACGCCGGCCAGACCGCGTTGCCGATGCGGCATCTGGGCTCGTTCCTGCCCGGCGCCGGGGTGGGCGGCGGCGGCGTGCATTGGAACGGCCAGACCTGGCGCTTTCTGCCATCCGATTTCACCTTGCGCAGCACCGTCGAACAACGCTACGGCAAGAAATTCATTCCGGCCGACATGACGATCCAGGACTGGGGCGTCACTTACGAAGAACTGGAGCCGTACTACGACAAGTTCGAATACCTGTGCGGCATCTCGGGCACGGCCGGCAATATCGGCGGCAAAATCCAGCCCGGCGGCAATCCTTTCGAGGGCGCGCGTTCGCGCGACTATCCATTGCCGCCGCTGGAACGCAGCCTGGGCACGCTGAAATTCGACAAGGCGGCGCGCGAAGCCGGTTTCAATCCTTTCCCCGCCCCGGCCGCCAATACATCGCGGCCTTATCTGAATCCGCTCGGCGTGCAGATGGGCCAATGCACCTACTGCGGCTATTGCGAATGGTTCGGCTGCGGCAATTATTCAAAGGCGTCGCCGCAGACCACGATCCTGCCGGTACTGTTGAAGAAGGAAAATTTTTCGTATCGCACCGGCTGCAACGTCACCCGGGTCGACCTGGATCCGTCCGGAAAACGCGCCAGCGGCGTCACCTACATCGATCTGGAGGGACGCGAATTCAGCCAGCCCGCGCAATTGGTGATCCTCTGCGCTTTCGCCCAGCACAATGTGCATTTGCTGCTGCTCTCCAAAATCGGCAAGCCTTACGATCCGCAAAGCAATACCGGCGTGACCGGCCGCAATTACGCTTACCAGATCACGTCCTCGGTCGACGTCTTTGTCGACGAGATCATGAATCCGTTCATGGGCGCCGGCGCGCTGGGCCAATGCATCGACGAGTTCAACGGCGACAATTTCGATCACGGTCCGCATGGCTTTATCGGCGGCGGCTATATTGCCTTGTGGAATACCGGCGGCCGGCCGATCCTGCAGCATCAGCTGCCGGACGGTACGCCGAAATGGGGCGCCGGCTGGAAAAAGGCGCTGGCCGAGAACTATCTGAAAAGCGCCTCGATTGCAACGCACGGCGGCGTCATGAGCTATCGCGGCGCCTATCTCGACCTGGATCCGACCTATCGCGATATATACGGCAACCCGCTGCTGCGCATGACCTTCGATTTCAGTCAAAACGAGCACGACATGTCGAATTTCCTGACCGACAAGGCGCTCCTGATCGCCAAGGCCATGGGGCCGCGCTCGGTCAAGATCAATCGGCGCGAAGGCCATTATTCGATCGTCCCCTACCAGACCACGCACAATACCGGCGGCGCCGTCATGGGCAGCGATCCGCGCACCAGCGTCGTGAACCGCTATCTGCAATGCTGGGATGTGCACAATGTATTCGTGATGGGGTCCAGCGTCTTTCCGCAGAACGCCGGCTATAACCCCACCGGCACCGTCGCCGCATTGACGTATTGGGCGGCGCATGCCATCCGTACCCGGTATCTTGCCGATCCCGGCCCGCTGGTGCAGGCGTAGGCGATGGCTGCCCTCATGATTCCCGTCCGGAAAATGCAGGCCCTATTGCTGGCAAGCCTTGTCATTGCGTTGTCGGGCCCGGCTACCGCGATGGCGCAGGGGATGCGTTTCAGCCAGATCGAGCGCGGCCGTTATCTGGCCAGGGCCGGCGATTGCGCGGCCTGCCATACGGTCAGGGGCGGCGCCGATCTGGCCGGCGGCTTTCCGCTGGCCACGCCCTTCGGCACGATCTATACGCCGAACATTACCCCGGACCCGGAGACCGGCATCGGCAAGTGGAGCGGCGACGATTTTTACCGCGCCATGCACGACGGCGCGGGACGCGACGGCAAGGCGCTCTATCCGGCGTTTCCCTTCCCCTGGTATACCAAACTCAGCCGCGCCGACGTGGATGCGATCAAGGCGTATCTCGATACCGTGCCGCCGGCGCGGCAGCAAAACCGGCCGAACAGGCTGATCTGGCCGCTGAACTGGCGGCTGGCGGGCAGCGGCTGGAAACTGCTGTTTTTCCAGCCGGGGCAATACCAGGCCGATCCGGCCAAATCGGCCGAATGGAACCGCGGCGCCTATCTGATCGAAGGCGCCGGCCATTGCGCCGCCTGCCATGCCGGCAAGAACCTGTTCGGCGCGGTCGAGAACGGTAAGGATCTGCAGGGCGGCGATGCCGGCGATTCCTGGTTCGCGCCGGGCCTGTCGCGCGATCTTCGCAACGGCATCGGCGGCTGGAGCGCTCGGGAAATCGTCGAGTATCTCAAGACCGGCGCCAACGGCAAGGCGGCCGCCTCCGGTCCGATGCGCGACGTCATCATGGACTCCACGCAATATCTGAGCGACGCCGATCTGCAGGCAATGGCGGTTTATCTGCAGGATCTGCCGAACGACAAGACGCCGCGGACGGCTGCCGCTGCAACGACAAATCCTGCAACGACAACCCCTGCAACGACACCTGCAACGCCTCCCCCAAGCAATATCCCGCAGGCCGAACTGGCGCGCGGACGCGGCCTGTATGTCGACAATTGCATGGGCTGCCACATGGCGGGCGGCCAGGGCCAGACGCGCGCTTTCCCGTCTCTCAAAGGCAGTGCTTCGGTGCAGGCGGCCAAGGCCGATACCGCGATCCAGATTGTGCTGGCCGGCGGGCAAATGGCCGATCCGCACAGCAAGCCGACCGGACTTGCGATGCCGGCCTTCGGCTGGAAACTGAATGATGACGACACCGCGGCCCTGGTCAATTACATCCGCAATGCATGGGGCAACAGCGCCGCGCCGGTGTCGGCGGAAACCGTTGCCGCGGTGCGCAAGGATGTCGTCAAAAGCGGCGCCGGCCGCAAGGGTGCCGTCGACAGTCCTTATTGATTATCCATCGGAAAGTTGCAATGACAGAAAACACAGAAGAGGCAAGCGACGCCTCCGTCAATGAGACTGGCCGGCAAAACGGTGGAAAGGACGTCGAAAAAAACGGCGAAAGAAACAGGCAGGAAAAACCGGCGCGGCAACCCGACCCGGCCAAAAAACGCAGGATCAAACGCATCCTCCTGATCGCCGGCATCGTGCTGCTGGTGTTGGGCATATTGTTTTTCATCCGCTGGTGGCTGACCGGCCGCTATCTTCAATCGACCAACGACGCCTATTTGAAAGCCGATACGGTGGTGGTGGCGCCGAAGGTGGGCGGCTATGTCAGCAAGGTCTATGTGGCCGACAATCAGGCGGTCAAGGCCGGCCAGCCGCTGGTGGCGCTGGACGCCCGCCAATACCAGGCCGCGCTGGATGCGGCGCGCGCCAATATCGACAGCCGCCAGGCCGATATCGCCCGCGCCAATGCGCAGGCGGCGCAGCAGCAGTCGGCATTGCTGCAGGCCCGGGCGCAACTGGCCGCGGCGCAGAGCAACGCCGCGCACGCGGATATCGAAGTGCAGCGCTATGCGCCGCTGGCCGCCAGCGGGGCCGATGCGCCCGAACATGTGGCGCAGCTCAAGAACGAACAGGCGCAGGCGCACTCTTCGCTGCAGCAGGCGGTTGCCGCGGTGCGCTCGGCCGAACAGCAGATCGTGGCCACCGCGGCCCAGACCAGGCAGGCCGAAGCGCAACTGGAATCGGCGCGGGCCGGCGCCACACAATCCAATATCGATGCCCAGGACACCGTCATCAGCAGCGCCATCGACGGCAGCGTCGGCGACAAATCGGTGCGCGTGGGCCAGTTCGTGCAGCCGGGCACGCGCATGATGTCGATCGTGCCGGTACAGGCCATCTATCTGGTCGCCAACTTCAAGGAAACCCAGGTCGGGCTGATGCGCGCCGGGCAGCCGGCGACGATTCATGTCGATGCGCTGTCGGGCGTCGATCTGCATGGCCGGGTGGAAAGCTTCGCGCCCGGCACCGGCTCCCAGTTCGCCTTGCTGCCGCCCGAAAACGCGACCGGCAACTTTACCAAGATCGTGCAGCGGGTGCCGGTGCGCATCGCCATTGACGCCACCCGCCAGACCCGCGACCTGCTGCTGCCGGGGCTGTCGGTCACGGTGGAAGTCGACACGCGCGGCGGCAAGGACGAGATGCAACGCATCAAGCGCGAAGAACGGCAGAACAGTGAGCGCATCGACAATCAAGATTCCGGAAAATCCGATGAACGGCCGCACTGACAATGAAACAAAAAATGGCGCCGGCCAGGCGCCGGACGCCAGCATCAACGACTGGATCGCGGTGGCGGCCGGCGCGCTGGGCGCCCTGATGGCGACGCTGGATATCTCGATCACCAATACCGCCCTGCCGCAAATTCAGGGCGAGATCGGCGCCACCGGCACCGAAGGCACCTGGATCTCGACCGGCTATCTGGTTTCCGAGGTCGTGATGATCCCGCTGGCGGCGTGGCTGACAAGGGTGTTCGGACTGCGCAATTTCCTGCTGTCGAACGCCGCCCTGTTCATCATCTTTTCGATGATCTGCGGCCTGGCGGACAATCTGCCGCAGATGATCATCGGCCGCGTCGGCCAGGGCTTCACCGGCGGCGCCCTGATTCCGACCGCCCAGACCATCATCGCCACCCGCCTGCCCAGGCACCAGATGCCGGTGGGCATGGCCGCATTCGGCAGCATCATCCTGCTGGGACCGATGCTGGGGCCGGTGATCGGCGGCTGGCTGGCCGAAAACATCAGCTGGGCCTGGTGCTTCTTCCTGAATCTGCCGGTCTGCGCCGCCCTGATGGGCCTGCTGCTGATGGGACTGGAAAAGGAACGTGTGCGCTGGCCGCTGTTCCTGAACGCCGACTGGCTCGGCATCGCCGGCCTGGCGCTCGGGCTCAGTTGCCTGACCATCGTGCTGGAAGAAGGCCAGCGCGAACGCTGGTTCGAATCGACTTATATCAGCGTGCTCAGCGTGCTGACCGCAACCGGTTTCGTGCTGCTGGCGGTGGCGCAGTGGCGCAATCCCGATCCGGTCATCAAATTGCGGCTGCTGCTGAACAAGAATTATGCGAGCGTCATTTTCATTGTGGTGGTGGTCGGCGCCAGCCTGTACAGCGTGCTGTATCTGCTGCCGCAGTTCCTGAGCAATATCGCCGGCTACAACGCCGAACAGTCCGGCTTCGTGATGCTGCTGTCGGGCTTGCCGGCATTCCTGATGATGCCGTTCCTGCCGCGCCTGCTGCAGCGTTTCAGCGTGCGCTCGCTGGTCATGCTGGGGCTGGTCTGCTTCGCGGCCAGCTGCATGCTGAATATCGAAATCACCGCGCAATCGACCGGGCCGGACTTTACCTGGTCGCAGATACTGCGCGGCTTCGGCCTGGTATTTTGCATGATGCCGCTGAACCAGGCCTCGATGGCGGCCGTCCCCAGCGAGGAATCGGGCGACGCCGCCGGCCTATACAACATGGCGCGCAATATCGGCGGCTCGATCGGCCTGGCCCTGCTCGGCACCTTTATCGACCGGCGCTCGAACATGCATACGTCGATCCTGCGCGAAGCGATCACCGC
The DNA here is from genome assembly GCA_004134995.1 of Oxalobacteraceae bacterium CAVE-383. GTDB lineage: Bacteria > Pseudomonadota > Gammaproteobacteria > Burkholderiales > Burkholderiaceae_D > Herbaspirillum. The sequence goes on along the minus strand of REGP01000001.1, from coordinate 854,369 downwards.
CAATTCGCTGGCGACGCAGGAACGCATTGCCGGCGGCGCCGCCAATCTGTTCCAGCGCCACGGCGATATGGCCTATGCGCAGTTGCAGTCGGCCGGCCAATTGGCGCTGCAGACCGTCCGGCAGGGATTCGTGATCACCTATGGCGAAGCGTTTTATACGCTGGGCGTGGTCATGCTGTGCTGCATTCCGTTGACCTTTTTCCTGAAAAAACCGAAACCGGGCGCCGGCATGATGGCCCACTGATGCCATGCGCCGCAACCAGAACATGTGCAAATTCCACTTCCTTCGATTGCGAGCCGCCGCGCCGGCCGCCGGCGCGGCCTTGGTGGCGCTGGCCGCATTGACGCTCAACGGCTGCGTGGTCGGGCCGGACTATCGCGGCGCGCCCGACGCCGCGCCGAATGCCAAATCGGCGGCGCATTTCAACCGCGCGCCGCCGCAGGGCGTCAGCGATGCGCCCGCCGTCGCGGATTGGTGGAACAGCCTCGGCGATCCGCAGTTGAACGCCCTGATCGAAACCGCATTGGAAAAATCGCCCGGCATCCGGATCGCACAGGCGCGCTTGCGCCAGGCCCGCGCCGGCCTGGCATTGAGCCGGCGGAATGCGCTGCCGAAGGCATCGGCGCGCGCGCTGGCATTGCGCATGCGTTCGCCGGATACCTCGGCGCTGCTGGGACCGTCCGGCGGCGCGCAAAACGGCTCGGCTGGCCAAGGCGGCAGCCAAAGCAGCGGACGCGGACCGCTGCAACTGTACGACATCGGTTTCGATGCGACCTGGGAGGCCGATCTGTTCGGCGGCGTCAAACGCGCGGTGGAAGCCGCTTCGGCAGATGCCGAGGCCAGCCAGGCCAATCTGGACGATGCCCATGTCTCGCTGGCGGCCGAAGTCGCGCAGAACTATGTCGATCTGCGCGATCTGCAACTGCGGCTTGCGTTGCAACGGCAATCGGCCGATCTGGAACAGAAGATGCTGGCCCTGTCCGAACAGCGCCGGGCGCGCGGCGCGGCTTCCGACGCCGACATCGAACGCCTGCGCACGCAACTTGAAACCACCCAGGCCACGCTGATTCCGCTCGACGCGCAGATCGGCGCGGCGCTGGACGCGCTGGCGGTGCTCACCGGGCGCGAACCCGGCGCGCTCGATCCGGCCTTGCGCGGCGGCGGTCCGCTGCCCTCGCTGCCGGCCACGGTGGCGATCGGCAATCCGGCCGATGTGATCCGGCAGCGGCCCGACATCCGCGCCGCCGAGCGCCAGCTGGCTTCGCGCAATGCGCAGATCGGCACCAAGGTCGCGGCGCGGTTTCCCAAGCTGACGCTGATCGGCGATATCGGCTACAGCGCCGCCGATCCGGCCCATCTGCTGCGCAAGGACAGTTTCACCTGGGCCGGCCTGCCCTATCTGAGCTGGAACTTTCTCGATTTCGGCCGCAACCGTTCAGCGGTGAAGCAGGCCGAGGCCGGTTACGACGAAGCAGAAGCGCAATATCGCAGCACGGTTCTGAACGCCTTGAAAGACGCCGAAACGGCGCTGTCGCGCTATGGCCATCAGCGCGCCAATCTGGAAAGCCTGATGAAAGTGCAAACCATGACCGCGCAAAGCGTGGCCTATGCCGAGCAGCGCTACCAGGCCGGCGCAATCAGCCTGATCGATCGCTACGACAGCCAGCGCAGCGGCCTGGCGGCGCAGCAAAATGCCGTTGCCGGGCAAGCTGAACTGATCAAGGACTTCGTGTCGTTGCAAAAAAGCCTGGGGCTGGGCTGGCAGCATTGTAAAGATTGCCTTGAGGGAAAATATTCACAGTTGTAAATATTGGAAAACTGACAAAATTGTCATATTTCCGTCAGCATCCGGTTGCGTCCACAGGGGTACATTTGGTCGGAAATCCATGCGGAACGGCTGCGGCCGGCCCGTTTTTATCGACCGCCAGACCGAAGCAAGCCCGAATGCACCCAGATCATCCACTTTCCCTACCTCCCCCGCGCACAGGCACGCGCAAGACAGTTGGCAAGATTGTTGGCAAGACTGTTATTTGCTCCACCATTTCGCTTTCGTTCCTCATGTCGGGCTGCGCGGTCGGTCCGGATTATGTCCGTCCGAAAATCGACGTCCCGGCCGCCTTTAAAGAGCAAGGCCCCTGGAAAACCGCCGAACCGGGCCAGATCGACAGCAATCATCGCTGGTGGGAAGCCTACGGCGATCCGATCCTGAACGATCTGATGGACCAGGCCGCCGCCGCCAACCAGAACATCCGCTTTGCCGAAGCCCAGTATCGCCAGGCGCAGGCCGCCGCCCAGGCCGCGCGCGCTTCATTCTGGCCGGCCATCGGCTACCAGGCCGGCGCCCAGCGCGCGCAGACCAACAGCAATACCAGCGGACCGAAACTGGCCGATACCTATACCGTCGGCCTGAACGCGTCGTGGGAAGCCGATGTCTGGGGCCGGGTGCGGCGCACGGTCGAAGCCGGCGATGCCGGCAGCCAGGCCAGCATCGCCCAACTGGCCGCGGCGCGCCTGAGCATCCAGGCCACGCTGGCGCAGGATTATCTGCAATTGCGCGTCACCGATCTGCTCAAGGAACTGTACGCGCGCACGGTGGCCGGCTATGTCCGCTCGCTGGCATTGACCACCAATCAGTACAAGGCCGGCGTGGCATTGCGTTCGGACGTGGCGCAGGCGCAGACCCAATTGCTGACCGCGCAGGCGCAACTGATCGACCTGGACGCGACCCGCAATCAGCTGGAGCATGCGATCGCGATCCTGACCGGCCAGTCGCCGGCGGCATTCACCTTGTCTTTCGCACCGGCTCCGCTGCAGGCGACGCTGCCGCAAATCCCGACCGGCGTGCCGAGCGACCTGCTGGAACGGCGTCCCGACATCGCCAGCGCCGAACGGCTGGCCGCGGCCGCCAATGCCAATATCGGCGTGGCCAAGGCAGCGCTGTTTCCTGCCCTGACCCTGAGCGCCAGCGGCGGCTACAGCAATCTGGCGTTCGCCCAGATGTTCGATACCCCGAGCCGGGTCTGGTCGCTCGGCGCGGCGCTGGCCGGCACGCTGTTCGACGGCGGCCTGCGCACTGCGCGCACCGCGCAGGCGGTGGCGGCCTATGACGCCTCGGTCGCGCAATACAAGCAGACCGTGCTCGGCGGCTTCCAGGAAGTTGAAGACAATCTGTCCACCCTGCGCGTGCTGGACCAGGAAAGCGTGGTGCAGGCGCAGGCGGTGGAAGCGGCGCAGCTGGCGGAACGACTGGCGCTGAGCCAGTATCGCGCCGGCACCGCCACCTATCTGGTCGTCGTCACGACCCAGGCCGCTTCGCTGGCCGCCCAGCGCACCGCGGTGCAACTGGCCGGCCGCCAGCTGGTGGCCAGCGTTGCGCTGATCAAGGCCGTCGGCGGCGGCTGGCGCGTCGGCGATGCCGTGCCTGCCTCCGCCACCGTGCCGCTGGCCCGCAATGGCAATGCCGATGATGCCCTCGATTCGAATAAAGCCGGCCGCAGCGCCGGCCCTGCAAACTAACAATACATAGAGTTCACGGATGACTATCCCCAATAACGCTAACAACGCCGGCAATACCGTTCCCGCAAAACATTCCTCCCACCCTGTGCTGATCGGCACGGCCGTCGTCGTGCTGCTGATTGCCGCCGGCTGGTATTTCATGCATAGAGGCGGCAAGAAACCGGTTGCCGCACCGCCTTCCGTGTCGGTGACCACGGTTCAGGTTCAAAGCCAGGAAGTGCCGCTGTACGTCAGCGGCGTCGGCACCGTCACGCCGAACCAGAGCGTCACCGTCAAGGCGCGCGTCGACGGCCAATTGGTGAAGGTCGGCTTTGCCGAAGGCCAGGACGTCAAGGCCGGCCAGATGCTGGCCGAACTCGATCCGCGCACGCTGCAGGCGCAGTTGTCGCAAGTGCAGGCGCAGCGCGGCAAGGACCTGGCCCAGCTCGGCAATGCGCGCGCCGATCTGCAGCGCTATACCACGCTGCTGCAACAGGACGCGGCCACGCAGCAACAGCTCGACACCCAGAAAACCCTGGTGGCGCAACTGGAAGCGGCGGTGAAATCGGATGAGGCGCAGATCAATTTCGCCCAGGTGCAGCTCGGCTTCACGACGATTTCGGCGCCGGTCAGCGGCCGCGTCGGCGCGCGCCTGGTCGATGTCGGCAATATCGTGCACGCCACCGATACCGGCGGCCTGGTAGTGATCAACCAGATCGATCCGATCACCGTGCTGTTCACCCTGCCCGAGCAGAACGTGCTGGCGATCAATCAGGCGCAGCTCAACGGCAATCCGCTCAATGTCGTGGCGACCTCGCGCGATACCAACCAGTCGCTGGCGCAGGGCAAGCTGGTCCTGCTGAACAACCAGATCGACACCGCCAACGGCACCGTGCAATTGAAGGCGCGCTTCGCCAATCCGCAGCATCAGCTGTGGCCGGGCCAGTACGTTAATGTCAGGCTGCTGCTGAAAGACAAGGAACAGGCGCTGACCCTGCCGGCCGCGGCCATCCAGCGCAGCCAGGACGGCACCTTTGTATACGCCGTCGAGCCTGACGAAACCACCAGGATGGCGCCGGTAAAACTGTCGCGCATCCAGGACGACATTGCCGTCATCACCAGCGGCGTCGAAGCCGGCCAGCGCATCGTGCTTGACGGCCAATACAAGCTCAAACCAGGCGTGCATATCAAGGAACAGGCGGCGGCGCCGGCCAAGTCGAAGAAAGGATCCGCCAAGTGAGCGTATCCGCCGCCTTCATCAAACGCCCTATCGGCACCACGCTGCTGGCCTTTGCGATCCTGCTGATCGGCATCGCGGTATGGCCGCTGCTGCCGGTGGCGCCGCTGCCGCAGGTCGACTTTCCGACCATCCAGGTCTCGGCCAAACTGCCCGGGGCCAATCCCGAAACCATGGCATCCAACGTGGCGCAGCCGCTGGAGCGCCAGTTCTCGCTGATCGCGGGCCTGACGCAGATGACCTCGCAGAGCTCGCTGGGCACCACGCAGATCACGCTGCAATTCGATCTGAACCGCAATATCGACGCCGCCGCGCTGGATGTGCAGGCCGCCATCAACGCGTCCAGCGGCCAGTTGCCGGCCAATCTGCCGAATCCGCCGACTTTCCGCAAGGTCAATCCGGCCGATGCGCCTATCCTGATTCTGTCGGTGCAGTCGGATGTGCTGCCGATGATCCAGGTCAACGATTACGCCGACAACATTCTGGCGCAGCAGATTTCGCAAATCTCGGGCGTCGGCCAAGTGCAGATCAACGGCCAGCAGAAACCTGCGATCCGTATTCAGGTCGACCCGGCCAAGATCGCCACGCTCGGCCTCAGCCTGGAAGACATCCGCAGCGTGGTCGCCACGGTCAGCGTCAACCAGCCGAAAGGCACTGTCGACGGCAAGAATCAGTCCTTTACGGTGTACACCAACGACCAGTTGCTCAATGCCCGCCCGTGGAACGACGTGGTGCTGGCCTACCGCAACGGCGCGCCGATCCGCGTCAGGGACATCGGCGTGGCCGTGGACGGCCCCGAAAACCGGCAGCTTTCGGCCTGGGCCTTCAACGGCGCCGCGGCAAGCGCCGACAGCACGCTGACCGGCGGCGTTTCCGTCCTGCTGGCCATCAGCAAGCAGCCCGGCGCCAATGTGATCGACACCGTCCAGGCCATCAAGGACAAGCTGCCGCGCCTGCGCGCCGCCATTCCGGCCAGCGTGCATGTCAATACCGTGCTCGACCGCACCCAGACCATCCGCGCCTCGGTGCTCGACGTCGAATTCACGCTGGTGCTGACGATCTGCCTGGTGGTGATGATCATCTTCGTTTTCCTGCGCAACGTCGCCGCCACGCTGATCCCGAGCATTACCGTGCCGCTGGCGCTGATGGGCGCCGCCGGCGTGATGTTCGTGCTCGGCTTCAGCCTGGACAACCTGTCGCTGATGGCGCTGACGATCGCGGTCGGCTTCGTGGTCGACGATGCGATCGTGATGCTGGAGAATATCTACCGCTATGTCGAAGAAGGCATGTCGCCGATGGAGGCGGCCTATAAGGGATCGGCCGAAATCGGCTTCACCATCATCGCGATTTCGGTATCGCTGGTGGCGGTGTTCATCCCGCTGCTGCTGATGGGCGGCATTGTGGGCCGGCTGTTCCGCGAATTCGCCGTGACGGTGACCCTGACGATCGGGGTCTCGGTCATCATTTCGCTGACGCTGACGCCGATGCTGTGCTCGCGCTTCCTCAAGAACTCGCACGCCGAACAGCACGGCAAGCTGTATCAACTCTTCGAGCGCGGCTTCGACGCCATGCTCAACGGCTACAAGCGCGGCCTGCACGTGGTGCTGCGCCATCAGTTCCTGACGCTCATGGGTTTCCTCGCGACGCTGGCGGCCACGGCGTTCCTGTTCATCATCATTCCGAAGGGCTTTTTTCCGCAGCAGGACAACGGCGCGATTTCCGGCTTTGCCGAAACCGCGCAGGACTCTTCATTCGCCGCCATGAACCGGCGCATGCTGATGCTGGCCGATATCGTGCGCCAGGATCCGGACGTGACGGCCTTCGGGATGAGCGCGGGGCAGAACACGCTCAATACCGGCTCTTTCTTCATCGCCCTGCGGCCGAAGGATGAGGGCCGCACCGCCAGCGCCGATGAGATCATCGCGCGGCTGCGTCCGAAGCTGGCGCAGGTGCAAGGCATCAATCTGTTCCTGCAGGCCAACCAGGATATCCGGATCGGCGGCCGTTCTTCGCGTACGCAGTATCAATACACGCTGATCGACTCCAACCTGGACGAGCTGAACGCCTGGGCCCCGCGCATCGTGGCGCGCTTCAAGGAGTTGCCGGAGCTGCGCGACGTCGCCACCGACCAGCAAAACCAGGCGGCCACGGCCTCGCTGACCATCGACCGCGAACGCGCGTCGGCCTTCGGCATCACGCCGGCCATGATCGACGCCACGCTGTACGATGCGATCGGCCAGCGCCAGGTTGCGCAGTACTTCACGCAGATCAACAGCTACCACGTGATTCTGGAAATCACGCCGGAACTGCAGACCGATCCCGCCCTGTTCGACAAGCTGTACATCACCTCGCCGGTCAACGGCAAGCAGATCCCGTTGTCGACTTTCGTCAGCGTGGACACCACCAAGACGGCGTATCTGTCGATCAGCCATCAGAGCCAATTCCCCGCCGTGACCGTCTCTTTCAACCTGGCCCCGGGCGCGGCGCTGGGCGAAGCGGTCGATGCGATCAACAAGGCGCAGGCCGAAATGAATGTCCCGCAGACGCTCTCCGGCGACTTCCAGGGCACCGCCAAGGCCTTCGGCGATTCGCTGGCTTCCCAGCCTTACCTGATCGCAGCGGCCCTGATCGCGGTCTATATCGTGCTGGGCCTGCTGTATGAAAGCTTCATCCACCCGCTGACGATCCTGTCGACGCTGCCCTCGGCCGGCGTGGGGGCATTGCTGATCCTGATGGCCGGCGGCTACGATTTGAGCGTGATCGCGCTGATCGGCATCATCCTGCTGATCGGCATCGTCAAGAAAAACGGCATCATGATGATCGACTTCGCGCTCACCGCCGAACGCGTGCACGGCATGAAACCGGAAGAAGCCATTTACCAGGCCTGCCTGCTGCGCTTCCGCCCCATCATGATGACCACCATGTGCGCGCTGCTCTCCGGCTTGCCGTTGATGCTCAGCCATGGCGCCGGCTCCGAAATGCGCCGGCCGCTGGGCTACGCCATGGTGGGCGGGCTGATCCTGTCGCAGATGCTGACGCTGTTTACGACGCCGGTGGTGTATCTGTACCTGGATCGCGCGCACTATTGGTATATGAGCAAGAAGGAGGCGCGCGCGCAACGTAAAGCGGCCAAAAAAGGCCTGCCGCCGCCGGTACTGGAGTCTCATTGATATGATGGCGGCCGAATCACCCGATTTTGATTGATAGCCTTGATTGACCTGACTGACGCAATGAAAATACTGATCGTCGAAGATGAGCAAAAGACCGCCGATTACCTGTTCAAGGGTCTGACCGAGCAAGGCTGCGCGGTCGATCTGGCCGCGAACGGCATCGACGGTCAGCATCTGGCGATCGAAAACGATTACGACGTGATCGTGCTGGACGTCATGCTGCCGGGCCAGGACGGTTTTGCCGTGCTGCGCACGCTGCGCAGCTACAAGCAGACTCCGGTCATCATGCTGACCGCGCGCGACCGCGTCGAAGACCGCATCAAGGGCCTGCACGACGGCGCCGACGATTACCTGATCAAGCCCTTTTCGTTCCTGGAATTGCTGGCGCGGCTGCAGGCGCTGACCCGGCGCGGCCGGGTGCAGGAGCCGACCCAGCTGCGCATCGGCGACCTGCAGATCGATCTGATCGGCCGCAAGGCCTTCCGCAACGGCGCCCGCATCGACCTGACCGCCAAGGAATTCGCGCTGCTGGCCGTGCTGGGCCGGCGCCAGGGCGAAATCCTGTCCAAGACCGCGATCGCGGAACTGGTGTGGGACATGAATTTCGACAGCAACACGAATGTGGTCGAGGTCGCCATCAAACGGCTGCGCGGCAAGATCGATGCGCCGTTTCCGCAGAAGCTGCTGCATACGATACGCGGCATGGGTTATGTGCTGGAATTGCGCAAGGACAATGCCGCCGGGGACGCCGCATGAGGCCATCGCGGTCCATCGCCGCGCGCCTCACGCTGATGTTCGCGGTGGCGGCGCTGATCGTGTTCTTCATCATCGGCAGCGCCCTGTATTGCGTCATCAAGCGCGAATTGCTGCGCCACGAGCGCGACGGCCTGGTCACCACCTTCAACGATATCCAGTACATGATGGAGCGCATCGGCACGCCCGAGCGCTGGCAGCGCGTGCGCAGCAAGATGGATTCGCTCACCCCCACCGACGGCAAGGTGCGCTTCTGGGTATTCAGCGACGATCCGGTCTACAGCTACGGCAAGGACCTGGTCGATCTGCACGATTTCGATTACGACCAGGGCAATATCGGCCGGGTCAGCATCCGCGGCAAGGAATTTCCGATGCACACGCTGACCAAGATCGTGCCGGCGTTCCAGGACCGGCCGACAGTGCGGCTGACCATCGGCGTCGACACCGAGCCGTATTTCGAGACGCTCAACAGCTTCGTGCTGGCGATGATCACGGTGTCGCTGGCCGGCACCCTGATGGTGGTGTTTCTCGGCTACTGGATCGCGCGCGCCGGGCTGCGTCCGCTGCAGCACATGTCGTTGACGGCGCAAACGCTGAGTCCGAAGACGCTGTCCGACCGGCTCGAAATTTCGGCGCTGCCGAATGAACTGTCCGATCTGGCGACCGCCTTCAACGGCGCGCTGGACCGCATGCAGAACGCCTATACCCAACTGGAAGCCTTCAATGCCGACGTCGCCCACGAACTGCGCACGCCGCTGGCCAACCTGATCGGCGAAACCCAGGTGGCGCTGTCGCGCGAACGCAGCGCGCCGGAGTTCCAGACCGTGCTGCAATCGAACCTGGAAGAACTCGACCGCCTGCGCTCGATCATCAACGACATGCTGTTCCTGGCGCGCTCCGACCAGGGCGAAGCCGCCACCGGCCTGGAGCAGACCAGGATTGCCGACGAAGTGCGCAAGACCCTGGAATTCTTCGAATTCGTGCTCGATGAAAAAGCCGTCAGTGCCGGCGTGGCCGGCGATACCGAGGCCGGCGCGCCGATCGAAACCGCCCTGTTCCGCCGCGCATTGACCAATCTGCTGCAGAACGCCATCCAGCACTCCCCCGAAGGCGCGCATATCCAGGTACGGATTACGCAACATGAGGATGCGATCGCGATCGCCGTCTCCAATCCCGGCGCCCGGATCGACGAAAGCCATCTGCCGCGCCTGTTCGACCGTTTTTACCGGATCGACGCGGCGCGCCACGACCATCATGAATTGCATGGCCACGGCCTCGGCCTGGCGATCGTCAAGGCGGTGGCCGGCATGCACGGCGGCAGCACCTTCGCCAGCAGCGGCGAAGGCGTCACCACCATCGGCTTCACCGTGCGCCGCATTCCCGTCATCAAGATGCCCGCCGCCTGAATATTGAAGTCCGAAACGTTGCGCGCCTGCATCAGCCGGACCAATATTGCAAATGAGAGTCAATATTATTCGCATTTGCCAACAAATCAGTTACATTTTGCCTTATGATTGCGCCTGCTCCAGTCCCACCCCTTTTACAGCCAGCAAAACGAGTTCGTTCGTAATAGCCAGCCAAAGACCCGGCTTCGCCAGGTAAATCGCGTCCCATTCGGCCTGCCGATGGACGCAGCCTGCAGCGCGGCACTTTTGCTGATGATTGAAAATGAACCGTTTGACACCGATCGCCGCCGCGCTGCTTGCCGTTTTCGCCAGCCCGGTCCATGCGCAACAAGCCGCTCCCGCATCCGCATCCGCCACAGCATCCTCCTCGCCGACCGTGATGGAAAACGTCACCGTCACCGGCAACCGCGAAGATTTCAGCAGCCCGACCGTCAGCGTCACCAAGTTGCCGGCCGACCTGCATGACGTCCCGCAATCGGTGGTCGTGGTCAACAAGGCGCTGCTGGAATCGCGCGGCGCGACCTCGCTGACCGATGCCCTGCGCAACGTCTCCGGCATCACCATCGGCGGCGCCGAAGGCGGCCAGATCGGCAACAACATCAATCTGAACGGCTTTTCGGCGCGCACCGACATCTACCTGGACGGCTTCCGCGACCGCGGCCAGTATTACCGCGACACCTTCGCGCTGGAACAGGTCGAAGTCCTGATGGGACCGTCGTCGATGCTGTTCGGCCGCGGCTCGACCGGCGGCATCATCAACCAGGTTTCCAAGAAGGCCAACCTGAAGCAGTCGTCCGAAGTCTCGGCTTCCGTGACCACCAACGGCCTGGTGCGCACCACCGCCGACTATAACCAGCCGCTCAACGACACTTCGGCCGTGCGTATTTCGGCGATGGCGCAAAAAGGCGCCGCCACGACCCGCGACCAGTCCGATGTTGAAGATTACGGCCTGCAGGCGACCTTCTCGACCGGCATCGGCACCCCGACCGAAATCACGCTGTCGGCGCTGATCCAGCACAATCATGACCAGCCCGACTACGGCCTGCCGGCCCTGAACGGCGCGCCGGTCAACGTCGGCCGCAATACGGCCTACGGCCTGGACAGCGACCGCACCAATTCGGATGTGGTCGCGCTGAACGGCACCATCAAGCACAAGCTGTCGGAAAACACCACATTCCGCAACATGACGCAGTTCAACTACGTGCATACCGATGCGCGCGAAACCGCGCCGCAATCGATCGGCACCATCGCGGGCGGTATTTTCACGCCGGTCACCACCACCACGCTGCCGTTGAGCAGCCTGTTCGTGCGCGGCCAGACCCATGACCGCATCCTGACCGACTACGCGATTTCGAATCAAAGCGAACTGACTTCGAAATTCGATTTCGGCGGCTTCAGGCATGATGCATTGCTGGGACTGGAACTGGGCCATGAAGGCTATAACAACCAGACCTCCAACCGTTTCGGCGATTGCCCGATCGCCGGCACACCGGCCACCAACCAGTCCTTCATCGGCTGTACCCCGCTCGTCAATCCGTCGTACAGCGCCTTCAGCAGCAACCTGCCGAGCACGCCATATAACCTGGCCAGCGGTTCCGCCAACACCATCGCGGTCTACGGCGGCGATACCGTGGCGCTGAACGATCAGTTCAAACTGGTCGGCGGCCTGCGCGAAGACCGCTACATCGCCAGCATCTCGAATTCGATTCCGAGCGCCACCGTTGTGGCCAATGCCAACCAGACCATCAATTTCCTCAGCGTGCGCGCAGGCGGCATCTGGCAGCCGACCTCGGCCCAGGCGTATTACCTGTCGTACGGCACCTCGTTCAACCCGTCGCTGGAACAATTGACCGGCACCGTCGGCCAGACCAGCCTCGATCCGGAAAAGAACAAGTCCTATGAACTGGGCGGCAAGTGGGATATCTCGGAAGACCTGGCGGCCAATGCCTCCATCTTCCAGATCACCAAGGAAAATGCGCGCAGCCTGGTCAGCACCGGCGTGTATTCGCTCGACGGCACCGTGCGCGTGCGCGGCGCCGCCTTGGGCGCGACCGGCCGTCTGTCGAAAAGATGGCAGATCACCGGCAACTACACTTATCTGATGGCGCAGGTGACCAAGGCCGCGGCCGGCGACACCACGCTGGGCAAGGTGCCGGTCAACGTGCCGAAACACGCGTTCACCGGCTGGACCACTTATCGCCTGACGAAGGACTGGGAAATCGGCGGCGGGCCGACTTACCAGTCGGGCCGCTATGCCAATCCGGCCAATTCGGTGGCGGTCGGCGCATATACCCGCTGGGATGCGATGATCGCCTATACGCAGCCGAAGTACGACGTGCGCCTGAATCTGTTCAACCTGACCGACAAAATGTATTACGATGCGCTGATCCAGTCCGATGGCGGACGTTCGGTGCCGGGCAGCGGCCGCACCGCGCTGCTGTCGGTCAACTATCGCATGTAACCGCATCTTCGCCAGGCCCGACCGTCCATGCTCATCACCGTTCCCAAAGTACTCAACGACCAGCAATTGAGCGCCGTGCGCGGCCTGTTGGATAAAGCGGGAACGGCCTGGGTGGACGGGCGCGTCACCGCCGGCTATCAGGGCGCGCCGGTCAAATACAATCAGCAGATCGACGAGGCTTCCGAAGTCGCGCAGCAATGCGGCCACATCGTTCTTTCGGCGCTGGAGCGCCATCCGCGCTTCATCAGCGCGGCCCTTCCCAATACCGTCTACCCGCCGATGTTCAATCGCTACAGCGAGGGCATGGCCTTCGGCGCGCATGTCGACGGCAGCGTGCGCATCGACCCGCGCGACGGGCGCAAGCTGCGCACCGACATTTCCGCCACGCTGTTCCTGACCGATCCCGCCGATTACGACGGCGGCGAACTGCAGATCGAAGACACTTACGGCATGCATGCGGCCAAGCTGGCCGCCGGCGACATGGTGCTGTATCCGGCCACCAGCCTGCATTCGGTGGCCGCCATCACGCGCGGCGTGCGCATCGGCTGTTTTTTCTGGGTGCAGAGCCTGGTGCGCGACGATACCCAGCGCAGCATGCTGTTCGACATGGACAACGCCATCCAGAAACTGAACCAGACCAATGCCGACGAACAGGCGCGCCGCACGCTGGTCGGCTGCTATCACAATCTGCTGCGGCAATGGGCCGATACCTGATTTAAACCGCATGGGCTAAAACTTAAACTGGCCGCCGTTAAATCCGACTTCGGATTTCGGATTTTTCATCCCTGATGAACTTTGCAGCGGCGGATTCAACACATAAGCAGTAGTCTCAACGCTCGCCAATTCAGGGAGCAGACATGAGACCGGAACATCTTCGCAATCCATCCGCCGACGCATCCGCCGACGCATCCGCCGACGCATCCGTCGACGCATCTGTCGAAGCATCCGCCGCCTTGCCCGAGGCGGCGCCATCCCCTTCCGACACGTCATCCACGCCGTCCCCTTCGTCCCCGCGCCGCCAATGGCTGCTGCGCGCAATGCCGCTGATTGCCGCCGGCGCCACGCTCGGCACCGGATTGAGCGCCGCATGGCTGTTCAATGCAAGAAAAGCGGACAACGCCGCGCCGCTGGCCGCCTTCATGAAGGTATCGCAGGCGCTGACCGGCAAAACCGCGCTCGACCGCGAGGCCGGCATCCGCATTTTCGGCGCGCTGCAGGCAAGCGTGCCGAATTTCCCGCTGCGCATACAGCAGCTGGCCGCCGCCATGGATGCCGGGCAGGCGGATTTCCCCCTCGCGGCGGCCGATAGCGCCGCCTTGCCCGCGGACCCGCGGCAGGCGCTGGCGTCGATCATTCTGCGCGGCTGGTATCTGGGCGTGGTCGACGGCGCGGCCGTGATCGACCGGCAGGCCCTGATGCATGCGGCGGTGGCCGGCGTGCTGCCGGTGCGCGGCTATTGCGGCGGCGCGCCCGGCTTCTGGGCCGAAAACCCGGCGGAAAGGCAAGCATAATGGCCGATGTCGTCGTGATCGGCTCCGGCGTCGCCGGCGCGCTGGCAGCGCATGCGCTGGCGCTGGCCGGCAAATCCGTCATCATGCTCGAAGCCGGCCCGCGCCTGTCGCGCGCGCAGGTCGTCGAAAACTTCCGCGGGCAGGCCGACAAGACGGATTTCATGGCGCCCTATCCATCCAGCGCCTGGGCGCCGCATCCGGAATATCATCCGCCCAACGGCTACCTGATCCTGAAAGGCGAGCACCGCTTCAATTCGCAATACATCCGGGCGGTCGGCGGCACCACCTGGCATTGGGCCGGCTCGGCCTGGCGCTTCCTGCCGAACGATTTCAACATGCGCAGCCTGTACGGCGTCGGCCGCGACTGGCCCCTGCAATACGGCGATCTGGAAAACGCCTACCAGCAGGCCGAGGAAGCGCTGGGCGTCTGGGGACCAAACCTGGGGCCGAACCCGGGACCGGCAGCGGAATCGCTGGATTCGCCGCGCCGCGCGCCCTACCCGATGACGCCGCTGCCCTTGTCGCATAACGAGGCCAGCATCAAATCCCTGTTGAATGCCCGCGATGCGCGGCTGCGCATGGTGACCGAACCGGCCGCGCGCAACAGCCTGGCCTACGACGGCCGCCCGCCCTGCTGCGGCAACAACAATTGCATGCCGATCTGCCCGACCGGCGCCATGTACAACGGCATCGTCCATGTGGACAAGGCCGAACGCGCCGGCGCCCGGCTGATCGAGAACGCGGTGGTGCACAAACTGGAAGCCGGGCCTGGCCAACGCATTACGGCCGCCTTATACAAGGACGCGCAAGGCGTGGAACATCGGATCGAGGCGAAATATTTCATATTGGCGGCCAACGGCATCGAAACGCCGAAGATCATGCTGATGTCGACGGCCCGCGATTATCCGGACGGCATCGGCAACAGTTCCGGCATGGTCGGCCGCAATCTGATGGATCATCCCGGCACCGGCGTGCAGTTTTACGCGGACCGCAAATTATGGCCCGGCCGCGGTCCGCAGGAAATGACCTCGCTGGTCGGGTTCCGCGACGGCGCATTCCGGGCGCGGCAGGCAGGCAAGAAAATCCATCTGTCGAACCTGTCGCGCGTGGACCAGGAAACGCGCAAGCTTCTGGACGCGGAAGCGCTGCCCGATCCGGCCCGGCTGGACGCCGCGATCCGCGACCGCGCCGCCCGCTTCGTCCAGTTCGACAGCTTCCACGAAATCCTGCCGCAGCCCGAAAACCGCATCGTTCCCAGCCGGACGGCGGTGGATGCCATCGGCATTGCGCGCCCCGAAATCACCTATCGCATCGACGACTACGTCAAACGCAGCGCGCTGCACACCAGGGAAATCTATGCGGACGCGGCCCGGGCGCTGGGCGGCGCGCAGATCCGCTTCCTGGACGAATTTGCGCCCAACAACCACATCACCGGCACCGCCATCATGGGCAGCGATGCGCGCGACTCGGTGGTCGACAAGGACTGCCGCAGCTTCGACCACGAGAATCTGTTCATTTCCGGCAGCGCCGTCATGCCCACGGTCGGCACGGTCAATGTCACGCTGACTATTGCGGCACTGGCGTTGCGCATTGCTGATGTGCTGAAGGCGGAAATTTGATGAACGAAAGGGAGAACAAAGCCGCTGAACAGCTTGGACAGGCACCGCATGCCATCCCGAAGATTGAATACAGAAAGAAAAATAGCAAATGAGCAACACACTAAACACTCGGATTGGAGGCTGCGCAGAGTGGGCTTATAATGCGCAAATGCCCTCTTCAACTCGCCCCTTCCCTGAAAAATACCTGCTGCCACGCGATGCTGACGCCGTTGGTCCGCAGAACGACGCTGAGCGTCGTCTGTATGCGCTGATCAAGGAAAGCATTGAGAGCGGCCCTTCGGTGGAAACAGGCATCACCGAATTGACCAACGAACTGCGTGCCCGTATTCATAGCAAGCGCTAAACGTGCGTTTTAAGCTTGCACCTGTCGCCAAGCGCGACATCCTCGACATTACTGATTATTACACTGAAATCTCCGTGACTTTGGCTGAGCGTTTCGTGGATGAACTTGATACCACCTTGCACGACCTGGGCTTCCAGCCCGGCATTGGTTCGCGTCGCTATGCCCATTTCCTTGCGGATCAATCGCTACGGATGTGGCAACTGGATCAATTCCCCTTCCTCCTGTTCTACCGCATTGATGGTCAATTGCTCGACGTACTGCGCGTGCTGCATGAGCGGCGCGATCTCTCGGCTGACTTGATTGCGCACTGAGACGTACTGCCGCTAATCCGCAACGGTATCGATCAACTCCGGATCCATATATTTCTTCGCATACGTCAGTCCAAAAACAAAAAAATTGTGCGCCAACCAGAGTCAAAGTCCTTCCAACGGTCAAACTGGAGTTCTACTGCTTCGATATTTTTCACTTTAACTGAATATCCATTGATAAATACTGGCCTAAAGCATCGTGTTTTAAGATTCGCCCTTGTTTATGAGACTTAATCATCTCCGACCTACGATAATCTAGGATATTCGTGAAAATTTTCCCGTAAAATTGATCGCAGCTTTAGCTGTAAACATCGCATCATCAGCAACTAAAGGAGAGTACCCTGGCCGAGCTCCATGCTATTTCAGATACTTATGAAGACGTGAAAACTCATGTCGTGTTTGTCCATGGCCTATCGGGACATTTTGAAATGACTTGGGCCGTCGAAGGGTCTAATCCACCGGTGCTTTGGCCAAAATGGCTAGCAGATGATATTCCTGGAATTGGGATTTGGTTAGTCGGCTATCCTGCTGCCAAAACCAATTGGAAAGGGCATAGCCTACCGTTATCTGATAGAGCGGACAATCTTCTCGCCCGCCTACTCGCCGAGCCTCGCCTTGAGAAAGGCAATATTATTTTTGTTGTACATAGCTTGGGCGGCCTTGTCGTTGAGCAACTGTTGCGCAATGCGGAGCGTGATTCTGGTCAGAGTAGAAAAGCTGAGGACTTTCTCTCGCGAATCAGACGAGTCGCCTTCCTCGGTACACCACATCGCGGGGCGTTGCTCGCCAATTTTGGGAAAGCCCTCTCCCTTTTGATGCGCCCTTCGGCGGCTACTCGAGACTTAATCCTCGGAAGTACTCAACTCAAAGACCTTAATTTTTGGTACCGGCAGTATTGCCGCACCAACGGTATTGAAAACCTAGTCCTTGTTGAAGGACGAGCTGAACAAATTTTGGGATTTTCTATTCCCGAAGTTATTGGGAAAATTGTATGGTCTGGAAGTTCAGACAGTTTGCCTGAGCTTCCAATAACCGTTGATGAAAGTCATACCACCATTTGCAAACCTGGCAGTCGAGATGCCGACGTTTATATTCATATAAAGCATTTCATTAGCAGCCCATTTGGCGAACCTCCACAAGTGACGCAGGTTGTGGAAGCCATCGAAAGAAGCACCGTCGAACTTGAAAAACTGACGGCAAATAGCCAAGCGCAGAATGCGGCTATCGCAAATTTAACGCAGATAACAAGACATCTGTCTGCATCAAATGCAGACGCAGTCGTTATCGATGTTGAAGTGATGCGGCAATTGGAACGCGTGCGTAAATGTCGCCTACTTGCCACTTTCAAAACGAAAGAAGAGGTGCAGAGGCTCATTTCCAATCTGCAGATTGGCAGTCTTTCGCGAGCGAGTACCAAAGCGAAAGACGAAGCCTTCGTCTGGTGCGCAAGATTTTTATCTGTGGATACACCGGAAGAAGCGCAACTCATACTTGACGCGATAACCATTCCAGATGTTGAACTGACCACGGTTGCCCATGGATTGATCATGGTTGGCCGGGATGAAATTGAGGCGGCATTAGGAGAATTGGCCATGGTCAATACACCAATAGGACGTGGTGCCGCCTATATTAGTGTCCTTAGGATTAAAGGATTTAAAGCTGCTGATGATTGGCTTCGGCAGTCTGAACTATCAATTGCAGATATTGATAGCGATGCTAAATTTTTCTATCTCAAAAGCGCACTAGAAAATGGCGAATGGGCTAGCGCGTTTGATACAGCAAAATCCATAGCCGAGGAGGATTTCGAACGTTCGCCAGCTATTCTCTACGCAGCTGCAGATGCATATCTTATGCAGGTTGTTCCGGATGAAATGCGTATGTTCTTAATGCAGTATTTACCTTTAGGCGCATCGAACTTCCCCCTACGCAGTGAGCCCGAAAGTCTTGATTATCGACGTATAGCAGCTAAGTTATATGAGCGCTTTCGCTCAGTTGCATATACCTTCGGTATGTTAGGCATAGCTGGTAACGCCGACGACAAAAGACTTTGGCTACAACTCATGGATCCCGAAACAGGGGATGAAGCTCGACAGGAATTGGCCATAAGTATCAAAGATCCAGCGATACTCTTACGGCGCCTGAATTTGGCAATTCAATTCAATGTTGAGATTGATCTGTTGCAGGTTGAAAAGGAGGTTGATCGCCAAACAGCTCTGAGTGGCGGAACTTCTTCCGATGCGGCGGTAGCCCGGTTCGCCCTCGCATTCGCGCAAAAGAATCCTGCGACTGCAGCCTCCTATATTCATCAGCACCGTGCGCAGCTTCTGAAACATCTGGAATGGAAAGGTATTTATTTCTTCGAGATTGAAATGCTCGCCACCTCTAGTCAAGAGGCCCAAGCGCAAACACGCTTAGAGGAAGCTGTAGACCGCGGCCTAACCGACGACGAAACGAATAGGCTTCGCCGCCTTTTAGGAGAAGTCGCAGGAAGTGATCCTATCGTTGAGCGAATTGCGACGTATGAACAAAGCAAATCGATCATAGATTTGCGCCTCGTTGTGTCTGCATATGGCGAAGCCCGCAACTGGGAGAAATCTGCCGCGTACGGAAAGCTTTTGCTGGACCAGACTGGCGACATCGCCGATGCACGGCGCTATGTAATTTCGCTATATAACCAGGAACGCCTCGATGATGTAATTGAGGTATTTACGGCATACCCAATCCTAACGGGGCGATACAATGAGCTTCGCCTGCTATATACAGAGACATTGTTCGAACGAGGTGATCTTGAAGATGCGCGCTTGTCGTTAAATACTCTGCGTCAGATAAACGATTCACCCGATGCGCGGGAATTGCAGATCAGGCTTGCTATCGCTTCTGGTGACTGGGAGTCATTACAAGGATTTGTGGAAAGCGAATGGAGCGCCCGTGCTGAACGGGCACCTATTGAGCTAATTCGAGCTGGTCAAATAGCCCAGCACATTGGGGCAGTACGAGGAAAAGATCTCGTAATTAAAGCGGCGCAATCGGCACCCGATAATCCTACAATTCTTGCCAGTTGCTACCACGCAGCTTCGGCTGCCGGCTGGGAAAGTAACGCGGAGGTCAATCAATGGCTCGAAAGAGCCGCGGAACTCTCGGAGAAAGTCGGTGATGGCCCGATTAAGAGGGTGTCAATCGAGGAGTTGATCGAACAAAATCCAGGTTGGGAGAAGCGCGAGGCTGAGACTTGGAACTTGCTAGCCAAAGGTGACATCCCCATTTTTACAGCAGGCAACGTTTTAAATCGTTCTCTTCTCAGTCTTTTTCTACTGCCGGCACTCAGTAATATGAGCGAACCGGATGTTCGAAGACGGCCAATGGTCTATGGCTTTAGCGGCGTCCGCGAAATGCATACTGTTGATCCGCAGATAATTGCCATGGACTTGACTGCTCTTATTACTGCAGCGTTTTTGGGTCTTCTCGATCTCTATATATCGACGTTCGGGAGAATCGTGATTCCTCACGGTACTCTTAGTTGGCTTCTTGAAGAAAAAGCACGAATATTATTTCATCAGCCCAGTCAAGTAAAGGTCGCAAGAGACCTCAGACAGATGATTACCGAAAGACATCTGCATGTTTTCGATGGCGGCGTAATACCGCCGGAAAGTCTGGTTAGCGAGGTTGGCGAACAATTGGCTGCGTTGATAGCCGAAGCGTCCAATAAAAATGAAGATAGTATGAGCCAGCGATTAGTTGTTCGCGGAGGCCCCATTTATAAAGCCAGCACTTTTATGAAGGAAGAAGCTGATCTAAGTGCATATAAATCATATCTCTGCAGCAGTTTTGACGTCGTCGACAAGCTTGAAAAAAAAGCACTGTTGACGAAGCAGGAAGCCGAAGAAGCGCGCGCAGCACTCACATTGCGTGAAAGGCCTTGGCCATCTAAGCTTGAAATTGTTGATGGAGCTGTCCTTTATCTGGATGATCTTACCGTCTCACATTTTGGCTTTCTGGGACTTTTACAAAAACTGCATCGCGCTGATATCACCGCGATTGTGTCGCGCGGCGAGATGGAAGAAGCAGACGCTCTCATTTCATACGATGCAAAGGGTACCGATGCCGTCAACATCGTCGAACGGATACGCATCTGCGTGAAGGGAGGTCTAGAGAGCGGAAAAGTCCGACTTGGCAAGATGATTCGTGTCGCCGATGGACGTGGGATGAGAGATATGAAGACCCATCCAACCATTGCTATGCTGAAGCTCATGGATGAGGCAGAAGCGGGGGTCAGTGATGACCGCTACATCAACCAGCATGCATCAATTTCCTCAGGAACTGTAGCTAGGCCATTAATGACGACGCTAGATATTTTGGATACTCTGCAACGCCGCGGTGCCATCTCGGCACCACACAAACAAGAAGCAAGGACGGCATTGCGCCGCGCCAATTTCGTCTTAATGCCGCTCGACCATGTAGAGCTATCAGCACTTATTTCCGTTGCTTCCATCGCCGATGGCAAACTTATAGAAACAGCGGAGCTGAAGGCAATAAGAGAGAACATCTTACGCATCCGTATGAGCGAAGTTCTCCAATCTCCTAAAGAAATCACCTGGCTAAATAATATGCTCGGTGCTTGTCTAGCAACTCTGAAAGCCCAGTGGACGATTGGTTTTGACGAACACACGGCTATTGCAAGATCGGATTGGCTTCTTGCTTTGGGAGATGTTAAAGGCTGGGCGCACCGCTTAGACGAAGATGCGCAGCAGTTGATGACACGGTATCGGAATTGGCTTTCACTCTTAATGACGCTACCTATAATTCAGCCCGAACCCATAAAAATAGCTTATTGGAACTGGCTTGATTCACGTTTTCTTGAGTCGATCGAGGAGGAAGACAGCGAGACCTATGCATTTTTGATCGAACACGCGAAAGCTCTGATTTCGCGTGTTATAGAAACTCTTCTAAAGCGCTAGAGGTTGCTAATGAATAGCAAGATTACTCAGTCATTTGTTGACATAGCTCTTGATTTTTTGCCACCTAGTGTCCGCCATACCCTTCTGGAAGATAAAACCTTTCTTAAGCAATGGGATATTGCAACTATCACTAGCGTGAAACTGATAGCGGGTGGATCCTCGTTCCGCCGTGATCAGCTTTATAGCGGTATACGAAGATCCATTAGTATTCAGGGAATTGCAGTCCCAATTAAAGACAAGGATGGCACCACGTGGGATATGCTCGTACAGTTAAAAGATGGTGTGCTGGCGTTCTCTATTCGCTCCGGAGATGTAGTTTATTCACTCATGGATCATTCCGCTCTGGCAGAAGACGTGGCCACCAGAACTGCTTGGTTTGAGAAAACTGCAAACGAAATAAATTTCGAAGGTACTACTTACCGAAATTGGTTGCAACGGTTGAATGGCGCTCCTCTCAGTGACGAGGAATTTGCGGAACTGATGACAGATATTGAGCAAACTCCTGCGAGCATTTATCTCACGCTTCAGAGGAGCATGGAGCATGGGCGTGCTGATCCGACAACACTAGTGCCACATCAACTTCATTACTATGAACAACTCATTGGCAGCCTTGGCTCGACCACGACAGTCGCAGAGTATATAGAGGTCGGTGCCAAGCCATTGATTGCCGATCTCCAGAGTCGGCGTGGCACAGAAGGTTTTCTGTATTCGTTACTAACGTGTTCGGTGGGAACAATCACGGAAAATGTTCGAATCGAAAATATTGACCGCGGGGAGCTAGTTCAAACTTACCAATGGCTGGCCCAGAATGGCGACCCAATTTCACAAGTCGGTGCTGTAGAGATTGCGATTTCTCACCTAGACACTCATCCTGAACTCGCTCCGTTTGTTGAGCAAATTATTGAAGGTTTTATCGCGGACTCTCCAGAGAGCGATAGCAGCATCTTTGCTCTGTTAAGTTCGATGATCATTATGGTGGCGTCAGAATTATCGAGAAGACGCATACTTGGAAAATCTCCTCCTTTTTATCGACGGCAAGCTGCAATTGCGCAAGCATCCATCGTTATTCGAGCAATTAATGGTTCGGACATTGATCCGATGAGCGTTACAGAATGGGCTCAAAACTCCGGATTAGGGTATATGTTTTTTTTGCAAGGACTGATTGACCTCCGAAGAGAACCGCGGTGGCTCCCCGACTTTGTGAGTGCCGAACAACTCCGAGCAGAGTTCATTGGTCGTATCGCAAACGCTGTCAATCGGAATGCTACAAAGATTCAACTTGAATCTTTGCAGACGCTTCTTCTTGGACCCACCTCAAAGCTTGAGAACGCAGTTCGTTGGCCATTTTCAAATCTTCCAGGCCCACTAGAAGGAGAACTTACGCCCAGACCGCTAATTCCGGACAATGCTCTTAATGTTGTAAAAGCAGCGCTCGAAGCAGAACGCCTCGAAGCAAGTTCCTTTGCCGTTTTAGCCAACACCGCATTACTATTTGAGTTACCTGAGGGGCAGTCTAGTCTTGCAGCATCTGCCCTCCATCGGGTCAAATTTTCGGTTGAGAAAGCGGATGACGAAAATACGGCGTTTAGCCTAATTAGCGGTCTCGCTATAGTCGCTGCTGTGACACGCGGTACTGATCTAGCCGATGCACTACGCGTTCTTGCACGCGTCCTGCGTCGTCGGAGAGTCCTTGTAGGCGATCTAGATAATGAGTTGCGCATTGCAATGATCGCTGCAGCTTCCTTCGAAAAAATTGAGGATTGGGCAAAGTTTTTCGGTGGGTGGATAACCGAGATTGCTTTCGAAGCCTCAGCCAAAGATACAGCAGGCCGGCTCCTTTCCAAGCTTCGCTATCTGATACAAATCGAACCAACACTCGCTCGGTATTGCGCGGTCGCCGATGCTGCGCTAACTACGTTTACACACTAGAAGCGAACGCATGCCAAGTTTCCTGGGGGACCGGCATAACTGCTCCAGAATGGTTTACACGCAGATTACTTTACGTCGAACGTGCAAATTAATCCGCAATCGTATCGATCAACTCCGGATCCATGTATTTCTTCGCATACGTCAGATAAATGCCGCTGTTGAAAAACAGATTGAATACATCCGGGTCGATGTGGCCTTCGTTTTTCATCCGGATCATGATGCCGATGGCTTCGGACAGTTTCTTGCCCTTTTTGTAAGGCCGGTCGGCGGCGGTGAGCGCCTCGAAGATGTCGGCCACCGCCATCATCCGCGCCACCGGACTCATCTCTTCGCGCTTGAGCCGTTTCGGATAGCCGTTGCCGTTCATTTTTTCATGATGGCCGCCGGCGATTTCCGGCACATTCGCCAGATGGCGCGGGAACGGCAGCCGGTTCAGCATGATGATGGTCTGGATGATGTGTTCATTGACCTTGTAGCGTTCTTCCGGCGTCAGCGTGCCGCGCTCGATGCAGAGATTGTAGATTTCGCCGCGGTTGTAGAGCAGAGCCGGCATCTCCACCTTGAAGCCCCAGACATTATCGGGCTCCAGGCAATCCTGCGCGCGGCGTTCGATGCGGTGATCGACGCGGTCGTCGAGCAAGCGCTCCTGTGCCGGCAGCGGGGATGCCGGCAGCCGGTTCTTGCGCTCGCGTTCCTCCCATGCAATGCCGATCCTGTCGTCCAGCGTGCGCCACCAGGTATGCCCGGCGATCTCCCGCACGCGCTGCATGCTCTCCGGCGCCATGCGTTCCGATCCTTCGTTGCAGGATGCGATGAAAGCGAAGTCGTCGTCCAGTTGCGCCAGTTGCCGCGCCAGTTCGGCCCGTACGGCGTCGGCTTCGGCGCCGTCGGCGACCGACTCCAGGGCGCTGATGCGCCGGTCGCGCTTGATGATCTCGAAGCGCATGCGGATTTCGTGCAGGCGGTCGTAGATGGTTTCCAGCTTGGTGGCCTTGTCGACCACGAATTCGGGCGTGGTCATCTTGCCGCAGTCATGCAGCCAGCTGGCGACATGCACTTCTTTCCATTGATCCTCGGTCAGGCTGAAATCGCGGAACGGTCCGCGATCGTCGTCGCAGGCGGCCTGCGCCAGCATCTTGGTCAATTCCGGCACGCGCTGGCAGTGTCCGCCGGTATAGGGCGATTTTGCGTCAATGGCGCCGGCGATGACCTGGATCATCCCTTCGAGCAAGTCCACCTGGGCCTTGATCAGTTGCTTGTTTTCAATCGAAATGGCGGCCGCGCCGGACAATGCCTCCAGGAAGGCGAACAGATGGCTTTGCGCGCCGCCGTCCTTGATCGGGCCTATCCATAAAATGGCGCCTATGGTTTCTTCGCGCCGGTTTTTCAGCGGAATGGTGGCCAGGATGTGCGGCTGTTCCGGCAGATGGGTGGCAATATCGCCCAGCCAGGCGGCCCTGCGCATCGCCTGCGGATCCATATTCA
The DNA here is from genome assembly GCA_004134995.1 of Oxalobacteraceae bacterium CAVE-383. Lineage (GTDB taxonomy): Bacteria > Pseudomonadota > Gammaproteobacteria > Burkholderiales > Burkholderiaceae_D > Herbaspirillum. The sequence continues at coordinate 829,696 of REGP01000001.1, read as the reverse complement.
CGAATTGGCGCACGCCGGTTCGCAAGGTCCGGCACAGCAAATGTTCCGCGTGGCCGGGGATGTGAATGTCCACGGCTTCCGGCGGATTCTGCGCCTGCGCCTGGCCTGCCTGATCGGTCCATTTCACCAATTGCGGCCGCGCCACTTTGCGCTCGTCGTCCAGCAGATACAGAATGCCGGCGTCGGCGTGCGCGATCGACATGGTCTCGGTGACGATGCGTTCGAGCAGCCGGTCGAAATTCTGCTCGGCGGCCAGGGCGACCGAAATTTCGGTGAAGCGCTGGATGGTCAGGCGGGTTTCGTTCATCGAACACATCAGTTGTTCGATTTCGTGGATACGCGACTTGCCCTGGCCCGGACTGCTGAAATCGAAATCCTGCATCGCCTTGGCTTCGCGCGCCAGCCGGCGCAACGGCAGCCCCAGCCGCCATGCCACCACCGCCGCCACCGGTATGGCGCCGAGCAGCAGCACCAGCGTGACCAGCAGGCCGTTATTGAGCATCCGGCGCGCATCGGCCAGCAGCTCGTCTTCGGGCACCGAAATGGCCAGGTAAAACGGCGCATCGCCGAGCCGCACCGGCACGATCCGGCCCGACCAGATCCGATCGTCGATTTCTGTTTCGAAGGCCTTGCTGAACTGGCGCGCCCGGATTTTTTCAGCCAGCGCCGCGAATTGCCGGCCGCCCAATTCCGGCAGCATGGTCATGCGCATGCGGCCTTGGCCGTCGCGCGATTTCCCCATCATTTCGGGCTTCCGGTATGCCATCACGGCGGCATCGCCGTCGGTCAGCGCCAGCTCCGCCGAAGGCGATATGCTTTGCCTGTGCAGCATGTCCGAGAGATCGCCCAGCGAGATATCGGCGCCCACCACGGCGCGCTGATCGGCGCTGCGCCGGGCGATGCTGATTCCCAGTTCCGACGTGCTGAAGAAGATATAGGGCGGCGTCTGCACCTGGCTGGCCGAGTCCAGCGCCTGCCGGTACCATTCGCGGCGGCGCGGATCGAAAGCGTAGCCGGGCAGGCTCTGGGTATCGAGCACCTGCAGGTCGCGCGACAGGAACAGGAAAACGCCTTCCCAGGGATGGCCGGCGCCGGCCGTGCGGTTGACGCTTTGCACCAGATACACGGCGCCGGGCGGCACTGTCATGTCGAGAATCGTGGGGATGCCCGGCTTGAGGCGGCGCAATTGAAAGAAATCGCCGTTGGCGTAGCCGATGTAGACCGCCGACAGCGCCGGGCTATGCTGCATGGCCTCTACCAGCGAAGGCAGATGCAGCAGGCGCGCCTGCAAATTCCTGTCCCTTACCAGGGGCTGGCCGATCATCAGATCGACCAATTGCGAGATCGGGGTATACATGCCGCTCAACTGCAAGGCGATTTCGCTCTCGATGTGTTCGAACAGCACGGTCGACGCGCTATTGGCCATGTCGCGGCCGCGTTCATAGTTCAGGATCGTCAATACGCTGCCGACGATCAGCACCACGCCGAACAGCAGGATCGACAATACCATCTGCAGCGACATGGCAGGCAGTCTGATGACCGGCAGCTTTTTCGATGGATCGATCTTAAGCAAAATTACCCCTGGCGGACATGCTGTTCGCGGGTGGAACGCATCTCACTTTATTGAAATATTTCTGGAGTGTAGCTTTTTTCACAAGCTTTGAACGCGCCGCTTCGCAAATTTCCGACAAGCGGCAAAAGTCATATTGCGGACATAATCGGCGGCTATATTCCGGGCTACACTAGGCTGGTTCCCTCTCTCGATGCCGGCTGTATTTCGCCTGCGTTTTCACCTGTAAATCATCCGCAATTCCATCGGCTCATGAATATTATCGTTGCGCGGTGCGCCCTATTGCTCGGCTTCGCCGCCGCGGCGTTGCTGTGCCCGCAAGCATCGCTTGCCGCCAATCCGGACAAGCTGTGGGAAATCGTCAACGGCGAATGCGTGCCGAACATGCGCGCGCACGGCAATCCGGCGCCATGCCGGGCGGCGGATCTGCCGCGCGGGTTCATCATGCTGAAGGATATTGTCGGCGCCGGACAGTTCCTGCTGATTCCGACGCAGCGCCTGACCGGCATCGAAAGCCCTGAGCTGCTGGCGCCGGATGCGCCGAATTACTGGGCCTATGCCTGGGAGCAGCGGCGTCTGGTGGGCCAGGCGCTGGGCCGCCGGCTGGCGCGCGACAGAATCGGCCTGGAGATCAATTCGGCCGCCGCGCGCAGCCAGTTGCAACTGCATATCCATATCGATTGCATCCGCGCCGACCTGCCGCAACTGCTGCGCGCGCATCAATCCGATGCGCCCGGCCGCTGGCAGCCGCTGATGCTGGATGGCCATGAATACCGGATCATGCGTCTGGCGGGCGCCACGCTGGGGGAAAATAATCCGTTCAAACTGGCGGCGGCGATCAGCCCTTTCGCGGCCAGCGCCATGGGCGCGCAGTCATTGCTGCTGACGGGGGCGTATTTTGATAACGGCGACAAAGGTTTTTACCTGATCGACAGCCCGGTCAATTTCGAGCGCGGGGAACGCGGCAATGCGGAAGTCTGGCTGGATCATGATTGCCGTTGATTGTCGGTTGTATTGTTGAATTGCCGTCAAGGCTCCGCAAGACACGCCGCAACGGGGCTTTGTACTCCGTTCGTGTCCTCCGGCGGCCTGCGGCCGCCTCCCCCTTTACCTCACTGCGCACAAAACCCCATTGCGGCGCGCCTTGCGGAACCTTGACTATTTGATTATTTGATTTGACTACGCGGTCGTTGAAATAAGGCCTGCGATTGCATCCAGGCATGCCATCGCATGCGCGATCAGCGCATCGCCTGCGGCGCCGCTCGGGTCGCCGCAGGCCTGCACTACCATTCCCGCACCGATGCATAGACGCAAGACGCTGTATTCAACGCCGTCGCGCCGGCCGCAAACCACGGGCTGGCCGACCGAGTAGATAAAACCGTCGCCGTTCCGCTGCTGCTGCAATTGGCGGTATACGTGCGCTACTTGCGCGGTATCCAGGGGCTGGCGCGATTCGCTTCCATGCGCCTGTGGACGATACAGGGTAAAAGGATGTATCGACGCCAGGTCGTCCCATTCCGGCGCCAGGCCGGCGGCGCGGCCCGGCATTGCCGGCGCCGGCAGCGCTTCGAAGTGCGGGTCCGATTGCAGGCGCGCCTGCACCGCGGCGTTGAAGCGCAGCAGGCATTTCCGGACGGCGGCGCCGGGCAGCGCCTTGAATGCTTTCAATTCGTGCAGCGCGGCTTCCCAGCGCAACAGCAGGCCGGGATTGGCCGATGAGCTCAGCGTCCGTTCGGCATGCCAGGCGGCGGGCCATTCTTCCAGCGCGGAATGGCGCTCCAATTGCGGTGGCGCGCCGGCCGGCCGCATCCGCGCCGCCAGCGCCGGCGGAATCAGCAATGCCGCCGAAAACGACGGGCCGCCGATAAACTTGGAACCGGTGACCGCAACCATGAAGCCCTGCGCAAGATAAGCGCGCAAGGTAGCCGTTTCGATACGGAACTGGCAGGCGTCCACCAGGATGTGCACACGGCCCGCTGCGCGCTGCTGCAATTGCAGCGCAAATACGGGCTCGGGCGCAACGCAGCCGGTTTTCGAGACATCGATCAATACCAACAGGACGTCGCTGCCGCCGCGCAGCGCCGCATCGCTCTGGGCGGCGACATCGTCGGCCACCGATTGCGGGGAGCGCGGCGCGCCGCCGGGATCGCGGATCGCGACGTGCGTGACTTCATGTCTGGCATCGGCGTGCGGGCCGCAATCGCCCAGCGCGTTATAGGCGCTGAAACTGCGGCCGCTCAGGGCGGTCGACACGCCGCTGCCGCTTTCCTCGGGGTTAACCATGATGACCCGCAAGGAACGCTGCGATCCCTGCGCCTGCGCTGCCGTCAGATGCGAGGCCAGCAGATGGGCATCGGTGCCGGAGGCCGCGAAAATGACGTCGGGCGCGGCATCCTCGGATGTGACCGGCGGCGCCAGGCCGCAGATATCCAGCAATTCGCCGCGCAGACGCATCAATTCGGCGCGATAAACCGTGGCGGCCGGGGCGTCGGCCAGCGCGCCTGCAATACGGGTGCGCAGACGGTCCGCGGCGTCGAACGCCTGGGCCGAAATCTGCGAGGCCGTCGATGAGCCGAAGGCAATCCGGTCGGCCGCGGGAAACGGCTGGCAGCCGTATTTGTTGACTTGCGAACCGGGCTGGATGGCGATGCGCTGATCGCCGCCCAGCACCAGCAGGGACGCGGTCGGCGGCAGCGCCGTCACAGCCGCGGCCGATTGCAAGTCAGGCGGCATGTCAGAGGGCATGCAGGCGCCCGCCCGCGCGCATCAGCAGCGCGCGGAAGGCATCGAACACTTTGCGCATCTGCGGTTGCTTATAGGGGAAAACATCGACCGGATCGATCGCATGCACGATCATGCTGGTATCGATTTCGAAGATCAGCAGTTCGCCGTCGGCGGTTTCGCTGCAATCCAGGGCCACGTAATCGAGTCCGAAACGTTGCTGGATCAGTTCGAAGGCGGCGCGGTGGCGCACCGCGAAATCCTGGTCGAAGCGCGCCATGACGGCGGCCTCCTCGGCGCGCTTGGCCGCGCTTTCGGCCATGCCGGCGTTGAGATAATGGATCATCCAGTTTTCCGAAATCGCCATATGGCACAGATAGGGCTTGCCCTCGATCAGCGCGATGCGGTATTTGCGGAACTGGCTGTCGGCGCTGCGGTAATCGACGAAACGCGAAATGTAAAAGGCATCGTCGCCATGCTGCTGCAGATAGGCCGCCAGCGCGTCGAACCGTTCGATTTTTTCCAGTCCCTTGCCGGCGTGCGAACCGACCGGCCGCACGATCAGCGGAAAATCGCCGTCGCCCAGCAGATCGGCCGCGTTGCGGGAACCGGCGGCGATCTGCATCATCGTCGCGCGTTCGGCGCGGACCGTCACCGGCATGCAAACGCCCGGCTGCGACTGCAGCAGAATCGCAACCCGGTCGCGCGAAAGCTGCATGCATTTTTCCGGCTGGTTGACCAGCGGCCCTTTCCAGCTTTTGGCGAAGCCGGCCAGGCTGCGCAGCACCGGACGGTTTTCATCGGATTCGCCCACCGCGATGAACAGCACGTCGTGCGGCGGCAATTCCGCCGCGGCCGGCAGCGGCCGGTCCGCCGAAATGTAGAGAATATCCAGCGCCACATCGGAATTGCCGAGCATGAATTCCAGCGGCGTGTTGGCCATGAAATCGCCGGCGGTCATGATCGCCAGCAGGCGCAGCTTGACGTCGCCGCCGCGCGCGGTCGGCAAGCGGTATAACTGTTGCATGCGGATCGCTTCGGCCTGCGTGGCGATGGCGGAATCGTCGTTGCCCAATAATTGCAGAATGATCGACAGATCCATCATGGCGTTCGCATTGTCGGGATTCTCGCCGAGATGCGCGATCAGCTGCGTTCCGAGCGGCTTCAGATCGGCGCCCATATAGGCTGCCTGCAGCAGTGCGGCAATGCCGATCTGATGGGCGCAATCCGGGACGAATACCGGCGCAGCGAAAGAAACGGCAGTCGTTGCGGCGGCAGTTGCGGAAGCGCCTGTCTGGTTGGTCATATCATTTGCTTTCGGATGGAGAAGCGGATTGAGCGGCGGATTGAGCGGCGGATGGCGCAACAGACAAGGCGCTGCCGAAACGCAGCGCCGCGTCGAGCATGGCGTCGATATTGTCTTGCGTGCTGCGGTGATTGAATATGGCGGCGCGGATCGTCAGGTGGCCGTTGATCCTGGTGGAGGAAGGCGCGGCGATGCCGGACTCCTGTATCGCCACCAGCAGCCGGCGGTTGATTTCGTCGGTATCGGTATCGGCGGTGGCCTGCGCCGGCATCCCGCTCGCCTGCGCCGGCGGCCGCAGCCGGAAACAGACGATGTTCAGCGAGGCCGGCGCCAGCAGTTCGAGCGCCGGCTCGGCTTCCACGCGTTGCTGCAGATACCGCGCCAGCGCGCAGGTATGGCTGATCATCCGCCCCAGCTTTTCGGCGCCGTAGACCTTGAACGTGAACCAGGTTTTCAAGGCGCGGAATCCGCGCGACAGTTCCGGACCGTAATCGCAGGGCCAGGGCGAGCCGGCCGCCATGCCGCGCTCGGCGCGTTCCAGGTAGGTTTTTTCCTGGGCCGCGAAGGTGTCCAGATGCAATGCGCCGTCGCGCACCAGAATGAAACCGGCGTCGTACTGGACCTGCGTCCATTTGTGGAAATCGAAGGCGATCGAATCGGCGCGCTCGATGCCCGCCAGGCGCGGCGCAAGATCCGGCGCCAGCATCGCCATGGCGCCGAATGCGCCGTCGATATGAAAGAAAAGCTGCTCGCGCTGCGCGATATCGGCCAGCGCGGTCAAGTCGTCGATGGCGCCCATATCGACCGTGCCGGCATTGCCGATCACGGCGAACGGCTGCAGCCCGGCGGCGCGGTCGGCGGCGATATGCGCGTTCAGGCTGGGCAGATGGATGGTGCCGTCGGGATTGATGGGAATGCGGCGCAGCATGTCTTCGCCGAGGCCGGCCACGTCCATGGCCTGCTTGACGCAGCCGTGCGCGGCGGTCGAGGTATACGCGGTCAGGCGCGGCAAGGCGTTCTGCACCCCGTGGCTGCGGACTTCGGCGCCGAGCATGCGGCGCCGCGCCACCAGCACGCCGATCAGATTGGCGGTTGAAGCGCCGGTGACGAAGATGCCGCTGGCCTCGGACGGAAAGCCGAACAGTTCGCGCATCCAGTGGGTGATCTGGCGTTCCACATCGAGGGGAATCTGGTCGCGGCCGCCGACGTTGGCGTTGAGGCCGGCCGCCAGCATTTCGGCCAGCATGCCGACCGGCGTGCCGCCGCCCTGCACCCAGCCCATGAAGCCCGGATGCGCATTGCCGGCCGCGTACGGCAGGATGCTCTGCATGAAGGTCTGGTGGGTCTGCGCCAGCGAACCGGCCTGGCGCGGCAAGGCCTCGCGGAACTGCTGCCGCACCGACGCCGGAATCGGCTGCCAGACCGGACCCTGCGGCTTGCCGCCCAGGCCTTCCAGATAATCGAACATGTCATCCAGCATACGATGCCCCTGCTCCCTGAGTTCACGCCAGTCTGACTGGCCGGCCGGGTCAAGTGTGGCGGTACGCTGTTGGCGGTCGTGCATTGTTCACCTTATTGAAGCAAACTTCGATCTTACGTCAGCGCCGCCCCCATTGAAAGGGTAAAAAACGATGCAAACGGGGGTTTATTAGCAGTCTTGCCGAAAGCTTACATTTTTGGGGCTGCGCTCACATTCACGGGCATTCCCCCGGCGGCGCTGTTAAACTGCCTGAATTGCCATCACGAATTACACTCACCGCCGCCGGATTTCCATCCGGCTGCCTCCGATATCGAAGCGACGATGCACCCATCCGATCAAATTCCCGACCCGGCGCAGGATGCGCTCTCCGGCCAGCCCGTCAATCTGCCCGCGCCGCGGCCGGTAATCACCAAGGTATCGCCCTTCGTTATCGGTTCCTGGCTGGCGATGATCGTGCTGCTGGGGCTGGTCATGACCGCGCATCTGCTGACGGCGCTGATGGCCGGGCTGCTGGTGTATCAGCTGGTGCGCACGCTGGGGCCGATGATCCATAGCCGCCTCGACAACCGGCGCGCGCACCTGATTTCGGTGCTGCTGCTGTCGGCGCTGGTCATCGCGCTGCTGACGGCGGCCATTCTGGGCACGGTGGCATTCCTGCGCGATCCGATGCGCATCGCCGCATTGCAAACCAAATTCACCATCGCCATCGATATGGCCCGGACCCAATTGCCGTCGTGGCTGCAGCAATATCTGCCGGTGGATTCCGGCGATCTGCGCGCCTTGGCCGGCGACTGGATGCGCGAGCATCGCGGCGAACTGCAACTGGCCGGCCGCGAGGTGGCGCAGATTTCGGCGCATATCCTGATCGGCATGGTGCTGGGCGCGATGGCGGCGCTGGCCGCCGTGCAGCAGATGCCGTTGCGCCAGCCGCTGGCCGGCGCGCTGCTGCGGCGCTGCGCCCTGCTGGCGGATTCCTTCGCGCGCGTGGTATTCGGGCAGATCAAGGTATCGCTGCTCAATACCCTGTTCACCGCGATTTTCCTGCTGGTCATCATGCGCATGGCCGGCGTACATCTGCCGCTGGCCAAGACCCTGATCCTGGTGACCTTCGTTGTAGGACTGCTGCCGGTCATCGGCAACCTGATTTCGAATACCCTGATCGTGGTCGTGGCGCTTTCGGTTTCGCTGTACGCGGCCATCGCGGCATTGGTCTTCCTGGTCCTGATCCACAAATTCGAATACTTCCTGAATGCCCGCATCGTCGGTTTCCAGATCAACGCGCGCAGCTGGGAATTGCTGCTGGCGATGCTGATCGCGGAAGCCCTGTTCGGATTGCCCGGCGTGGTCGCCGCGCCGATCTACTACGCCTACATCAAGCGCGAGCTGTATGAAATGGGCTGGGTCTGAAGCATCCGCATCCATAAAATCTTCCCGGCAATTTCCATCCGGAAATCTCCTCTCGGCACAGGGCTTGCTTAAGCATCTAATTGACGGTGCTTTACGTGGCTAATCCCGCCGTAACCCCGTAACCGGCCCTGATAGCATCCAGTCAATGCCGCGATCCCGGCGATATTGCCGCGCATCCGCTCGTTGACGGGTCCTCCCAGGGTATTCCATAACATTCGGAGTTGAAAATGCTAAAGAACGTTTCCATCAAGGCCCGCCTTATTTTCGTGATGACACTCATGTGCGTGGAGCTCGCGGCCGGGGCCGTCGTCGGCATGGTCAATCTGGGGACCACCAATGCTTCGGTCAAGACCTTGTATGAAGACCGCGTGATCGCCCTCGGGCAGCTCGATCAGGTGGTGCGGCTGATCAATTCCAATCAATTGACGATCGCTTCGGCGTTGACCGCCGATGCGTCGAAAATGCCCGCGATGATGGATGAAGTCGACGCGCGCGTGAAGAAAATCACCACCGTCTGGGACGCCTATATGGCGACCTACCTGACGCCCGAGGAAAAAGTGCTGGCGAAAAAATTCCAGGACAGCCGCACCAAGTTCGTGGCCGAAGGCCTGCGTCCCTCGATCACGGCCATCCGCGCCAACGATATCAAGAGCGGAATCGACCTGCTCAACGGCCCGATGACCGCGCTTTACAAGCCGGTGCAGGAGGACATCAATAATCTGATCCAGTTGCAATTGGATGTCAGCCAGAGCGAATACGAAGGCTCGCAAAGCCGCTATCAGATGCTGCTGACCGCCTGCCTGATCGGCGTGGCGCTGTCATTGCTGTTCAGCGCCGCGGTCGGGCTCTGGCTGGTGCGCGCGATCACGCGGCCGTTGAACCGCGCGGTGGAGATCGCGCAGGCTGTGGCGGACGGCGATCTGACGCAGGAAATCATTCCGGTATCCGGCGACGAGACAGGAAAATTGACGGCGGCCCTGAAGGGAATGAACGACAATCTGCGCCAGATCGTCGGCGAAGTCCGGCACGGCACGGAAACCATCGCCACGGCGTCGGCGCAAATCGCCAGCGGCAACCTGGACTTGTCTTCGCGCACCGAGGAACAGGCCAGCTCGCTGGAAGAAACCGCGGCGGCGATGGAGCAAATCACCTCGACCGTGAAACAGAACGCCGACAATGCGCGGCAGGCGAACCAGCTTGCGGTATCGGCTTCCAGCGTGGCGACCGACGGCGGCCATGCGGTCGACCAGGTGGTCGACACCATGGCCTCGATCAACGATTCGTCGCGCAAGATTGTCGATATCATCGGCGTCATCGACGGCATCGCCTTCCAGACCAATATCCTGGCCCTGAATGCGGCCGTGGAAGCCGCGCGCGCGGGTGAACAAGGCCGCGGCTTCGCGGTGGTGGCATCCGAAGTGCGCAGCCTGGCCCAACGCTCCGCCGCGGCCGCCAAGGAGATCAAGCAACTGATCGGCGATTCCGTGGGCAAGGTCGACGCCGGCGGCAAGCTGGTCGAGCAGGCCGGCACCACGATTGCCGAGGTGGTGGCCAGCGTCAAGCGGGTCAGCGATGTAGTGGCGGAAATCAGCGCGGCCGGCCAGGAACAGAGCGCCGGCATCGACCAGGTTAACCTGGCGATTACGCAGATGGATGAAGTGACGCAGCAAAACGCGGCGCTGGTGGAGCAGGCCGCGGCCGCCGCCGCATCGCTGCAGGACCAGGCCGCCAATCTGGCGCAGCTGGTCAGCGTTTTCAAGCTCGACAACGGCACGGGATTGCAGGCCGCGCCGATTGCTGCCAATGCAGCCAAGGCGCGCATCCAGCCGCCGGTGAAGAGTGCGCCGGCACGCGTGGCGGCAAGCCCGCGGATCCAGGCTGCCCCGGCGCCGGCGCCAATGGCCAAACGCGACGTGTTGCCGCCGGCGGACAAGGGCGACGAGTGGGAACAGTTCTAGGGAAACCGTTCTGAAAAAGCGGATGCCGGGCCGTCGGACCGATAATTAATCGGCGACGGCCTTGGCCGGCTCCGCCGCTGCCCGCGCCGCTTCTTCCACATCGGCCGCCAGCAATTGATCCATGCGCGCATTGGATTCGCGGAACGCCACCGTGAAACGTTCTTCATCGCCCCATGATTGCGCCAGCAGCGCAATCATTTCTTCATCGTGCTTGCGGAAACTCGTGGCGGCCAGCACTGCCTGTTCATGCGGCACGCCCAGCGATTTGAGGGCTTTCTGCCCCATCGCGAGGCCGCCCTCGAACATTTCCCGTTCAATGATATGCGCGCCTTTCTGCAGCAGGCGGTAGGCGTGGCGGCGGTCGTAGGCGCGCGCCAGGATGGTGAGGTTGGGGAAATATTGCGTGGCCAGTTCGACCAGCACTTCGGCCTGGTCGCGGTCGTCGATGGCGACGATCAGCAGCCTGGCGTCGGCCGCGCCCGCGGCGCGCAGCAGATCGAGCCGGGTCGCATCGCCGTAATACACGCGGCGCCCGAAACGGCGCACCAGCGCCACTTGTTCGGCGCTGACTTCCAGCGTCGAAATTTTGAAATGATTGACGATCAGCAAACGCGCCGCGATCTGGCCGAAACGGCCGAAGCCGGCCACGATCACGTCCGGGCTTCCTTCCAGCACGCCTTTTTCCGGTTCCGGTTCGCTGGAAAAGCCGCGCGCGGCCAGGCGATCGAAGGCGATCAGCGCGAATGGCGTGAGCGCCATCGAAATCGCCACCGCCGCCGTGGCCAGCGCCGCCATCTCTTCGCCGACGACATTGGCGCCCGCCGCCAGCCCGAGCAGCACGAAGGCAAATTCGCCGCCCTGCCCCAGCGCCGCGCCGGTTTGCGCCGCGGTGCGCGCCGGAATGCCGAACAGCCGCGCCACCACGTACACAACCAGCGCCTTGAGCACCATCAGGCCCAGCACGACCGCCGCCAGCAACCCGGCATGCGCGGCGGCCAGCGCCAGGTCCAGGCTGGCGCCGACCGACATGAAAAACAATCCCAGCAGCAAACCGCGGAACGGTTCGATATCGCCTTCGATCTCGCGCCGGAATTCACTGTCCGCCAGCACCACGCCGGCCAGGAATGCCCCCAATGCGGCCGACAGCCCGACCGCTTCCATCAGCAGCGATACCGCCACCACCAGCAGCAAGGCCATCGCGGTGAATATCTCGCGCGAACGGGTCTGCGCGATATAGCGGAACGCCGGGCGCATCAGGTAGCGGCCCACGGCGATCACGGTCAGCACCGCCAGCGCCACCGCGCAGGTGCGCATCCACGCCGGATATCCCGTCATCAGCCCGGCATTGCGGACCACGGCGGCGCCGTCTTCCGGCATCGCCAGCAAGGGCAGCAGCGCGATCATCGGGATGATCGCCACATCCTGGAACAGCAGGATGCCCTGCGCCGCGGCGCCGGTCGGGGTTTTGCGCAGGCCTTTTTCCTCCAGCGTCTGCAGCACCACCGCGGTCGACGAGAGCGACAATATGAATCCCAGCGCCACCGCCGCATGCCAGTCGACGCCGGCGGCAACGCCGACCGCGGCCAGCACGATGCCGGTCAGCAGCACCTGCACGCCGCCCAGCCCGAAAAATGCGGTGCGCATGCTCCACAGCAGGGACGGCTGCACTTCCAGGCCGATCAGGAACAGCATGATCACCACGCCGAATTCGGCGAAATGCATCACGCTGCCCTGGTCGCCGACCAGCGCCAGCACCGACGGCCCGATAAGCGTGCCGGCCACCAGGTAGCCCAGCACCGACCCCAATCCCAGGCGCTGCGCGATCGGCACCGACAGCACGCCGGCGCCGAGGTAGACCAGCGCCATCAGAAGCGTGTTGGCGCTTTCCATTACGGCGCTTCGTCCAGGCCGATATCGACGTTGGCCGAGGCCTGATTGATGCGGCTGGTGGAAATATAGTCGACGCCGGTCTGGGCGATCGCGGCGATGGTCGCCAGCTTGACGCCGCCCGACGCTTCAATTTTGGTGCGTCCGCCCACCAGCTTGACGGCCTGCGCCATCTCCGCCAGGGGCATGTTGTCGAGCATGATCAGGTCGACGCCGGCATTGAGCGCCTCGCCGACCTGATCCAGCGTTTCGCATTCGACTTCCAGCTTGGTCAGCACCGGCAGCTGGCGCCGCGCCCGTTCGACGGCCTTGGCGATGCCGCCGCAGACGGCGATATGGTTGTCCTTGATCAGCACGCCGTTATCCAGGCCGAGCCGGTGATTCAGGCCGCCGCCGCAGGCCACCGCATGTTTTTCGAGCATGCGCAGGCCGGGCGTGGTCTTGCGGGTGTCGATCAGGCGGGCTGAAGTGCCTTTGATGGCGGCGACGTATTTGGCGGTTTCGTTGGCGATGCCGCACAGGCGCTGCACGATATTGAGCGCGGTACGTTCCGCGGTCAGCACGCTGCGCGCGGTGCCGCTGACTTCCAGCAGGACCGCGCCGGGCTCGACCCGGTCGCCATCCTTGACCAGCACCTTGACCGTCAGCGTCGGATCGTAGCGTTTGAAAACCCGGGCCGCGACTTCCACGCCGGCCGCGATCATCGGTTCGCGCGCGTTCATGATGAAGGCGCCGGTATCGTCCGCTTCGATCATCAATTGCGCGGTCAGGTCGCAATAGCCGATATCTTCGCTGAGCCACTGGTCGATCAAGCGGTCTGTCTGGAATACGTCGTACATGGTTTCTGCCTTTCTGGTTCTAACTAAAATTCGTAACGGATTTCATAAGAGGCTGTTGCAAATTAAGCTGGCTAGGCGCGTCGCCGAAGACAGTACGCCAGTACGGCAAGGCGGCAGCAACGACGCCGGATTAATTTTTCAACAGCCCCTAAATATATCAGCCCTGCCGCAAACGCCGCCCCCAGACGATGAACAAGGCATTGCAGGACACCGCGCACAGCGTCAGCAGCAGGGCCACCGCCATCACGGTGGCGGTATCGCCCAGGTTCATCGCATTGACGATCACATAGCCCAGCCCGCGCTGCGAGGCGAACATCTCGCCGATCAGCACGCCCAGCAGCGTCAGCGCGAATCCCAGTTGCAGGCCCGACGCCAGCTCCGGCAGGATCGCCGGCAGCAGCACATGGCGCAATGTCTGCGGCCAGGGCATATGCAGGGTTTTCGCGGTGCGCAGGTAAACCGGGCGCAGTTGACGGATGGCGTTCATGGTGAAGATCGCGATCGGCGCCAGGCCATGCATCACGCCGAACGCCACCTTGGCCGACAGCCCGAGGCCGAACACCAGCAATACCAGCGGATACAGCGTGACTTTGGGAATCGAATACAGATTGAGCAGAATCGGCTCGGCCACCGCGCCGGTCAGGCGATGCGCGCCCAGCAGCAGGCCGAGCGCCACGCCGCCGACGATCGACAGCGCCAGCGCGTAAGCCAGTGCGGCGGCGGTGGCGGCGATATGCGCGGTCAGTTCGCCGCCGGCCAGCATGCCGGCCAGCTTCAGCAGCGTGGACCACGGCGAACTCAGGGCGTCGGCGCCGACCAGCATGTGCACCGCTTGCCACAGCGCGATCAGGATGGCCAGCATCAGCCCCACGCCGCCGAGCTTGCGCAGTTTTGCCGCTGAGCGCGACGCCGGCGATTCGCGCATCGGGCCCGCCATCAGGGCTGCCGCCTTGCCTGGAAGCGCTTGTCGAAGGCGCTCAGGACCATATTGGCCGCGATCGCCAGCAGCAGCACGAGCAGCATCAATGCATACATGTCGCGGTTTTCGAAATTATTGTAGGCATAGGCGATCGCATACCCGATGCCGGCGCCGGACAGGATGAATTCCGAGGCGATCACGCCGATGAACGCATACGCCACCGCCAGCTTCACGCCGGTAAACAAATACGGCGACGCGGCCGGCAAATGAATGTACAAGGCAGTGCGCCAGCGGGACATGCGCAGCATGCGCGCGCTCTTGCGCATGACGTTGGGAATGCGGTCCAGGCCGTTCAGGGTCGAGGTGACCATGGCGACGATCGCCTGCAAGACGCCGATGGCGATGATCGGCAGCGGGCCGACGCCCAGCATGACGATGAAGACCGGATAGAAAATGAAAATCGGAATCGCGTAATAACTGGTCAGCAAGGGTTCGATCGCGCGCCGCAGCGACGGCAGAGCATGGATCAGCAGGCCGGCCAGGAAGCCCAGCAATACCGCCAGCATCGACGCGATGGCGATATTGCCGAGGCTGCCGCGGATATCCGCATTGAATTTGCCGGAAACCAGGATTTCGCCCAGATGCGCGAACATCTGCGACGGCGCGATCATGACGGCGGCCGGGATCACGCCGGCGCGGCAGCACAATTCCAGCGCCAGCGCCAGCAAGGCCACCACCGCATATCGCAGCAAGTTCGGCAGCCAATCGGCGATTCCGGCATTGGCGCCGGCCTGCATCAGTTGCCGCTCCCGCGAACGTGGCCGGCGGCATGGGCACGCGCCTCCGGATTGCTGTTGCCGGCCGCGCCCATGCCGGCATCGGCGGCCGGCATCGATTTCATCGATTCGATCCGCAGCTTGTCCCACAGGCGCGCGTTGATTTCGCCGAAATGCGGCGTCGACACCACGCGGCTGTCGCGCTCGCGCTCCCATCCGGTTTCGACAAAATCGATGAACATGCCGGGCCGCGCCGACATCACCCCGACGCGATCCGACAACATCGCCGCTTCCACCAGCGCGTGCGTAATCAGCAATACCGTGGCCGACGTTTCGCGCCACAGGCGCAGCAATTCGTCGCCCATCAGCAGGCGCGTCTGCTGATCCAGCGCGCCGAACGGTTCATCCAGCAGGATCAGGCGCGGCCGCGTCACCAGCGTGCGCGCGATGCAGACGCGCTGGCGCATGCCGCCCGACAATTGCGACGGATAGGCCTTGGCGAAATCGCGCAGGCCCATGAAGCCGATCGCGTAATCGACGCGCCGCTGCACTTCGGCGCCGTCGACGCCGTTCCAGCGCAGGCCGAAGGCGATGTTCTCGCGCACGGTCAGCCAGGGAAAGGTCGCGTCTTCCTGAAACACCACGCCGATGCCGTCCGGCACGCCGTCGACAGCGCGGCCTTCGAATTCGACGCTGCCGGAGCTCGGCTTGGACAATCCGGCCAGCAGATCGAGCAGGGTCGACTTGCCGCAGCCGGAAGGACCGACAATGGAAAAGAATTCGCCCTGGTTCAGGGTCAGGTCGACCGGGCCCAGGGCATGCAGCAAGGCCTTGCGGCCGGGCTGGGGGAAATAGCGGGTAACTTGTTGCAAACGGGCATGCACGACAGCGGACACTATTTTCCTTTCAGATCGGCCGGCAGATAGCCGGCATTCACCAGTGCATGCCAATCGACGTCGCCCTTGACTTCGCCGATCAGGCGCAGGCCGTCGATCATGCGGTCCAGTTCGGCCTGGTTGAATTCGCCGCGGCTCCACATATGCGCGGCGATCATATTGCCGACCGCTTCCTTGGCGACTGCCGGGCTCAGTTTGAAATCGCGCTCGAGTATCTTGGCGCCGGCCGCAGGATCGGCATACAGGGCATCGACCCCGGCCCTGCGGCCGGCGATGATGGCGCGCAGTTTTTGCGGCTGTTCCTCGGCGAATTTACGGGTGGTGATGCCGACCGAGGTGGTCATCGGCTTGAGGATGTCGCCGGTCTTGTAGACGGTGCGGTACTTGTCCTTGCGGATGATCGAAAGCGGTTCGATCAGCGCCGCCGCCGAGACCGCGCCCTGCTCCAGCATGGTCAGGCTGTTCGGATAGCCGCCCGAGGCCACGCGGGTGATTTTCGCGGCATCGATGCCCTTGTCCTTGAGCACCAGCAGAAACAGCATTTCGGACACGCTCTTGGGCGAGGTAATCGCCACTTTCCTGCCGGCCAGGTCGGCCACGCTCTTGATGGGCGATCCCGGCATGGTGACCAGCGACGATTCGGCCACGCTGCGGGTGCCGGTATTGACGATGACCACGTCCAGCCCTTCCCGCTGCGCCGCCAGCGCCGCCGCGATCGCGACCTCGCCGTACGGGGTGGAACCGGCCAGGATATTGCGCACCGTGGTGCCGCCGCCGCCCGAACTCAGAATGCCGGTGATGTCGACGCCGGCCTTCTTGAACAGCCCCTGCTCCATCGCCACCGCGTAGGGCAGCCCGTACAGGCTGTTGCCCCATTGGGTGACGGATATCTCGTCGGCGCTTGCCGGCGCAGGTGCGGATGCCGCCAGCAGTCCCGACAAACCGGTCAGCAGCAGTATCGACAGGCGTGCAAGCGTAGCGATTTTCTTCATTTTTTCAACCTGATTCAAATTTATTGCGGTGCTTGTTTCCATGCTTGTTTCTATACTCAAACCGAATACTACATTGCATGGCGAGAACTTGCGGCAAATGTGGCAATATGCGCAAATCCAACCCAACGGGAGTCCCATCATGCTGGAAGATGTCATCGAGCAACGCCGCCGCAGCCTGGGCGGCGCCATGGAAGTCGGCCGCGTGCTGCCTTACGCCAAGCGCCGCATGGTCGGCCCATTCATTTTCTTCGACCACATGGGCCCGCTGACCCTGAACCGCGAATCGGCGCGCGACGCCGACGTCCGGCCGCATCCGCATATCGGCCTGTCCACCGTGACCTATCTGCTGGAAGGCGAGATCATGCACCGCGACAGCGTCGGCTCGGAACAGGCGATCAGGCCCGGCGAGATGAACTGGATGACGGCCGGCAGCGGCATCAGCCATTCCGAACGCTTCGAAAAAGCCAGGTTGAGCGGCGACGGCGCGCGCATGCACGGGCTGCAAAGCTGGGTTGCGCTGCCCGACGGGCAGGAGGAAATCGCGCCGTCTTTCGTCAATTACGGGCTGGATGAATTGCCGGTGGTCGAGGAAGACGGCGTCTGGAGCCGGGTCATCGCGGGCGAGGCCTTCGGGGTCAAGCCGGCGGTGGTGATTCATTCGCCGCTGTTTTACACCCATTGCGTGCTGCAGCCGGGCGCCGTGGTCCAATTGCCGGCCAATTACGCCGAGCGCGCCGCCTATGTCGTGAGCGGATCGGTCGAGGCCGAACACCAGGCCTTCGACGCCGGCCGCATGCTGGTGTTTGCCGCGAAGCAGCCGGCCGCGGTCAAGGCGCTGACGCCGTCGGTGGTCATGCTGCTGGGCGGCGATCCGATCGGCGAACGCTTTATCGACTGGAATTTCGTCTCGTCGTCGAAACAACGCATCGAACAAGCCAAGGCCGACTGGCGCGCCGGCCGGATGAAACTGCCGGATCTGGACCACGACGAATTCATCCCGTTACCGGCTTAGAGACTGCCGGCAAATGCGGCGCGGCGGGGCGTTGTACTGCGTTCGTGTCCCCCGCCGGCCTCCGGCCGTCTCCTCCTTTACCTCACTTCGCACAACACCCCGCCACGCCGCATTTGCCGGCAGCCTCTCTCTAGGAAGCCTTACCGCCGGATTGCCGGATCAGGCAAATTTGTACTTTTTGCGCAAAGCGTCGATATACCCTTCGTCGTGGATCGATTGCATCAGGCTGGTATCGATATAGTCGTCGGGATTGCGGCTGGCGTTGCCCTTGGCGACCTGGGCGATGATGTTTTCGGTGCCGGCGCGGCTGACCTCGATATCGGCCGGCGAGAGCTTCCTGAAATCGTCATAGGCCAGATCGATGATTTTCGCATCGCTCAAATTCAATTGTTTCGCCAGCACCGCCTTGCCGCGCGCGGGATCGCTCAGCGAGAGGTAGTTGCCTTCCAGCGTCGCCTTCAGGAAAGCGGTCAACAGGGCGCGGTGGCTTTTCAGATAGGCCTCGTCCGCCACCAGTCCGGTAAATACCCAGGGCGTATGGTCGGCCAGCGGATCGACGATCGGATTCAGGCCCATCGCCAGGGCGTGGCTGCGCGACGGTTCATTGAGCATGGTGGCGGTAATCGTGCCGGCTTCCAGCGCCGCCAGCCGGTTCGGATCGATGCCGAGTTCCTTGACGGTGACGTCCTGCCGGCTCAGGCCGACCTTAGCCAGCACCATGCCGAGCGTGGCGTCGCTTTCCGAACCGAAGGTGCTGATGCCGATGGCGCCGCCTTTCAGATCGGCCGGGGTTTTCACGCCGGCCTTGGCGAACAGGGTGAAACTCAGGGTATTGCGCAGCGAGGCCACGGTGCGCAGATCGTAACCGCCGGCATTGGCGCGCACCACCGACGACGAGCCGATGTGCATGACCTGGATATTGCCGGATTTGAGTTCCGGCCCCGATTGCGCCCCGCCTGCCATTTTCTGCAGGCTCAGGTCCAGTCCCTGCGCCTTGTAGAAGCCGGCCTCGTCCGCCATCCAGATCGCCAGGCAGGTATTGGCCAGCGCCGACAGGCCGACCTTGAACGGCGTCAGGCCGGCGGCTTGCGCCCGCGCCGGCGCACCCAGGCCCATCCCCAAACCGCCGATAGCCGATATGCCGCCCGCCGCCGCGGCCGTGCCCAATAGTTTGCGCCGCTTGTAATCGATGTCCGCCATGCTGTCTCCTCGTTGATTTTTATGTTTTGATTTTTAATGTTTTTTATCCGCTCTATCATTCCCGCGCAAATGCGGGAAAGCGCGCGCGAAGTCCGGCTTCGCACGCGCTTTCCGTTTTTCCGTGGGCTAGGCCCAATATAGCAAACTATTTTCCGGCGTCGTAGATATAGCGGCGCGACCAGGGAATCGCCCCGGCGTCGCGGCCGGCCTTCTGGCAGACGATCTGATAGATCGCCACGTCGTCGACTTCGAACGCATGCGCGCAGCCGGCCAGGTAAACGCGCCAGATGCGATAGCGCTTCTCGCCGACCATTTCACGGATCTGCTCGCTGTATTTCTCATAGCTGGCAGCCCAGATTTCCAGCGTGCGGGCGTAATGCCGGCGCAGGTTTTCCACATCCAGCGCTTCCAGTCCGCCTTGCTGCAATGCATTGAGCGCCAGCGAAATATGCGGCAGTTCCCCTTGCGGAAACACGTAGCGGTCGATGAAATCGCCGCCGCCCATGGGCGAATCGCGGCTGTCCGGATCGGTCGAGGTAATGCCGTGGTTCATGGCGACCCCGTCCTCGGCCAGCAGCTCGTTGACGCGCGAGAAGTAAGCGGTCAGATTA
This sequence comes from Oxalobacteraceae bacterium CAVE-383, assembly GCA_004134995.1. Taxonomy (GTDB): domain Bacteria; phylum Pseudomonadota; class Gammaproteobacteria; order Burkholderiales; family Burkholderiaceae_D; genus Herbaspirillum. The sequence continues at coordinate 810,122 of REGP01000001.1, read as the reverse complement.
TTGCGGCCGACATGCTCGAACATGCCGACGCTGGTGATGCGGTCGAACGTGCCCTTGACGTCGCGATAGTCCTGCAGCCTGATTTCAATCTGCCCTTCCAGGCCGGCCGCGCGTACGCGCTCCACCGCCAGGTCGTGCTGGTTCTGGGACAAGGTAATGCCGACGCAGCGTGCGCCGAACTTGCTGGCCGCGCGGATCACCAGCGCACCCCAGCCGCAGCCGATGTCGAGCAGGGTCTGGCCGGGCTGCAACCGGATTTTGGTCAGGATATGGTCGATTTTCTTGTTCTGCGCGGTCTCCAGGTCCTCGTCGCCGTTTTCGAAATAGGCGCAGGAATAGACCATGTTCGGGTCCAGCCAGAGTTTGTAGAAATCGTTGGAAACGTCGTAATGGTATTGAATCGCTTCCTTGTCTTCGGCCTTGGTATGCTTGAAGCGCTTGGTCATGTCGGAGAGTTTGCGCCAGGCGCCGGGGCCGGTCTTGCGCGCCGACAGCTCGGCCATGCGGTAACTGGTGCTGATGATATCGGCCAGTTTGCCGCAGATGTCGATTTTTTCCTGGATATAGGCTTCGCCCAGGCTTTCCAGGCTGGGCGATACCAGCAGCGGCAGCGCGGAGGGACTTTTCACTTCCAGCGTTACCTCGGGCTTGCTGAATGCGCCGAGATCGATCTGACTGCCGTTCCACAGCACCAGCCGCACCGGCAAATCGGCCTGTTGCTTGATGTTGTCGACCCAACGACGAAGTCCAGCGTCAATAGCTTGGTTAAGCAAAATTGTCTCCTTTAACTTGATCGATCAAGCGCCCGGGCAATTCAAATGCGGTATCGGAGAAAAGCCGACAATGGCGCACCAGTGACCGCAATCGCTCTGGCATCAGGCATCGGACAGCAACGGCGGCGATTAGTGCCGAGGCTATCCGAAAAATATCCGGCGGCCGAACCTGACATTCGCGCCTCCCGATGCAATCCCGCTACGGTGGCTGAAATATATGCCAATTTAAAAATTCCTGCTGATGACGCCTACAAATGCAAAACGCCGTCCGTTTGCCTGGCGGCCAACGGACGGCGTTCAAATCGGGCTGCTGCAGCCCTTATTGCCTATTATTTACGCCTTGATCCATGCTTCAGGATCCGGCGCAACGGCTTCGGTTTCCTTACGCTTTCTTCATGTAGGCACTGCACCAGCCGTTGCCGGCGACGGCCTTGCCGGCGAACAGCGGACATGGCCCCTGCGCATCGCCTTCCTTGCCTTGGAATAATTGGCAGTTATTGCATTTCTGCGCGACGGTATGTTTCGGAAATTTCTTCTGATCCGCTTTGCTGGTATCGCTGACATAACCCATGGCCTTGGCTTGCGGATCGGTGTCGGAAACCAGCGGCATGTCGGCGCGGGCCAGGACCGGCATGCCGGCCGTCACCGCTGCGGCCGAAACGATGGCCATATTGGTCAGGTTCTTCAAAAAAATTCTGCGATCGCTCATTTTCACTCCTGAATGGGTGGTTGCGGCACCTCTGCCGAGAGGTCTGCATCCTAACATAAGGCTGCCGATTGCGGCCAATGGAAGGCCGGCGGGCGCGATTGGAGCGCCGACAGAATTCACCCACATTGCTTTCGTTGCTTGTCCGGCATCGCCTTCAACTGTCCGGGTCTAGCATGATCGTGTGCGAATCGACCAGGAATCAACCAGGATCAACCAGAAATCAGTCCGGAATCAGCAAGGAGAACGCCATGTCGGATACCATGACTTTACCCCCGCAGCACCAGGCGCGGCAGCCCGGCAGCGAGGCGGCGATGCAACCGCAACCGATCAGCGAACCGCGGCCTTCTCCGGCCCAGGGACGCCGCAAGCTGGAAAACAAGGTCGCGCTGATCACCGGCGGCGACAGCGGCATCGGCCGCGCGGTGGCGCAGGCCTATGCGGTGGAAGGCGCGAAGGTCTTCATCGTCTATCTGGATGAGCACGAGGATGCGCAGGAAACCGCGCGCCTGCTGGCGGAAACCGGCGGCGAATGCCGCTTGCTCGCCGGCGATGTCGGTTCGGAAGCGTTTTGCAAGCAGGCGGTCGCGTCCGCCATCGCGGCTTTCGGCAAACTGGATATCCTGGTCAACAATGCCGGCTGGCAGCAGCCCTGCCCCAGCATCGAGAAATTGACCGAAGCGCAATTGGAAAAGACCTTCCGCACCAATATTTTTTCGATGTTTTTCATGGTCAAGGCGGCATTGCCTTATCTTGTGGCCGGCGCCAGGATCATCAACACGGCATCGGTGACGGCCTACAAAGGCAGTCCGCAATTGCTCGATTATTCGGCGACCAAGGGCGCCATCGTGGCGTTCACCCGCTCCCTGGCGCAGCAACTTGTCAAAGATGAAATCCACGTGAATGCCGTGGCCCCCGGTCCGATCTGGACGCCGCTGATTCCGGCTACTTTCACGGAAGAACAAGTCGCGCATTTCGGGAGCAACGTGCCGATGCAACGGCCCGGCCAGCCCAATGAGGTGGCGCCGGCCTATGTATTCCTGGCCAGCGACGGCGCTTCCTACATGAGCGGCCAGGTACTGCATCCCAACGGCGGCGAGGTCGTCAACAGCTGACGGAAGCACGCAATCAAGAGAGCCGGGAGGCGGGTGTCTGCTACACTTCGATCCCGCCTCTGCCTTTTTTCCTTTCATGCAAGATACCGCCGCCACAGCCACAGCCTTCTCCAACCTCCCCTTGTCGCCCTCCATGCTGGCCAATCTCGACCAATTGGGCTATCGCGACATGACGCCTATCCAGGCCCGCAGCCTGCCCGCCATCCTGGAGCGGCGCGACGTGATCGCGCAGGCCAAGACCGGCAGCGGTAAAACCGCGGCGTTCGGCATCGGCATCCTGCACAAGCTCAATCCCGCCTGGTTCGCCATCCAGGGGCTGGTGCTTTGCCCCACGCGCGAACTGGCCGACCAGGTGGCGCAGGAATTGCGCCGGCTGGCCCGTTTTACCGAAAACATCAAGATTTTGACGCTGACCGGCGGCTCGCCCATGGGGCCGCAGATCGGATCGCTGGAGCATGGCGCGCATATCGTGGTCGGCACCCCCGGCCGGATCCTGGATCACATCGGCCGCGGCAGCATCAAGCTATCCACCGTGCAGACCCTGGTTCTGGATGAAGCCGACCGCATGACCGACATGGGCTTCCAGGACGAAATGGCCAGCATCGCCAAGGCCTGTCCCGAACGCCGCCAGACGCTGCTGTTTTCGGCGACCTATCCGGACGATATCCGCAAGGTCGGCGGCGCCTTCCTGCGCGATCCGGTCGAAATCAAGGTCGAGGCGCAACACGACGCGGGCCGCATCGAACAGCGTTTCTACGCGGTCGCGCCCGAACAGCGCAACCAGGCCGTGGCGCGCCTGCTGCGCCACTATCGCCCGGTATCGGCGCTGGCTTTCTGCAACACCAAGATTCATTGCCGCGAACTGGCCGCCGAATTGCGCGCGCAAGGCTTCAGCGCGCTGGCGCTGTACGGTGAACTCGAACAGCGCGAACGCGACGAAATCCTGATCCAGTTCGTCAACCAGAGCTGCTCGGTGCTGGTGGCCACCGATGTCGCCGCGCGCGGCCTGGACATCCAGACGCTGGGCACCGTGATCAACGTCGACGTCTCCAAGGATACCGAGGTCCATATCCATCGCATCGGCCGCACCGGGCGCGGCAGCGCCGCCGGACTGGCGCTGAACCTGTGCACGCCGGGCGAAAAGAAATGGGTCAAGCTGATCGAGCAGTATCAGAACGGCCCCGTGGCGTGGTACGAACTGGATGCGCTCGATGCACCGGATGCGGCGGAAGCCGAAACTGGCGATGGCGCCCTGCAGGCGCCGATGGTCACCCTGTGCATCATGGGCGGCAAAAAGGACAAGCTGCGTCCCGGCGATCTGCTGGGCGCCCTGACCGCCGATGTCGGCTTGCGCAAGGAGCAAGTCGGCAAGATCAACGTATCCGAATTCGTGACTTATGTCGCGCTGGAGCGCCATATCGCGCGCGATGCGGCCCGCAAACTGAGCAACAGCAATATCAAAGGCAAGAGTTTCAAGATGCGTTTCCTGCGCGAATCGGATTAAATTAGCGTATTCTTGAACGCGCACCACCCCATCTGACGAACCGCAAGGAGAGACTATGAAAGTGGACGTGTACAAACGCCTGGACAGTGGCAATCTGCATTCCTACATGGCGGTGCCGACCGGCCAGGCCATTCCCGAGGAAGCCACCAACACCGATTGGGAAATCGATCGCCGCAATGTCGATCTGGAGCCCGGAAAAACCCCGCAATCATCGCTGAAACCGGACGACGCCCTGCAGCAGATCGATGAAAAAGGCTACGCCATCACGCATCTCAAGGATCGGCTATAACGCCGGTTGCGCATGTCCCTGAAAAACATCGCCGGTATCCGGTGGGCCGGAAATCGGAACCTGGAAATGAAGAATTTGCATTGAATGTAAATTCTTCATTTTTTTAAACCCGGCTTGCTATATTCTTTCTTCAATTCCGCAATTTTTCGAACTTTCGTTTTCAGGACATTTCATGCGCACTGACGCCGGCCTCACGCCAGCAACGCCCTCGGCCCCACCCCTGTCCCCCTCTCTGCGCGCTTTCATCGAAGCGATGCCGAAAGCGGAACTGCATCTGCATATCGAAGGCACGCTCGAACCGGAATTGCTGTTCGCCCTGGCGCAGCGCAACCACGTCGCCCTGCCTTATCCCTCAGTAGAGGCTTTACGGGCGGCATACGATTTTTCCGATTTGCAATCCTTCCTTGACCTGTACTACGCCGGCGCCGCGGTACTGCTGACCGAACAGGATTTCCACGACATGACGGCGGCCTATCTCGCCCGCGCCCGCGCCGACGGCGTGCTGCATGCCGAACTGTTTTTCGATCCGCAGACGCATACCGAACGCGGCGTGGACATCGCCGTGGTGTTCGCCGGCATCGCCCGCGCCTTGCGCGAAGCCAACGCCGCCGGCTTCAGCAGTTCGATGATCATGTCCTTCCTGCGCCACCTGCCTGAAGCCGACGCCTTCGCCACGCTGGAAGCGGCGCTGCCCTTGCGCGCGCAATATGCCGATTTGTGGTTCGGCGTCGGCCTCGATTCCGCCGAACGCGGCAATCCGCCCGAAAAATTCGCCAGGGTGTTCGCCCGCTGCCGCGAACTGGGATTCCGGCTGGTGGCCCACGCCGGCGAAGAAGGCCCCGCCGCCTATGTCAGCGATGCGCTCGATCTGCTGCACGTCGAACGCATCGACCACGGCGTGCGCAGCGAAGAAGATCCCGCCCTGGTGCAGCGGCTGGCGCGGGAACAGGTGCCGCTGACGGTCTGTCCCTTGTCCAATCTGAAGCTGTGCGTGGTCGACGATATGCGCAGCCACAACCTGGCACGCCTATTGCAGGCAGGATTGGCGGTAACGGTCAATTCGGACGATCCGGCCTACTTCGGCGGCTACATGAATGCGAACTTCATTGCCGTCGCCGAGGCGCTGGCGCTGGACCGCCGTCAATTGGCACAGTTGTCGCGCAACGCATTCAATGCGAGCTTCCTGCTCCCGGCGTCGAAAAGCGCGCTGCTGCAGCGGCTGGACGATTTTGTTTCCACCTATCCTGAAGAAAGTCCCTTGTCTTGAATTTTTCCCCTGTCCCCGATCTGCAAGCCTACCGCGCCGCCATTCTGTATTTCGCCGGCGATCCGACGCATGAGGCCGATGCCGTGCGCTGGCACGAAGACGGCTTGCTGCTGGTGGAAAACGGCCTGGTGCGCGCCGCCGGCGATTTCGAGCAACTGTTCGACAGCTTGCCCGAAGGCCTGGCCATCGAGGACATGCGCGGCAAGATCATCATGCCCGGCTTCATCGACACGCACGTGCATTATCCGCAGACCGACATCATCGGTTCGCCGGCAGACGGCCTGCTGCCGTGGCTGAACAACTACACCTTCCCCGCCGAAAGGCATTTCGACGACCTGGCCTACAGCGCCGAGGTCGCCGATTTCTTCCTGAAGGAATTGCTGCGCAACGGCACCACCACGGCCGCGGTCTATTGCACCGTGCATCCGGAGTCGGTCGACGCCTTCTTCACCCGGAGCGCGGCGCGCAATCTGCGCATGATCGCCGGCAAATGCCTGATGGACCGCAACGCGCCGCCGTACCTGATGGATAGCGCGGAGCAAGGCGTTCTCGACAGCGAACAATTGCTGCAGCGCTGGCATGGCAACGGCCGCCAGAGCTATGCGATCACGGTGCGCTTCGCGCCGACGTCGACGCCGCTCCAGATGCAATTGGCCGGCGAACTCGCGGCGCGCTATCCGGATGCGTTCATCCAGACCCATGTGGCGGAAAACCAGGCCGAAGTGGCATGGGTCAAATCGCTGTATCCGGACAGCCGCAGCTATCTGGATGTCTACGACCGCTATGGCCTGCTGCGCAAGCGCGCCCTGTACGCGCATTGCATCTGGCTGGACGACGCCGACCGCCTGCGCATGGCGCAGACCGGCGCCGCGGCTACTATTTGCCCGACCTCGAATCTGTTCCTGGGCAGCGGCATGTTCGACTTCCGCGCCGCCGATGCGGCGCGCATGCCGATGGCGCTGGCCACCGACGTCGGCGGCGGTACCAGCTTTTCCATGCTGCAAACCATGAATGAAGGCTACAAGGCGGCATGCATGAACGGCGTGCACCTGAGCGGCGCCCGCATGTTCTACATGGCCACGCTGGGCGGCGCGCGGGCGCTGCAGATGGAAGACAAGATCGGCAGCTTCAGGGACGGCTGCGAGGCCGACTTCATCGTGCTCGATCCGCAGGCGACGCCTTTGCTGGCGCGGCGCAGCGCCAGTTGCGCGACCTTGGAAGAGCGCCTGTTCGCGCTGGCGATCATGGGAGACGATCGCGCGGTGGCGGCGACTTATTCAGCAGGAAAATGCGTGCATAACCGTTAAAAAACGCAGCCTTACTATCCTTGCAATAACCCGGCCAGGGCCAAGGCCACCACCTTGGTGGCCTTGCGCAAATCCTCCAGCCGCAGATTTTCATCCGAATTGTGGCCGCGCGCCTCCATCAGCGTGCGCGGTCCGGCGCCGTACAGAATGGTCGGAATGCCGCGCTTGGCATAATGCCGCGCATCGGTGTAAAGCGGCACGCCCTGCACCGGAATCGTTTCTCCGAGCACCTGCCGTGCGCTTTCCGTAAACGCCGCGATCAATTTCCCGACGCCGGGCAATTCCATCAGCGGCTCGGCCAGCAGGATCCGCTTGATCTCCACCTCGATACCCGGATAAGCCGACGCCGCCCGTTCGATAATCCCACGCAGCACGCCCTCCGCATCGCTGCCCGCTTCCTCGGGAATCATGCGCCGGTCGAGCCGGAAAACGGCCAGGTCCGGCACCACATTGGTATTGATGCCGCCCTCGATCAGGCCGACGTTCAGCGTCGGATGCGCAATGCCCGGGACCGCCGATTTTTGCCGCGCCAATTCGGCGCGATAGGCGTACAGCGCCTGCAGGATGCCGGTGGCGGCCTCGATCGCGTCGTGGCCGGTTTCCGGCATGGCGGCATGCGCCTGCTTGCCCTTGACGCGCACTTCCAGATGCAGGCAGCCGTTATGCGCCGAGGTGACGCCATAGGCAAAGCCGGCCGATACCGCGTAATCCGGCCGCGACAATCCCTGTTCCAGCAGCCATTTGGGACCGATCTCGCCGCCGGACTCTTCATCGTAGGTAAATTGCAGTTCGACGGCGCCGTTGAAGACTGCGCCCTGGCGCTCCGCTTCGATCAGCGCCAGCAAGGCCCAGGCATAGGTTGCGAAATCGGATTTGGATACCGCCACGCCGCGGCCATACATGACCGGGCCGTGCAGCGGATCGTCGACGATTTCGCCGCCGTATGGATCCTTGCTCCAGCCCGATCCCGGCGGCACCACGTCGCCGTGCGCATTCAGCGCGATGGTCGGGCCGCCGCTGCCGAAGCTGCGCCGCACCACCAGGTTGGTGGCCGACAGCATGCCGTTGGCCGCAACCAGCGCCTGCGGCACCGGATAAGCTTCGACCTGGAACCCCAGTTGCTGCAGCAGCGCCTGGGCGCGGGCGCCATGCGGCGCGCAATCGCCTGCGGGATTGTCGGACGGCACCTTGACCATTTCCTGAAGAAAGGCGCGCTGCGCGCCCTGCTGCGCGTCGATGAAAGCGGAGATGGCGCTCTGGCACGGGGTTTTAACTGACATGGGATTCCTGGAAATTTTCGACAAACATGCTGAAGACCCGGGCCGCATGCGCCGCGTCTTCGGCACTCATGATTTCAGCCGGGTGATGGGAAATGCCGCCATTGCCGCAACGTACGAACAACATGGCGACGTCGGCCACCGCGGCCATCGCCATCGCATCGTGGCCGGCGCCGGACGGCAGGTCGCGCAAGGGCAGCCCGGCATCGCGCAATGCTTGCCGCAATTGATTCTGCAGCCATGGCGCGCAAGGCACGCTGTCGGCTTCATGGGTCTTGTGCACATGCGCCGGCACGCCGCGGCGGGCGGCGATCGCATTGATTTTCCGGAGGACATCTTCCACCGCTGCGCGGCGCAGCAGATCGTCGCCGGCGCGGATATCGATCGAAAACGCCGCGCGCCCCGGCACCACGTTGGCGGCGCCGTCCGGCACATTGAACTGGCCGACCGTGCCGACCAGGCCGGGCGCTCCCGAACAGCGCTGCTCGACAAACAGGGTGATTTCCGCCGCCGCCGCGGCCGCGTCGCGCCGCGATCCCATCGGCACCGTGCCGGCGTGTCCGGCAAGCCCTTCCATCTCCACCATGAAGCGGGTGGCGCCGGATATCGCCGTGACGATTCCCAGCGGCAGGTTTTCATTGAGCAGCACCGGCCCCTGTTCGATATGCACTTCGACAAACGCGAGCAAGGCTTCGCGGGCATAGGCTGCGCGCATCACATCGACACTGCCGAACCCGAGCGCGGCCCCGTCGATGGCGTCGCGCATGGAAACGCCGTCGCTGTCGAGATTGTCCAGCGCCGCCATATCGAAGGTGCCGGCGGCCGCGCGGCTGCCCAGCAGCGTCGCCTTGAAACGCACGCCTTCTTCCTCGGCAAAGCCGATCACTTCGATCGCGTGCGCAAAGCGGCGGCCGCTGCGATTCCAGGCGTCGACGCAGGCGATCGGCAGCAGGATGCCGAGGTTGCCGTCGTATTTGCCGGCATTGCGCACGGAATCGTAATGCGAGCCGGTGGCCAGCGCCGGCGCGCCCGGGGCCAGCCCCTCATAGCGTCCGATGACATTGCCGACCGCATCGCCGCGCACCGTCATGCCGGCTTCCAGCATCCATTGCGCCAATTGCATCGCCGCCGCGCGGTGCTGCGGCGTCAGGTAGGTGCGGGTAATCAGCGGCGCGGTTTCGGTGTACTGGGCCAGCGTATCGGCGTCGCGCATGATGCGCCGGCCGATTTCGTCCCAGTGAGCGGCCGGCGCGTTCATTGCGCGCCCCCGCCGGCAGTCGCGCCAGCCGTGGCGCCGGCCGTAAACCAGGCGCCGATCAAAGCACGTTCCTGGTCGGTGATATGCGTCATGTTCGCCAGCGGCATGGTTTTCTGGATCACCGCCTGCTGATAGATCTGCTGGGCGTGCTGCAAAATCAGCGCCTTGCTGTCGAGCACGATATTCTTGCCGGGCGCCGGCATCAGCGTCGGATGCGCGGCGTGGCATTGCAGGCAGCGCTCGCCGACAATTTTCTGGACCTGTTCGAACGAGGCGGCGCCGTCCGGCGCGGCGGCCGATGCGGCCGATGCGGCTTCCATGCTTGATCCCGGCGTCATTGCCGCCGCGGCCGCGGGCTGGGTTGCCAAGCCGGTTGCCGGCGCCGGCGCCAGCCAGAATCCGACACCGGCCAGAATCGCCGCCGCCGCGCCCGGATAGCGCCAATCGACCACCGCCTTGTGCCGCAATATGAAAAATTGCCGGATCAGCACCCCGGCCAGCATCATCAGCAACAGCACCAGCCAGCCGTATTGCGCGCTGTATAGCATGCTGTAATGATTCGACAGCATGGCGAAGATGACCGGCAGCGTGAAATAAGTATTGTGGACGCTGCGCTGCTTGCCGCGCCGGCCGTGGATCGGATCCGGCGGCAGGCCGGCGCGCATCGCGGCAACCACCTTGCGCTGGCCCGGAATGATCCAGAACAGCACGTTGGCGCTCATGATGGTGGCCAGCATTGCGCCCGACAGCAGAAACGCCGCGCGCCCGGAAAACACGTGGCAGGCCAGCCATACCGCGGCCGCCACATACAATGTGACCAGGGGACCGACGATGCGCTCGCCCTTGTCGCGGTCGCCGAAACAGCGGCAGATCAGATCGTAGAATATCCAGCCCAGCGCCAGGAATGCCAATGCCGCGGCAATCGCGGCGCCGACCGGCATCGCCATCACGTTCCTGTCGATCAGGTAAGCGTTGGCGTTGAACAGGTACAGCACCGCAAACAGCGCGAAGCCGGACAGCCAGCTGCTGTACGACTCCCAGTAAAACCAGTGCAGATGCTGCGGCAATGTTGCCGGCGCCAGCATATATTTTTGCGGATTGTAGAAGCCGCCGCCATGCACTGCCCACAATTCGCCGCCCACGCCTTTTTCCAGCAGGGCGGGATCGGTCGGCCGCACCAGGTTGTTATCCAGCCATACAAAATAAAACGAGGCGCCGATCCAGGCGATCCCGGTAATCACGTGCAGCCAGCGCAGGAGGATATTGAGCCATTCGAAGATATAGCCTTCCATCAACTGCCCCGATAAGTCGAATAGGCCCACGGCGTCACCAGCAGCGGAACGTGATAGTGGGCGGCGGCGTCGGCAATGCCGAAACGCAGCGTGACCACGTCGATGAATGGCGGCTGCGGCAGGACCACGCCGCGCGCGGCAAAGTAGGCGCCGGCATGGAAGTCCAGCTCATAAACGCCGGCCTTGAAATTGTCGCCGCTTAAAAGCGGTGCATCGCATCGACCATCCGAATTGGTTTTTGTCGATAAAATTAGTTGCCTGTGATTGTCGACAACTTCAAATAACTGTATAACGATTCCTGCGCCGGGCATTCCCAGGCTGTTGTCGAGAACGTGCGTGGTTAATTTACTCATATGAATGACTCACCTTAAAACATCGTTTTTAGTGCATCGCTGGCGATGGCAGTGCATTATATTCAACAATACGCACGAAATTGTTGCATTTATAAATTAACATTGTCGACAAAAATGATGCCGCAGCATGATTCCCGAAACTGCAATATTATCGGCCTCAACTTTTTTCTCAAAAAGAAACCATGAATAAACCCGACAAACAGATGCGCAGCGCAACGCCGGCCGCGGCCGGCGCCGACGCCGGCGTTGCGGTGCGCACCGGCAGCGCCGAAGATCTGATGTACCAGGACGTCTACGACGCCATCATGGAGCACCGCCTGCCGCCCCGCACCAAACTCACAGAGCAGGTCTTGTGCCAGATATACGATACCGCACGCCACACCGTGCGCAAAGTCCTCATGAGATTGTCGGCCGAGGGCCTGGTCGAGCTGGAAGCCAATCGCGGCGCCTTCATCGCCAGTCCCTCCAGTTCGGAAGCCAAGGATATGTTCGAACTGCGCCAGATCATTGAACATGCGACGCTGGCGCGGGTGGCGCGCGATGCGACGCCGCGTCAATTGGCGGCGCTGCGCAAGATGGTCACCGAAGAACGCGGCGCCCATGCCGCCGGCGACCGGCCGCGCTGGATCCGCCTGTCGGCGCAGTTTCATCTGGAGCTGGCGCTGCTGACCGGCAATGCATTGCTGGTCGACACCCTGCGCCGCCTGGTTTCGCGCACCACGCTGCTGATCGCCACCGTCGAAGCGCCCGGCCAGAACGCCTGCTCGTTCGATGAGCACGACGACGTCCTGAAAGCGCTGGAAAGCGGCGACGTCGCGCTGGCCCAGCAGCATATGGCACATCATTTGCATAACTGTGAAGAGCGGGTCCAGCCCGAGGATGTCGAGAATTTCGACTTGCGTTCGGTATTGGGCGCCAATCATGTTCATCCTCGTACTTCTCCTAAAGCAAGATAAGTACGATACACATAATACGCAGCAGAGCCAGCATGCCTAAACCACTTCCTCCAGCCTTGCCGTATGAACCGGATTATCCACGCGACATGGCCGGCTACGGACAACATCCGCCGCATGCGCAATGGCCCGGCCAGGCCCGCATCGCGCTGCAGTTCGTCCTGAATTACGAGGAAGGCGCGGAAAGCCATGTGCTGCACGGCGACGCCGGTTCCGAACGGTTTTTGTCGGAGATCGTCGGCGCCGATTCCTATCCGGCGCGGCACATGTCGATGGATTCGATGTACGAATACGGCTCGCGCGCCGGCGTCTGGCGCATATTGCGCGAATTCGAACAGCGCCGGTTGCCGTTGACGGTATTCGGCGTCGCCATGGCGCTGCGGCGCAATCCCGACGCCACCCAGGCGTTTCTCGGCCTGGGCCATGAAATTGCCTGCCACGGCTGGCGCTGGCTGCACTATCAGGAAGTGCCGATCGAGATCGAACGCGAACACATGCGGATCGCGGTGGAGGCCATGCGCGAACTGACCGGCAGCGCGCCGCTGGGCTGGTACACCGGACGCGATTCGCCGAATACGCGGCAGCTCCTGATCGAGCAAGGCGGCTTCACCTACGATTCCGACTATTACGGCGACGATCTGCCGTTCTGGACCGAGGTTGCCCGCGCGGACGGCGGCCGGCAGCCGCATCTGATCGTGCCGTATACGCTCGACAGCAACGACATGCGCTTCGCGTCGCCGCAGGGATTCAACACCTCCGAGCATTTCTACCAGTATTTGAAAGACAGCTTCGACGTTCTGTACGCCGAAGGCGCGACTGCGCCTAAAATGCTGTCGGTCGGCATGCATTGCCGGCTGCTGGGCCGTCCGGGACGGCTGCGCGCACTGCAGCGTTTTCTCGATTACGTGCAGTCGCACGATAAGGTATGGATCGCGCGCCGCATCGATATCGCCAATCACTGGATTCGTACGCACCCGGCAAAAACAACGGCATAGACCCGAGGGCCGCGCATCTTGAAACCACGACCGACGACAGGAAAGCGCTTCCCATGACCGGCACTACCCTGAACCACCTGAACCGCATCGACGCTTCCGCCTTCACCGCCCTGCTCGGCGGCATTTTCGAACATTCGCCATGGATAGCGGCCGCGGCTGCTGCCGGCCGGCCGTATGCCGGCCTTGAAGACCTGCATGCGGCCATGCGCGGCCAGGTCGAGCAAGCCGGCCAGGCCGCGCAACTCAAGCTGATTCGCGCCCATCCCGAACTGGCCGGCAAGGCGGCGCTGCGCGGCGAACTGACGGCCGAATCGACACGCGAGCAGCAAGGCGCGGGGCTCGATGCCTGCAGTCCTGAAGAGTTTGAGAGATTGCAAGCGTTGAACAGCGCCTACAACAAGAAATTCGGCTTCCCGTTCATCGTCGCGGTGCGCGGACATACGCGGGCCAGCATCCTGGCGCTGATGGAGCAGCGCCTGCTGAACGACAGCGAGACGGAAATGCAGCAGGCGCTGCAGCAAATCTACCGCATCGCCCGCTTCCGCCTGCAAGGAATCATCGAAGAAAAATAAGATTTTTCTAGAAGTGATATTCAGCGCGGACCATTGGCGTTTTCGCCAGTGAACCCGGCACCTGCGGCAGATTGCCGAACTTGTTGCGCCAATATTGATATTCCACGCCGACGCGCACCTTGTTCTTGCCCCAGCCCATCCGGGTGCCCAGGTCGTACATCAGCATTGCATCGATATTGGTTTCGGCCGCGGTATCGCCGCCGAACTCGTCCTTGCCCTTGGCGGCAATGTAATTCAGGTAGCCCTCAAACGCCCAGCCGGTATCGGAAATCGGTATGCCCCAGGCCGCGTTCAGCATCGCGTGCGTCTTATAGGTATAACGGCTGGTAATGCCGACCGGAAAGTTACTTTCGCGCAGCGCCAGCAAGCTGACGTTCAAAAAGCCCGGCACCTTGAACATCAAGGTCGGACCCGCCACCAGCATGCGCTTCTTCGAGCCATAGCCGGGATCGTTCTTGGCGTTCCAATCGAAGCCCAACGTAAAGCCGACGCCGCTGACCGGACCGAAGCCCAGGTCCTTGCCCGAAATCTTGCCGATATCCAGGGTATTGCGATAGACCAGATAAGCTTCCGTGGCGTGGCTGTCGGTTTTATCGGAATTCAATACATCGAGATTCAGATAATTCGTACCCCACATGTAACCGTCGGCATGCGTCAGGTTAACGATGTTCTTTGAAATATCCTGTGTGTTGAACGGTTCCGCGAATTTGGTGCCGTAACGGTAGCCGACCGACGTGTCGCTCCAGTCCAGCGCGTTGGCCTGCGGTATTGCCGCGGCAGCGGCGCCCAATGTCAGTACCCAGGTCGCAATGGTGCTTTTCTGCATAGTCATCCCCTTGAAGTATCGTAAAAATTCGATTCCGTTGGCTCCCTCTGAGCAACAGAAACGGCAATGCAATCCCCGTGCCAGCACAAAATATTGACCGTATTGTCGACAATTGCCTTGACGCGCTCGTCGATTTGAACCATTACTTTGCGCCGCGTCGCTTCCGCCGTACGGACTCAAGCCCGTTTTAGTGCGGATTCATTTAATCGGTGCGCGACGGCACCACTTTGTTGCAAATAAAAATAGTTTTTGTCGACAAAATAATAAACTTTGTTGACAATAAATATGCGCCCTTCCCACGCAAAACAAAATCCGGCCGGCCGGCATCGCCGGATAATAGCAAGCCATTGTTGGTCCTGGCGAATTTCGGGCCGGCCTGGATGTTTTCCCGTGCGCCGCCTATGGCATGGTAAATGCTTAAAGGTCCTTACATTCTTCGAAAAACGTATCACAAACCGGTCGCATCGCGGCTAATATTGAGTCTATTTGAACCTGACAACAATACATGGCCGTTGCGCAACAGAATCGCTTGCCGTTCACGTATAGTTCGCGCTTTTAAGTTTTTGTGAAATAACCCGGGCAGAAAGAAAACCTGTGACAGTGGCGACTCCAGATCGATTAGAAATTGCGAACATTCGCAAATGTTATCCGGGCGTAATTGCCAACGACGATGTCAGCCTGCGCGTGGGCGCGGGAGAAATCCATGCCGTGCTGGGCGAAAACGGCGCCGGCAAATCGACCCTGATGAAAATCATTTTCGGCGCCGTCAAACCGGATGCCGGCACCGTGCGCTGGAACGGCGAACCGGTTTCCATCGACAATCCGCAAGATGCGCGCAAACTCGGCATCGCCATGGTGTTCCAGCATTTCTCGCTGTTCGATACATTGACCGTGGCGGAAAACATTGCGCTCGGCCTGCCGGCCGACATCGATCGCGCCGACCTGATCCGCCAGATCCTTCTCACTGGCGAAAAATACGGCCTGGAACTGGAGCCGCATCGCCATGTGCATACGCTCTCGGTCGGCCAGCGCCAGCGGGTGGAAATCGTGCGCGCCCTGCTGACCCATCCACAACTGCTGATTCTCGACGAACCGACCTCGGTCCTCACGCCGCAAGCCGTGGAGAAACTGTTCGTCACGCTGCGACTGCTGGCCGCCGAAGGCTGCAGCATCCTGTACATCAGCCACAAACTCGACGAAATCCGCGCCCTTTGCCATAGCGCGACCGTGATGCGCGGCGGCAAGGTCACCGGCCATTGCGATCCGCGCCAGGAAACCAGCGCCGGCCTGTCGCGCATGATGATCGGCGGCGAGCTGGCGCGGCAACCGCGCGGCGGCAACGGCAATGAAGAATCGGCGGCGCAATTCGTCGCCGAAGCGCGGCCGCGGCTGCACATCGATGCGCTGTCGCTGCCGAAAGCGCATATCTTCGCCACTGAATTGCGGGATATCCAATGCAGCGTGCATGCGGGCGAAATTGTCGGCATCGCCGGCGTGTCCGGCAACGGCCAACAGGAATTGCTGGCCGCGTTGTCCGGCGAAGACCGCCGCGCCAAACCGGGCATGGTGCGCCTGATGCAGGAACCGGTGGCGGATCTGGGTCCGAACGCGCGGCGCCGCCTGGGCTTGGGGCTGGTGCCGGAAGAACGCCTCGGACGCGGCGCGGTGCCGGGCATCAGCCTGGCCGCCAACATGCTGCTGTCGCATCAGGGCAAGCCGTTCGTGGAACACGGCATCATCGATTTCAAATACACCCGCAATGCCGCGGCGGATATCATCGCCCGCTTCAAGGTAAAGGCCGGCGGCGCGCTGGCGCTGGCCAAAAGCCTGTCCGGCGGCAATCTGCAAAAATTCATCGTCGGCCGCGAGATCGCGCGGCGGCCGAAAGTGTTTGTCGTGGCGCAGCCGACCTGGGGCGTCGACGTCGGCGCGGCCGCGCAAATCCATGGCGAAATCCTGGCGCTGCGCGAACAAGGCTGCGCCGTGCTGGTAATCTCCGAAGAACTCGATGAACTGTTCGATATCTGCGACCGCCTGCACGTGATCGCCAACGGCAGGCTGTCGCCCTCGGTGGACATCGCGCACGCCTCGCGCGAGCAGGTCGGCCTATGGATGAGCGGACTCTGGCCGCAGGAAGAGGCGGCCCATGCTTAAGGCTTTCGCATTGCGCCCCGCCTTGCCGTTCCGGCTGGAACTGCGCGGCGCGCCCTCGCGCGCCATGGTATTCGCTTCGCCGCTGCTGGCCATCGTGCTGACCATGGCCCTTGGCGCGCTGTTGTTCATGGCCCTCGGCAAGGACCCGCTGACCGGCCTGCGCGTCTTCCTGGTCGATCCGTTCAACGGCAAGCGCGCCATCAGCGAACTGCTGCTCAAGTCCATTCCGCTGGTGCTGTGCGCGCTCGGCCTGACCGTCTGCTTCCGCTCGAATATCTGGAATATCGGCGCCGAAGGCCAGCTCACCTTCGGCGCCCTGTGCGCCGGCGCGACGCTGGTCTGCATCGATGTGCCGGGACAGGACTTGCCCGGGGTGCTGGGCCTGCTCCTGATGATCGGCGCCGGCATTCTGGGCGGCGCATTCTGGGCCGCCATCACCGCGCTGCTGCGCGACCGCTTCAACGCCAATGAAATCCTGGTCTCGCTGATGCTGACCTACGTCGCGCAATTGCTGCTGATGTGGGCCGTCAACGGTCCGCTGAAAGACCCCAACGGCATGAATTTCCCGCAATCGATGGTGTTCTCCGAAAAATTCCTGCTGCCGGCGCTGATTGCCGGCACCCGGCTGCACGTGGGCTTCATCGCGATGCTGGCGCTGGCGTTGGTGATGGCGGTTTTCATCACGCGCAGCTTCCGCGGTTTTTCGCTGACGGTCGGCGGCAGCGCGCCGCTGGCGGCGCTGTATGCCGGCTTCTCCAGCCGCAGCGCGCTATGGGTTTCACTGCTGATTTCAGGCGCCTTTGCCGGCCTGGCCGGCGCTTTCGAAGTCGCCGGACCGATCGGCCAATTGCTGCCGTCGGTGTCGCCCGGCTACGGCTTTGCCGCGATCATCGTCGCCTTCATCGGCCGCCTCAATCCGCTCGGCGCGGTGCTGGGCGGGCTGGTCATGTCGCTGATGTACCTGGGCGGCGAACTGGCGCAATCCCGGCTCGGCCTGCCCTCGGCGATCACCGGCGTATTCCAGGGCATGCTGCTGTTCCTGCTGCTGGCCTGCGATACGCTGATCGAGTACCGGCTGCGCTGGAAGGCGGCCGCATGAAGCCCTTATTTCCGAAGAAAGACTGACGCATGGAACATCTGGACCAGATTGCGCCGCTGATCGCGGCATCGATCAATGCCGGCACGCCGCTGCTGCTGGCGGCAATGGGACTGTTGATCAATGAACGCGCCGGCGTGCTCAACCTGGGCGCCGAAGGCATGATGCTGGTGTCCGCGATCATCGGCTTTGCGGTCAATTACGGCACCCACAGCCCGATGCTCGGCTTTCTGGCCGGCGCCGCCACCGGCATGCTGATGGCGGTATTGTTTTCCTGGCTGACGCTGATGCTGGCCACCAACCAGGTCGCCACCGGATTGGCGCTGTCGATTTTCGGGGCCGGCCTGTCGGCATTCATCGGCCAGCGCTACGTCGGTTACGCGCTGCCGTCGGTGTCGTCCCATATCCCGCTCCTGGGCGATCTGCCCTTCGTCGGCCGCGCGCTGTTCTCGCAGCACTGGATGAGTTATTTCGCGCTGGCCTTGTGCGCCGCGATCGCCTGGTTCCTCTACGCTTCCCGCGCCGGGCTGGTGCTGCGCAGCATCGGCGAATCGCCGGAATCGGCGCATGCGCTGGGCTATCCGGTGCGCACCATCCGTTTCATGGCGCTGCTGTTCGGCGGCGCCTGCTGCGGACTGGCGGGCGCGTATATGTCCACCGTCTATACGCCGATGTGGGCCGAAGGCCTGGTATCGGGCCGCGGCTGGATCGCACTGGCCCTGACCGCGTTCGCCACCTGGCGGCCGGCCCGGGTGCTGCTCGGCGCGCTGCTGTTCGGCAGCGTCACCATCCTGCAATTTTCGCTGCAGGGCATGGGCGTGGAGATCCCGTCGCAAATCCTGTCGATGCTGCCGTATGTCGCCACCATCGTGGTGCTGGCGATCATCTCGCGCAATCCCGACTGGATCCGCCTGAACATGCCCGCTTCGCTCGGCAAGCCGTTCCGGCCCGGCGCGGCATAGCAGATTTTTATCGAACGTTTATCGAGTCCGACCGCAATCACCGCACCATTTAACAGGAGAAGAAAAATGAGGGTATCCCGTAGAGCATCGATCGTAATGTTGATGACCATTACCGCGGCGGCGCTGATCGCCTGCGGCAAGAAAGACGAACCGGCGCCGGCTGCCGCGCCCGCCGCTGCCGCCGCGCCGGCCAAGGCCGATCCGCTGAAGGTGGCCTTTGTGTATGTCGGCCCTGTCGGCGACGCCGGCTGGACCCATGCCCATGACGAAGGCCGCAAGGCCGTCGAAGCCAAATATGGCGACAAGGTCAAGACCACCTTCGTGGAAAGCGTGCCGGAATCGGCGGCCGATGCCGAACGCGTCATGCGGCAACTGGCCAGCGACGGCAACAAGCTCATTTTCGGCACCACCTTCGGCTACATGGAAGCGATGCTGAAAGTCGCCAAGGACTTTCCGGACGTGAAATTCGAACATGCGACCGGCTTCAAGACCGCCGACAATCTCGCCCAATACGACGTGCGCACCTATGAAGGCGCCTACCTTGCCGGCGTCGCCGCGGGCAAGCTGACCAAGTCGAACAAGCTGGGCGTGGTGGCGTCGGTGCCGATTCCTGAAGTGGTGCGCAATATCGATGCGTTCACGCTGGGCGCGCAATCGAGCAATCCGAAAATCTCGACCCGCGTGGTCTGGACCAATGCCTGGTTCGATCCGGGCAAGGAACGCGAAGCCGCCACCACGCTGATCGGCCAGGGCGTGGACGTGCTGATGCAAAACACCGATTCCGCCGCCGTGGTCCAGACCGCGCAGGAAAAAGGCGTGTATGCGTTCGGCTGGGACAGCGACATGACCAGCTACGGCCCGAAAGCGCACGCCGCCGCATCGGTCATCAACTGGGGCGACTACTATAGCCAGCGCGTCGGTCAGGTATTGGACGGCACCTGGAAGACCGGCACTGTCTGGCTCGGCCTGAAGGACAACGCGATCGATCTGAAGGCGTTCAATCCGGACATCCCGGCCGACATCAAGACCGCGGTCGATGCGCGCAAGAAAACCATCATCGACGGCAGCGCGCCGATCTGGAAAGGTCCGATCAAGGACAATACCGGCAAGGAAGTGGTGGCCAAGGATGCCGTCGCCGATGACGGATTCCTGCATGGCATCAAGTTCTATGTAGAAGGCGTCCAAGGCAAAGTCCCTGGTTAAGTGGAAATGCCGATTAAGCGCAGCTGGCGGCTCAATCGACGGACTGCGGGGTTAAGCAACTGCGTCACCGTACTAAAGTACGGCTGCGCTTCTTATCCGCCGCTTGAGCCGCCAGCTGCACTTACTCGGCAATTCTAAACACCTGTTAAACATCTCATTTTCAAAAATCCTTCCGGGCAGTTTGCATTTCGCATCAGGCGTATGCTTTATCCATCCGCAACTCTCAACCGAAATGCATTTATGTCAAAACCCATCCGTTTCTATTACCGGGGCGAAATCCGCCAGATCGCGGACCAGCCGCTCACGCGCACCGTTCTACAGTATCTGCGCGAGGATCTGCATTGCACCGGCACCAAGGAAGGCTGCGCCGAAGGCGATTGTGGGGCCTGCACCGTGGTGGTCGCGGAACTTTGCGGCGATGACGCGGGCGCAGAACAGCTCGATCTGCGCAGCGTCAATGCCTGCATACAACTGCTGCCGACGCTGGACGGCAAGGCGCTGTTTACGGTCGAAGACCTGAAACAGGCCGACGGCGCGCTGCATCCCGTGCAGCAGGCGCTGGTCGACTGCCATGGCTCGCAATGCGGCTTCTGCACGCCGGGCTTTGCCATGTCGCTGTGGGGGCTTTATCTGAATTTGAATCTGGACAATAAGGGGCGCGGAAAAGGAGGCGGCAGCGCCTGCACTCCTTCCGACCGCCAGATCGGCGACGCCCTGTCCGGCAATCTGTGCCGCTGCACCGGTTATCGGCCCATCATCGATGCCGCGCGCAAAATGAGCGCCCTGCCCGCCGCGCCGTTCGGCCGCGCCGCGCTGATCGAACGCCTGCGCGGCCTGCGGCGCGATGCTTCGGGCGAGGCCGCCGGCTTCAGCACGACCGTCGGCGGGCAAACCTTTCACGCCCCGCGCACCCTGGAGCAGCTACTTGCCCTGCGCGCGGCCCATCCGCAAGCGCGAATACTGTCGGGTTCGACCGACGTCGGGCTGTGGGTTACCAAGCAACTGCGCGATCTCGGCGACATCATTTATCTGGGCCAGATTGCCGCCCTGAAGAATATCGTGCCGGACAGCGGCGATCTGGAGATCGGGGCCGGCGTGTCGCTGGAGCAGGCCTACGCCGCCATTTGCCGCGCCTATCCGATGCTGGACGAATTGTGGCAGCGCTTCGCCTCGCTGCCGGTGCGCAATGCCGGCACGCTGGTCGGCAATCTGGCCAACGGTTCGCCGATCGGCGATTCGATGCCGTGGCTGATCGCGCTGGACGCGCAACTGGTGCTGGACAGCTTGGCCGGCACGCGCGTGCTGCCGCTGGAAAAATTCTATCTCGACTATCAAAAACAGGACTTGCGCAGCGATGAAATCGTGCGCGCGGTGCGGATTCCACTGCCTCGCACAAGCGCCGCAGGCGCGGCAGGCCCCATCCTGCGCACCTATAAATTATCGAAACGCTTCGACCAGGACATTTCCGCCGTCTGCGCCGCCTTTGCGCTGACGCTCGACCCCGGCAACGGCCAGGTTGCCGCGGCGCGCATCGCCTTCGGCGGCATGGCGGCCACGCCGCGCCGCGCCGCCGCCGCCGAAGCCGCATTGATCGGCAAGCCGTGGGACGAAGCCGCGGCCAGGGCCGGCATGGCGGCCCTGGCGCAGGATTACGCCCCGCTGTCGGACATGCGCGCCTCTTCGGCCTATCGCTTGCGCGCCGCGCAAAACCTGCTGTATCGCTATTGGCTGGAAACGCGGCCGGTCGATCCGCTGCCGGCGCATGCGGTGCGCGTATTCGGCCTGCCGGCGGAGGTGGGGCCATGAACCGCCAGAACGAAGATTTCATCGCGGCCGATCCGGTCCATTCGGCCAAGGCGGCCTGGGCCGAAGTCGGCAAGCCGCATCCGCACGAATCGGCCCTGCTGCACGTCAGCGGCGAAGCGGCTTATACCGACGACATTCCGGAACTGGCGCAAACCCTGCACGCGGCGCTGGGCATGTCGCAGCAGGCGCATGCGCGCATCCTGTCGATGGACCTGAGCGCCGTGCGCGCCGCCGCCGGCGTGGTCGCCGTATTCGAAGCCAAGGACATACCGGGCGTCAACGACTGCGGCCCGATCCTGCACGACGATCCGATCTTTGCCGACGGACTGGTGCAATACGTCGGCCAGCCGCTGTTCGTGGTGGCCGCGGAAAGCCATGACGCGGCCCGCCGCGCCGCGCGCCTGGCCAGGGTGGATTACGAAACGCTGCCGGCCATCCTGACGCCGCAGGCCGCGCGCGCCGCGCAATCGTATGTATTGCCGCCGATGCAACTGGTGCGCGGCAATCCGGCCGAAGCGCTGGCGGCGGCGCCGCATCGCGTACACGGCACGCTGCATGTCGGCGGCCAGGAACAGTTTTATCTGGAAGGCCAGATTTCATACGCCATCCCGACCGAAGACCGCGGCATGCACGTGCACTGCTCGACCCAGCATCCGAGCGAAATGCAGCATCTGGTGGCGCAGGCGCTGGGCTTGTCCTCGCATCATGTGCTGGTCGAATGCCGGCGCATGGGCGGCGGTTTCGGCGGCAAGGAATCGCAGTCGGCGATCTGGGCCTGCGCCGCCGCCATCGCCGCGCAGCGCCTGCAGCGCCCGGTCAAGCTGCGCGCCGACCGCGACGACGACATGATGGTGACCGGCAAGCGGCACGGTTTCTACTATGAATACGAAGTCGGCCATGACGGCGACGGCCGCATCCTGGCCGCCAGGGTCGAGATGGTGTCGAATGCCGGCTATTCGGCCGACCTATCCGGCCCGGTCGCCACCCGGGCGGTCTGCCATTTCGACAACGCCTATTATCTGTCCGACGTCGACATCCGCGCCTTCAGCGGCAAAACCCATACCCAGTCCAATACCGCATTCCGCGGCTTCGGCGGGCCGCAAGGCGCGATTGCCATCGAATATGCGATCGACGACATCGCCCGCAAGCTGGGCCGCGACGCGCTCGATGTGCGGCGCCTGAATTTCTACGGCACCGCCGACGACGGCAACGCCGCCGGGCGCAACCGCACGCCATACGGCCAGGAACTCGACGACAACGTGATCTGGCCCTTGGTCCGGCAGCTTGAAGAAGACAGCGCATACCGCAGCCGGCGCGAAGCCGTGGCGCGCTTCAACGCCGGCAGCCCCATCCTGAAAAAAGGCCTGGCGCTGACGCCGGTGAAGTTCGGCATTTCGTTCAACCTGCCGCATCTGAACCAGGCCGGCGCGCTGGTGCATGTGTATGCCGACGGATCGGTGCTGGTCAATCATGGCGCCACCGAAATGGGCCAGGGCGTCAACACCAAGGTCGCACAGGTGGTCGCGCATGCGCTCGGCATTGCGCTGGCGGACGTGCGCTGCACCGCCACCGATACCAGCAAGGTGGCCAACACCTCGGCCACCGCGGCCTCGACCGGCTCCGACCTGAACGGCAAGGCGGCGCAGGATGCCGCGCTGCAGATTCGCGCCCGGCTGGCGGAAGTCGCCGCGAAGCATTTCGGCGTGCCGGCCGACGCCATCGAATTCGCCGACGGCCGCGCCGGTCCGCGCTCGCCGATTTCCGGCGCGGCGGGGGCTCCGGCATCCGCGCTGCCGACAGCGCTGCCGTTCGCCAAGCTGGCGATGATGGCCTATATGGCGCGCGTGCAGCTGTGGTCCGACGGTTATTACGCCACGCCCGGGCTGCATTGGGATAACGCCACCATGACCGGCCATCCCTTCTATTATTTTTCTTATGGCGCGGCAGTATCCGAAGTCGTGATCGACACCCTGACCGGCGAATGGAAGTGCCTGCGCGCCGATGTGCTGTACGACGCCGGCCGCTCGCTCAATCCGGCGATCGATATCGGCCAGGTCGAAGGCGGCTTTATCCAGGGCATGGGATGGCTGACCACGGAAGAATTGTGCTGGAACAAGGACGGCAAGCTCACCACGCACGCGCCCTCCACCTACAAGATCCCCGCCATATCGGATTGCCCGCCGGACTTCCGGGTGGCGCTGTTCGACAACAGCAATGTCGCCGACAGCATCCATCGTTCGAAGGCCGCCGGCGAACCGCCGCTGCTGCTGCCGTTCTCCGTATTCTTCGCGATCCGCGATGCGATTGCCGCGGCCGGCGGCGCCGATTCTCCGCTGCCGCCGCTGCGCGCGCCGGCCACGCCGGAAGCGATTCTCGATGCCATCGATGCCATCAAGGCGGCAGGCCGCTGATCATGCCCGAATGGTTAACAGCATTGCAGCGGCGCCACGGCGAGGGCTTGCCGTCGATACTGGTGACGGTGGCCGATGCGCAAGGTTCGACGCCGCGCGCCGCCGGCGCCCGCATGGCGGTCGGCGCGGATAGCCAATACGACACCATCGGCGGCGGCCACCTTGAATGGCGCGCCATCGAAATCGCGCAGGAAATGCTGTCCGCCGCCGCAGGCGAATGCGCGCCGGTTTTACAACCGCATTTGCAACCGGTTTTACAACGATTTCCGCTCGGCCCGTCGCTTGGGCAGTGCTGCGGCGGCGCGGTGCAATTGCGCTTCGAGCGCATCGCCGCGGACGCTGCCGGCGCCGCGGCCATCGCAGAACTGACGCTGGCCTGGGAACAAGAGCGCGCCACCCATCCGCAAGTCATCCTGTTCGGCGCCGGCCATGTCGGCCGCGCCCTTGCCGCGCTGCTGGGCGGCTTGCCTTGCCGGCTGCTGTGGGTCGACCAGCGCGAAGATTTTTTCCCGGCCGCGCTGCCGCCGAATGCCGCCATTGAAGTCACGGAGCATCCGGAAGACATCGTCGGCGACGCCGCCCCCGGCAGCTATTATCTGGTCATGACGCACAGCCATGCGGTCGACCAGTTGCTCAGCGAACGCATCCTGCAGCGCGGCGACGCCGCCTGGTTCGGCCTGATCGGCTCGGAAACCAAACGCCGGCTGTTCCAGAAACGGCTGGCTTTGCGCGGCTTGTCCGAGCGGCAACTGGCCGGCATGACCTGCCCGATCGGCGTCGAGGGCATCACCGGCAAGGAACCCGCCAGCATCGCGATCGCCGTGGCGGCCCAGTTATTGCTGTTGTGGGAGCAGGCGGCATCTTCCCAAGGGCCGCGATAGTATAAATCGCGCTTTTCCAGTATCCTTGGCAAAATTTTCCAGGAATAAGTCGCTCAATGAAAGGCGTGCGTTTATATGGGATTCGGCAGTTTCGAAAAAATCCTTCAAGTGCTGGATATTCTGGAAGACGCCAGCACCGGCCTGTCTTTCGATGAAATCTACGCCAAGCTGGACGCCCCCCGCTCCACTCTCTATCGTTATCTGAAGGCGTTGACCAATGCCGGCCTGATCGCGTCGCTGCCGAACACCGGCTATACGCTGGGACCGCGCATTGCCGAACTCGATTACAAGATGCGGACCCAGGATTTGCTGGTGGTGGTCAGCCGGCCGCTGATGGCGGAGCTGGTGCAGACCACGCCGGCGGTGGCGCTGCTGTGCCGCCTGTACCGCAACAGCGTGCTGTGCGTGCACCAGGAATCGCATCCGGAGGCAATGCGCAGCAACTACGAACGCGGCCGTTCACGCCCGCTGCTGCAGGGCGCGGCTTCGCGCGTCATCCTGGCGTATATGCCGCCGCGCATGATCGCGAAATTATTCGATGAACAGCCTGAACAATTCAAGGCCGCGCATTTGGGCGAATCGATCACGGAACTCAAAGCCGTGCTGCGCAAGATCCGGCAGCGCGGATGGGAGTCGGTCGAGGGCCAGGTCACGCCGGGCGCAACCGGCATCGCGGCGCCGATTTTCGATTCGGGCGGCCATATCGTCGGCAGCCTGAGCCTGACCCTGAACCGCGTCGGCATGGATGCGGGCGATGTGTTCAGGATCGCGGAAAGAGTCTCGGCATGCGCCAATCAGATCACCGAGGCCATCGGCCTGCAGATCGACCAAGCCGAGCCGGCCTGAAACTACGCCAGGTGGGAATGAAACGCCGCGCCGACGGCATCGGGCGGCACGCCGGCCGTAATGCAGACCAGGAAAGCGTTGCGCCTGCCTTCCGGCCAGGCCGCCAGCTTCTCCGGCGCAAACATGGTCCCGCCAACGGCCTGCACCACGACCGGCCCGCTTTCCCCGGCCACATCCAACCATCCCTTGATACGTAGAATACGGTCGCCATGCCGCTCCAGCGTTGCGCGCATGGCCGCTTCGAATGCATCCCATTGCCATTGCCGCGCGAAGCGCAGCGTGGTCGTCTGCACGCGGTCGTGATGCCGGTAACGGAACAGCGCGGAAGGCGCGACATTCTGTTCGCCGGCTTCCCCTGTTTCCAGATCCGCGGGCACGCGCAAGCGATCGCGCGCATCGATCTCGTCGAGCAATTGCGGCGACAGCTCTCCCGGCACGCTGCGCCGCAGCAACGCCAGCGGATTCAATGCATGCAGCGCGGTTTCCAGTTCCTGCACCGCGCCGTCCTTGCCGCCGCTGCTACCCACCATGCAATCGGTCTTGGTCACCAGCAGCATATCGGCCGCGGCCACCTGTGCGAGGGATTCCGGCTGCGACGCCAATTGCGCGGCGCCGGCCAGCGCATCGACTGTGCACAACACGCTGTCGAGCGCATAGCGTTCGGCGATCAGGGAATGGGAAAGCAAGGCGCGCACGATCGGCCCCGGATCGGCCAGGCCGGTGGTTTCGACCACCACGCGCTTGAAGTAAGGCATTTGGCGATGCAGCCGTTTCCAGAACAACTCTTCCAGAACGCCGATCAGGTCGTCGCGCACGCTGCAGCAGATGCAGCCGTTTTCCATCAGCATGACGGCGTCGCTGGCGGTGCCCAGCAGATGATGGTCGAGCCCGACTTCGCCCAGCTCGTTGACCAGCACCACCGTCTCGTTCCAGCCCGGCAGCGTCAGCATCCGGCGCAGCAGCGTGGTTTTGCCGCTGCCGAGGAAACCGGTAAGCAAGGTAATGGGGATCTTTCGAATTGCCTTGCTTACCTTGCTCGTGCCGGCTTCCGGCATCGTCATTGCCAGGGATCCACGCAGCAGTGAATCGCGTTGGGCCGGCCTTCGCCGCCGACCGTGGTGAGGGCGTCCAGCACATTGTTCAGGCCGAACATGTGGGTGCACATTTTTTCCATCGGATAACGGCCGGATGCGATCAATTGCATCGCCATTTCCACCGCCTGGTAACTGTGTCCGCGCATGCCTTTGACGGTCAGGTTCTTGCGGAACAGATAATCGCTGTCGAATTCCGGCACCGGCCTGCCCTTGCGCCCGCACAGCAGGATGCGGCCGCCCTTGCGCGCCAGCTGGATTGCCGACACCACTGCCGCAGGCCCGCCGGATGCGCAATCGATCACCAGGTCGGCCATGTGGCCGTTGGTCAGTTCGGCCACGGTTTCCAGCAGATCGAACTGCTCGATGTTAATGGTGTGGTGCGCGCCGAATTCACGCGCCAGCGCCAGCCGCGCGCTGTCGGCGCCGAGGCCGGTCACGATGATGCTGCCCGCTCCCGCTTCCTTGGCCGCGATGACGCAGGCCAGGCCTTGCTGCCCCGGTCCCTGGATCACCACCGATTCGCCGATCTGCACGCGCCCCGCCAGGCTGACCCATTCGATGCCGTTGCCCAGCGGCAGCGCCAGCGTGGCCTGCACCGCCGGCACATGCGCCGGCACCTTGTGGAACACCGCGTTCGGATGCAGGTACTGATACTGGCTGTAGCCGCCCCACAGCGACGGCGCGACATTGATGGAAGTGGAACCATAGCGGATGCCGGTGCCGACCAGCGTATCGGTCGCATCGCACAGGCGGAACTCGCCGGTGCGGCAGTAATGGCAATGGCCGCAAGGGAGATACTCTTCCAGCGCGACGCGGTCGCCTTCCTGCACGCCCCAGCGCGCGGCGGCGTCGGCTCCGATCTCGGTCACGAAACCGACGGTCTCGTGGCCCAGGATCATCGGTCCCTTGCTTTTCGGATAGTTCAGGAAATACGGCCAGTCGCTGCCGCAGACGCCGGTTTTTTCCACCTTCAGCAGACCGCCGTCGGCCGGAATATGCGGCGCATCGAATTCGCGCACTTCAATGCGCCGTTCGGTCAACGCCACCGCCGCTGTTACTTTGCCTTGCATGCAGACTCCTGAATCAACAACATTAAATCGACGAATG
Source organism: Oxalobacteraceae bacterium CAVE-383 (assembly GCA_004134995.1). Taxonomy (GTDB): domain Bacteria; phylum Pseudomonadota; class Gammaproteobacteria; order Burkholderiales; family Burkholderiaceae_D; genus Herbaspirillum. The sequence goes on along the minus strand of REGP01000001.1, from coordinate 782,075 downwards.
GGCTTCGCCCAGCCTGGCCTTGAACATTTCCTCGACATCGGCCAGCGGCACGTTGGACGCCACCTTGAACGAGGCCGAACGCACATGATGCGTGGCCGGATCGACGCCCGGCGGCACCAGGTTCGTATCCTTCATCAAGGCCTGGGCGGAAGCCAGCAGGCGCCGGCGCGCCTGCACGATGGCGACGTCGGTGGCCACCAGCAGTTCCTGCGAACGGTCGACGATAGGCCCCATGCTTTCCTGCAGCGAAGCGTCCTGCATGCCGATGCCCTTGACGCCGCTGTAATAACGGCCGCTCTTCTGGCCTTCACGGTCCATCAGGTAATCGTTGCTCTTGTTGGCGACGGTCTTGTAGGTGCCCGGAATCAGTTCGGCATACATGCCCTGGCCGTTTTGCATCGCGAACAGTTCGGTATCGTTCAATGGCCGCGTCGGATGGTGCGTCATGCTCCAGGCGAAGCAGTTCTCGTCGTCGATCGGCACCCATGCGTGGCCGTGCACGCCGTGATCGCCGTAGGGCGGAATCATGGTGTACCAAGGCATGATCCATTGCGTCACGCGCCAGTAGCTGTTGCCTTCGTCGGCCTGGCGCTTGGCGCCGATCAGCATGCCGCCCGGCGAGCCGGCGACTTCGAATTTGGGCCGCAGGTCGGCCTGGTATTTGGCGCCTTCGGTGCCCTTGTGCAGCGGATCCGAATGCAGCTCGCCGCTATGCAGGGACGACACGTGGCTGCCGTCGATGCCGCCTTCCATGGCCTGCATGTAATTGCATTCCTGCAGGCGCTTGCTGACGTAGCGGTGCGAATCCGGCACCATGGCCCATTCGAATTCCGGCAACGGCGGCATGTTTTCCTTCGGTCCCATATAAGCCCAGATCGTGCCGCCGCGTTCCACGCACGGATAGGCCGCCGGCAATTTGACCTTGTCGCAGAATTTGCTGCCTTCCGGTTCCGACGGAATATCGACGCACTGGCCGTTCACGTCATACTTCCAGCCGTGGTAAGGACAGCGCAGGCCATTCTCCTCATTGCGGCCGAACCACAGCGACACGCGGCGATGCGCGCAAAATTCGCTGACCAGGCCCAGCTTGCCGTCGGTATCGCGGAAAGCGATCAATTCTTCGGACAACAGCTTGACGCGCACCGGCGGGCAATCCGGCGTCGGGATTTCTTCCGACAGCAGCGCCGGGATCCAGTAACGCCGGAACAGATCGCCCATGGGGGTGCCGGGGCCGGTCTGGCACAACATTTTATTTTGCTCGTGGGTTGCCATTACTACTCTCCTGACTAAAAATTGAATCCGGGCTGCCTTGCTGCTTGCATCGATGCTTTAATTCGGCGAACGGTAAGGTCCGAGTTCGCGCACAACGGCGTCGACGAAGGAATTGTCGACCACCTGATCCACAGTCGCCGTGCCCGATATCAGCTTCTGGGATTTGAAAAAATCGAAATCGCGCTTCAGGCTGGCAACGTTGACGCGGCCATCCGGATTGGAAGCGCTCGGCACGATGGTCCGATACAGATCCTTGTCCTTGATCTCCGTGTATTCGGTCAATATCGCCAGCACTTCATCAGCGTTCTTGCCGGCGATCTTGCCGTTTTTGAGGCCGTCGTTATAGTCGCGCACGCCCTTCAGATAGGCGCGCATGAAACGCTTGCCGATGTCCGGCGAGTTCTTGATGAATTCACCCGAATACAGCAATACCGCGGTCTGCTGGCCCGGCGAAATTACATCGTTGCCGGCGATGCGCACCGCCACGCCGGCCTTGACCGACTGGGTCACGGTCGGCTCGTTGGTGATGCTGGCGTCGATCGCCTTGTTGGTAAACGCAACCATATGCTGCGGGAATCCCAGATCGATCACATTCGCGTCCGAATATTTCAGGCCGCCCTTTTTCAAGGCTTCGTTCAATGCCGAGGCGGTGCCGGTGCCGGAGGCGCCGATCGCGATGGTCAAGCCTTTCAAATCCTTGAAGCTCTTGTACTTGCCGCTGTCGACCAGATCCTTGCGCACCATCAGCGCCGAAAATCCGTAGCCGGGCTGGATCGAACCCTTGTCCGCGACCACTTTGACGTCGATGCCGCGGCCGACTGCATTATATAAACCTGCCGCCACCGTGCCGCCGCCGACATCGAGCTGGCCGACGCCGAGCGGCGCGATCATCTTGGCCGCCGAATTGAACGCCGTAAAGCTCACCGCCAGGCCTTCGTCGCGAAAATAACCCTTCTTGTCCGCGATAAAGAAGCCGATGTCCGTGATCACGTTCGTGGTTCCCACCCGCACCGGCACCAGCGCGCCATTGGCGCTTGCCGCAGGCGCGGCGGCGGCCGTTCCCGGCATGGCCGCTGCGATAACGGCGGCTGCAATAACGGCGGCTGCCGACAACACTGCCGGCATCACAAAACGCGGCACTCCCCACAGCGGGTCCTTGGAAAAACTGGCGCTCATATTGGTCTCCTCCAATAAGATGATTTTTTGTCCGGCCGAAATCGTTCTTCGACGTTTTAACCGGCATGTCTGTTTGATTTATTGTTTGATATTTCCAAAAAATATCAATTAGTCTTATATTATGAGATTTGCAAATGAAAGACAAAGAGTATTTGCAAAAGCCGAGTAAGGCAGTCGGGAAAGAAAAAGGAGAAGTTTTACAACGCGCGCGCGCTTTCGAAGCGGCGCGGCTGTCCGTTCAGCGGATCGGCATACGCAATGGCGCGCGCCAGCAATTTGAGGGGATTGGCGTAATCATCCGGCATATCGCCGGGCACCGCATGCGGATAAAAACGGTCGTTGACGATGGGCCGTCCCAGCGCGGCCAGTTGCACCCGCAGTTGATGCTTGCGGCCGGTCACCGGATGCAGGCGGTACAGCGCCTGCGTGCCGTCGCGCCGCAGCAGTTCGATGCGGGTTTCGGCATTGGGCTCGCCTTCCACCTGCCGGGTCAGGAAGAACGATTCCCCTTCCCCGTTTTCGAGCCGGCTGCGATACAGCGGCGGCAGATCGATCGCGCCGGGACCGTCGGTCAGGGCTTCGTAGGTTTTTTCGATGGCGCGGCGGCTGAACAAGGCGTGAAAAGCCGCGCGGGTGGCCGGATTATGGGAAAACAGCACTAATCCCGCCGTTTCGCGATCGATCCGGTGCACCGGCGCCAGGTCGGCCAGGCCGGTCTTCCTGCGCAAACGCACCAGCAAGGTTTCATGCAGGAATTTGCCGCCGGGCGTTACCGCCAGAAAATGCGGCTTGTCGGCCACCAGAATGTGGTCGTCCCGGTAGACGATGCTTTCCTCGAAAGGCAGCGCGGGCTCGTTATCGATTTCGCGATAATAAAAAATACAGTCCCCGTGCCGGTAACGGCTGTCCGCGGCCATGGCGGCGCCGGCCTGATTGACGACTTCGCCGCGCAGCAGCCGGCTGCGCCAGGTGGCGGGATCGACATCGGGGAAATGGGAAATCAGGAAAGTAAGGAGATCCGGCCACGCGCCGCCGGGCGGTAGCCAGAGGTGACTCGGCGCGACGCCGTCGCGCAAGGGCAACGGCGCCTTCATTGTGCCTTTATGACGCCGGCAATGCGTTTATACAACCTGTACGAGCGTTTTTTGATAAAGCGCGGACTCAAGCAACCGTATTGATATTGTGTCCCAGGCTGCCGGTCGGCGAAGGCGGGATTGCCGCAATCAAGCCTTCAGCCAAGGTTTTCTGGGCATTCATGGCGTGTTTCTGCATCATGGTCTGGACCGCCACGGATTGGCCGGCGACGGTATTGCTGGTTGCCAGCGTTGCGATATTTGTTACATCACTCATAACAGCTCCTTTGCATTCGATCCTTGCGGATTATTGCGAAATATTGCATGACATCGCAGCAATATGCCACGACATCATTCTTAACGGCAATACTTTTAAATTCTTTAATCCTGTTGTGGCGTAAAAACCTGCTGCGCCGCGGAACCGGCAACTTATACTGGCGCATGCAAGAAATACTCGAACAAATCGCCGCCGATCCCGGCCTGGACAGCATTGCCCCGCTGACGGCGCTGGTCGACGCGCTGCGCCCCGCCAAAAACATTGCCCCGGAACATGCCGGCGACCGCGTGCAACTGCTGCTGGCATTGCTGAAAAGCCATCCGCGCTACGCGGCGGCGCTGCGTCATTATTTGCTGTCGGTTCTGGCGAGCCGGCGTCAAACCAGTTTATACACCGATGTCGGCATTCTGTCCGATGGCGGCTTTTTTACCGAACTGTTCCGCCGCCTGAGCTACCGCGTGCTGCCGCCGGCGCTGGACCAGCGCTATCTGGTCGATTGCCTGGACCTGGTGCTGCCGCTGCAGCGCGATCATATCTGGATCGAAGCCGTGCCGGCGCAACACTGGCTGGCGCTGATCGGCCTGCTGCAAGCGGCTCCCGGCCAACCCGGCAGCGGCCGCGCCGATGCCGGCGACGCCCCGGGCCAGACCGCAACCCAATTGCTGCAGGCGATCCAGGTGCTGTCCTATCGCATCAGCGCGATCGGCACCGACCCCGAACTGATCCGCATCTACACCGACATCAAGGCGTTCGAATCGCCGTTCCTGATGCAGAACGTGGAGCTGCATCGCTACCTGACGGCCTATATCGAAGGCGGCGACGGCGCCGTGGACAGCGCCGAGGGGCCGGACCACGTGCTGGTCATGCTGGACCAATGCGAGGCGGTCGTCGGCACGATCCGCAAACTGATGCTGCGGCTCGGCACCAGCATCGGCCTGACCTACCGCCTGGTGCGCCTGGCGCAGAATATCGAGCGCCTGCGCACTTTGCTGGCGCTGGTCAGCCGGCATGCGGATGGAAACGGCGCCGAGGAAGCGGCAAGCGAATCCGCGCCGGAAAAACATCGCACGGCGCTGGCGCTCGGCTTGCGCATGATCGAAGCGCACAATCGCAAATACGCGATCCGGGAAGTGTTCAGAAACAATCTGAATCTGTTGGCGCGCAACATTACCGAAAACGCCAGCCGCACCGGCGAGCACTATATCGCCGAAGACCGGCCCCAATATTGGGCCATGCTGCGCTCCGCCTCCGGCGCCGGGGTGATCATCGGCTTCATGGCGATGCTGAAGATACTGGCTTCCTATCTGCATGCCGCACCGCTGGTGGAAGCCTTCCTGTTCAGCATGAATTATTCGCTGGGATTCATGCTGATCCATGTATTGCACTTCACGGTGGCGACCAAGCAGCCGGCCATGACGGCGTCGCGCATCGCTGCCGGCGTGCATAGCCGCGACGGCCGCAATATCGATCTGGACAGCCTGGTGGAATTGCTGGTCAAGGTGATCCGCACCCAATTTGTCGCGGTGGCCGGCAATCTGCTGCTGGCGTTTCCGATGGCGTACCTGATCGCGGTGGCCTACGGTTTTCTGTTCGGCCATCCCCTGGTCTCGCCCGACAAGGCGCGCCATCTGCTGCAGGACATCGATCCGTTCACCACCCTGGCCCTGTTCTACGCGGCGATCGCCGGCGTCTGCCTGTTTCTGGCGGGCCTGATTTCCGGCTATTACGACAACAAGGCGCTGTATACCCGCATGGCGCAGCGCATCGCGCGCATCGGCTGGCTGCAAGGCCTGCTCGGCGCACGCCGCGTGGCGCGCCTGGGCGACTATCTGGAAACCAGCCTGGGCGGGCTGATGGGGAATTTCTATTTCGGCATTTTGCTGGGCTGCCTCGGCACCGCCGGCTTTCTGCTCGGCTTGCCGATCGACATCCGCCACATCACGTTTTCCGCCGCCAATTTCGCCACCGCCATCGTCGGCCTCGATTATCAGATCGGCTGGCGCCTGGCCCTGGTGTCGGCCTGCGGGGTGCTGGCGATCGGTACGGTCAATCTGTGGGTCAGTTTTACGCTGGCGCTGATCGTCGCCCTGCGTTCGCGCCAGGTGCGCTTCCGTCACGGCGCGCAGTTGATGAAACAATTGCTGTGGCGCTTTTTCCGGCGGCCGCAGGATTTTGTGATGGCGCCGAAGGCCGTCGCCGAACCGGCCGGCGATGCCGCGGACCTGGACATCAGCGCAAATCGGCCATCGTAAAACGCCCTCGCCGATTTGGCCTATCATGTCGAAAGCCAAATTTGCGAGGAGCCCGACATGTCGTCAACTTGCACGCAATCCGACAAGATCAATCGACGCATTATCCTGGTGGCCCGTCCGCGCGGCCTGCCCACGCCCGATAATTTCCGGCTGGATCATGTCGGCGTGCCGACGCCGCGCGACGGCCAATTGCTGCTGCGCACCATCTATCTGTCGCTCGATCCGTACATGCGCGGCCGCATGAGCGATGCGCCCTCCTATGCGCCGCCGGTTGAACTGGAGCATGTCATGGTGGGCGGGGCCGTATCGCGCGTGGTGCAATCCCTGCACCCGGATTACGCACCGGGCGACCTGGTGGTGGGCTCCACCGGATGGCAGGACTATGCGCTCTCCAACGGCGAGAATCTGAAGCGGCTGCCGGCCGGCATGGCGCGGCCTTCCCATGCGCTGGGCGTACTCGGCATGCCCGGTTTCAGCGCCTATGCGGGGCTGCTCGAAATCGGCCGGCCGCGGGCGGGGGAAACCCTCGCGGTCGCGGCCGCCACCGGCGGGGTCGGATCGCTGGTCGGGCAGATCGCCAAAATCAAGGGATGCAGAATCGTCGGCATTGCCGGCGGCGCGGACAAATGCCGCTTTGCGGTCGAACAACTCGGCTTCGATGCCTGCGTCGATCATCGCGCCGCCGATTTTGCGCAGCAACTGGCGGCGGCCTGCCCGCGCGGCATCGACATCTATTTTGAAAACGTCGGCGGCGCGGTGCTTGACGCGGTGCTGCCGCTGCTCAATCTGCACGCGCGCATACCGCTGTGCGGATTGATGTCGCAGCTCGGCAGCAGCCGGCCTCCACAGGAAGGCCCCGACAAACTGCCGCAATTTCTGCGGCTGGCATTGATCCGCCGCTTCACCATCCGCGGCTTCATCAACTACGATTTCGAGGCCACGCATTACGAGGCGTTTCAACGCGATATGCAGGCCTGGCTGAACGCCGGCCTGGTGCGCTACCGCGAGGACATCGTCAATGGCCTCGAGGCAGCGCCGGAAGCATTCATCGGCCTGCTGCAGGGCGCCAATTTCGGCAAGCTGCTGGTTCAGGTCGGCGAACACTGATTTTCGACGCCCCATTATTCTCCGCATTTTTTCATTCACCGCCGATGGCGTCCGCCGCCGGCTTCAAAGGCGCTTTTCATGATTCCATTTTCCGTACTCGACCTGTCGCCGATCAAACATGGCGACACTCCCGCGCAAGCATTCGCCAATACCCGCGACCTGGCGCAGCATGCCGAGCGCTGGGGCTATAACCGCTACTGGGTGGCCGAGCATCACAATATGCGCGGCATCGCCAGCGCCGCGACGTCGCTGGTGATCGCGCATATCGCGGCCAATACCAAAACCATCCGCGTCGGCGCCGGCGGCGTGATGCTGCCCAATCATGCGCCGCTGGTGATCGCCGAACAGTTCGGCACGCTGGAGTCGCTCTATCCCGGCCGCATCGATCTGGGCCTCGGCCGCGCGCCCGGCAGCGACCAGCGCACCGCGCGCGCACTACGCCGCAATCTGCATGAATCGGCCGATACCTTCCCCCAGGATGTGCAGGAACTGCAGGCGTATTTCGCGCCGGCCACGCCCAACCAGGCGGTGCAGGCCGTGCCGGGCGCGGGGCTGGAGATTCCGCTGTGGCTGCTGGGTTCCAGCCTGTTCGGCGCGCAACTGGCCGCCGAACTCGGCCTGCCGTTTGCATTCGCTTCGCATTTCGCGCCGGCCATGATGATGCAGGCCATCGAAATCTATCGCGCCCGCTTCAAGCCGTCCCGGCAATTGCAGAAGCCCTACGTCATGCTCGGCGTCAGCGTATTCGCCGCCGCCGACGACGAGGAAGGCCGGCGCCTGTTCACCTCGCTGCAGCAGCAGTTCCTGAACCTGATCCGCGGCGTGCCGGGGCAACTGATGCCGCCGCTGGACAGCATGGACGGCCTCTGGCTGGCCGAGGAAAGAGCGCACGTCGAGCGTTCGCTGTCTTGCGCGATGGTGGGATCGAAAGAAACCGTGCGGGCGGGACTGCTGGATTTCATCGGCCGCACCGGCGCCGACGAATTGATGCTTACCGCGCAGATTTACGATCACGCGGCGCGGTTGCGCTCGTTCGAGATTGCGGCGGAAATACAAAAGGGAATATAGTTTTCAGCGGTCGATCTGCTGCAGCGCGACGCTGCGCACCTGGAATTTGCCGTCGTTGTTGAACAGCCAGCTTTCCGACATTTCGAGCTTGCCGGCGCGCAGCAATGCCGGCGGCGGTTTCGGAAACGGCGCGGTGCCGCGCAATGAAGCGACGGCGGTGGCTTCGGTTTGCTTGTCATGGTTGGTGCGGACGATTTCACTGCGCACCAGTGCGCCGTCGGCATCGATCACAAAACGCATCACAATGACCGAACGCAGCAGCGCCTGCGGCCGCACGACATAGACCTTGGTGGAATTGACCTGCTGAATGCGCCGCCCCACTTCGCGCTTGTATTCATCCACGCTGTCGGCGGTCGAACCGCCTTGGGGCGTGGTAACCGGTTTATTCTCCAGCGCTTCCTTGACCAGCTCGTGATCGGGCTTGCCGGCGGAGCATCCGGCCAGCGAGAGAATGAAGGCAAGCGGGAAAATAAAGGAAAGCGGCGCCAGCCCCGGCATCCCGAATGCCGATGGCGCACGGCGCGGCCGCCGTTCAAATAGCGTTTGAAGCAAATTTCATCCTTTCGCGGCCGCGGCGCAGGCGCCGGCAGCCTAAAAGCGTTCGTATCCCAATAAATAACGCCATTTTCCGATCGGCAGAATCGCCATCGGCACGCGGCCGATGCGGATCCTGCGCATCGAGACGATCCGCAGATCGACCTTGGCGCACATATGGGCAATCAATCCACGATCCGGCGATTTCATTGCAAAGCGCAGCCGGGTTTCGTTCTGCCTGCTGACTTTGATCGGCGGCAAGGGCTTTCCGTTCCATGAAAGACCATGATTTAGCAAGGCCAGTCCGCCCGCGGCGATATCCCCGGCGACTTCGACGATATATTCCTGTTCCACCCTGGCGGCGTCTTCCAGCAGCTTGCGCTTGATCTGCCAGTCCTGGGTGAACACCAGCAGGCCGCTGGCTTCGCTTTCCAGCGGCGTCACCAACTCCATGCCGGTCAAATGCCGCTTCAAGAAGACGATGCCCGAGCGATCGTCCTCGATGCGCTGCGTCTGATCGATCAGTTGCAATGCGGCGGCGGCATCGGTCACCGCAATGCCCGCGGGCTTGTGCAGCAGAACCGTCACCGGCACGGCCGGCGCCAGCGTGGCTTGCGGCAGCAGCGCCACTGTCTGTTCCGGGGTCACGCGGTATCCCGCCTCTTCAATCACCGCGCCGTCGACCTGCACCCAGCCGCCTTCGATATAGATTTCCGCTTCGCGACGCGAGCATGTCATCTGATCGGCGACTTGTTTGGCCAGACGTATCGATTCAGTCATTGCAGTCATTGGAATGAAAGGTGGATTGAAATGGGGGAAAAATTGTAGGACATTGTAGCGGTGGCGCTGCAACAATTCAACGCGCTTGCGACGGCCTGCGTACAATACCGCGAGAATACTCCAACGGGAACGAAACGATGGCTTTATCGTATCTGCAGAACTTTTCGCTGACAGGCAAGCTGGCGCTGGTGACGGGCGCCGCGCGCGGCATCGGCCTGGAAATCGCCAGAGCCATGGCCGGCAGCGGCGCGCATGTCATCCTGAACGGCCGCGATCCGAAAGCGCTCGACATTGCCGTGCAGGAACTACGAAAAAGCGGCGGCGACGCCAGCGCCATGCCCTTCGACATTGCCGACGGCGCCGCATTGAAAAGCGCGTTTGCCGACATTGCCGCGCGCCATGGCCGGCTCGACATCCTCGTCAGCAACGCCGGCCTGCGCGACCGCAAGCTGCTGCAGGACTTCAGCGACGACGACCTGCAGCGCATGCTCGACACCAACCTGATCGCGCCGTACCGCCTGGCGCGCGAAGCCGCCGCGCTGATGCTGCCGCAACGCAGCGGCCGCCTGATTTTCGTGACCTCCATCGCCGGCCGCATCGCCCGCAGCGGCGACGCCGTCTATACCGGCGCCAAGCAAGGCGTGACCGGCATGATGCGCGCCCTCGCCGCCGAATATGGACCGCAAGGCATCACCAGCAACGCCATCGCCCCCGGCGGCGTCGCCACCGAATCCAACGCCGCGATGCTGGCCGACCCCAAAATCCGGGCCCACTTCGCCACAAGAACGCCATTAGGCCGCTGGGCCGAACCCGCGGAAATCGCCGGCGCCGCCGTCTTCCTCGCATCCCCCGCCGCCAGCTACGTCAACGGCCACGTATTGACGGTGGATGGCGGCATGTCGATAGCAATGTAAAGAAAGAAGGAAGGAAGAAGAAAAGAAGGAAGAAAAACAGAATAGAGAATGCCAGACCAGGACCTTCAAGGAAGGTCCGCCTAAATGCAGCCCGAGGCGAAGCTCTCGGCGCCATAAAAAAGCAAAAAGCCCGTCAAAAAATCGACAGGCTTTTCAAAAAACAACGCAAGCAAAAAACACAGAACACCAAAATAGATGCACTCAAAACGGTGCTGAGTAAGTGGCGAGAATGGCGCCAGCGGTGGGCGAGAAGCGGAGCCGTACTTCGGTACGGCGAGCATCACAGCCCGGCGATGGCGCCATTATCGCCGCTTAATCACACCGTCACTAGCTGGTGCGGATAGAGGGACTTGAACCCCCACGCCTTGCGACGCTAGAACCTAAATCTAGTGCGTCTACCAATTCCGCCATATCCGCAATGGGCGTATTTTAACCGATTACATCGCCACGGGGAACCGATTCGCCTGTTATCCCCGCCGTTATCCGCCGGTTATACATTATCATGCGTGACCATGAATGAACCCGCCTTCCAGCCGCTGACGCATTACGAGAACTTCCCGGTCGCCTCGATCCTGCTGCCGGCCCGGCTGCGTCCCGCGGTGCAAGTGATCTACGCCTTCGCGCGCAGCGCCGACGATATCGCCGACGAAGGCGATGCGCTGCCCGCCGAACGCATCGCCGCGCTGGAACGCTACGAAGCGGCGCTGTCCGAAATCGAAGAGCAAATTCCGCAGGGCAATCCGCTGTTTGCCGCGCTGGCCGGCGTGATGCGGCAGTACGGCTTGCCGGCCGCTCCGCTGCGGGCGCTATTGTCGGCGTTTCGCCAGGACGTGCTGGTCACCCGCTACAACACTTTTGCCGACCTGCTCGATTACTGCGCGCGTTCGGCCAATCCGGTCGGCGCCGTGATGCTGCATCTGTACGGCCGGACGGACCCGCAGAATCTGCAGCAATCGAACGCCATTTGCTCCGCGCTGCAACTGATCAATTTTTGGCAGGACGTCGGTATCGACTGGCAAAAATCCCGCATTTACCTGCCGCTGGAAGATCTGGAGCGCTTCGGCGTCATCGAGGCCGATATCGCCGCCGGCATGCCGACACCGGCCTGGCGCAAGCTGATGGCGTTCGAGGTGGAGCGGGCGCGCGCCATACTGCTCTCCGGCGCGCCTCTGGCGCGGCGCCTGCCGGGCCGTATCGGCTGGGAATTGCGCCTGGTGGTGCAAGGCGGCATGCGCATCCTGGAAAGGCTGGAACAGGCCGATTACGATGTTTTCCGGCGCCGTCCCAAGCTTGGCGTCCGCGATTGGCTGCTGGTTCTATGGCGCGGCTGGTGGATGTAAGGCGCCACCCGGTCTTTTAGCGCCTTTTCGACGCCTTTTTGATTGTCCCCGCCGTCGCAGTCGGCTAGCATAGCGCATCTTTCGTTCCGACTTACCTAAGCGTTCTTACCATGTCACCAGACGAATATTGCCAGCAGAAGACAGCGCAAAGCGGTTCCAGCTTTTATTACAGTTTCCTGTTCCTGCCGCCGCAGCGCCGTCTCGCGATTACCGCGCTGTACGCCTTCTGCCGCGAAGTCGACGATACCGTCGACGAAGCCACCGATGAAGGCGTGGCGCGCACCAAGCTGATGTGGTGGCGCCAGGAGATCGCCGCCATGCTGGGCGGCCGCGCCAGCCATCCGGTTACGCTGGCGCTGGCGCCGCATGTGCAGGCCTACGATTTGAAAGGCGAGCATCTGCTGGCCATCATCGACGGCATGGAGATGGATCTGAATCAGACCCGTTATCTGGATTTCCCCGGCCTGCAGAAATATTGCTGGCATGTCGCCAGCGTGGTCGGCATCCTGTCGGCCAGCATTTTCGGATCGACCGCGCCGGAAACCCTGCGCTACGCCGAAAAACTGGGCCTGGCGTTTCAATTGACCAATATCATCCGCGACGTCGGCGAAGACGGCCGCAAGGGCCGCATTTATTTGCCGGTCAACGAAATGCAGCAATTCAACGTGACCGCCGCCGATATCCTCAACGCGCGCCATAGCGAAAATTTTGTCAAGCTGATGCAGTTCCAGACCGCGCGCGCGCAAGCCGTCTATGACGAAGCCTTCGCGCTGCTGCCGCGCCAGGACCGCCGCGCACAGCGCCCCGGCCTGATGATGGCCGCAATCTACCGCACGCTGCTCGACGAAATCGAACGCGACGGCTTCCATGTGCTGCAACAGCGCATTTCGCTGACGCCGATCCGCAAGCTGTGGCTGGCGTGGAAGACTTACGTGCGCGGATGAAGCACATCGCCGTCATCGGCGCCGGCTGGGCCGGCTGCGCCGCCGCCGTCACCCTGGCGCAGGCGGGCCATGCGGTCACCCTGGTGGAAGCCGGCCGCACCTTGGGCGGCCGCGCCAGGCGCGTCGATATCGACGGCAAGGCGCTCGACAACGGCCAGCACATCCTGCTCGGCGCCTATGGCGCCAGCCTGAAAATGATGCGCACGCTGGGCCTCGATATCGAGACCGCGATGCTGCGCGTTCCCTTGCAGATGCGTTACCCGGAAGGCAGCAGCGGCATCGATTTCATCGCGCCGCGCCTGCCCGCGCCCTTGCATCTGCTGTGCGCTCTGTACCAGGCCGGCGGCCTGTCGCGCGGCGACAAGCTGGCATTGGCGCGCTTCTTCAGTGCGATGCGCTGGATGGACTGGCGGCTGGACACTGACTGCACGGTGCTGGAATTATTGCAGCGCCACGATCAGGGCGACCGGCTGCTGCGCTGTTTATGGCGGCCGCTTTGCGTGGCGGCGCTGAACACGCCGCCGCAGCGCGCTTCGGCTCGGGTATTCCTGGCGGTATTGCGCGACAGCCTCGGCGCGCGCCGCGCGGCATCCGACATGCTGCTGCCGCGCATCGATCTGAGCGCCCTGCTGCCGCAAGCGGCGGCGGCCTTCGTTGCCGGGCATGGCGGCACGGTTGCAACCGGCGCTGCGGTGAAGCGCATCGAACGCGCCTCCGGCAATGCAGGCTGGCTGCTGCACTTCGGCAATGCAGGCAACGGCAGCGATATGCAGCGTCCCGCGCTGAGCGCCGACCGCATCGTCATCGCCACGGCGCCGGAACAGGCGGCGACGCTGCTCGGCGGCTTGAGCGACACCGGCGCGCTCGATGCGCTGCGCCACGAACCGATTACGACCTGCTATTTGCAATACGCAGCCGGCACGCGTTTGCCGCTGCCTTTTTATGCCTTGCTGGACGATGCCGGCAATGGCGCGTATGGACAATATGTTTTCGATCGCGGGCAACTCGATCCGGCGCAGACCGGTCTGCTGGCGGTGGTGGTGAGCAGCAGCGCCGAGGCAATTGTGCAGGGAACGGCTGCATTGAACGCCGGCATCGCAGGGCAACTGGCCGCCGCTTTCGGCAACCCCGCGCTGGCCACGCCCTTATGGAGCAAGACCATCAGCGAAAAACGCGCCACTTTTTCCTGTACGCCGGGCTTGCAGCGGCCTTCGCATGCCACCGATGCGGAAGGAATTTTTCTGGCGGGGGACTATACCGCCGGCGATTATCCCGCGACGCTGGAAGCGGCTGTGCGCAGCGGGGTTGCGGCGGCCTCGCTTATTGCTTGAATGAAGACTGAAGCGCGGGCGGGTTTATGTGAGACCGATCGGCCGCGCCAAGGCGTCTGACGCCGCCATCCCGCGAGCACAATGACGCCGCATGTGCCGCCAGGATCGGGACCAAGGCGCCCACATTGACTTCTCCTTTTTCGGAAATGAACTGCGCTATGCCAGCCGGCCCGAATTCGTCCAAAACGGACTCTTTGAGGCGATCGTAACTGACCCCATGCGTGCAAACAACATCCCACCGTACTATGCCGGCCAACGTCCCCTTGTGAATCCACTCTCTGGTACTCCACAAAAATTCATTTAATCGAGCAAACTTGGCAGGTGGTATCTTGTATCCCTCGCCCAGCATTAAATGACAATCGAACGCCATTGCACATGCGACGTTCCTTTCTCTCATCGCTAAAATTTTCGAACGGATAGCCTCCGCTGTCGAAACGTCAATACCAATCTGACAGCCCCCGTGCTCGCGGTCGATGGGCAATAACCGCAGCTCCGGCGTCAAGGCCGCGGCAGTACCGATGAATGTCGCCAGCTCCTTGAGAAACTGCTCAAAAGCCTCTACCTCTACTTTTCCTTCGGCCGAAATATATTCATCCCGGGACGCCGTCCGAAAGAATCTCGAAGCGAATGCCCGGAGGATATGGTAAGAAACGCCGTATATTTCGAGAACCTTTTCCTTTTCCGCGACGCCCAATCCACTGCGCTCCCGCCAATCCTCCCTGTTCAACGCAACATCATTTACACAAGCAAAAGTGGGCAGCTTCGTCGTGTCAGACATGGAAAAGCAATCGAACGCAATTGCACAGAGCTGATTTTTCGCCATGCTTGAATTTTCTGGAGCGCCTGGCAATTGCGAAGCTTGTACCGAACTTCCTGAGGCTGCAGGAATAGATTGCTGAACAGCTTCATCGATGTTTGCAGCTGGCCCCAAAATTTCTTGCGCGCACTCCTCCAGCCACGCATCCCATTCAGCGCGCAGACGCCTATCTGGAACCGACTCGTCAACAAGATCGGAACGCATAAAAGATTGACTGCCCGGATGAGCGCCATCAAGTAACACAAGCTCGGATCCGCGATGCGAGCTTCGTTGGTATGGCCGTGCGGCTTGTGCAGCTTGATGTGCTGCTTGCAAAAAATGACTCTGCTGTTGTTCTATCTTCGGCATATACCGACTCCTAAAAAATAAGATTAGTCCTATTTTATAAATTTTAGGAAGCCGATTTACTTTGAAAAAATGAACAATGTTGCCGTGAAAAACTGTGCTTTGAGGCTGGACAGGAATGAAACATCCGCAATCAAGCGGTGCAAATTGTGCAGTGAAATTATTTTATTGAAATACCGAACAATGTCGCCGAAGTGGGCAAAGGAAGCAGATCAGGCAGCCGGCCACTCGCCGCGCGCAATCTTCTCCAGCCAGAAGGCGCCGATAACGGTTTTGACGTCGGTCACGGAACCGTTGCGCACGCCGTCCAGCAGTTCGCTTAGCGGCGCCTTGTAGACCTCCAGAAATTCCTCGTCATCGAGCTTGGCCGGTCCTTCGACCAGGCCGCGCGCCAGGTAGATATCCAGATGTTCGTTCGCGTAAGCAATGGCGTTGTGAATGGTGCAGACGAATTGCCACTCGCGGGCGGTGTAGCCGGTTTCTTCTTGCAGTTCGCGCTGCGCGCAAACCAGCGGGTCCTCGCCTGCATCGATTTTACCGGCGGGGAATTCGATGAACACCCGGTTCAGGGGATAGCGGAACTGACGCTCCAGCAATACGCTGCCGTCGTCGAATACCGGCAGGATCACGACAGCGCCCGGATGATGGATATATTCGCGCGCGGCCGAGGCGCCGTTCGGCAGGCGCACCGTGTCGCTGCTGACTTTCAGGAACGCGCCGTCATAGACGACCTTGCTGTCGATTTTGACTTCGGTCAGATGTTCGTCCATGCATGCTCCGGCAAAATGTCTTATGGCGCTACGGTGTGTCGGCGGTCAATGATGCTTGTACAGATAACGGAACACATAGCCGGGGAAGGAAAACACCAGGAACAGACAGCCGGTGATTGCATAAAATTCCCAGCCGTGCGGAAAAACGTTGCCCAGCGTCGCTTCCATGGCATACGCGATGCCGCCGACGACGAAATACAGCACCAGCATTTCAATCAGGCGCCACCAGACCGGCTTGACGAAATCGTCGCCGCGGCCCAGCGGGACGACGGCAAACAGATGCTGGTTCAGGAAAGGCAGATTGGCGGCGAGCAGCGCCAGCAGGATCACGATCCAGCTGTAGACGGAAACGTTCACAAGGGTCCCAGATTAAAGTTGCCGGACACTCAATGGATCACGTTGCTGAGGAAAGAAGACATGGTGGTGACCATGGTCTTGGCCGACACATCCATCAGCATGCCCGGCCACAAACCGAGCGCCAGCGCGGCTACGCCGTTGATGCTGAGCAGGACGCGCACATCGAAGCCCGCCTTCAGCTCGGTGGCGTCGGCCGGCTCGTCGAAATACATCAGCTTGATGATGCGCAGATAGTAGAACGCGCCGATCAGCGAGAACACCACGGCCAGTACCGGCAGCCAGATCTGGCCGGTGGCCAGCGATGCCTGCAGCACCGACAGCTTGGCGTAGAAGCCGACGGTCGGCGGCAAGCCGGCCAGCGACAGCATCAGCACCATCATGATGCCGGCGAACCATGGGCTGCGCTGATTCAGGCCCTTCAGATCTTCCAGCTTGTCGCCCTCGAAGCCGGCGCGCGCCAGCAGCAGGATCACGCCGAACGTGCCCAGCGTGGTCAGGACATAGGTGATCGCATAGAACAGCGCCGAGCTGTAGGCGTTCGGCGCGGCATACAGATTATTGCCCACCACGCCGGACAGCAGGCCCAGCAGCATGAAGCCCATGTGCGAAATGCTCGAATAGGCCAGCAGCCGTTTCAGATCGGTCTGTGCGATGGCGGTGATGTTGCCGATGGCCAGCGACAGCACGGCCAGCACCAGCAGCATCTGCTGCCAGTCGATCGCCAGCGGCAACAGGCCTTCGACCAGCAGGCGGTAAGCGATGACGAACGCCGCCAGCTTCGGCGCGCCGCCCAGCAGCAGCGTCACCGCGGTCGGGGCGCCCTGATAAACGTCGGGCACCCACATGTGGAACGGCACCACGCCCAGCTTGAACGCGAGGCCGGCGACGATGAAGACCAGGCCGAACACCAGGATCGTATGATCGACCTGGCCGGAAGCGATCGCCTGGAACACCAGCGGCAGATCGAGCGCGCCGGTGGCGCCGTAAATCATCGACATCCCGTACAGCATGAAACCGGAGGCCAGCGCGCCCAGGATGAAATATTTCATCGCGGCTTCGGTCGACGCGGTATGGTCGCGGCGCAGCGCAACCAATGCATACAGCGCCAGCGACATCAGCTCCAGGCCCAGGTAGATGCTGAGCAGGCTGTTGCCCGAAATCATGACCATCTGGCCCAGCAGCGCGAACAGCGCCAGGGAATAGAATTCGCCGCCCAGCTGGTTGCCGACGATGCCGCGGTCGTTGACATACACGCGCGAATACACCAGCGTCATCGCCACCGCGATGTACGAGACCAGCTTCATCAGTTGCGCCAGCGGATCGCTCACGAACATGTTGTTGAAGGTATAGACCGTCGGCCCGTTGAAGCCCTTGAGCGTCAGCGCGGCGCAGCCGGCCAGCGCCAGCAGCGACAGCCAGTAGGTCAGCATGCGCTTGGCGTCGGACAGGAACATGTCGATCAGCAGGATCGCGGACGTCGCGACCAGCAGAAAGATCTCCGGATAGACCGGGATTAGATTCGGAGTGATCAGATTCAGATTATTCATTATTTGCCGCTTCTATACGCTGGTCGCAGATCAGTTGATTTTCGAGATGGCAACATGCTTGAGCAGATCGCCCACCGATACCTGCATCGCATCGGTAATCGGCGCCGGATACAGACCGACGGCGATGACGGCGATGGCCAACAGCCCCAGGATCAGGAACTCGCGTTTATTGAGATCGAACAGTTCGGCCACGTGATGATTGGCGATGGCGCCGAAAATCACGCGCTTGGCCAGCCACAGCGAATAGGCCGCGCCCAGGATCAGCGCCGTCGCAGCCAGCATGCCGATCCAGAAATTGAATTTGACCGCGCCCAGGATCACCATGAATTCACCGACGAAGCCGGAGGTGCCCGGCAGGCCGCAATTGGCCAGCGAGAACAGGATGAAGAAGGCGGCAAAGCGCGGCATGGTGTGCACCACCCCGCCGAAATCGGCGATCTGGCGGGTATGCATGCGGTCGTACAGAACGCCGATGCACATGAACATCGCGCCGGACACGAAGCCGTGCGAGATCATTTGCGCAATGGCGCCCTGCACCGCCATGTCGTTGAACACGAAGAAGCCGAGTGTGACGAAGCCCATGTGGGCGATCGACGAATAGGCCACCAGTTTTTTGGTATCGGTCTGCACCAGCGCCACCAGGCCGACGTAAATCACGGCGATCAGCGACAGCGTGATCATGAAACCGGACAGATAATGGCTGGCGTCCGGCACGACCGGCAGCGACAGCCGCAGGAAGCCGTAGCCGCCGAGCTTGAGCATGATCGCCGCCAGTACGATGGAGCCGCCGGTCGGCGCTTCGACGTGCGCGTCGGGCAACCATGTATGCACCGGCCACATCGGCACCTTGACCGCGAACGCCATCAGGAATGCGAAGAAAATCAGTACCTGTTCGGTCATCGTCAGCGGCACTTGATGCCAGGTCAGGATATCGAAGGTGCCGCCGGAGACGAAATACAGATAGATCACCGCGACCAGCATCAGGAGCGAGCCCATCAGCGTGTACAGGAAGAACTTGATCGCCGCATACACGCGGTTGGCGCCGCCCCAGACGCCGACGATGATGAACATCGGGATCAGCGTGGCTTCGAAGAATACGTAGAACAGCATGCCGTCCAGCGCGCAGAACACGCCGATCATCAGGCCCGACAGGATCAGGAAGGCGCCCATGTATTGCGCGACTTTCTTCTGGATGACTTCCCATCCGGCCAGCACCACCATCACCGTAATGAAGGCCGTCAGCGGCAGGAACCACAGCGAGAGGCCGTCGATGCCGAGCGAATAGCGGATATTGAAACGGTCGACCCAGGCGACGTTTTCGACGAACTGCATGCCGTGGAAGCCATTGTCGAAATGCATGAACGCCGGCAGCGTCACCGCAAAACTGACAAGCGCGCCGATCAGCGACAGCACGCGCGCCGGATGTGGATTTTCATCGCGGCCGATTGCCAGGACGAGCAGGCCGAATGCGACAGGAGTCCAGATCGCAAGGCTGAGGAGAGGGAAAGTTGACTGCATCATGGTTATTATTTACTTTACTCCGCCAACTTATTTGGCAAACGGAAACGACGGAACCAACCAAAACAGGAAACCCATCAGGCCGATGATCATCACGAACGCATAGTGATAGATGTAACCGGACTGCCAGAGACGCGTGATCTTGGAGAACCAGCCGACAGCCTTGGCGCTGCCGTTGACGACCAGGCCGTCGATCAGGCCGCGGTCGCCGATATTCCACAGGCCGCCGCCGAGCAGGCGCGCGCCGCCGGCGAAGACGACTTCATTGAATTTGTCGAGATAATACTTGTTGTCGAGCAGCACATACAGCGGGTTGAAGGTGCGCTTGATGGCAGCAGGAATGGCCGGATTGACCATGTAGAAGTAATACGACGAGGCCACGCCGGCAATCGCCAGCCAGAGCGTTGGGCTGGTCACCGAATGGATCGCCATGGCGATCGGGCCGTGGAACTCGCTGCGCAGCTCTTCCATGGCGTGATGCGCTTCGCCGACGAAAATGACGTTCTTGAAGAAGTCGCCGAACAGCATCGGTTCGATCGCGAAGAAACCGATCAACAGCGACGGAATGGCCAGCATGATCAGCGGGAAGGTGATGACGAACGGCGATTCCTGCGGCTTCTCGCCCGGCGCCAGGCCGTGATGCGCGTGGTCGTCGTGCACTGCATGCGCGTCATCATGGCTGTCGTGAGCGTCGTGGGCGCCGTGCGCGGCCGCCGCGTGGCTGTCATGGACATCGGGCTCTTCGCTGACGCCGTGCAATTCATGCCCTTGGCCGAAGCGCTCTTCGCCATGGAACACCAGGAAATACATGCGGAACGAATAGAAGGCGGTAACGAACACGCCGGCCAGCACCGAGAAGTAAGCGAATCCGGAACCGGCCAGCTGGCTCGAATGCACGGCATCGATGATGCTGTCCTTGGAATAGAAACCGGAGAAGAACGGCGTGCCGATCAGCGCCAGCGAGCCGATCAGGGAGGTGATCCAAGTAATCGGCATGTACTTGCGCAGGCCGCCCATGTTGCGGATGTCCTGGTCGTGATGCATGCCGACGATGACCGAACCGGCGCCCAGGAACAGCAAGGCCTTGAAGAATGCGTGGGTCATCAGGTGGAACACGCCGACCGAATAGGCCGAGGCGCCCAGCGCGACCGTCATGTAGCCCAGTTGCGACAGCGTCGAATAGGCAACCACGCGCTTGATGTCGTTCTGGATGATGCCGAGGAAGCCCATGAACAGCGCGGTAATCGCGCCGATCACCAGGATCACGCTCAGGGCGGTATCCGAGAGTTCGAACAGCGGCGACATGCGGGTCACCATGAAAATGCCGGCGGTCACCATGGTCGCCGCGTGGATCAGGGCGGAAATCGGGGTCGGGCCTTCCATCGAATCGGGCAGCCAGACGTGCAGCGGGAACTGGGCCGATTTGCCCATCGCGCCGACGAACAGGCAGATGCAGGCAACGGTGATCAGCATCCAGTCGGTGCCGGGCAGCGTCAGGCGCGCCAGATCGGCGCTCTGCGCGAAGACTTCGCTGTAATTCATGGTGCCGGCGTAAGCCAGCAGCAGGCCGATGCCGAGGATGAAGCCGAAGTCGCCGACCCGGTTGACCAGGAAGGCCTTCATGTTGGCCTTGATCGCGGTCGGCCGTTCATACCAGAAGCCGATCAGCAGATACGACACCAGGCCCACCGCTTCCCAGCCGAAGAACAGCTGCAGGAAGTTGTTGCTCATGACCAGCATCAGCATCGAGAAGGTGAACAGCGAGATATACGAGAAGAAACGGTTGTAGCCGTCATCGTCCTTCATGTAGCCGATGGTATAGATGTGCACCATCAGCGAGACGAAGGTGACGACGCACATCATCATCGCGGTCAGGCTGTCGACCAGGAAGCCGACCTCCAGCTTGAGCCCGGCGACCGTCATCCAGGTATAGATCGTGCCGTTGAAGCCGGCGCCGCCGATCACCGCCAGCAGCGTCTGCGCCGAGATGATGAAGGCAATCAGTACGCCGAGTATCGTCACTGTGTGCGATGTCTTGCGTCCGATTACATTGCCGAAAAATTTGGTGCCGAACAGGCCCGCGATTGCGGATCCGATCAACGGAGCCATCGGTACGGCCAGAAGAAGAAGTGGGTTGAGTTGCCCCGCCATGATGAACCTTATCGCTATTTTTAGTTAACCTTTGAGACTGTCCAGATCTTCCACGTTGATGGTGTCCAGATTACGGAACAGCACCACCAGAATGGCGAGACCTATCGCGGATTCCGCGGCAGCCACAGTCAGGATGAAGAACACAAAAACCATGCCGGCGGCATCGCCCAGATAATGCGAAAAGGCGATGAAATTCATGTTGACGGCCAACAGCATCAATTCGATTGCCATCAGTAAAACGATAATATTCTTGCGATTCAGAAAAATACCGACGATCGAAATCGCGAACAGGATAGCGCCCAGAACCAGGTAATGCGCAAGCGAGAGAGTCATGATGATTGCGCCCTTATGGTTGTTTGCCGGCGGCAGAGGCTGCGGCCGGGATTTCGGTTGCGGCAACCGGCGCCGGTTCGTCGCGCGTCGATTCCGACTTCATCTGCACCAGGCGCACGCGATCGTTGCGCTTGACCTTGACGGCGTCGCCCGGCGCGAAGTGCTTGGTGTCCTTGCGGCGGCGCAGCGTCAGGGCCACCGCGGCAACAATCGCCAGCAGCAGGATCACCGCCGCGATTTCAAACGCGTAAATGTATTTGGTATAGATCAGCAAGCCCAGCGCCTTGGTGGTGCCGATGGTGCTTGCCGCCGCCGGCGCCTGGGCGTCGGGGAAACTGTAGGTCGGGAAGCTGTACAGCAGCACCGCCGCCATTTCCAGCACGATGACCACGCCGATGATGCTGGCCATTGGGAAATAGCCCCAGAACCCTTCGCGCAGCTTGTCGAGATTGATATCGAGCATCATCACCACGAACAGGAACAGCACCATGACCGCGCCGACGTATACCAGCACCAGCACAATGGCCAGGAATTCCGCTTTCAGCAGCATCCAGAGGCCGGCCGCGGAAAAGAATGACAGCACCAGAAACAGCGCCGCGTGCACCGGATTGCGGGCGGTGATGACGCGTAGCGCCGCCAGCACCAGAATCGCCCCAAACGCGTAAAACAAGACAGTTTTAAATTCCATAATCAACCAAAAAGTCGGCTAAATGAGCAACGCGTCCGATCATCGGATGCGGCCAGTCAACACTTGCATCAACGGTATGCGGCATCCACGGTTCTGGCTGCGGCAATTTCTTTTTCATAACGGTCGCCGATTCCCAGCAACATTTCCTTGGTGTAGTACAGATCGCCACGTTTTTCGCCGTGGTATTCCAGAATGTGGGTTTCGACGATCGAATCCACCGGGCAGGACTCTTCGCAGAAACCGCAGAAAATGCATTTGGTCAGATCGATGTCGTAGCGTGTGGTGCGGCGCGAGCCGTCGTCGCGCTGTTCGGATTCGATCGTGATCGCCATTGCCGGGCAAACCGCTTCGCACAGTTTGCAGGCGATGCAGCGCTCTTCCCCGTTCGGATAACGGCGCAATGCATGCAGGCCGCGGAACCGCGGGGATTGCGGCGTTTTCTCTTCCGGAAACTGGATCGTGATCTTGCGGGCGAACAGATAGCGGCCGGTCAGCGCCAGTCCCTTGATCAGTTCGGTCAGCATCAGGCTGCCGAAAAAGTCTTTAATTGCTTCCATGTCTTGCTCTCTTTGCTTGACTACATTACTTCCAGATATTCCACGGGCTCTGAATCCAGATCGCGACGATCACCAGATACGCCAGCGTGAGCGGGATGAACACCTTCCAGCCCAGGCGCATGATCTGGTCATAGCGATAGCGCGGGAACGATGCCCGCACCCAGATGAACATCGACACCACCACGAAGGTCTTGATGCCGAGCCAGATCCAGCCCGGGATAAAGCTCAATATCGCCAGCGGCGAAGCCCAGCCGCCCAGGAACATCAGCGACGCCAGCATCGAAATCAGGATCATGTTGGCGTATTCGGCCAGGAAGAAGATCGCGAACGACATGCCCGAGTATTCGATCATGTGGCCGGCGACGATTTCGGATTCGCCTTCAACCACGTCGAACGGATGCCGGCTGGTTTCGGCGATGCCGGAGATAACATAGATCACGAAGATCGGCAGTAGCGACAGCCAGTTCCACGACAGGAAATTGAGGCCCATGTTGAAGAACTGGCCCTTGCTCTGGCTCATCACGATATCGGTCAGGTTCAGGCTGCCGGACACCATCAGCACGATCACGAAGCAGAAGCCCATCGCGACTTCGTACGAAATCATCTGCGCCGAAGCGCGCATCGCGCCGAGGAACGCATATTTCGAATTCGAGGCCCAGCCCGCGATGATCACGCCATACACTTCGATCGAGGTAATCGCCATCACGAACAGCAGGCCGGCGTTGACGTTGGCCAGCACGGTTTCGGGACCGAACGGAATCACCGCCCAGGCCGCCAGGGCCGGCATGATGGTCATCACCGGCGCCAGGAAGAACAGGAACTTGTTGGCCTTGGCCGGCGTTGTGACTTCCTTGAAAATCAGTTTCAGCGCATCGGCGATCGGCTGCAGCAAACCGGCCGGACCGACCCGGTTGGGGCCCATGCGGACGTGCATCCAGCCGATCAGCTTGCGTTCCCAATAGGTCAGATAGGCCACGCATCCCAGCAGCGGCGCGACGATTACCACCACCTTGATCAGGTTCCAGATCAACGGCCAGAAATAGCCGAACCAGTTGGCGCCGGTCGAATTGACGGTCAGCAGAAATTGATCCATCACGCTTTCTCCACTGCGATTGCGCCGAACATTGCACCCAGCGCCGCAGTACTGTTATGCCCCGCCGCCACGCGCACCACGCCGGCCGGCAGGTTATTGTCGATGGCCGCGGTCAGCACTGCGCTGCCCTGCCCCTGGCTTACCTTGACCTTGTCGCCCGCCGCGACGCCGAGCTGCTTCGACAGCGCCGACGACAGCCATGCCTGCGGCGGCGCCGCATCGACAGTCTGCTGCAGCGAAGCCGCGCGCCGCACGATGGCGTCGGTGAAATAGATCGGCACGTCGGCCACGCGTTCGGCGCCGCCTGCCGCAGCCGTCGCTGCAGTCGGCTGCAGGCCGGCGGCGATATTGTTCAGGCGGGCCAGCAATGCTTCGGCGGTTGCCGCGCTGGCGATATCGCCCAGGACTTCGGTACGGATCGCTTCCGATGTTTCGTAATCGAAATTCGGCAGATCCAGCAGATTGCCGAGCACGCGCAGCACCTTCCAGGCCGGCCGCGCTTCGCCTTGCGGCTTGACGGTGCCGTTGAAACTTTGCGCACGGCCTTCGGCGTTGACGAAGGTGCCGGAGGTTTCGGTGAACGGCGCGATCGGCAGCAGCACGTCGGCGTAATCGAAGCCATGCTTGTACGGCGACATCACGACCACCATTTCCGCTTGCGCCAGCGCGGCTTGCGCGGCTTGCGGATTGGCGCTGTCGAGTTCCGGCTCGGCGTTGAGCAGCAGATAGGCCTTGCGCGCTTCGCTCAGCAGCTTGGCGGCGTTGGCGCCGCCGGCGCCCGGCAGCGCATTGGCCAGATAACCGCCGACGGTGTTGCCGCCTTCGGTCAGGTAGCCGAAGCTGGCGCCGGTTTGCGCGGCGATCCATTGCGCGGCGGCATGCAGTTGCGATGCCTGCGGATGTTGCGCGGCCGCGTTGCCCAGCAATACCGCCTTGCGTTCGCCCGACAGCAGGCTGGCTGCGGTCAGTTTGGCGGCTTCCGAAATGTCGGTGCCTTCCAGGCCAAGGCCTGCTGGCGCGGCGACCGATTTCTCGGCGGCGATCGCTGCGATCACCTGGTTCAGCATGGCGACCCATGCCGAAGGCGCGGCAATCATCTTGTTGGCGACCGGCATCAGCAGGTCGTCGTCGGTTGCATGCAGCAGGCTGATGCGGGCGCCGTCCTTGACGGCTGTGCGCAGGCGCGCGGCCAGCAACGGATGATCCTTGCGCAGGAACGAACCGATGACCAGCGCGCGGCTGAGCTGGGACACTTCAGCCACCGGCATGCCCAGCCAAGGCGTGATTTTGTGATCCAGCGCGAAATCTGACTGGCGCAGGCGGAAATCGATGTTTTCGGAACCCAGGCCGCGCACGATCTTCTGCAGCAGCATCAGTTCTTCCAGGGTCGAAGTCGGCGTCGCCAATGCGGCGATGGCGTCGGCGCCGTGTTCGTGCTTGATGTTGCGCAATCCGTGCGCCACGTATTCCAGCGCGGTCTGCCAGTCCACTTCACGCCATTGGCCATCCTGCTTGAGCATCGGCCTGGTCAGGCGGTCGGCGACGTCCAGGCCTTCATAGGCGAAGCGGTCCTTGTCCGAAATCCAGCATTCGTTGACGGCGTCGTTTTCCAGCGGCAGCACGCGCATCACCTTGCCGCCCTTGACCTGGACGATCAGGTTGGCGCCGAGGCTGTCGTGCGGGCTGACCGATTTGCGGCGCGACAATTCCCAGGTACGGGCGCTGTAGCGGAACGGTTTCGAGGTCAGCGCGCCGACCGGGCACAGATCGATCATGTTGCCCGACAGTTCGGAATTGACGGTCTTGCCGACGAAGGTGGTGATCTCGGCATGTTCGCCGCGGCCCAGCATGCCGAATTCCATCACGCCGGCGATTTCCTGGCCGAAGCGCACGCAGCGGGTGCAATGGATGCAGCGGTTCATTTCCTTCATCGAGATCAGCGGGCCGGCGTCTTTCGGCACCACCACGCGCTTTTCTTCTTCGTAGCGCGAAGTCGATTTGCCGTAGCCGACCGCCAGATCCTGCAATTGGCATTCGCCGCCCTGATCGCAGATCGGGCAATCCAGCGGATGGTTGATCAGCAGGAACTCCATCACGCCCTTTTGCGCCTTGACCGCCTTGTCGCTGGCGGTGCGCACGATCATGCCGGCGGAAACCGGCGTCGCGCAGGCCGGCAGCGGCTTGGGCGCTTTCTCGACTTCAACCAGGCACATGCGGCAGTTGGCCGCGATGGTCAGTTTCTTGTGATAACAAAAATGCGGAATGTAGGTGCCGATTTTATTGGCGGCATCCATCACCATGCTGCCTTCGAGCACTTCTACTTTCTTACCGTCTATTTCAATTTCGACCATGGCTTTGCCTAAGTATTCTTGATTACATCAATGCTGATTACGTCGGTGACAATGTCGGCCGGCATCACAGGTATGTCGGCACCAGACAATGCTTATGCTCGATATGGTATTCAAACTCTTCGCGATAATTCTTGACGAAGGCGCGCACCGGCATCGCCGCCGCATCGCCCAGCGCGCAAATGGTGCGGCCCTGGATATTGTCGGCGACCGAATTGAGCAGATCCAGATCTTCCGGACGGCCCTGGCCGTTTTCGATGCGCTCGACCACGCGGTACATCCAGCCCGTGCCTTCGCGGCACGGCGTACATTGGCCGCATGACTCTTCGAAATAAAAATAGGACAGGCGCAGCAGCGATTTGACCATGCAGCGCGTCTCGTCCATCACGATCACCGCGCCGGAACCGAGCATCGAGCCGGCCTTGGCGATCGCGTCGTAATCCATGTCGGTATCCATCATGGTTTCGCCGCGAATGACCGGCGCCGACGATCCGCCCGGGATCACGGCCTTGATCTTCTTGCCGCCGCGCATGCCGCCCGCCAGTTCCAGCAGTTTGGCGAATGGCGTGCCGAGCGGAATTTCGTAATTGCCCGGCTTTTCGACATCGCCGGAGATCGAGAAGATCTTGGTGCCGCCGTTGTTCGGCTTGCCGATCGCGGCGTATTTTTCGGCGCCCATCGCGAAGATGAACGGCACCGCCGCGAAGGTTTCGGTGTTGTTGATGGTGGTCGGCTTGCCGTACATGCCGAAGCTGGCCGGGAACGGCGGCTTGAAGCGCGGCTGGCCTTTCTTGCCTTCCAGCGATTCCAGCAGCGCGGTTTCCTCGCCGCAGATATACGCGCCGTATCCATGGTGCGCATGCAGCTGGAAAGCGAAATCGGTGCCGAGGATGTTGTCGCCCAGGAAGCCGGCGGCGCGCGCCTCTTCCAGCGCTTCCTCGAAACGCGCGTACTCGGCCCAGATTTCACCGTGGATGTAGTTGTAGCCGACAGTGATGCCCATCGCGTAGCCGCCGATGATCATGCCTTCGATCAGCGCGTGCGGGTTGTAGCGCAGGATATCGCGATCCTTGAATGTGCCCGGTTCGCCTTCGTCGCTATTGCAGACCAGGTATTTCTGGCCCGGGAACTGGCGCGGCATGAAGCTCCATTTCAGGCCGGTCGGGAAACCGGCGCCGCCGCGTCCACGCAGCGAGGAGGCCTTCAATTCGGCGATGACCTGCTCCGGCGTGATCTTGTCGTTCAGAATGCGTTTCAGGGATTCATAGCCGCCGCGCTTGACGTACTCGGCCAGACCCCAGTTCTTGCCGTCCAGGCCGGCAAGAATCAATGGGTTGATGTGACGATCGTGCAAACTGGTCATTTCTTCAATTCCTCAAGCAGCGCATCGATTTTCTCGCCGGACATCCAGCTGCACATGCGTTTGTTGTTGACCAGCATCACCGGCGCGTCGCCGCAGGCGCCCATGCATTCGCCTTCGATCAGGGTAAACATGCCGTCGGCGGTGGTTTCGCGGAAACCGATGCCCAGTTTCTGCTTCAGATGTTCCGCCGCGCCGACGCCGCCCGACAATGCGCATGGCAGATTGGTGCACACCGAAATCTTGTGCTTGCCCACCGGGCGGGTGTTGAACATATTGTAGAAGGTCGCGACTTCCTGCACCGCGATCGCCGGCATGCCCAGATAATCGGCCACGTCCTGCTGCGTTTCCGGCGCCAGCCAGCCCTTTTCGTCCTGGGCGATGGCAAGCGCGGCCATCACCGCCGACTGCTTCTGGTTGGCAGGATATTTCGCGAGTTCGCGATCGATTTTTTTATACGATTCTTGACTTAACAGCATTTTTTTCGCCATCCGTGCGCATTGCTGCGCGGGTTTCGGGTTAAAGCTGGAATTACAACTTATGCTTAACGGTCGATTTCACCGAACACAATATCCTGCGTGCCGATGATCGTCACGGCGTCGGCAATCATATGGCCCGACGCCATTTCGTTCAAACTCTGCAGGTGCGGGAAACCGGGTGCGCGGATCTTCATCCGGTACGGCTTGTTGGCGCCATCCGATATCAGATAGATGCCGAATTCGCCTTTCGGATGCTCGACTGCACAGTAGGCTTCGCCCGGCGGCACATGGAACCCTTCGGTAAACAGCTTGAAGTGGTGAATCAGGTCTTCCATGTTGGATTTCATGTCCACGCGCGGCGGCGGCGCGATCTTGTGATTGTCGATAATCACGGGACCGGCGTTATTGCGCAGCCACTCGACGCACTGCTTGATGATGCGGTTGGACTGGCGCATTTCCTCGACGCGCACCAGATAGCGGTCATAGGAGTCGCCGTTCTTGCCGACCGGAATATCGAAATCGAGCAGATCGTAGACTTCGTAAGGCTGCTTCTTGCGCAGATCCCATTCGACGCCCGAACCGCGCAGCATCGCGCCGGTAAAGCCCATCGCCATTGCGCGCTCCGGCGACACCACGCCGATGCCGACCAGGCGCTGTTTCCAGATGCGGTTGTCGGTCAGCAGCGTTTCGTATTCGTCGACGTATTTCGGGAAGCGGTTGGTGAAGTCTTCAATGAAATCGAGCAGCGAACCCTGGCGGTTTTCGTTCAGGGCGCGAATCGCCTTGTCGTTGCGCATGATCGACGCCTTATACTGCGGCATCGTTTCCGGCAGGTCGCGGTAGACGCCGCCCGGACGGTAATAGGCCGCGTGCATGCGCGCGCCGGATACCGCTTCGTAGCAATCCATCAGGTCTTCGCGCTCGCGGAATGCATACAGCAGCACGCCCATCGCGCCGACGTCCAGGCCGTGCGCACCGATCCACATCAGGTGATTCAGCAGGCGGGTGATTTCGTCGAACATCACGCGGATGTATTGCGCGCGCAGCGGCACTTCGATGCCGAGCAGTTTTTCGATCGCCATGACATAGGCGTGCTCGTTGCACATCATCGAAACGTAATCGAGACGGTCCATGTACGGCACCGACTGCAGGTAGGTCTTTTGCTCCGCCAGCTTTTCGGTGGCGCGATGCAGCAGGCCGATGTGCGGGTCGGCGCGCTGGATGACTTCGCCGTCGAGTTCCAGCACCAGGCGCAGCACGCCGTGCGCGGCCGGATGCTGCGGGCCGAAGTTGAGCGTGTAATTCTTGATTTCTGCCATTATTCGATCCCGTAATTTTCTTCGCGAATCACGCGCGGCGTGATTTCGCGCGGTTCAATCGTTACAGGTTGATAGATCACGCGGCGCTGGTCGGCGTCATAGCGCATTTCGACATAGCCGGATACCGGGAAATCCTTGCGGAACGGATGGCCGATGAAACCGTAATCGGTCAGCAGGCGGCGCAAATCGTTATGGCCTTCGAACAGGATGCCGTACAGATCGAAGGCTTCGCGCTCGTACCAGTCGGCAGTCGACCACAACGAGGTCATCGAGTCGAGCAACGGCAATTCGTCGTCCGGCGCAAATACCCGCACGCGCACGCGCCAGTTATGCGTCAGCGACAGCAGGTGCGACACCGCGGCAAAACGCGGCCCTTCCCAAGCGCCGTCGCCATATGTGGAGTAATCGACACCGCACAAATCGATCATTTCTTCGAAGCGGGTGTCGGGGTGATCGCGCAAGACGCGCATCGCCGACAGATAATCGCCCGCGCCGACGATCACGGTGACTTCGCCCAGCGCCACGGTCAGCGTTTTCAGATAGCCACCCAGCGCATTGCGTAATGCCGCTTCGAGTGTTTCCAGTTTTGTTGTCATACCACCCTCTTAGCGCGCAATGGTGCCGGTGCGCTTGATTTTATTTTGCAGCTGGATCACGCCGTACAACAGCGCTTCGGCTGTCGGCGGGCAGCCGGGAACGTAGACGTCCACCGGCACGATCCGATCGCAGCCGCGCACTACCGAATACGAATAATGGTAGTAGCCGCCGCCGTTGGCGCAGGAGCCCATGGAAATCACCCAGCGCGGTTCGGCCATCTGGTCATAGACCTTGCGCAGCGCCGGCGCCATCTTGTTGCACAGCGTGCCGGCCACGATCATCACGTCGGATTGACGCGGCGACGGCCGGAACATGACGCCGAAACGATCCAGGTCATAGCGCGAGGCGCCGACGTGCATCATTTCGACCGCGCAGCAAGCCAGGCCGAATGTCATCGGCCACATCGACCCGGTGCGGGTCCAGTTGATTACTTTATCTAACGAAGTGGTGACAAACCCTTCGTTGAGTACGCCTTCAATTGACATAAGTTACTCCCAATCCAGGGCGCCTTTCTTCCAGATGTACCAAAAGCCCACCACAAATTCAGCGATGAACACGATCATCGTCACGAAACCGGACCAGCCGAGGTCGCGCATGGCGACGCCCCACGGGAAGAAAAACGCGGTTTCCAGATCAAATAAAATAAAGAGAATTGCAACAAGGTAGTAGCGCACATCGAATTTCATGCGCGCATCTTCGAATGCTTCGAAGCCGCACTCGTAAGGAGAAGTTTTTTGCGGATCGGGCCGATGCGGGCCCAGCAGACGCCCCATCAATTGGGGCGCGACACCGACAAGTACGCCGATGATGATGAATAACAGGACAGGAAAATAATTTTCGAGGTTCACGATTGGATGTAGTCAGCTAGAGCGTTTTAGGAATGATTCTCAATATCATATACAAACTCCCTCGATAAAAAGCCAGCTCAGGATCGTTCCTTTGCTGGCTTTCATATACTTGGTGCCGACGGCGAGACTCGAACTCGCACAGCTTGCGCCACTACCCCCTCAAGATAGCGTGTCTACCAATTTCACCACGTCGGCTTGAGACTTGCTATTTTAACCTGCATACCTCTCTTGTTCAATCTGCAATCAGACCAAAAGCGGCGTCAGGAAAAATTTATTTTGGAATCTGGTTCGACTGGTCTTGCGATTGCGCAGGCGCGGCAGGCGCCGGTGCAGCCGGCGCGGTCGAGGTTGCCGGCGGCGCGATCAAACTGGATGGCGACAAACGATCCATCACGCCGCCCGAAGCGGCCGAATGATTATTGCCCATATAGGCCAGCGCCAGCGTTGCCGCAAAAAATACCGCGGCTGCGACACCGGTCGATTTGGACAGGAAATTGGAAGAGCCTGTAGCGCCGAACAGACTGCCGGAAGCGCCGGAGCCGAAGGCCGCGCCCATGTCCGCGCCCTTGCCATGTTGCAGCAGGACCAGGCCGATAATGGTCAGCGCGGAGATCACCTGGATCACGATGACGACGGTAAAAATAGTGTTCATTTAATACTTTCCAATTTTTGATGATTCTAATGCAATTCGGGAAAGGCCGTTGGGCGCATTCCTGTCGTTCTTATGGCGTTCTTCGTTTACGTTCTTCCTTACGCATTCGCGCGCACGATCGCCAGGAAATCGTCCGCTTTCAACGCCGCTCCGCCAATCAGGCCGCCATCGATATCCGGCATGGCGAGCAATTCTTTCGCGTTGTCGGGCTTCATGCTGCCGCCGTAGAGAATCTGCACCTGGGCCGCGGCATCGGCGCTGGCGGCCGACAGCCTGGCGCGCAGGAACGCATGCACATCCTGCGCCATCTGCGGCGTCGCGGTCTTGCCGGTGCCGATCGCCCAGACCGGCTCGTAAGCCACCACCATCCGCAGGATTTTCTGCGCATCGAGCATTGCCAGCACCGCGTCCAATTGGCGGCCGACGACCGCCTCGGTATCGCCGGCTTCGCGCTCGGCCAGGGTTTCCCCCACGCAAACCAGCGGAATCAGGCCGGCCTGCAGTGCCGCCAATGCCTTCTTCGCAACCGCTTCATCGGATTCCGCGTGATACGCGCGGCGCTCGGAATGTCCCACGATCACATAGCGCGCGCCGAATTCCAGCAGCATTGCCGCGGCCACTTCGCCGGTATAGGCGCCGCCGGCGTGCATCGACATGTCCTGCGCGCCCCAGG
Organism: Oxalobacteraceae bacterium CAVE-383; assembly: GCA_004134995.1. Taxonomy (GTDB): domain Bacteria; phylum Pseudomonadota; class Gammaproteobacteria; order Burkholderiales; family Burkholderiaceae_D; genus Herbaspirillum. Next base: position 749,555 of record REGP01000001.1, on the reverse strand, counting down.
CCACCGGGGTTCCCGCCAGCAATGCCTGCGCCTGCGCCAGATACGGCGCCGGCACGCATACCGCGACATCGCAATCGTTCGCGGCGGTCTGCTTCAGGGAGGTGGTGATATCGGCCAATAACGCCGCGTTGCCGGCCAGGCTACCGTTCATTTTCCAGTTACCGACTACGAGTGTGCGACGCATATTTACCAGGAATTTTGAATAACCACGCATTCTATCTTGTAGGGGCAAGCAGCGTCAAACCGCCATTCGGAAACGCCTGCGGAAATACGGGCGTTTCGGGGCCGTTTCGGGATCAAAAACGCGCGCCTCCTGGATTTACCATGATTTACATCGGCTATCCGAAAAACCGTTGTTTATTCATTATACGAATCGTTTATTTCACGCGCCCTATTCCACCGGCGGCCTCGATTCCGGACCGGTGACGATGCGGGCATTGCGCTGAAAGGTCAGATAAGCCCAGGCCCAGTCGGTCATGACCATCAGGCGGTTGCGGAATCCGATCAGAAAATAGACGTGCACGAGAAGCCAGAACAGCCAGGCCGAAAAACCGGAAAACTTGAATCTGCCGAGCATCACCACCGCCGCCTTGCGGCCGATGGTCGCCAGCGATCCCATGTCCCGATAACGGAAGCCGGCGGTTGGACGCCCCGCGATCAGCGCCCTGATATTGCGCGCCGCCAATACACCCATCTGTTTGGCCGCGGGCGAGACGCCCGGCACCGGTTTGCCGTCGGACTCGACGGCGGCCAGATCGCCGATCACAAAGATTTCAGGATGGGCCGCCACCGAAAGATCCTGCCGCACGACCACCCTTCCCGCGCGGTCCAGCTGCGCGTCCAATGCCCGGCCCAGCGGCGACGCCGCCACGCCGGCGGACCAGATCACGGTCGCCGTCGGCAGACGTTGTTCTCCGTGCGCATCGAGATAGCTGACGCCCGCCGCGTCGATCCCCGTGACGCGGCTGCCGGTGCGCACGTCGACGCCGAGCCGGCGCAACTGCAGGCGCGCCTTTTCCGACAGATCGTCCGGATACGCCGACAGCACGCGATCGGAACCTTCCAGCAATACGACGTGAGCGGTGCGCGGATCGATATGGCGGAACTCGCCTTCCAGCGTGCGCCGCGCAATTTCGATCAACGTGCCTGCCATTTCCACGCCGGTGGGGCCGGCGCCGACAATGGCAAAAGTCAGCAATGCCCGCTGCCTGGCCGGATCGGCTTCCCGCTCGGCACGCTCGAACGCCATCAGGATCTTGCGCCGGATCGCAAAGGCGTCCTCCAAGGTCTTCAGGCCCGGCGCGAATTCGGCCCAGCCGTCATTGCCGAAATAGCTGTGCGTGGAACCGGTTGCCACAATCAGATAGTCGTACCCCAGTTCGCCGCCATCCTCCAGCTTGACGATGCGCCGCCCCGTATCGATATCGCTCACAGTGGCCATGAGACTGACAAGGTTTTTCTGTTTGGCCAGGATGTGCCGTATCGGCGCGGCAATGGCGGGCGCCGACAGCCCGGCCGTGGCGACCTGATACAGCAAAGGCTGAAACAGATGATGATTGCTGCGATCGATGATGGTGACGCGCACATCCGCGCCGTCCAGTTGGCGCGCCGCGAACAGGCCGCCGAAACCGCATCCCAGGATAATGACGTGTGGTGGCATTGCATGTCCTTTCCATATCGCATGAACTTATCGTTAATGTAACGGAACTGGGACTGGACGCCCGCTTAAATGTTGCAGCATATCCAGAGGCAGGCGCCAATAAAAAAACCGCCCGTGCATCAAGCACGGGCGGTTTTCAGGCAACTTCCGGTATTGCGGGCGGCCTGTTACGGCTGCGCTGCGTCCAGGGTCACCGAACCGTTGTCTTCCAACGCTGCCTTCATCGACAGTTTCAGACGGCCGCGGTCGTCTGTTTCCAGGACTTTGACGCGCACCAATTGGCCTTCTTTCAGGAAATCGGCGACCGCGTTGACGCGCTCGTTGGCGATTTGACTGATGTGCAGCAGACCATCCTTGCCCGGCAATACCTGCACGATCGCGCCGAAATCCAGCAGCTTCAGCACAGTGCCTTCGTAGATCTTGCCCACTTCGACCGAAGCGGTCAGTTCTTCGATACGGCGCTTGGCTTCCTGGCCGGCGGCGGCATCGACCGAAGCGATGGTGACCACGCCTTCGTCGCTGATGTCGATCTGGGTGCCGGTTTCTTCGGTCAGCGCGCGAATGACGGCGCCGCCCTTGCCGATCACGTCGCGGATTTTTTCCGGATTGATCTTGACCGTGATCAGGCGCGGCGCGAAATCGGACAATTCAGCCTTGCCATGCGGCACGGCTTCCTGCATCTTGCCCAGGATATGGATGCGGCCTTCCTTGGCTTGCGCCAATGCGACCTGCATGATTTCCTTGGTGATGCCCTGGATCTTGATGTCCATCTGCAGCGCGGTAATGCCGTTGGCGGTTCCCGCGACCTTGAAGTCCATGTCGCCCAGGTGATCTTCATCGCCCAGGATATCGGTCAGCACGGCAAACTTGCTGCCGTCCTTGATCAGGCCCATGGCGATGCCGGCAACGTGCGCCTGCATCGGCACGCCCGCATCCAGCAGCGCCAGGCAGCCGCCGCAGACCGAAGCCATCGACGAAGAACCGTTCGATTCGGTGATTTCCGAAACCAGGCGCACCGAATAGCTGAACTCTTCCTTCGGCGGCAACGCCGCCAGCAGCGCGCGCTTGGCGAGGCGGCCGTGGCCGATTTCGCGGCGTTTCGGCGTACCGACACGGCCGGTTTCGCCGGTAGCGAACGGCGGCATGTTGTAATGCAGCATGAACGGATCGGTGAATTCGCCCATCAGTGCATCGATCTTTTGCTCGTCGCGTGCGGTGCCCAGCGTGGCGATGACCAGCGCTTGCGTTTCGCCGCGGGTGAACAAGGCCGACCCGTGGGTGCGCGGCAGAACGCCGGTACGGATCGAGATCGGACGCACGGTGCGCGTGTCGCGGCCGTCGATGCGCGGTTCGCCGTCCAGAATTTGCGAACGCACGATTTTGGCTTCCAGGTCGAACAGGATGCCGCCGACTTCAGCGGCATCGACCGCGACCGGGTCCGTCGCCAGCGCGGCGTTGACTTCGTTGCCGACGGTTTTCAGCATCGCGGTGCGGACTTGCTTGTCCTTGGTCTGATAGGCCTGGCGCAGCTTGTCTTCGGCCAATGCGCCGACACGTGCGATCAGCGCGTCGTTCTTCGGCGCAGGATTCCATTGCACTTCAGGCTTGCCGCCGTCGCGCACCAGCTCGTGGATCGCATCGATCACGGCCTTCATCTGTTCGTGGCCGAACACAACCGCGCCGAGCATGACGTCTTCGGACAACTGCTTGGCTTCCGATTCCACCATCATCACGGCGGCTTCGGTGCCAGCAACCACCAGATCCAGCTCGGAAGTCTTGAGCTGGGTAGCGGTCGGATTGAGAATGTATTGGCCATTGGCGTAGCCGACGCGGGCAGCGCCGATCGGGCCGTTGAACGGCAGGCCGGCGACCGACAAGGCGGCCGAGGCGCCGATCATCGCGGCGATGTCCGGATCGATTTCCGGATTGACCGACAGCACGTGCACGATGACCTGCACTTCGTTCAGGTAGCCCTCAGGAAACAGTGGACGGATAGGACGATCGATCAGACGCGATGTCAGTGTTTCTTTTTCCGAAGGCTTGCCTTCGCGCTTGAAGAAACCGCCCGGAATGCGGCCGGCAGCATAGGTTTTTTCGATATAGTCGACAGTCAGCGGGAAGAAGTCCTGACCTGGCTTGGCGTCCTTGCGGGCCACCACGGTTGCCAGCACAACGGTGTCTTCAATGGACACCATGACCGCGCCGGAAGCCTGGCGGGCGATTTCGCCGGTTTCCAGCGTCACTTGATGCTGGCCGTATTGGAAAGTTTTGGTAATTTTATTAAACAAGGTGTTTCCTTTCTATTTTGCCGACGGATTTTCAGGAGCCGTCGTTCACCTTCTGACTAAAAATGATGCGCCCGTTCCAACCCGTTTCAAATTTTCAAACAAAAAAGCCCACATCAGGACTGATGCGGGCGTTTTGGCTATTGAATTTGTAACCGGATCAACGGTAACAAATTATTTACGCAAGCCGAGTTTTTCGATCAACGAACGATAACGGGTTGCGTCTTTGCTTTTCAGATAAGACAGCAAACTTTTACGGCGATTAACCATCATAATCAGACCACGGCGGGAATGATGATCCTTGGCATGCGCCTTGAAGTGACCGTTCAGGTCGTTGATACGCGCTGTCAACAGCGCAACTTGGACTTCCGGAGAACCGGTATCGTTCTGAGCACGGGCATTATCCGAGATAATGGCGGCTTTTGCTTCTTTTTGGATAGACATGATTTAGACCTTAACAAGCGGCAGGCGGAGTAATTACGGGTAAAAAAACCCCTGCAAGCCGTGAATAAAAATAAAATTGGCCAAATGACCAGCGGGCAGTATATAGCAAAGCCGACAAAACATCCATGAATTCCCATGCCAGGCACTGATTATCAAGGAGTTTTTATGAAAAATTCTGCCAAAAACCTCATTTTTGCGGCTCTCCTCGGACTTTCCGGCTGCGCCAGCATGTTCGGCCCCGCGCCCGCCGTCGGCGATACCGAAGCCGAAACGGTGGCTAAACGCGGTCCGCCGAGCGCGGTCTATCAGGATGGCGGCGATCGGCTGCTGTCCTATGCGCCGGGCTACAACGGCCAATATTCGTATATGGCGCGCATCGGCCCGGACGGCCGGTTGAAGTCGTACGAGCAAGTCTGGACCAATGAAAAGTTCGCGTTGATCAAGCCCAATGTCTCGACTTCGGCCGACGTGCTGCGCATTGTGGGCGCGCCGAGCATGGTCCAGCATTATGCGCGCACGCCGAATATCGGCTGGAATTACGGCTACCGGGAAGCCGGCGCATGGAATTCAATGATGACGGTCTACGTCGATCCAAATGGCGTGGTGCGCGGGCTTGAAAACGGCCCGGATCCGCGTTACGAGAGAGACGGCATGTTCGGCTTCGGCATGTAGCCGGCCTATACCTGCAACAGCCGCCGTGCGGTATCGCCGAGAAACCGCACGGCGCGGTCGACCTCCTCCGTATATTGCTGGCCGCAGCTCAGGCGCAAAAAATGGTCGAAACGATCGGAATTGGTAAACATCACGCCGGGCGCGATGCGGATGCCCTGCTTCAGGGCAGCCTCGAATATCGCCTGTGACGATGCCGGCCCCGGCAATTCGACCCACAGCACGATGCCGCCCTTCGGAATCGTCAAGCGCGTTCCCGCCGGAAAATACGACGCCACCGCTTCGGCCATCTTTTCGCGCTGGCCGCGCAGGTAATCGCGCATGCGGCGCAGATGGCGATCGTAGCCGCCCTCCATCATGAAATCGGCCGCCACGATCTGCGACAGCACTTCGTTGGCGCGCGTCTGTGAATATTTCAGCATTTCGACCCGCGCCTGCCACTTGCCGCCGGTCAGCCAGCCCAGGCGCATGCCGGCCGCGAGGACCTTGTTGAGCGAGGCGCAATAAATGACGTTGCCGGTGCGGTCGCGCGCCTTCAACGCCGTCAGCGGCACGCTGCTGTCCGATAATTCGGTATAGGTATCGTCCTCGATCAGCGCCACCGCATGCCGTTCGCACAACGCTACCAGGCTGGCCTTGTTGGCTTCCGGCATGGTGCAGCCCAGAGGATTCTGCAGATTCGGCACCACCAGCACCGCTTTTACATTGTCGTAGGTGCGCAATGCCAGCTCCAGCGCATCGATGGAGATGCCGGTGGCGGGGCTGGTCGGAATCTCCAGCGCGCGCATGCCGAGGCTTTCCAAGGCATGCAGCACGCCGTAGAAGGTCGGCGATTCGACCGCGATGATGTCGCCCGGCTGCGCCACCGCGCGCAGGGCCAGATTGATCGCTTCGATGCAGCCTTGCGTGACAACCACCTGATCGGGCGTGATCTGGATGCCGGTCCGCAACGCGCGCCGCGCGACCGCCGTGCGGAACGCCGGATGACCGTTATACGGCAGCACCGACGTCAGCACGGACGGATTCTGGCGCAGCGTCCGTATCGTCCCATTCTTCAAGGCATTCACCGCATATTGTTCGGAAGCGCAATTGCAACTGCTCAGATCGATGCGGATCGGCTGCTGCCGGCCCTGGGAGATGATTTCCGACAGGCGCTGATGCATGCCGAGATATTGCGCCGGCACCTGCGCGGTCAGGATGGCGGGTTCGGTCGCCGGCCCGATGGCGGTGCGTTTCGGCTGGCGCACAAAATAGCCGGAACGGTCGCGCGCTTCCAGCCAGCCGCCCTGTTCCAGATGGCGCCATGCCTGCAGCGCCGTCGACAGGCTGACCTCATGCTGGCGCATCAGATGGCGCACCGACGGCATCCGGTCGCCCGGCGCCAGGGTGCCGGCCTGTATTACCGTGAGGTAATGATCGGCCAGGCGGCGATACAGCGGCTGTGCAGCCTGGCCGGGGCGGGGCAATGGCGCGTCCAGCAGCGATGAGGCGGGTGTTTGCGTTTGCATAAGGCAATCATGGCCTGAGTACGGGAATCGGAACAGATACAGAGCAACGATAAAGCGACAGTAACAGATGATGTAAAAACGCGCTGTTCTGTATGCGCTTCCCGACGTTTGTGTCTGTTTTGCGAGATGGTGAATCGCTATTCTTTATTCATCGCAAACAATCGGGAGCCATGATGTCAGCCAGCGTCCAGCGGCAATCGCCGCAAGCACAGCAACAGCAGTTATCTGGAACACAGGTTTATTGGGTATGGCTGGCGCGCGGCACGATGCTGCTCGCGGCCGGCGGCAATGTGCGGGCGGCGCCTGCGGCAACCGCGGAAGTCGCGTTCCCGCCGGAAGTTTCATTGCAGGAAGGCGAATGCCTCAATGTAGAGCGCAGCGGCTGGTTTTGCCTGCGCGCCGGCAGAAGCCCGGCGTCGGGATCGGCCAATGCCGCAGCCGCCGTGTCCATCGCGTCCGTGACGTATGTCGCGCCGGCGCGCGCGGGCAATTTTCTGCGTCGCCTTATTCCGGTTCCCGATCGCGCGTGGATTCGGTTTTGACGGCAGGCTGCACCAGCGCCACCGGCTTGCCCTTGTACCAGCGCCAGCCGTAAACCGCATAGCCCGATACGCCATAGAGCACGAACAGACCGAACAACACGCTCGACGGATCGCTCGAAATGGCGACCAGCATGACCACCACCAGCAGCGAAGCGATGAACGGCATCGGCTTGCGGAAATTGATGTCCTTGAAACTGTAGAAAGGCACGTTGCTGACCATGGTGACGCCTGCATACAGCGTAATGACCCAGGAAATCCAGTTCAGGTCGGCGCCGGCGAAGCGCAGGTCGTCCATCACCCAGACGAAACCGGCCACCATCGCGGCCGCGGCCGGGCTGGGCAGCCCCTGGAAATAACGCTTGTCGACCACCGCGATGTTGGTATTGAAGCGCGCCAGCCGCAGGGCGCCGCCGACGCAATACACGAAAGCGGCCAGCCAGCCGAGCTTGCCCATGCCGCGCAGCGACCATTCGTAAATCACCAGCGCCGGCGCGGCGCCGAACGAAACCATGTCCGACAGACTGTCGTATTGCGCACCGAATTCGCTTTGGGTATTGGTCATGCGCGCCACCCGGCCGTCCAGGCTGTCCAATACCATTGCCACGAAAATGGCGATCGATGCATTATCGAATTTCAGGTTCATCGCCATGACGATGGCATAGAAACCGCAAAACAGCGCGGCAGTGGTGAATGCGTTCGGCAACAGATAAATGCCGCGGCGGCGACGCTGCGGCCGCGCCGTGCCGCTCAATGCGTCGAGATGTTCGCGGCCGAGCGAGTCGTCCGCCGCGTTTTTGGCGCGCAACAACCGGGAAAAAGAGGGGCCGCCGCTTTTACCGCGACGGCGTCGAAAACTTGCCATGGTGACTCCGTTTCAATTGGCTTGCAGGGCTTCGCCCCGCTCCGCCGCATTCGCGGCGAAACCCGCACATTCTAGTCGAGCGCGCTACAAATGTAACGTAAAGACCGGTGTTCTATTTGAATTTCAGTTTGCCGACCGCGCGCATGGTCAGCGTGGTTTCACCGGGCTCGAAGCTCGGCTCGGCCACCGCATCCTGCGCCGGGGCGGCTGCCGCGCGCATCATCATGGTTTTCGGCATTGCCTCGTTCTGCGCATAGTTGCCCGAGCCTTCGAAATCGAGCGTATCGAGCAGCAGATCGGCCGGATTGCGGTTCATGGCGCGCGCAATCGAGGCTATCCGCTCGGTCAGATTTTTATACGTCGCATCGATCAGCGCCGCGTCCGACTGTTTGGCCGCCGCCAGGCTGAGGCCGAAGTTCAGTCCGTTCAGCGTCATCTGCCCCGGGCCTTGCGTCTGTATCGCCGCGATCGCCTGCGGCAATGTGCGCAGATTGGTCGTGGTCAATTCCAGATACTGGCCCACTCGCCAGCCGATCGGCTGACGCGGCTTGATCACGCCGCCGCTGGAACGCGGCTGGTCATCCGGATAAACGGCATAGGTGTAATAACCATGGGTTTTCAGCTTGGCCTGAGGATCCTGCTGGCGCAATATGCCGATGCCCTGCGCGGTTCGCTGATTTACGCGCGATGCGGCCGCGGCCTTGTCCTTGTCCTGCTCTTCGATCATCAAAGTGGCCTGGGCCTGATCGTTGGGCTGCACCACCTCGCCGTACGCAGGCACGATGATCTGCGTCGCGGTAATGCCGGATACCTGCGCCTGCGCGCCGATGCAGGCGGTAGCGGCAAGCATGGCGATGCAAAGATTCAAGGGCTTGCGTAAATTCATTGTCTTCTCCAAGTAAAAAAGGGCGTACCGAGTACGCCCTTTCAAAACATAAACATAACCGGGCTTGGAGTCAACCGCGGTTATTTGGTTCTTGCCAAATCAGTTTTTAGCCTGATCAACCAGCTTGTTGGCCTTGATCCACGGCATCATCCCGCGCAGCTTCTCGCCGACTTGCTCGATCTGGTGCTCGGCGGTAATGCGGCGACGCGAAATCAGGGTCGGCGCGCCGGCCTTGTTTTCCAGGATGAAGCTCTTTGCGTATTCGCCGGTCTGGATGTCGGTCAGCACTTGCTTCATGACTTTCTTGGTTTCTTCGGTAACGATGCGCGGGCCGGTAACGTATTCGCCGTATTCGGCATTGTTCGAAATCGAATAATTCATGTTGGCGATGCCGCCTTCATAGATCAGGTCGACGATCAGCTTCAGTTCGTGCAGGCATTCGAAGTATGCCATTTCAGGCGCATAGCCGGCTTCGACCAGCGTTTCGAAACCGGCCTTGATCAGTTCGACGGTGCCGCCGCACAGAACAGCCTGTTCGCCGAACAGATCGGTTTCGGTTTCTTCACGGAAGTTGGTTTCAATGATGCCGGCACGGCCGCCGCCGTTGGCGGTGGCGTACGACAGCGCGATATCGCGCGCCGAGCCCGACACATCCTGATGAATCGCGATCAGGTGAGGAACGCCGCCGCCCTGCTTGTAGGTCGAACGCACGGTGTGGCCAGGCGCCTTCGGGGCGATCATGATGACGTCCAGATCGGCGCGCGGCACGACTTGGCCGTAGTGCACGTTGAAGCCGTGCGCAAACGCCAGTGTCGCGCCTTGCTTGGCGAACGGCGCCACGTTTTCCGCATACACCTGGGCGATATTTTCGTCCGGCAGCAAAATCATGATGACGTCGGCAGCCTTGACCGCGTCATTGACTTCGGCAACGTTCAAGCCGGCGTTCTTTGCCTTGTCCCACGACGCACCGCCCTTGCGCAGACCCACAGTCACCTTGCAGCCGGAATCGTTCAGGTTTTGCGCATGCGCATGGCCTTGCGAACCGTAACCGATGATGGCCACATTCTTGTTCTTGATCAGGGACAGGTCGCTATCTTTGTCGTAGAAAACTTTCATTATTACTCCTGGTAAAAAATTTTAATTGAATTGCTTGATTGCAGAAAATCCCGATCACACCTTGAGAATGCGTTCGCCGCGGCCGATACCCGAACTGCCGGTGCGGACCGTTTCCAGAATCGACACCCGGTCGATCGAATCGATGAAGGCATCCAGCTTGCTCTTATTGCCGGTCAATTCGATGGTGTAGGTTTTTTCCGTGACGTCGATGATGCGGCCGCGGAAAATATCGGTGGTGCGCTTCATTTCTTCGCGCTCCTTGCCGACCGCCCGCACCTTGATCAGCATCAGTTCGCGTTCGATGTGCGCGCCTTCGGTCAGGTCCACCACTTTCACCACTTCGATCAGCCGGTTCAAATGCTTGGTGATCTGCTCGATGACGTCGTCCGAGCCGCTGGTGACGATGGTCATGCGCGACAGCGTCGGGTCTTCGGTGGGCGCAACCGTCAGGGTTTCGATGTTATAGCCGCGCGCCGAGAACAGACCGACCACGCGGGACAAGGCGCCGGCTTCGTTTTCCAGCAAAAGGGAAACAATATGTCGCATTACAGATCCTCCGAACCGAGCAGCATTTCCGTCAGGCCCCTGCCCGCCTTGACCATCGGCCAGACGTTCTCGGTTTGATCGGTAATGAAATTCATGAACACCAGCCGGTCCTTCATGCCGAATGCTTCTTCCAGCGCGCCGTCGACGTCGGACGGCTTTTCGATTTTCATGCCGACATGGCCGTATGCTTCAACCAGCTTGGTGAAGTCCGGCATCGATTCGGAATACGAATGCGAATAGCGGCTGCCGTAATCGATCTGCTGCCATTGCCGGACCATGCCCAGATAGCTGTTGTTGAGCAGAATGATTTTCGGCGTCAGATTGTATTGCTTGCAGGTCGCCAGCTCCTGGATGCACATCTGGATCGAGCCGTCGCCGGTGATGCAGGCCACCGTAGCGTCCGGATTGGCCATCTGCACGCCCATCGCATACGGCAGGCCGACGCCCATGGTTCCCAGCCCGCCGGAATTGATCCAGCGCCGCGGTTTATTGAAACGATAATATTGCGCGGCCCACATCTGATGCTGGCCTACGTCGGACGTGATGAATGCGTCGCCATGCGTGAGCGTGCAGATTTTTTCGATCACCGATTGCGGCTTGATCAGCAGGTCGGAATCCGCGTACTTCAGGCAGTCTTTTTCGCGCCACTGATTGATCTGTTTCCACCAGTTGGCCAGCGCGCCGGCGTTCGGCTTTTCGGTAGCCGCATCCATCTGGGCAAGCAGTTCCTGCAGCACGTCCTTGACGTTGCCGACGATCGGAATGTCGACCTTGACGCGCTTCGAAATGGAGGAAGGGTCGATGTCGATATGGATGATCTTGCGTGCGACGGAAGAGAAATTCTTCGGGTTGCCGATCACGCGGTCGTCGAAACGCGCGCCGATGGCGATCAGCACGTCGCAGTGCTGCATGGCCATATTGGCTTCGTAGGTCCCGTGCATGCCTGGCATGCCGACGAATTTGTCGCTGTCGGCGCGATAGCCGCCCAGGCCCATCAGCGTATTGGTGCAAGGGAAGCCGAGCGCGTCGACCATCCGGTTCAGCTCAGGCGAAGCGTTGGCAAGAATGACCCCGCCGCCGGAATAGATCATCGGCCGTTCGGCGTTCAGCAATAATTGCAGCGCCTTGCGGATTTGCCCTGAATGGCCTTTGTCGACCGGCTTGTACGAACGCATTTCCACCGTTTTCGGATACTCGAAAACGTGCGTATGCATCGTGATGTCTTTTGGAATGTCGACCAGCACCGGGCCCGGACGGCCCGTGGTGGCGATATGGAACGCCTTTTTGATGGTGGTCGCCAGATCCTTGATGTCCTTGACCAGGAAGTTATGCTTGACGCAGGGCCGGGTAATGCCGACCGTGTCGCATTCCTGGAAAGCGTCCTGGCCGATGGCCGCCGATGGCACCTGCCCCGAGATCACCACCATTGGGATCGAATCCATATAGGCAGTGGCCAGGCCGGTGACCGCATTGGTCACGCCGGGGCCGGAGGTGACCAGCGCCACGCCGACCTTGGTCGAGCTGCGCGAATAGGCATCGGCGGCATGCACCGCGGCCTGTTCGTGGCGCACCAGAACGTGTTGAAATTTGTCTTGCTTGTAGATTGCGTCGTAGATATACAGCACGGCGCCGCCGGGATAGCCGAAAACATGCTCCACGCCTTCTTCGGCCAACGATCGAACGAGTATCTCTGCACCGGTAATCGGCGCATTGTCTTGGGGATTCATGCAACATTCCTTTCAAGGTCCATTGGAGATTGATCGGATGCTCTTTCCTGGCGAGTTTTCGCAATGGCAATATATTCCGGCATTCCTTTTTTGCGCTTTCACGCCGTTCCTGGCCGCATCGCTCGGATGGGTTCAAAACACCGCTTATGGCACTCGTTCAGCCGGGGGATACTGCAAAGCGTCGAAACTCTCGCGCTTGTGGCACGGGTCAGAACAAACAGCTTCGTTTCTTGCAAAGCACGTCTTGGCGTCGGCGGCGTGTTACGCCGTCAATATCAAGACCATAGGTGCACCTCAGGATTCTGAGGCGGAACGCTACGGTAATGCGTTGCATCATTTTGGTCAAGTCAAATTCATCGCATTCGATATAAAATCACCCGAAATCACGGCAAAAGATCGGAAAACGCATAAGCGCTCGCGTAAAAGCGACGTTTTTGTTACGATTCGCTCAGTAAAATTCTCAGGCACTGCACGCTCTCGACCATGAATCGACGGGGCGGCAAACATCCCATAACAAAATGAATCGATGCGCGACGGTGCATGGCAACTGACAAAGAACTCGCCGACTTTCTAGAGAATGTCGAGCGCCGCGCGTTCAAGCAAGCTGTGTATGCAGTGCGCAAGGACGAGGCAGCCCTGGATATTGTCCAGGATGCGATGATCAAGCTTGCCGAAAAATATGGCGACAAGGAAGTCGCCGAACTGCCGCCCCTGTTCCAGCGGATCCTGCAAAACACCATCCACGACTACTTCCGCCGCGAAAAAGTGCGCAATACCTGGGTCAGCCTGTTTTCCAGCATCGGCCACGATCAGGAAAAGCAGGAAGATTACGATCCGATGGAGCACTACCAGCCGGAACCCGGCACCATGGCCGCCGAATCCGGCGCGGACAAGGTTGAACGGGCCCGGACCCTTAGCGCAATCGACGAAGAAGTACAAAAGTTACCGGCGCGTCAACGGGAAGCCTTTCTCATGCGTTACTGGCAGGACCTCGATGTTGCGGAAACCGCCGCCGCGATGGGTTGCTCAGAGGGCAGCGTAAAAACGCATTGCTCAAGGGCAACACATACCCTGGCGCAGGCACTCCGAGCCAAAGGAATTACATTATGAACAAACAACAGATGGAAGCGAGAGATACCCAGTTCGCCTATAAGGTGCGGCATGCGCTCGACCGTAACCTGGAAAACCTGCCGACCGCCGCCACCGAACGGCTGGCTGCCGCGCGCGCAATCGCGCTGTCACGCAAAAAACAGGCTTCGCCCCTGACGCAGTTGCAGCAGGCGCCGCGCCTGAGCGGCGCCGGCAGCGGCGCATTTTCCGGCTCCGGCCATCGCTTCGACTTGTCCGGATGGCTCGGCCGCCTCGGCATTTTGCTGCCGATCCTGCTCGGTATCGTCCTGTTTGTCGGCATGTATCAATCCGAAGAACGCAATCGCATCGACGAACTGGCGGATATCGATAGCGCCATCCTGTCCGACGAATTGCCGATTTCCGCCTATCTGGACCATGGATTCAAAGCCTTTATAGCGAAACAGGACCAATAATTCATGCCGAGCATTCGTTCCAAGCTGGCTTGCGCCGGCGGCTTACTGGGAGCCCTGCTGGTTGCAGGCAGCTTCATGGTATGTCAGCACTGCGGCGCCGCTGCCGCATTGGATGCGAATCAGCCCCCGTCCGCGGCCGTGCCTGCGCCAAGGACAACGGCAAGCGCCGCCCCCAAAGCCGCGGCGCCGAAAAAATCGCCGAACGGACCGAACTGGCAGTCCCTGACGCCCGCGCAGCAGTTGGCGTTGGCGCCGCTGGCCGGCGAATGGGACGGCATGGACGGCCAGCGCAAGGAAAAATGGATCGCCATCGGCAATAAATACGCCCGCATGAGTCCCGCCGAACAAAGCCGCATCCAGGATCGGATGCGCGACTGGATCAAACTGACGCCTCAACAGCGCCGCTCCGTCCGGCAAAGCTACGCCAGCACCAAAAAATGGGACGCGGACGAGAAATCCGCGCAGTGGCAGCAATATCTCCAACTGAGCGACGAACAAAAAGCGCAATTGGCCAAGCAGAAATTGTCGCCGACGCCGGCCACCGCGATTTCGCGCGCGAAACCCAAGCCGCCGTCGCTGTTGCCGATCACGCCGCCTCTTGCACACCCGGCGGCAACTGCCGCCGGCGTGCCGGCCACTGCCGCCGCATTGCCGGCGCCGGCAACGGCGACCGGCGCCGCCGCGCCTGCCCCGCCACCCGCGGCGACCGCTCCGGCCGCCGCGCAACCGGCAGCCGGCGCTGTTGCCGCACCTCAACCGAACAACAAGTAAAACACGCGCATGACCGATATCAACGCCGAGGCTTTCGACAACGCCCCGCTCAAGCGGCGTCTTTTCAGCATGTTGTACGAGGGCATGCTGCTGTTCGGCGTGCTTTTCATCTCCGGCTGGCTGTTCTCCACATTGCTGCAGCAGCGCAATGCGCTTTATCTGCGGCACGGCCTGGAACTATGGCTGTTTATCGTCCTGACCGGCTATTTCGTCTGGTTCTGGTGCCACGGCGGCCAGACGCTGGCCATGAAAACCTGGCGCATCCGGCTGGTTGCCCGCGACGGCGGCCCGGTACGGCCGCTGCGCGCGCTGGGCCGCTTCCTGCTGGCATGGCTGTGGTGCATGCCCGGCCTGATGCTGGCGTGGCTGCTGCAGGTGCAGGGCTGGCTGCTGGTTATCATCCCGGCGGCCAATTTCCTGCTTTGGATGTCGACCGTTTATCTCGATCCGCAGCGTCAGTTCCTGCACGACCGGCTGGCCGGCACACGTATTATCAGCCTGAGCTGACGCCGCCGCCGGTACATCAAGTACAATCGGCGGAATGATCGCTCGCATCGCAAAATCGGTCCTGCTGGTCCAGCTCGGCATCATTGCCGCGCTGTTTCTCGCCATCGAGAAATTCTGGCTCACCGAATCGCCCTTCACTTCCCTGCTGCTGGCCACCGCCGCGGTAGTATCCGTACGCGCCCTCATCACCGCCAATACGTTCATGCTGAGCCTGCCATATGAAGGCGGCGGCAGCCATACCCGGCGCCTCGCCGCCGCCGAAAACGCCATGCTGTTCCTGCAGGAGTTCGGCGCATCGCTGCTGTGTTCTTCCGTGGGCCTGCCGTTCCGGCAATTCGACAAACGGGTCTTCGCCGACAGCACCGCCCTGCCGGTGCTGCTGATCCACGGCTACGGATGCAACAGCGGCTATTGGTACCAGATGAGCAAGGCGCTGCAGCAAGCCCGCATCACGCACTATGCGCTCGATATGGAACCGGTGCTCAGCAGCATCGACAGCTACGTTTCCCTGATTGAAGCCGCGGTGCAGCGCGTGCGGGCCGAAACCGGCAGCGCCAAGGTCGTCATCGTCGCGCACAGCATGGGCGGCCTGGCGGCGCGCGCCTATCTGCGCGATGTCGGCGGCGCCAGCGTCGCCAAGATCATCACGCTCGGCACGCCCCACCACGGCACCACGCTGGCCAATTTCGGCATCGGCATCAATTGCGGCGAGATGAACTGGGTCGGCCGCGCCGAAGAAGGCCCGGACAGCCGCTGGCTGCATCTGCTTGAAGCAGCCGAAGACAAGCAACTGCGCCATCTGATCGTCTCGATTTATTCGCATCACGACAACATCGTCTCGCCGCAGCGTTCGTCGCATCTGCCGTTCGCGCGCAATATCGCGGTCGATGCGATCGGCCATGTGGCGCTGGCGTTTTCACCCGATATCCAGGCGCGCGTGATTGAAGAGATCAACAAGGCCGGAAACGAAACAAGCTCGCTACCGCCTTCGGTAACGAGCTTGCAGGCCTATCAGGAGCGTCAGCGCTCCGCCTGAAAATGCATGGGGCCGCCAAGTCCGGCCAGCGTCATTTTCCTGCTGTTTGTCTATTGTTTATCTATTTCCTGGAGGCGTCCTGGATATTTTCGCCGGCCTGCTCGACCTTCTCCCCGACACGTTCGCCCACGGTCTTGTCTTTCGGCGTCGTGCCCAGCGCCTGATCGATTTTCTGTCCGGCCTTTTCCATGGGACCCGGCTCCGGCTTGCAAGCGGCGAGCGAAAATACCAAGGCGCTCATTGTTAGCATGGCAACAACAGATTTGCATGTTTTCATTTTAATTTCCTCTGTAAAGAACGATAAAGCGCCCCCATATGGCAACTTGATCCACGAGAAGTTCAGATGCAATGCTGATCAGCGCGGGCGCAGCGGTAAAATACGCACAGGCCTGGCCGTTGCTTGGCCAATACGACAACATCAACAAATTGGAATAGGCAAGACATACCATGGCCCTTTATCAGCTCGAGCAAAATGCACCATCGATCGATCCGTCCGTGTATATCGCCGATTCGGCCGATGTCATCGGCAATGTCCGCATCGAGGCCGGCGCCAGCATCTGGTTCAATGTCACGATCCGCGGCGACAACGATGCGATCGCCATCGGCGCCGGCAGCAATGTGCAGGACGGCTCGGTGCTGCATGCGGATCCCGGCTATCCGATGCAGATCGGCAGCAACGTGACGATCGGCCATCAGGTGATGCTGCACGGCTGCACGATTGGCGACGGCGCATTGATCGGCATCCAGGCTATCGTGCTCAACGGGGCGGTGATCGGCAAGAATTGCCTGGTCGGGGCCGGTGCGCTGGTGACCGAAGGCAAGCAGTTTCCGGATAATTCGCTGATCCTCGGCGCGCCGGCCAAGGTAGTCCGCACCTTGTCGCCGGAAGACATTGCGAAGATGCAGGGCGCGGCCCGCAGTTACGTGGACAGGGCGCAACTATTTAAAACCGGTTTAAAGAAGATCGCATGATGGACAACCACCATATTCCGCACCATCCGCCAACGCCGCACGACGCCGGCCCGGCCGACACGCTGCAAAAATTCATGGTCGAAAATGCGCCGGTGCGCGGCGAATTCGTCGAAATTTCGTCGACCTGGCGGCAAGTGCAGGCGCGCAGCGATTACCCCGCGCCCGTCAAGACGCTGCTCGGCGAAATGCTCTCCGCCGCGGCGCTGCTTTCGGCCAATCTGAAATTCAACGGCGTGATCGTCATGCAGATCCATGGCGACGGCCCGGTGCGGCTGCTGGTGGTCGAATGCGATGCCGACCTGCGCCTGCGCGCGACCGCGAAAATGACGGAGGGCGCCTCGATTGCCGCCGATGCCGACCTGCAGCAATTGGTAAACCTGGAAGGCCAGGGCCGCTTTGCGATCACGCTGGATCCGAACGACAAGATGCCCGGCCAGAAGGCCTATCAAGGCATCGTGCCGCTGGACGGCGACAGCGTGGCCACGGTGATCGAAAATTACATGCATCGCTCCGAACAGCTGGACACCAAGCTTTGGCTGGCCGCCGACGACGACGTCGCGCGCGGCCTGCTGCTGCAAAAACTGCCGACTGAAGGCGGCATCAACGCACCGGCAGACGACCTGGAAACCTGGAACCGCCTGTCGATGCTGGGATCGACCTTGCAGACGGAAGAGCTGCTCAGCACCAATATCGAAACGTTGATGCAGCGGCTGTTCTGGGAAGAAACGATCCGTGTTTTTCCGCCTCGGCATCCGCAATTCCACTGCTCCTGCACGCGCGAAAAAGTCGGCAACATGCTGAAAATGCTGGGCCGCGAAGAGATCGATTCGGCCCTCGCCGAGTTGGGCCACCTGGCGGTCGACTGCGATTATTGCGGCCAGCATTACGACTTCGACAAAGTCGATTGCGCGCAATTGTTCGCCAGCGACGCGCCGGCCGAAACCATCATCGCCGCGCCGCAGCGCCGGCACTGAAACACACCCGGCCCGTATTGCAAATACGCTTTATTTTTCGCGGGCCGCCAATATCTGACGGGCGATGCCGCGCAAAATGTTGACCTCTTCCGTTTCCAGCTGGGTCCGTGCAAACAGGCGCTTCAGGCGCGGCATCAGTTTCCCCGGATTATCCGGGCTCAGGAATTCAATCGCCGTCAAGGCCTGCTCCAGATGGGCGAACATGCCTTCGATCTGCGCCAGGCTGGCGGCCTCGCCCTGAAATCCGATCACACTGCCCTGATGATCGAGCCTCGCGCCACCTCCAGTTTCAGAGGCCGCGGCCATGCGGCATTCGTACGACAGCACCTGAATCGCCTGCGCCAGATTGAGCGATGAGTAATCCGGCGCGGCAGGGATATTGACCAGCACGTTGCATTTCTCGACGATGGCATTCGGCAGGCCATAACGTTCGCTGCCGAATACCAGCGCCGCGCGCAATGTGCCATCGGCCGCCAATTGCATCCCCAATTCGCGCGGCGCGACGATCGGCGGCGAGAATTCGCGCAGGCGGGCGCTGACCGCGGCCGCGTAATTGCATCCCTGCAAAGCCTCTTCGATGCTGCCGACGATGCGCGCCGACTGCAACACATCCTGCGCGCCGCTGGCGAACGCAATCGCCTGCTCATGGCGCAAGACATCGGGAAAGCGCGGATTGACCAGCACCAGATCGGAAAATCCCATGTTCTTCAGCGCCCGCGCGGCGGCGCCGACATTGCCGCCGCTGCTGGTCTCGACCAGTACGAAGCGCAGGCGTCCGAAAAGAGAATTATCGGCAGTTTGGGGATTTTGCGGCAGGTTCATTTAAAATAGCGGCATTACGCGGTTGGTGGAAGCTGTTCAGGCTTGATCAGCATTATCTTGTACTAGGTAGCCCCGACGACCGCTCGCTCATTAATTCATCTTTGGCAATTGTTCTGTCGATCACGCCCCGGCCCGGCCGGCGCGGCAGGTGGACGGCGCAGGCGCCATTTTAACGGAACCGTTCGGAATAAAATAATCATGCATCCAATGCTCAATACGGCGATCAAAGCCGCGCGCCGCGGCGCCACCGTCATCAATCGCGGCTCGTTCGATCTGGATCTGCTCAAAATTGAAAAAAAACAGCATAACGATTTCGTGACCGAGGTCGACCGCGCCGCGGAACAGGCCATCATCGAAGTACTGCTGAGCGCCTATCCGACGCACGCGATCCTGGCCGAAGAATCCGGCGCTTCCGCCAATCTGCACGACAAGAACAACAACGAAAACGAAAACGTCTGGATCATCGATCCGCTCGACGGCACCACCAACTTCATCCACGGCTTCCCGCAATATTGCGTTTCCATCGCCCTGCAGCAGCGCGGCCAGATCACCCAGGCCGTGGTCTACGATCCCACCCGCAACGATCTGTTCACCGCCACCAAGGGCGCGGGCGCCTATCTGAACGAAAAACGCATCCGGGTCGGCAAGCGCGACAGGATCGCCGACGCGCTGATCGGCACCGGCTTCCCGTTCCGCGCCGCGGCAGCGCCGGAAAGCCAGGATACCGCGGCGCTGGAACAATACATCGACATGTTCCGCATCATGACCACCCGCTGCGCCGGCCTGCGCCGCCCGGGCGCGGCCGCGCTGGATCTGGCCTATGTCGCGGCCGGCCGCCTCGACGGCTTCTTTGAAAAGGGCCTGAAGCCGTGGGACATCGCGGCCGGCGCATTGCTGGTCAGCGAAGCCGGCGGCCTGATCGGCAATTTCAACGGCGAAAGCGATTATCTGCACAAGGGCGAAGTCATTGCCGGCAGCCCGAAGATTTTTGCGCAGACCCTGGCCCTGCTGGAACCGTTCGCCGGCGCGCCCACGGCAAAATAAGCCGTCGCGCTTTCGTCAATTAGCATTACTGCCCAGGTTTTACTGCCATGGCCTTTCTGATACGCGACGGTGTTCGTTTGCATTACCAGGTTACCGGCGAAGGACCGCCCTTGGTACTGCATCACGGCTTTGGCGGCAGTTGGTCGGCATGGCGCTATTTCGGCTTTGTCCAACAGCTTAAAGACCATTATCAGCTGATCATGCCGGATGCGCGCGGCCATGGCCTGAGCGGCAAGCCGCACGATCCGCGCGCCTATTCGATGAGCGAGCGCATCGACGATGTCTTGGCGATATTGGACGAACTGCGGATCGAGCGCACCCATTTTCTCGGTTATTCAATGGGCGGCCTGGTCGCCTATGGTCTTGCGC
This sequence comes from Oxalobacteraceae bacterium CAVE-383, assembly GCA_004134995.1. Taxonomy (GTDB): domain Bacteria; phylum Pseudomonadota; class Gammaproteobacteria; order Burkholderiales; family Burkholderiaceae_D; genus Herbaspirillum. The sequence goes on along the minus strand of REGP01000001.1, from coordinate 729,271 downwards.
GACGCGCCCAGCAGCGGCTGCGTTCGCTCATCATCGGCGCAGCGCATCCCTATGAGGATCACAGCTGGGAAACATTTGCCGGCGTCGACGGCAGCAATCCCGCCGCTTTCATCACCGCGCTGGAGACCGCGCTCAACGAGCGCCTGACGGATGAAGTCAAGGCCAATGTGCTGAACAACGACCTGTGGGCGCTCAGCGCCGCGGCCAAGCGCAAACGGCCCTCGATGGAACATGTGCTGCCCGCGATTGCCTTGCCCTGCCTGCTCTACTGCGGCGACGCGGATGCCCGTCACGCGGCGGTCGAACGCTGCGCCAAGGCATTGCCGTCCGGGCGTTTCGCATCGCTGCCCGGCATCGGGCATTTCGAGGGCATGATGCGCAGCGATCTCGTATTGCCGCACATACTGCCGTTCCTGGCCGGGCAGGAGCGCGGCGCCTGAGCTGCAATTTGTCACTTGCGGCCAGCCCTGCGGAATTTTTCCGCAATGCATCAGGCGCTGCTATACTTCGCCCGTGCGGCAATATCACCAGTCAAATGCCGCTGTCTTCCGACCTCCCAAACCCCGTTTGCCTGCGACTGGCGCCCTTTCCGCGACAGGCCGATATTCTGTATTGAGTTTTCATGTCATTTTCCGCTCTCGGCCTGTCCGATGAAATCGTTCGCGCCGTTACCGAACAAGGCTATACCTCGCCCACCCCCATTCAGGCACAGGCCATTCCGGCCGTGCTGGCCGGCGGCGACCTGCTGGCCGGCGCACAGACCGGCACCGGCAAAACCGCCGGCTTCACCCTGCCGCTGCTGCAGCGCCTGTCCGCCGCCGCGCCCGCCAAAATCAACGGCCATACCCCGATCCGCGCGCTGATCCTGACGCCGACCCGCGAACTCGCGGCGCAAGTCGAAGAAAGCGTCCGGATCTACGGCAAATACCTGAAGCTGACCTCCACCGTCATTTTTGGCGGCGTCGGCATCAATCCCCAAATCAAATTACTGAAAAACGGCATCGACACGCTGGTGGCGACGCCCGGCCGCCTGCTCGATCACATGCAGCAAGGCACGGTCGACCTGCGCCATGTCGAAATCCTGATCCTGGATGAAGCCGACCGCATGCTGGACATGGGCTTTATCCGCGACATCAAAAAGGTTCTGGCGGCGCTGCCGAAGAAGCGCCAGAACCTGTTGTTTTCCGCGACTTTCTCGGACGATATCAAGGCGCTTGCCGACAGCCTGCTGAATGCGCCGGCCATGATCGAAGTCGCGCGCCGCAATTCGACCGTTGAAGTCATCGCCCAGAAAATCCATCCGGTGGACCGCGACAAGAAACACCCTCTGCTTGCGCATCTGATCAAGTCCAATAACTGGTCGCAGGTGCTGGTATTCACGCGCACCAAGCACGGCGCCAACAAACTGGTCGAGCAACTGGAAAAAGACGGCATCAGCGGCATGGCTATCCACGGCAACAAAAGCCAGTCGGCGCGCACCCGCGCTCTCTCGGAATTCAAGGATGGCAGCTTGCAGGTGCTGGTCGCCACCGATATCGCGGCGCGCGGCATCGACATTGACCAGTTGCCGCATGTGGTCAATTACGATCTGCCGAACGTGCCGGAAGATTACGTCCACCGGATCGGCCGCACCGGCCGCGCCGGCGCCACCGGCGAGGCGGTTTCGCTGGTATGCGTGGACGAAAAGGATATGCTGAAAGATATCGAAAAGCTGATCAAGCGCGAATTGCCCCGTGAAGTCGTCGCAGGCTTCGAGCCCGATCCGAACGCCCGTCCGCAGCCGATCCAGTTGCGCAGCGGCGGCGGAGGCGGCGGACGCAATCAGCAAGGCCGCGGCGGCCAGGGTCAAGGCCAATCGAGAGGCGCCGCGCCACGCACCAGCGCAGGACCGGCAAAGACCTTCGGCGGCGGGCCGGCCGGCCGCCCATCGGCGCCGAGACGCTCCGGCGGCCGCGGACGCTAAACCGGAAACTATTTCCGGCCGTAAATCAAGCTGTAGAAAAAGCCCGGCATTTGCCGGGCTTTTTTATTGCATGTCACATCACTTAATCATCACGAACGAACAAGAATGAATTATAATTAATAACAATCATTATCATTTGGAGTTCGTTTCAGTGATCAGCCTAAAATCCGTCGCCATGGCGACAGCCTTCTCCTTCGCCGCATTTGCCTCGGTCGGCGCTGCCCAAGCCGCCGAATATCCGATCGGCAAGCCGCAAATGCCGCCCGGCACCGGCCTGGAAGTCGCCGCCGTTTATCTTCAGCCGATCACCATGGAACCGGAAGGCATGATGCGCAAGGCGGCCGAATCCGATATTCATCTGGAAGCCGACATTCACGCCATCGCCAAAAATCCGAACGGTTTCGCCGAAGGCGACTGGATGCCGGATCTGGTCATCAAATTCGAATTGCGCAAGGCTGGCTCCGCCAACGTCATCAGCGGCGAGATGATGCCGATGGTGGCCAGCGACGGTCCGCATTACGGCGACAATGTGAAACTGGAGGGTCCCGGCAAATACACATTGAAAATGACGATTTCCCCGCCATCGGCGAATCCCCACGCCCATTTCGGCCGCCATACCGACAAGGAAACCGGCGTCGGGGCATGGTGGAAGCCATTCATCGTGACTTATGACTTCACCTACGCCGGCATCGGTAAAAAAGGCGGCTATTGATTCTGTTCGCCGCCTGACCGTTTTGGCTGTTTGCGTCAACTTTCGGAGTGCCGCATGATTTCATGCAAAAAACAATTATGGACCGGCTGCATGCTGATGGCGATGAGCCTATCGCTGCATGCGGCCGAGCTGCTCACTTTTCAGCTTGAGATGAAGGATGGCACGGTGAAGCCGACGCGCATCGAGGTGCCGGCCGGCCAGAAAATCAAGATCGAAATTCACAATACCGGCACCTCGCCGGTTGAATTCGAAAGCATTCAGTTGCGCAAGGAAAAGGTGCTGGCTCCGGGCGCTTCTTCCTTTGTGGTGATCGCGCCGATGCAGCCCGGCGAATACAAGTTCTTCGACGATTTTCATATGGCTACTGCGCAGGGCGTGATCGTCGCCAAGTAAGGCTGTTTTACCGCGCAATCGTTATTTGTGGAGTTGAAATGGGACAGGTTTTATTTATCGTCTGGCGTGAAAGCGTGGAAGCGCTGCTGGTGGTCGGCATTCTTTATACATGGCTGAAGAACGGCGGCGCCGCGGCGCGCACCGGCCTGCCTTACCTCTGGGGCGGCGTCGCTGCCGGCATCCTGCTGGCGTTCGCGCTGGGCGCGGCGCTGGTCGGCTTCAGCGAAATCCTTGCGGGCAATGCCCAGACATATTTTCAGATTGCGATGGTATTGATCGCCGCGATCCTGATCGTGCAAATGGTGCTCTGGATGCGCAAACACGGCCGCACCCTGAAATCCGATCTGATCAGTTCGCTGGAAAGCAATGTCGCCACCGGCAGCTGGTGGGGCGTGTTCCTCCTGACCGCGCTGGCAATCGCGCGCGAAGGCAGCGAAACCGCCGTATTTCTGTACGGCATCGGCCTCGGACAGCAAAACGAAAGCACCGCCATGCTGATGCTGGCGGCCGCGCTGGGCCTGGCCCTGGCATTCCTGACTTTCTATGCACTGCAGCTGGGCGGCAAGATATTCTCATGGCGGCGTTTTTTCCAGGTCACTGAATTCATCCTGCTGTTCCTGGCCGCCGGCTTGCTGCTGACCGGCCTGGAAAAGCTGGTCGACCTGCTGGTGGAAAATGTCGACTGGCTGGCCGCATCCGATTTCATGACCACGCTGATGACCCCGGTCTGGAACAGCGCCTGGCTGCTGGACGATACCTCTACCGTCGGCAGCCTGGTTGCGATGCTGACCGGCTACCGCGCCCAGCCGCTGCTCATGAGCGTCATTATTTATGCGGCATATTGGGTGATTATCTCAATGGTATTGCGCCGCCCGCGCGCGAAGCGCCCGCCCGTGCAAAACCACCAGGCCAAATCCACCGCATCATGATGAATCCTGCTTCGCCCACCGCCTTGATGTCCAACGCGCCGGCGCCCCGGCCGACGCTGTTGGCGCGCGCCGGCGACTGGATGCGGCGCAACGCCGGCTGGATCCGCAATCTGCAGTGGTGCATCGTGCTGGCATATGGCGTGCTGCTGATCGTGCCGGTGATGATGCCGCTGCCGGATGAAACCGCGCATCTCTGGACCAACATGACGCTGGCCGCCCAGTTCGCCTTCTGGGGCATCTGGTGGCCGTTCGTGCTGCTGAGCATGGTCGCGATGGGACGGGTCTGGTGCGGCGTGCTGTGCCCCGAAGGCGCGCTGACCGAATTCGCCAGCAAATACGGCATCAATCGGGCCATACCGCACTGGCTGCGCTGGGGCGGCTGGCCGTTCGTGGCCTTCGCCATCACCACCATTTACGGCCAGATGATCAGCGTCTACCAGTACCCGAAGGCGGTCATGCTGGTGCTGGGCGGCTCCACTGTAGGCGCCATCGTCATCGGCCTGCTGTACGGCCGCGAAAAACGCGTATGGTGCAAATACATGTGCCCGGTCAATGGCGTATTCGGCCTGCTGGCCAAACTGGCGCCGGTACATTACAAGGTCAATGAAGACGCCTGGCGCGCTTCGTATCACACCAAGGTCATTCCGATCAATTGCGCGCCGCTGGTGCCGCTGCGCAAAATGAAAGGCGCTTCCGACTGCCATATGTGCGGGCGCTGCAGCGGCCACCGCAATGCGATTTCCCTGAACTGGCGTCCGCCCAAGCAGGAAATCGTCCAGCTCGGCAAAACCAACAACAATTTATGGGAAAGCGCATTGACGCTGTATGGCCTGCTCGGCATCGCGATCGGCGCCTTCCACTGGAGCGCAAGCCCATGGTTCGTGACGATCAAACAGGCGCTGGCGACCTGGCTGATCGACCGCGACATCATGTGGCCGTTCGAAACCAATGCGCCGTGGTTCATCTTCACCAATTATCCTGCGCAAAGCGATGTATTCAGCTGGCTGGACGGTACGCTGGTGGTGACCTATATCCTGGTCACCGGCCTGGTGCTCGGCACCGCGCTGACGTTGCTGTTCGCGCTTGCCGCGCGCATACTCGGCGCGTGGCAGACCGGGCGCTTCAACCACCTGGTGCAGTCGATCATTCCGGTGGCCGGATGCGGCGTTTTCCTGGGCTTGTCGGCGACCACGATTTCGCTGCTGCGCGGCGAACGCTGGCCGGTATTCTGGGCCAATGACGTGCGCGCATTCATGCTGATCGGTTCGATGCTGTGGAGCATCTGGCTGGCATGGAACATTACCGGACGCCATACCGACGCCATCGGCCGCCGTGTATTGACGATGGCGCCGGTACTGGTTTCCCTGGCGCTGATCGGCTATGCCTGGCTCCTCATGTTCTGGATCTGGTAAGCGTTCGAGTAAGCTCTTACTTCACCGCGCCGAATACCTTGCCCAGCAATGCGCTGCCGGTACCTACCGGATCGGCTCTGATTGCTTTCTCTTCTTCGCCGATCATGGTGTACAGGCCATCCAGCGCGCGTTGCGTGACATAGCCTTCCACCGTCGACTGCGGGCCGGAGGTCAGGCTGGAAGCCAGGCCGCTTTTGGCGACCTGCCCTACCACGGCATTGTATTGTCCGGACAGGCCGTTGCGATCGGTGATTTTCTTGACGACCGGCAGGAATTGCCCGGTCAGGGGCCGGCTGGTTTTTTCACGGAAGAAATCGGTCACGGAAGTATCGCCGCCGGTCAGGATGTTTTTGGCGTCGCTGACCGACATCGATTTCACCGCGTTCAGCAGCATCGGCTTGGCCAGCGCCACGGCGGATTCGGCCGCATGGTTCATCGACACCACCAGATCGTCCGCCTTCTGTCCCTGGCCCGTCATGCGCAATAAAGGCATGGCCTTCTCAAGCGGCCCCGGCAACGAGATCTTGACCTTGTCGTTATTCAAGAAGCCATTTTCGACGCCGAGCTTGGAAACGGCGACGTCAGCGCCCTTTTCCAGCGCGGCCTTGACGCCGCTGGTGGCGTCCTTGTTGCTCAAATCGTTCAGCGAGATCGCAGTGGCGGCGGTAAAAACCAGCGCAAGAGAAGCGGCAAGTACGGATTGTCCAAGAAAACGCATACGAACTCCTATCAATGAACGCGGGGAAATTTATTTGGCGCTTACCGTAATGTCTTTGGGCTGCCTGTCGCCGGCATGCCGCGTCACCAGCAACTGGTTGATTTTATGCCCTTCAATGTCGACGACTTCAAACTTGTAACCTTCGAACAGCGCGAAATCGGTTTTTTTCGGTATCTTGCGCAGCATGTACATGATGAAGCCCGCCAGCGTCTCGAATCCCATCGGATTCGAATAATCCTCGATCCCAAGCGCATTCATTACCTCGGCCAATGGCGTCAGGCCGTCCATCAGCCAGGAATCGGCGTCGCGCTTGACGATTTGCTGCTCTTCGGACGATATGTTGAGCAGATTGCCCATCAGCACGCCGGTAATGTCGGTAATGCTGATGACGCCGACCACCAGGGCATATTCATTGACGACGATGGCAATATCTTCATCCATCGATTTCATGCGCTCCAGCACTTCCCACAGGTTGAGACTGTCGGGTATCACAAGGGATGCATGGATCAGTCCCTTGTCCTGCAATGAAAACTGCTCGCCCTTCAACAGGCGCTTGAGCACATCCTTGGTATCGATATAGCCGCGCACGGCATCGATATTGCCGTCGCAGACGAGAAAACGCGAATGCGGATGATCGATGATTTTCTGGCGCAGCTGCTGTTCGTCGTCGGTCAACAGGAAATAGACGATGCTTTCACGCGGCGTCATTGCCGACGGCACATAGCGCGACTCCAGCTCGAAGACATTTTCGATCAAATGATGTTCCTGGTGCTTGAGCACGCCGGCCTGTGCGCCGGCATCCATCATCGCGTGAATTTCACTGGGGGTGATGACGTCAAGCCGCACCTGCGGCAAGCCGGACAAGGTAAAAAACAATTTCGCCAGCCCGTTGAAAAACCATACCAGCGGCTTGAACAGGATAACGAAGAACAACATCGGCCGCACAATGGCGATCGCCACTTTTTCTGGGGCGACCATGGCCAGGCGTTTCGGCATCAGATCGGCGAACAGAATGAACACCGAGGTGACCAGCATGAACGAAACCGCAAAACTGATGCTGCCCAGCAGAGGGCCTTGATAAAAATACGAAAACAGCGCGGCGATATGCGGCGTCAGCGCCGGCTCGCCGATCACGCCGCCAAGGATCGCCACTGCATTCAGGCCGATTTGCACGACAGTAAAAAAACTGCCCGGCTGCGCCTGCAGATTGAGCACCCGCAATGCATCGCCGTTGCCTTCCTTCGACAGTATGTCGAGCCGGATCTTGCGCGAGGCGGCCAGTGAAATTTCGGCGCAGGAAAAAAATGCGCTGCCGATAACCAGCAATAGAATCAGGAACAAACCGGTAGCTAGACTCATCATGACTCTCTTTTGTTATTGCGCGGCGCCGCATGCCTGCCGGCCCGACACGTCAATATACCCGTCCATCGGTGCTAAATCCAGACGGACGGCAACGGTAGGCGCAATCCCACAGATTAAAAACCTTTGCGCCGACATTCAAAACATATTGCTTCCCTGATAATTTAATCCCCCTGAATCAGTCCTTCCCTGCCTGGGGAAAGCCAACAGATGACAATGCGCGCCGAGCGAATGGATACCGCTTCCGAACCAGTGAGCGAGACGGCAAATGATGCCGCCGTGCTGGCAGCCCGGCAAAACGGCTTGCGGTATGTCAACGATGCGGCGCCGGGCTACCGCCGTTCGGGCGATCCGCAAAAAGGCTTCCGCTACCGTGCGCCGGACGGCAAGCCGGTGCGCGACAAGGCGACGCTGGCCCGCATCAAGGCGCTGGTCATTCCTCCCGCATGGAATGACGTCTGGATCTGCCGCTGGCCGAACGGCCACATTCAGGTCACCGGACGCGACGCGCGCGGCCGCAAGCAGTATCGCTATCATCCGCATTGGCGCAGCGTGCGCGACGAAGCGAAATACGATCGCATGATCAGTTTCGGGCTGGCCCTGCCGGCCATCCGGCGCGCCGTGGACAAGGCGCTGGCATCGCCCGGCCTGTCGCGCGAAAAAGTGCTTGCAACGGTGATTCGCCTGCTTGAAGTGACAATGATGCGCGTCGGCAACGACGAATATGCGCGCGCCAATAATTCTTTCGGCTTGACGACCTTGCGCAATCATCATGTACGCATAGACGGCAGCGAGGTGGATTTCCATTTTCGCGGCAAGAGCGGCGTCATGCATGCCGTCAAACTACAGGATCCGCGCATGGCGCGCATCATCCGGCGCATACGCGATTTGCCGGGCCAGGATCTGTTTCAGTATGTCGACGGCGACGGCGTGCTGCACGCGATCGGTTCCGCCGACGTCAACGACTATCTGCGCAGCCTTACCGGCGAGGACTATACCGCCAAGGATTTCCGCACTTGGGCCGGAACCATGCTGGCTGCCACCGCGCTGCATGAATTCCAACAATTCGATTCCGCCGCGCAGGCCAGGAAGAATATCGTGCAGGCCATCGAACATGTGGCGAAAAAACTGGGCAACACGCCGGCCATCTGCCGCAAATGCTATGTGCACCCGGCTGTCATCGACCGCTACCTCGACGGCGCCATGCTGAATGCGCGGCAGAGCAAGGCCAAGCGGAAACCGGCCGACGACACGCATGCGCTGACGCCGGAAGAGTCCGCCGTGCTGGCCTTGCTGCAGGCGAATACAGATTTACGCCGCGCCGAGATAAGCTGCGCGCACGCCCTTGTCGGATAGTAATTCGGCGCCGCTTCCGGTCATGACGATGCGGCCGTTTTCCAGGACGTAGCCGCGATCCGCGATTCCCAGCGCCTTGTGCGCATTTTGCTCGACCAGAAAGACCGTAACGCCCTCCTGCCGGATTTTTTGGATGATCTCGAAAATCTGCGCAATGATCAACGGCGCCAGGCCCAGCGTCGGCTCATCCAGCAGCAACAGCCGCGGCTTGCTCATCAATGCACGGCCGATCGCCAGCATTTGCTGCTCGCCGCCCGACATGGTGCCGGCCGGCTGCGCCGCGCGCTCTTTCAGGCGCGGAAACAATTCGAATACATGCGCGATGCCTGCTTCGATGGCGGCGCGGTCGGCAAAGAATGCACCCATCTTCAGATTCTCAAGCACGGTCAAAGCGGAGAATACGCGCCGTCCTTCGGGAGAGATTGCCATGCCGAGACGCATGATTTGGTGCGTCGGCATCGCACTGACGTCGATGCCCTCAAACAGGATCCTGCCGCTGCTGACGCGCGGCCTGCCGCACAAGGTCATCAGCATGGTCGTCTTGCCGGCGCCGTTACAGCCGATCAGTGTGACGATTTCACCCTGGCGCACTTCCAGCGATACGCCGTGCAGCGCCTCAACCGCGCCGTAATGGCAATGCACTTGCTCGAAGCGCAGCATCATTCTTCCCCCAGATAAGCCTTGATCACCCGCTCGTCGCCGCGCACTTCACCAGGCGTGCCGGTAACGATGGGCTTGCCGTGCTCCATCACCAGGATGCGGTCGGAAATATTCATGACCAGGCGCATATCGTGCTCGATCAACAGCACCGCCACGTGATCCTCGCGGCGCAGACGGTCGATCAATACCTGCAAGTCTGTTTTCTCCTGCGGATTCAGGCCGGCCGCCGGTTCGTCCAGCAGCAGCAGGCGCGGCCCGGTAATCATGCAGCGCGCAATTTCGAGGCGGCGCTGATGTCCGTACGAAAGGGTGCCGGCATCGCGGTTGGCCAATGCGCTCAGGCCGACCCGATCCAGCCAGTACGCGGCGCGGTCCAGCGCAGCGTGTTCCGCGCGCCGATACGCCGGTAACTTGAAAAGGCCGGACAGCAGATTGGTGTTGACCTGAAGATGCTGCGCCACCAGCAGATTTTCGACCACGGACAACGATTTGAACAAGCGGATATTCTGGAAGGTTCTTACCAGGCCATGACGCGCCACCAAATGGCTGGCCATGCCCGCGGTGTTGACGCCGTCCAGGACGATGCTGCCGCCGGCCGGCCGGTAAAAACCGCTGACGCAGTTGAAAACCGTGGTCTTGCCTGCGCCATTGGGGCCGATGATCGCAAATATTTCTTCCCGCCGGACGCCGAAGCCGACGCCATCGACCGCGAGCAATCCGCCAAAGCGCATGGCGAGATCCTGGACATCCAGCAAGAACGCGCTCATTGCGGCAACACCACATGCGGCCTGCGCGAAGGCAGCAATCCTTGCGGCCGCCACATCATCATCAGCACCATGACCAGGCCGAAGATCAGCATCCGGTATTCGGCGAAACTGCGCGCGACTTCCGGCAGCACGGTCAGGATCAACGCCGCCAGGATAATGCCGGTCTGCGATCCCATGCCGCCCAATACGACGATCGCCAGGATCATCGCCGATTCGATGAAGGTAAACGACTCCGGCGTTACCAGCCCCTGCCGCGCGGCAAAAAAACTTCCGGCCATGCCGGCGAACGCCGCGCCCAGCGTGAATGCCGACAACTTGACCGCGGTCGGATTGATCCCGAGCGAGCGGCAGGCGATTTCGTCGTCGCGCAGCGCCTCCCAGGCGCGGCCCACCGGCATGCGCTGCAGGCGGCCCGTCACAAAGTACGTAAACGCGGCCAGCATCAAGGCCAGCAAATACAGGAAAATCACCATGTGGCCGCCCTGATACGGCAACCCGATCAATTGATGAAAGGTCATGCCGCCATCGGCGCCGGCGCTGCGCGCCATTTCGATGCCGAATACGCTGGGCTTGGGAATTCCCGACACGCCATCAGGGCCGCCGGTGAGGTCGGTCAGATTGTTCAGCAGCAGGCGGATAATCTCGCCGAACCCCAGGGTCACGATCGCCAGGTAATCGCCGCGCAAGCGCAATACCGGAAAGCCGAGCAGGAAGCCAAGGCAGGCCGCGCCCATTGCCGCCAGCGGCAGGCACATCCAGAACGACAATCCGAAATATTGATTCAGCAAGGCGTAGGTATAGGCGCCGAACGCATAGAAAGCGACATAGCCCAGATCCAGCAGCCCGGCAAAACCGACAACGATATTCAGGCCCAATCCGAGCATCACATAGATCAGCGCCAGCGTCATCACGTCGACATTGCCGCGCGAACCGAAAAAAGGCCAGACCAGCGCAATCACCAGCAGCAGTCCCATCGCATGACGCCGATGCCGTGCGCCCAACTTGCCGCCGGACACGCCGAGGCGATGGAAGGCCGGCGGCAGCGTCGTGGCCGTCGCCATTGCGCGCAACTGTTTTGAAATACGCGTCAGCCATGGCTTGCCCAATTGAAACAGAAACACCGCCGCCATGGCGGCCGCCACCGGCGTCCAATGCGCATGCAGCACCAGGACATAACCGTTCAATGTCAATTGCAAACCCAGCAAGGGAACGGTCAGGACGGCCGTCAGCAACGCCGCCAGCGACGCATTTTTGAAAGGGACGGCAATTTTATTGATTTGGGTCATCGCCGCGGTCAAACCTTTTCGATATCCGGTTTGCCAAGCAATCCCGTGGGGCGATACAGCAGGATGGCGATCAATAATCCGAACGAAACGATGTCCTTGTATTGCGACGGCAGATAGCCGGCGGCAAACGTCTCCACCACCCCCAGCAGCAGGCCGCCCAGCATTGCGCCGGGTACGCTGCCGATGCCGCCCAGCACCGCTGCGGTAAACGCCTTGATGCCGGCGATGAAGCCGATATACGGATTCAGCTTGCCGATCGTCAAGGCAATCAGCACGCCGCCCACCGCCGCCAGCATGGCGCCGAGCACGAACACGAAGGAAATCACGCGATTGGTATCGATGCCGAGCAGATTCGCCATATGCATGTCCTGCGAACAGGCGCGGCAGGCGCGGCCGGTGCGCGAATGCGCGATGAACAGGGTCAGCGCGATCATCAGCAGCAGCGTGACGCCGGCAATCATCAGCCGTGCATAGGGAATGGTGACGACGAATGCGCTGCCCATCCGGAATTCAATCGCGCCGGACATCAGCACCGGCACCGACACGTCGCGCGCGCCCTGGCCGACCTGCACATAATTCTGCAGAAAGATCGACATCCCGATCGCGGAGATCAGCGGCACCAGCCGCGGGCCGCCGCGCAGCGGCCGATACGCCACGCGTTCGACGGTCCAGCCGTAGACTCCCGTCACCAGCACGGAAACGATCAGGGCAACGCCCAGCACCACGCCCAGCGGATAACCGCTTTGCGTGCCGATGGCGGTCAGGGTGACCAGTCCGACGTAGGCGCCGATCATGTAGATTTCGCCGTGCGCGAAATTGATCATGCCGATGATGCCGTAGACCATCGTATAGCCGATGGCGATCAGCGCATAGATGGCGCCGAGGCTGAGCCCGTTGATCAGCTGCTGGGTTAATTGGGGAAGCAGTTCGTTCATGATGGCGATGGACGCTGCGCCGCTTATCGGCTGGTCAGCGTGCTATTGCCGTCTTTGTGCCAGGTATAGATTTCGAACTTGAACGATTTCAGGTCGCCCTTGGGCGTGAATTCGATGGCGCCGATTGCTGTTTTGAAGGAGTGGGAATGCATATAGGCCGCGACCTTGTCGGGATCGCTGCCGCCGGTACCGGCCATTGCCTGCGCCAGCACTTGCATGGCCGCATACGCCGGCAATTGAAAGCCGCCCACCGGATCGCGCTTCTTGTCCAGGAATGCCTGCCTGATGCCGGCATTGGCGGGGTCCGCCGAGAAATCGGCCGGCTGCGTCAGCAGCAGTCCTTCCGCTGCCGGGCCGGCGATGGCGTTCAGGTTTTTGTTGCCGGCGCCTTCCGGGCCGACGAATGTCGCTTTCAAGCCCTGTTCGCGCGCCTGGCGCATCAGCAGCCCGAGTTCCGGAAAATAGCCGCCGTAATAAATCACGTCGACGCCTTGCGCCTTCAGCTTGGTAATCACTGCCGAGTAATCGCTTTCGCCGGCATTGATGCCCTCGAACATCGCCACCGGCACCTTGGCCGCGTCAAGCGTGGATTTAACGGAATTGGCCAGTCCCTGGCCATAGGATTGCTTGTCGTGCAATATCGCCACTTTTTTTGGCTTCAGCGTTTGCGCGATGTATCTGGCCGCGGCCGGCGCCTGCTGGTCGTCGCGGCCGATCGTGCGGAAAATGAATTTGCGGGATTTTGCTTCGGTCAGTTGCGGCGCCGTGGCGGCAGGAGAAATCATCACCACGCCCTCGTTTTCGTATATGTCGGCGGCGGCGATTGTCGCGCCGGAACATAAATGGCCGACAACGAATTTGATGCCCTGGCTGACCAGCTTGTTGGCGGCCAGAACGGCCTGCTTGGGCTCGCATGCATCGTCCACCGGCACCAGTTCGAACTGATTGGGACCGCCGCTTGCGTTGAGCTGCTCCACCGCCGTCATGGCGCCGGCGCGAACCATATCGCCGTATTGCGTCACCGGTCCGGTAATGGGGCCCGGCAGACCGATTTTGACGGTCGCGGCGTGCGCCGCAAATGCGCTGCAGGCCATCAATATCGCAGCCGCCGCCAGCATGCGGGAAGCGGCCATCCCTGTCGCGGTCCGATGCAACCCGGCGGCAATTGACGCCCTCTCGAAAGCTGCCTTGCACAGCGGCGAAAATAACATCATCAACGGTCTCCATCTGGTTCGGTAAGCACGGGCCGAGTATAGCAACATGAAAACTCGCGCACCACACCAAATCTTCCGGAAAACCCCGTCAGGCCTCGCTCCCGTTAGCGATGACCGCCATGCCAGCCGTGATGGCCGCCATAATATCCGCGGCCGTAAACGCCGCCGAAATAGACCGTCGGACCGGCATACGCCGGCGCCTGATAGACCCCGTAAGCGGGGTACTCTCCATAGGGAGTTGCGTACCCTGCATCGTAGCCGTTGTATGGCGCCACGACACACCCGCCGAGCAACGTCACCACCACCAGAATCATGCGTTTCATTGCGCCCTCCTTGCTGTTAGTACATTCTCCGCAACAATACTTTTCAAGATAAAAAGATAAAAATTCGGGTTAATCCGATCCTGCATCAGCACGACGCAATCCGCCATGGCGATTACCCATTGTTACGCCCTTTACCCTGGCCGCCGCACGCTGTCAGACATGCAAGTCATTGGCATCGAACAAAATTACTCATCTATTGCGGAGGCCTTATTTAGTACACTGCGGAAAACGCCTCGCAACCTATCTTCATCTTCCCTATTTTTTCCGACCGCTCATGCCTACCGACAGCCCTTCCCTTGCAGCACCCGTTATCGTGATCGCCCCCGACTCGTACAAAGGCTCCTTGAGCGCACGCCAGGTGGCGGACGCCATCGGCCGCGGCATCCTGCAGGCCATTCCGCAAGCCATTCTGCATATTTGCCCGATTGCCGACGGCGGCGAGGGCACGCTGGACGCCATGTTGCATGCCGGCGGCAAGACCGGGATGCTCAGCGTGCGCGACGCCGGCGGCGCCATGCGTGAAGCGCCGGTAGCGCTCCTGCCGAATGGCGCTGCGGTCATCGAATCGGCCGAAATCGTCGGCATCACCGACACCCGGGCGATGGCGCGTCCGGTGGCGGAACGTTCGACCGAAGGCATCGGCGACGCCATCCGCCTTTTGCTGGACCGGGGCGTGCGCAGCTTCCTGATCGCGCTGGGCGGCAGCAGCACCAATGACGGCGGCGCCGGCATGCTTTGCGCGCTGGGACTCAGGCTGTACGACGCGACCGGCGCGATATTGCCGCCCGGCCCGGCCGCCTTGCAGCAATTGGCGCGCATCGACGCCTCCGGACTGGACCCGCGCCTGGCGCAGGCAAGCATCGTCGGGATGTCCGATGTCGACAATCCCCTTTGCGGCGAACATGGCGCCAGCGCGGTATTCGGCCCGCAAAAAGGCGTGCAGCCGGACCAGGTCGCGCAACTCGACCGCGCGCTGGCGCATTTTGCCGATTTATTCGAATCCGCCGTCGGCCGGCGCGCCGCGACCATTGCCGGCGCCGGCGCCGCGGGCGGTCTCGGCTATGGTTTGCTGATGCTTGGAGGACAATTGCAATCGGGCGCGGAAACCGTGTGCACCCATATCGGCCTGGATGCCCATCTGGCCGGCGCGGATTGGCTGATTACGGGCGAAGGCCGCAGCGACGCGCAAACCCTGCATGGCAAGGCGCCTTTCATCGCCGCCCGGCGGGCGCGCGGTTTCGGCGTGGACAGCAGCTTATTGTCCGGCGCCGTGGATCAACAGGCCCTGGCCGAACTGGGCCGGCATTTCAAGGGTTGCTTTTCGATCGTACCCGGCCCGATGACGCTGGCGCAGGCAATCGCCGACGCCGACCGCCTGCTGCAGGCCAGCGCCTCCCAAATTGCCGCCATTTGGCAGGCCGGCAGGATGCGATAGGGAAAATGAAGCGCGGAATCGGAGCTTCCGAATATAATGAACCGGTCCGGCATCGGACGGTCAGAATTCGGATATCGAGTCCAAGAAAGCCACATGAGCGCGTCCCCCCCCTTATCCCGCATCCTGGTAGTCGAAGACAACGTCGACTCCAACGAAATGTTATGTGAGTTGTTGCGTACGCTGGATCATGCGGCCGACGGCGTGACCTCGGCCGAGGATGCCCTGGGGCTGCTGAAACAGCGGGAATTCGACATCCTGATCACCGACATCAGCCTGCCCGGCATGTCCGGCATCGATCTGGCAAAACGGCTGGCGCGCGAAAAACCCGCGATGAAGCTGATTTTCGCTTCAGGCTACGGCCTGGAAATCGCAAAAAACCTGGAGTTCCCGGTAACGATGCTGCCGAAACCCTTCGATTTCCTGCAGCTGGAGGCTGTGCTGAACAAGCTGATCCAGGAATTGCATTCCTGACCATGCTCAGCCGACACCGCGGACAATGCTCAAAAACGCGGCAAATCCATCAGCGAGCGGCCCGGAACGTTATGATCGATGGTATCGATGCCTTCGATGCCGTGGTCATGGACCAGCCGAATCCGCGGGCCCAGCAGCATTTCATTGCCGACCTTGAAAGCGGTTGCCACTTCGTCACCGAAATGCAGCGCATCGATGACCAGATTGACATCCTGCTCCACCAGCTCGGCATGCCAGCCCGGAGCGCCCTCGGCATCGCGCGCCGCACGTCCCCAGCGCACCTGCTCAACCCGGTCCCCATCTGCATTGAAACGTACTGCTACGATCATATGAACGGACATTCTGCGGCTCCATTGAATTTTTAACGATCTTACGCGCGCCAGGTGCGCGCAGCAATATTGGATTAACGAAATAGCTGACAAAACAAGCGAGGTTTTTGTAATGCCGTCATTCAAGATCGAGGTCGAGCCCGACGGCTGGCAATTCGCCAGCGATGGCTCCACCACCCTGCTCGAAGCCGCGCGCGACGCCGGCATTGCCCTGCCCAGCAGTTGCCGCAACGGCACCTGCCGCACTTGCCTGTGCCAGCTGCTCGACGGACAGATTCGCTATCGGATCGAATGGCCCGGCGTCAGCGCCGAGGAAAAAAAAGCAGGCCTTATCCTGCCTTGCGTGGCGATCGCTCAATCCGATCTATGCCTGCTCGTTCCATTTGCGCGGCATGGAATATAAATTCTAAAGTGGAATATAAAATATAAGATGCAATTCATTGATTAAATTAATTTAATCAAAATTTAAAACAAAATGCATAAAAAAAACGCGCTACACGAAAGCGCGTTAAAACTCGTGCCAGGGAAAGCACAAGGAAGGGAGTTCTGCTGTGATTGTGCGCTGCAAACGAAGTTCCTGAAAATTTTGGCGTCAATATCGCGGGCGCATTCCCTCAATATCACAAATCGTCTCAACTAAACCTGTCACCTTTATTGACTATTGCAAACAACAATTGTTACGTACGTGTTGCCACACTCCAACACCATTCAGTCGCAATTTCTGTTTACATTCGCGGTCTCGCAATCCGTTGAATGAATGTGCAAATATGGAAACTCTCGCAAAACGTCTGCGTTGGGCGCGTAAGCAAAAACGCATCTCGCAGGAGGAACTCGGAAAACTCGCCGGCGTTTCACAATCGACTATCGGCAACCTGGAAGCCGGCACGCGGGCTTCGGCCCGCAAGATTGCGTCGATCGCCGCCGCCCTCGGCGTCAACGCGCTGTGGCTGGCGGAAGGCAAGCAGCGGCCGGCGCTGCGGTCCGGCGCCCTGTCCGATATCGAACCGGGCCCGGAAATCCATGGCGAAGTGCCGCTGATCAATTGGGTGCAGGCCGGCAGCTTCAGCCTGATGCAGGAATCGTATCTGCCGACCGAGGCCGAGATCTGGCTGGCCTGCCCCGTCACGCACGGTCCGCGCACCTTCTGCCTGCGGGTGGTGGGGCGCAGCATGTCGGCCGAGGACGGCTACCATGACGGCGAAATCATTTTCGTGGATCCGGATGCCGAAGCGCTGCCGGGCAAGGACGTGGTGGTCACCACCGCCGACGGCGAGTCGACGTTCAAGCGGCTGAAACGGGATATCGACGGCTATTATTTATTGGCGCTGAATCCAAAATGGGAACCGAATTATTTTAAAATGCCTGAAAACGCGCAAATCGGCGGCGTCGTCATTTTTGCCGGGCGCGAACGTTAGGATTGTCGCAATGTCCTATCGCGGACCAGGCCGGCCGGCCTGTCTGAAATCAACGGACAGTCGCCAGACTGCAAGCCATGCCGAAATCGCAGGACGAAATCGATGCCGAACTCAACGATGACATGGCCGTGTTCAATCGCGATCCGGATACCTGGCCTTTCCGCGAATACTGGCAGACCCATGACCAGCGGTTTGTCGAACTGATTGCCCTGATCGATCATGTCGCCGCGGGCAAGACCGTGGTCAGCAGCGAAATCATCGTGCAATGCCGGGAAGCCATGCTGCAGATCAACCAGATCACGCATGTCCTGACGGAATTGAGCAAGGGAATCGGCCAGACTTCTCTGGTGAGCGCCATGAATATCGCCTACACCTATGATGTCCGCGCCGGCGAGGCGCGCGCCAAATTACAGACCATCGAGGGATGGCAACCGGATGCGCGAAACTCGCGTTCATTCTGAAATCGACGCATCAAAATCTCAAATCGAGATCGGCATGATCCGAAAATTTGAGATTCATACCTGGAAAATGCGGTTTGTGTTGGCGCCGTCCGATTCATCATCGGCATACGGGACGCCGGCAAGCTAGACGTTTCTGGTACGCGCTTCCACCAGGGTGTGGGCGATCTTCCTTGCCTCTTGTTCGGCCGCGCTTTCCGAAGCAAAACTGCAATCCGGCGCTACCCTGTGCGCCGGCATCACGGGATTGCGATGCATCGGGTTGCACGACGGGCCGTACACCGTTACCCACGCGCCCCATTGTTCGCTATTGGGCAATTGCACGCCGGAATACTCCACCTCATAACGCCCGATTGTCTCGGTTTGCATAAAGTCTCCTTCGGTATGGCGAACGCGACAAGCCTACGATACAGCAAGATTTGCCTCTTGGTGTTACCGGAACATGACGTCAAAATAAATTTCATTCGTCATCTATTGCAAATATGATGATCGTACTCTATTATTCGCTACTTCGATGATTTGATCGTGCGGCCGGCGGATTTGTTCGACTGCGCGATCGTTCTTTTCAGCAATATTCGTATTGGAATCGCCATGCCGCGCGTCTCAAGAGTGCAAACCGATAAAAACCGCGCCGCCATCGAAACGGTGGCCGCCCGCCTGTTTCAGGAGCAAGGCATCAACGGCGTCAGCGTGGCCGAGCTGATGGGCGCCGCCGGCCTGACCCACGGCGGCTTCTACGGCCATTTCGACTCCAAGGAGTCGCTGGCCGCCATCGCTTGCCTGAAGGCATTCGAACTGTCCGCCGCGCGCCGCGCGGAAAAGATCGCCCGCAACGGCAATGACGCCGCGGCGGCCCTGGCGGAAATTACCGACGTCTATCTGCGCCCCGAACACCGGGACGATCCCGGCGGCGGCTGCCCCGCTTTGGCGCTGGCCGCCGACATTGCCCGCGAAGCGCCCGGCAAGCCGGTGCGCGCGGCCTATCTGGACAGCCTGAAACAGATGCTGGCGACCTTTACGGAACTGTCATCCGCAACCTCGGCAGGCGATCCGGAACAGGCCGCGCGGATGCGCCTGGCGCTGCTGGTCGGCACGCTGACGCTGGCGCGCGCCACCGCCGGCGACCCTTTATCCGATGCCTTTCTCGATGCCGGACGCACTCTGGCGCAACGCATAGACTGAATTCAAATAACAAGGGAACACCATGTTCGTGCAATCTCTCGCAAACCGGCTGGCGCGGCGCCGCATCCATTACGGATGGGTGGTCGTCGCCCTGACCTTCCTTACCATGCTGACCTCATCGGCGGCACTCGGCCTGCCGGGCGCCCTGATTCAGCCCTTGAGCAGGGAATTCGGCTGGAATACCGAACAGATTTCCTCGGTGCTGGCGCTGCGCTTTGCGCTGTACGGCCTGCTCGGGCCGTTTTCGGCAATCCTGATCGAACGCTACGGCATGCGCAAAATCATGTGCACGGCCCTGCTGCTGATCGCCGGCAGCATGGCTTCGGTAACCATGCTGGGACAGCTATGGCAACTGTTCATCCTGTGGGGATTGATCCTCGGCCTGGGTTCCGGCATGACCGCGCTGGTGCTGGGCGCGATGGTCGCCAATCGCTGGTTCGAAAAACGGCGCGGCCTGGTCATCGGCATGCTGACCGCCAGCTCCGCCACCGGCCAACTGATTTTCCTGCCGGTGGCCGCCTGGCTGATCGAACATCTCGGCTGGCGCGCGGCGGTGCTGCCGGTTTTCGCGAGCTGCCTGACGACTGCCGTGCTGGCCTTCATCTTCATGCGCGACCGCCCCGAAGATGTCGGCGCGCGCGCATTCGGCGCCGAAGCCGGCGCCCCCGTGCCGGCCAATGCCGGCGGCCGCGGCATGCCTCTGTGGGAACCGGTCAACGTCCTGCGCGGCGTCATCGGCAACCGCACTTTCCTGATCCTGGCGGCGACCTTTTTCATCTGTGGCCTGAGCACCAACGGCCTGATCCAGACCCACTTCATTTCCTTGTGCGGCGATTATGGATTGACGGCGATTCCGGCCGCGGGCGTGCTGGCCATGATGGGCGGCTTCGATTTTTTCGGCACCATCCTGTCGGGCTGGCTGTCCGACCGCTATGACAGCCGCAAGCTGCTGTTCTGGTACTACAGCCTGCGCGGCCTGTCGCTGTTGTGGCTGCCGCATTCGACTTTTTCCTTGTACGGCCTGTCGATTTTTGCGATGTTCTACGGCCTCGACTGGATCGCCACGGTGCCGCCGACCGTCAAGCTGGCGGCCGCCGGCTTCGGCAAGGAACGTGCGGGGATGGTGTTCGGCTGGATTTTCGCGGCGCATCAGTTGGGGGCGGCGGTCGCGGCCTACGGCGCCGGTTCGATCCGCACCGTCCTGCTCACTTATACGCCGGCGCTTTATATCGCCGGCGGCCTGTGCCTGGTGGCGGGATTGATCGCGATGGGCATCAAGCGTCCGCGGCCGCTGGGCGCCGCCGCGGCGCCGGCTTAGTCCGGATCGGCGTGGCGTTCGGGGCGCCTGTCGGCTTGCCCGCTTCTTACAGCATTTTGCGCAGATCGCGCTGGCATTCGCGCAAGGCATTGCCGAAACGCGTCTTGCGCGCCACCTGCACCGGATCGTTCCACGACTTGTCGGCCACGGCCTTGTCGGTATAGCGGGTCAGCAGATCCAGGGCGAAGTAGCAATCGGCATAATCGTAATACTCTTCCTTCAAGGGCTGCGGCCATTTGGCGGCGATGGTCTTGGCCGGATTGGAAAACTGCGCAAAGTAATCCGCCTTGTTGACATTCTTGACCCAGCTATCCAGCTTGCCTTGGGCCGCTTCCATGAATCGATAAGTTTCCATCGCCAGATCGCGCGGCTTCTGCTCGGCATGCGCGACAGCCGGCGCCAGCAGCGCCAATGTTGCGGCAAACGCGGAAACGATTATGGTATTAACAATTGAAGCTTTAATAACTACCGCTTTAACAACAAAATTACACATTTGTGTTGCCTTCAAAAAACAAGAATAAAACCGAAAATAAACATCGGAATAACGCCGATCTTACCAGAGCCCGGGCGCCGGTTTTTATTTGATCGCGCAATGAACTGTCGGCCCTGCCTGGAATCAATCCCCCATGAGCGAATCCAAAATAGCCGTGTTCGGTGCGATCGGGGCAAATATAGCGATTGCCGCCAGCAAATTCATCGTCGCCGGCATTACCGGCAGTTCGGTGATGATTTCGGAAGGCATCCATTCGACGGTCGATACGTTCAACGGTTTTCTGCTGCTGCTCGGCCTCAAGTTCAGCCGGCGGCCGCCGACGCCGGAACATCCCTTCGGCCACGGCAAGGAACTGTATTTCTGGAGCCTGATCGTGGCGGTGCTGATTTTCGGCGTCGGCGGCGGCATATCGGCATATGAAGGCATCCTGCATATGCGCTCGCCCGTGCCGATGCAGGATCCGTTCTGGAATTACCTCGTGCTCGGCATCGCCGCCGCATTCGAAGGCGGCAGCTTCCTGATTGCGCTGCGCCAGTTGCAGGCCGAAAACGAGACATCCGATTTCCGCGAAGCGCTGCGCAACAATCGCGATCCCAGCACCCTCTCGGTGGTCGCCGAGGACGGCGCCGCCCTGGCCGGGCTGGCGATCGCCGCCGTCGGCACGCTGCTGAGCCAGGTGCTGGAGATGCCGGTCATCGACGGCGCCGCATCGACGCTGATCGGGGCGCTGCTGTGCGGCGTGGCGATCCTGCTGATGCGCCAATTGCGCGGCCTGCTGGTCGGCGAAGGCATACGGCCCGACACCTCCGCCGCCATCCGGCGCATTGTGCTGCGCAATCCGAGCGTATGCAAGGTGGGCGCGATACTCGGCATGTACATGGGCGCGGACGATATCCTGCTGACGCTGGATGTGGAATTTCAGGCCGATACCACCGCTTCCGAAGTGGCGCACGCCGTGGACGCCATCGAAAAGGAAATCCGCACCGCCTATCCGAAGATCAAACGCATTTATATAGAAGGCCGCTCCCTGGCCGCCGCCGTGCGCGGCCCCGGTTAGCTTGTCTGACATGGCGATCAGGCGAGCGCCTATACGGACGGCCGCGGCGACACGCTAAGCTGGCTTCTGAATACAACAAGGAGGTCATCATGACGAATAAAGATGCAGTGGAAGGAATGAAGAAACCGGCCCTCCCGGCCGATCAGCAGAAGACGCCGCAGGTGCAGGACACGCCGGATCAGATGGCGCTGGATGTGGCCAATGAGCTCTCGTTCCCCGCGAGCGATCCGGTATCGGCATCGAATATCACCCGCATCGAAAAGGCGCCGGAAACCGCCTCGGCCGCCGACGACCATCAGAACGCCGGAGCGGTGAAAGCGTCCGAAACCAAGGCCAGGGACAACCCCAAAGCCAAGGCCTGACCGATATAACAACCTTATTCGCACAAAGCGGGAGATGTCTTCCCGCTTTTTTCATGCATTTGCGTGTACATTGCTCCCATTCCAAACCATATGAATGCACGCAATGCAAAAAGAAAGCTTTATTCCGGGCAAGGACGCGTCCCTGGAATCGACCATATCCACCATGCAGGCCAAACTGGCCGCGCGCGGCTTCCGGATGACCGAATCCTCGCTGCTCAATCCGGTCGATTCGATCTGGTCGGTGCATATGCGCGATCAGGATTGCCCGATGCTGTTTTCCAACGGCAAGGGCGCCACCGAACTGGCGGCCCGCGCCAGCGCGCTCGGCGAATTCTTCGAACGGCTGGGCACGCATTATTTCTGGACCCATTTCTATCTGGGCGCGACCCGCGCCAACCGCCCGTTCGTGCACTATCCGCAGGAACGCTGGTTCGCGCCGTCCGAAGACGGCAGCTGGCCGGCGGAATTGCTGAATCCGGAATTGCACGACTTTTATAATCCGGACGGCGAAATCGACGGCGAAGTATTGGTCGACCTGAATTCCGGCAACGTCGAACGCGGCATCGTCGCCCTGCCGTACA
Source organism: Oxalobacteraceae bacterium CAVE-383 (assembly GCA_004134995.1). Taxonomy (GTDB): domain Bacteria; phylum Pseudomonadota; class Gammaproteobacteria; order Burkholderiales; family Burkholderiaceae_D; genus Herbaspirillum. Next base: position 706,143 of record REGP01000001.1, on the reverse strand, counting down.
CCCGCCTGCGCGACGGCGCCGAAACCTGGATTCCCGTCAACATCATCGGCAATCTGTATGTCAGCAACGGCATGGCCGCCGGCAACACGATGAAGGAAGCGCGCAGCCAGGCCCTGTCCGAAATCTTCGAGCGCCACATCAAATATCGCATCATCAGCGAAGGCCTGTGCCTGCCGGAGGTGCCGCAAGACGTGATCGCCCGCTATCCCGGCATTGCCGCCGGCATCAAGGGCCTGCGCGAGGCCGGCTTCGGCATCCTGGTGCGCGACGCCTCGCTGGGCGGCCGCTATCCGGTCATGAATGTCACCCTGCTGCATCCGAACGACCAGGGCTGCTTCGCCAGCTTCGGCGCGCACCCGCGCTTCGAAATCGCGCTGGAGCGCGCCCTGACCGAACTGCTGCAGGGACGCGCGCTGTCGTCGCTGGAAGGCTTTCCCGAACCGGGCTTCGACATGGATGAAATCAATGCCGTCGCCAATCTCGAAATCCATTTCGTCGATTCCAGCGGCGTCATCAGCTGGGATTTCCTCGGCGACACGCCCGACTATCCCTTCGCCGACTGGAATTTCAGCAACACCACCGAAGAAGATTATGCGTGGCTGTGCAACTGCATCGCCGCCGAAGGCAAGGACATTTACGTCGCCGACTTCGCCGAACAGGGCGCCTACAGCTGCCGCATCCTGGTGCCGGGCATGTCCGAAATCTATCCGGTCGAAGATCTTGAATGGGAAAACAACAGCGTCGGCAACGAGATCCGGCCGGCGATGGTTCGCCTGTCCGATCTGGACGAAGACGAATGCGCCGATCTGCTGGAAAATCTGCAGACGCTGAATCTGAACGACGAGCGGCCGTTATGGGAAATACTCGGCCTGGCCATCCCGCTCGATACGCCGTGGAAGGAACTGCGCATCGGCGAACTGAAGACGCTGCTGGCGCTGGCCATCGGCGACACCGAAGCAATCCGCCAGGGCTGCGACTGGATCCATCAGTACCGCCAGCTCAGCGTGCCGCGCCGCAAGGTCTATCGCTGCATCGACAATATGCTGGCGCTGGAAGACAGCGAAGATTATCGCCGCGCGCTGGTGCTGATGTACGGCGCCGAAACCGTGCGCCAGGCCGAAGCCTTGCTGGACCGCAGCGAACGCTTCTTCGGCCTGCAGGATCTGGGGCCGGACATGCAAGGCAGCGCGATGCACCAGACGCTGCTGCAGGCTTACGACAAACTGTTCGCTTAAGTTTCAGGAAGCTGCCGCAAATTCGGGCGAGGCGGGGCGTTGTACTGCGTTCGTGTCCTCCGCCGGCCTGCGGCCGTCTCCCCCTTTACCTCACTTCGCACAACACCCCGCCTCGCCCGAATTTGCGGCAGCTTCCAAGTCTTAAATTGCAGGTTGCCGTTTCCGGGCGCGCAGTATCTGTCCCGGGATCGGCATGCCGGCCTCCATGCGGATGGTCAAATCGCCCGCATGGATCAATTCGAGGCCGTTTTCCGCAAGCAGGCTGCGCAGATAGCTTTCCGCATGGCTGTAGCGTCCGCTGATATTCAATTGCGATGTCAAGGCTTTGGATGGCGTCGAGGCCAGTAGTTTCTCGGTAGTCAGAATCAGCCAGCCGCCCGGCTTCAGATTGCGTTCCATCAATTCCAAAATTTCCTCCAGCGCGCCGAAATAGATCAGCGTATCGATGCAGGCGATCAGGTCGTATTGCCGCCCCGACGTGCGCAGGAACGCGCCGATTTCCGCCTTGATCAGCCGGTCGTAGACGTCCTTCAGCGAAGCCTGCTCCAGCATGCGCCCGCTCAGATCGACCCCGGTCAGCATTGACGATACCGCTCTCAGATGCTCGCCATTGAGGCCGGTGCCGCAGCCAAGCTCCAGCGTATCGAATGCGCCGGGCGCGAACGCCGCCGTCCGCAATTCTTCGGCCAGCGCCTGCGGCCCCGCGTATCTCAGTTTCGACAAGGTATTTTCAAAGCTCGCGGCGAAACCGTCGTAAGTCGATTCCACGTAGGCTTCCGAACAGCGCTCCGGCGCCGGCAAGCCCTTGTAGGCAACGGCAAGATGCTGCGCTTCGGGATTATCCGGCTCCCGGGCCAGCCAATCGTCGATCAGCGCGATGGCAGCCTCCGCGCGGCCCAGTTCGTAATAGGCCATGCACAACTTGACGCGCGGCTTGCCCGCCGCCGGCCCGGCGACAAAACCCAGGCAATGAAAATGCTTGGCCTCCGCGAAGCGATGCTGTTCGACGCATAGCGCGGACAAAAGATAATAGGCATCCGGACAATCGGGATCGAGTTCGGCCGCCACCAGATAAGACCGTTCGGCCTTGTCCGCATCGCCCATTTTTTCATACAGCGATCCCAGATTGGTCCAGCTGAAATAGCTCTGTGCGTCCAGCGCGATCGCGTTCAGAAAAGACTGCACGGCCTCCGCGGTCTTGTCCATGCGCGCCAGCAGGATGCCGAAATTGAAATGCCAGCCCGCCTGCGAAGCGTCGAGTTGAAGCGATTCACCGATCAGCGCACAGGCCTCTTCCAGCCGGTCGCGTTGCTGCAGCATGAAGCCCAGCCAATGTTTGGGCGCGGCCGATGCCGGCTGTTGCGCGATGAGGCCGCGATAGATTGCCTCGGCTTCGTCGTGGCGTTGCGCCATATGATGCCGAATCGCCGTTTCAAGCGACAGTTCCGAAGTTGCTGCGATATCCATGCAATTGATCCCAAGATTGAATGCGTTCAAACGGCAAGCGGCAATGTATCATCACTCGCTTCGGCATGTCCGATTTCAACTATCATGCCGCATGCGTTTTCATTTCTTCTATTTTAAAACCGTTTCATGACCGCTCAATTACCTCCAGATTCGCCCTCTCCAAACGATTCCGCCGAACGCGCGCCGCGGCGCGATCCGAAAACGCAAGATCCGCGCCTGTGGCGCGACGACGGCTGGACCGCCAAAGTCATCGAAAACGAAGACGATGAAGGCTGGGCCGTGGCGATGATCAAGGATGGCGAGCCGGAACCTGCGCTGGTCGGTCCGTGGACCATGGGACGCGACAAGAAAAATCCGAAACCGCTGGACGCCAACGCATTCGGCACCCTGGTCAAGACGGCCAACGAAGTATTGCGGCGGCACGAGCAGCAATTGCACGCAATGCTGCACAAAAGCGTCCGGGTCAACCTGCCCTCGGGCGCCGCGATCGACGTCACGCTCGATATCGTTCCCGACGATGACGATCCCTATGCAATACTGCGTGCGCACGACGGGGACGGCGAGCAACTCGCCGAAATACGCATCGCGCCGGATTTCAAGCTGGACCGCAATAGCGCGCAAGCCTGGATCGAGGGCGGATACAAAAGGCCGCGCTGACGTAAAACCAAGTAAACCGACGTAAAAAAAGCCCTCGGCAAAGATGCGCGAGGGCTTTTTTTCGGGCTGCGGCGCTGGCTTGGATTCTGTCTGCGGCGACGCGCCTTGCCAGCTTGATTTGCAACAGCCTCTTAAAACATCAGGGCCGCCGTCAGCGATTTGATTTCTTCGCGGTTCTCTTCCAGTATCTCGCCGAGCGCTTCGCCGTCGATTTCCATTTCCAGCGGCTCGGTCACCGCGGCGCTGGCGGCATCGATTTCCGGATGCAGCGGCGACGGTACCGGCGCCAGCATATTGGCCAGCAGGAGAATATCGCCCAGCGTCAGCGGCGGCTGCTCGCCGATGCCGGTCCACAAGGACTCGACCGCCGTCAGCACAATCTCCGGCACCGCCAGTTTTTTCAGCACGCCGCGGCCGATCAGCTTCTCGCCGTACTCGGCCCAGTCTTCCGAATCGCCTTCCAGCAAGCCGGGAAATTCCTCCGCGCGCGACAGCAGATAAAAACCGCCGACTTCATGCACGATGCCGGCAAACATGGCGATTTCAGGATCGACCCTGGTCAGCCGCTTGGCCAATATCTGCGACAGCGCCGCGACGTGCGCGGTATGTTCCCACAAACGGTTGGCCTTGGCCTTCAATGCGGGATTGGCGACCTTGCCGGTCATTTGCCGCACCATGACGGCGGCAACCAGCGAATGCAGGGTGCGAAAACCCAATCGCATGACCGCGGCGCGCACACTGGCTATTTCCGCCCCGGAGCGGTTGTACGCCACCGAATTGGCGATCGCCACCGCCCTGGCCGCGACCAGCGGTTCGAGCAGCACCATTTTTGCGGCCGCTTCGAGATGGCACTCGGGATCCTCCAGCGCTTTCTGGAGCTTCATCGACGCGTCAACGTTGGTCGGAAATACCAGTTCTCCCCGGCCGGCCTGCGCAGCGATATTTCTGAACGCGTCTATTTTATCCATGGAAAACTTTATACGCTGGCCCGGATAAGATTGTCAACGAGCATCGCAGCATGAGAAATATGACAAGCTCATTTCCGCATGGCCGCCGGTCTCGGATTGCTCGAAATCAGCATGCTGCTCAACGGCAGCGCATCGGTCTTGCCGTCCATGGCGAAACAACGCCGCACGCGCCGCTCCCAGTCGTGCAAGGTCATGCGCTCGCCGGTTTCCATGCGTGTGATCAGCCCGCAAATCATGTCCATGCGAAAGGCATCGGCCGCTGCCGGCGCACGGGTTGCGGCGCCGCCGCCGTCACGGTCGCCATCGCTGCTTTCGCATTTGTTTATAGAATGACAAATACCTGTCAAAAAACAAACACCGTGCGCATTTTCACCCAGCGCCTGCACCTCAAGCTGATGCTGCGCTTGGCGGCCGTTGGCGGCGGGATAGAAAAATCGTATGCGATCGGGCAGCACCACATTGACCTGCGAAACCGGCCGCTGCAACAACAGCAGAGGACGCGGCGGGCACAATTGATCCTGGAGCGGCGAACCGTGAGACTGCGTGGCTTTTCGATGCATCTGTTGCCTCCTAAGCAAACGTATCAGAGAACCCGCATCAAATGGTGCACCCAACCGCTGCACCGAACAAGCCATAGCCCCCCCGGCGAATGCAAATTCGGAGTTATCCGAATCTCAAATCCAGGTATCGTCCTAACTACCCTTTTTCGTGCGCTGGCTGCCGCGCGGTGCGCAGGCGCAGACTGCTGGCGGCAATGCCGCCCAGCGCGATCAAACTGCCCGCGGTGAGCGCCATGACTGTCCCGCCGCTCGGACTGATTGCAAACAGCAGCGCCGCAAATGCCGCGCCCAGCGTCATGCCGATCAGGCGCGACATGGTCATCATGCCGCTGGCCGCCGCGCCTCTCGACTGCGGACCGGCGGTCAGGATGACGCGGTTGTTCGGGGTCTGGAAGAAACCGAAGCCGATGCCGCACAAGCCCATCAGCAGCGCCACCTGGATATTGCCCGGATCGGCGGTCAGCAGCGCCATCGTCGCCAGCGCCCCCGCCAGCAAGGCCAGGCCGATCGAACACAGCACGCCGGCCGGATAACGGTCGGACAGGCGTCCCGTCAGCGGCGCCACGAAGACGATGACGAAGGGCCACGGCGTCATCAGCAGGCCGGTGACGGCCGGACTGCGTCCCAGTTGATGTTCGAGCAGGAACGGCATCGAAATAAACGCCAGCGTTTGCGCCGCGTACGAGCAGATCGAGGTCAGCACCGACATCGAAAACACAGGAATGCGCAACAGGTCGAGCGGCACCAGCGGCGCCGCGCTGCGCCGCTGCTGAAAATACAGCGCGACGCCGGCAATCGCGCCCGCGCCGATTTCAAGCAGCGCCACGCTGCCAAAGCTGCTCTGCCCCGCGCCGCCGCCCAGGCCGCCGACCCCGAGAATCAGCAGGCCCAGAGTCGCCGCGCTCAATATCGCGCCGGCCAAGTCGAATGGCCGCCGCACGCCCTGATTGCTTGGCACCGCGGCCAATCCGATGACGAAGACGCACACGCCGATCGGCAGGTTGATGCCGAACAGCCAGCGCCAGTCGCCCAGATGCAGAATACCGGCCGCCACCGTCGGTCCCAGCGTCGCCGATATCGCGACCGTCAATGCCAGCAAGGCAATGCCGCGCCCCGCCATTTTTTGCGGAAAGGCAGCGCGCACCAGGGCCGGCGCCAGCGTCGCCAGAGAGGAGCCGCCGAGGCCTTGCATGGCGCGCCAGAAAATCAATTCGGCGATGCTCGACGACATCACGCAGCCGATCGAAGCCAAGGTAAACAACACGACGCCGCCAAGATATACACGCTTGTAGCCGAAGCGTTCGCCGATCGCGGCCAACGGCAGCACGGTGATGCCCACCGCCAGTTGATAAGCGTTGACGACCCAGACCGTGGTCGCGGCGCTGCTGCCCAGGTCGTGGGAAATGACCGGCATGGCGATATTGGCGATTGCCGCATCCAGATTGGCCATGAAGGTGGCGATCAGAATCGCCAGCACGGCCCATAGCCGTTGCGGGTTTTCAAGTCCGTCGGCCGCCGCGGCCGGATGTGTCGATGCTGCGCTCAAGACTACTCCCTATAATTTTCACGAGGGAAATTATAGTTCATTTTCTTAATATATGGGATTTTAGAGTTATTACAAGATACTACTTGCGAGATGCTACGGAGGCGTGAACCCGCCGCAACGGATTCACGCAAGTGACTGGCCCAGGCTGTGATTTAAGCGGCTACAACCGGTTGCGCCAGCTTGGCCTTCAGGTTCCATTCTTCCGGCACCAGACCCATGGCCAATGCACGGCCGGCATAGTATGTCCACAGCTTGTTGATGTGTTTGTCGCGCTTGATGTCGTCGCCGAACGAAGCGATTTCCTCGGCGGTCAGCGGCAGCACGCGGCCCAGCATGCAAGCGTCGTACATGGCTTCGGCGTTTTCGACGAAATGCACGCAATCGATCAGCACGCCCGGCACGTTTTCGGCAACGATCACCTGGCCGTGCGCACGGATCAGCGCCGCATGCGCCTGGCCCAGCGTTACGGCCAGCGAAGCGCCGCGCGCTGGCGTATTCACGTGATTCGGGTTCGGATGCACCGGAATGCCGTTGGCCCAGCGCACGGCATGGTTCTTCACCGGCGCCAGTTGGGGACCGTCGGCCAGCGTGAATACCGCGGTGCGGTCATGGTGGAAGTGCGCGATCGAATTGACGTCCGGACGCGCCTTGTAGATTTCGGAATGCAGATAGACTTCCGACGGCGGACGCAGCCCTTCGGGACCGGACTTCAGCTTGCCTTCCATGTCGCAGATCAGCAGCAGCTCGGGACGCAGCGAAGCGCGGCTCTGGTCGACCGACTGGATCAGGAAGCCGCGGCCTTCGGGCAGGCGCGCACTGACGTGGCCGCTGTAACCCATGATCTTCAATTCATTGAGCATCAGCGTGCAAGCGGCAACCTGGTCGCGCAAGTGCTGTTCGATATCCTGGCCTGCAGGCGTGATGGTTTGTACGGCTTGCGCTGCGTTGCTCATTTTGTCTACTCCGTTGATATTTCTAAAAAAAATCAAAAAAACCACATAAATTCTTGTATCGCGAGAATATAGTAGTGTGCATAGGATAAGTCAAACCAACGATCCGCTCTATGGAACGGCATTCCATTTTTTTACACAGTATGGCCGCCGCCGGAAATAATGGGGCAGAATCAGAACGAAATACGGCGCAATCGTGCCCGCGAACAACAAAAAAATGGAGACCGCAATGAATACCGACTACAAGCAGGTCGCCACACAGGTCGCCATCATCGGCGCCGGCCCCGCCGGCTTGCTGCTGTCGCACCTATTGCATTTGCAGGGCATCGAATCGGTGGTGCTGGAAACGCGCTCGCGTCCCGATATCGAATCGACCATCCGCGCCGGCGTGCTGGAACAGAACACCATGGATGTCCTGATCGAGGCCGGCCTCGGCGCGCGCATGCAGGCCGAGGGCGCGCTGCATCACGGCATCGAACTGGCCTTCGGCGGCCGGCGCCATCGCATCGATCTGAGCGCATTGACCGGACGCGCAATCACTGTTTATCCGCAGCACGAAGTCATCAAGGATCTGGTGGCCGCGCGGCTGGCGGCGCAGGGACAGATCTGGTTCAACGTCGACCATGCCGTGCTGCACGGCATCGATACCGACAAACCCGCCGTAACCTGCCGGCACGAGGGCCAGGATATCAAATTGCGCGCCGACTTCATCGTCGGCGCCGACGGTTACCACGGCATTTCGCGCGCCAGGATTCCGCTTTCGGCGCGCACCGAATTCCAGCGCAACTACCCTTTCGGCTGGTTCGGCATCCTGGTCGAATCGCCGCCCTCGGCGGAAGAACTGATTTACGCCCGGCACCAGCGCGGCTTCGCGTTGATCAGCACCCGTTCGCCATCGGTGCAGCGGCTGTATTTCCAGTGCGATCCGAAAGACGACGTCAACGCCTGGTCGGACGACCGGATCTGGAACGAGCTGCATGCCCGGCTGGAGAACGACGACGGCTGGAAGCTCAAGGAAGGCAAGATCTTCCAGAAAAATATCATCGGCATGCGCAGCTTCGTGATGACCACGATGCGGCACGGCCGCCTGTTCCTGGCCGGCGACGCGGCGCATATCGTGCCGCCTACCGGCGCCAAGGGCATGAATCTCGCCATCGCCGATGTGCGCTTGCTGTCGATTGCGCTGAACCGCTTCTACAAGACCGGCAACGGCGACCGGCTCGATGCCTATGCCGAAACCGCCCTGCGGCGGGTCTGGCGCGCCGAACAGTTTTCGTACTGGATGACCAGCCTGCTGCATCATTTCGACGACGCCACGCCGTTCCAGCAGCAGTTGCAGCTGGCCGAGCTCGACTACATCGTCGGTTCGCGCGCGGCGGCGACTGTACTGGCGGAAAACTACGTCGGCCTGCCGCATACCGGGGCAGAGTCTGCGTAACGCCAAAAAACCACTTATAAACGCACTTATTTCACTTTTATCTGCGCTGAATTGTTAAACTTCCGCAATAAAGGCATTGATTAAAAAAACAATCCAGGGGTTCATTAATGAAATACCATTTGCTGCCATTGCTGGTTGGGGCCTGGCTTGCCGCGGCCGCTTCCGGCGCCGCTTATGCAGCGGATGGCGATCCGTCTTCCGTCCATTTCGATATCAAGCGCTTCGAGGTCCGCGGCAACACGCTATTGCCGCCTGAGACCGTCGACAGCCTGGTGTCCCGCTTCACCGGAAAAGACCGCGATTTCGCCGATGTGATGGGCGCGCTGGAAGCATTGGAAACCGCTTATCACGCGCGCGGCTACCAACTGGTGCGCATCGATTTGCCGGAACAGGAACTCGATCAGGGCGTGGTCACCTTGAATGTGGTGCAGATCAAGATCGCCCGCGTGAAGATCGAAGGCAACAACTATTTCGGCGACGCCAATATCCGCCGCGCCTTGCCGGCGCTCAATTCATGGGAGGCGCCAAACATGCAGGCGATTTCCAAAAGCCTGAAGCTGGCCAACGAAAATCCGGCCAGGAAAATCGTCATGTCCATGCAGTCGGCCGAACAGGACGACCAGGTCGACGCGACGCTGGCGGTCACCGATGAAACGCCCTGGTCCGCCACCCTCAACGTCGACAATACCGGCAGCGAACAGACCGGCAAGACCCACACCGGCGTCGTTCTGCAGAACGCCAACATGTTCGGCCTCGATCATGTATTGAGCCTGCAATACACCACCACGGTGGAAAAGCCCGGCAGCATCAAGGTTTACGGCGCCGGCTATCACGTCCCCTTGTACGAGCTGGGCGATTCGCTGGATTTTTTCGGCAGTTATTCCAATGTGAATGCGGGCACAATTCCGGTCCAGGCCGGCATCCTGGATATCGGCGTCACCGGCAAAGGCACCACCTTCGGCACCCGCTATAACCGCAATCTTCAGACCGTCGGCAACTACGAGTCGAAACTCGTGTACGGAGCCGACTACAAGGCCTATAAGAACGGCCTGCAGTTTATCGGGCCCGGATTGAGCGACGGCCCTTCATTCAGCGACATTACCGTGCATCCGGTCAGCATCGCCTACCAGGGCAGTTGGGGCCAGATCGACCGCAGCCTGGGCTTCGGATTGACCTTCACGCATAACATTCCCGGAGGATCGCGCGGCGGCCAACAGGATTTCACCGCGGCGCGCTTCGGCGCCGCCGACGATTACAACACCCTGCGTTTCGACGGCAGCCTGGTGCAGGCTTTGCCGTCGGACTGGCAATTGCATCTCGCGCTCACGACGCAATACACCAACGATGCGCTGATCCCCGGCGAGCAATTCGGCGCCGGCGGCTCGACTTCGGTACGCGGCTTCCAGGAACGTGAAGTCTCGAGCGATTCCGGCGCCGTGGGCAATCTTGAGATCTACACGCCTCCGCTTTGCACCAACAACCAATGGCAATGCAAGATGCTGGCGTTTTACGACCGCGGATATGTAACGCGCAATCACGCGCTGCCAGGCGAAATTCTCAGCCAGTCGCTCAGCAGCATCGGCGTCGGCGTACGCATGCAGTTCCGTAAAAATGTCGATTTGCAGATGGACTACGGCCACGTGCTGCAGGCGCAGTCGACCCTCACGCAACGCGGCGACAATCGCCTGCACGCGCGTCTCAGCCTGACCTTCTAAGGACGCAATCATGAAGATGCATTCAATCGACACAGGCCGGCATCGGCTGCGCAAACTCCTGCCGACGCTGATCGCGGTCTGCGCCGGCGTGCTTTGCATGGGGGCGGGCATTCGCACCGCCTCGGCCAATCCGAGCGGCGCGACCGTGGTCAACGGACAGGTGACGTTTTCCTGGCAAGGCAATGTTTTCACGATCACCAACAGCCCGAACGCAATCATCAATTGGGACAGTTTTTCGATCGCGCCGGGCGAGATGACGCGCTTCCTCCAGCAAAGCAGCAACAGCGCCGTGCTCAACCGCATCACAGGCCAGAGTCCGAGCCAGATCCTGGGCGCCCTGCAGTCGAATGGCCGGGTGTTCCTGATCAATCCGAACGGCATCATCTTCGGCGCCGGCGCCCAGGTCAATGTGCCGGGGCTGGTGGCGTCGACGCTGAACATGACGAATGCCGACTTTCTGGCCGGGAAAAACAATTTCACCGCCGGCAACGTCGCGGGCAATGTGACCAATCAAGGCACCATCACCACGCCGTCCGGCGGCCAGGTATTCCTGATTGCGCCGAACGTGACCAATACCGGCATCATCACCTCGCCCGAAGGCGAAGTGCTGCTGGCAGCCGGCCACAGTGTGCAATTGGCCGACTCCACCAATCCGAGCCTGCATGTGGTGGTGTCGTCGCCGACCGACCAGGCCATCAACCTCGGCCAGGTCATTGCGCAAGGCGGCAAGATCGGCATCTACGGCGCGCTGGTGAACCAGCGCGGCGCGGTCAACGCCAACAGCGCGGTGGTCGGCGAGAACGGCAAGATTGTGCTGCGCGCCAGCGGCACCACCTTACTGGAAGCCGGCAGCACCACTACCGCCACCAGCATCGACGGCGGCGGCGAAGTCCAGGCGCTGGGCCAACAGGTCGGCCTGACGGGCAACGCCCAGGTCGACGCCAGCGGACAGAACGGCGGCGGCACGGTATTGATCGGCGGCGATTACCAGGGCAAGAATCCGGATGTCATGAATGCGCAGCAGGTTTATATCGATCCGAACGCAAGCATTTTCGCTGACGCGATCGTGCGCGGCAACGGCGGCAAGGTGATCGTCTGGAGCGATCAGGCCACCCGGGCCTACGGCACGATCTCGGCGCGCGGCGGCGCACAGTCCGGCAATGGCGGCTTCGTGGAAACCTCGGGACATTACCTGGATATCGCCGGCCTGCGCGTGAAAGCCGGCGCGGCCAACGGAAAAGCCGGCGAATGGCTGCTCGATCCCCTCAATATTTCCGTCAGCGACAACAACGATCCGGCTTCGCTCATCACAGTCAGCACCTTCGCCTTCAATCCCGATCAAATGGATCCGAATGCGACATCATTCATTACCGCATCGCAGATTTCGCACACCGATACCAATGTAACGCTGCAGGCGCGCAACAATATCGACTTCGACACCGCCATCAGCATCACCGGGAATTTCGGATTAAGCGCGCAGGCCGGCAACAATATCAACGTCAACGCCTCAATCGCCACAAATGGCGGCGCATTGCTGTTGTCGGCCAACGATAACGGCGGCGGCACCGCCTCGGGTTCAGGGCGGGTCAACCTCAACAACGGCAGCACGCTGGCGACCAACGGCGGCCTCCTCACACGCAGGGACTCCACCACGATAGCGCCGCCGCCATCGGCCGACATCTGCACCATCGCGCCGAACTCGGCGCTGTGCCAGGTACTGTCGCCGCCGACTGCCTCCGAACCGGTCAAACCGGTACAGCAGGCAACGAACGAAATCATCAAGACCGTCACCACATCGACACCGAAAACCGATTTCGATCAGGTAGCGTTCCTCGACACCAAGAAAACCACATCGGATAGCGGCTCGGGCGGCGGCGCCACAACAGGCAGCGCTTCCGCCGGCAGCACGCCTGATGACAGCAAAACCGACAAGGCCGCCGATAAAACAGACACCAAGGAAGTCGCTTCCACCGACAAGTCAGGAGTAAAAAATGATCCCGTCAAAAAAATGTACTGCAATTAATGCCCTGCTGTTTCTGGCACTGGCCTTTATCTCCGCTCTCGCCGGGGCCGAAGGCGCGAGCGCCGGCGCCGTCATGCATGTGAGCGGCCCGCTGCTGGCAACCAGGGCCGACGGCAGCAGCCGCGTTCTGGCGCCGAATTCGGCGGTCAATCCCGGCGAAACGCTGGTGACGCAAAAGAACGGCTATGCGCAGATCAAGTTCAGCGACGGCAGCCTGCTCATTCTGCAGCCGTCCACCGCGCTGACGATCGACAGGTTTTCATATGACGCCGCCAAGCCGGAAACCGATGAAGCGGTCTTCACGCTGCAGCAAGGCGGCGTGCGCTCGAATGCGGGGCTGCTTGGCAAGCGCAGCAAGGATCGCGTCACACTGAATACGCCGATTGCAACTGTCGGCCTGCAGAACGCCAGCGCCATTGTCCAGTATCAGCCGGCGCCAGGCAGCGACGCGCAGGTCGCACAGATCACGCAGCAACGCGCCTTCCTGTTCGCCAGCACGGCGGCGCTGGACACATCGATGATGATCACCCGCAGCGATGCGCCGCTGCCATCGGCATCGGCCAGCCTGCTTATGGCGCAGAACATACCTCTGCCGAAGGCGCCCGGTCCGACACTGCAGCCTGGCCTGTACGTGAGCGTAATAGACGGCCTGATCAACGTCACCAACAAGGGAGGCGCCATGAGTTTCGCCCCGGGACAATTCGGTTTTACGCCTAACCCCACGCAACCGCCGATCCTGCTCCCGAAAAGTCCGGCCATAGCCTTCACGCCGCCGCCCCAGTTCAGCCAATCCGCGGCGCCCGGCGCGGCAAATGCGCCCAAGTCTTCCGCCCCGGTCGATTGCGTCGTCCGCTAGCGTCCCGCGGCGGGCGGATTACAGCGTGATCTGCCGCGCCCAGAGCGACCACGAACGGCCGATCTGGCCGTCGTTGACGTCGGAGGCCAGCTGCGCCTCTTCTGCGTTGAGGAAATTGATTTCGCCAATGGTCTGCGCCTGCAATTGCAGCTTGGCGTTGATTTCCGCATAGACGGCGCGGAACACCGCCTGTTCCAGCGAAGTGCCGACCGTGGTCGAGCCGTGCCCGCGCATCAGCACGCAGGTATGCGCGCCCAGCGACTGCGCCAGATTCTTTCCCAGCGCGGAATTGCGGATCAGCATATCGGTATTGCCGGACTTGTCGCGGATGTCGAAATGCGCCGTCCCGGCGCCGAGAAAACCGGCCATGTGATAGATCGGACGCAATGGCCGCGCGGTGGCGGCGAACGGAATCACGCTCTGCGAATGGCTGTGCACCACTGACACCACGTCGGGCCGCGAACGGTAGATTTCGGCGTGGATGAAACGCTCCAGATAAGGCCGCTCGGCGTTTTCATAAAGTGCATTGCCGTCATAGTCGTAGCAGACGATATCTTCCCGCACCACCATGCCGGGCGCGCGGTTGCAGGACAGCAGGAAGACGTCCGGTTCGCTGTCGTGGCGCACGCTGACATGGCCGAGGCCGTCCACGATGCCCTGCTGATACAGGATCCGGTTGGCGATGACGAGTTTGTCGACCAGTTCCTGGTCCGGTTTTTTAATGCTCATGGAAGTTTCCTCGACGGTTCCTCGGACTACATCTTGAATAATTTTTGCGCGTTGCCGCTGAGGATCTTGATCTTGTCCTCCGACGACAGCGGCACCCCGGCCATCCAGTCCACGCCCGGTTTGCTCTCGTCGACGAACGGCCAGTCGACCGCGAACAGGATGCGGTCGACGCCCATTTCCATCACGCAGCAAAGCAGCGCCGGCGTGGAGAAGAAGCCGCTGGTGGCGATCCAGAAATTGTTCGTAAAAATATCGCGGAAGTTGAGCGACTTCTGCCCCGCCCGCGACAAGGCCTGGTCGATGCGCCACAGCTGGAACGGCAGCGATTCGCCCAGATGGCCGAGCACGATTTTCAGCTTCGGATGTTTCTGGAATACGCCCGACAGCACCATGCGCAGCGCCTGCGTGCCGCATTCGACGGTATAACCCCAGGCCGGCCGCGCCAGCATCGGGTAATCCTTCATATAGTCTTTGTAATAGGCGTCCAGCACGGCCGGATGCGGCAGCGACGGGTGCAGGTAGATCGGCACGTCGAGCTGTTCGGCGCGCGCATAGATCGGCCAGAATTTCGGCAGATCGAGGAATTCGCCGTTGGACAAGCCGTGCAGCATGGCGCCCTTGAAGCCCATGCCGACGCAGCGTTCCAGCTCGTCGGCCGCCGCTTCCGGATGCGCGGTCGGCAGCGCCGCGAATGCCGCGAAGCGGGTCGGATTGGCGGCCACGGCGGCGGCCAGGCGGTCGTTGGTGCGCGCCACCAGCGCCACCGCGATGTCGGCCGGCAACTTCTGGCCGGACGGCGCGCCGTGGGACAGAATCGTCATATCGATGCCGGCGGCGTCCATGTCCTTGATGCGCTCGCCGCCGAAATCGCGCAGCCGCTTTTCCATCGGGCCGGCGCGAGAGCCTTCCTGCCCCACGAAATGGGAGGCAAGTTCGTCATCCCAGTAATGTTCTTCGATGGCGATGATGGGACAGTGCGGTTTTTGCATCATGGTGGGTACCCGTTGGACCTTTCGAATGGAAGAAAATCGACCCGGCATCGACTCAACAATTGAATCAATTTCAAAAAATGAGATTTCAGAAAGGCAAATAATAACTTATTATCAAAATAAGACAATTATTGATATATAAAAAACCGTACAAATATGCCAATATGTAGCGCTGCAAATCATGCGCAAAAGAGTCGGAAGCCCTACTCGGCCGAACGACCGGACCATACACTATTTCGGGGCGACAACAATGAATTTTTCAGGAGACTTCACCATGCATTTTTCCACATTGGCGCGGCGCTGTGCCGGGCTGACCCTGGGGCTTTCCATGCTCATCGCCGGCGCTACGGCCCAGGCTGCAGATCCGGTGCCGGTACGGGTCGGCCTGGCGGCGGCCAGCAGCGATGTCGGCTTCTTCATCGCCGACAAAAAAGGCTATTTCAAGGAAGAAGGCCTGGCGGTCACCTTCGTCAATTTCGACTCGGCGGCCAAGATGGTCGCCCCTCTGGGCGCGGGCCAGCTTGAGGTTGGCGCCGGCTCGGCGGCCGCCGGCCTGTATAACGCCGTCACGCGCGGCATCCACATCAAGATCGTGGCCGACAAGGGCTCGACCCCGCCGGGCTACGGTTTCCAGCCTTTGCTGGTGCGCAAGGATCTGGTCGACAGCGGCCGCTATAAATCGCTCAAGGACCTGAAGGGCATGAAAATCGCCGGCAGCGCGCCGGGCAGCGGCTCGACTTCAACCCTGAACGAGGCGCTGAAAAAAGGCGGCCTGAAATATTCGGACGTCGAACGCGTGTTCCTGGCCTTCCCGCAACACGTGGCCGCGCTGCAGAACAAGGCGGTCGATGCCGCCATGACCACCGAACCGTCGGCCACCAAGGCCATCCAGAGCGGCGCGGCGGTGCGCATCATGGGCGACGACGAAATCTATCCGAACCACCAGCTCGCCGTGGTGCTGTATTCCAGCGATTTCATCAAGGACAATCCGGATGCCGCCAAGCGCTTCATGCGCGCCTATCTGCGCGCCGTGCGCGTCTATAACGATGCGCTCAAGGATGGCCATCTCGCCGGTCCCGGCGCGGAAGACGTGATTTCGATCCTCACCGAATACACCAACGTCAAGGATCCGGCCGTGTACCGGGCGATCAACGTGCAGGCCTGCAATCCGAACGGCGCGGTCTATGTGCCGAGCCTGAAGAACGATCTGGCGTTTTACAAGGAACAGGGCGAAGTCAAAGGCAACGTGAGCGTGGACGATGTGCTGGACAATTCCTTCGCCGCCGCCGCCGTGAAGGAATTGGGCGTCTACAAGAAAAAATAAGCGCCTGGCGCGCCGGCAAACCGGCGCCGCAAAAAACAGAACCGCCGCAATCGAAAGATTGTGGCGGTTTTTTTTGCAAGCACGGTTTGCGGCGCCGGTTCGCGATCGGCTCAGAAGCCCGGCGGCGGCACTTCCGGAATCTGGTTCTGCAGACTGATGTTCATCGAATTCCAGCCCCGGATGGCGGCGATCGCATAGCTCAGTTCGGCAATTTCCTTCTCGCTGAAATGCGCCTGCAGTTCGGCGAAATCCTCGTCCGAAGGCGTTTTGTGGGGAATGGCGTTGACTGCTTCGGCCCAGCGCAGCGCCGCGCGTTCGCGGTCGCTGAAGAACGGCGCGTCGCGCCAGCCGGCAACCGCGTTCACATGGCGCGGCTCGGCGCCCTGCTTGATCAGGTCGCGCCAGTGCATGTCGACGCATACGCCGCAGCCGTTGATCTGCGACACGCGCAGATTCAGCAGCTCGACCAGGCGCGGGTCGAGGGCGCCTTTCTTGACGGCGGCGGACAGATTGATCATGGCCTGCAGGCAAGGCTGGGCAAGCTGGAAGAAAGGAATACGTGCGGCATGGGTCATGGCGTTTCTCCTGAAATGTCTAGGTTGGCGGAGGGAACACATCGTTCTCTCCATGCCGGTAAGACGCAGGACGAATCGGACTTGTGACAGCCGTTTTGAACAATTTTGGATAAATTTTAAATAAATTGCGGAATCGAGGCAAGTTTGTCCGGATTGCGCATGATGAAAACCGCGACGATGCGGCCGTCGTCCACGATGAACGACTGCGCCGACTCCAGTTTGCCGTCGACGTAGCGCAGCAGCCCGGCCTCGCCGTTGATGAAGGCCGGGCGATACACGACTTTGCCCGGGAATTCATGCTCCAGCGACCAGAACGACCCGGCCACGCGCCCGGCGCCATGCAGAATGTGGAGATAGGAATTGACCTTGCCGCCGCCGTCGGCGACCAATTGCACCTGATCCGACATCATCGCTTTCATGGCCGCGCGGTCGCCCGCGGCGGCGGCCTGCATGAACTTGCCGAGCAGCGCCCGATGCGTGTCCTTCGGCACATCGAAACGCGGCTGTTCCTGCTGCACGCGCTGCTGGGCCCGATGCACCAGCTGGCGGCATGCGGCCTCGCTTTTTTCCAGCATGGACGCGATGTCCGCGTAATCCTGATCGAACACCTGCCGCAGCAGGAAAGCGGCACGCTCCTCGGGCGCCAGCCGCTCCAGCACCCACATGAAGGCGACCGAAACATCGCTGGCCAGCTCGGCGGCCGATTCCGGCGTGCGCTCGTCGAGTTCCACCAGCGGCTCCGGCAGCCACCAGCCGATGTAGGCCTCGCGTTCGCTCTTGCGGGTGCGCAGGCGGTCGATCGCCAGGCGCGTCGCGACCGTCACCAGCCAGGCCTCGGCCGAGGCCAGCCCGTCTTGCGCGGCGCCATGCCAGCGCAGCCAGGCGTCCTGCACCACGTCCTCGGCATCGGCGCGGGTGCCGAGCATGCGATAGGCAATGGCGAACAGCCGCGGCCGCAGCGCGGCGAAGATGTCCGGCCGGTCCGCTTGATTCGCTGGGTCCGATCGGGGGGAAGGATCGCGTTCTGTCATGGCGGCTATTCTATAACGATGGAATAGCCTAGACGGACGCGCAGCCGGTTTTGTGACAGGCCCGGCGGAAAATCGCCGAAATCAATGCGGCGGGACGATCCTTGCGCGCAAGGCGCCGAGCTCATCCTGCAGCGCATCGATGCGCTGCAGCAGCGTCAGCGCCAGCACCAGGCCATTGCGGTCCAGTTCGAAATCGTCGCGCAGCCTGCGCGCCGCCTTGACGGTGACGATGCAGCGCAGATGGAACGCGCGCGGCAACGGTGCATCCATGGGCGCGCCCGGCTGCTCGACCGGCGCCAGCACGCCCATTTCCACCAGCTCCTCGATTTCCTCGTCCGACAGGCCCGATACTTCAGCCAGATGCCGGGCCGAGCAGACTTCCCGATCGTTGAGCCAGACCCAATCCGACGTGTCGATATTCATTTTGCCTCCTTGCCCTGGTTGCCATGTGTGGCGTATGCGCGCGGCTTGAAGGCGGAGGCCGCGGCAAGCTGCTGATACAGCGCGCGTTCCTGCGGCGTGACATCGGTCGGCACCACGATCTGCACGATCGCATACAGATGCCCGGCCGCGCCATTGGCCGTGTGCAGCCCGCGTTTGGCCAGACGCAGCCGCTGGCCGGCCGGCGTGCCGGCCTTGACGCGCATTTCGACGTTGCCGTCCAGTGTCGGAATCTCGACCGTGGCGCCCAGCACGGCTTCCCATGGCGCCAGCATCAGATCGAGATACAGATCGCTGCCGCTGACGCGATACAGCGGATGCGGCGCGATTTCCAGCACGATATACAGGTCGCCCGCGCGGCCGCCGTCCATGCCCGGGCCGCCCTTGCCGGCCAGGCGCAGACGCTGGCCTTCCGCGGCGCCTTTCGGAATCGTCACGCGAAACGTGCGCGCCACCCGGTGCGGCAAGCCGTTGGCATCGTATTCCGGCAGCTCCAGCGACACATCGGTTTCACCGCCATGATGGATTTTTTCCAGCGAGACCGGCACCGTGACCGAATAATCCTCGCCCGGCATGGCGAAATGCGCGCGCCCGCGGCCGGCGCCCCTGCCCGCCGCGCCTGCCCGGCCGCCTGCCCCGCCCGAGCGGAACGCATTCAGGATATCGGACAAGTCCACGTCGTCGAACATCGAGGCGCCGGCGCCGTACTGCTGCTGCCATTCGGGCGGCGGCGTAAAACTCTCGCCGGCCGGATGGCGGCCCAGATTATCGTATTCTTCCCGTTTTTCGGGGTCCTTCAGCGTGGCGTAGGCCTCGGCGATTTCCTTGAATTTCTCTTCCCCCTTGGGATCCTTGGAAACATCGGGATGGTATTTGTGCGCCAGTTTCCGATAAGCCTTTTTGATTTCATTGAGCGAAGCGGTGCGGTCCACGCCCAGCGTTTCGTAGTAGTCCTTGTATTTCATTGGAATCCCGAAAGAAAGGGCGCCGGAAACAACGCCGCCTCAAATCCTACCTGAAATCAGTGCTTGACCTCTTTGAATTCGGCATCGACCACATCGTCCGGCGGCGGATTGCCGCCCCCGCCCCCGCCGCCAGCATCGCTGCCCTGGTTTTGGGTCTGGGCCTGATCTTGGGCAGCATACATCTTTTCGCCCAACTTCTGCGCCTTGCCCGATACCGTCGCCGTGGCATTGTCGATGGCCTCCTTGTCGTCGCCTTTCAAGGCGGTTTCCAGTTGCGCCAGCGCGCTCTCGATGTCGCTCTTTTCGTTCGCATCCAGTTTGCCGCCATGCTCCTCCAGCGACTTGCGGGTCGAATGCAGCAGCGCCTCGCCCTGATTGCGCGAGGTTGCCAGCGCCACCAATTTTCGATCGGATTCCGCGTTGGCTTCGGCATCCTGCACCATCTTCTGGATTTCATCTTCGCTCAGGCCGGAATTGGCCTTGATCGTAATCTTGTTTTCCTTGCCGGTGGCCTTGTCCTTGGCGCCCACGTGCAGAATGCCGTTGGCGTCGATGTCGAAGGTGACTTCAATTTGCGGCGTGCCGCGCGCCGCCGGCGGAATGCCTTCCAGATTGAATTCGCCCAGGGCCTTGTTGCCGGCCGCCATTTCGCGTTCGCCCTGGTATACCTTGACAGTCACCGCCGGCTGGTTGTCCTCCGCGGTCGAAAATACCTGGCTGAACTTGGTCGGGATGGTGGTGTTCTTCTTGATCATCTTGGTCATCACGCCGCCCATGGTTTCGATGCCCAGCGACAGCGGCGTCACGTCCAGCAGCAGCATGTCCTTGTGCTCGCCCGAGAGCACCGAACCCTGGACCGCCGCGCCGATGGCCACGGCCTCATCCGGATTGACGTCGCGGCGCGGTTCCTTGCCGAAGAATTCCTTGACCTTCTCCTGCACCTTCGGCATGCGGGTCATGCCGCCGACCAGGATGATGTCGTCGATATCGGCCACGCCGATGCCGGCATCGGCCATCGCGACACGGCAAGGGGCCATCGTCGCTTCCACCAGGTCATCGACCAGCGATTCCAGCTTGGCGCGGGTGATTTTCAGGTTCAGGTGGATCGGCGCGCCGTTGGCCATGGCGATGTACGGCTCGTTGATTTCAGTCTGCTGCGACGACGACAGTTCGATCTTGGCGCGTTCGGCCGAAGCCTTGATCCGCTGCAATGCAATCGGATCTTTTTTCAGATCGATGCCGTTGATCTTCATGCATTCGTCAATGATGTAATCGATCACGCGCTGGTCGAAATCCTCGCCGCCGAGGAAGGTGTCGCCGTTGGTGGAGAGCACTTCGAACTGCTTTTCGCCGTCAATGTTGGCGATATCGATAATGGAAATATCGAAGGTGCCGCCGCCCAGGTCGAACACCGCGATCTTGCGGTCGCGCTTGTCGGTCTTGTCGAGGCCGAACGCCAGCGCGGCGGCGGTCGGTTCGTTGATGATGCGCTTGACGTCCAGGCCGGCGATGCGGCCCGCATCCTTGGTCGCCTGGCGCTGCGCATCGTTAAAGTAGGCCGGCACGGTAATCACAGCGTCGGAGACTGTTTCGCCGAGATAATCTTCCGCCGTCTTCTTCATCTTGCGCAGCACTTCCGCGGATACCTGCGGCGGCGCCAGCTGCTTGTCGCGCACGGCAACCCATGCATCGCCGTTGTCGGCCTTGACGATCTTGAACGGCATCAGGGAAATATCCTTCTGCACTTCCTTTTCTTCGAACTTGCGCCCGATCAGGCGCTTGATCGCGAAC
Organism: Oxalobacteraceae bacterium CAVE-383; assembly: GCA_004134995.1. Classification (GTDB taxonomy): domain Bacteria; phylum Pseudomonadota; class Gammaproteobacteria; order Burkholderiales; family Burkholderiaceae_D; genus Herbaspirillum. Next base: position 684,883 of record REGP01000001.1, on the reverse strand, counting down.
AGCGTATTGCGCGGATTGGTGACCGCCTGGCGTTTCGCGGGCGCGCCGACCAGGATTTCGCCATCTTCCTGATAGGCGACAATCGAGGGCGTGGTGCGCGCCCCTTCGGAATTTTCAATCACCTTCGGTTGTCCGTTTTCCATGACGGCAACACAGGAATTGGTGGTACCGAGGTCGATACCGATCGTCTTGGCCATAATCTCTCTCCTCCGGTGGATTAGCCAAGAGATGGTTACATCGGTATCGGTAATGCGCTATCGGTATTCGAGGACAGATTAAGTAAGGGGATTCCTACAAAGCACGCACGAAACTGTCCTTATAACCGCCCTATCCATAGTATTCATCGCCCAGCAGCATATCCTCGTAGAAGGCGCCGAAGCGCTGTTGCGGATCGCGGATATGGATTTCCAGGATCCAGCGCATCGCCGCCGGACTGATATCGAAATCCGCCAGCGAACCGGTATGGATGGTCGCGTGCGGGAAATCGGAAACGCGATGGCCGGGCAGATCGAAATTCAATTCCCAGCCCATGGATCTGGCCGTCTGGTCGGCATAGGCGTATAGCGCCTGTCCGGTCAGCCGGTCTTTTTCCCAGGCGCCCCGGCATTCATGGAAAAGCATTTCCGCATCGCGCGCGCAGCGCTGGTATTCGGCGTTTTGCCCGACCGTAAAGGCGGCGCCGCCATCGCCTTCCCAGGCCTGCACCCGCGGTGCGATATCGAGAAAGAAAATATCGTTTTCCTGCAGCACCACGCCGGGAACCGAGGGCTGCTTCATCGGCTTGACGGTATTGATGCCGAAGCGTACGCGCGTGGGATGCCAGCTCAGCTCCAGGCCGGCGTCGATCAGCACGCCCTTGGCCATCGCCACGGCGTCTTCTTCGACCATGCCGGGGCGCACCCGCGCCGCGATATCGCGGATGGCCTGGCGCGTTTTCCGGCGCGCCAGCAGCATGCCGTCCACTGAAAAGGCCGGGCCGACGCGTTCCGCATTCAAGGCGGGCGATGTATTCAGGTTTGTGTTCTCCATGGTGAATGAAATTTCGATGATTTCATTATCGCGATGGGACGCGCCGCGGCCAACGCCTGCATGGAAGCGAATTCGGACAGAAAGGAAGGGATTTGCGCCAGGCGCCGGATTCAGGGCAATCCGGGCAATTCAGGCGGCGCCGGGCGCGCCGAAATGCTGGCGATATTGTTGCGGAGACACGCCGAGCCGCCGCTTGAACACATCGCGCAATTGATGCGCATCGCGCAGGCCGCATCGATAGGCAACAGTCTTCAGCGGCACGCTGCTGTTCTCCAGCATGACGCGGGCCGCATCCACGCGCGCGCTTTCGACGAAGTCGGCCGGCGTGGCCTTGGCGTCGCGCACGAAGGTGCGCGAGAAATTGCGCGTGCTCATGTTGGCGACATCGGCCAGGACGGCGACGGACAAGTCCTCCGCCAGATGGCTCAATACATACTGCTGCACCTGCGCCACCGCCGAGGCTGCTTCGACATACGGCGTCAGGAAGGGACTGAACTGCGACTGGCCGCCGGCGCGCTGGGTGAATACGACGAGGCGCTTGGCGACGTTCAGCGCCACCTCCGGACCGTGATCCTGCGCCAGCAGATACAGCGACAGATCGATGCCGGCCGTGACGCCGGCCGAGGTATACAGCGATCCGTCCTGGATGAAGAGCCGGTCCGCCTCGACCCGCGCCGACGGGCACAAGGCGCTCAGCACCGCGACATCGTTCCAGTGCGTGGTCACGTGGCGGTTTTCCAGCAGTCCGGCCCGCGCCAGCAGCAAGGCGCCGTTACAGATCGAACCGAAACGGCGCGCCCGCTGCGGCGCCTGGCGCAGCCATGCATGCAGTTCGGCGCCGAAGCTTTCATTCAGCAATACCGGGCCGCCGGCCACCAGCATCAGGTCGACAGGCTCGAGCGCTTCGCTGAAATGCCGGTGCGCCTGCACCAGCAGGCCGTTGGAGCAGGCCATCAGGCCGCGCTCGACGCCGAGGACTTCGACACGGTACTGATCCGCCGGCAGCAGGAACCGGTTTGCTTCCGCGAACACATCCATGGGCCCGCTTACATCGAGCGACTGCACGCCGGGAAATACGAGAAGAGCAACGGAATTGGCCATGACTGATGTGTTTTTACTGGATGCCAATGATCCGGCCACTTTAGTCTGAAGCGGCCGTCATGACAACGAAATACGCAAGTGAAGCATCGCCGGACAAGGCGCAATTTCCCGCCATCGCCGGCAGCGCCCGCTTTTATCGTGTATAACTCGCCAGGATCAGACACTGAACCACCGCCGAATCACGCCTTACGCCTCACGCCCAGTTTCTTCATGGAAAAAATCATCGCCATTGCGATCCCGGTCTTCCTGGCCCTGATCGGCCTCGAACTTGCCTACGGCTGGTTCAAACAGCGCAATACCTATCGCCTCAACGATGCCCTGAGCAGCCTGAGCCAGGGCCTCATCAGCCAGTTGCTGGCCCTGGTCACGCAGCTTTTCCAGATCGGCCTGTATGTGCTGGTATTCCGGATCGCCGCCATCTTCCCGCGCGCGCGGATCTGGGACGCCTGGTACGGCTGGGTCATCGCCATCGTGCTGTTCGATTTCTGCGACTACTGGCTGCATCGCGCCGGGCATGAATCCGCCGTGATGTGGGCGGCGCACGTGGTGCATCATCAAAGCCAGTACTTCAATTTTTCCACCGCGCTGCGCCAGGAAAGCGCCATCGCGTTCATCGGCTGGATTTTTTACCTGCCGATGGCGTTGCTGGGCGTGCCGCCGGACCTTTTTGCGCTGGCCGGGCTGGCGGTGCTGATTTACCAGTTCTGGATCCATACCGAGCACATCGGCAAGCTGGGCTGGTTCGACCGGATATTTTCGTCGCCCTCGAATCACCGCGTGCACCACGCCGTCAACGATCAATACATCGACAAGAACTACGGCGGCATGCTGGTGATCTGGGATCGCATGTTCGGCACCTTTGCCGAAGAAAAAGAGCCTTGCGTTTACGGCACGCGCACGCCGTTGCGAAGCTGGAATCCGGTATGGGCCATTTTGGCGGAGTATTGGGCGCTTGCGCAGGCCGCCAAAAGCATGCGCTCCTGGCCGGACAGACTGCGCCTCCTGATCAAGAAACCCGGCTGGCGGCCGGCGTATGCCCTTGCGGAAAATCCGGCGCCTGCCTTCGATCTGCGGCAGGCCGCCGTGCTGTACGATCCGCCGCAAGCGCGCACCGGCCGCGCCTTTACCTTCACCGCGCTGGCGCAGTTCGCGCTGATGATGACGGGTACCGCCCTCTATCTCTGGTATGCGCAAAGCATTTCGTACGACCGCTCGATCATGCTGACCGCCGTCATCATCGCCGGGCTCTGGGGGCTGGGCGCCTTTCTGGAAAACCGGCTCGGCGCCGGCCGCATGGTAATCATCGATCTGATCGGCATGGCGGTTGTAGGACTGAGTTTCGTCAGCCTTTGAGTTCGCCGGCCTTTGAATGCGTCAAACCTTGCATCCTCTTTTCCGACATCGATTTTCCTGTTCGCCTATAGCCGCGTCATCCTGGCGGATGCATGCTATAGAGCCACACAGGAGGATGTATGGCCAATACCTATCATTCGCAGAATGACGCCTCGCACCTGAGCCAGCCGACCGAAGCCGAGGCGGCGCCGGTCGATCCGAAGGAAACCGGAAGCCGCGGCAAACCGCCCGGGCAACCCGAAGCAGGCGTGCAAAAGCCGGGCCCCGGCGGCACGCTGGCAGGCGAGCAGCCGGACAAAAAAGATCCGTACGAGGAAGAATACGACGAGCCCGACGGCAGCCTCGACGCCTTCGATTGAGGGCCCGGGCCCTCTGCCGCTCAGACTTCGCGGCGGCCGGCCTTCCATACTTGCATGACGATCGGTATATCGTCGATCACGCGCACGCGCAGGAAGTCTGCCCGCAAGCCGGTTGCGATTTCGCCGCGGTCGTCCAGAGCGATCATGCGGGCCGGATTGCGCGACACCATGTTGATCGTTTTCGACAAGTCCACGCCTTCCTTCTGATGCAGCATGAACGCCCCATGCAGCATGCTGGCCGGCACATAATCGGACGACAGCACATCGAGCAAATCGGCGCGCGCCAGTTCCGCCGCGGAGACATTGCCGGAGTGCGATCCGCCGCGGATGACGTTCGGCGCGCCCATGATGATGCCCAAGCCATGCGAGCGCGCGGTGGTTGCCGCGGCCATGGAGGTGGGAAATTCGCAAATTCTGATGCCTTCGGCAACGCCTTCAAGGACATGCTCTGCGGTGGTGTCGTCGTGGGTGGCCAGAGTCTTGCCGGCCGCTTTGCAGCTGTCGACCACGCGGCGGCGATTGTCCGCCGCATACAAAACCTGCCGCTCTATGCAGTCGGCCACTGTTGCATCCACTTTTTCATCGCTCCATCCGCGCTTGCCGGCGGTATAGACGCGATAGTGCTCAAGATTGGTCCACTGCCGCTGGCCGGGCGTGTGATCCATCAGCGACACCAGCTTCAATGCCGGATCGTCGACATAGGGCGAAAACATCTCCAGCAGGCTTTGCACCGCCAGTTCCAGGCGCAAATGCAGAAAGTGATCGGCCCGCAAGACGCCGCTGATGCGCGCGCGGCGCAGGTTTTCGATGCAGGTTGTGACGGCGGTGCTGCGCACGCTTTCCGGATCCATCATGTCGCCTACGCCAAGCGCGTCCAGCACAGTGGTAATCCCGGCCGCCGCAACCTGGGCGTCATGCGCGATGATCGCCGGCAGGATCGGCCAGTTGACCTTCGGACGCGGCGTCAAATGCTTTTCAAGATTATCCGTATGCAGCTCGACCATGCCCGGCAGCAGATAGTCGCCCTCCCAGTCCTCGCCGACATTGGACCCGCCGGCTGAAATGCCGTCGATGGTGCTTCCGGCAAACGACATGCTGCCGATGAATTGCTCTTGCGCTGTCACGATACGGGCGTTGCGGATATTGATCATGGTGAATGATGAGCTCAAATAAGGATTGTTATATAAGGATTTTCATGCGGCCGGCTGCGCCGCCATGGGAAATAAACGGGTCGCCAGCGCATCGCGCACATATTCATCGTGGAAAATGCCGACCACCGCGGCGCCGCGCTCGCGCGCTTCGCCGATCATGGCGATAACGGTATCGCGGTTGCCCTCATCCAGGGACGCGGTCGGCTCGTCAAGCAACAGAATCGGGAAATCGCTGATCAGCGTACGGGCGATGTTGACGCGTTGTTGCTCGCCGCCGGAAAATGTCGCCGGCGGCACCTGCCATAAACGCGCCGGAATCTTCAGGCGCGACAGCCAGGCTTTGGCCCGATCCTGCGCTTCGGCGGCATCCATGCCTTTGTTGACCAGCGGCTCGGCCACCAGATCCAGTGTTGAAATGCGCGGAATCACGCGCAGGAATTGCGTGACGAAACCGAGCGTATCCGTCCTCACCGCATGCACCTGCTGCGGCGCCGCACTGACCAGATCCACCCATTCCGGCTCCCCTCCTTCGCCGCCATTTTGCACGGCATGGCGGATTTTCACGCTGCCGCTACTGGCGCGGTAATTCGCATACAGGCAGCGCAGCAAGGTACTCTTGCCGGCGCCTGAGGGCGCGTGAATGACCACGCATTCGCCGGCATCGACATCCATATCGACGCCGTGGAAAATCGGCATATGCAGGCCGCCCTGCATATGCAGGGTGAATGTTTTTGCGAGCTGCCGGACTTCGATCCGTCGTGACTGATTCATGTTCGTCCTAGGCCTGCAATACGGATGACGCCAATAATTGCGTGTAGGGATGCTGCGGATCGTCCAGCACCTGATCGGTCAAGCCTTGCTCAACGACTTGCCCCTGGCGCATCACCATCAGCCGGTGCGCCAGCAATCTGGCGACCGCCAGATCATGCGTGACGATAACCGCGGCCACATGCAGTTGCGACACCAGCTGCCGCAGCAGATCGAGCAATCGCGCCTGCACCGAGACATCCAGGCTGGCGGTGGGCTCATCCATGAAAATCAGGCGCGGCTGCGTCACCAGATTACGTGCGATCTGCAGCCGCTGCTGCATGCCGCCGGAGAAATTGCGCGGCAGATCGTCGATGCGGCCGGCATCGATTTCGACCCGTTCCAGCCAGCGCACCGCTTCTTCGCGGATATCGCCGTAATGGCGCGCGCCGACCGCCATCAGGCGCTCCCCGACGTTGGCGCCGGCCGATACGTTGGCGCGCAAGCCGTCGCGCGCGCTTTGATGGACGAAGCCCCAATCGGTGCGCGACAGCAGGCGGCGGCGCGCTTCGCTGATCCGGTACAGATCGACCACGCCTTCGTGGCGGGTCGAAAACAATACTTGCCCGGCGCTGGGTTCCAGATGGCCCGCCAGGCAATTGAGCAAGGTGCTTTTGCCGGAACCGGATTCGCCGACGATGCCCAGCACTTCGCCGGGATAAAGCTGCAGATTGATATTGTCGCAGGCGGTAAAATCGCCGAAGCGGTGGCTCAGGTTTTCGGCGGCCAGCAGGGGCCGGGACGGCATTGACGTCATGACGGCTCTCCCGCAGGACCGGATGGCTGGGCTGAGGATTCGGTTGACGACTGGGCTTCAACCCGCTGCCGGCAATAATCGGAATCGCTGCAAACGTACATGCGCGCGCCGTGGTCGTCGACGATGATTTCATCCAGGAAGCTGGCGTCGGAACCGCACAGGCTGCAGCTATGCTCCCAGCTTTCGATTTCAAACGGATAATCTTCGAAGTCCAGGCTTTTCACCGGCGTATAGGGCGGTACCGCGTAAATCCGTTTTTCGCGGCCTGCGCCGAACAGTTGCAAGGCCGGGCTGCGATCGAGTTTCGGATTGTCGAACTTCGGAATCGGCGACGGCCGCATCATGTAGCGGCCGTTGACCACCACCGGGTAGTCGTAGGAAGTGGATATCTTGCCAAGGCGCGCGATATCTTCGTACAAACCGACGCTCATCAGGCCGTAATCGGCCATCGCATGCAGCTTGCGGGTCTGCTGTTCGCTCGGCTCCAGCCAGCGCAACGGCTCCGGCACCGGCACCTGGTAAATCATGATCTGGCCGGACGACAGCGGCGTTTCCGGAATCCGGTGGCGCGTCTGGATCAGGGTGGCTTCGGTGGTTCGCTCGGTGGTCGCAATGCCCGCAGTGCGACGGAAAAACCGGCGGATATTGACCGCGTTGGTGGTGTCGTCGGAACCCTGGTCGATCACTTTGAGCACATCGTCCCGTCCCAGCACGGCGGCGGTGACTTGAATGCCGCCCGTGCCCCAGCCGTACGGCAGCGGCATTTCGCGGCCGCCGAACGGCACCTGATAGCCGGGAATGGCGACCGCCTTCAGGATGGAGCGGCGAATCATGCGTTTGGTCTGTTCGTCCAGAAAGGCGAAATTGTAGCCGGCCTCCGGCTCCACGGCTGCCTGCGAATGCTGCGCTTGTTCGATGACGGATTCCATCATGCCGCTTTCTGCCGGTCCGATGCCGGCGCCTCGGGAAGTTGTGCTTCAGCGGCAGATTCGGCAGCACCGGCAGCCTCGGCCGTTTGGCGGCGCAGCGCCCGCACCAGGTTGAGTTCGGACTGGAAGTCCACATAATGCGGCAGCTTCAAATGCTGCAAGAACCCGGACGCCTCCACATTATCCGAGTGATACAGCACGAACTCGGCCATCTGGGCCGGCGCGACGGCCTCTTCGCCCAGCTCTTCGCAGCGCAGGGATCTGTCCATCAAGCCCATCGCCATCGCCTTGCGTTCGTTGTAGCCGAAGGTCAGTCCGTAGCCGCGCGTGAAACACGCCGCTTCGGTATGCGATCCTGAAAACTGGTTCACCATCTGGCACTCGGTAATATCGATATCGCCGATTTCGATGGCAAAGCCGAGCTCTTCCGGGACCACCTCGACGGCGACTTTCCCGTGCCGGATTTCACCGGCAAAAGGATGGGTATTGGCGTAGCCGCGCTGCGTTGAATACGCCATCGCCAGCACGAAACCTTCGTCGGCGCGGGCCAGGTTTTGCAGGCGGATATCGCGCTGCGCCGGGAATGCCAGCGGCTCGCGCGTCAAGTCGCCGGGGGCCGGATCGCCTTCCGGCACCGGCTCCTGTTGAATCAAGCCTTCCCGATTCAGAAAATCCAGGACGCGCGGCATGACGCGGCTGCGGCTGTCTTCGCGCACCGCCGCGGCGGCGGCCGGCGCAGGCTGCTGCGGCGCATCCGCTACCTGCAAACCGCTTTCCGCGGCCAGGGAGAAATCCAGCAGCCGCTGGGTGTAATCGTAAGTCGCGCCCAGAACCTGGCCGCCGGGCACATCCTTGAAGGTGCTGGAAATGCGGCGCTCGATCGTCATCTTCGACGTATCCAGCGGCAGCGTCGACAACAGCCGCGGCAGCGTCGTGCGATAGGCGCGCAACAGAAAAACCGCTTCCAGCAAATCGCCGCTGGCCTGCTTGATCGCCAGCGCCGCCAGATCCCGGTCGTAGAGCGATCCTTCGGTCATCACGCGCGCCACCGCCAACGGCATTTGCTCGCGGATCTGGGCAATCGACAATTCCGGCAGCGCGGTATCGCCGCGCCGGGCGCGCGCCAATGCCAGATAGGATTCTTCAATGGCGCGTTCGCCACCTTTGACTGCTACATACATTTCATCGCTCCATCAAGCGGGGAATACAACATTCAAGCCACGATAGCGGTGGTGCGCGGCAGGCCGAGAATACGCGGCCCGTGGCAGAACACCAGATCGACGCCCATCGGAAATCCGGCGGTATTTTTTTGCCACATCGCATCGAAACATTCAGGCAGGCCGCTCACGTTGACCGCATGCCGGTGCGCGATCCCGGGACCGGACAAATAGCGTGTCGGCCCATCGTCAAGTCCCGGCACCTGCACAAACAAGGTGGTCGAACGGTCCGGATATTCCATCGTCCCCTGCGCGAATTTCTCCAGCGCATAGCCGGCGCCCAATTGCCGCGCATCGGTGACGACGGCAAATCCCGCCTCGGCCATGGCGCCGGCCAAGCGGCAGCCGCAATGGAAGCGCAGATACGCAATCAGCGCGGCATTGTCCGCATCCCGATCCAGCCAGACCGAGGTCTCGAAGTCGGCCAGCGTCAGGCACAGCGCGGCGGTCGAGGCGAACATCGGCGCAGGGCATTCAACGTCCTTTGCGATGGTTTGAATCAAACCCGGTTCGGACAAGGCTTTCAGCACGGTGCGAAACGTCGATTGCGCGTCATGCACCGGATCGTCCCACGCCGGCAACAATCGGCTTTCCGGAATAGCGCTCATTTGGCCCTCATTCGTTTTCTTCCCGCACCATCGTCATGAAATCGACCCGCGTCGCTTCGGCGCGGGATTCGGTCAGCGCGCGTTGCGCCGTCAGCGCCCGCTCTATCGGCGCCAGCACCATCTGCTCGACTTGCGCGGCCGCATCGCTTTGCAGCAAGGCGTCGAATACCGCCGCCCATTCCGCATGGCGCGCATCGCGGCCGGCGACGTAAGCCACGCCCATCTCGCCGGATGCCAGCCGCAGCGCGCAGCGCGTCACCGACATTTCACCGAGATTGAATTGTTGACCGGTGCCGCCGGTGCGCGCACGCACCATCGCCAGGCCGATTTCAGGGCGGCGCAACCAGACATGAGAGGGAAGAGAACCGTGCCGGCGGATATATTGATCGACAGTTTCAGCCAGAACGGCGCTTGGCGCCTTGGCCAGCAACGACATCCACTGCGCGCGTCCCTGCGGGATTGCGGCGATTGTTTGAGCTTTCATGTTTCCATTGGAACATCGCAATATTAAAACTTGATGACATTGCCGCATGTCTTCAAAAAATAATGCGCTGCGGCAATGTCAAGATGCGGTAACAATTGGCACATACGCTATAAAATCTTCCTTAATTTCAAGCGCAAGCGCCCTTTTCCATGACCGATACCGCACGCTACGCCCTCTATTTCGCTCCAGCGGCAAACTCGGCCTGGTGGACTGCCGGCAGCACCTGGCTGGGGCGCGACGCCGAGACCGGGGCCGATTGCAGGCAGCCGGCCGTCGCGGGCCTGCCACCGGACGCCTTCAGGGAAATCACCGCGGAGCCGCGCCGCTACGGCTTTCACGCCACCCTGAAAGCGCCGTTCCGGCTCAGCGCAGGCTTTTCGGAAGCGCATCTGCTGGCGATGGCGCAAGCCTTCGCGGCGGAACAGCAGGCGGTGCGGATCGACGGCATCGGCATCCACCCATTGAATAATTTCCTGGCGCTGCAAACCACGGATCCCTATAGCCGGGAACGGATCAATGCATTGGCCGCGCGCTGCGTCAGCTATTTCGATCTGCTCAGGGCAGCGCCTTCGGCCACGGAATTGTCCAGGCGCCTCGCCGGCTTAAGTCCGCGCCAGGCAGCCCTGACCGCGCGTTGGGGCTATCCGTATACAGAAGAAGAATTCCGCTTTCACATGACGCTGACCGGTGCCCTGACGACTCTCAATGAGACGCCCGGCGCCATGGCCGCAATCGGCGCCGCCGCCGGCGCGTGTTTTGCCGAAGCCCTGGCAACGCCGTTGACGATAGACGGCCTGGCTATTTTCAAAGAGTCCGCACCGGGCGCGCCGATGACAATCTGGCGCCGCATGCCGTTCTCCAGCTCCGCTGCCGCTTCCGCATCCGGCCCCGGCGACATGGACAATGTGGCCGGCCTGCCTCGGGCCGGCCGCCTGTTTTTCATTGTCGGTCCATCGGGCGTCGGCAAGGACTCGCTGCTGCAATGGGTAAAAAACCAGCTGCCGGACGATGCCGGCCCGGTATTCGCGCGCCGCAGCATCACCCGCGCCGCCCATGCCAGCGAAGCGCACGAGCCGATGACGCCGGCGTCATTCGAGCAAGCCGCCCAAGCAGGGCAGTTCAGCCTGCGTTGGCAAGCCAACGATACCTGCTACGGCATTCGCCGCGGCATCGAAGCCGAATTGAAAACCGGCCGCGACGTCATCGTGAACGGTTCGCGCGAATATATACCGCAATTGCGCCGGTTATTTCCCGATGCCCAAATACTCTGGATCGCCGCCGATCCCGCGATGATCAGGCAACGCATCGAAGGCCGCAGCCGCGAAACCGGCGCGGCGCTGGAACAAAGATTGCTGCGCACAACGGCCTTCACGGCGCAGGAAACCGACGGCGTCATTCACATCGACAACAGCGGGCCGCTTGAGGTCGCAGGCCAACGGCTGCTGGAGATCTTCCTCAGATAAACAATTTGCGCAAACGCGAAGACGACAGATCGATCACCGATACGGTCACAACGATCATCAACAGCACCGCGCAAGTCTGCGTATATTGGAAGCCGCGAATCACTTCCCACAAAATCTCGCCGATGCCGCCGGCGCCGACCATGCCAAGCACGGTGGCCGAGCGCACATTGGCCTCGAAACGATACAGCGCATAGGAAATCCAGAGCGGCAGAACCTGCGGCAATACGCCGAATGCGATCTCTTCCAGGGCATGCGCGCCGGTTGCGCGGATGCCTTCGACCGGCTGCGGATCGATCGCTTCGACCGCTTCGGAAAACAGTTTCGACAAGGTCCCGGTGGTTGCCACGAACAGCGCCAGCACGCCGGCAAAAGGCCCCAATCCGACCGCCACCACGAACAGCATCGCAAACACCATTTCGTTGATCGCGCGCGCCGCGTCCATCAAGCGGCGTATCGGCTGGCTGATCCATGGCGGCGCGATATTGGACGAAGCCAGCAAACCGCACGGCACGGCGCACACCACCGCCAGGGCGGTGCCCCACACGGCGATCTGCAAGGTGACCAGCATTTCGCTCAGATAAGTGCGCCAGTCATGAAAATCCGGCGGAAAAAAACTGGCGGTATAGGTCGCCATATTGCCGCCGTCGCGCAGCAAATCCATGGGCCGCATGTCCGCGCCGGTCCACGAACCGATCAGGATCGCCGCCAGAACCACCCAAAACAGCGTGCGGCCTATCGGCTGCCGGGGCGGAACCGGCGGCGCGACAGGAACGCGAATTATTTTCGATGATGCCGGAATGCTCATGAATTTATGCTTTTTCGAGATCGGTCAATTTGCGTTCGATGACTTCCAGCTTGGCTTTCTTCTCGTCGGCATTCAGGGATGCATCGGCTTCCACCTTGGTTTTATCCTTGAACAGGTTGAGCTGGCGAATCGGCTTCAATTGCGCATCGTTGGAGGCGGCGAAGCCCTTCAGGCCCAGCTTCATCAATTGCGCCTGCTCTTGTGCGACATTCGGTCCTGTCGTGCCATAAGCCATGAAAAATTCCTTGATCTTGGCTTTGGTTGCCTCCGGCACATCTTTACGCCATACCAGCGGGTCGGAAGCGATCAGCGGCGATTTCCATACGATGCGCACTTTTTCCGCAACTTCCGGCTGACGGGCGGTGATGCGGTCCATGGTATCGGAAGCGAATACGGCGGCATCGATCTGCTTGTTGGCGACGGCAAGAATATTTGCCTCGTGATTGGTCACGCGAACCGCTTTGAACGCCGATTTCGCATCGATGTTGTTCTTCGCGAAAATATAGTAGCTCGGCACCAGGAAGCCGGAAGTCGAATTCGGATCGCCCATGCCGAAGCTCATGCTCTTCGCGCTTTTCAGGAGGTCGTCGAGGCTCTTGACCGGGCTGTCTTTCGGTACGCCGACCAGGCTGTAATAACCTTGCGAGCCATCTGCATTGACCTTGTGCGCAAACACTTCGCCGTTGGAGCGGTCGACCGCCTGCATGGCCGATTCATTGCCGAACCATGCTACCTGCACCTTGCCGAAACGCATGCCTTCAATGATGCCCGCATAGTCGGATGCAAAGAAGGCATTGACCTTCACGCCCAATTTTTGGCTCAGGGCATCCAGTATCGGCTGCCATTGATCTTTCAAATTTTGCGACGATTCGGTCGAGATGAATCCGAAGTTGATCGGCTTGCCGGCATCTTGCGCATGCGCCGCGCCGCCGGCCAGCACCGCAAAGGCCATAAGCGCGGCGGAAATGATTTTCTTGAACATGATGAATCCCTTGATTGATGAGCGAAAAGGACAAAAAGACAAACAATGAAAAAACAGGAACAATGACGAACGGCGGCCCGGCTCAGGCCATTGCCGCCATCGCCGTACCGAATACGGCCGGGGTATCGGCCCTGGGGCGGGTCAAGGCATTCGCATCGCCTAAAATATCTTCCGCTTCGGCGCCATACAGATCGCGCAGCATTTTCTCGGTCAAGGCGCTGGATGGGCCGTCGTACACCACCCGCCCCTTGTTCAAGGCCACCGTGCGCAGGCAGAAACGCAAGGCCACATCGACCTGATGCAATGAAACGATGACGGTGGTGCCGTCCTCGCGGTTGATGTCCGCCAATGTTTGCATGACGCGCCGCGCCGATTCCGGATCCAGCGATGCGATCGGCTCGTCGGCCAGTACCACGCGCGCCTTTTGAACGATGCAGCGCGCAATGGCAGCGCGTTGCTGCTGGCCGCCGGACAAGGCAGAGGCGCGCTTGTAGGCGTGATCGGAAATACCCACCCGCGCCAACGCCTCCAGCCCCAGCGCCTTTTCTTCCTTGGTGAATATTTTGAAACAGCCGCGCCATAACGGCATGCGCGACAATCCGCCGCTGAGCACATTGGTCAGCACCGGCAGGCGGCCGACCAGATTGAACTGCTGGAAAATGAAACCGATGTTGGCGCGCACGGCGCGGATATTGCGGTCGATCACGCCGTTCTTCTGCACCGACTGGCCGCCGACGCGAATTTCGCCGCCGCCGAGATCGGCCGCGGTCAAGCCGGACAAATGGCGCAGCAAGGTCGATTTGCCGGAACCGGAAGCGCCGATCAGCGCAACCATTTCGCCGGCCTTGAAAGACAGGCTGACTTGATTCAACGCGGTAAAACCGCCGCGGAATGTCTTCGAGAGATCCTGGATTTGAACAGTCATGTCGATAGCCGATCTGCCTTGGGCGAGGATAAATCGTTTCATTGGTCCGAAATGGGTGGCAACTCCGGATAATTGCCGCAAAGTATCGCTATCGAATGTGTCATGCGTGTGACTGCCATGTGTCAATTCAATGACAAGGAGTTTTCAGGCTCTGGTCGCACGCCGGCGCCGGCGGTAACGCTCAACATTGCAATACCAGCAACAAATCACAAGACAATCCCGTCTTCCTCTTTTATTATTTACGTAACTTTCCAGCATCGATGCAAAAGCTTTCGGCTTTTGTATTCCGCGACGTAGATCATGAAGAGGTAATCCGGGTGGGCGAACTCGAAAACATTGGGTTATCCGAACGGGTTTATCCAGTCTACAAAATCATCCCATTGACGAAGCATCTCGAATTTCTGGGCATATCCCAAGCGGAGACGCTGGCCGGTTCCGGCATTTCCCCGGCCGCTTTGGACGATCCTTATGCCTTGATCTCGCGCTGCCAGATATTGACCGTTTTCGAGAACTTCGTCAGGCTTTCGCCCAATCATCTCAGCGCCCTCCCGCTTGGCGCGGCCTTCCAGTTGACCGACTACGGTTTATACGGCTACGCCTTGCTCAGCAGCGCGACAGTGCGCAGCGCCATCGAATTCGCGTTGACCTACCGCGAGCTCGCAACGCCGATCGTCGAGTTGAATCTGGTGGAATCCGGCGATGAAGCCGCCTGGATCATTGCGTCGCTTCCCGAAAATCCCGCGAACGCCGCGATGCAGCGTTTCATGGTGGAGTACCAAAGCGGAATCATGCTTGCGCTGCACAAATGCGTGTCGGGTGACGAATTCAAGTTTCGTTCGGTGCAATTTTCATATCCGGCGCCAGCCGGCGCATCGCATTACCATGCGGTGTTCGGCTGTCCGGTCACATTCGATGCGCCAAGCACCGAACTTCGCTTTGAGACAGCCTGGCTGGCGCAGGCTCCGCTGGGCGCCAATACATTGACCTATCAGGTGGTTGAAAAAAATTGCCGCGAAATGCTCGAACGAATCGGTTCGGCGCGAGGGACGATCGGCGAAATATCCCGCCGCCTGCTGCTCCAGACCGGTCATTTTGTCAAACTCGATGAAATGGCCGGCCAGCTTGGACTGCATCCAAGGACGCTGCGGCGCAATATCCACAATGAAGGTTCAAGCTATCAAACCATCCTCGACCAGGTTCGCTTCAAGCTGGCGGTCACTTATCTGACCCGGACCGGGATGACGCACGAAGCCATTGCCGAAAGATTGGGCTTCAGCGATACCTCCAGCTTCAGGCGCGCATTCAAGCGCTGGGCAAAACAATCTCCCAACAGCTTTCGCAACAGCTGATCGCCGCTTCGCGGCAACGCTGCATTTGCCGGACGCGACGCCGGGTGTCCCGTCACGTCATGTCCCGCCGCGTCCTGCTCCCATCATCCACCCGTGTCCTGTTTCGCCCTCTTTTTTGTCCGCAACGGCACTCCCGGTCCGAAGCGGCCAATGAGAGAATCGGAACCGTTCTTTGAACGCGTCGCCAACCGGCGGCGCCCTATGCGACAGGGGTTACAGGTGCTGGAAGCTCGATGCGACGACATGACCATCCGAACCGGGAAATCCGGGCCGGAAAGCTGTGCCGGGCAAAAACACGACGATCATGAAGTCACGATCCCCTGCCGCCACGCGTCCGCCACGCTGACTTGCCTTACCGCGTCCGGATCGGCCGACTGCCTGAAAGTGACCGATCGCCACGTCTTGATTATCCCCGCCGGCTGTCTTCACACCGTGGAATGGACCCCGCAGTCCGAATTTACCACCATCACGATCGCGCCCGCGTTCCTGGATGCGCTGGCCAAAATGAACGGCCTTCATGGCTACGGCATGGCGGAACAGGTCATCTCCCCGGATCCATTCCTGTGGCACATGGCCCGCGGGCTTGAGCGGCAGATGCGGATCAAGCCGCAGCTCGCAAAGTCCTATCTCGACTCCGTCGCGGTCGTTATCGGACAGCATCTTCTCAGTACCTATACCGATGCCCCGATAGGCGCAACATCCTTGAACGGCCTGCCGCGATACAAATTCAAGCGCGCGGTCGATTTCATTCAGGCGCATCACCAGAAAGAAATCGGATTTCGTGACATTGCCCATGAACTCAGCATGAGCCCTTATCACTTTGCGCGCTTGTTTCGGCACTCGGCTGGGGAGTCGCCTCATCAATTCATCATGCGCTGCCGGATCGAATCCGCAAAAAAATTATTAGTCGAAGGAAATATGTGCATTGCCGATATCGCTTTTGAAGTAGGATACAAAAGTCAAAGTTATTTCACCACGCGTTTCGCCCTGCTCGTCGGCGTGACGCCGGCGGCCTTCCGCGCCGCTTGTTAGACGCCACGCGATTTCTTTTGATTCAGGGAGATTGACGATGATACTTTCCAAGCTGCTCAACCGCTGGAACGTCATGAACCGGCATCCATACAGCGCCATCAAATTATTTTCGACATTGAGCGCCAAGGAGCTGAGAAATCTCAATCCGGTACTGCATCACCGCAGCTATATCAAGGAAGAGGTCGTGTTCGACAAAGGCGAGGCCGGCCAGGCTGTCTATTTCGTGCTGGAGGGAAGCGTGACGCTTCAACGGCCGCTTGCCGACGGCAATTACACGCTCTCTCATATGGCATGCGGCGATGCGTTCGGAACACTGGCCCTGCTGCTCGACGAACCGCGCGCATTCCAGGCCGTCGCGCAGACCGATTGCCGGCTCGCCGTGCTGTTTCGATCCGATCTGCAACTTCTGCTTGAGACGCAAACCGTCACCGCGTCCAAGATCCACTTGGCGGTGGCAAAACAATTGGCGCGAATTCTTCATGATGCCGCCCTTGACGACACCCAATTGATCAGCGTCTAGACATCGTCACATCGAACAGAAGGCTCGTCAAAATGCGCCACCCTAAATACCAGACCTGGCGCTCCCAATCCGGCAGTCCGCTGTGGACGCTGGTCACCATGGCGATCACCTGCCTGACGCTGTTGCTGTTCAAGGCCTCGCTCTGGCTGGCCGTTCCGCTGCTCCTGGCGCTGGTCCTTTATTATCTGCTCCGGCCGGGATATCTTTGGCTGACGCGCGCCGGGATGCGCCCGGGCCTGGCCAGCGGCACGATGATCGCGGGCGTTATCCTGGCGGCAATCCTGGCCGGCTTTCTCTCCTTGCCCGCAATCAGTGCATTTCTTTCGCAGGATCACGCGCTGGTCGACCGCTATATCGCCGGCGGCCTGCGCTTGCTGCATGGGCTCGCCAGGGCGAGCGACCTCAGCCTGGCGAAATTCGCACCGATCGATCTCGCCGGAAAACTCGACCGCGAAATTATCTATTTGAAAGCGCACCTGGGGCAGATCGTCTGGCTCGGCATCGCCGCCATGTCGCGCTGGGCGCCGACGATGATTCTGGTCCCCTTCTTCACTTTCTTCCTGCTCAAGGATGGGCAGAAATTAAATCTCCTGTTCACCAGAACGGTCCCCAATGCTTTTTTCGAATCATGGCTGGTACTGCTGGATGACATAGACGGAACAGCAAAGGCTTACTTTCGGGGCCTGTTCCAGCTCACCGTCATTGACGCCTGCATCCTTTCGGCGGGGATGGGCATGATCGGCTTTCCCGCGCCGGTATTGCTGGGATCGATCATTGCGGTCCTGATGTGGATTCCCTATCTCGGCAGCCTTGTCGGCGGTCTCGGCGCCTGCATGTTCGCCATCACCGAATTCCCGGACCGTCCGCAATTTCTCTACTGCACGATCATTTTGTTTTTGAGCGTTCGCTGGCTGGACGGCCTGGTTTTCATGCCGATGACCATCGGCAAGAGCCTCCATATCCATCCGGTTGTGGCGGTTCTCATGATCTTGCTGGGCGGATCGCTGGCCGGAATACCGGGGATGATGCTGGTCCTTCCGGTGTACGGCATCCTCAAGGTGATTTTCGATAGCGCAGGATTCATTCTCTTCGATGCCAGGCTGCTGGCCCGATATCGCCACCGGAAATTTCTGCGGCGCCGCGAAGCGATGGCGGGCTTGTCGCCGCCGGACTGAACGGACCACCGCACAACAGCGATATACCAGCAAGCTTCCGAAAGACGGTCGGCATTCAATCCATCATATTCATGACAAATCCCGGTTTCGGAAATCCCCGGTTTTGAAAATTATTTGGCATCGTAAAAAGCTGCTGGCGGTCTGGCCCGTTACAGAAAGATGTAATACCGCAAGCAACAGATCCTCACTACTATGTTTATCTATCCATCAATAGCCAAGAACCTGCCTATCATTCCCGCAGCTATTGAATAAGCGTCTTTGAGGCCATGCTAAACGACACCAAAAGACCCACCGTCCATTCGTGGCGGGCAAGTGCCAGCCTTTCGCTTTTTTTGCTCGGCGGTTGCCAGGTAGCGCCATCCGTCCCTGTGCTGGGAGCCTTCTTCCCCGACTGGATGTTCTGCATATTGATCGCCGTGCTGAGCGCCGTGCTGGTCAACGCTTTGCTGACAGCCACGGGCTGGCGCCGGCATTTTGACCATTGGGCGCTGATCACGGGCCATGCCGCGTTATGTGTTTCCGTCGCCCTCCTGTCCTGGCTCGTATTCTTTCAAAATTAGAGATTGATCATGCAAGCAGCACAGAAAAAACTTGTCCCGGCGCGCGTTGCGGCGCTGCTCCTGGTGTTGTTGGCGCTGGGCTTGGCCATCTATGTCATATGGCGGCTGGATACGGCGCCGCGCACGGATGACGCGTATGTCTATGCAGACACCGTCAGCATCGCCCCGGAAGTCAGCGGACGCATCGTCGAACTGGCGGTGAAGAACGACCAGCTGGTCCGGCAAGGCGACATTCTTTTCCGGATCGATCCCCGCCCTTTCGAGGCCGCCCTGGCCAAGGCCGAGGCCAGCCTGCATACGCTGAACGCGCAGATCGAACTGGCGCAGCGCTCGGTGAATTCGCAAAAATTCGCCGCCGATGCCGCACACAGCGGCGTCGAGAAAGCGCGCGCGGCGGCCGAGCAAGCCACCGACACCTTGAACCGCATGGCGCCGTTGCTGACTCCCGGCTATGTATCGGCCGAACAGCTGGACCAGGCGCGCACCGCCCGCCGCAGCGCCCAGGCGCAATTGCAGGCAGCAGTATTGCAGGCGCAGCAGGCCACCGCGGCCGTCACCGGCGTCGATGCCCTGTTGGCGCAACGCGCTGTCTCGACCGCCGAAATCACGCTGGCCAGGCTGAATCTCGAATTCAGCACGGTGCGCGCCCCGTTCAATGGCCGGGTCCTTGGATTGACCACGGCGGCCGGCCACTTCGCGGCGGCCGGGCGTCCTGTCTTTACCATGGCCGATACCCGCCGCTGGTATGTGGTCGCCAATTTCCGCGAAACCGAATTGGCGGGAATGGCGCCCGGCCGCGGCGTGCAACTCTACCTGCTGACGGCGCCCTCGCGCCGCTTCAGGGGCGTAGTGGAGTCCGTCGGTCACGGCGTCTTTCCGGACGACGGCGGCAGCCAGGATGCCGGCCTTCCCCATGTAGCGCGTTCGATCAACTGGGTGCGTGTGGCGCAGCGTTTCCCGGTCCGGATCCTGGTCGAAAACGCGGATAACGATCTGTTCAGGGTTGGCGCCTCGGCAGTGGCAATCGTTTCAGCCTCTTCCACCCCTCTACACTGAACCCACGGGAACCATCATGCTGTCGATGCTGCATTCCTTCGGCGAGCTGGGCGCCACCATCCAAAAGGAATTGGCCCCCGTTCCAGGCCGATGGACGACCCTCATCCGCTATCTGATCGCCAGCGCCATCGTGATCGTCGTTTCGATGTCCCTGCAGGTGCCGTTCCTGGCCTTGTCCCTGATCGCCATTTTTTCGACGACCCTGCAAAACACCTTCTTGACGCGCCTGTCTGGCATGCTTGCCACCCTCGGCCTCACATTGGCCCTGGCCTGCACCTTGCTGCTGCTGCGCTTGACCCTTGACCTGCCTTTGCTGCGCATCCTGGGCTCCATGCTGATCCTGTTGTGCGCCATGTATTTTCTGCGCACCAGCAAGCTGGGCGGCATGGGTTTCCTGGTGGGGCTGGTGGTGATCTATACACAAAGCGCGGTCGATACGATCAGCGACCCGGAACTGTTGACGCGCGCGGTGCTTTACTTGTGGGTGGCCGTCGCTTATCCCATCGCCGTCAATATCCTGGTCGGCCAGTTGCTGCCCGCCAGCGCCGATGCGCATTTGTGGAAGGAGCTGCACGCCCAGCTGGAAGGCATCGCGAACAGAATCAAGGGCGTGCAAACCGCCTTTGCAGGAACGGAGGAAACGTTCCTGCGAATGCATCGGCAATTGTCCTACGCACTGATGTCGCACCCGAAGCTGGCCTTGCTGAACGCGCGCAGCAAGGCGCGCGTGCGCCTGGTGGAAAGATTGCTGGCCGCCACACGCCAGCTCCCGGCCGGGAATTCGCCGCGGCACACCGTGGAATATCAACGCCATGCTCCGATTGTGCTCGCGGCCATCCGCGATCTGCAATTCCGGCATGTGGATGAAGGCGCGTTCGAGATGCCGGCGGCGCCGCCGGACTACGCCGCGGCCGCGCCCGCGCCGCTGGCGGCGATGCACAGGGCCTTCCTCAAGCTGGCGCAAGAAGAGTTGCCGCGCGAAGACGCCGCCAGCCCGGCTGCGGCCGCCAAGGCTGCCGTTTTCGGATTGAATACGAACGCGCTCAAGTTCGCGCTCAAGGTCGTGCTGGCCACGCAGATCGGCTACCTGTTCCTCTCGGCCGTGCAGTGGCCCGGGATCCATACTTGCATGCTCACCTGCATCATCCTGGCCTTGCCCGGCCTGGGAGCCACTACCCATAAAGGCGTGATGCGCCTGACCGGCGCCGCCCTCGGCAGCATCGCGGCGCTGCTCGCCACTGTATTCGTGATCCCGCATCTGGACAGCATCACCGGCCTGCTGTTGCTGAGTCTCGCCGTGATTGCAGTGGGGGCCTGGATCGCCGCCGGTTCGCCGCTTGGCGATTACGTCGGATTCCAAATGGTTTTCTGCTTCGCGCTGGCCCTGTTCGGCCAATTCGGGCCGAGCGTCGATTTGACGGAAATACGCGACCGCGCGGTCGGAATCGTGATCGGCGTCATTATCTCGCTGGCGGTGTACAGCAAGATCTGGCCGGAACGGGAGGCCGCGCAAGCGCCATCGGCGGTGGCGGAATTGTTGCGCGCACTGTCCCGCGTGGCGGCGGCTTGCGGACCGGCCGGCAATGGCGAGCATGAGCGGGCCCAGGCCGAGGCGTGGTCCGCCATCGACCGCTTGCGCCAACTGCGCAATCACCTCGCCTTTGAGCCCAAGGGCGCCGGCGCAGAAACGCCGGATTTCCCATTCGACGATTTGCTTGCCTGCGCGCGCCTCATACTATTGGATTTCGACTGGCTCGCCATGCTGGCCGGCGACGAGCACAACAGCGATCCGGTGCGCTTGAGCGCGCCGGCCGCCGCAGCCGGCAAGGCCGCATCCGAACGCTTGCGCGACATGGCGGAATTCGCCGCCGCGCCGCCGGCAACGCCGACAACGCCGCCGAATTTCGCCGCAAATATCACGCCGGTGCTGCCTGCCGACGACATCGCGGCAGCCACGTTCGACTCGATCAACCGCCAACTGATGCAACTGCAGCAGTGTCTCTCTTCCAAGCCATGATGCGCCGCCCAACCATTCTGTCTCCGCTGGTGCTGGCGCCGGTGCTGCTTCTCGGCCTGGCCTCTTGCGCGCAAATGCAGGAACCGCCGGCCATGCTTGCCGTGATGGCGCCCGAAGAAATCGGGCTGGCCGGCGATATTCCGGTTGCGCAGCAGGGCTGGCCGGCCAAGGCGTGGTGGAAGCGCTACGGCGATGCGCAGCTCAATGCGCTCATCGACCAGGCCTTGCGTGACGGACCGAGCCTGGCCGTGGCCGCGGCGCGTCTGCGCGTGAGTGAAAGCGCTGCCCGGCTGGCCGATGCCGATCGCGGTCCGTCCGTGGGCCTGGACGCCTCGATCGATCGTACCGAACTGTCCGAAAACGGCTTCGCCGCGACGTTCACCCATATCGATCCCGCCACCCAGCAACCCCACGGCCGCTGGTACACGGAAGCCAAGATCGGCTTGCAGAGCAGCTATACCCTGGACATATGGGGCCGGGAGCGGGCGCAGTTCCGCGCCGCCGTGGGACAACGCAACGCCCAGCGCGCGGAATCGGACCAGGCGGCCTTGCTGCTGGTGACCGCCGTCGCCCGCACCTATTGCCAGATTCAGGCGAATTATGCCGCCCTGGATTTGCAGCGGCGCGCACATGTCCTGCTGCAGGATTTGCTGCAGGCGCATGAGGAGCGTTTCCGGCGCGGCCTGGAGACGCGGCTGCCGGTCGAGTCGGCGCGCGCACAATTGCTGACCACAGAGCAGCAAATCAGCACGACCGAGGACAGCCTGCTGCGGTTGCGCGAATCGATGCGCGCCTTGCTGGGCGCGAATTCCGCGCCGCTCGCGATTCAAGCGCGGCCGCTGCCTCCCGCCGCCGGGGTGATGCCGCCGGCACTGGACTACCGCCTGCTCGCCAGGCGGCCCGACCTGCAGGCCTGGCGCTGGTCGGTACAAGCATCCCTGGACGCAACCGAGGTCGCGCGCACCGCCTTCTATCCCAGTTTCGACATCAAGGCCTTCATCGGCTTCGACTCGGTCCATCCCGGCGACCTGTTCAGCAGAGCCAGCCGCACGATCAATCTGATCCCCGGGCTGACCCTTCCGATTTTCGACAGCGGCCGCCTCAATGCCCAGCTTGCGCGCGCCAAATCGCAGGAAGAAGTGCAAATCGCGATGTATAACCAGGCCGTGGTCAATGCGGTCTCCGAGGTAGCCGACGCAGCGCTGTCCTTGAACGACCTGATCCGGCAGCGGCGGCTGCAGGACGCCAAGCTCGAAGCCGTCGGCTTTTCATATGCCAGCGCCCAGGCCTATTTTGCGCGCGGACTGGATGACCGCGTGCATGCGATGGAAACCGAGTTGCCGCTCATCAATGAGCAAGGGCAGGCCATCGTTTTGCACAATCGCCAACTGCTCACGGAGATCGCCCTGACGATGGCCTTGGGCGGCGGCTACACTGATTAACCACCGCCATGTCTAAAGTGATATTGTATAAAACCAGCCATAATGTCGTCCGCGGAATATGCTGCCCACACTGAATGCGCCTGACTTGCGACTCGGCAACCAGCATCGGTTCCGGCAAGTATGCGTCCAGGCCTTGACCTGGTCCGGCGTCGTGCTGGCTGGATTACTGGCATGGTCGCCGCTACATCTCGAATGGCTGGCCCTGCTCGACATCGTCGCCCTGTCCTTCTGGGCGGCAAGCCCCTATAAATGGCTGGCCTCGGCGGCCATGATCGCAGGCGCCTGCGCCGGCGCTTTTTACGGCACAACACATGGTTACGGCGCGGACATGCTGCGCCTGCCGGGACTTTCCCTCGCCGCCTTGCTGATGGCGATGCTTTCGCAGCGGCTTGGGCACAGGGCCACGCAAAGGCAGGAGCAACTGGCCGAGCGTACCGCCTGCCTGGACATGCTGGCCAATTTGCGCCCCGGCATGGCCTGGACCCTGCTGCCCGGCCGCCAGCCCGAATTCGCCAATCAGGCGGCCCTGAACTATACCGGCCAGCAGGCCGTGACATCGCTGGGCGAGTACCTGGAATGCTTTCATCCGGACGATGTGCCGCGCTACCTTTTGCAATTGAACCAGACGGTCACCACCAGGCAGTCCAGCGAAGTGGAGATACGCCTGCGGCGCCGGGACGGCCAATACCGCTGGATGCTCTGCCGCACGCATCCCATGTGGGACCGGCATGGGACGTTGCTGCGCTGGCTCACCATCGGCCATGATATCGAGGACCGCAAGCGCGCCGAATCCACCTTGCGCAAGCGCGAGGAAGAATACCGGCATATGGTCGATTTCGTACCGGCCAGCATCTGCGTGGCCGACGCGAAAGGCGACATTATTTACGCCAACAAGGTGGCGGTTGCCGCCGCCGGCAAACCGGTAGAGCGGATCATAGGCAAGGGCTGGCTGGAAAACCTGCATCCGGACAGCCGCGCTGCCGTACAGCGTGAATGGTCCGCCAGCATAGCGACCAAGCGCCCGCTGGATGTGAAATTCCTGTTCAAGCGAACTGATGGAGAGTATCGCTGGCGGCACCTGACCGCGGCGCCCTGGCAGGACGAAAAAGGCGACGTCATGAGCTGGTACATGCTGGGCGTCGACATCCATGACCTGGTCATGGCGCAAAAAGCGCTGGTGACCAGCGAGTGCGAGCTGACCAAGATCGTCGAAACCTTGCCGCTGGGCATCTGGTGCACCTCGGTCGACGGCCAGCCCACCTATCTCAACCGGCGCCTGCGTGAGCACATCGGTGCGACGCCGGAGCAGACGAGGGACTTGAACTGGCATCAAAACGTGCATCCCGAAGATCGCGATGCGACTACGGCGGCTTTCATGCATTGCATTAAGACCGGCAACTCTTATTCGATGATGCATCGGCTGCGGATCGCCGATGGCAGCTACCACTGGTACGAACAGCGGGGCGAACCGCTGCGCGATGCCGGCGGCCAGATCAAGCGCTGGTACGGGGTCGCCATCGATATCGACGAACGGATACGGACGGAAGAACGCCTGCGCGAGACGCGGGCCAATCTGGCGCGCGCCTCGCACGCGGCCGCCGTGGCCGAGTTGTCGGCGTCGATTGCCCACGAGTTGAACCAGCCCCTGACTTCCGTCATCGCCAATGCCCAGGCCGGCCGCCGCTGGCTGGCTGCCACGCCGCCCAATGTCGCGGAAGCGGCCCGGTCGATCGACATGATCTTGCGCGATGGCTGCGCCGCCGACGATACCATGCAGAATATCCGCGCCTTGTTCAAGCGCCAGTCCATCAAGAAATCGTGCATGCGCGTTGAGGAAATGGTGTGCGAAGCAGTGCGTCTGGTGCATGAAGATTCCCACCGCAAAAAAATTCCGATTCAATGCCTCTTCACGCCGGGGTTGCCGACGGTACTGGCCGACTGCGTTCAAATCCAGCAAATCCTGATGAATCTGATCTGCAACGGGATCGAGGCCGCCGAATACATTGGCCGCTCTCCCCGCTTGCGCATCGAAGTGCAGCCCCATCAGGATGACCGGCTGCTGATCGAAGTCCAGGATAACGGCCCCGGCGTGATCGACCAGGTCGGCATTTTCGATGCATTTTTCACAACCAAGTCCACGGGCATGGGAATCGGCCTGGCCATCTCGCGTTCGATTGCACAGGCGCATGGCGGCCAATTGTGGGTGGAGAACGTGGCGGAAGGCGGCGCCTGCTTCAAGCTCGTGCTGCCGACCGCATGAGGCCGGCGCCGGGTTACAGCAAGATGTAATAGCCGGCATCGGCTTGTGTGTCTAGACTGCCTCCAAGTACTATGCCGCTCGAAGTTGTACCGTTACCGGAGAACATCATGGAACAATCGAAGGAAGTGGTCTATATCGTCGATGACGACTATCGGGTCAGGGAATCGCTGTCGGCGCTGTTGCGCGCCTATGGAAAAAACGTCGTCCTGTTCGCTTCCGGCCAGGAATTTCTTCAATACGAGCGCGAGGATGACTGCGCATGCCTGCTCCTGGACCTCAGTTTGCCGAGCATGAACGGCCTGGAAGTGCAGCAGCAGGTCATGTCGCGCGCGGCGTTGCCGATCATTTTCATTACCGGCCGCGGCGACGTGCCGTCGACTGTCCAGGCGATGAAGGGCGGCGCCATCGACTTTCTCACCAAGCCGCTCGACGAAGTCAGTTTGCTGGCCGCGATCAAGGCTGCGCTGGCAAAGGACTGCCTGCTGCGCGCGGTGCAAGATGAGCAGGCCCAGCTTCGATCGTTGTATGTAACGCTGACGCCGCGCGAACAGCAAGTCCTGCGCCTGCTGGTCGACGGCATGCTGAACAAACAGGCTGCAGGCTGCCTGGGTATTACGGAATACACCGTGCAAGTCCATCGCGGCAAGATCATGAAAAAGTTGCAAACCAAGTCATTTGCCGCCATGGTCAAGCTGGCCGGCAAGTTGCCGATGGAGTTGATGTCCAGCACAGAACAATAACGCCGGGACGCATCGGCGGGAGCGCACAGAAATGACGATACCGACGCGCAGCATCGCGATAGTTGATGACGACGGTCGCGTGCTCGAATCGCTGGCGAATCTCCTTGCTTCCATCGGCTACCGGCCTTACCTCTTCACGTCGGTGGCGGATTTGCTCGCCACCGACGCCCTGTCCCGGGTTTGCTGCGTCATCACCGACCGCGAAATGCCCCGGATGAGCGGCCTGGACCTGTTGGCGCATATCGGGCGATCGGCGCTTTCCGTTCCCGTCATCGTCATTACCGGCCAGCTCAGTGAAGATATGGAATCGTTCTACATTCGCCTCGGCGCGGCCGGATTCTTGCGCAAGCCCATCGATTGCGACGCCCTTTGCGGCTTGCTGCAGCGCTGTTGCTGAAACCCGTCGGGGAAACCCGATGACGGGCCCCCCCCCAAATACAGGCGAAGAATCTCTGTTCTCAAGCGTTCGCGCGTCCGCGCGGTCCGGTTTCGCGTATGAACATCGCCAGCACGATGGCGATCGCAATGCCGGCGAGCAGCCACGAGCCGGCCGTGCGGAACACCGGCAAGTCCATTTTTCCGCCGTTGGCGAGATGGGCCAGCAGCTTGCCATACAGCGGCGTGAGCAAGGCGCTGAACGAGAACACCAGGAAATTGATTGCGCCGCTGGCGCTGCCCTTCACGTTGTCCGGATTGACTTCCTTGATCACCGTATAGGGCAGCATCGCCGCGCCGGAACCGATGCCCAGCAGCAGGCCGAGCAGGTAAGGCGGCGCCACGCCGGGCGGCAGATAGAAAATGGCCGCGGTCGACGCCAGCATGAGCAGCGCGCCGGCGATCAGCACCGGCTTGCGGCGCCCCAGGCGGTCGGATAGATAGCCCAGCAACGGACAGCCTATCACCCAGCCCAGCGGCACCATGCTCGCGCGGTTGACGGCTTCCGCATAGCTGACGTCGAGGCCGCCGTGCAGGAAAGGAATGCCCCAGATCATGTCGCCTATGGTAGTCGGCAAGAACAGCAGGCCGGCGCAGAAACCGCAAAGATACGACTGCGGATTGGACAGCACTTGCTTGTATGGCGCGAACATCTTCAGCCACGAGCCCTGGCCGGCGGCGCTGCTGTCATCCGTTGCCGGCGTCGCAATGAGCACCAGCGCGGCAATCAAAAAGATGACGGCGCCGGCCAGCCACCAGAACTGCTGCCATGTGATGAGGCCGTGAATCAGCGGCGCAACGGCGAACTGGCCGGCGGAGCCGCCCAGCATGCCGAAGCATTGCGTGAAACCGATCGCCGTCGCCAGAGCGCGCGGCGGGAAGCCGCGCGTGGCGAGATACACCGCGCCGATGAACCCGCACGATGAACCCGCGCCTTGCAGCAGGCGGCCGATCTGCGCGCCCTCCACGCTGCCCATGCCGAACAATACCGCCCCGACAGCCACCAGAACGATGCCGCCCGGCAGCACGGCCTTGCCGCCGAATCGATCGAGCAATGCGCCGCAAACAATCGAAAACAGCGCATAGGTGTAGTAGTACAGGCCGACCAGCGCCCCCACCCCCGTCGCATCGCGCGCGAACGCCGCGCTCAGCTCCGGTATCATCACGCCCGGCGCGGAACGCAGCACGTACTGCATGAAATAAAACGCGGCGCAAAACAGCCAGGCGATGACGAAGCCTATGTGTATCGAGCTGCCGCCGGTTGAAATACCGGCAGTGCTTATGGTCTTGGTTGACATGTTTCAGATTCCCCATGGAAGCGCCGATCGGCCGGGTGAGAGACAACGCCCGGCCTGGGCTGATTGACGTTCGCGAACTATCGGAACAGATTGACCTTTGCCAGATCGATGAGCTGGTGGCCCCGGCCGTCCATGACGGCGCGCATCATGAACAGGCCGAAGTGGTAAGTCTGGTCGGCGGTGGTCGCAGGCGGCATCACCAGTTCCTGGCGTGCGCTCACGACGTCGACCAGCGCCGGCCCCGGATGGGCGAAGGCTTCGCGCAGAGCGCCTTCCAGTTGATCGGGGCGTTCGACGCGAATGCCCTTGACGCCGATCGCATTGGCCATCGCGGCGAAGTCCGGGTTTTTCAGGTCGCATCCGACATCAAGGAAGCCGCCGGCCTTCATCTCCATTTCGACGAAGCCCAGCGTGCCGTTGTTGAGCACGATGACCTTCACCGGCAACCCTGTTTGAATCAGCGTCAGGAATTCGCCCATCATCATCGTGAAGCCGCCGTCGCCCGACATCGAAATCACCTGCCGCTCGGGAAAAGCGGCCTGCGCGCCGATCGAGTGCAACAGCGAGTTGGCCATCGAACCGTGGTTGAACGAGCCGACCAGCCGCCGTTTGCCGTTCATCTTCAGATATCTGGCGGTCCATGCGATGGGCGTGCCGACGTCGCATGAGAAGATGGCATCCTCGTCCGCGAGTTCGCTGACGAGGCGGGTCACATACTGCGGATGGATGGTGGTGCTGCCGGGAGCCGACTCCGCCAGCGCGTCCAGGTCCTTGCGCGCCTTGCGATAATCTTCGAGCGCGTGCTTCAGGAAGCTGTCGTCCGATTTTTCCTCAATCTTCGGAAGAAGTTCGCCGAGCGTGTCCTTGACTGTTCCCAATACGCCGAGTTCTATCGGGCAGCGATTGCCGAGCGCTTCCGCCCTGATATCGATTTGCGCGATGACCACGTCTTCCGGATAGAACTGCCGATAGGGAAAATCGGTGCCGAGCATCAGGAGCATGTCGCAACTTTTCATTGCGGTATAACCGGAGGCGAATCCGACCAGGCCGGTCATTCCCACATCGAACGGGTTATCGTATTCGATGTATTCCTTTCCGCGCAGCGAGTGCACGATAGGCGCCTGCAGCCTGCGGGCCAGTTCCACGACTTGCGCATGGGCATCCTTGCAGCCTGCGCCGCAAAGCAGCGTCACCGCCGACGCCCGGTTCAACATACTCGCAAGTTTGTCGACTTCGTCGTCCGAGGGGCGAATCACCGGCGCGGCAGGCGCGCTCCAGCGCGGCACGGATTTGGTGAGAGGCCCGAGGGCCACGTCGCCGGGGATGACGACGACGGCAACGCCTTTGCGCGCAATTGCCGTGCGGATGGCGCGGGCCAGGATTTGCGGCAACTGGTCGGCATGATGGACCAGTTCAACGTAATGGCTGCATTCCTTGAACAGCACTTCGGGATGGGTCGCCTGAAAATAGTCGATGCCGATTTCCGAGCTTGGAATATGCGAGGCAATGGCAAGGACGGGAACGCCGCTTCGATGGCAATCGAACAAGCCATTGATCAGGTGCAGATTCCCCGGACCGCAACTGCCGCAGCAGACCGCCAGTTCCCCCGTGAGATGCGCCTCGGCGCCGGCGGCGAACGCCGCGCTTTCCTCGTGACGCATGTGCACCCACTCAATCGAACCGTCCCGGCGCAGGGAATCCGTGAATCCGTTCAGCGAATCTCCCACCACGCCGAACACGCGCTTCACGCCGGCATTTTTCAATGCGCCGACCATGTAGTCCGCAGCTATCTTTGTCATTTCACATCTCCAGGACGGGTTTCCGAATTGATTGCCATGAGTCGTCCGGCAAACGCTCATCCGGTCTTGGTTCCGATAATAGTCAGCGCAACCAAGCGCGGCTATTGCATAAACATGTACTTCCGGCCCGTAACGACAGTTCATATACTGAAGGCTCGACATTCCGTGTTCGATCCCATCCCATTTCCCGCATTCGACGCGCCTCCCTAACAAAGGAAATACATAATGTCCACCCCCATTCGGAAAATTGCCGTCATCGGCACAGGCGCCATCGGCGCCAGCTGGACTGCCCTCTTTTTATCGAAAGGGCTGCAGGTCGTTGCCACCGATATCGCTCCGGATGCGGAGAATAAATTGCATCAATATGTGGAACAGGCCTGGCCGGCGCTGGAAGAAATGGGGCTGGGGCCGAATGTCAACAAGGGCGGGCTGAGCTTTACGACGGATCTGCGCAAGGCAATTGAGGGCGCGGATTTTGTTCAGGAGAACGGCCCGGAACGCCTCGACTTCAAACTCTCGCTGTATGAAACCCTCGACGCGGCGCTGCCGCCCGAGGTGCCTATCGCATCCAGCTCATCGGGACTCATGATGTCGGACATCCAGGCCGGCTGCAAACGCTACCCCGAACGCTGTGTCATCGGCCACCCCTTCAACCCGCCGCATCTGATTCCGCTGGTGGAAATCGTTGGCGGCAAGCGCACGTCCGAGCAAACGATCGAGCAGGTCACGGCGTTCTACCGTTCGCTCGGAAAGCGGACTGTCCGGCTTCATAAAGAAGTGCCCGGGCACGTCGCCAACCGCCTGGCGTCAGCACTCTTCAGGGAAATCGTCCACCTGGTCGCCGAAGGCGTCGTCAGCGTGGAGGACGCGGACATCGCCGTCAGTTGGGGGCCGGGCCTGCGCTGGGGCGTCATGGGTCCATCGCTGCTCTACCACCTCGGTGGCGGCGCAGGCGGCATCGAGCATTTCTTCGATCAGTTCTCCGGTCCCATGCAAGCCTGGTGGAAAGTGCTGGGCAATCCGGTGATTACACCGGAAATCAGGCAAAAAATGATCGACGGCGTCAAGGCGGAAACAGAGGGCCGCTCACTGGAAGAGTTGGCGTCCCAGCGGGATGCCACGCTGCTCGCCTTGCTCAAAGCGCGCGCCGGCGAGTAATCGCCATCCATTACGGGAGCTGTCCACATGTCCGAATTTACGCATCTGCATTACGACAAAAAAGGGAAAATCGTTTGCATTACGCTGGACCACCCTGCCGTAATGAACGCCTTGAGCCAGCATCTCATCGGCGAGCTGAACAGCGCGTTTGATTTGATAAGCGCCGATGCATCGGTATCCGGCGTCGTCCTCACCGGCCGCGGCAAGGCCTTTGTCGCCGGCGCCGATATTGCCGAACTGGCGGAGATCGATGGCGTCCAGGCCGAACAGTTCACGCGTTCCGGCCAGCGACTGTTCGACAAAATCGAATCTCTGGGCAAACCGGTAATCGCGGCGGTCAACGGCTACGCCTTTGGCGGAGGATGCGAACTGGCAATGGCATGCACATTGCGTATTGCCTCGGCGCAAGCAAAATTCGGTCAGCCTGAAGTGAAGTTGGGAATCATTCCCGGTTTTGGCGGGACCCAAAGATTGCCCCGCCTGATTGGCATTGGCCGCGCCATGCAACTGATTCTTACCGGCGAAGCGATCGGCGCGGAAGAAGCCCTGCGCATAGGCCTGGTCAATGAAATCGTCGACGATGACGCGCTGGTCGCGAGAGCCGAAGAAATCCTTCTGAAAATTGCCGCCAATGCGCCAATCGCCGTTCGCCTGGCGATGGAGGCAATCAACCGGAGCAGGGACACCACTGTCTCGGACGGCCTCGCGATCGAGCGGGCGCTGTTCAGCATCTGCGCCGGCAGCGAAGACAAACGCGAAGGCGCCGATGCCTTTCTTTCAAAACGGCCTCCGCGCTTCAGCGGCAAGTAGCCACGCATGCCAGACA
Organism: Oxalobacteraceae bacterium CAVE-383; assembly: GCA_004134995.1. Classification (GTDB taxonomy): domain Bacteria; phylum Pseudomonadota; class Gammaproteobacteria; order Burkholderiales; family Burkholderiaceae_D; genus Herbaspirillum. The sequence goes on along the minus strand of REGP01000001.1, from coordinate 653,246 downwards.
GGGATGAATCGATGAACACAATAATCAGCGCGAAAGCGGCGGCAAGCAACGGCTTGCTATATGTCCTCGACATCAGTGGCGGACGGATTTTCACGGTGACGCCGGAAGGCGCCGATAAACAGATTCTGCTGACGGGATGCAAGAATCCGGACGGCATTGCCGTGGACCTCGACGCCGGCCGAATCTATTGGACGGAAATGGGAGTTCCGCATCTGGATGACGGCACGATTTCGTGCGCCGATCTGAACGGCCAGCAGCGCCAGACCATTATTCCGGGCGGAATTACCTACACGCCAAAGCAGATCTGCCTGGACCGCAAGAATCGTAAATTATATTGGTCCGACCGGGAGGGCATGCGCGTAATGCGCGCCGACCTCGACGGACGCAATGTTGAAACGCTGGTCGAAACCGGCCACGGCGACCTGGACCGCGGCGATCAGACCAGGTGGTGCGTGGGCATCGCGGTCGACAGCGCGTCCGGCCATTTCTACTGGAGCCAGAAAGGGCCCGACAACGCCGGCCTCGGCCGCATTTTCCGCGCCGGCATGAAGCTCCCGGCAGGCGAAACCGCGCAGGCGCGCAGCGACATTGAATTGCTTTACAAGGGGCTGCCCGAGCCGATCGACCTGGAACTGGATCTGGCGCGGCGACAGATCTACTGGACCGATCGTGGCGATCCACCCAACGGAAATACGGTGAACCGCGCGCCAATGGATCCGCCTCCGGGCGCCGGCTGCCTGCCCGAAATTCTGGTCACGCACTTGATGGAAGGCATAGGCCTGGCGCTGGATCTCAAGAGCGAACGCATGTTCATAACCGATCTTGGCGGAACGGTATATTGCACCCGCCTGGACGGCTCGGATGCCAAGACCCTGCTTTATGTACAGGGAAATCTCACCGGCATTGCCTATGCAAGCCACGCAGTTCCAGGAGAATGACATGCCCCATTCAGAAAAAGAGAGCCTGTTCTCAGGTTTGAAGGTATTGGACCTTGCAAGTTTCATTGCCGGGCCGGCCGCTGCGACAATTCTCGCCGATTTTGGCGCGGACGTGATCAAAGTCGAACCGCCGGGCGGCGGCGATCCCTATCGCCGCTTCTACCTTACCCCGCCAAACCCAAGCAGCGAAACCAACTATGCCTGGCAGCTCACCAACCGCAACAAGCGCAGCCTGGCGCTGGATCTGAAATCGCCGGGCGCAAAGACCGTACTGCAGCGCCTGGTCAAGTGGGCCGATGTATTGATCACCAATTTTCCGCCTTCGGTCAGGCAAACGCTCGGCATCACTTACGAGCAGCTGGCGCCGCTCAATGAACGCATGATCTATGCGGACATCACGGGCTACGGCCTGGCCGGGCCCGAAGCCAATAAACCCGGATTCGATGTCACCGCGTACTGGGCGCGCACCGGCTTGATGGATGTCACGCACGATGCGGATAGTCCGCCGACCCTGCCGATTCCCGGCATCGGCGACCATGCCACCGCAGTGACCCTGTATTCCGCCATCGTTACCGCGCTGTACGCGCGCACGCTGACGGGCAAAGGCGGTCACGTAACCACTTCCTTGATCGCCGAAGGCGCGTGGGCGGCGGCAACCTGGATCGAAGGGGCGCTGCACGGCGCCAAATTTGTCGAACAGCACGACCGCAAGCGCCCTGCCAACGCCTTGTTCAATCCGTATCGCACCGCGGACGGCCGCTGGATCCTGCTGGTGGCCGCTCAAGAGAAGGATTGGCCCGGCTTTATCGCAGCCATGAACCTGCCCGGGTTGCTGACAGACCCGCGCTTTGCCGACAGAATGCTGCGCGTCCAGAACGCCTGGGCGCTGGTGGCGATTCTCGATCCGGTATTTGCACAATATCCATTGGCGCACTGGATCGAGACGCTCAATCTGGGGCGGGTCATTTATGGCGTCGTGCAGACCTTTGACGAAATCGTCAAAGACCCGCAGATGCTGGCCAACGACGTGCTGGTGCCGCTGGCCGAACCCAGTGGCAAGGCCTCGCATACGGTGAATAGCCCAATCACGCTTGCCGGAATCAGGAAGATCGCGCCGGGTCCTGCTCCGGACCTGGGCGAGCATAGCCTGAATGTCCTGGCGGAGCTCTCATTCAGCGACGTGGAAATCAAGGCGATGCTGGCCGATGCGGTGATTGCGGCAAGCCGGCGCGCAGTGTAATCAACGCGCTTTCCAATTACGTAAAGGATTCTGTCATGCCTAAGACTGTTACAACTCCCGCCGTGTTGCCTTATGCGGACGGCGACTTTTACATGGTGTCGCAAACGCTCAGCGATGACGACAATGCCATCCGATTGAAGGTCCGCTCGTTCATGGAAAGCGAAGTCGAGCCCATCATCAACGACTATTGGGCCCGGGACGAGTTCCCCTTTGAGTTGCTTCCGAAACTGCAGAAACTGGCGATCGGCGGCCTGCCATATGCGGGCTACGGCTGTCCGGGCAAGACGATGATGCTGATGGGCTTCGTGATGATGGAAATGGCGCGTGTCGACGCATCGATCTCCACATTTTTCGGCGTCCATACCGGCCTGGCCATGGGTTCCATTTACCTCTGCGGCTCGGAAGAGCAAAAGCAGAAGTGGCTCCCGCCCATGGCCGCGTTCACCAAGGTCGGCTCATTCGGGCTGACCGAACCGAACGTGGGATCCGGTACTTCAGGCGGCCTGGAGACCACGGCGCGGCGCGATGGCGATAGCTGGATTCTGAATGGCCAGAAGAAGTGGATCGGCAATGCCACCTGGGGCGATCTGACGATCATCTGGGCTCGCGACGTCGCGGACAATCAGGTGAAGGGTTTCATCGTTGAAAATAACACGCCCGGTTTCAAGGTTGAGAAGATCGTTACGAAAATGGCGTTGCGCGTGGTGCAGAACGGCCATATCACCATGACCGAATGCCGTGTGCCGGATGCCAATCACCTGGTCGGCGCCAATTCGTTCCGCGACACAGCAAAAGTACTGCGCATGAGCCGCGCCGGCGTGGCCTGGGAATCGGTCGGTTGCGCCACCGGCGCGTATGAGCATGCTTTGCGTTATGCGCAGAAGCGCCAGCAGTTCGGCCGCCCGATCGCCTCCTTCCAACTGGTACAGGATCTGTTGTTCCGCATGCTGGGCAATATCACTTCGACCCAGTCCCTGTGCCTGCGGCTGTCCCAATTGCAGGAGGAAGGCAAGATGAAGGACGAACACGCATCGCTGGCAAAGGGCATCTGCACGGTGCGCATGCGCGAGACCGTCGGCATGGCGCGCGAAGTCCTGGGCGCAAACGGCATTCTGCTCGAACATCATATTGGCCGTTTCGTGGCCGATGCCGAGGCCTTGTATTCGTACGAAGGAACGCGCGAGATGAACAGCCTTATTGTCGGCAGGGCGATTACCGGCTTTAGCGCGTTTGTGTAACCGCGTATGTGATATGGAAGTCTCCATGGGGCGACCGCCCCTGAATCTCCCTGAATCTCCCTGAATCTCCTGATACCCCTGAATGCAAAAAAACCGTTAAAAGCCTGAGCTGATAACGGTTTTTCGATATTTGGATACAAAAGCGCTTTAAACCTTTGCAAGCATTATTTTTTGCCTTCGATTCGGGGCGATCAGGCAAACAATTTGGCTGACACATATAATCATGAATAATCATGAGCCGCTATAGGGATCGCATCCGTCACGGCAGCGCCCGAGGCGGTCGCCTCTACACCGATATGGTCGACGCCCTTTGGCGACGTGCCTATAAAGGTCAAGAAGACGCGGCAATCCTGCGCAAGATGTTGCAACAAGTCTGAGGAGCAGTGTTCATGAAAGTCCAACCGGGTCAAACGATTGCGCAGTGGTTACCCGCCACTGGGGCGGTCGGCGTCAGTTCCGCCACCCCATTCCGTCTGCGCTCCGGCTGGGCGAGTCCCATGGGCGGACGCCGAGGTTGACATGCTTACTCTGTTGATACCACACTCGCCCCGGAATGTTGCCCTCGGCGTCGCCATATCAGGCGCCGCAGGGGCGGCGGGCTTACTTGAACCGGTCACGGGCAGCCTTGGCCTCATCTGCGTCGTCCTGTCCGCGCACTTTTTCGGCCGGCCCTTCGGGCGTCTGGCCGCGACGTTCGCCTCGCTTGGAATAGCCACAACGGTGTTGGCTTCCACGCATCCTCCTCTTGTCTCCGGCCCTATCGGTCCTTGCGCCGTCGCGATCGCAGCGGTATGGCTTTGCGCCGAACTGGTCTCTCGGCGCCCCACGCAACCAGGCTCAACGGCCGGATTAAAGGATGCGCCCGATGATGAACAAATCTATCGGCGCATTGTGGATAACCTGCCGGCATGCGTATGTGTCGGTGGGCCCACCGGCGAGCTGCTCTACGTGAATAAAGTTGGTGTTACCGCGCTGGGAAGACCGATGGCGGAAATCCTCGGTGACGGATGGATGGCTTGCCTGCACCCCGATGACGCGCATGCCGCAAAGCAACAATGGAAAGCACGCATTGCCGCGCATGAACCGGTCGACATTAACGTGAGGATGCTGCAGCATGACGGCGTATACCGCTGGCAGCGTCTTCTTGCCGAGCCATCAACCTGCTCAAACGGGGACGTCCCCCACTGGTATCTCATCGCAATAGAAATCGAAGAGACCGTCAAGGTTCAACAAGCATTAGCGGCAAGCGAGAAAGAAGCCAGAGAACTACTCGACCGCATACCGGGCCGCTTCGCCACCCGGACAGAGCAAGATTTCGACTTCGTTAATCAGCAGATTCTTGATGAAACCAAAACAACGCTGACAGGGATGCAGAATCTCGGCTTTTTGCGATATATTCATCCCGATGACCGCGACAGAGTCAAGGAGGGCTATCTTCGCTCTGTTCAGGACAAGACCGCGTACGATACAACCTACCGATGGGCAGACCAAGGCGATAATTACCGATGGCGTCACTCGCGCTCCGTCCCTTATTTCAATGCTGACGGAAGTGTCTACAAGTGGTATGCCGTGAACATGGACATTGATGACCTGTACAGGTCCAAAGAGATCGTCCGTGAACGGGAAGCGCAACTGTATTGGTTGACGGAGAATGTTCCTCTCCTGCTCTGGCGTACGGACTCCCATGGGCATCTGGAATATGTGAACAAGCGTACCGAAGACTACACTGGACTACGGCAAGCTGATTTGATAGCCGGGGGCTGGCTTCACCTGGTGCACCCAGATGACTTTGCGTCAACAATGGAAGCCTGGCAAGACTCAATCAATAGTGGAAGACCTTACGAGTCAGCCAATCGGTTCCGCGCCGCCGACAACACATATTGCTGGTTTCAATGCCAAAGCATCCCGATGCGGGATGCCAACGGTGACATTGTGAACTGGTACGGCGTATGTACGGACATCAACGATCTCAAGCAAACGGAAGCAGTGCTCGAACAGCGGGAGTACCAACTTCAGAAGCTCACAGAGACCATTCCGGCCATGCTCTGGTGCAATGACCCAGAAGGCGGGCTCACTTACATCAATGGGAAAACCTCCGAATTCCTGGGCTTGGGTCTTTCGCAGCTCGCGGACCTCGGCTATGAGAAGACCATTCACCCTGACGACATGGGCAGGCTGGCTCATGCGTGGGCACACTCGATCAAAACTGGCGAACCGTACTGCCACACTGCCCGGCTTCGCCGAAAAGACGGCGTTTATCGATGGTACCAGCACACCGCTGAAGCAATGAGAAACTCTGGCGGCAACATTGTCCAATGGTACGGACTCAGTTTTGATATTGACGAACCGAAACGTGCCGAGGACCGGCTCAGACAGACTCAGGCCGAACTCGCGCGGGCAACACAGATTGCCACCGTTGCAGAACTCTCGGCGTCCATCGCGCATGAACTCAATCAGCCTCTGACGTCCGTTATCGCTAATGCGCAGGCTTGCAAACGGTGGCTCGCAGCGTCTCCGCCAAACCTGACGGAAGTCATGGTTTCCGTGGAAAGCGTCATTCGAGACGCCCGTTCCGCCGACGAGACGATGCAAAGCATCCGCGCACTGTTCAAGCGGCAAACACTCCAGAAGCAAGGTCGAAATGTGAAAGATATGGTCCTCGAAGCCGTACGGCTGCTACGGGAGGACGAGACCAAGCGTACCGCCGACATCGCGTTCGACTTGCCCGATGGCCTGCCGCCGGTGTTCGTCGACCAAATACAGATTCAGCAGGTCCTTCTTAATCTTATTATGAACGGGATAGAGGCCACGGAAAACACGGGGCGCACACCTAAGATTCTCATTGCTGCGCGCGCCCTTGAAGACCGGTCGGTGCTGCTCGATGTCATCGATAACGGTTCGGGCATCGTCGGTGACGACAGCATATTCGACGCATTCATCACGACCAAAAACAAGGGAATGGGCATTGGGCTTGCGGTGTCTCGCTCCATCATCGAAGCGCATGAAGGTCGTCTCACTGCCGTCAATAATGCGGGCTATGGAGCAACCTTCAGTGTCGTCCTGGCAGTCTTGCCTGCCCAGATTTCCCGTCCGGGGACCTCTTCTCGATGATGGATCTGTTTGCTGGAACGACGCCGGCAAACTGTATTACAGGAATGTGTAATTCTCCTCCCCCTTTCTATCCTATATATTGCAGTTCTGAAAGTCACGGCAGGGGTTGCCGGTTTTTATTGCAGTGGCAGGCACAACCTTGAACGTCACATTCAAAATCCAGTCACGTACAGATGACCAACTCGCGCAACGGCCGTACCGAACATCTGGGGCGCATCCAATTGCAATTCTGAGAAGGAATCGAAGTGAATAACAAACATGATCCCGCAGCGATATCAGGGCGTAGGAACTTTCTTGCGACAACCTCAAGCACCGTCGGAGCTGCCGTTGCCGCCGGGGTTACCGCATTCAGCATCCCTGCAACCAGCTTTGCCGAAAGCGGCACGGCAGTCTCAGCTAATACGCACAGTCCTAAACATGCAGGAGCACAAGCGATGAATACAGTTACGATGAAAGATGGTACTCAGATTTTCTATAAAGATTGGGGGCATGGCACGCCTGTGGTGTTCTCGCATGGTTGGCCGTTGGATGCCGACGCATGGGAAGCGCAGATGCTGTTCCTCGTTCAGAAGGGATATCGCGTGATTGCGCATGACCGCCGTGGACATGGCCGCTCAAGTCAATCGTCCGAAGGCAACAACATGGATACATATGCAGACGATCTGGCTGCACTCATGAATGCACTCGACCTCAAAGGCGCAATGATGGTCGGGCATTCCACAGGCGGCGGCGAGGTAGCCCATTACATCGGACGCCATGGATCGAAGCGGGTATCCAAAGTGGTGCTGATTGGCGCCGTGCCGCCGATCATGCTGAAGACTGCTGCAAATCCCGGCGGACTGCCGATGTCGGTGTTTGATGGCATCCGTGCTGGGGTAGCTACGAACCGGTCGCAGTTTTATAAGGACCTGGCGGTTCCCTTTTACGGATACAACCGCCAAGGCGTCAAGGTTCAGCAGGGCGTAATCGATGAATTCTGGCGGGAAGGGATGCTCGGCTCGATCGTCGGTCAGTATGCATGCATCAAGGAATTCTCAGAGGTCGACTACACGCCGGACCTGAAGAAAATCGATGTCCCGACGCTCATTCTGCATGGTGACGATGACCAGATTGTGCCTATCGACGATAGCGGCCGGCTCTCTGCAAAAATCATCAAGAACGCGACGCTCAAGGTCTATCCAGGCGCTCCCCACGGCATGTGCACGACGCAAGCCGACCTCGTCAATGCTGATTTATTAGCATTTCTGATGGCCAAGTAGTCTGCGTCATGAGCTGATTGAACCGGCCTGCCGATGTGGCTTTTTCGATGCATAAGGCCTGGCAGGCCGCTTCCAGTGAACTGATGTTGAAACCTGCCTTGACCGATTCCAGTCCGGCCAAGGCGACATCTATCTTTTGGATGGCCTCATGCTGGAGGTTCATGCAGATTCTTTACACCGTAAAAGAAGGAGTTTCGAATGCGTATCGAAACGACAGAAGCGAAGTGTCCGTTCAGCGCCGCCGCAGGCGTGGGAACCACGAACCGTGACTGGTGGCCGCAGCAATTGCGCCTGGATTTGCTTCATCAGCACTCCTCCAAGTCCGACCCCATGGGCCAGAAATTTGATTACGCCAAGGCGTTCAAGACCCTCGATCTTGCTGCGGTGAAAAAGGACCTCGCTGCCTTGATGACGGACTCGCAGGACTGGTGGCCAGCCGACTTCGGGCATTACGGCGGGCTGTTCGTGCGCATGGCATGGCATAGTTCCGGTACTTACCGCATTGGAGATGGGCGCGGCGGTGCCGGCCGCGGCCAGCAACGCTTCGCGCCGCTCAACAGCTGGCCAGACAATGTGAACCTGGACAAGGCCCGGCGCCTGCTGTGGCCGATCAAGCAGAAATACGGCGAGAAGATTTCATGGGCCGACTTGATCATCCTCACCGGAAACGTCGCGCTGGAAAGCATGGGCTTCAAGACCTTCGGATTCGCCGGCGGCCGGCAGGATGTGTGGGAACCGGACCACGATGTGTACTGGGGCCGCGAGACAAAGTGGCTCGGCGGCGACATCCGCTATGCGAAGGGTTCGCCCGGCGTCGAAGAAAACCATGCCGCACTCGTGAAAGACGACGATAGTGAAGTAGCGCACACGCGTGATCTCGAGAACCCGCTGGCCGCAGTGCAAATGGGATTGATCTATGTCAACCCGGAAGGACCAGACGGCAAGCCCGACCCCCTTGCGGCGGCGATCGATATCCGGGAGACGTTCGCGCGTATGGCCATGAACGACGAAGAAACCGTCGCACTCATCGCCGGGGGGCACAGTTTTGGTAAAACTCACGGCGCGGCATCGGCGGACCACGTGGCAGAAGAGCCCGAGGCGGCCGGCCTCGAGGCCCAGGGCTTGGGCTGGAAGAATAGTTTCGGCACCGGAAAGGGCGGCGATACCATTGGCAGCGGCTTGGAGGTGACCTGGACTACGACGCCAACGCAGTGGAGCAACAACTATTTCGAGAACCTGTTCGGTTTTGAGTGGGAACTGACCAAAAGTCCCGCGGGCGCGCATCAGTGGGTGGCCCAGGGGGCCGACGGGCTCATCCCGGATGCATACGATCCCGCAAAGCGTCACCGTCCGACAATGCTGACGACCGACCTCTCGCTTCGGGTAGATCCTGCCTATGAAAAGATTTCACGGCGCTTTCTGGAAAACCCCGACCAATTTGCCGATGTCTTCGCGCGGGCCTGGTTCAAACTGACCCACCGCGACATGGGGCCGCGTGCTCGTTATCTCGGGCCCGAGGTGCCGGCTGAGGAACTCATCTGGCAAGACCCGATTCCTGCGGTTGACCACGCACTCGTCGACGATCAGGATGTCGTGACGCTCAAGAAGAAGATACTGGCATCGGGCTTGACGGTTCCCCTGCTCGTTTCGGCCGCATGGGCATCGGCATCGACGTTCCGGGGTTCCGACAAGCGCGGCGGCGCCAATGGTGCACGCATTCGCCTGTCGCCGCAAAAAGACTGGGCCGTGAATCAGCCAGAGCAACTTGCCAAAGTGCTTACAGTGCTGGAAGGAGTTCGCAAGGAATTCAATGGCATCCAGTCCGGCGGCAAAAAGGTATCCTTGGCCGACCTGATCGTGTTGGCGGGCAATGCCGGCGTCGAACAAGCAGCCCGTCACGTCGGCCACGAGATCAACGTTCCTTTCGCCCCAGGGCGGATGGACGCTACGCAGGAGCAGACCGACGTGCATGCGTTTGCCCCGCTTGAGCCGATCGCAGACGGTTTTCGGAATTACCAGAAAACGCGCTACAGCGTGCCGGCAGAGGCACTGCTGATCGATCGCGCGCAATTGCTGACGTTGACGGGCCCGGAAATGACCGTGCTGGTTGGTGGCCTGCGGGTGCTGGGTGGGAATGCAGGTCTGGCGCAGGACGGCGTCTTCACCAGCAAGCCGGGCACGTTGAGCAACGACTTTTTCGTCAATCTGCTCGATATGGCTACGGAGTGGCGGCCTGCATCGAACGCTAAAGATCGGTTTGAGGGGCGTGATCGCAAAACCGGGGAATTGCGATGGACTGCGTCGCGTGTCGATCTGGTCTTTGGTTCGAACCCACAGTTGCGGGCAATTGCGGAAGTCTACGCGACGGCCAATGCCAACAAAAAGTTTGTGGAGGATTTTGTGGCGGCGTGGACTAAAGTGATGAATCTCGACCGTTTCGATTTAGCATAAAACCCAGTACGCGAGCTGAGGCACAATCCTACCGAGCAATCAGGTAGGCGTTTTGGAGTGATCCACGTGGCAATATTGGGTAATCGAAAAAGAGTCGCGCAAAAAATAAAGCCCTTGGCGCTGCAACGCTAAGGGCTTGAATTTACAGTATTACTTATCGAAACTGGTTGCGGGGGCAGGATTTGAACCTACGACCTTCGGGTTATGAGCCCGACGAGCTGCCAGACTGCTCCACCCCGCGTCTGAAGAAAAAGATTATATATCAGATTCCAATCGCTCGCAATCGATTCAGTGAACGGGACGGATGTTACACTGCGCTCTGATCGGAAAAGCAGCAATACCGGCCCTGCTTTTCCGCACAGAGATCAACCCCGAACCGAGCGACTGCTTTCTATGAAATTTTGTTCCGAATGCGCCAATCCCGTCACCCAGTCCATTCCGGCCGATGACACGCGGCTGCGCTTTGTCTGCGAGAACTGCGGCGCCATTCATTACCAGAATCCAAAACTGGTGGTCGGCTCGATTCCGGTCTGGGAACAGGACGGCAAGGTGCAGGTGCTGTTGTGCAAACGCGCCATCGAACCGCGCTACGGCTACTGGACGCTGCCGGCCGGCTTCATGGAAAATGAAGAAACCACGACCGATGCCGCGCGCCGCGAAACCGAGGAAGAAGCCGGCGCCAATATCGAATTGCACGGGCTGTTTTCGCTGATCAATGTGCCGCACGTGCATCAGGTGCATCTGTTCTACCGCGCCACCCTACTCGATCTGGACTACGCCGCCGGCATCGAAAGCCTGGAAGTCGAACTGTTCACCGAGGATGCGATTCCGTGGGAGGACATCGCCTTCCCGACCGTCGAGTACACGCTGCGCCAATTTTTTTCCGACCTGCACGGCAAGCAGGGCTTCGGCTTTCATACCGAAGACATCCGCAAGCGCATGGCGCAACCGGCGTAGCACTGCAAGGCCGGCACCCAGAATCCGGAAGGCCCTGATGATTATCTGGCTCGACGACAAAACGCCGTTTCCCGACCCCGCCAAAGCCATGACCGAAGAGGACGGCCCCGCCGGGCTGCTTGCGGCCGGCGCCGATCTATCGCCGGAACGCCTGCTGCAAGCCTATCGGCAAGGCATTTTTCCCTGGTATTCGGAGGGCCAGCCGATTCTCTGGTGGAGCACCGACCCGCGCATGGTGCTCAAGACCGCCGACTTCCATATCGCCGACAGCCTGCGCAAGACGCTACGCCGCTTCGAGCGCAACCGGCTCGGCCCCGAAGCCGAACGGCATTGGGAAATCCGCTTCGATTCGGCATTCGAAGCGGTGATGCGCGCCTGCGCGCAGCCGCGCCGCAACGGTCCCGGCACCTGGATTTCCGAAGATATCGTCAAGGGCTACTGCGGCCTGCACCGGGCCGGCTTCGCGCATTCGTCCGAAGTCTGGCTGGACGGCGAGCTGGTCGGCGGCGCATACGGCGTCAGCATCGGCCGCATGTTCTACGGCGAATCGATGTTCGCGCGGCGCGCCGACGCCTCGAAAATCGCGCTGGCCCATCTGGTGCGTTTCCTGCGCCATCACGGCGTCGACTTGATCGATTGCCAACAAGAAACCGCCCACCTGGCCTCGCTGGGCGCCAAGCCGATCCGCCGCGCCGATTTCCTGGCCCACCTGCGCCAGGCGATCCGCGCCGAACAAATCTCTCATTGGCAACCGCTCGAACTATTCGGAAATAATGTAGACTGATATCAACGGAAAGTTGATGCAATCGTTGTGAGCGGCCGCCGCCGCCATCGTCGCCACTGTCGAATATCACGCCAATGACTCATCTAAAAGACTTGCCATTTTCCACCCTGCAGTTTTATGCGACTGCGCCGTATCCATGCAGTTACCTGGATCAGCAGCAGGCGCGTTCGCAGGTTGCCACGCCGACCCACCTGATCAATGCCGACGTCTATTCGGAACTGGTCAAGAACGGCTTCCGGCGCAGCGGGGTATTCACCTACCGTCCATATTGCGACGGCTGTCATGCCTGCACGCCGGTGCGCATCGACGTCAATGCATTCAAGCCCAACCGCAGCCAGCGCCGCGCCTGGAGCCATTATAACGATCCGGATTCGCCGCAGGCGCTGACGGCGCTGGTCACCAAGCTGGCCTACGCCGACGACCATTACGATCTGTACCTGCGCTACCAGACCGCGCGCCATGCCGGCGGCGGCATGGATCAGGACAGCCGCGATCAGTACGCCCAATTCCTCCTGCAAAGCAAGGTCAACACGCGCCTGGTCGAATTCCGCGACGCCGGCAACGTGCTGCGCATGATCAGCATCATCGACGTGCTCGACGACGGCCTGTCGTCGGTCTATACCTTCTACGACCCGGATGTGCCGGGCGCGTCGTTCGGCACTTACAACGTGCTGTGGCAGATCGAACAGGCCAGGCGCCTGAACCTGCCGTACATCTATCTTGGCTATTGGATCGCCCAAAGCCGGAAAATGGCCTACAAGACCAATTTCAAACCCCTGCAGGCCTTGCATGAAGGCCGTTGGCAAGCCATCTGAACGCTGTCGGCGCGGCCCGGTAGGCTAGAATAGCCGGTTTTACCGACCCACCTCTCCGATTGCCGACCGTGCCCGATTTCTATCCTCTCGTCCGCCCGCTCCTGTTCACGCTCGATGCCGAACAAGCCCATCACCTGACCTTGCCGGCGCTGCGCCGCGCCGAACGCCTCGGCCTGACCGCCCTGATGCGCCGCCCCGCCGCCGATCCGCGCACTGTAATGGGGATCCGCTTTCCCAATCCGGTCGGACTGGCCGCCGGCCTCGACAAGGACGGCTCGACTATCGACGGCCTGGCCGCGCTGGGGTTCGGCTTCATCGAGATCGGCACCGTCACGCCGCGCGCACAGCCCGGCAACCCGAAGCCGCGCATGTTCCGCCTGCCCCAAGCCAACGGCATCATCAACCGCCTGGGCTTCAACAACGGCGGCGTCGACGCTTTCGTGCGCAACGTCCAGTCTTCGCGCTTCTACCAGGAACGCAGCGGCGTATTGGGCCTGAACATCGGCAAGAATGCCGATACGCCGATCGAGCGCGCGGCCGAGGATTATCTGCACTGCCTGCGCAAGGTCTATCCCTATGCATCCTATGTGACGGTGAATATCTCCTCGCCGAATACCAAGAACCTGCGCCAGCTGCAAGGCGCAAGCGAACTCGACGATCTGCTGGCGCAGTTGAAAGCGGCGCAGCGCGCGCTGGCCGACGAGCATAAGCGCTACGTGCCGCTGGCCCTGAAAATCGCGCCGGATATCGATGCCGAACAGATCAAGAACATTGCCGACGCGCTGGTTCGCCACGGCATCGACGGCGTGATCGCCACCAATACCACCATCACCCGCGACGCGGTCGCCGGCATTGCGCACGGCGCCGAAACCGGCGGCCTGTCTGGCGCGCCGGTATTCGCGCTGTCGAACAAGGTGATCGCGGGACTGAAAAGCGCGCTCGGCGACGCCGTGCCGATCATCGGCGTAGGCGGCATCATGTCGGGCGCGGACGCCAAACAAAAAAGCGACGCCGGAGCGTCGCTGGTGCAGTTATATAGCGGATTGATCTACCGCGGCCCGGCGCTGGTGCGGGAAGCGGCGGCGGCGCTCAAGGGCGGCTGAGCGTAGCCGCCGGCTCGCCGCCTATTGCACCGGCTCGTTGACCGCCGCCACGATCTCGGCGCGGGTCAGTTCCGGCGCGAAGCGCAGAATGAATTCATAGGTGTAGGCGCGCAGATAGGCCCCGCGCCGCACCGCCAGCCGCGTGATGTTCGGCGCGAACAGATGCGCCGCCTCGATCGCCTGCAAACCCTGATGCCGGCCGCGTTCCAGCGCCATCGAGGCAACGATGCCGACGCCGAGGCCGAGCGAAACGTATTGCTGGATCACGTCGGAATCCATCGCGGTCAGGACGATATCGGTATCCAGGCCGGCATTGCGGAACGCGGTATCGATATGGCTGCGGCCGGTGAAGCCGATATCGTAGGTGATCAGGGCGTGCCCGGCCAGATCGGCCAGCTTCAGCGGGCCGCGTGCGGACAGCGCCAGCAGCGGATGGCCGTCCGGCACCACCACCACATGGCTCCAAGTGTAGCAAGGGAAGGACACCAGTTCCTTGAATTCGCTCAGGCCCTCGGTCGCGATGCCGACATCGGCCTTGCCCGACATGACCCAGTCGGCGATATGCTCGGGCGAGCTTTGCTGCAAGGCGATGCGCACTTGCGGAAACGCCGTGCGGAATGTCTGCACCACCTGCGGCAGCACGTAACGCGCCTGGGTATGCGTGGTGGCGATGGCCAGCGTACCGCTTTGCTCGCCCGCGTATTCGTTGCTGGCCTGGCGCAGGTTTTCGGCTTCCAGCAACAGCCGTTCGACGATATGCAGAATGCCTTTGCCGGGTTCGGTCAAACCGGTCAGACGCTTGCCGTTGCGTTCAAAAATCTCGACCCCGAGCTCTTCCTCCAGTTCACGGATCTGGCGGCTCACGCCCGGCTGCGATGTAAACAGCACATTCGCCACTTCGGTCAGATTGAATCCGCAGCGCGCGGCTTCGCGGATCGAACGCAATTGCTGGAAATTCATCGGATTTCCTGCGCCGCGCTTGCGGTTTTGCCCGCCTGCGCCGGCTCAATGAACACCCGCGAACGCTTCGGCCTCACTACCAGCATTTCGCCTTCCTTGAGGCCAAGCTGGGTGAAGCGGTCGCTGGAAATCAGGGCTTCCAGCAATCCGTGATTGTCGTCGCGCTCCAATTCCAGCTGCGCCAGCGGGCCGATCGCATGCGCGCGCTGCAGCCGCACCGCGATGCCCTCCGCGCCGGGCGTATAACGCTCCACGTCCAGATCGTGCGGCCGCACATAGGCGATGCCCTTGACGTCGCGCGTCTCGGCGTAATCCGGCGCGTCGAAGCTGGCGCTGCCGGATTCCAGCACGCCTTCATTCACGCAGCCGTGGAACAGATTGACGTTGCCGAGGAAGCCATAGACGAACGGCGAGGCCGGATGGTTATACACGTCCGCCGGCGTCCCCAGCTGTTCGACGTTGCCCTTGTTCATCAGCACGATCTGGTCTGCCACTTCCAGCGCCTCTTCCTGGTCGTGCGTCACGAAAATGCTGGTCACGTGCAGATCGTCGTGCAAGCGGCGCAGCCAGCGGCGCAGCTCCTTGCGCACCTTGGCGTCCAGCGCGCCGAACGGCTCGTCCAGCAGCAGCACGCGCGGCTCCACCGCCAGCGCGCGCGCCAAGGCGATGCGCTGGCGCTGGCCGCCGGACAACTGCGGCGGATAGCGGTCGGCCAGCCAGTCCAGCTGCACCAGCTCCAGCAGCTTGTGCACCTTGTCGCGGATCACCGCTTCCGAGGGCCGCTCGCTGCGGCGCTTGACGCGCAGGCCGAAGGCGATGTTTTCGAATACGGTCATGTGCTTGAACAAGGCATAGTGCTGGAACACGAAGCCGACCTGCCGTTCGCGCACATGGCGCGCCGAAGCGTCCTGGCCGTCCAGCAGCACGCTGCCGGAATCGGGCGATTCCAGGCCGGCGATAATGCGCAGCAGCGTGGTCTTGCCGCAGCCCGACGGCCCCAGCAGCGCAGTCAGTTCGCCGGCAGGGAAATTCAGCGAAATATCGTTCAGCGCAACGAAATTGCCAAAACGCTTGTTGATGTGTTGGACTTCGATACTCATGCCTGCTCCGGATAAAAGTTCGCATCTTCGGTATGCCGCAGACGCCATTCGATAAAGGATTTCAGCGCCAGCGTGACCAGGGCCAGCAACGCCAACAGCGAGGCCACGGCAAATGCCGCGGCAAAGTTATATTCGTTGTAAAGAATTTCGACCTGCAGCGGAATGGTATTGGTTTCGCCGCGGATATGTCCCGACACCACCGATACCGCGCCGAACTCGCCCATTGCCCGCGCATTGCACAGGATGACGCCGTACAGCAGCCCCCATTTGATATTCGGCAGCGTGACATGCCAGAAAGTGCGCCAGCCGGACGCGCCCAGCACCAGCGCCGCCTCTTCCTCTTCGCTGCCCTGGGCCTGCATCAGCGGAATCAGCTCGCGCGCGACAAACGGGAATGTCACGAAAACGGTCGCCAGCACGATGCCCGGCACCGCGAACAGGATCTTGATATCGTGCTCGCGCAGCCAGGGGCCGAACCAGCCTTGCGCGCCGAAAATCAGCACATAGATCAGGCCCGAGATGATCGGCGACACCGAAAACGGCAGATCGATCAGGGTCAGCAGCACATTCTTGCCGCGGAACTCGAATTTGGCGATGGTCCATGCCGCCGCGACGCCAAACACCAGATTGGCCGGCACCGCGATCGCCGCGGTAATCAGCGTGAGTCTGATCGCCGACCAGGCGTCCGGTTCGCTGATGGCGTTTAAATAGACGTCCCAGCCCTTCTTAAGGGCCTCATAAAACACCGCGACCAGCGGCACGAACAGGAACAGGGTCAGGAAAACCAGCGCGACGCCGATCAGCGTGGCGCGCATCCAGAACGGCTCCAACGTTGCCGCCGGCGTCAGCGCGGGCTCGACGCGGCGCGGCAACGGCTGGGCCGAGATGTCGGCGATCTCGGCGATATTGGCGAAACCGGCGCTGTTGCCGCTCATAAACCCCTCCCGGCCTGGTTGCGTTTGCGCGACCAGGATTGCAATGCATTGATGGCCAGCAGCAAGGTGAACGACACCGCCAGCATCACCACTGCGATCGCGGTGGCGCCGGCATAGTCGTATTGCTCCAGCTTGGTGACGATGAACAGCGGCGTGATTTCGGACACCATCGGCATATTGCCGGCGATAAAGATGACCGAACCGTATTCGCCGGTGGCGCGTGCGAACGACAGCGCGAAGCCGGTCAGCAGCGCCGGCGCAATGGTCGGAAAGATCACGCGGGAAAACGTTTGCAGCGGATGCGCGCCGAGACTGGCGGCGGCCTCTTCCAGTTCGCGCTCCACATCTTCCAGCACCGGCTGCACCGTGCGCACGACGAACGGCAGGCCGATGAAAGTCAGCGCGACCAATACGCCCAGCGGCGTGAAAGCCACCTTGATGCCGATCATATCCAGATAGCGTCCGATCCAGCCGTTGGTCGCGTAGAGCGCGGTCAAGGCAATGCCGGCCACCGCGGTGGGCAGCGCGAAAGGCAGATCGACCAGCGCATCGATGATTTTCTTGCCGGGGAAACGGTAGCGCACCAGCACCCATGCCACGACGCCGCCGAAAAAGACATTGATCAGCGCGGCCAGCAGCGAAGCGCCGAAGGTCAGGCGGTAAGAGGCCATGACGCGATCCGATGTCACCGCATCCCAGAATGCGGGCCAAGTCATGGTGAAGGTTTTGAGAAACACCGCCGACAACGGGATCAGCACGATCAGGCCGAGGTAAAACAGCGTGAAGCCCAGCGACAGATTGAAGCCGGGCATTACGCGCAGATTACTTCTTTTTTTAATTTTCTTGATGGCAACGTCCATACTTCCAATCTTCCAAAGACCCTTGAATTCGGCGTTCAGGCCGCAGCCTTATTACAAATACAAGTAACTGGGCAGGATAATCGCATCGGAAAGTTATAAAACGAAGTAATTTTTTGGCATTCCCATACTACTAATACGTCTAAAGCCTGGGGGCTTAAGACAGATATCGAAGGCAAAGCCATCCAATCTTGGCCCCTGACACCTCGGTCGCCTTCACCAGAACGATGGCTTTGCTGCCGAATCCAAGCGAAAAAAATGCCGTTCCCGCCACCGTGCTATCTGCGCGGTTGGCGAAAACGGCCGAGGACAAGGATCGGAGAACACTTGTTGGCACTTGCGGGGAATAAGCCGGCTTATTTCTTGCCCGGGTTGTAGATTTGATCGAACGTGCCGCCATCGGCGAAGTGTGTTTTCTGCGCGTTGGTCCAGCCGCCGAAGGTATCGTCGATGGTGAACAGTTTGATCGCGGGGAAGTTTTTCGCATATTTCGCGAACACCTTGGGATCCGTAGGACGGTAGTAATTGCGGGCGGCGATTTCCTGGCCTTCCGGCGTGTACAGGTATTCCAGATAAGCCTGCGCCGCCTTGCGGGTGCCGCGCTTGTCGACCACCTTGTCGACCACCGCCACCGGCGGCTCGGCCAGGATGCTGATCGGCGGATACACGACGTCGAACTTGTCGGCGCCGAATTCCTTCAGCGACAGATACGCTTCGTTTTCCCAGGCCAGCAGCACGTCGCCCAGGCCGCGTTCGGCAAACGTCACGGTCGCGCCGCGGGCGCCTGAATCGAGCACCGGCACATGTTTGTATACCTGCTCGACGAATGCCTTCGCCTTGGCCTGGTCGCCATTGGTCTTTTTCAGTTCATAGCCCCATGCGGCCAGATAGCCCCAGCGCGCGCCGCCGGAAGTCTTTGGATTGGCGGTAATGACCGACACGCCCGGCTTGATCAGATCGTCCCAGTTCTTGATGCCCTTCGGATTGCCCTTGCGCACCAGGAATACGTAGGTCGATGTGTAAGGCGTGCTGTTGTGCGGCAGGCGTTTTTGCCAGTCGGCAGGCAGCAGCTTCGCCTTGTCGGCGATGGCGTCGATGTCATAGGCCAGCGCCAGGGTGACCACGTCGGCATCCAGGCCGTCGATCACGGTGCGCGCCTGCGCACCGGAGCCGCCATGCGAATTCTTGATGGTGACGTTGTCGCCGGTCTTTTCCTTCCAGTACTTGGCAAAGGCCTTGTTATAGTCCTGGTAGAGCTCCCGGGTCGGGTCGTAGGATACGTTGAGCAGTGAAAGATCGGCTGCGTGGACGGCCGGCGCGATCGGCGCGACCATTGCGATTGCGATCGCCGCTTGAATGATTTTCTTCAGCAACATCTGGATTCCCTTGGATTCATTATTCTGGAGAACACAGGTTAATCAGGCCCGGCCCAAAATAAAACGAATTGTTTTGAGGGACGATATGCGAAAAGCAAATATGAGTTTGGCCGGAAACACAATGGCGGCGAGCTGAAAAAACTTCATCCTTGGGCTGCGTCGAATCCGTCCATCGCCGCCGGCTTTTCTCCTACCATGGGGTCATTGTCAGCCAGATATCGGCTTTACTGCTACCGCCGGAGAAACGCCATGCCCGTCATTACTTGTATCGAAGATTTGCGACTGCTGGCCAAGAAGCGCGTGCCGAAAGCCTTCTACGACTACGCCGACAGCGGCTCCTATACCGAAAGCACCTACCGCGCCAACAGCGACGACCTGGCCGCGATCAAGCTGCGCCAGCGCGTCGGGATCGATGTCGACCGGCGCTCCACCGCCGGCGTCATGATCGGCCAGCCGGTCGCCATGCCGGTGGCAATCGCGCCGACCGGGCTGACCGGCATGCAATGGGCCAACGGCGAAATGCTTGGGGCGATCGCCGCGGAAAAATTCGGCGTGCCGTTTACGCTGTCGACCATGAGCATCTGCTCGATCGAAGACATCGACAGCGTCACGACCAAGCCGTTCTGGTTTCAGCTCTACGTCATGCGCGACCGCGGTTTCGTCAAGGCGATGATCGAACGCGCCAAGAAGACCAAATGCTCGGCGCTGGTGCTGACGCTGGATCTGCAGATCCTGGGCCAGCGCCACAATGATCTGCGCAACGGCATGTCGGTGCCGCCGCGGCTGACGCTGGCCAATCTGCTCGATCTGGCCGGCAAGCCGGCCTGGGCGCTGCGCGCATTGGGCGGCCGCAAGACGTTCGGCAATCTGGTCGGCCAGGTCAAGGGCGGCGACGGCCTGCTGACGCTGAGCCAGTGGATCGCCAGCCAGTTCGATCCATCCCTGTCCTGGGACGACATCGCCTGGATCAAGGAACAATGGGGCGGCAAGCTGATCCTGAAAGGCATCCTGGATGTCGAAGACGCCAAAATCGCGGCCGGCGTCGGCGCCGATGCGATCGTCGTCAGCAATCATGGCGGCCGCCAACTGGACGGCGCGGTGTCGTCCATTCACGCGCTGCCGCCGGTGGTGGATGCGGTCGGCGACAAAATTGAAGTCTGGTTCGACGGCGGCATCCGCGGCGGCCAGGACGTCCTCCGGGCGCTGGCGCTCGGCGCCAAAGGGACCATGGTGGGACGCGCGTTCTTATATGCGCTCGGCGCAATGGGCGAAGCCGGCGTTACGCGCATGCTGGAGATACTGCAGAAGGAACTGGACGTCAGCATGGCCCTGACCGGCACCCGCACCATAGCCGAGATCGGCCCGCATATCCTGGCGCGAGACCGCAGTATTTAAGGCTTCAGCACATCGGGATTCAACAGATTCGGCGGCCTTTGACCCGGGGTCAGCGCGGCGATCAGGTTATCGGCCGCGCAATTGGCCATGGCCAGGCGCGTCGGCCGCGATGCGCTGGCGATATGCGGCGTCAGCACCACATTCGACAAGCCGAGGAAAGCAGGATTGAATGCCGGCTCGTTTTCATACACGTCCAGCCCGGCGGCGGCGATCCTGCCCTGGCGCAAGGCGTCGATCAGCGCCGCGTCGTCGACGATCCCGCCGCGCGCCAGATTGACCAGCGTCGCGCCCGGCTTCATCAACGCCAGTTCGGCAGCGCCGATGGTGTGATGCGATTGCGCCGAATACGGCAGCACCAAAATGATGTGATCGGCCTGCCGCAACAGTTCTTCCTTGCCCGCATAGCGCGCGCCATTGGCCTGCGCTTCCTGTTCGGGCGACAGCCGCGAACGATTGTGATACAGCACCTGCATGTCGAAACCGGTGGAGCGCCTTGCGATCGCCTGGCCGATGCGCCCCATGCCGATGATGCCGAGCGTGGCGCCATGCACGTCGGCGCCGAGGAAGCTGTCGTAGCGCCATTGCTGCCAGTGCCCGGCCCGCAGCCAGTGCTCCGCTTCGGTCACGCGCCGCGCGGTGGCCATCAGCAGGGCCCAGCCGAAATCGGCGGTAGTCTGGTTCAGCACGTCGGGCGTATTGGTCACCGCGACCCCGGCGGCGGTGGCGGCGGCGACATCAATGTTGTTATAACCGACCGCCATATTGCAGACCGCCTTCAATTGCGGATTGGCGGCAAACAGCGCGGCGCCGACCGGCTCGCTGGAGGTGGTCATCAACCCGCTTTTGCCGGAGGCCTTTTGCGCCAGCTCCTGCGGCGTGAAAATATGGTCTTCCTGATTGGATTCAACCTCGAAATGCAGCGACAGGCGCTCCAGCACCTCGGGGAAAATGGCGCGCGCGACCAGGATTGCAGGGGACTTGAGAGACATAAATTCCATATTTGCTTATACGGAAACGGTATAAGCGTAAATTGTGAGAAAGGATGAATTGCCTTAAAATGCAACATTTTAGCGGGTGCACTTGTGCATCACATTCGCCAAGTGTGTTCGGCATGCAGCAATAACGCCGTCAATAATGCCACCGATTTTCGGCCATTGCTTGTCGATTAAAATAATTCAACAGTTTTATAAATAGGAATGTTATGACCCACGTTGTCACCGAATCCTGCATCCGCTGCCGCTATACCGACTGCGTCGATGTGTGCCCGGTTGATTGCTTTCGCGTAGGCCCCAATTTTCTGGTCATCGATCCGGACGAATGCATCGACTGCGCGGTATGCGTAGCCGAATGCCCGGTAAACGCGATTTATGCCGAAGAAGATGTCCCCGCCGATCAGCAGCAGTTCATCAAAATCAACGCCGATCTGACCTCGAAATGGCCATCGATCACGAAAACAATCCCGCCGCTGCCGGAAGCCGAGGAATGGAAAGACGTCACCGCCAAACTGGAATATCTGGAGCGCTGACCCCTCCCTGCCGCCTCATCGGCCAAATATGGTCCAACAGGGCCGCGCCATCGCATAGAAACAGGAATTTGATCAACGTATTATGAATAACAACAATTCGCACATAGAAGCCGACGCCGTCATCATCGGCGCCGGTCCGGTCGGCCTGTTCCAGGTCTTCGAGCTGGGCCTGCTGGAAATCAAGGCGCATGTCATCGATTCGCTGACCTCGGTCGGCGGCCAATGCGTGGAGCTGTATCCGGACAAGCCGATCTATGACATCCCGGCCGTGCCGATGTGCACCGGCCAGGAACTGACCGACAACCTGCTCAAGCAGATCGAACCGTTTTCGCCGACCTTTCACCTGGGGCAGGAAGTCACGCTGGTGCAAAAGCGCGAAGACGGCCGCTTCGACCTCGAAACCTCCACCGGCACCCGCTTCATCACCAAAACCATTTTCATCGCCGCCGGCGTCGGCTCGTTCCAGCCGCGCACGCTGAAGGTCGACGGCATCGACGAATTCCATGGCTCGCAGTTGTTCTACCGGGTCAAGGATCCGGTCAGTTTCCATGGCAAGAATCTGGTGATCTGCGGCGGCGGCGACTCCGCGCTGGACTGGGCGCTGAACCTGGTCGGCAAGGCCGAGTCGGTCATCCTGCTGCACCGCCGCGAGGATTTCCGCGCCGCGCCTGCATCGGTGGCCAAGATGAAAGAGCTGTGCGACAACTATGAAATGCAATTCATGGTCGGCCAAGTTACCGGCATGGAAAGCGCCGACGGCCAGCTCAAGGAAATCAAGGTCACCGGCGCCGATGGCGTGACCCGCCGCATGCCGCTGGACATGCTGCTGGTGTTTTTCGGCCTGTCGCCGAAACTGGGACCGATCGCCGATTGGGGCCTGGATATCGAACGCAAGCAACTCAAGGTGGTGGATACCGAAAAGTTCGAGACCAATGTGCCCGGCATCTTCGCCGTTGGCGACATCAACACCTATCCGGGCAAGAAAAAACTCATCCTGTCGGGCTTTCATGAAGCAGCGCTGGCCGCTTTCGGTGCAGCGCCTTATATTTTCCCGGATAAAAAGATTCACATGCAATATACGACCACGTCGCCCAAGCTACACAAAATTCTTGGCGTGGAATCGCCTGTTTTCGACTGATTTTGGCGAATTTACGATGTTTTAAACATCGTTTCAAGAAAATACCTCTGACTTCAGAGGTATTTTTTTGTCTTGCAATTTATAAATTTCTCGCCATTTAAGGTAGGACGAGCTTTCCCGGCTATAATATATTGCGACGCAACATGAATGCATGCACCGAATTCATGCATCGCCCGGAGGCGCCACGCAGTTGCCTCGCGTCAACAGAATTTGCAAAGACCTGTCAAACAACTTGAAAAGGTTCTCAAATGCTTTATCAATTTCATGAAATGAACCGAACCTTCCTGGCGCCGCTGATGCAGTGGGCCGAGGCGACGGCGACCCTGTATTCGAATCCCGCCTCGCCGCTGGCGGCTTTGCCGTATGCGCAAAAGGTCGCGGCAGGCTATGAACTGCTGTACCGCCTCGGCAAGGACTACGAAAAACCGGCATTCGAATTGAACGAAACGCTGGTCGACGGCGAAACCGTCGGCATCGACGAAAAAATCGTCGTCACCAAGCCGTTTTGCCGCCTGCTGCATTTCAAAAAGGATTTGCCGGCCAAGCGCCTCGCCGCCCTCAAGCAGCCGAAGGTATTGCTGGTGGCGCCTTTGTCCGGCCACAACGCCACCTTGCTGCGCGACACCGTGCGCGCCCTGCTGCCGGAACACGACGTCTATATTACCGACTGGACCGATGCCCGCATGGTGCCGGTCGAGGAAGGCCCGTTCCATCTGCACGACTATGTGTTTTACGTCCAGGATTTCATCCGCGCGCTGGGCACCGGCGTCCACCTGATCTCGGTATGCCAGCCGACCGTGCCGGTGCTGGCCGCGGTATCGTTGATGGCCACCGCCAAGGACAGCAAGCTGCCGAAGAGCATGACCATGATGGGCGGCCCGATCGACTGCCGTAAATCGCCGACCCAAGTCAACAATCTGGCCACCGAAAAGCCGTTCAGCTGGTTTGAGAACACCGTGATCTACAGTGTCCCGCAGAATTATCCCGGCGCCGGGCGCAAGGTCTATCCCGGCTTCCTGCAGCATGCCGGCTTTGTCGCGATGAACCCGCAGCGCCACGCCCAGAGCCATTGGGATTTCTACATGCACCTGCGCGAAGGCGACAACGAATCCGCCGAAATGCATCGCAAGTTCTATGACGAATACAATGCCGTCATCGATTTGCCGGCCGAGTTTTACCTGGAAACCATCAAGGTCGTGTTCCAGGATTTCAATCTGCCGCTGGGCACTTGGGAAATCGAAGGCGAACTGGTGCGTCCGCAGGACATCAAGAGCGTCGCGCTGTTCACCATCGAAGGCGAACTCGACGATATTTCGGGATCGGGCCAGACCGAAGCCGCACAGTCGCTTTGCAGCGGCATTCCGAAAGCGAAGAAGCAGCACCTCACCGCCGAAAAATGCGGCCATTACGGCATTTTCTCGGGCCGCCGCTGGCGCGAAATCATTTGCCCGAAAATCGCGGCCTTCATCAAGGCCAACGCCGCATAAGCAATCTCCGCAATACCCGAAACCGGCAGCCTCAAAGGCTGCCGCGTTTATAATACGGCTTTCCGTAGCCAGACTGTCTCGTGTCCAAGCCTCCGTCATCCTCGCACGCCGATCGCATCGAAGATCTGCTGCCGCAAACCCAATGCACAAAATGCGGGTATCCGGCATGCCGCCCGTATGCGGAAGCCATTGCCGACGGCAGCGCCAATTACAATCAATGCCCGCCCGGCGGCCAGCAAGGCATCGTTCGGCTGGCAAACTATCTCGGCAAACCGGTCATCCCGCTCAACCCCGTCAACGGCATCGAAAAACCGCGCGCGGTCGCCTATATCGACGAGGCCATCTGCATCGGCTGCACGCTGTGCATCCAGGCCTGCCCGGTCGACGCCATCGTCGGCGCGGCCAAGCAGATGCATACGGTGGTGCCGGATCTGTGCACCGGCTGCGACCTGTGCGTGGCGCCGTGCCCGGTCGACTGCATTTCCATGATTGAAGTCACGCCCGGCCGCACGGGATGGGATGCGTGGTCGCAAGCGCAGGCCGACGCCGCGCGCGAACGGCACGATTTCCGCCAACAGCGCCTGCAGCGCGAGAAACAGGAAAACGACGAACGGCTGGCCGCCAAGGCCGCCGCCAAACTGCGCGAAACGGAAGCCGAAGATACGCAAACGCCCGAGGAAAAAGCCGAGCAGGCGCGCAAGAAAGCGATTATCCAGGCCGCCATCGAACGCGCCCGCCTGCAAAAGGAAGCCGCGCAAAAAGACCAGGACCGGAAAAACAAAGACACCAAGCCATGAATGCAGAAAAACGCCGCGCCATCTTCGAACGGCTGCGTGTTGCCAATCCCCACCCGACTACCGAACTGGAATACACCAGCCCCTTCGAATTGCTGATCGCCGTGATGCTGTCGGCGCAAGCCACCGACGTCTCGGTCAACAAGGCCATGCGCAAGCTGTATCCGGTCGCCAACACGCCCGCGGCGATCTACAAGCTCGGCGTCGACGGCCTGATTCCGTATATCCAGACCATCGGACTGTATCGCACCAAGGCCAAGAACGTGATCGAAACCTGCCGCCTGCTGCTGGCCGAGCACGGCGGCGAAGTGCCGCAGACGCGCGAGGGCCTGGAATCGCTGCCTGGGGTCGGCCGCAAGACCGCCAACGTCATTTTGAACACCGCCTTCGGCCATCCCACCATTGCCGTCGATACGCATATCTTCCGGGTTTCCAACCGCACCGGCATCGCGCCCGGCAAGACGGTGGAAATCGTCGAGCGGAAATTGCTGAAAGTGGTGCCGGCCGAGTTCCAGCTCGACATCCACCACTGGCTGATCCTGCACGGCCGCTATACCTGCATTGCCCGCAAGCCGCAGTGCTGGAATTGCCTGATCGCCGATCTGTGCGATTACAAGGAAAAAACGCCGCTGCCGCTCAAGGGCGTCTGAAAGTACAATGCAGGTTTAGATCCAATCCACTGCCGTTGCCATCATGTTCAATCCATCACAAGACGACGTCCGCCGCTTTTTCTGCGGCACATTCGCCAAACACCGCGCCAATCAAATCCTGACCCCGCTGGAGGCGATTGCGCGCGACTGGCTGATGCAGCACCCCGAATACGACGATGCGCTGCGCGACGCCGAGGCCGCGCTGGAAACCGATTACTCAGTCGAAAAGGGGCAAAGCAATCCCTTCCTGCATCTGTCCATGCATCTGTCGATTTCGGAGCAGATCTCGATCGACCAGCCGCCCGGCATCCGCGCCGCCTATCTGGCGCTTGCGCAGCGGCGCGGCTCGGAGCACGAGGCGCATCACGACATCATGGAATGCCTGGGAGAAATGATCTGGTCGTCGCAGCGCAACGGCACGCCTCCGGACGGCGCGGCTTATGTCGATTGTGTGAGGAAAAAATAAGGGCGGAAAATAAGGCCGGGGAAATAAGGACGGAAACAACAACGGAAACAGGAACGGAAATAAAAAAGGCCCGGACGCATCCGGGCCTTTTCAGTATGGCGAACTCAAAACGTCTGAACTCTCGCCTGCCTTGCTTACTTCTCCAGCACCAGGGAACCTGGCAGGCTGCTGAGGTAAGTGGCGATATTGATGATGTCCTGTTCCGACAACGGCGCCACTTGGGCGCCCATGATCGGGTTGCTGCGGCCGTTCATCACGCCGGCGGCATTGCCGCGCTTATAGGCGGTCAGCGCATGCTGCAGGTAATCGCGATGCTGGCCGGCCAGCTTCGGATAGGTCGGGTCGATCGGCGAATTGAAATCGGCGCCGTGGCAGGTTGCGCAGTTATATTTTTGCACTGCCGCCTTGCCCGCTTCGATATTGCCGGCGGCATATGCGCTGAAGGAAATGCTTGCCGCGCCCAGGACGGCAGCCAGAGTCATAATTTTTTTCATCATCCGTCCGTTATTTTTGCTGTGCGTAATAGGCGGCAACATCGGCCATGTCCTGATCCGAAAGGCTGGCGGCGATGCCATGCATCGTCGGGTGATTGCGATCGCCCTTTTGATACTCTTTCAGTGCATTTTCAATGTATTTGGCGGATTGGCCGCCGAGCATAGGCACCTGATAAACCTCAGGAAAAGTCCCCTTGTACCCCGGAATGCCGTGGCAACCGATACACATCGACACCTTGTTTTCCGCGGCCTTGGCGTTGCCGACGATGTCGGCGGCAGCCGCAATACCGGACGCCGCACCGGCGACGCCGGCGAACACGAGAAGCACTAATAGTTTTTTCATGATAGCGAGGTAATTAATAAAAACCAGCTGCCGATACCATACCGCTCGGCAAAAAAGTGCTTGATTCTAACCCAAGACGCGCAAGCAGTCCATGCGGCCAGTATGGATTTAACCTATTTTTCCACCTTATTTGCCTGCGTTATTGGAATCGAGCTCATTCCCCTTCCCGGCTTCGGCTTCGGCGCCACCCTCGGCCGCCGCGGGCGGAAACAGGAAACCGAACGGCGACAGCATGAAGCGCCGCAGCACCAGGCGAAACACCAGCCTGCGGGTGCGCCTCGGCACCTCGCGCGCGCGCAGCGCCAGTCCCAGGGCGCAAGCGAACGCCACGCCGACGTTGAGCAGCGCCGTGGCGATCACGCCGGCCACGGCCAGCCAGAACGGCGGCGTCGCCAGCACCTGCCAGCCCAGGCCGGCCGCCGCCGCGGTCAGGCTGCCGGTCGCCAGCGTGACATGCCGCACGTCGACCGGCAACCCGAAAAAATGGGCCAGCGCCGGCGTCATGCCAAGCAGCAAACCCAGCGCCACGTTGCCCGCAATGGTCGAAATATGATGTTCCAGCCAGTGCGCCAGCCGCTCCGTGCGGACCGCGCCCAGCACGCGCACCAATTGCCGCTGATGCGCCAGGGCTTCGGGCAGTTTGCGCAAGGCGAACCAGTTGTCGGCAAAACCGGCCACCAGGCTGGCCAGCCACAACAGCACGCCGGTCAAGGCCGCAAACAACGGCGTCGGGCCGATCGCCGACAGCGATCCGATCATGGCCTGCGCCTTGGCCGGGTTCAGCGGCGCGGCGCCGTGCAGCCAGAGAAACAGAAAGGAAATACCCAGCATGGCCGGAATCACCGCCGCCACGTTGCCGAAAATGGCGGCGGCCTGGGAACGCAGCAGCATCGCGATTTCCGCCATCAGCTGGTGCAGGCCCTCGACCGTATCGAGTTCGCCCATGCGCGCGGCCAGCGCCGGGGCGGTCACCGCCGGCTGCTTGGTCGCCAGCACGCCGCCGATCGCGCTGATCAGCAGAAAACTGGCCGTATAGTTGAGCGAGGCAAACAGTCCCTGGAAGAAATACGGCATACCGAAGCTGCCTGCCAAGGTCTTCAGCAGCACCGTGCCGGCGGTGACAAGGCCGCCGCGATACGCCGCTTTCAGCATTGCGCGATAGGCGGCGCGGTCGCGCGCGATGTAGTGCTCGCCATGCACGCCGTTGCGCTCCACCATCTTGCGCGCCAACAGCGCGAAACTGCGCCGCACCAGCGCCCGCACCGAGGCGCGGTTGTGATGCGCGTCGATCAGGTCGGCCAGCAGCATCTGCACCCGCCCGCCTCCGCTGCGGGCCGTGCCGGCAATGCGCAGGTCGATGAGATAGGTCATGCGCAGCAATTGCGCGCGCATGCGTTCGACCCGGTACACCAGGCTGACCGAGACGCCGTATTCGTCGAGATGGGCGTAGATGCGGTCGGTCTGCGCCTGGCATACCGCGATCAGCATGCGCAGGCTGCGCAGCGTGCCCTCGTTGTCCGGCGCGCCGCGCAGATAGGCTTCCAGTTCGCGCCGCAGCACCATGAACGGCGTCGCCTGCAGCGGCATTTTCGGCTCCAGCCGCTGGCGGAATGCCGGACTGATGCCTTCGGCGATGATCACCGTGCAGAGATACACCAGCGCTTCATCGATCTGCTGCCGGTACAGATGCGCAATGCCGTCGTCGGCGGCGAGCTTCCACAGCCGGGCCAGGATGTCCTGATCCAGTTCAAGCATCCATTGGGCGTCCGACGATGCCGGGAACATGGCGGTAAACAAGGCAGGCAGATCGGATGGCGATAAATGGCGCGGCAGCAGCGCGGTGGCAACGCGTTCCGTGAGTTCGCTGAAAAAGGCCGATTCGTACGGCAGGCCGGTGGCGGAAAACAATTCCGGTCCCGACGCTTCGCGCAAGGTGCGCTGCAGCGTCATTTGCACGGTGCGCCGCACTTCCCTGTTGCCGTCCAGCCAGGTCAGCAGGAACGCCAGGCGGGCATGCTTGATGCCGAGCCAGGCCTGTTCGTCGCGCAGGGTTACCTTGGGCTGGTGGCGCACCCATTCGGCCACGTCGATCATCCAGTTGGCGCGCTCATGCCACGGCGCCTGCGGATCGGCGCGCGACATCAAGGCCTGCACCCGCCGCGCATCCTGCGCAAAGCGGTCATGGCGCGCTTGCGAGCGGCCGCGCAGGCGGCGCCAAAATACCGCCATCCTGAGGAAAAATAATTTCATTGCTTCTGCTTCAAATTCAGATTGACCGCTCGCAAGCCATGCCGTGCACAGCGGAGCGCCGCTATTATCCCCTATACTGAGCCTTATTCATCGATGAGATGACTCCTAATTAATTTTCCTGACGATGACAAGACGCCATGCGACCACAGTCCCGCTTTGAAGGTTCCCGCAGTTATGTAGCAACAGACGATCTGAAACTGGCCGTGAATGCCGCGCTGACGCTGCAGCGGCCCCTGCTGATCAAAGGCGAGCCCGGCACCGGCAAGACCATGCTGGCCGAGGAAGTCGCCGCGGCGCTCGGCATGCCGTTGCTGCAATGGCATATCAAATCGACCACCAAGGCGCAGCAAGGATTGTATGAATACGACGCCGTGTCGCGCCTGCGCGATTCGCAACTGGGCGACGCGCGCGTCAAGGATATCCACAACTACATCGTCAAGGGCGTGCTGTGGCAGGCCTTCACCGCCGAACAGCCGGTGGTGTTGCTGATCGACGAAATCGACAAGGCCGACCTGGAATTCCCCAACGATCTGCTGCGCGAACTCGACCGCATGGAGTTCTACGTCTATGAAACGCGCGAGATGGTCAAGGCGCTGCATCGTCCGCTGGTGATCATTACCTCGAACAACGAAAAGGAATTGCCGGACGCTTTCCTGCGGCGCTGCTTCTTCCACTACATCAAGTTTCCGGAAAAAGACACCATGCAGGAAATCATCGATGTGCACTTCCCGACGCTCAAGCAGGATCTGCTGGCGCAGGCGCTGCAGATTTTCTATGAAGTGCGCGACGTGCCGGGCCTGAAGAAAAAGCCGTCGACATCGGAATTGCTGGACTGGCTCAAGCTGCTGCTGGCCGAGGAAGTCGCGCCGCACGCCCTGCGCGACGGCGACGATAAAATCCGCGTGCCGCCGCTGCACGGCGCCCTGCTGAAAAACGAACAGGACATCCATCTGTTCGAACGGCTGGTGCAGATGGCGC
Organism: Oxalobacteraceae bacterium CAVE-383; assembly: GCA_004134995.1. Lineage (GTDB taxonomy): Bacteria > Pseudomonadota > Gammaproteobacteria > Burkholderiales > Burkholderiaceae_D > Herbaspirillum. The sequence goes on along the minus strand of REGP01000001.1, from coordinate 622,602 downwards.
GCCAGAATCGCTAGCCCTGGACAGCACCAGTACAAGCGCAAGCGCACTTTCGACAACATTCAAGGATAGCCAAATGCAGGAACCGCTGCTCCCCCTCAAACCTGTTACGCTGCGCGGCGCGCACGTCACGCTGGAACCCCTGGCGCCCGGCCATCTGGACGATCTGCGCGAAGCGGTGGCCGATGGCGAGTTATGGAAACTCTGGTATACCTCGGTCCCCTCGCCGGACCGGATGGAGAGCGAAATCGCGCGCCGCCTGGCCTTGCAGGAAAAAGGCAGCATGCAGCCTTTCGCGGTACGCCGCAACGACACCGGCGCGCTATGCGGCATGACCTCGTATATGGACATCGACGCGGTCAACCGGCGCCTGGAAATCGGCTCCACCTGGACCGCCGCCGGCGCCCAGCGCAGCGGCGTCAACACCGAATCCAAGATGATGCTGCTGGCGCATGCCTTCGATGTCCTGGAATGCATCGCGGTCGAATTCCGCACGCACTGGATGAATCATCAATCGCGCGCGGCCATTGCCCGCCTCGGCGCCAAACAGGACGGCGTGCTGCGCGCGCACCGCGTCATGGCCGACGGCACCCTGCGCGACACGGTGGTGTTTTCGATCACCGCCCCCGAATGGCCGGCGGTGCGTTCGCATCTGCACTATAAATTGGGACGCGGCGGCGCCTGACGCGCTGCTTCCATTGCCTCATCCATCATGCTGATCGATTTCTTCTTCGCGCTGAAAGACGGCAGACTGCCGGTATCGATCCGGGAGTTCCTGGTGCTGCTGGAAGCGCTGCGGAAAAATGTGATCGAGCCGTCGCTGGACAACTTCTATTTCCTGGCGCGCACCACGCTGGTCAAGGACGAGGCCTACTACGACAAATTCGACCAGGCTTTCGGCCGTTACTTCAAGGGAGTGGAAACGGTATTTGACGAAAACATGGAAATTCCTGCCGACTGGCTGCTGCAGCGCCTGGCGCGTGAATTGACGCCTGAGCAGCGCGCGCAACTGGAAAAATTCGGCTACGACAAACTGATGGCGCGCCTGAAGGAATTGCTGGAAGAACAGAAGGAACGGCACGAAGGCGGCAACAAATGGATAGGCACCGGCGGCACCTCGCCCTTCGGCAACGGCGGCGCCAATCCGGAAGGCATACGCATCGGCGGCAGCGGCGGCCAGCGCAATGCGGTCAAGGTGTGGGACGCGCGCGCCTTCAAGGATTACGACGCCGACCGCGAAATCGGCACCCGCAACATCAAGGTCGCGCTGCGCCGGCTGCGCAAATTCGCCCGCACCGGCGCCGAAGAGGAACTGGCGCTCGACGACACCATTCGCGCCACCGCCAACAATGCCGGCTATCTCGACATCAAAATGCAGGCCGAGCGCAAAAACAATATCAAGGTATTGATGCTGCTGGACGTGGGCGGATCGATGGACGACCATATCGCGCGCACCGAAGAACTGTTTTCGGCCGCCGGCAGCGAATTCAAGAACATGGCGTTTTATTACTTCCATAATTGCGTCTACGATTACTTGTGGAAAAACAACCGGCGCCGGCAGACCGAGCGCTTTTCGACCTGGGAGGTCTTGAGAACCTACCCGGCCGACACCAAATTGATCTTCGTCGGCGACGCCACCATGAGTCCGTATGAGATACTGCAGCCCGGCGCCTCGGTGGAATACAGCAACGCCGAGGCCGGCGCAGTCTGGCTGCAGCGCTTTACCGGCAATTTCCCGCACCATGTGTGGCTCAATCCGGAACCGCACAATCTGTGGCAATACCGCCATTCGATCGAGCTGATCCGGCAACTGGTGGGCAACCGCATGTATGCGCTGACGATAGACGGACTGGAACAGGCGATGCGGGCATTGAGCAAATGAGCCATGATTTACACCCGGAAACATCCGTAACAGCATGCCCCGGCGCCGTTTCATTTAGAATGCAGGAAAATTCACCCTCGTCCGGCTTGCCGGGCGGCATCCGGAACAACCATTTCACCGCATGGCAACCAAGAAAACTACCCCGTCCGACTACAGCGAATCATCGATCCGCGTCCTGAAAGGCCTGGAACCGGTCAAGCAGCGCCCGGGCATGTACACCCGTACCGAAAACCCGCTGCATATCATCCAGGAAGTCATCGACAACGCCTCCGATGAAGCGCTGGGCGGCCACGCCAAAAACATCGTGGTCACGCTCAATACCGACGGCAGCATCGCGGTGGAAGACGACGGCCGCGGCATTCCGGTCGGCATGCATCCCGAGGAAAACGTCCCGACCGTCGAAATCGTCTTTACCCGGCTGCACGCGGGCGGCAAGTTCGACAAGGGTTCGGGCGGCGCCTATGCCTTTTCGGGCGGCCTGCACGGGGTCGGCGTATCGGTCACCAATGCGCTGTCGAAACGCCTCGAAATCGACGTCTGGCGCAAGGACGACCAGGGCCGCGGCGTGCACAAGCTGGTCTTCGCCGACGGCGACGTGCTGGAGCCGCTGACCTCGCGCGCGGCCGGCCGCGACGACAAGAAAAGCGGCACCCGGGTCACTGTCTGGCCGGATCCGAAATATTTCGATTCGCCGCTGATTTCGCAGCCCGAGCTGCAGCGCCTGCTGCGCTCCAAGGCGGTGCTGCTGCCCGGCGTCAAGGTCACGCTGGTCACGGCGCGCACCGGCGAGCAGCAGACATGGCAGTACGATCAGGGCCTGCGCGGCTATCTGCTGGAATCGCTGGCGCAAGCCTCGCATGCCGATCCGCTGATCCCGCTGTTCGAAGGCGAACAGTATGCCAACGCCGAGGCCGAAGGCTTCGCCGAGGGCGAAGGCGCGGCGTGGGTGGTGGCCTGGACCGAGGAAGGCAATGCGGTGCGCGAATCGTATGTCAACCTGATTCCGACTTCAGCAGGCGGCACCCATGAATCCGGTCTGCGCGAAGGCCTGTTCGGCGCCGTCAAGAGCTTCGTCGAAATGCATTCGCTGCTGCCGAAAGGCGTCAAGCTGCTGCCGGAGGACGTGTTTGCGCGCGTCTCGTTCGTGCTGTCGGCAAAAGTGCTGGATCCGCAATTCCAGGGCCAGATCAAGGAAAGGCTGAACTCGCGCGATGCGGTGCGGCTGGTTTCCGGCTACTGCCGCCCGGCGCTGGAGCTGTGGCTGAACCAGCATGTCGAATACGGCAAGAAACTGGCTGAACTGGTCATCAAACAGGCGCAAAGCCGGCTGCGTTCGGCGCAAAAGATCGAAAAGAAAAAGTCCTCGGGCGTGGCGGTATTGCCGGGCAAGCTGACCGATTGCGAATCCAGCGATACCGGCCGCAACGAACTGTTCCTGGTCGAGGGCGATTCCGCCGGCGGCTCCGCCAAAATGGGCCGCGACAAGGAATTCCAGGCCATCCTGCCCTTGCGCGGCAAGGTGTTGAACTCCTGGGAAACCGAACCCGACCGGCTGTTCGGCAATAATGAAATTCACGATATCGCGGTGGCCATCGGCGTCGATCCGCACGGCTACAACGACAATCCCGACCTGGGCAGCCTGCGCTACGGCAAGATCTGCATCCTGTCCGATGCCGACGTCGACGGCTCGCATATCCAGGTGCTGTTGCTGACGCTGTTCTTCAAGCATTTCCCCAAGCTGATCGCCAGCGGCCATATCTGCATCGCGCGGCCGCCGCTGTATCGCGTCGACGCGCCGGCGCGCGGCAAGAAGCCGGCTCAGAAGATCTACGCGCTGGACGACGGCGAACTGCTGGCCACCGAAGACAAGCTGCGCAAGGACGGCGTGAAAGACGGCGGCTGGAGCATTTCGCGCTTCAAGGGCCTGGGCGAGATGAATGCGGAACAACTGTGGGAAACCACCATGAATCCGGATACCCGCCGCCTGCTGCCGGTGGCGCTGGGCGAATTCGACCAGATCGCATCGGAAGCGCGCTTCACCATGCTGATGGGCAAAGGCGAAGCCGCCGCGCGGCGCGCCTGGATCGAAGAACACGGCAACGAAGCGGAAGCGGATATCTGATGAAAACCATGCGGTCATGCGTTCGAACGATTGCAGGCCTGGCGCTGAGCATGCTGCTCGGCCTGGCCGGCCAATCCGCGCATGCCGATATCTACGGTTATTTCGATGGCGACGGGAATGCCCATTTCGCCACCGAAGCGCTGGATGCCCGCTACAAGCTGATGATGCACGGCGACGGCGATTTTGATTCCGGCGCCATCGGCCGCGGATTGCCGGCAGCGGGCCTGAATGCGAATCCAAGCCGCCAGGGCAATCCACTGCTGCGCTATCTGTCCAGTCATCCCGACCGCAGGAAATACGAAAACCTGGTCGATCGCGCGGCGGCCGAATTCCATCTCGAGCCGGCGCTGCTGAACGCGATCATGGCCACCGAATCCGGCTTCAATCCTGGCGCGGTGTCTTCCAAGGGCGCCATCGGCCTGATGCAGATCATGCCGGCCACCGCCGAGCGCTACGGCCTGCATGCCGACAAGAAGCGCTCGATCGCCAAAAAGCTCACCGATCCGGCCACCAATATCCGGCTGGCGGCGCACTACCTCAGCGATCTGGAAAACCTGTTTCCGCAACATCCGGAACTGGTCGTGGCTTCCTATAATGCCGGCGAAGGCGCCGTGCAGAAATACCGCAACCGGATTCCGCCTTTCCCGGAAACCCGCAATTACGTGCAACTGGTATCGCAGTTCTATCAGTTGTACGCCCCTGGCGCGCAAGTGGCGCGCGGCCGCGCGAATTGCGCGAACTGCAATCTCGACGCCGCGGCCGATACGAACGTAAAGGCAACCCGCGTCACGATGGTGATTCCGGCGCCGCGCGCAAAGCTGATGCCGGATGCTCCGGTCAGCATGGATTGACCGGCCGCCGCGAAGTCATAGCAAACATTTGATCCCCCTTAGAATAAAACCGATATCGCCCCATGTCTGAACAAGCCAATCTGTTTGCCCCGCCCGAACCGCCCGCACCCGAAGGCGAAACGCTGACCCTGACGACGTTCGCCGAACGCGCCTACCTCGACTACGCCATTTCGGTGGTCAAGGGACGCGCGCTGCCGGACGGCGCCGACGGCCAGAAGCCGGTGCAGCGCCGCATCCTGTTCGCGATGAACGAACTCGGACTCGGTTCCGCCACCAAGCCGCGCAAGTCGGCGCTGGTGGTCGGCGAAGTGCTCGGTAAATTGCATCCGCACGGCGACCAATCGGTCTATGACGCGCTGGTGCGCATGGCGCAGGATTTTTCCCTGCGCTACCCGCTCATCGACGGCCAAGGCAATTTCGGCTCGCGCGACGGCGACAGCGCGGCGGCGATGCGTTACACCGAAGCGCGCCTGACGCCCATCTCGAAATTGCTGCTCGACGAAATCGACATGGATACCGTCGATTTCCAGCCGAACTACGACGGTTCCACGCAGGAACCGAAATTGCTGCCGGCGCGGCTGCCCTTCGCATTGCTCAATGGCGCTTCCGGCATTGCGGTCGGCATGGCGACCGAAATTCCTTCGCATAACCTGCGCGAAATCGCCAAGGCCGCCGTTGCGCTGATCCGCGATCCGAAGCTGTCGCACGCCGCGCTGATGGAAATGGTGCCCGGCCCCGACTTCCCCGGCGGCGGCCAGATCATCAGCTCGGCGGCGGCGATCTCCGATATGTACGCCAATGGACGCGGCAGCCTGAAAGTGCGCGCCTGCTGGAAAATCGAAGAACTGGCGCGCGGCCAGTGGCAGGCGGTGGTGACCGAATTGCCGCCGGGCGTCTCGTCGCAGAAGGTGCTGGAAGAAATCGAGGAACTGACCAATCCGAAAATCCGTCTCGGCAAGAAAACGCTGAGCCCGGAACAGTTGCTGCAGAAGCAGACCATCCTGGCGCTGCTGGATGCGGTGCGCGACGAATCCGGCCGCGATGCGCCGGTGCGGCTGGTGCTGGAGCCGAAGTCGAAGAACCAGGACCAGACCGAATTCATGCATGCGCTGCTGGCGCAGACCTCGCTCGAAACCAGCGCCTCGATCAATCTGGTGATGATCGGCGGCGACGGCCGCCCGCGCCAGAAAGGCCTGGGCGAAATCCTGCGCGAGTGGATAGAATTCCGCTTCGCCACCGTTACCCGCCGCAGCAAATTCAAGCTCGGCAAGATCGCCGACCGCATCCATATCCTGGAAGGCCGCGAAGCGATCCTGCTCAATATCGACAAGGTCATCAAGATCATCCGCGAGTCGGATGAACCGAAGCCGGCGCTGATCGAAGCCTTCCGGCTGTCCGACCGCCAGGCTGAAGACATCCTTGAAATCAGGCTGCGCCAGCTGGCGCGGCTGGAAACCATCAAGATCCAGCAGGAACTGGCCGAATTGCGCAAGGAACAGGCCGGACTGCAGGATCTGCTGGAAAATCCATCGGCCATGAAGCGCCTGATCATCAAGGAAATCGAAGCCGACGAAAAACAGTTCGGCGATGCCCGCCGCACGCTGATCGAAGCCGCCGAAAAGGCGGTGGTCGAGCAAAAAATCATCGACGAACCGGTTACCGTCATCGTCTCGCAAAAGGGTTGGGTGCGCGCCCGCACCGGCCACGGCCATGACGCCGCGCAATTCACCTTCAAGGCCGGCGACGGGCTATACGGGGCGTTCGAATGCCGCACGGTCGATCCGCTGCTGGTGTTCTGCTCCAACGGCCGGGTCTACTCGGTTGGGGTGGCCATGCTGCCCAACGCGCGCGGCGACGGCGTGCCGATCACTACCCTGATCGATCTGGCCAGCGGCAGCCAGGTGCTGCATTACTTCGCGGGCCCGGGCGATTCGCGCCTGCTGCTGGCGTCCGACGCCGGCTACGGCTTCATGGCCAAGGCCGGCGACATGCTGAGCCGCGTCAAGGGCGGCAAGACCTTCATTACGCTCGACGAAGGCGATCAGCCGCTGCCGCCGCGCCCGGTTGCCGCCAATGCCAGCGCGGTGGCCTGCCTGTCGGAAAAAGGCCGTCTGCTGGTGTTCGGCATGGATGAATGCAAGACGCTTTCGAGCGGCGGCCGCGGCGTGATCCTGATGGATCTCGAACCCAAGGAAAAACTGATCGCCGCGCAGGCCATCAGCCAGAAAGGCGTGGTTGTGTCGGTGCTCAAGCGCAACGGCACGCCGCATGAAATCGTGTTGTCGGCCAGCGGGCTGGCGCCGCATATCGGCAAACGCGCACGCAAGGGGCGCGGGCTGGAATCGAAACTGAAGGCGACTGCGCTGCGCGCGCAGGAGTAATCGGAAGTAGAGAAAGTAGTAATCCTTCGATACGAAGCATCGTATCGAAGGATTGAAGGATAGCCGGCCTTAAAGCTTGGCGGCGATCAACCTGGCCAGGCTCTGCACGCCTTCGCGGATTTTTTCCGGCGGCACGGTGACGAAGCTCAGGCGCAAGGTATTCGACTGCGGATTATTGGCATAGAACGGCGCGCCCGGCACGAACGCGACTTTCGCCGCCACGGCTTCGGTCAGCAGTTGCATGGTGTCGATATGCTTCGGCAGCGTGACCCAGATGAACATGCCGCCTTCCGGCCGCGTCCAGCTGGTGCCGGCCGGGAAACTGGCCTGCAATGCATCCAGCATGGCCTGGCACTGGTCGGCATACAGCTTGCGGATGGTCGGAATATGCGTCTGCAGGAAACCGTCCTTGACCGCCTCGTACACCACCATCTGGGTGAGCTGCGCGGTATGCAGATCGGCGGCCTGCTTGGCCTGCTCCAGCTTCTGGATCAAGGCCGTCGGCGCCACCACATAGCCGAGCCGGATGCCCGGCGTGAGCACCTTCGAGAACGATCCCATGTAGATCACGCCGCCCGGATTCATGGTCAGCATCTTCGGCAGCGGATCGCCGTTATAGCTGAGCGCGCCGTAAGGATCGTCTTCAATCAGCGGCAGCCCGAGACGCGCGCAGACTTCCACCAACTGCTGGCGACGCTCCAGCGACAGCGTGCGGCCGGTGGGATTCTGGAAATTCGGCAGCGCATACAGCAGCCGCGCATCGCCGCCGATGGCCGCGACCTGTTCCGGGATCAGCCCGCCTTCGTCGCCCGGCACCGAGGCGAACTCCGGACCGTACACCGAAAACGCCTGCAGCGCGCCCAGATAACTCGGCGTTTCGACCAGCACCTTGCTGCCCTCGTCGATCAGCACCTTGCCCAGCAGATCCAGGCCCTGCTGCGAACCCGACACCATCAATACCTGTTCCGGCAGGATCCGCGCACCTTCGATCGAGAGCGAATCGGCCACCCATGCGCGCAATGGCGCAAAACCGTCCGACGGGCCATATTGCAAGGCGACCTTGCCATGCCGCGACAGTACTGCGTCGTAGGCCGCGCGCATTTTTTCGACCGGGAACGTGGCCGGCGACGGCAGGCCGCCGGCAAAGGAAATGATTTCCGGCTGCATCGTGATCTTCAGGATTTCACGGATCGCCGAGCTTTTCAGGCGCTCGGTGCGGCGGGCGAACTGCCACTGCATCGGATTGGGATTTTCGATTTTCATATGAATGTCGCTTTGATCGCTGATTTGGCTTATTTGATTTCAACGATCATTTCGATTTCAACACAGGCGCCGAGCGGCAATTGCGCCACGCCGAACGCCGAACGGGCATGCTTGCCCTTTTCGCCGAACACTTCCACCAGCAATTCGGACGCGCCGTTGGTCACAAGATGATGTTCAATGAAATCGCTGGTCGAATTGACCAGGCTCATCACCTTGACGATGCGCTGCACGCGGTTCAAATCGCCGCCGCATGCGGTTTGCAGCGTTGCCAGCAAGTCGATGGCGACGCTGCGCGCGGCCAGCTTGCCGTCTTCCGTCGAAACATCCTTGCCCAGTTGCCCGACCCAGACCGCGCCGTCCTTTTTGGCGATATGGCCGGACAGGAACACCGTATTGCCGGTTTGCGCCGACATCACATAGGCGGCAGCAGGCGCGGCCGACGGCGGCAATTCGATATTGAGGGATTTAAGGGTTGAATAGACAGACATGCGGACTCCAGATGATCGTTACAGCAGGGGAATCCGCAATTATATGTCAATCGATGGCGCTACGGGACACACCGGCCTGCCTTCCCAGCCCGACCACCGCGATGACCGCCGCCGCGAACAGCAGATTGCTGAGCCGCAAGCGGTCCCCGATCAGCAGCGCCGCGCCCAGCAGCGTCAGGAACGGCTGCAGCAGCTGGATTTGCGCCACGCGTGCGATGCCGCCCAGCGCCAATCCCTTGTACCAGAAGAAAAAGCCGATCAGCATGGAAAACAGCGACACATACAAAAAACCGAACCAGGCCCGCGGCGAGACGTCGACGCCGGTACGCCAGCCCAGCCATAGCGACAACGGCAGCAAGACCGGCAGGCACAGCAGCAGCGCCCATGCAATCGCCTGCGGACCGCCCATGCTCTGCGCCAATCTTCCGCCTTCGGCATAGCCGACCGCCGCAAACGCCACCGCCACGAACAACGCCAGGTCGGCCGGATGAAAGCTGCCGCCCCCCTCGTGCAGCGCAAATCCGATTACCAGCGCGCTGCCGGCAACGGCCGCCGCCCAGAACCAGCGTGAAGGCCGTTCGCCGAAGCGCAAGGCGCCAACCAGCGCGGTGGCCAGAGGCAGCGTTCCCAGCACGATTGCACCGTGGGAGGCCGGCACCGAACGCATGGCGATCGAAGACAACACAGGAAATCCGACCACGACACCGGCGGCAATGATCACCAGCGGCCCCCATTGGGCGCGTGTCGGCAGCGGCGCCTTCAGGTACCAAAGCAGTCCCAGCGCGACTAATCCGGCCAATGCACCGCGTCCGAAACCGACCAGCAAGGGATTCAGTTCCTGCACCGCCATATGCGTAAACGGCAAGGTCAGGCTGAAGATCGCCACGCCGATAAAGCCATGCCACATGCCTCTGATTTCCTGATTCATCGTCATTCCTTTTCATTTTCATGCCGGCCGACGGCGGCAGGCAATCTCCTGAAATAAATCTTAATCGACATAATCAGTACAGTACCGGTACAATTATTCAAATAGTTAATGAGAGCGTCACGGTAATATGACCAATACAAATCAAGCATTACTGTCGCGTGAAAGCGGCGATTCGCTGGTGTTCCAGATCGTGCGCACCGTCCAGAGCCGCATTGACGACAGGCTATTGCGCAGCGGCGCCCGCATGCCGTCGATCCGTGAATTCGCTGCCACGCATGGCGTATCGCGCTTTACGGTGGTGGAAGCCTACGATCGGCTGGTCGCCGGCGGTTTTCTGGAGTCGCGGCGCGGATCGGGGTTTTACGTGCGGGAGCGCTCCCCGGTCGGCAGAGACGCCGCGGACGGCGCCGTCCATCAGTCCGGCGCCAATATGCGGCAGCAAGTCGACGTGGTCTGGCTGATACGGAACATGTTTCGCCAGATGCCGGCGCAAAAAATGCCGGGCGGCGGTTTGCTGCCGCCGGAATGGCTGGACAGCGAATTGATCGCCAACAGCCTGCGCAGCATCGGACGCCAGAATCAGTCCTCGCTGCTGGGCTACGGCATACCGCAGGGCTTCCTGCCGCTGCGCCAGCAATTGCAATTGAAACTGGCCGAACTGGAAATCGCCGCCGCGCCGGAGCAGATTGTCACCACCGCCGGCGTGACCCAGGGGCTGGATATCGTCGCGCGCCATTTCCTGCGTCCGGGCGATGCGGTTTTTGTCGACGATCCGGCCTGGTTCCTGATGTTCGGTTCCTTTGCCACGCTGGGCGCCAAGGTGATCGGCATTCCGCGCATGGCCGATGGGCCGGACATCGCCAAACTGGCCGAACTGGCGGCATTGCACAAACCCAAGCTGTTCGTGATCAATTCGGTATTGCACAATCCGACTTCGACTTCGCTCTCGGCGGCCAAGGCGTTCCAGGTTTTGCGCATCGCCGAAGAGCATGATTTCACGATCGTGGAAGACGACATCTATTGCGACATGCACCCCGGCGCCGCAGTCCAGCCGGCCACGCGCATCGCATCGCTGGATCAATTGCAGCGGGTTATTTACCTGGGCGGATTTTCCAAGACGCTATCGGCCAATCTGCGCGTGGGCTTCATCGCCGCATCGCCCGAACTGGCGCCCCATCTGGCCGACCGCAAAATGCTGTCGACGCTGACCAGCGGCGAAATCGGCGAGCGGATCGTTTATAAAATATTGTCGGAAGGCCATTACCGCAAACATACCGAGCGCCTGCGCATCCGGCTGGACCGCGGGCGCGACAAGACCGTGCGGCAATTCGAGCGGCTCGGCCTGGACACCGGCACGCCGACGCCGGCCGGCATGTTCATCTGGGTCAATGCCGGGCGCGATACCAACGTGCTGGCCGAAAAGGCCATGGCGGAAGGCTACCTGCTGGCGCCCGGGAGTTTGTTTTCCCCGAATCAATTGCCGTCCACATTCATGCGGATCAATGTGACCAGCATGGAAGATCCGGGGATTTTTGGGTTTTTGGAGCGAGAACTTGGGTGAGCGCTTAGCTTAGTTTTCGGCTCATGACCATCGCTACAATCTGCATTGCGGAAAATATATCCTTGGTAAAGCTAACGTCGTCGCCTGGCTTGTCCCCTCCTCCGCATGCTGCCAGCATTGCAATCAGATACCGCTTGAACTCTTCCTCCTCCAACTCCGTCAACAACCCTGAAATGGGAAAAATATCCTTCTGCACCGATTTCGATGGATTTTTGTCTTGGGGTGCAGCACTTGGCTGGCTGAAGGCGCTACTCACGGATGGTAAATACACGGTCGTTCCTTTTCAAAAAAATTGAGGCGTCGAGTGTGCATCCGCGTTTTCCTTCATCAAACCCGTGAAGCTGTCAGGGGGCCTGTTGTTTGAGAATGTTCTTATGTGAATGCATGTCCGGGAAGAGCTTGCGATAACTGCCAGTACGCAGATAGCAGGGATACTTTCATGATGGCTTTCCATTCATTGAGAGGAGAACGCCATGAAAAACCATTCTGTCGGCAATTTTTGCAAACGATTTGCCACCTTTATCTTTCTGACCATAAGCCTGGTGTTCAGCACGCCAGCTTTTTCACAGTCAGCATGCGATGCTTTACACGAGGCATCGATAACGGCCCACAAACAGTATTTGACTGCGAGTATTCTGTTCGACTCCTTATGGCCGAGCTACGTGACAGCCAAATTTGCAGCATGGGTATATGCGGATGCCGCATGGAAAGCATGCAAAGAATGATCTAAAAATGCCCTCACACGACTCATTCCGCTATTTCAACGCCTGCATAAAAAATGAAATCCTCTAAAGTTCGGGAGAAGCCCGTCCTTTACGAAACCAAGCGTTCTAAGCGGCTCTGAGACAACTGCCAGTACGCAGATGGCCGGGATGCTTTCATGATGATCTTCCCATTCATTGAGAGGAGAATTACATGAAAAATCACCATTCTGTCAGTAATTTTTGCAAACGCTTTACTACCTTTGCCATTCTGGCCGGAAGCTTGGCGTTTAGCACTCCGGCTTTTTCCGACTCTCCATCGTGTGCTACTTTAAGCATAGAGGCACAAAAAGCGTTACATTCATACCTTGCTTTGTATGAAGTTTGCCTGATGTTTCCGGACGCCAAATGTATAAAAAAGGTAGAGATTAGGCACCAAATCTACGAAGACACAATCGCCGCAGCCCGAGCATGCAAAGAATGATTTGAAGCACGTACCGCCACTTTTCCTTCCGTTATCTCAACGCCTGCATTAACAAAAATCCCGGTTCTCACATACTTGCCATTCATGTCAGACAATGGCAAGTATGTGAGAACCGGGATTTTGAATTTTGAGGCCTGCACCTCTCAAAAAACAGCAATTCCCCCATCAAATCGCTTGAAACTGGCCGACTCAGCCCCATTTCATTACAATGCGCGCAGCCGGCCCTGCAATCGGCCCGCGCCGCATTGAGGATATGCATTCCGTTCCACCATCAACACGAGATACCAACGAGGCAAAAAATGACCGTTTCCGAACAGCAATCAACAGAAGAGAAGCAAACCCTGGGGTTCCAGGCAGAAGTGAAGCAATTGCTCCAGTTGATGATTCACTCCCTGTATTCGAACAAAGAGATTTTCCTGCGCGAACTGGTGTCCAATGCGTCCGACGCGGCCGACAAGCTGCGCTTCGAGGCGATCAACAACGGCGCCCTCTTTGAAAACGACCCGGAACTCAAAATCACCGTCGGCTTCGACAAGACAGCCCGCACCATCACCATTTCCGATAACGGCATCGGCATGAACCGCGAGGATGCCATTGCGCATCTGGGCACCATCGCCAAATCCGGCACCCGTGAATTCTTCTCCAAATTGTCCGGCGACCAGCAGAAGGATGCGGCCCTGATCGGCCAGTTCGGCGTCGGCTTCTATTCGGCCTTCATCATCGCCGACCGCATCACGGTTGAAAGCCGCCGCGCCGGCACCCCTGCCGCCGAAGGCGTGCGCTGGGAATCCGAAGGCGCCGGCGACTTTACCGTCGAAGCCATTACCAAGGAAAGCCGCGGCACCGACATCATCCTGCATCTGCGCGAAGGCGAAGACGAATACTTGTCGTCGTGGAAGCTGAAATCCATCATCCGCAAATATTCGGATCACATCTCGCTGCCGATCCGCATGCGCAAGGAAGAATGGAACGAAGAGAAAAAGGAAACCCTCCTCACCGACGAATTCGAGACCGTCAACCAGGCCAGCGCTTTGTGGGCACGCAATAAATCCGAGATCACGCCTGAGCAATACACAGAATTCTACAAACACGTCTCGCACGATTTCGAAGCGCCGCTGACCTATACCCATAATCGCGTGGAAGGCCGCAGCGAATATACGCAACTGCTGTATGTGCCGGCGCGCGCCCCGTTCGACCTGTGGGACCGCAACAAGCGCGGCGGCATCAAGCTGTACGTCAAGCGCGTTTTCATCATGGACGATGCCGAGCAGCTCATGCCGGTGTACCTGCGCTTCGTCAAGGGCGTGATCGACTCCAGCGATCTGCCGCTGAATGTGTCGCGCGAAATCCTGCAGGAATCGCGCGACGTCAAGGTGATCCGCGAAGGTTCGACCAAGCGCGTGCTGAGCCTGCTGGAAGAACTGGCCAACAGCGACGAAGCCGAGCAAAAGGAAAAATACGCCACATTCTGGAAGGAATTCGGCCAGGTGCTCAAGGAAGGCATCGGCGAGGACGCCGGCAACAAGGACCGCATCGCCAAGCTGCTGCGCTTCGCCTCGACGCATAACGACAGCGACGCCCAAACCGTCTCGCTGGCCGACTACGTCAGCCGCATGAAGGAAGGGCAAAGCAAGGTCTACTACGTCACCGGCGAAAGCTACCAGGCCGCGAAAAACAGCCCGCACCTGGAAATCTTCCGCAAGAAAGGCGTTGAAGTACTGCTGCTGACCGACCGTGTCGATGAATGGATGCTGTCCTTCATGCAGGACTTCGAAGGCAAGGAACTGGCGTCCGTGGCCAAGGGCGATCTGGACTTGGGCACGCTGGAAAACGAAGAAGAGAAAAAGCAGCACGAAGAAACCGAAACGCGCTTCAAGGAACTGGTCGAAAAGATCAAGGCAGCGCTGGCCGACAAGGCCAAGGACGTGCGCGTCACCTTCCGCCTGACCGATTCCCCGGCCTGCCTGGTGGCCGACGAGAACGAACTGTCCGGCAACCTGATGCGCATGCTGAAGGCGGCCGGCCAGGATGCGCCGGATTCGAAGCCGATCCTGGAAATCAATCCGGATCACCCGCTGGTGCAGCGCCTGCAGTACGAAGACGCCAAGTTCAACGACTGGTCGCACATTTTGTTCGACCAGGCCTTGCTGGCTGAAGGCGGCGCGCTGAGCGATCCGGCAGGTTTTGTGAAGCGTTTGAATGAAATGTTGCTGGGAATGGCGGGAAAATAAGATTCCGCTCATAAGGCAGGAAATGAAAAACGGGACGCGAAAATGCGTCCCGTTTTTTTAACCATCAATCAGAAATCGAGCTGCGCGGCAGTAATTCCCAAGGCAATCGCAATCTTCTCTCGGCTGCTCTTGCGGAGGGTATTGCTGGCCTCCTGTTTCGCATAGGTCGGTTGCGCAATATCCAGGCGGCTCGCGACTTCCATCTGGGTCAATCCCAGATACTCGCGCCATGCGCGTACTGGCGTGGCGCCGTCAACGGTGCGGCTTACGACGTCGTGCGGGATCAGGTCGCGCTCATGACCGTAATTGCGTATAAATTCCTCGTAAGGCAATACGACGAATGCTGGCTTGCCGTCAGGTCCGTTAATCATTTGAATATTAGTAGGTGCGTTCATTGCGTTGCCTCACTTCTTCAATTTCAACGACTCTTATTTCTCCATACCAATCGAAGAGAATCCGATACTGTCCAATACGCATTCGATAACCATACACATGGTCCGTTAGCGCTTTGACGTTCTGACAAACAGGCATATTCGCCAACTCCGTCACAGCATCCCGAATCGAGCCCTGCCACTGCCTATCGATCTTTCGTAGCTGCTTGGCCGCTTTAGGCGTCCATCTGATTTCATTCACGCGAATTATAGCCTAAATATAGCCTTAAAAAGCAATTTTATAGCAATAATGTCTCGCCTCAAACCTGTCATTTTTAGCGCAGCAAAATAGAAAAAGGGACGCAACGCGTCCCTTTTAACTCATCGATTTGTTATCGCAAACCGATATATACAACCGTCACCGATTAATGCGTCACCCGCGTAATCCCGCTTCCCGACAGCAAACGCACGCGCTCGCCCGGCATGAAGATTTCGTCCGCATCCTGGGTAATCGCGGTCAATGTGCCGTTGTCGAGCTTGACGGTGATTTCGAGGCCAGGCTTGTTCGAAGTCGCCGCTTCCACGCGATTGCCGACCACACCGCCGGCAACAGCGCCGAGGATGCCTGTGGCGATAGAACCGCGTCCGCCGCCGATGGCTGCGCCGCCCAATGCGCCCAAACCTGCCCCGGCCAGGGTGCCGACGCCGCTGGAGCCTTTATCGATCGTCACATTGCGTACCGATTCAACTACGCCCATCCGAACGGTCTGTTCGCCGCGCGCCTGGCTCGACCGATAGGAACTCCCCGAATCCGATGGCAATGCGCAACCGGCCAGCGTGCTGACCGCCACCGCAACCACTATTAATTTTTTCATGTCTACTCCCAAATAATATCGCCGTAGCAGTGTGAAGCCGCAATAATGCGCCGTCAATACCTGAAATGCATTCGGCATTAATATGTTTGAACCGGCCTCATTCTAAAGCAAGGAAATATTTACATGCGATCCACGGATTCATCTGCAACCGCAACGCCCCTCGATATCGCCCCACCGGCCTTGACCGGGCTGGCGCCGGTACTCGATAAACAAACCCGCATCCTGTTGCTGGGCAGCTTTCCAGGGGCGGCTTCGCTTGCGGCGCAACAATACTATGGCCATCCGCAGAATCAATTCTGGAAATTGTTATCGGCTGTGTTGAATATTGATTTGGTATCGCTGCCCTATCCGCAACGACTCAAAGCGCTGCTGGCGAATAATATTGGCGTTTGGGATGTAATTGCGGCTTGCGAACGCAAAGGCAGCCTGGATAGCGCGATTCGGAATGCCCAGCATAATGACTTTGCGCCGTTGAAAAAGCGTTGCCCGAAATTGAAGCGTGTTTGTTTTAACGGGAAGACTTCAGGAAAGCTGGAAGCGGCATTTGCAGAGGCGGGATTCGAAACCTTGGTATTGCCATCGTCATCGCCGGCGAATGCAAGCTGGTCGTTTGCACGGAAGCTTGAGGTCTGGAGCAAGATCGTTAAGACGCAGTAGCCAACATGGTCCTGCCAGATAACAAACCGGCAAGTTGATTGCCGAAATTGGTTGCGGGCCTGGATCAGCTGATTTCGTAATGCCTATTTGACCATTACAGCGGCATTACCTCCGATCCTGGGCAGGAAAATCGACGCGACAAGACCGCCGCCGGCTGCATTGGCGAGGCGCAAGGTGCCGCCATGGCGGTGAATCGACTCGCGTGCAATCGACAGGCCCAGTCCCACGCCGCCGGTTTCCCTGTTGCGGGACAGCTCCAGACGATAGAAGGGTTCAAACACCGCCTGCAGTTCCTTGTCCGGTATGCCGGGGCCATGGTCGCGCACGGCAATAATGAGGCCTTCCGGACACTCGACGCATTCCACCTCCGCCTGCTCGCCATAACGCAGCGCATTTTCGATCAGATTGCTCAAGGCGCGCCTTAACGAAGCCGGGTACGCCCGGATGGGCGCGGCCGCCCCGCAGGTGCTGACCGAAAATCCCTGCTCCTCATAGTCCTCGGCCATCGAAACGACCAGTGCCTGCACGTCCAGCAGCACGCACGGCTCGACCTGCGCCTCGCCGCGCAAATAGTCGAGCGTGGCATCCAGCATCGATGTCATTTCGGCGACGTCGGCGCGCAATAATTGCATGGTTTCCTCGATGCCGATCCGTTCCACGCGAAGCCGGATTCTGGTCAGCGGCGTGCGCAGATCGTGCGACACCGCCGCCAGGAAGCGTGCCCTGGCCGCCAACTGTTCGCGCAGGCGGTTTTGCATGCGGTTAAATGCGCGCGCGGCCTGGCGTGCTTCCAGCGGGCCGGCCTCCGGCAACGGCGGGCGATCCACGTTATCGCCGAGTTCCGCCGCGGCGGACGCCAATTGCTGGATCGGCCGGGCCACAATCTTCGCTGCGAACCAGGCCACGCAAGCCACCGTCAGCAATTCGATCGCGATGCGTACGGCCAGGCCGGCATCCGGCGCGCCACCGCGCGGGTGGCCGCCGCCGTGATGGCCGAAAATCAGCCAGAACGTCAATGCATGACTGATCGTCAATGCCAGGAGAACCATGACAAACAGACGGGTAAATAATGTGTTCGTGCCGGCCAGCTTCATCGATTTACCTCAGCGTCCAAAAAATAGCCTTCGCCGCGAATGGTTCGCAGCAATTGCGGTGTTCTCACATCTTCTTCCAGTTTCTGGCGCAGCCGGGAGACCATCAAATCGATGGTGCGGTCGAACGCGTCCATCGTGCGTCCGCAGGCCGCGCTGAGCAATTCGCTGCGGCTTAATACGATGCGGGGCTTTTCAACGAATGCCCACAGCAAGCGGAATTCACCGTTGGACAGCGGAATCACCACGCGTTGCGGCGAGGTCAGTTCCCGTGTCGTCCGGTTCAATTTCCAGTCGCCGAAAGTGACTTGCGTGGATGTCTGCAGGCGCAACACGACAGCTTGTGACTTGCCGGCCACGCGCCGCAGAATGGTATGCAGGCGCGCCACCAGTTCGCGCGGATCGAAGGGCTTGATCACGTAATCGTCGGCGCCGACTTCCAGGCAGGCCACTTTGTCGGAAGATTCCGCGCGGGCGGTCAGCATCACGATCGGAATATCGGATACCGTTCTGATGCTGCGGCATAACGACAGTCCGTCTTCCGACGGCAACATCAGATCCAGAATGATGATGTCGAAGCGGCGCTCCGCAAGCGCCTGCCGCATCTCCGCGCCATTGCTGACGGCGCTCGCCCGGATGCCGAAGTCGCCCAGATACGTGAGGAGCAAATCGCGGATGGCGGCGTCGTCGTCGACGATGAGAACTTCTACGATATCGGTCATGTGTGCAAGCTGAAGATAAAGGCGCCGCTGTTATTGCGCGGCGCCGGGGACTGACTTAAGCCGAGGTATTGATCGAAGAGGACGCCGAGGAATCGCCGGCGCCGGTCTGCGAGATCTCCGCCAGATGGCGGCGATGGGCATCTTCGGCGTGGGGCCCCTTGGCTGTGGCGTTGGGGTTGTTCTGGGAAGCGCTGGTTTGCTGGTAGGCAGTCAGTTCCGCCGCGGACACGTTGCCATCCTGGTTGGCGTCGGCCGGGTCGTAGGAATTGGAACTCGACGCGCCCAAAAGCGTGCTGCCGGAAACGGGGGTGCCTGAAGCCGGCTGGCTGAGCGCGGCGTTCAGTTGGCTTTCGAGCTGATCCAGCAGACTTTGGATGGCATCGGTTGTTGCCTGCGAATTATCCGTTTGCGAGGTGGTGCTCAGCAGGCTTGCGGAAGTGATGCTGCCGCCGTCTGCCGACGATGTGGCCGATGTGGTTGCGGCGGCGCTGGCTGCTGCTGCTTCTTCGGCTTTGCGCTTCATCATCCCGGCGTGGGACGGATTGGTAATGCCCGCGTTGCCTGCTGACAGGCTCGATATGCTGTTGGTCATTTTGTGTCCTTATCTAAAAGACGACAGCTGGCATGCTCATGAACGATTTCAGAGCTGTGTGGCAGTTGTCTATGCTATTTAACGTCAAGAAACAGCAAAACTACTTAACAGCTTTGTAGTGCATTTGTATCAAACCGCATACATTGGCGCGTTGCAGAGGCGACATCCCTTCCGGCCGTGCGCGGCATCGGCGGAATACTAACAGTGGAAGCGGCGGCATGCCTTACTGACAATTGCAAAAAACCGTTAAGGCTTCACATTATTGCTTGCAGATACGAACAGTTTTTCATTAATTCTTCGGATCGTATAGTTTCTCGCTCACTTAAAATTGGCATACAAAAGGTGAAGAAACGGCATGTCAAATTGCACCACAAGAAACCCGTGATATTCGATATCTCATTAATGAAAAAAGTGGGGGTATGCATAGTGGTTCTGCTAATGCATATTTCTTTATGGATCACACTAAGCAAAAATAACGAGGTTCCACGGTCAAATCGCTTAAATACATTATCAATGGCCCTGGACGCCAATGGGCCGGTACATGCATTGCAATTAATCGAGATTAACCGGGCAGATAGTTATGAGCAGACATCAATTTCCGTGAAACCTAATCAGCATCCTGCCCATCCCGGGAAAACGCCTCAAGAACAAGGGACGATTTTGAGGTCGTTCAATGATGCGCAAGCACACACGGCGTCATTGGATTTTGACGATGCCAAGACGCGACCGGAGTCTCATTCACCAGCAACCGATCGCCGTCTGTCTTTGGATTCCGTGGCTATAGCAGAGGCGATACGAGAGATTGCCCATGAGCCGCAGCACCGCTTGCCTTCTGGAATCGACAAAAAATTATCGGCCGCGGAAAAATTTTCAAACGCAATTGATCATGCCAAGCGCGGCGACTGCCGTTCGGCGCATGCGAACCTTGGCATACTGGCGATTCCGCTATTGCTAAGGGATGCCATGACGGACGATGGATGCAAATGGTGATTTTTTAAAGGTTGATACCGGTCGGCCAATATCAACCGACGCATGCAGGGTACTCGCACACCAGCCTATTTCGACGCCAGACACGCCCCCAACATCCGGCAAGCAATCAAGCACAAGGTGTCGTCATCTTGCAGCAGTTGCCCGGCGAGATCCACGCTCCACTCGCCCTGCTGATCGAGGGCGACAATGAGCGCGCCGGTGGTGGCGCCCGATTGCGCCGTCTGCAGCGCCCGTTTCAACTTCACGGCGACGTCCATGCAATTGGTGGTGAGCGGTTTGTTGATCGTGGGGATGAGGCGTAAAACGCGGGCTTTGTTTCGAGGAGGAGAAGAAGAAGAAGAAGAAGAAGGCGGCGGATGTACGGTGACGGTCATGAAGAACTCCGGTTAGATTATCCAAATCCACCTTCGTTTAAAGGGTGGCCAGGTACTTGAACACCGAAAACAAACGGTCTGCAGCTTTCCCCGAAGGTCTTGTATCACTGCACGTTACCCGGCCATAGAAACTATAGACGTAAAAAAACCACGACTGTCGGGCGAGGGGTTCCGTTGTTTTAAGTGTGTTCAACACCGCGGAAAACTTTAACGGGAAACATCCATGGGGTCAACGCGTTACCGGGCAGTTTTACAGGCTGCAATTCAAATTCAGAAAACGCCTATACCAAAGCTAAAACGGCCTGCCGGAATACAAATCCCGGCAGGCCGTTCGTTTTAAGCAAGCAACTTCTATCGTTTCAAAACCCTACGAAATCAGCTGATCCAATCCCTCAACCAATTCCGACAACGGCGGCATTTCCTCGCAAACCAGCTCCTGGGTCACGCCGATCTGGGCCGCCACTTCCGCCGGGAAAGTCGCGGCGATTTCATCCGCATCCAGCCCGTTGCTCTCGGCCCGCGCACGCCACGCGGCGATATGAATCAGGCAGGCCATCGGATCGACCGGCGCATGTTCCAGCGGATCCGGAAACGCGCTGATCACCGACGAAAAACTCATCGGAAATTTCCAGCGCCGCGCAAGTTCGGCGCTGACCGCGGCGAAGTTATAGCCGAAGGATGTGGATTCGATATCCAGCCGGCGCGGGTCCAGCGGCGGCGCGATCTTGTCCAGCTGCAGCATCTGTTCCGGCATCGCCGTATGCATCACCAGTTGCCCGATCCCGTGCATCAGGCCGACGGTGAATGCCTGGTCGCCGTTCTGGCGGGATTTCTTGGCCAGCCATTTCGCCACCACCGCGGTATGCAAGCCGTAGCGCCAGAACTTTTTCAGGTCGAAGCCCGGCATGGCCTTGAAACCGTTGACCAGCCCATTGCTGATGACCAGCGTGCGCACCGTGATGAAACCCAGCATCGATACCGCATCTTCCACGGTGCCGATGCTGCGCGATACATGGAAATAAGCCGAATTGGCCAGGCGCAACAATTTGGCGCTCAGTACCTGGTCGATCGCCAGTTTGCGGACGATTTCGTCGGTCGACACATTATCACTATTAAAACTTTCGATGAGTTCCTGAACGAGTTTGGGTGCGGTAGGCAAAGCGTCAGGATGTTGAAATAGTGCGTCCAGCTTCATTAATATCCCCTCATCGAATTTTGTTAGTGAATTGACACTATATGTGCGATCCGAAGTGGCGACAAGCGGGAATATGAAAAAACGGCCGACTCCATCAGGAGTGTGGCCGTTCTTCATGAAATATTTACCGGTATTTACCCGGCTGCCGCCAATCGGCTATTGCTGGCGCACGCCGCCGCGGCCGAATCCGAGCACGAACAAGGCGGTGATCGAGAAGATCCCCACCAGCGCCGCCGCGAAAATCACGGTATGCACGCCCATGTCCAGCGACAGCAGCGCGCCGCCGACGATCGGGCCGGTCACCGAGCCGAGCCGGCCGATGCCGTTGGCCCAGCCCATGCCGGTGGTGCGCATCGCGGTCGGATAGCAATACGCGCCCATCGCATTGACGCCGGACTGGCCGCCCACCACGCAAAAGCCGGCAAAGAAAATCGCCACGAACATCAACGGCACATTGCTGTTGACCGCCATGCCGATGACCGCCATTGAGATCGCGCCGATGATGAAATTGCCGATCAGCAAGTGAGTCAGCTTGATGCGCTTGGACAGCAGGCTCAGCAAAATGGTGGCGGGAATGCCGCCGGATTGCAGCACGGCGCTGCCGATTATCGCGGTTTTCATCGGCAGGCCGGATTCCTTCAACAGCGTCGGCAGCCAATTGGAGAGGAAATACAAGTCCAGCAGATTGGCGAAATTGAGCATCCACAGCATGAAGGTCGTTACCGCATAGCCGTTCTTGAACAGATGCGACAAGCCATGGCTGGATTTGCCCTCCTCGCCCGGCACGTCCTTTTCGCTGAACCAGCTGCGGTTTGCCAGCGCCTTGTCGCGCGAGAGCGAGCGCGCCACGCGCATGGTGCGCTGGAATGCGCCGCCTTCATTGGCGGCCAGGAACTGGATCGATTCCGGCAACCAGCGCAGCATGACCAGCGCGGTCACAAGCGAAGCGCCGCCGGCCAGCAGGAATACGCCCTGCCAGCCGACAAACGGAATGATGTGCGATGCGATCACGCCGCCGATCGCGGCGCCGGAAACAAAGCCCAGCGACATCAGCATGGTAATGGTGTGGCGGCTGCGCTGCGGGCTGAATTCGGATGTCATAGCCAGCGCGGTCGGCAGCAGCGTGCCGAGGCCGAGGCCGGTAATGAAACGCATCGCCAGCAATTGCGGCGCGGTCTGCACATAAACGGTGCCGCACATGACCAGGCCGCAAAAGGCCAGCGAACCGATCAGCACCGGCCGGCGGCCGATGCGGTCGGCCAGCATGCCCAGCGTCAATGCGCCGATCAGCATGCCGACCAGGCTGGCGCTGAAAATCGGGCCGAGGGCGCTGGCGCCCAATCCCAGGCTTTCGCGCAAGGCCGGCGCCACGTAGCCCATCGCCTGGGCATCGAAGCCGTCGAATACCAGGCACAAGGCGCATAGCCCGAACACCAGCCAGTGATAGCGGTTCAGCGGCTGCGCATCCACGAAAGCCTGCACGCCCATCGGCTCCTGCAACGATTGCGACATATTGTCTCTCCTCTTGGAATGATGATCTGGTCCTGACCTTCGGACATCATTTTGGTTTTATTCAAAAATCGCATTATATGAGACTAAATATTTAAATGTATACATGTAGTTGAATTTTTAAGGAATAATTATGTCTCCTGTATTTCGCTTTTCCCTATAAGGATGAGGTCAAAAGAATTTGACATGCGATTTTTTTGAATACAGTATGTATACAAATTTTGGCTTTTACGACATTCGAGACTGCACACCATGGTGACCCAACTATCTTCAGCCCGCGATGCATCGCAAACCGAACGCGCCGTGCTCGGCATACGGGAGCTGGTGCTGCGCGGCGATTTCCGCGGCGGCGAACGGCTTTCCGAAGTCGAATTGGCGGCCCGCCTGAGCGTTTCCCGTACGCCCATTCGCGCCGCGCTGCAGCGGCTGGAGGAAGAAGGCTTGCTGGAAGCGGCACAGCCTACCGGTTATATCGTGCGCAGCTTTACCGAAACCGACATCTTCGACGCCATCGAAGTGCGCGGCACGATCGAGGGCCTGGCCGCGCGGCTGGCGGCGGAACGCGGGGTCTCGCGGCTGATGCTCGACGAAATGAAGCAATGCCTGGCGCAGATCGATCGCATTCTGGCGCAGCAGCAGGATTGGGACGAAGCCCATTTCATCCAGTACGGCGCCAGCAATGCCCGCTTCCACGCGCTGATGCTGGACGCCGCCGGCAGCGCCATCGTCGAACGCGCCCTTTCGCGCGTGATTTCGCTGCCGTTTTCGTCGCCGAACGCCTTTGTGCTGGCGCAAGCCAAGATCCCCGGCTCGTTCGATATCCTCAAAATGGCCCAGGCGCAGCACCATGACATCGTGGAAGCGATCGAAACGCGTTCGGGCAGCCGTGCCGAAGCGCTGGCGCGCGAACACGCCCGCATCGCCCGCAAGAACCTGGAATTGACCCTGCTCAATAACGATGCAATGCGCCACGTCATCGGCGCGCCGCTGATCCGTCGGGTCTGAAATTACCGCAACGCATGCAAGGAATTGCTGCGAATCGCTGCAAATCGATCAACAAGGAGGAAACGATGTTCCCTAAAAATACATGGTACGTGGCCTGCATGCCCGATGAGATCGAAGGCAAGCCGCTGGGACGCCAGATTTGCGGCGAAAAAATGGTGTTCTTCCGCGGCCCCGAAAACAAGGTTGCCGCGGTCGAGGATTTCTGTCCGCATCGCGGCGCGCCGCTGTCGCTGGGCACGGTGAAAGACGGCCAGTTGACTTGCGGCTATCACGGCCTGGTCATGGGCTGCAACGGCAAGGCGGTATCGATGCCGGGCCAGCGCGTCGGCGGATTTCCCGGCGTGCGGCGCTTTCCGGTCGAAGAACGCTATGGCTTCATCTGGGTCTGGCCGGGCGATCCCGAGCTGGCCGATGCGGCGCTGATCCATCATCTGGAATGGGCGGTCAGTCCCGAATGGGCCTACGGCGGCGGCCTGTATCACATCAATTGCGAATACCGCCTGATGATCGATAATCTGATGGACCTGACCCATGAAACCTATGTGCACAGCTCCAGCATCGGCCAGAAGGAAATCGACGAAGCGCCCGTGACCACCCGGCTCGAAGGCGAACAGGTGGTGACCAGCCGCTTCATGGAAAACATCATGGCCCCGCCGTTCTGGAAAATGGCCTTGCGCGGCAACGGCCTGGCCGACGACGTGCCGGTCGACCGCTGGCAGATCTGCCGCTTCACCGCGCCCAGCCATGTGCTTATCGAGGTCGGCGTCGCGCATGCCGGCAAAGGCGGCTACAACGCCGATCCGCGCTACAAGGCATCCAGTATCGTGGTCGATTTCATTACGCCCGAAACCGAAACCTCGCATTGGTATTTCTGGGGCATGGCCCGCAACTTCAAGCCGGACGACGCCGCGCTGACCGCATCGATCCGGGAAGGCCAGGGCAAGATTTTCAGCGAAGACATGGAAATGCTCGAACGGCAGCAGAAAAATCTGCTGGCCAATCCGCAGCGCAAACTGCTGATGTTGAATATCGATGCCGGCGGCGTGCAGTCGCGCAAGATCCTCGACAAGGTGATGGCCAAGGAGCAGGCGCAGCAACAGGCCAAAGCCGCCGCCTGACCGCCAACGCAGTTCGGTTCAGGGCGCCGGCCGAGGGGGTGCGCCTCCGACGAACGTTTGAAGCCGAGAGGCGGAGGCGCGCGCCCTCGGCCGGCGCCCTGAACCGAACGGCATTCCATCGCGGCCCTCCGGCAAGGTATCATTCGACCTTCCCGGAACCTCCAGCCGCATCATCATGCTCATCAAAAGAAAATCCATCGAGGCCGACGCCAATACCAAAAGCGGTCCCGGCAAGCCGGCGCGCAAGGTCAAATACGCGCCCGTGACGCTGTCCGAAATGGACGGCGTGCGTTATCTGCACTTCGGCACCGAATGGGTGCAGGGGGCCATGCGGCTGCGCAAACCGGATTGGATCGAGCTGGAATATGCGCAGCAGATGATGGCCTGGATGCTGTTCCTGCATGATCCGGCGCATATCGTGCAGTTGGGCCTTGGCACCGGCGCGCTGACCAAATTCGCCTATCGCCGGTTTGCCGATGCGCGCGTCACGGCGGTCGAACTGAATCCGTCCGTGATCGCCATCTGCCGCTCGATGTTCAAATTGCCGCCCGACGACGAACGCCTGTCGGTGCTGGAAATGGATGCGCTGGATTACGTCGGCGATGCGGCCCACCGCGGCACGATCGACGCACTGCAGGTCGATCTGTACGACGCCACCGCGCGCGGCCCGGTGCTCGACACGCCCGAGTTCTACCGCGCCTGCGCCGACTGCCTGCGCGACAACGGCATCATGACCGTCAACCTGTTCGGCGATCATCCGAGCTTCGCCAAAAATCTGAAAGCCATGCGTTTTGCCTTCCCCACGGTCCTTGCGCTGCCGGAAGTGCACGACGGCAACGTGGTCGCGATCGCCTTCAAGAATCCGCCGACACTGGATTTCGCGGCGCTGCACGAACGCGCCGCCGAAATTGTTGCGGCAACCAAACTTCCGGCCAAATCCTGGGTCAATGGCATCAAGGCAGGCGCGAAGCAATAATCGGCACGGACCGGCGCAAAATTTGTTATATTCGCCGATCCCTAGCGCCGGCGCCCAAGCCCTGCACTGAACTTACCCAGCGAGACAATACGTGAAGACTACTACCATCGGAAACCTTGAACCCGGCACGTTCGATTCCCAGATCATGGGCAATCTGCTGATCACCACGGTCGATCTGGAAACGATCAAAAAAGAAGAAAAACTGATCGCGATCCGCAATGAGGACGGCGAAATCTATCGCATCATCGGCACCACCGGTGCCAACAAATACACCAATGCAATTGAAGAGCTGATCGATCTGGGACTGGAAGACGAACTGGAAGGCAAGCAGCCGAAAGACGGTTTTCAGGCCATCTTCCGGGCTGTGTAAACGTTGTTTTACATCGAATAGTTTTACATCGGCGGCTTGACGCCGTCTTTTTCCATCAAGACGCGCGCCGCGGTCAGTTTGCCGTCGGCTGCCGGCACGGCCATGACGAACACCGCCAGGCCGGGCTGCAGATCCTTGGCGCTGGCCGGCACGAATGTCACGACAGGCACGTTTTCAGGCACTTTCAGCTTGGCGCTGCCGCCTTTGTAAGTCAGGTCCAGATCGCGCCCCGACTTGCCCGATACCACCGCCGACACCGTCGCGTTGGTCATGCTGCTGCCCGGCAGTAGATCCCAATCGTAGTGCCCTTCTCCGGTGCCGCGCGCTTCTTCCGGAAACACCACCACTTCCAATGCTTCGATCTGGCCGTTCGGGCCCGGCTTGCCGGCGCTGCCGATAAAACTGCCTTGCTTGATATCCGACAGTTTCATTGCCTTGACCGCCGAATAGCGCGTCGCGTCGGTCAGCGCCAGGGTCTGATGGCCGCCGTCGCGGGTGGTCACGGAAATGCTTTGCGGATTGTTTGCATCGATCGTGCCGCGGATGCGCATCGGCTGCGCCTTCTGTTCCTGGGCCTGCGCCGGGAGCACGACGGCAGCAGCGGCGACGGCGGCGGCAAATGCGCCTAGCAATACTTGCGAACGAAATGACATGGGATACCCTTGGGAAATTGTGGAAAAAGCAGTCTATCACTCGCCGCAATTCGCCGCTGAGGCCACGTCGGTCAGCCCGGCCTGCGAATGCCACAGGAACAATTCGGCGTCGTTGGCGCAGGCAAGTTTCAGCATCGCCATCCGTTTCTGATTGCTGACGGTCTTGCTGCTGCGCCGCAGATGGCCGGCGATCGCCTGTACCGACATGCCGCCGAGGAACATCCGCAGCACTTCCAGTTCCCGCTTCGAGAGCAGCGTGATCTTGTCGATGCAGGGGCCGCGGTTCCGTGCCGCCACGCCATTTTCCAGCGCGCGGCTGAAATAGGTCATGCCGGCCGCCACGCGCTGCAACGCCGACGGAATTTCGTCCAGCCCGCTGCTCTTGCTCAATATGCCGTGCACCTGGAGCTGCATGATTTTGCTCAGCAGCGCCGGACTGCTGAGTACCGTGAAGACGATTACCTTGATGTCGGGGAAACGCGCGCGCAGCCGCTCCAGCATCACCATGCCGTCGCCGAAATCGCCGCCGGGCATTGCATAGTCGGTGAGCACCATGTCGACTTGCTCGCGCTCAAGCAAGGCAAACAGACCCGTCGAATTCTGCGCCGCGCCGACCAGGACCACGCCGGGCACCGTTTGCAGAATCGATTTGATGCCGGCCAGCATGACCGGATGATCGTCGGCGATGAGCAGCCTGGTCTGGCGCGCGTGCATACCATGCATCCCTATCCCGGATTCCCTGCGCCGTCCGGATCGATATCGTCCCGGATCCGCATCAGCATTTCCCGCAATGGCGGCACCAATTGCCAGGATGCTTCGATCCATTCGAACGCCATGCATTCTTCAATGGTCCGGCACAAGGCGGCCGCCGGCCGCATTTCCAACAGCGCCATGCCGCCATGAATCCGATGCACCGCCTTGCCCAGGCGCGCGATGTCGGCGGCGACCGCGCAGTCCGCCAGTTCATTCAGATCCGCCGTCATGGCCGCCGCCACGATGCGCATGCTGTCCGGCGCCCAGCGACGCCGGCCGCCGGGCACACGCTCGCGTTCGCCGGCCCGAAAGAGGCGTCGGGCCGTACTCGCCTTTGCGGCAGGATAGTCCACAGCAGTACCCCGTGTTCGATAATGGGCCGCACGATAGCATCGCTCCTATCGATTGCGATAGGCAAATTTGGGAATACTCTTATGAAAACTCTTATTTGAATTTTTCTATAATCCGCGGTGCATAGACGATTCAGAATTTTCTCCTGAAATATGCGGCCAGTTCCGATTTTCCGCGCGCGCCTGAAACGGCACAATGCGCGACATGAATCGAATCCGACGCACCGCCATCACTCCCGCATCAGCACTCGCGGCGCTCGCCATCGGCGCCGTCTGCAATCCCGCCCACGCCGCAGAAGGTTCCATGCGTAACATCCCGGAGCAAGAGGCGCCGCTGCCGCAGATCGTGGTGACCGCGCCGCAGATGTCGTCGCCGCTGACCGTCGTCACCGATCCCAAGGCGCCCCGCCAGCCGGTGCCGGCGCAGGACGGCGCCGATTATCTGAAAACCATTCCGGGCTTCACCGTCATCCGCAAAGGCGGCGCCGACGGCGATCCCGTGCTGCGCGGCATGGCCGGTTCGCGCCTGAATATCACGGCCGGCGGCCAGAGCGTATTGGGCGGCTGCGGCAGCCGCATGGATCCGCCGACGGCCTATATCTTTCCGGCGGAATACGACAGCATTACGGTCATCAAAGGCCCGCAGACCGTACTGTACGGCGCCGGCGGATCGGCCGGCACCGTCCTGTTTGAACGCGGCAACTATCGCGGCGCGCCGGGCACGCAGTTCAACGTCAGCCAGATGTTCGGCGGCTACGGCCGCCGCGATACGGCGACGGACCTGCGCTACAACACCGGCGCGCTGTATCTGCAGGCCGGCGCCAACCACTCGCTTTCCGGCGATTACCGCGACGGCGGCGGCGCGGCCGTTCATTCCGCCTACCGCCGCTGGAGCAGCCGCGCGGCGCTGGGATTGACGCCCGATGCCGATACGCTGGTGGAACTGTCCGTGGCCAAAAGCGATGGCCGCGCCGCCTACGCGGACCGCGGCGTGGACGGCGCCCGCTTCGTGCGCCGCAATATCGGACTGAAATTCGAAAAGCGGAATCTCTCTCCGCTGCTGGAAAAGATCGAAGCGCAGGTCTACCGCAACGATATCGATCACGTCATGGACAACTACACCATGCGCGCGCGGGCCGGGATGTACGCCGCGATGAACCCGGCCCGCACCACCGAAGGCGCACGCGCCGCGGCGACGCTGCGGCTTTCCGGCGCCACGCAACTGACGGCCGGCGCCGACCTGCAGCGCAACCGGCATACCAGCCGCATGGCAATGGGCATGAGCGCGCAGGCGGCCTCGGCATACCGCGACATGGCGCGCGCGCCGGATGCGAATTTCCGCAATATCGGCCTGTTCGGCGAGCTCACGCGGCAGATCGGCCCGCAGCCCGGAAAACGCGTCATTGCGGGCCTGCGCAGCGATTTCCAGCACGCCGAAGACACCCGCCCCGCCTCTCAAAATGCCATGCTGCAAGGTACTTTGGGCGCGCCGCTGACGCGCGACGAAACCCTGCACAGCGGCTTCCTGCGCTTCGAAAACGATTTGAAAAATCTGCCGATGACCGTGTATGCAGGCCTTGGAAGAACGCAACGCTTTCCGGATTACTGGGAACTGATTTCAAAGGAAGGAACGGACAGCGTCAGCGCATTCGGCCTCAAGCCGGAAACCACCCGGCAGATCGACGCCGGCGCGCTGTACCGGGCCCACCGGCTGACCCTGACCGCCTCGGTCTTCTATAACCGCATCGACGACTACATCCTGATCCAGTCGCAGGTCAGCAAAGGCGCGCGCTCCGGCGTGACGGTTTCGCGCAATGTGGACGCTTCAAGCTGGGGCGGCGAACTGGGAGCAACCCTTGCGCTGGCGCCGCACTGGAAACTGGACGGTTCCTTGAACTATGTGCAAGGAAATAACCTTACCGACGGCACCCCGCTGGCGCAAATGCCGCCGCTGGAAACCCGCTTCGGCCTGCGCTATGACGATGGCGCCTGGTCGGCGGCCGGCATGCTGCGTTCAGTGATGGCGCAAAATCGCTTCGATGCGAACAAAGGCAATATTGCCGGGCAAGACCTGGGCGCCAGTGCCGGCTTCACGGTATTTTCCATCAATGCCGGCTGGCGCATGCACCGGCCCGGCAATGACATTCTCATCAGCGCCGGCATCGATAACCTCACCAACAAGCTGTATGCCGAACATCTGAGCCGCAGCGGCGCTTCCCTGCCCGGCTACGATCAGACCATGCGCATCAACGAACCGGGCAGGATGTTCTGGCTGAAGGCGCAGATGGAATTATGATGCCGGCAGCGCTTTAACCGACCAGCTTCTTGAAAGTGGCCAGGACGGCATCGCCCTTGAACGGCTTCACGATCCAGCCCTTGATGCCGGCGGCCTTGCCGCGCTCTTTCATGATCGGCGAATTCTCGGTGGTCAGCATGATGATATTCACGCTGCTGTTGCCCAGTTCGCTGCGGATTTTTTCCGCCATGGTCAAGCCGTCCATATTCGGCATGTTCACGTCCGACACCACCAGCTTGATGGCGGAATCGCCCTTGAGCTTCGTCAATCCATCGCGGCCGTCCACGGCCAGCAGCACTGTCAGACCGTTCTTGGTCAGGAAATCGCCCACTTCGTTGCGGACGGTGCTGGAGTCATCAACTACCAAAATTTGTGCCATGATCGTCCTCGTAACAGTTTAAAAACGGAATGCCTTCGCCTCGGCTTCAGAACAGCTCCAGCTCGCCGGTATCGGCGCCGGCGTCGTTGATATCGATGGCGAAATCGAGATCGGCGTAATCGCATACGCACAGGCTGACGTGGAACATCGGCACCCCATCGACCTTGACTTCGAAGTGTTGCATGTGACCGCTGTCGAGCATGTCCAGATACCCCGTGCAGCGCGTGTCGATGAGGTTTGGCGTGGACATGCCGATATGCGGGAAGACCGGTCCCAGATCGCGGTTCAGGATGCCGCAGCAGATGTTGCCGCACTCCGCGACCGCGTCATGGAAAGACTGGTCGCTCATTGCCTCGGCGGCGATCTTGTTGACGCGGGCGACGTGCTCGCGGGTAGCCTGATCCGATGCAAAATGCACCATCACGATCAGGCGGAACAGATAGGATGAAATCGTCAGCACCACCGTGGTCGACGCGGGGATGCCGTGCAGATCGGCAATGACGTCGATATCGCAGGACTGTTCATCCGAAACGAAGCTGGTTCGCAGGGCTCGCGTGAGCAGATGGTTGAAACCTTCGCGCGCTGATTGGCTGATCATGGTTGTTCCGGCTGTTCCCGATCAAGCGGCAAGCGCTTCCCTGGTCTTTCGATTGGTCAGGCCAAGGCCGGTGACGGCGCCGATGATCATTTTGCCGCCGGCCTGCAGATCCTGGAAGGTGGCGGTGGTGATCAGATCGTTCTCGTACAGATTGCTGCGGTAGGCCTTCGACAGCGTCTCGGCGCGCTGCGCCAGGCCGCGCACTTCCATGGCCACCACCGCGAAGCCGCGGCCGTGCTCGCCGGCGCGCGCCGCTTCGATCGAGGCGTTCAGCGCAACGATGATGACCTGTTTGACGATCAGCGCGAACTCATCGTTCTTGCGATGCATTTCGCGATTGTGCCGGATCAGCACGTTCATGTCGTCGTGCCAGCGCTCGAAGGTCTTGACCAGGCCCATCAGCATGTCGATGGTCTGCGCCGAGCCGTCGCAGCTGGCAATGGCCCGCTCGATATTTTCCGCGTTGCCGCGGGCGAGCCGGCCGACCATTTCTTCATGCTCGCGTTGCATCTGCTGCAGGCGGTCGCGGCTTTCGTTGCGCTCCAGGTCCAGCGAAGCCTGATGCCCGGCGATGCTTTCCTGCAATTGCGCAATGGTTTGCCCGGTGCTCTGCTCCAGCGTGGCGATCTGCCCGACATGCACCATGGCCGCCAGGGTTTTTTTATCACGCACGATACGCCACAACAACGGCGCACCCGCGCACAACAGGCCCAACACAAAAAATACCGTGGAATTCATCATCATGCTCAAGCGACCTGCGCGCCTTCCGATCCGTTCGAATCATTGATCCCGATACTGTCCTGCCCGGCGCCGGAGCCGGCGCTCAGCGGCGCATAGTCGTCGCCGTCGATTTCGACCGCGAAGCCTGGCGGCAGCGACACGATGACGGTAAAGGCGCGGAAATCGGCGCCGACGGCGTCATCTTCGAATTTGATGTCGATGGCGCCGTTTTCCCGGGTGATGAAATCAAGCACCGCATCCATGCCGACGCCGCGGCCCGAGACTTCGGTCACGATATCGGTGGTCGAGAAACCCGGACGCATGATCAGGCGCGCCGCTTCTTCATCGCTGAGTTGCGCCGAAGGTTCGACCAGGCCCATTTCGACGCCGGTCTTGCGGATGCGGTTCAGCGCCAATCCGCGGCCGTCGTCATGCAGCGCGATGCGCAGCATGCCGTCGAACACCGCCATATCCAGATTAATCTTGCCGGCCGCCGGCTTGCCCAGCGCCAGGCGCTCTTCCGGCTTTTCCAGGCCATGATCCATGGCGTTGCGGATCAGATGCATGAAAACGTTCTTGAGCATGCCGCTGCTGTGGCTGTGCACCACATAGCCGCCGTCGTCGATGGCGACGACCGGCGCTTCCTTGCCCAAGTCTTCAGCCAGCTCGGGCAGCGATGCCAGCACGTCGGACAAGGTTTCGTTGATGGTTTCCGTGCCCAGCATGCGCAGCATCTTGCGCACCGAATTGCGCACCGCCACCAGCTCGTGCAGATTCGCGGTGTTGACGGTTTCCAGGCGATGCAGGCTTTCCTGGACGTGCAGCTTGTCGATCGACAGATAACGCTCCGAACCGGCGCTGCGCTGGTTGCCGGCGGCGCGGCCCAGCGTGATGTCGTTGATATGCGCATAGCGTTCGAGCGCTGCCTTGACGCCGGCCAGTTCGGCCAGCAGTTGGCTGCGATCCCATTCCACATCGGCGCTGCTGCTGGCATGGCGCAATTCGTCGTAGTGCTGTTCGGCTTCGTGCACGATATTGGCCAGGTGCAGCAGGCCATAAGTGCGGCCGTTGCCCTTGACCGTATGCATGTTGCGGAACAGCTTGGCGATGGCGAAACCGTTGGCGACCGGATTCTGGCGGATGATGGCTTCGTTCTCGTCGACGAACTTGATCGAGCCGGTGATGAACTGGCTGAACTTGTCCGGGCTGACCGCCAGGATTTCGCCGATCATTTCCAGTTCGCGCTTCTGCTCGCCGGCTTCCGCGGCCAGCTGGCGCAGTTCGGTCACGTCGCGGATACACAGCATCAGACGGATGATCATGTCGGCGTCGTCGGTGATCGGCGACCAGCTCAGATCGAGGATCTTGACGCGGCCGTCCGGCATCGTCTTCTGGATCTCACCGACCATCAGATGTTCGTTGAATTCGAAATTCATCACATCTTCGCCGATGCAGGCGCCGCCGATCGCTTCCATCTGCGACATCAGGTCGGCGCCCAGATTGGTGTCCGCGAATACCAGGTCCATCAGATCGCGCCCGACGATATCGCCGGTTTCGAACACGGTTTCCAGATAGGCCGAATATTCGGGATGGATCTTGTTGCCGTCGACCACGGTCAGAATGCCCTGCGGGATATTCTGCAGCATGGTCTGGATATCGGCGGTCTTCTGCTTGAGCTGCGACGACGCTTCCTGGATCTTTTCGATCATGCCGTTGAAGGCGACGGTCGAATGGCCGACTTCATCCATGGCCGTCACCGGCACGCGGCGGGTGAAATCCTGATTGGCGGCGATTTCGCTCATTGCCTGTTGCATGCGGCCGATCGGACCGGCGATCTGGCGGTACAGCAGATAACCCAGCGCGGCCAGGATCACGCCGGCGGCGAAAGTCACGATCGAAATTGCCGTCGTGGTGGTCGACAGATTGGCGTTCAATGAAGCGATCGCGGCGTCCTTGCTGCGGTTCTTCTCGACGCGCAGCGTATCGACGATGCCTTCCAGTTCGGCTTCATACTGCACCACGTTGCCGAAGAAAGTCGCCTGCGCGATTTCATTCTTGCCGCCCAGCTTGAACTTGACCGTGTTGTCGATCGCGCCGAAATAGTTGACCAGGCTTTCCTTGGCCTGCTCAACCAGGCCGCGCTGCGCGACGCCGTCGGCCTGCTTCTGTTGCAGGTCCAGTGCTTTTTCCAGGGCGGCGCGTTTGACCGACAGCTTGTCGTTATCCTGCACCGCCAGTTGGGCATCCGGTTCGATGACCATCGCCATGGCCAGCAATTGCACGGTTTTCAGCTGCGCCACCAGATCGGACGAGGCCAGCACGCTCGGCACCACGCCTTCGGTAACGGATTTGACCTGGATCGCGCTGTTGCGCGATTGGAAGACCGCGTAGCCGCCGATAATTGAGGTGGCGATCAGCGCCAATATGACGAGCAGCGTTATGCGAAAACGGATGGTCATGCGATTCCCTTTGTTGTGGATGGGGTTGGCGTGTGGCAACACCCTCGTGATGACGTTGCCTGCAACGGACGACCCGGACTTTTGTGACGCGCCGATTGTTGCACCTCAGCGTTACCGGTGTATGACAAGAAGTGAGACAGGGAGTCAAGCAGAAGAGGAGAAGTTGAAGCGCCGCCGACGCAGCTTTATTGCTACAGAACCTGCGCGCGCAGGTCCGCCGCGGTTTCGCGGATGATATTGATCAGCATCTGGGCGGCCGGCGCCGGCACGCTGTTGGCGCGCATCATGATGCCGATCGCGCGCCCCATCATGCCGGCGCTCTGTTCGGTAATCTTGATCGGCAGCGGCAGCGCCACCAGGAAACCGTCATCCAGATCGTGCTTGACCGCGCTCCAGGGCACGAACCAGATCGCATCGCTGCGGATCGTATAGTTGCGGCCGAACGAAATCGAGATGTTTTCCAGATAATCGGTCGGCACGCCGAGCCCCTGCCGGATCGCGAAGGTATCCGCGGCGTGTCGGTTGATCGAACCCTTGATCGGCAGCAGCGCGGGAAAACGGCGCGTATCGGCAAAGTCGATGGTGGGCGTTTGCAGCAGCGGATGCCCGGGCCGCACCACGATCGCCAGCGGATCGACATACAGGTATTCGAACGAGAGGCCGCTCATCTCCGCGGGATCGGTATGGCGGCACAGCACGAAATCGAATTTCCGCTCCAGCAGCTGCTCCATCAGATGCGCCGTGGTGCCGGTGCGCAGGCTGACCTGCACATTGGCCGAACGCCGCCGGAATTCGATCAATGCTTCGGGCAAAAAATAGGCGGTCAGCGACGGCACCGCGCCGATCTTGATCAGGCTTTCGGAAAACACGCTGGCCTGCGCCATCGAACTGGTCGCGTGCTGCAGGGCATTGATGACGGTTTCGGCGTGTTCATGGAATATCTCGCCCTGCCGCGTCAGCACGGTGCCCTTGCGATCGCGGTCGAACAGCTGCGCCTGCAAAATTTCTTCCAGCTCCTTGATGGTCTTGGAAACCGCAGGCTGGGTCAGCGCCATGGCTTCCGACGCGCGCTGCAGGCTGCGATGGTGCGCCACCGTCAGGAAGCACTGCAAATGGCGGAATTTGATGCGGCTATCGTTCATGGCGGACGCTTTCAAGCCTGTTTTATGGGTCTATTTTTTGTTATGTCGACCAGCAAAAAATATCAATATACATAACTTTTTATACGTCTTATCGTTCTACTCAATAATTTTCGACATTTATTGAGGAGATCCATTCAAATGAACGAGCTCTATCACAGCAAAAAAGACCGCACCTTCGTGCGCGCGATCGCCGGCCCCTACAATCTCAGCGATGAAATGAAACGCCTGCGCGGCATGCCGCGCGTGCGCCGGGCCAAGGACATCAAATTCGTCGACGGTCCGCAAACCTACAGCCGCCATTACGTCGAACCGAAAGACGGCATCTCGCAACTGTTCCATATCCATCTGGAAGAATACGCGCCGGGCGGCCGCTCGCAAAAGCACGGCCACGTCAACGAAGCGGCGTTCTACATTCTCGACGGAGACGGGTATGAAATCCATGACGGCATCCGCTACGACTGGACCGCGGGCGATATCGCCATCGTCCACAACAATTGCGTGCATCAGCATTTCAACGCGAGCAATACCAAACCTGCGCGCGCCCTGGTCCTGAAAACCAAGCCGATGTATCTGTTCATGAACCTGCTGTTCCAGAAGGAAGTGGAACCGCGTTCGCGCAAGGCGGCGGTGCCGGCCGGCGAAGGATATGTCGAGCGGGAAGCGGAAACCGATTACAACCACAGCACGGATATTTAAGGAGGCCATCATGGCATGGAGCGAATCGAAAGCCTGGTTGACAGGCACGGAGAACAAAGAGCTGTACCAGGATCTGCTGGATGATGCGGCGGCAGCGCCGGCACGCAACGGCAAGCGCAAGAAGGTGGTGCATCCGAATGAAATGCCTTGGGAGATGTCGCGCCAGGGCATCCTGAAGCATTTGCTGAACGAACAGATGAACACCCGCATGGAGTCGGTCGACGCCTACATGCAATTGATTCCGCCGGGCAGCCGTTCGGGCAAGCACCGCCATCTGGCCGAGGAATGCCTGTATGTGGTCGAAGGCCGCGGCTACGATCTGCACCAGGATTGCGATGTTGAAATCACCGACACGTATCACTGGATCGTGCAGGACGAAGTCAAGCGCTACGACTGGGAAGCGGGCGACGTGATCTATATCCCGCCAAATACCGTGCATCAGCATTTCAATGCCGACCCGGACCGGCCTGCGCGTCTGATCTCGGCGATCAACCGCATTTATCAGAAATTCGGTCTGAACGATATCGAACAGCTGGAAGATGCGCCCGAATACAAGCCGGGCATCACGCTGACGCCGGAAATGGTGGCGCAATACCTTGGTAAAAAGGTCGATGCAGCTGCATAAAAAGCTTCTCCAATCGGCATAAAAACTGTGTAAAAGACAGCCAAATCCAGTAATATGCAGTCGCGCGGACGGCCACCCCGGATGCATGGGAATACCATGGCTCCGACGCCGCCCGCGAGCGACCGTTGCGACATCGAGACGGGATCTTAAACCGCCCACCCTTGTGGAGACAAAATGACTTTTTCAGCCATTGCACGCGCCTCTGCCGCTGCATTATTCCTTAGCCTGGCCGCCTATGCGCTGCCCTCCTTCGCGCAAGATTATTCGCTGCTCAATTACAGCGGCGCGGACCGGGCCGACAAGCTGCTGGCGGCAGCCAAGAAAGAAGGCGGACTGACGCTGTACACGTCGATCGCCGAAAAAGATATTCCGCCGCTGCGCGACGGATTCGAAAAGAAATACGGCATCAAATTGACCGTCTGGCGCGCCGGCAGCGACAAAGTGCTGCAACGCTCCCTGACCGAAACCGGCGCCAAGCGCTATGAAGTCGACGCCATCCATATCGGCGCGCCCGAAATGGAAGCGCTGCATCGCGAGCAAATCCTGCAGCCGGTCACTTCGCCGGTCTTCAAGAACCTGATCCAGGATGCCGTGCCGAAGCACAAGGACTACGCTTCCACCATGCTGACCGTATGGGTGCAGGCCTACAACACCAATCTGATCAAGAAGGCCGATCTGCCGAAGTCGTATGAAGATCTGCTGGATCCGAAATGGAAGGGCAAGCTCGGCATCGAAGCTGAAGACGCCGACTGGTTCGCCACCGTGGCCACCGGCATGGGCGAAGCCAAGGGCATCAAGCTGTTCCGCGACATCGCCGCCACCAACGGCATTTCGGTGCGCAAGGGCCATTCGCTGCTGACCAATCTGATCGCCGCCGGCGAAGTGCCTTTGGGACTGACCGTCTATAACTACATGCCGACCGGCGTAGCGAAAAAAGGCGGCCCGATCGACTCCTTCGTCATCGAACCGGCGATCGCCCGCGCCAATGCCGTCGGCATCGCCCGCCATGCGCCGCATCCTGCTTCCGCATTACTGTTCTACGAATATCTGATCGGACCGGAAGGACAGAAAATCCTGGCGTCGCTGGATTATGTGCCGACCAACACCACCGTGCCATCGCCGATGAAGGGCACTAAAATCAAGGTCGAAGATCCTGTGATGACGCTCGACGGCATGACCAAATGGACCAAGATCTACAACGAAATGCTGCTGGCGAAATAACAGAGAAATAACGAACGTCAAAAAGCCCGATTGCAAAATTGCAATCGGGCTTTTTTTAATCCCGAATCCGTTTGAATCCCGGCTATCAGATCACGTAGAACACCACGGCATAGAAGGCCGCCACGCTGAACAGCAAGAGATACGGATTGATCTTGGTGCGGTACAACAGACCGGTCGTGACCGCCACCGTTGCCAGCCCGAGCACCAGATTGCTCATCTGGATCGCTTCCAGTATCCGCACGCCGCTGGCGAAAACCAGACCCACCGCGACCGGCGCCAGGCCGCGCTCGATCGCCATGCGCCATGGCGAACCGTGATGCTTGTGCCACATGGTCGTGCACAGCACGAACACCGTCGACGACGGCACATACATGGCCAGCGTGGCGATGATGGCGCCGGCAAAGCCGCTGATGCGCCAGCCGATCAGCGATGCGATCAGCGTGCTGGGGCCGGGCGCCGCGCGTGAGATCGCGAATACATCGGCAAACTCCTGATTGGTGAACCAGTGATGCACGGCCACCGTTTGCAGTTGAATATCCGAGACGATTACCTGGCCGCCGCCGAACGAGGCCAGCGACAGCGGTGCGAATACCAGGAACAATGCCCAAAGACGGCTATCCATTATTTAGTCCTCCGCAATGCCAGCAGGACGCTGATGGGCGCCAGCACCGCCACCACCTGCACCATCGGCCAGTGCAATATGCCCACGGTCACGAAGGCGATCAGGCCGATGATATAGCGTATCCAGTTGCGTTCCATTTTGGTGGCGATCTTGATGCCCGCCGCCAAGGTGGCGCCGACGCCGGCGGTGGCGATGCCGATCAGGATGAAATGCGTGATCGGGTATTGCGCCAATCGGCCGTAGACGTAAGCCATCAGCATGATGACCACAAAAGCAGGCATCACCATGCCCAGCGCGCCGGCGGTTGCGCCCGCCCAGCCGCGCACTTTTTGTCCGCAATACAGCGCTTGGTTGACCGGATTGGCGCCCGGCAGAATCTGGGAGACGGCGGTGCAGGCCAGGAATTCCTCATCCGTCAGCCAGCCGCGGTCTTCCACCACGGCGCGATAGACCCAGGCCTGGGTGCTGCCGCCGAACGACGTCAGGCCGACGCGGACAAAGACGGTAAAAACATCCCATAACGAGACTTGGGGCCGGGTATTGGATACGGCGAGATCGACATTGTCGAGCGCCTCTGCTGTTGCTTCGGTGTCTGGGAGCGATGGCATATTCGGAAGGAAGAAAAGGTTGTCTCAACGATTCCGATATACGGAACCACGTTCTGTATTTATTATCGTAGTTGTACCATGCCGGCCGCCGATCGACAAGAGCCGTGGCCGGTGACCGCACCATTGCGGCGCTGCGCGGCATGGCCGGATTGCGCGCCGGGCCTGCGCTTGAGCAGGAATTTTTCCGGCGTAAATTTATGTAAATGCTTTTTTTACAGAGGAGGAAATTTACCGCCGCAGCTTGTTCAGATAAGCCGAAATTGCCGCGCCCCCGCCGGCCGGCGCGACGGCTGCAACGTAGCCGTCGGGACGCACCAGCCAGATCGCCGCGTTGCCCGGAGGCGCATGCAGCACCGGCTCAAGAAGATCCGCATGCCGGCGCAACAGGCCCTCGGCTTCGGCATCGGATGCCGCATGCAGCGCAAAACGCGGGATCATGCCGGGACGGCCGATATCGATGGGGTCAATGCCACCGGCCCCATCGACGCCATGGCGGTAGCCGAAGCGCGGCGCCATGCGCTGGCCCGGCCGGGGCGAAGACCGGGATCGATGCGATTCGTGAGATACAGGCAAGCCATCGCCATTGAGCGGACTGCCCGGATAGGCGATCGACAATTCCGTGAACTGCCGCGCCATCGCCCGCTGCACCGGCGCCAGGCCGAGCAGCAGCTCGCCCAGCCAGTTGCGCACCGTCTGCGCGGTATGGTTTTTCACGACCGCCGCCGCGGTCATGCGGCCGGCGGCGGCCAGCACCTCTTCGCCGACGGCGCTGCGTTCGGCGCTGTAGCTGTTGAGCAAAATCTTTTCGGCGCAGATGCCGCGGCATGCCAGCGCCAGTTTCCACGCCAGATTGAAGGCATCCTGCATCCCGGTGTTCATGCCCTGCCCGCCCGCCGGACTATGCACATGCGCGGCGTCGCCGGCGACGAAAACGCGGCCGGCGCGGTAATCGGCGACCTTGCGTTCATTGATGCGGAACGACGACAGCCAGATCGGCTCGCTGAGCACGATGCCGCCCGGACCGCGGCGGTCGACGATGGCCTGCATCTCGGCCAGCGTCGGGCTGGGCGGCACAGGGCCGCTGGAACGCCCGATATCGGCAATGATGCGATAACGCCGCGCCGACAACGGAAACGCCGCCAGCACGCCGTCCTCATGCCAATAGATCGTCAGCTCGCCTGGGCCGGTCGGCATGCCGTCGACGTTGAGGTCGGCCAGCACCCAATCGGTCGGCAACGTCTCGCCGCGGAACGGCAAACCGAGGCCATGGCGCACGGCGCTGTGCGCGCCGTCGCAGCCGATCATCCATGCCGCCTGCATCGTTTCAATGCTGCCATCCGCACGCCGCAGCGAGGCGGTCACGCTGTTGCCGCCGTCCTTGAAATCGGCCAGTTCCACACTGCGCTCCACCGTCACGCCGAGGCCGGCCAGATGCGCTTCCAGCAATCGCTCGGTATCCGACTGCGGCAGCATCAGCGCATAGGGAAAGGGACTGTCGAGGCCATCGAAACCGATGCGGCCGATGGATTTGCCGCCGGCGATCAGATTCGCCGCCGTCACCTGCAGCCCCGCCGCCACGAAGGGCACGCTGCAACCCGCCCGTTCAAGCAGTTCCAGCGTCCGGCTCCACAGCACCAGCGCCTTCGATTTATCGGTGCGTTGCGCCGCCTTGTCGACAATGCGCACCGGCACGCCATAGCGCGCCAGTTCCGCCGCCGCGGTCAGGCCGACCGGACCGGCGCCGACGATAAGAACCTGTGTTTGCATGGAAATCTCCAGAAAGGCGATGCCGGGATATTGCGGATAAGCGGATATCGTGAAGATTGTATTACGCGCCTGGATTACACCGCTTTATTACGCCACATCCCCGGCGCCGGCCTTGCGCAGGCCCAGCCGGTCGATCAGGCGCTGCGCGTCGAACGGCGCATCGACCTTGATATCGTTATCGAAATAGCAGTAGACGTCGCGGCCGGCGCGCCGGGGCGGATCGGCGCCTGAAATTCGCGGCCCCTCGCGCGGCTGCCCGCCTTGGCTCCAGGCATGGATGGCCTCGGCCCAGCGATCCAGCGTCGCTTCCGCATAGGCGCCCGAATACAGCGTCTTTTCGCCGTGCAGGCGCAGGTACATGAAATCCGCCGTCACGTCTTCCCGATACGGCCATTTGCCGGCGGTGTCGGCCACCACCAGCGCCACATTGTATTTACGCAGCAGCGCGACAAAGGATTCGTCGAGAAAACTCTCATGCCGGATTTCCATTGCATGGCGCAGCTTGCGTTTCTTGTCGATCTCCAGGGCGCTGCGCTCGCGCATGCGCGGATCGCAATGGCGCGCCAGTTCCAGCGCCTGCGCCGTGTCGCGCGGCAGCAGGCCAAGAAAATGCTCGACCCGTTCGGCATCGTAGCGAAAACTGGGCGGAAACTGCCACAAGAAGGGACCGAGCTTTTCGCGCAGATTGAATACGCCGGAAGCAAACACATTCGCCAGCGGCGTTTCGATATCGCGCAGCCGCCGGATATGCGTGATCATGCGGTTGCCCTTGACGCTGAAGACGAATCCCGGCGGCGTCGCCGCATGCCAGGCGGCATAACTGGAAGGCCGTTGCAAGGCATAGAAAGAACCGTTGAGTTCTATCGTCGGCAAGGCGCGCGAGGCGAACGACAGCTCGTCGGCCTGGCGCAAGCCCTTTGGATAAAACACCCCGCGCCATGGCGCATAGCGCCAGCCGGAAATGCCGATATGAATTTTTCCCATGGATCTGGGACAAATGCGCCGGCGCCGGGTTCCGGGGAGGCGCTTCCCTGAAACCGGCGCGGGACGCCCGCGCCAATAATTCTGTAGACTAATCCCTCTTGCAAGCCCAAGAGGGCGTTCAACGCATGGCCTTGCCATC
Organism: Oxalobacteraceae bacterium CAVE-383; assembly: GCA_004134995.1. Lineage (GTDB taxonomy): Bacteria > Pseudomonadota > Gammaproteobacteria > Burkholderiales > Burkholderiaceae_D > Herbaspirillum. Next base: position 579,856 of record REGP01000001.1, on the reverse strand, counting down.
GGCGGCGGCGCCCTCATCTGAATCGTCATGAACAAGCGCGCGCCCCTGGACAGCATCTGGCAGGACTTCCATCCCGCCGTCGCCACCTGGTTCGGGACGGCCTTTCCGGCCGCCACCGAGGCGCAGTCGCGCGCCTGGCCGCTGATCAAGAGCGGCCGTCCTACATTGGTGGCCGCGCCAACCGGCTCCGGCAAGACGCTGACGGCCTTCCTGGCCGCCATCGACACGCTGGTGCGCGAAAGCGGGGCCGCGGCGCTGCCGGATGAAACGCAGGTGTTGTATGTATCGCCGCTGAAGGCGCTGTCGAACGACATCCGGGTCAACCTGCAGGCGCCGCTGGAAGGCATCGCCCGGCAATTGGCCGCCATGGGCCTGCCCGCGCACGGCATCCGCACCGCCGTGCGCACCGGCGACACTATCGCGTCCGAGCGCAACGCCATGCGCAAGCGGCCGCCGCACATCCTGGTGACGACGCCCGAATCGCTGTACGTGCTGCTGGGCTCGGACAGCGGCCGCGCCATGCTGTCCACCGTGCGCACGGTCATCGTCGACGAAATCCATGCCGTGGCCGGCACCAAGCGCGGCAGCCATCTGGCGCTGAGCCTGGAACGGCTGGATGCGCTGTGCGCGCAGCGGCCGGTGCGGATCGGCTTGTCGGCCACCCAGAAGCCGCTATCGGCGGTGGCGCAATTCCTGGTAGGACGCGGCGCAGAAAATAAAGATGCGGCCGATTGCGCCGTGGTCGACGTCGGCCATATACGCGCCCGCGACCTGGCCCTGGAATTGCCGCCGGTGCCGCTGGAAGCCATCATGTCGAACGAGGTGTGGGAGCGCGTCTACGACCGCATGGCGGAGCTGGCGGCGCAGCATCGGACCACGCTCATTTTCGTCAACACGCGGCGCATGTCCGAGCGCGTGGCGCGCCATCTTGGCGAACGGCTGGGCACGGAACATGTGTCCGCGCATCACGGCAGCCTGGCCAAGGAATACCGGCTGGACGCCGAACAGCGTCTCAAGCGCGGCGAGCTTCAAGTGCTGATCGCCACCGCTTCGCTGGAGCTCGGCATCGACATCGGCGACGTCGATCTGGTGTGCCAGGTCGGTTCGCCCCGCAACATCGCCGCCCTGCTGCAGCGCGTGGGCCGCTCCGGCCACCAGGTCGGCGGCATGCCCAAGGGCCGCCTGTTCCCGGCCTCGCGCGACGACCTGATCGAATGCGCCGCGCTGCTGGATTGCGTGCGCCGCGGCGAACTCGACGCATTGCGCATCCCGCCGGCGCCGCTGGATGTGCTGGCGCAACAGATCGTGGCCGAAGTGGCCTGCCGCGAATGGGGCGAGGATGCACTGTTCGACCTGGTGCGCCGCGCCCAGCCCTACGCGCAATTGGAACGCGTGCGCTACGACGCCGTCCTGCGCATGCTGGCCGAAGGCTATGCCACCCGCAACGGCGTGCGCGGCGCCTATCTGCACCGCGATGCGGCGGCCCGTTCGCTGCGCGGCCGGCGCGGCAGCAAGCTCACCGCCGTCACCTCCGGCGGCACCATCCCGGATAACGCCGACTACACCGTGCTGCTGGAGCCGCAAGGATTATCGGTCGGCACGGTCAATGAAGACTTCGCCGTCGAGAGCCTGGCGGGCGACGTGTTCCAGCTCGGGAACACCTCCTACCGCATCCTGCGGGTCGAAGTGGGCAAGGTGCGGGTCGAGGATGCGCGCGGCGCCGCGCCCAGCATTCCGTTCTGGCTGGGCGAAGCGCCCGGCCGCAGCGACGAACTGTCGGCCGGCGTGGCGCGGCTGCGCACGGAAATTGAGGAACAGTTGACGGCGGACGCGCCTTCCGGGCCCGACGATAACGGCGGCGGCAATGACGGCGATGGCGGCGATGGGCGCGACAGCGGCAACGAGGCGGCGCTCGATCGCGCCGTGGCATGGCTGGATGAACACCTGGGCCTGAAAGAAGATGCCGCGCGCCAGATCGTTGAATACCTGGCCCGTTCGCGTGCGGCGCTGGGCGCGCTGCCGACGCAGAACACGCTGATCATGGAGCGCTTCTTCGACGAATCCGGCGGCATGCAACTGGTGCTGCACACGCCGTTCGGCAGCCGCATCAACCGCGCCTGGGGCCTGGCGCTGCGCAAGCGCTTTTGCCGCAATTTCAATTTCGAACTGCAGGCCGCCGCCACCGAGGATGCGATCGTGCTTTCGCTTTCGGCCGGCCACAGCTTTCCGCTCGATGAAGTGTGGCGCTATCTGCGCTCGGCCAGCGCCGAACAGGTATTGGTGCAGGCCCTGCTCGACGCGCCCTTGTTCAATGTGCGCTGGCGCTGGAACGCCACCACCGCGCTGGCCCTGCCGCGCTATTCGGGCGGGCGCAAGGTTGCGCCGCAACTGCAGCGCATGAAGAGCGACGACTTGCTGGCCGCCGTCTTCCCCGATCAGGCTGCCTGCCTGGAAAACGTCGTCGGCGAACGCGAGCTGCCCTGCCATCCCCTGGTGGACCAGACCCTGGACGACTGCCTGCACGACGCCATGGACAGCGAAGGCTGGCTGGCGCTGTTGCGCCGGATCGAGGCCGGCGAAATTCGCCTGCTGGCGCGCGACCTGCCGGCGCCCTCGCCGCTGGCCATGGAAATCCTCAATGCCCGTCCCTATGCATACCTGGACGACGCGCCAATAGAAGAACGCCGCACGCAAGCGGTGATGAGCCGGCGCTGGACCGATCCCGCCTCCGCCGACGATCTCGGCGCGCTGGATGCCGAAGCCATCGCCGCCGTTGCCGAAGAAGCGTGGCCCCATCCTTGCAATGCCGACGAAATGCAGGAAGCGCTGGTAACCCTGGCCTGCATTACGCACGACGAAGCAGCCGGGCAGGAAGGCTGGCCGGCCTGGCTCGCCGCGTTGGCCGAGAGCGGCCGCGCCACGCGCCTGCGCGACGAGGCCCAGGGCGTCGATTTCTGGACGCCGCTGGAACGGCTGGATTGCCTGCAGGCCGCCTATCCGCAGGCGCAGGCATCGCCCGCGCTGGCCGTTCCGGAAAGCCATCGCGGCAGCGGCAACAACGGCGAGGATTGGACGCGCGACGCCGCGCTGACCGAAATCATGCGCGCCCGCCTGAGCGGCTTCGGCCCGCAGCCGCTGACCGCCATTGCCGCTGCGCTGAGGCTGCCGGAAAGCACGGCGGCCATCGCCCTGACCCGGCTCGAAAGCGAGGGGTACGTCATGCGCGGCCGTTTTACACCTGCGCCTGCGCCTACGCCTGCGCCCGCGCCGGGCGCAGCCGGCGAGGAATGGTGCGAACGCCATCTGCTGGCGCGCATCCACCGCTACACCATCAAACGGCTGCGGCGCGAAATAGAACCGGTCGAACGGCAGGATTTCATGCGATTCCTGTTCGACTGGCAGCACCTTGCCCCCGGCGCGCAATTCCAGGGGCAGGACGCGCTGCCGCAGGTGCTGGCGCAGCTGGAAGGCTATGAAGCCGCGGCCGGCGCCTGGGAGAGCGATCTGCTGGCGCTGCGGCTGCGCGATTATTCCAGCGCCTGGCTGGACGATCTGTGCCGCGCCGGCAAACTGGTCTGGACCCGTGTCGGCGCGCCGCGTTCGGCTTCCGGCGGCCCGGTGCGCAGCACGCCCATCGTGCTGCTGCCGCGGCGCCAGACCGCGTTGTGGCATGCGCTGCCGGCCCTGTCCGGCCCACCCGAAATTTCGCCGCGCGCCGCCGGCGTGCTGGAAGCGCTGCGGCGCGACGGCGCCATGTTCTTCGACGAACTGCAGCACGATGCGCGGCTGCTGCCGGCGGAACTGGAAAACGCGCTGGGCGAATTGGTGTCGACCGGACTGGTCAATGCCGACAGCTTCGCCGGCATGCGCGCCATGCTGCTGCCCGCGAGCAAACGCGCCAACAATGAAAGGCGCCGGCGCGCGCATCGAGGCGCAGGTCCCAGCATGGAAGAAGCCGGACGCTGGGCGCTGGTACGGCGCGGGGATGCTGAAGCGGCGATCGAAACTGGAACACCAGCCAAGGCCGCCGCTGCAAACAAGCCGGCCCGCAAGCCGCGCACCGCACCCGAGATATTGGAATATGTCGCGATGACGTTGCTGCGCCGTTACGGCGTGATGTTCTGGCGTCTGCTGGAACGGGAAGCCGGATGGCTGCCTTCATGGCGCGAACTGCTGCCCGTCTATCACCGCCTGGAAGCGCGCGGCGACATCCGCGGCGGCCGCTTCGTGGCCGGCTTTTCCGGAGAACAATTCGCGCTGCCCGAAGCGATTCCGTTGCTGCGCGAAATGCGGCGCCGTCCGCACGACGGCAGCCTGGTATGCATCTCCGGCGTCGATCCGCTCAACCTTTGCGGCACGCTGCTGCCGGGCGATAAAGTGCCGGCGCTGGCCGGCAACCGCATCCTGTTCCGCGACGGCGCGCCGGCGGCAACCGTGGTTGGCGGCAAGATAGCCTATATCGGCGATCCGGGTGCGGAGCGCGAAGTGTTGCATGCGCATCTGGTCGGGCGTTATTAAATTTTTACGCTGCCAAGAAGATGATGCTGTTCGGGCCCGTCCTATTTCCAATGGTACATTCGGAATTCACAATCTTGGCACTGTTTTATGCCGCGGGAGAAGCGTATTCTCGATATCAACGGAGCGATCCGGTCAGATACAGGAGGATAAAACCGTGGCGGCGAACGACATTTCCAGCGTAAAAATTCCCGACAGCAAATTGGCGCGCGAGCTTACGCAGCTCATACGCGACACCGAAAGCGAATTGCTGTTTTCCCACTCCGTTCGCGTCTATTTTTGGGGCGCCCTCACCGGGCAACGGAAAGACATGGATTTCGATCCGGAGTTGCTTTACGTCGCGGCCATGTTCCACGACCTGGGCCTGACATCGATCTATCGCGACAGCCAGCTTCGCTTCGAGGTGGATGGCGCGAACGCCGCGCGCGATTTTCTGCGGAGCCACAATATCGCCGAACAGGATATAGAAAAGGTCTGGAACGCCGTCGCCCTGCATACGACGCCGGGCATTCCGGAACATATGCATCCGGAAATTGCCTTGCTGCAGGCCGGTGCGGGAATGGACGTCGCCGGACGCGGCTTTGAGCAATTCACGGAAGAACAACGCGAAACGGTAATCGCCGCATATCCCCGCGGCGCCGATTTTCCCCACAAGATGATCGATGCGTTTTATCACGGGATGGCGCATCGGCCCCATAGCACCTTCGGCACCTTCAACGATGATTTCCTGGCCTGCAAGGATCCGGATTTCAAGCGGGTGAATCTGTGCAGCATCATTTTGGGATCGAATTGGGAACGGTGAGTTTCCACGCCGCATCGCACTAAAAACGGCTTGACATGCAAGTATTCACTTGCATATACTTCAGGCAAGTAAATACTTGCATTTGAATTCCATGGCCGAGTCCCCTCAAGACACCGATCTGCTGTTCAAGGCGCTGGCCGATCCCAATCGGCGCAAGCTGCTGGATCTGCTGCATGCGCATGACGGGCGCACGCTCAATGCGTTGTGCGAGCACATGGACATGACGCGGCAAGGCGTGACCCAGCATCTCGATCTGCTGGAGGCCGCGAATCTGGTCGTCACCATGCGTCAAGGCCGCGACAAATTGCACTTCCTCAATCCGGTGCCATTGCAGGAAATTTACGAACGCTGGATTGCCAAGTTTGAAAAACCGCGCCTGAAGGCGCTCGATGACCTGAAACGACGACTGGAGAAAACCAATGGCTAGATCAACCTTCGTTTACGTGACTTACATCCGCACCACGCCGGAGCAACTGTGGTCTGCATTGACCGACGTGGAATTCATCAGGCAATACTGGTTCGGCATGCGCTGCGAATCCGAATGGACGGCGGGATCCTCGTGGAAATTGATGACCGGCGATGGCCAGATCTTCGACGCCGGCGAAATCATCGAGGCCGAGCCGCCGCGGCGCCTGGTGATCCGCTGGCAGCACCAGAACAAGCCCGAACTCAAGGCCGAAGGCGAATCGCGCTGCGCGATGGACCTGGAAGCGGTTGGGACGGCGGTCAAGCTATCCATCACGCACACCATCGAGCGCGATCCTTCCAAATTCATCGAGGCGGTGTCCGGCGGCTGGCCGAAGATCATGTCCAATCTGAAGTCGCTGCTGGAGACCGGTTCCGTCGCGCTCGATGAACCCTACCCGGCCGCGAATACGCCTTCTGAAAAGGCATGAGTGACGGGGCGCGGGCCTACAGCGGCAAGCTAAGCGATTGCGGCAGCACGAGGGGTTCGCTCAATACCTGGCGGCTTTCAATGCAATATTGCGCAATGGAGAACGCCACCTGGTCTGTGATTTCGTTTTTAAAAACACGTTTTTTCTGTGACCTTTTGCGATGGCGGGCATCGATTGAATCCAGCGGTTTTTCCGCATAGGGAAGCGGAATTTCATAAAAATTCGTTTTAGGAATCCGATTGCCGTAATTCGCGAAGAAATGGTCATACGAAAAATATAATTTGGCGCCCTTGGAAAGTTGATTCTTGTTGCCGATGCCCACGATCGTATCGAAACCGAGCGCCGTTCCAAGCCCGCTCATGGCGGCCATCAATAGCTGGGCCGGCTGAATATCGCAGCAAATTTTTGTCGCCAGCCGGATGTCCTCGAAATCGCCCATGCCCTGAATGCTGGAGATAAAGAGCACATTACGCTTCGGCAGCCCAAACGAACTGCCATTGGCGATGACGAAAATAATCCGATAAATACTTACTTGATCTTTTTTGAAGATAAGACACAAGTCGCCTTCAAAATCGATGGTATGCGGAAAGTCCATCACTATTTCAAAGGAAACATCATCGATGCATTGGGCCCAAAGCGGGATGCCGGATTGATAGACAATATCCAGGAAATCATTTTTGAAGCGTGTCTGCAGGTAGGCATAATGTTCGCTTAATATCGCGAGGCAATTCGCGGTGGATATCTCAAGCGCTATGTAATTTCTTAAATATTTATATGACAACTCCGGATTGCCGGTCATTAATTTCGTCACTTGCGGATGGCTGAGAATATGGATGAGCCGCAAATGCTGCCGCAGATTAAATAGCAGCAGCGCCGCTCTACGCCATGTCTGCAATGTGAAGACTGAACGCCTTTGCAATATATTTCGCGTAATCACCGATGTCGTAAAAAAAAGAAATCTAAGCGGAAGCTTGGGAATCTGAACTTTTTGAATCAGCGGCATGGCTGCCTCCTTTTATTAGAAAACGGCGTAAGCGGATAGTCGATAGCAACAGGCCATGCCATGCATCGTTAACCGCTCTGATGCGCCACCCGGTGGCAAGCACCACGAGCGGATATAACAGACAGGCAACCACAACGCTGCCGCCGACCAGCATTACATCCGTGACATGCCGCGGCATCAGCAGCCGGTATGCGATCAAGCCCAGCGTCAACGCGATGCTGCCCACCAGCGGCGGCGCCAGCGCATACCACATCATGCTCAGGTTCATGCCGAGCGCGCGGTTCACCAATATTTGCGATACCGGAAACACCAGCAAGTAAGCGGCGCAGAACGACAGGCTCATGCCGAGCAAGCCGAATCGATAAGACCCCCCCGCCAGCAAAGTGGCAAGGATCAATTGCACGGCGCCAAGCAATACCGGCATGCGATTTCTTCCCGTCGCGAAAAAAAGGTAGTCGTTCAAATCCACGATCGACGTCACCAGATACAGAAGCGCCAGCACGCCGATGATCGGCGCCGCCGGCAGCCACTTCGCGCCGAACACCGCCGTCACCAGCGGCTCCGCCATGGCCGCCTGGAAACACAGCAAGGGCGCAATGCAGAACAGCGTGATGCCGAACATTTTCAGATAGCCCTGACGCAATGCCGTCACATCCGATCCAGCGTCGGAAAACACCGGCAGCGCGACTTTCTGCAGCGAGGTGGCGACCACCAGAAACACCGCCGAAGTCACGCGCTTGGCCAGGTTGTACAGGCCGGTTGCATACGGTCCGAGCAAGAGGCTTACCAGCAGCGAGTCGCCATTGCTGTTGGCGAATCCCAGAACGCCGCTCATGCCCACCTTCTGGATATCGTCCCAATATTTGCGTGTCAGCGCGCGATCGAACACAATGCGCGGCAGCCAGCGGCTTTGCGCCACGACCAGCACCAGCGCCAGTCCGGATGCGCTTACCTGTTGCACCACCAGCGACATCGCACCCCAGCCGCTGCCGGCAAGGCCGATGCCGATGACGCCGCCGATCGTGACCGACGCAATCGAGCGGATTGCGAGCTGCCGGAACATCATGTTGCGCACCAGCCGCGCTTCATAGGCGCGCACCAGGCCGAAGAAAAGAACCGACGCGCTCATGCCTTGCAATACGGTTTTCAGCTCGGGCGCCCGGAATAAAAACGACACCAGGCCGGCCGAAAAAAACATCAGCGCCGCCAGCAGCAGGCCAGCCGCCGTGCAATACGTAAACACCCAGGAATATAATTGTTCGTTTGGTTCCGCGGTACGCACGACCGGCAATGCAATCGCATCGAATACCACCAGCCGGGTAAATAATATGAAGAGATGCGCCACGGTCAGCAAGCCGAATGCATCCGGCGCCAGAAAACGCGCCAACACTGCGAAGATCACGAATGACAATACTTGCTGCGCCAGGTTGTCCATAATCGACCAGATCGACCCGGATGCCAGGCTGCCTTTGATGCTCTTTTCACGCATCGTTACTATTCCCTCATCGTTCGCGCACGCATGCCGGAACATGCCGTCCTACGTGAATCCCGCTTTCAAAAATTGTCGCAATTCAACGCGAGCGCGATGCCGTTGCAGGTCTGCGGATTTGCAGAACCGAACGGGCATGACGCTTTTTGAAAAACGGATAAATTATTTACATCACTTCGTCACGCATATTGCGCGCACAGAAAAGACCGGGAGAAATAATGCGAGTTCAGTTCCGGAAATATTTTTTAACATATTTCTGCAAGTCAATTTCCGGAATGAATTTAATGCGTGGATGGATTACACGCGCTTGCGTAAGAGGCCTACAAGCGCTCCTTTCAAGCAGGAACTCGAAAATCATTACCATGAAATCTGATTGAACCAAAACCGCATATTCCCTCAGCTTGTTTCGCGTAGTATTTACTTTTAAAGTTTCCTTCAGTGGCTGAACCCACTTCAAATACCGGAAGCCTCGCCCGACAGCCGTGGTTTTTTTTTCGTCCATTAGTTTTATGGCCGGGTAACGCGCAGCTATACAAGACCTTCGGGGAAAACTGCCGTCCGTGTATTTGCGGGGTTCAGGTGCCTGGCCGCCTCTTTCGGGGTGGTTAAACGATTTGAAGGAAATTCCATGACCCCCTCTCCCCGCCCTTCGAAGCGCAAGGCTTCGAGTTCTTCTCCCAAAACTTCTGATCATGTCCCTTTGAATGCCAACCGGGCTGATGTCGTCGCCAAACTTAAACGCGCACTAAATGCTGCGCTGGCCGGTGAGACGAATGGTGCGATGGTAGTTTGGTTAAATCAGGAAAAGGAATGGACAGTGTCTTTAGCTGGAAAACTCAGGTATGACGAGGACACTGTTTGTTTGATTGCCAGTCGGATTTTTGGGGCTTGTATTACAGGGGAGCGAAATGGCTTATGAATTGCTCTGATTCTGCCAATCCGGTGTGAAATTTTGAAATAAATTAGTAGGCGGTTTGTTTGTTAACCGCCACTACCGTTAACCTGCATTTACCAATTTCGGAAACGGCTGAATAACAAACGAGCTTTTTTTACTAATCTGCATAGTCCGCTTCATCTTCGCCACATGCTCCCGCTCATATCGCGATCGATCAACCAAGAAGAAACTGTAATGCGTTTTTGCAAACAAGGTAATATACGATATTATGTACCTTATTTTGTACGTTTTTTAAGCCTTGGAGTGCGCTATGTCTATTTCAGCCAGCGATGTGATTCCTTTATCCCAAGCCAGAGCCAATCTATCTGAGCTGGCAGACCAGGTGAAGGCGGGAGCAGAGAAAATTGTCACGAAAAACGGTGAAAGCTATGTTGCCATCATCGACGCACAACGACTGGATTACTACCATCAGTTGGAGCGGGAACACATTCACTTACTGTTGATCGCCGATGCCAGCAAGGGCTTGGCTGACGTGGCAGCAGGACAAGTCAAAGACGCTCTGGGCGCCATCTCCGCCATCAAGCGGCGTCGCGCCAAAGCATCCAGATAAGAAGTCAATTCGCGCCGTGACAGCTCACAAAACCGTCAAACTCACTACCAACTTCGAGCGCAATCTTGATGAAATCGAAGCGTTTCTGCAAGGAGCCGAGGCACCCCATGCATTCGATGCGCTATTGGATGAACTATCGGATACGGTTATTCCCAATCTGGAGCGTTTTCCCGGAATTGGATCGTCCTTCCTCGAACGCCCCACCCGTTCCGTAGAAACAAGCAACGGCATCGTTCGCCTGACCGCACAGTTGAATGCCATTGCCGAAGGAAGCGAAGTGCAGGAATACGCAATGACGCATTACCTGTTGCTGTATGCGCGGATCAAGGGCACCGTATATTTGCTTTCGATTCGCCATCACCGGCAACTTTCGTTCGATCTGGCAAGTCACTGGGCAATGTAAGCAAATTCATGAGTCATGGCCGGTGCTATTCAAAATGCAAAAAAGCGCCGAAGCGCTTTTTTTTATGACTTTTGTTCCCTCACTCCCACTCAATCGTCGCCGGCGGCTTCCCCGAAATATCATAAACCACGCGATTGATCCCGCGCACTTCATTGATGATGCGGTTCGACACCTTGCCGAGCAGCTCATGCGGCAGGTGCGCCCAGTGCGCCGTCATGAAATCCTGGGTCTGCACCGCGCGCAAGGCCACCACGTATTCGTAGGTGCGCCCGTCGCCCATCACGCCTACCGATTTCACCGGCAGGAACACCGCGAAGGCCTGGCTGGTCAGGTCGTACCAGGAGACGCCGTCGGCGTCCTTGGTGTTGCGCAGTTCTTCGATAAAGATGGCGTCGGCGCGGCGCAGCAGGTCCGCGAATTCCTTGTTGACGGCGCCCAGGATGCGCACGCCCAAACCCGGTCCCGGGAACGGATGGCGGTACACCATCGCATGCGGCAGGCCCAACGCCACGCCCAGCGCGCGCACTTCGTCCTTGAACAATTCGCGCAGCGGCTCCAGCAGCTTCAGGTTCAGGGTCTCCGGCAGGCCGCCCACGTTGTGGTGGCTCTTGATGGTATGGCCCTTCTTGCCCTTGCCGGCGCTTTCGATCACATCCGGATAAATCGTGCCCTGCGCCAGCCATTTGGCATTGCTCAGCTTGGCCGATTCGGCCTGGAATACTTCAACGAATTCGCGGCCGATGATCTTGCGCTTGGCTTCCGGATCGGCGATGCCGGCCAGATGGCCCATGAACTGGTCGGTGGCGTCGACGTGAATCACCTTGACGCCAAGATTGTCGGCAAACATTTCCATGACCATCTTGCCTTCATCCAGGCGCAGCAGGCCGTGGTCGACGAAGACGCAGGTGAGCTGATCGCCGATGGCGCGATGGATCAGCGCCGCCGCCACGCTGCTGTCGACGCCGCCGGACAGGCCAAGGATGACTTCATCGCCGCCGACCTGCGCGCGAATCGAGGCCACCGCTTCGGCGATGTAATCGGGCATGTTCCAATCGGATTTGCAGCCGCAGATTTCATGAACGAAACGGCCCAGTATTTCCTTGCCCTTGATCGTATGGGTGACTTCCGGATGAAACTGCACCGCATAGAATTTGCGGGTTTCATCGGCCATCGCGGCAACCGGGCAATTGCCGGTGGACGCCATCAGCTTGAAGCCGGGCGGCATGTCGTTGACCTTGTCGCCATGGCTCATCCAGACCTTCAGCATGCCATGCCCTTCGGGCGTGACGAAATCGCTGATGTCCTTGAGCAAGGCGGTATGGCCGTGCGCGCGCACTTCGGCGTAACCGAATTCGCGCACCAGGCCGTTTTCGACCTTGCCGCCAAGCTGTTCGGCCATGGCCTGCATGCCGTAGCAGATGCCGAGCACCGGCACGCCCAGTTCGAAAACCGCCTGCGGCACGCGCGGCGTATCGCCTTCGATCACGCTGTTCGGGCCGCCCGACAGAATCACGCCGGCGGCGCCGTAATCGCGCACGAACTGATCGCTGACGTCATACGGAAAGACTTCGGAGAAAACGCCGGCGTCGCGCACCCGGCGCGCGATCAGCTGCGTTACCTGGGAACCGAAATCGAGAATCAGAATTTTAGAATGCATGGAATATTTTTCTTAATCGGCCCGGTAGTTCGGCGCTTCCTTGGTGATCTGGACATCGTGCACATGCGATTCGCGCATGCCGGCCGAGGTGATTTCGACGAATTCAGCCTGCTCGCGGAATTTGTCGATGGTTTCGCAACCGCAATAGCCCATCGAGGAACGCACGCCGCCCACCAGCTGGTACAGAATCGCCAGCACGCTGCCCTTGTAGGCCACGCGGCCTTCGATGCCTTCCGGCACGAATTTGTCGGTATTGTTTTCGCCGTCCTGGAAATAGCGGTCGGCCGAGCCGTCGGCCATGGCGCCGAGGCTGCCCATGCCGCGATACGATTTGTAGCTGCGGCCCTGGAACAGGATCACTTCGCCCGGCGCTTCTTCGGTGCCGGCGAACATGCTGCCCATCATGACGCTCGAGGCGCCTGCCGCCAATGCCTTGGAAACGTCGCCGGAATAACGGATGCCGCCGTCCGCGATGCACGGCACGCCGGTGCCCTTGAGCGCCTGCGCAACGTTGGAAATTGCCGAAATCTGCGGCACGCCGACGCCCGCGACGATGCGCGTGGTGCAGATCGAACCGGGACCGATGCCGACCTTCACCGCGTCCGCGCCGGCATCGACCAGCGCCTTGGCCGCCGCCGCGGTGGCGATGTTGCCGCCGATGACTTCGATATGCGGATAACGCGTCTTGACCCACTTGACGCGCTCCAGCACGCCCCTGGAATGGCCGTGGGCGGTATCGACCACCAATACGTCGACGCCGGCCGCGACCAGCAATTCGATGCGCTCGTCGTTATCGGCGCCGACGCCGACCGCCGCGCCGACGCGCAATTTACCCTGGTCGTCCTTGCAGGCGAATGGATGGGCGGTGGATTTCTGGATGTCCTTGACGGTAATCAGGCCGCGCAGTTCGAAGGCGTCGTTGACCACCATGACGCGTTCCAGCCGATGCTTGTTCATCAGGCGCTTGGCTTCTTCCAGGCCGGCGCCGTCCTTGACGTAGACCAGCTTTTCACGCGGCGTCATCTTGTCGCGCACTTCGGCGTCGAGATCTTCTTCAAAGCGCAAATCGCGGTTGGTGATGATGCCGACCAGCATGCTGCCGTCGACCACCGGGAAGCCGCTGATGCCGTGCTGTTCCGACAAGGCGATGACGGCGCGGATTTTCATGGAAGGCGGGATCGTGATCGGATCGCGCACCACGCCAGATTCGAAACGCTTGACCTTGGACACTTCGCGCGCCTGCTCCTTCGGCGTCAGATTCTTGTGCACGATGCCGATGCCGCCCTCTTGCGCCATGGCAATGGCCAGGCGCGCTTCGGTCACGGTGTCCATCGCCGCCGACACCAGCGGTATGTTCAGCGATATGTTGCGCGTCAAGCGCGTGACAAGGGAAGTATCTTTGGGGAGGATGTCCGAGTAAGCCGGAACCAGCAGCACGTCATCGAATGTGAGTGCTTTTTGAAGCAGACGCATAGTTTTTCCTATAGGCGCAAAAGCGAATTATACAGAAATCTGATCGGTGCGTCCTACGCCATCAAGATTTCCTAAAAATTTATTGCCTCGCCCTATTCCTTGGCCTTGGCGCCGGCTTCAGGATCAGCTTTAAGCCGGGCGTTATGGGCAGCCCTGCGGCGGCGCGTTTCCATCGGGTCGGCCCTGAGCGGGCGGTAGATTTCGATGCGGTCGTGCTCGCGCAGGACGGTGTCCGGCGCTTTGAGCTTGCCGTAGATGCCGACCTGGCATGCGGCCAGATCGATGGCGTCCACCTCGCGCAGCACGCCGCTCTGTATAATGGCCTCCTGCAGCGTGGTGCCGGGCGCCACACTCAATTCGCGCAGGATCTGCAGCGCCGGTTCGGCATAGCAAAGCTGCACATGAATTTCGGGCTCAGCCATAGACCGCCTCCGCGCGTTTGCAGAACGAATCGACAAAACTGTTGGCAATCACGCTGAAAACCGGCCCGATCACGCTTTCGAACAGGCGGCTCGAGAATTCGTAATGCATGTCGAATTCGATCTTGCAGGCATCGGCGCGCAGCGCATGGAACTTCCAGGTACCCTCGAAGTGCTTGAACGGCCCCTCGATCAGCCGCATCGTCATGGCATGCGGCGGCGCATTCGTGTTTTCGGTGGTGAAAGACTGGCGCAGGCCGTGATAATTGATATTGATTTTCGCGATCAGCTTATGCTCTTCCCGGTCGCGCACCTCGACCCCGCCGCACCAGGGCAGGAATTGCGGGTAATCCTCGACCCGGTCGACCAGCGTGAACATCTGTTCCGCGCTATAGCCGATTAACACTGTTTTATGTACTACCGCCATGGATTTAGCACCGTTTGATAGAATCGCAAATGCGAAATTTTAACCGACCGGACCCGTTTCCCGTATAGATGACCATCGTTGACAACAAAAAAGCATTTTTCGATTACTTTATTGAAGAGCGTTACGAAGCAGGCGTTGTATTGCACGGCTGGGAAGCCAAGTCGATACGCGCCGGCCGCGTGCAATTGAAAGAGGCGTACGTGATCGTGCGCAACGGCGAGGTATTCCTGTTCGGCGCCCACATCAGCGCCCTGGCCAGCACCTCGACCCATGTCCATCCCGAAGCCACCCGCACCCGCAAGCTGCTGCTGCATGCGGCCGAAATCAGCAAGCTGATCGGCAAGGTCGAACGCTCCGGCTATACGCTGGTGCCGCTCAACCTGCATTACGTGCGCGGCCGCATCAAATGCGAAATCGGCCTGGCCAAGGGCAAGAAACAGCATGACAAGCGCAATACCGAACGCGAACGCGACAGCCAGCGCGAAGTGCAGGCGGCGATGAAGGTCCATCGCCGCTAGCCGCCTGGCTGTCAAATCTTTAATTTATCGTTACGCCTTCTCCGGCCAAAAGCGCGTAAATTTACGTTAATATTTCAGCTCGCCCCTTGCAAAGGGTGCTTACTGAGGCATATTTGGGAACAAGTTCCATAGCTATCCGGCCCCGCGCCCAAGACTGCGCATTTTCGGGGCAACCTTTCAAAGCGAGCATGAATTGAGTCCGACCACCCACAGAGTTTTATTGATCGACGACGACAGCGAACTGCTGGATATCCTGCGGCAATACCTGGAGCAGGAAGGATTCAAGGTGGGCCTGGCCCATGACGGCGAAACCGGCGTCATGGAGGCGTCGACCGGGCGCTATGCGATCGCGGTGCTGGATTTGATGATGCCGCGCATCAACGGCATCGAAACGCTGCGCCGCATCCGCACCACGTCCAGCCTGCCGGTCCTGATGCTGACCGCGCGCGGCGACGATACCGACAAGATCATCGGCCTGGAACTCGGCGCCGACGATTACGTGCCGAAGCCCTGCACCCCGCGCGAACTGACCGCCCGCATCCGCGCCATCCTGCGCCGCACCCATTCCCAACCATCGGCCGAAGCATCCTCGCCATTGACCGTCGGCGCACTGTCGATCTGGTCCGAACAACGCCGCGCCACCTGGGGCGAGCAGCCGCTGGCGCTGACCAGCAGCGAATTCAACCTGCTGGAAGTGCTGGCCCAGAACGCCGGCAAGGCTGTCAGCAAGAAAGTCCTCTCGGAGCAGGCGCTGGGCCGGCCGCTGGCGCGCTTCGACCGCAATATCGACGTGCATCTGAGCAGCATCCGGCAGAAACTGGGCGCGGTGACCGGCGGCGAATCATGCATCCGCACGGTATACCGCCAAGGCTATCAGTTCATCAAGGAGTAAGGCTTGGGCCGCCTGTTCTGGAAGTTTTTCTTTTTCATCCTGCTGGCCCAAATCACCGCCACTGTCGGCATCGGCAGTATTTTATGGCTGGAAGCACGCAGCCACGAACGCACCCATTCAGACATCGACGACAGTCCGCCCGCGGCATTCCGCGTGGAAGCGGCTGCCGCGACGCTGCATTTCGGCGGCGTCGACGCGCTGCGCCAGTTATTGACCCAGCAACGGCGGCGCGCCGTGTACGCGGTCGACGAGCATGAGCATGAGCTGCTGAACCGTCCGGTGCCCGCTACCGCGCTGACACAGGCGCGCGGGCTGTTGCCGCGCACGCCGGCGGTGGTGCAGGAAGTGCCGTCACCCGATGGCCATCGCTATCTGCTGTTCCAGGCGCCGCTCGAAGGTTTCGACGGCAAGAATCATATCGACGGCGAACAGACGCTGCGCATCTTTGAAGGCCGCTCGCGGTATATCACGACGGCGCCGTCGCGCGAGTTGATTCCTTTCCTGCCGCTGCTGGCCGCCATTTTCGCGAGCCTGATTTTCGCGTTTTTGCTGGCCTGGTATTTCGCGCAGCCGATTCGCCATCTGAAGCAGGCCTTCGATGCCGCCTCGGAAGGCAACCTGGATCGCCGCCTGACGGTGGCGATGGGCGGACGGCGCGACGAATTATCCGATCTTGGCCGCGATTTCGATCACATGACGCAGAAGCTGCGCGCGCTGATGAACAGCCAGCGCCGCTTGCTGCATGACGTTTCGCATGAATTGCGTTCGCCGCTGGCGCGCTTGCAGGCATCGATAGGACTGGCGCTGCAGCAACCCGAAAAAATGCATGAATCGCTGCAGCGCATCGCGCGCGAAGGCGGCCGCATCGACAAACTGGTCAGTGAATTGCTGACGCTGTCAAAACTGGAGACCGGCGTCATGCATACGCGCATAGAAGCAATCGATATGCAGGATCTGTTGGGCGGCATCATCGAGGATGCGCAATTCGAGGCCAGCGCCAAGGACTGCAACGTCGTCTGGCGCGGCCGCGTCACCAGCCTGGTCAACGGCGATCCCGAGTTATTGCAGCGGGCACTGGAAAACGTCTTGCGCAATGCGGTCAAATACAGCCCGGCCGGCAACGAAATCACACTGACGACGCAGCTCGACGAAGCCACGCGGGAACTGACTGTGTCGATACTGGATCAGGGGCCGGGGGTGCCGGAATCCGAACTCAAGCTGATCTTCGAGCCGTTCTATCGCGGCAGCAACACCAATACCGCCGGACACGGGCTGGGACTGGCGATCGCCATCCGCATCGTCGAAGCGCATGGCGGCGGCATCGGCGCCGCCAACCGCGAACAAGGCGGACTGCAGATCGATATCCGGTTGCCGGTCAGCGCCACCATAACCCAATAATCGCCACGGCACACAACACGAACAGCGCCAGCAAGGCCCGCGTGCGGATCCGCAGCACGCTTACCGCGGCCACCAGTTGCGCGTTCTGTTCGGCCAGCGCATTGATCAGATCGCTGGCAGAGCGCTGCTCCGCTTCCAGTTCCGCAATCCGCGCGGCCAGGCGGTTGACGCTGGCGGCCGAACTGTCGTAGGCGGCGTCGACCTGGCCGCTGTCGGCAGTCCTGGCGCCGCTCTTTCTGGCGCGCGACCACAGATTCTTTGCCCCCTTCAAAATGTCCGGCGTCACCGCCGCGACGTCCTTCCAGGGGATCAATTTAAAAGCGGCAATCCAGTTCAAACCCATAACATGCTTCCTTTGTAAAACCGGGAACGTCTCATCATAGACCAGCGCGAGCGCCGTGGAGTTTTTACGACATATTGCGGCTGCCGCTTGGCTTGCCGGAATCCGCAGTGTAGTCTGCATAGGCTATTTCTTAACTTATTTTAAGAACAGCGATCCGCTTTTACTTGCGGCATTTCCGCTTGCACATTCCGCCCAATGGAGAAAATGATGAAAAAATCACTCGCCGCACTCGCCATGCTGTTACCTTTATTTTTCGGCGCTTCGGCGTTTGCCGCCAATGCGCAGCAAACCAAGATGGCGACCTGCAACAAGGACGCCACCGGCAAGAAAGGCGATGAGCGCAAGGCGTTCATGAAGCAATGCCTGTCGGCCAAAGCCGATGCGCCGGCCGCTGCGCCGACCCAGCAGGAAAAGATGAAGACATGCGCCGCCTCCAACAAGGGCAAAAAAGGCGACGATTACAAATCCTCCATGAAGCAGTGCCTGTCGAACAAAGGCTGAAGCAGCGGCACGAGGTAAAAAGCCGGCCCGATCGATGATCGGGCCGGCTTTTTTATTGCGCGGAACCTAGTAAGACAGGCGGAGTCTCAATGCCACCTTTCCCCAACAAGGAGTGCTTTCATGAACATCAACCTCACGTTCGGTCCCGTGGTATCCCTGATCGCAGGCATCCTGATTCTGATCATGCCGCGCCTGCTCAATTACATCATCGCGCTGTATCTGATCGTGATCGGCCTGGTCGGACTGTTCGGCACCGGCAATCTGCATTTGTAAGCATCCGCAAGCTCAGCCGCCCAGTCCGCTCAATCGAACCGCCAGCGCAGGCGCACGCGCTCGCCGGCGGCTTGCTGATGAGCGCAATCCATGCCGATGCCGGCGGCAAACAAGAGCTTGTCGGGTGCAACGCCCACGATCGGCAGAACGGGCCGCTCCCAGGATGGAATATCCATTGCCTGATAATGATATTTCACGCTTTTGGTGGGCCGGTTCGGCGCCAGCTTCAATCGTTCGCCGCCGCTGCGCAAGCGGATAAACAAGGACTGCTCGCGCAGCCATGCGGCGCCGATGCCGGTTTCATCCGCGCCGGCCGGATCGAAATGCAAAACGCCGCCGAAGTCGGCAAACGCGATGCTGGCCTCCCCTGCCCACGCAAAAGCCTGCACCGGTTTTTCATCGGGCGTTTCGCCAACAGCGCGGCGCGGTTCGCCGCGCGGTCCGAGGCTGTATCGCGGCGTCAGAAAGACGCGATCGCGGTGCCGCCGGATATGGCAGTCGGGATGGGTGACGCACAATTGCGCATCGGCCTTCGCTTCCAGCAATTGCGTGCGCAGTTCCGCCAGCCATGCCGACGACGGCATGCGCAGGCCGCGCTCGCCGAACCAGTAGCGCAATAAATTATCGATGCGATCGGCGTCGAGTTTTCTGATTTCGCCGATGTCGAGACATTCTCCCTGCAGGCATTGCCGCAAGTCCTGCTTCCCCAGTTCCACCAACAGGCGCTGCGCCGACTGCGCATGGCCGGCGCTGCGCGCGAAGCGCTGCTGGAAACCCGGAAACAATTGCGCCAGCAGCGGCATCACCTGCAGCCGCACCGCATTGCGGGCATAGCGGGCATCGCTGTTCGATTCGTCGTCGATGTGCGCGATCGCGTGCGTCCGCGCATAGCTTTCGATTTCGGCACGCGCGACATGCAGCAGAGGCCGCGCCATGATGAGGCCGGCCCCGCCGAGCAATGACGGCGCTTCGTTGGCGGCGTCCATGCCGGAAAGTCCGGCCACCCCGCTGCCGCGCAACAACTGCAGCAGCACGGTTTCGGCCTGGTCGTCCTGATGGTGCGCAGTCAGCAGCCAGCCCACGCCGTGCTCGCGGCACAGATCGCCCAGCGCGGCGTAACGCTGGAGGCGCGCGGCTTCTTCGACGCCGTTTCCGGACGGCGCCAACGCTATGCGGCGGGCGGCGAAGGCGATGCCGCGCGCGGCGCACGTCTGTTCGCAATGCGCCAGCCAGGCGTCGGCATTCGGACTCAGGCCGTGATGGATATGAAAGGCGTGGAATTGAAGACCCCGGCCGCGGGCAGCAGCCGCGGCGAGATCGAGCAGGACGGAGGAATCGATGCCGCCGCTGTAGGCCAGCGCAATGCCGGCGCCTGGCGGCAACGCCAACGCATCGAGTGCGTCGGCAAAGACATCGAACATGGTTTTAATCCGGGATCAATTCTTTGAATTTACCGTAGCTCATCAACTTTTCGTGGCGCGCGGCCAGCAAATCCTTGGTCTTGACGCCCTGGAACTGACGCAGCGTATCGGCCAGCGCGCGCTTGAGCAGCGACGCCATCAGCTTGACGTCGCGATGCGCGCCGCCCAGCGGTTCGTTGACGATCTTGTCGATCAGGCCGACCGCCTTCAGGCGATGCGCGGTCAGGCCGAGCGCTTCGGCGGCATCGGCCGCGCGTTCCGCGGTTTTCCAGAGGATCGAAGCGCAGCCTTCAGGGGAAATCACGGAGTACGTCGCATATTGCAGCATCAGCACCGCGTCGCCGACGGCGATCGCCAGCGCGCCGCCCGATCCGCCTTCGCCGATGATGGTGGCGATCAGCGGCACCTTCAGTTCCGCCATGACATACAGATTATGGCCGATGGCTTCCGATTGGCCGCGTTCTTCGGCGTCGATGCCGGGGAATGCGCCGGGCGTATCGACAAAGGTGAAGATCGGCAGATTGAATTTTTCCGCGACTTTCATCAGGCGCATCGCCTTGCGATAGCCTTCAGGCTTCGGCATGCCGAAATTGCGCGCCGCGCGTTCCTTGGTGTCGCGCCCCTTCTGATGGCCGATCACCATGCAGGCCTGGCCATTGAAGCGCGCCAGGCCGCCGATAATCGACAAATCGTCGGCATAGGTGCGGTCGCCGTGCAGTTCATGAAAATCGGTGAAGATTTCGCGCACGTAATCCAGCGTGTAGGGCCGCTGCGGATGGCGCGCGATTTGCGAGACCTGCCATGGCGTCAGTTTGGCGTAGATGTCCTTGGTCAGTTGCTGGCTCTTTTTCACCAGCCGATCGATTTCTTCCGAAATATCGACGGCGGAATCGTCCTGCACAAAGCGCAGTTCCTCGATTTTCCCTTCCAGTTCGGCGACTGGCTGTTCGAAATTCAGAAAGGTGGTCGTCGTTTTGCTCATGGGGCATCCTTTACTTCACTTTTGTTCATACTATTGTTGCGCAGCGGTAACAACTTCGGCATCCAGACTGCGCCATAAATACCACGTGGCCACCGTGCGCCACGGCTCCCAGTTGGCCGATACTTCCCGCGCGTCGCTGCGCGAGACCGGCTCGCCTGAGAAATAATTGACACTGATGCCTTTCAGCAACCCGGGGTCGTCCAACGGCAGAATGTTCGGACGGAGCAGATTAAATATCAAAAACATCTCCGCTGTCCAGCGCCCGATGCCGCGAATGTTGATCAGTTCGGCGATCACATCCTCGTCTTCCATCTCATTCCACTGCGCCGCGTGCACCCGTTTTTCCTTGAAATGGTCGGCAAGATCGAGAATATACTCCGCTTTTCGCTTGGATAATCCGCACAGGCCCAGATTCTCGCTGCCGGCCTTGAGTATCTGGGCCGGGGTGCACTTGGGACAGATTTGCAGCAGGCGGTGCCAGGAAGCCTGGGCCGACGTGACCGAAATTTGCTGTCCGATAATCGAACGGGCCAGCGTGGTAAAGGCGTCGCCGCGGCCTGTCAGGTGCAAATCGCCGAATTGCGGAATCAGCTTGCGCATGATGCGGTCGCGCTTCATCAGTTCCTGCTTGGCCTGTTCCCAATAAATCGGTACGCCGGCTTCTGTGGTGATCATGATAGCCATCGGCGCTGATGTCCCGTTGCGTAAATCGTTGGATGACATGCATTCGCCCGGCCGGCCCCCGAAGGGAAACGCCGCGACCGCATGTCCGGTTTATTTGCGGAACGGGGCATCAGGCCCTCCGCCATTCTGTCTGCCCACCGGGCTTGTCTTCGAGCACGATGCCGTTGTCGATCAGTTCCTGCCGTATGCGATCGGCTTCGGCGAAATTGCGCTCTTTTTTAGCGCTCGCGCGGGATTCGATTCTAGCTTGAATATCGGCGTCGGAATAGCCGGATTGTACGCTGTCGGCGGCCGCCACGCGGGCCTTGAGGAACGCGTCGGGCTGCCGCTCCAGCAAGCCCAGCCATCCGGCCAGTCCGCGCAATTGCGCCGCCATCGCGGGCGACTTGCCGCGATTGACTTCGTTGGCCAGTTCGAACAATACGGCGATCGCCACGGGCGTATTGAAATCGTCATTCATCGCGGTGATAAAGCGCTGCGCATGCGCTTCGTCCCGGTCGACCGCCGCGGCCCCAGCCGGCGCCTCTTTCAACGCCAGGTACAGCCGCGTCAGCGCCTGGCGGGCGTCGTCCAGATGCGTGTCGGCGTAATTGAGCGGACTGCGGTAATGCGCGCGCAAAATGAAAAAACGCACCACTTCCGGATCGTATTTCTTGAGAACATCGCGAATCGTGAAAAAATTACCGAGCGACTTCGACATCTTTTCGTCGTCGACGCGTACGAAACCGTTGTGCATCCAGTAATTGACGAAGCAATGCCCATGCGCGCCTTCGGACTGCGCGATTTCGTTTTCATGGTGCGGGAACTGCAGATCCTGGCCGCCGCCGTGGATGTCGAAGTGTTCGCCCAGCAGATCGCCTGACATCGCCGAGCATTCGATATGCCAGCCGGGCCGTCCCTGGCCCCATGCGGAATCCCATTTGACTTCATCGGGCTCGCCGCTTTTCGAGGCTTTCCACAGAACGAAATCCAGCGGATCGCGCTTGCCGTGATTGACTTCAACCCGCTCGCCGGCCCGCAAGTCGGCAATCGATTTGCCGGACAGCTTGCCGTAGCCGGGGAAATTGCGCACGGAATAATTGACGTCGCCGCCGCCTGCGGCGTCCTTGTCCTGGTAGGCCAGTCCCTTGGCGACCAGTTGCTCGATCATGGCCAGCATCTGCGGCACGTAGTCGGTGGCGCGCGGCTGATGGTCCGGCGGCTGCACGCCGAGCGCGGCGGAATCCTGCTCCATGGCCTCGATAAAGCGCCCGGTCAATTGCCTGATCGACTCGCCGTTCTCCAGTGCGCGCGAGATGATCTTGTCGTCGATATCGGTGATATTGCGCACATACGTGACGGCGTAGCCGCTGGCGCGCAGCCAGCGCTGCACCATGTCGAACACCACCATCACGCGCGCATGGCCGAGATGACAATAGTCGTAGACGGTCATGCCGCATACATACAGACGCACCTGTCCGGGAACGATCGGCGAAAAAAGCTGCTTGTCACGCGCAAGCGTATTGTATATTTTCAGGGTGCTCATTAACGGGAAGTCATTTGGAACGACGGGAGAAGCACGGAAACATGCAAAGGGCCGTATTTTACGCCAGCTTTTTTGGACCGGCTTTTTTTAGAATGAATTGTGTTTCAGACAGCCGGCAAACCCCTTTTTGCGGTGCTTGTTTGATAAAATGCATTTTTCCGTTCGAGTATAGCATTGATGAAAACCATGCTCTTTGCATCTTTTAAGCAGTCGCCGGCGCCGCTGGGCGGCCTGGGGAGCAAGTCCATCATTCTCTCGCTGCTGCTTGCGGCAGGCGTCGTTCCGGCATTGGCCAACAACGCCACCGATGTCAGCAAGCTATTACGATCCAAACAATATGCGGAAGCGCTCGCCAAGACCGACGCCATGCTGGCCAAGCATCCGCGCGACGCCCAAATGCGTTTTTACAAAGGCGTGATCCTGGCCGAGCAAAACAGGACGGCCGAAGCCATTGCGATTTTCACCAAGCTGATCGAAGATTTCCCCGACCTGCCGGAGCCGTATAACAACCTGGCCGTCCTGTACGCCGCCAGCGGCCAGTACGAAAAAGCCGGCGCCACGCTGGATATGGCGATGGACACCAATCCGACCTACGCCACGGCGCTGGCCAACCGCAGCGACGTGTATGCGCGCATGGCCAGCCAGGCCTACGAAAAAGCCCTTCAGCTGGAACCCGAAAAGGCCAGTCCGCCACGCCTGATGCTGGTGCGCACCCTGTCCGGCAATCTGTCCGGCGGCACCGTGCCGAGAATCGCAAGCGCGCCGTCCATACCGCCGGTGAAGCTGCCGCCGGTATCGAAACCGGAACCGGTGCAGCCGCCGAAGGCGGAACTGCCGCCGCTGGCCGCGACCGAAAAGCCGGCTGAAAAACCGGTTGGAAAACCGGTTGAAAAGCCGGCCGAAAAGCCGATAGCAAAACCGAGCGAGAAGCCGGCTGAGAAGCCAGCTGAGAAGCCGGTTGCGAAGCCGATTGAAAAACCGGCCGCGAAGCCTGCTGAAAAGCCGGTGCAGAAACCGGCCGAGAAGCCTGCCGAAAAACCGGCCCAGAAGCCGGACGGCAAAGCGGAAGCCGCCGCGCGTCTCGACCGGCAGCGCAACGAAGCCCTGGCGCTGGTCAATACCTGGGCCAAGGCCTGGAGCAACAAGGACGTCAGAACCTATCTGGCGCAATACGACGCCAGTTTCCAGCCGCCAAAATCGCAGACCCGCAAGCAATGGGCGGAAGACCGGCGCGCGCGGATTGAGGAAAAAGGACGCATCAGCGTCGATATCGATGCACCGAAAGTCACCATCAAAGGCGACACCGCCATCGTTCGGTTCCGCCAGAGCTATAAATCGGACAGTCTCAAGATCAACACCGGCAAGACCCTGGTGCTGACGCGCCAAGGCGAGCGCTGGATGATCGTGCAAGAACGCGCCGGCGGATAACTGGTAACATCGATAAACTTTTCCTTAATTGACTCAATGACGCAAAACCGGATCTTCCTGACATTGCTGCTGTGCCTGCCATTCGGGGCATCGAACAGTTTCGCGGCCGGCCCGATGCCGCCGGGCAGCGGCCGCGCGGCGGTCATCGCCACCGTCGGCGCCAACGACGCCGAAACCCGGCTGATCGAGATCTACAAGGACATCGGCGCCTTCCGCATTGCCGAAGCGCGCGAGAAGGCGGACGCCCTGGTGGCGTCCTACCCGCATTTCCGCCTGGGCCAGCTGGTGCGCGGCGATCTGCTGATGATGGCGGCGCGCCCGGTCAATACCTTCGGCGCCGCGCCCGGCGCGCCGGCCGACAAGATGCGCGACCTGCGCGCCGAGGCGATGGTGCGCATCCAGTCCCTGCAGCGGCGCCCCGATCCGGAACTGATCCCGAAAGCCGTGCTGCAGGTCGGCAGCGACCAGAAAACCGTGCTGGTGGTCGATGCCAAGCGTTCGCGCCTGTACGTCTACGGCAATGAAGACGGCACGCTGAAACTGCAGACCGACTACTACATCTCCCAAGGCAAGCTCGGCGTCAACAAGCTCAAGGAAGGCGATCAGAAGACGCCGATCGGCGTGTACGCCATCAACGGCCGCATTCCGGGACAAAAACTGCCCGATTTCTACGGCATCGGCGCGCTGCCGCTGAATTATCCGAACGAATGGGACCGGCGCAACGGCCGCGGCGGCTCCGGCATCTGGCTGCACGGCACGCCCTCCGACAACTTCAGCCGGCCGCCGCTGTCGTCGGACGGCTGCGTGGTGCTGACCAATCCCGATCTGCAGGCGCTGTACGGCAGCACCGAAGTCGGCAAGACCACCGTGCTGATCAGCGACGGCGTCGAATTCATCACCAAGGCCGCCTGGAACAAGGAACACAAGGCGTTCAGCCAGCTGATCGAGGAATGGACGCGCGACGCCGAAAGCGAAGACCGCAGCAAGCTGCTGGCGAACTATTCGCCGCGCTTCCGCTCCGGACAAGGCGAAAACCTGAATACCTGGTTCAACCGCCAGCAAAAGGGATTGAACGGCGCCCACGGCCTGACTGTTAAACTGAGCGACGTCAGCATGTTCCTGTACCCGGGCGAAAATGACGTGATGGTCGGCACCTTCACCCAGGAAACCTCGATCGGCAAGAGCAGGAACGTCATACGCAAACGCCAGTACTGGGTCAAGGAAGATTCGGGCTGGAAGATTATCTACGAAGGAACCGCATAATATGAAATTATCCCGTCGCGCCCTGCTTTCGATTGGCGCAGCAACGCTGGCCTTCGGCATGAGCGCCGCACTGAACGGCGCCCATGCCGCCGACGCCGCAACACCGCACGTCACGCTGAAAACCAACATGGGCAACATCGTTCTGGAGCTGTATCCGGCGAAGGCGCCGCTGTCGGTCGCCAATTTTCTCGAATACGTCAAAAGCGGCCAGTACGACGGCACCATCTTTCACCGCGTGATTCCCGGCTTCATGATCCAGGGCGGCGGTTTCGATCAGAACATGCATGAAAAACCGACCCGGCCGCCGATCAAGAACGAAGCGAAGAACGGCCTGAACAACACGGTGTATACCATTGCCATGGCGCGCACGCAGGCGCCGCATTCGGCGACCGCGCAGTTCTTCATCAATACCGCCAATAACGGCCCGCTCGATTATCCCAGCCGCGACGGCTGGGGTTATGCGGTCTTCGGCAAGGTAATCGACGGCGCCGCCGTGGTCGATAAAATCAAGATGGTCAAAACCACCAGCAAGGGCATGTATCAGGATGTCCCTGAAACGCCGGTGGTGATCGAATCGGCCAGCATTACCGATTAATACTATTTTTATTACTTCATCTATACAGGATTTATCATGGCCGTTCTGCTCACTACCAATCATGGCGCAATCAAGATCGAACTCGATGCCGAAAAAGCGCCCAAGACTGTTGAAAACTTCCTGACGTACGTCAATGCCGGCCACTACAACGGCACGATCTTCCATCGCGTGATCGACGGCTTCATGGTGCAAGGCGGCGGTTTCGAGCCGGGCATGAAACAAAAACCAGCGCCAAACACGGTTGAAAACGAAGCCGCCAACGGCCTGAAGAACGAACAATACACATTGGCGATGGCGCGCACTTCGGATCCGCATTCGGCCTCGGCGCAGTTCTTCATCAACGTCAAGAACAACAGCTTCCTCGATCATCCGGGCCAGGACGGCTGGGGTTACTGCGTATTCGGCAAAGTGGTCGAAGGCACTGAAGTCGTCGATCAGATCAAAGGCGTCAAGACCACCCGCACCGGCATGTTCGCCGACGTGCCGGCAGAAGACGTGATCATTGAAAAGGCTGAAATCGTCTAAGCACGTCTTCGAACTTCAGCCGATGCAACAAGCAGCCTTGCGCGCCGGCAGCGGCGCCATTGCAGATACGCAAGCGGATGCCATCCCGGATCCGCTTGCGTTTTTCGTTTCCGACCTGCATTTGCAGGCCGCATTGCCGCGCACCGCGCAGGCATTCCGGGACTTCCTCACGCAGCAGGCATCGCGTGCGCGGCGGCTCTATCTGCTCGGCGACATCTTTGAATACTGGGCCGGCGACGACGACCTTGAAACGCCGTTCAACCGCGGCATCGCGGATGCCATACGCGCGGTGGCGCAGGCCGGCGTGGAAGTGTTCTGGATTGCCGGCAATCGCGATTTCCTGGTATCGGAGGGTTTCGCGCACGCGGCCGGACTGACCATACTGAACGACCCGCACGTCGTCACGCTGGCCGGGCGGCGCCTGGCGCTGGCGCACGGCGATGCGCAATGCACCGACGACACCGACTACATGGCGTTTCGCGCCCAGGTGCGCAATCCGGTCTGGCAGCAGGCCTTTCTCGCGATGCCGCTGGCGCAGCGCAAGGCCATTATCGAAGGCTTGCGCCAGGGCAGCCAGGCGGCGCAAAAAGAAAAATCGTCCGAAATCATGGACGTCAACCAGCAAGCCATCGCGCAATTGTTTGCCGACACCGGCAGCGCCCTGCTGATCCACGGCCATACCCACCGGCCGGCGCGCCATGTTTACAGCGATGCCGCCGGCGGAAAATTACGCTATGTATTGCCGGATTGGGAAATCGATGCCACGCCGGCGCGCGGCGGCTGGATTGCGATCGGCGTCGACGGCGTGCTGCGCCGCTTCGATCATCAGGGACAATTGATCGCCGACTGAAGCGGCTGCTATTCCACCAGCTTGTTCAGATGTTCCGGATCGAATTTGTGTTGTTCGATCAGCTTTTCGCAGAGCACGCCCGAGCCTTTCAGCGCCGACAGGATCAAATCGATCTGATGCTCTTGCGCTACCGCGTGATTGATCAGGTCGTGCAAGGCCTTGGTCAGCGGATCGTCCCCGTTCGGCGTCACGCCGTAGGCCGCGAACATGCGCGCCGCGGCCGATTCCTGGCGGCCGGCTTGCTTCACCACGATGCGCGCCGGATTGCCGATCGCCGTGGCGCCGGCCGGCACTTCCTTCAATACCACCGCATTGGAGCCGATCTTGGCGCCCTCGCCGACCATGAAACCGCCCAGCACCTGCGCGCCGGCCCCGATGATCACGCCGCGCCCCAGGGTCGGATGGCGTTTCATGCCCTTGTTGAGCGAAGTGCCGCCCAACGTGACGCCTTGGTAAATGGTGCAATCGTCGCCGATCTCGGCGGTTTCGCCGATAACCACGCCGAAGCCGTGATCGATAAACACGCGATGGCCGATTTTGGCGCCCGGGTGGATTTCAATGCCGGTCA
The DNA here is from genome assembly GCA_004134995.1 of Oxalobacteraceae bacterium CAVE-383. Lineage (GTDB taxonomy): Bacteria > Pseudomonadota > Gammaproteobacteria > Burkholderiales > Burkholderiaceae_D > Herbaspirillum. The sequence goes on along the minus strand of REGP01000001.1, from coordinate 551,501 downwards.
ATATGCGCCCGATATGCGAGACAAAACGCCCCAGCCATTTGAAATCGGCGATCCAGCAGGCGTGCGCCCAGCGATGCACGATCAGCGCATGCAGCCCCGGATAACAGGTCAGCACCTCCCACCCGTTGCGGGCGGCGGGATCGCGCGCAATGATGCTGGCAATATCTTCTCGGAGGCGACTGAACATGGCAAATAAAGAGGTACGGAAAGGCGTCATCTTAATGCGTAATACGCATATCTGCTGACGAAAACCGATTTTGGAAAGCCGGGCGCAGGCTGGCGGCTATGCCTTTGCCATGCGCTGCCGGCGGGCCTCGAACAATGTTACGCCGGAAGCGACCGAAACGTTCAGGCTCTCGACCGAGCCGAACATGGGAATGCTGACCAGCATGTCGCAGGTTTCGCGCGTCAGGCGGCGCATGCCCTCGCCTTCCGATCCCATGATGATCGCCGCCGGGCCGGAAAAATCGGCCTGGTACAAATGTTTTTCGGCGTCGTCGCTGGTGCCGATGAGCCAGATGTCGCGCTCTTTCAGCTCGCGCAGTGTGCGCGCCAGATTGGTCACGGTAATGTACGGAACGGTTTCGGCGGCGCCGCTGGCGACCTTGGCCGCCGTCGCATTCAGGCCGACCGCGCGGTCCTTCGGCGCAATGACCGCATGCGCGCCGGCGCCGTCGGCAACCCGCAGGCAGGCGCCCAGATTATGCGGATCGGTAATGCCGTCGAGAATCAGCAGCAGCGGCGGCCCTTCGATCGCATCCAGCAATTCGTCCAGATTGCGCGCCAGCGACAATTCGCCGGCCTTCGCCACCACGCCCTGGTGACGGCGCGTGCCGACGATATTCGACAGGCGCTGGTCGTCCACCGGAATCACGCGCACGCCGGCCGATTTTGCAGCGACCAGCAGATCCTGCATGCGGCCGTCATGACGCGAGGCGTCGACGTAGATTTCTTCCACCGACGACGCTTCATGGCGCAGGCGCGAGGTCACGGCATGAAAACCGAAAATCATTTTACTTTTCATATATACGGCACTTCTTTACTTTGCAGCTTGGCTGTCGCCTGTCCTCGGCGCGCATGCAATGATGGCGCCGAGGGACTATCTTGTCAGCGTTTTTTGCCCGGACGGGTAAATGGTTTGTTGGAGCGCTTTTTTTCGGTATCGGTGGCGGCCGATTTGGCGCGCACCGCCGGTTCCGGCTTGACTGCCTTGCCGGCTTTCCCGGTCTTGCTGCCGGCCTTGCCTTTGGCGCCGCGTCCCTTGCCTGCGCCCGCATCTGGCAACTCTTCCCCGGCGGCGGCGGCCTTGCTGCGCGAGCGCTCGCTTTCGGCGCGCTTGGCTTCGTTCTTCAACAAAGTCTTGATGCCCGGCTCGGTCACCAGGCGCAAATCGATTTTGCGGGCGTCCAGATCGACCCGGCTGACCTGTACCGTCACGCGATCGGTCAACTGATAGCGAATGCCGGTGCGCTCGCCGCGCAATTCATGGCGCGCCTCGTCGTATTTGAAATAGTCGGTGCCGAGTTCCGTGACATGCACCAGGCCCTCGATATACAGCGCATCGAGCTGCACGAAGATACCGAAAGTCGCAACGCTGGAAATGGTGCCGGTGAACTCTTCGCCGAGCTTGTCGCGGATGAAATAGCACTTGAGCCAGGCCTCGACGTCGCGCGAGGCTTCATCGGCGCGCCGTTCATTGGCCGAGCAATGGATGCCCAGCGCTTCCCAGATCGCAATATTGCCTTCGCTTTTCAGCTTGCCGGCGGCCTTGTCCTTGGCCAATTGCTTGCGGCCGGCCGGCGACAGCTGGGTGTTCAGGGTGCCGGTGTCGATGCCTTTCGGCTCGTAGCGCTTGCCCTGCAGGATCGCCTTGATGGCGCGATGCGTCAGTAAATCCGGATAGCGCCGGATCGGGCTGGTGAAATGCGCATAGGCTTCGTACGACAAGCCGAAGTGGCCGATATTTTCAGGGTTGTATACCGCCTGCTGCATGGAACGCAGCAGCATGGTCTGGATCAGCAGCGCATCGGGGCGCGACTTGATTTTCGGCATCAGTTCGGCGTAATCGGAAGCCGAAGGCGCGTCGCCGCCGGCCAGGTTCAAACCGATCTGCTTCAGGAAAGTACGCAGTTGATTCAGCTTTTCCTTGGTCGGCCCGGCATGAATCCGATACAGGCCCGGATGCTTGTGGCGCGCCATCAGGTCGGCCGCGCACACGTTGGCGGCCAGCATGCATTCCTCGATCAGCTTATGCGCGTCGTTGCGGGTGCGCGGGAGGATTTTTTCGATCTTGCCGTTCGGATTGCAGACGATATAAGTTTCGGTGGTTTCGAAATCGATGGCGCCGCGCGACTGGCGCGCAGCCAGCAGCGCCTGATAGATTTCGTACAGATGCTGCAGATGCGGCACCAGTCCCGGCCGCTTGGCGGCTTCGGGCCCTCGGGTATTGGCCAGGATCGCGGCGACTTCCGTGTAAGTCATGCGCGCGGCCGAATGGATCACCGCCGGATAAAACTGATAGGCCTTGATATCGCCCTTGGCCGTGATCACCGCATCGCACACCAGCGTCAGGCGGTCCACGCCGGGATTGAGCGAACACAGGCCGTTGGACAGTTTTTCCGGCAGCATCGGAATCACCCGGCGCGGGAAATACACCGACGTGCTGCGCTCGATCGCATCGATATCGAGCGCGTCGTTCGGCTTGACATAATGGCTGACGTCGGCAATCGCGACAATCAGGCGATAGCCGTTGGCGCGGCCGATCTTGACCGGTTCGCAGTAGACCGCGTCATCGAAATCGCGCGCATCTTCGCCGTCGATGGTGACCATCGGCACATCGCGCAGATCGACGCGGTCGGCCAGGTCGCCGGGGCGGACTTCGCTCGGCAGCTTGGCGGCCATTTTCTTGGCGGCTTCGGAGAATTCGTGCGGCACGCCGTATTTGCGCACGGCAATTTCGATTTCCATGCCGGGATCGTCGATATCGCCCAGGACTTCGACGATCTTGCCCACGGGCTTGGCGTAACGCGACGGCTGCTCGGTCAGTTCGACGCTGACCACCTGGCCGGTCTTGGCCTTGCCGGTGGAACCGGTCAGCACGATGTCCTGGCCGATGCGCTTGTCTTCCGGCACGATGACCCAGGCGCCGTTTTCGTTGAGCAGGCGGCCGATCACATGCGTGTTGGCGCGGCTGACCACTTCGACAATGGTGCCTTCCGGGCGGCCGCGGCGGTCGGTGCCGATCACGCGCGCCTGGACGCGGTCGCCGTGCAGCACTTTTTGCATTTCCTTTTCGGGCAGGAAAATATCGTCGCCGCCGTCATCGGGAATCAGGAATCCGTAGCCGTCGCGGTGGCTGCTGACGCGGCCTTCCACGAAATTCGGCAGATGGGTCAATTGGTAATTACCATCCCGGTCAGGCTTGATCTGACCATCGCGATCCATCGCATTCAGGCGCCGGTTGAAGCCGTCCATTTCTTCGGGCTTGACGCCCAGAGCGGCCGCGAGAGTAACGGCGTTTTGCGATTCGGATGAGGTACGCAGCAGGCCGAGAATTTCCTCCCGGCTGGGGATGGTGTAGATATATTGGCTCAAAAGAGTGTTCTGTAAGTTATTACCGGAGCTAAGTGTACCGGAGGACTGTGCCGTGTGCCTAACAGGCAAGCCAATTGGAGAGAATTATTTGAAAAGTTTGACGATAAGCGATTGACTTCCGTTTGCTTTAATTTATAATCTCGTTCTTTGGCGTAAAGCCCACGTGGCGGAATTGGTAGACGCGCATGGTTCAGGTCCATGTGCCGCAAGGTGTGGGGGTTCGAGTCCCTCCGTGGGCACCAGATGTTTTGGTGCAAAAGCTTCAAAAATCGCTTCAAGAGTTGCGCTTCAAAAACTGCGCTCCAAAAGTTGATTTCAGAAATCTGCAGTAAAAATCCAACTCTTCCCTTCAAGTCGAACCTGCTCAAGGTTTGCATTATATCCGCTATCTTCTTGATTCGTCTCAATCGGCCTTGGCCTCTGGCCTCTAGGCTTGGGTATTGACGATAGTGCCGGTAGTGCGCGCATTCGCCACGTAGATCGGCAAATCCTGCAAATCGCCCGAAGGCGTATAAATACCCGAAGCGCCATCCGACGCCTTGACTGGCGCGTCTGCACTCACCACCACCATATCCGTCAGATCCTGTTCGTACGCCGGCGTGGGGGGTGTAGCCTGCGCAGTCGGCGCCTGGCCGGAAAGCGCGGCGGAATTCAGCTGGCCGGAGGCATTGTAGGTTTGCGCGCCTGCATAATTATTGCCCAGATTGGCAATGATGCTGGACAGCGCTTCCGAATCGGCCGGCGCTGCCGCATCCGCTTTGGCGATGACGGGCGGCGCGATTCCCGGCAGGCCCTCCGTTGTGAAAACGGTCGTGGGCGCCGGCGGCGTGTGTGACGAGAACGCGGAGGTATCAGTGGTTTGCGATATGCCGGATAGAGCCATGTTTTTTCACTTGCGCGGTCAATTGCAGAAATGCATCGGAATTTAGTCGAATTATGCAGACTCGGCCAAATTAACGCAATGCATTAAAAATAGCCCGTTTTCAGTTGACCGGAATTCGTATTGCACGTATTATTCGGCACGTCGGAAGTGCTGTAACCCTTGTAGGGCTTGGCTTTCAGGCCCACGTGGCGGAATTGGTAGACGCGCATGGTTCAGGTCCATGTGCCGCAAGGTGTGGGGGTTCGAGTCCCTCCGTGGGCACCACGGTATAAAACAAAACCCGTTTAAACTTTTTGGTTTAAACGGGTTTTTGCTTATCTAAACGTCATTATTTCAAGCACTACGATTCGTGGCTCTTCTTGACCCATGCGGCGAGTTGATGCGCGCCCAGGCCGTCATAATTCTCGAACGGCTGATGAATCCACGGATTCGTCGGCAAATGCCTGAAATAAAAATCCGGCTGCAAGGCAGAACAGGCTTTCCACCAGATGACCGCCGATTTGACCTCGGTCACCGCGGGATAGTGTTCCTTCAGGTGGTTCTGCACCTTTTCCAGCGTAATGCCCGAATCCACCAGATCGTCCACCAGCAGGATCCTGCCGGACAAGCTGCCCTTGGTGATCGTGATGTATTTGGCGATATCGAGTTCGCCGCGCTGCGTACCCGCCTCTTCCCGATACGAGCTGGTCGACAGGATCGCCAGCGGCACGTTGAAAATGCGGGAAAACACATCGCCGGGACGCAGACCGCCGCGCGCCAGGCACAGCACCTGGTCGAAACGATAGCCGGCCTCATAAACAATCAGCGCCAGCGACTCGACGGCGCGATTGTAATCGTCCCAGGAAACCCAAAGATCGTTATCGTCGGACTTGCCGATCGTGCCCGATGTTGAAATAGACATATTATTTACAGGACGATGGCGAATTATTCGAAAGGATCTTGCAGCACGATGGTTTCGTCGCGCTCAGGACCGGTGGAAACCATCGCGAACGGCACGCCGACCAACTCCTCCAGGCGCTTGACGTAGGCCAGCGCATTGGCAGGCAGACCGTCCATGGTCTTGACGCCGACGGTCGATACGCTCCAGCCCGGCATTTCTTCGTAGATGGGCTCGCAACGCGCGGCATCCTCGGCACCCACCGGGAAGATATCGACGATCTTGCCGCCGATCCGGTAGCCGGTACAGATTTTCAGCGATGCCAGGCCGTCCAGCACATCCAGCTTGGTCAGGCAGATGCCGGAGACGCCGTTGATCTGCACGGAACGCTTGAGCAATGCCGCGTCGAACCAGCCGCAACGGCGCGGACGGCCGGTGACGGTGCCGAATTCATGGCCGACGGTCGCCAGGTGCTGGCCGACGCCCTGATCCGTCGGCAGCTCGGCTGGAAACGGACCCGAACCGACGCGCGTGGTGTAGGCCTTGGTGATGCCGAGCACGTAATGCAGCATGCCGGGGCCGACGCCGGCGCCGGCGGCGGCATTGCCCGCCACGCAGTTGCTCGATGTGACGTACGGATAAGTGCCGTGGTCGACGTCGAGCAGGCTGCCCTGCGCGCCTTCGAACAATAACTTGTTGCCCTGGCCGTGCGCGGTGTACAGCAGGCTCGATACATCGGCGACCATCGGCTTCAGGCGCGGCACGTTGGCCAGCGCGTCGTCCAGCGTCTTCTGGTAATCGACCGGCTGCGTCTTCAGGTACTGCGTCAGCACGAAATTGTGATAGTCGAGATTTTCCAGCAGCTTTTCCGCGAAACGGCCTTCGTTCAGCAGATCGGCGACACGGATCGCACGGCGGGCCACCTTGTCTTCATAGGCCGGGCCGATGCCCTTGCCGGTGGTGCCGATCTTGGCGGCGCCGCGAGCGGCTTCGCGCGCAACGTCCAGCGCGACGTGATACGGCAGAATCAGCGGGCAGGCTTCGGAAACCTTGAGGCGCGAGGCGACTTCGACGCCGGCGGCTTCCAGCTTGTCGATTTCGCGCAGCAGATCCGGCACCGACAGCACCACGCCGTTGCCGATATAGCATGCCACGCCGGGCCGCATGATGCCCGAGGGGATCAACTGCAATGCCGTCTTCTGGCTGCCGATCACCAGCGTGTGGCCGGCATTGTGGCCGCCCTGGAAGCGGACGACGCCCTGCGCCTTGTCGGTCAGCCAATCGACGATTTTGCCCTTGCCTTCATCGCCCCACTGCGTACCGATGACGACCACATTCTTTACTTTGCTTTTCTGTAACATCGCTTAACCCAAATTTTTGATAATCCAATTTCCGTCTTGACGGACCACTGCCCGGTCGCAATCGAATTCGTCCAGGTCGTTGTCATGACCCGGCAGACTTTGAATGACGATTTCGCCCGCTGCGCGCAACTCTGTAATTTTCTGCTGCAATCCCGGCTCGGTACCCCATGGCGCCCGCACGGCCGCCTTGCGGGCGGCGCCCGGCGTCAACCGCGCCAGTTCCCGCAAATCCATCGAGAAGCCGGTTGCCGGACGCGCCCGGCCGAATGCCTCGCCGACGTGATCGTAACGTCCGCCGCGCGCCACGGCGTTCGGCAGCCCTGGCACATAGGCCGCGAACATCACGCCGCTGTGATAGTGATAGCCGCGCAAGTCGGCCAGATCGATGATGACATCGGCGTCGGCAGCCTGCTCGATGAGCAGCTGCAAATCGTCCAGCGCCTTGGCGATGCCCGGCAGCGGCGGCAATACGGCGCGCGCCTGGCCGATGACGGCGGCGTCGCCGTACAGGCCGGGCAAGGCCAGCAAGGCGCTGCGCGTGGCCGGCGCAAAACCGGCGCTGATGGCCTGCAAATCGGGAATGTCCTTGGCCTGCAGCAATGTGAACAATTGCGGCGCCTGCTGGCTGGCCAGCGGATCGCCGGCGATGATTGCCTGCAATACGCCGACGTGGCATAGATCCAGGCGCACTTTTCCGAAACCCGCCAGGCGCAGCGAAGCCAGCGCGAGCTGCTGGATTTCGGCATCGGCTTCAAGCCCGGCATGGCCGTAGATTTCGGCGCCGATCTGTAGCGGTTCGCGCGTGGCGTGCAGGCCGGACGGACGGGTCTGCAGCACGCTGCCGGCGTAACAGAGACGCGTAACCGAGTTGCGGTTGAGCAAATGCGCATCGATGCGCGCCACCTGGGTGGTCATGTCGGCGCGCACGCCCATGGTCCGGCCGGAAAGCTGATCGACCAGCTTGAAGGTCCGTAAATCGGTATCCTGGCCGGCGCCTGTCAGCAGCGACTCCAGATATTCGAGCATCGGCGGCATCACCAGTTCGTAGCCGTAAAGGCGGAAATGATCAAGGACCTGGCGGCGCAGCTCTTCTATCTTTCGTGCCTCCGACGGCAACACGTCGGCGATATTTTCGGGAAGGAGCCAATTAGGCATAGGGTAATAAATCGGAGAAAAAGAGCAAAATTGTTTGTACGGACATCGTATCGACGACGACGGCGCACGCAAAAAATGAAAAGATGCCCGGCGACGAGCATCTTCCCATCAGTGTAATCAATGCCGCTAAAGCATTTTTACGGCAGTCCCATCCAGCTTATTTCTTCGCGCCGGAAACACTGCCTCCGCCGCCATTTTTGAAATACTTGAAAAACTCGGAGTTCGGATCGACCACCAGCACGTCGTGGCGATCCTTGAAACTTGCGCGATATGCTTCAAGGCTGCGGTAAAACTTGTAGAACTCCGGATTCTGACCGAAGGCCTGCGCATAAATCTGGGATGCCTTGGCATCGCCTTCGCCGCGGATCTTTTCCGCATCGCGATAAGCCTCTGCCAGGATCACGGTGCGCTGACGATCCGCGTCGGCACGGATTTTCTCCGATTCCGCCGAACCTGTCGAGCGTAATTCGTTGGCCACGCGCACCCGCTCGGACTTCATCCGGTCGTACACCGAATTATTGATCTGTTCCACGTAATCGACCCGCTTCAAGCGAATATCGACGATTTCCAGGCCGATCTGCTTGGCTTCCGCTTCCACTTTCACCTGCAGCGCGGTCATTACCTTGCCGCGTTCGCCGGAAATGACTTCACGCACGGCGCGCTTGGTGATTTCCTCATTCAGCGCCGCCTTGACGATTTGCGACATGCGGTCCTGCGCGCGCTGTTCGTCGCCGCCCAGGCTGATGAAATACAGGCGCGGATCGGCGATGCGCCACTTGACGAAAGTATCGACCAGGATGTTTTTCTTCTCGGCGGTAATGAAACGGTCGGCGTCGCCGGTATCGATGGTCAGGATGCGCTTATCCAGGTAGATCACGTTCTGGAATGGCGGCGGCAGCTTGAAATGCAGGCCGGGTTCGCGAATCACCTGCTTGACTTCGCCCAGGGCGAAGACGATGGCGAACTGCCGTTGATCGACGGTAAAGATGGTTGCGCTCAGCAGCCAGATGATGATGAAGGCGCCGATGATCAGGGAGATGAGGCGATTCATTATCGGCCCTCCCGTGAACGCAGATCAATCGGGTCGCGTGAACGCATGTCGCGCGCCGGATCCATCTGCACGCCCAGATCGGCGCCGGAAGCGCCAGGCAGTGGCGAAGGCAATGACGGCGTGGCCTGCTGTTGCTTGGCGGCATCGCTCGAAGTCTGCGCGATCAATTTGTCCAACGGCAAATAAATCAGATTATTTCCTGCTTTGGTATCGACCATGACTTTGGTGGTATTGGTGAAAATCTGCTTCATGGTGTCCAGATACATGCGGTCGCGGGTAACTGCCGGCGCTTTCTGATATTCGGTCAGCACCTGCTTGAAGCGGGAGGCATCGCCTTCGGCGGTGGCGACCACGCGCGAACGATAGGCTTCCGATTCCTGCATCAGGCGCGAGGCCGCGCCGCTGGCTTTCGGAATCACGTCATTGGCATAAGCCTGTCCTTCATTCTTGAGACGCTCGCGATCCTGGCCGGCCTTGACCGCATCGTCGAACGCGGCCTGTACCTGTTCGGGCGGCTGCACACCCTGCATGGTCACATTGGTGACCTGCACGCCCGACTTGTAGTGATCCAGTATCTGCTGCATCAGCTGGCCGACGTCCAGCGCGACTTTCTCGCGGCCTTCGTACAACACGTAATCCATCTTGCTGCGGCCGACGATTTCGCGGATCGAGGTCTCGGCCACCTGGCGCACCATTTCTTCCTGGTCGCTGTTGTTGAAAATCCATTCGGCGGCGCTCTTGAGCTTGTATTGCACCGCGAACTGAATGTCGATGATGTTTTCATCGTCGGTCAGCATCAGCGCTTCCTTGGCCTGCTTGTTGCGCGCATTGGCGCGATAGCCGATCTCGACCGTGCGCAGTTGGGACAAATTGACCACTTCATGACTCTGGATCGGATACGGCCAGCGCCAGTTGAAGCCCGGCATGGTGGTATAGCTATATTTGCCGAACGTCAACACCACGGCGGTCTGGCCTTCCTGCACGATGAAGAAACCGCTGGCCAGCCACAGGCACAATGCGATCGCCGCAATGATGCCGGCGCCGATGCCGGTGCCCTTCATGCCGTCTTTCCTGAAATCGCCGCCGTCCGAATTGCCGGAATTGCCGCCATCGTTCTTTTTGCCCAACAGGCGGTTGAAACGCTGATTGAAATCGCGCCACAACTGATCCAGATCCGGCGGACCGCCGTTCGGACGCTTGTCGCCGTTATTTTGATTTTGACGATTTTCGTCCTGGGATCCGCGGCCCCATTGCGGATCGTTGAGCGAAAATTTCAATCCAAGCCGTTTAAGTAGGGAAACAAGCATTCGTTACGATCCGTCTTCTAATTAATAAAACTGGTCATGCGTGCCTAGGCATGCACATCCTGAGAATCGTCAACCGATGTCTGGCCGACAGTTTGGACACTGGCCGCTGCATATTCCGAAATGGCGCCACGCAGCAAATCCGAGCCAGAACCGGTCCGAGCGCTGATGAAAACTCGCTGGATTTTATCATACTCATCCCGCTCAACCCGTGGTTCCAGCCCCGCGGCGTCAATCTTGTTCCACACCAGAATCTGCGGAATGTGATCGGCGCCGATTTCCTTCAAAACCATGTTGACCTGCTCGATCTGTTCCATGCGCACCGGACTGGCAGCATCCACCACATGCAGCAGCAGATCGGCATGGATGGTTTCCTCCAGGGTGGCGCGGAAAGCGGCAACCAGCTGATGCGGCAATTCGCGGATGAAGCCGACCGTATCGGACAGCACGACATTGCCGGCCTCGCCCATATAGATGCGGCGCGATGTGGTGTCCAGCGTGGCGAACAACTGGTCGGCGGCATAGGCGCCGGCCTTGGTCATGCTGTTGAAAACGGTGGATTTTCCGGCATTGGTATAGCCGACCAGCGAGACCGAAAAGGTCGAGCTGCGGCCACGCGCCCGGCGCTGGGTGGCATGCTGACGTTGCAGCTTTTGCAATTGGCCGCGCAAGGCCTTGACGCGCAAACCCAGCAGCCGGCGGTCGGTTTCCAATTGCGTTTCGCCGGGACCGCGCAGGCCGATACCGCCCTTTTGACGTTCAAGGTGGGTCCAGCCGCGAATCAGGCGCGTCGCCAGATGCTGCAATTGCGCCAGTTCGACCTGGACCTTGCCTTCATGGCTTTTGGCGCGTTGGGCAAAGATGTCGAGGATCAGGCTGGTGCGGTCGAGCACGCGGACTTTCAGCACGCGTTCGAGATTGCGCTGCTGCGCCGGAGAAAGCGCATGATTGAAAATGGCGAGTTCGAGATCGAGATCGGCGATGACGTCGGCAATTTCCTGCGCCTTGCCGGAACCGACGAACAGCGCGGCATCGGGACTGGCGCGCTTGCCGGAGATGGTCGTGACAGGGTCGACGCCGGCGGATTGCGAAAGCAGAAACAGCTCATCCAGGCTGGTGGCAAAGTTTCCCTTGCCAAAATCCAGGCCGATCAGGACAGCGCGCATTTCATTGCGCGCTGCGCCGTTAACCGCATTATTCAGCGGCGTCGGGTGATTCAAGGCTTAAATTTACAGCACGGGCAGGAACCACAGTGGAAATGGCGTGCTTATAAACCATTTGTGTGACGGTGTTGCGAAGCAGGACGACGTATTGATCGAAAGATTCGATGTGTCCTTGAAGCTTAATGCCATTAACGAGGTAAATCGAAACAGCGACATGCTCTTTTCTAAGGGCATTCAGGAAGGGGTCTTGTAACAATTGCCCTTTATTGTTGCTCATGGCGGCTCCACTATGTTGATGTAAATGAAATCTGGAGGCGCGCGGCGCTTTTTCAAGTGCCGCGCACGTAATACTAACAAACGGTTACACCTGCGTTACGTATGCATTCAGCGTCGGTTGATTTATGACGACGATCCGGCTGCAAACAGTCAGGACATCTATCCTACTGCTTAAAATCCGGATATCGAAACAAAATTTGAAGCTTACAGGCGAAAACTCTATTTATCCGCACGGGCGTACGGGTTTCTACTTGAACGGAATTCGATTCTCAATGGAGTACCAACCAAGGCGAAAGTTTCGCGGAAATGCTTCTCGAGATAACGTTTATAGTTGTCGTCGATGGATTCCAGCGCATTGCCGTGAATCACCACAATCGGCGGATTTTGCCCGCCCTGGTGGGCGTAGCGCAATTTCGGACGAATCGAACCCTTGCGCCGCGGCTGCTGATGCTCGACAGCCTCGATCAGCGCGCGCGTCAGCTTGGGCGTAGTCAGATTGGCCATCGCCGCCGCATAGGCCGAATCGATCGATTTCATGAATGGGCCGATACCGGTCGATTTTAGTGCGGAAATGAAGTGAAACTTGGCGAACGACAGGAAATTCAGCTTGCGCTCGATATCCATCTTGATTTCGTCGCGGCGGTCACTGACCAGGCCATCCCACTTGTTGACGCCGACCACCAGGGCGCGCCCGGTTTCGAGCACGAAGCCGGCGATATGCGCGTCCTGTTCGGAAATATCCTGTTGCGCGTCCAACAGCAGCACCACCACATTCGCTTCCGAAATCGATTGCAGGGTCTTGACCACCGAAAACTTTTCGATCGCCTCGAACACCTTGCCGCGCCGCCGGATGCCGGCGGTATCGATCAGCGTGTATTGCTTGCCGTCGCGTTCGAACGGAATTTCGATCGAATCGCGCGTCGTGCCGGGCATGTCGAACGCAATCACGCGTTCTTCGCCCAACAGCGTATTGACCAGCGTCGACTTGCCGACGTTCGGACGGCCGACGATTGCGATCTTGATGCCGCGCGCGGCCACGTCAGGATCTTCCACGGCCGGGCCGCGCTGCGCAAATGCAAGGTCGATCGCCTCTTCCACCAGATCATTCACGCCATCGCCGTGCGCGGCCGAGATCACGTACGGATCGCCCATGCCCAGTTCATAGAAATCGGCGGTGACGGCAGTGTATTTCATGCCTTCGGACTTGTTCACGACCAGCATGACGGAACGTCCGGACTTGCGCAGGAAATCGGTAATGGTCTTGTCGTGCGGCGTCAGGCCCTGGCGTCCGTCGACGATAAAAATCACGATATCGGCTTCGACCACTGCCTGCTTGGTCTGCTTGGCCATTTCGTGCATGATGCCTTCCTTGGCCACCGGCTCGAATCCGCCGGTGTCGATGACCAGGAACGGCCGCTCGCCCATCCTGCCTTCGCCATAATGGCGGTCCCGGGTCAGGCCGGGCAAGTCTGCCACCAGCGCATCCCTGGAACGGGTGAGCCGGTTAAACAGCGTCGATTTACCGACATTGGGACGACCTACAAGTGCAATTACCGGCTTCATCAATTCACTATTCGGTTGCCAACGCAACCAATGATCCTGCTTGGGTTTGAAAAACAACGCTGCCGCCTACGACGACAGGATTGGAAATGATAGCGCTGCCATCGGTCGCCACGCGCGCCACCAGATTGCCGTTCTCGCGCGAGAGGAAATGGATGTAGCCCTGGTAGTCGCCGACTGCCACACTGCTGCCGATCGAAGCCGGCGCCGACAATTGGCGATAGGCCATTTTGTCGTTGCGCCACAGGATGGCGCCCGAATCGCGCGCGAATTCGACCACGCCGCCACGCTCGTCGGAAGCAAAAACATAGCTTTCATCGATGCCCAGGCCGACCGTGCTGGAGAAATTCTTGATCCAGTGCAACGCGCCGCTTGCGGCGTCGAAGCAACCGATGCGGCCCTGGAAGGCGACCGCGCAGACGGTATTGCCGGCAACCGTCGGCAGGCCCGAAACGTCGGAAACGCGTTCCAGTTCGGTGGTGCCGCGCGGATCGCCGACCGGCACTTCCCAGCGCGGTCCGCCATTGGTCAGCAGCAGCGCCGACAAACGGCCGCCCGGCAAGGCGACATAGGCGGTCTGCGACACAATCACGATACCCGGCGCATTGCGCAAGGTCAGCGAAGGCGTATTGCGTTGCGCCAGCCAGCGGCGTTCGCCGGTCAGGGCGTCATAGGCGGCAATCTTGCTGTCCAGGCTGCGTACGATCACCAGACCGGAACCGACTGCCGGCGCCGACAGGATTTCGCTGCTTGCCTGCGCCTTCCAGAGAAATTTTCCCGCGCCGTCATAAGCCAGCACAACGCCCTTTTCACCCGCCACGGCCACGGTCGAACCGTCGCTGCCGACGCCGGCGGTCAGTTTCATCTTGGCGTCGATGCGCCAGACGGTCTGGCCGCTGACCGCATTGACCCGTATCACGGTGCCGTCGGCGGCGGCGGCATAAATGCTGTCGCCCGCAAGCGCAGGCGAGAATTGATAGACGCCGCTCTTCGGCAGCGATACTTTCCACAGCGTGCGCGGATTCTGCGTTGCCTTGAATTCCACCAGCGGCGACGGCGGATTGATGACCTTCTTGCTGGTCATCCAGGAAAACAGGGAACAGCCGGACAACGACGCCACGGCAACGGCTGCCGCGAGTACGCAAACATATTTACCGGCATATTTGAAAACTGTACGCATATTGCTTCCTTTAATTGCATTCAAGCCTGCATTCGATCCGGAACCGCCATACCGGCAGATCCCGCCCGGCGCGCCGCCGGCGCTCCTGTATTCAGTGTCTTGTATCTTGGTGGATTACGCCGCTGCTTTCGCCGAACCGCCGAGCGCATCCAGCTTCAATTGAATCAGCTGGCGGCCCGGATCTTTCGCTTCGGTCTTGTCGAGCGCTTGCTGATAAGCATCGCGCGCTTCAGGCAGCTTGTTTTGCGCATACAGGATATCGCCCTTGCGGTCGGCGATCGCGCCGGCGAATTGCGCGGGAAAATCGCCCGACAGCGTCTTCAATGCGTCGTCATACTGCTTGGCGTCGAGCTGAAGGCCGGCCAGGCGAATCGCCGCGATGGCCTTGTATTCCGCGTCCCGGTGGTGTTCAACCACCCATTGCAGCTGGCTTTTGGCGGCGTTCGAGTCATTGGCGTCAAAGGCCGATTTTGCAGCCAGCAATGCGCTCATCTGGGCATAAGGCGTAGCGGAAAATTTATCCTGGATATCGCTGGCCACGCGCATGACCTTGGCATGATCTTTCGCCGTATTTGCCGTTTGCAGCGCTTCGTACAACTGCGCCGCCTGCAGGGATTGCCTGCGCTGATAGTAGCCCCATCCGGACCAGCAGGCATAAGCCGCCAGCACTGCGATCGCAACCCAGGTCAGCCAGTTGCCATGCTTGGCCCACCACGCCTTGATGCTGTCGAGTTGTTCCTGCTCTTCGAGATCGTATGCCATAAATTGCCGTATCTGTTATGAAAATTAAGCGTGGTAATGAACGTGGTCATGATCGTGGTCGTCGCCGACGATCTGATCAACCAGATAATCGGGCACGGCATCGAAAGCCACCGCGGCCTGTCCGCTCTCCGCATCCGGCGCGCCGCGCAGATTCTTGACCACCGCGGTCGCATTCGCGATTTCATCTTCGCCGATGATGATGGCAAACGCGGCGCCGCTGGCATCGGCCCGTTTCATCTGCGCCTTGAAGCTGCCGCCCGCGTTGGACGATGCGCAATGTAGCACAACATCCAGGCCCGCAGTCCGTAAACGCTCCGCCAGCACAAACGATTGCAATTGCGCGGCCTCGCCCTGATGCACCAGATAGACGTCGCACTGATTCGGTGCATACTGTTCGCCGGCGGCTTTCATCAACTCGAGCAAGCGCTCGACGCCCATTGCGAAACCGCAGGCCGGCGTCGGCTTGCCGCCGAACATCTCGACCAAAGGATCGTAGCGGCCGCCGCCGCATACCGTGCCCTGCGAACCGAGCTGGTCGGTAACCCATTCGAAGACGGTGCGATTGTAGTAATCCATGCCGCGCACCAGACGCGGATTGACGGTGTAGGGAATATTGTTGTGCTGCAGGATTTTCTGCACGCCTTCGAAATGCGCGCGCGATTCCGGGCCCAGGTAATCGAGCAGTTTCGGCGCGCCGTTCACCATCTCCTGCATGAGCGGGTTCTTGGTGTCGAGAATGCGCAGCGGATTCGACAGCAGGCGGCGCTGCGCGTCGGTGTCCAGCAATTCCTTGTGCTGCCCGAAATAGGCGATCAGATCGACGCGATGCTTGTTGCGCTCCTCGGCGTCGCCGATCGAATTGAGCTCCAGCCGTACGTCCTCCAGGCCCAGGTCGTCCCACAGGCGCTGGCACATCATGATCAGTTCGGCGTCGATGTCCGGACCGGTAAAGCCGATCGCTTCGGCGCCGATCTGATGAAACTGACGGTAGCGGCCGCGCTGCGGACGCTCGTGGCGGAACATCGGGCCGCTGTACCAGAGCCGCTTCGGACCGTCGTAAGTCAGATTGTGTTCGAGCGCCGCGCGCACCACGCCGGCGGTGCTTTCCGGGCGCAGCGTCAGATTGTCGCCATTGAGGGTATCGGTAAACGAATACATCTCTTTTTCGACGATGTCGGTAACAGCGCCCAGGCCGCGCGCAAACAGGGCGGTCGGCTCCACGATCGGCGTGCGGATCTGCTGGAAACCGTAACTTTTCAACACGGAATGCACCGTGTTTTCGAACAACTCCCACAAAGGAGCGTCGGCCGGCAGGATATCGTTCATCCCTTTGACGCCGACAATTTTCTCGGCTTTTTTATGTTCTGACATCTTGGTGATTCAATAGGGTTAAAGGCAATTCAGGCGGACCTGGCGTAGCGCTGCTTGACGTAGTCGAGCACCAGCGCCTGGAATTCTTCGGCAATGTGCTCGCCGCGCAGGGTCATTTTCTTTTCGCCGTCGATAAATACCGGGGCGGCAGGCGATTCGCCGCTGCCCGGCAGGCTGATGCCGATATTGGCGTGCTTGGATTCGCCGGGACCGTTGACGATGCATCCCATCACGGCGACGTTCATGCCTTCCACGCCCGGATATTCGGCCTTCCAGACCGGCATCTGATCGCGCAGATAAGTCTGGATCTTGTCGGCCAGATCCTGGAATACGGTCGAGGTGGTGCGTCCGCAGCCCGGGCAGGCGATGACCATCGGCGTAAATTTGCGCAAACCCATGGTTTGCAGGATTTCCTGGCCGACGATCACTTCGCGCGTGCGGTCGCCGCCCGGTTCCGGGGTCAGCGAGATGCGCACGGTGTCGCCGATGCCTTCCTGCAGCAGCACGCCCAGCGCCGCGCTCGAGGCCACGATGCCCTTGCTGCCCATGCCGGCTTCGGTCAGGCCCAGGTGCAGCGGATAATCGCAACGGCGCGCCAGTTCGCGATACACCGCGATCAAGTCCTGCACGCCGGAAACCTTGCACGACAGGATGATGCGGTCGCCGGCCAGTCCCAGTTCTTCGGCGCGCTGCGCGCTTTCCACCGCCGAGGTGATCAACGCTTCGTACATCACGTTCTGCGCGGGCCACGGCTGCGCGCGCTGTGCATTTTCATCCATGATGCGCGCCAGCAGCGTCTGATCCAGGCTGCCCCAGTTGACGCCGATGCGCACCGGCTTGTCGTACTTGCAGGCGGCTTCGATCATCTGCGCGAACTGCGTATCGCGTTTCGCGCCCTGCCCGACATTGCCGGGATTGATGCGGTACTTCGACAGCGCACGCGCGCAGTCCGGATAGTCGTTGAGCAGCGTATGGCCGTTGTAATGAAAATCGCCGACCAGCGGCACGTCGACGCCCATGCGGTCCAACTGCTCGCGAATGGCCGGCACCGCGGCGGCCGATTCTGCATTGTTCACCGTGATGCGCACCAGTTCGGAACCGGCGCGCGCCAGATCCTTGACCTGGATCGCCGTGGCGATGACGTCGGCGGTATCGGTATTGGTCATCGACTGCACCACGATCGGCGCGCCGCCGCCCATCAGTATTTCATTGCTGCCATAACGGATGGCAGCGCGGCGCGTGATGCGGCGCGGCGACTGGCCGGAGGGAATGGGAGAAGAAGAAAAAGTCATTTGGTATCTGCCAGATTATTTCAGGTCCAGGCGCGCCACGTTATTGCTGGTGGTCGAACCCAGCGCCAGCGGCTTGCCGCGCAGGGTGGCTTCCACGCCGGCGGCGTTGCCCACGATCATCGACATCGGTCCGTTGACGTCGAAGGCTTCGGTGGCGCCGGCTTTCATGATGCGCGAAACGACCACGGTTTTGTCGGGCCGGCGAATTTCAACCCAGGAATCCTGGGTGATGGTCAGTTGCAGCGGATTGGCGAAATTCGCGGCCACCGGCGGCGCCGTCGGCGCGGGCGGTGTTATCGCAGCATTCGGCGCGGCGCCGGCGGTCGCCGCAGCAGTGGCAGTAGTGGCAGTAGTGGCAGTAGTGGCAGTAGCGGCAGTAGCGGCAGGCGTAGCCGGAACAACCGGCGCAGACACAGGAGGCGCCGCGGGCGTTGCCGGTGAGGCCGCGGACGGCGCCGTTGCCGGCGCCACGGTTTCGGAAGGCACGGCGCTTTCATTGTCGGCCACAACCGCCGGCTTGGCGGCAGGATCGGCATTATCCGCGTTCGCCGCGGCGGCCGTTTCCTGCTTCTCCGGCTTCGATGCCGACCCGCTCAAATGCATACGCTGCACCAGCGAGGAATTCTTGACGTCGTCCCAATTGCCATACTTCAGCGCCGCGAGCACAGCCGCGATGACAACCACGCCGAATGCAATCCAGGCAATCCGCGCGACAGGCAACTCGTGCTGGCCGCGCAGCGGCAGGCTGGATTCGGAAAACGGCGTGGAAAGCGTGCGCGAAGGCATGATCTGCACATCGACAGGCGCCGGATTGGCCGGCAGGCCGGCAACCAGGGCCGTCGAATCGATGCCGAGCATTTTGGCGTAGATGCGGATGAAACCGCGAATGACGACCGGACTCGGCAAGGCCTCGTAGCGGTCTTCCTCAAGCGCGTTGATCTGGCGTATCGCCAGCTTCAAATGGCTTGCCACGTATTCGACCGACCAACCCCTGGCCTGTCGTTCGCCGGCAAGCACCGCGCCCGGCAACGGGGGACGCGGCTGCATCGCTTCGGATTGCGGATGTTGTTCGTCGTTCGATGACGGCGTCCCCGGTATGTGCTGCAGATCACTCATCAAATACTCCACGTTGATAAGCTGCGTATTCGGCCGAATCAGGATACAGATGCCGCAACTGCGCAAGCAATTGCTTTTCTGCCCCCGCCTGATCCGACTTGCGCGCCACTTTAATCGCTATCCATAATGCGTCGGCGCCAGGTTTCGTCCCTGCCACCGCCCGTTCCGCATGCAGGCGGGCATGCGGATAATCGCCGTCGTTGAAATATAATTCAGCCAGCGCGACATTGCCACGCGCATTATCCGGCCGCAGCGCCAGCGCGCGCTGGAAATACCGCTTCGCCGCCGCCGCGTCGCCCGCCGTCCGGCTACAGGCGCCTGCGTTATTCAAGGCCTTTTCGGGCGAACGGTAGTCCGCTTGCGCGGCAGCGCGTTCAAACCAGTCCAGCGACGCCTGCGCATGGCCGGTCTGACACAAATACCATGCGTAATTATTCAAATAATCAGGCTGTTCCGGTGCGATCCGCAAGGCTTGCAAAAAATCCGCGCCGGCCAATGCAGGCCGCCCCGAGGCCATCAGAATCAGGCCGCGCATGCTCAGCGCATCTCCCTGTTCCGGTCCGATCCGCAGCGCCAGGGTCGCTTCATCGAGCGCAACCTGCCATTGGCTTTGCTGATAATACGCGAGCGCCAATTGCAAATGCGCATCGGCGCGGCGCTGATTGACGGCGGCGGCGGAATCGGCGGCCGATGCCGATGCGGCCGGCACGGCAAAAGCCGGCTGATTCGCGCTCACCGCGCCCGCGCATGCAGTCAACAGCAAAAACGATGATAACGCCGCGCTCAATCGCTGCAGGCGCCAACTCACTCGGATATCTCCACCAGGCGGCCGAAATTTTTACCGAATTTCTTCTGATACTCCGTCATTTTCTGCATGCGTTCCTGCACGCGCGTGCGATCCTGCACTTCGCCGGCCAGCTGTCCGCAGGCGGCGTCGATGTCGTCGCCGCGCGTCTTGCGGATGGTGGTGACGATGCCGGCATCCATCAGAATCTGCGCAAACGCCTTGATGCGCGGATTCTTGGAACGGGTGAGGCCCGATTCCGGGAAGGGATTGAAAGGAATGAGATTGAATTTGCAAGGGACAGGCTGGCCGTCGGCGCCGCTCTGCACCAGCGCGATCAGTTCGCGGGCGTGCTGGTCGCTGTCGTTGACGCCGTCGAGCATGCAATATTCGAAGGTGACGAAATCGCGAGGCGCGAATTCGAGGTAGCGCTTGCAGGCGGCCATCAGTTCGCGCAGCGGGTGTTTTTTGTTCAGGGGGATCAGGCTGTCGCGCAGCGCATCGTTGGATGCATGCAGCGAAACCGCCAGCGCCACCGCGCATTCCTGCGACAGCTTGTCGATCATCGGCACCACGCCGCTGGTCGACAGCGTGACGCGGCGGCGCGACAGGCCGTAGGCGTTATCGTCCAGCATCAGCTTCAGCGCGGTCACGGTCGGGCCGAAATTGAGCAAGGGTTCGCCCATGCCCATCATGACCACATTGGTGATCTGGCGCTCGCCTTTCGGGCCTGTTTCGATACCCTTGGTCTTGCGCAATTCGAATTCCGCCATCCACAACTGGCCGATGATTTCGGCGACAGTCAGGTTGCGGTTGAAGCCCTGCTTGCCGGTGGAACAGAAGCGGCAGTTCACCGCACAGCCGGCTTGCGTCGAAATGCACAAGGTGCCGCGGTTTTCTTCGGGGATGAATACGGTTTCTATCGCGTTGCCCTGCCCGACGTCGAGCAGCCATTTGCGGGTGCCGTCCGAGGAGGTGTGGTCGCTGATGACGTCGGGCGCCATCACGACCGCACGTCCGGCCAGCTTTTCCCGCAGCGATTTGGCAAGATCGGTCATCGAATCGAAATCGGATGCGCCGAATTGATGAATCCAGCGTTGCAACTGCTTGGCGCGGAACGGCTTCTCACCCAACTCGCCGCAATAAGCGACAAGCTGTGCAGGATCCAGATCCAGCAGATTGGTGAGAACGGTCATAGCGCCAGTCTTTATTCACATCGTCCTTGCAGGAACCGCAAAGATGCGGCCGCAAGCAAGGCGACGGCTTTCATTAACGTGAGTGAATATTCGAAGCCGGGAAGAAATAAGCCATTTCGACCTTGGCGTTTTCTGCCGAATCCGAACCGTGCACTGCGTTGGCGTCGATCGAATCCGCGAAGTCGGCGCGAATGGTGCCGGCTTCCGCTTTTTTAGGATCGGTCGCGCCCATCAGGTCGCGGTGCTTCAAAATGGCGTTTTCGCCTTCCAGAACTTGCACGATCACAGGACCGGAGATCATGAAATCGACCAGGTCCTTGAAAAATGGACGTTCGCGGTGCACGGCATAGAAACCTTCCGCTTCGGCGCGCGACAATTGTTGCATGCGGGCGGCAATGATCTTCAGGCCGGCGTTTTCGAAACGGCTGTAAATTTGTCCGATTACGTTTTTGGCGACTGCGTCCGGCTTGATAATCGACAGTGTGCGTTCAATTGCCATCTGTAAAAACTCCAATAAAATGAAAGGGTTAGAACCTGTTCTTGAATAATTTTCAACAAGTCCCAAGATTGTAAATTGATAATGCAATCAACCGGTGATTTTAACATGAAACATTCTGAATACGGCACCAAGTTGACCTGGGCGCACAATGACGCATAACGGCGTTTTCAGAGACGCCCGCATCGATTGCGGACGACGTGGTATTCTGACCGGGCTTACCTATCATGCAAGAGGAGAACCGTATCATGGCCTTTAATCAAAACCTGCAGGACACCCTGCGTTCCGGCTCCGCCGCGACGCTGACCGGCCATCGTGTGCTGCGCAACACCTACTGGCTGCTGGCGCTGTCGATGATTCCGACCATTTTCGGCTCATGGCTGGGCGTACAGATGCATCTGAGCCTGTTTGCCGGCAGCCCCGTAATGGGATTCGTCATTTTCATGGCGATTGCCTTCGGCTTTTTCTACGTCATCGAAAAGACCAAAAACAGCGGCTGGGGCGTGCTGGCGCTGCTCGGATTCACGTTTTTCATGGGCTTGATGCTGTCGCGCCTGATCGAACACATCCTGGGATTCGCCAACGGCGCCCAATTGATCATGACGGCATTCGGCGGCACCGCCATCGTTTTCGGCGTCATGGCCTCCGTCGCCACGGTCTCCAAGCGCGACTTTTCCGGCATGAGCAAATGGCTGTTCGCCGGCGTGCTGGTTATCCTGGTCGCGGCGCTTGCCAATGCCTTCCTGCAATTGCCGGCTCTGCAATTGACTATTTCGGTGGTGGCCATCGGTATTTTTTCCGCTTATTTGTTGTATGACGTGCAACAAGTTATTAACGGCGGCGAAACAAATTACATTTCAGCAACATTAAAGATTTATCTCGATGTCTACAACATCTTCGTGAATCTGCTGTCGATTCTTGGGATTTTCGGCGGCGACCGCCGCTAAGCGGGTTTCAGACGCGCAACAAAAAGCCGACCTTCGGGTCGGCTTTTTTTATTTCCGCATCGGCGATCTAGACGACCAGGTCGAATACGGCAATCGATTCGACATGCGCGGTGTGCGGGAACATGTTCACCACGCCCGCCTGCTTCAAGGCATAACCGCCCTGCCCGACCAGCATGCCCGCATCGCGCGCCAGGGTGCCCGGACTGCAGGAGACGTACACAATGCGTTTCGGACGCAATTCGGGCGCCAGCGCGCCGAGATCGATCAGCGCCTGGCATACCGCCTGCGCGCCATCGCGCGGCGGATCGATCAGCATGCGGTCGAACTTGCCCAGGGCAACGAAATCCTGCGCGGTCGCCTCGAACAGATTGCGGCAATGAAATACTGCCTTTTCGCCCAGTCCATTGGCAGCGGCATTGTCGGTGGCGCGATCGGTCAGCGTGGTGCTGCCCTCTATGCCCACTACGCTTGCAGCCCGGGTGGCAATCGGCAGCGTGAAATTGCCGAGGCCGCAGAACAGATCCGCCACGCGCTCGCCGGGTGCGACGTCGAGCAGGCGCAGGGCGCGCGTCACCAGGACCCGATTGATCTGATGGTTCACCTGCGTAAAATCGGTAGGTTTGAACGGCATGCGCACGCCGAATTCGGGCAAGGTGTAATGCAGGTCGGCGTGCGCAGGATAGAACGGATGCACGCTGTCCGGGCCTTGCGGCTGCAGCCACCATTGCACTTCGTGCAAATCGGCAAATGCCCGCAGTTTCGCTTCGTCGCCGGCCGGCAGCGGCGTCATGTGGCGCAGCACCAGCACGGTCAGTTGCTTGCCGTCGGCGCCTTCGCCTATGGCCAGTTCGATCTGCGGCAGCGCATCCATCGCGTCCATCGAACCGATCAGAAGACGCAATGGCACCAGCAGCGCCGACACGTGTTCCGGCAAAATGCGGCAGGACTTCATATCGGCGATGAACGAAGAGCGGCGCTCATGAAAGCCGACCAGCACGCCGCCTTTTTTCGGCACGTTGCGCACCGAAATGCGCGCGCGGTAGCGATAACCCCAAGTCGGCCCATAGATCGGCCGCAGCATGTTTTCCGGCTTGATTTTACCGATATGCCACAGGCTGTCTTCCAGCACGCGCTGTTTGGCGGCGACTTGCGCGGTCGCTTCCAGATGCTGCATCGAGCAACCGCCGCAGAGGCCGAAATACGTGCATTCGGGCTTGACCCGCATGCTCGATTCCCGATGCAGCGCAGTCATGTTGGCCGCTTCCCATTTCGGCTTTTTGCGATAAGAGCTGAAACTGACACGCTCGCCCGCCAGCGCGCCTTCCACGAACACCACCTTGCCGGGCGTATCGTCGTCATTGGGCAGATGGCCGATGCCGCGCCCTTCCATGTCCAGCGATTCGATGTCGAGAATGAGATCTTGCATAAAATAAAAATATATTCAGTTTGGCAATCAGCGTAAGTGCGGCCCTGCGAGGGGTGCCGCGAAGGCCGCAAAACGAAAAATATACCGCTGCGCGGAGATATTTTCCTGATTGTTTTGCAACCTTCGCGACACCCCTCGCAGGGCCGCACTTGCGCTGATTACACTAATTATTTGGACGGCAGGTATTTGGCTGGGTCGACCGGCTTGCCCTGCTGGCGGATTTCGAAATGCAGCATGACGGAGTCGCTGTCGGAGTTGCCCATTTCGGCAATCTTCTGGCCTTTGTTCACCTGCTGGCCTTCTTTCACCAGGATGGTCTTGTTGTGCGCATAGGCGGACAGCAGATTGTTGTTGTGCTTGATGATCACCAGGTTGCCGTAACCACGAATGCCGGCGCCGGCGTACATCACCTTGCCTGCGCCGGCGGCCATGACGGCCTGGCCGCTCTTGCCTGCAATGTCGATGCCTTTTTTGGCCGCGAAATTACCGATTACCTTGCCGTCGGCGGGCCAGATCCATTCCATGGCCTGGTCTTCGGCGGCGGCCGGCGCCGCATCGGTTTTGGCCGGGGCGGTCGACGCCGATGCCGATCCCGATGCAGGCGCCTGCGCAGGTGTTGCCGACGTGGCAGGCGCGGTCGAAGCGGTGTCCGGTTTTTCAAGTTCAGCCAGGGCCGCATCGGAATACGGCCGCTTGTCGCCGCGCGGACCAGTCTTGTTGCCGCCGCTGTCGGCCACAGTTGCCGCCGGCGTACTCAACGGCCGGACTTCGACGCCGGGATTGCCCGCGGCGACACTGCCGACCTGCACACCGCCAGGGCCCAGGGCGCCGGCTTCCGGCGGCAGCACCCGCAGCATCTGGTCGACCTTGATGTCGTTGGGATTGCTCAGGTTATTCCAGGCCACGATATCCTTGTAGCTCTGTCCGACGTCGACGGCGATGCGAAACAGTGTGTCGCCTTTTTTGACCCGGTAATAACCGCGGCCTTCCACCGGAGCAGGCGCCGCGGCGGCAGCGGCAGCCGGCGCTTCGGCGCTTTGAGAGGTACGCGACACAACCGGCGCGGGCGCATTGGTGGTGGCGCAGGCTGCAAGCAGTGCGCTCAGAATGACGGCCGGTATCAGGCAAGAGATTTTCATACTCATTACGATTTCTTTTTTTTCTGCGACGATAGCATTGACTACTTGGTTAATTGACAAGTTCATTAGCGCATGCCTACACCACGCCGGGCCGCAAGGGCACGAAGCGGCAATGTTCCAGGGTCTCGTTGCGCCATTCGTATTTGCCGACGCGCTCGATCAATTGCAGCACCTGATGCTGGCCGCCGACAGGCGCGATCAGCCGCCCCCCTATCGCCAGCTGGTCCAGCAAAGCCTGCGGCACTTCCATTCCCGCGGCAGCCAGAATGATGCCATCAAAAGGCGCAACTTGCGGCAGGCCAAGCATACCATCTCCGTAGTGCAAACGAATGTTCGGAATGCGCATCGGCCGTAAATTGCGCTTGGCCAATTCATGCAGGGGCTTGATGCGTTCGATCGAATAAACTTCGCCCGCAACCACCGACAGCACCGCCGCCTGATAGCCGCAGCCGGTGCCGATTTCCAGTACGCGGTTGAGCACGCCGCCGGCTTTATTGTCGCGCATGACTTCGATCATGCGGGCGACTATGTAGGGTTGGGAAATAGTCTGGTGGTAGCCGATCGGCAGGGAGGCGTCGATATACGCCTGGCTGGCCAGCGCCGGCTCCATGAACAAATGGCGCGGCACGGCTTCCAGCGCGGCCAGCACCTTGGCATCGCGCACGCCCTGTTTGGCGACCCGCGCCACCATGGCCTGGCGCACCGCATGCGACACCATGGGCGTGGCGCTGCTGTTGCTGTTGCCGCCGGCGTTGGCATGATTTCCCGGTGCGCCCATCGGCGCCGCCGGACGCGCCGTTTTGGCTGCCGCCGCCGGAGCGGCGCCTTGCGGCTGACGCGCCGAATCCGATGCGGCATTGCGCGTCGCAGTTTGCGGCGTGGCGGTTTTGGCCGTTGCCTTGGGCGACGACTTGCCGTTGTTTTTCTGCGCCAGCGACGCCAGCGACAACGGGAAGCGGCTGTTCTTTTCGGTCATGCCAGCGCCTCGCGCAGATGCTGCAACTGCTGGGCATGGGTCAAGTCGATCTGCAGCGGCGTGATCGAAATCAATCCTTGCGCGGCGGCATGAAAATCAGTGCCTTCGCTGGCGTCCCGTATCTTGCCGACTGCGCCGATCCAGTACATGTCCTTGCCGAACGGATCGGTCAGCTTGTGTACCGGTTCGGAGGCATGGCGCTTGCCGAGGCGGGTTGCCACCGGCCGGCCCAACTGGTCGTAAGGGCGATTCGGAATATTGACATTGAGCAGGTACGGCCGCGGCAAGCTTTCGAACTGCCGCAGCACGATTTCACGCGCAACCCGGGCCGCGGCGTCCAGCTCGATCCAGCCGCGTTCGATCTGGGAAAATGCGATGGCCGGAATGCCGAACAGATAACCTTCGGTCGCCGCCGCCACCGTGCCGGAATACAGCGTATCGTCGCCCATGTTCTGGCCCTGATTGATGCCGGAGACGATCAGATCGGGCCGGAAAGCCAGCAGCCCGGTCAAGGCGATATGCACGCAATCGGACGGCGTGCCGTTGACGTAATAGACGCCGCCGTCGGTCTGGCTGACCGTCAGCGGCCGTTCCAGGGTCAGCGAATTGGAACTGCCGGAACGGTTGCTGTCGGGCGCGACCACGGTCACTTCGGCGCAGGACGACAAGGCATCGGCCAGCGCGATGATGCCGGGAGCGAGATAACCGTCGTCGTTGCTGATCAGAATTTTCATGGCATGATTTTACCTGAGGCGGCGGCTTCGGATGTCCTATCTTTGTCTCTGAAAAATGCCTGCACGTCGGCGATCTCGCGGGTACGCTTGAAAGGCGGCAGGCTTTGCCAGATGCGCTTGCCGTAGCCTTTGGAAATGAGACGCGGATCGCAGATCATCAGCACGCCGCTGTCGGTCTCATCGCGAATCAGGCGGCCGGCGCCCTGTTTCAGATTGATGATCGCCTCCGGCAACTGATGGTGCATGAAACCGTTCAAGCCCTGCTTTTCCATTTCCGTGATGCGCGCCGCCAGCACCGGATCGTCAGGCGGCGCAAACGGCAGCTTGTCGATAATGACCAGCGACAGCGCCTCGCCGCGCACGTCGACGCCCTCCCAGAAGCTCTGGCTGCCGATCAGTACGCCGTTGCCGGAGGCACGGAAACGGTCCAGCAATTCGGTGCGGCCGGATTCGCCCTGCACGAACAGGGGATACTTCAATCCGCGCTGTTCGAACTCGGCGCGCAGGCGCTCGGCCGCGCGCTTGACCGCGCGAATGGTGGTGCACAGCAGAAAAGTGCGGCCGCCGGCCGCTTCGATGGCCGGCATCGCGACGTCGATCACGGCATCGGTGTAATCGGGCGCATTCGGCTGCGGGAGGCCGGCCGGCACGTACAGCAGGCCTTGCTCGCCATAATCGAAAGGGCTGGGCCACGATTGCGCCGGCTCGTCGACCAGGCCCATCTGCGATGTGTAATGGTGGAAATCGTTTTTGACGGCCAGCGTCGCCGAGGTAAAAATCCAGGTGCGCGGCGTGCCTTCGCGCTGCTTGTTGAAGATGGGAGCGATCGACAGCGGGGTGCGATGCAATTGCAGCGACGAGGAAAATGCCTCGACCCACAGCACCGATTCCGGCTCGTTGCGCGCGCCTTGCGCAGTGTTGCCGCCGGCCTTGTTCCAGCCCTTCAGCCGCTCCGACAATTCGATGGCGCGGGTGCGGCATTGTTCGATGCTCTCGGCACGCTCAGCCTGTTTTTCCAGTGTGAGCAGCATCTCGGCAAGGCTGGAAACCAGCGTTTCCAATGCCGGAAAGAAGACGCTGGACGGTGCAATCTGATGCAGCGCCAGACGCACCACGTCTTGCGGAAACGCCAGGCGCAGGTCGCGTGCCGCGCGCTCCACCGGCGCCACCAGTTTGGCCCAGTCGGCGCCGTCTCGCGCATGCGACAAGCCTTCGGCCAGCACGTCGCGGCACAATTCCAGCACCTGCGAAGTCGATACCGTATCGCCGAAGAACAGCGTCGCGGTTTCCGGCAATTGATGCGCTTCGTCGAACACGACGGTATTGGCCGACGGCAACAGTTCGGCCACGCCGGTGTCCTTCAGCGCGACATCGGCAAAAAACAGATGGTGATTGACCACCACCACGTCGGCCTGCTGCGCTTCCTTGCGCGCCTTCATGACAAAGCAGTCCTGGTAATACTGGCATTCCGCGCCAAAACAGGTATCGCGCGTCGAGGTCACCAGATTCCAGATCAGCGCCGTTTCGGGCACTTGGGTCAGCTCGGCCTTGTCGCCGGACGAGGTGGTCTTCATGAAGCGCGAGATATCGCGCAGATAGCCGGCGTCCTCGCGCGCCGTCAGCCGGCCGTTCTGCAGCGTGCGTTCCAGGTGGAAATGGCAGACATAGTTGGCGCGGCCCTTGAGCAGCGCCACCGATACCGGCACGTTCAGGGCCTTGCGCACGGTCGGGATGTCGCGCGAAAACAATTGATCCTGCAGATTCTTGGTGCCGGTCGAAATGATGGTTTTGCCGCCCCACAGCAGCGCCGGCACCAGATACGCGAAGGTCTTGCCGGTACCGGTGCCGGCTTCCGCGATCAAGGTGGTGCGGGCCGAGATGGCGGCGGCGATGGCCTTGGCCATTTCGGTCTGCGAATGGCGCGGCTTGAAGCCGCCGACCGCGCCGCCCAGCGGCCCGCCGGCGCCGAACAACTGCTCGAGCTCTGCGGCATGGTCGTCGGCAGGATCGGTTTTTACTGAGTCTTCGGTCAAAATGGGAAAAGCCTGTCAGGCCGGAATATCGGGTATCAACTGCATTTTGAGCAGGGAAATATGGTCCTTCAGCTGCAGCTTGCGCTTTTTCAGGCGCCGCAACTGCAACTCTTCATGATTCACATCGCGCGTCAGTATCTCGATCACCATGTCGAGGTCGCGATGTTCAACCTCCAGTTCGACGATGCGGCGCTGTATGTCTTCTCGTTGCGTAGTCGTCATTGCCAAGCTTCACGGAAAAAAATCATTGAACAGGCGCTTACAGCGATGATCCCGGAAATCGGGCATGCAGATACGGCAAAGCGCTAGTTTACATGAAAACTGCCATGAAAACCGCGATGAAACCGCGGCAATTCGGCCCGTTTTCGGTCACTTTTGCGCAGCGGCCTTCTGGGCTGCCTGGTCCGCCGCCTTCTGCGCTTTCTTGTCGGCCACTTCCTTCTGCCGCTCCTGGGCGTCCTTCACTTTCTTGTTGTAGGCGGCGACATTGGCGTCGTGCGCCTTGGCGTCGGCCGCCTGCTGCGCACGCACCTGCTGCATTTTTTTCTCATGCTCGGCAATGCGCTGATCCGGCGTCGGGGTGGCCTCTTGCGCCCTGGCATCGGCATCCGCGCTGCGGCGCGCGCTTTCGTCCACCTTGCGGGCATTCTCCAGAGCATTTTTGCGCTGCTCTTCGGCGCGGCGCGGCGCGTCGGCCAGGTCCTTCGCCTGCTGTTCGGCCAGCGCGGCATCGCGCTCGTCGGCGCGCGCCTGGCGCAGATAGGTATTGGCCTCGACTTCGATATTCTTGAGCTTCTTCGCTTCGAGGCGATGCGCCTCCGCCACTTTGCCCAGGCAGGAGGAAACAAAAAATTTCTGATAGCAAACCCGCTGCTGGCGGATCAATTCGACGTCGATGCGGGCACGTTCGCGCCCGGTATCGTCGAGCGCCGCATTCGCCGTGGCGACCGAGGCGATGCTGCCCGCCGGATAGCGGGCCGCCAGGGCTTCGCCCGTGACGGCCGGCACGGACGATGGCGCGGATGCAGGTGCAGGTGCGGGCGTGGGCGCATCCTGCCCCCATCCCGGCAGCGCCAGCCCAAGCAACAGGGCCGGCATGGCCAGCCGGAGAATTGCCGCGGTTCGTATGTTCAAATCGAAATTCACTGTCTCATCCCATGTTGTTTCGGCTTCGATGCGGGCCCGCTCAGGTAATCGAGCCGGCCACGTCGCGCCGTTCCGCGTCCATATATTCGCGCGATTGCATTTCTATGATACGGGAAACCGCGCGCTGAAACTCGTTTGCCAGCTGCCCGACGGTATATAAAGCTTCCGGCTCGACTTCGGCCGACATGATCAGTTTGACCTTGTGATCGTAGAAAACGTCGATCAGCCACGTAAAACGGCGCGCCTCCGACGACATCGCCGCCGACATGCGCGGAATGCCGGACAGGATCACGGTCTTGAAACGGCTCGCCAGTTCCAGATAGTCGTTCTGCGAACGCGGCCCGCCGCACAAGGTGGCGAAGTCGAACCAGATCGCGGTGCCGGCGCGGCGCAAGGCGCGTATTTCGCGCGCTTCGATATGCACGCGCGGGTCTTCGTCGGCGGTTTCCGCCACCGCGGCGAAGGCCTGCCGCAATGCTTCGTCGGTCGCGGCGTTCAATGGCGTATGGTAAATGTCGACCTGTTCCAGCGCGCGCTTGCGGTAGTCGATGCCGGCATCGATGTTCATGATGTCCAGCTTGTCCTTGAGCAACTGTATCGTCGGCAGCATGCGGTCGCGATGCAGGCCGTCCGGATACAGCAGGTCCGGATCGTAATTCGAGGTCATGACGAAGGAGACGCCGTTGTCGAACAGGACCTTGAGCAGATTGTAGAGGATCATCGCGTCGGCGATATCGGACACATGGAATTCATCGAAGCAGATCAGGCGGTATTTTTTGGCGATCCGGCGCGCCACGTCGTTCAGCGGATCGGACACGCCTTTCAATTCATCCAGCTCGCGATGCACTTCGCGCATGAACTCATGGAAATGCAGGCGGGTCTTGCGCACCAGCGGCACGACGGAATAGAAGCTGTCCATCAGGAACGATTTGCCGCGTCCGACGCCACCCCACAAATATACGCCGCGCGGCAGGTCGGGCCGTATCACCAGCCGTTTCAGCGAATTCGAGCGCTGCGCCTTGTAGGCGGTCCATTCCTCGTACGATCGCTGCAGGCGGTCGACCGCCCGCAGTTGCGCCGGGTCCGACGTATAACCGCGCTCAGCCAGCGCATGCGAATAGAACTCGCGGACATCCATCTTGCTCAATCGGCTTCCCCGTCCAGAAAACAAAACGGGCGGACCCTTGGTCCGCCCCATACTATTGCCTCGAAACTACCGCATCAGAAATTGATGGCGCGCTTCTCGACGGCCATTGCGGCTTCCTTGGTCACTTCCGACAACGAAGGATGCGCATGGCAGATGCGTGCGATGTCTTCGGAAGAAGCGCGGAACTCCATCGCCATCACGGCTTCGGCGATGAGTTCGGACGCCATCGGACCGACAATATGGACGCCCAGCACTTCATCGGTCTTGGCATCGGCCAGCACCTTGACCATGCCGGAGGTGTCGCCCAATGCGCGCGCACGGCCGTTCGCCAGGAACGGGAACGTGCCGGCCTTGTAGGCCACGCCGTCGGCTTTCAATTGCTGTTCGGTCTTGCCGACCGAAGCGATTTCAGGCGAGGTGTAGATCACTGACGGCACGGTGTTGAAATTGACGTGGCCGTGCTGACCGGCGATCCGTTCCGCCACGGCAACGCCCTCTTCTTCCGCCTTGTGCGCCAGCATCGGGCCGCGCACCACGTCGCCGATCGCCCAGACGTTGGGCAGATTGGTCTTGCAATCGCCGTCGACCGCGACAAAGCCGCGCTCGTCCAGTTTCAGGCCGACGCCTTCGGCACTCAGGCCGGTGGTGTTCGGCGTGCGGCCGATCGAAACGATCAGCTTGTCGAAGACGGCCGTTTGCGCGGCGCCGGCGGCATCGGTGTAATCGATGGCGACGTCTTTCTTGCCGACCTTGATGTCGCCGATCTTGACGCCCAGATTCACTGTCAGGCCTTGCTTGGCCAGCAGCTTCTGCGCTTCCTTGGCGATCTGTTCGTCGACCGCGCCGAGGAACGTCGGCAGCACTTCCAGGATGGTGACTTCGGCGCCCAGGCGGCGCCAGACGCTGCCCATTTCCAGGCCGATCACGCCGGCGCCGATAATGCCGAGTTTCTTTGGCACTTCAGGAATCGACAGCGCACCGTCGTTCGACAGCACCAGGTTTTCATCGAATGCGGCGCCCGGCAAGGCGCGCGCGTTCGAACCGGTCGCCACGACGACATGCTTGGCCGTGATGACTTCTTCAGCGGCGCCCGCCACCTTGATTTCGTAACCGGCGGCGTCGGCTTTCGCAAACGAACCGCGGCCGTGGAAAAACGTGACTTTGTTTTTCTTGAACAGGTACACGATGCCGTCGTTGTTCTGCTTGACGACGGTATTCTTGCGCGCCAGCATCTGGCCCAGGTTCAGGCTCAGGCCCTTGACCTCGATGCCGTGTTCGGCAAACGCGTGGCCGGCGTGCTCGAAATGCTCCGACGATTGCAGCATTGCCTTGGAGGGAATGCAGCCGACGTTGGTGCAGGTGCCGCCCAGCGCGGGACCGCCCTTGTCGTTTTTCCATTCATCGATACAGGCGACGTTGAAACCCAGTTGGGCCGCGCGGATTGCCGCGACATAGCCGCCGGGACCGCCGCCGATGACTACTACATCGAAACTCTTACTCATGATATTTCCTTAAATCCTGAACGGCGTAAAAAAACGCAGAGCCGGAAGAGCCCGCCGGAAATTCCGGCGGCTCCCATGCTCCGCGCCGCTATCTGCGGTTTTCGCAAATGACGATTACAGATCCAGCAACAGGCGGGCCGGATCTTCCAGCGCGTCCTTGATTGCAACCAGGCTCAAGACTGCTTCGCGGCCGTCGATGATGCGGTGATCGTACGACAGCGCGAAATAGTTCATTGGGCGCACCACGACCTGGCCGTTTTCGACCACGGCGCGTTCCTTGGTGGCGTGGATGCCCAGGATCGCCGATTGCGGCGGGTTGATGATCGGTGTCGACAGCATCGAACCGAAGGTGCCGCCATTGGACACAGTGAAGGTGCCGCCGGTCATTTCTTCCAGCGCCAGCTTGCCGTCGCGCGCCTTGACGCCGAATTCGCCGATCTTCTTTTCGATATCGGCGATCGACATCTGGTCCGCATCGCGCAGCACCGGCACGACCAGGCCGCGCGGCGAACCGACCGCGA
Source organism: Oxalobacteraceae bacterium CAVE-383 (assembly GCA_004134995.1). Lineage (GTDB taxonomy): Bacteria > Pseudomonadota > Gammaproteobacteria > Burkholderiales > Burkholderiaceae_D > Herbaspirillum. The sequence continues at coordinate 518,509 of REGP01000001.1, read as the reverse complement.
CGCCGATGTCGAAGTAGCCGTGATACACGATGTCGTTGCCGTCCACGGAAGCATTGACGATCGGGTATTTCTTCAGCGCGGCGACCACGGCCTTGACGAAGAACGACATGAAGCCCAGCTTGACGCCGTGTTCTTTTTCGAACTTGTCCTTGTACTTGTTGCGCAGGTCGATCACCGGCTGCATGTTGACTTCATTGAACGTCGTCAGGATGGCGTTGGTGGCTTGCGATTGCAGCAGGCGCTCGGCCACGCGTGCGCGCAGGCGGCTCATCGGCACGCGCTCTTCAGGACGCGCGCCCTGCACCGCTGCCGGCGCATTGACCGCTTGCAATGCAGGCTTGGCGGGCGCTGCCGGCGCCGGCATGGTCAATGTATTGAGGACGTCGCCCTTGGTCACGCGGCCATCCTTGCCGGTGCCGCTGACTTGCGCAGTTGTCAGGTTGTTGTCGGCCAGCAGCTTGGCCGCGGCCGGCATGGCAATTGCGCCGCTGCCGCTCTTGGCCAGTTCCGGCGCCGCGCTTGGCGTCGGCGCATTGGTGCTCGGTTGCGGCGCCGCCAGCGGGCTGACTTCCATCGGGCTGACCTGGGCCGAAGCGTCGGTGTCGATCAGGGCGATGACCTGGTCGGCCACCACGGTGGCGCCGTCCGGCGCGATGATCTGCTTGATGATGCCGGCTTGCGGCGCCGGCAGTTCCAGCACGACCTTGTCGGTTTCGACGTCGATCAGGTTTTCGTCCCGTGCAACAGGCTCGCCGACTTTCTTATGCCATTGCAACAGCGTAGCTTCCGCCACGGACTCCGAAAGCTGCGGGACTTTGACTTCAATAATTGCCATGTAATTCTCCGATCTGGTTTCTTGTAAAACGCGCTCCCGCCCTCGCGGGGCGCGCTGTAGTGTGTGTGATTACGGGTACTGGTTTGCGTCCGCGGCTTGCGCCGTCAGCCGCTTATTTCGACAATACGAAGCCCTTCAGCTTGGCGAAGGCCGTATCGAGCAAGGCCTTTTGCTGCGCGTAATGCTTGTCGTAATAACCGACCGCGGGCGAAGCGCTTGCGGGACGGCCCGAGTAAGCCAGCTTCTGGCCTTCGGTCAGGTTTTCGAAGATGTTGTGCTGAATTTGCAGCCATGCGCCCTGATTCTGCGGCTCATCCTGCGTCCAGACCAGTTCATTGAAGTTCGGGAACTGTTTCAACACCGCGGCAAAAGCCTTGTGCGGGAACGGATACAGCTGTTCCAGACGGATGATCGCGGTGTCTGTCTGCGCGCGTTCCTTGCGTGCGTTGACCAAGTCGTAATAGACCTTGCCCGAGCAGGCGACGATGCGCTTGACCTTCTTCGGATCGATCTTGTCGTCCACTTCGCCGATCACGGTCTGGAATGCGCCCTTGGCCAGGTCGGCCAGCGGCGAACCCGCATCCTTGTTACGCAGCAGCGATTTCGGCGTCATGATGATCAGCGGCTTGCGGAACAGGCGGATCATCTGGCGGCGCAGCAGATGGAAAATCTGCGCGGCGGAGGTCGGCTGCACGACTTGCATGTTGTTGTCCGCGCACAATTGCAGGAAACGCTCCAGACGGGCCGACGAGTGTTCCGGACCTTGTCCTTCGTAACCGTGCGGCAGCATCAGGGTCAGGCCCGAAGCGCGGCCCCACTTCACTTCGCCGGAACTGATGAACTGGTCGATGACGACCTGCGCGCCGTTGGCGAAGTCGCCGAACTGGGCTTCCCAGATTGTCAGCGTGTTCGGTTCCGCGGTGGAGAAGCCGTATTCGAAGCCGAGCACCGCTTCTTCCGACAGCACCGAATCGATGACGTCGAACGGGGCCTGGCCTTCGCTGACGTTTTGCAGCGGGATGTAGGTGCCGGCATCCCAGCGTTCGCGGTTCTGGTCATGCAGCACCGCATGGCGATGCACGAATGTGCCGCGGCCCGAGTCCTGCCCGGCCAGACGGATTGCATAGCCCGAAGTCACCAGCGATGCGTACGCCAGATGTTCGCCCATGCCCCAGTCGAGGTTCAGCTCGCCGCGGCCCATTGCGGCGCGGTCTTCCAGCACCTTGTTGACCAGCGCGTGCGGCTTGAAGCCTTCGGGAATGGCGGTGATCTGCTTGGACAGGCGCTTCAGTTCCGTCAGCGGCACCGCGGTATCGGCGGCGTCGGTCCACTTGCGGTTCAGGAACGGCAGCCAGTCCACCGCATACTTGCTCTTGAAATTCGACAGCACCGGATCGACCGTATGCTTGCCGGCGTCCATTGCGTCGCGGAATTCCTTGACCATCTTGTCGCCGCCGTCTTCCGGCAGGACTTTTTGCACGATCAGCTTGTCGGCATACAGCTTGCGCGTGCCCGGATGCTGCGCGATTTTCTTGTACATCAGCGGCTGCGTCAGCGCCGGCGTATCCTGCTCGTTGTGGCCCAGTTTGCGGAAGCAGATGATGTCGACCACGACGTCCTTCTTGAACTCGACGCGGTAATCGAGCGCGATCTGGGTTGCGAACACGACCGCTTCAGGATCGTCGCCGTTGACGTGCAATACCGGCGCTTCGATCATCTTGACCACGTCCGAGCAATACAGCGTCGAACGCGAATCGCGCGGGTCGGAGGTGGTGAAGCCGATCTGGTTGTTGATCACGATATGCACGGTGCCGCCTGTGCCGTAACCGCGCGTCTGCGCCAGATTCAGCGTTTCCATCACAACGCCCTGGCCGGCGAACGCGGCATCGCCGTGGACCAGGATCGGCAGCACTTGCGAGCCGTCCTTGTCGCCGCGGCGCTCCATGCGCGCCTTGACCGAACCTTCAACCACCGGGTTGACGATTTCCAGGTGCGACGGATTGAACGCCAGCGACAGGTGAACCGGGCCGCCGGGGGTGCTGATGTCGGAAGAGAAACCCTGGTGGTACTTGACGTCGCCCGAAGGCAGGTCGTCGGCGTGCTTGCCTTCGAATTCGGCGAACAGTTCCTGCGGCATCTTGCCGAGGATGTTGACCAGCACGTTCAGGCGGCCGCGGTGGGCCATGCCGATGACGATTTCCTGCACGCCCTTTTCGCCGGCGCGCTGGATGGTTTCGTCCAGCGAGGCGATGAAGCTTTCGCCGCCTTCCAGCGAGAAGCGCTTCTGGCCGACATAGCGGGTATGCAGATAGCGCTCCAGGCCTTCGGATGCAGTCAGGCGATCGAGAATGTGGCGTTTCTTGTCGGACGAGAAATTAGGCGCGGCGCGGCTCGATTCCAGGCGCTCCTGGATCCAGCGCACTTCGGCAGGATCGCTGACATACATGAATTCAGCGCCGATCGAGCGGGTGTAGGTATCGCGCAGTGCTTGCAGCAAGTCGCGCAGGCTCGCGGTCTCGCCACCGAAGAAGGTGTTGCTGATGTTGAAAACGGTGTCCATGTCGGCATCGCTGAAACCGTAGAAGCTTGGCTCCAGTTCGGGAATGCTCGGACGTTCCTGGCGTTGCAGCGGATCGAGGTTGGCGAAACGCGAGCCCAGTTCGCGGTAATTGGCGATCAATTGGGTCACGGCGACGCGCTTGCGGCCCATTTCGGCATCGACCGACGCAACCACGGTGCGGATCGGGCCTTGCTTGGCGCGTTCGGCAAACGAAGCAATCACCGGCGCGTGCGCGACATCGGGCTTGTCCGAGCCATCGACCGCGGGCACGTGCTGCACGGCGTCGAAATAAGCGCGCCAGCTGTCTGTTACGGAACCGGGATTATTGAGATAGGACTCGTACAACTCTTCAATGTACGGTGCATTTCCACCAGAAAGGTAGGAATTGGCGTTGTATTGCTCGTATCGCTGCGTCATTTTGCTCACCTGTCTTCGCGTTTCGCGAGATTAGCGGGTTAATCTAACCTTCCGCGACACGGCCTGACCGGTTAGCGGATTGCACATCAAGTTGTGGGGAAGGCCCAATGCCGTCGAATCTGAATCCGGCGGCACGTCGAATTATATCCCCATATGCGGAAGAAAAAAGCGAAACCTTGCTTTTCGTCATAGGCTTTTTGCCGCACTCATGCTTGCATCAAATAAATTGTCATTAAGACATCATATTTCAAGCCTGTTCCGCAGATTTTTTTGTGCTGTGCCGCAATAAAAAAATGCCGCCCGGCTTGTGGCCGGACGGCATTTTCAGGAAACCATCGTCGCAGGTCGATACGTGGCTTATAACCTATGAACGCTTGGCGATCGGCGCGACATCGCGCTTCGGCGAACCGATGAACAATTGGCGTGGACGGCCGATTTTTTGTTCCGGATCCGAAATCATTTCGTTCCATTGCGCGATCCAGCCGATGGTGCGGGCCATTGCAAAAATGCAAGTGAACATCGAAGTCGGGATGCCCAGCGCGCGCTGCACGATGCCCGAATAGAAGTCGACGTTCGGATACAGTTTGCGGGACACGAAGTATTCGTCTTCCAGCGCGATCTTTTCCAGCGCCATCGCCAGCTTGAACAATGGATCTTCCTGCAGGCCCAGTTCGTTCAGCACTTCGTAGCAGGTTTCACGCATGAGCTTGGCGCGCGGATCGTAGTTTTTGTAAACACGATGGCCGAAGCCCATCAGCTTGACGCCGGAGGACTTGTCCTTGACCTGCTTGATGAATTCCGGAATGTTGTCGACCGTGCCGATTTCTTCCAGCATGTTCAGCGCCGCTTCGTTGGCGCCGCCGTGCGCAGGGCCCCACAGGCAGGCGATGCCGGCTGCGATACAGGCGAACGGATTGGCGCCCGACGAACCGGCCAGACGGACGGTGGAAGTCGAGGCGTTCTGTTCGTGATCGGCATGCAGGATCAGGATGCGGTCCAGCGCGCGCACCAGTACTTCGTTGATCTTGTATTCCTCGCACGGATTGGAAAACATCATGCGCATGAAATTGGCGCTGTACGACAGATCGTTGCGCGGATACACGAACGGCTGGCCGATGTTGAACTTGTAGGCCATCGCAACCAGCGTCGGCAGCTTGGCGATCATGCGGATCGCCGATACTTCGCGGTGATGCGGATCGTTGATGTTCAGCGAGTCGTGGTAGAAGGCGGACAAGGCGCCGACCGAGCCGGTCAGCACTGCCATCGGATGCGCGTCGCGGCGGAAACCGCGGAAGAAGAAATGCATCTGTTCATGCACCATCGTATGCTGGGTCACGGTGTTGACGAACTCGTTCTTCTGCTGCTGGTTCGGCAATTCGCCGTGCAACAGCAAATAGCAGGTTTCCATGAAGTCGCAATTCACCGCGAGCTGTTCGATCGGATAGCCGCGATACAGCAGTTCGCCAATATCGCCGTCGATGTAGGTGATCGCGGAATTGCACGACGCCGTCGACATGAAGCCCGGATCGTAAGTAAACTTGCCCGATTCGTTGTACAGCTTGCGGATGTCGATCACATCGGGACCGATGGTGCCTTTGTAAATCGGGAATTCCAGTGATGGGCTGCCATCCGAAAACGACAGGGTGGCTTTGCTATCAGAAGTGGGCATGGCTCTTCCTTCTACTGAGTGGTGCGTTAATCAAAAATCGCGAACATCCGCGAAAAGTACCTTACCAGTCTCCTATTATTTTTTAGCCAATTCGATGCCGCTGCGGCATCAGATTGTACGCAACTGTTGCAGCAAGGCGTGAACCTGCGGCAGATCCAACTCTCCCTTCGGCTCCTGGCGCACCAGCAGCAGATCCATCAGGTCGTTGTCCGAGATATCCATCAAGCGTGTAAAAGCGTCGACCTCTTCATCGCTCATATCCATTTCCCGGGCGTCGAGGTAACGCGTCAGGATCAGATCGTTTTCCAGCAATCCGCGGCGCGCGCGCCAACGCAGGCGCGCACGGTTCTTCGGATCGGCTTGATGGCTGCCCGGCATCATCAAACCGCGCGGCGGACCATCAGTTCCTTGATCTTGCTGATTGCGCGGTTCGGGTTCAGGCCCTTTGGACAGACGTCCACGCAGTTCATGATCGAGCGGCAACGGAACAGACGATACGGATCTTCCAGGTTGTCCAGGCGGTCGCCGGTTGCCTGGTCGCGGCTGTCGGCGATGAAGCGATAGGCTTGCAGCAAGCCGGCCGGGCCGACGAACTTGTCCGGATTCCACCAGAACGAAGGGCACGACGTGGAACAGCAGGCGCACAGTATGCACTCATACAGGCCATCGAGTTCTTCGCGCTGTTCCGGCGACTGCAGACGCTCTTTTTCAGGCGGAATGCTGTCGTTCATCAGGAACGGCTTGATCGAATCGTACTGCTTGAAGAACTGCGTCATGTCGACGATCAGGTCGCGAATCACCGGCAGGCCGGGCAATGGACGCAGTACGATCGGCTGGGTCAGCTCGTTCAGGTTGGTGGTGCAGGCCAGGCCGTTCTTGCCGTTGATGTTCATCGCATCCGAACCGCAAACGCCTTCGCGGCAGGAGCGGCGCAGCGCCAGCGAATCGTCGACGTCGGCCTTGATGCGTTGCAGCGCATCCAGCAGCATCTTGTCCGTCGGCAGCAATTCGACTGTCAGATCCTGCATGTACGGCTTGGCGTCCTTGTCCGGATCGTAGCGATAGATTTGAAATTTAACTGTGCGTGTCATGATTCCGGCCTTATTAGAAAGTACGTGCTTTAGGTACAAATGTATCGACAGTCAGCGGTTTCAGATTGACCGGTTTGAAGTCGAGACGATTCCCCTCGGAATACCACATCGAATGCTTGAGCCAGTTGACGTCGTCGCGCTTCTCGAAATCGCGATGCGCATGCGCGCCGCGTGATTCCTTGCGTGCGGCGGCGGCAGTGATGGTTGCCTTGGCGGTTTCGATCAGGTTGTCCAGTTCCAGCGCTTCGACGCGCGCGGTGTTGAACACCTTGGATTTGTCCTTGAACGAAACATGCTTGCGCCGTTCGTCCAGCACCATGATCTGCTTGTAGCCTTCCTGCATCAGTTCGTCGGTACGGAACACGCCGCAGTAGTGTTGCATGGTTTGGCGAATGTCGTTGGCGACGTCCTGGACGCGTTCGGAACCGGTGCTGTGCTCCAGGCGCGACAGGCGCTCGACGGCAACGTCGGTGGCGCCGGCAGGCAGCGGCTTGTTGCTGCGGTCCGGGAGTTTGAGGTCGACAATGTGATTGCCGGCCGCGCGGCCGAACACCAGCAGATCGAGCAGCGAGTTGGTGCCGAGACGGTTGGCGCCGTGCACCGATACGCAGGCGCATTCGCCGATCGCGTACAGGCCGTTGACGACGGCATTGTGATCGCCGTTCTTCGGCGCCACGACCTGGCCGTGGACGTTGGTCGGAATGCCGCCCATTTGATAATGGATGGTCGGCACGACCGGGATCGGCTCCTTCAGCGCATCCACGTTGGCGAACTTGTGGCCGATTTCGAGAATCGACGGCAGACGCTTCATGATGGTTTCGGCGCCGATATGGCGCAGATCCAGCATCACGTGATCCTTGTTCGGACCGCAGCCGCGGCCTTCCTTGATTTCCTGGTCCATCGAACGCGATACGAAATCGCGCGGCGCCAGATCTTTCAGCGTCGGCGCATAGCGCTCCATGAAACGTTCGCCGTTGGCGTTGATCAGGATGCCGCCTTCGCCGCGCACGCCTTCGGTAATCAGCACGCCCGCGCCGGCCACGCCGGTCGGGTGGAACTGCCAGAATTCCATGTCTTCAAGCGGCAGGCCGGCACGCGCCGCCATGCCCATGCCGTCGCCGGTGTTGATGAACGCATTGGTCGATGCGGCCCAGATGCGGCCCGCGCCACCGGTTGCCAGCACCGTGGTCTTGGCTTCCAGCATCATGATTTCGCCGGTTTCCATTTCCAGTGCGACCACGCCCAGGATATCGCCTTCGGCATCGCGGATCAGATCGATCGCCATCCATTCGACGAAGAAGTGGGTCTTGGCGCGCACATTGCGCTGATACAGCGTATGCAGCAGGGCGTGGCCGGTGCGGTCGGCCGCGGCGCAGGCGCGCGCAACCGGCTTTTCACCGAAGTTGGCCGAGTGCCCGCCGAACGGACGCTGATAAATGGTGCCGTCGGCATTGCGGTCGAACGGCATGCCGAAGTGTTCCAGTTCATAGACCACCTTCGGCGCTTCGCGGCACATGAATTCGATCGCGTCCTGGTCGCCGAGATAATCGGAACCCTTGACGGTATCGAACATGTGCCAGTACCAGTTGTCTTCCGACATATTGCCCAGCGAGGCGCCGATGCCGCCCTGCGCCGCAACGGTGTGCGAACGGGTAGGGAAAACCTTGGACAGGACTGCCACGTTCAGGCCGGCTTCCGCCAGTTGCAACGAAGCACGCATACCGGATCCGCCGGCGCCGACAATCACCGCATCGAAGCGGCGAGTAGTAATTGTGGATTTAATAGCAGCCACTTTTAATTTCTCCACAAAATCTGCGCCGCCCAACCGGCACAACCAACCAGCCACAAAATAGTGGCAATCTGCAATACCAGGCGCAACGCGACCGGCTTGACGTAATCCATCCAGATATCGCGCACGCCGACCCAGGCGTGATAGAACAGCGAAGCCAGCGCCGCGAATGTGACCAGCTTGAACCACTGGTGCGCGAACAGGCCGGCCCAGCCTTCATAGCTGAAGTCGGTGGCGGTCAGAAAAGCGACCAGCAGGATCACTGTGTAAGTTGCCATGACGATTGCCGTCATGCGCTGCGCGAGCCAGTCGCGCATTCCGTAATGCGCGCCGACGACCAGGCGCTTCGGTCCGATATTGTTATTTGCCATTTAGATTACTCCGAACAGTTTCAATGCGATGGCCGCTGCCAGCACCAGGCTGACCGCCAGCACGCCGGCAGCCGATTTGCGCGAGCTGTCCTTGTCCAGGCCGATATGCAGATCCATTACCAGATGACGCAGGCCCGCGCAGAAGTGATGCAGATATGCCCAGCTCAAAGCCAGGATCACCAGCTTGACGAACCAGTTGGATGCGAAATTGCGGAAGCTGTCGAACGACATTTCCGACAGCAGGCTTTGATCCAGCAGATACAGGATGAACGGCAACAGCAGGAACATCAGCAACCCGCTGATACGATGCAGAATCGACACGAAAGCAGCCAGAGGCATGCGATAACCGGCGATTTGGGCAATATGTATGTTCCGATATTGTGGCCTTGGGGGCTTAGCGGCTTCAGACATAACAAGACTCTCCTCAGATTTGAAACATGTGTGTACAACTATATAATTTTCGCCGATTTTGACGCAGCACAACAATCTTTATCAGATCATCCACGAAAAATATCCGTGCGCTGACCGCCCTGCCGATGCGGATTCAGCTTCAATTCAACTCGCTTTGGTAATAATAAGAATCGGTAAGGTATTGCCCGCGCCGCACTTCCACCGGCTTGTCGCCATAGGTGAAAGACAGACGCTCAACACTCAACAACGGGCAGTCTTGCGCGACGCGCAGCAATTCCGCCATTTCCGCGGTGGCCTGTATCGCACGAATGCGCTCGGTGGCGCGAATCATGCGGGTGCCGAATTCCGTTTCGAACAGGCCGTATAAAGGGCCCTTGTATTCAACCAGGCGCTCGGCGGTCAGCGATTTGAAAATCGCGCCCGGCAGCCAGATGTCTTCCAGTATGGTCGGCACATCGTTGAAGGATTTTACACGCTTGATGAAAATCACCGAATCGCCCGCCTTCAGATCCAGCTGGCGCGCCACTTCGGCGGGCGCGCGCACGCGTTTGATGTCGATCAGTTTGTTGGTGGCGATCTGCAGTGCGTCGCTGTCCGGCACCAGGCGCAGGAAGCGGAACTGGGACAGCGTTTCATGATGGGTGGCGACGAAGGTCCCCTTGCCCTGGCGCCGCACGACGAGGTTCTCCGCGGCCAGTTCATCGATCGCCTTGCGCACAGTGCCCTGGCTGACCTTGAACACATTGCCGAGTTCGACCTCGCTTGGAATCAGCTCGCCCGGCTTCCATTCCCCGAGTTCCAGACGGCGCGTAATCAGCGCCTTGATCTGTTGATATAACGGGCTGAACGTAGGCGACGCGCCGGCAACGGCAGTCGCGCCGGCGGGCGCATTATTATCGGAATCGGTTGGGGACGTACTCATAGGCGGGGATTTCACCACAAAACACCCGGACTCGTCCAGTTAAAAGCGATATATAAGCTGTCTTATATAAGATATATGTTAGTCATTGACAGCACTCCCCGCCCGGCCTACACTCGCGGGCATCCTTGAAGACCGTTGCAGGATGCGCCGAAATACGCGCATTCGGTGGTGCACAGCAGCAAATTCGGCGTTATGATTGCCAATTCAACAGCATCGCAAGTCGATATCAGGCATCATCCGGCAAACAGGATCAGGCAACGAATCAAGCGACGAATTTAAGCAACGAATTTAAGCAACGTTTATCATCACTTTGGAGATTGAGCATGTCTAAAGCACCAATGCGTGTTGCCATCACAGGCGCAGCAGGTCAAATCGGTTACGCCATCCTTTTCCGCATCGCCAACGGCGACCTGCTCGGCAAGGACCAGCCTGTCATCCTGCAATTGCTTGAAATTCCGGACGAGAAAGCCCAGAACGCGCTCAAGGGCGTGATCATGGAAATCGACGACTGCGCATTCCCGCTGCTGGCCGGCATCACCGCGCACAGCGACCCGATGACCGCATTCAAGGATGCCGACATCGCCATCCTGATCGGTTCCCGCCCACGCGGTCCCGGCATGGAACGCGCCGAACTGCTGGCCGTCAACGGCGCCATCTTCACCGTTCAGGGCAAGGCTCTGGATGCGGTTGCTTCGCGCAACGTCAAGGTGCTGGTGGTCGGCAACCCTGCCAACACCAATGCCTACATCGCAATGAAGTCGGCGCCGAACCTGCCGGCCAAGAATTTCACCGCCATGCTGCGCCTGGATCACAACCGCGCGGTCGCGCAAGTCGCCGGCAAGCTGGGCAAGCCGGTCTCGTCCATCGACAAAATGTTCGTCTGGGGCAATCACTCGCCGACCATGTATGCCGATTACCGCTATGCGACAGTCGACGGCAAGTCGGTCAAGGACGCCATCAACGACCACGCCTGGAACAAGGACACCTTCCTGCCGACGGTCGGCAAGCGCGGCGCGGCGATCATCGCTGCGCGCGGCCTGTCGTCTGCGGCTTCGGCCGCCAACGCCGCCATCGACCACGTGCGCGACTGGGTCCTGGGCACCAACGGCAAGTGGACCACAATGGGCATCCCGTCGGACGGTTCGTACGGCATCCCTGAAGGCACCATGTTCGGCTTCCCGGTGACAACCGAAAACGGCGAATACAAAATCGTCCAGGGCCTGGAAATCGATGCATTCTCGCAAGAGCGCATCAACATCACGCTCAAGGAACTGCAGGAAGAGCGTGACGGCGTCAAGGATCTGGTAGGTTAATTTTCCGCCGATTGCGCGGCGGCCGGCAGACTTCATGCCGGCCGCCGCGCACCACTGAATTTAGTTCGCACCGAAGACTAGCGGCATGCATCCTTCCCAGGTTTTGTTCCCAGGCAATCAGCAACCGGTATCGCTACCGGTCTGCGATCACTATGCCGGTTCGGAAAAACTGATGCGCAAGTCAATTGCCCTGCAGCAGCAACTGGGCCCCATATTCGATATCACCCTCGATTGCGAAGACGGCGCCGGCGCCGGCAATGAAGCCGCCCATGCCGAACTGGTCGCCGCATTGATCGCCGGCGGCGACAATCTCCATCAGCGCATAGGCGCGCGCGTACATGCATTCGGCAGCCCCTGGTTCGAACAGGACGTCGCGATCATCTGCGCCAAATCGCGTCCCGCCTATCTGATGCTGCCGAAAGCCGAAGGCCTGGCCGACGTGGCCGCGGCGCTGTCGCACATCAACCGGGCGGCGCAAAACGGCGGCGCCGCGCAACAACCCGGCGCCAAACCCATTCCGCTGCACGTGCTGATCGAAACCCACGGCGCGCTGCACGATGCCTATCAGATCGCGGCATTGCCGCAGGTCGAATCGCTGTCGTTCGGCATCATGGATTTCGTCTCGGCGCATTACGGCGCGATCGGCGACGAGGCCATGCATTCGCCGGGCCAATTCACGCACCTCCTGGTGGCGCGCGCCAAGCTCGCCATTGCCGCGGCCTGCCATGCCCACGGCAAAGTGCCTTCACATAATGTCACCACGGATATCCGCAATCCGGAAGCCGCCGGCGCCGATGCCCGGCACGCCGCGGCGGAATTCGCCTATACCCGGATGTGGAGCATCCATCCGTCGCAGATCGCCCCCATCGTGCAGGCGCTGACGCCGGCCGCAAGCGCGGTCGACAACGCCTCGCAGATTCTGGAAAAGGCGCAGTCCGCCGCATGGGGGCCGATTCAACATCAAGGCAGGCTGCACGATCGCGCCAGTTATCGTTATTACTGGACGCTCCTGCAGCGCGCCAAAAGCAGCGGCGCCGCGCTTCCGGCGCGGGCCGCACAATTTATCTAAACCGATATTCAAGAACCCTACCGTCAGGAACCTAATTGATCGCCATGAAAAAACTTTTTATCGCACTTGCCGTCGCAACCGCCTTCGCAGCAGCTCCCGTTTCCCAAGCCCTGGCGCAAGCCGCGGCGCCGGCCCCTGCCGCCGCCAAGCCTGCCGCCAAAAAAGCGCCGGTTAAAAAAGCCGTGAAGAAGGCGCCAAAAAAAGAAACCCATCCAAAAGCCGAAGAAGTCTCCAGCGGCAAGAAAATCCCGCTGGATGAAGACAGCGAAGACGAAAGCAGCGAACCGGAAATCGCCGGCACCAAGACTTACGATTTCAACTGCGAACTGGGCAACAAGGTCACTATCTATCGCAACGACGGCGACGACAAATACATCGCCATCCGCTGGGACAAGCGCGTGCGCCGCCTGACGCGCGTGAAGACCACGACCGGCGCCAACCGCTTTGAAAATCATCTGGCCGGCCTGGTCTGGATCGGCATTCCGGCCAAGAGCATGTTGCTGGATTCGAAGAAAGGCCAGCAGTTGGCCAATGAATGCAAGCTGATCGAACCGGCTGTGGCTGCGGATGCCGCACCGGCAAAAAGTTAAGTAAAAAACGCCGCGCGTTTGTCTGTTTCATCTGTTTCGCAGTACCAGCTATTCCGTTAATGCCAGTACCAATAAATTGCAATCTAAGGAGAAGATGCCATGTCCCGCAATACACTCAATACGCTGAAGGAATTTAAAATTTCCGACAGCAAAAAAGGCAAGTTTTACTCATTGCCTGCACTGGAAAAAAAGCTTGGCATCAACATTTCCCGCCTGCCGGTATCGATTCGGATCGTACTTGAATCCGTGCTGCGCAACTGCGACGGCAAGAAAGTCACCGAAGACCATATCCGCGAACTGGCAAACTGGCAGCCCAACGGCCCGCGCACGGAAGAAATTCCGTTCGTCGTGGCGCGCATCGTGCTGCAGGACTTCACCGGCATTCCGCTGCTGGCCGACCTGGCCGCAATGCGCGGCGTCGCCAAGCGCATGAACAAGAGCCCGAAGAACGTCGAACCGTTGGTGCCGGTCGACCTGGTCGTCGATCACTCGGTTCAGATCGACCACTTCCGCGAGAAGAAAGCGCTGGATCTGAACATGAAGCTGGAATTCCAGCGCAACAACGAGCGCTACCAGTTCATGAAATGGGGCATGCAGGCATTCGACACATTCGGCGTGGTGCCGCCGGGCTTCGGCATCGTCCATCAGGTCAATCTGGAATACCTGGCGCGCGGCGTGTTCAAGAAAGACGACGTCTACTATCCGGACACACTGGTCGGCACCGATTCCCACACCACCATGATCAACGGCATCGGCGTAGTCGGCTGGGGCGTGGGCGGCATTGAAGCGGAAGCCGGCATGCTGGGCCAGCCGGTCTATCTGCTGACGCCCGATGTGGTCGGCGTCAACCTGACCGGCCAGCTGCGCGAAGGCGTTACCGCGACCGATCTGGTGCTGACCATCACCGAACTGCTGCGCCAGACCAAAGTGGTCGGCAAGTTCGTCGAATTCTTCGGCGAAGGCACGGAATCGCTGTCGACAACCGACCGCGCCACCATCGGCAACATGGCCCCTGAATACGGCGCCACCGTCGGTTTCTTCCCGGTCGACGAAGCCACGCTCGATTACTTCCGCGGCACCGGCCGCACCAAGGCCGAGATCGATGCGTTCGAAAACTATTTCCGCGCACAGAAACTGTTCGGCGTGCCGAAAGCCGGCGAGATCGATTACAGCGCCGTCGTTTCGCTGGACCTGGGCACCGTTTCGCCATCCCTGTCGGGCCCGAAGCGTCCGCAAGACCGCATCGAACTGGGCAACGTCAAGAACAACTTTGCCGAACTGTTCGTCAAGCCGGTTGCTGAAAACGGCTTCAACAAGAAGATCGAAGACCTCACCGCGGTATATACCAATGCGGACGGCATCAAGGTCAGGAACGGCGACGTGCTGATTGCCGCGATCACTTCGTGCACCAACACTTCCAACCCAAGCGTGATGCTTGCCGCCGGCCTGCTGGCCAAGAAAGCGGTTGAAGCCGGCCTCAAGGTTTCCACCACCATCAAGACATCGCTGGCGCCGGGATCGCGCGTGGTTACCGAGTACCTGACCGCGGCCGGCCTGTTGCCGTACCTGGAAAAACTGGGCTTCGGCGTGACAGCCTACGGTTGCACCACCTGTATCGGCAATGCCGGCGACATCACGCCGGCAATGAACGAAGCCATCGCCGCCAACGACATCGTGGCCTCGGCCGTGCTGTCGGGCAACCGTAACTTCGAAGCGCGGATCCATCCGAACATCCGTTCCAACTTCCTGGCATCGCCGCCGCTGGTCGTAGCCTACGCCATCGCCGGCAACATGAATGTCGATCTGATGACCGAGCCTGTCGGCAAGGGCAAGGGCGGCAAGAACATCTATCTGGGCGACATCTGGCCATCGTCGCAGGAAGTCGGCAAGCTGATGAAGTTCGCGATGAACGCCAAGGTCTTCAAGACCAACTACGCCGACGTCAAGGGCAACCCGGGCAAGCTGTGGGAACACATTTCCGGCGTTGCAACCGGCGACTTCTACAACTGGCCTGAATCCACCTACATCGCCGAACCGCCGTTCTTCGACGACTTCACGATGGAACCGAAAGCCGCCGCATCCGGCATCACCGGCGCGCGCGCACTGGGCGTGTTCGGCGATTCCGTGACCACCGACCATATTTCCCCGGCCGGTTCGATCAAGGAATCCAGCCCGGCCGGAAAATACCTGGCGGCCCACGGCGTGCTCAAGAGCGACTTCAACTCCTACGGCTCGCGCCGCGGCAATCACGAAGTCATGATGCGCGGCACCTTCGCCAACGTGCGCATCAAGAATCTGATGATTCCGCTGACAGCCGACGGCATGCGCGTCGAAGGCGGCATCACGTACCATCAGCCTAGCGGCGAAGAAATGTCGATCTATGACGCCGGCATGCGCTACATCGCCGACGGCATTCCAAGCGTGGTGTTCGGCGGCGAAGAGTACGGCACCGGCTCGTCGCGCGACTGGGCGGCCAAGGGCACCCAGCTGCTGGGCGTGAAAATGGTGATCGCCCGTTCGTTCGAGCGGATCCACCGCGCCAACCTGGTCGGCATGGGCGTGCTGCCGCTGCAATTCCTCGGCAACGACAGCGTGCAGACGTTGGGCATCGTCGGCAATGAATCCTTCGATCTGAAGGGCATTTCGGGCGAAATCAAGCCGCAGCAGCAAGCCACGCTGGTCATCCATCG
Organism: Oxalobacteraceae bacterium CAVE-383; assembly: GCA_004134995.1. Classification (GTDB taxonomy): domain Bacteria; phylum Pseudomonadota; class Gammaproteobacteria; order Burkholderiales; family Burkholderiaceae_D; genus Herbaspirillum. Next base: position 502,782 of record REGP01000001.1, on the reverse strand, counting down.
CGCCAATGGCCAAACGCAGGAAGTCAAACTGCTGCTGCGCATCGATACGCCGATCGAAGTCGACTACTACAAGCACGGCGGCATCCTGCCATTCGTGCTGCGCGATCTGCTGGCGGCTTAAGCTCTCAGCAAAGCGGTTTCGCAAACAAAAACGCCGGCGCAAGCCGGCGTTTTTTTTCATCCTGCGAAAACGGCCCCGAATCCACTACAATGAATGCATTCAATTCTTTTAGAACCTCTATGCGACGTCCCGCCAAACGAATTTCCCAGAAACTCTCTCCCGACAGCAAACGTCTCGCCGATCTCGCACAGGCTTTCACCATGTCCTCGAGCCGGCTGGAACAGCGCTATTGGGAGCATCAGCTCGACGCCCATCTGGCGCGCCTGCTCAAGAGCGGCAATCAGCATACGCTGGACGACACCATGAACCATTTGTTCAAGGTCGATCTGGATGCCTACGATGCGCTGATGGAAGCTGTCGAAGCCGGCAGCGAATCGGCCGTGCTGGAAGAGCAAGGACGCCAGGCGCTGCTGATCGCCATGCCGATCCTGGCCTGGACCCGCTTCGCCATCGCCTCCAGCCCGGTCCCTGCCGATACACTGGCCAGCCTGTGCGTGCAACTGCAGGCGCATGTGCTGGCCGACGACGTGCGCCTGGCGATGGCGCCAATGCTGTATTCGATCGATCAGTTGCCGCGCACCCACGCCGACATCCATGCCATGCTGAACGACATGGCGCAGGCTGCCCAGGAAGGCAAACCCCTGAGCGCGCCGGCCAAGCCGCCTGAAACGGCGCCGTTCCTGGCCGACTCGCGCTACCTGCTGGCTGCCGTCACCGCGCCGCTGGGGCAAGCCCTGTTCCGCTGGCAGGCGCCGGGCGGCAATACTTCCCCCGCCGCCGAAAAACTTGCCGTGCTGCGGGCCTGGCAGGCGCAGGCCGCGCCGCATATCGCGCGGCTGCTGCCGGGCTGCAACATCGAACTGATGTTGCCGGAAGCGTATTACATGGCCTGCCGCGAAGCCGACAAGCAGATCCGCCCCGCTTCCGTGCGCGCCGCCGACTACTATCTGACGACCACCCTGAATCTGAAATCGGCCGATCTCCACGCCAGCATCGGCGGTTTCGGCGAGGACAGCGCCACCGCGCAGATCGACGAATACCGCATCGGTTTTTCGCTGGGACAGAATCCGGACGTGGTGTACGGCATCGTCTGGCCGCTGTACGGCGCCGAGGACTCGGACCAGATCATCACCTCGCAGGATGGCGAGATGACGCTGGTGCACGCAGTCGGGGCCGAACCCGGCCCCGCCACGCCGCTGGAGGAAATATTGAGTTCACTGCGCGAGTCAGGCATCGTCAACATCAAGGTGCATGACGAATATTTTGCAATGGAGTTTTGCGACGATTGCGGCGCGCCGCTGTATGCGGACCGCAATGGGGAATTGGTGCATGCGGAAATGCCGGAAGACGCGCCGATCACCTCCGGCCATCTGCATTAGCCTGGTGCGGCCAAGCGCACCGCGGCCTTAATTCTTGAGCAGCTTGAGGATATCGGTGAGTTCGGTGCGCAGCGCGATGATTTCGGCTTCGTCGAGGACGATAGGCGCCGGCAGCGCCAAGGTTGCGGCCAGCTCGGCGCCGCTGTCCTGGGCCAGATGGCTGTCGAGCTTGTTGCGGGCGCCGCTGATGGTGAAGCCCTGCTGATACAGCAGTTCACGGATGCGCCTGATCAGCAGGACTTCGTGATGCTGGTAATAACGCCGGTTGCCGCGCCGCTTGACGGGCTTCAACTGCGTAAATTCCTGCTCCCAATAACGCAGCACATGCGGCTTCACGCCGCACAGTTCGCTGACTTCGCCGATGGTGAAATAGCGCTTGGCCGGAATCGGCGGCAAAATCTCAAGTTCAGGTTTGCTGGAGCGTTCGTTCATGGTCTCGATAAACTATTCAGCCGACCAGTGCGAGCGGCTTCGAGGCGGATGCCGATGTCTGGGGAAGGCTGGCGACTTCCACCATTTCCTTGAGCTTCTGGCTGGCATGGAAAGTGACGACGCGGCGCGCGGTGATCGGAATTTCTTCGCCGGTTTTCGGATTGCGTCCAGGCCGCTGCGGCTTGTCGCGCAACTGGAAATTGCCGAAGCCGGACAGCTTGACGGCTTCGCCGCGTTCGAGCGAATCGCGGATTTCGTCGAAAAACGTTTCGACCATATCCTTCGCTTCACGCTTGTTCAAGCCGACTTGCTCGAACAGCAATTCGGCCAGTTCGGCCTTGGTCAGCGTCGGCAGGTTCTTCTCGGCCTGCGAGCGAACTTCCGCCTCAAGGACGGCCCGTTGCAGGTCGGCATCCAGTACCGCATCGTATTCCACGGGCGTCACGTTTTCCATTTGTACTTTAATCGCACCTTCTAATCCGTCACTCATATTCGCATCGTATTTTTGTTGTGTACGCACCGGCTCGCGTCGATTCATGTTCGCAATTTAGCGCCAAGCTGCGCAGCCGCGCCAATCAAGGCACTGATTGCGCGGTCCGTGGCGTCGTCTTGCAGGGTGTTTTGAGTATCTTGCAAGGTGCACCGGAAAGCAAGACTTTTTTCGTCGTCCAGCAATCCTTTTCCGCGATATTCATCAAACAAAACAACGGCTTGCAAAATCGCGCAATCGGGATTTCTGCCCTTCTCCGCCATCATCGCGTCCACCAGATCCTGCGCGGCGACGTCCTGTTTTACCACCAGCGCCAGATCGCGCGTAACGGCAGGGAATTTGGAAATGTCGACGTAGGCCGGCACTTTGCGCTGCTGCAAAGCCTGGGCGTCGACTTCGAACAGCACCGGCGCCAGCGGCAAATCGTATTTCTGCTGCAACGCGGGGTGCAGTTCGCCAATGAAGCCGATCTCGCGGTCACCGAGCAGCACGCGCGCCGAACGGCCCGGATGCAGCGCCGGATGCGCAGCTTTGGCAAAGCGCAATTGCTCTGGCGCGAACAGCGCTTCCAGATCGCCTTTCAGGTCGAAATAATCGACGTTGCGGCTGGCCTGGCCCCATTGCTCGTCCGTCAGCGCGCCATAGGCAATGGCGGCTACCTTCTTCGGTTCGCGATAACCGGCCACTGTCAGAGCGCCATCCTGCACGCTTGCATCGCGCAGATAAACGCCGGCGATTTCAAACAGCCGGATGCGCGGCACCTTGCGGTTCAGGTTATAGCGCACATTGGCGATCAGGCTGCCGATCAGCGTCGAACGCATGACGCTCAGTTGGCTGGCGATGGGATTGAGCAATTCGATCGGTTGCGCATTGCCGGCAAAATCGGCTTCCCAGGCGCTTTCGACAAAACTGAAATTGAGCACTTCCTGGTAATCCGCATCGGCCAGCTGATGCCGGATGGCGAACAGCGAACGTGAGGCTTCCGGCGCAATGCGCATCTCGGCGGCGGCCACCGGCGGCAGCGCCGGAATGTTCTCGAAGCCGTAGACCCGTGCAATTTCCTCGATCAGATCTTCCTCGATTTCGATATCGAAGCGATACGACGGCGGCGTTACCGAAAACACGCCCTCGCCCTGCGTGAACTGCAGTCCGATGCGCGTGAAGATATCGCCGATCTGCCGGTCCGACAACGCAATGCCAAGCACCTTGGCCGCGCGCGCGGTGCGCACGCTGACCGCCGGCCGCTGCGGCAGGTTGACGATATGGTCGTCGACCGGTCCGACCTTCAGCGCCGGCGTGCTGCAGATTTCAACGATCAAGGCGGTGATGCGTTCCAGATGTTCGACCGTGGTGGCGAAATCGACGCCGCGTTCGAAGCGATGCGCGGCATCGGTCGCAAAGTTGAAACGGCGCGCCCGGCCGCGGATGGCATCCGGAAACCAGAAGGCGGATTCAAGGTAAATGTCCTGGGTGTCCAGCGTCACGGCGGTATCGTCGCCGCCCATCACGCCGGCCAGCGATTCGATCTGGCGCTCGTCGGCGATCACGCCAACCCAGCCGTCGACCTGCACGGTGGAGCCGTTCAGCAGTTTCAGCGATTCGCCGGCCCTGCCCCAGCGCACATCCAGGCCGCCATGGATCTTGGCCAGGTCGAATACATGGCTGGGACGTCCGAGTTCGAGCATGACGTAATTCGAAATATCGACCAGCGCCGAAATCGAACGTTGCCCGCTGCGTTCCAGGCGCTGCTTCATCCACAGCGGCGTCGCCGCCCTGGCGTTCAGCCCGCGAATCACGCGGCCGGAAAAACGGCCGCACAGATCCGGCGCCGAGACCTTGACCGGCAGCACTTCGTCGCTGCTTGGCGCAACCGCTGTGGCGACCGGCGCCTTCAGCGGCGTGCTGCTCAATGCGGATACCTCGCGCGCGATGCCGAGCACGGACAGGCAATCGGCCTTGTTCGGGGTCAGCTTGATGGTGAATTTGAGATCGTTGAGCTGATAATAATCACGGAAATTCTGTCCTACCGGCGCATCGTCGGGCAGCTCGAGCAGACCGTCCTGCTCGTCCGTCAGTTGCAATTCGCGCGCCGAACACAGCATGCCTTGCGACTCGACGCCACGCAACTGCCCGACCTTGATCGCAAACGGCTTGCCGTCGGCGCCCGGCGGCAGCATCGCGCCGGCCATGGCGCACGGCACTTTCATGCCGACCCGCACATTCGGCGCGCCGCAAACGATATTGAGCAAACTGCCGGTATTGACATCGACCTGGCAGACATTCAGGCGGTCCGCATTCGGATGCTTGGCGATTTCCAGCACCTTGCCGACCACGACGTTCGAAAAAGGCGGCGCGACCGGCTCAACCTCTTCCACTTCCAGACCGGACATTGTCAGCAAATGCGACAGCTCATCCGACGTCATCGTCGGGTTGACCATCGTGCGCAACCAGTTTTCGGAGAATTGCATAGTCGTGCTTTCAGCTATGAGTCAGATGAATCTAATTTGATTTAATTAATTGAATTGCTTGAGGAAGCGCAGATCGCCTTCGTAGAACAGGCGCAGATCGTTGACGCCGTAGCGCAGCATGGTCAGCCGTTCCAGGCCGGAACCGAATGCAAAGCCGATGTAGCGCTCGGCATCCAGGCCCATGTTGCGCACCACGCTCGGATGCACCTGGCCGGCGCCGGAGACTTCCAGCCAGCGGCCTTTCAGGGGGCCGCTGCCGAAAGCGATATCGATCTCGGCGGACGGTTCGGTAAACGGGAAATAGGAAGGACGGAAACGGACTTGCAGATCGTCGGTTTCGAAGAAGGCGCGCACGAAATTCAGATACACGCCCTTCAGGTCGGCGAAGCTGATGTCTTCGGCGATCCACAGGCCCTCGACCTGATGGAACATCGGCGAATGGGTGGCATCGCTGTCGACGCGATAAGTGCGGCCGGGTGCGATCACCTTGATCGGCGGCTGGTTCATCCTGGCATAGCGCACCTGCATCGGGCTGGTGTGCGTGCGCAGCAGCAGCGGCTTGCCCGAGCTGTCGTCGCCCTTGATGTAGAAAGTATCCTGCATTGAGCGCGCCGGATGGTTTTCCGGGCTGTTCAATGCGGTGAAATTGGTCCAGTCGGTTTCGATCTCGGGACCGTCGGCGACTTCAAAGCCGATCGAACGGAAAATCGCCTCGACCCGTTCCCAGGTGCGCATCAGCGGGTGGATTCCGCCGACGCCGCGGCCGCGGCCCGGCAGCGTCACATCGATGGCTTCGGCATTCAGGCGTTCCTGCAGCTGCGCATTGGCCATGGCGTCGCGGCGGGCGTTGAGCGCCGTCTCGATCTGTTCCTTGGCGGCGTTGATGACGGCGCCCTGCACTTTGCGTTCATCCGGCGCCAGCTTGCCGAGGCCTTTCATCTGCTCCGTGATCTGGCCGGTTTTGCCGAGATAACGGGCTTTCGCATTTTCCAGCGCGGCGGCATCGGCCGCGGCGGCAAAATCGGATTGCGCTTGTGCAACAAGTTGTTCTAGGGGGTTCATACGAGGGTTTCCCGCTCCAAAGTGGAAGCTGAAAATGAAACAGGGCAGAAGAAACCTCTGCCCTGCAAACTGATCGGCGTCGCCAGCGGCGCCGATCGCAACAACGCTTATTTCTTAGGCAGCGAGGTTTGCTTTGACGCGATTGACGATAGCCGCGAATGCCGGCTTGTCAGTCACTGCCATATCGGCCAGAACCTTGCGGTCCAGTTCGATCGAAGCGCGCTTCAGGCCGTTCATGAACACGCTGTATGTCACGCCATGCTGACGCGCAGCGGCGTTGATACGGGCGATCCACAGGGCACGGAACACGCGCTTCTTGTTACGACGGTCACGGTACGCATATTGACCGGCGCGCATCACCGCTTGCTTGGCGATGCGATAGACGGTGCTGCGGCGGCCGCGGTAACCCTTGGCTTGCTTTAAAACTTTTTTATGACGGGCCCGTGCTGTGACCCCACGTTTTACTCTAGGCATAATAGCTCCTTAAATTTGAGTGTGAGGTTAAGCGTTCGGCAGCATGGCGCGTACAGACACCATGTTGGTCGCATCGACACCGGTCGAACCACGCAGTTGACGCTTGGTCTTGGTTGTCTTTTTGGTCAGGATATGGCGCTTGAAGGCTTGGCCGCGCTTGACGGTTCCACCCGGACGCACACGAAAGCGCTTTTTGGCGCTGCTTTTCGTTTTCATTTTAGGCATGACATTGTCTGTCCCGAAGGACAGCTCCATTTTTTATATGATTGCAGGTGGCAACACTTCGTTGCGCTTGGATGCCTGCTCTCACTTGTTTGGCGGCGAAATCGAGTTCGCCGCTTTTGTAAAAACGATGTTCGCCATTTCGGGCGGACATCGTCTCTGCAATTTTGAAATTACTTTTTCTTCTTCGGCGACAGAATCATGATCATCTGCCGGCCTTCCATCTTCGGAAACTGTTCGACCTGGCCATACGGTTCCAGATCGGCTTTCAAACGCTCCAGCATGCGGAAACCGATATCCTGATGCGCCATTTCACGACCGCGGAAACGCAGCGTAATCTTGGTTTTGTCGCCATCTTCGAGGAATTTGATCAGGTTGCGCAATTTGATGCCGTAATCGCCATCATCGGTACCGGGACGGAATTTGACTTCCTTGACCAGAATCACTTTCTGCTTCAGCTTCGCTTCGTGCGCTTTTTTCTGTTCCTGATACTTGAACTTGCCGTAATCCATCAGGCGCGCGACCGGCGGCTGTGCGGTAGGTGCAATTTCAACCAGATCGACGTTTGCTTCTTCAGCCAGACGAAAGGCTTCCGCCAAGGTAACGATGCCTAACGGCTCGTTTTCGACCCCGGCCAAACGCAGCTCTGGCGCAGTGACTTCCCCGTTTATACGATGTGACTTTTCCGTAGCTATTGCAGTTTCCTTTAAAAATCCAATAAATAAGCCGTGCTTCGCGCTATGGGTTGCCCCATTCAGGCTTTGGCGTTGACCTCATCCCTGAGGCGTTCCACCAGTACGTCGATCGGCATTACGCCAAGATCGACATTGCCCCGCGCACGCACGGCTACTGTATTTGCATCACGTTCTTTGTCGCCGACCACCAGTATATAGGGCGGCTTCTGTAACGAATGCTGCCGTATTTTATAGGTAATCTTTTCATTACGCAAATCGGTCTCGACTCTAAACCCTTGTTTTCTGAGCGTTTTTGCAACGTTCTCGACATATTCGGCTTGCGCATCGGAAATATTCAGGACCATGATTTGCACCGGCGCCAGCCACAGCGGCATGGCGCCGGCGTGGTTTTCGATCAGGATCGCGATAAAACGTTCCAGCGAGCCGACGATCGCCCGGTGCAGCATGACCGGCACGGCCGGCACGTTATCTTCGGTCGTATATTCCGCGCCCAGGCGCTGCGGCATCGAAAAATCGACCTGCATGGTGCCGCACTGCCAGGAACGGCCGATCGAGTCCTTCAGGTGATATTCGATTTTCGGGCCGTAGAACGCGCCCTCGCCCGGCAATTCTTCCCATTCGGTGCCGGAAGCGCGAATCGCTTCGCGCAATGCGTTTTCGGCCTGATCCCAGATCGCGTCGTCGCCGATCCGTTTTTCGGGACGCAGCGCCAGCTTGACCTCGACCTCCTTGAAGCCGAAATCGGTGTACACCTCGCGCACCAGCTTGTTGAAGGCGGCGACCTCGCCCTGCACCTGGGCTTCGGTACAGAAGATGTGGCCGTCATCCTGGGTGAAGCCGCGCACGCGCATCATGCCGTGCAGCGATCCGGACGGTTCGTTGCGGTGGCACTGGCCGAACTCGCCGAAGCGCAGCGGCAGATCGCGATAACTATGCGGGCCGGCGTTGTAAATCTGGATATGGCCCGGGCAATTCATCGGCTTGAGCGCGTAGGAGCGGTTTTCCGACTCGGTGGTGAACATATTGTCGCGGTAATTCTCCCAGTGGCCGGTTTTTTCCCACAGCGAGCGGTCCAGGATCTGCGGCGCCTTGACTTCCTGGTAGCCGTTATCCTGATAGACGCGGCGCATGTATTGCTCAACCTGCTGCCAGATGGTCCAGCCTTTCGGATGCCAGAAAATCAGGCCGGGGCCTTCTTCCTGGAAATGAAACAGATCGAGCTGCTTGCCGAGCTTGCGGTGATCGCGCTTTTCCGCCTCCTCCAGCATATGCAGATAGGCTTCCTGATCTTCCTTTTTGGCCCAGGCGGTGCCGTAGATCCGCTGCAGCATTTCATTTTTCGAATCGCCGCGCCAATAGGCGCCGGCCAGTTTCATCAGCTTGAATACCTTCAGCTTGCCGGTCGACGGCACGTGCGGTCCGCGGCACAGATCGGTGAATGCGCCTTCGCTGTACAGCGAGACTTCCTGATCCTGCGGAATCGATCCGATGATCTCCGCCTTGTAGGCCTCGCCGATGGAAGTAAAGTAGGCCACGGCCTCGTCGCGCGGCATGACCTTGCGCGCAACCGGTTCGTCTTTTTTGGCCAATTCGGCCATTTTTTTCTCGATCAGCGCCAGGTCTTCCGGCGTAAACGGCCGCTTGTACGAAAAGTCGTAATAAAAGCCGTTCTCGATGACCGGGCCGATCGTGACTTGCGCATCGGGAAACAGATCCTTGACGGCGTAAGCCAGCAGATGGGCGGTCGAGTGGCGGATGACTTCCAGGCCGTCGGCGTCCTTGTCGGTCACGATGGCCAGGTCGGCATCGCGCTCGATCAGGTAGGAGGTATCGACCAGCCGGCCATCCACCTTGCCGGCCAGCGCGGCCTTGGCAAGCCCGGCGCCGATGCTGGCGGCGACCTGCGCCACGGTTGTCGGCGCGTCGAACTGGCGTTGCGATCCATCGGGAAGTCGAACTGAAATCATGGCTTATCCTGTTTTATTCTGCTTGATTATTCTGTTTAAGGCGTAACTAAGGAGTAACGAAAAAAAGACGAAAAAAAACGCGAACCAGTCGCGCTTTTTCTGAAGACGAAAAAGAACGGCTAACCTCGCATCGAAATGGTGGTGCGTGTCGTTCGCGGTGTCATAACCGGTTTGCCTTTCTCGCTCTTGCAGGATTCAAAAATCGGAAGCGTTCGATTATATCAAATAAATCTATCGCATGAAGCAATCAGGAAGCGTCGCTGCCGTCTATATCGGCCAGCGATTCCAGCCCGCGCCGCGTCGCTTCGTAGCCCTCGGCGCCTTCGCGTTTGGCGATGTGCCCTTTTTTGCCGAGAAAAGCCGCAACGTCCGGCGCCAGCGGCGCCAGCGGATCGCCGGCAATGGCGCGCAGGCCGTCGATGCAATGCTTGATGAACAAGGTCTGCCGGCCTTTGTCGGTCAGCGACAACGCGCCGTTCCTGGCATATTCGATATATTTAAGGCCGCTCAGCCGTTTGGCGTTGCGCGCCACGCGCGCCGACGGGCGTTCGTTCCTGGGCGCGGTGGCCACCTCTTCCAGCGCATCGAATTCATCCGCGGACAAACGATCTTCCATCTTCACTTCCTCCAAAATAGCACCGCGGCCATGCGCCGCAAAGGCGCACACCTTACCTGAAAAAGCGCCGATGGCGCGGATTTTCAAAATGACGGCAAAATTGTGCGACACTTCGGTTTGCTCAATTCGTCCGCTCAAAAAGATGACCAAGATGTCCAAGACTCTATTGTTGCCAGGCTCGCTGATCGCGGCCGCGTTGCTGTGCGCCGGCTGTTCGACCACGCCGGACGCGCCGGCCGCCGACGACCAGCTGGTATTCCAGGTCTGCCTGCGCGCCAAATCCATGGCCGCCACGAAGCTGCTCGATTTCACCATCGTGCGCGCGGACAGAAGAGATATCGAGCCGGCCATGCCGGTTGGCCGCTCGGTCAAGGACCAGCCGGTTTTCGAAGCAGTCGCCGGCAGCCATGCCAGCATCAAGAGTACCTTGCTTTCCATCGACCGCAAGGCCTGGTACGGCTTCGATCTTCCGCAAGGCAGCCAGGCCGCGCGCCTTGGCGCATGGAGCGACTGGCGGCCGGTGGACTACGTCAGCCGCACCGAGGATGCCGCCTATAAGGTGCAGCACGACCTGCCCATCGAAAAACAGGCCGACGCCAATCGTGAGGCCGTCAAGGTCCGCTTCACGATGATGCACTACAAGGACGTGCTCGCCACCCGCGCCTCGCGCCGGCTGGAGTTGCCGCGCACCGATCTCGATCCCTGCTGAACCGCACGCTCCCTCCGTCAACTTCCTTATCACGTTCAGCCCGGGCGCGGCCAGGCATGACGCGATGGGATGTTGTGCGCAGTGAGGTAAAGGGGGAGCCGGCCGAAGGCCGGCGGAGGACACGAACGAAGTACAACAGCCCATCGCGCCATGCCTGGCCGCGCCCGGGCTGAACGCCTCACTTCTTCCTACGACGTATCGGGCCAACGTCTGGCAGCCCGTTCTCTGCCGCCGGTATACGATGAAAGCTCACTTTCAGGAGACTGACATGAGCTCAAGAAGCCCCCAATTCGGCCGCACTGGATCGAAAGAACCGCGCCCCGCGGCCAGCGACGCCAGTGCCGAAGACCGCAGCAAGGCGCGTAACGACGACATCAACCGGCGCCAGCGCCTGAGCGCAGCCACCCGCGACATGAACCGTCTCGCTTCCAATAAATCCCAGGAAAAATAAGATGCCGGCTTGAGTGCCTCTGGTTACGCACACTTACAGTTGAATTGGTTCGATATCACTTGTCAGTCCAATCGAACGATACAGTAAGGCCGTCATTAACCACGAGAGACAATAATGAACAAGCTTCTTCGCGCAGCCATTGCCGCCGTGTTGCTGGCGACCTCGCTGGCAGGATGTATTGTCGTGCCCGTCGGCGGGGGGCCCGGCTACTATCATCACCACGACCGTTATTATTATCGCTAGCCATTTCGGCGGCCCAGGCGGAGTAAAGATGGGCAGGACGCAACGGCAGTCGGGCCGTTGCACCGGACATTCGCTGTCCCGGTTACAATCCTGCCTACATTCACCATCGCCGCCGTTATGAAATTTCTGTTTTTTGTGCTGCTGTCCGTCAGTTCCATTGCCAACGCAGCACAATGGTCGGCGCTTGGCGAAAACGATTTCGGCGCGTTTTATGTCGACAAGGCAACCATTGCGCCGGTCCAGGGATTGATCCAGGTCGATACGCTGCTGAACTGGGTAGAGCCGCATCCGCTGCCCGGCAATGACGCCAAGACCTATATGTCCGAAGTTGCGCTGGCTTACCTCGATTGCAAGAACAGCGAACTGGCCTTCGGTTCCCGCAAATTGTACGAAGACGCCGACGGCATGGGACACGTGGTGTTCAGCATCGCGCTGGCCTTGGGCGATGTCCGCCTGAGAGCGTTCTCGGCCGGCAGCACGGGCGAACAGCTGATGAAAGCCGTTTGCCCTAAACCATCCGCCGCCGCCCGTTAATTCCCGATCGCCGCCGTCACGATGTCGCGCGCCTCGCGCAAGATGCGCTGCAAATGCGCTTCGTCACGGAAGCTTTCGCCGTAGATTTTATAAATGTCCTCGGTACCCGATGGCCGCGCCGCGAACCAGCCGTTGGCCGACACGACTTTCAATCCCCCGAATGCAACCTGGTTGGCCGGCGCCGCCGTCAATCTGGCGACGATGGCCTCGCCGGCCAGCTCGGTCGACTGCACCTGTTCCGGCGACAACTTCGACAATTTCTTTTTCTGTTCCGGCGAAGCCGGCGCGTCGACCCGGTCGATGTACGGCCGCCCCAGCTCCTGTGTCAACTGCTCATAGCGCTGCGCCGGATCGGCGCCGCCGACCGCGGTCATCTCGGCCGCCAGCAGCGCCGCGGTGATGCCGTCCTTGTCGGTGCTCCAGGCCGATCCGTCGATGCTCAGGAATGACGCGCCCGCGCTTTCCTCGCCGCCGAAACCCAGGCTGCCGTCCAGCAGGCCGTCCGAAAACCATTTGAATCCGACCGGCATTTCGACCAGCGGCCGCTTTACCCTGGCCGCCACGCGATCGATCATCTGGCTGCTGACCAGCGTCTTGCCGACGCCGGCGTCCGGCCGCCAGCGCGGCCGATGCGTAAACAGATACTCGATGGCGACCGACAGATAATGATTGGCCGGCATCAGCCCGCCGCTGCGCGTGACGATGCCGTGACGGTCATGGTCGGTATCGCAGGCGAACGCGACGTCGTAGTCCTGCCGCAAGCCGATCAGCTCCTGCATCGCGTACGCCGATGACGGATCCATGCGGATCTTGCCGTCCCAGTCGGCCGACATGAAGCCGAACTGCATATCGACCGGACGCGCGATCACGTGCAGATTGAGCTTGTAGCGTTCCGCGATCGCGGGCCAGAAGTTGATGCCGGCGCCGCCGAGCGGATCGACGCACAGGCGCAGATCGGAACCGGCGATGGCCTGCATGTCGATCACGCCGGCCAGGCCGTCGATATAACTGTTCAGAAAATCGAAACGCTGCGTGGTGGAGGCCTTCAGCGCCTGTTCGAAACCGATGCGGCGCACATCGCGCAGTTGCGCTTCCAGCAGTTCATTGGCCTTGGCTTCGATCCAGCCGGTGGCCGCGGCATCGGCCGGGCCGCCGTTCGGCGTGTTGTACTTGAAACCGCCGTCGGCCGGCGGATTGTGCGACGGCGTGATGACGATGCCGTCGGCGCGGCCGGCATCGTCGCTGCGGCGGCCACGGTTGTATGCCAGCACGGCATGCGAGATCGCCGGCGTCGGCGTGTATTCGTCGTTCTGCGCGATCATCGCCGTCACGCCGTTGGCGGCCAGCACTTCCAGCGCTGTCCGGAATGCCGGCATCGACAGCGCGTGCGTATCGAAGCCCATATACAAAGGGCCGCCGATGCGATTGGCGGCCCGGTACAGGCAGATCGCCTGCGTCACGGCGAGAATATGCGCTTCGTTGAAACTGGCGGCCAGGGCGCTGCCGCGATGGCCCGAGGTGCCGAAGGCGATGCGCTGGGCGCTGACCGCGGGATCCGGCCGCAGATCGTAATAGGCCGCCGTCAGGCGGTCCAGATCGACCAGGTCGGACGGCGCCAGCCGCTGGCCGGGCTGGCCGGTTTTTGCCTGCCCTGCCTGACCATCCGGGCCATCCCCGCGTTCCGCCAGCGCGGCTTGCGCGCCTTCATTCATACTGCTCATGCATTCTCCGATTCAAGACTGAAACTGCGGCGCCGACAGCGGGTCGAAATCCGCCCAGTCGCCGTCGACTATGGTACCGCTGCTGCGTTCGATCGCGTCGGCGCGTATCGATTTCAGCAACGCCAATACATCATGTTCCTGTTGCAGCGATTCCGTCGCCACAGCCACCATCATGCCAGCTTTGCGGTTGACTTCGCGATTTTCGCCGCCGGCTTCCGGCGCATAACGCTCCTTGGTGGCGTGCATGCCGCCGACCAGCGAGCCCAAATAACCGCCGACCAATCCGCCCACCACCGGCCCCACCGGTCCGGTCACCGGCAACGTCGCCGCGCCCGCCGCCACGCCGATCACGCCGCCGGCGGAAGCGCCCTCGACCACACCCTGCCCGGTCTCCTTGGCGCCTTTGGACTTGTCCTGGTCGCCGCCGATCGGATACAGATCGTGCTGGCCGGCGGGATTCACATAAAACGCGCTGATCGCCGTGCGCGCAATACCGAGGTGCTCCAGCGCCTCAATGGCCGCCACGACTTCATTCTGCGTCTGAAAACGCCCTGCAATAATGTTCGACATGGTAACTCCTCGACAGATGACCATATCGAAAAGCATAGTGGCGGCAGATGACAGCGACGATAGGACAGGATAGCTTTTTCTTGTAGGACCTTGTAGTACGGTATTTACGATGCTCCCCCCGAATACCACAGGGCTACCGGCAATGCCGCCAGCGCCTGGCTCAGCACGATGCCGTAGTAATCGAAACCGGCCGCGGTTTCGACCGGCCGCCTGGCCAGCGCATCCTGCCAGCCGGCGGACGCGCAGCCGGCCGGCAGCATCACGCTGGTGTCGCGCCAGGCCAGCGCCGGCGCCAGCGGCAGATCGCCTTCCGGGTCGTCGGCCAGCAGCCGCCCGGGCAGGCGCGTGACGATCACCACCGCGTACCGGCCCTGATATTCGCGCGCAAACGCGATGACATGATTGGCCAGGGCGCCCTGCACTTCCAGCGGAATATAGGCGCCGGAGCAGAACAGCAGCGGATCGCGCCGCCGCAGCATCAGGGCCGCGTGAATCAGTTGCTGCTTGACCGCGCCGCTGCGCCAATCCTCCAGCGTCATCGGCGCATCGCCATGCTGGCGCAAGGCCAGCATGCGCGCCGCGAAATCGACCGGACGGCGGTTATCCGGATCGACCAGGCTGAAATCCCAGAATTCGCAGCCCTGGTACTGATCCGGCACGCCGGGCGCGGTCAGCCGCAGCAGGGTCTGCGCCAGGCTGTTGATCGTGGCCGGACGGCTCAGCGCGCGCACGAATTCGACCAGCTCGGCGACGAAGGTGCCGGCACGGCCCGGACGCAGGATGCGGCGCAGGAAGTTGGCGCACAGGATTTCATAATCCTGGTCCGGCAAGGCCCAATTGGTCTGCAGCTTGGCTTCGCGGCCGGCCTTGATCTGCCAGGCCGATACCCGCTTGACCAGCGCCGCGATGCCGGGCGCGTCGTCGGCCGCCAGATCGATCGGCCATGCCGCCAGCAGCGTCTGGTACAGCATCACCTCGGCCGTCTCGTCGATGCGCGCCAGCGGCAGATCGGCCTCGTCGTCGTCGCCGCCCTCGGCCGAATAGGCCGCCAGATAGGCCCGGTACGAAACCGCCACGTTGACGTGCATGGCCTGCCAGCGATGCAGGATCGCGCCCCATTCCTGCGGCATTTCGCTCAGCACCGCCAGCCGCGCGCGCGCATCTTCGCCGCGCTTGTGATCGTGGGTGGCGGTGGTCAGCATGGAATGCGGAAAGTCGCGCGCGCGCTGTACGTTGAGCACATGGAAATCGGCCACGCTCAAGGCCATCTGCGAAGGGTCCGAGCCGACTTCGTTGCGCGAGAGCAAGCGGCCGTACCGGTAAAACGCCGTATCCTCGACCGACTTGGCCGCCATCGGCGGCGTCAGTTGCTGGAAGCGCGTCATGGCGCGCAGGCGCAGTGCATGGCCCGGCGCGTCTTCCAGCGCCGCCGGCGCGCGCCCGCCCAGCCAGTCGTTGAGCAAATCCAGCGCCGGATAATCCACCGTCGGCAAGGCCCGCCGCGCGCCTTGCATGGCGGTGTCGAAGCGGGCCTGGTCCAGCGGGTCGCGGCCATGCTCGCCGGCATAGGTCCGGTACACCGGGAAGTTGACCAGCAGTTCGGCCAGCGCGCGGCGGATCGCCATCAGCGAAATATCGCGCGTGGCCGGTTCGGAGCGCGCGATCGCATGCAGGCTGGCCGCGCAGGCATTGAATTCGCTGGCGAAGTTATGCGTCAGGAACATGCGCCGCGCATCCTTGACCTGCTGCGCGAACTGCAGCGTGTCGCCGGTGCTGCCGGCCCACAGCAGCGCCAGCGGCTCGGCGCCGTCGGGATCGTGCAGCACGGCGCCGACCTGGTCCATGAATTCGTAGCCGGTGGTGCCGTCGACGGTCCAGTCGCCGCGCAGGCTTTCGCCGGCCGCCAGGATCTTTTCGACGATGATGTAAGGCTTCGCATTCGGCCCATCGCGGCCGGCCGGACGCAGCGGCTGCAAGCTTTCCAGGCGCTGGCGCAAGCGGATGCAATACGCGGCCGGATCGGCCAAGCCATCGATATGGTCGATGCGCACGCCGTCGATCAAGCCCTCCTGATACAGGCGGAATATCAGCGCGTGGGTGCTTTCGAAAACGCCGTCGAGCTCAACCCGCACGCCGGCCAGGTCGCTGACTTCGAAAAAGCGCCGCCAATTGATTTCGTCGGCGGCGTTGCGCCACCAGGTCAGGCGGTAATGCTGCTGTTCCAGCAACTGATGCAGCGCGCTCCCGCCGGCGGCGGATTCCGGATGTTCGGCAGACTCGGCAGCGCCGGCGGATTGAGCAGATTCAGCATGCCCGGCGGATGGCGCATAAGCGGCCAGCGCCGCATCGATGGCGGCGCGTCCATCCCCATCCGCTTCCAGCGCCAGCCCGCTCAGGATCGACATCGCGGCCTCCGCCGCCGCATGTTTCTGGGGCCAGCCCGGCTCCTGTCCGATGCGTTCGAAGGCGGCGATCGCCAATTCAAGGCGCGGCACGTATTGCCGGGCCTGCCGCAGCACCTGCGGATAATGTTCCAGCGCCAGCGGATAGCGCTGATCGTAATGCGTAAAATAAAAGCGTCCGGCGCCGGCATCGAACTGCAGTTGCAAACCGCCTTCGGCCATCACCTGCGGATACGGATTGGCCAGGAACGGCAGCAGTATCTTTCCGGCCAGGACCGGGTCGGCGGCCTGCCAGTCGACGTCGAACCAGGTTGCATAACGGCTGCTCTGGCCCCAGGCCAGCATGTCCTGCCACCAGCCGTTGTCGTTGCCCACGCCCATGTGATTGGGCACGATGTCGATAATCAGGCCCATGTCTTTCGCATGCAGGCGCTCGACCAGCCTGCGCAGCGCCTCTTCGCCGCCCAATTCCGGATTGACGCAGGTCGGATCGACCACGTCGTAGCCGTGGGTCGAGCCCGGGCGGGCGCGGAAAATGGGCGATGCATAGAGATGGCTGATGCCGAGATCTGCATAATAATCGACCAGTCCGGCGGCCTGGTCCAGCGTGAAGCCGCGGTGCAATTGCAGCCGCGCCGTGGCGCGGGGAACGCCGTTTGCTTCGGTCATCGCCGCAGTCTCCCCAGCAGCCGCAGGCGCCGCGCGCAATCGGGATCGTCCAGCAGCGCCGCCACCGGCAGCGGCATGCGGCGCCGCCAATTGGGATGCCCCTCGATCGTGCCCGGCAAGTTCGGCGCTTCCTGCAATCCCATCGCGTCTTCCAGCGGCAAAATCATCAGCGGCGCGGGCGTGAGCGCCAGAAACCGGATGATGGCCTCGATCGGCGCTTCGGCGGCGGTCGGCGCCGGCAACGCCTGCTCGCCCTCGACACAGCCGGCGTCGCACAAGGCCTGCCACAGTTCGCGGCGCAACTGCGCCCGCTGCGCATGCTGCTGCTCGCCGTCGACGCCTTGCGGCAACAGCCCCAGCCTGATCTGCCAATCGATATCATGGCCGCTCCACCAGCCGGCAATGGTCGGCAAATCGTGCGTGGTGCTGACCGCGATCGCATTCGCGGCCCAGTCCGCCGGCGCCTTGAAACCGCCATAGAAGGTTTCGAACCACAGCACCCTGATGCCGAGCAGCCCCGCGTGCGCCAACTGCGTATCGAAACCGGCGGGCACCGTGCCGAGGTCTTCGCCGATCACGATCGCGCGGTAACGCCAGGATTCCAGCGCGATCAGGCGCAGCATATCCTGGGTGGGATAAGCCAGATAAGCGCCTTCGCGGGCGTCCACGCCTTCCGGCACCAGCCAGATGCGCGCCAATCCCAGCACGTGATCGATGCGCACGCCGCCCGCATATTCGAAACAGGCGCGCAGCATATCGATATAGCCGCGATAGCCGCGCTCGCGCATCGCGAACGGCGAAAACGCGCCCAGCCCCCAGTTCTGGCCGCGCGTATTGAGCAGATCGGGCGGCGCGCCGATCGACAGACCGTTGATGATCTCGCCCTGATTACTCCAGGCCTGGCTGCCGCCGCTTTCGGCGCCGACCGCCAGATCGCTGATCAGCCCGATCGCCATGCCGGCCTCGCGCGCGGCCCGCTGCGCGGCCTTCAGGCCGCGCGCCGCCTGCCATTGTAGAAAAACGTGAAAGTCGATTTCCGCGCCGTGCGCGGCGGCAAAGGCCTCGACTTCGGGCGTGTCGGCGCGCCGATAGGCTTCCGGCCAGCTGCGCCAGTCGCTAAGCGCATGTGGATCGCGCTGCCGCAGCCAGGCATTCAAGGCTTCGTAGCGCGCATGATGTTCGAGCGCCGGGCCGCAGGCGCGCCGGAATGCCGCCAGCGCTGCATGCTGCTCCGGCTCGGCGCTCGCGTTGAAGCGCGCAAACAGGCGCCGCAGCAGATCAAGCCGGTGCCCGGCGGCGCGCGGCCAGTCGATCAGCGGCGATTGATCCAGCGCCGCGTGCAGCGCGGCCAGCACCGGCTCGCCGTCGGCGATGATTTCATTGAGCACTGCCTGGCCCATCACCGCCGCCGGATCGATATGCATGGCGTTGAGGAACAGGCGGCTGGATGGGCCGTATGGGCTGTAGCGCAGCGCATCGTCGGAAAACATCGCGTGCACGGGCGAAATGGTGACCGCCGATGCGCCATAGCCGGCCGCGGCGCGCGCCAGCGTCGCCAGCGAACTGAAATCGCCGATGCCGCCGTCGCCCGGCCGCCGCAAGCCGTACAGTTGCAGCGCCAGGCCCCAGCGGCCGGCGGCCCCGGCTTCGGCATGGCCGGCATGCACCGCGTCCTGCACGCTGAAGCAATGCCGCGGCGCCACCGCCAGCGTGGTGCGCCGGCCGCTTACCGTCAGGCTGTGATAGCCATGGCGCGCAATCGGCGCCAAGGTCGGCGCCGACGCCTGGCCGGCATCGCCGGATACCACGCCCTCGAACGATTCGCCGTCGTCCAGCGTCACGCTGTAAGCCTGGCCGTACAGCCATCCCAGCCGCGGCAGACTCACCGGCGCATCGACCTCGGCCGTCAGCAGCGGCGGCAGATCGGCGGCCTCGCTGCGATGATCCACGCGCCGCAGGCTGTTTTCAAACGCCGCATCGGTGTGGTGCGGCAGATCCATCGCGTTCAGGATGCGCGACAGCGCCGGCCAGCTTACTTTCTGCGGATGGTTGAAAGCGTCGGTCCATTCGATCTGCAGGCCGGCGGCATGCGCCAGCGCCGCGATGCGCTGCTGCAGCGGCACATCGATTTCGATATCGAAGGTCGTCATGGGGCAGACTCCAGTACGGATTCCAATGCAGGCTCAAGCACGGCCAGCATGGCCCAGGCCGGCAGAACGCCGCGCTCCAGCGCCTGCAATACGCCGCCGCTGTCGAACAAGACGTCGGCGCCGGCCGGCGCCAGCACCGCGTCCAGCGCCGCCGGGACATCGGTTTCGCCGAGGTTGACGACAATGCCCAGCGCGGCGCCGTCGCCCAGGCGCCAGCGCGCGCACACCGCCGCCGGGCCGATCGCGCTTGCGCCCAATGCGCTGCTGCCGCGCAGGCGCGGCGCGATATGCGCGCGGCGCAGCTTGAGCAATGCGGCGGTCCATTCGCGCCAGGCAAAACCGTCCGGCTCCTCCACATCGGTTCCGGCCTCCGGCATCGATGCGCGGTAAGTCGCCTCCTGATTGGGATCAGGTATCCGCGTGCGCGCCTCGGCATCGGCAAATTCGGGGAAGCGCGCGAATTCCTTGCGGCGCCCGTCACGCACCGCGCTCGCCAGCGAATGATCGCGGTGGCTCGTAAAGTACAGGAAAGGCTGGCGCGAACCGTATTCCTCGCCCATGAACAGCAGCGGTATATGCGGACTCAGCAGCAGCAGCGCCTGCGCCACCCGCAAGGCATGCGGATTGGCCAGCACGGTCAGGCGTTCGCCGAACGCGCGGTTGCCGGTCTGGTCGTGATTCTGCAGAAAATTGACGAAGGCCGTCTGCGGCAGATGCGCGCTCGGTTCGCCGCGCCGGCGGCCGTCGCGCGAAACCGAGGCCTCGCCCTGGTAAATGAATCCCTGCATCAGGCTGCGCGCCAGTTTGCCGGCGCAATCCTGCGCGTAATCCTCGTAATATCCGGCCTGCTCGCCGGTCAGCAAGACGTGCATGACGTGATGCCAGTCGTCGTTCCATTGCGCATCGAAGCGGTCTTGCGCATGCCCATGAGATTCGGCGCCATCGCGCAGCAGCGCCGCCCGGTTGTGGTCGTTCTCCAGCACCAGATGCACGTGGCGGCCCGGTTGCTCGGCGGCCATGGTCTCGCGTACGCGCCGCGCAAGCTCCGTCAGCCAGTCCTCTTCGCTGATGGCGTGCACGGCGTCCAGGCGCAGGCCGTCGAAACGGTATTCGCGCAGCCAGTAAAGCGCGTTTTCGGTAAAGAAATCGCGCACCTCGCGGCGCCGGAAATCGATCGCCTTGCCCCACGGCGTATGCAGATCGTCGCGAAAAAACGGCAAGGCGTAGCTGTTGAGGTAATTGCCGTCGGGCCCGAAATGGTTATAGACCACATCCAGGAACACCATCATGCCGAGTCCGTGGGCCGCGTCGATCAAGGCCTTCAATTGATCCGGCGTGCCGTACGAAGCATCCGGCGCGAACGGCAGCACGCCGTCATAGCCCCAGTTGCGATCGGACGGAAAATCCGCGACCGGCATCAGTTCCACCGCGGTAATGCCGAGCGCCGCCAGCGCCGGCAGCCTGGCGCGCACGCCGTCGAAACCGCCGAGCAGGCCGGCATGCAATTCGTACAGCACGGTTTCGTGCCAGGGCCGGCCTCGCCATTGCGGGTTTTGCCAAACGTAGGCATCGTGATCGACCACCAGGCTGGGGCCATCGATGTCGCCGCGCTGCGCGCGCGAGGCCGGATCGGGCACGTTCACCTCGCCCTCGAACTGGGTCATGGCGACATAGCGGTACGCCGCGCCGCCGCCGCAAGGCAGTTCGATTTCGAACCAGCCGTCGCTGTCCGCGCTCATCTGCGAACGGCCTGCGCCTTCCAGTTCGACTTCAACCATCTTGGCGGTCGGCGCCCACAGCCGGAAGCGGGTACGGGCAGGCGCGGATGTGCCTGCGGCGGAAACCACATTTGCGCCATAACGGTAATCATTGCTGCCGCGTTCACGATCTGTCATCCATGCACCCTGTGCGTCCCGAACATCATCACGGTATGACCCTGCAGCGTGACACTGGTTTCGTGCATGGCATTGTCGTGGTCCGGCCTGCCGTCGGCATTGGCGCTGTCGAGCAATTGATACCAGTTCAAATCGGTGTCGGGAAACCGGAATTCGATCGCATCCCAGCCGGCATTGACGAACAGCAAGGCAACTTCAGGGCCGGCGCCGGCCTCGCCCTCCCCGGCATCGTCGCCGCGGCGCGCATGGCGCAGATGGATATGGCCGCCGGAAGGCGCGGCCCGCATGACGCTGATCGCGCGCGCTTCCGGGTTATGCCAGGCCTCGATCGACAAAGACTCGCCGCGTTCGTCGAACCAGGCGATGTCCGGAATGCCCGGCGCCACCTCCTCGCCATGCAGGAAGCGTCCGGCCTGCAGGCAAACATAGGTATTGCGGATCGCGGTGAGGCGGCCGAAATAGGCCGTCAATGCGCGTGCTTCCGGCTTGGCCGCGTCTTCCCAATCGATCCACGAAACCTCGTTGTCCTGGCAATAGGCATTGTTGTTGCCATGCTGGGTGCGGTTGAATTCGTCGCCGCCGAGCAGCATCGGCGTGCCCTGCGCGAACACGGTCGAAGCCAGCAGCGCGCGCTGCACGCGGGCGCGGCGCTGCAGGATCTCGGCATCGTCGGTCGGGCCTTCGACGCCCCAGTTATTGCTGCTGTTGTCGTTGTGGCCGTCGTTGCCGTCCTCGCCGTTGTCCAGATTGTGTTTTTCCGAATAACTGACCAGATCGCGCAGCGTGAAGCCGTCGTGCGAAGTAATGAAATTGATCGAAGCCCAGGGCTTGCGGGTGCGGTGGTCGAACAGGTCGCCGGAGCCGGCCAGGCGCGCCGCGAATTCGCCGCGCAGTCCGGAATCGCCGCTCCAGAAACGGCGCATGTTGTCGCGGAACTTGTCGTTCCATTCGCCGAAGCGCGGCGGATGATTGCCGAGCTGGTAGCCGCCGGGGCCGATGTCCCACGGCTCCGAAATCAGCTTCAGGCGCGACAGCACCGGATCCTGCAGAATCGCGTCGAAAAAGCCGGAGCCCGGATCGAAGCCGGTGCCTTCGCGCCCCAGCGTGACGCCGAGGTCGAAACGGAAACCGTCGATATGAAACGATTCGGCCCAGTAGCGCAGCGAATCCAGCACCATCTGCAGCACGCGCGGATGCGAAATATTGATGGTGTTGCCGGTACCGGTTTCGTTGATGTAGAAACGCTCCTCGCCGGGCATCAGACGAAAATAACTGGCGTTGTCCAGGCCGCGCAGAGACAGCGTCGGTCCGCGCTCGTTGCCTTCGCAATTGTGGTTATAGACCACATCCAGGATCACTTCGATGCCGGCCGCGTGCAGCCGGCGGATCGCCATGCGCATTTCGTTCAATTCACCAGTCGACAGATAGGCCGGCTCCGGCGCAAAGTACGCCAGCGTGCTGTAGCCCCAGTAATTACGTAATTTTCGCTCGATGAGAAAATGATCCTGCAGATAGGCATGCACCGGCATCAGTTCGATGGTGGTGATGCCGAGCTGCAGCAGGTGATCGATGAAGCGCGGCGTCGCCAGGGTGGCGAACGTGCCGCGCTCATGCTGGCGCAGATCGTAGCGCAGCATCGAGATGCCGCGCACGTGCGCTTCGTAAATAACGGTCTTGGACCACGGCACCGCCGGCGGCCTGTCGTTGGACCAGTTGAAGTTGTCTTCCACCACGATCGCCTTCGGCATGCCGGGAGCGCTGTCGCGGCGGTCGAAAGTGAGATCGGCCTTGGCGCCTTGCAGGCGATAGCCGAACAGCGCATCGGTCCAGCGCACCTGGCCGGACAATTTCCTGGCGTACGGGTCCAGCAGCAGCTTGTTCGGATTGAAACGATGGCCGCGCAAGGGCTCATAGGCGCCATGCGCGCGATAGCCGTACAGCAGGCCCGGGCCGGCGTCCGGCAAATACCCGTGCCAGACCTCGTCGGTGCATTCCGGCAAGGCCAGCCGCGCCAGCTCCTTGCGGCCGCCGGCATCGAAAATGCACAGCTCGATCTTGGCCGCATTGGCCGAAAACACCGCGAAATTCACGCCCAGGCCATCGGAGGTGGCGCCCAGCGGATAAGGCAATCCCGGCGCCAGGCGGTCTGGAAAGTTTGATGCCATTAATGCGTTCTCCTGAAGATGACGGTGGACAGCGGCGGCAGCGTCAGCGTCAGCGCCCATTTGCCGTTCTCCCCGCTGCAGCGATGCGCGCCGGGGTTGCCGAGATTGCTGCCGCCGTACACTTCGGCGTCGCTGTTGAATACTTCCTGCCATTCGGCGTGTGCGGCGTCGTCCTGCAGCGGCACGCGGTAACCGTGGCGCGGCACCGGCGTCATGTTGACCACGATCAGCATCTGCTGGTTCGCATGAAAGCCCTGCCGCAGATAGGCGAAGACGCTGTTGTCCTTGTCGTCGCCGATGGCCCAGCGGAAGCCCTCGCTGTCGGCATCGCGCGCGTGCAGCGCCGGTTCGCCGGCGTACAGGCGGTTCAGGTCGCGCACCGCCTGCTGCACGCCGCGATGGCGCGGATCGTCCAGCAGTTCCCATTGCGGCGAGGCGTCGTGATTCCATTCCTTCCATTGCGCCAGTTCGCATCCCATGAACAGCAGCTTCTTGCCGGGATGGGTCCACATGAAGCCGAGATAGGCGCGCAGATTGGCCAGCTTCTGCCAGATGTCGCCCGGCATCTTGTTGATCAGCGAGCCCTTGCCGTGCACCACTTCGTCATGCGAAATCGGCAGCATGAAGCGCTCCGAAAACGCATACAGCAGGCCGAAGGTAAGGTCGTTGTGATGAAAGCGGCGATACACCGGATCCTGCTCGACGTAGCGCAAGGTATCGTGCATCCAGCCCATATTCCATTTATAGGAAAACCCCAGTCCGCCCTGCGCCACCGGCGCCGTCACGCCCGGCCAGGCGGTCGACTCCTCGGCGATCATCAGCGCGCCCGGGCAGCGTTCGGCGATGGTCTGGTTGAGTTCCTTCAGGAACGCCACCGACTCCAGATTTTCGCGGCCGCCGTAGATATTCGGAATCCATTCGCCCGGCTCGCGGCTGTAATCGCGATACAGCATCGACGCCACCGCGTCCACCCGCAGTGCGTCGACATGGAAGTTTTCCAGCCATTCCAGGGCGCTGGCGATCAGGAAGCCGCGCACCTCGTTGCGGCCCAGATTGAAGATCAGCGTATTCCAGTCCTGGTGATAGCCCTCGCGCGGATCGACGTGCTCGTACAGCGCGGTGCCGTCGAAACGCGCCATGCCGTGCGCGTCCGAAGGGAAATGCGCCGGCACCCAGTCCAGGATCACGCCCAGCCCGGCGCCGTGGCAGCGGTCGACGAAGCGCGCGAAATCGGCCGGGGCGCCGAAGCGCGCGCTGGGCGCGAACTGGCTCAGCGGCTGATAGCCCCACGAGCCGCCGAAAGGATGCTCCATGATCGGCATGAATTCGACGTGGGTGAAACCCATCTCGATCACATACGGGATCAGGCGGTCGGCCAGCTCCACCCAGTCCAGGCTGCGGCCGTTTTCTTCCATCACGCGCAGCCATGAGCCGGCGTGCACTTCGTAGACGGAGATCGGCGCGGTCGGCGCCTGCCGTCCGCCGCGCTGTTCCATCCAGGCGGCATCGTTCCAGACGAACGGCGCGCCCGAAGCCACCACCGAGGCGGTGCCCGGCGGCAGTTCCGTGGCGCGCGCGACCGGATCGGCCTTGAGTGGCTGCAAATGGCCGTCCGGGCCCACAATCTCGTATTTATAGCGGTTGCCGGCGGTGATGCGCGGCACGAAGATTTCCCATACGCCGGCTTCCGCGCGCAGGCGCATCGGATGGCGGCGGCCGTCCCACAGATTGAAATCGCCCACCACCGATACCCGTTGCGCATTCGGCGCCCATACCGCAAACCGTATGCCGGGAACGCCCTCGACCTGCAGCGTCTGCGCGCCCAGGCAACGGCCCAGCTCGCGATGACGTCCCTCGCGCAGCAAGTGGATATCCAGCTCGCCCAGCAACAGGCCGAAGGCATAGGTATCCTCGGCGATCTGCACGGTGCGCCCGCCGCGTCCGTCCGGCCAGGTCACGCGCAGCAGATAGGCGCGCGCATCCGGCAACTGCACGGCGCCGGTAAACAAGCCGGCGGCGCCGGCGTGCGGCTGCAAGGACGCCAATACGCCGCCGGCCTTGCCCTTGGCGCCGCGCGCCAGGATTTCGACGCCGAGCGCGCCGGGCTGATACACCCTGATTTCGTAGCGATCGCCGCCGGCGCCGCTTTCACCTTCCTTGCCATCCTTGCCGGGGAGCCGATGCGGCCCCAGCAAGCGGAACGGATCGCCCAGCCTGCCGCCCAGCAGCGCCCGGATGCCGGCCGCATCCGCCTGCAGCGAGGCTGCGGGCGGGCCATTCCCATTCCGATCCAGCATGACGTCATTCATCCGTATTTCCTTTTTCCGTTTTCTTGTGCCGCGCAGATGCGCCTGCGCCCACGCCCACCAGGCGCTGCGCGATTGCCGCCAGGCCATGCAGCGGCACGGCAATCCAGGCCGGCCGGTTGGCCGCCTCATAACAAATTTCGTAAGCCGCCTTTTCCAGGGTCAGCAGATCCAGCAGATCGGATTGCTGCTGCGGCGAGAGCCCGCTCAGATGCGCGCCTTCGATGCTGTGATAGCCGGCCAGGAATGCCTGCTGGCAAGCCGGCGCGAAGCGTTCCAGGGTGGCCTGCTTGCGCGCCTGCGCGGCCTGGCCGAGATCGCCGGGGCCGATATTGGCGGCGTGCGCGGCGGCGTAATCGAAGGAGCGCAGCACTCCGGCCACGTCGCGCAGCGGCGATTGCTTGGCGCGTCTTGCGGCCAGCGGCGCGGCCGGCTCGCCTTCGAAATCGACGATATAGATTTCGTGGCCTGACACCAGCACCTGGCCCAGATGCAGATCGCCGTGAATGCGGATGCTGGCCGAACCGATGCCGGCCGCCGCCAGCCGCTCCAGCACCGCCGGCAGCGCCTTGCGGTGCGCCAGCAGCGCCTGCGCAAGCGCTTCATCCGCCGGCTTGTTCCACTCCTTCTGCTGCGCCAGCACGTCCAATGCCGCCTCCAATTGCTCGGTGGCGCGCTTGGCCCAGGCTTTGCTGTGCGCCGCGGTGACCGCTTCCGGCGCGAAGGCCTGGTTCCCGGTCGGCGCGCCCAGCAATGCATGCATCTGGCCCAGGCGTTGTCCCAGCGTCTGCGCGAACTGCGTCAGTTCATGCAAAGGATCGTCCGCCATCTCCACGTTTTCGGCATGCGCGTGGGCGATGGAAGCGGCGGCCGGCGCGGGCGCATGGGCATGCGCATGAGAAGCGGCGGCGGTCCCCTGCGCCGGCGCGGAATCGGCCGGGCCGGTCAGCACGTCTTGTTGAATGGCCCGCTCCAGCGCATCGATGGTCCATTGCCAGGCGTCGCCCTGGTTGTGCACGAACTGCTGCAGCACGATCAGTGCGGTCGGCGTGCCGTCGGCGGCCGTGCGCGTCACTTCGCCCAGGGTCGCGGGCGTGCTGGCATAGCCGCCCGCGGTCAGGTACATGCCCATCTCGATTTCCGGATGGATGCCGGCGCTCAGGTGGCGGATGATCTTCAGCATCACCTTGTCGCCGATCACCAGCGAACTGTTGGATTGCTCGGCGGCGATGCGGCGCACGCCGGCATCGACGCCGACCGCCAATTGTTCCGGAGTGGCGCTGGGGGCGGCCATGAAATGGATGTCGCCCTGCGGCGTCGGCAATACGGTATTTTCGCGCAGCAGCTCCAGCACCACGGAGGCGAAGGAATCCAGCGTGAAGGCGTCGGTCAGCAGCCCGACCCGGTTGTTGCGGCGCACCCGCGCCAGCGCCAATTGATGCGGCAGCGCCGTCACGGTGTCCTCTTCGCGGATGAAGCCGAGCGGCAATTGATAGCGCGAGACGCCGTGCGAGGTATGCGTTTCGATTTCCGTCATCAGGATCGGCAATGCGCCCGGCGACAGCTTCGACGGCGGCAGCGTCACCGCGACGGCGATGTTGATCGATTGCAGCTTGCGGTTCTTGGCGCCGTACCAGCGCCGCTTCATGACATAGGCCGGCAGCGCTTCGCTCTCCAGGATATGCCGCGCCGGATTTTTCATGATGTCTTCCACGCCGTTGCGCAGCACCAGGGTGGCATATTCGGGCAGGGGCTGCGGCGTCGGCGTATACCAGGTCGGCATGGTGGCTTCGGTGGCCAGCACGAACCAGTAGAAGCCGTAAGGCGGCAGCGTCAGCAGGTAATTCAGCTGGCCCATCGGCGGGAAGGCGGTGCCGCCGATCATCTCGACCGGTATCCGGCCGGCGAAGCGCGACAGATCGAGCTCCACGGCCTGCGCCGAGGGCGAGACATTGGCCACGCAGAGGATGGTTTCGACCACGCCGTCGCCGTCCACGGCCTTGTGCGGATCGGCATATTCGCGCAGATAGGCAAAAATCTTGCGATTGCTGGGATACAAAACGGTCAGCGTGCCGCGGCCGAAAGCCTTGTGCTGCTTGCGCACGTCGAGCATGCGGCGGGTCCAGTTCAGCAGCGAATGGCGGTCGCTGCTTTGCGCTTCGACGTTGATCGATTGATAGCCGTATAGTGTATCCATGATCGGCGGCAGCACCAGGCTGGCCGGATCGGCGCGCGAAAAACCGCCGTTGCGGTCCAGCGTCCATTGCATCGGCGTGCGCACGCCGTCGCGGTCGCCCAGATGGATGTTGTCGCCCATGCCGATTTCATCGCCGTAATAAATCACCGGCGTGCCGGGCATCGACAGCAGGAAGCTGTTGAGCAGCTGGATGCGCCGCGAATCGCGCTCCAGCAACGGCGCCAGCCGCCGCCGGATGCCCATGTTGATGCGCGCGCGGCGGTCGGCCGCATAGAAATTCCACAGATAGTCGCGCTCCAGGTCGGTCACCATCTCCAGCGTGAGTTCGTCGTGGTTGCGCAGGAAAATGGCCCACTGGCAGTCGGCGGGAATCTCCGGCGTCTGGCGCAGGATGTCGGTGATCGGAAAGCGGTCCTGCTGCGCCAGCGCCATATACATGCGCGGCATCAGCGGGAAATGGAAAGCCATGTGGCATTCGTCGCCGTCGCCGAAATACTGCTGCACGTCTTCCGGCCACATATTGGCCTCGGCCAGCAGCATCCGGTCGGGATATTTGAAATCCAGTTCGGCGCGGATTTTTTTGAGGATGGCATGCGTCTCCGGCAGATTCTCGTTGCTGGTGCCTTCGCGCTCGATCAGGTACGGTACCGCGTCCAGCCGCAGCCCGTCGATGCCGAGGTCGAGCCAGAACGCCATCACGCCGAGCACGGCCTTGAGCACCTGCGGATTATCGAAATTCAGGTCCGGCTGGTGCGAAAAGAAGCGATGCCAGAAATAGGCATTGGCGACCGGGTCCCAGGTCCAGTTGGACTTTTCGGTGTCGTTGAAAATGATGCGGGTGCCGTGATAGCCGGCATCGTTGTCGGCCCAGACGTAGAAATCGCGCGCGGCCGAACCCGGCTTGGAAGAACGCGCCTTGATGAACCAGGGATGCTGGTCCGAGGTGTGGTTGATGACCAGTTCGGTGATCACGCGCAATCCGCGTTCGTGCGCCTCGGCGATGAAGCGGCGCGCGTCGGAGAGCGTGCCGTAATCCGGATGGACGCCGCGGTAATCGGCGATGTCGTAACCATCGTCGCGCCGCGGCGAGGGATAGAACGGCAGCAGCCAGATGGTGTTCACGCCGAGGCCGGCGATGTAGTCGAGCTTGTCGATCAGCCCGGCGAAATCGCCGACGCCGTCGTTGTTCGAATCGAAATACGACTTGACGTGGATCTGGTAAACGACGGCGTCCTTGTACCACAGCGGATCGGCGATGAAATCCGAACGGGCCTTGTTTTTGGCGCGCCTGCCGTTACCCTTTTGCTCCGCCGATGTCTTCTTCTCGCTCATGCTTGTCCTTGCGGCTGCAGGCGCCAGATGGCGTACGGCGTATCTTGCGGATCGAGCGTGACGGCGTGGCGCTTGCCGTGCCAGTCGAAGCGATGGCCGCGCGCCAGATCCTCAACGGCCAATACGCCATGATCGGGCAGATCGAATTGCCAGAGCGGCAGTTCGAGCTCGCCGGCCTGGGTATTGAACGGATCCAGATTGATGACCACCAGCACCACGTTGTCGCCGAAACGGCTGGCGTCGCCAAGGCGTTCGGTGGCCTTGATGAAGGCCAGCAGATTGCTGTTGCCGATGTTCTGGAAATGCACGCCCATATGCGTTTGCAGCGCCGGGTTGGCGCGCCGCAACTGATTCAATTGCGTGATCTCGGCGACGATATTGCCGGGCCGCTTCCAGTCCCATTCGCGGATCTGGTACTTTTCCGAATTCAGATATTCCTCCTTGCCCGGCACCGGCGCCGCCTCGCACAATTCAAAGCCGTTATAGACGCCCCAAAGGCCCGACAGCGTCGCCGCCAGCGCGGCGCGGATCAGAAAGCCCGGACGGCCGGAGCGCTGCAGAAAATAGGGATTGATATCCGGCGTGTTCACAAAAAAGTTGGGCCGGAAAAAATCGCGCACCGGCAAGCGGTTCAGCTCGACCAGGTAATCGATGAATTCCTGCTTGGCATGGCGCCAGGTGAAATAGGTATACGACTGGGAAAAGCCGGCCTTGGCCAGCCGGTACATCATCTTGGGCCGGGTAAACGCTTCGGACAGGAACAGCGTATCGGGATAGCGGCCGCGGACATCGGCGATCATCCACTCCCAGAACGGCAGCGGCTTGGTGTGCGGATTATCCACGCGGAAGCTGCGCACGCCTTCGCCGGCCCACAGCAGCACCACATCGCGCAAGGCGATCCACAGATCCGGCACCGCGCCGTCGGCGTAGAAATCGACGTTGACGATATCCTCATATTTCTTGGGCGGATTTTCGGCATAACGCATCGAGCCGTCGGGACGCCAGGCGAACCAGTCCGGATGCTCGGTCAGCCACGGGTGATCGGGCGCGCACTGGATCGCGAAATCCAGCGCCAGCTCCAGTCCATGCGAGGCGGCGGCGCGGCGCAAGGCGCGGAAATCTTCCAGGCTTCCCAGCGCGGGATGAATCGCATCGTGCCCGCCTTCATCGGCGCCGATGGCGTAGGGACTGCCCGGATCGTCGGGCTGCGGCGTCAAGCTGTTGTTGCGTCCCTTGCGGTTGCGCCGGCCGATCGGATGGATAGGCGGGAAATACAGCGTATCGAAACCCATCGCGGCGATCCGCGGCAGATGCGCGATCACGTCGATGAAGGTGCCGTGGCGATGCTCGTCGCCGCTCTGGGAACGCGGAAACAATTCATACCAGCTGGCAAAACGCGCCGCGCCGCGCTCGACGTCGACCATGTATTCGGTTTCGCTGCGCGCGGCGAACTGGCGCGGCAGGTGGCGCTGCATCAGCGCGCCGACCTCCGGCGCCAGCAGGCGCGCGGTGCGTTCGGCGTTGCGCAGCGCCGGCTTGTCCTGCTGCTTGTCCTGCTGCTTGTCTTGCTGTTTTTCCTGGTCCCGGCTCTTGGCGGCGGCCTTGTTTTCGCGCTTGTTCTTTACCCCTCCCCTGACCTCCAATTCCTCGGCGATTGCCTTGAGCATATCGGCATCCTCGCCGGTGGCGGCTTTCGCGGCCTGCTGCACCAGCTGCCGCCCTTCTTCCAGCTCCAGCGTCAGGTCCAGGCCCGCGCGCGATTTCTTTTCCAGCTCGTCGCGGTAGGTTTCAAACGCGTCGCGCCAGGCTTCGATCGCAAAAAAATGGCGGCCGATGCGCTGCAACGGCAATTGCGCCTGCCAGCGGTCGTTGCCGGCGTCCCGCATCGGCACGCTTTGCCATTCGCGGCTGTCGGCCGCGCGCCAGACGACGTGCACGGCCAGATGATCGTGGCCGTCGATCAGGATGTCGGCTTCGATATTCAATGCGTCGCCGACAATCCGCTTGACCGGAAAGCGGCCGTTGTCGACGCTGGGCGTCACCGCTTCGATGGCGATGCGCGGCGCGCGCGCGGCCTGCTGCGCCGGCCGCTTGCTGCGGTTCGGCACCACCACCACCGGCGGCGCCGGCCGTATCCGCAGCGCCAATAGCGCGCCCGGCGCGATGGTGTCCCGCATCAGCGGATCGGCCTCCTGATCGGCCTCCTGATCGGCACGCATGCCGGCGGCGGCGTCCGGCAACAGCTCGGCATCGCGCGGCAAGGCCGGCGGCCTGAATTGCGCCAACTGCAGGTCGCTGTTGACCGCGATCCACAGCGGCGGCAACGCCGCTTCATCCTCGGACAGCAGGCGGCGCTCGATCAGCGCCAGCGGCGCGTGCGGCGCGCTGCGCATGCCGATGCGGGCGCCGTAATAACGGCTGCCGACCTCGGCCACGAAACGGTTCGCCGCCGCGGCATCGGCCGACAGATCGTAAGCCGAGCGCGCGCATGCTTCATGATAGGCGTCCGCATCGGCGAAGCCGCCGAACAACGGTTCCTGCAGGCCGTATTCGAACCCCATCGGCATCAGCCAGCCGCTGCCGACGGCGGCGGCGAAATGCAGGGCGCGCAAGGCGCCGCGCTGCGCGATGTCCGGATCGCTCCATTGCCATTGACGCGCCAGGCGCGCGCCGAACGGATCCTCCGGAAACGCGATCGGGGCCGCGATCGCCCGCAGCGCTTCATGTTCGCGCGCCCACCAGTCGGCCCGGAAATCCCACCATGCGCCGGAACTGAACACGCCATCGAAGCCGCACTGCGCCAATAGCGCCATCTGGCCGCTTGAACAGCCGGGCGTCCATGCGAAAAAATGACAGCAGGCATGCCGCTCCCGCAGCGAATCGCTCAGGCTTTCCCAGATGGCGTGCGGTGTCTGGGCCGGCGCGCAGCAGATGAATCCCGCCACGCCGAGGTCGGTCAGATTGGCCAGATGGCGGCGCCACCAGGCCAGCGCGGCTTCGGCCGCGGCCGCGTCTTCCCAGCGCATCCTGGCGCTGGAGCGGTAGGCGGCGTAGTGGCGCGGGTCCAGCGCGGCATGATGCGAGGCTTGCGGCGCATCGAACCATTCGGGATGCTGCTGCAGCAAGGGATCGCGGCTGCCGACCGCGGACAGCGACAGATCGACCAGCACGCGCACA
This sequence comes from Oxalobacteraceae bacterium CAVE-383, assembly GCA_004134995.1. Classification (GTDB taxonomy): domain Bacteria; phylum Pseudomonadota; class Gammaproteobacteria; order Burkholderiales; family Burkholderiaceae_D; genus Herbaspirillum. Next base: position 470,335 of record REGP01000001.1, on the reverse strand, counting down.
TCGCGCGCGGCGCATTCGTGCAGCAGGATTTCCAGCATGGCATCATCGGCGCCGGCCGTCATCACCGAGCTTGAGGTGGAACCGACGCCGGCCGTGTCGCGCGCGATCAGCACATGGTCGAAACCGAGCGCAACGCAGTGATCCAGCAGCCGCGGCCAGCCGTTCGGCCCGACCAGCAGTGGATTGATGCAGTAAATACGCGGTGAAAGTTCTGGCGGCATGGGCGCTATCCGTGGTTATTCTTGTGTTCGCTAAAAAAAATGCGCCGCTGCAGCGGTGGCTGCCAGCGGCGCGGCCTTCGGTATGTCGATGTTCGTATTTGGCCTTGATTCAGCCTGCGCATTGAAGCCTTTTCATGGCTTCACGCCGCTTTATAAGTTGCCGCCCGCTGCTGCGCCGGCGGCTGCGGCAAAGTGAAAAGCTTGCGGATCTCCGGTGCGCAGATTTCGGCGTACATCGCCATATACTGCGCCGCCGGGCCGTTCCAGCCGAAATCGGTATTCATGGCGTTGCGCTGCATGGCCTGCCATGCGTCGCCGTTGGCATAGACGGCAAAGGCGCGATCCACCGCATCGGCCATGTCGGCGGCGGTTTCGCCGTCGAACAGAAAACCGGTGGCGCCCGGGCCGGTATCGATAATGGTGTCGATCAGGCCGCCCACGCGCGAGCCGATCGGGATCGTGCCGTAGCGCATCGCGTACAGCGGCGTCAGGCCGAACGGCTCGAAACGGGTGCCGTGCAGCAGCATGTCGCAGCCGGCGTGCAAGGCATGGGCATGCCGTTCGTCATAGCCGATGTGCACGCCCACGCGGCCCGGGTACGCCGCGGCCAGATCGCGGAAACCCTGTTCGTATCCGTGATCGCCGCAGCCCAGCACCACCACCTGCAGGCGTTTTTGACGATCCAGTATCCGCGGCAGCGCCTCCAGCACGACGTCGGCCATTTTCTGATGCGAAATGCGGCTGCCGATGCCCAGCACCGGCGCGAACGGATCGATCGGCAGCAGGTTGAACAGGCGCTGCAGATCGCGCTTGCAGGCGCCCTTGCCTTTCATGTCGTGTTGATTGAAGCCGCGCGCGGTCAAGGTATCGATGGAAGGATTCCAGACGTCGGTATCGATGCCGTTCGGAATCGCGCGAATGTCCGGCTTGCGCTGATTCAGCGCGCCATCCATGCCGCTGCCGAAACGCGGCGTGAGAATTTCCTTGGCGTAGGTTTTGCTCACGGTGGAAATGCGGTCGGCATAGCTGATGCCGGCCTTCAGATAACTCAGCTTGCCCCAATATTCCATGCCGCCGGCGCCGCACATCTCCAGCGGGATGCCGAGCTTTTCGCGCAGTTCCATCGGGTAATTGCCCTGGAACGCCAGGTTGTGAATCGTCAGCACCGAACCGATGTCGCTCAGGCCGGCGGTCTTCATCAGACCCGGAATCAGGCCGGCATGCCAGTCATTGGCATGCACGACGTGCGGCACCGGCAATTGCGTGCGTCCTTCGCAGATGGCCAGCGCGGCATGCGCCAGATCGGCAAAACTTTCGGCGTTATCGGCCAGTTCGCCGCCGTTCTGATCGACGTAGGGGCTGGCGACGCGACTGCGGAAGCGCTGGGTATCGACCAGTATCACCGGGATCTTGCTGCCCGGCATGCAGCCTCGCCGCAGCACGCCCGGCCCGCCCGGCAGGGCCAGTTCGCCCGACGCCTTTTTAAGATCCGTGGCGCCTTCGAGCGCCGCCGGATAACCCGGCATCAGAATGCTGGCATCGACTCCCTTATCGCGTAAGGCATCTGCAAGGGCCGTTATGACATCCGCCAATCCCCCGGTTTTGACAAGAGGGACCGCTTCAGAACTGACTAATAGGACTCGGGCTTGCAAGATGGCTCTCCTGGTAGCGGTGGTGGGTAGGGAAGTTTTGGCCGGCGAACTTGCTGACGATCTTGCTGTAAATATTGCTCTGAATCGTGTCCGGCTTGTCTGACAAGCCACAATTTACAGAGTCGCCCCAGGCGCTGCCATAGGACACCTTATTAAACCTACGTAGGCGCTTTCCTACTGGGAGCAACGCAGCATTTTTCGGATTATGAGACGCCAAAGCGTTTCGAACATTGCTGTCGAAAATTGGTTCAACCGCCTCAAAAGATGTCAAATTAATAACAAATAATCGAATATGCAACGAAATGAAAGCAGATTGAACGGCTGAGATTAGCCTCTGGTCCTACATTTAAATAAGGACATGTCTTATATATGGACTAATGCGACGCAGCATATTCTCGGTTTCAAGCCAATCGGGAATCGGCAAAAAATTCCTTTTTTATTACTGACAATCTCACCAGGAGTTCGATCATGTCCCAAGTCACCATCGTCGACGACGTCTTGAATTTCACGGAGCTGAATGCCTCCACGCAACATGCGGCAGAGCGCTCGCAGAGCGATGAAAACGCCCCGCAGGAACCGGCAAAAAGCCTGAGTGAAGAGGAGCAGCGGATGGTTCACGAGCTGACCTCGATCCTGATCAGCGGACGCTTGCCGGCGTAATCGCCGAATATTGCCTAAAAGCAATAAATAGCAATAAATAAAGTCTGCCCGCGATAAACAAAGCAGAGCGCAGCCGGGACGGTATTGTGAGAACATGCCGTGCAGGTTCACTCGCAAAAGAATTTCATGCAATATATCGAACACGGCAACGGCGGCGATGCCGCTGTAATGCACTTGGCCGAGGCCGAGATGCCGGTCCTGCGCAGCGGCGAAGTCCTGATTGAAGTGCACTACGCCGGCGTCAACCGCCCGGACGTGTTGCAGCGCGCAGGCAGCTATCCGCCGCCGGAAGGCGCATCGAAGATTCTGGGGTTGGAAGTTGCCGGCATCATCGTCGACAAAGCGCCCGACGTTACTCAATGGGAGATCGGCAATCGCGTTTGCGCGCTGACGCCGGGTGGCGGCTATGCCACGCATTGCGCCTGCCCCGCCGTCCATTGCCTGCCGATTCCGGACGGCTTCAGCCTGCTCGAAGCGGCCGCACTGCCCGAAAACTATTTCACCGTCTGGACCAATGTATTTGAACGCGGCCGCCTGAAACAGGGCGAAACGCTGCTGGTGCACGGCGGCAGCAGCGGCATCGGATTGACTGCATTGCAAATGGCCAAGGAATTCGGCGCGGATGTGATCGTTACCGTCGGCAGCGCCGAAAAAGCCGCCTTCTGCAAAAAGATGGGCGCCGATCTGGCGATCAACTACCGCGAAAGCGATTTCGTCGACGCCGTCAAAGCCCATATGAAGGGACGGGACAAGCGCGGCGTCGACGTTATCCTCGATATGGTCGGCGGCGACTATATCAATAAAAACATACAGTTATTGGCGCAGGAAGGCCGGCTGGTGCAGATTGCCTTCATGCAGAAAAGCGTGACGCAGATCGACGCGATGCCGATCATGATCAAGCGCCTGACCTTTACCGGCTCGACATTGCGGCCGCGCACGATTGCCGAGAAGGCCGCGATCGCCAAGGCGCTGCAAACCACGCTATGGCATGTATTGGCGGAAGGCCATTGCAAACCGGTGATCGCAAAGGTATTCCCGCTGGCCGATGCGGTGGCTGCACATCAATTGATGGAAAGCAGCGCGCACATCGGCAAAATCATGTTGCAGGTAAAGCAGGATTAATTCGCCGGATTAATTCATCGGCTTAAACTCAGGCCTTCGACAGCACCAGCAGCCAGCGGCGCAGGAACAGGATATCCAGATGGCCGGGCCGCGCGCCGGCGGTGCATTCCACCAGCGGACGAACGTCGTAACGGCGCACATAGGGATCGTAGCTGAACGACAATTGGCGGCTGCCGAAGCGCAGCGAAAAGCCGAAGGGAATCGGTTCCCGAACCTGGGCGGCGGCTGCCGGGATCCAGTGTTTGAATGATGCTGTGCTTGGTGTTGTGCTGATCATCGCATTTCCCCTGCTGTATGAAAGAAACTGCAGAATAGCACAAACACTGTATAAAACAACAGTAGTTTAGAGTTTTTTTATTTACCCGGCTTTTACGTCTGTTTTTACCCCTGCTTTTATCCTGCTTTTACCTCTGTACTACGAATGCCTGGCTGCATTTCCGCTTCCAGCCGCGCCTCTATCCATTCCCGCAAATCCTGCTGCACCTGCCCGCGCAAGGGCTGCGCCTCGTTGAATATCTCATGATAGGCGTGCTCATAGCGATGGCGGGTTTTATCGATCTGCGGCAGGCGCGCATAAAAAGCCTCGCTGCCGGCAGGATCGACCAGCGCATCGTCGCCGGCGAATTGCAACAGCACCGGCATGCGCAATGCCGGGGCATCGGCCATGCAGTGTTCGATCGCATCCAGCATGAAACGCACAACACGCGGCGCCACCTTGCGGTGATTCAGTACGTCGCCGGCGGCGATCGATTGAATCGCCTCATCGTGCGACAGCTGATTCGAGGGCAAGCCGGTCGCCACGGCCAATCCCGGCGCCAGCGCGCTGCCTACCGACAGCAGCAGGCGCTGGAAACGGGACAAATAAATCGCCAGCGCCGGCGACGACAGCATCAAGCCACGCACTGGAGAAAATCCGCCGGTGGCGAAACGCGCCGCGATCAGCCCGCCCATGCTGTGGCCGAACAGAAACGGCGTGCTGTGCTGCGCGAGGGCAAAATGATCGAACAGCTGTTTCATATCGCGCAGGAAATCGCCGGCCTGCGCAATGCTGCCGCGCGCGCCGCCGGAACGGCCATGGCCGCGATGATCCTGCGCCCGCACCGATAAGCCCAGCGCATTGAAAACGCCGGCCAGTTCGGCATAGCGCCCGCTGTGTTCGCCGAGGCCATGCGCGATGAAGACCGCGCCGCGCGGGTTGACAGCCGGCCACTCGCGATAGAACAGCGTGACGCCATCGGGCGCGTGCAGGAAACCTTCGTTCGAACCCTCATGCATGACCGTCATATCGCGCCACTTTCATTCAATGTGAAAATCAGACGCGATTATGCAGTACAAAATGCCGGCCGCGTTATCGATCCTTGGACGGCGCTGGAAGCGGCGTGATCAATGCACCGTGATTTTCCCAAAAATCGATCAGGCGGCTGACCCGCTTCGGACGCGCTTCTTCAAACGTTTCCGCGAAGGGACGCACGGCTTTCTTCTCTGCCGGAGGCGGATCGCTCCGGTAAATCACATGCCGCTCTTGGACGGGCTGCGGCACAGGCGTCAACGTTTTCACAACATTGGCGGCCGGACGATTCGATGCCGTACTCGCTGTCTGCGCTTGCTTGGCCGCCAGCTCCGCGACATCGCTTGCTTTCTGCCAACGCCCATCGCTGATCACCCAGCGTACCGCGGGCGCCGGCTTGCCGGATGCGGCGGCAGGATTTTTCGCGGCGGATGCCTTGCCCGCTTGCACCTTTACAGGCCGCTCGCGAAAAAAGCCCAACTCTTTCCCAACCTGCTCCCAGGATCCCGGTTCAGCTTCGGCCTTGAATTCGGCTTCCAGATTCGATGCAATCGAGGATGCCGTGCCGGTCGAACTCTGCGATAAACGGCGATTCCCGGTATGGAATACCTCGCCCCCAAGTGGGGAAGGACGATCTTTCATTGCCAAATCAGAACCGGAATCGGAAACCGCACCCGGTATATACGGCGATGCTGTACTGGTCGGGCTCTGCGGCGAACTTTTTAAATTGGATTGCGCTCTTCTAAATGAGAAACCTTGGCTTTCTATTTCTCCACCAATACCCGAGTCGGGACTGGAGCTCTTCCGGCTTTCAGGCTTCGGCTCAGCCTCTGCATTATTCGACTGTACTTTTGCCGAAACAAATGGCGCCGCCGTTGGCATTGCCGCCACTCCCGGCAAGCCCATCTCTTTTCTAAGGCGGTTGGCCGGCGTATGGAGCGGAACGAAAAATGCCTGAACAGGTTCAGTGGAAGGCATAAGTTCATTCAATCTCGGCAGACCGGAGTCTCGTTGCGGATTGGAAGCGAGTTTTTGCAGCTCGGGATTCGGATTTGCCAATGCCTTGCTTCTTAATGCCGCGGTTTTTTTAGCAATCAAGTCGTCCATACGGGTCTGTTTTTCCCGGCCGGAATCTATCATTTTCATCTGCTTTTTATGGAGTGCCCTAATTCCCGCCGTTCGTTTTTTTTCTCCGTCGCCTTTTTCAAGACGTTTTTTGCCCGAAGGCTCCAGAGACTCCTTCTTTTCTGAAGAACGCAAAAAATTCTGCCAATCCGAGGGCAGCTGCAGATCGGATCTTTGCCTTGCATGCGAAGCCGCCTGGGATGCCGCCGGGTTCGAAGATTTTCCTGCTGCGCGCAAACGGCCTGAGAAATTCGTCAATGCAGCTGGCGCAGAGGACACCAGAGGTTTTACCGTTGCAGTCGCCGGTTCCGGAGATGTTCCGTCCCCAAGCTGGAACGATGTCCTAGGTGTTACAAGGCCGGCGGCCCGTTCATTGCGGGGCAATATTTTTGGCTCCGGCACCGGCGCCTCCACGGCTGATGCCGGCCATAAACCCCGGGTTGGAGGGGCCAGGTTTTTTCGAGGGTTCGGGCTCAAGCGCGATGACTCCTTCTGAACAACGGCGGGATGTTCGCGCTGAAGAGGCTTCGCCGATACCGGCTTTGGGTTCTGCGATTGCGCGTTTGAAGAGCGCAAGGGCCTGTTTTTAAGTCCATCGCCTTTTTTCAGAAATGCCTTCCTGGCCGAGGGTGCCGCAGCCGCTTTTGCATTTCGCTTTGCCATCACTTCTTGAGGGGCCGTTGACGCTTCAGCATCTGTAGATGCTTCTTTTGGAACAGCGCTCCCGGTATGCCTCGATGCATCTCCCGATGCCGATGCACCTGGAACCATTGATTGCGGCGATTGCGCCAATGCCTCTGAAACAACGTGTGAAGCAATCCGGGAAGCAAGCTGTGAAACAAGCTGTGAAGCAGCTGTTGGCTTGGGCGGCGAAACCGCCGCAGCCGCTTTTGCAATCTGGCGTTCAATGAATCTTTTTCCCGCAGCCATCGTTTTTTGATGGGCTGTTGACTCTTCAACGCCTGCAAATCCCTCGTTTGAAGCTGTGTTCTCGGAATGCTCCGATGTATTCTCCGCAGCCGAAGCGGCTGGGGCCGGCGATGGCGACAAAGGTCTGAAGCGAAAGCCTGATGCTTCAATAGACGTTTCACATATTAGCGGCGTGCCATGGCGGCCACTATCCGACCCTACGCCGCTCGAAGAAGACGTTTTGTCCGCCACGTTCGGCTGAGAACTTACCTTCTGCAGTTTTTTTCCGATCGCTGTCGCCGGTGTCTCGTTTCCCGAAGTCGAACCAACTGCATGGTTGGTAACGCTGCCAACATATCCTCCGACTATTACGCCACCCATATGCCTACTCCTAAATGTTTACCGAAAGCCAATCCGGCCTAGCCGACGACAGCCCTCGAAATTTTAATTAAATGCAATGCCGTTGATACATCAACGCATTGCCTGCATTGCTTCCGAAATCTCCGGCATCGTTTCCGAATCAAGAAACATCTCCTCTGGAGGAGAATTTTGAAGTAGACGGCCAAGGTGTGCCGCTTCTCTGGCAATTGCGGCCAATTGCGCATCCGCTCTTTCCGTTCGGCCAACCAGCTCTGGATTCGCCATCGCCATCATTTCGTCCAATTCAAATTCGGCATCGCTGATTGCGTCTTCATTGAATGGGCTGGCGATGCGGCTGTCGCCCGGTTCCGAAAAATCGATCAGGTCAGGCGTGTAGTCGCGAGATATCTCCGGTCCGGAGAAATCAATCAGGTCCCCGGAAAAAACCATCAGATCGGCGCCGCCGTCATTCATATCCAGGAAATCGACAACATCGGAAGCTGTCGCGCCCATCTTCAAAAAGTCGGCCAGATCGGCAATGCCGTCGCCATCGAATACGCATGATGAATTGGCCAATTCATCGACCAGATCTTCGGGCAGGCTGTCGAGTATCTTATCGAGAAATTCATCGGAAAATTCGGGATGTTCCGGCACTTCTGCCAAATCTCCGGCGCCAAATCCCCGAATGTCTTTTCGCCATCCGCCGGCACTGGGCTCCGAAAAACGTTCCATCAAATGAGGCCGATTCGCCTCGGCGAATGCATGTGCGATCACGGCATCTCCAGACCATGGCGCCGGTACCGCAGCCGGTTTCGTACTCGTGGCGCTTGGGTGCCTGTGCTCAACCGGTTTTACGGGTTGCGAGACAGACCTGAGCGCCGGCTTCGGCTGCAACGTCGGTGTCGGCTTCAAATTCGGCGCCTGCGTCTGCATCGGCTTCCGGTTCGGCATCGCTTTCAGCTGCGGCACACCGCGCGCAGGCGGGCGTTTAATTTGGTTCCCTGATGTTTTAGCAGGGACGGTGTTGAACGCTGGACGCGGCGGAATCACGCGCGCTTCAGGCGCGTGCGCATTTTTTTGCTGCCCGCGAGAACTGGCGCCGGAAAATTTATTCGTCAAATTATTCGCCGGGATTGTTGTCCCGGGATTCTTCGACTTCACGTTGGCGGATCCCGTCCCGGAAGCAGGGAGTTTTCTCCGGCCGGTATCGATCACTGACCGAACGCCCTTCAGATTCAAATTCGTTCCCGGCGAAACGCATATCGACCTGCCTCCCAAATAGGTCGGCGTGGAAAAATTTGATATCGGATTAGCCATCTCCATTACTCCATAAAAACATTACAAAACCCGACGCCCTATCAGCGGCGGCATGTGAAATTCAGCAGGCGCTCAATATGCCAGAGACAATAAATTGATCATAGGTATCGCAAGGGGATATCTCCATCGGATCGGTCCTAAATTAAACCGGGTAATTGATAAATCCCTATAATGAGCGAAATTTAAACCGCCGCTCCCGACATGAATCCCTCCGCCGACAAAACCACGCAGCCAGTTTCCGTCCCCGTATCCGAAGCATCGATTTCCGGCGCCATGACCTTCCTGCTGGCCGTCTCGGTCGGCCTGATCGTCGCCAATATCTATTACTCGCAGCCCTTGATCGGCCCGATCGCCCGGGAACTCGGCATGTCGCCGCAGACCGCCGGGCTGATCGCCACGCTGACCCAGCTCGGCTACGGCGCCGGCCTGCTGTTGCTGGTGCCGCTGGGCGATCTGCTGGAAAACCGCAAGCTGACAATCGGCATCATCGGCCTCGGCATGATCGCTTCGCTGACGGTGGCCTCGGTCAGCCATACCGTGCCGTTCCTGCTGGCCTGCATCGGGATCGGCATCGGTTCGGTGTCGGTGCAGTTGCTGGTGCCGTATGCGGCGCATCTGGCGCCGGAAGCGGTGCGCGGACGCGTGGTGGGAAAGACCATGAGCGGCCTGATGCTGGGCATCATGCTGGCGCGGCCGGTGGCCAGCCTGATCACGGATCTGTGGTCGTGGCAGGCGGTGTTCTACATGGCCGCCGGCATCATGGTGGTGTTGGGAATGGTGTTGTGGCGCGCCTTGCCGCCGCGGCAGCCGGAACATGAATCGAGCTACGGCGCGCTGCTGGCGTCGCTCGGCCATCTGGTGATGGATACGCCGATCCTGCGCCGGCGTGCGGCGTATCACGCAGCCTTGTTCGGCGCCTTCAGCCTGTTCTGGACCGCCGTGCCGCTGCTGCTGGCCAGCCCGGCCTATGGCTTGTCGCAGACCGGCATCGCCTTGTTTGCGCTGGCCGGCGTGGCGGGCGCGATCTCTGCGCCGATCGCCGGCGCCATGGCCGACCGCGGCTGGAGCCGGCCGGCCACCGGTATTGCGATGGCGATTGCGGCGCTGGCGTTTTTATTGTCGATGTGCGCGCCGCCCGGCACCCGTCTCGGGCTGGGATTGCTGGTGCTCTCGGCGATCCTGCTGGACTTCAGCGTAACGGCCAACCTGGTGCTCGGGCAGCGCGCCATTTTCATTCTGGGCGCGGCCTTGCGCAGCCGGCTCAACGGGCTGTACATCGCGATCTTTTTCGTCGGCGGCGCGCTCGGCTCGGCGCTGGCCGGCTGGGGCTATGCCCACGGCGGCTGGACGCTGACCGCCTGGATCGGCTTCGCGCTGCCGGCGCTGGTGCTGCCGTATTATGCGATGGAGTGGCGGGGCAAGCGTTAGGCGGCGCTTTGTTCCACGTCCGCCGGCGTCCCTTCCCGCGCCAATTTGGCGGTGGCTTTTTCATTTTCCGTCAACGGACGGAAGTATTCAGGATGCTCGGGCTGCGGCGTGCCGGTATTACGGTCTTCATGGGAAAGATTCCATGTCGTCAATAGACGCTTTGGAACGTCGCCGTTCCGACCCAAATAGCGGCCATATAATTTTCCGTCCCGCGGAAGCCAGGCTTCTCCGCCATCCTGATTGAAACGCGCGATTAAATCGCCGATTTTCGACGGTGTTTTGGCTTGCGGCAGCGCATCGACCGTGTCTGTTTCTTTTGCAATGTACTGATCGCCATCGGGTTCCGGCGTCTTTTCCCGCGGCAGAACCAGCTCGGTCAGCGCCGGCAACTCTCCCGATTGCGATTCGCTCAAGACGGCTTTCGACGCCCCCAGAGCAGACGGGATAGTCTCGCTCGTCGGCATTCGCTTGATGCCAATATCAACCTCGTCGACGCCGCCGGTAAGAGCCTTGAGTCTGGCAGCGAGGCGGTTAAGACCAGCCGGGTCGTCGGGGTCCAGACCGTCATCCTCATCCTCTTCAACGTCGTACACATCGCCTACATCCGAAGCAATCGATGCGGCTGCGCGCGACGGCGAACCTTCGACTGCCACTTCGTTGACCAGACCTTCGCCATCCAGATCCTCGCCGCCTACCTCCTCGCCGCCGGCAACGGAGGTACTTTCGCTATTGAAGCTATCGGCAATGTTGACGCTGTTATCGACGGGCCCAAAATAGACAGGGCCATTGAAGACGCTGCCTGGAGGCAGACCCGGGATAGAAGCCGGTGTCGCCGTTGCGGCGGATGGCGGCGTCGATGCCGGATCGGCTGGAGGCGTGGCTGCCGGCGTTGCCGGAGGCGCCGGCGGCAATGCGTCGGCGCTCTGCTCTTCCAGCATCCCGCGCAACAAATCCGGAATAACCGTCAGCACCCGCAAGGATTTGGCATGCGCCGATATCGAGCCGTCGTTCCTGGCCGCTGCTTTGCAGTATGCCTCGACAATTTCATCCAGCGTCTTTCTTGCCTGGAAATCGAGCATGGTATCGCCGATTTCGCTGGCCGCAATGTCCAGCGTCCCGCCGAATTTGCGCTGCATATGCTCGAAAACAAAAGGATAGACATGCTTCTCGAGCATCTGTTTGCGCAGCGCCTCGCCGGTTTGTCCGCCGGACAGCGTGTCCAATTGCGTTTCCAGCGCCTTGATCTTTTTTGCGCGCTGGTGCCCGCCGGCGTAATATGCGCCGAAAACGGTTTTGCCGCGCAAGCCGTCGGCCGCCGCCATCGCGACAAACTTGCCGGCCACGACATCGAGCTTGGCCAGTTCCGCATTTTTTTCGGAGGCCGGCAGATTGCTCGCCTGTATTTTGTCTCGGGAAAGTTTAAGGATGGCGGCGAAATCGACGATTTTTTCTTTCGCGATAATGCTTGGCGTGTCTTTCCAGCTTTTAATCAAGGCATCTTTTCGGGGATGCCCGGCGAACAGACTGGCGACCACTTCCTCATTGAAGCGGGCGGCCAGTTTTTGACCATTCGCCAGCACATCGGCGGCGGGCGCGCCGGCATCCGGCGCATTTGCCGGCGCCGGGTCTGCCGGATTCGACAGATTCGCCGAGTTCGCCGAGTTCGCCGGCGCCGGCGGATCGTCATCCGGGCCGCCGCCGGTTGTGGTTTCCGGGGCGCCGATATCCGGAGGCGCATCCGCTTCCGCGACGTCCGGTTCGCGATTCAAAGGGTCGGTACCGATAATCTCGCGGATTTCCCGCAGCGGACCGAGATCGGGGTCAACCGGCTCGCCCGGCCTTTCCGCTTCAACAGCCTCGGTTTTCGGCGCCGTCGCAGCATTCTCCGGACGAACCCCGGCCAGCGATGCCATCATTGCGCTTGGCGTGGGCGTTTCAGCGCGGCCGGCCGGCACAGCGGTTTCGGGATTGGCGACAGGCGCCGCCAGGGCATCCGAAAGTCCGTCCTGCACGCGGCCCTGCCGCAGGTTCAACCCGCCGCCGAGCGAATGTGCCCGCCTCAGCAGTCCCGGCAGGGTACCGCTCTTCGTCAGATCCGGTACCGACGCCGATCTCGTCAGCGAAGGCGCGGCTATTCTCATTACATTTGAAGGCATATTGTTCTCCTGATCATTCCCGGTTATGCAACATTGCCGTCACCGTGCGCTCGACGCCGCCGACCGTGCGCATGCCGGCCAGATGTTCCGCTTCGAGCTCAATGTCGAATTCGCGATTCAGAATGTGCGTCATCTCCATCAGGTCCAGCGAATCCGCATACAAGTGATCGACCAATTCGGTCTGCGACTCGATCGTGGCGGCGTCGACGCCGAATTGCCACGCCAGCAGGTGGCGGATGCGATCCAGCAGATGTTGCCTGCCGCCGGCGATATCGGACGCCAGATCGCGCACGATCGTGTTGCCGGCGGCATTTATTGCACTATGCATGATTCTTCCTTGGCTTAATTCTGTAAAAAGCTTTTGAGCGACTCCATGATCGCGCTGATGGTATTGCTCAATACTTTGATCAGATTCTCGTAGATCGATTGCGCATTGGCCATTTTTTGCGCCATCGCGGTGGAGGTGTTCTTGATTTCCAGGGCCTGCGCTTCGAAGCCGACTTTCCATGCCTGGAACTCTCCCATCGGCAGCTTGATGACGATTTTGTCCGCGCCCAGCGCGCTGCCCGCCATCGTTTCCAGCGAATCAATCATCTTCCTGACCGGCTCAAGATCCAGCGTGACCCGCCATTGCTCGCCCGGCGGGGCGTCGGGATCTGTATTATTGGTCACCGTGGACGCGGGCAGGCCCATATCCTTTGCCCATTTTTCGGCACTGGCCCGATCCCCGGTCTTTACCAGAATGCCATCCGCGTCGCCGGACGACGCCGGATCGAATTTCTGCAACAGGTTTTTCAGGCCGCCCAGCAAGCCATAACCGGAGCCGCGTTCCAGCTGCAGCTTTTTATGCTCAGCGATGATCTCTTCACGGGTGGGAACGACATACACGTCAAAGGTAGACCCCCAGATAGGCCCCAAAGGACCGGATCTCTTTTCCCATCTGGAGCCGTCCTTTATCTTCTGCGCGATTTCATCGTCACTCAAATCAGGTAAGGGCTCACCCTCCTGCACCAGCGTCAGCGTCACTTCCTTTTCCGTCGAAACCATCGATTTATTCAATTCGGTGGCCGCAAGAAACGCCTTGTAGAATTCCGAATTTTTCGCCATCGCGTCTTCATAAACGCCGAGATAAGCTGTTTTCAGGTCGCCGATGCCCTTGGCGAGTTCGCCAAAGAACTCGTGCATGCTGCCGCCACCCTGTGCATCCGGCGCGTTGCGCGGCGCGGCCGCCAGCGCATCCAGCGCAGCCAGGCTTTTGCACATTTTTGCGTCCGTCAAGGTCGACATGGCCCGCAGGCCGTCGATATCGGCCGCCTTAAGGCAAGCAGGTTTGGCGGGGTGGGAAGCCATGGCATCGAGCAGATTTTTCCAGGCGGCGCCTGCGCCTTCCACATCCGTGGCCGCGCGCTCGGCGGTTTCCAGCAGAAGCTGCGACGAAGCCGGAACATTGCGCGCATCGCGGATTTGCGGCGATGCGCCGGCGCTCGGCAACGCACATTCCGCTGCTGCGTCCTTGGTTTTCGCCATGACCGGCGCTTCCGGCCCATCTGATTGCAAACAGACGCCGGCTGTGGACAAGTCTTCCGACGCGCGCCTATATAAAATTCCAATCATGTTTTCTCCTATTGAGTCCCCGCGCGCAGGGCCTTATGCGCGGATATTGTTGATCTGCCCGCCGCGCCCTTGCGTAATGGCCGCCATGATTTCCTTTATGATCTGGAGAACCGCCTGAATATCGCTTTTACCGGCCTGGCCGCGTTCCTCGGCGGCGCTACTCAACTTTTTCTGGAGCTCCGCGGTGTTCTCGCTATGAGTTTGATCGCTGCGCGCCTTCATCACATCCACATGCGCCGCCGCCGTCGCGACGCCGCCGGCAGCGGTGCCGAGTCCTGTCAGCGCCTGGCCGCCGGCTGCCCATTTCGATGCTTCCAATGCATTCTTCGCCTTGGCGGTCTGGAGTTCGGCCAGCTTGGCCGCCTGCTCGTCGGTGATATTGGCCTTCATGGTTTCACGATGCGTCTTGGACAATTGGGCATCGCTCGGGGCGATGGCGGCAGTCTTCGGCGCGCCGGCGGCGACGCCGGTCAGTGCGGACGCTTCCGCGCCGGGCGTGCCGGGCTTGGCCGCCTTTAATGCGTCCAGGGCGCTTTTCGCCTCGGTATTGACCTTGCTTGTTGCGGCGCCGATGTTCTTCTCGTTCCGATAAGTATTCATGCCGCCCTTCATTTGCAGGCCGGTGCCGGCAACGGAAAGCGCCAGGCCGGTCACCGCGCCGGTAATCGCGCCGACCATCTGGTCGTATCCCTGCTTTTCCAGCGACAGCGCGGTGCGCTCTACCGAGGCCGCGGCGCCGATCGTCATCTTCGCATTCAGGCTGGCGTCGTTGGCGCGTAGTGTGTCCAGCAGATGCAGCAGCAGCATGATCAAGTCGACCGGCGCGAACGAGTTCATATTGTTGATATCGAAACCGCTTTCCCTGGCCATCGCGACGGCCGCTCCCCCGTTCTTGCGCAGATCGTCGAGGGCGCGATTCGCTTCCCCGGCAATCGCCGGGTCTTCCAGTCTCTTGACGACGGCGTTCAACATCTCGATAACGTCGCCGCTCTCACCGATGTTGCCGATGCCGCCGGCCGGCGCCGCCAGTTCGGGTTTATTGGCGTCCATGCGCTTTGACGCGTTCATTGCCTTGTCGGCAACCGCCAGCATTTCTTTTGTCGCTTTTACTGTTTTGCTTGCGACGGCCGGCGACGCCTTGCCGGCGGCGCCCGTTTCAATCGCGTCGCCATCCTGGGCCGCGGCCGTGCGCGACAATGCCTGGGAAACGCGGGTGGAAATTTCGTTGATTGTTGTCATGATCGAATTCTTTCAAAAATTAATAGGTACAAAAATAAACAAGGCCGATGCCGGTTCTTGCCGCTCAGGCCCGCATCTGCATATTTCCCAAAATCGCCTTGCCGGTCGCCATTTCCTTTTGCATCGCGTCCGAACCGATCATCGTCAGTTGCTGCGTGGTCTTGAACACCTCGGAAAATGTCGTTATGACGTCCTTCAGCAGCCGTTCCAGCTGATCGATGCTGAAGTTCGATTCAAGCACCCTGCCCTGTATCTGCAGCGCCTTTTGCGTATGCAGCGCACCGGTAATATTGCCGTGAGCCTGCACGCCGTCGCCGGCAATTTTCAAGCTCGAACCGGCGACTTCCATGCCCAGCGTCGCCCTCTTGGCGGTCTGCGTGCTGACTTTCGCCAGCATCTTGGCGCCCGATTTGGCGAAGGCCTGGAACAGCTTTGCCGCAGCCGGGCCGCGCGCGACGACGGCAACGGCGATCATCACCGCGATCATCACCACCGCCACCGCGACCGCGGCGATGATGCTGCCGATCATCTTGGCTTTTTCCGGCGGCACGCCCATGGCTTCCAATCCCTTCACGATGGCGCCGGTAATGGCGTCGAGAATCGGCTGAAGCGCTTTCATGATCGGCGACAGCGCCATGGCGGTCAGCGACTTGCCGGTGACCGCGCTGGTCACCGTGTCGGCCACGGCCAATCCCACGCCGATCACCGCCAGCGCCAGGCTGGCGCCGCCCGTGAACGGAATCGCCAGGATGCTGACGGCCAGGATCAGGCCGCCGATCACTTTGCCGATGCAGCCCATGGTCTTGCTGGTCTGCTCGGCTTTTTGCACTTCCGCTTCATAATCGGCCGCCGATTTCTCCAGCGCTTTCTGGCGTTCCATCTGCAGATTCTTGAACATTTCCTGGTCGGATTTCATGTTGGCTTCCGCACCGTCGTTCATCATCTGTGTCAGATTCGACATCAACAGGCTGAGGCGCGCGGAACTGCTGCCCAGATCGGCCAGCTCGCCGCGCCGCGCCAGCGATGCGGCGCCATCGGCCATCGCCTTCTTTTCCAGGTCCGCGGCAATGCGCACCTTTTGCACGACATCGTCGGACAGGCGCTTTTCGTTTTCCACGGCGCCCGCATATTTCTGCGTCGCGGCGGTCAATGTCTTTTGCGCCGCTTCAAATTTATGCATGGCCTGCGGGCGGGCCGGATCGCCTTCTTCCAGCGCTTGCAGTTCCGCTTCCGCGGCGGCGGCTTCGGCCTGCGCGCCATCCATGGCGGCCCTGGCCGCAGCCGCCTGTTCCTTGCCGCCGGCGTAGGCGGTGACGGCGGCGTCGGCCACCGTGACCGCATCGCTGAATTTTTCGGCGCCCTCTGCCAGCGCCGCGCTGCGCGCCTCGGCCGCTTCCTTGAAAGCGGCAATGCGGGTGTTCAATTCGGTCATGCCGGCCAGCCCCAGCAGTTCATTCAACTGGCCCAGCAACAGCATCAACGTGGCGCCGCTGCTCATGCTTTTGCTCAACGGCGTCCTCGGCGGCGCCAGCAAGGGCTTGTTCAGATCGTAGCCGGGCATCGTTTCGGCGCTTTCGCCGTCCACCGGCACGCCGGCGGCAAACAAGGCCTGCGCCGCTTTCTGGGCGCTGTCGACAAAGCCGCTGCCGATGCTCGACATGTCGGACGCGATGTCCGCCATGGCCTTGTTATTGATATAGCTGGCGCGGTCGACGCCCGCCAGATCCGATCTGATTGCTGTTGCCATTGTCTTTACCTTTCAGGTTCCTGCGGTTGTTCCGTGGCGCCCGTGGTGCTGGATGCGCCGGTCTTCGCCAGCACATCCAGATACACTTGCGCCTTGTTTCGAAATGCTTCGTCATCCGTGTGCTTGACCACCAGTTCGAAACACAGGCGCGCCTTGGCTGCCTTGCGGTCGAACAAATGGCATTGCCCGGTAAAAAACATCGGGCGGTAGTCGTTCTTGCTCAAACCGAACGCCACCGCATACAGGCCGATCGCCTTTTCATACTGTTTCTTCATCTGGCAGACTGCCGCCAGGCCCATGATGTAGTCGATGTTATAAAAGTCGTACAGGCACAGGAACCGGAAAAAAGTCTCGGCCTGGTCCAGCTTTCCCTTGCCGTAGAAATCGTAGGCATGGGCGTACAGGCCATCCATCATCTCGCTTGAAATGCCGTGCGCGTCTTTCAGGGTCATGCCGGCGGAAACGGCCTCGCGGATCGCTTCCATCTGCGCTATATCGCTGTCTGAAGCGGCGTTCGCGGCATTGTCGTTTTCATTGACGTGTTTCTGTTCAGTTGTCATTTCTGGTCCTTTGTTGTGCTACCGACCCGGCAATGTCCGTAACGTTATTAAAACATCGCGTCCCTGGAAAAAATTCCGGAAATCGCCGATTTGCCGACCTACAGTGAATCTTTGTTCGCTCCGCCTGCGTCAGCGATGGCGTCCGTTGGATCGCCCGCTTCCTCATCGGCCGCTTCTGCTTCCGCTTCCGCTTCAACGTCCTCCACGGCCGATACGCCCAGGCGATCCGCGATCGCCGCATCCTCGACCTGCATCAGCCAGATCAGGATCCGCATGATTTCTTCGATTTCCGCCACATCGATGAAGGAATAGCGCTTGTATTTCTTGAACAGCCTGCGCGCCAGCGGAATGTTTTCCACCACCGGCACGCCGACCTTTTTGGCGTAGGCCTTGACCATCAGCGCCTTGTGGTCGAGCTCGATGGCCGAGATGAACGGGAACGGCACCACCTCCGGCTTGAAGTAGACCGCGACCGCGATGTGGGTCGGATTGACCACCACGAAACTGGATTTTTCAATATCCGATTTCAATTGCGAATCGATCAGCTCCATATGCAGTTCGCGCCGCTTGGCCTTCACCTCCGGATTGCCTTCCTGCTCCTTGTGCTCGCGCTTGACCTCCTGCTTCTCCATTTTCAAATCCTTGGTCAGCAGGAAAATTTCGCACAGCACGTCGACCGCGATGATCAGCGCGATGCAGGCCAGGCAGGTCAGCACCAGCGCCAGCAGCAATTTCGCCCACAGCCCGAGCATGGCGCCGGCCTGCGCATGGATCAGCCCGACGATCGTGCCCTTCTGCATTTCCCAGAACAGCGCCGCGGCCAGCGCGAAGGCCAGCAGATACAGGATCGCTTTCACGAAATCCTTCAGCGTGCGCATGCTGAACAGTTTCTTGAAACCGTTGACCGGATTCAGCGATTCGAACTTCAATCCCAGCGATTCGGTCGCCAGCACGAATTTGCTCTGATACAGCGACGGCAAGGCGGTGGCGACGATGCAGGCCATCAAAATCGGCACGGCCAGCCCGGCCAGCTTCAGCAGCAGCCCGGTGGCGTATTGCGCCGGATCCTGGCGGAAGCCGTCTTCGATGGCCGCCATCAGGATCTCCATCAGGCCGACCGCCGAGGCATGCGCCGTCACCACGCACACGCCGCACAGCAGCATGACCGCCACCACCAGATCGCGGCTTTTGAACGATTGCCCTTTCCTGGCCGAGTCGCGCCGTTTCTTCTCGGTGGGCAGTTCGGTCTTTTCACCCGCCATGGCCTGCTCCTGTTACAGCTCTAGTCAACCAGTTGCCCAGCGCATCCGGCGCAATGCCCAAGCCGAAAAACTGGCCCGGCAGCGACGGGCCGAAATAAATCAGCAGCACCGCGAATGCGATTGCGCTCTTGATGCTCATCGACACGGCGAAGGCATTGAGCTGCGGCGCGAAACGCGACAGCACGCCGAGCAGCACTTCCGACAACAGCATGGCCGCCACCACCGGACTGGCCAGCACCACCGCCTTGGCCATGACCTGATTGAGCACCGGCAGCAGCGTGCGCCATTGCGGCATCGCGGTTTGCAGCGGATCGAACAGGCGATAGCTTTCGCTGACCGTCTGCAGCATCAGCGTCATGCCGCCGGCCTGCAGATAAATGACGGCGGCGAACAGATTGAACAGATTCGACAATTCCGACGTATCGACGCCGTTGACCGGATCGATGCTGCTGCTCATGGTCGCGCCGCGCTGGTTGTCGATCAGGCTGCCCATCGCATGCATGGCCCAGAACGGCCACGCCAGCAGGCAGCCCAGCGCCAGCCCGATGGTCAGTTCGCGCGCGATCAGGCCCAGGTAGAGCACGGCGTCGAAGGCCGGCAGCAGCCCGGGCGCATGCGGCCACAGGCTCAGCGCGGTCAAGATGATGATGGCCTGGCGCGGCGCGCCGCTCAGCACGCCGCTGTTGAGGAACGGCAGCAGGAAAAACATCGGCGCAAGGCGCAAGGCGCCCAATGCGCCGCCCAGCAGATAGGGATAGAACTGCAGATGCAGGGCTTCGATGGCGATCATGCCGGACACCGTCGGCCCTTAGCGCCGCAGCGCGGCCGAGAAGGCTTCGCGGCTGAAATCGAGCAGATGCTCGCCGATCCAGCCGGACAGCACGAACAGGCACAGACACACGCACAGCAGCTTGACGCCGAACGGCAGGGTCTGCTCCTGCAACTGGGTGACGGTCTGGAACAGGCCGACCAGCAGGCCGACCGCGGTCGCCACGGCGATCGGCCAGGCCGACAGCACCAGCACCAGATACATGGCCTTGTTGCCGATATAAATCAAATGGTCCATGCCGCTAGCCCGCCATATCCAGGTATTGCCTGACCAGCCCCTGGGACAATAAAGTCCAGCCGTCGAGGGCCACGAACAGCAGCAGCTTGACCGGCACCGAAATCGTCACCGGGCTCATCATCATCATCCCCAGCGCCAGCAAGATCGCCGAAATCAGCAAATCCACCACCACGAACGGCACATACAGAAAAAAGGCGATCTTGAAAGCGCTCTTGATTTCGCTCAGCGCATAGGCCGGCAGCAAGGCCAGGATCGACGGCCGCGCGTCTTCGCCGGCGGAAAATCCATTGTCTTCGCCGCCATGCGCGCCATCGTCGTCCTGGCCATGCTGGCGCGCGCTTTGCGCCTTCTGGAAAAACGCCACCAGCTCGGGATCCGAATATTTCTGCAGATAGCCGCGATAGCCGTCCAGCCCTTCGTCGGCGAAGCGGTTCAGGGATTGCACGCTGTCGATGCGCGCGCCGCTGCTGTTGAAATGCTGATAGGCCTGCTGCGCCACCGGCGCCATCACGAACAGCGACAGCAGCAAGGCGATGCCGTTGAGCGTCATGTTGGACGGCACCTGCTGCAGGCCCATTGCATTGCGCATCATGATGAAGACGATCGAAAACTTGACATAGCAAGTGCCCGACGCAATCAAGAACGGCAGCAGCGCGGAAAACGCCAGCAGCGCGATCAGGCTGACATCAGTCGGCACGCTCGCCTCCGCCATAGATATCGATCATTTCAACGCCGAGCCGGTCTTCCAGCTGCACCAGCTCGCCGCGTCCCAGCAGCGCGCCGTTGGCCAGCACCAGCACGCTCTTTTCGGCGTCCGGCGCCAGGTCGAACACTTGGCCGCCGTGCAGGCCTGCCAGTTCGCCCACCGTCATCTTGTTTTGCTGCAGCACGAATTCCAGGCGCACCGGAATGCGCGCCATGCCGTCCTGCGCGCCGCCTTGCAGGGCGCGCTCTTCTTCGGGCGCCGCCTGCAAGGCGGCGTCGGCCAGGTCTTCATACGGTTCATCCAATTTCTTGTCCACGGTAATTCCTTTTTCGTTGATCGAATACCAGCCCAGCACCAGGCCGTTGCAGCGCATGCCCAATGCGTGATCGGCGACCAGCAGCACATCGCCCGGCGCAACGCCGGACAGGCGGCCGCGGCTGAGGCGGCTGGCGCCAAGTAAAAATTGCAGCGTGACGGGAAGGTCATGCAGCGCGCCGGCGATCGCGGCCGGGATGGCGGCATCGGCCTGCGCCGGCGCCGGCAATGCGCGCAGCCAGACCTTCGCTTCCGTCGCATGCAGAAGGGCCAGGGGCGCCTCCGGAAAATCGCCGGCCGACACCAATCCGGCCGTGGTCAATTTGCGATACGGAAACGTTGCCGACAAAGGCCGCGGCGTTGCCGAGAACAGCGCCAGCGCGGCTTGCGCGGCGCCGTCCGGCAATGCCAGCCCGGCCAGCGCGGGCGCGGCGTATGCCAGCCATTCGTCGCAACGCACCAGGCCGTCCCAATCGGGCGCGCCGTCGGCGCCGCCGGCGTGGAATGCGATGCAAGGCGCGCCGTTGCGCGTCTTCGCCGCCTGCGCCACGGCGGCGGCGTCATGAAAATCGACCGCCATGCCGGCCGCGCGCCATTGCGCCACTGCCTGCCGCAGCGCGGCCGCGGCGGCATCGACGCGACGGAGGCTCAGCGGCGTCATGCCTCGTCCTCATCGTCTTCCCGCGGCGGCTGCGGATGCTGCTGCTGACGCTGCCGGTGTTCATCGGCATCGCGCAAATGCACCTGCGGCAGAGCGGCGTCACGGCCGAACTGGGTCAGATGTTCGCTCAGGCGCTGACCGACCAGCTGGTCCGATGGCGATAGTGTGTATTGGGTTGCGTTCGGCGGGTTCGGCGCCTGCATCGGCGCCGGCCCGGATGTTTGCGCCGCTGCCTGCGCCGGCGTTTGACCGGCAGTTGCATGCGGCAAATCGGCCGGCATGGCGGTCTGCACCGTCACGGCGTGATTGCCGTTCCATTTGTCGAAGCGGTAGGTAAGGCTGGAGTTGGAGCTGGCGTTGATGTGTGCGTTGGCGCTTGCGGCATTGGCGATGCTGTCCGCCTTGCCGGCGTTGGCCGGGGACGCATCGCGCTTTTGCTGTTTGGCCGCGCCAGCCTTCCCCGCATCGCCGGCTGACGCCGATGCAGATGCGGCGGCCGCATCCGGCAAAACAGGCGGCATCGGCAATATCGATTGCTGAGATGGCTCCGTTGTTTGCGCGGCGCGCTTTTCCTTATGCAATGCCACGGCCGGCAGCGTCATGAACGGCGTCGTTTCAGACGCCTCGCCGGCGCCGGCCGGTAAATTCGATTGTGAAACCGATTGGGTTGTCGGCGCATTTCGCATCGCCGCATCCGCCCCGGCGTCAGTGATTGCCGAATTAGATGCGTGTGCGGATGCCGCGGTCGCCGCCGATACGGATTGCGGCACGGATGCATGCGCTGCGACCGAGCGCGGAAACATGCCGGGAGCAACTTTATCCGATATGGGCATCGCCTCGCCCGCGGAAATCGACGATGTATTTTGCGCGGCTGCCTGCGACTTCTTCGCACCGGGGCGCTTCACCGCGCTTCCCGCACGCGGCAAATCTCCGGCTGAGGCCGGCGCGAACTTCGCCGGGTTCAGCGGCGCGGCGTTCGGCATCAGTATGGCCAGTATGGGAGTGACGGTAGCGGCAGGCGCGGCATCGATGGTTGCGGCGCTGCGCTGAACCGGCCGCGGCTTGGCAGCTGCGGGGTCGCCGCGCTGCGGCAGCCAGGCAAGATCGTTCAACAGGAGTGGAAACGGCGGGGGCTGCGGCGTAATGACGGCGGCTGCCGCATCTTCCGGCTTCCGCTCCTTTTTACGGCCCGCGGCCGGCATTGACCGCGGCGCGAACGGCAAGGCGGCATGGCAATCGCCGACTTCGGCATCGACGTCAATATCGGCCTCAATGCCAATCTCAACATCGACGCCGATATCGGCCGACGACCAGGCCGCCTTCACATGCTCGTCCAGCGGCAAATGCGCCGGTTCCGCAACGGCGCCCAATCCCGCCAATGTCTTATTAATTGCATCCATTCGATTCAATCCTCGTTGGCGGCGGCTGGTTGTGCTGCCTGCCTAAATTCATTCTTAACGTGGATTGAATGTTAGTTTTTACAGTGGGCGGACACCATAAGATATGTCCTAAAACTGGATTGAATTTCCGTTATGGCGCTGCGCGGCGGGAGCAATGGGGTGTTGTGCGCAGTGAGGTAAAGGGGGAGACGGGCGCAGCCCGGCGGAGGACACGAACGAAGTACAACGCCCCATTGCTCCCGCCGCGCAGCGCCTTAACGGAAGGCGGCCGCAGGCCGGCGGAGGACACGAACGAAGTACAACGCCCCATTGTTCCCGCCCGCGCAGCGCCTTAACAGAAATTCAAAGGCAATAAGACACGGCCCGCTCTTCGCTTTCCGATTCCTCGCGCTGCAGGCCTTGCAGCATCCGCCGCCGCTTCTGCACGCCCGCCCAATGCGAAAATTTCTCCTGCTTGCGCTTCAAGTCCAGCAATTCGATGCGCGCCGCGTGCTGCGTTTTCTCCAGCGCCTCGATCTCCTCACGCAAACGGTCGCGTTCGAAATTGAGCTGATATTGCTGCTGGCGCAGCACCGCCTGGCGCTGCTGCAGCATGAACAGGCCGGCCCGGTCGACCACGCGGTCGGCCAGTTTCTGGCTCTGCAACAGGCGTTCAATCTCCCGCCATTGCAGCGACAACCCGCCGATCGCGCCCTGCAGGGCATCATGCTCGCGCTTCTGCTGCGCCAGGCGCTGCGCCACCCGTTGCTGCGCTTGTTCAGCATGGCGGATCATCAGGCCGATTTTCTGCCTCTGCAAGGCGTTCATCGCGCAAGTTCCTGCATCGCCTGCAAGGTGTCCTCGAAATCGCTGCATTCCTGCACCGGCTGCCGCGCCCAGTCGCGCATGGCGTCGCGGCGCGCCATGGCGCGGTCGTTGTCGGGATTCTGGCCCTGCCTGTATTCGCCAAGGTCCAGCATCATTTGCAGATCTTCCAGTTGCGCCATCATGCCGCGCACGCCGTTGGCGGCCTCCAGATGCGCCGGCGAGCAGACTTGCGAGGTCACGCGGCTGGTGCTGCGCAGGACATCGATCGCAGGGAAATGCCCTTGCCCGGCCAGCTTCCGGCTCAGATAGATATGGCCATCCAGGATCGAGCGGATTTCATCGGCGATCGGGTCCGGCTCGTCGTCGCTTTCCAGCAGAATCGTGTAAAACGCCGTGATGCTGCCGGCCTTGGTCAGGCCCGGCCGTTCCAGCACCCGCGGCAACACGTCAAACACCGACGCCGGATAGCCGCGCCGCGCCGGCGGTTCGCCCGCCGCCAGCGCGACGTCGCGCAAGGCCCGCGCATAACGCGTGATCGAGTCCAGGAACAACACCACGCGCTTGCCCTGGTCGCGGAAATATTCCGCCGCCGTGGTCGCCAGCAGCGCCGCGTTGCAGCGCTCCACCGGCGAAAAATCGGCGGTCGCGTAGACCAATACGCAACGCCCGCCCTGGCCCGATTCGCGCAGCATGTCGACAAATTCGGTGACCTCGCGGCCACGCTCGCCGATCAGGCCGATCACGAAAACATCGGCTTCGGCATGCGAGATCAGCATATTCATCAGCGTGGTCTTGCCGCAGCCGGCCGACGAAAAAATGCCGACGCGCTGGCCCACGCCGCAAGTGAGCAGGCCGTCGATGACGCGCACGCCGCTGACCATCGGCTCGTCGATGCTGCGCCGTTCGTTATAGGCCGGCGGCTTGCTGTCGATGGCGCGCAATTGCGCCGGCGCGGGGGCCGGGGTTGCATTGCTTGCGTGGCTTGCATTTTCGGCATCGGCCGCGGATGCGTCAAAACGCTCCACCACCGCGCCCGACGGATCGACCGCCGCGCCCAGCATGGCCGGCCCGATCGCCGCGCGCAGCGGTGCGCCGGTGGGCGCCAGCACCGCGTCGCGCGACAGGCCGCGCGCTTCCCCCATCAGGCTCAGCACCGCCACGTCTTGCTTGAAGCCGATCACCTGCGCCCGCGCAGCCACTTCGCGCGCTTCCCAATTGCGGCGCAGTTCGCAGATTTCGCCGATGGCGACGCCCGGCAGCGGTGCTTCCATCACCGAGCCGCGCAGCCGCACCGGCCGCGCATAGCGGCGCAATAATCGCATGCTGTCCATGGGTCAGCCGCAGATGATCCGGTCGAACGCCATCAGGCATTCGAAGAATTCATTGAGCGCTTCGCCTAAAATCTTGCTGTCGGCCAGATAGTCGGGATGCAGCAGCGTCGTGATCTGCAGGGTTTCATCGTGGATCTGGAGCATCAGGCCGCCGCCATGCGCGTAGCGCTGCGGCTCGGTCAGATGCAGCGCGATCTGGGCGCCGTGGCTTTCCAGCAGCTGCTGGTAATTGTGGCGCTCGCCGAGGGCGGCCCACAGGCGCACGGTCTCGCCGTCGTGCAGCAGGTGAATGCTGGGCATGTCGTGGAAGTCGAGCACGATGTCGCTGCGCGCGTCCAGCTCGGCGATCAGGCCGGGATCGCATCCCATTTCCACCAGCGCGGCGGTCAGCAAGGTCGATATATCGGTGTTCTGCATCATTGGAATTTCCTTGTTTGGCAGTAAAAAGGTAAAAACGCTAAAAAATCAAACGGTCCGGATCACATTGACCGACACGCTGTCGGTGATTTCGCCAAAGGACAGCACCTCAAGTTCACGGAAGCGCGTTTCGATCAGCTTCTTGACGAAGCGCCGCACGTCCACCGCTGTCAGCAGCACAAGGTCTTTGTGTGCCAGCGGAATCTCTCCCAGCGTGACCGCGATCCGGTCCAGCACATCTTCGCTGGCGGCCGGCTCCAGATTGAGGAAGGAGCCGGCCGAGGTCTGGCGCACGCCCTTGCGCACCAGGTCCTCGATTTCGGGCGAGACCACCACCGCGCGCAATTCGTTCTCCACCGCGAACTTGTGGCAGATGTAGCGCGCCAGCGCGCCCCGCACATGTTCAACCAGCATCAGCACGTCCTTTTCGCGCGGCGCCCACTGCACCAGCGCTTCCATGATCAGCTTCATGTTGCGGATCGAAATGCGTTCCGACAGCAGCCGCTGCAGCAGTTCGGCCACGCGTTGCAGCGGCGTATGGCGATACACTTCCTTCAACAGATCGGGATATTTTTCTTCCAGCTTGTCGAGCATGTGCTTGGTTTCCTGCACCCCGAAGTGTTCGTTGACGTTGCGCGCCAGCACCGCGGCCACGCATTGGTACAGCTCGTCGAAAGCCGGCCGCAGCTGATAATTCAGCGCGCGCAATGCATCGTTGTCTTCCGGCCTGACCCAGGCGGCGACCGCGCCGTCGGTTTCTTCCATTAACGGTTCGATGCCCATATGCGCGATTTCCTCGCTGTAATTGACCACGCGCAGCAGGTCGAAATGCACGGTCAGTTCGGCGGCGCGGATTTCGTTGATGACCAGCACGGCGCGATTGTCGGCGATGGTATCGGCGCCGCGCAATGCGATATCAGGCAGGCGGCCGCCGTAATCGATGAAGTACTGGCTGCGGAAGCGCTCGCCGAGCCTGGCTTGCTCCAATTGCCGGAGACGGCCCGGCGCGACCAGCAGGATCAGCGGCACGGTTTCGGCGCTCATGGCGTCGGTGTCGCCCAGCATGCCGAGGCCGCCCTCCTCGCCGCCCGCGCCGGCGCTGCCGGCCGCGCCTGTCTTGCCGGCGGCGGCCTCGCCCTTGGCGGCTTCCCGTTTGGCGCGGCGGCTGCGTACAAAATACAGGCCGGACAGCAGCATCGCCAGCACCACGAACACCGGCAGCGGAAATCCCGGCAGCATGCCGATGGCCAGCGCCAGCCCCGCCGTGACCAGCAGCACGAAGGAATTGCCGAGCAGCTGGCGCATGATGATGCGGCCCAGGTTATTGTCTTCGCCGTTGACGCGGGTGACGATCAGGCCGGCGCTGATGGCGATCAGCAGCGCCGGAATCTGCGCCACCAGGCCGTCGCCGATGGTCAGCATGGTATAGGTGCTCAGCGCGGTCGACATATCCATGCCGTGCGAGGACATGCCGACGCCGATGCCGCCGATGAAATTGACCAGGATGATGACGATGCCGGCGATGGCGTCGCCCTTGATGAACTTCATCGAGCCGTCGAAGGAGCCGAACAGCTGGCTTTCGCGCTCCAGCACGCTGCGCCGTTCGCGCGCGCCATCGGCGTCGATGATGCCGGCCTTGAGGTCGGAATCGATGCTCATCTGCTTGCCGGGCATGCCGTCCAGCGAGAAGCGCGCCGCGACTTCGGCCACGCGCTCGGAACCTTTGGTGATGACAATGAACTGCACGATCGTGACGATGGCGAAGATGACGAAGCCGACCGCCAGGCTGTCGCCGATGACGAACTGGCCGAAACTGGCGATGATCTCGCCGGCGTCGGCTTCGATCAGGATCAGGCGGCTGGTGCTGATCGACAGCGCCAGCCGGAACAGCGTGGTAATCAGCAGGATCGACGGGAACGCCGAAAACTGCAGCACCCGTTCGATATAGAACGATCCCATGAACACCAGGATCGCGATCACGATATTCAGGCCGATCAGGAAGTCGACCAGAATGGTCGGCAGCGGGATCACCAGCATGGCGATGATCATCACCATCAGCGCCAGGATCAGCAATTCGGGGCGCGCGGCGATGCCGCCCATGGTTTTACCGAACATGATTATGGTTCCTCATTATTGTCTTGGCGCGTTTCCATCCGCATTTCCATCAATTCATGGCGATGCGAAACCGCGGCCAGCCGGCGAAAACGCTCCCATAGCCATTCGATGGATTCTTCCTCGACGAACAGATTGCGCGGCAGCTCCCGGCAGGCGTGCAGGATGGTCTGCAACAGGCGCGAGCGCACCGCGTGAGAGGACAGCATGATCCGCTCGCCGACGGTCGCCGCCAGCAGCGCGTCCAGTTCCTGCGGCGCCTGCATCAGGCCCAGCATGAACAGCAGCCAATCGGCTTCGCGGTCGTTGTGCTCGCGCGTGAGCGAATCGTTGAGCATGCTTTCGATGAACAGGCTTTCCGAGGAACGCAGCAGCTTGAGCTGATTCAGCTTGCCGAGCAGATTGCCGAACTCGATGCGCGAGCAGCTCGGATCCTGCGCCAGCATGTCGGCCACCAGCGCGCTTTCCAGGAATTCCACGACCAGCGCGCGCCGCTCGTGGCCGTAGGCAGCTACCCATTCCTCGTAGATCATGACCTCGTGTTCTTCGCTCTCGAGAAACTGGCGATAGCTGGCGCGCAGCAGCAGCGCGCTCAGCGCCAGCCTGGCGCCGAACAGCCGCGCCTTGAGCGCGATATTGATGCCGGCCTTCAAGGCTTTCGGCGGCGCTTCCTCTTCAGCCTGCGCCAGCGCCTGCTGCAGCCGGATGCGGACGATTTCGTCAAGATCGCGGCGCCGCAGCATTTCGCGCAGCACGATGACCAGGTCGCTCTCGTCCGGGAACAGGCTGCGCGCCTGGCGCAGCAACTCGTCGCCGGAGACGTTCTGCATCTTGGCGATCTTGACGATCTGCTGCGCCTTCGGATGGGAATCCTCATCGAGCACGCGCTCGAAATTGTCATTGCTCTGGTCGGCGCTTTTCTTCAAATCGCCAAACCGGCGAAACTGCCCGGCCAGCATCGACATATTGTCGCTGGCGTCCACGAAGTTCTGCAATTGATCGGCCACGCTCTGGCCTTTTTGGGCAAAATCCTCCGCGCCGTCGAGCGCGCCCTGCGTCATTTGCCGCTCGAACTGCGCGCGCACGCCTTCCTGCTTGATGTTTTGCAGGCGGGCGCTTTGCTTGGCGCCCTGTTTCTGCTTGATCGCGTCCTGCGGCCGCGCCATCGGCAGCGGCGCGCTCCGGCTAATCGATACCATGCTTGCGCTCCATGAAATCGCGCAGCAGCTTCTGCTGTGGATCTTGCGGGCGATCGGCCAGCAGGTCGTCGCCGAGATCGCCGGCGTCGCGCGGCAATGGCGTTTCGATCTGCTTCGGCTGGATCAGGAACACCCGCACCAGGCTGTCTTCCCTGATCTTGCGCGAGCGGAACAGCGCGCCGATGCCGGGCAGATCGCCGAGCAGCGGAATCTTGTCGACGGTATCGGTCTTGACGTCGCGGGTGTAGCCGCCGATCAGCAGGCTCATGCCCTTGGGAACGCGCGCCACGGTGCTGATATGCGTGCGCGAGACATTGATGTCGCTGGCCGCATGGCCGTCGGCGCCGAGCTGGCTGCCGTCTTCGATGGTCAGCGACATTTCGATCTCGCCGTCCTGCGCAAAGCGCGGCAGCACGCTGATCATGGTGCCGAAGGTGACTTTTTCCATTTGCACCATGCGTTCGGCCAGCAATTTGGTATAGACGGTCTGGTTGTTGTCGAACAGCGCCGGCACGTTTTCCTGGGTCAGCACCACCGGACGCGAGACGATGCGCGATTTCTCATTCTTTTCCAGCGCATGGATGGCCGCCACGAAACCGGCGCCGTCCAGCGTGCTGATGGCATTGTTGAAGGTCGCGCCGACCTTGCTGCCCAGGCTTACGCCGCCGCTCCAGTTCACGCCGATCTGATCCAGGTCGCCCTTCTTCAGATCGATGATCCAGAGCGACAATTCGATGTGGCGCTTGGCGATATCCAGCCGGGCGATCAGATTCTTGACGAAATCGACCTGCTCCTGCGTACCGCGAATCAGCAGGCTGTTGGTGTCGCGATAGGCGATCACGCGGATTTTTTCGGCCGGCGCCGCCGGCACCGGCCCCAGCGGCGGCAAAGGCTTGCTCATCGGCGGCGGATACGGCTGCACCGGCTGCGCCTGCACGCCGCCTTCGGCGGGGAAGATCGGCATATCCGCCGGCAGGCCGGGGGCCTGCGCCCTTTGCATGTTCTGTGCGTGTTGTGCGTTTTGCGCGCTTTCGGCCTTCGCGTATTGATCCTCGATGCGCACTTCGACGTCCATCTGTTCGTCGCGCAGCAGTTGTTCGATCACGGTGGCAATGCCGGGCACGGTGACCGCATTGTCGCGCACCGTCATGTTGCGGTCGGTGACGAAGGTATTTTCCAGCCGCACCACTTCAACCCGCAGCTTGCCGAGCGCGCCGCCGCCGTTCTTGCCCAAAAAGCGCGTGGCGTTCGCCACCAGTTCGATATACACCGGCGGGCCCGCCACATAAAACAGGCCGTTGCTGCCGCCGTCGCGCAGCGGATAGCGGCGATCGTACAAGCCGGCCTTGCGCAGGAATTCGTTAAGCGCGGAGAGCGAGCCGTTCGGCAGCGCCACCATCGCGTTGCGCATTTCGCTGGCGTCATAGATATACACAGTCTGGCCGTCGTGATACCAGATCAGGCCGAGCTGGATTGAAATCGCTTCCAGCAGCGCTTGCGGGCGGGCCAGGTCGAAGTCGCCGCTGATTTGTTTGCGCGAGGCTTTCTGGCTGACGATGACCGGCTTTTTCAGGCGCGCGGAAAGCGCGTTGAAAAAAGTGCGCAGGCCGTCCTTGCGGGCCACATAGCCGGCGGCGGATTCGCCCTCGCCGGCTTTTACAGTTGATCTTTCAGCGGGTTTTGCTGCAGAAGCGGTGCGCGGCATATCCGCGCCCATGCCATTGACGCCGTCGGCGCCGTCAAAAGCGTAGGCCGGCACGGCCATCGAGGCCGACAGCAACAGCAGCAGCACGCCGCGCGCGACCGGTTTCAGGCAGGTCGAGAGGCCGGTTGAAAGACCGTTGGCAAGTATGGTTTCAAGCGTGGCGTTCATTGTTTTCCGATAGTGAGTGCGCGCGTCAGATAACGCGGCGCGATTCCGAACTGACCCTTCATGGCGTCGGAGAAATGCGAGGAAGAAGCGAAACCCTGGCGCAGCGCGATGTCGGTCAGGCTGCCGCCGCCATCCACCATATCGAGCAAGGCGCGCACATTGCGCCAATACTGGAATTCCGCCTTGCCGCCGCGGCCGAGGGCTTCTCGGCACAGCTTGCGGAAATGGGAATACGACAGGCCGTAGTCGGCGCCGAGCTGGTGCATGGTGCGGCCGGCCGGCTGGCCCAGCAGAAAGCGCACGAGTTTGTAGTGTTCGGTGGCGCGCAACACTGCGGCGATGGCCGAAATATCGGTGTCCGCGTCGATGCCGGCGCCCACCGATTGCCGCAGAAACCAGCGTTCGATTTGCGGCCAGTCGCGCGCATCCAGCGCCTCCGCAAGGCGCGCGGCGGCCGCCGGCGAGGCATCGCTTGCGGCAACCTTATCCGATCCCTGTACAGCCTCGGCTGCGTCGAGAAAAGCCTGCAACTTGGCCAGCGCCGCGATTTTTTCCGCGATTGGCATCATCGATTGCTCCTTTTGAAAATCGCACGGCGCATGCAGGGAGCGTATCCAAAATCCGATCGCTATTGCGGGCTGTGCTGTATGGCTGAAGATATTCTTAACTTGGGATGAATGTTATTGTTTAAGCAGCGGCATAACCATCAGACATGTCCTAAAAACATTCCGGATTGCTGATAAGAAAGCGCGAATGAAAAAGGAAAAAGGACACCCTTTTGGTGTCCTTTTTTGTATTCATTGCCATCGGCTGCACGCGAATATCTTCGCCCTATTCACCCGGCGTCAACTGATCCATGCGTCCCAGCAGCAGATCGAAGGCTTCGAGCAGTTCGTCCGGCGCGTCCATATCCTGCGGCAGGCGCAGCCAGCAGGTCGGATTGCCGCTGTCGTCGAGCGCGATCACCGGCTGCAAGGCGCCGGGACAGATCTGGTTGGCCATCAGCCAGTCGTCGTGCAGGCCCGCGGGAAGCAGGCCGTCGGTCCAATCGCCTTGCATCGCCAGAATGCCCGAGGCATCCATGCCGATCCGCACCGTGAAGCGGCCTTCGACGTCGATGTTCAGATGATCCTGGCTGCCCTCGAAGCGCTCCGCAGGCAAGTTCACCAGCGCCAGAAATTCGTTGACCGTCGAATGGAAATGTTGCAAGTCTTTCATGTTGTTCCTTTATCTGTTTTCTTCGGGGGTGTTCCGTTACGCATCCAGCGGACGGGTCAGCTGATCCATCTTTTCGACCAGCACGTCGAACGCTTCCACCAGTTCGCCGGCCTCGCAGATGCCGCGCGGCAGGCGCACCCAGCAGGTCAGCTCGCCGGCTTCATTGAGCGCGGTGACCGGATGCAGCGCGCCGCTGCTGATCTGGTTCGCCATCAGCCATTCGCGGTGAAAACCGGCGGTGCTGGCGCCGTCTTCGCGCAGGCGATCGCCGAGGAAGAAGCAGGAGCCGGACTGGTCCATGCAGAAATGGATGGAAAAACGGTCTTCGACCTTGATGCTGATGGCGTCCTGGTCATCCGCGAAGGTTTCGGCCGAGAGGCCGACCATCTGCAGAAATTCGTTTGCCATGCCGTGAAACTGTTTGATATCGATCATAAAATTCCTTGTTTGATTAATTGCCGATGCGCTTGCTTCCGGCGCCGCCTATAAGGCGTCGTCGAGCGTGTAGTCGCCGTCGGGGTCGAGCATCATGGACTGATAAAACGCACGCATCGACATCCCGTTCAGTCCGGATTCGACAAGCGCCGACTTGACGGCATTGTTCAACGCCGTTTTTTCCTGCCGGCCGATGCCGATGTCCTGTTCCCGCACTCTGGCGGACAGCGCCGGATTGCCGGACTGCGTGGCCTCATGCGCCGCGGCAGGCGTGGTATTGAATGGCGTCATCGCCGGATTTACCGTTGTCATTTCAAGCTCCCGTTTTCATCGAAAAATTCTGCATGGCGGCCTCGCCCAATGACCGCACGGTCTCTTCCAGATCGGGAAAACGGGCCAGCAAGCGCGCGCTTCCCGCTTCGATCGAGACCTGCGGATCGAACGCGAACACCTGTTCACCGGCCAGGACCGCCAGCCGCCCGTCGTCGCGATATTCGATGTCGGCCGCGCCATGGCCTGCCGCATCGAGCAGCGACTGCACCCGGGCGCGCACGCCGCGCATGGCGGCCGGCAGGCAGACTTTCATGCGCTGCTGCGGCGGCCCGGACAGGCCTTGCAGGCATTCATCGAGCAAGGCCAGCACCGTATCCGGATGGTCCAGCGCGGCGGCCAGCAGCGTGCGCGCATGCTGCTCCAGTTCGCCGCGCAGACGCCGCGCCAGCGTCTGCGATGCATCGAAATGCGACAACACTTGCGCGGCGGCGGCCAGCGCGCCTTCGCCATGGCCGGCAGCGCGGGCCTGGCCGCGCATATCGTCGGCCTGCCGTTGCGCCTCTTTCAGGATGCCGCGCGCACGCCGCTGCGCTTCTTCGACGATATCCCGCGCGCGGCGCATCTTGCGCACCTGCTTGCGCGGGATGAACACGCCTTCGCGCGGCGCATACGGCGCATTACTCAAGACCGGCTGGATATCGTTTGACATGCTGGATCGCCATCATCAGGGTTAATGCATGCGCGGGATCGCGCATGTCTTCGGCCGCCGGCGCCGCTTCAATTTCCTGTTCATCGAACGCCGGCGCGAACAGCAGCGGCAAGCGCTGCGCCAACAGCGGCGGCAGATTGCCCAGCGCCAGGCGCAATTGCTGCACGCCATGCGCCTGCAACAGCGCGCGGCCGGGAATGCCTTTTCCGGGCAGCGGCACCGCAGCCGACAACGGCAGCGGCAACTTGAGAAACGCCTGCGCCGAAGCCGGCAGCTTCAACAAGGCGCCGCGCCGCAACAGCGCCAGATGCAAGCGCCGGCAGCCGAGCAGAAACACGATCCGCGGCAACGCCGGCCAATGCTTGAGCAGGCAGATTTCCGCCGCGCCCGCCCGCACCGGCGCCGATGCCGTCGCGCCTTCCGGCATGGCCAGCCGGTAATGCGCGATCAGCAGCCGGTTGAGCGCGGCGCGCTGGGCCGGCGTCTCGAAGGCGGACTGCAAATGCAGCCGCTCGGGATGAATATAGGCCAGCGGATCGAACATCACCGTCTGCCAGCGCGTCGGCGCGGCGTGCTGATTGGCGCCCTTATTGGCATCCTTGTTGGCGGACTCATGCATCGTCTTTGCCCTTGTCCTTGTCCTTGCGATTGTTGCCGTCGGATCCGCGGCCGAGCGAACCCAGCGCGCGCAGGGCCGGCCAGCGCCGCCAGCCGACGAATGCAAGCGTTCCCAGCAGCAGCAACGGCGCCAAGATCCAGGCCGCCATCGACACCGGGAAGCCGCCGCCCGCAACCGGCGCGGCCAAAGGCTGCACATGCTGCAAGGCGCTGCGTTTGGTCAGCACGACGGAAATATTGTCGTAATCGATATCCGGGAAACTGTTCTTCAGAAAGCGCTTGACCTGTCCGATCAGCACCGCCGGCGCCAAATCCTGTTCATACACGGCCAGCGCCGCCAGATGCACCGGCCGCACCGCCGCGCCTTCGCCCGATTCGATGTCGTAGCTGACATGCACGCGCGCCGCCACGACGCCTTCCATCATCTGCAGCGACTGTTCAAGCCGTTGCTCGATGGCCGAATACAGGCGCGCCTTTTCGGCGCGCGGCGAGGACACCAGCGCATCGGCCGGGAACATCTCGGCGATTTCCATGCGCGCGCGGGACGGCAGATCGTACACCCGCAGAATATCGACCGCGGCGGCAAAGTCGGCCGCGCCGACACGCACGCTGAAGCCCGGCTTGCCGCGATCGAGCTTGTCGGTCGCGATGTTGTGGCGCTGCATGGCGGCGATGACTTCGTTGGCCTGCTGCTGGGTGAGTCCCTTCAGCAGATCCTGCTGTTGGCAGGCTGCCAGGAACAGCACCATGAGCGCGGCGAATATCCAGCGTTTCATGGCGCGTTCCCTATGCGCGCAGCAAGGTTTCGACCGCGCTGACGGCTTTGCGCGTCAGGGTGCTGGTCAGCGACACTTGCAGGCTGTAATCCGAAATGCGCTGCTGCAGTTCGAACAGATGGCCGGGATCGGACAGCCGGCCCGGCTCCAGTTCGATGCTCTGCACGACGTTGTGGCGATCTTCGCCCAGCGTCACGGCCGACTTGGCATAAGCCTGCAGCATGCGGTCGTCGAGCGACATGAAATCTCCGCCGACGTCGGCGGCCTCGCCGATCCGCTTGATCGCTACATCTTCGATTGCGTTGACTGCGGTGCTCATATAGGGCTCCTGTAAAAGAGTCGCTTTTCAGCGCTTCTTAATTAAAATTACGGATGGTGTTGGCGTCCACGTCCTTATAGGCCTTGACCGCGTTCGACTGCGCATTGCGGTACAGCGTGTACTCCGCCAGCGCGGCCTGGTATTTGGCCAGGGATTCCGGATTGGAAGCATCGGCTGTGACTTTCTTCAGGGCGTCATCCAGCACGCCTTTCTTGATCTTGACTTGCGTGCTGAACATGCCTGACAAATCGGAAAGGAAGCCCTGATCGGTGCTCTTGGTATCATCTTTCCCGGTATCCAGATCCCATGGTTTTTTTGTGTCATCATCAGCCGCGTTGACAACGCCGCCGCTTTCAGCCTTATGTATTCCATCCATTTTCATACTCCTTGATAAATAAACCTGCAAAAATCAGACCGCTCAGATCTGGCTCGAAAAATCCCAATGCGAAGCCGACGATTTGATATAGCTTTCCCCGCCATACTCGAAAGACTTCCCTTTGCGCACATCGTCCGCCAACTCGACGTCGTAATGGACGTAATGCGTTCCCCACTGCCGATAGAAAGATTCGACATAACTGCGTAGCTTCTGCAGCTCGCCATCCGGCAGCGCGCCGCGGATCGACATCGTGACGCTGGCGCCGTTGTCGATCTTTTTATGCTGAACGCCCAGCCGTTCCAGCCCGGCCTCGGCCTGTTGCGCGATGGCGGCGTCGGCGATCCAGCGGATCTCAACCCTGGCCGCATACGGCAGCAGCGCGGTCATCTTTTGCGCCAGCGCCTGGCAGGCGGCGGCCGTCAGCGGCGCGCGTTCCCGGCTCAGCCAGATTTCGGGCGCGGCCGGATCGCCGAGGCGCACCATGTGATACGCCGGCGCCGGCGACAGGCCGTCGAGCAGGCGTTCGATGCGCGCGCTTTCGTCGGCCTTGCGCAGCACACTGATTTTTTTACCATTGCCCGTATCTTCACTGCGCGCCACCGACTGGCGCGCCCATGCCGCTTCGCGCTCGTCGGCGGCGAATACATACATCTGGCCGTCCCGGCCCGGCAGCACCCGGTATCGGCCATCGCCCCGCAATGCCAGCGACAACTGCGCGGCTTGCGCCATGCGCGATTTCTGTACCGCTGCAAGCGCGGCCGCAGTCGCAGCCGTATCCGCGCCGCGTTGCGTCCCGGGTTGCATCCACCACATCGCACCGGCCGCGCCGGCCAGCAATATGGCGAGCAAGGCCGGGCCGGCGATGCGCCATGTTTTTGCACCGCGCCGCACATTCTTTTGCGACGGCGGCACGGCGGCATCCAGGACCTCGGCCGCGGCCGGCGCTTTCACGCCGTAATTACGCACCGCATCCGACCACGCCTCGTCCCGGGCGCGCAATGCGATATCCAGGCCGGCGATGCGGCGCACGGTGTTCGGTGTGTAAGCCGCTTCGGCGTCGGCGTCGGCCTCAGCCTCCGCCACGCTGCCCAGGTCGCGCAATGCAATGCCGGGCGTACCGTCGGGCTGCGCCACTATGTCCACTTCGAAATTGCCGCCCTCACCGTCGACCGGGACAAAGATCGCGTTGTCGGGAAATTCCGCCTGGCCGGCGCCGCCGCCCAAAGCCTGCGGCGCACGCGCCACGATCAGGGTGGTTCCCGCTTCCAGCACGAACTCGGCGCCGCGCAGTGCGCCATTCAACAGCCGCAATACGGCCGATGGCGATGCTTCCGTTGAATCGATGGTCTGCGTCATCCCCGTTTTCCTTCCGATAAATGCGTGCCGCGTTTTGTTTTACATACCGCCGCTGTTGTCTTCACAGCCGGTTCGGCCGGCTCTTTGTCTGCGCGGCGGGGATGGCTGCGCCAACCGCGATCTTGCGGACATCGGCGGCGGCCTTGCGCTCCTTCAGAATGCGCTGATAGCGCACGGCGATCTTGTTGGCATACTCGCGGCGCCGCTGCGGCGCGCCGCCGTCGATCGCGGTGCCGGCGTTATAAGCGCCCACCGCTTCCCACGAATAACCGTAGCGCCGCATGAAATCGGCCAGGATGCCGGCGCCGACCTTGAGCGCGCGGCAGCTGTCGTTCAGCAATGCCTGCTCGGTGATGCCGTATTTGGCCAGGCGCGGCAGATGGTAGCTGTTGACCTGCATCAGGCCGATGTCGCGGCTGCCGTCGCGGTTGCGGCCGATGGCGCGCGGATCGAGATTGGATTCCTGCTCGGCGATCGCATACAGCAGCTCGGGCGCGATCGAAAATTCACGGCCGGCTTCTTCCCAGCAATCGGCCCGCGCCGCGCCGACAGCACTGAACAGAACAAGCGCCGAAATGAAATTTTTGCAAATGGATTGCATAATGCTTTCCGCTTTCCGGCCCCGCGCATACGAACATGCGCAACGCCTTTTTCAATATTGGTGAAAATGGCGGGACCGGCCTCGACGCCAATACCGGCGTGCCTTTGCGGCGCGATCCCCTGTCTTTCAAACTTGTACGAATGTTAGATTTCGGGGGGCGCTACAACAATAGGACTCGTCCTAAAATGAATTTTTTTACGAAGAGACTTTCGTACAACTGCATAAAACCCTAGAGCTTATGCGGTTGCACCTTATGAAGAATTCTGAATGGAGCCAAGAGGCTGTTGCGAAATCAGGCGAGGGAGGGTGTTGTGCGCAGTGAGGTAAAGGAGGAGACGGCCGCAGGCCGGCGGGGGACACGAACGGAGTACAACGCCCTCCCTCGCCAGATTTCGCAACAGCCTCTTGGCGTACCCGCGATTGGGGCCAGGGAGAATTTATTTAAGTTTGCACAAGGCATCGAACAACGGCCGCGCGGCATCCGCGACGCGATCCAGGCTTTGCTCGCGCAATTGCGCCAGATCCAGCGGCGCCGCATCGGCCAGCCCGGCCCATCGCAACAATGCCGCCAAGGCCTGCGGCGTATCGAATATGCCGTGCAGATACGTGCCCAATATGCGATCGTCCGCCGAGCGCGCGCCTTCCGGCCGGCCATCGATGACAAACGCCGGCCGCCGCAGCGCCTCTCCACCGGAAACGCCCATATGGATTTCATAGCCGCTGACCGTGGCCGCCGCATCGAATGCGCAATGGCCGCCGACCTGCGCCAGCTGCTTGTGCGCCGTCATCGCGGTTTCCATATCGAGCAGGCCGAAACCGTCCACCGAACGCGGCGCGCCTTCGATGCCCTGCGGATCGTCGACGCGCCGCCCCAGCATCTGGAAGCCGCCGCAGATGCCGATCGCCTTGCCGCCGTAGCGCAAATGACGATGCAGATAATCGCTCCAGCCATTGGCCTTGAGCCAATCCAGATCGCCGCAAGTGTTTTTGCTGCCCGGCAGGATCACCAGATCGGCCGGCGGAATCGCCTGCCCCGGCCCGACAAAACGCAGATCGACATCCGGATGCGCGCGCAAGGCGTCGAAATCGGTATGGTTGCTGATGCGCGGCGCGGCCGGCACGACGATGCGGAAAGCCCCCCTGACCGCCTGACCGGCGTCGACGCCGTCTTCCGCATCCAGATGCAGCCCGTGCAGATAAGGCAGCACCGCCAGTACCGGCTTGCCGGTACGCTGCTCCAGCCAATCCAGCCCCGGCTGCAGCAGGCCGATGTCACCCCGGAAACGATTGATGACAAAACCGACTATGCGCCCGCATTCGCTTTCCGACAGGCAATCCAGCGTGCCCACAATATGCGCGAAGACGCCGCCGCGGTCGATATCGGCCACCAGGATCACGGGGCAATCCACCGCCTCCGCGAAGCCCATGTTGGCGATGTCGCGATCGCGCAAATTGATTTCGGCCGGACTGCCCGCGCCCTCCACCAGCACGCAAGCGTATTGCGCGCGCAGCCTTTCGTAAGACTCCAGCACCGCCTGCATGGCGACGGTTTTATAGCGATGGTAATCGCGCGCATGCATGTCGGCGCGCACCTTGCCGTGCACGATCACCTGGGCGCCGGTATCGCTGGACGGCTTCAGCAGGATCGGATTCATGTCGGTATGCGGCGCCAGGCCGGCGGCTTGCGCCTGCAGCGCCTGCGCCCGGCCGATCTCGCCGCCGTCGGCCGTGACCGCGCTGTTGAGCGCCATGTTCTGCGGCTTGAACGGCGCCACCGCCACGCCTTCGCGCAGCAGCAGGCGGCACAGCGCGGCCACCACCGTGCTTTTGCCGGCGTCCGAGGTGGCGCCCTGCACCATCAGGGTCGAATAGGGAAATGGGGAAGACATCATTGCGTTCCCGTAACAGCCTGGGGCTGGGGCTGGAGCCGGCGCCGGCGCGCGATTTCCAGGCTCTTGCACAAACCGGCCGCGCCTTCAATCATGCGGGGGCCGGGCCGGCTCAACAGATCGCCGTCCAGCGCAAACAGATTGCCGCGCCGCACCGCCAGCATGGCCGGATAGGCGCGCCACAGCGCCAGGTTATCGGCATCGGCCCGGTTCAGGTCGCCCGTAATCACGGCTTCGGGATCTTCCAGCAGCACGGCTTCGACGTTGACGGTCGGCGCCAGGGCCGGCAGGCCGCCGAAGATATTGACGCCGCCGCACAGGCGGATTGCATCGCTGACGATATGCTTGCCGTTGAGCGTATACAGCGGATGCGGCCAGACCTGGTAAAACAGCCGCACCGGCGGCCGGCTGCGATACTGCGCCTCGAGCGCCGCCAGTTGCGTGCGCAGCGCCGCGGCGGCGCTTTGCGCCTGCGGCCCGGTGCCGGCCAGTTTGCCGAGGCGCACGATATCGTCCGGGATATCCTTCAGTTGCCGCGGCTCGCTATAGAACAGGGGGATGCCGAGGCCGCGCAATTTTTCCATCTGGCGCAGCGCGGCGCCGTGCAGCCAGACCACCAGCAGATCGGGTTTCAAGGCAATCAGGCGTTCGATATCGACCATGCTGTTGCTGCCGACACGCGGAATTGCCTTGGCGGCGTCCGGATAATCGCTGTAGTCGACCGCGCCGACGATGCGCGCACCCGCGCCGGCGGCAAACACCAGTTCGGTGGCATGCGGCGCCAGCGTGACGATGCGCCGCGCGGGAGACGGCAGCGATACGGTATTGCCGGCATCGTCGAGAACCTCGATCGCACACGCGCGGCCCGCCGCAAACAACAGCATTAAAAATAATGCCCCCGAAAAACCGCGCAGGCGTAAACCCCGTATCTTCATCATGCGGATTTCACCGCAATGCGCCAATCGCGCAAGGCGTCGGCCAGGCGCGCCCAGCCGGCTTCATCCGGCGGCAGGCCGATGCGGATGCCCGCGGCTTCATCGGTGAATAAACGCACCCACACGCCATGCAGGGCCATATGCCGCCAGCATTGCCGTGCCTGCCCGGCCGGCAGCGGCCACCACTGAAACAGCGCGCTGCCCTTGCTCTCGATGCCGTGCTGCCGCAAAAGCGTATGCAGCCGTTTTCCTTCATCCAGCAATTGTTTGCGCATGGCCTGTTGCCAGACCCCATCGCGGATCGCGGCCAGGCCGATCTCCTGTGCTGGGCCGCTGACGCTCCAGGGGCCAAGATAACCGTGCAGGCTTTCGAGCAGCGCGCTTTCCGCCGCGACAAACCCCAGGCGCAGTCCGGCCAGGCCGAAAAATTTCCCCACCGATTTCAATACGATCAGGCCGGCCCTTTCGGTGAATGGGGCGACGCTGTCTTCCGGTTCGACATCGCAGAAGGCCTCGTCGACGATCAGCCAGCCATTGCGCACGGCGAGCTGCGCATGCCATGCCAATAATTGCCGCGCGTCGATGCGCTTGCCGGTCGGATTATTCGGATTGCAGATAATAACGACGTCGGCCGCGGCAATCGATTCGTTCAAGTCTTCATGCCGCGCGGCGACGACCTGATGGCCGGCTTGCTCCCAGCGGTGCGCGTGTTCGGCATAGGTGGGCGTTGCAACAGCTACCCGCGCCGGGCCGTGCTTGCGCATGCGGTATTGCGGCAGTGCCTGGATCGCGGCCTGGGTGCCGGCCACGGCCAGCATGCGCGGCGCGTTGTAATAGGTTTGCGCGGCTTGCGCCAGCGCCGGATCCGGTTCGGGAAGACGATGCCAGGCATCCGGCTTCAACGATGGAACCGGATAAGGATGGGGATTGATGCCGGTGGACAGGTCCAGCCATGCTTCGCGGGGGCGGCCGAATTGGACAATCGCGTCCGCCAGATTGCCGCCGTGAGCCGGTGTCGGTAATGCCTGCTTCATCTGCATGTCCGGCCTTGGGGCATTTGCGCCAGGCGCATCGTCATTGATACGCACATATTATTTTTCAAAATAGAATTATATTTCAGTTTTATCCTACTTAATTATGGGATCGGTCAACAGGTACTATTGCCA
Source organism: Oxalobacteraceae bacterium CAVE-383 (assembly GCA_004134995.1). Classification (GTDB taxonomy): domain Bacteria; phylum Pseudomonadota; class Gammaproteobacteria; order Burkholderiales; family Burkholderiaceae_D; genus Herbaspirillum. Next base: position 429,117 of record REGP01000001.1, on the reverse strand, counting down.
GCCTTTTAGTCCACCTGGCACATCATGATCGTGATAGAAAAATCCCGCTCCACCGGCATCCATTCGCCGCCTCAATACAATGCAGAAGATGCCAATACCGTTGCATTGATCGTATTGTTATTGGCGGTAAAAGCAGAGAAGCCCGAAGAAGCCGCCGCCTTCCCCCGCCGTCCGAGTATATCCGCGGCAGGTGGCGCGGACGAGGTGGACGGCAAGGCAACACGTACCATATCTCGCTTCGTCGATCACTTGGCCGGTGTTTTTTCGGACAAGGATGACGTGCGGCGCAGCGAATTCGCCGAAGAGTTGACGGGCTTGATCGGCAAGGAAGGGGCTGACCGGTTGATGGCTTCCTTTCCTTCGCATTACGCGAACGCTCCCGACGTGCAAAAAGAACTGCTATTAATTGAAGTCCGCAAAATAAACGCCGCGCGGCTTCATATCGATGGATTACGCGACAAGGATCTGCATTCCATTCCAAACGATCCCATTGCCCATGATTGCCAGTCGCCTTTGAAAGATGCGGTGGAATGGATATTGAGCGAATCGAATTCAAAGCAGCATAATAATGCCGCTGAATTTTTACAGGTAATAAGCAATTATGTGAACGGCGCTCAGAGTTTGACGGAACGCCACGCCATCGATGAGCTTCACGCGAAACTGGTGCCAAAAATGAACATGGATAGCAGGCATATTCATCCTGGCGCCCCGACGCTTTCAAACGTCAGCGGCGAAAAACTGTTCAATCGTCACCTACAAAAGCTGCGCGCGAAACAGGTCAATCCGGATGATCTGGCGGAACATCTGTTTGCGGGCATCGTCGGCTATCATCCCTATGCGGACGGCAATGGACGCACTGGGCGCGCCGTATATGCAATTCTCAAATTGCGGGCGGGTGCATTTCAGCGCCTGTCCGAGATGCGAGAATATGCATTGAGCGGGCTCCACACGCAAGATACGCCGCTGAAAGAATTCGCCCCCGCCGCTCAACGGCACTGACCTTACGACAACTTGTCGGAGGCATCGTCCAGCAAATCCCCGATCGGATCCACGCCCAGCAATTGCTGCGCGGTTTCGCTCGGCAAGGCTTCCACCGATTTCAGCTTGCGCTCCATCGATCGGCTGCGCACTTCGGCTTTGGAGATATTGTCGGCAGCGCGCTCCAGCGTGGCCTTGGTCGCTTTCAGCACGTCGCCGAATTTGCCGAATTCGGTCTTGACCGCGCCCAGCACCTGCCATACCTCGGACGAGCGCTTTTCCAGCGCCAGCGTGCGGAAACCCATCTGCAGGCTGTTCAGCAGCGCCGTCAAGGTCGACGGGCCGGCGATGCTGACGCGGAAGCTGCGCTGCAGATCGTCGGCCAGGCCGGGCCGGCGCATGACCTCGGCGTACAGGCCTTCAGTGGGCAGGAACAGAATGGCGAAGTCGGTGGTCAGCGGCGGCGACAGATACTTTTCGGCGATGGTCTTGGCTTCCAGCCGTACCGCCCGCTCCAGTTCGCGGCCGGCGGCGATCACGCCGTCGGCATCGGCGGCATCGGCGGCTTCGGCCAGGCGTTCGTATTGTTCTTTCGGAAATTTGGCGTCGATCGGCATCCATACCGGCGTGCCGCCTTCTTCCGCGCCCGGCAATTTGATGGCGAATTCGACGCGCGCGCCGCTGCCCGGCACGGTTTCGACGTTCTTGGCGTATTGCTCGGGTGTGAGCACTTGTTCCAACAGCATTTCAAGCTGCACTTCGCCCCATGTGCCGCGCGTCTTGACGTTGGTCAGCACGCGTTTGAGGTCGCCGACGCCGATCGCCAGTTGCTGCATTTCACCCAGGCCCTGGTGCACTTTTTCCAGGCGGTCCGAGACCAGCTTGAAGGATTCGCCCAGCCGCGTTTCCAGCGTGGCGTGTAGTTTTTCGTCGACGGTCTTGCGCATTTCTTCCAGCCGCGTGCCGTTATCGGTCTGCAAATCCTTGATCCGCGCCTCCAGCGTGGCGCGCACTTCGGCCATGCGCTGGGCATTCGATTCGGTCAGCGTCGACAGGTTCTGGTTCAGCGTATCGCCGAAGCGCTTCAGGGAAGCGCCCTGCTCTTCGCGGCTGACCTGCGCCTGCTGGTTCATCGCCAGCCGCATGCTGTCGAGTTGCTGGGCATTGGTTTCGTTGAGTTTGACGAGCTGCTGGGCGAAGCCGTCGATCTGGCTGTTCTGCAAGGCCGCCACGCTGCCGATCTGGGTCGCCAGAGTCTGTTGCAGCTGGGCGAAATTGCTGCCCAGTTCCTGCCGCGTGCTTTGCGCCGTGGTTTGCATCTGGTTGCGCAATTCGCGCTCGGTGCGTTCGGCCAGATCCTGCTGGTGGCGCTGCAGTTCTGTTTTCAGTTGGGCGTTCAGTTGGACGATTTGGGACGCCATGGCGGCGTTGGCTTCGGCCGCGCCGCCGCTCTTGCCGCGCATGAACGATGCGATCTGCAAGATCACAATCAGGACGCCGAGCGCCGTCAGGATCAGTTCGGTGCTTGTCATAAGGATAAGGGTCTCATTCCGGCTTGTTGCGCATCCAGTCGGCGGTCTGGTAGAAGGAGGCCAGCAGGCGTTCCTGCAGGGTTTCGTCCAGGCCGACGTCGTGCATCGCGCGCGCCATGCAGCGCAGCCATTGATCGCGTTCCGAGATGCCGATGGCATACGGCAGATGCCGCGCGCGCAGCATCGGATGGCCGTATTGCTCGATGTAAAGATTGGGGCCGCCGCTCCAGCCGGAGAGGAATTTGTAGGTCTTGTCGCGGGAATTGTCGAGGGTCGGCGGATGCAGCGCGCGCAGGCCGGCGAATTCCGGCTCCAGATCCATCAGATCGTAGAAGCGGTCGATCATGCCGCGCAGCTTTTCGGCGCCGCCGATCATGTCGAATACGCTGAGTTGGTTGGGTTGTTCGATTTGCATGACGTGCATGATAGCGCAGAACGACGGGTTTTTAAGCTGGACGCGCTGGTTCCTTTGAAGCTGGATGCGCTGGTTATTTAGTCGTTCCGTCAAGGCGCACTCGGGCGTGGCGCCAAGGGGTATTGTACTTCGTTCGTGTCCCCCGGCGGGCTGCGCCCGCCTCCTCCTTTACCTCACTGCGCACAACACCCCTTGGCGCCACGCCCGAGCACGCCATGACTGCGGCATTGCTTATTGGCCTACGCCTCGCGCAGCGACTGCAGCGGCGGACGATTCAATACGTTGCGCAAGCCGGCCCATGCGCCGATCAGCGCGCATGCCATGCCGATCAGCATGCCGGACAGCCAGACCAGCGGGCTGAAATGCCATTCGAAGTCGAAAACGTAGTTTGCCAGCGCCCAGCCGGTGGCGGCGGCGCCGGTGGCCGCCAGCAATCCGGCCAGCGCGCCAACCAGGCCGAATTCTATCCATTGCGCCTGCGCCAGCTGGCGCCGCGTGGCGCCCAGTGCGCGTAGCAGGCCGGCCTCGCGGATGCGCTCGTCCTGCGATCCGACCAGCGCCGCGTACAGCACCAGCACCCCGGAGGCCAGCGTGAACATGAACAGGAACTGGACCGCCGCGACCACCTGATCGACCACGTCCTGTATCTGCTGCAGGATGCTGCCGATGTCGACCACGGTCAGATTCGGGAAATCGCGGGTCAGCTTATTGTTGAGCAGGCTCGCTGAATCGGGCAGATGGAAAGCGGTGATCCAGGTGCGCGGCAGGTCCGCCATTGCATGCGGATTGATCACCACGAAGAAGTTCACCCGCAGCGAGCCCCACTCCAGCTTGCGCATGCTGGTGACCGGCGCGCTGACGGTCTGGCCGGCGACGTCGAACTGCAGGCGGTCGCCCAGTTTCAGTTTCAGGGTCTTGGCCAGGCCTTCCTCGACCGAGGCCTCGGGTTTGCTGTCGTCGAACCAGCGGCCGGCGACGATATTGTTCTGCGGCGGCGGCGCGGACATGGTCGACAGATTGAACTCGCGATTGACCAGCCTCCTGGCGTTGTCTTCGGCATAGGTATCGGCGGTGATGGCGGCGCCGTTGACCGCTACCAGCCGGCCGCGGATCATCGGATACAGTTCGGGATCGGCGATGCCGGCGGACTTCAGGAGCTTGTCCACCGCCGCCTTCTGGTCGTCCTGGATATTCACCACAAAACGGTTCGGCGCATCGGCCGGCGTCGACTGGCGCCAGGCGCCGATCAGATCGCCGCGGATGACGGTCAGCAGCAGCAAGGCCATCAGGCCGAGGCCGAGCGCGACGATCTGCATGATGGTGGCGCCCGGCCGCCGTTGCAGGCCGGTCAGCGCAAACAGCCAGCTTTGATGATTCGACAGGCCGCGCAGCCGGCGCAAACCCTTCAGGGACAGCCAGCCGATCAGTGCGAAAGCAGCCAGCGCGCCGATAAAACCGGCGGCTGTCAGCAGGCCCAGCTTGATATCGCGCGCCTGCCACAGCAGCAGGCCGATGAACACCGCCGTCCCCAGCAGATAACTGGCCAGCGTCAGTGGCTGCGGCGCATCCTGCTCGCGCCGGATCACGCGGTTATGTGGCACATTGCGCAATTGCAGGATCGGCGGCAAGGCGAAACCGATCAGCAGCAGCATGCCGGTCGCGATGCCCTGCAACGCGGGCATCCAGCCGGCGGCCGGCAGCGTGCCGGGAATGAAACTGCCGAGCCAGGCCAGCAGCACGAAATGGGCGGCGAATCCGGCCGCGACGCCCAGCGCGCTGCCGAGCAGGGCGACGATCACGAATTCGCTCAGATACATGGCGGCGACCTGGTTCTGCGTCATGCCGAGACAGCGCAGCATGGCGCAGGCGTCCAGATGCCGCAGCATGAAACGGCGCGCGGCCATCGCCACCGCGATCGCCGCCAGCATCGCCGAGAGCAAACCCACCAGCGACAGGAATTGTTCGGCGCGATCCAGCGTGGCGCGCATTTCGGGCCGGCCGGACTTCAGCGATTCCAGCCGCATGCCCTTGATATTGTCGGCGTCGATTTTCTGTTCGAGCCGGGTCTGATAGACGCGCACGGTTTCCGGCGCGCCGGCCAGCAGCAGCCGGTAGGTGACGCGCGAGCCGAACTGGATCAGATTGGTTTGCGGCAGATCGCTCAGCGAGAGCATGACGCGCGGCGAGAAACTGATGAAGGCGCTGCCGCGGTCCGGCTCGAAGCTGAGCACCTTGGCGATGGTGAAGCGTTTGTCGCCGAGCGTCAGCGGATCGCCGACGTGCAGATTCAAGCCCGAAAGAATGGCCGGATCGACCCAGACCGTGCCGGCCGCCGGGGTGGCGCTGCTCGCCAGGGCCGCGCTGCCGTCATCGCGATCGCTGAGCTTGACCCGGCCGCGCAGCGGATAAGCCGGCGAGACCGCCTTGATCGTACTGAGCAGGGAGCGCGCACTGTCGCCCTCGCCGGCAATCGCCATGCTTGAAAATACGGCGGTATCCGCGGTCTTCAAGCCCTGCGCCGCGGCCTGCGCGCGCCAGTCGGCAGGCACCGGCTGATCGGCGCTCAGGACCAGATCGGCGCCCAGCAATTGGGCCGCATCGCGCGTCAGGCCGCCGCGCATCCTGTCGACGAAAAACCCGACCGAAGACAAAGCCGCCACGGCGACGATCAGCGCAATCAGCAGGAAGCGCAGTTCGCCTGCGCGCCAATCGCGGCGTGTCATTCGGAGGGATTGAAGGAACATGGATCAGTTATTGAATACGTCGGCGCCCTTCGGCACGACGAATTTGAAGCTGTTGTCCTTGAGCGGCGGATTTTTCTGGAAATTGGTGAAGGTCAGCACGGATACCTGTCCGAACGAATCGCGCAGTTCCATCGCTTCGGGCAGGCCGTTGCGCAGGCCGATGCCGATATGATCGAAGGTGGTGTCCTTGGTCTTGGGGGTGGCTTCCAGCCATTCGAGGCCATCTTTCGGCGCGCCTTCCTTCAGCGTGAAGTTCTGCTCCAGGTCGTTGCTGCCGAACAGGATTGCCGCCGGCGAAGAACCCAGCGCATTGCCGAGCTGCCGCGTGGTGACCTGGTTCAGATCCTTGTCGTAGATGTACAGCTGCACGCCGTCGGCCTGCAGCAATTGCTCATACGGCTTCTGGTACATCCAGATGAACTTGCCCGGCCGTGAAAACACGAAGGTGCCGGTCGATACGCTGGAAACCTTGGCGCTGCCGCTGTCGGTCTTGACCAGGCGCTGCGAAAAATCGCCCTTGGCCGATTGCGTGCTGGCGACGAAGCTCTTGAATTGCGCCAAGGCGCTGGCGCTGGCGAGCGATGGCAGCAACGATAATGCTGACATCGCGGCCATCGCCAGTACGGATGCAAAAACGCGTGCTTTGGATGCGGCAAATTTCATGTGAGTCCTGATCCTTATTCTGCGGTATTGCCGGCGGGTACAAGAATCTCTCGATTGCCGTTCGACTGCATGGTGGAAACCAGCCCGCTGGTCTCCATCTGCTCCAGCAAGCGCGCGGCGCGGTTGTAGCCGATGCGCAGATGGCGCTGGACCAGTGAAATCGAGGCGCGCCGGTTCTTCAGTACTACGGCCACGGCCTGGTCGTAAAGTTCATCGCCCTCGGTTCCGCCGGCAGCGCCGCCCATCGCGCCATCGGCTTCGCCGGCCACGCCGCCTTCCAGGATGCCTTCAATGTAATTCGGCTCGCCCTGCGCTTTCAGATGATCGACCACGCGATGCACTTCTTCGTCGGAAACGAAGGCGCCGTGCACGCGGATCGGCAAGCCGGTGCCGGGCGGCATGTACAGCATGTCGCCCATGCCGAGCAGGGCTTCGGCGCCCATCTGGTCGAGAATGGTGCGCGAATCGATCTTGCTGCTGACCTGGAACGAAATGCGGGTCGGCACGTTGGCCTTGATCAGGCCGGTGATCACGTCGACCGAGGGCCGCTGCGTCGCCAGGATCAGGTGGATGCCGGCCGCGCGCGCCTTCTGCGCAATACGGGCAATCAGCTCTTCCACCTTCTTGCCGACCACCATCATCAGGTCGGCCAGCTCATCAATGATGATCACGATGGTCGGCAGCTTTTCCAGCGGCTCGGGAGCGTCCGGCGTCAGGCTGAACGGATTCGGGATTTTCTCGCCGCGCTTGTCGGCGTCGGCGATTTTCTGGTTGTAGCCGGCCAGATTGCGCACGCCCACCTTCGACATCTTCTTGTAGCGGCGCTCCATTTCGGCCACCGCCCAGTTCAGCGCATGGCCGGCCTGCTGCATGTCGGTCACCACCGGCGCCAGCAGATGCGGGATGCCTTCGTAGATCGACAGTTCCAGCATCTTCGGATCGATCAGGATCAGCTTGACGTCGTTCGGACTGGATTTGTACAGCAGCGACAGGATGGTGGCGTTGATGCCGACCGATTTGCCGGAACCGGTGGTGCCGGCCACCAGCAAGTGCGGCATCTTGGCCAGGTCGGCCACCACCGGATGGCCGGCGATGTCCTTGCCCAGCGCAATGGTCAGGCTGGAGGAACTGTCGTTATAGATCTTGGAGCCGAGGATTTCGGTCAGGCGCACGATCTGCCGCTTCGGATTCGGCAGTTCCAGGCCCATGTAATTCTTGCCGGCGATCACTTCGACCACGCGGATCGAGGTCAGCGACAGCGAACGCGCGAGGTCGCGCGCCAGGCCGACGATCTGGCTGCCCTTGACGCCGGTTGCCGGTTCGATTTCATAGCGCGTGATGACCGGCCCCGGATGGGCCGCGATGACTTTCACCTGGACGCCGAAATCGGACAGTTTCTTCTCGATCAGGCGGCTGGTGAACTCCAGCGTTTCCACCGTAACCGTCTGCTGTGCCGGCGGCGCTTCGTCCAGCAGCGACAGCGGCGGCAGATCGCTGTCCATGTCGACGAACAGCGCGCTCTGCTTTTCCTTCTCGACGCGCTGCGACTTCGGCACCTCGACCACCTGCGGCTCGATGCGGATCGGCGCGGCTTCGACGATCTTGGCGCGCTCCTGCACCACCACCTCTTCGCGCTTGACCGCGGCGACATGGCCGACCTTGCGGTCTTCCCGCGCGACATAGAAATTCTTCAGTCCGAATATCAGGCCTTCCAGCGCAGCGCCCAGCCGTTCCACCGTGGCCAGCCAGGAAACGTGGAAAAACAGGCTGAAACCGAGCCCGAACAACAGCAGCAGGAACAGCGTGGCGCCGGTAAAGCCGAGCGCGCCCTGGGCGCTGCCGCCGATCATCTCGCCCAGTACGCCGCCGGGCGCGCGCGGCAGCGGCAGCTTCATGCTGTACATGCGCATGTATTCGATGCCGAGGCTGCCGGCCAGCATCAGCGCGAAGCCGATCAGGCGGATCAGGGTTTCGTGCCTGTGCTCCGGTTCGCCCTCCTGCTCCAGCAGGAAGCGCTGCGACATGCGGCGATAGCCCAGCCACAGGTAGCGCGCGCACAAAACGCAGAACCACCAGGCCGACAATCCGAAGATATACAGCAGCAGATCGGCGGTATAGGCCCCGACCTTGCCGCCCCAGTTGTGCAGGCGCGCCACCGCGACCGAACGCGACCAGCCGGGATCGGCATGCGAATACGACAGCAGGATCAGCACCAGATAGACGGTCAGCGCGCCCAGCGCCAGCCAGCGGGCTTCGGACAGCAGGCGCACCAGCCGGCTCGGCAGCGGCGGGGATTCGGGCTTGGTGCTACGGGTGTATGCCTGGGATGTTGTTCTGCTCATGGGTCGATCTGAAATGTTGCTAACGCGATATGGCATTGTAACGGGCAATTGCGTCCAGAATGTAACATGATCGCGCCTATGGGCCCGATAGCCGGCGGCGCAACCTTGCGCAAGGCGGCAAAGGCCCCATCTCGTCTATAATCCCGTAATCATTTTTTGGTCCGATATCCCAACCCAGAGCGCTTTATGACTTCTCCGAAACACCCTCGCAAGCATGCCAAAGTATTAATCCTCGGCTCCGGCCCCGCAGGCTACAGCGCAGCCGTCTATGCCGCGCGCGCCAATCTGAATCCGGTGCTGATTACCGGCGTCGAGCAGGGCGGCCAGCTGATGACCACCACCGACGTCGAAAACTGGCCGGGCGACCCGACCGGGGTGCAAGGCCCGGAGCTGATGCAGCGGCTGCTCAAGCATGCCGAGAATTTCAATACCGAGATCGTATTCGACCATATCCACACCACATTCCTGTCGGAAAAGCCGATCCGGCTGGTCGGCGACACCGGCGAATACACCTGCGACGCCCTGATTATCGCCACCGGCGCCTCGGCCCAGTACCTGGGATTGCCGTCGGAATCCGAATTCATGGGCAAGGGCGTCTCGGCCTGCGCCACCTGCGACGGCTTTTTCTATCGCGGCAAGGATGTGGCGGTGGTCGGCGGCGGCAATACCGCGGTCGAGGAAGCGCTGTATCTGTCGAATATCGCCAGCAAGGTCACGGTGATCCATCGCCGCGACAAGTTCCGCGCCGAACCGATCCTGATCGACCGCCTGATGGCCAAGGTCGGCGAAGGCAAGATCGACGTCAAATGGGGCCACACCCTGGATGAAGTGGTGGGCGATACCAGCGGCGTGACCAGCATCAATGTGCGCGATACCGACCAGGGCCATGTATCGCGCATGCCGGTGCACGGCGTCTTCGTGGCGATCGGCCACAAGCCCAACACCGGCATCTTCGAAGGCCAGCTGGACATGAAGGACGGCTATATCAAGACCCGCGCCGGCCTGGAAGGCGGCGCCACCGCCACCAGCGTCGACGGTGTGTTTGCCGCCGGCGACGTGCAGGATCATGTCTATCGCCAGGCGATCACCAGCGCCGGCACCGGCTGCATGGCCGCGCTGGATGCCCAGCGCTACCTGGAAGGCCTGGGCGACACGCCGCTGTAGCCGGGGCGGTATTTCGATACCGCGGCTGCAAGGGTTCGGGAAGGAGAAGGAAATCATGGCCTCGATCAAGGATTTCGGCGCGTTGACCGCGCTGCGCAAGGACTTGAAGGCGCAACAGGAGGCGCGCGCGCTGGCGGAAGCCGAAGCGGCGCGCCAGGCGAAGATCGCCGCCGAGGAAGCCGACCTGTTCCGGCGCAGCATCGGCCAGGTGGCGCCGCTGCCGCTCTCTTCTTCCGGGAAAAAACTGCATCCGGCGCCGCGTCCGTCCACCCAGGCGCGCCAGCATCTGGCCGACGAACAGGCCGCGCTGATGGAGTCGATTTCCGACGAATTCACCTACGACACCCTGCTCGATACCGACGAAACGCTGAGCTACGCGCGCAACGGCATCGGCCACGACACCCTGCGCAAGCTCAGGCGCGGCCATTGGGTGATCCAGCGCGAGCTCGATCTGCACGGCTTGCGCACCGATCAGGCGCGCGAGGCATTGGGGGAATTCCTGCGGGATGTGCGGCGGCACGGCCTGCGCTGCGTGCGCGTCATCCACGGCAAGGGACTGGGATCGGTCAATCGCGAGCCGGTGCTCAAAAACAAGGTCCGCAACTGGCTGATTCAAAAAGACGAGGTGCTGGCCTTCTGCCAGGCGACGCCGGCCGAAGGCGGTTCCGGCGCATTGATGGTGCTGCTGAAATCGCAAGAACGGCCCTGATTTTTTGGATCAGGGCCGTTCTTTACATCGAAAAAACAATTAATTAAACCGCATCCGCGCCAGTCTCTCCGGTGCGGATGCGGATCACCTGCGCGACATCCTGCACGAAAATCTTGCCGTCGCCGATCTTGCCGGTGCGCGCCGCCTTGATGAGCGCGTCGACCGCGCTTTCCACCTGGCTGTCGTCGATCACGATTTCAATTTTCACCTTCGGCAGGAAATCGACCACATACTCGGCGCCGCGATACAGTTCGGTGTGGCCTTTCTGGCGGCCGAAGCCTTTTACTTCCGTTACGGTCATGCCGGTTACGCCGATTTCGGCCAAGCCTTCCCGGACTTCATCGAGCTTGAAAGGTTTGATAATCGCTGTAACTTGCTTCATGGAAACTCCCCTGGATTGATTCGAATCACTATTCAGTAGTGAGCATTATTGCATTATCGCCCGGGCGCAGTCTAATTTATGACATGCGCGCCAAGAGGCTGTTGCGAAATCGGCGAGGCGGGGTGTTGTGCGAAGTGAGGTAAAGGAGGAGACGGCCAAAGGCCGGCGGGGGACACGAACGCAGTACAACGCCCCGCCTCGCTGATTTCGCAATAGCCGCCCGGCCATTTCCGGCATTTCATTCACGAAAACGCGACGTGATCGGATAGCGCCAGTCGCGCCCGAAACCGCGATGCGTGATGCGAATGCCCACCGGCGCCTGGCGCCGCTTGTATTCGCTGAGCTTGATCAGGCGCGTGATGCGCTCGACATCGGCGCGCGCGAAGCCGGCCGCTTCGATTTCGGCCAGGCTCTGGTTCTCTTCCATGTAGCGCTGCATGATCGCATCCAGGATTTCATACGGCGGCAGCGAATCCTGGTCGGTCTGGTCGGGCCGCAGTTCGGCCGATGGCGGACGCGTGAGGATACGCTGCGGAATGATGTCGGAGAGGCTGTTGCGATAGGCGCACAGGCGATACACCAGCGTCTTGGCGATATCCTTGATGACCGCGAAGCCGCCCGCCATGTCGCCGTACAGCGTGCAATAGCCGACCGCCATTTCGCTCTTGTTGCCGGTGGTCAGCACGATCGAACCGTGCTTGTTCGACATCGCCATGAGCAGCGTGCCGCGGATGCGCGCCTGGATGTTTTCCTCGGTGGCGTCTTCGGGCAGGCCGGCGAATTCGGCCGCCAGCGTATTGCGGAATGCATCGAAACAGGCGCCGATCGAAATCTCGTCGTAGCGCACGCCCAGGCGCTGCACCATGTCGCGCGAATCGTCGAGAGAAATCGAGGCGGTGTAAGGCGACGGCATCATCACCGCCCTGACCTTGTCCGCGCCCAGCGCATCGACCGCGATCGCCAGCGTCAGCGCCGAATCGACGCCGCCCGACAGGCCCAGCAACACGCCCGGAAAACCGTTCTTGCCGATGTAATCGCGCACGCCCAGCACCAGCGCCTGGTAGACCTGCGCTTCGGTGCTCAGGCCCGGCGCCAGGGCCTGCGGTTGAGGCAGCGGCCGCGCGCCGTCGAATTCGACGATCTGCAGCGCTTCCTGCGCATGCGGCAACTGCGCCATCGGCTCGCCCGCGGCATCGAGCACGAACGAGCTGCCGTCGAAAATCAGTTCATCCTGGCCGCCGACCAGGTTGGCGAACACCAGCGCCAGCCCCTGGGGCGTGACGTTGGCGCGCATTTTTTGGTAGCGCAGCGACTGCTTGTCGATATGGAACGGCGACCCGTTCGGCACCAGCAGCACCTCGGCGCCGGCCTGGCGCGCGCGCGCCGGGGCATCCGGCCACCAGGTGTCCTCGCAGATGTTGATGCCGAAACGGGTGCCTTTGACCTCGAACACGAACGGCGTTTCCGAAGGCGTGAAATAGCGCTTCTCGTCGAACACCGCGTCGTTCGGCAGCGCACCCTTGTAGTAAGTGCCGGATACCGCGCCGCCATGCAATACCGACACGGCGTTGTAATTGGCGCCATCGGCATGCCGCGCATGGCCGACCAGCACGAACAATTCCGGCCAGGCCGCCAGCGACGCCGCGAGGGTCTGCAACGCCTGCTCGGATTTTGCGTAAAATGCCTGACGCAGCAACAGATCTTCCGGCGGATAGCCGACCAGCGACAATTCCGGCGTGACGACGATATCGGCGCCCTGTTGCGCGGCGCGGCGGGAAAACGCAAGGATCCGTTCGGCGTTGCCGGCGATATCGCCGACGGTGCTGTTGATTTGCGCGATGGCGACTTTAACGATCATGGCTGCGGTAAATAAGATAGGGTAAGGACAAATAAGGATGAAAGGATGACGAAGCGTTTGGTGGCGAAAGCAGATGGACACAGCGAGTCGGCAGTCAATTCATCGGGCAATTATCGCACGCGAATCATATCTTCTCTGGACGATGTGGGGCAGGACGCATGGGACGGCCTGCTGGCCTTGCAGGCCGACGCCAATCCGTTTCTGTCCTATGCCTTCCTGCACGCATTGCATGCAAGCGGCAGCGCGGCGCGCGACGCCGGCTGGCAGCCGCAATACCTGACGCTCTGGATCGGCAACGAGCTGCACGCCGCCCTGCCGCTGTATCTGAAATACCACTCCTACGGCGAATACGTGTTCGACTGGGCCTGGGCCGACGCCTACGCCCGCAACGGCCTCGAATACTATCCCAAGCTGCTCTCGGCGATTCCGTTCACCCCGGTTACCGGCGCGCGGCTGCTGGCGCGCGACGATGCCGCGCTGCAGGCATTGATCGCCACCCTGCAAGGCGTGCAGCGCGCCACCGAAGTCTCGTCCACGCACATCCTGTATCCGCCGGCGCAGCAGGCCGCGCTGCTCAACGACAGCGGCTATCTGCTGCGTTCCGGCGTGCAGTTTCACTGGCTCAACGCCGGCTATGCCAGCTTCGAGGATTTTCTCGGCACGCTGGAACGCAAGAAACGCAAGAATATCCGCGCCGAACGGCGCAAGGTGGCCGAGGCCGGCATCGTGTTCCGCCACGTGCGCGGCGCCGACGCCGAAGCGGCCGACTGGCTGTTTTTCTATCGCTGCTATTGCCATACCTACCGCGCGCACCATTCGACGCCGTATCTGTCGCTGGACTTTTTCGAACGCATCGCGGCCGGCATGCCGCAGAATATCCTGCTGGTGGTGGCCGAACGCGACGGCCGGCCGATTGCCTCGTCGCTGCTGATCCATACCGATAAAGTCCTGTACGGCCGCTATTGGGGCGCCATCGAGAACGTCGATTGCCTGCATTTCGAAACCGCCTATTACCAGCCGCTGGAATTCTGCATCGCCAACAAGATCGCCTGCTTCGAGGGCGGCGCGCAGGGCGAACACAAGATGGCGCGCGGCTTCCTGCCGCAAAAGACCTGGTCGGCGCACTGGCTGAAACACCCTGGTTTCGCCGATGCGGTGCAGCGTTTCCTGGAGCAGGAAAACGACGGCATCGAAGGCTATATCGACGAACTGAACGACCGCAGTCCGTTTCGCGCATCCTGTTCCGATAGTTCAAGCGCATAAAGTTCAAGCGCATGAAAAAAGGCGCCACGCGGGCGCCTTGATTTACTGCATTTACCGAACGGTCAGGCCGGCTTGTAAGCCGCCACGCCCGCCACGATTTCCTTCTTGGCCGCCTCGGCATCCTGCCAGCCTTCGATCTTGACCCATTTGCCCTTTTCCAGATCCTTGTAGTGCTCGAAGAAATGCTTGATCTGGTTCAGCGTGAATTCGGGAACGTCCTGCAGCGACTTGATGTGCGAATACATCGGGCACAGCTTGTCGAGCGGCACCGCCAGCAGCTTGGCGTCGATGCCGCCGTCGTCGGTCATCTTCAGCACGCCCAACACGCGGCAGCGCACTACCGTGCCCGGGAACAGCGGGAATGGCGTCAATACCAGCACGTCGACCGGATCGCCATCGTCGGCCAGCGTCTGCGGAATATAGCCGTAGTTGCATGGATAGCTCATCGCCGTGCCGAGGAAGCGGTCGACGAATATCGCGCCGGATTCCTTGTCCACTTCGTATTTGACAGGGTCGCCATGGGCGGGGATTTCGATGATGACGTTGAAGTCGTTGGGCAGATCGCGGCCCGGGGGGACGTTATTTAAACTCATGATGGTTTCTTTACTGTCTGGTTAGTGATCAATCAAAACTTGCGCCGCCGGCAGTATACCCGAGCCGGCCGCATCAGCGAATTGCGGTGGCGATGGCGCAGCGGCGATAGTGTTCAGCGGATTTTTCAGGCTGTTCCAACGCGTCGTACAACTGCGCCAGGCTCAAATGCGCTTCGCGCACGGTGCGCGGTTCGAGGGCATCGGCCAGCGCCTGTTCCAGATGGCGCTGCGCCTTGCCCCACAGTTTCTGGCGCAGGCACAGCATGCCCAGCGTCAATTGCAGTTCGGGATCGTTGGCGCGGCGCGCAATCCAGTCTTCGCAGCGTTCGATCTGTCCCAGCAACGCCGGCGTGCCGGTCGGCGCCGCGGCGTCGCGGTAGCTGCGCAGCAGACGCACGTCGAGCTGCGCCGCCAATGCCTTTTCCAGCAGCGCGCGCGCATCGTCGTGCAGGCCGCGTGCGTTGAACGCTTCGGCCGCGCGCGCCGCGATATGCGGCTGCAGGCGATCGACGTTGGGCACCGAGGCCCACAGCCGGCGCAGCGATTCGGCGTCGTGCGAACGGTCGGCCAGCAGATAATCGTAGCCCATTTCGGTCAGCCGCCGCGACAGCGCCGGATGCAGCGCCTTGCGCTTGTCGAGCGCCTGCACCAGGCGCAGCACTTCGGCCCAGTTGTTGGCCTGCTGATGCGCCTTCAGGGCCCACTGCAAGGCCTGCAGATGGCGCGTGCCGCTGGCGTTGAGCTGGTCGACCACCTGCAGCGCGTCCTGGGTCTGATGTGCGTCGACCTGCATTTCCAGCGTGGTCATCAGGCGCGCGGTATGCAGCGCCTCATCGCCGTCCGTGCTGGCCAGCCAGATATCGCGCCGTTCCGGCTGGCGCATGCGATGCGCGGCGCGCGCGGCGATCAGCGCGGCCAGGCCGGCGTTGCCGGGCCATTGGGCGGCGCGCGTGGCGGCTTTTTCGGCCTGGCCGAAACGGCCTTCGAACAAGGCTTTCAAGGCGTCGCGCAAAGCCTGGTTGCTTTCATCCTGGCGTTTGCCGCGGCGGTAGGCCAGCACCCGGCCCGGCAGGCGCTGCGCCACCCGCACCGCGCGTATGAATACGTACAGCACGATGAAGCCCGCCAGAATCAGCGCGATGAAAAAATTGAGGGACAGGTCGACGCGGTAAGGCGGATAGAAAAACACCACGTTGCCGGTGTTGAAGCGCGTGGCGACGGCCAGGCCGATCGCGGTGGCAAAAAGCGTAAGAAGCCAGAGGAGTAATCGCATGAATCTGCCGCTTCCCGGTTAAGGCTTTGCTTTGTAATTGCGCACCGCATTGATGCTGTCGCTCAAGGTCGGCATCTCGATCGACAGATTGCTGCCCTGCACCTGCTTGATCAGCGCCTGCGCCACTTGGGTCTGACGGGCGCGGGTATCGAAATACTTGGAGATCGTGTCCTGCGAGGCCAGCAGATCGCTGCGGAAGGCTTCTTCGTTATGCGACAGCAGCGCCAGCCGGGCATTGAGCAGCCGCAGCTTCAGGTTCTCGCGCACATAATAGGCTTGCGTCGGCGACAGCAGCAGCGCATCCGGCGTTTCCACGCTGCGCACGCGCACCAACTGCTGGACGTCGGTCCACAGTTCGGCGCTGAAACTCTGCCAGGCATCCTGCGCCTGCTGCAGCCAATCGGAATGCGCCGCGTCCGGGGCCGCGGCAGGCGCGCCGGCCTTGGCTTTCGGCAAGACGCGCAACTGCTTTTTCGGCGCGGTCACCGACGCCACCGGCTTTTCGTCGGCCAGCAGCGGCATGCCGTCGATCTGGCCGATCACGCTGTCGAGCCGCAATGCGATGCCCGGCACGTCGACCGTCGGCAAGGCCTTCAGACGATCCAGGTCGCGCGCGATGGCGCGGCGGATCGCGATGAACTGGGGCTTGTCGGAGCGCGACAGGCTCTTGTCGGCGTTCTGCAGCGCGATCAGGGCGCCCTGCACATTGCCGCCCAACTGCAATTGCTGGCTGGCGGTCGACAATACGCCCTCGATTTCGGACAAGGCCCACTCGTCGCGATTCTTGGAAAGATCCTGATACAGCTGCTCCAGCGCCAGTTGCTGGCTTTGCGATTCGGTCTGCTTGCTGTCGAGCACGCTGATCTTGCCCTGCGCTTCGCGGATGTCTTCCTGCAGCGATTTGACCACGCCGCGAATTTCGTTATTGCTGGTGTCGCCGGTCTGCAGCCGCCGCGCCACTTCCTCGCGCAACGCACTGATTTCCCGCTGCGCATACCACCATTGCCCGGCGAATCCGGCCAATACCAATATCACCAGCAGATAAATCCAGCGCCGCGATACACCGCGATCGCGGCCGGCCACCGGATAAATGGGGGGACCAGCATAGGCCTCCTGCGCCGGACGGGCCGGCGCGGCGGATGCCGAAGACTGGGCGTAAGTGGACTGCGGGGAGTCCGAGGTCGAAGGCAATTCGTTCATGAGTCCGATTGTAACGCGGCCAGCAGCCGTTCGTCGCCTGATCCGGTCAGCGTCACGCAGGAAAAGCCCGCAAGCCGCGCCGTTTCTGCAATACGGGGATGCGGCACAATGATCCGCTTTTGTTGCATTTTCACGACAGCATCATCCAGAGCGGTTTCCGGCAGCAGTTGCAGCAGATTGCGCAAGGCTTCGGAACTGGTGATTATCCAGCAGCTATCGCTCTCCAGAAGCGTCCGCAATTGCGCGATGCGCGCCGGCGACGGCGGCGGCGCCACGCGCCGGTATGCGCTCACGTGCTCGACCTGCACCCCGGCGCGGCGCAGGGCTTCGCTCAGGAAATCGCGGCCGGCCTGGCCGCGCACGATCAAAACGCGCCTGTCTTGCAGCGCAGGCAGGTCCAGCGCCGCGAGCAGGCCTTCGGAATCGGTTTTTTCGGCAAGCAAGGGCGCAATGATGCGCGCATTCGACTGGTCCACCCCATGGCGCGCCAGCGCGGCGCGGCTGCCGGCGCCG
Organism: Oxalobacteraceae bacterium CAVE-383; assembly: GCA_004134995.1. Taxonomy (GTDB): domain Bacteria; phylum Pseudomonadota; class Gammaproteobacteria; order Burkholderiales; family Burkholderiaceae_D; genus Herbaspirillum. The sequence goes on along the minus strand of REGP01000001.1, from coordinate 411,488 downwards.
ACGATGCCGATCGCCACGCCGGCCGGCCAGGCATCGAGATGGTGAAACGCCGCGTCGATCGCATTCGGGCTGACGAACATCGCCATGGCGTAGTCGCCCAGATGCGCCAGGGCGGCCTGCAATCGATTGCCGCCGTCCGGGGCCAGCGCATGGATTTCCAGCAAGGGAAACAAGACCGGCCGCAGGCCGAGGGCGGCGATGCGCGGCGCCAGCGCTTCGGCTTGCGCCAGCGGCCGCGTGATCACCACGGCGGACGGCGGCCTGGTTGTATCTGCCGTCATGCGTCCCGGCAAGCGTCCAGAATGGCGGCGGCGCCCTGCTCTTGCAGCATGGCGGCGATGCGCAAACCCAAGGCTTCCGGCGCATCGGCCGGTCCGCTGGCTTCGGCGGCCGCCACGCGCAGGCCGTCCGGCGTGGCGACCATCGCGCGCAGGCGCATGGTGGAACCGCCGGCGCCGTCGACCGTGGCGAACGCCGCCAGCGGAATCTGGCAACTGCCGCCGAAAGAACGCGACAGCGTGCGCTCGGCCATGACCGCGCGCTCGCTGTCGAGGTGATTCAGCGGCGCCAGCATTGCGGCCAGTTCGGGGCGATTGCCCATGATTTCGATCGCCATTGCGCCCTGCCCGGGCGCCGGCAGGCTTTGCTCCGGCTCGATCAGTGCGCGGATGCGCTGCGGCAGGCCGAGGCGCTTGAGCCCGGCGGCGGCCAGGATAATGGCCGCGTATTCGCCCTTGTCGAGCTTGCCGAGCCGGGTATCCAGATTGCCGCGCAAGGGCTTGATGATCAATGACGGAAAACGCGCCGCGATCAGCGCCTGGCGGCGCAGGCTGCTGGTGCCGACCACCGCGCCGGCCGGCAAATCGGCCAGCGAGGCGTAATCGTTCGAAACGAAGGCGTCGCGCGGGTCTTCCCGTTCCAGCACCGTGCCGAGCATGAAGCCCTCGGGCAATTCCATCGGCATGTCTTTCAGCGAATGCACCGCCAGATCGGCGCGGCCGTCGGCCATCGCCACTTCCAGTTCCTTGACGAACAGCCCCTTGCCGCCGACCTTGGACAGGGTCCGGTCGAGAATTTGATCGCCGCGCGTGGTCATTCCGAGAATTTCTATGCTGCACTGCGGATATAATAAAGCCAGCCGATCGCGTACGTGTTCGGCCTGCCACATGGCAAGACGGCTTTCGCGCGAGGCGATGATCAGTTTGGAAGGAAACGAAGCTTTCAAATTGCGCTTTCAGGACAAGACGCCGGACCGTAATGCGACGGGCAGGGAATCAGGGAATGAACAAAGATAAAAATAAGAATCGCTGAAGCGGCAATTCCTAAAAAGTGACAAATTTTAGCATGCTGCATTCTGTAGTTTAACGATGGAAAAAGCGCGCCACCCGCGCATTTTCGTCATTCATTCCAATTTTGAGACCGATTGCATCCGATTATGGCGACCCAGACAAAAACCGCGTCAAAAACCGCGTCAAAAACCGTACCGAAAACCGTACCCCGCTCCACCGTAATCACCGTAAGCCCCGCAAAAACCGCAACGCCCAAAAAAGCCGCTGCGCGCGGCAGCGACAAGGACGCGCCGCTCAAGGAAGACATCCGCCTGCTGGGCCGCTTGCTGGGCGATGTGCTGCGCGAGCAGGAAGGCGAAGCGGTCTACAACGTGGTTGAAACCATCCGCCAGACCGCCGTGCGCTTCCGCCGCGATGCCGACGCCGTGGCCGCCAAGGAACTCGACAAGCTGCTCAAGAACCTGACCCGCGACCAGACCAATTCTGTGGTACGGGCGTTTTCCTATTTCTCGCATCTGGCCAATATCGCCGAAGACCAGCATCACAATCGCCGCCGCCGCGCGCATTTGCTGGCCGGCTCGGCCGAACAGCCGGGCAGCGTAACGCATGCGCTCAAACAGCTGGACCGGGCCGGCGTCAGCGGCGCCGAGGTCCGCAAATTTCTCGGCGAGGCGCTGATTTCGCCGGTGCTGACCGCGCATCCGACCGAAGTGCAGCGCAAGAGCATCCTGGACGCCGAAGGTGAAATCGCGCGCCTGCTGGCCCTGCGCGACCAGCCGCTGACGTTCAAGGAGCGCGAGAACAATACCGCCCTGATACGCGCCCGCATCGCCACGCTGTGGCAAACCCGCATGCTGCGCTATAGCAAATTGACGGTCACCGACGAAATCGACAATGCGCTGTCGTATTACCGCATTACCTTCCTGCGCGAATTGCCGGCAATGTACGACGACATCGAAGCGGAAATCACGGCGCAGTTCCCGGCGCGCGGCCGCAAGACCGGCGGCGGCGAGGGCGCATCGTATATGCAGATGGGCAGTTGGATCGGCGGCGACCGCGACGGCAATCCGAACGTCAACGCCGCCACCATGCAGCAGGCGCTGGTGCGCCAGTCGACCACCATTTTCGATTTTTATCTTGAAGAAGCGCATGCGCTGGGCGCGGAACTGTCGATATCTACCCTGATGGTCGACGTCAGCAGCGCACTGCACGCGCTGGCAGCAGCTTCGCCCGACCAGTCCGAGCATCGCGCCGACGAACCTTACCGGCGCGCCCTGATCGGCATCTACGCCCGGCTGGCCTCGACCGCGCGCGCCTTGGGCGCGGTCAACATCCTGCGCCATGAAGTCGGCAGCGCGCCCTATTATCCCGGGCCGGAAGCCTTTCTGGCCGACCTGCAGGTGCTGATCGATTCGCTGATCGCCAATCACGGCGAGGCGCTGATCAAGCCGCGGCTGGCAGGCCTCAAGCGCGCCGCGCAGATTTTCGGGTTTCATCTTGCAACGCTGGATCTGCGGCAAAGCTCGGACGTGCACGAACGCGTGCTCGGCGAATTGTTCGCGCATGCCAAGGTCGCGGCAGACTATGCCGGCCTGAGCGAAGAGAACAAGATCGCCCTGCTGCTGAGCGAAATCGGCCAGCCGCGGCTGCTGTTTTCGCCGTACAACGACTACTCGGCCGAAACCTATTCGGAACTGACGGTGCTGCGCGCGGCGCGTGAAATCCGCGAGCGCTACGGCGATCGCGCCATCCGCAACTACATCATTTCGCACACCGAAGCGGTCTCCGATCTGCTGGAAGTGATACTGCTGCAAAAGGAAATGGGATTGCTCAAGCCGGGCGCCGACGGCGTGAATGCGCAGATGGAATTGATGGTGGTCCCGCTGTTCGAAACCATTCCCGATCTGCGCGTTTCCGCCGACATCATGGCGCAATGGATGGCCCTGCCGCCGGTCGCGCAACTGGTCAGGCAGCAAGGCAGCCTGCAGGAAGTCATGCTCGGCTATTCCGACTCGAACAAGGACGGCGGCTTTCTTACCTCGAACTGGGAACTGTATAAAGCCGAAACGCTGCTGGTCAAGGTATTCGACCAGGCCGGCGTCAAGCTGCGCCTGTTCCACGGCCGCGGCGGCACCGTCGGCCGCGGCGGCGGACCGAGCTACGAGGCGATCCTGGCGCAGCCGACGGGCACCGTCAACGGCCAGATCCGCCTGACCGAACAGGGCGAAACCATCGCCTCCAAATTCGCCAATCCGGAAATCGGCCGGCGCAACCTGGAAACGCTGGTGGCCGCCACGCTCGAAGCCAGCCTGACGCCGCCGCTGCTGGAGGCGCGCCACACGCGGCAGCTGGCCGAATACGAACAGGTCATGGCGCATCTGTCGGATCGCGCATACAGCGCTTATCGCAACCTGGTTTATGAAACCCCAGGATTCACCGATTACTTCTTCTCGGCCACGCCGATCGCCGAGATCGCCGAACTGAACATCGGCTCGCGTCCCGCCTCGCGCAAATCGACGCGGCGCATCGAGGATCTGCGCGCGATTCCATGGGGCTTTTCCTGGGGCCAATGCCGGCTGCTGCTGCCGGGCTGGTACGGCTTCGGCAGCGCGGTCGGCGAATGGCTGGCGGAAACCGGAGACGGCGCAAATGCGGACAAGCCCGCGGCCGCCGCGAAGATGAAGATGCTGCGCGCCATGTTCCACGAATGGCCGTTCTTCGCGGCGCTGCTGTCGAACATGGACATGGTCCTGTCGAAAACCGATATGGCGGTAGCCTCGCGCTACGCCGATCTGGTGCCGGACAAGAAACTGCGCAAGACCATCTTCGAGCGCATGCTGCAGGAACACGACCGCACCATCGGCTACCTGAATGCGATCACCGGCAGCAGGGACCGGCTGGCCGGCAATCCCCTGCTGGCGCGTTCGATCAAGAACCGCTTCGCCTATCTGGATCCGCTGAACCACTTGCAGGTCGAACTGATCAAGCGGCACCGCGCCAACGCCAAGGCCGGCCGCAAGGTCGAGGAACGCGTGCAGCGCGGGATTCATCTGACGATCAATGGGGTCGCGGCGGGGTTGCGGAATACCGGCTAAACCGATTGGCGGCAAAAATGCGAGGCAGGCTTGAGGACCCGGTCGCGCCTCTGCTATAATCGCCGACCAGTCGGGGCGTAGCGCAGCCTGGTAGCGTACTTGCATGGGGTGCAAGGGGTCGAGTGTTCGAATCACTCCGTCCCGACCAATTAAATCAATGACTTGAAGCTTGACGGCTTTAAGTCATTTTTTTTATTGCGCTCCACCCTCTTCCCGATAAGAATCCTTGATCCGCAACATCTCCGGCAGCACCTGCTGCAGCGGCTCGATCAGTATCGGGCAGAAATGCGTGCCTGAACCGGCCACGATCCAGTCGACCGCTTCGTCCACCGGCCACGGCTTTTTATAGGGCCGGGTCGAGGTCAATGCGTCGAATACGTCGGCGATGGCGACGATGCGGCCTTCCAGCGGGATGTCTTCCCCTTTCAGGCCCAGCGGATAACCGCTGCCGTCCCATTTCTCATGGTGCGACAGCGCCACCGTCCTGGCCATGGCCAGCAAGGGATCGTCGTGCTTGCCGATGATGTCGCCGCCGATGGTGGCGTGGGTCTGCATGATGCACCATTCCTCCGGCGTCAGCTTGCCCGGCTTGAGCAGGATGTGATCGGGTATGCCGATCTTGCCGATATCGTGCATTGGCGCCGCCTGGAACAGGACATCGGCGTCGTCCATGCCGACGGCCTCGGCCAGCAGCCGTGAAAAATGCGCCATCCGGATGACGTGAAAGCCGGTTTCGTTGTCCTTGAATTCCGCCGCGCGGCCAAGCCGGTGGATGATTTCCAGGCGCGTCTGCTGCAGCTCCCTGGTGCGCAGATCGACCTGGGTTTCCAGTTCCCGCGTCTGATTGTAGAGCGCCAGATGGGTTTTCACCCGCGCCAGCACGACGGCGGGCCGGATCGGCTTGGTGATGTAATCCTCTCCGCCCGATGCAAAGCCGCGTTCTTCATCGGCGGCATCTTCCAGGCCTGTCACGAAGATGATCGGAATGCGGCGGTGCCTGGCGTCGGATTTGATGCGGCGGCACAGCTCGTAGCCGTCGACATCCGGCATCAGGATGTCGAGCAGGATCAGGTCGGGCGGCGCTTCCGAGGCCACGATCTTGAGCGCCCGTTCGGCGCCGGTGGCTACCTTGACCCGATAATGCGGTTCCAGAATCGCGCGCAGCAAATCGATGTTCGAGGGCGAATCGTCTATTACCAGGATGGTATGGGGAGCGCGGTCTGGCATTGCATTATTCCTTGGCCTGGATGCCTGTCATGATTGAACCGTCTTCCGGCAATGCGTCCGCATCGGTCCGCACGCCCGCCGCCGCGGCGTCATGCAGCAAATGCAGCAAATGCAGCGCCGCCGGGAAATCGTAGCGCCGGATTTTTTCGATCACGCCGGCAAATGCCTGCGCCGACGGACCGCCCTGCGACAGCACGGCAATCGATGCCGCCACATTGGCCGCGCGCGAATCGTCTTCCTCCAGCAAGCCGGCGAGCTTGTCCAGATGCGGACCCAATGCCGCAATATCCAGGCCGCCACCCTCAACGGCAGGTTCGCCGGCGCCATCGAGCCGGTTGCCGGCAGCGCTTTCGGCCTCGGCGTCCGCAATGCCTTTCAGCAAAGCCCGCAGCGGCTCGGACAATGCCTCAAGCCCGGCGGCGACAAGCGCACTGTCCAGGGCTTCATGCCGAATGGCATGCTCGAGTTCCTGCGCAACGCGGGCTACCTCGGTTGCGCCCAGATTCGCCGCCAATCCCTTCAGATTGTGCGCGGCGCGCTGGGCGGCATCCCGATCCCTTTCCTTCAAGAGCGATGCAATTAACATGCCTGCCTGCGCCTGATCCTGCACGAACATCTGCATCAGGCGGCGATACATTTTGCCGTTGCCGCGCAGCCGTCTGCGGGCGCCTTCAACGTCGACGCCGGGCAGCGCCGGGAAGTCTTCGGCATCCATGGCGGCCGGCATGGCCGGGTACGGGCGGTCCGGCGCCTGCTCCACGCCTTGCTCCTGCTGTTTTTTCCTGGCGGGAATCCAGCGCACCAAAGCAGCCGCCAGCCGGTCGATGTCGATCGGCTTGGCGATATGATCGTTCATGCCCGCGGCGAGGCATTTTTCGCGATCGCCGACCATGGCGTTGGCCGTCATCGCCAGAATCGGCAGTTCGGCAAAGCGCGGATCGGCGCGGATGCGGCGCGTCGCTTCGAAACCGTCCATGACCGGCATCTGCCAATCCATCAGGATCGCGTCGTAGGCCATGCGCCCGGCGCGCGCCACCTTGGAAACAGCTTCGGCGCCGTCGTTGGCAACATCGACGATGATGCCGGCCGAGTTCAGCACGTCCGTCGCCAGTTCCTGGTTGACGGCATTGTCTTCGACCAGCAGCACATGGGCGCCGCGCAGGCGGGCCAGCGACGATTCGTCGACCTGGTCCAGGGCGATCGCCGCTTCCGGCTCTCTGGTCTTGTAAAGCGCCGCCGAGATGATGTTCATCACGTTGGAAGGGCTGACCGGCTTTTCCAGCACGCCGTCGATGTGCATGCCGGCCGACTTTTCCATCAGTTCGTCGCGGCTGTAGGCGGTGACCATGACGATGGTCAGCGTCTCCGAAACGTATTCGTTGAGGCGGATGCGCCGCACCGCCTCCAGGCCGTCCACCGTCGGCATTTTCCAGTCCAGCAATACCAGGTTATATGGCGCGCCGCGCTTTTTGGCCGCTTCCAGTTCGGCGATGCCGGCTTCGCTGCTGGTGGCGACATTGACCTCAAGATGGAACGATTTGAGGATGCCCGACATGATTTCCAGCGCGCTGTCATTGTCGTCCACCACCAGGGCGCGCATATTCTCCAGGTTCGGACTGGCGGCGGCGCGATGGGCATCCTGATTCGACTGGACGCCCACGCGCGCGGTAAAGATGAAGCTGCTGCCGACGCCCGGCTGGCTTTCGACCCAGATCTGGCCGTTCATCATTTCCACCAGGCGCTTCGAAATCGTCAGTCCGAGGCCGGTGCCGCCGTAGTTGCGGGTGGTGGTGGAATCGGCCTGGACGAATGCGGAGAAAAGCTTGGCCCGCTGGCTTTCCGAAATGCCGATGCCGGTGTCCCGGATTTCAAAGCGCAGCAAGACCTGCCCGTCTTCCTGCTCAATGCATTCGATGCGCAGGCAGACTTCGCCGACGCTGGTAAATTTGATGGCGTTGCTCAGCAGATTCAGCAGCACCTGGCTGAGGCGCATTTCGTCGCCGATCAGGGCGGTGGGAACGCATGCGTCGATATCGAACAGCAGTTCCAGCCCTTTGTCCTGCGCCTTGAACCCGAGGAGCGCCGACAGGTGGCCCAGCAGGTTCTCAAGATAGAAATCGCGGCTTTCGAAATGCAGCTTGCCGGCCTCGATCTTGGAATAATCGAGCACGTCATTGACGATTCCCAGCAGCCCGTGCGCGGCGGCATTGGCCTTGACGAGGTAATTGCGCTGTTTGTCGCTCAAGTCGGTGCGCAGCGCCAGCCCGGTCATGCCGATCACCGCATTCATCGGCGTGCGGATTTCATGGCTGATATTGGCCAGGAACTCGCTTTTGCTTCTGTTTGCGGCCTCGGCCAGATGCTTGGCTTCGATCAGCGCGGTTTCGGCCTTGAGCTGTTCGGTCACATCGATGCCGACCGATATCAGCGCCACGCTGGACGCTTCCGAATGCTCCTGGACGCTGTTGCGCCAGGCGATGGTGCGGATCAGGCCGTTCTTGCCCATGATGGTCTGCTGATTCGCCAGCGGCATGCGCGACTTGCCGACGATGACGTCCTTTTGCCACGGCTGCGGTTCCGGCAGCACGCCCAGATCCACCCATTTCCGTCCCAGAACCTCCGAGCGCGGATAGCCGCTGACCACTTCGGCGACACGATTGAATATGGAAACGCGTCCGTTGTTGTCGAGGCCGACCACGATGACGTTGGCGGTCTCGATCAGGTTTTCCAGCAATTCCCTGGCCTGGCGCGATGCCGTCTCGGACTGTTCGCGCGCATCCAGCATGGCGCGCAGGCTGTCGCTCATATGATGCAAGGCTTCCAGCAACTGCCCCGTTTCGTCCCGGTAATGCGCGCCGGCCTGCGTGCGCAAATCGCCCTTGGCGATTCTTCTGGCGATGGCCACGGCCTCCCCCAGCGGCACCACAATGCTGCGCCGGATCAGCGCGGCGACCACGATCGCCAGCGTCAGGAACAGCGCCAGGATGGCGGCCTGCCTGACGGTGGCCGAACGCACATCGGAGGCGACCAGCGCCTTGTTCTGTTCGGCATGCTGCTTCGCCAGCACCACCAGCTTGTCGATGGCCATGCGATGCAGTTCGTAGATCGGCGTCATTTTGGTGAGCGCGGCCGCGGCGGCGTCGGCTTTATCGGCGCGCACCGCCGGCAGGAACTGATCGAAGGCGATCGCATAAAACTGCATCGCCATCACATGCGCTTCGTCCAGCGGCGCCTGCAAATCCTGTTCCAGCGGCACCGTGCGCCAGTAGGCATGGCGCTTCGCATACTCTTCCCGCAATGCGGTGAGCCGGTCGATCAACGCGGTTTTTTCGAAACGGCGCGCCTCTTTCAATTGCAGGCAAACGAGATAGGATTCGATGATGTATTCGGGCGGCGGCAAAACGTCGGAAATCAGATTTTGCGCGGCGTCGATCTTGCCGGATATGGGGCCGCCGACCTTGTATTGATCCAGGGTGTTCAGCGACCATGCGCCATAGACGATAAATCCTATGGAAAATATCGCGATCAATAAATGCAGGCGCTGGGTAAACTTGAGGGATCGCAACATGGTTATTTTTGGCGAATTGTTGCGGCCGGCGTTCGGCTGGTGATTCGGATATCCGCAATTTTACGAGGTTAAAATGCCTGGCATATGACAGAAATATGACATGCGGTATTTTCTGCAGGCACGCACCAATTGCGTGCGAAAAACAGAAGATTCATGATCGTTTCAGGCGCCTAGGCCGGGAATGCATTGACCAGTTCCGCGCAGCGCGCCGACAAAAAAACATGCAGCAAGCGCACCCCCGGCGAAAACTGCTTGCGATGCGGGCAGATCAGATTCAGCGGCGCATATTCGCCAGGCTGTCCGGGCAGCAATAGCTGAAGCCGGCCGGCATGCACATCGCGGCAAACATCCAGCCAGGATTTATAGGCAATGCCTTCTCCCGCAATCGCCAGGCGCCGCACCACGTCGGCATCGTCGCAGACCAGCGGACCGGAAACCTGCACCGTGCGCTTGCCCTTGGCGGCCGGGAACACCCATTTGTCGTAGACGCGTCCCTGCAATTGAAACATCAGACAGTCATGCGAGGCCAAGGCATCCAGCGACGCGGGCGCGCCGTGGCGCTCGATATAATCCGGAGATGCAATCAGCACGCGGCGGTTGTCCGGCATCAGCGGCAGCGCCGCATAACTGGCGTCGTCCATCTGGCCATAGCGGATGGCGACGTCGACCGGATCACGGAAAACATCGGCGATCTGATCCGACAGCAACAGCCGCAGATCGACCCGCGGATGGGCGCGCCGGAACTCAGCCAGCCACGGCAGCAATACATTGCGTCCCAGATCGGATGGCGCGGCAATCTGCAAGGTGCCGCTGAGTTCGGCGCTGTCGCGGCGCATGCCTTCGTAACCATCGCGCAAGGTCACCAGCGCATCCTGCGCATAAGGCAGATAGCGCTCGCCCTCGTCGGTCAGGCGCAGACTGCGGGTGGAGCGGGCGAACAGGCGGATGTCGAGTTCGCGCTCCAGGCGCTGGATCGCGGCGCTGACCTGGCCGGGCAGCAGACCGGCTTCGCGCGCGGCGCGGGAAAAACTGCCCAGCGCGGCGGTGCGCACGAACAGCGTCAAATCCTCCAGGCGGATCATTTTCACTCCCCCAGTGAAAGTGTTACCCATGGCGGCAACTGTTTCGCCGCCGCAATAATGACTATGATCGGCCTCGTGTCAATTTTTTTTGACGGCATTTTCTTATCACCTTGAGAGCTCACATCATGAAAGCAATAGTCTACACGCAACATGGCCTCCCGATCGCCGATCCGGCTTCGCTGATCGATTTCGATTTGCCGCGGCCGGCGCCGGGTCCGCGCGATCTGCTGGTCGAAGTGCGCGCGGTGTCGGTCAATCCGGTCGATACCAAGGTGCGCAAGGGTTCCGCCGTGACCGAGCCGCGCGTGCTGGGCTGGGACGCCGCCGGCGTGGTGCGCGCCATCGGCGATCAGGTCACGCTGTTCAAGCCGGGCGATGAGGTGTTCTACGCCGGTTCGATCGTCCGCCCGGGTTCATACAGCGAATTCCATCTGGTCGACGAGCGCATCGCCGGCCGCAAACCCGCCAATCTGGGTTTCGCCGACGCCGCCGCATTGCCGCTGACGTCGCTGACGGCCTGGGAACTGCTGTTCGACCGGGTCCAGGCGCAGGAAGGCGGAGACCGCGGCAAAACCCTGCTGATCGTTGGGGCCGGCGGCGGCGTCGGATCGATCCTGGTGCAACTGGCGCGCCGCCTGACCGGGCTGACCGTCATCGGCACCGCGTCGCGTCCGGAAACGCAGGAATGGGTGGCGGCGCTCGGCGCGCATCATGTGATCGACCATGCGCAGCCGATGCGCCCGCAATTGGAGCGGCACGGTTTCAAGAACGTCGATATCGCGATCAGCCTTACCCACACCGGCCAGCACTACGCGCAGTTGGTCGACATGCTGGCGCCGCAGGGCAAGCTGGCGCTGATCGACGATCCCGACGCGCTCGACGCGATGGCCTTGAAGCGCAAAAGCATTTCGCTGCACTGGGAACTGATGTTTACGCGCTCGATGTTCGAGACGCCGGACATGATCCGCCAGCACCATATCCTGGACCGGGTCGCAAAACTGATCGACGACGGCGTCCTGAAAACCACGGTCGGCGAACATTTCGGCAAGATCGACGCCGCCAACCTGCGCCGCGCGCACGCGCTGATCGAAAGCAACAAGGCGCGCGGCAAAGCCGTGCTGGAAGGCTTCTGAACGGCCGGCTGCGTTTTGCTGTAACCTTTTTCACGAATGGACGAATTAAAGGCAAAGGCGGCTTTGCCTTGCCTTATTTCATGAAAGAGGATGCGCGATGATGCTATTGAATCGAAAGATGCGGCAAAGCCTGATCGCCTTGCTGGCGGCAGCGGCGGCGGTGGGGGCGGCGGTGGTGGCAGTGGTGGCAGGCAGCGCCCCGGCCAATGCCGCCGAGGCGGCTGCCGTCATCGCGCCGCCGCAGGTGAATAATCAGAAGGCCAAGGGTCCCTTGCAGACCGCGGTGTTTTCAGGCGGATGCTTCTGGGGCGTGCAAGGCGTTTTCGAACATGTGCGCGGCGTGCGCCAGGTCGTTTCGGGCTATGCGGGCGGCGAAAAGAACACGGCGCAGTACGAAACGGTCAGCGGCGGATCCACCGGACATGCGGAATCGGTGCAGATAACATTCGACCCGGCGGAGGTGAGCTACGGCGAGCTGCTGCAAGTGTTTTTCTCGGTGGCGCACGACCCGACGCAACTGAACCGCCAGGGGCCCGACAGCGGCACGCAATACCGCTCGGATATCTTTACCGTCGACGACAATCAGAAGAGCATCGCACAAGCTTATATCGCACAGCTCGACAAGGCGCGCGCCTTTCCGGCGAAGATCGTTACCCGGATCGATCCGCTCAAGGGTTTCTATCCGGCCGAGGCTTATCATCAGGACTTCCTGCTGCACAATCCGACTTATCCGTACATCGTCTATAACGACCTGCCGAAAATCGATAACCTGAAACGGATTTTTCCGGCGCAATACAACGAAAAGCCTGTAACGGTGGCGGCGGCCCGCTGACTTCTAGTCCTTGTTTTTACCGAGCCCGCTCCAGCGCTTGACCAGACTGGTATCGATATCGAACAGATCCAGGCAGCGGCCGACGCTGTGGTTGATCATGTCGTCCAGCGTCTGCGGCTTGGCGTAGAAGGCCGGCACCGGCGGCATGATGATGGCGCCGTTTTCAGATGCCTGCAGCAAGGATTTCAGATGGCCGTGGTGCAGCGGGGTTTCGCGCACCATCAATACCAGCCGGCGGCGCTCCTTCAATACCACGTCCGCCGCGCGCGTAAGCAGGCTGCCGGTCATGCCATAGGCAATTTCGGACAACGATCGGATCGAACAGGGCGCGACCACCATGCCCATGGTCTTGAATGACCCCGATGAAATGTTGGCGCCGATATTGCGCACGTTGTGCACGCAGCTCGCCAGGGCCTCGACTTCGCTTATGCTCAGGTCGGTTTCCGAGGCCAGCGTGATGCGCGCCGACTCGGTCATGACCAGATGGGTTTCGATGCCCGAACCTTGCAGCGTCTGCAGGATGCGCACGCCATAGATAGCGCCGGAGGCGCCGCTGATGCCCACAATCAGGCGCCTGGGCTGATTGCCATTATTCCCGGAAACTGCCGAAGTGTTCAAAAAACGTCCCCTGATTCTGTAAAAAATGTTTTTAGTTAGGCTTTGCCAGCGCTGCATCGAGCGCGGCGTTATCGATCGCGATACTTGCGGCCGGCGCCAGCGTGCCCAGATAATTTTGGGCGTTCTGCTGCTGGCGCTGCTGGCGCATGATGGCCTGCAGCCGCGGCTTCATCTCTTCATAGCCGGCCGTGCGCGCAGGCTGGATATCGATCACCTTGATGATATGAAACCCTTTGTCGGATTGAATCGGATCGCTGATCTGGCCTTTCTTCATGCTCGCGACCGTTTCCTGTATTTCAGGCTTCAAATTGGTCAGCGGCACGGAACCGACATCACCGCCGCGCTCGGCGCTGGGCGCATCTTCCGAAGCGGCGCGCGCGACAGCGGCGAAGTCACCGTCCTTGGCCTGCTTCGCCAGTTTCTTCGCCTTGTCTTTGGCGGCCGCGACAGCGGCCTTGCCGGTCGATGCGGTCTTTACGAAAATCTGGCCGACGTGATAGATCGCCGGCAGTTTGAAGTTGTCCTTGGCCTGCTCGTAGGCGGCCTGGGTTTCCGCTTCCGACGGATAGTCCGCCGAAACTTGCGAGACCGATTCGAGATAAGCCGAACTCACGATATTGGCGGTCACTTCGCGCATGGCGTCGGCGATGCGCGCCTTGACTTCCGGCTTGTCTGCGACTCCCTTGCTGCGCGCCTCGCGCAATAGCGCTTCCGCGGTCAGGCGGCCGCGCAGCCATTTTTCCGAGGCAGCGCGGTCCTTCTGTACAGCGGCGCGGTCGGCCTCCGGCAAATCCTTGTACATGCGCTGCACCTCGGCCGTGCCGAGCGTGACCGTTCCCATGCGCGCCACCACGGCGCCGGCATTCGCAGGCGCGGAAGCCGTTTGCGCCGCGGCCGCGCCAGCCAGTGCCGATAACACACTACCTAGTAATGCAAAACTGTTAATTTTCACAAGCAAGGCGAATTTTGTCTTCGATTTCATACGATCGTCTGTGGCATTTACAGTGCAATAAGGGATGGCTGGGACCGCTCATCAACTGTGATTACAGCCATATTATCGCGGTCTTCGGAAAATGCGCAGTCTGATTATAAAAAATCAGAATTATATTTGAGAAAAATCTAAGTAAACGCCGGAAAAGCGCAAAAAAGCGGCCCGTCTCCGATTGCATCCCGCAACGGCAAGCGCATAATGCCTCTTCCGATCACCATAACGGAGACAAGCTATGAACAGAGAATGGCGCATCACCTTCAGCAAACTGGGACAGCCTGAATCGGTCATCAAGGCCTACCCTGCCAAACCGTCGATCGAAACGGCAGCGCAACTTATCAAGAATAATGTGTTCGGCGATAACATTCCCGGATTTCCCAAAATTCCCGGCGATGAAGCCCACATTGAATTGACCCGCCTGGAAACGCACGGCTGGACTATCCTCGCTATCGAAGAATATCTGCATTGAAAAACGGCCTCGGCCATCCGGATCCTGAAAAACAAAAGGCCGCATCGACGAAGCCGACAGGCAATCCGCAGGAATTCACCCACCAAGGAGACAAGCATGGATTTGGTAGAAAAATTCGACGCCAAGGGCGCATCGGGCGCAGCCTATCATGTAGAGGTATATCAAACCCCGATCGAAAATCTGGCGGACGCCTTTCCCGGGCCGAAAACCTACCGGCTGGCGGATGGACGCGCACTGAATCCACACTCCGAAGACAAACTCAGAATCGTTCAGACCGGCGAGAAGATCTACCGCGTCTGAATATGTTTGGGTAAAAACACCTGCGTAAAAAAACCCGCCGAAGCGGGTTTTTCAAGCGGCCGGGCCGTCCGATTCGGAGACCCCGGGAAATCATTCCGTCATCCTATTTGGTGACCTTGATGTTGTTGACGACCGAGGTTACGCCGTCGGTGCTCTTGGCGATGGCCGCGGCCTTGTCGGCCTCATCCTTGGTCAGTGCCGTTCCTGTCAGGGTGACGACGCCGTCCGGCGTGGTCTTGACGTGCACGCTCTTGGTATATCCGGCGCGTTCTTCGGCAAGTTTGGCCTTCACTTTAGTCGTAATGGCGGAATCCTTGATGGCGCGGACCGGTTTCGATTCGCCGGTGGAAGTCGTGCTATCGGCCGCGTGCGCCGCAAACGGCACCATCAGGGTGCCGATGACAAATGCTGCTGTGCGAAGTTTCGAAGACATGTCTATTCCTTTTTGTTGGAAATCAGGCCTTCAGAATAACTTCGGCATGTCAGACAACATATAGGACAAGCTCGGAAGCTCTTGTAGGACATACGTTCCGGCGGTTATTGCTATTTCGCGTCTTTTTCATCCTTCAGCAGCGTCGAATCCTTGATGACCGTGACCCGGTCGATAAAGAAGTTGCCGTCGATACAGCGACGGTGCGGCACGCCGACCACGCGGAAGCCATTGCCGCCGCCGTTCAGCCAAAGTCTGGCGACGATATCGAATTCATCGGGCGGCAAACCCATCATGGCGCCGGACAGAACGAATTGCGCCCCTTCCTTCTGCCGGCCGACGACATCCTCGATACGCGCCATCGCAATCCCTTTTTAGCGTTAAACGGCGCATATGATAGCGCGTCGCCCGGTTTGGCATCGAACAGCACCACGGATGCCTTTTTCGTCGTCTCAATCTTGCATAACAACTGCACAATTTATATGCATCGATAATGATTTCGAGTAGCATGCAAGATGGTCCGCTAAATTGTAAAGATGGTTAAGGACTCAAAACCTGCAACGTTGCAATTCAAGACGTTCCATTTGTAGTACCTATTAGGATTTCGTACGTGCCTACATCTCCTGCAAAACCGAGACAGACAAAAGCTGGCGTCACATTTTCAGTAACAGTCGAATTCACTACCTATACTTGCCTGGCGTCCAATGAAGGGCTGGCCAAATTGAGTGAACACCTGGATACCAAGGAAACTGCGATGCAGACCTTTCTTGCCTTCGAAGCCAAAATACACGGCGTGGCGCGACGCCTGATTGCCGCCGGCGTACCGAGCAATCCGGTGGTATTGGGCCCGAATTCATTTCGCTGAAGCAAGTATTGCTTTTTTGTGAATATTTCCCGCAAGCACTTCGCCACTTTCCCGCATTCCGCTCCGCCCCCCATATCTCCTCAAGCATTTTCTCCCGGATTTTTAGGCAAAAAAAAGCCCGCGACCTTGCGGTGCGGGCTGAATCCAATTTCTTTAAAAGGAGATTGGAGGAGACAGGTGCAACTATATCGATACCGAGTTATGCTTGCCACTTTATTAAACAAATACCAGTTATTATTAAATTGAATATCATGACGCAAATGAAAAGCCCGCTGGCCTTGCGGTAGCGGGCTGATGTCCGACTTTTAGAGAGGGGATAAAAACCGGACACGACCAACTATAGAAGGCGATGCCGATTCGTATTGTGCGTTTTACAAATTGTTACCCCGTAAACGCAAAAACCCGCATGCGGGATGCGGGCCCAGACAGCAACAAAATAGCGGGACAAAAAAATAGCGATACAGGAGCAGATTCCCGAAACCCAGTCCTATCTGGAAAGTGGCCCCGACGTGTAATGAATCAACTCTTGTATCGCAATTATCTCAGCAGGCCCCATGTTGCCGCCCTGCCGCTCCGGTTAAAAAAACCTCTGCAAGAGAGATAGTTTTTGCAACCAAAGACGAAATATACAATAGCTTTATTCAAAAGGCAAGCTTTAATTTAAACACAGCCTCCCGCCCGGCTTCCGCCTGATTTGCTGCATAATTGCCGCGGCGGGCCGTTGCCTCCGCGCCCTGCCTTCAGCGAATTTTATCGACAGGAAATAATAATGATCAAAACGTTTTTCGCATCGGCCGTGATATTGACAGCGCTTGGCGGCTGCATGACGCCGCAGACCACCGCCAATAATCCGCCCGGCGAAGTGCCGGCATCCCGGATTCACATCAAGGAGATGGTGAATCCTGCCGCCGGGCCAAACGAAGTCAAGGTCATCCGCGATGCGCAATGGGGCTGGGGGGTGAATCCGCTGGAATTTTCCGTCAATTACGTTGTACTGGCAGAGTTGCTGCCGGGCGAAGCGGTCAGCGCCTGGCTGCCTGACGGCGAATACACCTTCTCAGTGAAACCCGGCAATAACCCGCAAAGGCTGGAGCCCCGCATCGTGACGCTGAAGCTGCAAAAAGGGCAAAAACATACCCTGCGCATCGGCGGCGGCGAGTTCAACGTAACGATGGAAGAAGTCGGCGCGAAATAAACCTCTTGAGCGAAACCTCTTGAGCGCCGAACAACGCCGGATGGGACAAGCCGGCATTAATTGGTATTGTGCGACTCGTCGTATTTGGCGCTCTTTTCGGCGGCAACCGCCGCATCGCACACGGCATTACGCTTGGGGTCCATGCCGCGCGTGCCATTCAGCCGGCATTCGCCGATGACCGCCTTGGCCTGATCCGGATTATCTTTGAAAAACTGGTAATTCTGTGGCTTGTCCGAAGAATCGCATCCCCCAATTAAAACCAAACAAGCTGCAAGCACCAAAAATCCGACTGTTTGTTTCATCCCGTTTCCCCGAATACATTTTATGAGTGGCGCAATTATATTTCCCAAAGGGAATTATTTTTTCGTTTTTTTCAACTTATATTCAATCCGAATTCAATACGATTCCGTGAGCTTTGATCTTTCCGCCATCGGGAGACAAACAATTCGCAACATCAAATTCTAATATGCAAGTTGCCCTCGCGGTGGGATTTATCCAAAAAACACAGCCGATTTTTCAGCCTGTCGCAACAGCAACGTACATGTGTATTTTTTATCAACATTGTTGACGAAACCATGCGTACTTCGCCGACATTTTTTATGTAAAGCGTGATAGCCTTTAAACGACATAACAATATTTGCCTGGCATCAGCAGGGGGACGACTTGAAGTTATCTTTACAGGCCAAAATGGGACTCAGTTTCCTGACCGGATTACTGATCCTGATCATCGTCGGCGTCACCGCCTGGCAGGCGAATTCCAAACAGATTCAAAACAGCGCGCTGGTCACGCACACGCATCAGATACTCACACATGCGGAAGGATTGCTGAGCGCGATGACCTCGGCCGAATCGACCATGCGCGGCTACCTGATCAGCGGTAATCCGCAAATTCTGAAGCCTTACCAGAGCATCACCGAAGACGTCGAATACCAATATCGCTCGCTGCTGGCCCTGACCGCCGATAGCCAGGAACAACAGAAACGCCTGTTTAACATCAAGCCGATGATCGATCAGCGCCTTGCCGTTCTCGCTTCGCTGATCCAGCTGCGCGGCACCATGGGGCTGCCGTATATCCAGGAGCGCTTCATCAACGGCAAAGGCAAGCAGATGCAGGATGCCATCCATGACCAGATCGATGCCATCGAATACAGCGAACAGAAGATGCTGGTGCTGCGCACCGCCGATACCGAAAACGCCATCGCGCAATCGCGCCTGGCCATCACGCTGGGCACGCTCTTCGCCGCACTGATCACGATCGCATCGTTCCTGGTATTGCGCTTCGATATCGAACGCCGCACCGAGGCGGAAAATGCCCTGAAAATCGCCAATGCGAAACTGGCGCTGGCAACCGAACGCGCGCAGCACGCCGACAACAGCAAATCGGCATTTCTGGCCACCATGTCGCACGAGCTGCGCACCCCGCTCAATTCCATCATCGGTTTTTCCGGCGTGCTGCTGCAGGAGCTGGCCGGGCCGCTGAACGCCGAGCAGAAGAAACAGCTCGGCATGGTACGCGACAGTTCGCGCCATCTGCTGGCGCTGGTCAACGACGTGCTCGACATTTCCAAGGTGGAAGCCGGACAGTTGCGCATCCAGCACCAGACTTTCAATATCCGCGAGGCGATCGACCGCTCGGTGGCGCTGGTGACGCCGCTGGCCAACAAGAAGCAGCTGGCGCTCAAGATGCTTATCGACAACGACCTCGGCCAGATCATTACCGACCGCCGCCGCGTCGAGCAAGTGCTGATCAATCTGCTGACCAATGCCATCAAATTCACCGAACAGGGCGGTGTCACCCTGCACGCCGAAACGCTTGACGCCTATCTGGCGCCGGGCACCGATGCGCCGCAGCCGGCCGTGCGCATCCGGGTGGTCGATACCGGCATCGGCATCGACGAGGCCGACCTGCCCGATCTCTTCCAGCCGTTCCGCCAGATCGAGGACGGCCTCGCGCGCCAGCATGAAGGCACCGGCCTCGGTCTCGCGATCAGCGATCGCCTGCTGCACCTGATGGGCGGCCAGATTACCGTCGCCAGCAAGAAAGCCGAAGGCAGCACCTTCACCGTCATCGTCCCCCGCCATGGAATTGAACCGCTATGAATCTGAGTATCCTGCTGATCGAAGACAATGAACAGAACCGCTATCTGACGACGTTTCTGCTCAACAAGTCCGGCCACAGCGTCGAATCCGCCTGCGACGGCCCGAGCGGCATCGCCATGGCGCTGGCGCGCAAATTCGATCTGATCCTGCTCGATATCCAATTGCCGGGCATGGACGGCTACGAAGTCGCCCGCACTCTGCGCGCCACGGCTTCGACCCGCAACGTGCCGATCGTCGCCGTGACCTCCTATGCCATGGTCGGCGACCGCGAAAGCATTCTGGATGCCGGCTGCGACGGTTATCTGGAAAAGCCGATCGATCCGGAAACCTTCGTCGTGGACATTACCAATCACTACATCAATAAAAGCGGGGAAATACGAAATGACACGTGTGCTGGTAGTCGATGACGTAGATCAGAACCGGTACTTGCTGCGCGTCCTGCTGGAAGGCAATGACTACCTGGTCGATTGCGCCCGCGACGGCGTCGAAGCGCTGGCGGTGGCGGAAGCGCACGTCCCCGACATCGTGATCACCGACATCCTGATGCCCGTCATGGACGGCTTCAGCTTGTGCCGCCAATGGAAGCGCCACGAACGCCTGAAGCATGTCCCGCTGATGTTCTACACGTCGACCTATACCGATTCGAACGACGAACTGTACGCCACCAGCCTCGGCGCCGACGCCTTCGTCATCAAGCCGGCCGAACCGGCGGATCTGCTGGTTGCCATCGACAGCCTGCTGCATCGCCGCAACGGCGTGGCCGTCGCGCCGCGCACCCCGGCGTCGGACGAAACCGTGGTGCTGAAACAGTACAACTCGGTGCTGATCCAGAAACTGGAGCAAAAAGTCGACCAGCTTGAAGCCGCTACCCAGCGGGCGCAGGAAAACGAAGAACGCCTGACGCTGGCGCTGGAAGCGCAGGCCGCCGGCATCTGGGACTGGGACATGGCCGCCGGCCGCCTTACCTGGAGCCGGCGCCACGCCGACCTGTTCGGCATGCCTCTGGAGCAATTCGACGGCACTTATGCATCATTCCTGGCATGCCTGCATCCCCGGGATATCGAAGCGTTCGAAGCGGATGTGCAGGCCGGCCTGCGCGACCGCACGCCGGTGCTGGTCGAATTCCGCATCATCTGGCCGGACGGCAGCGTGCACTGGATGTCTTCGCGCGGCCGCGCCTACTACGGCCGCGATGGCACGCCCACGCGGATGTGCGGCGTCGTATTCGAAATCAGCGAACTGAAAAAGAGCCAGGAGCAGATGCGGCTGGCGGCCCAGTTTTTTGCCGCCAGCCAGGAAGCCATCCTGATCACCGACGCCGCCGCCCATATCGTCAGTGTCAACGAAGCCTTTTCCAACAGCACCGGCTACCCCGAACACGAAGTCGTCGGCCTGACGCCGGCCGTCCTGAAGTCGGATCGCCATCCGGCGCCTTTCTTTGAAACCATGTGGCGGACGCTGGAGCAAACCGGCAAGTGGTCCGGCGAGCTGGTCAACCGGCGCAAGAACGGCTCCACCTATCCGGCGCGGCTGTCGATCAGCGCGGTCGCCAGCGACAGCGGCACGGTGTCGCATTACGTGGGCATCATCACCGACATGTCTTCGTACCGCGCGGCCGAAGACCGCATCCAGTACATGGCGTATTTCGACGCCCTGACCGGCCTGCCCAACCGCACGCTGCTGAGCGATCGCGCCACCCGCGCCATTGCCGCCGCGCATCGCGACCAGCAGGGGCTGGCGATCCTGTTCATGGATCTGGACCAGTTCAAGACCATCAACGACTCGCTCGGCCACTCCACCGGCGACGCCGTGCTGCAGGCGGTCGCCTCGCGGCTGAAACTGCTGCTGCGCGAAGTCGACACCGTTTCCCGCTATGGCGGCGACGAATTTACCCTGCTGCTGCCGGAAACCGACAGCAAGGGCGCGGCGCAGGTCGCGGCCAAGGTGATCGAAGTATTGCGTGAACCGTTCGAGGTCGGCATTCATTCGCTGGTCATCGGCATCTCCATCGGCATCAGCCTGTTTCCGGCCGATGCGAACGATTTCGAATCGCTGCTGCGCAATGCCGATATCGCGCTGTTCCGCGCCAAGGCGGCCGGCCGCAACAATTTCCAGTTCTTCACCAGCGAGATGAACGACCATGCGCGCTACCGCCTGGGCCTGGAGCTGGCGCTGCGCTCGGCGCTGGCCAACCGCGAACTGGCGCTGCATTATCAGCCGCAGTTCGAACTCGCCAGCGGCGCCCTGGTCGGCTACGAAGCCCTGCTGCGCTGGCATCATCCGGAACGCGGCCTGGTGCCGCCGATCGAATTCATTCCGATCGCCGAAATGAACGGCATGATCATCCCGATCGGCGAATGGGTGCTCAATGAAGCTTGCCGCCAGGCCCGGCAATGGCAACTGGAAGGCCATGATCCTGTGGTGATTGCCGTCAACCTGTCGGCGGTCCAGATGCGCCAGGCGAATATCGTCCAGACCGTGCGGCACGCATTGCACGAATCCGGCCTGGAGGCCAAGTATCTCGAACTGGAATTGACTGAAAGCCTGCTCTTCGAAAATATCGAAACGGTGCTCACGCAATTGTTCATACTCAAGGAGATCGGCGTCAGGCTGTCGATCGACGATTTCGGCACCGGTTATTCCAGCCTGTCGTATCTGAAACGGCTGCCGATCGACAAATTGAAAATCGACAAGTCGTTCGTCGCCAATCTTTCCGACGATCACGACAGCCGCGCCATCGCGCTGGCCATCGTTTCGATGGCCCATAGCCTGCGCCTGACGGTCACCGCGGAAGGGATCGAGCATGCGGCCCAGGCCAGGATACTCAGCGATATGCGTTGCAACGACGGCCAGGGTTATTTCTACGGCCGCCCCATGCCCGCCGACCGGATTGCATCCTGGGTCGGCGAAATGAAATGTCCGCCCTGAACGGCGGCTGCCGCCCCCCCTTGACCCGGATACCGCCATGTCGAAAGCGCCGCAAACCGCCATAGCCAAGGAAAACCCGCCGAAGCGTTCCGCCATCCTGTGGTACGCCTCGATTTTCGTGGTCTTCGTTTGCGTCGCCTTGATCGCGATGGAAAGCTGGTTCGCGTGGACCAATCGCAAGAACGACCTGCTGGCGGCCAAGGCGGATACCGCCAACCTGACCCAGGCCTTGGCGCAGCACGCCGAAGACACGGTCAAGAAAGCCGATACCGCGCTGTTCGGCCTGCTGGAGCGGATCGAAGTCTATGGCATCTCCCCCAGCACCCTGCAAAGCCTCTATCCGCTGCTGGTGGAACAGGTGGCGGAGATGCCGGAACTGCAGGGCATTTTCGTGTACGACGAAAACGGGCGCTGGCTGATCAATTCGATCGACAATGCGCCAGGCGAAACCATGAACAACTCGGACCGCGCCTATTTCATCCACCACCGCGACAGCCCCGACCGCACGCCCTACATCGGCGCGCCGATTCACAGCAAAATCTCGGGCGACTGGGTGATTCCGGTTTCGCGCCGCATCAATCATCCGGACGGCTCGTTTGCCGGCGTGGTGCTGGCCACCATCAAGATGACCTATTTCACGCATTACTATTCGCGTTTCGATATAGGCCAGACCGGCACCATCGTGCTGGCGCTGAACGACGCCACCGTGCTGGTGCGGCGGCCTTTCGTCGAATCGATGATCGGCCACAGCATTATCGGCGGCACGGTGTTCGGCCGATCCATTCCGCACCGGCCCAACGACACGCAAATCGTGCGCTCCGCCGTCAACGGCACGGAACGGGTGGTGTCATACCGCAGCCTGCAGCGCTATCCGCTGGTCATCGTCACCTCGCTGTCCAAGGATGAAGTTCTGTCGGCCTGGCGCGAACGCGTGTTGCGGCAAGGCATCGGCGTCTTTCTCCTGGCCGGCATTATCGGCCTGCTCGGACTGCGCCTGATCAAGCAGATTCACTTGCACGACCTGACCGAGCAGGCGCTGTCGACCGCGCAGCAGAAGGTGCTGGCCGTCAACAAGACATTGCAGCGGCTGGCTTTGCAGGATGCGCTGACCGGCCTGGCCAATCGCCGCCAGTTCGATCTGACGCTGAATTCCGAATACGACCGCGCCGTGCGCGAGCAGCGTTCGATCGCGCTGCTGATGATCGACGTCGATTATTTCAAGCGCTACAACGATGTTTATGGGCATCCCCAGGGCGACGTCTGCCTGGCCAAAGTGGCCGATGCGATGCAGACCAAGCGTCCCGGCGATTTTTCGGCGCGCTACGGCGGCGAAGAATTTGCCGTGATCCTGACTGAAACCGACATCAAGGGCGCCATGATCGTCGCCGAAACCATCAGAAAGGCCATCCGCGACCTGAATCTTCCTCACAGCGGCAATCCCACCGGTTTCGTCACCATCAGCATCGGCGTCTGCGCCATGGTGCCGTCCAGCTTCGGCAAAGGGCCGCCGTCATTTTTGCAGGCCGCCGACGAGGCCCTGTACATGGCCAAGGGCGCCGGCCGCAATATGGTCTGCGCGTATAAAGTCGATGAAACAGAGGCGCCGGAAGAGATTGCCGGGACTGAAACGAAGCCGGTATAAAACGGGAAATTGCCTGGAAGTTGCCTGAAAGCCGGGCATAAAAAAAGCCCGCATCCTGAAAGGTCTGCGGGCTAATCCAATTCCAAGGGGATAGAATCAGAGGGGAGCCTTGACTATAAGGATTCCCGCTTATTTTTCCGCCTGCTTTTACATACTGTTACGCCCTCGCCCGCTGCGCCATGAAATCGTTGTATTTCCGCCGGTTGTCACCGCGTGTTACATCTGTATTGCCTCGGTATCACCGCCGCCGCATTGTTGCTCATAGAATTCACTCCATAGCAAAGGAACTGCGAAGACGCGGTTCACCGAATTCAAAACGAGACATCGCGAGGGAACCATGAAAACCATTTCCAGAATCAGCCTGATAGCCGCGCTGGGCGTTGCCGCCGCCATGTGGTCCGGCGCCGCCTCCGCCGCGCACGTATCGGTTGGCATCTATGCCGGCGCGCCGGCGCCTTATTACGCACCGCCGCCGGTCGTCTATTCACCGCCGGTTGTATACGCACCCCGGCCTTACTACGCCCCGCCTCCCGCCGTCTACGTCGGCCCGCGCTGGGAACATACCGACTGGCGCGCCCGCCGCGAATGGCGCGAACGCCAATGGCGCCGCGAGCATTGGGAGCATGGCCATGGCCATGACCATGACCGCCGGTAATTGATCGCCTGCGCCCTGCGTCAAAAAAGCCCGGCATGCGTTGTTCGCATGCCGGGCTTTTTTATGTCCTGATTTTTGGATTTTTTTGATTCCGGGCTCTTGAAATAGCCAGGCCGCGCTCGTATATCTGCCTCAGCGGATGCTCAAGGAGAGGTCCGCCGAAACCATCGCTTTTACTTTAAGGAGATTTCCATGCGTACCTATGATTTTGCACCACTGTATCGTTCCGCCATCGGCTTTGACCGTCTTGCGCAGGTTTTCGACAACGCCCAGCGCGCCGATGCGCAGCCGAGCTATCCTCCCTACAACATCGAATTGGTGGCCGAGAATAAATACCGGATCACCATGGCCGTGGCCGGCTTCGACCGCTCCGAACTGGAAATCGAAACCGAGCGCGACACCCTGAAAATCACCGGCCGCAAGCAAGCCGAGGAACAGCGCAACTTCCTGCATCGCGGTATTGCGACGCGCAATTTCGAACATCGCTTCCAATTGACCGATCATGTTCAGGTGGTCAGCGCAAGCTTCGATAACGGCATGCTCAATATCGATCTGGTGCGTGAAGTGCCGGAAGCCCTGAAACCGCGCAAGATCGCCATTGACGGCGAGAATGTGCATCGCCTGGAACGCAACGCTGCGTAATCCATGAGAACCGCAATGCGGCTGGCGCGCATTGATCCGCGTCATGTTTGGCATTCGCGCAACGAGGCCGGCCCGCAAGGGACCGGCCTTTTTATATTCCGTGCGAAATCACGCCAAAATAGCCACAGTTGCATCGATTTTTACTTTTTTTTCTTAATCTCCCGTATAGAATAAGTTCATAAAAATTCTTATACCGGAGACAGATAAATGAACATCGATCGGATGAAGGTCAGCTCGCGCCTGGCCCTCGGGTTTACACTTGTTTTCCTCTTTCTCGCCGGCGTCACCGCCGTCAGTTTATGGAACTTCAAGACCGTCAAAGGCATGACGGATACAGTGGTCAACCAGGATATCGTCAAGGAACGCCTGATGCGGGCGTGGAGCTCCTACACCCAGCTCAACGGCGCGCGCACGGTCACCATCGTGGAAACGGTCGATCAGACGGTATCGAAGGAGATGCAGCTTTCAATCAAGAAAACCTCCGACGACATCAGCGCCTTGCAGAAAGAGCTCGAGGCCCTGCCGAAACGCCCGGAAGAAGCTGCGCTGTTCGAGGATGTCGGCGTCAAGCGTAAAAAATATACGGAAATCCGCACCAAGATGCTCAAGGAAAAGGAAACCAGCGACGACGGGGCGCGCCTGATGGTCAAGCCCGAGTTCCAGCCTGCGCTGGAGGCCTATCTGGCCTCCATCAATCAACTGGTAAACCTGCAAGGCCAGATGATCACCGACAGCGCCCATGCCGTGGATAAAGGCTTCCGCATGGCCCAATGGACCGTCAGCAGCCTCGGCGTGTTCGCCTTGCTGTTCGGCATCACCGCCGCCGCCCTCATTACACGCAGCCTGAAACGCCAGCTCGGCGGGGAACCGGATGTCACCGTCGCAATCGCCAACAGCATTGCCGGCGGCGATCTGGCGGTGCAGATTCCGCTCGTGCGCGGCGACCGCCACAGCCTGCTGTTCGCGATCAGTTCCATGCGCGACCAGTTGAGCCATGTCGTTACCCAGATACGCAGCGGCGCCGACACCATGGCGACCGCCTCCAGCGAAATCGCGGCCGGCAATCTCGACTTGTCCTCGCGCACCGAGCAGCAGGCCGGCTCGCTGGAAGAAACCGCCTCGGCAATGGAACAGCTGACCTCCACCGTCAAGCAGAACGCCGATAACGCACGCCAGGCCAATCAGCTGGCCGTATCGGCCTCCGGCATCGCCGTCGAGGGCGGCGAAGTGGTGGGGCGCGTGATCGATACGATGAGTTCGATCAATGCCTCCTCGCGCAAGATCGTCGACATTATCAGCGTGATCGACAGCATCGCTTTCCAGACCAATATCCTGGCGCTCAATGCCGCCGTGGAGGCGGCGCGCGCCGGCGAACAGGGCCGCGGTTTCGCGGTCGTGGCCAGTGAAGTGCGCGGACTGGCGCAACGCTCCGCGGCCGCCGCCAAGGAAATCAAATCGCTGATCGGCGATTCGGTCGATAAAGTCGATGCCGGCTCGCGCCTGGTGGAACAGGCCGGCCATACCATCAATCAAGTGGTGAGCGCCGTGAAGCAGGTCTCCGATATCGTGGGCGAAATCAGTGCCGCCACCCAGGAACAGAGCGCCGGCATCGAGGAAGTCAACCTGGCGATCACGCAAATGGATGAAGTCACCCAGCAAAACGCCGCGCTGGTGGAGGAAGCAGCTGCGGCGGCGGCCTCGCTGCAGGAACAGGCGGCGCGGCTGGCGCAAGTGGTCAGCGTCTTCGCGCTGGGCAACGAGGAAAAGAGCGATCAAGCGCCCGCCCCGGCGCCGGTTCGGCTGCGGCCCGCCGTCGACATTACCCCGCGGCAGCCGGCGCTGGCCGCATAAGACGCATCCGTGCCCAAATACAACGCAATCGCAACTATTTTCAACTATTTTATTATATAAACAATTTATATAATAAAATAAGCTCGCGCAGTACTTTCTGCGCGACGGTTGCATTAGGGCGGCCGCATGTCATTGCTCTGCGTCAGGGCGAAAGGAGGCTTCATGAAAAATACGATCAAATCCCTTTGGAGAAAATTCGTCGTCTATCTGAATACTGTCCCGGCAGGTTCGCGCGAACACACCGTCATGGGAAGTTACGCGGGCCTTTGCGGAATCGATCACGACGACGTCCATCATTGATCGCCTAAATGAAAACGCCCGCTATCGCGGGCGTTGAATGCAGCCAAACCCGCCGCACGCCGGCGGGTTTGTCGTTTACCGGAGCAAACCGCGCATCAAGAGGATATCAAGGCGCGCTGCCTGCCGGCATGGGCGCCGGCGCGGGAGAAGCCGGCACCGTCGTCACCGTTTCGCGGAAAATGCCGCCGCCGCCGACGCTGCCCGATACCGTGCCTTCACCCTGCACGCGCCGCACGCAGTCGGCCCGGTCGGATTCCGGCAGGCCATTGCAGCGCGCCACGGCGTTTTGACGCTCCGCGGCGCTATCGTCGGTCAACTGCCCCCGGCGCGCTTCGTCGCGCGCCGCGGCGGCCTCCCTGAGGCAGGTGGCGCGGTCTTCGTTACTGGTGCCGTCCATGCAGGACGCCCGTTCGCGCCGATAGTTCGCCTCGATATCCTTGCTGTTGCCGCCGGCCGCGTTCGCCAGATTGGCCGCGACGCAAAGCGTCATGCCCCCGCATGCGACCAACAGCAGGCGCGCGCCATGACGGCAAAACGAACGGAAATGCGTTATCGCTACATTCATTTTCGAACTCCTCTATAAAGTATCCGATTCGGGACGGGACGGCGCCGCGGCGCGGGATTATTGCATCGCAATATCCGCAACCCGCCATATCGGCCGCCGGGTCACTTCCTTCAGACCGGCAGGCTGCCTGAATCGTTCGCGCCTGACGGCAATTTCCGGCGGCTGTTTCCCGAATTTGGGGCAAATAGTCAGCGATTTGTAAGCAAAAGAATTTCTTGTCGACGGCAGAACACGGGAAAGCTTATTTTGTCAAAATCATAGGATTAAAAGGAACTGTCATGAAACGCATAATTTGTGCAGCAGCCCTGATTGCGGCATCCGCCGGCGCCCTGCTTCCCCTGCAGGCCTCGGCCCAAACG
Source organism: Oxalobacteraceae bacterium CAVE-383 (assembly GCA_004134995.1). Taxonomy (GTDB): domain Bacteria; phylum Pseudomonadota; class Gammaproteobacteria; order Burkholderiales; family Burkholderiaceae_D; genus Herbaspirillum. The sequence goes on along the minus strand of REGP01000001.1, from coordinate 383,355 downwards.
GGAGTCTCGGTCGTTATCGGGAACCAGCCGCCGCCGCCGCGCTATGAGCGCGTTCCGCCGCCGCGGGCCGGCTATGTCTGGGCGCCGGGATACTGGAATTGGGACGGCGGCCGGCATGTATGGGCGCCGGGTCACTGGGAACGCGTGCACCGCTACCGCACTTACCGTCCGGCGCAATGGCATCAAGGGCCGCGCGGCTGGGAACTGGATCGCGGCGGATGGTATGACGGCCGGCCGCACTATCGCCGCTAGCGCAGGCAAAAAAAAGCCCGCACAGTCAAGGATGTGCGGGCTTAATCCAATCCAGAGGGAATTGGAGGAGACGTGCATATGGTAGCGCGCCTTTATGACCTCCAAATGACAAAGCCCGCATCTTTCGCGGGCTTAATTGTTTTACAATATTACAATTGTTGTTTCGGGATATTTCCGGCGGTTTCGACGTTTCCTCCTGTGTTTTTCTCCCTGCGCTTCCTATTCCGCGAGGATAATCTGTGCCTGCATGCACAGGACTTCCTGCAGCTTGATGGCGGCCTGAAGATCGCGCAGATCGGATAAGGTCAGCGCCGCATCGTCGCCATGCATGACCTTTTCGGCATTCCCCATGACATTGGTCAGCAAGATGGAGATATGCGTATGCGCATCCACCAGATCGCTGACACATTTAACCAAAGCAGGAAACTTTTCCATGACTACTCCGAATAATAAAAAAAAACCGTTATTTGCATTCTGCCTTGCCGCCCCGCTGCTGCTTTTATCGGGCGCGGCCAACGCCGACAATTTTGAAATCTCCTGCCGGGAACTCAATGCCCGTCCGGACAAGAATCTGCCGGCGCCGTACAAGGCTGTGTGGGATGGCAGCATATTGACGCAAATCGCCGCGGATTCCAATGGCAAAATCAGCCAAAGTTCGGAACGGGTGGTGGCGGCCAGGCGTTTGCCGATGCCGAACGGCAAAGGCCTCAAGTATTCGTTCGTCACCGGCATTCATAAAACCACCAAAAGCCGCTTCCTGACGAACATTTCGGTGGAACCGGGCAGCAATCCGCTCGCATCGGACGATTTCATCGCCAGCGTCTCGTACGCCACCGTGGACAGCGACGGGTTCCTGATTTACGCCTTCGAAGTCGTCAACGAGAAATGCAGCTTCAGCGACAGCGCGGCGGAGACCGGGGAGACCGGCGACAGCCCGGCCGCGGCCGAGTAGCTAATGCGTAATGATGCGCGGCAGATCTGAAATGGCGCGGCCGGTCTGGCTCTGGCCGAAAGCCGGCGCGATGGTTTCACGGCCGGCGGCGTCGCGCGCGATATCCAGGCGCGGCCCCAATACCGTGTCCTGCCCTTCCGGGAACACCAGATACACGTCGTCGCCGTTGCCGATGGCATGCAGCACTTGCTCCACCTCAGCCTCCCCCGGACCCTCAATCCAGACATTATTGGCGGTATCGACGCTGCCCCATTTGACCCGGGTCACCAGATCCGAGCGTGCATCGATCTCCACTGCCGTAATAGCAAAAGTCGTCATCTCAGTCTCCGCGATAAGGCCGCCTGTATCGGCGGCGCAATTCGGTCCGACAGCGGCGCGGGCCGGAAATTCCCGCACAAGTCCTCAAGCCATTGCAAAATCAGCTTCTTAATGCCCGGCGCTCTTTCTCGGCGCCGGCGCCGCCTTGATATTGCAGTTCTCCCTTAAAAACGCCAATCCACGCACAAAATTCAAGTCATCCTCGTCCAGCAGCGCCAGTTCCGCTTCCGGCAGGAATTCATCTTCCCACAATGCCAGCAGATTGTCCTTGAGGTCAAAAGGGGCCGAATCCCGGATGAAAGCGCTGACCGCGGCGCTTGCGAAGCCGTGCTCGCGCACCTTGCGTATGAGGCTTTTCGCTTCCGCCGCGGCAAGGCTGGTCTTGGGCGCCATGCCGGCGGCGATGCACATGAATGCGGTCAGCCGCGAATAGGGGTCTTCCTTGCCCTGCATGACCCGATGCCATTCCTTGGAGACGAAAGCATCGAAATCGGCGACGTCATCGAGCCCGCCCTCGGCCACGAAATAGCGTGTTTCCAGGTCGTTGAGCAGGCGATCCAGGCCGGCGGCGGCATCGAGGAATAAAGGGGCGTCGTTCTTTTCGATGTTGCGGCGCACCTTGTCGGCAATCGGACGAAAAGACGCCGGCAAATCGTCCAGCATGCCGGCGGCGAGCTTGAACTTGCCGGCGGCCAGGGCCTTTTGCCGCAGCGCTTCGACGGTCTTGGCGAAGCGGACCCGGTCGGGGAAACCGTCGACGCCGGCCGCGCGCATCAGTACCGCGCTGCGGATCACGCTTTCCGCGCTGACGAAATCGAGTTCCGAACGATCCAGCCCGGCATCGCCGGCCAGCCATTGCGCGGCGCCCATGACGGCGGCGACCTGCTCGCGCGATTGCAATTGCTTGCGATAAGCGGCCAGCGAAAACGGTTTGGCCAGGGTGCGTTCATCCTGGAAATCCTTGACCGGCTGCGATTTGACATCGCCGAACACGGTGCTGTCGGGCATGGCATGCAGCGCTTTGAGCATCTCGTTGCCGCCGCGCGAATGCGACAAAAAGGTATTGTCCCGCAACGATTGCGCCGCCTTTTGCAGATCGCCATTGGACTGCTGCTCCAGATACAGACTGACCAGATTGACAATGCGCCGGCGCGCATTTTCCAGATCGGCATGCAGATGGCTGCTGCCGAAAAAATCGGCGACCTGCACGCTGCCCTTGGCGCCGTCGGCGATCATTTTTTCGCAATGCGTCCGTTCCAGCAAACCTTGCTGCAAGCCGTAGGATAATGCTCTTTCGAAAAAGGGGCGCTTGTCGACAACGGCGACGTGGTGATTTTGTTCGCTCATGGGCAATGCGTTTACAGCGCCGATTCTTCGCCAGGCGCCACATTGGGCGCGGCGGCAGGCTTGGGCCTGGACGGCGCGGCCGCCTTGGCCGGCGGCGTGCGCTCCTCTTCCGGCTCCAGGTCGGCCTGTTCCAGCATTTCCAGTTCGGCTTCGCGGCGCCGGCGTTCGGTCAGCAGCTTTTTCAGCGGCGGCCAGATCTGTTCGAACATGTCCGGATGCTCGTGTTTCAACAGCCAGGTCAGCTCTTTCCAGTCGTGATCCATGACTTCGGATTTTTCGACAGCATCGCCGGCCTCGTCATGATTGACGTTGAATGTATCGTAGACCGCGAAATGCACCACCTCCTCGTCTCGGTCGGACAGGTAGTCGACCAGCGCCTGGTAACCGCCGTCGGTTTCGCCGATGGCTTCGATAAATTCGCCGGTCTGGCTGTCGTTGCGGAACAGGATTGCGTTGATCATGCCGCGCAGGCGCGCATGGGTGCGGTCGCCGTACAGCTTCTCCATGACCACGGCACGCGCGAACTGCTCCGGCGTGACCAGCAGATTGACCACCGATTCTTTCGACGCGTCGTATTCGCGGATCACGGCCAGCAGGTCTTTCGGCGGCATCTCTTCGAGCACCGCGACCAGCGCGTAATCGCCTTCCGTATCGGCCAGGTTGACCAGGGCGTATTCGGCGCCGGCGATATCGCCTTCACGGATCAGGTTGGCGGTTTTTACTACTAATGAATTCGTCATGCGGACTCGGATAATTGAAAGGTAAAAGGGGGGAATCAGCCCAGGCGGTCAAAACCCTGATCGGCCAGCCAGTCGGCGCCTTCGGATTCCAGATCGTGTTCGTCGCCGCTGTCGTCGTTGCCGTCGCGCTCCACGCCTTCCACGGCGTCGTCCGACATATCGACGGCATCGTTATATGCGCCGTGGTAATTGCCGTTGCTCTTTTCGTACAGATATTCGAGACAGACCGAGATCAGCAGGAAGCGTTCGCCATCGGGTTGTTTCAGGACGGTCGCGGCGAGTTTTTCGGCCCAATCCGAGAATTGCACGGCGTCCGCCAGCTGGTCCCACGCCGGAAATTCATCCGGTTCGCACATCGCCAGCATGGTAAGCGCCTGCCGATCGACGAAATTCATGCCGCCGTGAAACGCCACCGCCACCATTTCCGGCGCGGTTTCAATCATCGGCATCATCAGCGCGAACTGCTTGCGCTTGTCTTTCAGGCGCTTGGTCAGGATGTCGTTGCCTTCGGAATCGCTCTGCAGGTCTTCCAGCTCGGCCTGATAGGCCTTGGTCATGTCTTCAAAAAAGGCGGAAAGATTCATTGCATTACCTTCTGCATATAAGTGGTCCAGATCTGTTCGGCGGTCGCGACCGGGCTTTCCAGCAGGCTGCGCTGGCGGTTTTCATCGTATTCCTTGCGTCGTTGCGGATCGGACAACAGATCGTAGGCTTCCTGCACTTCGCGGAAACGGGCAGGCGCATCCGCATCTGTATTTTTATCCGGATGAAATTCAGAGGCTTTTTTGCGGTAAGCGGTCTTGACGGCGCTCAGGGGCGCATCGCTGTCGATGCCAAGTGCGGCGTAATAATCTTTCATGCGTCCTCGCTCGGCAGTGAAACAGGGTGAATGAAAAGAAGCTCAATATCGGCGGCGAAACATCGGCGATCCCAGGAAGCCGATACTAAACTTAAATCGGCCGGGATGCAGACAAAAACGCAGGCGCCAGAGGATACACTACCGGCTCCGCCAAGTCGATCCGCCCGGGGCGGCGGCACGAACGATGCCGTCCGCGCAATACACTGTACATAAACACAGCACACGCACTCGAACCTATGGTATCTTTAGCAGTCGAATCAGGCGCTCAAATGGCGCGGCCGCAATGGCCGCCCTGGGCTGGAAAGACATCAAGCATGGGGGGAAATCATGATCAAGCAATGGTGGGAACAGCAATCCGAGAGTCTGGGCAACTGGATTTATCGCAAGCGTCTGGCAGCCATGCAGCGCCGCATCCGGAAGCAAAAAGAATTGTTGAGCGGTTCGGCCAAATTGACCACCGACGAAATGCACAAGTTGCGCAATGAATTCCTGCGCGACGTTCAGGGCCACCCCGCATCGGATCGCGCCAGCACGGTCGAATAGGACCAGTTATTCTTTTAGCAATATCTGCGCATCTTCACAGAGGCTGCGCAAGCTGGTCAGCGTGGCGCGCAAATCGTCAAGTTCGCTGCTGGTCGGCGGTTCATCGATGCCGGCCTCCGCCAACGACCCCTTGATGACCATGGCGGCGACATACCAGGACGCCCGTTTGCGCGCCTCGATCAGCTCTTCCATCAGAAGATTTAAGGCGATGGCCTTTTCCATAGCGAATTTCCCCAAAGCAATTTTTGTCGTTTTGCGCATACTAGCATGAAGCTGCGCGGTGCAAGCGATTGCACGCAAGCCTCATGCCAACAAGCAACAAAACCGACTCAACCTGCCTTCCTGCCCAGCTTGACCTGATCCAGTATCTGGCGCGGCACCGCCGCATAGTGCTTGAACTCCATTGTGTAAGTCGCGCGGCCCTGCGTCAGCGAACGCAAGGTGGTCGAATAACCGAACATTTCGGCCAGCGGCACCTCGGCCCGCACGATCTTGCCCCCGCCGCCCGGGATGTCGTCCATGCCCTGCACCATGCCGCGGCGCGACGACAGATCGCCCATCACATTGCCCGTGAAATCCTCGGGCGTTTCGACTTCGACCTGCATCATCGGCTCCAGCAAAACCGCGTCGGCCCGTTTCATGCCTTCCTTGAACGCCATCGAACCGGCCATGCGGAACGCATTTTCGTTGGAATCGACATCGTGATACGAGCCGAAGGTCAGCGTCGCCTTGACGTCGACCACCGGATAGCCGGCCAGCACGCCCGACTTCAGGGTTTCGACAATGCCCTTGTCGACCGCCGGAATGTACTCGCGCGGCACCACGCCGCCCTTGATGGCGTCGACGAACTGATAACCCGCCCCCGGCGCCATCGGCTCCAGCGTCAGCACCACATGGCCGTACTGGCCGCGGCCGCCGGACTGCTTGATGAATTTGCCTTCGACGCCTTCGACCTTGTTGCGGATGGTTTCGCGATAGGCGACCTGCGGCTTGCCGACCTTGGCGTCGACGCCGAATTCGCGCAGCATCCGGTCCACCAGGATCTCCAGATGCAGCTCGCCCATCCCTGAAATGATGGTCTGTCCCGATTCCTCGTCGGTATGCACGCGGAACGACGGGTCTTCCTGCGCCAGCCGGTTCAGGGCGATGCCCATCTTTTCCTGATCGGGCGTGGTCTTCGGTTCGACCGCCTGGGAAATCACAGGCTCGGGAAAGACCATGCGCTCCAGGATGATCACGTTATCCGGATCGCACAGGGTGTCGCCCGTCGTCACGTCTTTCAGGCCGACCGCCGCCGCGATGTCGCCGGCATACACTTCCTTGATTTCATGCCGCTCGTTGGCGTGCATCTGCAGGATGCGGCCGAGCCGCTCCTTGCGCGTCTTGATCGGGTTATAGACGGTGTCGCCGGTATTGACCAGCCCCGAATACACACGGAAGAAGGTCAGCTGGCCGACGAACGGATCGGTCATGATCTTGAACGCCAGCGCGGAGAACGGCTCCTTGTCGGAAGGATGGCGTTCGATTTCATTGTCGTCGGCGTCGTGGCCCCTGATCGCCGGAATGTCCAGCGGCGACGGCAGGTATTGCACGACCGCGTCCAGCATCGCCTGCACGCCCTTGTTCTTGAAGGCGCTGCCGCACAGCATCGGCATGATTTCATTGGCGATGGTGCGCAGGCGCAGGCCTTCCACGATCTCGGCTTCGCTCAACGTGTCGCCGCTCAGGTATTTTTCGGTCAATGCCTCGGTGGCCTCGGCGGCCTGCTCGACCATGTTTTCGTGCCACTCCTGCGCCAGCGCCTTCAGCTCGTCCGGAATTTCGCGATACTCGAACAGCACGCCCTGGCTGGCTTCGTCCCAGATGACCGCCTTCATCTTGACCAGATCGACTATGCCCTGGAAATGATCTTCGGCGCCGACCGGAATCTGGATCGGCACCGGATTGCCTTTCAGGCGCAGCCGGATCTGCTGTTCCACGCGCAGGAAATCGGCGCCGACGCGGTCCATCTTGTTGATGAACGCAATACGCGGCACCTGGTATTTATTGGCCTGGCGCCACACCGTTTCCGACTGCGGCTGCACGCCGCCGACGGCATCGTAGACCATGACCGCGCCGTCGAGCACGCGCATCGAACGCTCCACTTCGATGGTGAAATCGACGTGGCCCGGGGTATCGATGATATTGATGCGGTGTTCCTGGAACTGCCCTCCCATGCCCTTCCAGAACGCCGTGGTGGCGGCCGAGGTGATGGTGATGCCGCGTTCCTGCTCCTGCGCCATCCAGTCCATGGTGGCCGCGCCATTGTGCACTTCGCCGATTTTGTGGTTCACGCCGGTATAAAACAGCACCCGCTCCGTCGTCGTGGTTTTACCGGCGTCGATGTGTGCGCTGATACCGATGTTGCGATAGCGTTCGATGGGCGTCTTGCGTGTCATGACAATACCTTTTGGTGGCTTGCGGAAAAGCGATGCCCGCATATGCGAGCGTACACCCGACTAATCAAGAGCGCATCACGCGTCGCGCATGACCAGTTCCAGCATTTTGGCGAAGGACTTGTCCAGCTTGATCAGGAAATCCGGCGCGTCGATGCTGCCGAGGTCTTCCTGCAGCGCCTTGGCTTCGGCGATGCACAAGCGGTCGGCCGCCACGATCACCCTGTAAGTATGCGCCGGCGCGGAACCATGGCCCTCATACGGCAGCGAGAAGACGAAGGTGGTGAGGCTGCGGATGGGCGACTCCAGCACGCTGGACACGGTGGCGCGGCCGCCGTCCCGGATCAGCGAATCGCATTCCTTATTGAAATAATTCTCCAGCCGCGGCACGATTTTCGAAAAAACCATATCGAAGTTGCGGCGGCGGGTTTCCAGTTCCTGCTCCGCCTCCACGGCTTTGCGCGCGAGTTCCGCCTTGACCTTTTCGTATACGCTCATGACTCCCTTTCGCTGCCGTTTACCGTGCCGGGCTGATGGCTTCGATGCCGATTTCGATGCGCAGCGGATCGTCCTCGCTGCGTCCCAATTCCAGTCCGCGGATATGCACCAGCACATAGCGCGACGCCGCCCTGCCGATGCGGAAACGCTCCTCGGGCGCGATCGCGGCCAGCATTTTCAACAGTTCGTCGTCGATCACCACGAAAATATCGCGGCTGATCCGTTTGTGCGGATCGCTTTCGACCGCAATCCGCTTGAAAAACCGTAAAACGCCTTTTTTGACGACCTGCCGGTCGAAGCCGGCGAACGCGCCGGCAATATAGGCATCGGACCATTTTGAAAAATCGAACATGCGCCTTCCGGACTCCTTTTGCATCTGAATTCATCATATTGATGCTGCCACGATATTAACGGCAACGGCGTGACGGAGTTTAGCATTGCACAAAGCCGATTGCCGGCGCAGCGGCGATTGCTGCCGCGGGGCAAAAAATGTTAATCTTTTAATAGCATTGTCGCCGGGCAAATAGCATAATTCCACCCATGAACGCAAAAACCAGCAGCGAATACCATTTGGACCGGCAGGAAGAGCGGCGCGGCGACCACGCCGTCATTCTGCTGCACGGCCTGTGCGGCTCGGTGCTGGAACTCGGCACCATTCCAAAGGCGCTCAAAAAGATCAATTGCACGGTGGTGGTCATGACCATCGAAAATTACTCGGCTTCGATGGCCGATCCGTCGGTCACGCCGAACTGGAAAGAATGGCGCGCCATTGTCGAAAACAAGGTGCAGCGCCTGAAGGAAGAATTCAAAACCGTCTCGATCTGCGGCCTCAGCATGGGCGCCACGCTGGCGCTGGCGGTGGCCGCGCGCAGCCACGATCTGCTCAGCGTCGTGCTGCTCTCGCCGATCCTGAATTACGACGGCTGGGCCATCCCGTGGTACCACAAGCTGATGGGCCTCCCCTACCGTCTCGGCTACCGCAACTGGGTATACAGGGAAAGCCCGCCTTACGGCATCAAGAATTTCGACATGCGGCGCCGGGTTGCCGCCGCCTTGAAAAAAGACGGCGTGGCGGCGGTCGGCGCGGCGGCGATTCCGGCCCGGCAATTATGGGCGGCGCAAAAAATGATGCATTACGTGCGCAACATGCTGCCGCTGGTCAGCACCAATATGCTGGTGATCCATTCGATCGACGATGAAACCGCCGCGCCGAAAAATGCCGAAATGATCCTGGAAAATATCGGATCCGAAGTGCGCAAGGCGATCTGGCTGGGCGACTGCTATCACATCATTACCGTGGACAACGAACGGGAAATCGTCACCAACGAGGCGGTCCTGTTTTTGCAGCGCAATATCGAAATGCACGGCAACGACCTTTCGCGTACCGACCTGACGCATAAATTTGCATTGAAAGACCGGCGCTGATCATGCATAGAATCAAGATAGGCAACGCCAAACGCTGGAAAGAAAGCGGCATGCGCCCGATTTTCATTTGCGCCCTGGGTTTTCTGTTCGCCTTCCTGCTGCGGCAGATACTGGCGCCGGTTCTGGATGAATCCCTGTCGATGCTGCTGTTTACCATCAATTGCATCGTGATGAGTTATCTGTTCGGTTACGTGTATTCCGTTGCCCTGCTGGCTGTCAGCATACCGACTTCGCTGTTCTTCTTTCGCAAACCCTATTACCAGCTCGACAGCCTGAATCGCCAGGATCTTTTTTATATTGTGGTCTACGTGACTGTCATCGTGATCAGTTCGGTCATCATCGAATGGCTGCAAAGGGAACGTTACGCCGCGGTGCTGCAGCAACGGGTTTCGGAAACCCGCTACAGATTGCTGATCGAATCCGACCAGGCCCGGCGCGCCGAATACGCGGAGCAATTCGCCCGCGGCGGCAGTGCCAGGCCTGAAAGCGGCGAATAGCGCCGAACAAGCGCGGCCGGGCCCGGCGCATCCGCTTCAGATAGTCTGTTCCAGCGCAAAACGAATCAGGTCGGCCTGGCCTTCGATGCCGAGTTTGCGCTTGATGTTCAGCCGATGCGTTTCCACTGTCCGGAAACTCAGGCCCAGGTCGCGCGCGATGTGCTTGTTCGACTTGCCGGTGGCGATGCGCTGCAGTATTTCCTTCTCTCTTGGCGTCAGCAGCGAGGCCGGCGCCAGCTGGTCGGATAATCCCGCGCTATAGTAATTCCCGCCCGACATCACGGTTTCAATGGCGCTGATGATATCGGTCGCCGGCGCATCCTTGAGCACGTAGCCGCGCGCCCCTGCCTGGATCGCCTGCCGCACATATTCGGCCTTGTCATGCATGCTCAGCATGAGCACCGCGATGTCGGGATAAGCGGCGCTCAATTGCGTGGTGAGCTCGATGCCGTTGGTGCCGCCCAGGTTGATATCCATCAGCACCAGGTCGATATGCAGCGACGCGGCATGCTGCAGGGCCTCCCCGGCGCTGCCGGCTTCGCCGACGACGGCGAAATTCGATACGGTTTCCAGGCGCGCGCGCAAACCGTCGCGCACCAGCGGATGATCGTCGACCAGGAGGATATGGATAATTTCCGGATTGGACATGATGTTCTTCAAGTTCAAGTATTGGCGATAGTGGCGATGACGGTGGTGCCGTCGGGCGATGACAAAACATCCAGCTTGCCGCCGATCGCCTCGACGCGCTCATGCATATTGCGCAGGCCGATGCCGTGCTTCGGATTCTGCGCCACGCCGGCGATGTCGAAACCCTTGCCGTTGTCGCTGACCGTCAGCGTCACGGAATAGGCAGTACTGGCCAGGCTGACCTTGACCGCGGTTGCCGAGGCATGGCGCTTGACGTTGGTCAGCGCCTCCTGGGCGATGCGGAACAGCACGGTATTGCTGACGTCGTTCAGGTGCTCGGTGTCGGCGCTGCTGTCGAACTCGTCGCTGATCGCCGTGATTTCGGCGAATTCATGCGTCAAATGCGCCAGCGCGGCGGCCAGGCCCAGGTCGTCCAGCAGCGCCGGACGCAGATCGTGCGAGATGCGCCGCACTTCGCCCAGCGCGTCGTTGAGTTGCTTGGCGGCGCGCCCGAACGAGGCATTGGCGGTTTCCGCCGCCTGCGGCGACAGTACCCTTCCCAGCTTGACGATGCCGGATTCGATCTGCAATTTGACCGAGACCAGCAATTGGCTGATGCCGTCGTGCAGATCGCGCGACAGGCGCGCCCGTTCGTCCTCCTGCGAACGCACCACGCGCTGCGCCAGCGCTTTCAGCTTGGCGTCGGCCACCCGGAATTCGCTCACGTTCAGCGCCAGTCCCGACAACGTGATGATCAGCGAGGCGGCGATGGCGATGCCGGTAATCCAGATCATGGTGGTGTCGATATTGCCGGAAATCTGCGAATCCATTTTTGCCAGCGCGACGTCGACGTCGTCCAGATACAGGGCCGCGCCCAGCATCCAGCCCCAGCGCTCCAGCGGCACCACGTAGCCCAGCTTCGGCGTGACCTTGCCGTCGGGCGGCTTTTCCCATAAATAACTCTCAAAGCCGCCGCCGGCCCTGGCGCGCGCCAGCAGGCGCTGGATCGGCACGCTGCCTCCGACGTCCATATTGAACAGATCCCGCCCGACCAGGTCCGGCTGGCGCGGGTGCATCAGGCTGGTGCCCTGCCGGTCGTAGACGAAGATATAGCCGTCGTCCTCGCCGTAATCGAGCTTGGAAAGAATTTCCCGCGCGGCGGCCTTGGTTTCTTCATCGTTCTTGCCGGAATCGTAAAGATGGGCGATGGCGTGCGTGGCCAGCGTCACATAGTGATGCAGTTCTTCCTTTTTCGAGGCCAGATAAGCCTCTTCGACCGTGGCGCGGTATTGCTTGGCGAGAATATCGGCCTGATAATGCACCGCATAGACGATCGCGCACAACGCCACGATGAGGGGCGTAATGGCCAGCAAAATGATTTTCTGTCGCAGCGTCATGCGGTCCTTGAACGAATGGCCGGAATCTACCACAGGATGCCCACGGTTTGCCGGCCCCGGCCCATAGTTGCCAAACAAATAAACGTTTTTAGCCCAAAAATACGCCTATTCCGCGGCGAATGCGTACCAATACGTAAGTATCGTTTTAAATTGACTTCCCCAATTCGAATCGATAGGATCATGCCGGTATTGTGCCGGGAGGCCTATGGACAGACGTCGATCCTGCCTTCAATGCCGATATGGCCGGCAACTGCGCCGGCAACCGTGAAGAACTGCAAAAATAAGTGCTTACCGCTCACCGCTTAAAGCATATTCGATCACTCAGAGGAGACCACATGGACAAGACCAAACACGATGGCGGACGGCGCGCGCTGTTGAAATCGCTGGGCGTTGCCGGTGCAGTGGGCGCGGGCACCGTCGCCGCCACGCTGCTGCCGATGACGCAGGCGCAAGCGGCGCCGGTACTGGTGCCGACTTCCGGTTCGTCGAACGGCAACGCGCCGGTCTATGCGGAAGAATTCTGGACCAAGAAGGGCAACGTCAAACTCTGGGTGTACCGCAAGACAACGTCGCCAACCGGCGCGCCGCGCGCAGTGCTGTTCCTGGTGCACGGCTCTTCCTATTCCTCCAAGACCATGTACGACCTGCAGGTGCCGGACCGCATCAACTATTCGATGATGGATTATTTCGCGCGTCTCGGTTTCGACGTCTGGACCATGGACCACGAAGGCTACGGCCATTCCGACCGCACCAGCGGCCTGTCGGGCATCGCCAGCGGCGTGCAGGACCTGGCCGCGGCGATGGAAGTCGTCACCCGTGAAACCGGCCAGACCAAGGCGGCCTTCTTCGGCCAGTCCTCCGGCTCGCTGCGCGCGGCGGCGTTCACCATGGCGCATCCTGACAAGGTTTCCAGCCTGTCGCTGGACGCTTTCGTCTACACCGGCAAAGGCTCGCCGGAACTGGCCAAGCGCGCCAAGACGCTGCCCAACCTGCGCAAGAGCAATGTGCGCAAGGTCAACAAAGAATTCTATTCCAGCGTGTTCACGCGCGACGAAGTCGGCGCGGCCGAACCGATGATCAGCGATCTGGTCACCGAACAGGAACTGAAATACGGCGACACCGTCCCGAACGGCACGTATATCGACATGGTCACCATCCTGCCTGTGGCCGACGCCAAGAAAATCACCTGCCCGGTGCTGATCCTGCGCGGCCAGCACGACGGCATCGCAACCGACGAAGACATCATCGATTTCTACACGCAGCTGCCAAATCCCGACAAGCAGATGGTCAAGCTGGCCGGCCTCGCGCACACCGCGATGCTGGGCGTCAATCGCGAGCGTTTCCTGCTCGCATTGCAGGCTTTCCTGACCCTGCCGCCGGCGATCGACATCGGCGCCAAACCACACCCTTAAGCAGTGTTTCATCGTTCCGGACAGCGGCTCCCCCTCGGCAACAAGGGAGAGGCGCCGCCCGGTCCTTCTATAAATATAGTTAAAACAGAGAGAAGACAAATGGACAATAATCGTCGCAATCTACTCAAGGCCAGCGCATCCGCAGCAGTCGGCGGCATCCTGCTGGGCACACAAGCCATCTCGTCGGCGCAGGATGCCGCCGTCAATGGCGCGAACATCAAATCGGTGCCGCCGCTGTCGGGCAAAACCGGCATCCGCATCGCCACCGTGCTGCTGTCCAAGGGCGGCAAGGAAACCGTGGTGGTGGTGCTCGATGACGGCCGCCTGGTCGACGTCAAGGCCGCCGCGCACCATCAGAAAGTCAAGCTGAGCTTCGACCCAAGCAGCGTGCTGGCGCTGATCGCCAGCGGCGACGCCGGCTTGGCCCAGGTCACGAAAATCGCCGCCCAGGCCGCCAAGCAGAAATCGCTGCCGGTACTGGCCGACGCGCAATTCCTGTCGCCGATTCCGCACCCTGCCCGCAACATCTACTGCGTCGGCTGGAACTATCTGGATCACTTCGAAGAAGGCAAGGCCAACCGCCAGGATACCGTGGTCGAAAAGCTGCCGGACCATCCGGTGTTCTTCACCAAGGGCACGCATACCATGAACGGCCCGTTCGATCCGATTCCGCTGGTCACCAAGCTGTCCAACATGAGCGACTGGGAAGCCGAACTGGCGGTCGTCATCGGCAAGAAAGGCGTGAACATCTCGGAAGAAGACGCGATGAACTACGTCTACGGCTATTCGGTCTATAACGACACCACCGTGCGCGACGTGCAGCAAAAACTGCACGGCGGCCAATGGTTCAAGGGCAAGAGCATCGACAACTACGGTCCGATGGGTCCGTGGATCGTCACCGCCGGCGGCGTCACGCTGGACAAGAATATGCACATCATCAGCCGCGTCAACGGCGTCGAAAAGCAGAACGCCGTCTATCCGCAGATGTATTTCAAGATTCCGAAAATCATCGCCGAGCTGTCGCGCGGCCTGACCCTGGAAGCGGGCGACATCATCGCCACCGGCACCCCGTCCGGCGTCGGCTTCGCGCGCAAACCGCAGGAGTTCCTGAAACCCGGCGACATCATGGAAACTGAAATCACCGGCATCGGCATTATCCGCAATCCGATGACAACCGAGTAAGCATGCCGGCAAGACTGCAATAAACCGGAGCGGCATGATCGTTCATGCCGCTCTAGCTTGCCGCAGTCCATTCGTACTGTAGTCTGCCCTTCGGCCAGTTCAACCAATCATCATTTCATTAAAAGGAGTCGCTATGTGGGCCTTGCTTCTGCTGCCTTTCATCGGCTTGCTGTACGTGCCGTTCTATAACTTCGAGGCGCCTTCGCTCTTCGGTTTTCCGTTTTTCTACTGGTATCAACTGGCCTGGGTTCCGCTCACCTCGCTGATCATCTGGATTGTGTATCGCCACAATGCGCGTAAGGGAGAAGAATAATGCCTGTTGAAATCAATTGGACGGCGCTGTCCGTCTTCGTCTTCTTTTTCCTGCTGGTCACCGTGATGGGCTTTGCCGCATCGCGCTGGCAGAGCGGCAAGGACAACAAGGGCGCCCATCTCGACGAATGGGGCCTGGGCGGCCGTAATTTCGGCACCTGGATCACCTGGTTCCTGGTCGGCGGCGACTTCTACACCGCCTACACCGTGATCGCCGTGCCGGCGCTGGTATATGCAGTCGGCGCCTACGGTTTCTTCGCGCTGCCGTACACCATCCTGGTGTATCCGATCGTCTTCGTGATCATGCCGAAACTGTGGAAAGCCGCAGCCAAGGCCGGCCACGTGACAGCCGGCGACGTCGTCTACGGCCGCTATAATTCGCGTCCGCTGGAATTCGCCGTCGCCCTGACCGGCGTGCTGGCGACCATGCCTTACATTGCGCTGCAACTGGTCGGTATGGAAGTCGTGATCAAGGCGCTCGGCCTGACCGGCGAACTGCCGCTGGCCGCCGCCTTCGTGATCCTGGCGCTGTACACTTATTCCGCAGGTCTGCGGGCGCCGGCGCTGATCGCCTTCGTCAAGGATCTGATGATCTACATCGTGGTGCTGGTCGCCGTGGTGATGGTGCCGATGAAACTGGGCGGCTATACCCATGTGTTCGCCGCAGCCAGCGAAGCCTATGCAGCCAAGGGCGGCGCCACCGGCCTGACGCTGAAGGGTTCGCAGTTCCTGCCGTTCGCCACACTGGCGCTGGGCTCGGCCATGGCCGCCTTCATGTATCCGCACACACTGACCGGCATCTTTGCCGCCAAGAGCGCCGATACCATCCGCAAAAACGCCGTTTTCCTGCCGGCCTACACCGTGCTGCTGGGCCTGATCGCCCTGCTGGGCTTCATGGCCTACGGCGCCAACCTGCACGTCGCCAGCAACAACGACGTGGTGCCGGCGCTGTTCAACACGCTGTTCCCTAGCTGGTTCGCGGGCTTCGCCTTCGCCGCCATCGCCATCGGCGCGCTGGTGCCGGCTGCCGTGATGTCGATCGGCGCCGCCAACCTGTTCACGCGCAACTTCTGGAAGCCTTACGTCAACCCGAACGTGACCCATGCCGGCGAAGCCAAGGTCGCCAAGACGGTGTCGTTGCTGGTCAAGGTCGGCGCGCTGGTGTTCATCCTGTTCCTGCCGACCAAGTTCGCGCTCGATCTGCAACTGCTGGGCGGCGTCTGGATTCTGCAGACCTTCCCTGCCGTGGTGTTCGGCCTGTTCTTCGGCTGGTTCCGCGCGCCGGCATTGCTGGCCGGCTGGGCCGTCGGCCTGGCGGGCGGCAGCTACCTGGCATACTCGGACGGCATCAAGCCGGTGCATACCTTCATGATCGGCGCCGACAGCTTCACGATGTACACCGGCCTGATCGCACTGTGCCTGAACATCGCCGTGGCAGTGGTCGTGCAACTTTTGCTCGGCAAGCGCGGTTCGCATCCGAACACGCTGAACGATGCCGTGACGCGCTAAGGCCGGGTTCAGACTGCCTTCAGCCAAACTATAAGACGTAGCAACAGACCGCCCTGCACTGTTGCCGATCATCGAAATGACTTTGTTCTTTTACATTGGAATTACGGCGATCGGCAACTTTGCAGGGCGGTTTTTCTTTTGCAATCCTGACAGGGACGCCCATGAAAATCACACTTAACGTCAATTCACACCAGCACACTGTGGAAATGACGCCGGAAACACCACTGCTCTATGCGTTGCGCAACGACCTGCAATTCAACGGCCCTAAATTCGGCTGCGGACTGGCCCAATGCGGCGCCTGCACCGTGCATGTGGACGGCCAGCCGGTACGCGCCTGCGTGACCCCGGCCAGCGCGGTCGCCGGCCAGAAGATCACCACCATCGAAGGGCTGGGAACAGCCATGGACCCGCATCCCGTGCAGGCGGCGTTCATCGCCGAACAGGCCGGCCAGTGCGGCTATTGCCTGAGCGGCATGGTGATGTCCGCCACCTCCCTGCTGGCATCCAACAAGAACCCCAGCGACGCCCAGATCCGCACCGCGCTCAACGGCAATCTGTGCCGCTGCGGCAGCCACGTGCGAATCCTGCGCGCCGTCAAGCGCGCCGCTGCCACCATGCGGGGAGAAACAGTATGAAGATCACGAAATCGGCTGAATCCACCGCCGTCATGAATGCCGCAACGAGTGCTGAAGCCCCTTCCCGTCCTTCCCGCCGCGGCTTCCTGCAGGCCGGCGGCGCGATCGTCATCTCGTTCGCCTTCCCCGCGCTGGCATCGGCCCAGACCTCCACGCCGAAAGAAAAACTCGCGCTGTACGCCGGCCTCGACTCGTGGCTGGCCATCGATGCCGAAGGCAAGGTCACCGTATTCTGCGGCAAGGTCGAACTCGGCCAGGGCGTCCAGACCAGCCTGTCGCAAGCCGTCGCCGAGGAACTCGATTGCCCGATGTCGCGCATCACCATGATCATGGGCGACACCGCGATCGTGCCGGATCAAGGCACCACCACCGGCAGCAAAACCACGCAAATGGGCCAGCCGCAATTGCGCCAGGCAGCAGCCGAAGCGCGCGCGGTGCTGCTGGAGCTCGGCGCCGCCAAACTCGGCGTGGCGCCCGATGCGCTCGGCATCCGCCAGTGCGTGGTATTCGTCAAGGCGGCGCCGGCCAAGGGCGTCACGTTTGCCGAACTGATGGGCGGCAAACGCTTCGACCGCAAAATGACCGGCAAGGTGAAATTCAAGGCCATTGCCGACTACACCGTGATCGGCCAGCCGGTGCCGCGCGTGGATCTGCCGGCCAAGATCGCCGGCAGCTTTGAATACGTGCAGAACATCCGCCTGCCCGGCATGCTGCATGGGCGCGTGGTAAGACCGGCGGCAATCGGCGCCAAACTGGTCCGGGTCGATGAAAGCTCGATCAAATCGCTCGGCGCCGGCGTGCGGGTAGTCACGCGCGGCGATTTCGTCGGCGTGGTCGCCCCGCGCGAGGAAACCGCGATCGCCGCGGCACGCCAGTTGAAGGTGGAATGGAAGCTGCCCGCCAATGCCGGCGAAGCCGTCGACATCCACCAGGAAATGCGCACCTATCCGGTCGCATTGCCGCAGGACATCAAAATTACGGGCGACGCCGACAAGGCTTTCGCCAGGTCCGCCAAAATCGTCAAGGCCACCTATCTGACGCCATATCAGATGCACGGCTCGATCGGCCCTTCCTGCGGCGTGGCCGATGTGCGCAAGGACCGCGCCACGGTCTGGTGCGGCACCCAGCACAGCTACGGCCTGATCGACACCGTGGCCCGCATCGTGAACCTCCCGTCCGACAAGATCCGCGTGGCATGGACGGAAGCTTCGGGCTGCTACGGCCACAACGGCGCCGACGACTCCGCGGTCGATGCGGCGCTGCTGTCGCAGGCGGTCGGCAAGCCGGTGCGCGTGCAATGGATGCGTCAGGACGAGCACGGATGGGAGCCCAAATGCCCGGCCATGGCGGTCGATCTGAGCGCAGGCGTCGACGCCAAGGGCAACGTCGTGGCCTGGGAGTTCATCAACATCACCCCGACCCACAGCTCGCGGCCGCGCAACCAGCCCGGCAATACCCTGGGCGGCACGCTGACCGGCTTCAAGCCGAACTACGAGTACTCCAACGGCGGCCGCAATGCCGACATCAATTACGTGTTTCCGGACCGCCGCGTGCGCATCCGCTATCACGATTCAAGCCCGCTGCGTCCGTCGGCGCTGCGCGGCCTGTCGGCCTATCCGCACACCTTCGCCAACGAATCCTTCATGGATGAGCTGGCGGTGGCGGCCAAGGCCGATCCGGTTGCCTATCGCATGCAATACCTGAAGGACGAACGCGCCCGCGCAGTCGTATCCACCGCCGCCAAAATGGCCGACTGGAAAGCGGGTGCGGCGCCGCAACGCAACGGCGATATCGCCAGCGGCCGCGGCGTTGCATTCTCCCAGTATGAAAACGAGAACGCCTACACGGCGGTGATCGTGGATGTCGACGTCGACCGCGCTTCGGGCAAGGTGCGCGTCAAACGCATGTACGCCGCCTTCGACTGCGGCCTGATCGTCAATCCCGACGGCGCCCGCAACCAGGTCGAGGGCTGCCTGATCCAGGGCATGAGCCGCGCCCTGTTCGAAGAAGTCGCCTTCAACCGCGGCGGCGTGACGTCGACCGACTGGTCTTCCTATCCGATCGCACGCTTCGAAGACGTGCCGGAAGTGGTCCAGGTGGAACTCATCAACCGTCTCGACAAAGCCTCCTGCGGCGCCGGCGAAGCCAGCACCACCCCGGTTGCGGCGGCGATCGGCAACGCCATCTTCCACGCCACCGGCGCGCGCCTGCGGGAATATCCGTTCAACCCTGAGCGCGTCAAAAACGCGATCGGCATCAACAACAATAAAGGAGCTGCAATATGAAGAAAACCTTGGGTACATTACTCGTCGCCGGCCTGACGCTGGCCGCATCGGCCGGCGCTCTGGCCGACAATCTGAAACTGTATGCCGCCGCCGGCGTGAAATCGCCGGTGGAGCGGATGGCCGCCGACTACGAAAAATCCAGCGGCCAGAAAATCACGTTGATATTCGACACCGCCGGCGGGGCGCAAGAGCGGTTTCTGGCCGATCCCCAGGCGACTTTCCTGATCACCGGCGCCACCCGGATCAATAGCTCGATCAAGAACGGCGAGCTGAAGAACGGCGCAGTGACCGTGGTCGGCGATACCGTCGGCGGTTTTGCGGCGCCGCCGGGCGCGCCGAAGCCGGACATTTCGACCACCGAGAAATTCAAGGCGGCGCTGCTGGGCGCCAAGCGCATCGTGTTTTCCGATCCGGCGCGCGGCGCGACGGTCGGCCTGCACTTCATGAAGGTGATCGAAGCGATGGGCATCAAGGATGAAATCCTGAAGAAAGCCACGCTGGCGCCGGACGGCCTGGTGACCATGCAGTTGGTGCTGGACGGCAAGGCCGACCTGGCCGTGACGCAACTCAGCGAAATCGTGCAAGCCAATCCGGAGGCGCTGGTGGGTCCGTTCCCGCCGGAATACGATCTCTCGACCACCTATTCGCTGTGGCTGCACAACGAGGCGCCGGCTTCGGCCAAGGCATTCGCCAAGCTGATCACCAGCCCGGCCGAACGCGCCAAGCTGGAGTCCTACGGATTGCGTCCGCCGAAATAAGCCGCCGCCCTCTGCATGAAGATGAAGAGGCCAATAAAAAATCCCCGCCGAATTTCTTCGCGGGGATTTTTTTATGCCGGGGATGCCTGTTACTGCATTTTTTCCAGCACCCGCGCCAGGCTGTCGACACTGCGCTCGATATTGTGCAATTTATCGAGTCCGAACAGGCCGATGCGAAAGGTCTTGAAATCGGCCGGCTCGTCGCACTGCAGCGGCACGCCGGCGCCGACCTGCAAACCCGCTTCCGCGAATTTCCTGGCCGACTGCATGGCGTCGTCGTCGGTATAGCTGACCACCACGCCCGGCGATTTGAAGCCTTCCGCCGCCACGCTCTTGAAGCCCTTTTGCTCCAGCAATGCGCGCACCCTGTCGCCCAGCGCCTGCTGTTCGCCGCGCACCTTGTCGAAGCCGTAGGCTTCGGTTTCCAGCATCACCTTGCGCAGCCCCGTCAACGCATCGGTCGGCATGGTGGCGTGATAGGCGAAACCGCCCTGCTCGTAGGCTTCCATGATCTGCAGCCATTTGCGCAGGTCGCAGGCAAAGCTGGTGCTGGCGGTGGAATCGATCTTTTCCCGCGCCAGCGCGCTCAGCATCACCAGCGCGCAGCAAGGCGAGCCGCTCCAGCCTTTTTGCGGCGCGCTGATCAGCACGTCGACGCCGGTGGCCTGCATGTCCACCCAGATGGTGCCGGAGGCGATGCAGTCCAGCACGAACAGGCCGCCCACGGCATGCACGGCGTCGGCTACCCGCCGCAGGTAGGCGTCGGGCAGGATGATGCCGGACGCGGTTTCGACATGCGGCGCAAACACCACGTCGGGCCGGCCGGCCTGGATCGCCGCCACCACTTCATCGATCGGCGGCGGTGCGAATGCCGCCTGCCTGGCGTCGGCCACGCGGCGCGCCTTGAGCACGGTGGACGCCGCCGGAATGCCGCCCATCTCGAAGATCTGGGTCCAGCGGAAACTGAACCAGCCGTTGCGAATGACCAGGCACTGCCGGCCGGTGGCGAACTGCCGCGCCACGGCTTCCATGCCGAAGGTGCCGCTGCCCGGCACGATGATGGCGGCCTGGGCCTTGTAGACCTGCTTGAGGATGCGCGAAATGTCCTTCATCACGCCCTGGAACGATTGCGACATGTGATTGACGGCGCGGTCGGTATAGACGACGGAATACTCCAGCAATCCGTCCGGATCGATATTGGGTAATAAGCTAGGCAAGGTGCCCTCCGAAATTATTATTTTCTGATCTGTTTTTTTAGTGCTGCATTCAGCCTTCAGCCGGTCTTGCGGCCGAGATTCAATTCCAGGCTGGGCGGCGGCCGTTCACCCAGGGCGATATCGACCATCATCTCGCGCGCCAGCGCGCTGAGGTCGTACTGCAACTGATCGATCGCCAGGCCGGCGGGCGCCAGCAAATGCGCGCCGATCTTGAAGATCTGCTTGCCCGACACGCCGCTGCGGATGATTTCGGTATGGATGCTTTCGATGCTGATGCCGCGCTCGGCCAGCATCCTGGTCAGGTTGCTGACGATCCCGACCCGGTCGTCGCCGATCAATTCCAGTTCCACGCTGCGCAGCGCGGCCGGCACGGTGGCGCCGTCGCTTCTGGCGATGACCACCTGCAGGCCGCTCGATTCCAGTTGCCGCAGCGACGCCGCCAGGGCATCCACGTTCTCGCGCGGCACCTCGAAATGCACAGTGCCGGCGAATTCGCTGGCCAGCCGGGTCAGCCGGCTGGCGGCCCAATTGGCGCCGAAACGCTGCGCCCGGTCGGCCAGCAGGCGGACGATGCCCTGGCGATCCGGTCCGACGATGGAAACCACCAGCGATGTGGTTTCCGGATGCACTTCCTCGGTCAGCACCACCGACTTGCGAATCATCGGCGCCCTGGTCGCGAAGCGCGCATCCTGCACATGCGAGGGGACATACCCGTACAAGCGCGCGTAATGCACCACCTTGCTCAACAGCGCCAGTCCCATCGGCGCCAGCGCGCGTTCCCACAGCTCGCGCGCGGTCTCGCCCTTCAGAACGAAGCACCAGTCCTGCGCGGCCACCGCGCCCGCATCCCAGCCGTCGGCCAAGTGATAGATCGAGCCGCCGGCGATCGGATCGCCTTCCAGAATTGTCCATTCAACCGCCGCGATACCGCGATGCCGCGGCAGCAGCGACGGATGGTAGCCGATGCCGCCCAGCCGCGAGCGCGCCAGCGCATCGTCGCTGACCCGGGCGTGCGTATGCGCGGCGATGATCAGATCGGTGCCCTCGGCAATGGCCTCGCCCGGCACCATGCGCGGATTGTCGAGCACGTGCACATCCATTCCCGCCGCTTTGCCCGCCAGCGCCAGCCTGTCGTCGGCCGCGGGCGCAATCACACTGGTGAACTCGATGCCCTCTTCCTTGCGCAGCGTCTCGAATACGGAGGCGCCGAAGAAACGGGACCCAACCATCGCGCATTTCATTGTCGATTCCTTTATAGG
This sequence comes from Oxalobacteraceae bacterium CAVE-383, assembly GCA_004134995.1. Lineage (GTDB taxonomy): Bacteria > Pseudomonadota > Gammaproteobacteria > Burkholderiales > Burkholderiaceae_D > Herbaspirillum. The sequence goes on along the minus strand of REGP01000001.1, from coordinate 360,896 downwards.
TAGCGCTATTGCTGCCGCATTCTGCGCCGAATCTCAACACCTGTCATTGACCGGCGTCATAGACAAAAATGAAAAAAAGAGACGAAAAAAAACCCGCGAGATGCGAGATCGCGGGCGGTCGGCCGAATGCAGCCGGCCTAGACTGCCATTGCGTTTCGAAGCCAGAGCATGAAACGGGCAAAACCCGTTTGCGGCTGATCCTCAAACAGATACGGTTTTTTGCTGCGCAGATCGTCCAGTATTTCCTGCTCGCGTTTTTTGCCGATGGCGCCGTGAATGACCGACAGCCGCAGCACGGCGCGCAATTCGCCGAATTTCTCGCGCGCCTTGATGCCGGTGGCATGGTCCATCGCGATGATCACGTCATGCAGATTCTGCGCCAGCGCATTGCCCAGCCGCCATGCCGGCGTTCTCAATTTTTCCTCGATTTCCACGATGCTGACCGCGGACGACCTGATCTGCACCGCCAGCACGTCGATCTGCGTCTCGTCGCCCTTGGCCTGTTTCACCAGGGACGTGGCCCATGTCTTGGCGGCCGTGGTCAGGTCTTCGGTGTTCCAGTCCTGGCGATGCGCGACATGAAAGCCGTGCTCGGCGGCCTGCGTCATCAGAAGCGAGACCACCTCCGGAAAATCCTTGTCGAGCGCGCGCTTGGCCCAGGCGTACTGGCTGGACTGCATCAGATGCTGCACTGCCTGCTCGGTCAGCGGCGTGACGTTGTCCGACAACTTCGCCAGCAGGAATTTCTCGAAAGACGGCGTATAGAATTGCGCATCGAGTTTGGTCGACAGGCGCACGAAGGTATTGAAATCGCGCTCCAGCGTCGCGAACAATTCTTCTTTGACATTAAGGATGATTTTCTGCATCGTTCTTCCAACGTTCCAGGGACTTGCGGATTAACGGCCTCTTATGCAGGAACATAGCATAAGACAGCCGCGGTGAACAAAAATTTGCCTGGGCCCGTATCTGCTTCGCTCAGATGCGGTACACATGCCCCCGCTTGCGCCCCTGCGACACGTCGACAAAAATGTCGTCGAGCGCAGGCTTGCTGCGAATCAGGCCCTGCTCGAAGGAATAGCCGGCCAGCGTATCGAGCGTGTGCCGGTTGGCGTCGGTCAGGCCGTATTCCCACGGATCGCTGCCCAGGATCTCTTCCTGCTCTTCCCACGCTTCGCGATACCACGCCAGCGGAACGATGCGCGGATTCTCCATGCGCGCCATCGCGATCTCCTTCGATTTTTCGAAAGCCTGGTACATATTGATCGCGATCCACGGATGGCGGTCGAGTATTTCCTGTTTGATTCCCATCACATGCATGATCGGAAAAATCCCGGTGCGCTTGAAATAGTCGATTTCGTCGTTCTTGTAATTCGGGAAGAGACGCGTCACCCGCGGATCCCGTTCGACCAGGGCCTTGATGAGATCGGTATGCAATACCGCATCCACTTCGCCGTTGAGCAGCATGGTTTCAATCGATTGCGAATGATCCAGCCGTGTCAGCTTCAGATCCGCGGGCGGCTCGAATTCCACGTCCTCGTCCAGCTCCGAAAACCATTCGATCGACTTGTGCGGCACGCCGTATTCGTGCTCCAGTATGCCGCGCAACCACAAAATCGCCGTGGCCTGGAACGATTTGACGCCGATTTTCTTCCCGATCAGGTCTTTTGGCGACACGATGCCGCTCTTGGCATTGATAAAAACGAATCCATGGCGAAAACGGCGATGCAGAAATACCGGTATCGCCTGGATCGGGAAATGATTATCGCGTGCCAGCATGTAGGACGAACACGACACCTCGGCCATATCGAATTCGCGGTTGCGCAGGAAACGCCAGTGGCGCGAAGTGGAATCCATTTCGGTCACGACGGTAAGATCGATGCCGTCCGGTTTGACAGTGCCTTCCTTCAATGCGCGGACGATTTCGTAATCCCCGCAGGCCAGCGTGACAGGCACTTTCTTTGACATTGCAGTCTTCCTCCAAGGGGTTAAATTATTATATTTTGAGATAATAGCGAGTTTACACCGCATTCGCCATCGCCCTGCCTTGCCCTATATACTGCGGAGCTTGCCCGGCATCCGGCAAATCCATTAAAAAAAGGCGCATGACATGTATAGCGAAGAAGATCTGAATTCGGCCGTCGCGGCGGGCGTGCTGACCGAGGCGGCCGCGGCGGGCCTGCGCGCGCATGCGGCGCAAAGGCGCCTGACGCCGGCAGTCGACGAAGAGCATTTCCGCCTCGTGACCGGCTTCAACGATATTTTTGTGGTGATCGCCTGCGCGCTGATGCTGGCGGCGATCTATTGGATCGGCAGCGCGGCCGCTGCCTGGCTCGGCGCCGCCGCCGCTGCCGCCGCGGCGTGGCTGCTGGCGGAATTCTTCGTGCGCAAGCGCCGCATGGCGCTGCCGGCGATCGTGCTGCTGCTGGCGTTCGTGGGCGCATTGGCGGCGCTCGGCGCTGTCGCCAATTCCTATGCCGCCTGCGCGCTCTGCGCCGCCGGCGCGGCCCTGCACTGGCAGCGCTTCCGGGTGCCGATCACCATCGCCGCCGGCGTCGGCGCGGCACTGGCCCTGATCGGCGCAACCATCGCAGGCTTGATTCCCGCGGCGCACGAATACCCGCTGCCGATTTTCCTGGGCGCCGGCATCGCCGCATTTGCGCTGGCGCTGTACTGGGACAGCACCGACACGCTGCGCCAGACGCGGCGCGCCGACGTGGCGTTCTGGCTGCATCTGCTGGCCGCGCCGCTGCTGGTGCATCCGGTCTTCACCGTCCTGCGCGTGACCGGCGATACGGTCGGCACGGTGCAGATCGCCGCCGTGGTGATCCTTTATATCGGCATCGCCGTCGTGTCGCTGGCCATCGACCGGCGCGCGCTGATGGTGTCGGCGCTGGCCTACGTGCTGTATGCGTTCAGCGCCCTGCTCAAGCAATACGGCATGGTCAGCCTGAACTTCGCCGCCACCGCCGCGGCGATCGGCGGCGCCCTGCTGCTGCTGTCGGCATACTGGCAGCCGAGCCGGGCTTTCGTGCTGAAATTCGTGCCGCCGGCATGGCGCGCAAAGCTGGCGCCGCTGCGCTGACGCTGTCGATTCGCCGTCTCTTTCCAAGCCCCGGCGGTGCGATTCGGGATGCAAATGTGCGCGCGGATGATTCTCTATATAATTGAGAATTGTTCTCGTTATCCTTTACATTTCTTAACCACATACCGTCGTTTGGACACCCATGAACGCACCGGCCGGGCCAGAATCGCCCTCTGAGACGAAATCTTCTTTCTCCGGGAAATACGGCCGCACGGCGGTCATGCTGCACTGGCTGATTGCCGCGCTGATCCTGGTGAACGTGTATCTGGGACTGAGCGCCAATTACTGGCTGCCGGACGAACAGATCCGCGCGGCGATCGACCTGCACAAATCGATCGGCATTACCGTGCTCGGCCTGGCCCTGCTGCGCCTGCTGTGGCGCTTCTCGCACAAACCGCCGCCGCTGCCGCCCGGCTTTCCGCGCTGGGAATACACCGCCGCGCATATCGCCCACTTTTTTCTTTACCTGCTGATGATCGGCTTGCCGCTGTCGGGCTGGGCGCACGATTCGGCCTGGAAGGACGCGGCCACGCATCCGATGCAATTATTCGGCCTGTTCGAGTGGCCGCGCATCGGCTTCCTGCTGCATCTGGATCCCGCGTTCAAGGAAACCATGCAATTGCACGACCGGCTGGGCGTGCTGCACACCTGGCTCGGCTACGCGCTGTATGCCTTGCTTGCGATGCATATCGTGGGCGCGTTGAAACACGAATGGATCGATCGCAAATCCGTCCTCAAACGCATGCTGCCGTAATGAATCCGAATCAAGCAACGGCAACGGTAATATCGTCGGCCACGGCAGACTCCGGACCAACGGGCGCGGCCCTGCTCGAACGCGCGCTGATTGCGGCCTCGCCGCGCCTGTCGCCGCGCGGCACCACGCTGGCCGGCGCGGCCATTCACTTCAGCGTCGCCTTGCTGTGGCTGCTGTTGTTCGCGCGCGCCTTTTTCCTGCATGGCGCGCTGGCCTGGTCGACCGGCATCGTGTATGTGATGTACGACACCGCTCTGCTGCTGTTCGTCGGCTTCAAGACACTGCCGCTGATCGGACTGCGCCAAACCGCCGAAGCGGCGGCCGTCCAACCGCTCAGCCGGCTGCCGAGCCTGGGCGTCATCGTCGCCGCCCATAACGAGGCATCGGTGCTGCCGATCACGATCGCGCGGTTGCTGGAGCAGCCCCACGGCCCGGTGCAGATCGTGATCGCCGACGACGGCTCCAGCGACGGCAGCGCCGAATTGCTGCGCGGCCGGTTCGGCCTGGCACCGGCCGCGGAAGGCGAATTGAGCGCGCCGAGCGTCCTGCATCCGCAATTGTTCTGGCTGCGCGTGCCGCACGGCGGCAAGGCGCGCGCCCTGAACGCCGCGATCACCGTCATGACCACCGATATCGTGATGACGGTCGATGCCGATACGCTGCTCGAAAACGCGGCCAGCCACGCCATGCGCAGCGCCTTCGCTGCGCGCCCCGGCCTGGTCGCCGCCACCGGCATCCTGACGCCGGTCTGCAGCCGCACCGTGCCGGGCCGGATACTGCAGTGGTTCCAGACCCACGAATACATGCGCAATTTCATTTCGCGCTATGCCTGGATGCGCACCGACAGCCTGCTGCTGATTTCCGGCGCCTTCGCTTCTTTCCGGCGCGACGCCCTGCTGGCGGTGGGCGGTTTCGATCCCCAATGCCTGGTCGAGGACTACGAACTGATTCACCGGCTGCGCCGCTATTCGGTGGAGCGCGGGCTGGGCTGGGATGTGCGGGTGATCGGCGACGCGCACGCGCGCACCGACGCGCCCAGCACCCTGCAAGCCTTCCTGCGGCAGCGGCGCCGCTGGTTTGCCGGCTTCCTGCAAACCCAATACTGGAATCGCGACATGACCGGCAACCGGCGCTATGGCGCGCTGGGCCTGCTGATGATGCCGGTCAAGGCGATCGATACCCTGCAGCCGCTCTACGGATTGACGGCGTTCGCACTGCTGCTGGCATTCGCATTCCACGGCCGCGGCGCGATCGTGCTGTCGATCTTCGGCGTGATCGGCGCCAAGACGCTGTTCGACCTGCTGTTCTATGTCTGGAGCATTCACCTGTACCGGCGCTGGACCGGAGAAACCCGGCAAAACACCAACGTCGGCATGGCCATGCTGGCAGCGATAGCCGAGCCCTTTACCTTTCAGTTGCTGCGGCATTTCGGCGCGCTGCTGGGCTGGCTGGAATTCGTCCGCGGCGGCCGGGTCTGGGGCAAGCAGCATCGCGCCGGCATTACCGCCACGCCGTCCGGCGACTGAGATTTTCCTGGCAGATCATGCAAGTCGCATAATCGGCCCCATCCATGAAAAAATTCATTGGCGGATTCAAATTGTTTATGAGAGGATTACCGTCGTTCGCTGCATTTAAAAATAATAACTCACGGACAACACGCTAACGATTTTCGCATCGCGCAGGAAAAATAAATCAATGCATCGGCGCCGCTGCCGCTGCAAGACTAAGCGAGACGTCAATATGAAGTTGTTTACCAAGGGGCTTCTGCTGGTTGCCGTGCCCGGCATCTTCGAATTGGTGCTGCTCGGTTTATTATTTAAAAGTCAACAAGACGCGACCGAAGCCGAAGTCTGGGCCGTGCACTCCAAAAACGTGATTATCCAGGTCGCCGAAGTGCGCGAACCCCTGTTGCTGCAATCGGCCCGCCTGCGCCGGGGGATCATGCTCGACGATCTCGCCGATCTCGACAAAACCGATCTGTGGGACGACCTGAACCAGGAACTTACCGAACTGGCCGGCATGGTGAGCGACAACCCGGGACAGCGGCAAGCCCTGCTGCGCATCCGCAGCGCCATCGCGGACTACCGGGAATGGTCGGACGACCAGGTCAATATGCTCAGGCATGGCCGGCGCGCTGAAGTCATCGAAGGCCTGCGCCAGAACGGCGCATCGCCCCTGTCCTCCAGCAGACGGCTGGAAACCATCCGCGTGCTGGTATCCGAATTCATCGCCACCGAAGAACGGCTGGACATTGCCCGTACGAAGGTGGTGTCCGACGCTCGCCGCATACAGATGATCACCATGATCATGGCCGTGCTGGGTTCGATCATTGCCGCTGCCGCCGCCACCTGGATTTTCACGCGCAATGTCGGCGGCCGGCTCAAGGTGCTGACCAATAATGCGCGCGAATTGTCGAGCGGCGGCCGGATGGCCGAGCGGGTCACCGGCGACGACGAAATTTCGGAACTCGACACCGTGCTGCACCAGACCAGCCTGCGTTTGAAACAAGCGGAGAGCGAGGCGCGCCGTTATCGCGATGAAATCGAACAGCGCGCAAGGGAACTGGCGGTCGTCAACGACAATCTGCAGCGCCAGACGCAGGACAACGAAATGTTCATCTACAGCGTTTCGCACGATCTGCGTTCGCCGCTGGTCAATCTGCAAGGCTTCAGCAAGGAACTCAACCATGCCGCGCACGAACTGCATGACGTGATCCGCGCCAGCCCGCTGCCGGACGATCACAAGAAGCGCATCCAGAGCATCCTCGAAGAGGATGTCGAAGTGTCCCTGAAATTCATCCGCACCGCCGTCACGCGTTCGGCGGCGATCATCGACGCCATGCTGCGCCTGTCGCGCGTCGGCAGGGTCGAATACCAGCCGGTGCTGCTCAATATCAACCTGATCGTGGAACGCGTCATCGACGCCATGCAGGGAACCATACGCGAACGCGGCGCCAGCGTGACGATGAGCGCGTTGCCGCCATGCCATGGCGACCCGACCGCGGTCGAGCAGATTTTCGGCAACCTGATCGGCAATGCCGTCAATTATCTGGACGCCAACCGTCCCGGCAAGATCGAGATCGGCACCGTGCCGGACGACGGTCCGCATGCGCAATTCCATACCTATTTCATCAAGGACAACGGCCTCGGCATTCCGCAGGCTTATCTGGGCAAGATGTTCTCCGCGTTCCACCGCCTGCACGCCAACGTGGCGCAGGGCGAAGGCGTCGGACTGGCGCTGATCAAGCGCATCGTCATGCGGCACAACGGGAAAATCTGGGTGGAATCGGAAGAGGGACGCGGCTCGACGTTTTACGTGTCCCTGCCCGCCAACGCGCAGGCACATGAACTTGGCAGCGACAATCAGATCAATCAAATCAATCAAATCAATCAGGCCCTCGGGAGCGTAACAACATGAGCGAAAAAAAAGAAGTCGGCATCCTGCTGGTGGAAGACGATGACGGACAGGCGACGCTGGTCGAAAGAAATCTGCTGCGGGCCGGCCTGTCGAATAATTTCCGGCGCCTGAAGGACGGCCAGGAAGCGCTGGATTATTTTTTCGACGCGGAGGGCGCGGTAAAGCCGCTGATCAAGGATCCGATGGTGATCCTGCTGGACGTCAACATGCCGCGCGTCGGCGGCGTGGACGTACTCAAGCGCCTGAAGGAAAACAAGGCCACGGCGTCGATTCCGATCGTCATGCTGACCACCACCGACGATCCGCGCGAAATCGAGCGCTGCTATGAATACGGCTGCAATCTGTATATCACCAAGCCGGTCGAATACGAAGCCTTCATCGAAGCGGTGCGCCGGCTCGGCTTCTTCCTGCAGATCATCAAGGTGCCGAATGCCACCCGCCTGGTGGCGCAATGACCGAGCCTGCCCTCTCGTCCAAGCCTCCCGACCCCGGCGCCGGCCCGGGGCAGCGGCGCATTCTCATCATCGACGATGACGTCGGCCTGCGGGAACTGGCGCAGCGCAGCCTGAAAAAAAAACACTACGCGGTCAGCGCCGCCGGCACCCTGGCCGAAGCGCGCGGCATATTGTCGACTGCCTGCTTCGATCTGCTGGTGATCGATCATCAACTGGCCGAAACCATGACCGGACTGGATTTCCACGATGAACTGCGCGCGCAGGGATCGACCGTTCCGATCCTGATGTGCAGCGGATTTTCCGATGACGATCACATTGCCGAGGCCCGGCAGCGCGGGGTAGCGCACATCCTGCCGAAATCGCCGGCCTATCTGGAGGAATTGCCGCAAGCGATATTGCTGGTACTGGAAAGCGCCGGGAAATAAGCCGCGCAGAACGCCCTGCATAAAAAAAACCGGCGCTTTGCGCCGGCTGATGCATCGGGATTTATCCGTCAGGATTTATCGATATCGGGGAAGGTCATGTTCCGCCGCAGCACCACCGGGATGCCGCCCGACTTCTTCTTGACCATCCATTGGGCCAGCGCGGAATCGAGATAATCGGCGTGCCCCGGAAACCAGCGCGCCAATTCTTCGGCCAGGCCGCGCGCCACCGCCGGATTGCCGCCCGCGGCCAGGATATCGCGGACCTCATACACCGAATTCATCACCGCATTATGTTCGCCGGCATGGCAATCGGTGCTGGGGAAATCGGTTTCCGTCATCCATGCCAGTTCCTGCGCGAAATGCGCTTCGCCATGCACCGCGAAGGCGTCCAGATGCTTGAGCAGATCCGCATCCGGGCACACCAGCATCGCTTTGACGATTTCGACGAACTCTTCATGCGTTTCATCCATCGGGGTATAGCCGAGTTTGAAACTGTCCGTCCACTCGAAATCCGGGCCCTGCGTCAGGTCGTTCTGCTTGATATTCACTTTGGTCCGCTGTTCATTGATCAGAATTTCGATGCCACGCCCAGGCTCCATTTCTTCTCGCGGTCGCCGCTTTCCGGCAGCACGCCGTTCGAATAATTCAGCGCCAGGCCGATATTTTGATTGAAATTATAAGTCAAACCGGCCTTTACGTAGTGAATCCCCTGCGAACCGACAATTGCCCTCAATCCCGTATAGGTCGCGATAAAGTCCACCGGAATGTTCGGATTGTTGCTGACCAGCGCAAACCCGGCCTGCGCGCCGAGCCGCACGAAGTCCTGATGCGCGTTCGCCACACTCGCATCGCCGCGGTCGATATAGGTGCCGTTGCGGCTTTCGCCGATCAGGATAGGCTTGACCGACATGCCGAAGCGCGTCGGAATCAGATCGTTCAACCCGCCCTTGCGGAACGCGGTATAGGTAAAGTTGGCCGACAGCAGCCTGCTGCCGGTTTCGGCATCCATCAAATAATCGGGACGCACGCTCAGGTCTTCGGTATCGCTGCTGCCGGGATGCACGTAGTGGAAATTGCTCAACAGGCCGACGTCGCTGGTGCGGGTGGTGGTAATGACCGTGCCGTCGGGATTATTCACGGCGACGCGGTTCTGCTTGTAGCCCACATAAGGAATCGCCTCGTATGTGCTGCCGCTGCTGCCGAACGACGATTTGATCCAGGAATAGCCGACATAGGCCTGCACATCGTTGGCGCGCGAATTGGCCACCGCATCGTTGGAAAAATCGATTTGCGCCTTGTCGACCGAGGCATAGCCGGCGGTGTTGCTTTTGTCGACCGACAATTGGTCCGGATTGCCGCGCACGCGGATTTTGTCGAGCCAGCTCGGCGTGGGCGCCGGCGCGGATGCGCCAGGCGCGGCTGCAGGCGCGGCCGGCAATGCCGTCGCCAGCGCAGGTCCCTGAGCAGGCGCCGCCGAGGGATCGGGCATGGCGTCCGCCGTGGCGCAGCGCACCGCATCGCTGCCGTCCGGCGTATCGAAAAAATGCAGCGGATCGGTGGACGTGGACGGCGTCAACTGCTTGTTCTTGCCGTCGAGCATATTGCGCATATCGGCGGCGATACGATCGACATTGGCGGCATCGCTGCCGCCTTCGGTTTGCGTGCCGGCTCTTTTCGCCAGCAGCCAATGCAGCAGCGCGCGATGCGATTGCAATGGCGCCGGATGCTCGCCGATGGAAAGATAGGCGGTGCCGACCGGATATTTGCGCAGCATGTACGCCGCCAGTTTTTCCTTGTCGACGGTCAGTTCGGGGGAACATACGCCAGGGGCGGAGGCGGAAGTAGAGGTAGGGGCGGCGGCGTTTGCGCGGGTGGAAAATGCCAGCGCCGCGGCGCCCAGGAGAAAGGTGGTGCGGACGATGGATTGCATTTGGCCTGGCATAAGCTCCTCATGATAATAAAAAGCGCACATCGGCGGCGGCCGGCGATGTGCACCATAATGGACATCAGGTATGAACGCGCCCGGCGGCTTATGTTCAACGGATGCGCAAATTGCCATTGGCGGCGGGGATAAAAAAACCGCCCCGGCTTGCGGCCGGGGCGGTTTTTGTTTCGTGCATTCCAATGCTTTACCGCACGAACAGGGCGATCAGGATGATGATGGGAATAGGCACGCCTAACAGCAGTAACAGAAGTGAGCGCATGTTGTTCTCCTTAGAGTGTCGGGGTGGTCGTTGTATAGGTTTCGTCCGGCATATCGCGGTCGCGCAGGCGGCCGCCGAATGTGGCGCTCAGGCTGGCGATGAAGGCCCCGCACAGCAATGCCACGAACATCCACAGCGCCGAGTACGCGGCGGCCTTGCGCGCGGCATCCGCGGCGGCCTTGGCCTGCTGCCTGGCGTCGTTGATGACCTTGCTGTAGCCGGCATAGACATCGTTGACGCGCCTTTCGGCGTCGGCCTGGCTCATGCCGTTGCGCCTGGCGACGATTTGCGCGACATAGCTTTTATCGCTTTCGCTCATGGCGCCGGTGCGCAGGGCGTTGACGAAGATCCGCGTCACTTCGGCGCGCTGCTGGCCGGTCATCATGGCGTTGTCATTGCCGCCGGCGGACGGATTGCCGCCTGCCATGCCGCCCGGCGCCATTGCCATGTTCGCGCCGGGAGCGGCGCCGGCATCGGTCGCCGGCGCTCCCGTGGCAGCGCCGGCATTGCCCATAGTCGATGCCGGACGGAACAGCGAATCGACAAAGTAGCCGGATACATCGCCCGTGCCTCCCCCGCCACCCATGTTGCCCTGCATCGCCGCCGCGCCGGCGGTGGCGGCCATGGCCCCGGTCGCGCCGGCCACCTTGGCGCCGCCGGACAATACGCTGCCGATGGCGCCGGTCAGCAACGCCGCCGTCGCCAGCGACGCCACTGCCCACGCCAGGAAGCCGTGCGCGGTGTCGCGGAAATAGACTTCATCGCCATGCACGCTGGCCCATTTCACGCGCAGCCGGCCGGCCAGGAAGCCGCCGATGGCGGATGCGGCAATTTGCGTGAAGGCCAGCCAGACAATGGTCGAAATGCCGATCGTCTGCGCGCTGGCGCCGCTGTCCGACCATGGCGAAACCGCCGAGAAGCCAAGGCCGAAGCCCAGGATGATCAAAATGAACGACAGCGCGGCGGCGCCGAAAGCGCCGGCCAGAATGGCGCCCCAGGATACGCCCGATGCGCTGGCGTCTCCGCCTTGAAATACCCCTAAAGATTCGCCGGTGCGAGTGATCATAACGGTCTCCTTGATATGGATTGCCCTTGTTAGCCGTCGGATGACGCTGAAGGCAATTTACCCACCGCACCAAAACGGGGCCATAGGACGAGAACGCTAGATGCTGTAGGACTCCTTGCGGGACAGGATTGCAGCTATACTGGCATTCCTGTCAGCAAAGCTCACATAGCCAGCTCTTTCAACGATGCGAAAAATACCGCCGCTCAACTCGATACGCGCGTTCGAGGCCGCCGCCAGGCTTGTGAGTTTTACCAAAGCCGGGCAGGAACTCAATGTGACTCACGGCGCGATCAGCCGCCAGGTCGCGATCCTGGAAGAATGGCTGGGCGTGACCTTGTTCCGCCGGGTCAACGCACATCTGGTATTGACCTCGGCCGGCAAGAAGCTGTTCGACGAATCCAGCGCCGCGCTGGACCGGATCGCGGTCGCGGCGATGCACATATCGAATGTCAACAATGCCGAGCTGACGGTGAGCGCGCCGCCGACCTTCACGCTGCGCTGGCTGATCCCGCGCTTCTCGACCTTCCAGCGCCGCCATCTGGATCTGCGGGTGCGGCTGGTAACGTCGCTGTCGCCGGTCGATTTCTCCGGCAAGGAATACGACATCGCCATTCGCGGCGCGCTGGAGCCGCCCGATCCGGCCACCTCGCGCTTCTTTCTGACCGAAAGCATCCTGCCGGTATGCCATCCGGATCTGCTGGAAAAACATGCGCTGGAAACGCCGGAAGACATCGCCTTCCATACCCTGCTGACGTATTCCACCGAGCCGTATCGCTGGGATGCCTGGCTGGCCAATCTGGACGCGTCCCACGTCCGGCCGGCCCACACCATCAATTTCGAACAGATGTATTTCACGCTGCAGGCAGCGATGGAAGGGCTGGGCATCGCGCTGGTGCCCTACTTCCTGGTGATCGACGATATCGCCGCCGGCCGGCTCTGTACGCCGTTCGGCAGCCTCGGCGTGCAGACCCGCGCGTATTACGCGAACGTCGATCCGAACAGCGACGGGCATGTCGCCCGCAGCGCCTTCATCGATTGGCTGGAGGAAGAAGGCAGAGCGACCATGGCGCTCTGCGATCAGTTGCTGGATCAGGACCCGCAGTAATGCATCAAGGCGCAATCTCTTCCAGGCTGCGCTGACGCGTTTCGATCATCAGGCAAGCCGCCACCGCGCCCACCACGCACACGCCCGCCAGCATCAGGAACACCGAAGCGATGCCCTCGTCATGCACCATCATGCCGACCAGCGCCGGGCCGACCGCCGAAGCCAGCCGCAGCCAGGACGTCGCCAGGCCGGTGCCGGTGGCGCGAATCCGGGTCGGGTAGATTTCCGGCGTGTACAGATACAGCACCGCCGCCGTGGAACCGATGATGCCGTAGCTGATGGTCGCCAGCACGATCACACTGGTCACGCTGTTGGCGCCCATGAACCACAGCAGCGTCAGGAAGCCGCCGCCGATGATGAACGAACCGATGGCCCAGTTGCGGCGCCCCATCCTGTCGATGCAGAACGCGCACAGCAGCAGCACCAGCACCTGCGCCACATTGGTCAGCGAAGCGGCGCGCAATGCATCCTGCAGAGGCAATTTGTAGACCGTCTTGTACAGCGTCGGCAGCCAGTTGTTGAGGCTGTTGGCAACGAAAAACGTGGCCGCCCACAAGATCCAGACCACCAGCGTGCGGCCGCGGTAAAAACCGGAAAACAGCTCGTGCCACGAAACGCGGCGTTTTGGCGTATTGGCCGAATAGGCGGCCGCGGAATGAATCGCGTCCTGCGTCGCCTGCGACGGCATCACGCGCTTGTCGGTACTGCGCTCGGCCTGCTGCACGATGGCATCGGCCTCGGCCAGGCGATTTTTGGAAATCAGCCAGCGCGGCGATTCCGGCAGGCGATAGATGAACAGCGTGATGATGCCGCCGGCAATGCCGCCGATCCAGAACATCACTTCCCAGCCGATTTTCGGCACCAGGAATGCGCCGGCCTGGCCGGTCACCATCAGGCCGATCGGAAACAGCAATTCATACAGCAGGAAATATTTGCCGCGCCCGTGCGCCTTGGACAGCTCGCTGATATAGGCGGCCGCCACCGGCATTTCGCCGCCGATGCCGATGCCTTGAATGAAGCGGCACCAGAACAGCATGGTGAAATTGCCGCACAGCGCGCAGGCGATCGACATGATCGACATGATGCCGATCGCACCGGTAATGCTGCGGATGCGCCCGTAGCGTTCGGCCAGCCAGCCGAACAGCAGCGCGCCGATCAGCTGCCCGACATAGCTCGACGCGATCAGAATGCCGATCTGCACCGGCGTGATATGCCACAGGCCGATCAGCACCGGCAGCACGAACGCCAGCGACAAGGCATCGAAGGCGTCAAAAAAGGTGGCGCTGCCGATGAAGATGCGCGCCTTCGAATGCCAGCGCGAAAACGGAATGCTTTCCAGGCGATAAATCAGGCCGGCTTCCGATGTCAAATCCTTGCTGGATATCCCGGCGGTGTTTACTGAGTCGTGCATTGTGTCTCCTGATTTCGTGATTCGCATCGATGTGCGACTTTTGTTCTATCGGCGCGGCGCAAGGCAATCAGGACCCTGCGCCGCACTTCTCCCCTGAATGATCAGTGGCCCTGCTTTTTCTTGACGGCCGCCTTGGCGGCTTTGCCGCCGCCTTGCGCTTCGCCGCTCTCGATCTCGGTATTCATCGCGACGTCGTTGCGGCGCTGCTTGATCAGCTCCTCGCCGGTGATGAAATACTCGCCGCGCACCGCGCGCTGCGCCATCTGTTCGTTGCGCGGGCTCCAGTCGCCCAGCGAATAGCCGAACCACGGCGCTTCCGGCTTGAGCTTCGGCAGGCCCAGCTCGTCCCAGATCTCCTTGGCGTTTTCCATGAATTCGCGCTTCGGCAAGGCGATCGGCGGGAAATCGTCCTTCAGCGTGGCATCGATCAGCAGCGAAGCGTCGACGCCGTCGTTGCGCGGGCTGCGCGGACCGTGGCCGGGATCGCGGCCCTTCAGCGTCTGCAGGTCGAGCGCGAAATTGGCGCGGTAGGTCATGGCCCACAGCAGCGCATCGGCGTTGTCCGGATCGATATCCTCATTGACCGCGATTACCATCTTGCCGCCGGAACGCAGCATCGACGCCGCGCCGTACAGCGCGCGCCAGACTTCCGTCGGATGCATCTTGCGGTCCACCACCACCGCCAGCACCTTGCGCAGATTGGTCAGCGGCTCATGCATGGAAACCTTGATTACACCCTTGATGCCCATATTGCGGCGCAAATGGTTCAGCAGCACCGGCTCCAGCGCGGCGCGCTTGATCAGACTGGATTCGGACGGCGTCACCTGCGAAATGATCGAGGTCAGGATCGCGTCCTTGCGGCGCGTGATCGCCGTCACGGTCATGAAGGCGTTGAATTCCTGCAGATTGACGTGGCCGTGCGATTCGCCGAACGGCGCTTCCGGCTCCAGCCATTCGGTATCGATATAGCCTTCGATCACAATTTCGGAATCGGCCGGCACCAGCAGATCGACGGTGACGCACTTGACCACATCGACCGGCTTGCCGGCCAGGCCGCCGGCCACGTGCAGTTCATCGGTATCTTCCGACAGCTTCTGCGCCGAGGTGAAGGCGATTTGCGGCGCGCAGCCCAGCACCACGGCGGCTTCCAGGCGCTCGCCGCGCGCCTTGGCCTTTTCCCAGTGGGTGTAGATGCCGGCCTGGTTTTCCAGCGACGGATTCATGCCGAGCCGGGTCGGCGATTTCAACTGGCCGCGATAAATGCCCATGTTCTGGATGCCGGTTTCCGGATCCTTCGAAATGTAGGGCGACAGCGTGGTGTAGGGCGCATTGTCCCAGCCCGGGGTCGAAATCGGGATCGGCAGGCTGTCCAGCCCCTTGCCCGGCTTTTTCAATTCGGCGCCGGTCACCACGATTTCCTGGCAGGCCGCCTTCTTGAGGATATTCGGCTTGACCGGATTGGCGATCGCCTTGTTCCAGGCCGCGGCCATCTTCTCGATTTCGCAATCCATGCCGACACTATAGATCTGGCGCGATGCAGCCAGCGCGCCCACCACCACCGGGATATCGTATTTCTTGCCGCTGCCGTCCACCACGTTGGTGAACAGGAAGGCCTTGCGGTCCTTCTCTTCGATGCCGCCGCGGAACTGCCAGCGCACCAGCGGATGCAGTTCGGTGTCCTTGTTGATCGGACGGTCGATGGTCACCAGCAGGCCGGCCTTATCCAGCTCGGCCAGATGCTCGTGCAGATCGCGATAGCCGCGCACGCCCACTGCCCGGTGCTTCGCCGCATCTTTCACCGGCGCATTGACGATGGCCTTCATGCCCTTCGGCGCCGGCGTCTTGACCGGGAATTTTTCCGTTGTTTTTGCCGATGCGGCAGGCTTGCTTGGCTTCTTTGCTGGCGCCTTGGTCGCTTTAGTCATGTCATCTCCGTTAGTGATCTCAAATATATTGTTAATGATTTTTTTGTCCGGATAGCGGGCTCAACGCGGCCTCAACTACCCATTTCATCCAGGATTTTGAGTTTCAATCCATCCTTGCCGAACTGCTGCAAGGCTTCGGCCACCTTGAATTCCGCCGCCACATGCCCCGGTGCGCGAAACACCAGAATGCGGTCGCCGATTTCGATGGCCTCGTTGATCGAATGCGTGACGAACACGCCGGTCTTGTGCGTGTCCTTCACCAGCCGGCGGAATTCCTCGCGCAGCCTGGCTCCGGTCAACTCGTCCAGCGCCGAAAACGGTTCGTCGCACAGGAGGATTTCGGGATCGGTGGCGAAGGCGCGCGCAATGCTCACGCGCTGGCGCATGCCGCCCGAGAGCGAATGCGGCCATTTGTGCGCATGCGCTTCCAGCCCCAGCCGCTGCAGCCAGTCCATGCCGGCCGCCAAACGCTCGGCCTTCGGCACCTTGCGCAACTCCAGGCCGTAGGCCACGTTTTCCAGCGCGGTGCGCCAGGGCAGCAGGCGGTCGCTCTGGAACACCACCGACAATTTGCCGGCCAGCGCGTTGAATTGCCTGAACGGATCGCAGCCCAGCACTTCCACGCTGCCCGCGTTCGGCGCGATCAGGCCGATCAGCAGATTGAACATGGTCGATTTGCCGCAGCCGGTCTTGCCGACCACCGCCACCAGCTCGTCCTTGTCGATATGCAGCGACAGATCCCTGGCCGCGAATTTCGGCTGCCCCCCTTCGGTATCGTCCCCGGCCGCCGCGCCCGTGGCGGCCACATCGAAATGCTTGGCCACATCCCTGAATTCGACCACTTTCATAAGCCACGCTCCGATTGCGCGCGATAGCGCAGCAGACTGGTTTCCAGCAGCGTCACCACGCCCTGCGAGACCACCACGAACAGCACCAGCACCATGGTCCAGGCCATCGCGCCGGCCATGTCGAACAATTGCTGGCGCTGCAATAACTCGAAGCCCACGCCGACCGTGGCGCCGACCAGTTCGGCCACCACCACCACCCGCGCCACATTGCCCAGATTGACTTTCCAGGCCGTGGCGATGCCGGGCAGAATGCTCGGCACGATCAGGGTGCGGAATTTATCCCAGCGGCTGGGGCGGAACGACAGCGTCATCTCCACCAGATCCTTGGACATGGCGCGGTAGGAATCGTAAATCTGGAAAGCGAAGGCCGGCAGCGTGGTCATGGCGATGATGAACCAGATGCGGAATTCGGTGGACTTGAACCAGATTACCGAAAACACCACCCACGACAAGGCCGGAATGCCCTGGTTGAAGGTCAGCAGCGGATGCACGTAGCGCTCCACGCGCGGCGACATGCCCATCCAGACGCCGATCAGGCCGCCGGCGACAAAGGCGCCGGCCATGCCCGCCAGTATGCGCAAGGCGGTGGCAATGGCGCTGACGACCTGTTTCGGATCGCCCAGGATGACCAGGATTTCCTTGCCGATGGTCAGCGTCGACGGGAACAGGAACGGCGGGAAAAAGTGCGCCGTCACTTCCCACACCGCGACCAGCGCGACGAAGGAAATAAAAGGTTCCTTGCGCAAGCGCATCACTTGCCGCTCCCCATATAGATCGTGGCGGGGTCGACCGCCTTGTTCAGATAACCGCTCTGCAGCCCGGCCGCATACACCGCCTGGATGGCTTTCTTCATGCTGGCCGCGGTCTGCACGTTCAGGCCCAGGCGCGAATTGTCCTCGATCAGTTTCTGGATCACCTTCTCGTCGGAACCCTTGATCGAGGCCGCCACCATGCGCGCGCCTTCGGCGGGATTGGCGCGCAGCCATTCGGCGGCTTCCTTGAAGGTGGCGTACATCTTCTCGACCAGTTGCGGATTCTTCTTGATCCAGGCGTCATGCGCGGCCACGCCCAGGTAAGGAATATCGTCGGTGCCGGAGAATTTCTTCCAGCGCGCCTTCATATCCAGCTCGACCGCGTGCATAGCCGGCTTCTTGGCCAGCAGGATCGAATAGGCCGGCTCCCACAGCTGCACCGCCTCGGCGCGGTCGGCCAGGGCGTAGCCCACCAGGCCCGGCGTCGCGGTATTCTGCACGGCGATCTTGTCGAAATTCACGCCCTGGTTCAGCGCCACCCATTTGAACATCGCGTAATTGGTGGTGGCCGAGGCCGCCACCAGCTGCTTGCCTTCAAGGTCCTTGACGGTCTTGATTTCGGGCTTGTCGGTGACGACCGCGCCGAAATAATCGAACAGGTTGAACAGATACGACACCTTCACGCCCTGGTTGGCCGCAATCCCGACCGACAGCAGCGCGGCGCTGCCGCCGACCTGGAACTCGCCGGAATTGAATTGGGCGATATAGGCGTCCGGCGTGCGCTCGACGAAATTGAAGTCGATGCCGTGCTTGATGTCCAGCTTGCGCTGCTTGATGACCGGCGTCAGGAAGGCGCCCAATGAGGGCTGGCCGAAGACCACCATGTCGATTTTGGCCGGGGCCGCCGTCTGCGCCGCAGCCGGGGCCGAGGCCGTGACCGCCAGCCCCAGCGCCAGCGAAAATGCCGCCGCGCCCGCTATCGACAATGCTGCCGTCCCGGACCAATTTTTGATGATGTTTTGCATGGCGTTCTCCACTGGTGCTGCGTCTGTCTGGTTATGAAGCGGATCGGCTTCGGCTTTACTTGGCCTGGCCGCCGGCCTGGTTGGTCACCACGTCCCGGTACGATTTCGACCATTTGTCATAGTTGTCGACGGTATAGACCGGATCGACGAACTTCATGCTCTTGGCCAGCTCCGGATACGGCGAAGCCACCTTGGCGCTGGCCGGATAATAGAATTTGGACGCCAGCAGCTGCTGCGTTTCGGGCGACAGCATGTAGTCGTAGAACAGCAGCGCCGCGTTCGGATGCGGCGACTGGCGCGCCAGGCCGATGTTGAAGCCCTGCGCCACGGCCGGGTCCAGCGAGAACCAGTCGATCGGCTTGCCGGCGCGCTTGCTCTTTTCGGCCAGATCGATGTACATGGTCAGCGCCAGCGGCACCTCGCGCGCCAGCACCAGATTGTGCAGCAACGACATGCCCAGGCGCACCGAAACGCCGTTGGCCTGGACGATGTCGTGGAACATCTTGATGCCCTTCTGCTCGCCGCGGCTGTTGACCACCGTGGTGTACCACTCCTCGGCCTTGGCTTCGATGCCGAGCTTGCCCTTCCACTTCGGATCGGCCAGCTCTTCAAAGCTTTTCGGCAGGTCTTCCTTCTTCAGCACGGTTGGGTTGTAGGCCTGCACCACCACATTGAGCAGCACCGAGGCGTATTCGCGATGCGCCGGCACCGCGCCCTTGGCGAGATCCTTCTGAAACGGCGATTTGACCGGCTGCAGCAATTGTTCGCGGCGCACCGCTTCCATATCCTGCGCCGGCATCATGATGGCGTCGACCTCGAAGCGCTTGCCCGAGGCTTCGCTGAGCACGCGCTGGGTGACGTTGTCGCTGCCGGAACGCCACGGCTTGACCTTGATGCCGTATTTCTTTTCGAACGGCGCCAGGATGGCCGGCAGGTCTTCCGGCCGGAATGCGGTATACAGCGTCAGGGTATTGTCTTCCTTGGCCGCGCCGGCGATCAGTTTTTCGGTGCGGTCGGCGCCTTCGTATTGCATCAGCGAGGCGGTCTGGGCGGCAACGGGCATGGCGCCGAAGATGCCGAAAGCCATGGTCAGGGCAAGGGCAGCCAGGGCCGCCGGCATCCGCCGCGTGCGTGGTGAGCTGGTCATAATTTATCCTTCGTCTCCGCCGCCATGGTCTGGCGGTCGTTAATAAGTGGGCGCAACGCCGGCCGGCATCGCACAACCTTTTTTAAATCTTCCGGATTTACTACAAACTACAAACTCTTGCTGCAACGGCTACGGCAAATTTTCAACTGCGGAAAAACAAATTCGTGTTTCAGGCCGGCACGCCGGCCAGGAATCCCTGCAGGGCATCGGTAAATTTCCGCGCCTGCTCGACGCTGGAAATATGCGCCGCCGATTCCAGCACCAGCAGCTTGGAGCCGGCAATCCGGGCATGGATCAGCTCGGACATGGCCGGCGGCGTCGCCAGGTCGTCCTTGCCCACGATGACCTGTGCCGGCACCTTGATTTCCTTGAGGCGGGCGGTGGTGTCGATCACGGCGATCGCCATGCAGCAGGCGGCGTAGCCTTGCGAGGGCGTGTCCAGCACCCATTGCATGGCTTCCTGCATCAGCACCGGATGCGCGGCGCGGAACGGCGCCGTGAACCAGCGCTCCAGCGACGGCGCCACCAGCGGCGTCATGCCCTGCATCAATGCGGTCTGGCTGCGCGCTTCCCAGAAGGGCATCAGGTCCGGGCCGTAATGGCTGCTGGTGTCGGCCAGGGTCAGGCTCAACAACAGTTCGGGATGGTTCAGCGCCACGGTCTGGCCGATCATGCCGCCCATCGAGAGACCGACGAAATGGCATTTTTCGATATTCAAGGCATCGCACAGCGCCTTGACGTCCTGCGCCATCATGTCCAGCGAATACGGCGCCGGCGGCGTGCTGCTGGCGCCATGGCCGCGAATGTCGTAGCGCAGCACGCGGTACGATTTGGCCAGCGCGTCGAACTGCGGCTGCCACATCGCCTTGCTGCAGCCGAGCGAATGGCTGAACACTACCCAGGGCCCGCTGTCGAGGCCGCCGATCTCGTAATTGACGGTCACGCCGTTGGCGCTGATTTGTTTTGCGGTTTTCAAAAGAGTCTCCCGGCCAGGAATCCGATCGCCAGACAAGCGGCCGCCACACCCGAGACCAGCCAGCGCGCGTCGACCATGATGTAGCCCGGCTGCGCTTGCGGCCGCGGGCGCGGATCGGCTTGGGGAACGGAAGCCGCGGCCGGCCTTGCGGCATTGTTCGCGGCTGGCGCCGGCGCCGGCGCGGTTGCGGTTACAGTTGCGCTTGCATTCGATGCCGAAGCCCGCGCCGCCTGCGAAGGGGTTTCATCGCCGCCTTCCGATTGCGGCGACAACTGCTTCATCATGTTGGTAAAGAATTCGTCCGAAATCGTGCGCGCGGCCGATTCGATCAGGCGCGCGCCGATCTGTCCCAGCTTGCCGCCGACCGTGGCCGCCGCGCTGAAGGTCAGCAGGGTTTCATTCGGCCCCTGCGATTTCAGCACCACGCCGGCCTCCCCCTTGGCAAAGCCGGCCGGGCCGCCCGTGCCCTCGAACACGATCCGGCAGGAATCCGGCGCAACCACATCGAGCATCGTCATCTTGCCCGAGAAGCGCGCGCGCACCGGGCCGATCTTGGCCAGGACCACGGCTTTCATTTCGTTGTCGCCGACGCGCTCGACGCTTTCGCCGCCGGGAATGCACAGCTTCAGTATTTCAGGATCGTTGATCGCATCCCAGACCGTTTTCCGGGATGCGCCGATAACGCGTTCGCCGTTGATTTCCATGATGGCTTTGTCTCTCTGAAAATGTATTTATTCGGGGCGGAATTTCGATTCGGCCTTGACGTCGTTGCGCTGCTGCGCCAGGCTGATCTTGCCGTTTTCCAGATAACGTCCGGTGGCGGCGCGCTTGGCGGCCTCGTCCCATTGCGGCAGCCAGTCGCCCAGCGAATAGCCGAACCATGGCGGCTGCGGACGCAGCGGCGGCAGGCCGAGCTCTTCCCAGATATCGCGGGCGCGCTCCATGTACTCCCGGGTCGGCAGCGCCAATGGCGGCATGTCTTCCTTCATGGTGGCGTCCATCAGCAGCGTGGAATCTTCCTCGCCGTCGGTTTCGCGCTTCGGGCCGTGGCCCTGGCCGCGGAAGTCCAGCGTGCGCACGTCCTTGACCGGATTCATGCGGTAGGCCATGGCCCAGAACAGCGCGTCGGCATTGTCGGGATCGATATCGTCGTTGATGGCCAGGCAGATCTTGCTGCAATCGCCCTTGAAATAGGCGGCGCCGTACAGCGCGCGCCAGATTTCGGTATGCGGCGTGCCCTTTTCGAGGGTGATGATGGTCAGCCGCAGCAGGCCGGTCAGCGGCTCGTGCAGCGTGACTTTCTTCACGCCGCGGATGCCCAGCGCATTCTTCAGATGCGCCAGGAACAGCGGTTCGTAGGCGACCCGCTTGATCACGCTGGATTCACTCGGCGCGACCTGGCTGATGTAGGACGGGATCACCGGCGCGCGGCGATGCGTGATCGCGGTGATCTTCATCGGCAGATTGAATTCTTCCAGCGCCACGTGCCCGTGCGATTCGCCGAACGGCGCTTCCGGTTCCAGGTATTCCAGATCGACCAGGCCTTCGATCACGATCTCGGCCTGGGCCGGCACGCGCAGATCGACCGTGCGCGCCATCACCACTTCGATCGGCACACCGGCAAGGCCGCCGGCGACTTCCAGCTCATCCATGCCGATCGGCAGTTTCTGCGGTCCCATGAACGACACGAACGGCGGACAGCCCAGCACGATCGCGCACGGCATGGTTTTATGGCCGGCCTTTTTCCAAGCCTGGTAATGCAGATAGCCGCCGGCGCCGCCGACGCGCGTGGCCATCCGCACCACCAGCCGGTCCGGCGCCTTCAGCTGGCAGCGGTAAGTGCCCATGTTCTGCACGCCGGTTTCCGGATCGCGCGTGACCACATTGGTGGCAGACAGGGTCGGCGCGCTGTCGAAACCCGGGGTCGACACCGGAATCGGCAGCATGTCCAGTCCATTGCCCTCGCCTTGCAGCGCATCGCCTTCATGGATCACTTCCTGGCATTCCGCTTGGCTTTGCTCGACCAGTTTCGGCGCGATCGGATTGGCCATCGCGTGATCCCACTTTTCCTGGATTTTCTCAACCGAGGTGCCCATGCCGACCGAATAGATTTCGCGATTCGCCGCCAGCCCGCCGACGATCACCGGCATCGAATATTTGCGGCCCTGCGCATTGACGATATTGGTAAACAGGAAGGCCTTGCGGTCGGCTTCGGCCATGCCGCCGACGAATTGCCAGCGCACCAGCGGATGCAGCTCCGAATCCTTGTCGATCGGCTTGTCGATCACCAGCAGGCGGCCGCGCCGCTTCAGTTCTTCGATATGCGCGTGCAGGTCGGGGTAGCCCCACTTGTTGTCGCTGTTGCCCTGCCCATCTTTGTTATCGCTCATGCGTTCACCTTGTCTCGAATGTGTGTGCTGCTTTTATTATTTTTGATTGATCGGATCGCAGCACAGATCGCGGCGCAGACTGAATACCCCTTGCGCGGTCATGCCCATGATCGCGCCGCGCTCGGCCGCATCCTGGGTACTGTTGGCAACCGCGTTCTGCGGCGCCGGATCGCCGATCGGGAACGGCATGTCCGAACCCAGCATGACGCGGCCCTTGCCGGCCTTTTTCACCAGGAAATCGAGCGCGTCCGGATCGAACACGCAGGAATCGAAAAACATCGCTTCGAAGCCTTTGCGCGCATCGGCGTACTTGCCGTGCGAAATGGCCGAGTTGCGGATCAGCCGGCCCAGCCCGAACGGCAGCGCGGCGCCGCCATGGCACAGGATCAGCTTCATGCCGGAATATTTCAGGATATGGCCCGAGAACAGCAGGCGCGAGACGGCGATGGTGGTATCGGCCAGGCGGCCCACCGCATTGACCATATCGTAATCGGCCAGGCGCGGCTCGCCGCAGATGAACATCGGATGCAGCACCACGGCCGCTTTCAGTTCCGAGGCCTTTTCCCAGAACGGATCCAGCGCGGGGTCGTCCAGGTTGCCGCCCTGCCCCTTCGGCAAGGTGCCGATCATGATGCCGCCGAAACCTTTCTTCATCGCTTCTTCCAGCACCTGCGCAGCCAGCTTGCCGTCCTGCAGCGGCACCGTGGCCAGCGGCGTGAAGCGCGTTTCTTCAGTCAGCCCGTCCCACATGCAATCGTTGATGAAGCGGCTCCAGGCCAGGCCTTCGGCCGCCGGCAGTTCATAGCCGAAGCTGTCGAGCCAGCCGCCGACCAGTTGATGATCGATATTGTTCTGCTGCATCCAGGCCTTGCGGTCTTCCAGGTCGCCGAGTTTCGGCGAAATCGGCCGGGTGACTTCGCCGCCGGGGAATTGCAGGGTCACGCCCTTGTCGCCGCGCGTCAGTTTCACATTTGGAAAGCTGGCGGCGTTGGCGTCGAAACGCTCGACGATCAGCTTGGGAAGATAGTGCGCGTGAATATCGATGATCAAGTTCTTCATGGGACGCTCTTTCTATAGGGATGCAGTTTGTTTTTCTTGAATGCAGTTCCAGATGGCCAGGCCGCTCATCGGCGTCTTTTCGATCGAGGCGCCGATGGTAGACAACGCATCGTTGACGCCGTTGCAGATGGCCGCGCCCGAGCCGAGATAGCCGGCTTCGCCCGAGCCTTTCTGGCCGAAGGTGGTCAGCGGCGACGGCGTGCAATGATCGACGATATGGATCTCCGGCACTTCCATCGAACTCGGAATCAGGTAATCCATGAAGGTGCCGGCGGCCAGCTCGCCCTCGGCGGTATAGGCAAATTTCTCGTACAGCGAAGCGCCGATGCCGTGCGCCACGCCACCGTAGGTCATGCCGTGCACGATGTCGGGATTGATCATCACGCCGCAATCATGGCCGCACAGGTATTTCAGTATCTTCGGCTGCCCGGTGTCGGGATCGATCTTGATCAGCACCACGTGCGATTCGAAGGAATAGCACGGATACATCTGCACGCGGCCGTCGGCGGTCGGCAGGATGCCGCCGGTCGGCACTTCCCAGACGAAGGTGGCCTGCAGGCCGGGTTCGGTGTCGGGCGGCAGCAGATGGAATTTGCGGTGGCAGATTTCAATCAGCTGATCCCAGCTTATCTTCCGCCCCGCATCGCCGCGCACGCTGCAATTGCCGTCGGCGTAGTCGATATCTTCAATCGCGCATCCCAGGTTGTGCGCCGCGATCTTGATCAGCGTGGCCTTGATCTTGCGCGCCGCGCCGGCCGCCGCGCCGCCCAGCATGATCGCCATGCGGCTGCCCACGGGGCTGTTGGACGGCAAGGCGTTGAGCGAATCGGCGCGCACCACGCGCACGGTGCTCGGCTCGCGTTCGAGGATTTCGCCGACTACGGTCGAAACCAGCGTTTCATGGCCCTGGCCCGAACTG
This sequence comes from Oxalobacteraceae bacterium CAVE-383, assembly GCA_004134995.1. Classification (GTDB taxonomy): domain Bacteria; phylum Pseudomonadota; class Gammaproteobacteria; order Burkholderiales; family Burkholderiaceae_D; genus Herbaspirillum. The sequence goes on along the minus strand of REGP01000001.1, from coordinate 335,936 downwards.
GAAGTGCCCATCACGCCGGTAACCGCGCCGGACAGATCGACCCGCACCAGGCAGGAATCCATCCAGGTGGTGGTTTCGTTTTTCGGATTGAACAGCGGTTCGAACGCGGAATTGCCGCCGCTCGGCTCCAGGCAGGTGGCGATGCCGATGCCGGCCAGTTGGCCCTGCGCGCGCAGGGCGTCGCGTTCGCGCACCAGGTTCGGGTAATCGATGCCGTCCAGCGTCTTGGCCAGCACGGTATGGTAATCGCCCGAATCATAGGTGGTGCCGCTCGGGATCAGGTACGGGAACTGATCCTTGCGGATGAAATTCTTGCGGCGCAGTTCGACCGGGTCCATGCCGAGATGGCGCGCCACATGATCCATCATGCGTTCCAGCGCCAGATTGGTCGGCGCCTGGCCGAAGCCGCGCACCGCTTCCTGCGGCGTCTTGTTGGTCATCACGGAGGTCGGCTCGTACTGCACCGCGTGGATCTGGTACGGCCCGCAGATCGCGCTGACCGGCTTGCCCAGTTGCAGCGGCGAACGGCCGGCGTAGGCGCCGACGTCATCGACCGCGCGGATCTTCAATGCCTTGACAATGCCGTCGCGATTGAACGCGGCCTGCATGTCGAAAAAGCGGTCCGGCCCGTGCATGTCGCCGCCGCGCATGTTTTCCAGGCGGTCTTCGATGAAGCGCACCGGCGTGCCGAGCTTGCGCGCCAGATAGCCGACCAGCACCGTATGCTTGATGCCGCGCTTGAGGCCGTAGCTGCCGCCGACATCGACATCGAAGTGCACCCGCACCGCATTGCCCGGCATGCGCAGGGCCTTGGCCAGCTGATCCGGATATTTCGGCATCTGGATCGATGCCCAGATATCGAGGATGCCGTCGGTTTCGTGCCATTGCGCGACCACGCCGAAGGTTTCGATCGGCACGGTGGAGCTGCGGCCCCAGGTCACGCGGAACGAGACGTGCTCCTCGGCTTTCTCGAATTCCTCGTCGACCGGCCCCCAGACGAATTTGCGGTGGAACAATTGATTGCTGCCGTGATCGGGATGGATCTTCGGCGCCTCGGCCTTCAGCGATTCCTCGGGATCGATCACGTGCGGCGTGGATTCATATTCAACCACCACCAGTTCGGCCGCGTCCTCGGCTTGGGCGCGGGTGTCGGCCACCACCGCCACCACCCATTCGCCGGAATAGCGCACCACATCCTTGGCCAGCGCGTATCGCGTGACTTTGGGCGCGTCGACGCCGACGTACAGCGAATCGGTATGCGCCTGCAATTCGCGTCCGTCGAGGATGTAGCAAACCCCGGGCATGGCCTTGGCGGCCTCAACATCGTAGGAAAGGATTCTGGCGCTGGGATGCGGCGACGCCACGATCGCCACATGCTTCATGCCGGCGATATTGACGTCGGCCACGAAGCGGCCTTGGCCCGATACGAAGCGCGGCGATTCCTTGGTGCGGCGATGCTTGCCGATATATTTGAAGGGCTTCTGCACCGAGGCCTCCAGATCCTGTTGCGGCAGTTGGGTCATGGCTGTACCTCCCCTGCCGCGGCGGCAGCAAGAGCGGACGCGGATGCGGAGGCCGACGCATCCGCATTGGTGCGCTCGGCCGCCAGCGCGATCGCGTCGCAGATTTGCTGATAACCGGTGCAGCGGCACAGGTTGCTGGAAATCGCTTCGCGGATTTCCGCCTTGTCGGGATGCGGCGTGCGGTTCAGCAAGGCCTGGCCGCTGATCAGCATGCCGGGCGTGCAATAGCCGCATTGCTGCGCATGCGCGTCGCAAAAGCTTTCCTGCAGAATGCTGAGGCCGCCGTCCGGCTTGCACAGGCCTTCGACGGTGGTGATTTCACGGCCTTCGAGCTGCACCGCGAACGCCAGGCAGGCGCGGATCGGATCGCCGTCCAGCATCACGGTGCAGGCGCCGCAGGTGCCGTGTTCGCAGCCGACATGGGTGCCGGTCAGGCGCAGTTCGTCGCGCAAGAAATCGACCAGCGTGGTGCGCGCCGGGCAACTGCCGCTGCGCGGCTTGCCGTTGACGATCATCGATACGGGAATTCTCTTTTCGCTCATGCCGCCACCTTTTGCAATGCTTCTTCTCTTGCGCCGCGCAACGCGCGCTCGGCGAACACGCCGGCCAGATGATGGCGGTACGCCACGCTGGCCTGCAGATCGCCGGTCGGCTCAACCTTGCGGCTGGCCTGCTGCGCCACTTCGCGCAGCATTTTGTCGTCCAGTTTCGAGCCGACCAGCTGCTGCGCCAAGTCATTGAACGCCATCGCGGTCTGCGACGCGCCGCCGATGCCGAGCGCCGCGCGCGTGCACACGCCGTCGGCGCCGATGCTCAATTGCGCCGCCGCCGAAACGATGGCGAAATCGCCATGGCGCGCCGCGATTTCCTCGAATGCGCAGCCGGTATGCGTGCCGGGAGCGTCATGCCAGATCGGGAAATGCACATTGATCAGGCATTCGTCCGGCTCCAGGCAGGTCATCATCGGACCGGCAAAGAAATCGGCGGCGCCGACTTGCCAGGTGCCGAGCGTGCTTTTCAGCGTCATTTGCGCTTCCAGCATCGCGGCCGCCAGCGTCAGTTCGGCGGACGGATCGGCGTGCGCCAGGCTGCCGCCGATGGTGCCGCGATTGCGCGTGGGCGCATGGCCGACCCAGCGCAGCGCCTTGCGCAGCAGCGGCACCGAAGGGTCGAGCAGATCGCTCTTGAGCGCCATGCACTGGCGGGTTGCCGCGCCGATGACCAGATGATCGGCTTCGATCTCGATGGCCTGCAGTTCGGCCAGGCCGTGGATGTCGATCAGCCAAGCCGGCGCCAGCAGGCGCATGGCCAGCATCGGCACCAGGCTCTGGCCGCCGGCAATGATCTTGCCTTCGTCGCCATGCTCGGCCAGCATCTGGACGACATGATCCAGCGACTGCGCGCGCGCGTATTCGAAAGGAGCAGCTTTCATCGAAAAACCGATCTATTTATTGAGGGGGCATATCTATGCCGCCCGGGATCACAACTGTGCAACCCCGCCGAGAAGGCGGAGCCGAGCCTTGAACTAGGCTTTTGGCGTAAATGCCGTCGGCTGCAGATACACGGTGGATTGCGAAGCCAGCAGCGGGCCGCTGGTTTCGCTGGCGGCCTTGGCGGCCTTCCATTCCGGATCGGCGCCGAAGGCGGCCCAGGCGTCCTTGCTGGCCTGCAGCGAATCGAACTGCACCATGTAAAAGAACGCATCCGGCTCGGCTTCCGCGGTCCAGCAATGCAGCACCTTGACGCCCATGCGGGTCAGGATCGGCAGCGTGAATTTTTCGAAACGGTCGATCAGGGCCTTGGTGTTGCCCGCGGTTGCGCGATAGGTTTTGAATTCATGAATCATGTGCGTCTCCAAGTGTGTGCCGATGTTTTAATTATTGGCAAACTATAGGGTTTTAGCCTAGGAGCCACAATCAATTTAATCTCACATTGCCGTGAGATTAACTGACATGCATGCGATTTAATTATCCATTCCCTACTGGTGGAATCTGTTTATTTTTCTCACATATGCCTCTCGGCGTATTTTCAGGTATACAGCGACGGCGCGTTATTTGTTATTCATCGTTATCCGCGCAAATCCGCTTCAAACCGGCAGGTTCTTCAACACCAGCCGGGCTTCCAGCCCGCCGCCGTCGCGGTTGTGCAAGGTCAGCGTGGCGTTCATCGCCAGCGTGAGCTGACGCACGATCGCCAGCCCGAGGCCGGTACCGCCGGTATTGCGGTTGCGCGAGGCTTCAACCCGGTAGAACGGTTCGAACACCGCTTCCAGCGCGTCGGGCGGAATGCCGGGCCCGCGGTCGAGTACCGCGACCGCCACTCCGCCGCCCGGCAGCGCAGTCACCGTCACCTGCGCCGCGCCCGCATATTTCAGGGCATTGTCGATCAGATTGCAGAGAATGCGGCGCAATGCCTGCGGGCGCGTCACCAATGCGCTGTCGACCCGGCCCTGCAGCGATACATCGTCGCCGGCATCGATGTAATCGCACACCAGGCTGTCGAACAGGGCATCCGGATCGATGCGGCACGGCGCTTCGGCGTTGCCATGCAGCGTGCGCGCATAGGCAACGCCCTCTTTCACCAGGTTTTCCATTTCCTGCAAATCCTGCTGCAGCTTGACGGTTTGCGCGTCTTCGTCCATCACATCCACGCGCAGCCGCATGCGCGTGATCGGCGTCTGCAGATCGTGCGAAATCGCCGCCAGGATCTGGATGCGCTCGGCCATGTAGATCGCGATGCGGTCCTGCATCGCATTGAATGCCTTCGCCGCGCGCGACACTTCGGAGGGACCGTCCTCGGACAGCCGGGCCGCCTTCAAATCAGGTCCCAGCGTATCGGCGGCCTGCGCCAGCTGGTGCAGCGGCCGCGTCGCCTGGCGCACCGCCAGCCAGCAGCAGCAGGCCAGCACGATCAGTTGCAGCACCAGCACCAGCGGCAGCCAGGGCGACAGCGGCAGGCCGGCGATCGGCCGTACGTCGATGGTCAGCGGATTGCCGTCGCTCAGACGCAGGTGCACCTGGAAATGTTCGCGGTCGCCGGGCACCACGTTGGCGGTCAGCGGATACGTCTCGCCGATGCCGTCGGCGATCGATTCGGCCACGCGCGCCGACAGCTTGGCGTCCGGCGGCGCGCCGGTAATGCCCGGGCCGAGCAGAAACATATAGTTGCGCCGCTCAAGCCGCGGCAGCCATTGGGAACGTTCGGCGGCCGGCAAGCGGTCCAGCAGCACCACCGCGGTGGCGACTTCGCGCTCGATGCTGCCCATCATCATTTTAGTAGTGGCCTGATCGCGTTCGGTCATGGTCAGCCAGAACGACAAGGTCTGCGCCAGCGCCATGCCCACGCACAGGATCAGCGCCAGCCGGGCGAACAGCGTGCGCGGCCCCCTCAGTAACCCTTGCAGCCTCATTGCGCTTCGCCGAGCACGCTGACCGCGGCGGAGAACACATAGCCTTCGCTGCGCAGCGTCTTGATGTAGCGCGGCTCGCGCGCGACGTCCAGCAGCCGCTGGCGCAGCCGGCTGACCAGCAGGTCGATGGAGCGGTCGAACGGATCGGACTGGCGCCCCTGGGTCAGATTCAGCAACTGCTCGCGCGTGAGCACGCGCTGCGGATGATCGAGAAAGACCCGCAGCAGGCGGTATTCGGCGCCGCTCAGGGCGACCATGGTGCCGTCGGCGTCCAGCAGGTGGCGCGCCGTGGTGTCGAGCCGCCAGTCGCCGAAGCTGAGAATCTGCGCGGCTTCGGTGACCTGCATATTGACCGGCAGCATGCGCGCGCGGCGCAGCACGGCGCGGATGCGCGCCAGCAATTCGCGCACCGCGAACGGCTTGGCCAGATAATCGTCGGCGCCCATTTCCAGGCCAATAATGCGGTCGGTTTCCTCGCTGCGGGCGGTCAGCATCAGTACCGGCACCGAGCGGAATTTGCCGGCGCGCAAATCGCGGCAGATCGCCAGGCCGTCTTCGCCCGGCAGCATCAGATCCAGCACGATCAGGTCCGGCGCGCCCTGCTCCAGCACCGCGCGCATCTGGCGGCCGTTGGCGGCCAGCGAGGCGCGCATGCCGTTCTTTTCAAGGTAGGCGGCCAGCAATTCGCGAATGCCGCGATCGTCGTCGACGATCAATACGTGATCGATATTTTCCATCAGCGGATCATACCTCACGGCGCTTGCGCGAGACACGTCCGGCGCTGACGTGCAGCAAGGTGCATTGCAAAGGGGCGTGCAGTTCCGCCGCAAAGCCGCCGGCGACAAAGGCGAGTATGGCGAACAGGCGTTTCATGGATTCTCCCTCGGGATTGGCGATGTCCGCTTTATACCCCGCCACGCAGGGCGATTTGTGTCCCAATGTATCTGGCGCGCGGGCGACACAAAACATTGCACTCGCGGCCGGTTCCCGACACATGCCGGATACATCCGGGCGTTCCAATACGGCTATCCCAAATCAAATGGAAAGCCAGGCATGCACAACTTCCTCGAAACCCCGCTGGCCCTGCTGGCAGGCCTGCTGACCATCGCCTCGCCCTGCGTCCTGCCGGTCATGCCGATCCTGCTCGGCGCCTCGGTCGAGCAGGACCGCCCCGACCGGGCGCGGCCGCTGTTCATCATCGCCGGCTTCATCCTGGCCTTCGCGTCCTTCGCCATGCTGCTCGGCGCGGTATCGGCCCAGATTCATGTGGCGCAGGAAGCGCTGCGCAATACCGCGATCGCGCTGCTGGCGCTGACCGGGCTGCTGCGCCTGTGGCCGCGGCCCTACGATTGGCTGGCCGCGCGCATGGCGCAGCCGCTGCAGCGCATCGGCGCCGCCATCGCGCCGGACATGCTCAAGAATGGCGGCAATCTCGGCAAGCTGGGCGGATTCATGCTGGGCATGTCGCTGGGCGCGGTCTGGACGCCGTGCGCCGGCCCTGTATTGGCCTCGATCCTGGTGCTGGTGGTCAAGGCGCAGGATCTGGGCTGGTCCGCGCTGCTGCTGTCCCTGTACGCCATCGGCGCCGCCATTCCCATGCTCGCCATTATCTACGGCGGCCAATACATCACCAAACGCGTGCGGATCGTGTCGCGCCATGCGCAGCGCCTGCAGCAATTGTTCGGCCTGCTGGTGATCGCCGCCGCGCTCGCGATTTATCTGCAATACGACGTTCTGGCGATCAGTTGGATCACCCCCTACTTCCCCTCACTGAAAGGAATTTGATATGCTCTCCCAACTCAAAAAAGCTTCCACCGTGGCCATGCTGGCCGCCGTCTCCGCAACCGCCATCGCCATCGCCGCATCCAGCAGCCCCGCGCTGGGCGGCACGCTCAAGCAGAGTACGCCCGCGCCGGAATTTACCGGCATCGACCAATGGCTCAACGGCGCACCGACCACCATGCAGCAACTGCGCGGCAAGGTGGTGCTGGTCGATTTCTGGACCTACACCTGCATCAATTGCATCAATACCCTGCCCTACGTCAAAAGCTGGGACCAGAAATACCGGGACAAGGGCCTGGCGGTGATCGGCGTGCATACGCCCGAATATCCGTTCGAACGCAGCACCGACAACGTGAAAACCGCCATCAAGCGTTTCGACATCCGCTTCCCGGTGGCGCAGGACAACCGCTACGCCACCTGGAGCGCCTACAACAACCAGTACTGGCCGGCGTTCTACCTGATCGACAAGAAAGGCAAGATTGTGTACACCCATTTCGGCGAAGGGCAGTATGCGGAAACAGAAGCCAAGATCCAGGAATTGCTGGCGCAGAAGGAGTAGACAAAAAAATATCCGCCTCGGCGGATATTTCGGATCGGTTCAAGCACGCCATGCAGTCCGGCGCCCGGCGGTGCGGCCGCCGAACCCGGGTCAACCGCGCTTCTTGCCTTCCTTGTCCAGCGCGGCAAATTCTTCATCGGTCAACACAATGGCGGCGGCTTTCATGTTTTCCTTCAAATGCGCCACTTTCGAGGTGCCCGGGATCGGCAGCATCATCGGACTGCGCTTGAGCAGCCAGGCCAGCGCGATCTGTCCCGGGCTCGCGCCGTGGCGTTTTGCGATCGTATCGAACAGCGATCCCGGCGCGGTCAGGTCGCCCGCGGCCAGCGGATACCAGGGGATGAACGCAATGCCATGCTGCGTGCAGTAATCGAGCACGTCTTCGCTGGCGCGGTCAACCAGGTTATAGCGATTCTGCACGGACGCCACCTTGAACACTTTCGAGGCGGCCTTGATGTCCTCCACCGATACTTCGCTGAGGCCGGCATGGCGGATCACGCCGTCGTCGAGCAATTTTTTGACGGCCGCGAACTGCGCATCGCGCGGCGTGCGCGGATCGATGCGATGCAACTGCCACAAGCCGATCTGCTCAACGCCCAGGCGTTTCAGGCTGCCGTGCGCCTGCGCGATCAGATAATCGGGCTTGCCGTTCGGCATCCACTGATCGGGACCGGACCGGGTCAATCCGGCCTTGGTCGCCACCAGCAGACCGCTTGCGTACGGCCGCAGCGCTTCGCGGATCAGCTCTTCCGATACATTCGGTCCGTAGGAATCGGCGGTGTCGATGAAATTGACGCCGTTTTCGGCCAGGCTTTGCAAGGTGCGGATGGCTTCGGCCCGATCGGCCGGCGGGCCCCAGATGCCGGGGCCGGTGATGCGCATGGCGCCGAAGCCGAGCCGGTTGATTTCGAATTCGCCGCCGATTTTCAGGGTTTTCGGGATTTCCGCCGCAGTGGTATTGGACATTTTTGTTCCTATCGTGATTTGGGTCATCGCTGCAATCGAAGCAGCGGACAGCATAAACTTTTTCAGACCAGTACGTGCCGGAGGCAGTCAGACCCAATCAGATCCAACCCGATCCGTTCAGATCCATCCCGATCCATCCCGCCCCATTCGAAATATGCGGCCCCGCAGCAAAAATTTCCGCAATGGCAGACAATACACGCCGGCACGAACTTAGCCGGAAGACGATCCCCGGATCGTTTCCCTCATGCAATCAGGAGAACGCCATGCAAGCCAAGACCGTCAAGATCCCCGGCCCCGATCATCCGATCAGCATCAGGCCCAACCCGCAACGCGTCATCGTGAAAGCCGGCGGCAAGACCATCGCCGACACCACCCGTGCGCTGGCGCTGCACGAAGCCACCTATCCCGGCGTGCAATATATTCCGCGCCAGGACGTCGATATGTCGCTGCTGCAGCGAACCGACCACGCCACATATTGTCCTTACAAAGGGGACTGCGCCTACTACAGCATTCCGGCGGCCGGCACGGCCGGCGCAAACGCTGTGTGGACTTACGAAACCCCTTATGATGCGGTAGCGCAAATCAAGGATCACCTGGCCTTTTATCCCGATCGCGTCGATTCGATCACGGAACAGGCTGCGAACTGAGCGCACCCCAATGATGGATCCCATAACGGCCCCGGCCAAGGAGACTGCATGAGAGCCCAAAACGCCACCGGTAGCGAACTGCGCCAGGTTCCGACCTATTTGCAAACCGGGTCCCAAGCCCGGCAGGACCGCAACGACTTGCCGGAATGCTACAACCGCCTGCGCAGCCACAGCGAAGCGCTGGCGGCGCCGCTGACCGAGGAAGACATGGTGGTGCAATCGATGCCGGACGCCAGTCCGGCGAAATGGCACCTGGCCCATACCACCTGGTTTTTCGAAACCTTTCTGCTGAGCGATCATCTGCCCGGCTATCGCGTTTTCGATCCGGCCTACGGCTATCTGTTCAATTCCTATTACGAAACCCTGGGCCCCCGCCAGCCGCGCCCCCAGCGCGGACTGCTGACCCGGCCGACAGCCAGGGACGTCATGGCTTACCGCCACTACGTCGACGAACACATGCGCACGCTGCTGGCGTCCAGTGCGGCAGCGGGCCTGGAAGACCTGATCCGCCTCGGCCTTGCGCACGAAGAGCAGCACCAGGAATTGCTGCTGATGGATATCCTGCATCTGTTCGCCAAATCGCCGCTGAAGCCGGCCTACTGCGCCGATTGGCCGGCCGACGCCGGCGGAGCGCCCGCCAGATTCAGGCATCTCGAGGGCGGCCTGGTTGAAGTCGGCGACGCCGGCAGCCCTTTCGTCTTCGATAACGAACGGCCGCGCCATACCACCTGGATCGAACCCTTCGAAATCGCCGACCGCCTGGTCACCAACGGCGAATGGCTGGCGTTCATGGCCGACGGCGGCTACCGTCGCGCCGACCTGTGGCTGTCCGACGGCTGGACGCTGATCCGCGCCGAAGGCTGGGAAGCCCCGCTGTATTGGGAACGCGACGAACAGGACAAGGACCGCTGGAACCGCATGAGCCTGCGCGGCCTGGAAGCGGTGCGCGCCGATGCGCCAGTGACGCATCTGAGCTATTACGAAGCGGCCGCCTATGCGCAATGGGCCGGCGCGCGGCTGCCGACCGAAGCCGAATGGGAAACCGCCGCGCTGGCCGGCGTGCTGGATCAAATGGACGACGTCGCCTGGCAATGGACCCAGAGCGCGTATTACGGCTATCCCGGCTTCCGGCCGGTGGCCAGCGCGGTGGGCGAATACAACGGCAAGTTCATGATCGGACAAATGGTATTGCGCGGCGGCGCCAGCGTCACGCCGGCCGGCCATGCGCGTCCGACCTACCGCAACTTCTACCGGCCGGAACAGCGCTGGATGTTTTCGGGACTGCGGCTGGCGCGCGACGCCGCCGCCCACGGCGCGCACGGTACCCTGGCGACTGTCGACACGCACCATGCGGCGCTTTCCGGCGCCGCGGCCGCACCGGGCGCCGCCGCCTCCGACGCCGTGCAGGCGCATTCCGAATTTGCGCGCGACGTCATTGCCGGCCTGTCGCTGAAAGAAAAAACGCTGTCGCCGAAATACTTCTACGACGCCGCCGGTTCCGAGTTGTTCGAGGATATCTGCAAACTGGAAGAGTATTACCCGACCCGCACCGAGACCGCGCTGCTGCGCGACATTGCCGCCGACATCGCCGACGAAATTCCGGACGGCGCGGCGCTGGTTGAATTCGGCAGCGGCGCCAGCGACAAGACCCGGCTGATCCTGGACGCCGCGCCGCAGATCGCCGCCTATGTGCCGATCGACATCAGCCAGGACGCGCTGGACAAGGCGGCAGCCCGCCTGCGCCGCCATTATCCGACGCTGAAAATCGCTCCCCTGGCGGACGATTTCACCAGCGCCATGCAACTGCCGGCGTCCGCCCGGGAACACGCCAAGGTGGGCTTTTTCCCCGGTTCGACCATCGGCAATTTCACGCCGCCGCAGGCCGTGGCATTCCTGCGTTCGGTGCGCCGCCTGCTGGGCCTGGATGCGCACATGATCATCGGCGCCGATATGGTCAAGGACGAAGCCACGCTGGTGGCCGCCTACGACGATGCCGAAGGCGTCACCGCGCGTTTCAACAAGAACCTGCTGGTGCGCATCAACCGCGAGCTGGGCGGCGATTTCGATCCGGAGGCGTTCGATCATCTGGCGCTCTGGAATCCGCAGCTTCAGCGCATGGAAATGCATCTGGTCAGCCGCGCCGACCAGATCGTCAACGCCGCCGGACAGACCTTTGCGTTCAAGGAAGGCGAACGGCTGCATACGGAAAACTCGCACAAGTTCACGCCGGAATCGTTCGCCGCCCTGGCGGCGCAGGCCGGCTGGACCGTGACGCGGCAATGGATCAGCGCCGCGCCGCAGTTCGCGGTATTCAGCCTGCGCTGATTCAAAAAAAGCGCAACTCTGCAAAAATATCGCTTCCCGCCCTCGCGGCGGGGCGATACTCTCCCTAAAAACAAACCAAAACAAACTATTTGGAGACGACAACAATGTTCAAAGCTTATTCCGGTCCGGTTAACACCTTCGCCGCCTGCTCTACCCTTGCCCTCATGCTTGCGGCAGGCTCAGTCCGCGCCGACGATGGCGCGGGTCCGCTGATGATCCTGAAACAGGGCAGCATGGAAGCCGGCGGCCGCGTCATCAATTGCACCACCAACGACGGCGGCGATCCGAACAGCGAACGCTGGCCGAGCGGCCAGGTGGTGGTCGACAATGTTTATTCGACCTATCAGTATCCATATCACCAGCGCTATCAATATCCGATCCTGTTCAATTCCGGCGGCGGCCATACCGCCCGCTTCTACGACACCACGCCGGATGGCCGCGAAGGCTGGCTGACGCTGTTCCTGCGCGAAGGTTTCGCCACCTATGGCGTGGACCGCGTCAATACCGGCCGCGCCGGCACCGACATCTGCCAGATCAACGCGGTCAAGCTGGGCAAGGCGCCGGCCGCCTCGCTGCCGGCGATCAACCGCTATTCCTTCGAATCGTCCTGGGTCACGTTCCGCTGGGGTCCGAAGTTCGGCGTGCCGTATCCGAACACCCAGTTCCCGATCGAAGCCGCCAAAAATTATTATCCGCAAACCGTCAGCACCTATCGCGATCCGGAAGAAACCCGCAAATCGGTGGAAGCCTATTCCGCGCTGATCGACAAGATCGGCACGCCTGTGGTGCTGCAGACCTGGTCCTCTTCCGGCCTGCTGGGCTACCTGACCGCTGCCGCGCGCCCGGACAAGGTCAAGGGCATCCTGGCGCTGGAAAGCTCGGTCACCGCCTTCGACAACATTCCGCCGGACGCCAGGCAGAAGCTGGTCAGGGTGCCGATCATCATCGTCATCGGCGATCATGCGCAGGACCGCATCGACGCCTCACGCAAATTCCAGAAGGAGATGGCGGCCATCGGCGGCGACGTGACGATCGACGTGCTGCCGGAAGCCGGCATCTACGGCAACGGCCACACCATGGCGCTGGAGAAAAACAACAAGCAGATCATGTTCCGCCTGATTGCCTGGATGGAAGGGCATGTCTATAACAAGAAGTAAAAGCCGATTGGGGTGGCGGCCGGGATGTAGCTGGCCGCGCCTCTCGTGCCAATTTGTGTCATTACAGGCGAATCCAATAGCTATGCGTTCACTATGACAAGAGAAATATGTCGTCACCCCTCCTCTGATAAATCCCCCGACAATTTAAGACGTATTTTGGGATCTCTCCGTTGCAGCCACATCAGAAACCTCGCTTATATTAACCAGGCCTTATTTCTGCAATTTATTTATTGATTTCCCGATTAAACGTAGTTATGATAATTCAATGAATTTGACGTTCGATCCAAAGAAGAACGTCGCCAATATTGCCAAGCATGATGTTTCGCTGGCGGATGCCGCAGAGATTGAATGGGATACGATGTACGCAGTGCCGGATGTTCGACATGGAGGTAAATCGTTATGCCCAAGCTTAAAATCGGAACCATCCGGCCAACAATGGAAGAAGATAAAGCGATCACCAAGGCTGCTTTGAGCGATCCCGATGCATTGCCGTTGACGGACGATCAATTACGCCAACTCAAGCCGATGCGTCCGCGTGGACGTCCGGTTGGCAGCGGAACAAAAGTGCAAATTACTGTCCGTTTTGATGAAGATGTGATCGAAGCCTTTAAAAGCGAGGGTGCTGGCTGGCAAACAAAGATGAACGGCGCACTACGCCAATGGCTGTTGGAGCATCGTAGAGCATAATTGCTTCCCGTTTTCGCTATTCATATCGCCGCGCCAAGCGCGGTTTTTTTTCGCCTTTGCAAAAAAAAACCGCCGATATAAGTCGGCGGCGTCAACGCGGCCAGGAACTGATCCGCGGGGTCTAGAGCAGAAAAAATCAGTGCAATTTTTCAGCCAGCAGGCGGCCGAAATCCGGAATACGGTCCTTGATGCCGAGCGCTTTCAACGCGCCCCAGGTCTTGGCCTGGTTGCTGGTGACGACGGGAATGCCCAGATCTCGCTCGATCTGCGGCGCGATCAATGTGGTAGGCCAGTTGGCGCACGGCACGATCATGCCTTCGGCCTGCGGACAGGCCAGGCCGCTCTGTTTGAGGAAACGATAGGCATCGCCTTCCGAGACGCGATTGATGTCGGCATTGGCCGCGAAGCCCATGCCGTACACGCCCACCACTTCGAAACCGGATCCTTCCAGATACTTCTTCAGCTTCCGGTTGTTTTCTTCATTGAACGGCGAAGCGATCATGATCTTGCGGCAGTTGAAGGAACGCAGGCCGTCCATCATCGCGGTCTGGTTGCTGACCACCGGCACGCCGGCCACTTTGGAAATGCGTTCGGACAAGGCGGTATCGGCGCCGGGCCCTTGGTCGTACAAGGTGGGCGCGCCGCCCAGGATGACGACGTCGGCGCCTTCGCGGGCCAGCGCCACGGCCATTTTTTCGGTGCCGGCATAGCCGTCGGCCAGTTCCTGCCTGTTCATGATGTGGATCGACAGCGTGGTCTGCATGATCGACAGTCCGGGCGGCACGATCTTGTAGAACTCATACGAAAAAATATCCGAAGGCGTCGCCGCCACGCTGCCTATCCTGCCTCGCCAGCCATACATATTGCGTCTCCTATTGCCGGCCCGTCGCCGGTCCGTTTTTACCGTCTTGTGCGCTCACGATAGTCATTGCAAAAAGTTATGTAAAGTGATATTTTCGCCGTCAACACATAATCAAAGGTTATGCATAATCCATGATCGACGGTCGCATCAAATTCCGGCATTTGCAGTGTTTCCTGGCGGTCGCCCAACATGCGACATTGCAAAAGGCAGCCGTGGCCTTATCCATTTCCCAGCCCGCCGTTTCCAAGACAATCAAGGAGCTTGAGGAAATCCTCGGCATCCGCCTGTTCGACCGCGGCCGGCGCGGCGCCGAAATGACGCCGCAGGCCGATGTCTTCGCCACCTACGCCGAAGCCGCCGTGCAGGCGCTGCAGCAGGCCACCAATTTCATGGGGCCGGCGCGCAAACCCACCAATCCGGTCATCAAGATCGGCGCCACGCCGGCCATGACCGCCTCCTTCGTGCCGCAGGCGCTGATGGCGTTCCGCCGGCGCGTGCCGAATATCCAGGTCAGCGTCCTCACCGGCACCACCAGTTACCTGATGGATCAGTTGCGCGAGCGCGAGTTCGACCTGGTGCTGTGCCGCCATCTCGATCCGGAACAGATGGCCGGCCTGTCCTTCGAATACCTGTATGCCGATCCGCTGGTGGTGGTGGTGCGCCCCGGCCATCCGCTGCTGGCCTCGCCGCCGTCACCGCCTTCATCGCCAGGCGGCGAACAGGTGCAGCGCTTTACCGCCATCCTGCCGCCCAAGACCTCGATCAACCGGCGCGCCGCCGCGCCGCTGGCGATGGCGCTGGACCTGGGGCCGATCAACGATTTCATCGAAAGCCTGTCGATCTCGTTCGGCCGCATCTACACCATCAACAGCGACGCCATCTGGTTCGTGCCGTGGAGCGCGGTCAAGCTCGATGTCGAAAACGGCGCCATGGTCAAACTGACGCCGACCACGCGCAGCGGCGACGAATCGATCGGCCTGATCGCGCGCACCACCGGCCTGATGATGCGCTCCAACTTCGTGCCCACGCCGGATATGCAGGTGCTGATCGGCGCCGTGCGCGATTGCGCGGCACAGCGGCGCACGGAGATTTTCTAGGCGCCGCTTCGCCTGCGGAGGCGCCGGCCTTACAAGCGGATATGAATCGTCTTGACTTCCGTATAGCTGAGCAGCTCGTCGATACCTTCTTCCCGGCCCAGGCCGCTGTTCTTCATGCCGCCGAACTGGGTGCCGTAGAAATGGCCCGACGCGCCGTTGACCCAGATATAGCCGGACTGCACCGCCTTGGCCATGCGCAGCGCGGTTTTCAGGTCGTTGGTCCAGATCGATGCGGTGAGGCCGTATTCGGTGGAATTGGCGATGTCGATTGCTTCCTTTTCGTCCTTCCACTTGAACACCGACAGCACCGGCCCGAAGATTTCCTCGCGGCCGATGGTCATTTGCGGCGTGACTTCGGCGAACACGGTCGGCTGCAGCCAGTAGCCTTTTTCGAACTGCTTGCCTTCGGGACGGCCGCCGCCGGTCATCAGGCGCGCCTTCTCGTCCTTGCCCTTCTGGATCATCTGGCAGACGCGGTCATAGTGCTTCTTCGAATTCAACGGTCCCATCTGCGAATTGCCGTCCAGCGGATCGCCCAGGCGCAGCGCCGCCGCCTTTTCGGTGACCAGCTTGAGCACGTCGTCGTACAGCGATTCATGCACCAGCAGGCGGCTGGCCGAACCGCAGGACTGGCCCGACCAGGCGAAATTCATGGCGCCGATGGCGACGTCGGCGATCTTGGCCGGGTCCATGTCAGGGAACACGATCAGCGGATTCTTGCCGCCCAGTTCCAGCGTGACGTGCTTGACGCAGACTTCCGCCGCCGCGCGCTGGATCGCCATGCCGGTCGGCACCGAGCCGGTGAAGGCAATGCGCTTGATCTTCGGATGCCGCGCAATCGCGTCGCCCACCGGCATGCCGTTGCCGGTGACGATATTGACCACCCCGGCCGGCAGCAGCTCGCGGCAGATCTCGCCCAGGATGCCGGCCGACAGCGGACTTTGCTCGGGCGGTTTGACGATCACGGTATTGCCGGCCATCAGCGGCCCGGCGATGGCGTTCGACGCGAATTTGATCGGATGGTTGAACGGCACGATGCGGCCGACCACGCCGTACGGCTCGCGGATGCTGATGTGCATATTGTCGGCGCTGGCGGGAATCGATTCGCCCTTGAGTTCAGTGCCGAGCCCGGCGAACCATTCCAGCGCCTTGGCCGCCTGCAGCACGTCGCCCTTCATCTTGGTGATGGTATTGCCGGTGTCCATGACTTCGATGCGCAGGATCTCGTCGGCGCGCTCGCGCATGGCCGCCGCCACTTTCAGCAGATAGGCGCCGCGCGCGGCAGGGGTCAGCGCGGCCCAGGCCGGCTGGGCGGCGGCGGCGGCCTCATAGGCGCGCTCGACATCGGCCTTGGTGCCGGCCGGCACGCGGCCGATCAGTTCTTCGGTGGCCGGATTGACCGAGTCCAGCCAGGCGCCGGATTCGCTTTCCACCAGCTCGCCGCCGATCAGCATCAGGCCAACTTGCAATTCAGTACGATCGTTCATGATGTCGCCTTAAAAATAGTAAATCGAATATTGATTGAAAATCCTGCGCCGTTATTGCTTGGCCGCGCCTGCCGCGGTTCCCGTACCTGCTCCGCGAATAGTGTCGTCATACAGCTTGGTCCACTTGGCGTAATCGTCCAGCACCTTGGCCGGATCGATAAACACCGGCTGCGGGAAACGCGCCATATTCTGGTCGCCTTGGGCGGTGGTCGCCACCAGATTGTCGGCCAGGATTTTCTGGCCGTCGCTCAGCATGAAATCGAAAAACAGCGTCGCCGCATAGGGATGCCTGGCCCGCTTCGGAATGCCGACGCCGTCCGGCAGCGCAATGGTCGGCGCCATCGCCAGATACTCGATATCGCCGCCCTTGGCCTTGAACTGGTCGACCAGGAAGCTGTACATGGTCAGCGCCAGGTCGGTCTCGCCGTTGGCCACCGAATTGGCCAGCACCGAGCTGCCCATGCGGATCGACAGGCCGTTGGTGGCGACCAGTTTGCGGAACAGCGCCAGGCCCTTTTCCTCGCCCAGCACCGTCAGCAGACGGTAAAACCATTCCTGCTGCTTGAATTCGATGCCGAGCCGGCCCTTCCAGCGCGGATCCAGCAGATCGTCCCAGGTCTTCGGCAATTCATCCTTGGCGACACGCTTCGGATTGTAGGCCTGCACGAACACATACAGCATCGAACCGGCCCATTCGCCATGCTTGGGCACCGCCTGCGGAATCAGGTTCTTCTCCAGCGGCGACCAGACCGGCTGCAGCAGCTTTTCCCGGTGCAGCGCTTCCATTTCGGGGCTCACGTTCCAGACGAAATCAGCCGCGTCGCGCCCGGCCCGGCCTTCCGAGATCACGCGCTGCAAGACCTTGTCCTTGCCGGAACGCCAGACGCTGACCTTGATGCCGTATTTCTCTTCGAAACTCTTGATGACGTTGGCGGTATCGCGCTCCGTCATCGAGGAATACACCATCAGCTGGCCCTCTTTTTTGGCGCCTGCGATCAGGCGCTCGGTGCGGTCGGCGCCCTTGTACATCGGCACCGACACTTGCGCGAACGATGGTGGCATTGCCGCCATCGCTGCCAGAAATACGACTGCATACTGCAGCAGCCGTTTGCCTCCTGCCTCTAGTTTTTTCATCTTTCCTCCGAACAATTGTCAAAGAAAATGGGTCTTTTTTTATCTATGTCTCCGCCCCACCGCCGTTCCGCCCTGCTTCGCTTTACATCCCTGCCTTAAACTTCAAACCATCACCTGCCCGCCATCCACGATCAGGTTCTGCCCGGTAATGAACGAACTCTCGTCCGAACAGAAAAACACCGCCGCGCCGGCCAGGTCGTCCGGATACTGTACGCGCTGGATCGAACGGTCCGCCACGCGGCGCGCGCGATAGGCCTTCATTTCCTCGCTCGGATCTTCCTCGCTCAGCGTACTGCCCGGGCTGATGCAGTTGACCGTAATATTGCTCGGCCCGATCTCGCGCGCCAGCGTGCGCGTGAAACCGATCACGGCGGCCTTCGAGGCGATGTAATGAATCCGCGTGCCGGGATTCTGGAACACAGTGGACGAGGAAACGTTCACGATACGGCCATGCTTCTGCTTTTCCATGAACGGCACCACCGAGCGGCAGGTGTACCAGATGCCTTTGACATTGACCTGGAACATGCGGTCCCATTCCGCCTCCGGAATTTCGTCGAAACGCCCGCGCGTCATCGGAATCCTTGAAAACAGCGCCGCGTTATTCACCAGCGCGTCGATGCGGCCGAATTTGTCGATGGCGGCCTGCGCCATCTTCCGGCACAAGGCCAGATCCGAAATATCGACCGTCATGCCGATCGCGGTACCGCCGGCGTCATTGATTTCGCCGGCGACCTGCGCGGCGGCGGCGCCGTCGATATCGGCCACGACGATCTTCGCCCCTTCGCCCGCGAAACGCTGGGCATAGGCCTTGCCGATGCCGTGCGCGCCGCCGGTGATGATGGCGACCCGGTCTTTCAGACGGGCCGCGGGTGCGGTGTTAAGCGTGAAATTCATCGTTCTTCCCCTGAGGTTAGCCAAGCCGGAATACGTCTATGAGGCGAGTTTTGAAGCAAATTCATGGAGCAATTTCATGAAGCGATTTCCAGATGTCCGAGCGCCGGATCGACCACGGCCTTTTCGCCGTCGTGCAGAATGATCGTGGTATCGGCCTGCAGCAGAATCGCCGGTCCCGATACGATGCCGCCGGCCGGTAACTTCGTGCGGTCGTAGACCGGCGTGTCGGCCGGCGTTTCGGTGAAATACACCTTGGCCTTGCCCAGCAGCGCCTGCTCCACCGTGGCCACCTGCTGCGCGGCGAACGGATTGGTCAGCGGCGCCTGCGGCACGGCCACCACGCCGGCCACCCGGTAATTGACGATTTCCACCGCTTCGGTCGGCGCCGAATGCCCGGTCAGGCGCGCATGTTCGCTGTCGAAACCATGCCGCAGCTGCACCGGATCGGCGATCCGGAGCGGGAAGTCCGGCACTGCAATGGTCAGTTCGTAGCCCTGGCCCGCATAGCGCATGTCGAGATGGAATTCGAAGCGGATCTCGTGCTCGGCAAATCCTTCCGCCATCAATTCCTGCCGGCCCTGCTGCATCAGGCGTTCGAACCGGCCGTTGATCTGCTGCGCCGTCAATTCGCGCAGATCGGTCAGTGCCGACTGCACGTAATCATGGCGCACATCCGACAACAGCAAACCCAAGGCCGCGGTCACGCCGGGATAGGTCGGGATGATCACGCCGCGCATGCCGAGCTCTTCGGCGATCTTGCCGGCATGCAGCGAACCGGCGCCGCCGAACGAATACAGATGGAAATCGCGCAGATCGTAGCCGCGGTTGGACGACACCACCTTGATCGCTTCCTGCATCTTGACGTTGACGATTTCGATAATGCCGCGCGCCGCCTGCGTGACCGAAATGCCGAGCGGCCCGGCGATATTCTTTTCGATCGCCGCCGCCGCGCCCGCGCGGTCCAGCGTCAGCGAGCCGCCGGCCAGCGGGAACTCGGCGTTCAGATAGCCCAGCACCAGGTTGGCGTCGGTAATCGTGGCTTCCGTGCCGCCGCGGCCGTAGCAGACCGGCCCCGGGAACGAGCCGGCGCTGCGCGGCCCGACCTGCAGCATGCCCAGTTCGTCGATCCAGGCCACGGTGCCGCCGCCGGCGGCCACCGTATGGATATCCAGCATCGGCACCAGCAGATCGCGCCGGTTGACCTTGCCCGACATGCGGCGCATCGCCTGGCCGCCGTTGATCAGGGCGACGTCGGTGCTGGTGCCGCCCATGTCGAAAGTGACCATGTCATGGAAACCGCTGGCCTTGGCGAACTGCTGCGCCGCGACCACGCCGGCGGCCGGTCCGCTGAGCACGGTCTGCACGCTGCGCTTGGCGGCCGACTCGAACGTCGCCAGGCCGCCGTTGGAACGCATGATGTAGCGCTGCTCGGTCGCCAGCCCCTGTTCCGCCAGCTTGCTGTCGAGGCGATGGATATACGATTCCAGCAGCGGATTCAGGTAGGCGTTGACCACGGTGGTCGAGAGCCGGTAATACTCGCGCATCTGCGGCACGATTTCGCTGGAGACCGACACATTCACCTGCGGCGCCATTTCGCGGATCAGCTCGCCGATGCGCGCTTCATGGCGCGGATTGCGGAACGAGAACAGCAGGCAGACCGCGATCGAATCGACGCCGGCTTCCAGCAGGCGGCCGATGCTTTTGCGCGCCGCCGCTTCATCCAGTTCTTGGTGCACCGAGCCGTCGAACAGCACGCGCTCCTTGATCTCTTCGGTCAGGCGCGGCGGCACCAGCAGGCTTGGCTTGTCGAAAAGCAGATCGTAGATCACGCTGCCGTAGCCGCGCGACTGTTCGCCCACTTCATACACGCCGCGGAAACCGTCGGTGACCAATAATCCGGTGCGGGCGCCGTTTTCCTCCAGCATGGCATTAGTGCCGACGGTGGTGCTGTGCGCGAAAAAACCGATGCTGTCGGCGCGCAATCCCTTGCCGTTCAGCCACTTGCTGAACCCGTCGACGATGCCGACCGATTCATTGCCGCGCGTGGACGGCACTTTCAGGATTTCGATGCGGCCGGTCCCGGCTTCCAGGAAAACGAAATCGGTAAATGTGCCGCCGGTATCGACTGCTACCCGGTAAGCCATTATTTGCTGCCTTTCCGCTGCGGGGCCGCCGGTTCGGCGTTCTTGCTTGCGCCGCGCCATGCATCCACCGCGGCCTGCAGCTTGACCGCATCGACGCCGTAGTTGCGCACGGCCGCGTCGACGCTGACATAGCCGTCCAGCACATCGCCGACGAGCAGATCGAACGGCCGGTCGCTGACCCGGCCGATGCCGCCGCCACCGGATTTTTCAAGGCGGATGACATCGCCGCGCTGCAGATAAAGTCCACCGAAACGGCCTGGCATATGTTTCTCCTTGTCTCCGCCGCCGGGATTGATGATGCAGGCGCCGGTGCCGCCCGGGCTGCCGCCTTCGAGGCCATGGGCCGGATTGGTGTGTTTGCCGCCGCGCAGCGAGAACTGCACTTCCGGCGCCAGGATTTCATATTCGCGGCGTATGCCGAGGCCGCCGCGGAACTGGCCGGGGCCACCCGAATCGCGGATCAGTTCGAAGCGCCGCACGCGGGTCGGAAATTCCGATTCGAGCACTTCGATCGGCGCGGTGCGGGCATTGTCGAGCAGCACGCTGGTGCCGGAGACGCCATCCTTGCCGGTGCGCGCGCCATAGGCCGAGCCGACGATTTCGTATTGCACGAAAGCCTTGCCGTTATCGTCCTTGCCGCCGATCATCAGGCCGCCGACGCCGCCGGTGCCGGCGGTCTGGCGATTCGGCACCAGCTTGCTGAGCGCCTGCAGCAGCGCTTCGGTGACGGCGGTGGCCGAGGCCATATAGGTATTGGTCGGCGCCGGGAATTTCGGATGCAGCACCGAGCCGTCGCGGAATTTCATTTCCACCACGCGCGCCAGGCCGCCGTTTTTCGGCAGCGCCGGATCGATCATGGCGGTCATCGCGAAGAAGCAGCAGCCGCGCACCACCGGCGGCAGGATGTTCAGCGGTCCCAGAGTCTGATCGCCCGAGCCGCTGAAATCGAACATGATGTTGCGGCCGGTCTTGGTGATTTTGACGTGATACTTGATCGGCCGGTCCAGCACGATGCCGTCGTTGTCGACATACATTTCGCCTTCGACCGAACCGTCCTTCCAGCCCGCGATAGTCTGCCGCACACGTTCTTCGGTGCGCACTTCGGCTTCGGCGAAGGTATCGGTCACGGCATCCACGCCATAACGGTCGGCCAATGCAAACAGCCGCTGTTCGCCCAGCCGCGCCGTGCCGACCTGGCCGCGGATATCGCCCATGATCAGATCGGGGGTGCGGCTGTTGGCGCGCAGGATCGCGTCGACTTCCTTGACCACCGCGCCGTGATGCATGTATTTGACCGGCGGATATTGAATCCCTTCCTGGAATATCTCGCGCGCGCTTGAAGAGCCGGTGCCGGGCACCATGCCGCCGAGGTCGCTTTTGTGGGCGATGCTGGCGCAAAACGCGATGAGCTTGTTGTTGTAGAACACGGGCGTGACCACCGCCATGTCGATCGAATGGGTGACGCCGGCCAGATAGGGATGGTTGGTAATGAAGGCATCGCCGGGGCAGACGTCATCGCCGTAATCACGCAGGATCGCGCGCACCACCTCCGGCAACGCCGACACGTGCAGCGGCAGCACCACGTTTTCGCCGACCACATCGCCGGCGGCGCTGAGGATCATGCAACTGGCGTCCTGCGATTCGCGGATGATGGTCGAATAGCCGGTGCGGAAAATATTGTCCTGCATCTCCTGCACGATGCCGGACAGGCGGCTTTGCAAAACCTGGAACGTGATCTGATCAACTGCCATGAATGCTCACCTCGTGGGTCTCCGTTGCTGCCGTTTTGTTTTGACATTCTGTTATCTGTGAGGCATCACGATATGAGCTTCAAAAAGTTATGTAAAGTGATATTTTTTATCGTTATTTATAACTCCTGGTTATCTATTTAACGAGGGGAATGGGCGGGGAAAATTACCGGTTTTGGGAGTGCGCAATTTGCTTCAAACGGCGGTAGCGGCGGATATCCACTGGTGGGTATGGAACCGGAAGGCCGCTCATGCAGTCAACCCGACGTCAACTCTTACGGACTATCATGAAAAAAATCCTGTTCACTCTCGCACTTGCCATCGGCGCCATGAGCGCCACCGCTCCCGTTTTCGCTTACGGCGACGATCATCGTCCAATGGTGAGAAAGCCTCATCATCGACAGATCTGCCACAACGTGCGTTACCACGGCCATTGGGTCAAGCGCTGCCGTTGATGATTGTCCGCCGGCAAGGGCGGACTTTTTAAAGCCCCTTTTCCACCATATCGAGCAAACGCTGCCCGATTGCATTACGCATGCCGTCCGGCATTGAATGCAGGGGACCGTCGCTTACCAGCAGAGCAAGGCCGTGTACCGCGGACCACGCCATGTATTCCGCGCCCGGCCGCCGCTGCGGCGGCAATACGCCGGCTTCGAGCATGCGGTCCAGCGCGCCGCTCAGCAATTGAAACGGGTTCATGCCGCTATGCCCGGCCTTGGCCGGATCGGCGTCGGCTTCGACCGGCTCGTGGCTGGAAAAGGCGGTATGGAACAAGCCGGGATTGGCATGCGCAAACGCCAGGTACCCGGCGCCGACCGCGCGCAAACCGGCGCGCGCCAGATCGGCCCGGCTTTGCGCCGGATCCAGCCGCGCCAGTTCGGTTTCGATCACGATCGCCAGTTGCGACAAGGCATAGGCGCGCACCGCCAGCAGCAGATCTTCACGGCTGGCAAAGTGCCGGTAAGCCGCATTCGGCGCAACCCCCGCCTGCCGCGTCGCGGCGCGCAGCGCCACCGCGCCCGGCCCGCCTTCACGCGCCAGCGCAATCCCCGCTTCCAGCAGTGCGTGGCGCAGGTCGCCATGACGATAGGTTTCTCGTTCCCTGGCGCCCGCCGTATTCTTTACATTCTTTGACATCCCTCGAAATACTCTTTTTCCTTTAAGTGGACACTGTACATTATTCCGTGTTATTTTTATGTGTACGGTGTACACAAATACAACGGCAGTCCGGAATGCACCGATACCGCAATACCGACGGCAAGTCCCAAGCAGCACTCACCCCGAATCGAAAGGAAAGCCATGCCTCAACTGAATACGTATCTGAGTTTCAACGGCCAATGCGCCGATGCCATGCGTTTTTACGAAAGCGCCCTCGGCGGCAAAATCGGCATGATGATGACCTACGGCGAATCGCCAATGGCCGGCCAGGCGCCGCCGGGAACGGGCAAACTGATCATGCATTCGCAACTGACGCTGGACCAGGGCGTACTGATGGCCGCCGACCAGATCGAAGGCAATCCGAACTGCCCGCCGTATGACGGCATGAAAGGTTTTTCGCTGACGCTGACCTACCCGACCGCCGGCGAAGCAAGGAAAGTCTATGACACCTTGTCGGCCGGCGGCAAGATCGCCATGCCGATGCAGAAAATGTTCTGGGCCGAAGCCTTCGCTTCCTTCACCGACAAATTCGGGACGCCATGGGTCATCAACGGCGGGATGCTGGCATAGGTTTTTCCGTCCGCTTCAAATAAAAAACGAAATGCCCGCCAATGCGCGGGCATTTGTTATTTATTGCGTTCATGCCTTACAAATCCAGCACCAATTGATCGCTCTTCGCCCGCGAAACGCAGATCATGATTTCGGATTCCATCTCGTCGTCATCCAGCACGAAATCGCGATGCTCGGCCTCGCCTTCCAATAATCCGGTGCGGCAGGCGCCGCAGGTGCCGCTTTCGCAGGAACTCGGCAGGCTCATGCCCTGCTCACGCAATGCCGACAGAATGCTGACGCCGGACGGCACCGTAACCAGCTTGCCGCTCTTGGCCAGCTTGACCGTAAATTCCTTTTCGCCTGCCACGCCGCCAATCGGCGAGGCCGCCGCGCTGGTGCCGAAATCCTCGAAATGCACGGCGGCATGCGGCCAGTGCTTGGTCTGTGCGCGCACCGCTTCCATCAAAGGCCGCGGGCCGCAGCAATACAGATGCGTTTCGCCGCCGCGCTGCGCCACCAGCGGCGCAATATTCAGCGAACGCTCGCGATCGCCGTAATCGTGATGCACGTGCACGCGGCCGGCGAATTCCGGCGCGGCCAATTCATCGAGGAAAGCCGTGGTTTCCGGCGAACGCGTGCAATAGATCAGTTTGAAATCGGCTTTCTTTTCGCTCAGGTCGCGCATCATCGCCAGCGCCGGCGTGATGCCGATGCCGCCGGCAATCAGCAGATGGCTGCCGGCTTCCTCGGCCAGCGGAAAATAATTCAGCGGCGCCGATACATGCAGGCGCTCGCCGGCCCGCACGCCGTCGACCAGGCTGACCGAACCGCCGCCGCCGGCCGCGTCGCGCTTGACCGCGATCACGTAGCGGTTGCGCTCGGACGGCGAATTGCAAAGCGAATAGCGGCGCGCCAGGCCGCGCGGCGTCAGCACCAGCACGTGCGAGCCGGCGGTGAACGGCGGCAGCACCGGATTGGCCCGGTTCGGACTCACCAGTTCAAACAGAAAAATGTCCTGCGCGATTTCTTTTTTGCTTTGCACCAGCAGCGACATCATTCCATCCTTTTCCGCGTTCGTTTGGTTTTCGGCGACTGCCGATTCTTGCGCATCCTGTACTGCTTCAAATGTTGTCGTCATTTCTCGTCTCCTGCCATCCTGCTCGTTCAAGTAAGTTTCGAAGGTTTCAAGCCGCCCGGCTCATCCGGGCAGCCCGACCTGCTCCTGCAACTGCACATCGCGCCCGCTTTGCGACGAAGCGATCGCCGCCGTGCAAATTTCCAGGTTGGCCAGGCCCCAGCGGCCGCTGTGCACCGGCGGCGCCTTGCCGCTGATCGCATCGTGGAATTCGCGCATTACCAGGTCGCGCGGCGAACGGTCCGCCGGCAGCATGATTTCCGATTGGCCCTGCTCCGAATAAACCAGCAAACCCCGTGGCGACTGGCGTATTTCACCGCGCTCGCAACTGACCAGGGTCAGCCCGAAAAACGGCTGGAACGGCGCGCTGGCGGGAATCGCGTTCCTGGCGCGTTTCTGCTTGGCCGCGAGTTCGGCTTCCGGCGACATATCGGCGCCGGGACGCTGCAACGGCGGCCGGCTTTCCGGCGGCTGCAGAAAGCCCCACTCGGAAATATCGAAGGCCAGGTCCATGCTGGAAAAACGGCCGTAGCCGTTGTACACCGCAGTGGCCGCCGGCCCATCCTCGAAATCCAGATAAACCACGTGGGCGCCGATGGCGCTGCGCTTGGGATCGCAGTCGAAAGTCTTGGCGCGCACGCTGCGCGTCTTGCCGCCGCACAGCAGCCGGATGATGTCGAACTGGTGCGAACCCTGGCGGTAGGTGACGCCGCCGCCCTGGTTGCTGTCGAGCTCATCGGCGCGGCGCGGGCGGTAGATCCAGTCGGTATAGCACCAGGTATTGACCATCTGCACCCGGCCCAGCGTGCCGCCGTCGATGATTTCGCGCATTTTATGAATCGGCAGATCGTAGCTGTGCGAATGCCCGACCAGCATGATCACGCCGGCGCGCTCGGCCGCCTCGACCATTTCCCGGGCCTGCTCCAGCTTCACCGCCATCGGCTTTTCCACCAGCACATGCTTGCCGGCGGCGCAGGCCTGCAAAACGTGATCCGGATGCAGATCGGTCGGCGTGGCGACGTAGACCGCATCCAGCCCCGGATGCGCCAGCATTGCCGATAGGGTGTCGTAACCGGCGGCGCCGTGGCCGTTGAGCGCATCGGCGCGCACCTGCGCCACCGGTTCGGTGACGGCAACCAGCCGAAAACCCGGGTTGGCCAGGATCGCCGGCAGAAAGGCCCGCCCCGCCGCGCCCAGCCCGACGATGCCGATATCGATGACGCCATCCGTGTGCAGGCTCATGCGGCATCCTTGCCGGCCAGCGCCAGGTCGTCGGCGACCATGTTTTCGATGATGGTCAGCAGCGTGCGCCGCGTGACCGAAAGATGGTCGGACGAGATGCCGTTGAGCGCGATGCGGTTGCATTCCTCGGCGGCCGGCACGATCAGCGATTTCAGCGCGGCGCCCTTGGGCGTCAGGAAGATGCGGATCTGCTTGCCGTTGTCCGGCAGTTTCTGGCGCGTGATGTAGCCCAGTTTTTCCATTGCCTGCAGGGCGCCGAACGCGGTCGGCTCGGTCACGCCGGCCTGCTCGCTGAGCTGGCGCTGGGTCATGCCGTCCACGCGCCACAGGATGCGCAGCAGCGTCCAGTGGCCGTACAGGATCGAATTCTTGCGCAGGCGCGCCTGCAGCCCGCGCGACAGGCCGCGCTGGGCCAGCTTGATCAAGTGCGCCATCCGTTCGTTCGGCTCGGCCTCGCGCAGCAAGGCCGGCATTTCGGCGCGGGGATCGATTTTGAGATTGCTGTCCGGTGTATTCAAGGTCATGCCTAACTGAATTCTCATTAAACTTCGGTACCTAATATAAATGTACAGAATTAAAGCATCCTTCACAAGCACGTTATTAATAAATTTGATTAAAAACCGGCTTTCTCCCTGCTATTTTGCTGAATGCCAATAAATGAAAATTGTAAATTCCCAACATGTAAGAAATAATTTCAATAGCATTGACAACTTCGGCACCTAAGAATAATATGCAAGAAATTGCAGGGAAGCCCCATTTTTCAAGGGGGCGTCGATCATTCAGACGAGAAGGAAGGCGGAGATGCTTACAGCAGAACAAAACGACTTGATGACCCAGATTACGCCGGGCACCCCGATGGGCAACCTGATGCGCCGTTACTGGCATGTGATCGGCGCGGCCGAAGACCTCGGCACGGCCTGGACCAAGAAGGTGCGCCTGCTGGGCGAAGATTTGATCCTGTTCCGCGACCGCTCGGGCAAGCGCGGCCTGATCGCCGAGCAATGCCCGCATCGCCGCGCCTCTTTCCTGCACGGCATT
This sequence comes from Oxalobacteraceae bacterium CAVE-383, assembly GCA_004134995.1. Classification (GTDB taxonomy): domain Bacteria; phylum Pseudomonadota; class Gammaproteobacteria; order Burkholderiales; family Burkholderiaceae_D; genus Herbaspirillum. The sequence continues at coordinate 308,390 of REGP01000001.1, read as the reverse complement.
CCAACCGATGACGGCATTCGCTGCCCGTATCACGGCTGGGAATTCAATGCCGCGGGCAAATGCCTGAACCAGCCGAACGAAGTCGATAATCCGGCCTTCCGCGAGAAGGTCGCCACCACGGCCTATCCGGTGGAAGAACTGGGCGGCGTCCTGTTTGCCTACATGGGTCCGCTGCCGGCGCCGCTGCTGCCGCGCTGGGACGGCTTCGTGGTCGAAGGCGGGATCCGCGCGCTGGGCAAGGTGCTGCTGCCGATCAACTGGCTGCAGATCATGGAAAATTCGATGGACCCCATTCATACCGAATGGCTGCACGGCCATCACTACGAATTCCAGAAGGAACAGGAAGGCGTCAAGGTCGCCATCAGCGCCAAGCATGAAAAGATCGATTTCAAGGAATTCGAATACGGCCTGACCAAGCATCGCCTGCTGGCCGGCCATCCTGAGGATTGCGACGATTGGGTGGTCGGCCATCCGATCGTCTTCCCGAGCATGCTGGCGGTCGGCAACGGCAGCGAAGAGAACCGTTATTATTCGTTCCAGATCCGGGTGCCGGTCGACAACGAACACACCATGCATTACTGGTACAACGTCTATCTGCCGCCGAAGGATGCCTTCGTGCCGCCGTATCTGTACGAAGGCGTGCATCAGTACGACGTACCGTACCTGGACGAAAACGGCAACTTCCTGGTCGAAACAGTCGATAATCAGGACATGATGGCCTGGGTCACCCAAGGCACCATCGCCGATCGCACCGCGGAAAACCTGGGCGCCTCCGACAAGGGCATCGCCATGTACCGCAAGGTGCTGCGGCGCGAACTGAAGAAGATCGAAAACGGCGAAGACCCGATGTGCGTGATCCGCGATCCGGCCAAGAACCGGTGCATCGATCTGCCGAACGAAAAGGACAAGCACCACAATAGCGACGGCTTTGCCTCGTTCCTGCTGCGCACCCACAGCCGTTATGCGCATATCGCCCAGGACCTGGTCGAAGTGTTCGAGAACAAGGGCAAGGCATTCCAGCGCAAACAGGCTTGACGGAAGCAATTCGGGCCTGATGAAATGTGATTGAATGATTGAGACAGCCGCGGCAACCCTGCCGCGGCATTATTTTAAGGAAGCATATGACTTCGGAAAGCATGACACTCGACCCGGTGGTCCTGGACGACGCCGCAATCTTCAAGGCCAAGCAGGACCTGATCGACGCCGGCCTGATCCTCGAAGCCGAAGGACTGGGCGACCTCACGCGCGGCCACGTTTCGATCCGCATGCCGGGCAATCCGTCGCTGTTCATCATGAAGCCGCACAGCTACGGCTTCGATGAAATCACCATGGACAACATCGTGACCTGCGACATGGAAGGCAACAAGATCGGCACCGGCGGCCGCCGCCACAGCGAAGTCTTCATCCATACGGAAATTTACAAAGCCCGCCCCGACGTCAACAGCGTGATCCACGTGCATCCGACGCATGCCGTGGCCCTGTCCGCCACCGGCCGTCCATTGCGCCCCATCAGCCAGCCGGCCAGCTGCTTCAACGACGGCCTGCCGTATTTCACCGAAACCATCGAATTGATCCGCACCAGGGAAATGGGCGTGGGCGTGGCCAAGGCTCTGGGACCGCACAAGGCGGTGCTGATGCGCAACCATGGCGTGGCGGTTGTCGGCGCAATGGTGGAAGAATCCGTTATCCTGACGATTCTGCTGGAAAGCGCCTGCCAGATTCAATTGCTGGCGGAATCCGGCGGCGGCATCGGCGAAGAGTTTGCGAACAGCTATGTCGATCGCCTGCACGAAACCATCATCAAACCGGAACAGTACACTGTCAATTTCGAATTCCTACGCAGAAAGGTCAGGCGCGCAAAAAACTAGAAAACAATACATCACCGTTCAGCTGCATATCCAACAGGCGCCTGATTAAAGCAGGACGCCAGAAAATAACGAGGAGACAGAGCAATGAATAAGTTGTTGGTAAAAATTTCAACCGCAGTACTGCTGGCCGGCGCATGGCAAATGGCCATGGCCGCGCCGACCGGCCTCGATTTCGCCACTTATACCGGCGCCGACCGCAATGAATTGCTGCTCGCCGCCGCGCAGAAGGAAGGCGAAGTATCGGTGTACCAGGCCTATCCCGCGCTGAGCGTGGTGGAAGCGGCCTTCACCAAGAAATACGGCATCAAGGTCAAGAGCTGGCGCGCCGACTCCGAAACCATCCTGCAGCGCGTCGTCACCGAAGCCCGCGGCGGCCGCAACGAAGTCGACATCGTGCAGAACAATGCGCCGGAACAGGAAGGCCTGCACCGCGAAAAACTGCTGCAGGAAGTCAAATCCCCTTTCCTGGCCGACATCATTCCGGAAGCCTTCCCGAGCCATCGGGAATGGGTCGGCCTGACGCAGGACGTCTGGATCGCCGCCTACAACAGCGACAAGATCAAAAAGGAAGACCTGCCGAAAACCTATGACGATCTGCTCGATCCGAAGTGGAAGGGCAAGCTGGCGGTAGAGGCCAACGATTACGGCTGGTTCAGCAATCTGGTGACCACCATGGGCGACCAGAAGGCGCGCAAGCTGTTCGCCGATATCGTGAAGACCAACGGCATGTCGTTCCGCAAGGGACATTCGCTGCTGGCCGCGCTGGTGGCTTCGGGCGAAGTGCCGATGGGACTGTCGGTCTATAGCTGGAGCGTGCTCCCGCTGCAGAAAAAAGGCGCGCCGATCCAGCCCTTGTATCTGCAACCGGTGCTGGGCCAGTTCAGCGCGCTGGCGATGATCAAGAAAGCGCCGCATCCGGCCGCGGCCGTCCTGTTCTACGACTTCCTGTTCGGCGAAGGCCAGCAGATCCTGGCCGATCTGTACTTCATCCCGGCCAGCAAGAAAATCCCGCATGCCCTGAACGGCGTCAAGATCAAATACGTCGATCCCGGCCAAGCGCTCGACAATCAGGCCAAGGACTACAAGACCTACAACGAGGTGCTGTTGAACAACGCGAAGTAGGCGTGGACAAGCAGTGAGCAAATAAAAACGCGCGGCGCGAACCGCGCGTTTTTTTATTCAGGCAAGCATTCGGCAACTCCAATATACTGTGTTTTTATACAGTATATTGGAGTTGCCATGTCCCCCAAGGAATTCGAACGAAATAGCGAAGACGCTCACGAAACGCCATGGATAGAGCAGCCCTTGCAGCCCGGCAAAGGGCGCGGCGCCGTCAGCAATATGCAGGGGCGCTACGAGCTGCGCGCGCGTGAAAACATCGACGACGGCTGGCAATCGGAGAACGGCATGCCGCAAGCAGGCGCGGACGCGGATGGCGCCGCCGGGGTTGATGTTGACCTTGACGCTGACCTTGACGATGCGCCGGCGCCGATCAAGACCAAAGTGATATACGAACAGGCCAAAAGCATACTGAGCCGGAATGCCTCGCCCGACATTCCGTTCGGCGTCTCGATGAATCCGTATCGCGGCTGCGAGCACGGCTGCATCTACTGCTTTGCGCGGCCCACGCACAGTTATCTGGGATTGTCGCCCGGGCTGGATTTCGAACGCAGCATCATCGCCAAGATCAATGCGCCGCAGTTGCTGCGGCGCGAATTGTCGAAGCCGTCCTATGCGCCGGAGGCTATCGCGCTGGGCGTGGTCACCGACGCCTACCAGCCCTGCGAACGCGAATTGCGCCTGACCCGGCAGTTGCTGCAGATATTGCACGATTGCGAACATCCGGTGGCGCTGATTACCAAATCGGCGCTGATCGAGCGCGACATTGATCTGCTCGCGCCCATGGCGGCGAAACGCCAGGCGGCCGCCGCGCTCACCATCACCACGCTCGACCCGGCCATCGCGCGCACGCTGGAACCGCGCGCCAACGCGCCGGCGCGCCGCCTGCGGGCGATCCGCACGCTGACCGACGCGGGCATTCCGGTTTCGGTCAGCATCGCGCCGGTCATTCCCTTCATTACCGAACCCGATCTGGAGCGGGTGATGGAAGCGGCGGTCGATGCGGGGGCCGTCAGCGCCAGCTATATCGTGCTCAGGCTGCCGTGGGAGGTCAGCCCGCTGTTCCGGGAGTGGCTGCAGGCGCACTTCCCCGAACGCGCGCAGCGGGTGATGAACCGCATCCAGGAGATGCGCGGCGGCAAGGACTACGACGCAAGCTTCGGCGCCCGCATGCATGGCGAAGGCGTCTGGGCCGATCTGATCGCGCAGCGTTTCGAGAAGGCCGCCGCCCGCCTCGGCATCGGCCGTCACGGACGCAGCTTCCGGCTGGACACCTCGCGCTTCCATGCGCCCGATCCGCCGCCGGCAACGGCCAAGCCGGGATCGAAGCAGAGTCCGGCGCGCCCGGCCCCGTCCGGCAGTGCGCAACTGAAATTGTTCTAGGCCGGATCCTGGACCGGCTGGCGGCCGTGATGCGTGGCGAACAGTTCGGCGATAGTGCGCCGCAGCCAGATATTGCCGGCGTCGGCGTGAAAGCGTTCATGCCAATGCTGCTTGACGGAAAACGACGGCAGCGGCACCGGCGGCGCCAGCAATTTGATTTCTTCCTGCGACACCAGCTTTTCGCCGAGCTTGCGCGGCACGGTCACCAGCAGCTCTGTTTCCGCCACGATGTGCGCGACGCCGAGAAAGCTCGGCAGGCGCAGCACCACCTTGCGCTGCATGCCCTGCTGTTCGAATACCTTGTCCACGATCCAGTGGCCGGTGCCGGACGTGCGCACCACGATATGGCCTTCATTGAGGAATGCCGCGCGGCTGAGTTTGTTGGCGATGCGCGGATGGCTGCGCGCCGCCAGGCAGACGAAATTCTGCGTGAACAGGATCTGCTGGTGAAAGCCGGCTTCCAGATGCGGCATGAAGCCTACCGCCAGATCGACCTCGCCCGACGCCAGGCGGATGGCGCTGTCGTCGGCGGTCTTCTCGATTTCCAGCCGGATGCCGGGCGCCACCTTCTGCAGCCGGTTCAGCAGGATCGGCAGCAGCACAATCTCGCTGATGTCGGTGATGCTGATGTGGAACTCGCGGTTCGATTGCGCCGGCACGAATTCGGCCCGGAAACCGCGCGCCGCTTCCAGCCTTTCGATGATGTCGCGCAGTTCCGGATACAGTGCGTCGGCGCGCGGCGTCGGCATCATGCCCTTCGAGGTGCGGGTGAACAGCTTGTCGCCGAAATGCAGGCGCAGCTTGTTGAGCGCAATGCTGGCGGTCGCCTGCGCCAGCCCCAGCCGCTCGGCCGCGCGCGAGACGCTGTTGGTCTTGTAGAGTTCATCGAATACCGCCAGCCATTCCAGATCCAGCTTTGCCATCGCGACGCCCCGCCATTATTTGATCGAATCTTTATTGTAAAACGCAATTTACAAAATCATGAAACGGATTTGACGTAATAATGGTATTGCGTGAGACTGCGTGCAATGAAACGGGAAATCGCCGCACAATTGCGGATTGCGAGGAAGACATGAACGACAGCCCCCCAAAAACCATCGTCGCCGAAGAGCGCAAAGCCTATTACGAACAGATCAGCCATCTGAACCTGACGCCGCTGTGGGAATCCCTGCATGCGCTGGTGCCGCGCGAACCGAAGTCGCCCTGCCTGCCGGCGATCTGGCGCTACCGCGACATCCGTCCGCATCTGATGCGCGCCGGCGACCTGATCAGCGCCGAGGAAGCGGTGCGGCGCGTGCTGATCCTGGAAAACCCGGGCCTGCCGGGCAATTCCTCGATCACGCAATCGATGTACGCCGGGCTGCAATTGATCATGCCGGGCGAAATCGCGCCGTCGCACCGCCATGTGCAGTCGGCGCTGCGCTTCATCGTCGACGGCCGCGGCGCCTACACCACCGTGGGCGGCGAACGCACCACCATGTATCCGGGCGATTTCATCATTACCCCTTCCTGGGACTGGCACGATCACGGCAATGAAGGCATCGAAGGCGTGACCGAGCCGGTGGTCTGGATGGACGGCCTGGATATTCCGCTGCTGCGCTTCTTCGATGCCGGCTTCGCCGAAAACGACGACCGCAAGGCGCAGCAGGTGCAACGCCCCGAAGGCAACAGCTACGCGCGCTTCGGCTACAACATGGCGCCGGTGCGGCACTCGCACAGTTCGGCCACCTCGCCAATCTTCAGCTATCCGTATTCGCGCAGCCGCGAAGCCCTGCACATTCTGCAGCGCCAGGAGGCCGTGGATGCATGGCAGGGCTACAAGCTGCGCTATACCAATCCCGTGACCGGCGGCTATCCGATGCCGACCATCGCAACCTTCCTTCAATTGCTGCCGGCCGGTTTCCGCGGCAAGCCCCATCGCTCCACCGACGGCGCGGTGTATTGCGTGGTCGAAGGGCGCGGCACCGCACACATCGGCGACCAGTCCTTCGCCTTCGAACCGCAGGATATCTTCGTCGTGCCGTCATGGGCCAAGTCGCGCCTGGATGCGCAGGACGACGTGGTACTGTTCAGTTTTTCCGACCGCCCGGTCCAGGACGCCATGCATGTATTGCGCGAAGCATTCCTGGACGAGTAAATCCCGACCAAACCCAATTCATAAAAACGAAAGATACCCATGGCCTTTGTCGTAAATCCCCCTGCCGTCGTCGGCCTGCCCGTGGCCGGCTCCAGCGAAACATTCCCGGTGCGCCGCGTCTACTGCGTCGGCCGCAACTATGCCGCGCACGCGCGCGAAATGGGCTTCGATCCCGACCGCGAACCGCCTTTCTTTTTCTGCAAATTCAACGACAACGCCTCGATCGTGGCGGTGCCGGCCGGCGCCACGGTCGAAATTCCGTATCCGACCCTGACCGAAAACTATCACTATGAAATCGAGCTGGTGGTCGCCATCGGCAAGGGCGGCAAGAACATTCCCGTGGACGAAGCCAATTCGCACGTCTACGGCTACGGCGTCGGTCTCGACATGACCCGCCGCGATCTGCAGATCAAGATGCGCGAACAAGGCCGCCCATGGGAAATCGGCAAGGCTTTCGATTATTCGGGCCCGATCGGCGTCATCCACCCGGCCGCGCAGACCGGCCACATCGACCACGGCGCCATCTCGCTGACGGTGGACGGCGTGGTCAAGCAGAAGAGCGATCTGACGCACCTGATCTGGTCGGTGCCGGAAACCATCGCGAATCTGTCGACGCTGTTCGAGCTGCAGCCCGGCGACATCATTTTCAGCGGCACGCCCGAAGGCGTCGGCGCGGTCAAGGCGGGCAGCACGATGGTCGGCAGGATCGACGGACTGGAATCGATCACGGTCAAGGTCGTATAAAAGTACAAGAACGAGAACGAGAACAAGCAAAGAACAGGAAAGATCCGCCCGATGAAGCTTTACACATTTTTCCGCAGCTCCGCTTCCTACCGGGTGCGCATCGCGATGAACCTGAAGGGCCTGCCCTACGAGCCCGAACTGATTCATCTGTCCAAGGACGGCGGCGGCCAGAACCAGCCGGCGTTCCGGCAGCTCAATCCGCAAGGATTGCTGCCGGTGCTGATCGATGACGACGGGCATACGCTGACGCAATCGCTGGCGATCCTGGAATATCTGGAAGAGCTGCATCCGGAGACGCCGCTGCTGCCGCCGGACGCCCTGGGCCGCGCCCAGGTGCGCAGCATCGCGCTGGCGATTTCCTGCGACATTCACCCGATCAACAATCTGCGTGTATTGCAATATCTGGGCGGCACGCTCGGCCAGAACGAAGAACAGCGCAACACCTGGTACCGGCACTGGACCGAAAGCGGCCTGAACGCGTTGGAAACCATGCTGGTGCAAAGCGGCAAGGCCGGCAAATTCTGCCATGGCGATACGCCGACGCTGGCCGATTGCTGCCTGGTGCCGCAGATGTTCAACGCCAAGCGCTTCGAATGCGATCTGTCGAAGATCCCGACATTGGTCCGCATCAACGATGCCTGCCTGCAACTGGAAGCTTTCGCCAAGGCCTCTCCGCCACAACAGCCGGATGCGCAATGAGTACCTCGAATAAATCCACACCAGCCACCATCATCATCGTCGGCGGCGGCATCGGCGGCATGGCCGCGGCGCTGGCGCTGTCGCGGCTCGGCATCCGCATCAAGCTGCTGGAGCAAAGCAGCCAGATCGGCGAAATCGGCGCCGGCGTGCAGTTGGCGCCGAATGCCTTCGCGGCGCTGGACGCGCTGGGCGTGGGCCAGGCGGCGCGCAACCGCGCGGTGTTTGCCGAGCGGCTGGTGATGATGGATGCGGTCGACGGCCAGGAAGTCGGCACCTTTCCGGTCGACGAACGCTTCCGCCGGCGTTTCGGCAATCCGTATGCCGTCATTCATCGCGCCGATATCCATACCTCGATTTACGAAGCCGTGGCGCAATCGCCGCTGATCGAATTCTTTACTTCCACGCATGTGGTGGAACTGATCCAGGGAGAGCGTGAAGCCACCGTCGTCGACAGCAACGGCAAGCGCTACACCGGCGACGCCGTGATCGGCTGCGACGGCGTTAAATCGGTGATCCGCGACAAGCTGATCGGCGATGAAGCGCGCGTATCCGGCCATGTGGTGTACCGGGCCGTGGTGCCGGTGGACGAAATGCCGGCCGATCTGCGCTGGAACGAAGCCGCGATCTGGGTCGGGCCGAATTGCCATCTGGTGCACTATCCGCTGCGCGGCGGCCAGCAGTTCAATCTGGTGGTGACCTTCCACAGCCGCGAGCAGGAAGTCTGGGGCGTGCGCGAAGGCAGCAAGGAAGAAGTATTGAGTTATTTCCAGGGCATCTGCGACCGTCCGCGCCAATTGCTGGACGCGCCGAAAACCTGGAAGCGCTGGAGCACCGCCGACCGCGATCCGATCGGCAACTGGGTGCATGGCCGCGCGGTGTTGCTGGGCGACGCCGCGCATCCGATGCTGCAATATCTGGCGCAAGGCGCCTGCATGGCGATCGAGGACGCGGTCACGCTGGGCGAAGCCGTCAAATATTGCGATTTCGATCTGGACGCTGCCTTCAAACTGTATGAAAAATCACGCGTCACGCGCACCGCCCGCACGGTCTTGTCGGCGCGCGAAATGGGTCGCATCTACCACGCCAAGGGCGTGGAACGGCTGGTGCGCAATTCCTTATGGAAGGACCGCACGCCGGATCAGTTCTATGAAGCGCTGCAGTGGTTGTATGGATGGACGGCGAAGGACTGTTTGGTCCATTGATGCAGAAATCCCGCTACAACGCGGCATCCACCAGCAGCGCCGCATCCAGCAGCCGTATGCGCCGGTCCACGAAATAGCCGCCGGCTTCGGTGTAGCGCAGGAAATGGCGCCCGCAAACCTTGCATCTGGCCACAGTGCAGCGGTTGTACGGAAAATAGCGCGGCGCGATCGGCGCATCGGGCGAATCGTAGCGGGTGCCGGCCGGATGGTATTCCTCGAAGGGCGGCTCGACGAAGTGATCCTCGAACAAGGTGCCGACCTCCTCCAGCGACGCCTCGTCCAGCGACAGCGGCACGCTTTCCCAGCCTGCCAGGCTGACACCGGAACAGGCGCAGGCCGCATCGATGCCTGCGGATTGGCGGGCCAGCGCAGCCAGTTGCGGGAAGTCCAGTTTTGGCAGATCGGTCATGAATGTCTTTAATTAACGGCAAGCCGCTAAATTAGCAGACATTCGGATTTCACACAGCAGCGATCGCCGTTTTCAACCTTGCCTAGGCCACCACATCTTCCAGCGCATCGTCGTTCTCCGGCAGGAAACCGCCTGCCTGCGCCCGCCACAGCCGCGCATACATGCCTTTCTTCAGCAGCAGTTCCGCATGGCTGCCCTGCTCCACGATGCGGCCGTGCTCGAACACCAGAATACGGTCCAGATGCGCGATGGTCGACAGGCGGTGCGCGACTACGATCACGGTTTTCCGGCGCATCACGTCCTGCAGCGTTTCCTGGATCGCCTGTTCGGTGATCGAATCCAGGCTGGACGTGGCTTCGTCCAGGATCAGCACCGGCGCGCCTTTCAGGATCACGCGCGCGATGGCGATGCGCTGGCGCTGGCCGCCCGATAATTTGACGCCGCGCTCGCCTACCATTGCCTCGTAGCCCTGCGGCGCCTGCATGATGAAATCGTGCGCATGCGCCTTGCGCGCGGCGGTCTCGACCTCCGCGTCGCCGGCCTCAAGGCGGCCGTAGCGGATGTTCTCGCGCAGCGTGCGGTGGAACAGGCTGGGCTCCTGCGGAATCAGGCTCAGTTGCTCGTGCAGCGCTTCCTGCGTGAAATCGCGCAAATCGACGCCGTCGACGTGGATGCTGCCCTGCTGCGGATCGATGGTGCGCAGGATCAGGCTGACGAAGGTCGATTTGCCGGAACCCGATGTGCCGACCAGGCCGACGTGCTGGCCCGCAGGAATCGTCACATTCAGGCCCTCGAACAGCGGCTTGCCGTGGCCATGCGAAAAATGCACGTCGCGAAATTCGATCGCGCCGCCGCCGACCCGGTGCGACTGCGCATGCGGCGAGTCGACCAGCTCATGCGGCTGGACAATGGCCTGCACGCCGTTGGCGACGTTGCCCACATACTCGAAGAATTCCAGGAAGCGGCGGCTCAGGTTGCGTCCTTCATTGATGATCATCAGCGACAGGCTGACCGCCATCACGAAATCGGCGACGCCGATCTTCTGCTGCTGCCACAGCAGCAAGGCGTACAGCAGCGTGCCGATTTTCAGCAAGGCCGCGGCGCCGAACTGGAACCAGCGCACGCGCTCGGCATAATCGTTGGAAAGCTTGATCGCCGCCAGCTCGCGCCGCAGATACAGCTCCAGATGCTCGCGCTCGAAGCGCAGCCGGGCGAACAGGCGCACGCTGTCCGCATTGGACACCGAATCGACCACCTTGCCCGTGGTTTCGCTGCGCGCCGCCGCGGCATGCCGCGCATGCCCCTGGCCCCGCATGGCGAGACGGTACGACAGCGCGATGAACACCACCGCCCATGCCCCGACCAGCACGCCGAGCCAGAGATAGGCGTGCAGCAGCAAACCCACCGCGACGCTCAGCACAATGGCCAGCGGCCAGAATTCGGTAATGACCGACCACATGATCTGCGACACGCCGAGCGAGGTTTCGCTGATGCGGTGCGCCAGCGCGCCGGCGAAATTATTGGTCATGTAGCGATGCGAATGCAATTGCAGGTAGTGATAGATATGGCGCGTGACGTTCTGGCGCTGGCGCGGCCCGAGCCGCACCTGGATCGCGCCGGCCATGCGGCCGGACACCAGTTCGCCGATGCACAATACGACGAACAGCAGCAGCGGCTGCCGCAGCGCGCCGTTCCACTCCAGCGCCGGCGAGGCTGTCGCGGCTGCCATTGACGTTGACGTTGCCGTGACCGTATGGATGATGCGGCTCAGCGCATAGGGAATGGTGATGCCGAACGCGGCGTTGAGCGCCTCCAGCGCGATCATCAGCGCATACCAGCCTTTGAACCGCAAAAAGAAATGCAGCACGAAGCGAAAAGGCGTGTCCGGCAGCGCCGGTGCGCCGGGCGCCCGCTGGAAATGGTCTGAATCGCTCATGTCTCGAAACTATTGTGATCGTGTTGGCGCGCCGGCGCCGATGAACCGGTTCCGTCGAACCTGTCCGGCAGAGCGCCAGTCTACCTTCTTCTTCGCCGGCGGGTGCGAAGCGGGGAAAAACGCGCGCTTTGTAATACACTGGCATGCATGGCATCTATCCGCGCGTGCGGGAATGAATGGGAAACCGAATAATATGAAAAATATCCTGAGAACGGTCTGCGCAATCGGATGCATTTGCGCATCGGCGGCCGCCGCGGCAGCCCCGGTCTATCTGGAGTGCGGGGTGTCGAACGGTTCCACCGCCGTCACCTGGAACATCACGCTGGATGAAGCCACCGGCGACGTCAGTTATTCGATTCCGTCGCTGGGCGCATCCTACCGCTACCACGGCACCTTCACCCCGGACAGCGTATCGTTCGACACAGTGCAGATCAGCCGCACCGATCTGTCGTTCAAGCGCACCGTGATGATCGAAGGATCGATCAAATCCGAAACCGGTCTCTGCAAGATTGTCGAGCGGCCGGCGCGGAAATTTTAAGAGGGCTGTTGCAAAATCAGGCGAGGCAGGGTGTTGTGCGAAGTGAGGTAAAGGGGGAGACGGCCGCAGGCTGGCGGAGGACACGAACGCAGTACAACGCCCTGCCTCGCCTTATTTTGCGCAGCCGCTATGTTCCGAACAAATAGCCGGCGCCCGAAGTCACCGCCATCGCCAGCGCACTCCAGAAGGTAACCCGTGCGACTGCCGGCAAGACCCTGGCGCCGCCGGCCTTTGCCGCCAGCCAGCCCAGCAGGGCCAGCGACAGCAAGGCGGCCACTTCAATGGACGAGATCAGATAATCCGCGGGCGCCAGCGAGGCCACGATCAGTGGCACCAGCGCGCCCGCCGAAAAACTGGCCGCCGACGCCACTGCGGCCTGCAGCGGACGCGCCGTGCTGATATGGGAAATGCCCAGTTCATCGCGCGCATGCGCGCCCAGCGCATCGTGCGCCATCAGTTCGGTGGCGACCTTGCCGGCCAGCGCCAGATCGAGTCCGCGGTGCATATAGATGGAAGTCAGTTCGCGATGCTCGGCCGGATAATCGGCGGCCAGCTCCGCGCTTTCCTCGGCCAGCGCGGCTTTTTCACTGTCGGATTGGGAATGGACCGATACATATTCGCCGGTCGCCATCGACATCGCGCCCGCCACCAGGCCGGCGACGCCGGTCAGCAGGATGGTCCGGTGATCCGCATGCGCCGCCGCCACGCCCACCAGCAGGCAGGCGGTCGAGACGATGCCGTCGTTGGCGCCAAGCACCGAAGCGCGCAGCCAGCCGATGTTTTCGATGCGATGTTGTTCGTGATGCCGTTTGGCCATATTGTCCGTCGCTGAAGTTGCAGAAGATAAGGCGATTCTACAAACATCGCGGCCGATAAGCCATTGAAGGTAGTGCTAATCCGATTGAGAATAATTACGACTTAGCAGTTGCTGCAAAATGAGGCGAGGCTGGGCGTTGTACTGCGTTCGTGTCCCCCGACGGCCTTCGGCCGTCTCCTCCTTTACCTCACTTCGCACAACACCCAGCCTCGCCTCATTTTGCAGCAACTGCTAAGACAGGCGCGCAATCTTCTTCTGCGCATCCGCTTCGGCCTTCTGCTGGGCCGTGAAAAAATTGGAATGCGGTCCGTCGCTCACGATCCGCTCGACGAAGGCCGAACCCGCGGTGGCCGGGACGCCGAGGAAGATGTCGGCGGTGGCGCTGATCCAGGCCGGCCGCTTGTACGGCTTGACCCATTCGATTTCCACACGAACGAAATATTTGTCCTTGATCGGACCAACGATGTGACTGGTTTTATTCATTTTTCACCCCTGTTGATGCACGGAAAAATAACATATAAAATCGTTAAATTGTGTTTAAAATGCTGCTATAAATAATTAAATACCTTTAAAGTTGCAATAAATGCATCATAAGCATTGTCAATTTATTATCTTCCTTTTTAAATTGGCAATAATTTGATCCGGGCAGCCGCGCTCGGCGCGATAGCGGGCATTTTTCTTTCCCCACACCAATCTTTACAAGATATTCATTAAAGATATGATGTTAAGCGTCGTTATCGATGAACGTATCTCGTAAACGACGTATGGCGTTAAAAATGTAGCCCCTCGTCCGGTGTGTTTGCATTAACAAACCATAATTTTTGGGGAAAGAAGAAATGAAGAATTTGACGGTGGGACGTAAATTGGCGCTGATTCTGGCCCTGATGTGGCTGGGGCTGCTGATGCTGGGGGGATGGTCTGCCTGGAACACGCGCGTAGTCATGCTGCATGAGCGCAAGGATGCGCTGCGGGCCGATATCGAAATCGCCGATTCTCTGCTCAAGAATTATGCGGAGCAGGTCTCCAAGGGCGAACTGACAGTCGACGAAGCACAGAAACAGGTCAAGGCGCGGCTGCTCTCGCTGCGCTTCGGCGGCGAGGGTTATTTCACTGCATTCGACGACAACTTCAAAGGCCTGATCAATCCCAACCCGGCGATTATCGGCAAGGACATGAAGAACAACAAAGACGCCAACGGCCTGATGTACGTGCAGGAAATGGCCAGGCTTGCCCGCAGCGGCAACGATGCCTTCATCGCCTACAACTACCCGCACCGCAACGAAACGATTCCGCGCCCGCGCCTGGCCTACGCGCGTTATTTCCAGCCGTGGTCCTGGACCATCTATACCGGTGTATTCGTGGAAGACGTGGATAGCGACTTCTACCAGGCCCTGGTCCGGCTCGGCATATTCCTGGCGATCATCGGCGGCGCGCTGAGCCTGCTGACGATGCTCGTGATCCGCAGCGTGAAGCGCAGCCTGGGCGGCGAGCCGGCCTATGCTTCCGACATTGCCGCGAAAATTGCCGCGGGCGACCTGAATCTGCAAGTCGAAGTCGGCGCCGGCGACACCAGCAGCCTGCTGTATATGATGCGCCAGATGCAGCAGCACCTCGCCACCACCGTCACCCGGATTCGCCAGGGCACCGATTCGATCAACGTGGGCGCGCGCGAAATCGCGGCCGGCAACATGGATCTTTCCTCGCGCACCGAGCAGCAGGCGGCCTCGCTGGAGGAAACCGCGTCGAGCATGGAAGAGCTGACCTCGACCGTCAAACAGAACGCCGACAATGCGCGCCAGGCCGGGCAACTGGCCGGCAGCGCGTCCGACATTGCCGCGCGCGGCGGCGAGGTGGTGGGCCAGGTGGTCGAAACCATGCAGGGCATTACGGAAAGTTCGCGCAAGATGGCCGACATCATCGGCGTGATCGACGGCATCGCCTTCCAGACCAATATCCTGGCGTTGAACGCGGCGGTGGAAGCGGCGCGCGCCGGCGAGCAGGGCCGCGGCTTCGCCGTGGTGGCATCCGAAGTGCGCAGCCTGGCGCAGCGCTCGGCGGCGGCGGCCAAGGAAATCAAGGGTCTGATCGACGATTCGGTCAGCCGCGTGGACAGCGGCTCGGCATTGGTGGCGCGCGCCGGTTCGACCATGGAAGAAGTGGTGATGGCAGTCAAGCGCGTGACCGACATCATGGGCGAAATTTCATCGGCATCGGAAGAACAGAGTCGCGGCATCGGACAGGTGAACGACGCCATCACGCAAATGGATCAGGTCACGCAGCAGAATGCCGCCTTGGTGGAAGAGGCTGCGGCAGCGGCAGGATCGCTGGAACGGCAGGCGCAGGATTTGAATGCCGCCGTGGCGACATTCAAGGTCGCCGACGAACTCGCAAACAGTCTGACGCAGACAATGGCGCCGGCAATCATGGCGCCGGCACGGACGAGCGGAAAGCCTTTCAAGCAGATCCGATGAAAGCAAAAAGTAAAAAGTCCACCTGAGAAAAAGTAAAACTGAGACATGGCGTCAAGCGCGCCATGTTTTTGTGTGTTTCCACCACGGAAAATTGCCAAGCGGCAATCAAACCGTTTGCGCCGCCCCACAGCGTTCAAACCGTCATTTACAGTCCATTCTTTTGTTGGTAGATTCCTCATTCCGCCGATCCATATAAAACGACGGCATCGATGACCGACCTGCTCCTGCTTGCAGGATAAACAGCGGGCCATCTGATTTCCGCGGGCGCATACTGAATTCAATGGGGAAATACAAATGCACTTTGCCCGCGGGCTCCGATCGGGGCCGCTATGAGCTTCTACGCAATTACCTATCCGATCCGGTTCGAAGACACGATGGCCTACGGGTCGCATCATTTCCTGACGAATTTCCGTTTCCAGTGCGCAGTGCGCGAATCGCTGCTGTTCGATCACCTCGGGCGCGTCTATCCGGGTTCCCGCTCGGACTACGACGACGTGGTCATGCTCACGCGCGACGGCTACAGCCGCAACCTGAATCCGGCCATGCTGGGCGAACGGCTGGCGGTGCTGCTGAGTTTCGCGGCGCCGACCCGCTCCTCGTTCCAGCTTTGCATCCGCACCATCAATGAAAAAGGCGAGCCGGTGGCCTGCGGTTTCCAGACCATCGTGTTCATGGACAAAAAGGGCGGTTTCGTGCAATTCCCGCGCGCGCTCGACGAGTTCGCCGGCCTGCATCTGGACTTGGGCGAACGCCTGATCGAGCCCTCCTTTGCCGAAATCGCGCTGGCCGGCGGCAGCCGCCTGAACGCCGTTTTCACGCCAGAAATCTGCGCGCTGGGCAAAAGTATCGCCACGCAGGGGCTGGAGCTGGGCATGCTGGTCGGCCAGGAACCGGCCGCCACCGGGCCTGATTCTGCGCCGGCACCTGAAGCTGTCCCTGCCGCGCTCGACGGCGACGCCGTACTGGCCTTTCCCGGCCAAGGCACCTTCGACCCGGCCCAATTCCGGCTGCTGTGCCAGGACGCCGGCGCGCGCGACCTGCTGAACGCGGCCGAACCGGTGGTGCAGGCCGTGCTGGGCATCTCGCTGCAACGCCTGGCGGACGGTCCGGAAAGCGATATCGCCGGCATACTCGCGGCAGCGCCGGATCTGGACCATTTCGGCATTCTGCTGACCCAATTGCTGACGGCGCGCCGCCTGCTCGCGGCCGGAATCAGGCCGGCCGCGCTGTTCGGCCACAGCGCCGGCGAAATCGGCGCCTTGTGCGTGGCCGGCAGCTTCACGCCGGAAACCGCGATCCGGATCGTCGCCGAACGCGTGCGCGCGCTGCGCCAGGTCGCCGGCCCCGTTGGCGGCATGCTGGCATTGTCGGCGCCGCTGGCGCGTGCGCAGGCATTGGTCGATGAATTTTTCCCGAATCGCCCGCAAGTGCATGTATCGGTCATCAATACGCCGAAGCAGACTATTCTTTCCGGTCCGCGCGCCAGTCTCGAAACGCTGTTGCCGGTCTGCTTCGAACGCCGCATCGGCGCCCATCTGATGTCCAACCGTTATGCATTCCACTCGCCCATGCTGTCGCTGCCGGCGCGCGCGCTGGCGGTGGGACTGGTCGGCCTGCCGATGCAGCCGCCGCAAACGCCGGTCTACAGCCCGATACTGGGCCGCTTCTATGGGCCGTCCGATTTCATGCCGATCGCGCTGGCCTCGCATCTGACGCACGTTGTCGATTTCCCGAAAGCGCTGGACGCATTAAGCGCATTGGGCATGCGGCGCATGATCGAATGCAGCCCCGGCACCGTACTGACCGATATCGCCAAACGCAACGCCATCGCCGGTCTGCAGCCGATGACCGCGGCGGCGGCAATCGCGGCGCAAAATGCGGCGCCTGCGAACGCCTCGGCGAATCTTGCAATCGCCTCCGCCGCAAATTCCGCAGCAACTTCCGCCGCGATCCCTGCCGCCCTCACCGATCCTGCCGAATCTGCCGGCGAGGCCATCGCCATCGTCTCCATGGGCTGCGTTGTGCCCGGCGCCGACGATGCGGCGCAGCTGTGGCGCAATCTGCTGGAAGGCGTCAGCGGCATTGTCGATCTGCGCAGCGTCGATCCGATGCTGGAACACGATCTGATGGGCGGCGCGCAGACCGCCATTGAACCCGATAAAACCTACACCATGCTGACCGGCATGGCCAACGATGTCGCCTGGCGCGCCGAATTCCCGTTCCCGCAACAGACCTTCGAAGGCATGTCGAAAGCCCAGCGGCTGCTGGCCGAGGCGCTGCGCCAGGCCGGCGCAACCCGGAACAGCGATACATCCGGCGGACGCACGCTGTGCCTGCTCGGCTCGACCGCCGACGGCATACGCGAATACGACGACGCGCTGTTCCATGACGGCATGCGCCATGTCCTGAATACGGCCGCGCTGCCGGCCGCGCTGAAGAGCGCGGCGCTGGATGCGCTCGCCACATTGAATCCGGGCGCGCCAGGCCAGGACGGCGATCCCGAACAGCGCTCGCCTTATCCCGCATTTACCAGCGTCGTGCGCGCCATGCTCGGCGCCGACGTGCCGACCGTGCTGCTCGACGCCGCCTGCGCTTCCTCGCTGTACGCGTTGAACCTGGGCGTGCAGGCTTTGCGCGCGCATGAAGCCGATCTGGCATACGTCGGCGGCGTGTTCTCGGCCGGCCCGTCCAATACCACCCTGTTCGCGCAATTCGGCGGCCTTTCGGCCACCGGCAGCCATGCCTTCGACCGCAGCGCCGACGGCGTGGTGTTCGGCGAAGGCGCGGCCGTGCTCGGCATTCGCCGCCTGGGCGACGCCATCGCGCGCGGTGAAACCGT
Source organism: Oxalobacteraceae bacterium CAVE-383 (assembly GCA_004134995.1). Lineage (GTDB taxonomy): Bacteria > Pseudomonadota > Gammaproteobacteria > Burkholderiales > Burkholderiaceae_D > Herbaspirillum. The sequence continues at coordinate 290,228 of REGP01000001.1, read as the reverse complement.
GCTGGCCGTGGTGCGCGCCACCGGCGTGGCCAGCGACGGCCAAAGCGTTTCGGTCAATGTGCCGCGCTCGGCCGGCCAACTGGCCGCGATGCAGGCCGCCTACCGCTCCGCCGGCATCGATCCGCAAAGCGTGCATTACGTCGAAGCCCACGCCACGGCCACGCCGGTCGGCGACGCCACTGAATTCGAAGCGCTGGCAGCGCTCTACGGCGGACGCGATCCGTCCCTGCCGCGCATCCAGCTGGGCAGCATCAAATCGCTGCTGGGCCATACCGGCTGGCTGGCCGGCGCTTCTTCCATGATCAAGGTGATCCAGTCGCTGCGGCACGATGTACTGCCGCCGCACCATGGCTGGAGCGCGCCGAATCCGCGCATGGACCTGGCCGCCTCGCCGTTCAATATTCCGACCACGCAGCAGCCGTGGCCGCAAACCCCGGGCCGGCCGCGCCGCGCCGCCGTCAACGGTTTCGGCTTCGGCGGCACCAATGCGCATGTGGTCCTGGAAGCCTTCGATCCCTTGCTGCACCGTGCCATGCCCGCGGCGCCGCTTGCCGATCGTGCTCATGACAAGGGCGAAGATATCGTCTGCGTCGGCTTCGGCGCCGGTTTTGCCGGCAGCGGCGCGGAACTTGCCGAAACGGCGGGATCGCGGGTGGCGCGGATCAATCCGGCGGCATTTCGCATGCCGCGCCGCAAGCTGCTGATTCCCGATGCGCTGGAACAGATGGACGCCAACCAGTTCACGGTCCTGGCCGGCGCCGATCGCGCGCTGGCTGCCTCGGGCATCGATCTGGCGCGCTGGAAGGAGCGCATCGGCATCGTGATCGGTTCGGCCGGCAAGGCGCGCCGCGGCATCGCCGCCAATCAGCGCATTCTGGCCACGGGCGCGGTGCGCAAACTGAAGACCGCGCTGCTGGCCGCGGGCTGCTCGCCGGCGGATGCGGAGATTGCCGGCGGCGCGCTCGACAACGGCCTGAAAGACCCGGTGCCGCCATCGAATCCCTATACGCTGGTCGGCATGATGCCGAATCTGGTGGCGGGCCGCGTGGCCAATACCTTCAATCTGATGGGGCCGAATCTGGTTATCGACACCGGCCAGAGTTCGCTGCTGTCGGCCATCGGCGTTGCCGGCAGTTACCTGCGCCACCGCATTTCGGATTTCGTGCTGACCGGCGCCGTCAATGCCACCGCCCCCTGGCCGCGCGCCGGCCTGCCGGCCGGCCGCGATGGCGTGGAAACGGACGGCGCGGCGCTGATGGTATTGACGCTGCGCCGCACGGCAATGGAAAACGGGCTGGCCATTCTGTCCATGGTCGCCCGCGAAAATGGCGCGTTGACGCTGCTGGCGCCGGCGCATGATGCAACAGCGGCACCCGTCACCGCCGACATCCGCGCGGGCCGGCCGCATGAAGTCGGCGGCATCGCCGCGCTCGCCGGCGCAATGCAGGCACTGGCCGCGGGCGGGCCGGCGCAGCGCCTGCGCTGGCTTGAAAACGACGCCGAAAACATGGCCGAAAGCGCGACGGCGGATACCGGCGCCGAACACGATTTCAGCGATCCCCGTCCCATCGATTTTTACGCGCTGACGCCGATCCCGGTGCAGGTGCCGGTTTCGGTCATGCTGACCGGCACCGCCGACCTGCCGCGCCGCATACTGCTGATCACGGACCAGACCGGCCTGGTGAAAAAACTGCAGAAAAGCACCGGCTTTACCCGCTCCGCGATCCGCGTGGTCGCGCCGGGCCCGGCCGCCGAAAATCAGTTGGCGCAGATCGTCGCCGACGATGTCGACATGCTGCTGGTGGTGCGCGATCTGGCCGGCGTGCCGCCGCATGCGCTGCTGGGCGCCGCGCCCAAGGCGCAGGCCGTGCTCGATCTGGCCTTCGTCGCGGCCAGGCAGTTCCGGGACGCGATAGAAACCGGCGGCATGGCGCTGCTGGCCCTGCATCTGAATGCGCTGCCGGGCGGCCAGCTGCACGCCGACGCCGCGCTGATCCACGGCATGCTCAAATCGCTGGCGCGCGACTGGCCGAATGCGGCCGTGCGCGCCATCGCCAGCGACGGCGCCAATCTGAATGCCGCGGCAGCCGCCGTGGCGCGCGAACTCAAACTGCACGCCAAGGCCGATCCGGCCAATGCCGATGTCGAAATCATCGAACGCGACGGCGTGCGGCATGCGTATCGCTTCGCGCCGGCCACGCCGGGTTCTGCTTCCGCCCTTGCGGAAAAATCCACGCAACTCGATGCGCAATCGGTGGTGGTATTGACCGGCGGCGCGCGCGGCGTCACGGCGGTGATGGCCGAGGCGCTGCTGGAACGCTACGGCTGCAAGCTGGTGCTGCTGGGCCGCAGCGATCCCGACAGCGTGCCGCCGGCGCTGCGCGCCATGTCGCTGGAAGAACTGGATAAGCATGAAGCCGCGTATTACCGCGACGAACGCCAGCGCGATCCGCAACGTTCCATCGTCGAACTCAAGCGCGCCTTCGCGCAGCTCAAGGCCGCGCACGAAACCGCCGACACCATCGCCCGCCTGCGCAGGCTGGGCCATGTCGACTACCGTACCGTCGACATTACCGACCAGCAGCAAGTCGACGCCGCGGTCGGAGACATCGTCAAGCAACTCGGCCGCATTACGCTGCTGGTGCACGGCGCCGGATTGCAGATCTCCAAACATCTGTCGAAACGGCGGCTGGACGAATTCCAGCAAGTGGTCGGCACCAAGCTGAACGGCTTGCGCAATCTGGCCGGCGCCTGCAACCGGCTGGCCGGGCCGGACGTGCAATTCCATTTGCTCACCTCCGCCTTCAGCGCCATGGGCAACGACGGCCAGCCCGACTACGGCGCGGCCAACGAAGCCATGGCGGCGCTGGCCCGCACCGCCCAGGCTTCCGGCTGGACCGCGCTGGGCTGGCTCGGCTGGGCCGCGGTCGGCATGACGCGCGCCTCGGAATACATGGCGCTGGGCAATATGCGCGGCCTGCGCGCGGTGCTGCCGTCCGAAGGCAAGGCGCTGTTCCTGCAAATGCTGGAGGGCCGGCTGGCCAGTCCCGCGCTGTCCTTGCTGTCGGAAGGCGAACGGCAGTTCTACCGTTTGCAGATCGCGCGCGAAGGACAGGAACAAACAAAACAAACGGAACAGAGGCATGCCGCGATCGATGCGGCGCCGCGCGCTTCCCTCACCCATGAATGGCGGCTCGACCTGGAAAGCGCGCCCTATCTGCGCGATCACGTGGTCAACGGCTACCCTACCCTGCCCGGCACTTTCGAAGTCGAATTCGCCATGCAGGCGGCCCGCCTGCTGCGGCCCGGCCATGCCCACATCGCCGCGCGCCGGCCGCGCTTCCACCGCTTCGTGCGGGTGCCGGAACAGGGATTGCACTTGCGCGCCGAAGCCAGGGTAATCGAGGAAACCGCCGACGGCAGCGTGGTCGCGGTGCGGCTGCTGTCGGACTTCGTGCATCGCTCGGGCGCAGTATTGCAGCGCGATGTGCTGCACTTCGAAGGCGAAGTGCTGACCGCCACGTCCTGCTTCCCACTGAGCGAAAATCCGGTGGTGGCGGCGGACCTGAATCCCTCGGTTTCCTGCGCCGATCCATTCCTGGCGCCGGGCTCGCCGGTCAAGCTGGGCGGCGTGTTCGCCTGCCTCGACGAGATCCGCATCGGGCCACAAGTGCGCAGCGCCCGTTTCCATCTGGGCGCCGGCAAATCGCTGCAGGCGCTGGCCGGCTTCCGTTCGCCGGTGCTGCTGTTCGATGCGCTGTTCCGCCTGCTCGGCCTGGCGCCGGACGGCGATGTCGAAACCGGCACGGTCAGCGTGCCGATCGACGGCGGCGCCTTCCGCTTCAAACCCGGCCTGACCGACCTGGCGCTGCAAGGCCAGGTGCTGACGCTGACCGCGGCCAATCCGCGTTCCGAAGGCGATCTGCTGGTCACGGACTGGGGCCAGGTGCTGGATGCGCAGGGGCGCATCATCGTTTCGATCGAACGCGCGGTGGCGCGGCGCATGGGTGCGCCCAAGCGCGCCGAAGCGCCGGTGCTGTAATGACCGGGCACATTCCATTTGCGAACGGCATGACGCGCATCGTCGCCATGCCGCTGCCGGATGCGGACGGCATCGCGCTGGCGGCGGCATGCCTGTCGCCGGCGGAACGCACGCTGATGGAGAAATACCGCCATCCGCGGCGGCGCGCGGAATTCGTCGCCGGGCGGCTCTCGGCCAAGCGCGCGCTGCTGGAACCGCAGGCCAATTCCCTGCGCATTTGCGCCGATGGCCTGCGCCGCAATCCGGTATCGCCGCAAACAGCGCAGAGGATCGATATTTTGCCGGACCAGGCGGGACGGCCCTGCATCGAATTCGGATCAGATTTCGGATCCGATGGAAAGCGGACCTCGATTTCCATCAGCCATGCCGCCGGCTGGGTCGCGGCGGCCTGTTCGGACCGGCCGATCGGGCTCGATATCGTCGATGGCGAGGCGGCCACCGGCTGGTCCGACCGGCATGGCTGGCTGGCCGATTGCCCGCCGCAGTGGCGGATGCGGCTGTCCGCGCTGTCATGGGGGTTTCATGAATGCCTGCTGAAGGCAGGCGCGCTGCCTGCCTCGGCCGGTACGCTGTGGGAATTGGCAAATCCCGAACTTGCACCGCTACTGCCGTTACGTTCCGCAGCGGCGCTGATAGCGGACTGGCCCGCGGCCTGCCGTCTCGCCAGTCTGGAAATCGCCGTCGGCGCGCGCGTGTTCGCGGGCGCCTTCATGCCGCTCGATGCGACGGCGATGCTGGTGATGGTGTTGTTGCCGATGCAGGAAATGCAGACCGAATATGCCATTGAAGAAAACTTATCAATTTAACCGGACACTCCCATGAAAAACGAGATCCAGCTTTTGGAAACCATATCGATCATCGATGAAACCTTGCCTTCGCGCGAGCTCCTCATCGAGAATCTGCGCCTGATATTTTCCGATATCACGCGCTATCCGCTCGATATCATCGACGCCCGCGCCGACCTCGAAATGGATCTCGGCATCGACAGCGTCAAGCTCGGCGAAATCGTTGCCGCGCTGCGCGAACGCTACCGCCTGCCGGCGCCCGAGGTGATGAAGGCGCTGCCGCCCGAGCGCTTCCGCACCATCGAAGGCATCGCCGGCATCGTCGCCGAGTTCCGCGACACGGCCGATGCGCCGGCGGCAGCGCTTGTTTCTCCTGCTGCGCCGGATGTGTCTGCCGCTCCTGCCGCCATGCCCGCCGCTCCGATTGCGGCGCCTATGACCGCGGTCGCGCCGGCAGCAGTTGCCGTTCCGGCCATCCCGGCCGCGCCAGTACAACAGGCCCCAATGCCTGTGGCGCCTGCCGCTGCGGTGCCAGCCGCAACGGCCACCGTTTCCGCCACCGTTTCCGCCGCCATCACCGACGCCGAACTGCTGGCCGAAGTCACGCGCACCTTTGCCGACATCACCCGCTATCCGCTGGACATTCTCGAAGCCGATGCAGATTTCGAAAACGACCTCGGCATCGACAGCGTCAAGCTCGGCGAAATTTTCGCCGTGCTGCGCCAGAAGTTCGATCTGCCCTCGCCGGAAGTGCTGCGCGAAACCTGGAGCGCCGACGCCACCCGCACCATCCGCGGCATCGTCGACGGCATCGTTTCGCTGCGCCCGGCCGTCAACGAAGCGCCGCCCGCCGTGAAGGCAATCGTTCCGGCCGTCCAGCCGGCCGCCGCAATCGCGCAGACAGCCGCAGCCATCCAGGCCGCCGCGCCCGCACCGCGCAAATTCGAAGGCAAGATCGTTCTGATCACCGGCTCCGGCCGCGGCCTGGGCCGCGATCTGGCCTTGCATATGGGTGCGCTCGGCGCCACCGTGCTGGTCAATTCCTTCCATTCGCGCGAAGCCGGCGAAAACACCACCGAAGAGATTCGCCGCGCCGGCGGCACCGCCCATCACCTGTGGGCATCGGTGGCCAATCCGGCGCAGTTGAACGCGATGTTCGACAGCATCGAAACGCAATTCGGCGGCCTCGATTTCTTTGTCAGCAATGCCTCCAACGGCATGCTGGCGCCGCTCGACCAGATTACCCCGGAACACTGGGAAAAAGCCTTCCGCACCAATGTGATCGGCCTGCAGCAATGCGCCCTGCGCGCCAGCGCCCTGATGAAAAAGCGCGGCGGCGGCCGCATCGTGACGCTGTCGTCGGTGGCGGCGCACCGCTATACCGATTACTTCGGCTGCATGGGGCCGATCAAGGCCGCGGTCGAATCGCTGAGCAAATTCCTGGCGGTCGAACTGCAGCCGCACAATATCCGCGTCAACTGCATCTCGGCCGGCGCGGTCTACGGCGCACTGGTCGACAAATGGCCGGAGCGCGACCGCCTGGTGCCGATGTGGGAAGCCGGCGCCGGCGGCCGCTTGTGCAACAGCGCCGATATCGCCAACCTGATGGAATATCTGCTGGCCGACGGCGCGGCCATGATGAACGGCGCGGTATTGGTGCTGGACGGCGGCCAGGCAGTGCGCTGATTGAAGTTTTCCGGGGAAAAAAGAAGAATATGAAATTTGTGAAAAGCACCAAGCGCGTCGGCTTCGGTTTCAACTTCAGCCTGCTGCTCGCCGCCTTGCTGGCGGCCGGCGCCGCCGCACCGTTGCCGGCCGGCGCAAGCGACCTGTCGCAGATTTACCAGCAGGCGCTGGCCAACGACCCGACCTACGCGAGCGCGCGCTACGCCATGGATGCCGGCCGCGAAAAAGCGGTGCAGGGCCGCGCCGGCCTGCTGCCGAATATCGCCATGGTCGGCGCGTATACCCGCAGCAACGACGATCTGAACAATTCGAGCAACACCTACGCCCTGCGGTTGGCACAGCCCTTGCTGCGGGTCGGCAATTGGGAAACCTATCGGCAAGGCAGACTGGCGGCGGCGCAAAGCGAAGCGCAATTCGCGCTGGCGCAGCAGGATCTGATCCTGCGCGTCAGCCAGGCTTATTTCAATGTGCTGGCGGCGCAGGATGTGCTGGCAACATTAAGCGCGCAGAAAAAGGCCATCGGCGAACAGCTGGATCTGGCCAGGCGCAGTTTCGAAGCCGGCACCGCGATGATTACCGACACGCATGAGGCGCAGGCCCGCTACGATCTGATCGTGGCGCAGGAAATCGGCGGCGTGAATGCGCTCGAACTGGCGCGCGACCGGCTGCAGCAGATCACGGGCGCCGTACCTGAGCAATTGGCGGCGGTGCGCAAGGATGCGGTATTGACCCCGCCCGAGCCGGCCCAGGTCGAGCAATGGATCGCCAGCGCGGAGAACGGCAATATCGGCATCCTGTCGCAGCAGCTCGCGGTGGAGATCGCCCAGCGCCAGATCAAGATCGAACGCGCCGGGCATTATCCGAGCGTCGATCTGGTCGCTTCGCGCAACTTCATCAAGAACGACAATCCGAACGGCCCGGTTTATGTGCAGATCCAGAGCAGCCGCTATTACAGCAATTCGATCGGCGTGCAATGGACGATTCCGCTGTTTTCCGGTTTCTCGGTCGACAGCAAGGTCAGCGAATCGATTTCGCTGACCGATCGCGCCAGAGCCGAGCTGGAAGCCACGCGGCGCAATGCCGTCCTGAATACGCGCCAGGCTTATCTGGGCGTGGTCAACGGGCTGGCGCAAATCAAGGCTTATCAGGCCGCGCAGACCTCGAGCATGTCATCGCTGGATTCGAACAAGACCGGCTACGACGCCGGCGTGCGCGTCAACATCGACGTGCTGAACGCGCAGCAGCAGCTGTTCGCGTCGCAGCGAGACCTGGCGCATGCGCGCTACGATGCATTGATGAGCGGATTGAAACTGAAGGCCGCGGCCGGCACCCTGCAGGAACAGGATCTGAACAAGATCAATGCCTTACTGGGGGGGCCGGAGTCCTGAGAGGCCGTTGCGCCTGAGAGGCTGTTGCCAAACGCGGCAAGGCGGGGTGTTGTGCGAAGTGAGGTAAAGGAGGAGACGGCCGCAGGCCGGCGGGGGACACGAACGCAGTACAACGCCCCGCCTTGCCGCGTTTGGCAACAGCCTCTGAGGATTTTTTTGGGGTGGTTATTTCCCGAAATACAGATTCTGCAGCTGGGTCTTGAAGTCCGGACTGACTTCGATCGCATGCATGAACTGCGGCTTGCTGAGGACGTAAACCGCGCCGTCTTCGCGCGCCACCACGGTCGCGCCGCGCGGGCCGCCGGTCAGCAATGCGCGCTCGCCGAAACACTGGCCGGCCTTCAGGGTATCGACCCGCTGTTCGGTCTGGCCTGAATTGATCATCACATCGACGCTGCCGTCGCGCAGCAGGAAGAATTCGTCGCCCTCGTCGCCCTGGCGGATCATGACGTCGCCGCCATGGAAAGTGCGCAACTGCATCTGCTCGGCGATCTGGGTCAGCTCGCCCATGCTCAAATGGGAAAAAATCTCGATCTGGCGCAGGAATTCGCAGATCATCAACGCTTCGCGCAGATACACGTCCGAGACGATGGCGCCGTCGACCATGCTGACGATGCGGTCGGCCGAATCCAGCACGCGGTTGTCGTGCGTCACCACCACCACCGCGCTGCCGTTCTCGGCTGCCCATTCCTTGAGCATGGCGATCACTTCCAGGCAGGACACCTTGTCCAGCGCGGCGGTCGGTTCGTCGGCCAGGATCAGGCGCGGCTTGCCGACCAGCGCGCGCGCCACCGCCACCCGCTGGCGCTGGCCGCCGGACAGGGCCTGGGGACGATAATCGATGCGATGGCCGAGCCCCAGCCGCTGCAGCAGGGCGACGCCGTCGACGGCGGTTCTGGCCATGGCGGCCGCGTCGCCATGGCAGGACATCTTCACGTTTTCGAGCGCCGTCAGCGACGTGAACAGATTGTGCATCTGGAAAATGAAGCCGATCTCGCGCCGCAGGGTAATGATCTGGGTATCGTTGAGCGCGCCCAGGTCCTGGCCCAGCACGTGCAGCTTGCCTTCCTGCATGCGCCGGATCGCGCCAAGGAGGGTCAGCAAGGTGGTCTTGCCGGAGCCCGACGGGCCGGTCATCACCACCAGCTGGCCGGCGTCGATATTCAACTTGTTGCCGAACAATACCTGGGTGCGGAATTCGCCCTCGCCGAAATAATGATTGAGATTGTCGACCTCGACCACGCCGCCGGCGCGGCGCGGCAGTATCGGCATGGGCTTGGAAGAAGTTTCGATAATGTCGGTCGTTGCGCTCATGAGAATAAATCCACGGGACTGGCTTTGCGTAACTTGCGGATTGCGATCATCGCCGCGCCGCCGCCCATGACGATCACCAGCGCCAGCACCAGCAAGGCGTCGCCCGGTTTCTGGTTCATCGGCAATTGAATGGCATTGGTGGCGATCCAGTACAGCAGCGCCGTGACGAACAGCGAAGGAATATAGGCCAGCACCACGAAGCCGGCGGTGATATTGCCGATCAGCATCCAGAAAAAGGTCTGGTGATAACCCATCGCGCGCATCACGGCGTATTCGGTCATGTTGTCGTTGATGATGCCGTGCAGCGCCTGCAGGATGAAGACGATGCCGACCACCACGCCGACCAGCAGGCCGAGCCGGAAGATATAGCCGATCGGGGTCCGGTTGGCGTAATAATCGCGCTCGTTCTCGCCGAATTCCTGCTTGGTGAAGATCCGCGCGCGCGATCCCAGGCGGTCTTGCAGCAGCGCCTTTTCCTGTTGCAGATCGACGCCCGGCTTGAGGCGGACCAGCCCCAGCGATACCCGGTCCAGGGACTGGCCGGTCATGCGCGTGAAATTGACGTCGGAGGTGATGATGGTGCCGTCCACCATGAAGGTCGGGCCGAGAGAGAACATGCCGCGCGCCGAAATCGTGTATTGCAGATTGGCGCCGCCCACCGGCGCGATCACGTCGGCGCGGCCGAAGCGCATCAGGTCGCGCACCAGCGGGTTGAAGTCGCGGCGCGATTCGCGGTCGAGAATGGCGACGTTGGGTTGCGAGATCAGATCCATCTGGCGGTTAACTTCGGCGTTGAGCATGGTGCGCTCGCCCGGCGGCAGGCCGAACAGCCAGACCGGCCGCGCGCCCTTGCCCGTCGTATCCTGGATCGGCAGCACCAGCGCGTACAGCGGCCGGACCGACTCGACGCCGTCGATGCCGCGCGTCTCGAACACGATGCTGCGCGCAAACCAGGGCGGCGAATAGAACAGGCTGGAAAAATCGCGCGCGCTGACGATCAGATCGGCATCCAGGGTCTCCGGCACGTTCAGCGCGCTGTCGTACAGCGCATTCTCAAAACCGATCTGCATGAACATCAGCACGATCGCCACGGTCACGCCCATCAAGGCGGCGATCAGTTTGGCAATGCGTTGCGTCAGTTGACGGTAAGCGATGAAAAGCGCTCTCCGCCACATTACATCGCCCCTGCCACGAAGCGAACCTCCACCTCGCCGCCCAGCACCAGCGGCAATGGGCCGGCCGGCTCCAGTTCAACTTCGACGATGCGTGCGTCGCGCCCCATCAAGGTGTCCGAAATCGGGCGCGCCTGGCGGAATATCTCCTGGCCGCGATAGCGCACCTTGGCCTGCACCGGCTGCGCCAGCAGCGGACCGCCGATCACCGCGTGCACATTGGCGCCGAGCTTCGGCATGAAATGTTCGTCGACCTCGGCCACCACGATGAGGCGGTCCAGCGCGGCGATGCGCATGATGCCGTCGGGGCCGATGGCTTCGCCCTGGCGCGTGGCGATCGACAGCACGGTGCCGTCGATCGGCGCGCGCAGGATGGTGCGATCCAGTTCGGCGCGCGCTTTTTGCAGCGTGGCTTCGTCCACGGCAACCTTGGCATTGGCCACGTTCTGGTCGACGCCGCGCACTTCGTTCAGGGAAACCAGGGAATGCCGGGCCTGTTCCAGAGCGGCCTGGGCGATGTCGTTTTCGGTGCGCGCCCGGTCGATGGCCTGGGCCGATATCATCTGCTTGCCGAACAGCATCTCCTGCCGCTTCAGATCGTTCTGCGTACGCGCGAGATCCGCTTTCTTGGCTTCGATGACGCTTTTCTGGGCTTCGATATCGGCTTTTTTGGCGCCGGCGGCCACCTGCTTGTCGACCATCCTGGAATAGTTCAGCGCACGCTCGGCCTCGGCCACGCCCGCGGCTTGCGTCGCATTGCCTTCCAGCAAGGCCAGGACCTGTCCCTTTTTAACCTGATCGCCTTGCCCGGCCTTCAATTCCTGCACCACGCCGCCGCCGGCCGGCCCCTGCAGATTGAGAACGCGGCTCTCCGGTTCGATATGCCCGCGCGCCACGATGTCGGTGCGGGCGCGGTCGCGCGCGGCCTCTTCATCGGCGGCATTGGACGCCGCGATATGCCGCGCGATCAGCGCAGCGGCCAATAGAACGATGACAATTGCTCCCCCGAGCAACGCCCTCTTGCGTGTATATATCGCCATGATGATTGATTAAACCCCTGATTTTTTTATACAGACAGCAACCTCCAAGTATGCCGACTATTTAACGATATTTGCAAAAAAGTTAACTTTATTGCGACAAAAAAACCCATGAAAAAAGCCTGAAACGCTTTTGACGTTTCAGGCTTCATTTCGGGTTTCATTCCAGGCTTCGATTTGCCGGACGGCACCCGCTTGCTTCACTGCTTCAGCGCTTGAGTTGCCTCAAGCCTTGGCCGCGTCCATCACCTTGTTGAAAGTGGCGCTCGGACGCATCGCGACGCTGATCCTGGCCGGATCGGCCTTGAAGTAGCCGCCGATGTCCACCGGCTGCCCCTGCACTGACTGCAGTTCCGCCGTGATGGCCTTTTCGTTTTCGGCCAGGGCCTTGGCCAGCGGTGCGAAATGCGCCTGCAGCTGCGCATCTTCGGTCTGCGCCGCCAGCGCCTGTGCCCAGTACATGGCCAGATAGAACTGGCTGCCGCGGTTGTCCAGCTCGCCGGTCTTCGGCGACGGCGACTTGTTGTTGTCGAGCAGCTTGCCGGTGGCTTCGTCCAGGGTCTTGGCCAGGACCTTGGCCTTGTTGTTGCCGGTCTTGATGCCCAGGTCTTCCAGCGACACCGCCAGCGCCAGGAATTCGCCCAGCGAATCCCAGCGCAGATGGTTTTCTTCCACCAGTTGCTTGACATGCTTCGGCGCCGAACCGCCGGCGCCGGTTTCGAACAGGCTGCCGCCGGCCATCAGCGGCACGATCGACAGCATCTTGGCGCTGGTGCCCAGTTCCATGATCGGGAACAGGTCGGTCAGGTAATCGCGCAGGATGTTGCCGGTGACGGAAATGGTGTCCTTGCCGCGGATCACGCGCTCCAGCGTGAAACGCATGGCGCGGACCTGCGACATGATCTGGATATCGAGGCCGGCCAGGTCGTAGTCCTTCAGATAGGTCTTGACCTTCTTGATCAGCTCGGCTTCATGCGGACGGTACTCGTCCAGCCAGAACACGGCGGTCATGCCGGACTGTTTGGCGCGGGTGACGGCCAGCTTGACCCAGTCGCGGACCGGCGCGTCTTTCACCTGGCACATGCGCCAGATATCGCCCTGCTCCACATTCTGTTCCAGCAGTACGGTGCCATCCGCATCGACGATGCGCGCAACGCCGTCGAAAGGAACCGTGAAGGTCTTGTCGTGCGAGCCGTATTCTTCGGCTTGCTGCGCCATCAGGCCGACGTTCGGCACGGTGCCCATGGTGACCGGATCGAATGCGCCGTTGGTCTTGCAGAAGTTGATGACTTCCTGGTAAATGCGGGCAAAGGTGCTTTCAGGAATCAGCGCCTTGGTGTCTTTCGGCTTGCCGTTGGCGTCCCACATCTTGCCGCCGGAACGGATCATGGCCGGCATCGAGGCGTCGACGATGACGTCGTTCGGCGCGTACAGATTGCTGATGCCCTTGGCCGAATCCACCATCGCCAGTTCCGGACGGTGTTCGTGGCAGGCGTGCAGGTCGCGGATGATTTCTTCGCGCTGTTTTTCAGGCAGCGCCGCGATCTTCTCGTAGACGCTGCTCAAACCGTTGTCGACGTTCACGCCAAGTTCGTCGAACAGCTTGCCGTGCTTGGCGAACGCGTCCTTGTAGAACACCTTTACGGCATGGCCGAACACGATCGGATGCGAAATCTTCATCATGGTCGCCTTCAGATGCAGCGACAGCATCAGGCCGGTTTCGCGCGCATCTTCCATCTGCTCTTCGTAATACTTGCAGAGCGCCTTCTTGCTCATGAACATGCTGTCGACGATTTCGTCTTTCAGCAGCGGTATCTTGTCCTTCAGCACCACGGTCTTGCCGTCCTTGCCGACCAGGTCCATTTTGACCTCGCAGGCCTTGGCCATGGTCATGCTCTTTTCGCTGGCGTAGAAGTCGCCGCCGTGCATGTGCGAAACGTGGGTGCGGGACGCCGGGCTCCATTTGGACATGCTGTGCGGATGCTTGCGCGCGTAGCCCTTGATCGAGGCCGGCGCGCGGCGGTCGGAATTGCCTTCGCGCAGCACCGGATTGACGGCGCTGCCGAGCACGCGCGAATAATGCTTGCGGATGTCTTTTTCTTTGTCGGTCTTCGGATCTTCCGGGAAATCCGGAATATTGTAGCCCTTCGACTGCAGTTCGCGGATGGCGATCTGCAATTGCGGAATCGAGGCGCTGACATTCGGCAGCTTGATGATGTTGGTGCCCGGTTCCAGGGTCATCTTGCCCAGCATGCCCAGGTTGTCGGGGGTTTTCTGTTCGTCGGTCAGATACTCCGGAAATTCAGCCAGAATGCGGGCGGCCACCGAAATGTCGCTCTCGACGATGTCGACGCCGGCCGGGGCGGCGAAGGTCCGGATGATGGGAAGGAAAGAATAGGTCGCCAGCAGCGGTGCTTCGTCGGTCAGCGTGTAAAAGATAGTCGATTTATTTGTGGTCACCGTAGGTCCTTGCGATAGATGTGTCGGGAAAGCGGGGCTTTTCGGGCTTTTTTATGTCCTTTCGGCAATGAGAAGGACGCCCCTTTTTATGTGCGCCCCAAATAATAATGCAAATTGTGGGTATTTGCCGTGGAAACAGATAAACCAGGCTTCCCTGTAAGCGGTTTTCCTACATCAAGTATCAAGTTTTACTGATGCGAAAAAATTGCAACAAAGATTAAGCTTTCCAGCGTCAATAACAGGAGCGATCATGGAAAATCTGAAGGATACACACGCATCGAAGCGCCAGATGAAACGCGGTCCTACGCCTCTGGCGCCCAGCCCAAGCCCATCCAATGCCTCGCGCATTGAATCGGCCCTGCGGCACAAGTACATTTTTGGCGATGTTCCGCCACGCGTCGGCAGAGACCGTTCCGCGTAAGCCATACCCGGTATTCCAATGCAAATACCCCCGCATCCGGGCGAAAGCCGGTTGCGGGGGTATTGCTTTTCAGCGCCCGATCGGCAATTCCCGGCTCAGCTTGATGGCGTCGGCCAGCGCTTCATCCTCGGTCGCGCGGATGGCGCCGCAGGGAAAGTCCTTCTCCTCCTGGCCACCGTCGTGGAACAGGATTACATGCACAAAACCCTGAAATTTGCCGTCGTCGTGCTCATGCGCGCGCGTGTCGTACGCCAGCCGGGCGCCGCCGCTGTTTGTTGCGCCGGTGAACTGAACAGTCATATGTCCTCCGGAAGTCCATGCGGAAAACCGTTAGACCGTCGTTTCGGAAGATGCGTTCAAAGACGTCATGCGCGGGCTGCGATACGACGCCAGCGTGGTTTCCAGTTCATCGATATGGGCGCCGACCGATTGCGCCAGCTCGTCGGCGGCGCCGGTCGCGGTCACGCCGCGGGCGCGGCGGATGAAAAGCGGCTCGCCGACCAGCGCTTCCAGCGCCTGCACATGCAGCGAGGCGGCCGGTTGCGTAATGCCGAGATGCTCGGCCGCCCTGGAAAAGGATTGCGACCTGTAAACATCGAGAAACGTCCGCAGATGCGTCAGATAGTTCATGAAGTCCCCCGGTCAAATTCAAACAAGTTCATGCAGCACCGATTCACGCACATCGTGCTCGATCATTTTCCAGATGCGGTCGACGTAGGCCACGAATTTCGGCGTGCGCTTGATATCCAGCGGGCGCGGACGCGGCAGATCGATGTCGACGATCTCCTGGATGCGGCCCGGGCGGCGCGCAAAAACGAATACCCGGTCGGACAGGAATACCGCCTCGTCGATCTGATGCGTGACGAACAAGACCGTCTTGCGGCCCTGCTCCCACACCCGCATCAGCTCGGTCTGCATGATTTCGCGGGTCTGTGCGTCGAGCGCCGAAAACGGTTCGTCCATCAGGAGCATCGCGGGATCGACCGCCAGCGCGCGCGCCAGATTGAGCCGCTGCCGCATGCCGCCCGACAACTGGCGCGGATAATAATCCTCGAAGCCGGCCAGGCCGACCAGTTTCAGCAGGTCGCGCGTGCGCTGCCGTTCCGGCTCGCCGACGCGGCCGGCGATCTCCAGGCCGAGCACGGCGTTATCGAACACCGTGCGCCAGGGCAGCAGATTGTCGCTCTGGAACACGAAGCCGCGGTCGGCGCCGGGCTGGCGTATCACGCGGTCCTTGAGCCGCACTTCGCCGCTGCTGGCTTCATCCAGGCCGGCCACGATGCGCAGAAACGTGGTCTTGCCGCAGCCGCTGGGCCCGATCAGCGAAACGAATTCCCCATGCGCGATCGAGGTGCTGATATCGCGCAGCACTTCCAGATTGCCGAAGCGCTTGCCCAGGTGCGATATCACCAGGTCGTTCGGTGCGTTCTGCATTGTTGCGTTTTCCATCCAGCGATCCTTTATTCCTTGGTCCAGGGCACCAGCCTGCGTTCAAGCCGGCTGAACGCGGCGATGATCGCAATGCCGGCGATCGCGAAAATGAGCACGCCGACGAACAGATTCGGCATGTTGAAACTGTCGGCCGATTCGCTGATCAGCAGTCCCAGTCCGGCACGCGAACCGAACAGCTCGGCCACCACCACGCCGATCAGGCCGCGGCCGATGCCCAGCTTCAGGCCGGCCAGGATGAAGGGCGTGGCCGACGGCAGCGACAGCTTGAAAAATATCTGCCTGCGGCTGGCGCCGAAACAGCGCAGCGTCTCGATCAGGCGCTGGCTGGTGGTGCGCAGGCCGGCTTCGGTATTGATGGCCACCGGAAAGATCACCAGCAGGATCACCACCACCACCTTGGACCAGATGCCGATCCCCATCCAGACGATGAACAGCGGCCCCAGCGCAATCGTCGGCGTCGCGTACAGCCCGGAAACCCAGGGCTGCAGCGCCTGCTTGGCGCGTTCGCTGCTGGCCATGACCAGCCCCAGCGCGATGCCCATCAGCGAGGCGATGGAATAACCCAGCAGGAACTCCATGGTGCTCACGCCCATGTCGCGCCACAGCCGCCCGCTTTCGGCCAAGTGCAGCATGGCCACGAAAATCTGCGACGGCGCCGCCAGGAACAGCGAATTGGCCACCACGAAACGGCTGACCGCTTCCCACAGCGCCAATCCGACGATGACCGAGGCGATGCCGATGCCGCCGTGGGCCCAGGGCTTGCGCCGGGCCGGCGATGCATGCGGCACGGCATCCGATGTCTGCATTTGCATGAGGCTTCCTACGCTTGCCGCTGCGCGGCCCGGGCCGCGCAATCGACGTAATCGACGTAATGCCGGGCGATCTCGCTGCCGGTGGCGCGCCAGACGCCTTCATGGCGGCAGATATACGCCAGCGCTTCGTCCAGCGCATCGATGCGATGCGGCTGGCCGATCAGATAAGGATGCAGCGCGATCGCCATCACCCGGCCGGACTCGGCGCCCTCGCGATACAGCACGTCGAACTGGCGCCGGATCATCTCGGCGAATTCGGGCGCGGTGCGCGACTTGTGCTCGAAGGCCGGCTTGTCGTTGATCTCGGCGCTGTACGGCAGCGAGACCATGCGGCGCCCGCCTTCCAGCGACAGCAGATAGGGCTGATCGTCGTTGATCCAGTCGCACACGTATTCGCAGCCCTGTTCGGCCAGCAAATCCAGCGTATTCCAGGTTTCCTGCATGCCCGAGCCGAGCCAGCCGGCCGGGCGCGTGCCGCTGGCGCGTTCGATGGTGGCGAAGGCGTTGCCGATAATGCGCTTCTCTTCGTCCGCTTCCACCGCGTTCAGGCGCACGCTGTTGGTTTCGTTGTGGCCCATCCATTCCCAGTTGCGCTTGACGCCTTCCTCGATGATCCGCGGATGCTGGTCGCAAACGTTGCTGTTGAGCGCCACCGTGCCGCGCACGCCGTAGCGGTCCATGACCTCCATCATGCGGAAGATGCCGACCCGGTTGCCGTAGTCGCGCACGCCCCAATTCGGGATGTCCGGCGCCTTGGAACCGGACACGCCGGGAATGCGGTCGTCCAGCGCGAAGAATTCAATGTTCGGAATCACCCACAGCGCCACGCGCGCGCCGCCCGGCCATTCCAGGCGCGGCCGGTCGATGATCGGCGAATAGGGAAACGGACCGTAGGCATTCGGCTTCATTGTCAGGCGCCCTTTCTCGGCAATGCGTCCAGATGCGAGACCACGCTGTCGATGTCGAGCACGTCGGCGTACTTGTGATGCAGATCGAACAGATTGAATTTGTGCGCCAGCAGATTGCGGTCGAAGCAGCATTGCTCCACCAGCGTCACATGCAGGCCGTAGGAATAGGCTTCGACGGCGGTGGCGCGCACGCAGCCGGAAGTGCTTTCGCCGCAGATGATGACCGACTGCACGCCGCGCTGCACCAGTTGGGCGATCAGCGGCGTGCCGAAAAAGGCGCTGGCGCGCATCTTGGTGATGACCGTATCGCCGGGCTGCGGCTTGAATTCGGCTTTGATCGCGTACAGCGCCGGATCGACGGCCGGCTTGCGCCGGTTGGTGGCCTTGATGTTGCCGCCGTTGTCCGGGCGGGTGTCCGAAGTCGAATAGACCACCGGAATGCCGGCTGCGCGCGAGGCGTCGAACAGGCGCTTGGTGGGCGCGATCGCGTCCCAGGCGAAAGTGCCGCAGGAACTTGGATAGGTCTTGGTGACTTCGGCCACCGGCAATGCGCCGCCCTGATAGGCCAGCTCATACAGATCGATCGCCAGCAGCGCCGGATTGGGGCCGACGAACACGTCGCGGCGGTAATGCGAATACAGCGCCAGGATATCGGCCGGGACGACGTCCTTCCAGCAATGGTCTTCAAATGCGTCGATAGTCATGCGGTTTCCTTGTGTGGTCGGTTTTTTTACTTGATCTGCGCCGCAAGCGAACTCAGTTCCGGATCGATGAAGCGGGCCGCATCGGCCGTGCCTGCGATGTCGCCGGTATCCTTGAGCGTCTTTACCAAAGCGCCGATGGATGCGCTGTTGACGGCGCCCTGGCGATCGTAGATGCGGATCTTGCGGAACAGGTCATAGGTTTGCTCGACATCGCCGCGGTCCAGGCCGGATTGCGCGGCCATGATGTCGATCGCTTCGGCGCGGTGCGCGTCGGTGTTGAACCAGTCGATGCTGCGCGCCACCCCGTTCAGGAAACCGTTCAGCAGCGGCTTGTTCTTGCGGCCCCATTCGGTATTGACGACATAACCTGTGAATGGAAAATCCTTCACGTAATCGGCGGTGTAGCCGATGTTGACGAATTTGTTGGCGGTGGCGAGAAAGCTGAACGGCGGCTGCAGAATGGCGGCGTCGACCACGCCCGATTGCAGGGCCGCGAAGCGCGCCGCGGTGGCGCCGGCGTAAATCGGATCGTAATCGCCGCGCTTGATGCCCTTGCCGGCGACCATGCGCTCAAAATATACCCGCGTGATGTCGCCGGCGCCGCCCAGCGAGACGACTTTGCCGCGCAGATCGGCCAGGCCCTTGACGCCAGGCTTGGCCATCACGCTGTACGGCGCGGCCTGGCTTTCGATGCGTATCAGCGACACCTTGGCACCCTTGTCGATCGCGCGCAGCGGATCGACCAGGCCGCTGATGCCGATCATGGTCGAGCCGGACGCGATCCACTGCTGCACCGCCGCGCTGGACGGCGCCGAAACCAGATCCAGCTTGACGCCGTTATCGGTGAAGAAGCCCTTGGCGATGCCGATATACAGCGGCCACTGCAAGGACGAACCCTTGCCCACGGTGGCGAAGCTCAATGTTTCTACAGCCGGCGCCGCCTGCGCGCCGGCAGCGCCAAGCGCGCCAAAAAGCGCCAACGCCGCGGCCAATGCAGGCCGCGCCACACCTGCTTTGAGCAAAGCCGAAAACCGGCCGGGGTAATGCATCGTATCCATCTCCAGGTTCCTCTTCATGCTGTTGTCGTATCCACAAGCCGCCGCACCCATATGGCGCACATGCGCACCAAATTTACTTCATGCATAACCAAATAAGTGCGACAACAATTTCATGCCGGCCGATGCCGCCCGCGCGGCCCCATTGGCACTTCTCATCAGCCGCACAGGATAATTTCTTGAAACTGCTGCAACATTAGGGCTTGTGAAAGGCGAAGTACACTGATATTTTGGCGGCTTATCCATAACCTGCAGGTTATCCTTAAAAATGATCAATAACCGCATTAAATTCCGCCACCTGCAATGCTTTCTGGCCGTGGTGCAACAGCGCGGCCTGCAGAAGGCGGCGCTGAAGCTGTCGATCACGCAGCCGGCGGTCTCGAAAACCATCAAGGAACTGGAAGAAATATTGCAGGTGCGGCTGTTCGACCGCAACCGCAAGGAAACCGTGCTGACCCGGCACGGCGAGATTTTTTTCAGCCATGCCGAAACCAGCGTGAATGCGCTGCAGCGCGGCAGCGACCTGATGCAGCGCGATTTCGCCGAACCGCTGATCCGCATCGGCACCACGCCGACCCTGGCCGCCTCGTTCCTGTCGCCGGTGTTGCAGCGCTTCCGCGGCCGCGCGTCCAACATCAAGGCCAGCATCATTACCGGCACCACCGGCCATCTGCTGGCGCAATTGCGCGAGCGCAAATTCGACCTGGTGCTGTGCCGCGACGTCGACGCCGAGGAAATGGCCGGCCTGTCCTTCGAATATCTCTTTGTGGATCCGATGGTGCTGGTGGTGCGCCCCGGCCATCCTTTATTGCAGGGACCGATCACCAACCCGGCCGATCTGCGGCGCTACACCGCCGTGCTGCCGATCGGCGGCTCGGTCAGCCGCCATGCCGCCGACACCTACCTGCTGGCGCACGGCCTGCCGCCGCCGACCGATTTCATCGAAAGCCTGTCGATCTTCCTGTCGCGCAGCTATACCGCCAACACCGACGCCGTCTGGTACGCGCCGCTGGGCGTGGTGAAACAGGACGTCGCCAGCGGATACATGGTCAAGCTGGCGCTGCCGCCGGGCGGCGACGAAACGTCCGAACGGATGACGCTGCGCCCTACCGGCCTGATGATGCATGCCGGCAGCGTCATGCCGGTATCGATGCAGATCATGGTCAACGTGATCCGGGAATACGCGCTGGAGCGGCGCGGCGAAACGGAGTGAAAGCGCCTGCGGCGCCAGGCCGAGGCATCAGGCTGAGGCATGCCGAGGCATTCAGGCTTCACCAAGCGCCGCCTTCAATCGCGCCCCCGCCAGCGGCAAATCGCGCAGGCGCTTGCCGCAGGCATTGGCGATCGCATTCGACAGCACCGCCGCGGTCGGCCCTTGCGCGGCCTCGCCCACGCCCAGGAAAGGCGTGCCGGGCCGGTCGATCAGATACACCTCCACCTTTTTCGGCACCGCGGAAAAGCGCATGATCGGATAGCCGCTCCAGTCATAGCTGGTGATGCGGCGCGTATCGAAGGTGGTCTGCTCGAACAGCGACCAGCTGGCCGATTGCAGAATGCCGCCCTCGATCTGGTTGCGCACGCCGTCCGGATTGACGATCTGCCCGCAATCGACCGCCGCCACCGCGCGTTCGATCCGCACCTCGCCGGTTTCCGGCACGATCGCGAGCTCCACCGCAATGGCGAAATAGGACATCAGGTTCTTGTACTGCGCAAAGGCGAAGCCGACGCCGTGATTGGCTTTCCTGGGCATGCCCGGCATATTCGGCATACCCGCCCGCCAGCCGAATTGTTTCGCCGCCAGCGCGATTACATCGCGTGCGCGCGGGTCGTCGAGATGGCGCAAACGGAATTCGACCGGATCGGCCCTGGCGGCCAGCGCCAGCTCATCCATGAAGCTTTCGATCGCGAACACGTTCATATAGGCGCCCAGGGAACGCAAGGCCGATACTCGGATCGGCATGTCCGGCAGGAAGTGATGCTGCACTTTCAGATTCGGCAGCCGGTACAGCGGAATGCTGTTGCGGTCGCCGCCGCCTTCGGGCATCGGAATCGGCTTGGGCGGCGCGGGCGTGAACGGCTGCGCCAGCGACCAGGTCGGCATGAAGCGCCCCGCATTGTCGATCCGGTTGTTGTGCGTATTGCTCCAGATTTCGCATTGCCAGTCGACGATGCGGCCCGAGGCGTCAAGCGCGGCGGTGGCGTCGACGGTCATGGCCGGGCCGAACGGCTCCCAGGTGTGTTCCTGTTCGCGCATCCATTGCACCCGCACCGGCCGGCCCGGCATCCTGCGCGCGATCAGCGCGGCGTCGGCGGCCGCGTCGTCGGCGCCGTTGTGGCCGTAGCAGCCCGATCCCTCGACATGGATGCAGCGTATGTTTTCCGAGGGCAGCGACAGCATCTCGGCCAAACCCGCGCGCATCGGGAACACGCCCTGCGTATGGGTCCATACCGTCATCCGGTTGTCCTGAAACAGCGCCACGGCGCAGGACGGGCCGATCGATGCGTGCATCAGATACGGCTTGGTATAGCGCGCATGCAGCGTCTGCATGGCCGCCGCCGCGGCAACGGCGCCGTCGCTGCGATCGGCCACGGCGATTTCCCGGGCCGGCAGGCGGCGCAGGGTTTCGTGGATGGTCTTCGGGTCCGGCAAAGGCGGCCCGTCGTTCCAGACCGCCGCCGCCGACAAGGCGCGCATCGCCAAAATCGCGCGCCACTCATCGTCCGCCGCCACCGCCAGATAACTGCCGTCGCGCACCACCTGCAGCACGCCGGGCATGGCCAGCACCGCACGCGTGTCGACCGAGGCCAGCGTCGCGCCATACGACGGCGGCCGGATCGC
The DNA here is from genome assembly GCA_004134995.1 of Oxalobacteraceae bacterium CAVE-383. Lineage (GTDB taxonomy): Bacteria > Pseudomonadota > Gammaproteobacteria > Burkholderiales > Burkholderiaceae_D > Herbaspirillum. The sequence goes on along the minus strand of REGP01000001.1, from coordinate 268,153 downwards.
GCGCGCATGCACCATGCCCGGCATGCGCAGATCCTGCACATAACTTTTGCCGCCGGCGACCTTGCCCGGAATGTCCACGCGCGGCCAATTGCGGCCGACCACCTTGAACAATGCGGGATCCTTCAACGGCAAGCCGGGCCGGGCTTCCTGGTGCAGATCGACGCCGGCCACCGCTTCGCCATAGGCCAGGCGCCGCCCGTCGTTTGCAAGAATCGCGCCGTCCGCGGTGCGCAGTTGCGCCGCATCGACGCCGAGCTTTGCCGCGGCCGACTGCAGCAGCAGGCCGCGCACCTGCGCCGCCGCATTCAGGATGGCGGTGCCGCTGTCGGCGGTGGAGTGGCTGCCGGCGGTATAGCCTTCGTTCGGCGTCACGCCGGTATCGGCGGTGATCAGCGTAATGCCGGCGGGATCGACATCGAGCTGCTCGGCGGCGATCTGCAGGAACGCGGTGCGAATGCCCGTGCCGAGTTCGGCCTTGCCGGTGCAGACCGTGACGCCGCCGGCGTCGATCCTGATCCAGGCATCGAGCAGCGGCGTGCTTTTCAGGCTGCCCGGCAGCTTCGGCGCGGCCGCCTTGAAGGTGCCCGCTTCGGTGGTCTGCGCCAGCGCATCGGCGAACGGCAGCAGCGTGAAGCCGACCGTCAGGCTGCCGGCCAGGAAACGGCGCCGGCCGGCGTTTCGCGGATTGAGCGGATTGAGCGGATTGGGCAACCCGGACGGCAGTCCGAATCCATGGTCTTTATTCATTTTGGCGCTCCGGCCGAGGCGGCTTCGCGGATCGCTTCGATGATGCGCATATGGGTGCCGCAGCGGCACAGGTTAGGTTCCATATGCGCGCGGATCTGGTCTTCGCTGGGCGATGGCGTGCGGTCCAGCAAGGCCTGCGCGCGCATCACCATGCCGGCAATGCAATAACCGCACTGCGCGGCCTGGCGGTCGATGAATGCCTGCTGCAATGCGCCCGGCTTGCCGGGTTTTCCGGCTGCGCCCAGTCCCTCGATGGTGCGCACCGGCCTGCCGCCCACCGCCGCCACCGGCAGCAGGCACGAGAACACCGGCTGCGCGCCGACGATTACCGTGCAGGCGCCGCACTGGCCCAGTCCGCAGCCGAATTTGGCGCCGTTCAGTTGCAGATGATTGCGCAGCGCATACAGCAGCGGCATGGACGGATCCACCTCCAGTTGATGCTGCACGCCATTGACAATCAAGGTCAAGGTTGAGGTTGAGGGTGAGGTCGGTTCGCTCATGGCTTCGGTGTCTCCTTGCGGATTTTGGCGACGGCGTCCGCGTCCAGCGCCGGCCAGGCGGCGCGTTTGGCGAACATGATGCGTGCGTAATTGGCGAGATCGGCGATCTGGGCATCGGTCAGCATGTCGGCGAAGGCCGGCATGAAATGCGCGCCGCGGCTGCCGTCCCAGTCCATGCCGTCCAGGATCATGCGCACCGCGTTGCGCGGACGATCGGCATTGAGCGAGGTGCTCAAACCCAGCAGCGGCCGCCCGCCCGCCACGGACATCGGCGCCGACGGCGCATGGCAGGCCGCGCAACTGCCGGAAAACAGCATGGCGCCGGATTGCAGCGAAGGCGCATCGGCGGCGGAATTTGCAGCCGAGTTTGTAGCCGAGTTTGTCGCCGAATTTGCAGCGTTTTCGCCGACGCCCTGCGTCGTCGGCGCGGGCGCCTGCAGGGTCATCAGATACGCCGCGATGGCATTCACGTCGTCTTCGGACGCATCGCCCAGCGAGCGCGCGACCGGCCGCATCGGACCGGCCGCCGCGCCGTGTTCATCGGCCAGGCCGGTGCGCAGATACTGCGCCAGCTGCTGCTGCGTCCACGGCTTGGGCGAGCGCAGCAGCGTGGTCAGCGGCGGCGCATCCCAGCCGTCGATAAAGCCGCCGGCGAAGGCCTGGCCCTTCTTCTCCGCGCCGAACATATTCAGCGGCGTATGGCAGGCGGCGCAATGCGCGGGGCCATCCACCAGATAACGGCCGCGCTGCAGATCGGCGCCCTGGACGGCCTCGGCCGCCGCCGCATTGCTTTGCATGCCCTGGCGCATATCGCGATGCAGGAACAGCATGTTCCAGCCCGCCATCAGCGGCCGGAAATTGAGCGGAAACATCAGCCGGTTGGCCGGCGCGCTGGCCCTGACCGGCTCGCGGCGCATCAGATACGCGTAGAGAAAGCCGATATCGGCGTCCGTCATGTGCTGGAAATGATTGTAGGGAAAGGCCGGATACAGAAGATGGCCGTCGCGCGAAACGCCCTTGCGCATGGCGCGCGCGAAGGCTTCCGGCGTCCAGTTGCCGATGCCGGTTTCCGGATCCGGCGTGATGTTGGTGCTGAAGATCTTGCCGAATGGCGTATCGATCGGCAGGCCGCCGGCAAACGGCTGGCCGCCCTTGGCGGTATGGCAGCCCATGCAGTCGCCGACGGCGGCCAGCCGGGCGCCCTGCGCGACCGCCTCCGGGCCGGGCGTTGCCGCGGCGGCGCGCGGATCCGGCGGTATCGCCGGCTGCCCGGCCAGCGATACCGCCGCGCCGCACAACACCGCTGCGAGCAATACGATCGCCAGCGCGACTGTCTTCTTTTTCATCCGGGCCTCAGCGTTATATTCCGCGCGCAACAGCGCTTGCCGCGCGTTGCGTATAGAGGCCTTAGATGGGATTTGGAGAAAAAGTGCCGTACAGGCGGTGGGGAATTGCTGAAATGCGGAAGATCACCCCAACACAAGCAACTTCAGCCGGCGGGAAAACAGATCGGGGTAGAAACGTTCGTCGATGGCCGCCTTGGACATGCTCAAGGCCAGCTTTTCAGCCTCGGCGGCGGTGTCGCAAAGCGGCGCGACGGTTTGCGAGAATTCGGGGTAGCCCTCTCGTACTGCAACGAAACGGCCCCGGTATTGCTGCCTGACCGGTTCGTAATCCGCGTAGGCGGTCACGATAAAATTTCGAAAGCACATCAATCTCGGGTGTGTCATGGTTTTCCCCAATTTTCATTGTGAGAAAAATCGTAGCATGCGACTCCCGGCCAAAAACGACATAAGCCACTACAAAAGCGACAATTTTGCTATCCTGCCGGCAATAATCCGGCAGGGCTATGCCCAGCCCGTTCAGAACGTATAGTTCAGCGCGCTGTAGACCAGCGGCGCCAGCCGGCGATCCACGATAGGGCTGTTGCCTGCCTTGTCGGTATACCACGTGCCGCCCAATACCAGCTGGCTGGCCCAGTGCTTGTCGAATACGTGATCCCAGCCGGCCGTCAGAAAATAGGCGTAAATGCCTGAACCCGGCGCATAAGCGCCAAATCCCGAATTGGCGCTTTGCGTCTGGGTGACGCCGAAATAACTCTGGTTATATTGGCGGTCGCCGAGCTTGGCGCCGAGATCGGTGGTCAGCGTATCCTGTTTCGACGCCGACGCAACCACGCTTTCCAGGCCGAACTGATATTGATTGCCGCGCTTGTGGCCGTCGAGCCCAAGTTCGGCCATGGCATTTACCGACAGCCACGGCAGCAGTTGCTGCGCAACCGTGGTGGCGCTGGTAACCGCGCCTTTCACATCGCCCATCCCCCGCAGACGGTTCGATCCGGGCCGCAGATAACTGTTGCTGTCGGTGCGACCGAAGTCGTAGTTGAACGCCTGGCCGATATAGAAGCCGGATGCCGACTGGTACTCCGCGCCGATGCCGCGGATGCTGTCGGCGAAGAAGATGCCGCGGTGGATATTCAAGGTCGGCAGCACCTGCAGCCGCGTGCCGGAAGCGCCCATATAGCGCGGGCTGAGGCCGGCGCTGATGCCGACGACGACATCGGTTTGCGTGCCGAACATGCTTTGATCGGCCGGCCGCGCGGCGGCGTCGTCGGCCATGGCGGGGGCGGCGCATGCCAGCAGCGCTGCGGTTGCGGTTGCTGTTGCGGCCGCGGCCGAAAATGAAAGTCGGAATGGCTTGCGGTAAGAATGCACGTTTGTCCTTGTTGAGAGAGGAATTTTAACGCTCTTTATGCTTGTTCCACATCAATAAGTCAAGCAGGTTCCCCGGCCGGCCTGGTGCGATTGCGGCGGATGCCATAGCGCCGCAATTAATAAAAAATAGATCATAGATATTCTTTTAATCACAATAAAGGAATATCTATATACAATTATTTTTATTTAAACAATTGATAGATGTTCTTTTAAATGCTATAAAAGCACATCTATATTCCTCCTGCCAGCGATCATGCCGCACAAAAAATTACCTGCCGAAGAGATGCCGACGCTGGTGTTGGAAAAACTGCGCTCCTGGGGATCGTGCATAAAGAAGCTTCGCCTCCGGCAAAATATGCGTGCCGAGGATCTCTGCCTGCGCATGCGGATTTCTTATCCGACATTGCGGCGTGTGGAGCGCGGCGATCCCGGGGCGGGCATCGGCTTGTATCTGAATGCGCTGATGATACTGGGCGCGCTGGACATTGCCGCACCGCCGCTGCCAAGCTATATCGCTGAATTGCCGGAATCGAAGCAACGGGTCCGCCCGCATCGTCCAGCGGAGGACGACGATGATTTTTAAAGAAAAACCGCTCTACGTTTACCTGCAGCGTCCCGACAACGGCGAATGGATTACGGTCGGCCGATACAGCCTGGACAAGGAAACGCATATCGGCACTTTCCTCTACGCGCCCACCTATATCGATGCCGGATTCAACTGGTCCATCGATCCCGTCAACCTGCCCTTCATACCCAAACACCCTTATCCGGCGCACAGATATAACGGCCTGCACGACATCCTGCGCGATGCCAGCCCGGATGCCTGGGGCAAACTTCTGCTGCAGAAGGAACACGATTTGCCGCCGGCCACCCCGGACTTGCGCTATTTGACATTGGCCGGCAACGCGGATCGCTGGGGCGCGCTGGCGGTCGGCTCATCGAAACTGCCATCGATTGCCAGGATGGCGTTTCCCGGCTTGCCTCAGTTGGAAACCTTATCCAATGAGTTGCTCGCCATTGCCGAACGAAAGCCCCCGGTCGATGCGAAGCTCAGAAAGCGCTTGTTCGGAACGCCGAGCATGGGCGGCGCGCGCCCCAAGGCAAGCGTTCGGCATGGCGATGAATTCTGGCTGGCAAAGCCGTTTTTGCCCACCGATACGGCAGATATTCCATTGCTCGAACATGCCGCTCACGAGTGGGCCGCACATGCGGGATTGCGTTTTGCCAAAACCTGCCTGCATCGCTTGAACGGCGAGCAAAGCGTGGTCCGTGTATTGCGCTTCGATCGAAAGGGGGATCGCCGGCTGATGACGATCAGCGGCGCATCGCTGTTGAGCACGGAATACCCCGGCGCCAATCCGGACGAGCATGCCCGATGGAGCTACCCGCGGTTGGCGGAAGAATTGCATCGGATCGGCGCGCCCGACGAAGATCTGAAAGAGCTGTTCGGACGCATGATTTTCAATGCCGTGGTCGGTAACGACGACGATCATCCGCGAAATCACGCCGCAGTATATCGGCAAGAAGAAGCGCGCTGGCGCCTGTCCCCGGCTTTTGACGTCGTTCCCAATCCGGATGAAACACCGAAGCGGCTGACGCTGCAAGTTTCCGCAGGAAACCGCATGATAGACCGTACGGCGATGCTGGCCGATGCCGTCCGATTCGGATTCAGGAACCGCGACGAGGCAGCCTTGCATCTGGACCGCTTGCTGACAGCCATCCGCGACAGCTTCGATCATGTTTCCGCAATGCTGACCGATGAATTGAAGCGCATGTTGAGCAAGCGCCTCGCGGAAAACCTGCGCTTGCTCTCCAATACGGCAGGCTGAATGCCCCTCGCCTGCCTGCCTCAAGCCACAGCGGCAGCCCCCTCCACCGCATCCGCCCCCGATCGCCGCGCCACCATGCGCCGATAGCGCGACAGGGCCAGCATGCTGAGCCCCGCCACGAAGATCGGCACGGCGATCGCCGCGAAGATCGGCGCGATGCCCCAATGCGCGGCCAGCATCGCGCCGCCGACGATGGAGCCGACCACCGAGCCGACCCGGCCCATCGCCAGCGTCCAGCTCACGCCGGTGGCGCGGTTCGGCGTGGGATAGTAACCCGCGGCAAGGATATTGGTGCCGGTCATGGTGCCGCCGGAGCCGACGCCGGTGATGAACAGTGCGATCAGCGACAGCAGCGGATCGGCCATCAGATAGCCGAACGAGAACATCGCGATGCTGGCCAGCAGAAAGGCGAACGCCAGCACGTACTGCGGATTGACGCGGTCCATGTAGTAACCGAGCACGATCGCGCCGAGGGTATTGCCGGTCAGGTACATGGCGGTCATCAGCGATGCGCGCGAGAGCGCAATGCCGGTGCCGTTGATCAGGACCGGTAGCCAGCTGCCGAGGAAGTACACCACCAGCAGGCAGCAGAACGCCGCGATCCAGAGGCAGACCGTGCCGCCGAACAGGTTCCTGGCGAACAGGCCCCGCACCGGCGAATTCAGCGGCGCCGCTTCGCTGATGACGAATTCCTTGTCGGAGAAATCTTCCCCGGGCGCGATTTTGCGCATGGTCTCGGCCAGCTTGTCGCGGCCCTTGCCGCTGACCACGCGGTAGCGCACCGATTCCGGCAGGCCGAACATCAGCACCGGCAGCAGCAACAGCGGCAGCACGCCGCCGACGATCAGCATCGACGGCCAGCCGTAGGCGCCGATCAGTTTGGAGGCGAACAGGCCGCCGATCGCGCCGCCGCCGCCCAGCGCGCAGCCGATCGGCGCCACCAGCGTGGAACGCAGCCGGTCCGGGCAGAATTCAGCGGCCAGCGTGTAGGCGTTCGGCATCGCGCCGCCCAGGCCCAGTCCCGTCAGGAAGCGCATGAAGGTCAGCGCGCCGATGGTGGGCGACCAGGCCGAAGCCAGGCTGACCACGCCGAACAGCGCGACCGAACCGACGATCACGCCCTTGCGTCCCAGCCTGTCGGCGATCGGTCCCGACAGGAACGATCCCAGCGTCAGCCCCGCCAGCCCCATGCCGAACATGGTCGCCAGTTCGGTATGGTTCAGCGACCAGCCGTGCAGCAGCGCCGGCGCGATGAAGCCCACCACCACCGTGTCGTAGCCGTCCAGCAGCAGGATCAGGAAACACAGGAAAAATATGAAGTACTGATAGCGCGAAACCTTGTGCGCGTTCAGAAAACTTTTCAGCTCGATTTTCTGCGGTTGCGTTGTTTCCATTGTCTCCATCCAATCTTGTTTTGGTTTTAGTTTTTGGTTTTTGATGCGGTCAAACAAAGCGGCTATGCCTCCGCTTTTTCCATGCGGCCGATCTGGCTATTCAGCCGCTCGATGACGCGCCGCGCCCGGTTCGGCCCGGCGTCGACATGGATATCGATCAGCGGCTGCTTGCCGAAGCGGCACATGTTCCGGTATTGCGCCTCGATGATCACCTTGTCCTCGGCGAAAGTGGCCTCGGTCTGGTCGTAGACCAGCTGGCGATTGTCCGGCGTGTCCGGATGCGAGGTAGACGCCATCGACCAGAAATAGTGCGAACTCGAATCGGTTTCCGGCGTCACGCCGTGGAAACCGCGCATATGCAGCCCGCCGCGTTCGGGATCGTCCAGCGCATCGGTATCGGCGTCGACCGCGCCGGTCCAGATCGCCAGATACGTCACATGGAAATCGATTTCCTGCCAGCGGTCGATCAAACCCTTGTAGGGCCAGGCCTGGCTGTAGGTCGCCGGCGCCACCGACTCTTTCATCCAGCGCACCACGCGCACCGTATCGCCCTCGCTCTCAACCCTGGTCGGCGCCTGCATATGCAGCTTGGGATTGCCGCCGATGGTCTTCAGATGCACGTAGCCGAGATGGCTCAGGTCCAGCAGATTGTCGTGAATCAGCTGATACGGCGCATCGTAATGGAACATGCCGTGCTTGAATTTGTATTGGGGACTGTCGTGCACGAAATATTCCGGCGGCTCGCGGTCCGGCGCAGCATCGACGTCGGCCTCGGCGCCCATCCAGATCCAGACGATCTGGTTGCGCTCGGCCACGGTATAGGCCCTGACGCAGGCTTTCGCGGGAATCTTGTCCTGCCCCGGAATTTCGATGCATTTGCCGCCGGCGGAATACAGCATGCCGTGATAGCCGCAGCGGATGCCCTCGCCCTCCAGCGTTCCATGCGACAGCGGCACCTGGCGATGGCAGCAGCGGTCTTCCAGCGCGGCCACTTTTCCCTGGCCGTTGCGGAACAGCACCACGGCATGATTGAGCAAGGTACGCGCCACCGGCTTGTCCTGCAGTTCGGACGAAAAGCCGGCGACGTACCATTGATTCAGCGGAAACATCCTATCTCCTCCATATTTCGAAACACGCCTTCCCGGCGCTTGGTATTTATTATTAGTTCGAGATACTATGCCTCTGGCTATATTCGTCAATTGGATAATATCGATAGTGCGTATTTAAAATATGGATATAAAAGAGTTGGACATGAATTTGCTGACCGTTTTCGACGCCTTGTTCGAAACAGGCAGCGTAACGATGGCCAGCAAGCAACTGGAACTGAGCCAGCCGACCGTCAGCTACGGCCTGGCCAAGCTGCGCGAATCCTTCAACGATCCGCTGTTCATCCGCATCGACAACAAGATGCAGCCGACCCCGCGCGCCGTCATCATGGCGCCCCAGGTCAAGCGGGTGCTGGAAATCGTGAAAGGGGATCTGCTGAATTTTTCGGGCTTCGATCCGGCCACGTCGGCGCGCGAATACACCTTCTGCATGTCCGACATCGGCGAGGTATTTTTCCTGCCGCCGCTGATCAGGCGGATCTGGCAAGAAAGCCCGCTGACCAGGCTGCGCACCGTATCGCCGCCGCCGTCGGCCCTGACCGCCGCGCTGGAAGACGGCGTGATCGACCTGGCGGTGGGCTATTTTCCGGATCTGCGCAAAGGCGGCTTTTACCAGCAGCAGCTGTTCGAAAGCACCTTCGTCTGCATCGCCGACAGGAACAATGCCGGCATCCGCGCGAAGCTGACGCTGAAGTCCTACGTCGAGGCCGCGCACGTCACCGTGCATTTCGAGGGGCGCAGCCACGAGCTTATCGACCGCCATCTGCACACTATGAAGGTGGCGCGGCGCGTGGTGCTCACCGTGCCGCATTTCATGACCCTGGTTGAAATCATTCCGCAAACCGACCTGATCGCCACCGTGCCGAACGAAGTGGCGCTACAGATCGCCAAGCTGAACGATATTGCGATCTACCCGCTGCCGTTCGAAGCGCCGGCGTTTGCGCTGAAACAGTTCTGGCACAAGCGCAACCATGACGATCCGGCCAATCAGTGGCTGCGCAATCTGGTGCGGTCGACGTTTCAGCCGGATGGGGATTGAGCGGTGCGCAGACCGGCCGCTATAGCGCCATTGTCTTGATCAGGAAAGCCTTTACATCTGCATCGGCCTTGTTGCCTTGCGTAATGTTCGAGCCGGACGATACCCCGCGAATCATGCAGCCCTTGTTCTCCGCCAGCACTTCCTGCAAAGATGCTGGAGACATGCTTATTGCAATTCAGAGGCCTGGGTCGCCGCCTGGGATAAGTGTGTACGCATCGAATAAAAACAGCGCCGGTTATCGGCGCTGCAAATAAAAAAAATAGCTTTTTTACCGCCTCAACAACTTATCCATTGCTACTCGGAAAAGTTTAGAGGCGGGATTTTTTTTTGTCATTGGATCACATGAAGCAACGCATCAGAACTTGCCGACGACGCCGATCATGATCGAATCCGTGGAATTGCTGGAGCTGCCGCCGATGTTATCCAGATGCATATATTCGGCACGGATATCGATGTTGTCGGCAACGTTGAAATCGTAGCCCAGGCCGGCCACGAAGCCGCTGCCGTTTTGATTGCCGCTGGCAACCGCTGTGGTCACGCCAGTCACGCTCACGTCAGCCTTGACCTTGGAATAGTGGCCGCCCAGACGCAGGAACGCACCGTTGAATCCGGTAGAAATGCTGGGACGCAGCAGAACGGAATAATCGAAGCCGCTAAGCTTTTGGTTGGCGCTGCCCGAATAGGCAGTGCCGCCGCTGCTGGTGCCGTTGAAATTCAGGGAGTAGGAATTCGTTTGGAAATAACCGAGTTCGACGTCAACGTTTTCGATAATCTTGTATCCGCCGAAAATGCGGCCGATGAAAACGTTCTTGTCTTGCGAAGCGTTGGCAGTGCCGCCAACGCTGGAAACCAAAGCCGAAGAAATATTGCCGCTCTGATCTTTTACCTGGGCGGATCCCAATTCCGCGCCGGCGTAAAAACCTGGCGTGAAAGTCTGGGCTTGAACTGCTGTGACGAAAAAAGTGGAAACGGCTGCTGCCAAGGCTAATTTCATTTTCATTTTTATAATTCCCGAAGGTGATTTTAATTTTAATTAGATATCTACTCTATTTTTTAGAGTGATTCAGTTTAGCGCAAATCTTTTTTGCACTCTTCTTTTTGGCGCGGATATTAATAAAAATTTACATTGTTGTTGCGTGAATTTTGCGTCGATGATTTGTAATGATGCGGTCATTTTTTTGAAGAATTTTTTCTTGTTCATACCGCATGTCCATCGCTCATTTACTCAGTATCCGTATATGAAAGACTGTAATTAAAGCAGCCGATACGCAGAAGACATAAATTGACGCCAATTATCGAAGTACTCATAAAATTTCGCTAACTATCTACGAGTCACTTACATAAATTATTCAATTGTTTTAACAGTTCTTTACCAATTTGGCCGCGGAGCATAAAGCGAAAAAATCACGCCGCAGGCGCCGCTCCCAGCCAAAATTTCAATTGCGCCGAGGTGATATTGCCCTTGTCGTCGAAATACTTGCCCTGCCAGTCGTCCGGCTTCAAGGCCAGCATGGCGTCGGCCTTTCTTTGCCCCTGCGTCTGCACCAGCCAGCGCCAGGAAAAATGATCGTAGATATCCAATACATGCGTCGCATAAGCCTGCGCCAGCGCATGCTGTCCCTTGAAAATCACCAGGTTCTCGTCGTTGTTATAGGACGCCTTGTAGCCCAGGTTATGGCTGCCGGTGATCACTACGCAATCGTCCGAAAACGGGTCGATGACGATGATCTTGTCGTGCGTGACGGCAAACCCGGCCGACAGGATTTCCTTCTCCCAGCCGGCCGGCACGGCGCCGGTCAGCGCCTTGGCCGAGATCACGCGCGGGTCCTGCTTTTCGGGCGGACTGCCCTTCTGCCGCTTGGGCGGCTCGACGCCCTGCAGTTCATATAAAAATCCCGCGGCGGCGGAAGGATTGGTCACGCAGCCGCGCACGAACAGATCCTTGTTCGCCTTTTGCGCCTGGCCGACCCAGTTCACCACGCTCGGCGTGCCCGGGTAAAACGCCAGGAACAGCACCGCCTGTCTGGCGCCGGCGATCAGCGCGGCCACTTCTTCCATATCCGGCGGAAACGGCTCATCCACCCTCGAGCGTCCGCGCTGCTTCGGCGTATTCGGGGAGAACCAGCTGGTCGCTGTAGCGCCGGCGCCATCGGCCAGCTTCACTACTTTCGATTTACCGTCCCATGCGCGCAAGGCCGCGCCCTGCAGGGCCTTTGGGGTATCGCCGGCATCCATGGTGTCCTTGGCCAGCCGGTTCCAGTAATCGAGATAGCGTTTCGCCAGCGCGGCATCGTCGGAAACGATGGTGTTGTTGGTTTGCGTGCACAGGCCGGTGGAGGTCCAGTTGGTGGAGCCGAACAGCACCGCCTGCGGCTTGCCTTTGGCGTCCACGTAGACCATGAATTTATTGTGGGCGATGTGATTCGACGTCACCATGCGGTCGATCATCACGCCGGCCGTTGCATGCAGGCGTTGGCGCGCATCCTGGTTGCCGTCGGTGACGCCGCCCGAACTTTGCGCATCGCTGGCGCGCGGATTGGAAAGGATCAGACGCAGCTTCTTGCCTGCGCCTTCCAGCGCCGAGATCAATTGCTCGTCGCCGAGTTCATACAGCGCGGCATGCAGCGTGCCGCCGCCGTCGGCGCGCGCGACGAAATCCAGCAGCGCGGCAATCATGTCGCCGGCCAGGCTTTTGCGCAGGGCATTGTCTGGTTCGGCCACCGCCTTGAGCAGTGCCGCCTTCTCCGGATGGCCGTCCATGGCGCGTGAAATGCGCTGCGTGGAAATCAGCCCGCGATTGAAATAGGCGCGCAGACCGGGCGCGATCTGCGGCGTGAGTTCGACCGCATTCGAGATTGCAAAGGCGATGCGCATCGGCTTCAATTGGCCCGGCTTGCCTTCCAGCGGCACGATCTTGTAGCGGAATGTGCGCGAGCCGCCATCCTCGGCGATCAGCCGCGCATACGGGTCTTTCCAATAAAACTTCTGGATCGGGAATTGTTCGGTGGTCTGGCCCGGCTTGCGTTGCGTGCCGGGAAACACCGCCATCGACGGCAAGGCGGTTTCCTTGCCTTCGGCATCGATGCGGTAGATTGCAAAGCCCATGCAGGACGGCAATTTGCGTCCGTAACTCCAGGCGATGACAATCACGTCGTTGTCGGCAAATGCGAGGGCGTTTTGCATGATGGCTCCTGTAGGGGAGAAACCACCTTAGCATCGGCGTGTTACTGCTGCATTACAAAAAAAAATATCCGGCGGACTTGCGCCCGCCGGATATGCATTGTCCTACATTGTTTGCCGCTATCAGAACTTGCCGACGACACCGATCCGGAATGTGTTCACGGGGGTATCGGAGCGGCCGCCGACGCTTTCCATGTGATTGTATTCGGCGCGGACATCCATGTTCTTCGCAACGCTGAAGTCGTAACCGAGGCCGGCCATCACGCCGTTGCCGCTTTGATTCGCGCTTGCACTTGCCGCTGCATCGACACTGCTTATCTCAGTGTGCTGCTTGACTTTCGAGTAATGACCGCCAAGGCGCAGGAAAGCGCCGTTGAAGCCGGTCGAGATACTGGGGCGCAGCAAAACGGAATAATCGAAGCCGCTGACTTTTCTGCTTTGGCTACCGGAATAGGCAACGCCGTCGCCGGTGACGCCGTTGAAATTCTGCGAGGCGGCACCGGATTGGAAATAACCCAATTCGAGATCGAGATTTTCAAGAGCCTTGTAACCGCCGAAGATCCGGCCGGAAAACACGCCTCGCTTTTGCGAAACGTCGGCCGTGCCGCCCGCAATCGAAACGATCTGGGAGACAGAACTGTCGTCGAAATTTTTCATCTGCGAATATCCCAATTCGGCGCCGCCATAGAAAGCCGGTGTGAACGTTTGCGTTTGTGCTTGTGCTTGAACCGCTGTGACAAAAAGAGTGGATGCCAAGGCGATGGCTAACTTCGTTTTCATTTCTCTCCGATGCAAATTGATGAGCCCGCATTCTCATTCAGTTGCATCGGATATTTGTTTGCGAAAAATGCGATCAGAATTTCGTGATCGCATTGTGATCCTCAATATGGATTCATGCCGCCGGCAAATACCGCCCGGCCCAAACCGTAATCATCGCCGCCGCATAATCCGCATCTACCTTGCGCGTCAGCAGATGGTCCGCATCGTCGAGCGACAGAAAGCTCTTCGGATGCTTCGCCGCCCCAAAAATGCGGGCCGCATTATCGATCCCGACCGTCGCATCGTGCGGCCCGTGCAGCACGAACAGCGGCCGATGCAAGGCGGCGATGCGCACGCCCAGGTCGTGCCGGCGCGCATCGTCGACGAAGCTTTTGCGCACCAGGAACGGCCGTCCGGCCAGATGCACTTCGGCTTCGCCTTGCGTCTCGATCTTTTCCAGCCCGGCCGGATCGAACTGATGCAGCACATGCGCGACGTCGAACGGCGCGGCGATGGTGGCCACCGCTCGGATCGACGGCATCTCGCCGGCCGCCATCAGCACCGCCGCGCCGCCCAGGCTATGGCCGATCAGCAATGCGGGTTCCTTGCCGGCGGCGGCCATGGCCTGCCCGGCCGCGACCAGATCCTTCACATCGGCCGCGAACGTCGTATTGGCGAAATCGCCGCCGCTGCCGCCGAGCCCGGCGAAATCGAAGCGCAGCACGCCGATGCCGTGCGAGGCCAGCGCCCGCGTGATCCGCGTTGTGGCCAGGCTGTCCTTGCCGCAGGTGAAACAGTGCGCAAGTATCGCCCAGCCGCGCGCAGCGCCATCCGGTTGTTCCAGGCGTCCGGAGAGGCGATAGCCGCCCGCCCCTTCAAAATCGAATACTTCCGCAGCCATCCCGTCCTCCATTGAATTCGCTAAACGAACAAGCTAAACGAGCACTTCGTCGATCAATTCCGGCGCCATGTATTTTTTCGCATAGTCCATGTAGATGCCGGTCTCCATGAACAGCGCGAAGGTATCCGGATCGATATGGCCGCGCTCCTTCATCTTCACCATGATGGCGATCGCTTCGGAGAGTTTCTTGCCCTTTTTATAGGGCCGGTCGGCGGCCGTCAGCGCCTCGAAAATATCGGCCACCGCCATCATCCTGGCCACCAGGCTCATCTCTTCGCGCTTCAGTTGTTTCGGATAACCGCCGCCGTTCATTTTTTCATGATGGCCGCCGGCGATTTCCGGCACGTTGGCCAGATGGCGCGGGAACGGCAGCCGGTTCAGCATGATGATGGTCTGGATGATGTGTTCGTTGATCTTGTAGCGTTCTTCCGGCGTCAGCGTGCCGCTCTTGATGCACAGATTGTAAATCTCGCCGCGGTTGTAGAGCAACTCCGGCGTCTGCACCTTGAAGCCCCATTCGTTGTCCGGCGCGATGCGATCGTTTTCCCCGCGCGCGATCTGATGGTCGATGCGATCGTCCAGCAGCGGTTCCTCCACCGGCAGCGCGGCCGCCGGCAACCGTTCCTTGCGCTCGCGCTCTTCCCACGAGATACCGAGCCGGTCGTCCAGCGTGCGCAGCCACGTGCGCTGCGCAATCTGCCTGACCCGCGCCATATGTTCCGGCGCCATCTGTTCCGACCCCACATTGCAGGAAGCGACAAACGCAAACTCTTCGTCCAGTTGCTTCAATTCCTCGGCCAGCGCGGCTTCCACGACAGCGGCATCGGCGCCGTCCAGCAGCGCCTTCAAAGCCGTGATCTGGCGGTCGCGCTTGATGACTTCGAAGCGCATCCGGATTTCATGCACGCGGTCGTAGATGGTTTCCAGCTTGGTGGCCTTGTCGACCACGAATTCGGGCGTGGTCATCTTGCCGCAATCGTGCAGCCAGCTTGCGATATGCACTTCCTGCCATTCGTCTTCGCTCAGCGTGAACGTCTGGAACGGCCCCTGCCGCGTGTCGCATGCAGCTTGCGCCAGCATTTTGGTCAGCTCCGGCACGCGCTGGCAGTGGCCGCCGGTATACGGCGATTTGGCGTCGATGGCGCCGGCGATGACCTGGATCATCGCTTCCAGCAGATCATGCTGGGTCTTGATCAATTGCTTGCTTTCGATCGAAATGGCGGCGGTGCCGGACAAGGCTTCCAGGAACGCGAACAGATGCGTTTCAGCGCCGGCATTCTTGGCCGGACTGAGCAACAGAATGGCGCCGATGACTTCATCGCGCCGGTTCTTCAACGGAATCGTCGCCAGCGTGTGACGCCCTGCGGGCAACAGCGCGGGTATCTTGCCCAGCCAGGCGTCGCCTTCTTCCAGCAGCGAAGCGGTATCGGTGTTCCTGAATTGTTTCTTGCCGCCGCTCAGCGTCTGGCAAAGCTGATTGCCGGCGTTCTTCGGCAGGAAAATTTCAAGCATGGGCGGCGACGCGGATCTGTGCGGGCGCCCGTCGGCCCATTTCACCAATTGCGGCAGCGCCAGCTTGCGCGCGTCGTCCAGCAGATACAGGATGCCGGTATCCGCCCGTGCGATCGAGATGGTTTCGTTCAGGATGCGTTCCAGCAAGCGGTCGAAATTCTGCTCGGCCGCCAATGCGGCGGAAATATCCGTGAAGCGTTTGATGGTGGTGCGCGTTTCGTTCATCGAACAAATCAGCGTATCGATTTCGCGAATGCGGGACTGCACCTGTATCGGATGACTGAAATCGAAGTCCTGCAATGCTTTCGCGCCGCGCGCCAGCTGGCGCAGCGGCAGGCCGAGGCGCCACGCCACCACCCCGGCCAGCGGAATGGCCGCCAGCAACAGGATCAGCGTGACGATCAGGCCCCTGCGCAGCATGCGGTCGGCATTGGCCAGCAGTTCGTCGTCCGGCACGGAAAACGCCAGATAGAGCAGCTCGCCGCCCAACTGCACCGGCATCACGCGCCCGGACCAGACGCGGCCCTCGACATTCGTCGCGAACGACACATTGAATGCGCGCGTGCGGATCTTGGCGGCCACCGCGGCAAATTGCCGGCCGCCGACATCTGCCAAGCCCAGCGCGCCGGTCGAACCCAGCTTGGCCTGCGTACGGCGTATCGCCCCCGGATCGCCATATGCCAATATCATCGCCTTCTCGTCGATCAGGGCCAATTTCGCGGATGGCGTGATTTGCTGCGCGCCCAACAGGGCCGACAGATCATCGAAGGCGATATCGGCGCCGACAACGCCATGCAGGTCTTTGGTGCGCCTGGCCACCGTGATGCCGGGATCGCCGGTGCTGAAGAACAGATACGGATCGGTCTGTATCTGCTCGCCGGTCTTCCAGGCAGCCTGATACCAGCTGCGTTTGCGCGGATCATAGGTATTGGCGTTGCCTTGCACGGTCTTGAGCACCTGGCGGTCGTCGGTCAAGAATATGAATACATTGTTTTCCCGGGGACCGAGGCCGGTCTGGCGCACCAGGAAAGTGGCGCCGGCCGGCACCTCGATATCGAACAGCTTGCGCTCCAACGGATTGATCCGCCGAAAACTGAAGAAATCGCCGTTGTCGTACCCGACATAAAACGAGGAAAGTGCAGGATTATGCTGCATCAGGTTGAGCAATGACGGCAATTGCGACAAGCGCTGCTGCAAGGCGCGGTCAGTCACCAGGCGCTGCTGCTGGATGACGGCCGAATCCACCAATTGCGAAATCGGGCTATACACGCCATTGAGCTGCAAGGCCATTTCACGCTCGACATGCTGGAACAGCACACCGGTTGAATTGCCGGCCAGTTCACGGCTGCGCTGGTAGTTCAAAATCGTCAGCACGCTGCCGACGACCAG
The DNA here is from genome assembly GCA_004134995.1 of Oxalobacteraceae bacterium CAVE-383. Lineage (GTDB taxonomy): Bacteria > Pseudomonadota > Gammaproteobacteria > Burkholderiales > Burkholderiaceae_D > Herbaspirillum. The sequence continues at coordinate 251,083 of REGP01000001.1, read as the reverse complement.
CACCACGGCAAACAGCAATGCCGACAACACTACCTGCAATGATGCCGCAGGCCATATTCTCGTTCGCTCGGATTGCGATGTATCGATCTTCTGCACGAGAATCCCCTGAATCCGCATTTCTATTCTGAATTTATATTTACTGTTTTTTTATTGAGTGTAGCGCCTTTGCCCGAAACCGGGCACGGCCCCGATCAATTTTTTGCGATTTGGCGATTCCTTTGGCAATTCGGATACACATCAATGCCAGAACGGCCTTTTCCTGCCTTCAGAATGCAAATCAGCTTGCCGCGCCGGATCGCCTACAGCGAAAAGCCGGCAACCGGAAACCGCCATATCCATCGCTTGACAATCCTCCCCATAAGCCCGACTCTATCTCGCGCAAAACGGGGATCCGGATAAATCCAAACGACTGACCGGATAAAAATAGAAAAATGCATGCCGGCTCGCATGCACATCAATCAAGGCCTCCAAGTGACTTCAGACTCCAGTTCCAATCCGGATCATCGTCCAGACCCCGGCGCCATGGACAACGCCCCTCCTTTCGACACCTTCATTGCCACCCGCAACCCGTCCGGCTTGCCCGGCTTCGAACCGCAGCCGTTCACATTCAGCGGCCGCGGCAGCGAATACTTCCGCATCTGGATCGTGAACCTGTTGCTGACGCTGGTCACGCTGGGCATCTATTCGGCCTGGGCCAAGGTGCGCCGCACGCGCTATCTCTATGACAACACCAGCGTCGCCGGCAGCAGCTTTGACTATCACGGCAATCCGATCGCCATCCTGAAGGGCCGCATCATCGCCATCGTCCTGATCGCGCTGTATCACCTGGGACCGCGCATTTCGGCCTGGGCCGGAATACTTGTTTTTGTGGGGGCCGCGGCGATCTTGCCCTGGCTGATCTGGAAAAGCCTGCAGTTCAAGCTCCACAATTCCAGCTATCGCGGCATCCGTTTCGGCCTGCGGGGCTCGCTGGGAAGCGCCTATAAGGTCTTCCTGCTGTATCCGGTGTTGACGGCTTTCAGCTTGTATCTGTTGATGCCTTTCGCGCATCAGCGCATCAAGCGCTTCCAGCACAATGCCAGCCGTTTCGGCAATGCCAGTTTCTCCTTTCATGCGACGGTGGGCAGCTTTTACAAACTCTATCTGACCTCCTGGGGGCTGGCTATCGGCGGCATCATCGCCATGTTCATATTATTCAACAGCACGATGTTTTCCGCCGCCAGTCACGCAAGTGCCAACGGCAATATCATGCGCGGCACCTACATCACCATTTTTGCGATAGATCTCATGTTGCTGGTGATCCTGCCGATCTACCTCTCGCTACTCCAAAACCTGGTCTGGAACAACACACGCCTCGGCGAGCATCGTTTCGAAAGCCGGATGGAATGGCCGCGCGCGGTCTGGATCCTGCTCAGCAATCTGTTCCTGATCGCCGTGACGCTCGGCCTGTTCGTGCCGTTCGCGACCATCCGCTGGCAACGCTTCCGGATCGAAGCGATGGTGCTGCTGCCGGCCAGCGACCTCGGCGAATTCGCCGCCGACAGCGAGGCGTCCGGCTCCGTCACCGGCGAAGGCGTGACCGATCTGATGGATTTCGGCTTGTCCCTATGATCGAAGGCATCGACGATATCGATGCCGGGGCGCCGATCGAAGCCCTGTATTTCGACGGCAGATCGTCGCGCCCGCATCGCGTTGCGCTTTCGGTGGATGGCGGCACGGCGCGCCTGAGCGGCGACGTCCAGCGCGACTGCGAACTGGCCGCGCTGCGCGTATCGGAACGCTTCCGCCACGCCGGCCGCAAGGTGACCTATCCGGACGGCGCCTATCTCGAAATCGCGGCGGCCGACAGCCCGCGCTTCAACGCCTTGCTGGATGCCACGCATTTCGATGAATCGCCCGTCGTGCGCGCCCAGCACAACTGGCGCATGGCATTGGGCGCGCTGGCGGGCGTGGTCCTGCTGCTGGCATTTGGCTATTTTTATCTTCTTCCGGCGGCGTCGAAACTGATCGCGGACAATTTGCCGCTCTCGGTCGATCGGCGAATCGGCGACGGCGCATTGGCGCTGCTCGACCGGCACGTACTGCAGCCGTCGGCCCTGCCTCTTGCAAGGCAACAGGCGATCATCGAGCGCTTCAATGCGCTGGCGCCGCCCGGCGGCACCGGACCGGTACACGGCTACAAGATACTGTTCCGCAAAAGCATACTCGGGCCGAATGCCTTCACGCTGCCGTCCGGCGAAATCGTCATGACCGATTCGCTGATCGCGCTGCTCAAGGATGACGATTCCATCATGGGCGTGCTCGCGCATGAACTGGGGCATGTGCATGGGCGGCATCTGATGCGCCGGCTGATCCAGGGATCGGTGATCGGCGGCGGCGTGACCTTGCTGTTCGGCGATGTTTCGGTGGTTGCCGCCAATATGTCCGCGCTGCTGCTGGACATGCACTACTCGCGCGAAGCCGAACGGGAAGCCGACGACTATGCGATCGCCATCTTCAAAACGAATGGGATTCCACTGTCGAAACTGGCCGACGTCTTCGAAAAACTAGGCCATCAGGGCGAGGAGCCCATTCCTTATCTGGCTTCGCATCCGAGCAGCAAGGAGCGCATTGCGCATATCAGGGAAGGCGGCAGGGACGGCCAATAAAACCATTGGCCTTGCGCCATATATTGTGCAACTATCCGCCCACAGGCCGGCCGGCCTGCTCAATGAACAACGAACAATAAACGGGGAGTTCAGACATGCGAAAAATAGTTGCTTTGCTAGCCTTGGCCTTGGGTATTTCGCTTCACGCCATGCCCGCCGCGGCGGCAGTCCCGCCGTTCCCCTCCGGATTCAAAACGCAAACCATCGCGGTCAACGGCGCGAAGATGTATGTCAGGGTCGGCGGCCATGGGCCGGCGGTGGTCATGCTGCACGGCTACGGCGAAAGCGGCGACATGTGGGCGCCGTTGGCCGCCAGACTGGCCGGCAGCCACACGGTGATCGTTCCCGACCTGCGCGGCATGGGTCTTTCGGATCATCCCGCGACCGGCTATGACAAGAAAAACGAAGCGCGCGATATCGCCGGCGTGCTGGATGCGCTCAAGATCGGCAAGGTCGACGTGGTCGCGCATGACATCGGCAATATGGTTGCCTACGCTTTCACAGCGGAACAACCCGATCGCGTGACCAAGCTGGTGCTGATGGATGCCCCGCTGCCGGGCGTCGGCCCGTGGGATGAAATTCTGAAAAACCCCCTGCTGTGGCACTTCCGCTTCGGCGGCCCCGACATGGAGCGGCTGGTGAAGGGCCGCGAGCGGATTTACCTGGACCGTTTCTGGAACGAATTCTCCGCCGATCCCAAGAACTTCGATGAAGCCTCGCGCCGCCACTACGCCAAACTCTACGCCTTGCCGGGCGCGATGCATTCCGGCTTCGAGCAGTTCCATGCCTTCGACCAGGATGCCATCGACAACAAGGCGTTTCTCGCCAAGGGACTATTGCAGATGCCGGTGCTGGCCATCGGCGGCGAGAAATCCTTCGGGAGCACGATGGAAACCGTGGTCCGCTTTGCAGCCTCCAACGTTCAGGGCGCCGTTATTCCCGGCTCCGGACATTGGCTGATGGAAGAGCAGCCGAAGGCGACGGTGGCGGTTATTGCGGATTTTCTGCAATAAGCAGCCGCTGCGCCAGCCGCAGTCACTTCACCGTTACCGCCGCCTCGATCAACGCCGCCACTTCCGCCGGGATTGCGATGGTTAAAACGATTAAACGAGATTGATTTCGACGTTGATATTGCCGCGCGTCAGCTTGGAATACGGGCAGGTCTGATGCGCCGTATCGACCAGGGAGCGCGCCGCTTCAGGCGTGAGGCCCGGCAGGCCGACGTTCAGGCGCGCCTGCAGGAAATAGGCGTCGCCGGTCATGCCCAGGTCCACTTCCGCGTTCACGAACAGATCGGCCGGCAGCGGAATGCCCAACTTGGCAGAGGCTTTGCCCATGGCGCCGATAAAGCAGGCCGACCAGCCGGCAGCGAACAACTGCTCGGGATTGGTGCCCTCGCCGGCAGAACCCGGCGGCGACAGTTTGATATCCAGCCGGCCGTCGGAACTGCGCGAAGTGCCGCTGCGGCCGCCCGAGGAAGTGTGGGTTTTGCCGGTGTACAGCACTTTTTCGATTTTGGTCATGACGATTCCTTGAAAGATTGATATGAGAGATTGGGCATTCGATTATTAATCGCATCCGATTTATTCGGATGCGATGCATAATAAACCAAATTTCAATCATGTCAATCACTTTCGATTAAATCGTATGCGATATATAATGCCTGCCTATGAAACGCGTACATACCGATCACGCATGCAATGCCGAAATGAGGATCAAATGAAAAAATCCACTCCAGCCGCCGCCGGGGCCGATGCCGTCGAAACAGCCGAACAGTCCAGCGTCCGGCTTTCCGATTTCCTGTGCTTCGCCATTTACTCCGCCAATCTGGCGTTCGGGCGGGCCTACAAACCCATCCTCGATCATCTTGGCCTCACCTATACCCAGTACATCGCCATCATCGCGCTCTGGGAAGAGGACAACCAGACCGTCGGCGGCCTCGGCGAAAAGCTGTTTCTGGAATCGAATACGCTCACGCCGATTCTCAAGAAGCTGGAAAGCATGGGTTATCTCAGCCGCCGGCGCGATCCGGCCGACGAGCGCCAGGTCGTGGTCAGCCTCACCGATGCCGGCCGCCGCCTGCGCGAAAAAGGGCTCGACATGAATCTGGTGGACGCCAGCGGCCTGACATCCGAGGAATTCCCGAAGATCCAGAACGCGGTCGCCACGCTGCGCAACAATCTGATCAAATCGACGCAAGCCCAGGAAAAGACCGGCAGGCGCTCAGGGGACTAGCGGCGACGGACGACGGCCGACGGACGAAACCGGCCGATTTCGGGGCGTAAAGAAATATGGACATTAATTATATTATTGTCCTACAATTTATTTTCGCAAAATAACGATAGGCGCCCACATGCAACCGTCCCCGCAACCATCTTCGCAACCGTCCCGGCAGCCCAATCTCCAATCCTTCGCCGGCCTGCGCCAGGCCTTTGCCAAAGGCGAGGACAGCCCCACCGCTTTTCTGCAGCGCTGCCTTAACATCATCGACGCCCGCGACGGCGAAATCCTGGCCTTCATTGCACTTGACCGTGAAGCGGCGCTGCGTGCTGCCGCCGAATCGAGCGCGCGCTGGCAGGCCGGCGCCCCGCTCTCGCCGATCGACGGCATGCCGATCGGTATCAAGGACGTCATCGAAACCGCCGGCATGCCCACCGGGCAAGGCTCGGAACGTTTCGCCGGCACGCAGACCGGGCGCGACGCGGCAGCGGTGCTGGCGCTGCGCGAAGCCGGCGCCGTCATTCTCGGCAAGACCGCCACCACCGAATTCGCCGCCACCTATCCGGCGGCCACACGCAATCCCTGCGACCTGACGCGCACGCCGGGCGGATCGAGCAGCGGCTCGGCCGCATCGATCTCGGCCGGCATGCTGCCGGCGGCGCTGGGCACGCAAGTGGTCGGCTCGATCATCCGGCCCTCGTCGTTCTGCGGCGTCTATGGCTACAAGCCGAGCCTGGGCGGGCTCAACCGCGGCGGCTCGAATGACCAGCTCAGCCAGAGCTGCATGGGCGTGCTGGGCGCCTCGCTCGAAGATGCGCGGGACGTGGCGATGGCGATTGCCGAAAGAGTCGGCGGCGATCCCGGCTTTGCCGGACTCGATCTGCCGCCCTTGACCGCGACTCGCCCGCGCGCGCTGGCGGTGTTGGAGCTGGCGGGATATGCAAAGGCCGACCCGGCGGCGCGCGCGGCATTCGATGCCCTGCGCGCACGCTTGCAGGCCACGGGCGTCCATCTGATCGATCGGCATTCCCACGCCGGCCTGGAACGGCTGGAACAGGCGCTGGCCGATGCCTTCGCCGAAAGCCGCCGCATCATCACCTGGGAGTCGCTGTGGCCGATGCGCGAATATGCGCGCGCGCCGGAACCGAAGATCAGCAGCCATACCCTGGCGCGGGTGGCCGACGGCCGCAAGATGACCGTGGCCGATTACCGCGCCGCGCTGGCGCTGCGCGCATCGGTGCGCGCGCTGGCCGACAGCGTGCTGGGCGAGTTCGATGGCGCGATTTCATTGGCCGCGCCCGGCGCCGCGCCGGTGGGACTCGAAGCGACCGGGAACCCGGTGCAGAATGTGCCGGCGTCATATCTCGGCACGCCGGTTATCGGACTCCCGCTGATGCAGGCCGATGGCTTGCCGCTGGGGCTGCAGGTGATGGACAGATTGAATAACGATGCAGCGTTGTTCGGCGTGGCCAAGTGGCTGGAAGAAGCCGGTATCCGTTAATTATCGGGAAATACAACAACGAGAAATATTCCGCCGGGCTCCTATTATTTCCTTGGTAAGATTTACCGGGTTCTGGCGGCATCCGGCCGCCGCTCGCGCATCCGATAGGATCTGCAGAAATGATCGAGTCAAACATGGCTTCAGGCAGTTTCGTCGAGCTGGATGATCTCAAAGCGATTCTGGCCGAGGGCGCGGGCCGGTTCGAGAGCCGTACGGTCGCCGAAGTGCCCGTCGGCCAGCACACTTTTCCGATTCTGAGCGCAACGATCGGCTCGAATGCGCCGGATGCGCCCGCCATCGGATTCTTCGGCGGCGTGCATGGACTGGAGCGTATCGGCACCCAGCTGATTCTCGACTATATGCGCGCCTTGCTGCGGCGCATGGAATGGGACGAGCAACTGCATGCGCAATTGCGCGCGGTGCGGCTGGTATTCATGCCGATCGTCAATCCCGGCGGCATGTGGGCGGGTACCCGGGCCAACCCGAACGGCGTCGATCTCATGCGCAATGCGCCGCAAAACGCCGAAGGAAGCGCTCCCTTCCTCGCCGGCGGCCAGCGCATCGGCCCCTGGCTGCCATGGTATCGCGGGGCCCGGAAAAGTCCGATGGAAATCGAAAGCGCCGCGCTGTTGGCAACGGTGAAACAAGAATTGATGTCGCGGCCGCTGAGCTTCGCGCTCGATTGCCATTCCGGTTTCGGCTGGGGCGACAGCATATGGTTTCCCTATGCGCGAACCGTCCGGCAAATGCAGCATCTGCCGGAAATGTATTTGCTCAAGACCATGTTCGAGCAAGGCTATCCGCATCATCCCTACGTATTCGAGCCGCAAAGCCATCGCTATCTGCTCCATGGCGATCTGTGGGATTGCGCGTACGATCAGGCGCGCCCACCCAATATTTTCCTGCCGATGACACTGGAGCTGGGGTCGTGGCGCTGGATCAAGAAAAATCCGCGCCAGATTTTCACGCGCGCCGGCATTTTCAATCCCATCAAGGCACACCGCACCGCGCGCGTCATACGGCGGCATGCCAGTTTTTTCGAGTTCCTGACCAGGGCTGCCTTTGCCTCGCACCGGTGGCTGCCGCAAGAGGAGCATCGCCGGCAACTATTGCTGCGCGCGACGGAGCACTGGCGGCACAGGCCGGCATCATGAGCACCTGGATACTGCTGCGCGGACTCACACGCGAAGCACGTCATTGGGGATCGTTCCCGGCGCTGTTCGCCCGGCAGCGCGAATCCTTTGCCGCAGGCGACGGACCAGGGACGCTTCTCGAACTGCCCGGCAACGGCCGCGAGCATGCATTGCGCGCGCCGCCCGGCGTGCCGGAAATGATGATGTCGGTTCGATCCCGCGCCGCCGCGCTGGGCCTGCCCGCGCCGTACCGGCTGCTCGCCATGTCGCTGGGGGGCATGGTCGGCACCGCGTGGGCGCAGCGCTATCCGGAAGAGATCGAACACCTGGTCCTCATCAATACGAGCATGCGCCCGTTCTGCAACATGACGCAGCGCCTGCGGCCGGCGGCATGGAGCGCGCTTGCGCAACTGGCCGGGGCCTGGCCGCATCCCGAAACGAGCGAGCGGATTATCCATGCCCTCACCTGCAACCGCACCGATACCGCCAACGAAGACATCGCCGCGTGGGCAGAGATACGCCGCACCGCACCGGTGAGCGCCGCGAATGCCTTGCGCCAGCTTTGGGCCGCGGCCAGATTCCGGGCGGACCGGCAAGCGCCGCGCTGTCCCGTTTTATTGCTGTCGTCGGCATCGGACCGTCTCGTCGACCCGGCCTGCTCGGCGCGCATTGCCGCGCAATGGAAGGAAGCCGCGCATGCAATACACCCCACGGCCGGACACGATTTGCCGCATGACGATCCGGCGTGGACCGCCGATGCGATCTGCAAGTGGCTGCTCGCTGTCGAGCAAGGGCGGCAACTTGAAAGCAAACTTAAAACCGAAGCTTGATCTGCCATAAATTTTATTATCGATCCGCAATATTATTTGACGCCGATCCGGCTTTAATTAATACTGATCAGCACAAAACGAATAATGAATTCGCAAAAAAAAGCGACCAACTATTCGATATATAAAATAAATATGGAGACACAATCTTGAAACGACACATCACGGTTTCGGCGCCCGTTCGCGCCCGCCCCCGGGCTTCACCCTCGGCATTCCCCGCATCCTTTTTCCATACCTGATTCAAACGCTTCCGCCGTCGCGCGCCGGCCGGTGCGCGGCATCGTCACATCCTTACGGAGAAGAACATGCGAGAAATCAAATCGGATCGCCGCCGATTCCTGAAACACGCCCTGGCCGCCGGCGCGGTCACAGGCGCTGCCAGCCTGGGCATTGCGCCCGGCCCTGCCTCGGCGCAAACAAGTTCGGGGCGCAGCGTCGCTGAAATCGCTTCGCTGGAAGGCAACGACCGCCAGCAGATCCTGCTGGACGGCGCGAAGAAGGAAGGCGAGCTGACGGTCTATTTTTCCAATCCCGGCATGGTGCCGGTGGCCGAGGCCTTCGGCAAAAAATACGGCCTCAAGGTAAAGACCTGGCGCTCCGAATCCTCCAGCATTCTGCAACGCGTCACCTCCGAAGCCGCGGGCGGGCGCAATGAAGTCGACGCGCTGCTGAACAACGCGCCGGAAATGGAAGCGCTGCATCGGGAAAAACTCCTGCAGGTGGTGAAATCGCCCTACCTCAAAGACCTGATGCCCGAAGCCATCCAGAAGCACAGGGAATGGGTGGGCACCACGGTCGAAATGTTCGTCCAGGCCTACAACACCAGGAAAATCAAAAAGGAAGACCTGCCTAAAACCTACCAGGACCTGCTCGATCCGAAATGGAAAGGCATGCTCGGCATCGAAACCAGCGACTACGACTGGTTCGCCTATGTGCTGCAGGATATCGGCCAGGAAAAGGGCATCAAGCTGTTCAACGACATCGTCGACATCAACGGCATGTCGCTGCGCAAAGGCCATTCGCTGCTGGGGCAGATGGTCAGCTCCGGCGACGTGCCGCTGGCCATGAACCTCTACAGTTGGGGGCCGGACGAGCTCAAGAAAAAGGGCGCGCCGATCGATCGTTTCAACATCTCCCAGCCGATCGCCATGTTCACCGGCATGGGCGTGGCAAAGAAAGCGCCGCATCCGCATGCCGCAATGCTGTTCTACGATTTCATGCTGACCGACGGCCAGGAACTGCAGTCCGGGCAATTCAAGATTGCGTCCAATAACAAATACGATGCCGAGGCGAAAAAGATCCCGATGAAATTCATCGACCCCGGTCTGTTCCTGGACAACTACGACAAATGGCGCCAGAACTTCGACGGCATTTTCAATAAACGCGCGAAATAAAGTAAACGCAAATTAAACGAAAGCGATTCATGAATTCTGTTGATCCCTCTGTTGCCATTGCCACATCCAGGGCACCGGATTTTCCCGACGACGCCAGGCTGCGCGACATCCTGAAAGACGCCCACCTCCCCAGCCTGCTCGGCACCCTCGCCTACGCCACCCGCGACCTGAGCCTGCTGAAAGAAGAATTCCGCCCGAACTATATTGAAACCGCCGCCGGCTTCCAGTCGCAAGGCGGCCTTTCGGCAAGCGCGCTGGATAAAGCACGCGCCATGGCGTTCGATGTGATCAAGCAATTACGCACAGGCGCGTATAAAGGCAAGCCGGCGCCATCCAATGCCGAGGTCCGCAAGATCATGGAATACATGGTCGGCCCATTCTCGGACGATTACTTCACCTTGCTACTGCACGAACTGGGATTACCCGAAGGCGCCGAAGCGCCGAAATGGCATATGGCCCAGCTGGCGCCGAACGCCGATTTCACCGTGGCGATCATCGGCGCGGGCCTGGCCGGCGTCGGCGCGGCGTACCGGCTGAAACAGGCCGGCATCCCGTTCGTGATCCTGGAACGGCATCACGAAGTCGGCGGCGTGTGGTCCGAGAACAATTATCCCGGCTGCCATCTGGACACCAGCAACTTCGGCTACAGCTATACCTTCAACCAGAATCCGCTCTGGAAAGAGGAATACTCCAGCCGCGACGCCGTGCTGGACTATCTGCAAGGCAGCGCCGAGAAATTCGGGCTGCAGAAGCACATCCGCTTCAGCACCGAAGTGGTGGCTGGCGAATACGACGAGAACGACCGCAGCTGGAATCTCACGCTCAAGAAAGCGGACGGAAGCACCGGGAAGCTGCGCGTGCAAGCGCTGATCAGCGCCGTCGGGCAGCTCAACAACCCCAACTATCCAGCCATCGAAAATATCGACGCCTTTGCCGGCCCTTCCTGGCATACGGCCCGCTGGAATCACGATGTGGATCTGAGCGGCAAGCGCGTGGCCGTGATCGGCACCGGCGCCAGCGCATTCCAGGCGATCCAGAAAATCGCCAAGGTCGCCGGCCAACTGACGGTTTTCCAAAGAACGCCGCCATGGATCAGCCATACGCCGGGCTACAACAGCCTCCTGAAGGAAGGCAGCCGCTGGCTGTTCGAGCATGTGGAAAACTACCACCGCTGGTGCCGCGTCTACCGCATCTGGACCGGCATGTGCCGGCGCGCCTATACCGTGGTGGACCCGGATTGGAAAAATCCGGTCTCCGTTTCGGAAAAGAACGACGGCCTGCGCCAGGTGATGATGGCCAACCTGGAAAAACAGCTCGCCGACCGGCCCGATCTGCTGGAAAAGATGACGCCGCACTACCCGCCCTACGCCAAGCGCGTGCTGCGCGACGACGGCAACTGGTTTGCCACCATCAAACAGCCCAATGTAAAACTGGAGAACCAGAAAATCCTCAAGGCAAACGCGAAAGGCCTCGTGACCGCCGACGGCAATCTGCATGAATTCGACGTGATCGTCTACGGCACCGGATTCAAGGCAGCCGATTTCCTCTCGACGCTGCCGCTGACCGGCCGCGGCGGCGTGAAGCTGCAGGATCAATGGCATGGCGACGACGCCCGCGCCTATTACGGCATCGCGGTGCCGAATTTTCCGAATCTGTTCTGCCTGTACGGGCCCAACACGAACGTGAACGGCAATTCCAGCGTGGTGCTGCTTTCCGAATCGGGATCCATGTATATCGTGGAGTGCATCCGGCTGCTGCTGGCATCGAACAAACGGGCGATGGAGGTGCGGCAAGAGGTGGTGGACCGCTACAACGAACGCATCGATGCGGCCAGCGGCGGCGTGGTGTATGGCGCCTCCACCGTGAACAGCTGGTACAAGAACGCCAAGGGACGGCTGACGCAGAACTGGCCGCTGCGCACGGTCGATTATTGGCGGGAGACGCGCAAGGTGAACAAGGACGATTATCTGTTTCTGTAGAAAGGAAGAACCTGTGGCCTTGGCACCGGAAGAAAAGTGGATCGACGCGGGACCGTTTCGCACGCGTTACCTTGAAGCAGGCCGGCCGGACGCGCCGACGGTGCTGCTGCTGCACGACGGCGCCTGGGGCGGCGCCAGCTCGGTCACCTGGAGCGATATCATTCCGCGGCTTGCCGAGCATTACCATGTGCTGGCGCCGGATATGCTGGGCTTCGGCGGCAGCGACAAGGTGGTGTTTGTCGACCGCGCCCAGTACCAGCCCCGCATGCGGCAGATGAAGTGGCTGCTGGAGGCGCTGGGGATAGCTGAGCCGATACACGTGGCGGGGAATTCGTTTGGGGGATCGCTGGCGCTGAAGGCGCTGGCGGATGGCAAGACATTGGCGATCCGCTCGGTGACGTCCATCTGCGGCACCGGCGGGGCCTGGAAAGGGGATGCTTCGCCCGCGGAATTGCCGCATTGGGACGGAACCGAAAACGACTTGCGGCGGATTGTCGAATTATTGATCGATGCGGATAGTCCGGTGTTTGAAGCGCAATTGGCGGAGCGCTTGAAGTGGGCTTCGGACCCCGGACACTATCGGGCGGTGAAGGCGGTGTCGACGCCCTTGCCGGCGTCATTGGTGCGGGCGCGGCGGGTTGATGAATGGCCCAGGGAGTTGGAAGGGATTGCCACGCCGGTGATGCTGGTGGCGGGGAAGCGGGATGTGCTGCTGCAGCCCTACTGGCCGGAGCGATTGCGTACCGCCCTGCCCCATGCGCGCGTGGAAATCATGGATAGCCGGCATTCGCCGAATATCGATCAGGGTGATTTGGTGGCAGCGGTTTTGCTGGATTTTTTTGGCGGGTGTTGATTGGAGTACTGATCCATATAGCTGACCTACGGTGTCATACAAAGAAAGATGTATTGCTATAAATCAAAGTCTCTCTAATGATGCGAAGTAATCATTTGATGCGTGCACGATTTCCATGGCTGCCTGTAACTCTGGATGAATCTTCTGGCCAATTTTGAAAGCAAAAAATTCATGTATTGGCATCTGAATGGATTTGCCAATACTTTTGAAAATGACTATCGCTCTATCCTGAACACCCGGAAAATTATCTTCATGTTCTGCAATTTTTATTGTCCAATTCAATCGAGGTCCTAAATTCAAATTTAAGGCAGTTCCGTCTCCTACCTTAGTGATCAAAAGTACAATCGCCCCTTCTAATCCGACCAATTCAGAAAATTTTTGATCCAATCCATTTCCGAATGCGGTTCTTCCATTTATCTGGGGAAATTCCTTGTCAGGTGTGTGCCATAAAGTCTTATGGAGTTCATTCAAATAGGCTTTAGAAATTGACTCGGTACCAAACAAACAATGACAGATCCCGATAGCTAATTTCGCTACAAATCTAAGATCAAAATCCACATTCATACCAAGACTGATATGAATATCTGGACCTTGTACGCACTTATCCAACAGGAATTTTATTCTCTCCTCGTCGAGCGGATCCGCCTTGGAAAATCCAATTTTAACAAGATCAAATCCGACCACCTGCGTACACATCACTTTTTTGACAAGACGTCCAGCGAATGCCTCATCAAATGAGCGCAAAGTCAGCGCGGCATCTTTAGTCGAATTAATGGAGAACATGAAATACGCCCTGCTCGCCATAGACTTTGTTGTGCGCGGATTGCCACCACTATACCAATATAGCCTTTCATCATGCGGGCGAATCCAGTAAATCTGCTCTCCGAAAGGCCCAAGCCACGACTCGCAAACCTCAGTCTCAAGCATACCTGGTACTTTGAGATTGCATGGCCCCATGCAGACCAGAGGTAAAGCTTGGGGATGCAATGGATCAAATAACGATCGAGCGTTGGCCTGAAGCTGATGTGACACGAACCAGCTTTTTTCAAAGGAAGCATCAACAAATAATCCAAGATCGTTATTACATTTGGCACACACATCACGAGTCTTGAACTCATCTGGAGCACAGAGCCCGCCTAGACACTGCGGTATCACATGCTCAAGGCTGAACTGACCATCTGGTTTTTCTTTTTGGCAGTAAATGCAGGTCCGCATTAACTTCCTTCCGTAAAGATACTTTCAATTGCGATTAGCGGCTGCGCATGTCTGCTAAGAGAACGCGATTTGATTTCCTATCTGCTTAGACAGGTTCAATAGTTTTTAAGCGGATGTATCATCTAGCCGCGTTTCCCCGAGACGCCTGCGCATGTAGAAACTCTCCGTGAAAGTTGGTCAACAATCTGCCAGCGTCGGATAATAAAAATCCCGTCTAAATGGCCTTATCTTATCAACCAAGAATCAAAAGCATTGTGATGTGCGATTTTGCAGGATTCAATCCACCAGAAATGGTAAAAGTCCGCCCTGTCGTTGTATTAACCAAGCACCGTCATAACGCTCACCTCGTCACAGTCATTCCTTTGTCTACGACACCACCGATCCAGCTTGCCAACCATCATCATGAATTGAGTGTAAATCCCCTCCCAGGCAAGAAGGCGCTTCGTTGCTGGGCAAAATGCGACATGATTTATACACTGTCCACCGCCAGGATGGACCGCTTCAAGACCCTCAAGAGAAATTACATATCTCTGGAAATATGCGAAGCTGATTTTATTGCCATCAAGACTGCCGTATTAGCTGCATTGAAATTGTCATAGCAATCCTACCAGCCATAAAGCAATTTATTTATTAAACAAAAAGTTTAGCATTTGCTATACTGGGCGCGTTCCCATTTGGGGCTTGTGAGACTTTCCATAGCTATCAGCATGTGGAAAGCCGGATCGGCAGAAGCGATGACAAGCTTGCCGTCTCCGAGAATTTGGGGCGCCTTCGAGGCGCCCTTTGTCATTTCTGCACGCTTGGCACGTCATGATGAGACGGCCGATCTCCAGAAAATCAGGCCGTTTTATCCGCCGATTTCTTCGAAAAAGCCTTCGCCGCCAGCAAGGCGCCGGCGATGCCCATCACAATGGCCGTGGTGCTGCCTGAAAAGCCGATGGCGGTATTGGCCACAATGCTGCCGGTTTTGGGCGCCATCAGCGCCATGCGCCGGCTCGCCATGTCGGCGCCGAGTTCGCTGAGCCGCTCGGCCGGAAGCATGTTTTCGGCTTCCGGCAGCAGCACCGATTCTTCATCGGCCACATGGTGCATGACGTCGCGCATCAGATCGTGCATCAGTTCATCGTGCCGCACTTCCTTGGGATCGGTAATGCGCAGTTCCGCGATGATGCGGCGCATTTCGTCATGTTCCGGCACGCTTTTGCGAATCACCTCTTCTTCCGGATTCAAGAGGCGCACCGCCGGATAGAAAATTTCCTCTTCCAGGGTCGCATGGATTTCCAGCGCCGTGCAGACCGTTTCCGCCAGGGCCTTCTTCACGGTCGGCCGCGTTGCCGCTTTATATTGATGGAAGGTAAGCAGCGCGTGGGAATGATCGAAGCGGATCATGTCGGTAATGGTCGGACTTAATTTTTTGAGGGAAAACATGGCTGTCTCCATGGCTGGTGGGCCGGCGTGCGTGGCCGGTTAGAGGGAAAGCATAGCCATGCATTGTGCGATTCGCAGCCAGCGGGCGGCGCATTGTGATGTAGGAAAAAGTAAGGATTCAGCGCTGCTGCGATTGCGGCGGCCTGGCCGCCAGGCGCCTGTTTTTATCGGCGAGCATCTTGAGCAGGCCGTCGATGCCGGACTTCTGGATCTCCTCGGTAAAATTCTGCCGGTAGACCTCCCCCATCCATGCCCCCATTACATTGACATCGTAGACTTTCCAGCCAGCCGGCGTCTTGGTCAGGCGATAGCCGAAGCGCACCGTCTCGCCGCGCGTGTTCAATACCTTGGCGAAGACTTGCACATCGATATCCGCCGGATCGGCGCGATAGGGTTCGTAGTTGATTTTCTGGTCGTGAATCTGCGACATGGCGCCGGCATAGGTATGCATCAGCAGCGCACGGAATTCGGTTTGCAATTGGGCTTTCTGTTCCGGCGTCGCCTGCCGCCAATAACGTCCAACCGACAAGGCCGTAGCGCGCTCGAAATCCACATTGGGCACGATCTTGTCTTCAATCACCTGGCGAATTTTGCCGGGATCGCCGTGTTGGACGGCGGGATCGGACCGCACAATCGCCATCACCTCCTCGCTGAGGCGCTGGATCATTTTGTCCGGGGCTTCCTGGGCATAGCCGGAATTGGCTGCAGCCATGAGCAAGGCTGCAAATATTGCCGGCAGGATTTTTTTTAGCATTTTTTAGCTCCATACCCGGGCTGTCTCGTCCCGGCAAATAGACTATGGCTCTAAAATTTCCTGTTTGTTCCTTGGCTCGCGCTGCGCAGCTTCCCCCTATCTGCTTCTAAGATTCTGTGATCGGCACAACATCCGGCGGGAAGCCCTGATGGGAGGCGATATTCCCGTCTCGATCGATCCAGCAGAAGTGTTCGGGCGTGGTTTGCCCCCTGCGAAGGGGATTGCGCGTGCAAAACTTTGCATAGGCAGGATCGACAAAGCGATACGGAAGGTGCTCGTCCCTCCCTGCCGTGATACCCAGGCGCGTGGTTTGAATCAGGATTTCGGGCGATTCGCCCACGTCGTCGACAAACAGTTCGCCGGGATCAAACGCGTGGGCATCCCAATCGGGCACGCGCAGCGCCAATGCGCGGCAGAGCTGAACCTGCCCGGCGCAGAGGCGATGCAAGGGCCGCATGATGCCGCCGGGGCCCGGGTTTTGCGCCTGCATCAGGGCCAATGCCTCGGGGCCTGCGACGGCATCGATCCAGGGATAAGCCGACTTGATCAGCACCGCATTTCCCGGGCCGGCCGCGCTGATATTGAA
The DNA here is from genome assembly GCA_004134995.1 of Oxalobacteraceae bacterium CAVE-383. Lineage (GTDB taxonomy): Bacteria > Pseudomonadota > Gammaproteobacteria > Burkholderiales > Burkholderiaceae_D > Herbaspirillum. The sequence goes on along the minus strand of REGP01000001.1, from coordinate 234,545 downwards.
CGAATCGCCGCCGCGGGAGTAATACATATAGATGGTGCCGCCGTCCATGAAGAGCGCGCGCCTTTTATGCGTATAGCCAAGCGATGCGTGGCTGCCCTTCTCCTCCAGCCGGTACGCTTCCGTTTCGATGATGCGCGCGGACAGCCATTGGTTTTTCCAGCGCCGGCGCAATACCTTGCCGATCAATGCCCGCGCGAGGGCCGGGCTGTCGCGATTGAAGAAGGCATTTTCCAGCATATGGAACTGGGGGGAACCGGGCCCTGCTTGATGCATAAGGTTTTTCATTGTGGACAAGCACCGCAATTTTTAATTCGACCGCAAGATCTGGAGTGTTTCAGCGCCGTTGCCTGCGTCAATATGATGGTGGATAAACGGACAACACAGTAAAAGAAATGTCGCAAGGAGCGCACGATGGATATACGGGAAATTCTGCAAGGCATCGATGCCTTGGATTGGCAGGGAATCGAGGACGAGCTGGGCCAATATGGTTGTGCAAAAATCACCGGGATTCTCCATGAGGATGCGTGTGATGCTCTCGTCTCCTTGTACCCGCAGGATAATCTCTATCGTAGCCGGATAAATATGGCCCGCCACAACTTCGGCCGTGGTGAGTATAAATATTTTGCCTACCCGCTGCCAGATATTGTTGACGGCCTTCGGACCGCAATTTATCCGCGATTGGCGCCTATCGCCAACCGTTGGAACGAGGCGATGCACATGGATGCACGCTATCCCGCGGAGCATGCCGACTTCATCCGGCGCTGCCACGACGCCGGCCAAACACGCCCTACGCCATTGATGCTGCAGTACAAGGAAGATGACTATAACTGCCTGCACCAGGACCTGTATGGCGAGCACGTGTTTCCCCTTCAGGTGGCCATATTGCTCTCTGAACCGGGAAAGGATTTCACAGGCGGCGAATTTGTGATGACCGAACAGCGCCCGCGCATGCAGTCGCGGGCGGAGGTTGTCTCCCTTCATAAAGGCGACGCGGTTGTCTTTGCCGTCAGCAAGCGGCCGGTGCAGGGGACGCGGGGGAATTATCGGGTTGAGCTACGCCATGGGGTTAGCAGGGTGCGTTCGGGGCATCGGTGTACTTTGGGGGTGATTTTTCATGATGCTGAATGAGGGGGTTCGACGAAAAACTGGATATCCAGTCACAACAATTTGATTAAATAACAGTTACTACATTAATCAATTTTGATTAAATTTTCCTTTCTTTAGAAGAAAGGGACACCATGAAATATCCAGCCACTTTTACCCGAGACCGCAAGAATGGTGGTTTTGTCGTTACCTTCCGCGATATCCCGGAAGCGATTACACAGGGCGATACCGAAGATGAAGCGATGGAAATGGCACGTGATGTTCTGACTGAAGCAATGAGTGTCTATTTTGACGAGAAACGCGCTGTACCATTGCCATCCGCCGCCAAGCGTGGCGATCGCTTGGTCGATCTCCCTGCCAGCATTTCCGCCAAAGTGTTATTACTGAACGAAATGTTGTCGTCGAATGTTTGGGCATCCGAATTGGCTCGCCGTATGGATACGACGCCTCAAGAAGTAAGCAGACTCATCGATCTAAAACGAACAACAAAAATAGATCGCATCGAGCAAGCCCTTGCAGCGCTTGGAAAACAGCTCACACTTATTGCGGCCTGAGCATTACAATGCTCGCGTTCCCATTTGGGGCTTGTGAGACTTTCCACCGCCATTGGCATATGGAAAGCCGGATTGGCAGAAGCGATGACAAGCTTGCCGTATCCGAAAATTCAGGGCGCTTTCGGGCGCTCTTTGTCATTTCTGCGCCTAGAGGAAAAATTATCGGAAAATAAACCGGAAAATCCCCATAACAAATTTCATTAAAATATTAACAATAATACTTAATAATCAATATATTATAGTGAAAAATTAAATGGAAATTAAACCGGAAATAAAATGTACGATTCTCCATATCAATTCTCACCATTACTGCCTCAATCTCAATTGGACGCTCTATTGGAACGGGCCAGCGACATCATACGAGCGTCCGTGGCCTTAAACTCTACGGCCCATCATTCGGCAAGGTGCGGCGTCAGAGAGTTGGTTCGTTCAATTAACTCTTATTACAGCAACCGTATCGAGGGACAAGGGACACATCCCTCCAACATTGAAAGTGCGTTAAAACACGATTTTTCGAAAAAACCGGATGTTGCCCGGCTCCAGCGCATCGCGCTTGCTCATATCGAAGCAGAACGAGAACTCGAACAAATAGTAGAAAAAGGCCGTTCCGCCATGCGTTCTGACTTTTTCATCGATGCGCACAAAGCGCTCTATTCACGACTCTCCGAAGCAGATCGAACTACAAAGGATGGGCATATTGTCCAACCAGGAATGCTGCGCACTGAAATGGTTAAAGTTGGAAATCACATCCCTCCAGCGCCTGAATCAATTCCTCGATTTCTCGCAAGCATGGATGAAGAATACGACAATCAAAAAGGTCAGGAACGGCAACTGATCTCCATTGCGTGCCTACATCACAGGGCCGCATGGGTACATCCATTTTTTGATGGAAATGGCAGGGCTACCAGACTTCAAAGCCATTGTGCCTTATGGCCATTATCAGGGGGACTCTGGTCCACAAGCAGAGGGTTGGCACGTGCCAGGCAAGAGTATTACACCAAATTAAACAACGCCGATGCTCACCGCCAAGGCGATTATGATGGCCGTGGAAACCTGACCAATGCCGGCTTGGTTGAATGGGTCGAATTCTTTTTCAAGATTTGTCAGGACCAAGTCACCTTCATGAATCATATGCTTGATCTCGATGGCATGAAAAAACGTATCCACGCCCTGATCACGTTGAAGTCCACTACCAACAAAGACATACGCTCAGAAGCTATTCTCCCCCTCTACCATTTATTTTCGGGCGGCCCTTTAACACGAGGAGAATTTACTCAACTGACCGGCTTGGAAGAACGAACCGGAAGAAAAATATTATCTGAATTGCTTAAAACCGGATTAATTGTCAGCGATTCCCCACGAGGCCCCGTAAGCTTTGGCTTACCTCTTGATGACTTATACATCTTATTACCGGAGCTCTATCCGGAAGCGCACACAAAAAATGTAGATTGATTTTCTGAAGGAGTTAAGGCGATGAACAGCCGCTGGGGATACCTAAGTCCTTAATGACTTAGCCCGCGAAAGACATCACTCAAGCCAATTCATGAACATCCAGCGGCGCATTCAGCTTGACGCCGGCCGGCAGCACGCCGCGGCCGCGGAAGTCGTTGCTCTGCTTCGGGGGGATCGGCCGGTTGTCCGGATCTGCCAGCCACAGGCGCAGCAGATGGCGTTTTCGCTCCGGTTCCGGCCAGTCTTCGTAATCGCGCCGGGTATGCAGGGCGACGTAATTATTGAGGAATTGTACGTCGCCCGGCTGGAATGGAATATCGGTCAGGCATTCTTCGCAAATTTCGCGGTATACCTTGATGGCTTCCCGCTGCATCGGCGTCAGCGGCGGCACGCCCGGCAGCGAAGGCGCCTTGTCGATCGCCGCGCCGGCGCCGGTGGCGCTGAAGTAACCGTCGGCAAACCAGAAGATCGGCAGCTTGTACCATGGCTCTTCGCCTGGATTGAAATCGCCTTTGCGCGAACGGTAGAAATCCTGGTACAGCACCGCCACCAGATCCGGCCGGCGCTCCAGCATGATGTTATGCACCGAGACCGAACTGACCACGCGGCTGGCGCCGCCGCTCTTTGCCGTTTGCAGGCACAGCAGGCCGACATAGTCGCAGGCATCGGCATGGCAGCGCATCTCAACTTTGGTCAGATAGCCGCGTGTGTTCGGATCGGCATAGTCGCCGCCCAGATCCTTGACGTGACCCAGCAGGTGGCCCTTCATGTTTTGCGACATCTGCTTGCCGAGGAAGGTACCGATGCCGAGATAGGCGACCGCGATACCGGCGCGGTCCAGCCGGTCGACCGGGAAATTGCGCAGCATCACCATGCCGCGGCCGTTGCGCAGTTCTTCGCGCACATCGTTCATCACATCCCGAAAACTGCCCTCAAGCAGAAAATTGTTCTTGGTCACCTCTTCCGGCGCCAGGCCCTGCCCAAGAAAATGCTCGGTGGCGGCGACCAGCGCGTCGCGCTCGGCATCCGTGATGTGATAACTCCAGTTGGCGACGTCGCCCAGGGAATGCGGTTCCCATGCCGCCGGATCGATCACTTTATGCAACGGCTGGGCCGGCTGGCGTTGGGCATTCCTGAAGGTGCGGAAATCGCTCATGATTGTCTCCTTGTGCTTTTTAAAAACGATGCAGCCATTCTGGAACAACGCTCACGGCGCAGCCATAGCAATTCCATTGATAGTCTGTCGAATTTTTTTATTAGTCGTCCGGATTGCGCTCCAATTCACTGGCGACCTGCCGTATCGCGCTCATCAAGGCCGCCGCACCCGGGGAAGGACGGCTTTTGGCGCGCTGCATCAAGCCGATCACGCGGGCGGTCTTTTCGAATTCGAAATCCAGCATTTTGAGGATGCCGAGCTTGCGTTCCATATCCAACTGCTGCGGCGAAATGCCGGTGAGCAGATCGCTGCCCAGCAACAGGCCGCGCAGAATCGACAGATCACTGGTTTCGATCGGGCTTTTCGGCAGCGCGCCGGTGACATGATGGAAGGCCTGGTCGAACATTGCGCGCGTCGGCGTGTGGCGCGACGGCAGGACCCATTCGGCCCGCCGCAGATCGTCGACGGTGACTTTGGCGACCTTGGTCAGCGGGTGATCGGCGCGCGCGAATATGGCCATGCGATCGGTCATCAGCGGCGTGTCGACCATGCCCTGCAGCGGGTGGCCGGCGCGCAGGGTAAGAAGCGCGAAATCCAGGTCGCCGGAGCGCAGGCCGGCCCTGAGATCGCGTCCTTCGACCGTTTCGATGCGCACCAGCGGATGTTCCCGCAAGACGCGGTTGATGGCGCGCGGCAGGATCACCGTGCGGGAAAGCGGATGCGTGCCGACGGTTACCAGCCCCTGGGTCTTGCCGCGCAGCGCGGCGATGTCGGCTTCGACATGGCGCAACTCGGCCAGCGCCAGCTTGGTGCGCAGCACCAGGATTTCGCCGGACTCGTTCAACAGCATGCCCTTGGCGGTACGGATGAACAGCGGGATGCCGATGCTGGCTTCCAGTTCGGTAATGGCCGCGCTGACCGCCGGCTGGGTAATGCCGAGCAGATTGGCGACGGTTGGCATGTGATGCGATTCGGCCAGCGCCACAAAAATCTGCAGCCGGTCCTTGTTGAAGAGCATGTCGAAGACCGGTGCATTGAGCGAACCGTTGGCCTTGCGGATGCGCGAGGCCATTTCGTCGCGCGCCAGGTGAAATTCATTGGCGGCGCGGTGCGCGCGATACAGCAGCGACTGGCCGAACGCGGTTGGCAGCATGCCTTTCGATTTGCGCTCGAACAGATCGACGCCGAGTATGGTTTCCAATTCCTGGATCGAGCGCGAGATGGCCGAGTGCGCGCGATACAGCGACTCCCCCGCCTTGGTGACGCTGCCCGATTCGGCCACCGCGATGAAAGCGCGCAGATGCCGCAAATTGATACTCATGCTGGTTTTCATGTTGGTTATATTCTTGCCAATAACGAAATTCGACAGATATCTAAACGGATTGTAGTGGTCATTGCAATGGAAAGGACAGAGAATCGTCGAACAACTAAAAAACCAGATGGAGACGCAATGGAAAGATTTATCGGTAAATCCGCTCTTGCCTTGTTGCTGCTGTGTTTGAATTCCGTAGTGGCGGCGCCGGCCTTTGCACAGGAAAAAGCCGGCGCCGGCGTGGCCGATATTGCCCAGATGCAGGGCCCGAACCGGCGGCAGGCGCTGATCGACGGCGCAAAAAAAGAAGGCGAAGTAACGGTTTACGCGGTAAATCCGGGGATGGCGAAGATTGCCGCCGAATTCACGAAGAAATATGGTGTGAAGGTCAATCTCTGGCGCGCCAGTTCCGAGAATGTGTTGCAGCGCGTGGTGACCGAAGGCCGTGCCGGCCGCGCCGAACTGGATGTGGTGCAGAACAGTTCCCCGGAAATTGAAGCCACCCGCCGCGAAAAGCTGCTGCAGGCGGTCAATTCGCCGTATCTGGCCGACGTGATTCCACAGGCGGTGCCGGCAAACAAGGAATGGGTCGGGTATGCGGTCAACGAATACGTGCAGGCCTACAACACCAACAAGATCAAGAAGGAAGACCTGCCGAAGAGCTACCAGGATCTGCTGGATCCAAAGTGGAAGGGCAAGCTGGGCATCGAACAGGAAGACTACAGCTGGTTTGCGGGCGTGCTGAAGCAGGTGGGCCAGGAAAAGGGGCTCAAGCTGTTCAAGGACATTATCGCCACTAATGATATTTCAGTGCGCAAGGGACATACGCTGCTGGGCCAGATGGTGGCCTCCGGCGAAGTGCCGCTGGCGCTGACTTTGTATAGCTACAACCCGGATCAGATGAAAGAAAAAGGCGCGCCGGTGGAAGGCTTTGTGATCGGCCAGCCGATCGCGGTATTCCAGTCCATCGCGATCATGAAAAAGGCGCCGCATCCGAACGCGGCGGTACTGTTCTATGATTTCATGCTGAGCGATGCGCAGCAGATGATTTATGACGATCATGGGGTTGCCACCGCCAGGAAGTTCGAAGGTGTTTTGAAAACCTCATCGATGATTTATATCGATCCGGCTGCGGCGCTGGATCAAGGGGCTAAGTGGGCACAGATTTATAATGATGTGTTTATGAAGCGTGGGAGGTAGGTGTGTGATTTGGTGCTGTCGGATTGGGGATGACAGCACCGAAGTCATCAGTGATCGGCTTTATCCAAATCTGCAAAAAACTCTTCAGCATCGGTGCCCTTTGCATAATATGCGTTGATTCTGTCTATATCGTCAAAGACGTCCATGCGCTGGGCTTGTGCAAAGATGATTCTTTCCAGATGGGAGAAGAATCCTACCCAATAACCTTGTGCGTCCGATTCATCCTTAAAATCAATATTGCTGGCAATGTGACCAAGCGAATTTGCGCCGCACATATCTGGATTATCTTTTAGGTATTGTACGAAGTGGGCGGCGTATTCGCGGCCGATGTCGCATGCTTGGGCGTAGTCATCGATTAGAGGGACGGACCAGTTGCTGCTGGTTTGAGAGCCATGCTTTCGTCTAGATACGAAGGGGAGCTTGAGAAAACTGAATTCATTGTCGACGGGTTTATATTCTCTTCTGGCGGAATGGGACATCGCTGCGGCGAGGTTTGATGTTGTTAAGGCGCTGAGTTCTGCGGAGTTTTTAAGCGTATGGATCTTGGCTGGCATGGTTATTCCTGATTGGGCTTTGGGGACGAGTCAAATGTCTCGTATCGCGTTGCCAAGGCTGACGAGTATTTTTGATTGACGGTGCTTTGAAAAATTTGGCACCCCCACATGATTCCAGCATCACCCAATCTTATCTAGAGTACATGTACCTTATTTAAGAAAGTGTCCGGATGACATCAAATCGCCATGTCAGTATCTGCAACTCGCCCGCGATATGTCACGGGCAGAATTGTCTCTGAAGACGAATGTTGATATGAGCTACGTGGCAAGGAATCTTTGGATTCGAGACCTAACCTGTGCGGGCTTTTCAAGCTGACATTCCCAAATCACCAAACATTTCCATCCCAGTCTTTTGAGCATCTTTATCGTATTTTTATCCCGCTCCAAATTTTTTTTGAGTTTTGGTATCCAATATTCTATATTTGAAGAAGGAAGCCGCCCTCCTTGACATCGATGTTGATGCCAAAAACAACCGTGCACCAAAATGATCTTGCGCAAACGTGGAAATACAATGTCTGGCTTTCCCGGCAAATCGTTGCGATGTAATCGATATCTATATCCGAGAGCAAATGCGATACGCCTCACAGCCAACTCAGGCTTCGTATTCTTTGCTTTAATACTAGACATGATGATGCTACGTTTAGCTTGATCAACTTCCATTTTTGTATAAGTGCGTTGATAAATAATTTATAAATGGCGTTATAAATATTTAAAATTAGAATAATGAATAATACTTGCCTCCAGCGCATCTATTTTTTGGGAGCGCAACATCCAAGATGCTATTACAACAAAGGCATTTCAGAATGCGAGAGAAAAAGGCTGCTATCTTTCGCCAGTAGTTCTATGGGAAATTCTTCTTACTTCTAATGAGCAACAGCGGGAAGCAATAAAAATTGATTAATTCTGCACGTGAAGTAGCCCCGATATTTCGACGATCATTCCCATCTCTAACAAAGTCGAAATTAGATAATCAATATTTAATCTAGCGGCATCAATCCCCTCAACCAACAATTCAGACCTCGAAATGCCTTCCAACTCTCTAATAGCATCAAACACAAGCATCGTTGGATAACCAATAGTCTTAACAACCGCCGGAAGATATTGTGGATTGGAAACGATAGCTTGAAACAGTGATAACTGTACAATTTGGTCATCAGGAAGCGCCCCCCCTATCAACTTCGTGATATCTCGAACACGATCACGATCAGCGCCATTTCCATGCAATATCTTCGTATTCAAAGAAGCTGATACATCAGCAGGAAAATCTGTAGGGTATTGCGAAGAAAGTAAAACACCAACCCCATAGGCCCGACATTCCCGCACAAACTGTAAAAGAAATTCCGAATCCAGTACTCGATGGGCTTCATCAAAGGCAAAAAATTGGCGTAAGTGACCAGAATGCTCTCTTGCGTTGTAATAACGATGTGCAGACATCACAAGAATTTTTGCAACCGCATTTTTGATTCTATCGCTTTGTATCTGACTGAGATCCACGACCACAGAATCGTCCAACATAGAATCAAATCGGGTCAAACGAGAACTCGGTGGAAAAATTCCAAGGTCAAACAATGGGTCTAAACGATTATAGGCATTTGGATTGGTTTCAAGAAGTCTTTCGCCAACATCATTAAAATCTGGATAGTCTAGATCGACGCTTACTTCTACCGTTCCCCTAGGCTGGATTCCTTTTGCCTCAAAACAATCTCGTATTGCATTTTTTACTGCCACTTCCTGCTGGTCACCTAAACCAAAAGTCTTCTTGAAAATGTCAACCAAGCCATTAATATGCTCCGAGATTGGTAAGTATTCTTTAGGTGATCCAGGCCTACGTAACGGAACAGGTATTAAGGGATTAAAGGGAAGTCCATCAAACGTCACGTACTGGGGATGAAGTCGTGCTTTCTTAACAAAATGCTCATCGCTAGCAAAATCATTTTTAAAATCAAGCAGTAATACGTTACGGTCCTGTTCTCTTAAACGGGACACGATCGTCTTTATTAGCTGGGTCTTCCCTTTGCCAGAAGAACCTGTAACCATCACATTGTAGTTATCGAGCGGTGTCTCACGGTTCTGAGGATCATAAAAAAACTTAGGCCCATTAGCAGTTCCTAGAAGGATAGGGCGGAGCGGACCTATCGGAGCTATCAAACCCTTATCTATCGCTTTCTTACCATTAGAATCGGCACTCGTGATTTCGGCTTTCGATTCGCCCTGACTTTCGATATTTTGGTTATTTGGAGAACTAGGCAGATCGTCGGGCTTAATATGTGTATTGGGCTCCTCGATTCCCGCTGCATCAGGTTTTTTCGTACCCTGTTCCGTACATCCTGAAACTTTCTCAACTTCATCAAATATCGGATTGAATTCCTGCGACAAACGGTCTCGGACACTTTGCAATTCCTTGGATTCAGATATTCCCGGCCAGTGTCCGGGACCAACCTTAATAACCAGACCTTGTCCATGAGTCCATGAAGCCGATGAAACATTGCAATCCGTAATTACAACGATTTTGCCGGCCCGAGGCAAAATAATTTTGATTTTTCCGTCAAGTATCCGTTGAAGTATTTCCGCCTCAACAGCAGCATGCGCGGCCGTATCGCCATCCAATTGCTCCTGTGAAAGGCGCAGGCCAAATGAGATGAGAGACTGCAATGCTAGTCGTTCAGGTATTCCAGAATTTATTTGGGATATTTCAAGTAATTCCTGAATGCGCCTTAGGGTTGCACCCGCTTGCTGCAAAGCAGCGTTAATCAGCTCCGCACCAAATGGATTACTACTGTATTTGCATTCAATCGCGCAACAGGAAATGCCTACATACCCATCATCTAGTAATCCAAGTTGTATTGCTACCAAATCAGCCCTTTGACGTTGCCCCGGCTCTTTGCTGTCTAACGAACCGCCTAAAATCTCTTTGAATGAATCAACTGGTAAAAGGAAACCGCGAAGGCAACGACCGTTTCGTATTGGTGCGCTATTGGCATTGATTGGCAAGAATAATCTAACCGCTGCAACGACGCCAATCACGCCTAAAGCCTTGCTCCCTGAACGTAGGCTCTCGCTGCCTAACGCCATCCCTACTCGTCCCAATTCCCCCAAAACAGCAGGAGCAAGTGGTTTCCCTCCCAAGACAGAACTTTTGTTCAATTCATGTGACACACTTTCCGGAATGCGAGATAAAACAAAATAACTATTAAGAGCCCCAGTGAGGCTCATGCTGTAATCCCATAAAGCCGTGCTCTCTCCACGTTTAGTAGCATCAGTGACATACCTTACAAATACTGCTGGATCAACGTGATTCCCAGGTATTACCGTCCAAAGATGATCAAGAGTCGGAGGCAAATCTGCCTGCCAACTCATCACTCTTTCCTCTCCAGGTAGACTGGCGAGCCTGCTGCACACTTGGGTAAAAATATCCCCAAGCGAATCGCTGGAATCTGTGAGGGAATCACGTTCAAATGCTCGCGAATTTAATACTCCATCAGCCCATGCACCGACCTGTTTAATTGGACTGGAAAACGCCGCCAGCAATCCACGTCCCCTTGGTAACGAAACCCTGTCCCCTGAGTCACGCGTCGATTTCGCACGCCCTGGGGAAATTAGATGGATGTCAGTAAACTGGAGACTGGTTGTCGCAACGTCAGTGACGCCATATAGGCATACTGGCGGCTCTCTCCATTCCTGAGCATCCAAATCGCGTTCGCCCGCAACCGCGATGTGAATCCCACCTGGCAATTGCCTTCCAACTATTGATGTACTCTCTCCATCATACAAAAGCGCTTGTGCAGATTCGACAAGGCGAGCCGGTGAATAAGACTCGTCGGCGATAACGGAAATAGCTCGTCGCGTTGGATATGCATTAAAAAAATCTTGAAGATAGCCTTTAGCAACTTGATCGCGGGATGATGGCATCATGCCGGTTTCCAATCCGTGAAGGCGCCTAAGGCCTGTCGTAAATGACAGATAGTCAGCGCCTCCAACGGTATCGTGTGTCATGGCGACCAACCACCCAGGATCAGATGTAGATGTCACGTAATAGCTCTCAAAAGTCGTTCCATCTGACGCGGGTGATGAAAACCATCTCAATGCATTTACCTGATCCAACAACAACGCCAAAACATGAGCCTTTCCGTCGCCTTTTAGCCCAAGATGGCGACGTGCGCTAGTCAATAGCGCGGACTGGACCATAAAACGTTTTGAGACAACGATTGGATGCCAAGGACCAATCAAAATTATTTTACGAGCTCGCGCCCCGTCTTCCCAGTGGACAATACAATCTACGCATGTAAGGCGAAACAGTTCCGCCCAGGATAACTCCACTAATTTCTGACGAACATAAATAAGAATTTCTGAATAAGCTTTTAAGTACGCAAAAATAGCGTCCTCCAAACGACGACGCTTGGTATCAATAAGAATAGGTAACTGTGCGTAGTATGGCCATGGCGAATCGGTACGAGCTCCCTCACAAACAATATCAAGTACCGTTTTCCGAGCTACGGCATAACTATCTATTAATGCTACAACTTCTGCACCAATTGTCGCGCCATGAAATGGTGCGGGCAATGCGCCGCCGTCACACAACGCAAATGGGCTATCAAGTGGCTCCGCGCCTAACACATTTTCCTGAAGCAAATTTGCGATAATTGGGCGACCGTTTGCAATCGTCTCAAAAAATCTGGCAAACCTTATGCGAGATCTTGTGGAATCATCCAAGCCGCCTAAGCCGGGATAAGACTCTGTCTTCTCACCCGAAAATATTCCCACTATTCGGCTTACCGCTGAACGATGTCCAGTTGCTTGTGACATTGCAGTAAGTTGGACGATTAACTCTCGCTCAAGCGTAAACTCGCCACGGGTAATATTCTTGGCTTCAATATCAATATCTATTTCCAAACCAGAAATACGTATATTGACATTTGAACGCCCAGTACCAGACATGCCCGGATCAATGGCTTTAGGGAATAAAAAAATCCGCGGATTTTCCGAGTTTTTTTCTAAAAAAATTGGCTCATCGTCGACATCAATTTCCCCATCTTCGTATCCATCCCAAGCTGTGAGAGTAATTTGCACCGGCTCACCGACTTCAATCTTTTCAATTTCATCACTAGGATCCGCGCCAAGAATTGGCTGTTTACCAAAATAATATTTAAAACCTGGTTCTAGAATCGCGATAAGTGGCTGATTAGGCCCGCATGGAATAACTGTAGCGCGGGCAGTTGCGAGTTCATTTTTACCCCGGGCAACAACTATTCTCAAGCTCTTCTTTTTCCCCGTAATACTTTGGCCGAAGAGCAGATCATGATGAATTTCTGTTTGGATCTGGCCACCTGTCCCAATACAATTTGCGCTAAACAATAATCTAGCTCGATCAAAAATCCGTATTTCATTATCAGTTGAATCAACAACAAGTCCTTCATAATTCACTGAAAATTTGACAAAGCCACCTTCAATGAGAACAGCAGATTTTCCGTCTTGCGCTACCACCCCGCTACTTACTTCAATATCACACGTAACAATTACATGCTCTTCCGTAGGAGCTACGTCCAGCAGCGCCTGAAGCCGGGATAAAGTCCAATCGTTCCACGCTTCAGTATCTTCCCAACATCCATGCAGCGCTAAAAGGCCTTCTTGTCGATCATCCCCACGCGTCATAAAAGAATCAATAATTTTCTCAAATGACTTTGCCAACTTTGAGGAAATTTCTGTATCTGGTTCAATGTCAGGAATGCGTAATAACAGCTCTTGCTTTCCATCCGTATCACGGACACGCAATGACATCTCTCTGATGACACCTCGTGTTTCAGTAAAGAATTTTTTTGCAGATCCTTTTTCAGACCATTCCACACGATTAGGTAATGGAATCCCTAAGTGAAATAAAAGCCGCTTGATGTCATTATCGATTGAGGTGGGGGTCTGCGGGTCAAAGGCACCGATCATTTGATCTAGATACACGACGCCTCTTAGCAACGAGTCGCGACATGTATCAAGAGCCGCAACCAGAATCATGGAATAGGCACCAACGCTTTCAGCGCGCACACCCCAGCGGGTCAAAATTTCCGACAAAACTGGGCCATCGAAACGAAAGTATTCATTACTGGTATCTAGCCATGGCCATTCATCGCTAAATGCGAAATTCCTCATCGCGCCACCAGCACCAATTACTGAATCTTGAATCCTCGACATTTCACCTGGCCAGACTATAACGATCATATCGCCTTGGCGTACACTCGTAACGCCCTCTGCCCTAATCCAACGAAGTGCCTTACTCGTTTCCTGAGAGCGCGGAACCACAAGGTACGAAGGAAGATCATCCTTAACTAAAGCATCCTGAAGGCCAATCGCAATCCGTTCGGTCAAGGCAGGCAAGACCAGCCGGCACTCCACCCCTCCCGACTTCAGTTCGTCAAAATACAGTCGCACCAGGCGAGCCAAAGTCTCAATCAGCACGTTTGTCATCAATCACATCCAAGATTATTTAAACTCAGTTATATCTGGCACAATTAGTTCAGCACTATCGCCCGCATCAGGACTTCCCTTCAAAAATCCCAGCCGGGACAGTTCGGAAATCAATTGCGGTCGAGCACCCACGCTTGAAGCAAAGTCAACACCATATTTAGAAAAATGATTTTCAAGATCAGATAAAACTAACTTCCCTCTGGTCTTTATAGCCCCGCGCATTTTTTCTGCAGCTACCAAATAAAGCATTGTCTTGAGCACAGCGGGGCCTGGGAAAACTACGACTCGCTGGAACCCACCTTTTTTTGTGCCGGTCAGCAGATAGCCATCATCCTCATCCGAATCGGGCAAACGAAGAAGTATCCGAAGAAATTCTTCTATATTTTTCCCCTGGCCTTTTGTAGAAGGATTCAACCAAGCGCCAAAAGCTTGTGCCATCGGAATAACTTTAGTTCGTATACTCTGCCCATCACCACTAAGGCCAATGTTTTCGCCGGCTTGTCGGCACCGCGTTAGCCAATCTGAAATCGATAAATTATCTTTGCCAGTCGAACGGACCGTTAACGTAGCATCAATCGACTGCGGCCCAAGAATGCCTCGTACCCAATATGTCAGCAAACTAAGCTCAATCCGAGCCTTAACATATCGTTCAATATGCAGGGAGATCTCATTCGAACCGGTTTGAGTCGGGTGAAAAATACCTTGCCATCTGTTTTTAATTTCATGAAGGATTTTTTCGTCATCAGTGACGATTCCACCGAGTGCAGTAAGCGTCCAATCACGAAGACTTACTGTTAGCCGCATATGGGCGAGCAACCATGTCGGAAGCGCCATACGAAGAAAACACTTTAAAAGATCAATCCAAAGAAGCCTTGGGACATGTCCCTCTAATTTGCACAAATTTTGAAAATCTTTGGCTAACCGCTCAGCCAACTGATCAGGAAATCCGCAATCAAGAATTGAACCTTTGGCCGCACTAAATCGATCGGCCAGTTTTTCTATTGCTTGCGATTCATCGAGGAGACCGGCCTCTGTGCGATCGATCTGGATGCGATTCAATGCTTCCTTTAAAGCATCTGGACGTGGATCTGCTGATCGTGGCTTCCCGGTCATTGCAGTAACGATATCTCTAGCGTAAGCACTAGGATCTTCTCGCTTGTCCAAAATGTATTGCGCAAGCGGGCGATCAATAAGTTGGTATGCAACTACCCGTTCAGCCTGTTTACGCGGCCAAGCATTGCGAGCGAGTTCTGGATATAGCGGACCAAAATATGTTGAATTATTGAGTTTATCTCTTTTACGTTTCCCACGGCCGCGGGCAATATGCAATAAAGCTAACTCTTCTAAAACCTGTCCTTCACGGGGCATTAGATCTCGGGCCTTTGTTTCGGTTAAGGGCCGCATATTCTCGAACGAAATTTCACGAAATAATTCGAGTACCAGGCGTTCCGGAGCTTCTCGCATACCAACCGTGTTAATAAAAAATGCAGATCTCTTAAATAAATTCGGAACGGTCGGCTCAAATACTGACTTATCAGCGTCAGCTAAAATTTGATCCAGTGTTGGCGTTTCTAGATTAGATGACATCGATGAACATGCCTCCATGGGATCGTTTTATTTGTATAGTGGACCCGGTCGCGCGCGTTACCTTTATTTCGATACCGTCCTTTGTGTCATATGCAGAAGTCACAGCTACCCGAAGCATTGCATCGCGCGCCGTTTCTAAATACTCATTTGGGAATGTCTCAGATGCCATAGCCCGCTCTGCCTTTCGCTTAAGCCATATAAAGGCACGAGTGCTCATCGGAATCTTCACCCCATTTGGATCACCAAATGTGAGATGTGCTGTGATCGCTCGATCGCCGCCAGTCGACACTTGGGGTTTGAGTGCTTGCTTCGCCCAATCCCCATGTAAGCTTGTCGTCGGGGACAACATTAAGCCTTCACTCGCGGGATTTAAGCTATGAGCTAAAGTCGTTTCTATTTTTTGTAAAAGCACCATTTGCTGCGCGTTCGGTGGACCGCTGATGCTCAAGATGCTAGCCAGCTCATCAAGGTCATCTCCGAATGTCGTAATCCCTTCAACGAGAGCACCAGCACGTAGTGTAAATGAGGTAATCCATCGAGTAAGCCACCGATATACCGTCGGCGAGGAATCTAATGAAGCAGCTGCAGCTTTTTGCATATCATCCCAACATGCAAAACATGCTCGTTCGATATTGCTAAGCCACTCTTTCCCGCTTTCTAATTCAGTCCAAGATTCATTCCAACGATCAAGGAAATCTGAGGGCAAGACATCCGCAAATGGATCTAGTGCGGAAAATACCCGTCCTCTTCCTAACAGGCGTTGAACGCCGACATCAGTGGATGTGCCGTGCCTCCCACTAACAACAAATTTTAAAGATCGATTGGTATGATCGTTTGTGCCGGCTCCTGCTTTGGACAATGATTTCAGATCATCGATTTGTATCTCTCGATCCTCTCTATCTATTGCCAATCCTGATGGCGAATACGACGAGAACAAGACCATATATAGCCGCCGACTTGCCAATGCAAATATGTCTCCAGCATCAAGGCGTTGATGCACCCAATCACACGGACCAGAATTGTAATCATGAGGACACCCCGCTAGCAAAAGTGAAATTAAAGCTAGGGCTTCTCGAAGAACAATTACTTGGCCATCGTAGAGTTC
The DNA here is from genome assembly GCA_004134995.1 of Oxalobacteraceae bacterium CAVE-383. GTDB lineage: Bacteria > Pseudomonadota > Gammaproteobacteria > Burkholderiales > Burkholderiaceae_D > Herbaspirillum. The sequence goes on along the minus strand of REGP01000001.1, from coordinate 218,068 downwards.
TGCATGGAGAAATAATCTGAGTACATTTTTACGAAGCTCTGGATTGACCAACCAATCACGATTCGCCCGAAACGGACACATCCCTTTGGAAGCACATCCATTGCAGGCTTCCCACTCAGGAGCTTCAATTGCCGTCAAAATAAGGCGGTCAAGGATATCTGACCCAAGTACCATACTGCGCTGATCAAGCGATGTAACCCCGACATCGATTTCATCAAACACTCGCTTACGAAGTGGCGGCCCTAGGTTGATCAACCCTGGCGACTCTGTTCCAACGGCCATTCGAATAGCCTTAAACCATCCCTCTCCATTTTTTTCTGGGTCTAAATACCCGCGAGAAAATGCACGTTCAATAACTCCCCGGTTCGTACAAACAACAACCGATACACCTCGCTGAGCGGCCTCAATTAACAATTCTTCCAAAGCGAGAGCTGGATCTGCATCGGAATCATATGGGTCTGGTAATACAGATGCATCTTGAGCGATATACAAGTAAGGGAAGTTTTGCCCTTCCTTATAAACCTCCAGTCTATAAGGCACTTCAGATGGAGATAAATCACGAAGATTCTTCTTTGTCGCATGATCAAGGATGGTGTCACCTCGTGCATCCAAACGTCGCGCCAAGGCACCTGCACCTGCAGATTTGCCGTTACCGGGCGATCCCACAAAAAAATGCCATCGCCCCATTTGCCTCTGCTCTGCATCAGGGATTACTACACGCTCAAGCTCATCTACCACTTCGTGTAGGCCGGTCTGCACTTCAAGAATGATTGGCTGAAGCCAGTTCGAGGGGCCGCTAATAGCACTTTGACCGTCTTGCTGTAAGGTCAAAAGCTTACCGAGCAATACATTTTTTGTCACGCCATCCCCTTGTCCCGACATTTATTAGATTTGCTTTCCTAAGGGAAATATCAGAGCGACACCTCTCCTTTACCTTCGAGAAAGTTACATTTATGGATAGTGCCACGAAAACGTACATTTTGTCCTGGTGCGGTTTGAAAAAGCATGGCAAAATTGGGCGCCGGCACGGCAGCACCATTTTAAAGTCATAAAAAATAGGAATATCGTGAAACCACGCACAACGCTAAAATTTATTGACGCATTTGCGGGTTGCGGGGGTTTATCGCTTGGCCTGATGTCAGCTGGATGCCAAGGCATATTTGCGGTAGAAAAGAGCCCGCTTGCATTCGCTACGCTTAAACATAACTTAATCAATAATGGTGATTACAATTTCGATTGGCCCAGTTGGTTACCAGCAGAAGCAATGACATGCGAAGATCTTATTACGACCCATGCTAACAAAGTTGGGAAATTGTCTGGGCAAGTGGACTTAATTGTTGGAGGTCCTCCGTGCCAAGGGTTTTCTACGGCGGGAAAACGTAATCCAGCAGATCCTCGTAACAAAATGACTGAACAGTATCTAGCTTTGGTTGGCTTGGTAAAACCTCGCTTCATTGTGATTGAAAACGTCGCCGGCTTTGACATGAAGTTCGAAAATGAAAGCGGCGTTGAACTTTTAATGGGCGACACTGAAAAAAAATCTTATGCGGAATACATCGCTTCTCGCCTTAAGAGCCAAGGGTATGAGGTTTCTGTTGGGTTAATAAACTGCGCAGATTTCGGTGTACCGCAAAGCCGGCAACGTTTTTTGATGATTTGTGAAAGAAAGGATCAACAAACATCAACCCCTAATCTTTTTGAAGCATTAAAACAGAGCCGTAAATTATTTCTTGAAAACCATGGCTTGCCAACCAACAAGCCAACTAGCGCTAAAGAAGCGATTTCCGATTTGGAAATTAGCGGCCGTGAACTTGTTCCTTGCCTCGATTCAACAACGCAGGGCTTCAAAGAGGCTGTTTATGCCCCCCCCAAAACACCAACCAAATTTCAAGCATTGATGCGCAACGCGGCACCCGACATCATTCCGAACAGCCGACGCCTTCCAAAGCATAAGCAAGAAACCATTAAATATTTTAAGCTTGTCCAAGAGATTTGCCGCCCTGGATTTTGTTTATCTATGGAAGAGCGGAAAAGGGCCGGCACACGTAAACATTCAACAACAGTGCTTCATCCAGATTTACCTGCTCCTACGGTAACAACGCTACCAGATGATATTCTTCACTACAACGAACCAAGAATATTGACTGTACGGGAAAGCGCACGCCTTCAGTCCTTCCCAGACTGGTTTGAATTTCAGGAGAAATACACTACAGGCGGGAAACAACGGAAACAAGAATGTCCACGTTATACTCAAGTAGGAAATGCCGTTCCTCCTTTATTGTCCGAAGCGATTGGGGAAATCTTACTTCATCGACTTGAATCCTTGCAAGAAACCCTAAAAACACCAATAAAAAAAGGACACAGCAAACCCAGCAAAAGGGATCTGTTGAATGTAGATAATTCTTGAATTTTTTTCAACAAATTTTATTTTCTATAGCAAAGATTGAGGCCAGAAGCTGCTGCCGAAAGCTTTCCCGATCGACAGAATAATGTGCTCTTCGGTGACAATTTGGACAAATCGCAGCCACATTGTATGGCGCGTCAATACCATCATCTGCCAAACGCACTATATGATGTACCTCTAGAAAACCATTGCCAGAGCTATCAACAAATGGCGCCAAAGCGCCACATGCTTCACAATTTCCCTTTGCCCGTAAAATTGCATATTTTCGAACATGGGCACAGCGCCGACGATATTCCACCGACGTAATACGTGTTTGCGCCACATCAGGTTGCACAAATGAGATTAACTGTTGGCGCAATATTGAAATGTCTACTAATACAGAAGGAAGCGGCTCACTTACTTGAGCGGTAATGTTACTTGCTGGACTAAATAAAAAGCGAAGTAGCTTCTGATCTTTACGAGATCCAGATGTTGGAATTACTACCTCATAGTGAGAGACATTAAACGCCCCTTGAAAAGCGAATAATTTTTTATAATTTCCCCTGCTCTTCACTTCACCGGCAGTTGGTTCTCTGGTTGTAAATAGTAATATGGATTCTTTACCATTAACGAGCTTTGCATTAGCAGCATTGTTAATAGAATGATCACCATTCTGGCCTTGCCCAAAGTACCACCAACTTCCATCTTGCAAACGCTCGTCCGAATATCCCACTTTCTTTCCATGGCGCCCACCTGACGTGGCGATAATGCAGCCAGGCTCTTTCTTGCCCCAAATCACTCCGGTTTGTTGTTGCTTGCTACCCACAAATGAGAGTAACTCTGATCGTTCATATTCTTGACCAATATTAAATGGCTCCATTTTTCAACCCCGTGTTATTTTTTTTATATTCTTGTCGCCAAATTACGATGTAAAGGCCAAAATTTGGCAGTTAACGGCTACAGTGACAATCGATAGGATAATTCATTGCATTCACTAAGAAGATTCCTATTCTAGTTATTATGGAGAATTATTTCAGATGATTGAGAATTAAGCTCTGTCTCCATGAGTTACGTTGACTGTAAAGAGAAAGGGCCACAGCAGCGAATTATTCTGAATTAGTCATAAAGCCACCTCTTTTCGGGAGAAAAGCAATTATTTTTGGGCGGTTTATTGCTATAATTGCCGACTTCGCAGAAGTCAGGCGAAATCAGGAGAGATGGATGAGTGGTTTAAGTCGCACGCCTGGAAAGCGTGTGTAGGTTCATAGCCTACCGGGGGTTCGAATCCCCCTTTCTCCGCCAGAATGTAAAAAAACCTGCATGAAACTTAGTGTTCATGCAGGTTTTTTTGTTTCAACTACGCCAAAACATCCCAATTTTCCAGCACCAACACATCCCGCACACCCCACCCCAACACCGACACACCGCCCCCGAAAATCGATACACTCTCCGGCAAGCCGATGAACACGAGTAACACGACGAACACAAGGAACCGCCATGAAATGGGAAGGCAATCGGGAAAGCGATAATGTCGAGGACCGGCGCGGCGATGAGGGCGGCGGAGGCGGCTTTGGCGGGGGTGGCGGCTTCGGCGGACGCTCGATCGGCCTCGGCACCATCGCCATCGCGGTGGTCGCGTCCTACTTCTTCGGCATCAATCCGATGACCGTGCTGTCCCTGCTGACCGGCGGCGGACAACCGGCGCCAATGCAGCAACAGCAGCAGCAACCGCGCCCTCCGCAATCGCAGTCCCCTGAAGAGGCGCGCATGGTCCGCTTCGTCTCCACCGTGCTGGCCGATACCGAGGATACCTGGGGCGCGATGTTCCGCGCCAACGGCGCCAATTATGTGCGGCCGCACCTTGTATTGTTTTCCGGCAGCACGCAAACCGCCTGCGGCACCGGCCAGTCCGCCACCGGCCCCTTCTACTGCCCCGAAGACCAGAAAATCTATATCGATCTCGCTTTCTATCGCTTGATGAAGCAACGCTTCCAGGTCGATGGCGATTTTGCGCAGGCCTATGTGATCGCGCATGAGGTGGGCCATCATGTGCAGAATCTGATGGGGATTTCCGGCAAGGTCGATGAGGCGCGCCGGCGCATGTCCGAGAAACAGTCGAATGCGATGTCAGTGCGGCTGGAGCTGCAGGCGGACTGCTTTGCCGGCGTCTGGGCCTATCACGCCAACGAGGCGCGTTCCATTCTTGAACAGGGCGACATCGAGGGCGCCATGCGGGCCGCCACCGCCATCGGCGACGATGCATTGCAGAAACAGGCGCGGGGCACTGTGGTGCCGGATTCGTTTACGCACGGCGCCTCGGCGCAACGCGTCAAGTGGTTCACGCGCGGCATCGATTCGGGCAAGGTTGCCAACTGCAATACCTTTGAGGCAAAGCAACTGTAAAAAAAGAAACGAAAAAAAGAGGCAATCTCGCGATTGCCTCTTTGTCTTATCTTTACTGCATCATCTACTACGCCATCCTTATTGCGCCTCTTTCAACTGCTCCAGAATCGCCGGATTTTCCAGGGTCGATACGTCCTGGGTAATTTCCTCGCCCTTGGCCAGGAGGCGCAGCAGGCGCCGCATGATCTTGCCTGAACGCGTCTTCGGCAGATTGTCCCCAAAGCGGATCTCCTTCGGCTTGGCGATCGGTCCGATTTCCTTGGCAACCCAATCCCGCAATTCCTTGGCGATCTGCCTGGCTTCGTCGCCGGTCGGCCGCGGCCGCTTCAGCACGACAAACGCGCAGATCGATTCGCCGGTGGTGTCGTCCGGCTTGCCCACCACGGCGGCTTCGGCCACCATCGCATGCGCCACCAGGGCCGATTCGATTTCCATCGTGCCCATGCGGTGGCCCGAAACGTTCAGCACGTCGTCGATGCGGCCGGTGATGGTGAAGTAGCCGGTGTCCTTGTTGCGGATGGCGCCGTCGCCGGCCAGGTAGATCTTGCCGCCGAATTCTTCCGGGAAATAACTCTTCTTGAACCGCGCCGGGTCGTTCCAGATAGTGCGGATCATGGAGGGCCATGGGCGCTTGATGACCAGGATGCCGCCCTGCCCGTTCGGCAAGTCGTGTCCGGCTTCGTCAACGATGGCGGCCATGATGCCCGGCAGCGGCAGCGTGCAGGACCCCGGTACCAGCGGCGTTGCGCCCGGCAGCGGCGTGATCACATGGCCGCCGGTTTCGGTTTGCCAGAAGGTGTCGACGATGGGGCAGTTTTCGCGGCCGATGTTTTTGTAGTACCACATCCAGGCTTCAGGATTGATCGGCTCGCCCACGGTGCCGAGGATGCGCAGGGACGAGAGATCGTAGCGGTCGGGGTGGATTTTTTCGTCGGCGTCGGCGGCCTTGATGAGCGAACGGATCGCCGTTGGCGCGGTGTAGAACACGCTCACTTTATGGCGCTGGATCATTTCCCAGAAACGGCCGGCGTTCGGGAAGGTCGGCACGCCTTCGAAGATGATCTGCGTTGCGCCCACCGCCAGCGGGCCGTAGGCGATGTAGGTATGGCCGGTGATCCAGCCGATGTCGGCGGTGCTCCAGTAGATGTCGTCGGGCTTGATATCGAAGCTCCACTTCATGGTCAGCGCGGCCCACAGCAGGAAGCCGGCGGAGCTGTGCTGCACGCCCTTCGGGGTGCCGGTGGAGCCGGAGGTGTAGAGGATGAACAGCGGATGTTCGGCTTCAACCCATTCCGGCGCGCAGTCGTCGGCCTGCTTTTCAACGAGTTCGTGCAGCCAGCGGTCGCGGCCTTCCTTCCAGCAGATGTCGGCGCCGGTGCGGCGATAGACGATCACGTCCTTCACGCCTTCGCAGCCGCCCAGTTCCAGCGCTTCGTCGACGATGGCTTTCAGCGGCAGTTGCTTGCCGCCGCGCACTTGCTGGTCCGCGGTCAGCACGGCGACGGCGCCGGCGTCGATGATGCGTTCCTGCAGGGATTTGGCGGAGAAGCCGCCGAACACCACCGAATGCGTCGCGCCGATGCGGGCGCAGGCCTGCATCGCCACCACGCCTTCAACCGACATCGGCATGTAGATGACGACGCGGTCGCCCTTTTTGATGCCGAGCGATTTCAGGCCGTTAGCAAAACGGCAAACTTTTTGATGCAAGGCGCGGTAGGTGATCGGGGTCACATTGCCGTCATCGGACTCAAAGATAATTGCAGTCTTGTCGGCATTGCCGTTGTCGAGGTTGATGTCGAGGCAGTTATAGGAGACGTTCAGCTTGCCGTCTTCGAACCATTTGTAGAACGGCGCTTCGGATTCATTGAGGGTTTTGGTGAAGGGTTGCTTCCAGTTCAGCGTTTCGCGCGCCAGGCGCGCCCAGAAGCCTTCATAGTCGCGCGCGGCTTCGTCGCACAGGGCGCGGTAGCCGGGCATGCCAGAGATATTGGCCTGTTTTACAAATGCAGGCGCCGGTTCGAAAACGCGGTTTTCCTGCGTGAATGTTTCGATATTAGCCAAGATCATCTCCTCATCATTCTGTATTGCCGTTTTAGCAAAATATAGGCGTTTACGCTTACTTAGGTCTTACAGGTTCCGCGCCGCCACGCATCGTGGGCCAAACGTGAGCCAAACATGGGCACAACCGGCGCCGCAAGCCCTTAATCAGTGCGAATTCCCGCGTAAAACGCGCTGGCATGGCTTTTGCGTTTTCGTCCACGCCAAAGGGGAATTCTATTCCTTAAATTCGTTGCGGGTGACTGCTGTATTCCACATTCGCATTATTCACTTTTTTTAGTGTGCCGCATCAACCCAGATCTGTAAAAGGTGTATTCAATGAAATTATCCAATATGAAAATCGGCTCCCGCCTGGCCCTCGGCTTCGGCATTGTGATTGCGCTGCTGATTGCCATCACGGTGCTGAGCAATATGCAGCTCGGGCGCTTGAACGGCAGCCTGGAACAGATCACCAACGAACGTTACCCGAGCGTCGCGCTGGCCAATACGGTCCAGATCCAGGTCAACAAGATCGCGATCGATTTGCGCGATCTGCTGCTGACCAACGATGACGAAAAAACCAAACTCCTCGGCGCCGACGCAATTGCCGCCGACCAGAAAATGAACGCCAGCCTGAAGCTGGCCGCCGACACCGCCAAAAGCGAGGAAGACAAACGCCTGGTCAACGCCGCCATCGCAGCGCGCGACGCTTATCTGCCGGCGCGCGACAAGCTGCTGAAACTGGCGCTCGATCACGACGAGGCCGAGGGACGGATTTTTCTGCAGACGGATTTCATACCGGTGCAGGTAAAGTATTTCATTGCGCTGGACGCCCTGTTCGAGTACGAGGGCGGCATGATGAACCAGGCCGGCGCGTCTGCCATGGAGCAATCGCAAAGCGCGCGCACGATCATCAATATATTGGCCGTGATCACGGTGCTGCTCTCGGCGCTGGTGGCCCTGCTGGTCACGCGCAGCATTACGCGGCCGCTGATTGCCGCGGTGGATGTGGCCAAGCGCGTTGCCGATGGCGATCTGACGACCGAAGCCGCTGTCAATTCCACGGATGAAATCGGCGAGCTGATGTCGGCGCTGCAGGTGATGAACGCCAATCTGTTCGATATCGTCAGCCAGGTGCGCAACGGCACCGAGACCATCGCCAACGCTTCCGGGGAAATCGCCGCCGGCAATATGGATCTGTCCAGCCGCACCGAACAGCAGGCCGGCTCGCTGGAAGAAACCGCCTCTGCCATGGAAGAGCTGACCTCAACCGTCAAGCAGAATGCCGACAATGCGCGCCAGGCCAATCAATTGGCGGGGTCCGCCTCGGAAGTGGCGGTCAAGGGCGGCAGCGTGGTCGGCCAGGTGGTTGATACCATGGGCTCGATCAATGCTTCCTCGAAGAAGATCGTCGATATCATTAACGTGATCGACGGCATTGCCTTCCAGACCAATATTCTGGCGCTGAATGCGGCGGTGGAAGCGGCGCGCGCCGGGGAACAGGGCCGCGGCTTCGCGGTGGTGGCCTCGGAAGTGCGCAGCCTGGCGCAGCGTTCGGCTTCGGCCGCCAAGGAAATCAAGCTGCTGATCGACGATTCGGTGCACAAGGTGGACGCCGGCAGCAAGCTGGTGGAACAGGCCGGCGCCACCATGAAAGAGGTGGTCGACAGCGTGCGGCGCGTGACCGATATCGTCGGCGAGATCAGCGCCGCCAGCCATGAGCAAAGCAGCGGCATCGATGAGATCGGCCGCGCCATCACGCAGATCGACCAGACCACGCAGCAGAATGCCGCGCTGGTGGAGCAAGCCGCCGCGGCGGCGCAATCGATGCAGGACCAGGCCGCCAATCTGATGCGGGTGGTGGGCGTATTCAAGCTGGTGCAAAACGGCGGACCGGCGGCCAATATCGAACCGGTCGAGCGGCGCAAGCTGCCGCGCAGCGTGGATATCACGCCGCAGCCGGCGCGTTTGCCGCAGGCGCCCGCCAAAGCCGCGCCCGCCGCCGCCCTCCCGCCGGCCTTATCTTCAGGAGCGGGGCCGGCATCGAAACCGGTCTCGATTCCGGCCGGCCAAGAGGATTCCTTCGAAGAGTTCTGAGCGGCGTACTATCGATATAGACGTAAAAAAACCCGGAGCGCAAATGCTCCGGGTTTTTTATTGCCGCCGCCAGAAACCCTGGCAGCCTTGCAACGATTATTTCTTCTGCGGCACGTACAGATCCGTAATGATGCCCAGCCCCATTTCGGCGGCGAACATCGGCGTTTCCGACAGGGTCGGATGCGCGTGCACGGTCAGCGCCAGGTCTTCCAGGTCGGCGCCCATTTCCAGCGCCAGCACGGTTTCGGCCAGCAGTTCGCCCGCGTTCACGCCGACAATGCCGGCGCCGAGGATGCGCTTGGTCTTCGGATCGAAGATCAGCTTGGTCATGCCGTCGTCGCGCCCCATCGCCAATGCGCGGCCGCTGGCGGCCCACGGGAAGTTGGCTTTTTCGAACGGGATGCCCTTGGCCTTGGCTTCGGTTTCGGTCAGGCCCATCCATGCGATTTCCGGATCGGTGTAGGCCACCGAAGGAATGGTCAGCGCATCGAACGCCACTTTGTGGCCGGCGATGACTTCGGCCGCCACCTTGGCTTCGTTGGTGGCCTTGTGCGCCAGCATCGGATCGCCGCAGATGTCGCCGATGGCGAAGATGTGGGGGACGTTGGTGCGCTGTTGCTTGTCGGCCGGAATGAAGCCGCGCTCGTTGACCAGCACGCCGGCCTTCTCGGCGCCGATGTCCTTGCCGTTCGGACGGCGGCCCACCGCCACCAGCACCATGTCGTACAGTTGCGGATCTTTCGGCGCGCTGCCGTTGCCGTCGGCGCCTTCGAAGGTGGCGCGCAGGCCTTCCTTCATTGCTTCGAGCTTGGTGACCTTGGTCTTCAGATAGATGGCTTCGTAGCGCTTTTCGATACGCTTTTGCAAAGGCTTGACGATGTCGCGGTCGGCGGCCGGGATCAGGCCGTCGGCGAATTCGACCACGGTGACCTTGGTGCCGAGCGCGTCGTACACGCAGGCCATTTCCAGGCCGATGATGCCGCCGCCGATGACCAGCATCGTTTTCGGGATCTGGCGCAGTTCGAGCGCGCCGGTGGAATCGATGAGGCGCGGGTCGTCGTAGGGGAAGCCGGGAATCTTGGCGACCGAGGAGCCGGCCGCGATGATGGCGTTCTTGAAGGCGATGGTTTTGCTGCCTTCGGCGGTTTCCACGGTGAGGGTATTGGCCGAGCTGAACGCGCCCTTGCCGGTGACGACCTGCACCTTGCGCGCCTTGGCCAGGCCGCCGAGGCCGCCGGTCAGCTTGGTGACGACGCTTTCTTTCCAGCCGCGCAGTTTGTCGATATCGATATCGGGCTTGGACATCTTGACGCCGAAATGCGCCATTTCTTCCGCTTCGGTAATCACCTTGGCCGCATGCAGCAGCGCCTTGGATGGAATACAGCCGACATTCAGGCAGACGCCGCCCAGCGAAGCATAGCGCTCGACCAGCACCACTTTCTGGCCCAGGTCGGCGGCGCGGAACGCGGCGGTATAGCCACCGGGGCCGGCGCCGAGCACCAGGGTGTCGCATTCGATATCGGCCTTGCCGGAGAAGCTGGCGGCGGCCGGTGCTGCTGCTGCGGGAGCGGCGGCTGGAGCAGGCGCCGATGCTGCAGCGGCTGGCGCAGCAGCCGGCGCTGGAGCCGCAGCGGCGCCGCTGGCTTCCACTGTCATGATCGGCGTGCCCTGCTTGACCTTGTCGCCAACCTTGACCTTCACTTCCTTGACCACGCCGGCATGGCTGGATGGAATTTCCATGCTGGCCTTGTCGGATTCGACGGTCAGCAGCGATTGATCGACCTTGACCGTATCGCCGGCCTTGACCATGACTTCGATGACTTCGACTTCCGCAAAATCGCCGATGTCCGGCACTTGCACTTCTATTTGGCTCATTCTGTCTCCGGGAGTGGATTGCAGCGATTACAGCAGCGTCTTGCGCAAGTCGCTCAGCACTTCATTCAGATAAGTGATGAAGCGCGCGCCCATGGCGCCGTCGATCACGCGATGGTCGTACGACAGCGACAGCGGCAGAATCAGGCGCGGCACGAACTGCTTGCCGTCCCAGACCGGTTTGAACGCGGTCTTGGACAGGCCCAGAATGGCCACTTCCGGCGCGTTGATGATCGGCGTGAACAATGTGCCGCCGATGCCGCCCAGCGAGGAAATGGTGAAGGTGGCGCCTTGCATGTCGGCCCCCTTCAGCTTGCCGTCGCGCGCCTGCAGCGACAGATCGGTCATTTCCTGCGCGATCTGGCTGACGCTCTTCTTGTCGGCATCCTTGACCACCGGCACCACCAGCCCTTGCGGGGTGTCGGCCGCGAAGCCGATGTTGTAGTACTGCTTGAGGATCAGGTTTTCGCCGGTGGCGTCGAGCGAGGAATTGAAGGCCGGATATTTCTTCAGCGCCGCGACCGATGCCTTGATCACGAATGCCAGCATGGTCAGCTTGACGGTCGACTTGGCCTTGGCCAGCGATTCGTTGGAGCTCTTGCGGAATTCTTCGAGCTCGGTCACGTCGGCTTCGTCGTATTGGGTGACGTGCGGGATCATGACCCAGTTGCGATGCAGGTTCGGACCGCTGATTTTCTTGATGCGCGACAGCGGCTCCAATACGGTCGGGCCTTGTTTGCTGAAATCCAGCGACGGCCATGGCAGCAGGTTCAGGCCTGCGCCGCCGCCAGCCGGAGCGCCGGCCTTGGCCGTGCCCGCGCCGCCGGCCAGTGCAGCCTTGACGAAGTTCTGGATGTCTTCCTGCAGGATGCGGTTCTTGGGACCGGTGCCGGTCACGTTGCTCAGATTGACGCCGAGTTCGCGTGCGAATTTGCGCACCGACGGCGAGGCGTGCGCGCCGCTGCCGGAGATGGTGGCTGGCGGCGTGATTTCCGCGGAAGTTGATGCGTGGGCAGGCGCTGCTGCCGCAGCTGCGGGGGCAGGTGCGCTGGCGGGTGCAGGCGCTGCCGCGGCCGGCGCCGGTGCAGCCGCTGGAGCAGGAGCAGCCCCGCCGCCGCTGGCTTCAATCACCGCGATCTGCGTACCCTTGGCAACCTTGTCGCCAACCTTGACCTTGAGTTCCTTGATCACGCCGGCATGGCTGGATGGAATTTCCATGCTGGCCTTGTCGGATTCCACGGTCAGCAGCGATTGATCGACCTTGATCGTATCGCCCACCTTGACCATGACTTCAATAACTTCGACTTCGGCGAAATCGCCGATGTCCGGCACGCTGATGGATTGCGAACCGCCGGCTGCGGGAGCAGCGGCTGGAGCCGAAGCAGCAGCAGGCGCGGACGCCGCAGGAGCCGGTGCAGCGGCCGCCGGAGCGGCGGCAGCCGGCGCAGGAGCGGCAGCGGCGCCTTCGGCAGCCTCCACCACCAGCACGACCGAACCTTCCTTGACCTTGTCGCCGACCTTGATTTTGATTTCCTTGACCACGCCGGCCTGGCTGGAAGGAATCTCCATGCTGGCCTTGTCGGATTCCACGGTCAGCAGGGATTGGTCGACCTTGATCGTGTCGCCCACCTTGACCATGACTTCGATGACTTCGACTTCCGCAAAATCACCGATATCCGGCACTTTGACTTCGATTTGACTCATGTGCGACGCTCCGTAAGTTCGCTTGCGCTTTATTGTGTGACCGGGTTCGGTTTTTCCGGATTGATGCCGTATTTGGCAATCGCTTCGGCAACCACTGAAGTCTTGATCGCGCCTTCATCGGCCAGCGATTTCAATGCTGCGATTGTCACATAATAGCGATTGACTTCAAAGAACTCGCGCAGCTTGGCGCGGGTGTCGGAACGGCCGAAACCGTCGGTGCCGAGCACTTTGTACGTACGGTCCTTCGGAATGAACGGACGGACCACTTCGGCGAAGGTGCGCATGTAGTCGGTCGAGACGATGATCGGGCCGGTGGTCTTTTCCAGGCACTCGGTGATATACGCGGTGCGCGGCTTGTCGGTCGGATGCAGCATGTTCCAGCGGTCCACGTCCTGGCCGTCGCGCGCCAGCAGGGTGAACGATGGCGCCGACCAGACGTCCGCTTCCACGCCCCAGTCGTCGCGCAGCAGATCGACGGCGGCGATGACTTCGCGCAGGATGGTGCCGGAACCCAGCAGTTGCACCTTGAGCTTCGGCTTCTTGGCCGCGCTCGGCTGCAGCAGGTACAGGCCCTTCAGGATGCCTTCTTCGGTGCCGGGCTTGAGGCCTGGATGGCTGTAGTTCTCGTTCATCACGGTGATGTAATAGAACACATCTTCCTGGTTGCCGATCATGCGGCGCAGGCCGTCGTGCATGATCACGGCCACTTCGTGGGCGAAGGTCGGATCGTAAGGCACGCAGTTCGGGATGGTCGAGGCCACCACATGGCTGTGGCCGTCTTCGTGCTGCAGCCCTTCGCCGTTGAGCGTGGTGCGTCCGGCGGTGCCGCCGATCAGGAAGCCGCGGGCGCGCATGTCGCCGGCCGCCCAGGCCAGATCGCCGATGCGCTGCAGGCCGAACATCGAGTAATAGGTGAAGAACGGAATCATGATGCGGTTATTGCTGGAGTACGACGTCGCCGCCGCGATCCAGGAGCTCATGCCGCCCGCTTCGTTGATGCCTTCCTGCAGGATCTGGCCGGCCTTGTCTTCGCGGTAGTACATCACCTGGTCCTTGTCGACCGGTTCGTACAACTGACCAACTTGACTGAAAATACCGATCTGGCGGAACAGGCCTTCCATGCCGAAAGTGCGGGATTCGTCGACCATGATCGGCACCACGCGCTGGCCCAGGCTTTCGTCGCGCAGCAATGCGGTCAGCACGCGCGAGTAAGCGGCGGTGGTGGAGATTTCACGGCCGGCGGCAGTCGGCTCCAGCATGGCCTTGAATGCTTCCAGCGGCGGGACGACCAGTTGCTCGTCGGCCTTCTGGCGGCGATGCGGCAGATAACCGCCGAGCGCCTTGCGGCGTTCGTGCAGGTATTGCATTTCCGGGGTGTCGTCGCTCGGCTTGAAGAACGGGATGGCCGGCAGATCTGCATCGGCAATCGGCAGTTGGAAACGGTCGCGCATGGCGCGGATGGCTTCGTCGTCCAGTTTCTTGGTGTTGTGGGCGGTGTTGCGCGCTTCGCCCGATTTGCCGTAGCCGTAGCCCTTGATGCTCTTGACCAGCAGAACGGTCGGCTGGTCCTTGGCTTCCTGCGCCACTTTGAATGCGGCGTAGATTTTGTGCGGATCGTGGCCGCCGCGGGTCAGATGCCAGATGTCGTCGTCCGACATGTTGGCGACCAGTTCCAGCAATTTCGGATGCTTGCCGAAGAAGTGCTTGCGCACGAAGGCGCCGTCCTTGGCCTTGTAGTTCTGGTATTCGCCGTCGACGGTTTCCATCATGACTTTTTGCAGGATGCCGTCTTTGTCGCGCGCCAGCAGTTCGTCCCAGCCGCTGCCCCAGATCACCTTGACGACGTTCCAGCCGGCGCCGCGGAAATCCGATTCCAGTTCCTGGATGATCTTGCCGTTGCCGCGCACCGGGCCGTCGAGGCGCTGCAGGTTGCAGTTGACGATCATGACCAGGTTGTTCAGCTTCTCGCGGCCGGCCATGCCGATCGCGCCCATCGATTCCGGCTCGTCCATTTCGCCGTCGCCGCAGAAGACCCAGACTTTGCGTTCTTCGGTCTTGACGATATTGCGGGCTTGCAGGTATTTGAGGAAGCGGGCCTGATAGATGGCCATCAATGGGCCCAGGCCCATGGAGACGGTGGGGAATTGCCAGAAGTCCGGCATCAGTTTCGGATGCGGATAGGAAGACAGGCCGTTGCCGTCGACTTCGCGGCGGAAGTGGATCAGTTGTTCTTCGCTCAAGCGGCCTTCAAGGAAAGCGCGGGCGTAGACGCCTGGGGAGGAATGGCCTTGTATATAGAGCAGGTCGCCGCCGTGTTCTTCGGTTGGCGCGTGCCAGAAGTGGTTGAAACCGATGCCGAGCATATTGGCCAGCGAGGCGAAGCTGGAGAGATGGCCGCCGAGATCGCCGTCGACGCGGTTGGCCTTGACCACCATCGCCATCGCGTTCCAGCGCATCCACGAGCGCAGGCGCTCTTCGTATTCCAGATTGCCGGGACAATGCGCGCCGAGATGCGCAGGGATGGTGTTGACGTATGCGGTGTTGCTGGAGAACGGGACGTCGGCGCCGCGGCGGCGCGCCAGATCCATCATCCGTTCCATCAGATAGTGGGCGCGTTCCGGACCTTCCTGGTCGATTACGGATTCGAGCGCGTCGAGCCACTCCTGGGTTTCCATGACATCGGGATCGTTGGCGGCTTGCGCCATGATTTGGTCGAGCTGGGCGGACATTTGTTGTCTCCTGATAAATAAGTTGACCCGACAAATGTGCCGAATCGCGCGCGTTTCGTTCCAATGTACGGCTTTTTACCGTAAGGACGACGGATTCTATCAGGGGTTTTTTATATTTTCAAATGACGATATTCGATTTTATAATGTGAAATTATGCTGCAAAGCGGTATAAATTATGTGATTTTACCCATATTTTGATGTTATCTGCAAAACCCTATGGCTAGAATGGAACGAACCTTTTAGTGCAGCGCCGCATTTTTGTCCAGCTATGAACTAATGCAGCTAATGCGTTCCGAAATGACAACAAAAAAATATTTGCGGCTCACTCGGCGGACCAATCCTTCAGCATCTTCGCCAGCTTCCAGCGCAGCCGGACACATGCCTGGGAACATAGACTCATATCGTAATTCCATCGCAGGTAGGCCACGATATAAGTGGCCAGAGCTGCCGCTACGGCCTGTTTGACATCGGCGCTGCCGGCTTTAAGGGCTGCGGAATGGAGTTTCCCGCACCGTTTCGCCATTTCGCCAGCCAGCGCCCTTCTTCCCACGATTGGTCCCATATCGTCCTGACGCAGCAAAAATTCGCGGAATTTCAACTCCAGCGGCGTAGGGACGGGATCGGCATAGTAATTTCTGATGCCCCGCCCGACGCCTCGCGCGATTTTCTTGAAGATTTTTTTGATTTTTGCGAAAAAACCCGGCGCGCGCACATCCGATCGATAGGTTTGCAAGCGCAGCCCGGTTCGTTTGTGTGCAACCGCATTGCCTGCAATGCGAAAGTCGGCGCAGCCGCCATACGTCCGAAAATTGTTGGATCCACCACTCCTGACGTCGATCAGCATGTTGGCTTCCATTCAAAGAGTTGAGATTCCTCTTATTAAATAGAACATCGCTGTTGCTGAACAGTTTCGAATCGCCGCTTTAATATTCAATCAATTCGCAGAATCATTCATGCGGATCAAGGTACTGGCGCTATAGGCCGCGACGAAGGCATCGAAATCCCCGGTCTGGGCGGCTTCGATCTGCTGCTGTTCGGCGACGGAAGCGGCGGCCATGGCCTCGAATTCGGCCTGCTCGGCGGGGCTGGGCTGGCGCGCCTTGAAATAGGCGGCATCGGCGCTGCTGCGCGCGAGCGTGAAATCGATGAAGGAGCCGCCGTTCTCGCGGATCGCCGCCAGCACGCGCGCCGAAGGCGTCAGGGCGGCGTCGTGCAATTTGGCGCGTTGGCGCGCGAGCGCTTCGGCATGCGCGGTGCCGCCCGCCTGTTCGTCCAGCAATGCCGCGATCGGTATCATCCGGTCCAGCAGTTCCAGCCCCCATTGCTGCATGCCGATGCGCTGGCCGCAGCGCTGCAATTGCAGATCCGGCATGCGGCCTTGCTTGACCACGGTGGCGAAGTTCTGTTTGTTCTCGGCGCCTTCCGCGTCCGAGGTCAGCGGGCTTTCCTCGAATGCCAGCAGATGCAGGAAGACATCCAGGAAACGCGAAGTGGCCAGGCTGATGCCGAGCGGATCGAAGGGGTCGATATCCATGCAGCGCACTTCCACGTACTGCACGCCGCGCGCCGACAGCGCCTGGACCGGCCGCTCGCCGCTGTTGATCACGCGCTTGGGGCGGATGGTGGAGTAGTACTCGTTTTCGATCTGCAGCACGTTGGTGTTCATCTGGATCCATTCGCCGTCGCGCCGGGTGCCCAGCGCCACATACGGCGGGTACGGCTCGCTGACGGCATGCGCCAGGCTGCTGATATAGCTCTGCAGATCGTTGTAATGCGGCGTCAGGCCGGATTGGGCGCTGTTGCGGTAGCCGATGTCGCTCATGCGCAGGCTGGTGGCATAGGGCAGATAGTAGGTGTCGTCGCTCAGCTTTTCCATCTGGCCGCTGCGGCCGCGCAGGAAATTGGCGGCCAGCGCCGGCGAGGCGCCGAACAGGTACATCAGCAGCCAGCTGTAGCGGCGGAAATTGCGCACCAGCGCGATATAGCTTTCGGACTGGTATTGGCGATCGCTCAGCTTGCTGTCGGCCGGCCCTTCCACCTTGTGCAACAGCTTCCAGATGTTTTCGTCGAGCGAAAAATTGTAGTGGATGCCGGCAATGCATTGCATGGTCTTGCCGTAGCGCAACGCCAGGCCGCGCCGGTAAACATGTTTCAGCATGCCGATATGGGACTTGCCGAAATAGGCGATCGGGATCTCTTCTTCCGAGGGCAGATGGCAGGGCATGGACTGGTTCCACAGCAGCTCGCCGTCCAGGTGGCTGTAGGCAAAACGGTGGATCTGATCGAGCCGCGCCAGCGCATCGGCGACGTCGTGTTCTGCCGGGGTAATAAATTCCAATAAAGATTCGGAATAATCCGTCGTGATCTGCTGATGCGTCAGGGCCGCGCCGAGGGCGGCCGGATGCGGCGTGGTGGCCAGATCGCCGAACTGATCGGCGCGCAGGGTTTCGCGTTCGATGCCCCGCAGGCCCTGGCTCAGCAGGGCGCGATTGTGGGGTTCGGCGAACAGCGCCAGGCGTCGGTCGAGCAGATCGGACATGCGGTTTCCTTGCAAATCAAACTTAAAGTTCGGCGAGAATACCCGAATTTCAAAAAGCGCGCCGCCGATGCGCTGCCCTTATAATTCATGTTTCTGAAACTCATTTCATTTCGCGTTTCGACGCCGCCCCCCATGACCGCAAAAATCATCGATGGAAACCAATTATCCAAAACCCTGCGCGCCGATGTCGCGCAACGCGCCGCCGCGCTGACCGCCGCCGGCCGCCAACCCGGCCTGGCCGTGATCCTGGTCGGCGAAGATCCGGCCAGCCAGGTGTACGTCCGCAACAAGATCAAGGCCTGCGGCGACGCCGGCGTGCATTCCGTCTTCGAAAAATACGACGCGGCCATCAGCGAGGCCGAACTGCTGCAGCGCATCGACGCGCTCAACAACGATCCCGCCATCCACGGCATCCTGGTGCAGATGCCGCTGCCCAAGCATATCAATCCGAACAAGGTGATCGAAGCCATCTCCACCCGCAAGGACGTGGACGGCTATTCCGTGCTGAGCGCCGGCGAACTGATGACCGGCCTGCCGGGCTTTCGCCCCTGCACGCCCTACGGCTGCATGAAGATGATCGAAAGCACCGGCGTCAGCCTGCGCGGCAAGCACGCGGTGGTGATCGGCCGCAGCAATACGGTCGGCAAGCCGATGGCGCTGCTGCTATTGCAAGCCAACGCAACTGTCACCATATGCCATAGCGGAACCCCCGATCTGGCGTACCACACCCGCCAGGCCGACATCGTGATCGCCGCGGTGGGCCGCGCCAATACCGTTACCGCCGATATGGTCAAACCCGGCGCCATGGTGATCGACGTCGGCATCAACCGCGACGCCGCCGGCAAATTATGCGGCGACGTCGATTTCGCCGGCGTGGCGCCAGTCGCCGGCTATATCTCGCCGGTGCCGGGCGGCGTGGGGCCGATGACCATTACCATGCTGCTCGTGAACACGATCGAAGCCGCTGAAAGAACCTGAGAACCTGATATGACGAACCAAACCTCCCAAGCAGACAGCAATACCGTGCAGAACAATCCGCTGCTGGACTTCTCCGGCCTGGCGCATTTCGATGCGATTCGCCCGGAACACGTAAAGCCGGCCATCGATACGCTGCTGGCGCAGACGCGCGCCGTGGTGGCCGCGCTGGAAGCGCCGGCCGACGATGTCAATTGGGAGAACTTCGTCGAGCCGCTGGAAGACGCTTCCGAAAAGCTGAGCCGCGCCTGGGGCATCGTCGGGCATCTGAACAGCGTGGTCGATACGCCCGAACTGCGCGCCGCCTATAACGAAGCCGAACCGAAGCTGGTCGAATTCTGGACCGCCGTCTCGCAGAACCTGGCGCTGTTCGACAAATACAAGGCGCTCAAGGCCGGACCGCACTATGCGGCGCTGTCGGCCGAACGGAAGAAAGTGATCGAAAACGCGTTGCGCGATTTCCGCCTCGGCGGCGCCGAATTGCCGGAACAGCAAAAGCAGCGCTTCGCCGAAATCCAGGAAGAACATGCCGCGCTGACCACGCGCTTCTCGGAAAACGTGCTCGACGCCACCAACGACTTCACGCTGCTGGTGGAAGATGAAGCCGAACTGGCCGGCCTGCCGGACGACGCCAAACGCGCCGCGCGCGCGGCAGCGGAGGCCGACGGCAAGAGCGGCTTCAAATTCACGCTGCATTTCCCCTCGTTTTTCCCGATCCTGCAATATGCGGACAACCGCGCCCTGCGCGCCCGCGTCTATCGCGCCAACGTCACCAAGGCTTCCCTGCTGGGCGAAGACTTCAGCAAGCGCGTGGAATGGGACAACACCGCCAATATCGACAACATCCTGCGCCTGCGCCGCGAAGAAGCGCAATTGCTAGGCTTCGACAACTACGCCCAGCTGTCGCTGGTGCCGAAAATGGCGCAAAGCCCGCAGCAAGTGATCGCCTTCCTGGAAGACCTCGGCCACCGCGCCCGCCCGTTCGCCGAAAACGATCTGGCCGAATTGCGCGCCTTCGCCGCCGATCACCTCGGCCTGCCGCAGCTGGAAGCCTGGGACGTGCCTTACGCTTCCGAAAAGCTGCGCGAGCAGCGCTATGCGTTCTCCGAACAGGAGGTCAAGCAATACTTCCCCGAGCCGAAAGTGGTGGGCGGCCTGTTCCATCTGGTGCAGCAATTGTTCGACGTGCGCATCACGGCCGATACCGCGCCGGCATGGCATCCGGACGTGCGCTTCTACAAAATCGAAAAGGCGGCGCCGGCCACCGATGATGCGCCCGGCGGCTATCAACTGGTCGGCCAGTTCTATCTCGATCTGTACGCGCGCGCCGGCAAGCAAGGCGGCGCCTGGATGGATTCGGCCCGTTCGCGCCGGCTGGTGGCCGGCGGCGGCGTGCAGACCCCGATCGCTTACCTGACCTGCAATTTCACGGCGCCCGCAACGGTGAATGGCGTGGTGCAGCCGGCCTTGCTGACGCATGACGAAGTGATCACGCTGTTCCACGAATTCGGCCACGGCCTGCATCACATGCTGACCCGGGTCGGCGAAATCGGCGTTTCCGGCATTGCCGGCGTGGAGTGGGATGCAGTGGAATTGCCATCCCAGTTCATGGAAAACTTCTGCTGGGAATGGGATGTGCTGGAACATATGACCGCACATGCCGAAACCGGCGCCGCCCTGCCCCGCGCGCTGTACGACAAGATGATCGCGGCCAAGAATTTCCAGTCCGGCATGCAGATGCTGCGCCAGGTGGAAATGTCGCTGTTCGATATGCGCCTGCACGACAGCGCCAAGGGTTCCGGCGCATCGGGCAATGGCCAGACCGATGTGCAACAGGTGCTGGACGAAGTGCGCGCCGAGTTTTCGGTGATGCCGGCGCCGCCGTTCAACCGCTACCAGAACGCGTTCGGCCATATTTTTGCAGGCGGCTACGCGGCGGGCTATTACAGCTACAAATGGGCCGAGGTATTGTCGGCCGATGCCTACGCCGCCTTTGAGGAAGCCGGCGGCAATGTGGTGTCGATCGCCGCCGGCCGCAAATTCCGCGACGAAATCCTGGCCGTCGGCGGTTCGCGTCCGGCGCTGGAATCGTTCAAGGCCTTCCGCGGCCGCGAACCCAGCATCGACGCCTTGCTGCGCCATAGCGGCATGGCGGCCTGAATAACTGCTCGATAACTGCTTGGAACCTGAGGACCCGGCCATGACCCGCATCGATTTCCACAGCAACGTCGCCGACCGGCTGACCTACACCTGCCGGCTGGTGCGCAAGGCGCGCGCGGCGCAGTGCCGCATCGTGCTGCTGAGCCGCGACGCCGAACAGCAGGCGGCGCTGGACGAGGCGCTGTGGACCTTTTCGGCGACCGATTTCCTGCCGCACGTCACACATGCGCATCCGCATGCCGAAGCCACGCCGGTGATCCTGGCCGCCGGCGACGACATCGAATTGCCGCATCATCATGTGCTGATCAATCTGTCCGGCCGCACGCCCGCCCATTTCGCCCGCTTCGAACGCATGTTCGAAATCATTTCGGCCGATGAAGCCGACAAGGCCGCCGGCCGCGACCGCTATCGCTATTACAAGGATCGCGGTTATCCACTCACGCATTTCGTTGCGCAAGCCGTATGAGCACCTCACAACCGCCACAACCGCCCGACCGCGGCATTCCGCTGCTGACCGAAGTGCTGGCGCCGCCGCCCGAGCCGGACGCGCCCCTGCCCGACATCGACGCGGCCATTGCCGCCCTGCCCCCGGAAATACCCGATACCCCGGCCACCTGGCCGGACCCGCGCCAGCCGCGTCCGCCGGCAACGGCGCAATGGCATGCCGGCGACGCGCCCGCTCCCGACCTGGACGATGAAGCGCACTGGCGCCAGCTGTCGCAAGATATCCGGGAACAGGTGCTGCAGCAGTTGCTGGGACAGGTCAACAGCCTGCTCAAGCAGCAGGTCGCCGAGCAGATGGCGCTCGCCTTCGAACACATCACCCAGCAGCTCACTGCGCAAATCCAGGTCAATCTGGAGCAGGCCCTGCAGCAGAGCGTGCTGCTGGCGGTCGAACAGGAAATCGAAAAAACCAGAATGATCAAAAATAAAGGTTTTTAAGATTTTTATTTTGTTTTTTAAAAGAAAAATAAAACTACCTGTCGAAACATAAAAAATATCGCCTTCATATTGTCAGACAAAATAATCGTTTATTTTCTACAATGTGAGCATTCAAGGTGCATTCGTAACGGAGAAGTGGCATGAAAGTAATCGTATTGGGCGCCGGCATCATCGGCACGAGTTCGGCCTGGTTCCTGAGCAAGCAAGGCCACGATGTCACCGTGCTGGAACGCCAGCCCGGCGCCGCCCAGGAGACCAGCTTCGCCAACGGCGGCCAGATTTCCGTCTCGCATGCCGAACCCTGGTCCAATCCCGCCGCTCCCCTGAAAATCCTGAAATGGCTGGGCAAGGAAGACGCTCCGCTGCTGTACCGCTTCCGTCCCGAAATGCTGCAATGGAAATGGGCATTGAGCTTCCTGCGCGAATGCACCGCCGCCCGCACCGACGAGAATATCCGCCAGATCGTCGCCATCGCCGAATACAGCCGCCAGACCCTGCAGCAGCTGCGCGCCGAAACCGACATCCAGTACGACTGCCTGACCAAAGGCATTCTGCACTTCTATACCGACGAGAAAGAATTCCAGGCATCGCTGCCGGCCGCGCGCCTGATGACCGAACTCGGCTGCGAGCGCAAATCCATCGGCGCCGATGAAGTGGTGGCGATCGAACCGGCGCTGGCCAGCATCCGCCACAAGATCGTCGGCGGCGACTTTACGCAAACCGATGAATCCGGCGACGTCTACAAGCTGACCACCGGCCTGGCCGCGCGCGCCGCCGCGGCAGGCGTGGATTTCCGCTTCAACACCACCATTACCCGCCTGATCACCGAAGGCGCCGGCGCATCGGCGCGCGTGACCGCGGTTGAAATCATCAACGGCGAAGGCCGCCACCAGGTGCTGCGCGCCGATGCATTCGTGGTCGCCATGGGCAGTTTTTCGGTGCAGTTGCTGCAGCCGCTGGGCATCAGCCTGATGGTGTATCCGGGCAAGGGCTATTCGGGTACCTACAAGGTGCTGGACCCGGCGCGCACGCCGACCGTTTCGCTCACCGACGACGGCTACAAGCTGGTGGTCTCGCGCCTGGGCGACCGCCTGCGCGTGGCCGGCACCTGCGAACTGAACGGCTATGGCCGCGAACTCAACACCACCCGCTGCGAAGCGATCACGCGCCGCACCCGCGAACTGTTCCCCGATGCCTGCGATTACGACAACCCGGTTTACTGGGCCGGCCTGCGTCCGCTGACGCCGTCCAACGTGCCTTACATCGGCAAGACAAAATTCGGCAACCTGTTCCTCAATACCGGCCACGGCACCCTGGGATGGACCATGGGCGCCGGTTCCGGCCGCGCGATCGCCGAAATCGTCTCGGGACGGCAGCCCGAAGTCAATTTCAATTTCACCGGCATGCCGCGGCGCGATCCGTCGGGCAGCATGGTGCGGCAGCCGGCCTGACTTCCTGCCGTGCTTGTCCTACAGGGCTCTCCCCCGCTTGGTGTAAAATCAGCGGATTCGGGGCTCGCCCTGTCTGCACCATAAGGACACACGCATGAAGTGGTTGATTGTCGGCATTTATCTGTTTTCCATCCTGTTTATTCATTTCCGCGGACGCGTGCGGCTGCCGTTCCTGCGCCAGTTTTTCGATCACTCGTCGATCATGTCCCCGATCAACCTGTTCATGTACGCGATGTCGAAGGTGCCGGTGTCTGTGCCTTACGTCAAATCGCGCCATTTCGAAGGCCTGCACCTGCTCGACGAAAACTGGCAGACCATCCGCGACGAAGGCCTGCATCTGCAGGCCATTTCCAAGATCAAGGCCGCCGAGAACAACGACGACGCCGGCTTCAACTCCTTTTTCAAGAACGGCTGGAAACGCTTCTATCTGAAATGGTATGACGCCAACCATCCGTCGGCGGTGGAATTCTGTCCGAAGACAGTGGATCTGCTCAAGCGCATTCCCTGCGTCAAGGCCGCGATGTTCGCCGAGCTGCCGCCGGAAGGCGTGCTCAATCCGCATCGCGATCCGTTCGCCGGTTCGCTGCGCTATCACCTCGGGCTGGTCACGCCGAATGACGACCGCTGCTTCATCGAAGTCGACGGCGAGCGCTACAGCTGGCGCGACGGCCAGAGCGTGATCTTCGATGAAACCTTTATCCATTGGGCCAAGAACGGCGCCGACACCAACCGCATCATCCTGTTCTGCGATATCGAACGGCCGCTGCGCTACAAGTGGGCGCAAAGCGTCAACAAATGGCTGGGCAAGACCATGATGACCGCCGCCAGCTCGCCCAACGAAACCGGCGACCAGACCGGCCGCATCAACAAACTGTTTCACTTCGTCTGGCAGGCCGGGCAATACCGCCGCCGCTTCAAGCGCTGGAACAAGAATGCGTACAAGGCCACCAAATTCGGCTTGATCATCGCGGTGGCGCTGCTGATCATTTATCTGTAAAGCGGACGCCCCGGCATCTTCTTCCCCCAGCGTCCCTTTCCGGGGCGCTGCGTCATTATCCTGTCATAAAACCCGGTTACTGTAGGCACTTGCAGCACATGCAATCGATATGCATGGCTGCAGACCGGCGCGCCGTGGCACTAGTTACGGTGCGCCTTCTTGTTTCCGCGGGCCGTAAAATCAATGGCCCTGGCTGCCTGCGCCGGCGATCGCCTTGGCCACCATGCTGTTGGCAATTTCCTGTTCCCCGATAACGATTTCCGCCGCGCCGTGCGCTTCCAGATGCGCCGTTTCCGCCGCCGATTGGGCGCGCGCGATAACGTGCAGCCGGGGATTGATTTTCAATGCGTGTTCGATGATCTGGCCTGCTTCCAGGATGTCCGGAATGGCCACCAGCAGATAACGCGCGCCGGCGATGTGCGCGGCGTCCAGCATGCCGGGCGCGGCCGCATTGCCGTAGATGGCCGGCGTGCCGGCGATGCACAGGGCCTCCACTGCGTCGGCATGATCCTCGATCACGATGAACGGCTGGTTCCGCTCGCGCAACGCGTCCGCCGCCAGATGGCCGACCTTGCCAAAGCCGACCAGCACCGTATGCCCATGCTGCGGCAGCACCGGTTTCAGCATTTCGCCGAGATCCGGCGCGATGCCGGCGCCGGCATCCTCCTCCTCGCGCCGCTGGAGCCAGGGCTTGAGCCGCTCCAGGCCGACGAACAATAAAGGATTGATGAGAATGGAAAGAATGGCGCCGCCCAGGATCAGGTCGCGGCCGTTCGAGGACAGCAGCCCCAGCGAAATGCCCAGCGTGGCCAGGATGAAGGAGAATTCGCCGATCTGCGCCAGGCTGGCGGCAATGGTCAGCGAAGTGCTCAGCGGATATTTGAAGGAACGCACGATCAGCAGCGCCGCCAGCGATTTGCCGATCACGATAATGAAGACGGTCGCCAGGATCAGCAAGGGTTCGCGGATCAGGATGGAGGGATCGAACAGCATGCCGACCGAGACGAAAAACAGCACGGCGAAGGCATCGCGCAGGGGCAGCGATTCTTCCGCGGCGCGATGGCTGAGTTCGGATTCGGCCAGGATCATGCCGGCGAAGAATGCGCCCAATGCAAACGACACCCCGAAGATATAGGTCGCGCCCAGGGCGAAGCCGAGCGCGATGGCCAACACCGCCAGCCGGAACAGTTCACGGGAGCCGGTATCGGCAATGCGTTCCAGTATCCACGGGATCAGGCGTTTGCCGAATACCAGCATGACCGCGACGAAGGCGACCACCTTGCCGAGGGTGATGGCCAAGGTAATCAATAAGGCGCCGGTGGACACCGCTTCGCCGGCGCCGCCGAGCACGCCGCTGAGCGCCGGGATCAGCACCAGCGTGAGCACCATGACGATGTCTTCGACGATGAGCCAGCCGATGGCGATCTGGCCGCGCCGCGTTTCCAGCAGGCGGCGTTCCTGCAATGCGGTCAGCAGCACCACGGTGCTGGCCACCGACAGCGACAACCCGAAAATCAGCCCCGCGCCGATGCTCCACCCCAAGGCCCATGCCAGCCCCATTCCCAGCAGCGTGGCAATGGCGATCTGCGCCAGCGCCCCGGGAATCGCGATGTTCTTTACCGCCAGCAGATCCTTCAGCGAAAAATGCAGCCCGACGCCGAACATCAGCAGGATCACCCCGATCTCGGCCAGTTCCTGCGCCAGATTCGCGTCGGCTACAAAGCCCGGCGTGAACGGCCCGACGCAGATGCCGGCCACCAGATAGCCGACCAGCGGCGGCATGCGCAGGCGATTGGCCAGCGCGCCGAAAATGAACGCCAGAACCAGGCCGCCGACGATGGTTGCGATGAGGGGCGTGTGATGGGGCATGGGCGCTTTCTCGAAAGGGTGTGGCGGCGGGAAATCTACCGGCGAAATAATAACATCGACGAATTGGATTCCCGCTCACTGATTACAGCCCCGGCATAAGCCGTTCACGCGCAATCATGCCGCAATGCGGCGTATTACCACACCGGCGCCAATGCATTCGAGCAATTGTTCAAATTCAGGATTTCCTGGATAAACGGCATTTTCAGGTCGGCGCAAATCTTGTCGACAATGCCCTTGCGAAGGCCGGAACGCGTTTCATCATCGTCCATCAAGCCGCGCGCGGCAATTTCAGCGTCGACATCTTCCTCGATGGTTTCCAGCGCCTTGTCGATCGCATCGCTGCGCTGATCCTCGAATTCCGCATATTTCTCTGAATAAAGACGCTGCAAGAACGCATCCCAGTAAGGGGAATTTGCAAAGTCAGCGGGGAACTCGGCGTCTTCTCTTTCCTTGACGATATTTGTCGCGTCGGCCAAGTCCTGGCTGGTCAGATCGGACTTATATCGCATTGCCAAACTGGCCACAGTCAGATCCAGCTTGTGACGCAGCGCCATCTGCAATTCAAGATAAACCTCGATGGCGTCGACTTCATCGAGCCCCGGCTTTGGCTGCATGGTTTTTAACTTTTTTCCGGCGAACTCTTCAAGGCACATCAGGCGAAATTCATTTCGAAGAGTCCCAACCAGAGCGCCGATATCCTTATCGTACAAACCGTTTCGGATGTCGTCATAAATGAGAAGCGCCTGCATTTTATTGAACGCCAGGCTGACCCGGTCTTCGCAACTTCCCGAGGAATATCTGGCGGCAGCGAATGCTTCTTTCGGCGAG
The DNA here is from genome assembly GCA_004134995.1 of Oxalobacteraceae bacterium CAVE-383. Classification (GTDB taxonomy): domain Bacteria; phylum Pseudomonadota; class Gammaproteobacteria; order Burkholderiales; family Burkholderiaceae_D; genus Herbaspirillum. The sequence goes on along the minus strand of REGP01000001.1, from coordinate 191,082 downwards.
CGGGAAATCCGCGACAGCCAAGCGGTCACCGATGGTTTGAACGTTTTAATTTTTGCGGAAACGGTATGTTGAAGCTTATCGAGGAATTTAGAAAATTCTTTTGCATCCTTTGGATGTTCTGCTTCGTGAGCGCGCCAGGTTTTCACGATTTCCGGATGTTCGCTTTCCGGATACCAATCCATGACCGCCAGCTCCAGCTTGCGGGCCGGTATCTCGCCGTAGGCGGCCGCCCGTGCCGCGGCGCTCGCTGCCGGGCTATCGCTATTGCTTCGGAGCGCAAGGATGCCCTCATAGGTATACTCTTCGGGACGGCCGTCTGGCCATGCGGTGCCGGCCACAGTGTTTGGCTGCATCGTTTGTCCATATACCGTATTGTGCCTATGGCGATTAAGACCATCAGGCCGCCGTGCGTTTGGTATTGTCTGAGTAATTGCAGCGAACACATCCGGCATGGGGCTTTCCGAATTGAATTGACGGACTAAATCCGAGACTGGACGTAGCGAAGGCATCGTCACATCCGCTTCAGGAGCGCAAATTGGTTCAGGCTGGGCACCAATCGGTTCGGCCTCGCCTGCGGCCGGCGGCGGTGTCGATACCGCCGCATTCGATATTTCCCGCAACGACTCCGGCAGCAAAGGCATCGCCGCAGGCTGTACAACCGGCGGTTGCCCGCATGCTTCCGAATGCGCGGTCTGGACCGGCGGCATCGGCGCTACCTCTACATTCGACACTTCCCGCAACGGCTGCGGCAACGGCAATTCCGCCGATTGCAAAACCGGCGGCTGCGCGCATGCTGTCGAATCCGCCGGCCGGACCGGCGCAGGAACAATCGCCTTGTAGCTGTGTACCGGAGGAGCAGGCCAGGCTCTTGGCGCGGCAGTCATAGGCGCCGACTTGCTTTTTTCGCTGAATCGCGGCGTTGGCTTCCAGCCTATCGCTTTCCTCAACAATCGGATCGCATTTCGGCATTTACCTTTTATCACCGAAATGGTCCGTTCGCGGTGCGTCGTTTTGATTGTAACGTCGCCAGCCGCGGCCTGACTTTTCGCTTGAAGGGTACTGGCGGTGGGGGGAGATATCCAAGACATATGATCGATCCAATAAAGTTTTTCCTGAATCGATACTATTCCGCCAAGCGAGATGAAACGATCAGACCTGTCTTATTTTTCGTGTCGAGCGGACAAAAAAAGGCCGCGACTTTCGCCGCGGCCTTTTTTTGAATAATCGCATCAATAGCGATAATCGCCCTGCAAACTACCTCCGCCCCACCGCCTTCAGCAATTCCGCTTTGTTCATGCTCGACCTGCCGCTGATTTTCCTGGTCTGCGCTTCCTGATACAACTGCGCATAAGTGCGGCCGCCGGCGCCGCTGTGCGATCTTTCGCCGCCGCGCTTCGATGGCGACATATCGTTCAATGAGGTCTTGCTGGCGGTTTTGGCTTCGCCGGTCTGGGCGCGCACCTTGTTGACGGTGCGGCCGGCGATTTCCTTGGCGCGTTTTTCCGAACCGCCCCGATGCAGCACGCTGTCCTTGATGTGCTCGTACTGCCGGGTGCGCTTGGCGCTTTGTCCTGGTTGTGGCATGTTCAGCTCCTTTCAATGAAACTGGTTTACCTCTGCAGTTCCATCATAAAAAAGCTCGCAAGCACAAACCAGCAGCGCAATGCTGAAAAACTTGTAGGAATATCAACGACAAGTTTTAACGAAATCAATCGGCGGCCTGCCCCGGCCACATGCGGCGCAGCGCATGGTCCTTGCGCACGAACTGGTGCCACAAGGCGCCCAGGATATGCAGTCCGGCCACGTAATAGACCGAGTTGCCGAGCAATTCATGGATGTCGTGCAGGGAATGCCCCAGTTCTTTATTCGGCGCGATCAATTGGGGCAGAATCAAGCCGAAATAGCTGATTTCCCGGCCTGCGGCCTGGTTGAAGAGAATGCCGGTAACCGGCAGCGCGAACATCAGGATATACAGCAAGGCATGCACCGTATGCGCGCTCCAGATCTGCCAGCGCGGACCGTCAACCAGCGGCGGCGCGCCGAACAGCGTGCGCGCGGCAACCCGCAACACCACCAACCACAGCACCGTCTGCCCCGCCAGCATGTGCCAATTGCGCAGCGGCGTCTTCATCGCATCGCCTTTGGGCAAATAACCGCGATATTCGATCAGCGTCAGCGCCGTTGCGATCAGCAGGAAAATGGCCCAGTGCAGGAAAATCGACGACGGATGATATCGCTTTGTTTTCATTGTTCATATCCCGTAAAAAAACGTTGTTGATCCCGAAACGGCATTCGACCGCTTCGGCTGAAACAGCGTGATTATACGGATAAGAACGCGGGGCAGGAACGCTTTCTAGGCAGCCTTGGCAACGGGATGCGCTTGCTTGCGATACAGGAATTCCAGCACCGCGCCGCGATACTGGGCGTATTCCGGATCCTGCGCCAAGGTCACCCGTTCGCGCGGCCGCGCCAGCTTCACTTCCAGGATTTCGCCGATGGTGGCGGCCGGGCCGTTGGTCATCATCACGATGCGGTCCGACAGCAGCACGGCCTCGTCGACATCATGCGTGACCATCACCACGGTGGATTCGGTCTTGGCGACGATTTTCAGCAATTCGTCCTGCAGATGAGCGCGGGTCAAGGCGTCGAGCGCGCCGAAGGGTTCGTCCATCAGCAAGACCTTGGGCGCCATCGCCAGCGCGCGCGCAATGCCGACGCGCTGCTTCATGCCGCCAGAAATCTCATGCGGACGCTTGTGCGTGGCCGCTTCCAGGCCGACCAGCGCCAGCGCTTCGGCCGTGCGCTGCTTGAGTTGCGCCTTGCTTTCGGTGGCCGCGAATACGCGTTCGACGCCAAGGTAGATGTTTTCATAACAGCTCAGCCACGGCAGCAGCGAATGGTTTTGAAACACCACTGCGCGTTCCGGCGAAGGGCCGCCGATTTCGCGGTTGGCGCAGAACAGCAGGCCGTCGCTGGGCCGGGTCAGGCCGGCGATCAGGTTCAGCAATGTCGATTTGCCGCAGCCGGAGTGGCCGATCAGGGTAATGAACTCGCCCTTGCGCACCGTCAGGCTGATGTCGCGCAGCGCATGAAAATTGCCCTTTTTGGTGTGGAACACCATCTCGGCCTTTTGAATATCGATGAATTTGTTGTGCATTTCCATGATGGCTCTCCAGGTTCCGGTCAGCTCGATACTTCTTCGAATGTGAACGCCTTGGCCAGCGCCACCAGCAACTGCTCCAGCAGCAGGCCGACCACGCCGATGACGACGATGGCGATGATGATGTGCGGCACGTTCAGGTTATTCCATTCGTCCCAGACCCAGAAACCGATGCCGACGCCGCCGGTCAGCATTTCCGCCGCCACGATCACCAGCCAGGCGGTGCCGATGGCCAGCCGCACGCCGGTCAGCATGTACGGCAGCACCGACGGAAACAGGATCTTGGTGAAGATCTTCCATTCCGAGAGGTTGAGAACCCGCGCCACGTTCATGTAATCCTGCGGCACGCGCTGCACGCCGACGGCGGTATTGATGATCATCGGCCAGATCGAGCAGATGAAAATCGACCAGATCGCGGCCGGGTTGGCCGACTTGAACACCAGCAGGCCGATTGGCAGCCAGGCCAGCGGCGACACCGGCTTGAGCAGGCTGATGATGGGACCGAACATGCCCGAGAGGAATTTGAAGCGGCCGATCATGAAGCCGAGCGGAATGCCGACCGCGGCCGCCAGGCCGAAGCCGATCGCCACCCGCTGCAGCGAGGCCAGGATGTTCCAGCCGATGCCCTGGTCGTTCGGGCCGGTGCGGTAGAACGGATCGGCGAACAGTTTCAGGGCTTCAGCGAAGGTCACCGCCGGCGTCGGGAAGCTGCTGTTCCTGGCGGCGATGAATTGCCACACCAGCACCAGGAAGACCAGGCCGGCCAGCGGCGGCACGATCATCTTGATGAAAGCGGCGGCGCCTTTGCGCAAGGCTTCGCGCCTGGCGTCGGCGCTTGCGCGCTGCTGCTGTTTCGACAGCGCCTGTTCGGCTGCCTTCGCTTGCGGCGCAATATGGGCTGCATGGGCTGCATGGGCTGCATGGGCTGCATGGGCCGGATGGGCTGAATGCGCCGGATGGCCGGCCGGAGCCGCTGGCGGCGCGCCATCGATCGCCGCGGTGTTTGTCAATGCGTTCATGAGAGCAACCCCTTACGCGTGGATCTTGAACGATGCGGCGTAGGCCTTCGGATTCTTGCCGTCCCATACCGCGCCGTCGAACAGCTTGGAGGTGCGCATGGGATCCTTCGGCACCGGCGTCTTGGTCATCGCCGCGGCTTCCTTGTAGAGGTCGATCTGGTTGACCGCCTTGGCCACGGCCAGGTAATCCGGATCGTCCTTGAGCAGGCCCCAGCGGCGATGCTGGGTCATGAACCACATGCCGTCGGAGAGGTACGGGAAATTGACCGCGCCGTCGTTGTAGAACTTCATGTAGTTCGGATCGTCCCAGGTCTTGCCCAGGCCGTTCTGGTAGCGGCCCATGATGCGCTGGTCGATCACGTCCTTGCTGGTGTTGACGTACGATTTGTCGGCGATCACTTCGGCCATCTTGTTCTTGTTGGCCAGCGAAGCGTCGATCCACTTGCTCGCTTCCAGCACCGCGGCCATCAGCGCGCGGCAGGTGTTCGGATTCTTCTTGACGAAGTCGGTGGCGCAGCCGAGCACCTTTTCGGGATGGTCTTTCCAGATGTCCTGGGTGGTGATGGCGGTGATGCCGACGCCGTCGACGATGGCGCGATGGCCCCACGGTTCGCCGACGCAGAAGCCGTCCATGTTGCCGACCCGCATATTGGCCACCATCTGCGGCGGCGGCACGGTGATGACCTTGGCGTCCTTCATCGGATTGATGCCGCTGGCCGCCATCCAGTAATACAGCCACATCGCGTGGGTGCCGGTCGGGAAGGTCTGCGCGAAGGTGTATTCGCGCTTTTCCATCGCCATCAGCTTGGCCAGCGAAGCGCCGTCGACGGCGCCCTTGTCGGCCAGTTTCTTCGACAGCGTGATGGCCTGGCCGTTGTTGTTCAGGCTCATCAGCACCGACATGTCTTTCTTGACGCCGCCGATGCCGGTCTGCACGCCGTAGATCAGGCCGTACAGCACGTGCGCGGCATCCAGCTCGCCGTTGGTCAGCTTGTCGCGCACGCCGGCCCAGGAGGCTTCCTTGCTGAGCACGATCTTGATGCCGTATTTCTTGTCCAGCCCCAGCACCGAGGCCATGACCACGGAGGCGCAATCGGTCAGCGGAATGAAACCGATCTTGACTTCTTCCTTCTCCGGCTTATCGGAACCGGCGGCCCATGCCCCCGCGCTCGGTAATCCAAACATGCTTGCTCCTGCGGCGAAACTTGCGGCAACCCCCGCGCTTTTGATCAGATGGCGACGTTTGCCGTTGAGCACGCTGTCGCCGACGCTTTCCTGCTTGCTTTCAGTGACGCCCGCTGCTGCATTCAATTTGCGCTCCATGCTTTTCTCCGAATCAATCGCCAAATAAAAAAGGCATCCTGCCGACTGACCGCTGGTCAATTGGCAAGACGCCTTTGTCTGATGAATTCGACCGCCGTTGGCCGAACCTTGCAAAAGGTAAAGCAAACGGCGTGCCAACTAATCGCCATGTGATGGAAAAAGGCGTCGGAAAAGCGGGTCTTCCATTCTGGAACAGGGCCGCGGCGGCGGTTTCGATGCCGTCCGCCGCGTCCCCAAATTTCTGCTGCAACATGTTGCCGGCGCTGCAATCCGGCGCAGCCGCGCCGCAATTCGTGCAGCGCCGGCGCACCGGGGTTGTGCTTTTGCACCAATTGAGAGATCGCCGCCTTGCGATCTCTCCGATGGCCGCGCTCCTCAGCCGAGCAGATCCTCCACATCGAGGATGCGCTGCGCCACTTCGGATAATTTCAGATTCTTGTTCATCGCCAGATGCCGCAGCTTCTGGTACGCCTCGTCCTCGCTCAGGTTGTGGCGCTTCATCAGCAGCCCCTTGGCGCGCTCCATCAGCTTGCGCTCGGCCAGCTTGTTCTTGGTATCGGACAACTCCGCGCGCAGTTTCTCTTCCTGCTTGAAGCGGGCGATGGCCACATCCAGCACGGGCTTGATGCGTTCCTCTTGCAGGCCGGCCACGATATACGCCGAGACGCCGGCGGCCATCGCCATTTCCATGCTGTCGGTATTGCTGTCTTCGGTAAACATGACGATCGGCCGCCGTTCGTCGCGGGTGGCGATGACGATGTGCTCCAGCACGTCGCGCGCATCGGATTCGGCGTCGATGATGATCATGTCGGGCTGCAGCTGGGCGATGCGGTCCGGCAGGTAGATATCGGCCGGCAGCGAGGCCACGATGTCGTAGCCGGCCTGCAGCAGGCCGATGCGCAGCGCCGTATTGCGCGCCGCCTGGGCGCGCAGGGACGCATCGCTTTCATCTTCGGCGCTGAGGATGGTGTTGACGACGACGATGCGTAATTTGGACATGGATTCTTGTTCGGTGCTTGTTCGGTGCTTATTCGGTGCTTATTCGCTACTTGTTCAATGCCTGGAGAAAACGCTGACGATCATACATCAGCGCCCCGACGCTTCGTCAAGAAATGTAAGGACGACGAAAAACAAGCAAAGAATACGCCAAGGGCAAATCGGGATGCGTCTGCGTGTCCCAAATAAAATCGGCCGGCAATACCGCGCCGGCCGATCCGTGGTTTTACCCCGCCGCAACGGTTTCAATCAAGTCAACTGATGAATCCGCGCCAGTTCTACATTGTTGGCATCGAAAAACGCGTAGTCTCCATTACCGAACAACACCGAATGTTCCCCTGCCTGTAATACCAGGTTGATACTATCGTTGCCATCCATGCGAACCGATAACTGGTGGTTGTTGCCAAGCGCGATGACATCATTCGCAGAAATCGAGATTTGCGTGCCGACGCCGTCGCCCGACAGATCCAGCGTAGTGATGTGCGACACCTTCGGGCCGCCAACCGTGGCCGTGGCGCTGAACGAGGAAATATCCAGCGCGGTGGTCAGGTTGAACATCTTGACCGTGACTGCGCCCGTCGTCGAACCGACGATCTGGTCGATATTGGTGCCGAGAATCGATCCGCCCGCATGGTTCGGATCCGCGCTGGCATTGATGTCAACCGTCGTGGAGCCGGTATCGCCTGCGATCAGCGTATTGTGTCCGCCGAGCCGGCCGTCCAGCACGTCCGTGCCGGCGCCGCCGCCATTGCCGTGCAGGATGTTGGTGTTGGTGCTGCCCATCGCAGTCAGGATATTGGCGTTGCCATCACCCCATAATTCCGAATTGACAGTGTCGCTGCCGGTCAGATTGGCGATGTTGGTGAAGACATCGCCGGCGGCGTTGCCCGCGTTGGCGTGCGTGCCGTCGATACTCAGCGTCAATGCACCGCCGGTAGCGCTGAACTGATAGCTGACGGTGTCGTTGCTGCCCGCTCCGTTGGCGCCGCCGTTGTAGATGTTGTGCACGCCGTCGCCCGCATCGATGAAGGTATCGTTGCCGGTGGTGCCAATCACGTTCTCGATATTCGTGTAGGTGTCGCCCGCCGCCCAGTTTCCGCTGCCGATGTTGCCATGGAAATCGACTGTCACGCCTGCGGTATTGGCCGCGATCGCCGCGCCATGGGCGCCGTTATTGTTCGCATAACTGACCGTATCCACACCGCCGCCGCCGTCGAAGAAATTGTGCGCATTACCGGCAAGGAAAATATCGTTGCCGCCGCCGCCGATGGCGTTCTGGATATTGGTCAGCGTATCTTGTGCTCCGAACAAGCCGTCGCCATTGGCAATGCCCGTGCCCGACAAATCGACTGTGACATTGATGGTCGTTTCGTGTTCATAACTGACGGTATTGGAACCGTTGCCGCCGTCGATGATGTTGGCGTTATGATCCAGAATGAATTTGTCGTCGCCCAAACCCCCGATCACATTCTGGATGCCGCTCAATATGTCGCCGGCGGCATCGCCGCCACTGGTGCCGGTGCCGTCCGTTTTCGTCAGGTCAACTATGATGTTGCCGTTGGTCGAACCCGCGTAGCTGGCGGTATTGTTGGCGCCCGTGGCCGACATGTTGTCGGCACCGGCCCCGCCCATCAGCACATTGTTGCCGCCAGTGGCGATCAGCCTGTCGTTGCCGGCATTGCCGACCAGCGTGGAGCCGCCGGCCAGCAGGCCGGTCAGCGTATCATCGCCGCTGCCGCCGGTCAGGTTGGTAATGGCGTTATACGTATCGCCGGTGGCGTCGCCGGAGGTGCCGCCAACGCCGGCCAGAAGGCTGGCGATCACTGTCGTGGTCGAGTGGGAATAACTGACCGTATCGGTGCCGCCGTTGCCGGTGAACACGTTGGCCACCGAATTGGCGAAGAAAGTATCGTTGCCGCCGCTGCCCTTGACGTTCTGGATGCCGCTCAACTTGTCGCCGGTCGCATCGCCACCGCTGGTGCCGGTGCCGTCGGTGAAGAACAGATCAACCACCACAGCGCCGGAACCGGTGTAATCGGCCGTGTTGTTGAGCCCGCCGTTGCCAGTCATGGTGTCGCCGCCGGCGCCGCCGATAAAGATATTGTTGTCACCAGTAGCGTTCAGGGTATCGCTGCCCGCGCCGCCGTTCAGCGTGGAGCCACCTGCAGCAAGACCGGTCAGCGTATCGTTCTGTGCGCTGCCGGTCAGGTTGGTGATGCCGGAGAACGTGTCGCCGGCCGCATCGCCGCCGCTGCCGACCGCGTTGGCAATAAGACTGGCGGTCACGCCGTTTGTCGATGACACATAGCTGACCGTGTCGATGCCGCCGCCGCCGGTGAAGGCGTTGGCGGCCGTACCTGCATAGAACAGATCGTTGCCGGCGCCGCCCTTGATGTTTTCGATGTTGGTATAAGTGTCGCCCGCAGCCAGGCCGCCGGAGCCGGTGCCTGCCGCCAGAGTATTTTGGGTCAAGGCCGACAGATTGACGATGATCGCGGTTGAGGTGCTGTAGTCGACGGTGTCGCTGCCTGCGCCGCCGTCGAACTTGTTGGCGGCGGCACTGGCAACGAAGGTATCGGCCGCGCCGCTGCCGGTGACGTCCTGGATGTTGGCATAGGTGTCGCCTTGCGCATAGCCGCCGGTGCCGACGCTATTGAGCAGATCGACCGTCACGCCGACCGCCACATTGCCCGCATCGACCGATGCCGAGTAATCGACGCGGTTATGCGATGCCGCCGTGCTGGCGCCGCCGTCGATGTTGTTGGCCGCCGAGCTGGCGACGATCGTATCGTCCGATGCCGTGCCGGTAATGTCCTGGATGTTGGCATACGTATCGCCGGCAGCGCCGCCGCCGCCGCTGCCTGCCGCCACACCGTTGACGATGATGTTCGACAAATTGACCGTTACCCCCGTGCCGGTACCGGTGTACAGCACGCGATTGTGCAGGGTGCCGGTATTGCCGTCGAATGCATTTGCGGTGGCCGCGCTCACTGTCGTGCTGGCCGTAAAGTTGTCGTCGAATTTACTGCCGGTGACGTTCTGGATGCCGACGTAGGTATCGCCCTGTGCATAACTGCCGGTGCCCGTGCCCATATTGAGCCCGGTGCCGAAGTCGACATTGACGCCCGCAGCCGAATTATCGTAACTGATCCGGTCGACGCCGCCACCGCCGGTATAGGCATTCGGCACTGCGCCACCGCCGTCGATAAACAGATCGTTATTGGCCGAGCCGATCACATTTTCGATGCTGGTATAGGTATCGCCTGCCGCAGCCCCGCCGGTCAGCGCACCCCCCGCGGTCAGATCGACGGTGACGCCGACGCCACCGGTGACCCTGGCGTAACTGACCGTATCCGAACCCGTACCGCCATCGAAATTATTGGCGGCGGTGCTGGCCACGAACGTATCGTTCTGGTTGCTGCCGGTAATGTCCTGGATATTGACGAAGGTATCGCCCGCCGCTCCGCCGCTGGTGCCGGTGCCGTCGGTTACGCTCAGGTCCACGACCACGCCCGTAGCCGATTGCAGATAGCTGACCCGGTTGTGCGACGCCGCCGTGCTGACGCCGCCATCGAAATTATTGGCCGCGGCGCTGGCGATGAAAAGGTCGTCCGCGCCGCTGCCGGTGACGTCCTGGATGTTGGCGTACGTATCGCCCTGGGCATAACCGCCCGTGCCGGTATTGCCGGACAGATCGACCGTCACGCCGGCCGGCGCATTGCCCGCATCGACCGATGCCGTGTAGTCGACGCGGTTGTGCAGTGAACCCGTGCCGCCGTCGATGTTGTTGGCGGCCGCGCTGGCGATAATCCTGTCGTCCGACGTCGTGCCGGTAATGTCCTGGATGTTGGCATACGTATCGCCGGCAGCGCCGCCGCCGCCGCTGCCTGCCGCCACACCGTTGACGATGATGTTCGACAGATTGACCGTTACCCCCGTGCCGGTACCGGTGTACAGCACGCGATTGTGCAAGGTGCCGGTGTTGCCGTCGAATGCGTTCGCGGTGGCCGCGCTCACTGTGGTGCTGGCCGTAAAGTTGTCGTCGAATTTACTGCCGGTGACGTTCTGGATGCCGACGTAGGTATCGCCCTGTGCATAACTGCCGGTGCCCGTGCCCATATTGAGCCCGGTGCCGAAGTCGACATTGACGCCCGCAGCCGAATTATCGTAACTGATCCGGTCGACGCCGCCACCGCCGGTATAGGCATTCGGCACTGCGCCACCGCCGTCGATAAACAGATCGTTATTGGCCGAGCCGATCACATTTTCGATGCTGGTATAGGTATCGCCTGCCGCAGCCCCGCCGGTCAGCGCACCCCCCGCGGTCAGATCGACGGTGACGCCGACGCCACCGGTGACCCTGGCGTAACTGACCGTATCCGAACCCGTACCGCCATCGAAATTATTGGCGGCGGTGCTGGCCACGAACGTATCGTTCTGGTTGCTGCCGGTAATGTCCTGGATATTGACGAAGGTATCGCCCGCCGCGCCGCCACTGGTGCCATTGCCGTTCGTTACGCTCAAGTCCACGACCACGCCGGTGCCCGATTGCGAATAGCTGACCCGGTTGTGCGACGCCGCCGTGCTGACGCCGCCATCGAAATTATTGGCCGCGGTGCTGGCGATGAAAAGGTCGTCCGCGCCGCTGCCGGTGACGTCCTGGATGTTGGCGTACGTATCGCCCTGGGCATAACCGCCCGTGCCGGTATTGCCGGACAGATCGACCGTCACGGCGGCCGCCGCATTGCCCGCATCGACCGATGCCGAGTAATCGACCCGGTTGTGCAGTGAACCCGTGCCGCCGTCGAGGAAGTTGGCCGCCGCACTCGCGACGAAAGTATCGTCGGCCTGGCTGCCGACCAGATTCTGGATGTTCGACAACTTGTCGCCCACCGCGTAGCCGCCGCTGTTGCCGCTGCCGTCCGCAAGATTCAGATTGATGGTGACCCCGGCAGCCGCGCCGGTGGAAGTGACCGAATTCGCATAGCTGACGGTGTTGTGCAGGCTGCCTGTGCCGCCGTCGATAGTGTTGGCCGCGGCGCTGTCGATAATCAGATCGTCTGCCTTGCTGCCGGTGACGTCCTGGATATTGGCATAGGTATCGCCTTGGGCGTAACCGCCGGTGCCGACGCCGTTGACCAGGTCGACCGTGACGCCCGCCGCCGCGCCGCTGCCGTCGACCGATTTGTCGTAACTGACCCGGTTGTGCGAAGCCGCGGTGCTGGCGCCGCCGTCCAGGTTGTTGGCGGCCAGGCTGGCGACGAAGGTATCGTCGGCCGCGCTGCCGGTCAGATCCTGGATATTGCTCAACTTGTCGCCAGTCGCGTAGCCGCCGCTGGTGCCGGTGCCGTCGGTTGCCGTCAGGTCGACTGTCACGCCGGCCGCAACGCCGGGCGACGAAACCGAATTGGCGTAGCTGACGCGGTTATGCAGGCTGACCGTGCCGCCGTCTATGGTATTGGCGGCCAGGTTGTCGATGATCGTATCGTCGGCATCACCGCCGATGACGTTCTGGACATTGATGTATTTATCGCCTTCGGCATTGCCGCCGACGCCGACGCCATTGACCAGATCGACGGTGACCGCGGTCGAACCGGCGTAGCTGACCGTGTCGCTGCCGCCGCCGCCGGTGAAGGTATTGGCGACCGCGCCGCCGATGAAGGTGTCGTTGTAGATGCTGCCGATGGCGTTCTGCACATTGATGATCGTGTCGCCTTCGGCGTAATTGCCATGACCGTGGCCGGCGCCGCCGAGGCCATCGACTGTCGACAGATCGACCGTCACGCCCGTGACGCCGTCGGCCGAGGTCGATTTTGCATAGCTGACGGTATCGATGCCACCGCCTCCGGTAAATACGTTGGCCACTGAACTGGCGACAAAGGTATCGTTGAAGGCGCTGCCGATAACGTTCTGTATATTGGAGAATTTGTCTCCCAACGCATAATTTCCGCTGGTGCCCGAGCCATCCGTGGCGGACAGATCGACGATCACGCCGGTGCTGTCCGCTGAGGACGAATGTTCATAACTGACGGTATTGTTGCCGCCGCCGCCTTCGAAACTGTTTTGCACCGAGTTGGCAAGGAACAGATCGTCGCCGGCGCTGCCGATGACGTTGGCGATATTGACGAGCACGTCGCCCTGCGCATAACCGCCGCTGGTGCCCTGGCCCCTGGTAAAGAACAGATCGACCGTCACCGCCGCATTCGAATTGCTGTAGTCGACCGTGTCCGATCCGGCGGCGCCGCCATTGAAAGAATTGGCGTCGGCGCTTGCGATAAACATGTCGTCGGAACCGCCGCCGACGAATGCTTCAATACCCGTATAAGTATTGCCCGCAGCCGCGCCGCGGCCGACATTATTGATGGCGTCGATAATGATGCCGGATGCAGCGCTGTCGTATCTGACCGTATCGAAACCGGCTCCGCCGTTGAAGTTCTTGCTGTCGATGCCAGCTGTGAAAACATCATCGAAATTGCTGCCGATCACGTTCTGGACATTGACGAAAGTATCGCCTTCGGCAATGTCGCCGGCGCCGTGGCCGGTGACAAAATTGACCGTGACGCCGGCGCCTGCGTTCGAATAGTCAACGGTGTCGTTGCCGCCCACGCCGCCGTCATAGCGGTTGGCGCCCGCGCCGTCGATGAAAGTATCGTTGAATGCCGTGCCGATGATGTTCTGAATATTGACGTAGCTGTCGCCGGCAGCGGCGCCGCTGCCGTGGCCTGTGGCCAGATTGACGATGGCGCCGGTGCCGGACGTGTCATTGGCATAACTGACTGTATTCGCACCATTCAGATCGTGGAGGCCGCCATCGAATGCATTGCCCTCCGAACTACCGAAGAAAGTATCGTTATGATCGCTGCCGATAACGTTCTGGATGCCGGTCAGCTTGTCGCCGGCGGCATTGCCGCCTGTCCCCGTTCCCGCAGCCAGATCGATGATGACGCCGGTTCCCGATCCCGCATAGCTGACGGTATCCCCCCCAATCGAATCGTGCCCCCCGCCATTGATATTATTCGCCGCCGCGCTGGCAACGATGATGTCGTTATGCGTGCTGCCGATCACATTCTGGATATTCGTCAGCGTATCGCCCTGCGCATCGCCGCCGGTGCCGGTGCCGGCGACCAGGTCGACCGTCACGCCGGTGGCCGACAAGGTATAGCCCGCCGTATTGATGCCGCCCACGCCGCCGTTCAGATGATCCGCGCCGCCGCCGCCTTCGAGATAGGTATTGCCGGTGCCGCCGTTGATGGTGTCCGCGCCGGCGCCGCCGAACAGGAAGTCGTTGGCATTGCTGCCGATGATGGTCACGCCGGCGTCGCCGGCATGGACGATGTGCGAATTGCCCTGCGCCGGCAGGACGTAGACACTCTCACCGGTGGTGGAATCGATGAAGGTCAGGTCATTGGCGCTGTTGACGTCCTTGACCACGAACTGCTTGACCTGCGACAGATTGACGATGCCATCGGCGGTGGTCATGGTGACGTCGAATTCCATCGAGAACTGCTGATGGATAGGCGTTTGAGGATTGGCCGGCACGGTGGTGTATTCGATCTGGATCGCGTAATCGCGCTGCCCGCTCACGACCGGGATCGACCAGACGCCGCCGCCGAGATCGGTGCCGTTGGCGATCGACATGCCGGCCGGCACGCCCTTGATTTCGATCGACTGCGCGATGCCGTTGCCGGTCAGCGTGATGTCGACCACCTTGATGAAATCGTTGGTCGGAATATTGGCGCCCGCGTGGATTTCGGTCGCATTGGCCGGCGCATTGATGACCTGCGAAGCGAATTGCGCATTGTTGCCGGCGTCGGTGGCCGAGGCCGGCGTGCCGCCGCTGCCGTACAGCACATTGCCGATCTGCGTGATGGTGGTCAGGTTGACCAGGCTCAGCGCCATGGCCGGCGCATCCGGGCCGATGATATGTTCCTGCGGAATCACGCCCGGCCGTTCCGGCGGGATCGGCGGTTCGGTGTGCTGCAGCGGCTGGCTGTCGACATCGCCGGTCTTGGTGCTCTGGCTCAGCACCGCTACCTTCGCGCTCGGATCGACGGTCTTGATGGTGACCGATTGCGCATTGGCCTGGACGATCTGGGTCAGCTGGTTGACGATTTGCGAGGTGACAGATGCCGTCAGGCCGGCGGATTCCGTCGCGGCCGGCTGGTTGGCGTTGGCGCCGGCGCCCTGGCCTTCGGAATTGGGATGTCCCTGCAGCGAACTGAGGATGGGATCGAGTTTCGGGATGGCGATGGTGCCGACCAGGTCGAACAGCTTGCTCAAACCCTGCAGGCCGTCGCTGAACTTGACTTCGGTATGGCTGGCGTCCATGGCGCTGATGGCGCCGCCGGCCAGCACCATGCTGGTGCCGTCCTTGAGCTGCAGCACCATGTCGACGTCGACCACCTGCACTTTTTCGATCGCGCTTTTGGCGACCGGCGCGACGAAATCGCCGTTCGCGTCCGGCATGACAACTTTAATGGCGCCATTGGTATTGCCTGTGGCGTTGCCTGGGCTGTTTGCAGGGGCGTTTTGCGCTTTGCTGTTGGCCATGTTTTCTCCGTGAGAATGACTGTATGCCGGGGTACGGTTACGGTTGGGTTGCCTGCTTGTTTCGCTTGTTTATTTCGACTGCTTGTTTCGGTTGCTTATTTCGATTGCGTATTCGATTGCAGAATCTTTTCGCGCGGACCGTCGGCGACGATCTTGCCGCCGTCGATGACCACGATGCGATCCATGTGCTGCAGCAGCGCCGGGCTGTGCGTGGCGATCACCAGCGTGCGGTTCCTGGCGAACGCCATCAGGTGCTGCAATATGCGGTTTTCGGTTACCTGGTCGATGCCGGAGGTCGGCTCGTCGAGCAGCAGGACATTCGGCAATGTGGCCACGGCGCGCGCCAGCGCCACCATCTGGCGCTGCCCGCCGGAGAGCGTGCTGGCCGCATTCAATACCTGGTCCAGCCGCAACTGGCCTTTGGCGATCGATTCATCCAGCCCGGAAATCGCCAGCGCGGCCTCGCGCACATCGGCGCGCACGTTGCCGTCGATAAAAATATTGCTCTCCAGCGTGCCTTCGAACAGAAACGATTCCTGCGGCTTGTAGCCGATATAACGGCAGCGCACATCCAGGGCGAAGGCTTCGACCGCCAGGCCGTCGATCAGCGCCTGCCCGGCATCGGGCCGGTGCACGCCGGCCAGGCAGCGCAGCAGCGTGGATTTGCCGGAGCCGGAGCGTCCCACCAGGCCGACCTTTTCGCCCGGATTGATATGCAGGGAAACCTGCTGCAGGATCTCGGGACGGTCCGCGCCGAAACGGAAACTCAGATTCGCCACCTGGATGCGGCCGGTAATCTGCCGGCGGTCGACCTGGGCTTGAGGTGCATCCTGTGCATCCTGTCCATCCTTCTGCTTCAGGAACATCTGCTCGAAATTCTTGCGCGCCTGCCTGAAGGTATCGATGCGGGTCAGCACGGTGCTGACCGACGACAGCATGCCCGCGGCGCGCCCGGCCAGCAGCGAGGCGGCGATCAGCGCGCCGACCGACATCTCATTGGCTTCGACCAGATACACGCCGACCACCATGGTGCCGATTGAAATCAGGGTATTGCCGCTGTTCGAGAGCGTATAGCTGATCGACATCCAGAAGCGGTTCTTGGCCTGGTTGACCGCCGCGGAACGGGCGTCGGCCTGCAGCAGTTCGATGAAGCGATGCTGCATCGCCGAGGTTTTCAGGGTATCGATGCCGGCCACCAGATTGGCCAGCTTGTCGGTCTTGGCGGTGTTGGCGCGAATCGCGCGCTGCTGGTATTCCTGCGCCGGAATCTTGGACAGATACTGGCTGGCGACCAGCATGGCGCCGCCGACCAGCACCACCCAGACGATGGCGCCGCCGACCATGCCGAGCGCCACCAGGAACAGCAGCAGGAACGGAAAATCGATGATGATCAGCATATAGCTGGACGACAGCACATCGCGCGCGCCGTTGATTTCGCGGTACTTGGCCAGCACGGTGCCGACGCCGGGCGAAAAACGGTTGTTCAGCAGGCGCTGCACCGATATTTCGTCGAAATCGATATCGAATTTGCCGGCCAGTTGTTCGATGTAATACGTGCGCGTGACGCGCAAGGCAAATTCCAGCGCGGCGAACAGCAGCAGGCCGAAGGTCAGCGCCCACAGCGTGTCGGTGATGTGATTGCCGATGACCTTGTCGTAGATCAGCCGCGAATACAACGGCATCAGCAGGCCGAAGCAGTTGATCAGCACGCCGCCGATGCCGATTTCGACAAAACGGCTGCCGTAGGCGCGCAGGATTTCCAGGTACATCGGATCGCGTTCCTCGGCCTGCGGGGGAACGGCGGCCGCCTCCGCAGGCGGCGGTGCAGAGGCAGACGCAGATGCAGACACAGGGGCAGATGCATCCACCCCCGCGACGGCGGGCGCAGCGGGCATTTCCAGATCGGTAGGATCGCGGCCTGACATGGCGATGGCTTACTTGGCCGCGTTCGAAGCCAGCTCGCGCACCGCTTCGCGCAGCTCCAGACGCACGTCCTTGACGATGGTCGCGCGGCCGGTGCGCATTTCGTCGACGATGGTCTGCGCCATGACGTTCGAACGGCGCAGCGCTTCGGTAATGGTGCTGAGCGTTTCCGGAATGACGGCCATGGTCTGGATGCTGTTGTTCTGGCCGGCCAAGTGCTTGACCAGATCGACCTGCACCTGGCGCGCCGCCAGCGAATCGCGGGTGATGTTGCCGGAGTTCTCGGAAATCGCGCCGCCCAGTTCGCCCAGGCGCGCCGCCACGGTGGCGTGGATTTCGCCCTGATGCTGAATCGCACTGAGTTCGTCGGCCATGCGCATCGACAATTGATTGAACAGCGCCGGCATCTGCCCCATGGTTTGCGCAGTCTGTTCGTTGATTGTCGCTGCGTCGGCCTGCTGGGACTGGATCGACGTCAGCGCCGAGGCCAGCGCATTCTGGCCGCCCTGAATCAGCGAAATCATCTGCGGAATGGTATCGAACGTGCGCAAGGCGATTTCGCCGTTATTGGTGAGGCGCTCTTCCAGGATCGACAGCGTGCTGCTGAGATCGCGCGACGATGTCATCTTCTGGTTGATCATCTGGCCCAGGCTGCGGATTTCCTCCAGCGTCTGCTGCGCGGTTTCATGCATGCGCGGACCGACCGCGACCAGTTGCCGCATATTCTTGGATTCGGTGATGCTTTCGGAAAACAGCACCGAGATGGCCGCCAGGCGTTCGTTCATTGCGTCGAGCTTGAGGCCGGCCTGCATCGACGAATCCGAGGCATTGCGCGAGGCCATGATCGATTCGCGCTGCAACACCATCAGGTCGCCCAGGAATTCGCCCAGGAAGGCTTCGGACAGGCCGGGACGCACCGTGGCGGCCGGACCGGAAGCATCGTGGATGACGTGTTCGACGATGCTGCTGATGCAAAAGCGCGCGGTGGTCTGCAGTTTCTTGCCGGCGGCGCGCAAGGTCATCAGCGTGAAGCCGAGCACCAGCGAGCCGATCAGGCCGAACATCGAGGCGGAAAACGCCGTGCCCATGCTGGCCAGCGGTTTCTGCAGATCGGCCACCAGGTGGATGAACGAGGCGTCCATGTCGGCGCCCTGGCTGGCCTTGCCGAAGCCGTCGATCAGGGCCGCGGTGCTGACCAGCGTTTCCAGCAGGCCGATAAAGGTGCCCAGCAGGCCGAGCGCGATCATGAAGCCGGTCAGGAATTGCGGGAATTCGGTTTTCGCTTCCAGATGCGCGTGCAGATCGGCCAGGGAGCGCTCGATGGCTTCCTGTTCGATGCGCGAGGTCAGGCGTCCCTTGGTGGAGGCCACGCTCTTGAGCACCTTGCCGATTTCGGAACCCTGGTATTCCGGCGCCTCGACCAGCGTATCCATCGATTCGCCGGCGTCGACGCGGGCCTTGAACGACATCAGCTTGTCGTATTCCCAGTTGACCTTGTAGACGTTGTAGATGATCAGCGCGATGCCGCCCACCGCCACCGCGATGATGAACAGATTGAGCACGGGATTGATATGGATCGCGTGCAGGATGAATTCCCGGAACATGACGCCGCCGCCAAACATGAACAGCGGCGGTATCGCGGCGAGAACGTAGTAATTGCGCAAGTTTTTCATGGGTAAGCGGCTTCCGTTTTTTGAGCGGTTTATTCGATTATTTCAAATTTAACAACTTTGCCTCGATTTCAAGCAATCTTCATTCCTGGTTCATCCTGCCAAATTGCTGCAAATTCCCCTGCAAATTTCCCTGCAAATTCCCTATTAACGCACACCATACTGCACTGCAATACGACGATGAATCGGGATTTTCCCTATCGCGGCTCGCGCAGCGCCGACTGGCTGAACTTGCGCAGCGGCGACAGCAGATACTGCCATACGGTGCGGCGCCCGACCACGATATCGGCGGTCGCGGTCATGCCCGGCAGCAGCGGCAGCCCGGTCAATCCTTCGCGCGCATCCCGCTTCACTTCGATCTTGACCCGGTAATTGCGCTCGAAGCGCTCGCCGCGCTCGTCCGGCACGGTGTCGGCGCTGATTTCGGTGACCACGCCGCGCATCGAGCCGTACACGCCGGAATCGTAGGCCGTCACCTTGACGCGGGTCGGCAGTCCGATGGTCAGCTCGGCGCGGTCGGTCGGCCGCACGCGCGCTTCGATCACGACTTCTTCCGTGGTCGGCGTCATTTCCAGGATCGGATCGCCGGGCTTGACCACGCCGCCGATGGTATTGATGAAGATCCGGTTGACCACGCCGTCCATGGGCGCGCGCACTTCCGAACGCGACACGCGATCGCTGCGCGACTTGATTTCTTCGCTTTGCTGCGCCAGTTCGGTTTCGGCGGTGGTCAGGTCGCTGCGGGCGTCCGAGCGGAAGCGCGAGGTGGCTTCGCCGATCTTGGCGTTGGCTTCGCCGATGGCCGCGTTCAGGCGCGGCGCCATCGAATTGGCGGCGGCCAGGCGGCTGGTGACGTCCTGCACCTTGGCCTGGGCGTTCAGATCCTCGATCTGGGAAGCCGCGCTGCGCAGGAACATGCCGTGCACCAGCTGATACTGGCGCTGCGCCAGGTCGAATTCGCCGGCCAGGCTCTTCTGGCGGCTCAGCACTTCGCCGAGTTCGCCGCGGCGCTGTTCGGCCTGCTGGCGCAATACGGCGATTTCCTGTTCCAGCTTGGAACGGCGCGCGTTGAAGGTGCCCACTTCGCTGATCACCGCCGCTTCGGTGGCCGGCAGATCGGCCGGCAACTGCAGCGAAGCCGCGCCTTCGGCCTCGGCCCGCAGCCGCGCCACGCGCGCGCGCAGGCCCAGCAGCTTGACGCGCCCTTCGCCCAGATCGGCGTTGGCGCGCACGTCGGCGATGCTGATCAGGATCTGGTTGCGCTTGACGAAGGCGCCTTCGCGGGTGGCGATGGCGGAGACGATGCCGCCTTCCAGATGCTGGATCACCTGATTGTGTTCGGAGGAGACGATGCGCCCGTTTTCGCCGCGCACCACCATATCGATCTGCGCGAAATAGGACCACAGGAACAGGGCCAGGGTGATGCTTGCGATCGCCAGCACCAGCACGCGCGGACGCGGCATTTCGCGATAGCGGTCGAGGCCGCGGTCGAGCTGGCGCGAAACCGGCGCCATGACGCGCTCGGCCAGGGGCTTCAACGGCCCAAGGACAAGCACCAGCCGTTTCGCCAAACGGCTCCCGAGCCGCGCCATGGCAGCCTTGATTCGATTGCGGCGGTCGGCAAGATCGGTCATTTTGGATCCTGGGTGGTGAATTGCAGCAATACGCGGCTGCCGCTGTCGCTGGTGGCGTCGCCCGGCACCACGCGGCTGATGACTTTGCCCGGCTCCACGCCCAGCGCGATCAGTTGGTTGCGCACCGCGACCGCGCGATAATACGCACGGCGGCGCCCTTCGGTATAGCCAAGCGCGCCCACCGCGCCGCTGACCACGATCTTGCCCTGCCCCTTCTTGAGCTGCTCCACCCAGGGCGCCACGTCGGCGTTCAGGCTTTTGACGGCGGCATCGTCGAGCGTGGTGCTGTCGTCGGCGAAGTGCAACACCAGCGACTGCCCGGCGCTTTCCAGGCGCGCGCCGGTTTCGGTGGCCTTGGCCTTCTCGCCCGGCTTGACTTCGATAATATGGTTCGGCTGCTCGTTTTCGCTGCGCGTGCTGCCTGTGACGGCAGCGACGGCCGACGCCATCGCCTGCCCGGCCAACTGAACGCGCAAGGCCGCCACCTGGTTTTTCAATTCGCTGATCTGCTTGTCCTTGGCGTCCTGCGCAGCCTGCGGCGCATTGGATGACTTCTGCGTCACTTCGCTGTTGGCCTGGTCGTGCGCGCCGGCGGTGGCCGGATGCATGATCTGGGTCTGGGTATCGCGTTTTTCGACGTATTTATTCAGCTTGTACTCGGCCAGTTTCTGCGAGTAGTAAAACAGCGTCACCACGAACACCACGACCACGAAGATCATGACCAGCACCACGTTGGACAACGCGTCCACGAAACCCGGCCAGAAGTTCTGTTCTTTTCCGCCTTCCATATCGTCCGCGCCGCCTTTGCCTCAGTTGCTCTTGCTCGGGTTGACGGAGGGCGCGTCGGCGCCGGCGGCGGTCAGATTGCTGCCGGCATTGCGCAGGATCTGGTAACTGATATCGGACTGCAGGAAAAGCAATTGCGCGAAGTCGACCCGCGACTGATAGGCGCGCTGATAGGCGTCGAGCACGTCCAGCAGTTGCTTGCTGCCGGTGCTCAACTGCTCGAGGAACTCGTCGGCGACCTTGGTATTGGTCAGGTATTCCTGGCGCGCAATGCCGCTGCGCTTGGTGATCGCCAGCAGCGTGCGGTAATTGACTTCCAGCTGCTCCTTGACCTTGCGCTCGATATCGGCCGCGGTATTGCTCTTTTCGACGAATTTGGTGCCGATTTCCTTTTGGTAATAGTAGTCGGAACCGCCGTTGAGCAGATTCATCGTCATCACTACCATCGCTTTGCGGTCGATGGTCAGCGTGTTGTCGCCGCCGGCGCCGGCATAGCGCTGTTGCGACAGCTCGATCGCGAAGGTCGGCGAAAAGCGCGAACGCGCCGATTTCAACTCTTCGGCCGCGGCTTCGGTTTCCTTGCGCGCGGCGAGAATGCCCGGATTGTTTTCGTAGACGTTCGCCATGGCCTGCCTGGAGGTGGCCGGCACCGGCGGCATGATGTGTTCCGGCAGCACCATCCTGGAAGCGCGGACGCCGGTCAATTGCTCCATCGACACCATCGAGCTTTCCAGCGCGCCCTGGCTTTCAATCACCGACGATTGCGCCGACAGCGTGCGGCCGCGCACGCGCTCCAGATCGATCTTGCTGGCGCCGCCGCCATCCAGGCGTTTCTGCATGTAATCCTGCAATTGCTCCATGCGCTTTTCATAGGCTTGCGCGAAGGACAGCAGCGAATAGGCCTTGAGCAGGTCGAAATAGGCCTTGATGGTGGTGTAGTACAGCATCGAGCGCGCATCCTCGCGGCGCGCATCGGCGGCATCGGCCAGGCGGCCGGTCTTTTTGTAATCGAAGTAGGAACCGGGCTGGAACAAGGGCTGGCGCAGCTGCACGGTCGCATCCCAGCGGCGATGGTTGCTGTTGAGCACGGCCTTGCCGGTATCCGGATCGATGATCGAGGCCGGCGACGAAAATTCGCGGCCGCGCTGCGTGCGCACATCGACCGCCGGGCCGAGCTGGCCCAGCGCGGCCTTGCGGGCATAGCCGGCGCCTTCGGTCTGCGCGAGGATGGCCTTGAAACTGTAGCTGTTGTTGACGGTGCGATCGAGCGCTTCTTCCAGCGAGATGCGGTCCTGCACCGGCAGGTCGTCGCCGAGGGCGGCGGTGTCGTCCACCGGCAGCGGAATCACCTTGCCGTCGCCGCTGGCGTCGCCGTACTGGAGCAATTGAAACAGATCCTGGTCGGCGGCGCGCGCCAGTTGTTCAGGCGTCTTAAGCTGGTCCTGCGATTTCAGGTTGCGCGCATATTCGCTGGCGGTGACGGCGCTGCCGGCGGATGTATCGGGCGCGGGCGGCACCGGCGGCAATGTGGTGTCCAGCGGCGCTGACGGGATTGGTGGAATTGGCGCCGGCGCAGGATTTGGCGTGTCGGGAATCGGGGGCGCCACCGGTTGCAAGGGTTGTGATGGCGCGGCCGAAGGCAGCTGATTGCGCTGCTGCGCTTCAGCCTGGTTTTGTATGCGATTCTGTTCCTGGATTTGCGCCTGGGCCTTGGCCTGGGCTTGCGCTTGTGACTGTGCCGCGGTCTGGGCCGAAGCCGGCAGCGGGAAGACGCCAAATAATGCACCACAAAATAGCATGCAAGCCGCCGACAGGACATTCGCAGTCGCACGACTTGTCGTATATCTACGCCCCTGCATCCCCGGCTTCCCCTTTACTGGCACTTGCTACCCGAATTGGTAATTACTTGTTTTAAAACGATTATGTTTATATTGAGTTGACTACGGAAAACTAAAAACTTGTTATTTAGTTAAGTTTTGGCATTATATATCAGCGTTTTTTTGCATTTATGCATTTTCTAGAATTTCCGGATTTATAGGTGGCTTCGTTCCATGTTAGCGGCAAAAAAGCTGTGTATCTGACAAGTTCTGTCAGAATATGAAAATACCAATGTGGCATTGCAGCAACATTGGCATACGCGTCTGTCAGACAACATCGATGCAAATAAGCTCCCGGGTACAAAAATCGGGACGAAAAAAAAACCCCGTAATCGCTTACGGGGTTTTTTGCATGCTTTGCATGCCTGATGCCTGCTGCAAGATTTTATTTTGCGGCCATCAGCGCCACGGTGGTATCGAGCATCCGGTTCGAGAAGCCCCACTCGTTGTCGTACCACGAAGCAA
The DNA here is from genome assembly GCA_004134995.1 of Oxalobacteraceae bacterium CAVE-383. GTDB lineage: Bacteria > Pseudomonadota > Gammaproteobacteria > Burkholderiales > Burkholderiaceae_D > Herbaspirillum. The sequence goes on along the minus strand of REGP01000001.1, from coordinate 167,679 downwards.
CCTTGACCAGGCGGCCGGAAACCTTGGTCAGCGCCGCATCCACTGTCGACGAAGCCGGATCGTGGTTGAAGTCGATCGACACCAGCGGTTCGGTCTGATAAGCCAGGATGCCCTTGAGTTCGCCTTCGGCGGCGGCCTTGAGGACGGCGTTGACTTCATCGACTGTCGTATCGCGCGCGGCGACGAAGGACAGATCGACGATCGACACGTTGATGGTCGGCACGCGGATCGCGAAGCCGTCCAGCTTGCCGTTGAGTTCCGGCATCACCAGGCCGATCGCGGCAGCCGCGCCGGTCTTGGTCGGAATCATCGAATGCGTGGCCGAACGGGCGCGGCGCAGGTCTTCGTGATACACGTCGGTCAGGACCTGATCGTTGGTATAGGAGTGAATGGTTGTCATCAGGCCGTTCACCAGGCCGATTTTTTCATGCAGCGGCTTGACCAGCGGGGCCAGGCAGTTGGTGGTGCAGGAAGCATTCGAGATCACGGTATCGGACGCCTTCAGCACTTTTTCATTGACGCCGAATACGACCGTTGCGTCGACATCCGCGCCGCCCGGGGCCGAGATGATGACTTTCTTGGCGCCGCCCGCGATATGCGCGCTGGCCTTGGCCTTGGTGGTGAAGAAGCCGGTGCATTCCAGCACCACGTCCACGCCCAGCGCGGCCCATGGCAGATCGGCCGGATTGCGCTGCGCCAGCACCTTGATGCGGTCGCCGTTGACCACGATCGAATCGCCGTCGACCGTCACGGTGCCGGGGAATTTGCCGTGCGCGGTGTCGTACTGGGTCAGGTGGGCATTGGTTTTCGGATCGCCCAGATCGTTGATCGCGACGATTTCGATGTCGTGTTTCTTGCCGCCTTCATAGTGCGCGCGCAGAATATTGCGGCCGATGCGGCCGTAGCCGTTGATTGCAACTTTAATTGTCATGCTGTGTGCTCCATGCAAAGTTTAGGAATTTTTTAAAAATCTCTTTTAGAGGCTGTTGCACAGCCTCTTATTTTTTTAAACCGGATTCAAGCCAAAACCAGCTTCACTTTGGTCACAACGTTGTCCGTTGTGAAACCGAAATGCTTGAATAGTTCGCCCGCCGGCGCCGATTCGCCGAAGGTGTCGATACCGACCACGGCGCCTTCCAGTCCGACGTATTTGTACCAGAACGAGGTTACGCCGGCTTCAATGGCGACCCGCGGCAGGCCGTGCTGCAGGACGCCGGCCTTGTAAGCCGCGTCCTGGCGATCGAATACATCGGTGCTAGGCATCGAAACTACACGCACCGCGATGCCTTCGGCCGCCAGCGCATCGGCGGCCTTGGTCGCCAGTTCGATTTCGGAACCGGTCGCGATCAGGATCGCCTTGGCGCCGGGCGCATCGCGCAGGATGTAGCCGCCGCGCCGGATATCGGCGATCTGGGCCGCGCTGCGCGGCTGGAACGGCAGGTTCTGGCGCGAGAAGATCAGCGTGCTCGGACCGTCCTTGCGTTCGATCGCCTGCTGCCAGGCCACGGCCGACTCCACGGTATCGCATGGCCGCCAGTTATCCAGGTGCGGGATCAGGCGCAGGCTGGAAACGTGTTCGACCGATTGGTGGGTCGGGCCGTCTTCGCCCAGGCCGATCGAATCGTGCGTGAACACGAAAATCGAGCGCAGTTTCATCAGCGCCGCCATGCGCAGTGCATTGCGGCTGTAATCGGAGAATGTGAGGAAGGTGGCGCCGAACGGCAGATAGCCGCCATGCAGGGCGATGCCGTTCATGATCGCGCTCATGCCGAATTCGCGCACGCCGTAGTTGATGTGGTTGCCCCACTGCTCGGCGCGCACCGCGACCGATTCTTTCCAGTTGGTCAGGTTGGACGCGGTCAGGTCGGCCGAACCGCCGAGGAATTCCGGCAAAACCTGCGCATAGGCCTGGATGGCGTTCTGGCTGGCCTTGCGGGTGGCGATGGTTTCCTTTTTATCGACGCAGGCGGCAATGTAATCCTGCACCGTTTTTGCGAAGCCGTCGGGCAGGCGGCCGGCAATGCGGCGCTGCAATTCGGCGGACAACTCGGGATATTGTTTGGCGTAGGCCGCGAACAGATCGTTCCAGGCGCTTTCCAGTTTGGCGCCGGCGGGCTTGGCATCCCAGGCGGCATAGACGTCGGCGGGCACGTGGAACGGTTCATGCGGCCAGTTCACCGCTTCGCGCACCGCCGCGATTTCAGCATCGCCGAGGGCCGCGCCATGCACCTTGTCGGTGCCGGCCAGGTTCGGCGAACCCTTGCCGATGATGGATTTACAGCAAATGAGGGTCGGCTTGTCGGCCGCCTTGGCCTTGGCGATCGCCGCGCTGACGGCCTCGACGCTGTGGCCGTCGACCGCCGGAATCACGTTCCAGCCATAGGCTTCGAAACGTTTCGGGGTATCGTCGCGGAACCAGCCTTCGACCTTGCCGTCGATGGAAATGCCGTTATCGTCGTACAGCACGATCAGCTTCGACAGGCGCAGCGCGCCGGCCAGCGAACAGGCTTCATGCGAAATGCCTTCCATCAGGCAGCCGTCGCCGACGAAAGCATAAGTGTGATGATCGACCACGGCCAGGCCGGGCTTGTTGAATTCTGTCGCCAGCAGTTTTTCGGCGAGCGCCATGCCGACCGCGTTGGTCAGGCCCTGGCCCAGCGGGCCGGTGGTGGTTTCGACGCCCGGCGTGACATCGACTTCGGGATGGCCCGGCGTTTTGGAATGCAGTTGGCGGAATTGCTTCAGATCTTCCATCGACAGGTCGTAGCCCGTCAGGTGCAGCAGCGCATATTGCAGCATCGAACCGTGGCCGTTCGACAGCACGAAGCGGTCGCGATTGGCCCATTTAGGATTCGCCGGATTATGGCGATAGTGCCCGGCCCATAAAGCGACTGCGATATCGGCCATGCCCATCGGCATGCCGGGGTGGCCGGAATTGGCTTTCTGAACTGCGTCCATTGCCAATGCGCGAATCGCGTTGGCCATTTTTTCGGTTGGAAGTGTCGATGTCATATGTTGATGTAAATGGCGATAATGGCGAAAAACGCGTTGCGGCATGATGCGTTTGCACCCGCCGCGAAGCCAAGTATTTTACCAGAGACAGGGCCGAGCCATTAAAATCTGCGCTATCGGCCATACCGTTTCAGTGGAGGCGCCCTCGGCCGGGATGCGATGGGATGTTGTGCGCAGTGAGGTAAAGGGGGAATGCGGCCGCAGGCCGCAGGAGGACACGAACGGAGTACGACGTCCCATTGCATCCCGGCCGAGGGCGCCGCAACTGAACAAACAACAGGAAATCATGCCGCGCTTTTATTGCCCCGTTCCGCTTTCAGTCGGCCAGCCGCTGCGCTTGCCCGACCATGTCGCCCACCATGTGCAGGTGCTGCGCATGCAGCCGGGCGACCTGGTCACGCTGTTCAACGGCGAAGGCGGCGAATATACGGCCAGCCTGACGCTGGTCGAACGCAAGGGCGCCAGCGCCGAAATCAAGACGTTTTCGCCGCGCGAAGCCGAGCTGCCCTATGCGATCACGCTGGCGCAGGCATTGCCGGAAGGCAGCAAATTCGACTGGATCATCGAAAAATCGGTGGAACTCGGCGCGACCTCGATCCAGCCCCTGGCCGCGCAGCGCTGCGTGGTGCGCCTGAGCGCCGAACGCGCCGAGAAAAAACAGGCGCACTGGCAAGGCGTGATCGTGGCCGCCGCCGAACAAAGCGGGCGCAACCGGCTGCCGCTGCTGGCGCCGCTGAGCCCTCTGAACGACTGGCTGGCGCAGCAGGACCTGCATCGGCGCGTGCTGCTCTCGCCGCGCGGCGGGCAATCGCTCTCTGACTGGGCGCGCCATCAGCCGTCCCAGGCGCTGGCGCTGCTGATCGGCCCCGAAGGCGGCTTCACCGAAGCCGAAGAAACGCTGGCCTGCGTGCACGGCGCGATGATGCTGTCGATGGGGCCGCGCATTTTGCGCACCGAAACCGCCGGACTGGCCGCGCTGGCCGCGCTCAACGCCGTCTGGGGCGAAATGTGAGTGCGAAAGCCTTTATAATGGCAAGTTTTGGTAACGAGTTCTAATGGCTTCCGGCTGAATCAATGAAGGTATTTCGAGGACTTCCCAATGCCGTCTCGCGCGCGCCCTGCGCGTTGACGATCGGCAATTTCGACGGCGTGCACCGCGGCCATCAGGCATTGCTGGCGCAAGTGCGCGCGGCCGCGTCGCGCCTGGGCCTGGACGCCGCCGTCATGACCTTCGAACCGCATCCGCGCGAATTCTTCGCCGCCCTGAATCCGAACGCCAAGGCGCCCAAGCGCATCGCCAATCTGCGCGACAAGCTCGGCTCGCTGGCCGAGGCCGGCATCGACCGCGTCATCGTCGAACATTTCAATGCCGGTTTCGCCGCCCTCTCGCCGCAGGACTTCATCGAAAAGGTGCTGGTGCAGGGCCTGCACGTCAAATGGCTGATGGTCGGCGAGGACTTCTGCTTCGGCGCGCGCCGCGCCGGCAATATCGATACCCTGATCGAAGCCGGCCGGCACTACGGTTTCGAAGTGATCACCATGCCGACGGTGATGAACGAAGGCATGCGCGTCTCCTCGTCTTCGGTGCGCGCGGCGCTGGCGGCCGGCGATTTCGTCCAGACCCGGCAACTGCTGGGACATCCCTATTCCATTTCCGGCCACGTGGTCCATGGCCAGAAGCTGGGCCGCAGCCTCGGCTTTCCCACCCTGAACATGCGGTTCCGGCATCGGCATCCGGCCCTGGACGGCATTTTCGTGGTGCAGGTGCACGGCCTGGAAGACCAGCCGCTGCCTGGCGTGGCCAGCCTCGGCGCCCGCCCTACCGTGGACGACAGCGGCCGCATCCTGCTGGAAACCCATCTCTTCGATTACAGCCGCAACTGCTACGGCAAGCTGGTGCGCGTGGAGTTTCTGCACAAGCTGCGCAACGAAGAAAAATACATCGACTTACCGACCTTGACCGCCGCCATCGAACGCGACGCCAGCAATGCGCGCAGTTTTTTCCGCGATCAGGAAACGACTCCGAACTGAATTGAAACCGAATCCGATTGAAAAATATGTCCGAGCAAGAATCCAAAAGCAATAACAAACCCGCCAACGCCGCCAACGCGGGCAAGCGCCAGGAAAAAGTGCAAAGCAAATATCCGGTCAACATGACCGAAACGGCGTTTCCGATGCGCGGCGACCTGGCCAAGCGCGAACCGCAGTGGGTCAGGCAATGGCAAGAGAAAAAAATCTACGACCGCATCCGCAAGGCTGCCGCCGGCCGCCCCAAATTCATCCTGCATGACGGCCCGCCCTACGCCAACGGCGACATCCATATCGGCCATGCCGTCAACAAGGTCCTGAAGGACATGATCGTCAAGGCCCGCAACATGGCCGGCTTCGACGCCCAGTACGTGCCGGGCTGGGATTGCCACGGCATGCCGATCGAAATCCAGATCGAAAAACTGTACGGCAAGAACCTGCCGGTGGCCGAGGTGCAGGCCAAGGCGCGCGCCTATGCCGGCGAACAGATCGAACGGCAGAAGGCCGATTTCATCCGGCTCGGCGTTCTGGGCGAATGGGACAATCCGTACAAGACCATGAATTTCTCGAACGAGGCCGACGAGCTGCGCGCGCTCGGCACGATTCTGGAAAAAGGCTATGTCTACCGCGGCCTGAAGCCGGTCAACTGGTGTTTCGATTGCGGTTCGGCGCTGGCCGAGGCGGAAGTCGAATACCAGGACAAACGCGATCCGTCGATCGATGTCGGCTTCGCTTTCGCGGAGCCTGAAAAAATCGCCGCCGCCTTCGGCCTGGCGGCGCTGCCGGCCGGCCAGGGCTATGTCGTCATCTGGACCACCACGCCGTGGACCATCCCGTCCAACCAGGCGCTCAACGTACATCCCGAATTCGACTATTCGCTGGTGCGCACCGAGCGCAACGGCGCGCCGCTGCTGCTGATCCTGGCCTCCGACCTGGTTGCCGACTGCCTGCAGCGCTTCGGCCTGCAGGGCGAAGCCATCGCCACCTGCAAGGGCGCGGCGCTGGACCTGATCAAGTTCCGCCACCCGCTGGCGGCGGCCGACGCCGGCTACGACCGCCTCTCGCCGATCTACCTGGGCGACTACGTGACGGCCGACAGCGGCACCGGCATCGTGCACTCGGCGCCGGCCTACGGCATCGAAGACTTTATCTCCTGCAAGCGGCACGGCATGCAGGACGGCGACATCATCGGCCCGGTCATGGGCGACGGCCGCTTCGTGCCGTCGCTGCCGCTGTTCGGCGGCATGACGATCTGGGAAGCCTCCAAGCCGATCTGCAGCGCATTGGAGCAAACCGGCTCGCTGTTCAAGCTGGTGATGTTCGATCACAGCTACATGCACTGCTGGCGCCACAAGACGCCGATCATCTACCGCGCCACCTCGCAATGGTTCGCCAGCATGGACAACACCCCGGCCGACGGCGGCAAATCGCTGCGCGAGGCCGCCCTGGGCGCCATCGACGAAACCGCGTTCTATCCGGCCTGGGGCAAGGCCCGGCTGCACGGCATGATCGCCAACCGGCCCGACTGGACGCTGTCGCGCCAGCGCCAATGGGGCGTGCCGATGGCATTCTTCGTGCACAAGGAAACCGGCCAATTGCATCCGCGCACGCCGGAACTGATCGAGCAGATCGCGCAGCGCATCGAACGCAGCGGCATCGAGGCATGGCAGGCGCTGGATATCAAGGAACTGCTCGGCGACGAAGCCGCGCAATACGAAAAAAACCGCGACACGCTGGACGTCTGGTTCGATTCCGGCGCCACGCACCAGACCGTGCTGCGCGGCTCGCACAAGACGCAGTCGGCGTTTCCGGCAGATCTGTATCTGGAAGGCTCGGACCAGCATCGCGGCTGGTTCCATTCCTCGCTGCTGACCTCGGCCATGCTGAACGGCTGCGCGCCTTACAAGGCGCTGCTGACGCACGGCTTCGTGGTCGACGGCGAGGGCAAGAAGATGTCCAAGTCCAAGGGCAACGTGGTGGCGCCGCAGAAAGTCTCCGATTCGCTGGGCGCCGAAATCCTGCGGCTGTGGGTGGCCTCGACCGACTATTCGGGCGAGCTGTCGATCTCCGACGAAATCCTCAAGCGCGTGGTGGAAGCCTATCGCCGCATCCGCAACACGCTGCGCTTCCTGCTGGCCAACACCGCCGATTTCAATCCCGCCGCCGACGCCGTCGCGGTGCCGGACATGCTGGAAATCGACCGTTACGCGATCGCCGGCATGGCGCGCCTGCAGGACGACATCCTGGCGCACTACAACGCCTATGAATTCCATCCGGTGGTATCGAAGCTGCAGATGTACTGCTCCGAAGACCTGGGCGGTTTTTACCTGGATATCCTGAAGGACCGCCTGTACACCACCGCCGTGGCGTCGCATGCGCGGCGCTCGGCGCAAACGGCGATCTGGCACATCACCCAGGCGCTGTTGCGGCTGATGGCGCCGATGCTGTCGTTCACGGCCGAAGAAGCCTGGGCCTCGTTCGCCGACGCCAAGACCTATGCCGACGGCGGCGAAACCATTTTCACGCAAACCTATTACACGCTGCCGCCGGTGGCCGATGCCGAAGCGCTGCTGGCCAAGTACGCCACGCTGCGCGAAGTGCGCGCCGAAGTCACGCGGCAGCTGGAAGAAGTGCGCGGCGCGGGCGCCATCGGCTCGTCGCTGCAGGCCGAGGTTGCATTGACGGCGCGCGGCGAACGGCTGGCCGCGCTGGAATCGCTCGGCGACGATCTGAAGTTCGTGCTGATCACTTCGGCGGCCAGCGTGGCGCCGGCGACCGACGCCACGCTCGAAAGCGTGACCGTGACGCCATCGGCCTATCAGAAATGCGAACGCTGCTGGCATTACCGGGCCGATGTCGGCGCATCGCCGGAACATCCCGGCCTGTGCGGCCGTTGCGTCAGTAATCTGTTCGGCGCGGGTGAACAGCGTCGTTTTGCCTAACCGGGATACATCAGCATGGCTACCAAAAAAAAATCTTTCAGCGCCTCCTCCGGCGGCAGCATCCTGCCCTGGCTGGGCGTGGCGGCGATTACGCTGCTGATCGACCAGTTGACCAAGATCACCATCGCCAAACTGTTCGCCTATGGCGAATCGATGGCGGTGACCTCGTTCTTCAACCTGGTGCTGGTCTATAACAAGGGCGCGGCGTTCAGCTTCCTGGCCAGCGAAGCCGGCTGGCAGCGCCACGTGCTGACCGCGGTCGGCATCGGCGCGGCGCTGTTCATCCTGTATCTGCTCAAGCGCCATGCCGGGCAACGCCTGTTCTGCTGGGCGCTGGCCCTGATCCTGGGCGGCGCGCTCGGCAATGTGACGGACCGCATCGTCTACGGCCACGTGATCGATTTCCTGGATGTGTATGTGGGCCGCTGGCACTGGCCGGCGTTCAACATCGCCGATAGCGCCATTTGCATCGGCGCGGTATTGTTTGTTCTGGACGAATTGCGGCGCGTGAAAAAATAACGGAGTCGGCCATGACCATGGAATTGATCGGCAAAAAAATCGTACTGGGCCTGACCGGCGGCATCGCCTGCTACAAAGCGGCCGAGCTGACGCGCGCCCTGGTCAAGGCCGGCGCGCAGGTGCAAGTCGTGATGAGCGAAGGCGCCACGCATTTCATTACCGCCGTTACCATGCAGGCGCTGTCCGGCCATACCGTTTATACGGATCAATGGGACGCGCGCATCGCCAACAACATGCCGCATATCGACCTCACGCGCGATGCCGATGCCATCCTGATCGTGCCTTGTTCGGCCGACTTCATGTCCAAGCTGGCGCACGGCGCCTGCGACGATCTGCTGTCGACGCTGTGCCTGGCGCGTCCGGCCGGCCTGCCGCTGCTGATCGCGCCGGCGATGAACGTCGAGATGTGGCAGAACCCGGCAACGCAACGCAACCTGGCGCAATTGCGCGCCGACGGCATACGGCTGCTGGGTCCGGACAGCGGCTCCCAGGCCTGCGGTGAAATGGGCATGGGCCGGATGCTGGAAGCCGAACAGATACTGGAACAGACGATCTCCCTGTTCACCCCGAAGCTGCTGGCGGGCAAGCGCGTATTGCTGACCGCCGGCCCGACTTTCGAACCGATCGATCCGGTGCGCGGCATTACCAATCTTTCCTCCGGAAAAATGGGTTATGCGCTGGCGCGCGCGGCGCTGCATGCGGGCGCCGAAGTCACGCTGGTATCGGGCCCCACCGCGCTGGCGCCGCCGGACGGCGTGCTGTACGTTCCGGTGCAAACGGCGCAGGAAATGCACCAGGCCGTGATGTCCCGGGTGGCCGGCCAGAATGTATTCATCGCCGTGGCGGCGGTGGCCGACTGGCATGTCGCCAACGTCAGCGCGCAGAAGCTGAAAAAATCCGATGTGCAGAACGGCAAGCCGCCCGCGCTCGAATTTGCATTGAACGCGGATATCCTGGCCGGCGTCGCGGCATTGCCGTCGCCGCCCTTCTGTGTCGGCTTCGCGGCCGAATCGGAAAACCTGCCGGCCTACGGCGAAGCCAAGCGGCGCAAGAAAAACGTGCCGCTGCTGGTCGGCAATATCGCCCAGGCCGCCTTCGGGCAAGACCAGAACACAGTAACGCTGTTCGACAGCCAGGGGCATACAGAACTGCCGCGCGCCGACAAGCAAACGCTGGCCGGCCGCCTGATCGCCGAAATCGCACGCCGCCTGTAGCGGGCGGCAAAGCACCACTATCCTCTTTCTCCTTTCCCTATTACGCGAAGCGACATGAATTCCATAGACATCAAAATCCTCGACGAACGCATGCGCGATCAATTGCCGGTCTACGCCACCGCGGGCAGCGCCGGGCTCGACCTGCGCGCCTGCCTGGATGCGCCGCTGACCATCGCGCCCGGCAGCACGCACCTGATTCCGACCGGGCTGGCGATCCATGTGGCCGACCCCGCCTATGCGGCGATGATCCTGCCGCGCAGCGGCCTGGGCCACAAGCACGGCATCGTGCTGGGCAACTTGGTGGGCCTGATCGATTCGGATTATCAAGGACAGCTGATGATCTCGACCTGGAATCGCGGCCAGACCGAATTCGTCCTCAATCCGATGGAACGGCTGGCTCAACTGGTCATCGTGCCGGTGATGCAGGTGGCGTTCAATGTCGTGGAAGATTTCGATGCCAGCGAGCGCGGCGGCAACGGTTTCGGCAGCACCGGCAAGCACTGATGGAGAGCCCAATGGCAGTATCGAAGGTCAACGTCCGGACGCCGGGATCAGCGCTGGGACCGGATTTGAAATTGAAATTGGCATCGAAATCGGGATTGACATTGCGGTTTGCCGCGGCCGCGGCCCTGCTGCTGTTGCTGGGCGCCTGCGCGCCGCAATCGCAGTTGACCGCGCCGGGCGCAAATCAGGCGGCAGCGGCGCCGGCGGCCGCGCCGAGCGCCGAGCAAACCGCCTTGCGCAACATGATCGCCATGCAGGACCGCCTGTTCAAGATCGCCTCTCCGCTGCTGACGGCCAATGCGCCGCTGTGCAAGGGCAATGCGCGCTATCTGCTGGGCTTCACCGCCAAGAACAAGTATTCCTATTCGAAGGCGATGGCGTCCGCCGCCCAGAGCCTGGGCTATGACGACCGCCTGCAGGTCACCGACGTGCTGCCCGGCAGCGGCGCGGCCAACAACGGCGTGCAGCGCGGCGATTATCTGGTCAGCGCCGGCGACCGCCCGATTCCGCAAGGCGAAAATGCCGAGCGCCTGACGGCCACGGTGCTGGCGCCGCTGATGGCCGGAAAGATGCCGGTCAAGCTGGTCCTGCAGCGCGGCGGCGCGCCGATGAACGTGACGGTGCCGCTGACGCTGGCCTGTTCATTCAGCGTCGAACTCGGCAATGTCGACACCGTCAACGCCTATTCGGACGGCTCGCGGGTGCTGGTCACGCGCGGCATGATGAATTTCGCGCGCTCCGACGAAGAGCTGGCCTATCTGATCGCGCGCGAAATCGCGCATGACGCGCTGGCGCATCCGGGACGGCAGAAGATGGTCAAGACCATTGGCGACATCATCACCAATCTGATGCGCACCAATCCCGACGCCACGACCCTGGCCGGCACCGGCGGCATCCTGCCTTACGGACAGGACATGGACGCCGCGGCCGATACACTGTCGCTGTACATGCTGGTGCGCGCCGGCTACAGCATCGACAACGCGCCGGCGTTCTGGAAGCGGCTGGCGGCGGCGTATCCGGCATCCGTGCCGAACGGCTATACCGCGATCCACCCTTCGACGGCCTACCGGCTGGCGATGATCGGCAAAGTGACGCAAATCATCAATGCCAAGAAGGCGGCCGGGAAACCGCTGCTGCCCTGATCGCCCGGCCGCCCGCCGCATTTGCTCCGCCCATGAAAAAACCGGCACGTTTACACGTTGCCGGTTTTTTGTTGCTTGCCGATAGCCGGCAGTGCGGGGGAGCGCTGTTGCGTTCGCTCGCCCCTTACCTCTGCGATTACTCGACCGTCAGTTCCTGCGGTTCGCCCGGACCAGAAGCAGGCGGCGCCGGATCTTCGTCCTTGAAGGCCAGCTTGACCTGTTCCTTGTCGTCCAGGTCGACGGTCACCTTGCCGCCGTTGAGCAGGCGGCCGAACAGCAGTTCGTCGGCCAGCGCCTTGCGGATCATATCCTGGATCAGACGCGCCATCGGGCGTGCGCCCATCAGCGGATCGAAACCCTTCTTCGCCAGGAACTTGCGCAAGTCGTCCGAGAAGATCGCTTCGACTTTCTTCTCGTGCAGCTGCTCTTCCAGCTGCATCAGGAACTTGTCGACCACGCGCAGGATAATTTCCTGATCCAGCGCACGGAAGCTGATGATGGCGTCGATGCGGTTGCGGAACTCAGGCGTGAACATGCGCTTGATATCCGCCATCTCGTCGCCGGCTTCCTTCTTCTCGGTGAAGCCGATGGTGCGCTTCTGCAAGCTTTCCGCGCCCGCATTGGTGGTCATGATGATGATCACATTGCGGAAATCGGCTTTGCGGCCGTTGTTGTCGGTCAGCGTGCCGTGATCCATCACCTGCAGCATGATGTTGAACACGTCGGGATGCGCCTTTTCGATTTCATCGAGCAGCAGCACGGCGTGCGGCTTCTTGGTGATGGCTTCGGTCAGCAGGCCGCCCTGGTCGAAACCGACATAGCCCGGCGGCGCGCCGATCAGACGGCTCACCGCATGGCGCTCCATGTATTCGGACATGTCGAAACGGATCAGCTCGATGCCGAGGATGAAGGCCAGTTGCTTGGCCACCTCGGTCTTGCCGACGCCGGTCGGACCGGAGAACAGGAACGAGCCGATCGGCTTGTCGGTCTTGCCGAGGCCGGCGCGCGACATCTTGATCGCGGAAGCCAGCGCTTCGATCGCCGGATCCTGCCCGAACACCACATTCTTCAGATCGCGGTCGATGGTCTGCAGCTTGGTGCGGTCGTCCTGGTTGACCGACTGCGGCGGAATCCGTGCAATCTTCGAAATGATCTCTTCGATCTCGGCCTTGCCGATGGTCTTCTTCTGCTTCGACTTCGGCAATATCCGTTGCGCCGCGCCGGCTTCGTCGATCACGTCGATCGCCTTGTCGGGCAAATGACGGTCGTTGATGAAGCGCGCCGCAAGTTCGGCCGCCGTGGTCAATGCGATCGCGGAATACTTGACGCTGTGATGCTCTTCGAAACGCGATTTGAGGCCGCGCAGAATCTGGATGGTCTGCTCGACGGTCGGCTCATTGACGTCGATCTTCTGGAAGCGGCGCGACAAGGCATGGTCTTTTTCGAAGACCCCGCGGTATTCCGTATACGTGGTGGCGCCGATGCATTTGAGCTGGCCGCTGGAAAGCGCCGGCTTGAGCAGGTTCGACGCATCCAGGGTGCCGCCCGACGCCGAACCGGCGCCGATGATGGTATGGATTTCGTCGATGAACAGAATGCCGTTCGGGCTGTCCTTGAGCTGCTTGAGCACCGCTTTCAGGCGCTGCTCGAAATCGCCGCGATACTTGGTGCCGGCCAGCAGCGCGCCCATGTCGAGCGAGTACACCACCGCGTCGCGCAGGATTTCAGGCACGTCGCCCTGCGTGATGCGCCATGCCAGGCCCTCGGCGATGGCGGTCTTGCCGACGCCGGCTTCGCCGACCAGCAGCGGATTATTCTTGCGCCGGCGGCACAAGGTCTGGATCACGCGCTCGACTTCGAATTCGCGTCCGATCAGCGGATCGATCTTGCCTTCGTTGGCGAGCTTGTTCAGATTCTGCGTGAACTGATCGAGCGGACTTTCCTTTTGCTGACTTTCTGTCTGCACGTCCTCAGCTCCTTCCGGCGCCTTTTGCGGTTCGCCGGTGTGATCCTTGCGTACGCCATGAGAAATGAAATTGACCACATCGAGCCGGGTCACGCCCTGCTGATGCAGATAATAAACGGCATGCGAATCCTTTTCGCCGAAGATCGCCACCAGCACGTTGGCGCCGGTCACTTCCTTCTTGCCGTTCGATGCCGACTGAACGTGCATGATGGCGCGCTGGATCACGCGCTGGAAGCCCAGCGTCGGCTGGGTATCCACTTCGGTGGTGCCGGAAACGGTTGGCGTATTGTCGCTGATGAAGTTGGTCAGCGTCTTACGCAGATCGTCGATATTGACCGCGCACGCGCGCAGGACCTCGGCCGCGGACGGATTGTCCACCAGCGCCAGCAGCAGATGCTCGACGGTTATGAATTCGTGCCGCGATTGCCGGGCTTCGACAAACGCCATATGCAAACTAACTTCCAATTCTTGCGCAATCATGCTTCCTCCATCACGCACTGCAAAGGATGACCTGCTTCCCTGGCGTGCCTTAAAACGAGTTCAACTTTTGTGGATGCAATATCCTTGAGATACACACCGCACACACCTTTTCCGTCGCGATGAACTTTGAGCATAATCTGCATCGCAGTTTCCCGATCCTTCTGAAAATACTCCTGGATGATGGCGACCACGAATTCCATGGGCGTGTAATCATCGTTCAACAACAAAACAACATACATCGACGGTGGCTTGAGCTTCTGCTCCCGCTCCGCAATGACAGTGCCGTCCTGATTCTCGTGCTTTGTAGCCATTCGTCCGCTCTTGCTCCATACACCCAACGTGATATCAAATTTACAGCAAATCAGTTTGCAGTTGGTATTGATATTACGCGTTTTCAGCTTAGAACGCAGATGACACTGATTTATCCTAAATCAAGTCCTATATGGACGATCGCCTGAATAAATGATATTTCGGGGCTGCCGAAATGGCTTGACTTTTCTTTTTTTCGCAAGAAGAATATAAATTATTAATGAGTGCTCTACTTGTTGATATGGAGGGAGCAAGTTTTGCAAAGGGCTGCGACTTGGATGAAGCGCCATGCTCTTGCCTTAACGGCTCGTGTGATTGGTTTTTCTTTGAAAGACGTTTTATATGGCAACTGGCACAGTAAAATGGTTTAACGACTCGAAAGGCTATGGCTTCATTACGCCCGACGATGGCGGCGAAGATCTGTTCGCGCACTTCTCGCAAATTCAAATGAGCGGCTTCAAGACCCTGAAAGAAGGTCAAAAAGTCCAGTTTGAAGTCTCGCAAGGCTCCAAAGGCCAGCAGGCGTCCAACATCCAGGCTCCTCAATAATCGTTATTGAGTTGCAGCGGCCCCGCCTCGGCGGGGCTTTTTATTGTCCATTTTATTGTGTATTTGTCATGTTTTCGATCATGACATCGCCGAAACCGGAGCACGACACCTGTGTCGCCCCTTCCATCAGGCGGGCGAAATCGTAGGTGACCTGCTTGGAGGAAATGGATTGCTGCATGGCGTCGATCACCAGGTCGGCGGCATCGACCCATCCCATGTGGCGCAGCATCATCTCGGCCGACAGGATCATCGATCCCGGATTGACGTAGTCCTTGCCGGCATATTTGGGCGCGGTGCCGTGCGTGGCTTCGAACATGGCCACGGAATCCGACATATTGGCGCCCGGCGCAATGCCGATCCCGCCGACCTGCGCGGCCAGCGCGTCGGAAACATAGTCGCCGTTCAGGTTGAGCGTTGCGATCACGCTATATTCATTCGGACGCAGCAGGATTTGTTGCAGAAACGCGTCAGCGATGACGTCCTTGATGACGATGTCGCGGCCGGTCTTGGGGTTCTTCACCTTGCACCACGGACCGCCGTCGATCGGCCTGGCGTCGAACTCGTTGCGCGCCGTCTCGTAGGCCCAGTCGCGGAATGCGCCTTCGGTGAATTTCATGATGTTGCCCTTGTGCACGATGGTCACGGAAGACTTGTCGTTGTCGATGGCGTATTGCACCGCCTTGCGCATGAGGCGCTCGGTGCCTTCGCTGGATACCGGCTTGATGCCGATCCCGGAAGTCTCCGGAAAGCGGATCTTCCTGACGCCCATTTCTTTCGTGAGGAACTCGATGACTTTTTTGGCGCCTTCGCTGCCCTTGGGCCACTCGATGCCGGCATAAATATCTTCGGAGTTTTCGCGGAAGATCACCATGTCGGTTTTCTCCGGTTCGCGCAGCGGCGACGGCACGCCCTTGAAGTAGCGCACCGGACGCAGGCAGACATATAAATCCAGTTGCTGGCGCAGCGCGACGTTGAGCGAGGTGATGCCGCCGCCGACCGGCGTGGTCAGGGGCCCTTTGATGGACACCACATATTCCTTGACCGCCGCCAGCGTTTCTTCCGGCAGCCAGACGTCCGGGCCGTAAGTCCGGGTCGCCTTCTCGCCGGCATAGACTTCCATCCAGCTGATTTTCTTCCGCCCGCCATAGGCTTTGGCCACCGCGGCGTCCACCACCTTCATCATGACCGGGCTGATATCCGCGCCGGTGCCGTCGCCTTCAATGAAGGGAATAATCGGCGCGTCCGGCACGTTCAGCGTGTAATCGGCGTTGACGGTGATTTTCCGGCCTTCGGCTGGCACTTGAATATGCTGGTACATGGTTGGCTCCGGTATATGCGCTTGCGCTGGCGCTATCTATTTTCACAAGTCTTATATAAGACATAAGACAAAAAGCTGAATCACATTATGCACCAGTATTTTACGAGGCGCCATTTTTTTGCGACACTGAAGCCTTCATCCAAAGAACCCCGGGCATGCCTCTCATATTATTCAACAAGCCCTATCAGGTGATGTGCCAATTCTCGCCGCATCCGACGCGTGCATCGCTGGCCGACTATATCGACATCCCTAATATATACCCGGCCGGACGGCTGGATGCCGATAGCGAAGGTTTGCTGCTGCTGACCGACGACGGCCGCCTGCAGCATCGGATCAGCCATCCCGACAGCGACAAACGGAAAACCTATCTGGTGCAGGTCGACGGCATCCCCGGCAAGGCGGTGCTGGAACGATTGCGGGCGCCGCTGGATCTGGGCGATTTCATCACGCTGCCGTGCCAGGCCGGACGCGTCGAGGCGCCCGACTGGCTTTGGCCGCGCGATCCGCCGATTCGCCAGCGCCAGGATCAGCCGACTTCCTGGCTCGCGATCACCTTGTCCGAAGGCAAGAATCGGCAGATCAGGCGCATGACCGCCGCCGTGGGCCTGCCGACGCTGCGCCTGGTGCGCATTGCCATCGGGCCGTTCAGCCTCGCCACCCATCCCCTGCTGCCGGGCGAAGCCATGCAAGTCGATGCCGGCGGATTGTAAGCAAGTGCAAAGTCCGGGTATTTATTTGTCAAGGTTGTCAACGCAGTCCTTCACAGGCCGTTATCTGCACTGATTCAACCGAATCATGGGATTTCCGAAAACTGCACCTGGAGAATTACAAATGAATAAATTAGTCGCTGCTCTGATCGCCGGCCTGTTCGCTACCTCCGTATATGCACAAACACCTGCTGCGCCGGCTGCTCCTGCCGCCGCGCCAGCTGCAAAGATGGACGCTGCACCAGCACCAAAAGCAAAGAAGGCCAAAAAAGCCAAGAAA
This sequence comes from Oxalobacteraceae bacterium CAVE-383, assembly GCA_004134995.1. GTDB lineage: Bacteria > Pseudomonadota > Gammaproteobacteria > Burkholderiales > Burkholderiaceae_D > Herbaspirillum. Next base: position 150,709 of record REGP01000001.1, on the reverse strand, counting down.
GCAAAGAAAGCAGCAGCAGCTCCGGCAGCTGACGCAGCGCCAGCCAAGTAATCAGACGCATCAAGCGGTATCCAAAGGCAGGCGCGTCCTGCCTTTTTTATTTTCCGGGCCTTACTCTATAATCGCCGGATTCCTTCACTTTCATCTCCTCCCATGAAACGCTTCGCCATTCCCGTTTTCTCGATCCTGCTGATACTGAGCGCCGCCGCCACCGCACAAACTCCACAGAAATTCCCCGTGATTCCGTTGACTGCCGGCATGTATGTGATCCAGGCCGAGGTAGCCGCTACCGAAGCGCAACGCGAAGAAGGACTGATGTTCCGCAAAGCCCTGGGCCCGAATCAGGGCATGGTGTTCCTGTTCGGATCGCCGGCCGGCGTGTGCATGTGGATGAAAAATACGCTGCTGCCCTTGTCCGTCGCATTTCTGGACGGCAACCACAAGATCATCAATATCGAAGACATGCAGGCGGAAACGCTGAATTCGCATTGCGCGCAGCGTCCGGCGAATTATGCGCTGGAGATGAACCTTGGCTGGTTCAAGCAGAAGAATATCAAGCCGGGCATGACCATTGAAGGTTTGCCGGATTAAAAAAGCCGCGGTAAAAAGGCCACAGAAAAAGGCCGCAGAAAAGCGAAAACCCCCGCCTGACCGAAGTCAGGCGGGGGTTTTTACATTCTTTTGCAGCAACCGAACCGTCAGCGAAGACGGCGGCAAAGCGAGCGGCTAATTAAGCAGCGGCGCCCAGAGCCTTGATTGCAGCGGACAGGCGGCTCTTATGGCGAGCAGCCTTGTTCTTGTGAATGATTTTCTTGTCGGCGATACGATCGATGGTCGATACCGAGTTTTGGTAGATAGTCGCCGCAGCAGCCTGGTCGCCTGCTTCGATTGCCTTGCGGACAGCTTTGATTGCTGTGCGCAGAGTCGAACGCTGGCTGGAATTGTGCGCGTTTTGCTTGACTGCTTGACGAGCGCGTTTGCGCGCTTGTGCGGTATTTGCCATGAATAATTTCCTAAATCGGTATCGGCCGCAATTTCTTACGCAATGTTGTCGTTATATCGCGATGCGGAATTCTGTAAAGTCGTAAAGTATAGCGGCTTTTCATTATCGTGGCAAACTAAATAGCGAAGCGGAAGACCGGAAACGCCCTTGCCGCCGCCCTCTCCTATGGAAGCGGCCCCGCGCCCCCGGCCGCTGCCGCCGAACCCTGTTGCAAAAGCCCTACATTATTATCATTTAAACACATTTCAGGGCCGGCAATGCCGCGGGCGAACACTTTCCGGAGCGCTGCGCGAAACGTCTATAATGACGCCGCATGAACTTGCACAAGACGCTTGCCACCGTTTCTGGCATGACGATGGTCTCCCGCATCACCGGACTGTTTCGCGAAATCCTGTTTGCCCGCGCGTTTGGCGCGTCGGCTTATACCGACGCCTTCAACGTCGCCTTCCGCATTCCGAATCTGCTGCGCCGGCTGTTCGCCGAAGGCGCGTTTTCGCAAGCGTTCGTGCCGATCCTGGCCGAATATAAGAACCAGAAAGGCGACGCCGCCACCAAAACGCTGGTGGACCACGTCGCCACCGCCATGATCTGGGCCATGCTGATCACCTGCACGCTCGGCATCGTCGGCACGCCGATCATCGTCTATACCATCGCCACCGGCCTGGCCAGCAACAAGGATGCGTTCGACGCTTCGGTGCTGATGACCCAGCTGATGTTCCCCTACATCGGCTTCATGGCGTTCGTCGCCCTGGCCGGCGGCATTCTGAATACCTGGCGCGAATTCAAGATCCCGGCGTTTACCCCGGTGCTGCTGAACATCGCCTTCATCGCGGCCTCGCTGCTGCTGGCGCCCTTCATGAAACAGCCGATCTATTCGATGGCGATCGCCGTCGTGGTCGGCGGCATCCTGCAGGTGGCGATACAGATTCCCGCATTGGTCAAGATCGGCATGCTGCCGCATATTGCCCTCAATCCCGCCATCGGCCTGCGCGACGCCGGCGTGCGCCGCGTGCTGCGGAAAATGGGGCCGGCGGTGTTCGCGGTATCGGCCGCGCAAATCAGCCTGATGATCAATACCAACATCGCTTCGCGCCTGGCGCACGGCAGCGTTTCCTGGCTGTCCTACGCCGACCGCCTGATGGAATTTCCGACCGCCCTGCTCGGTGTCGCGCTGGGCACCATCCTGCTGCCGAACCTGTCGAAAGCCAACATCGAAGGCGACACCGCCGAATATTCGGCGCTGCTGGACTGGGGGCTGCGCCTGACGTTCCTGCTGGCGATGCCCTGCGCGGTAGGACTGGCGACATTGTCGCAGGCCTTGACCGCCACGCTGTTTCACTACGGCAAGTTCAATGCCGAATCGGTGCTGATGACCAGCCACGCGCTGGTGGCCTACGGCGTCGGGCTGATCGGGCTGATCGTCGTGAAGATCCTGGCGCCCGGTTTTTACGCCCGGCAGGACATCAAGACGCCGGTCAAGATCGCGATCGGCGTTCTGCTCGCCACACAGTTGATGAATTACATCTTCGTACCGATATTCGCCCATGCCGGCCTGGCCTTGTCGATCGGCCTCGGCGCCTGCCTGAATGCGGGTTTCCTGTATTGGGGCCTGCGCCGCCGCCAGATATATACGCCGCGTCCGGGCTGGGGCCTGTTCCTGCTGCGCCTGGGCGGCGCGCTGCTGCTGCTGGCGGCAGTAGCCCTGTGGACCGGCTCCCACTTCGACTGGATCGCGATGCGGGCGCATCCGGCGCTGCGCGTAGGCGCGTTGCTGCTGGTCCTGACGGCGTGCGGCGTGGCGTATTTCGGCGCATTGGCGGCGATGGGATTCCGGATACGCGAATTCCAGCGCGTCGGCAAGTAATCAAATAAGCGAAACAAGTCCATACAATTGCAAACGGCGTTTTGCAAACCGCGTTTCTTTGGTAGCATGAATCCAATATGACGCTCAAATCTCTCGATTACTTTGCTTCGCTGGTGCGACAGGACGATTCCATTCCGTTGTTTGAAACGGCGCTGGCGATCGGGCAGGACGTGTATCCGCATCTGGACTTCGCGGCGCATCAGGTTGAAATCGATACCATCGGGTTTCAATTGATGAAGCGCATTCCGGCCGATGCGTCGCATATTCAAAAGCTGCGCATGCTGAATCATCTGTTTTTCCAGGAAATGGGATTCGCCGGCAACGTCAATAATTTCTACGACGCCGACAACAGCTACGTGCATCGGGTCATGGCGACGCGGCGCGGCATTCCGATTTCGCTGGCGGTGATCTACATGGAGCTGGGGCAGCAGATCGGCCTGGATATGAAGGGCATTTCCTTCCCCGGCCATTTCCTGATGAAGCTGACGGTGCAGTCGGGTGAAATCGTGCTGGATCCGATCAACGGCAGCAGCCTGTCGCGCGAAGAACTGGAAGAACGCATCGAACCGTATCTGGGGCGGCACAGCGAATTCGGCGAACTACCGCTGGCCGCCTATCTGCGCGCGGCCCATCCGCGTGAAATCGTCGAACGCATGCTGCGCAACCTGAAAGCGATTTTCACCGACGCGCAACGCTGGCAGCGCGTGCTGGACGTGCAGCAGCGCCTGATCATCCTGCTGCCGGACGACATCAATGAACGCCGCGATCGCGGCCTGGCCTACGCCAACCTGGCCGATCCGCAGGCCGCGCTGGACGATCTGGATGCCTACCTGCACATGCGGCCCGATGCCGGCGACGCGCCGGCTTTGCACGAAAAAATGGCGGCCCTGAAAGCCGCCATCCGCCGCCCTAACTAAACGCCGGACTATTTAGTACGCGCTTCAATCACTTCCCACTTCTCCAACGCATCCAGCAGCAAACCGTCGAGTTCTGCAAACCGTTCGTTCAAACGCTTCACCTCGTCCGGCTTCTGCTTGTACAGATCGGCATCGGCCAGTTTCGCGGAGACTTCGGCCTGCTCGGCTTCCAGCTTCGAAATCAATACGGGCAGCTCGTCCAGTTCGCGCTGCTCTTTGTAGCTGAGCTTTTTCTTGGGCGCCGCGGCTGGGGTGGCGGCCGCGGCCGGCTTGGCATCGGCGGCCTTGCTGTCGGACTTGCCTTTGGCGGCCGGCTGGCTGCTCGGGCGCTGGCGTTCCCAATCGGTGTAGCCGCCCACGTATTCGCGCCAGAAACCGTTGCCTTCGGATGCGATGACCTGGGTCACGACATTGTCGAGGAAGGTGCGGTCATGGCTGACCAGGAATACGGTGCCTTCGTAGTCTTCCAGCAATTCTTCCAGCAGTTCCAGCGTGTCGATATCCAGGTCGTTGGTCGGTTCGTCCAGCACCAGCACGTTGGCCGGCTTGGCGAACAGGCGCGCCAGCAGCAGCCGGTTGCGCTCGCCGCCGGACAGCGATTTGACCGGCGAACGGGCGCGTTCCGGCGCAAACAGGAAATCGCTGAGATAGGTCATCACATGGCGCCGCTGGCCGTTGATTTCCACCCAGTCGCTGCCGGGCGCGATGGTGTCGGCCAGGCTGGCGTCTTCATTGAGCTGCGCGCGCATCTGGTCGAAATAGGCGACCTGCAGCTTGGTGCCCTGGCGCACCTTGCCGCTGTCGGGCGTTTCCTCGCCGAGGATCATCTTCAGCAGCGTGGTCTTGCCGGCGCCGTTCTGGCCGATCAGGCCGACCTTGTCGCCGCGCAGGATGGTGGCGCTGAAATCGCTGACGATTACCTTCTCGCCATACGCCTTGCTGACGTTTTCGAGCTCCGCGACGATCTTGCCTGAACGCTCGCCGGACGATACATCCAGCTTGACCTGCCCTTGCTGTTCGCGGCGCGCGCTGCGCGCCAGCCGCAGCGCTTCCAGCCGGCGCACGCGGCCTTCGTCGCGCACGCGGCGCGCCTTCACGCCCTTGCGGATCCAGACCTCTTCCTGCGCCAGGAATTTATCGAACTTGGCGTTTTCGACTTCCTCGATTTCGAGTTGCTCGGCCTTGCGTGTCTGGTAGGCAGTGAAATTGCCGGGGAAGGACAGCAGCTTGCCGCGGTCGAGTTCGATGATGCGGGTGGCGACGTTGTCGAGGAAGCTGCGGTCGTGGGTGATGAACAGCACGCTGCCCTTGAAATCGCGCAGCAGGCCTTCCAGCCACATGATGGAGCCGAAATCGAGATGGTTGGTCGGTTCGTCCAGCAGCAGCACGTCGGGCCCGCTGACCAGCCCGCAGGCCAGCGCCACGCGCTTCTGCATCCCGCCCGACAGCGTGCCCATCAGGGCGTCCTTGTTCAGGTTCAGGCGGTCCAGCGTGGTTTCGACCTTGTTGCCCAGGCTCCAGGCGTCGGCCGCATCCAGTTTCAACTGGATGTCGTGCATACGCTCCATGATGGCTTCGTCGTCGTCGCCGCCGAACTGCCCGGTCAACGCGTCGTATTCGGCCAGCAGGGCCTGCATTTCGCCCATGCCCGACGCCACGGCGTCGAACACCGACATGTCCGGTGAAAAATGCGGCTCCTGATCGACATAGGCGATCTTCAGCCCCTGCTGCATCACCATCAGGCCGTCGTCCAGCCTGGAAACGCCCGAAATGGTCTTCAGCAGGGACGATTTGCCGGTGCCGTTGCGGCCGATCAGCCCGACGCGCTCGCCGGACTCAAGGGAAAATTCGGCGCCATCGAGCAACGCGACGTGACCAAACGCGAGTTGCGCGTTTGAAATAGAAATGACTGCCATAGGATTAAATTTTGGGGTGAGTGTCTGTGTGGTGCCCCCGACACGAATCGAACGTGTGACCTATCCCTTAGGAGGGGATCGCTCTATCCACTGAGCTACGGGGGCATGCCGATTGCGTCGGCCGGGCCTTGCATGCAGGCGCGCTATTGTAACGGTTGGAACACGGCTTGCAAAGCGCGCACTGGACGAGGCACCCCTCCTCCCGGTCCGGTCCGGCCTTATCCCTCGCTGAGCTTGTAACCGATGCCGCGCACGGTTTTGATGCTGTCGGCCGCCGCCCCCAGCGATTTGCGCAGCCGCATGATGTGGACATCGACGGTGCGTTCTTCGATGAATGCGTGGTCGCCCCAGACCTTGTCGAGCAGCTGGGCGCGCGAAAATATGCGGTCCGGATGCGCCGCCAGGAAACGCAGAAGCTTGAATTCAGACTGGTCCAGCGTGACGGGCGCGTCGGCCACGGTCACCTCGAAGCGTTCGGTATCGATCCGGATATTGCCGTGCACCAGCAGTTTCCGGCCCCGTTCGGGTGTCTTGCGCCGCAGCAGCGCCTGGATGCGCGCCACCAGTTCCTTCGGCGAAAAGGGCTTGGTGACGTAATCGTCGGCGCCGTGATCGAGCCCCTTGACCTTGTCTTCCTCCATGCCGCGCGCGGTCAGCATGATGATCGGCAAGGCGGCGGTGCGGCTGTCGTTGCGCAATTGGCTGAGCAGGCTCAGGCCGGGCATGTCCGGCAGCATCCAGTCGAGCAGCACGGCGTCGGGCAATTCCTTGCCGATATGCGCCAGCGCCTGCTTCGAATCGTAGGCCAGCACCACCGCGTAATTGGCATCCTGCAGCATGAAGCGCAACAACTCGGAAATGCTCGGCTCGTCTTCGACTATGAGAATGGTCGTTTTGTCTTTTGGCATAAGCGAGACAGCTTACGCCGCCAGCACCTGATCGGCAATGCGCTGCGCCATGTTTTGCGCATCGGCGCCGTCGGGCGCTTCCACCATGACCCGCAGCAGCGGTTCGGTGCCGGATGGGCGGATCAGCACACGCCCGGTATCGCCCAGTTGCTTTTCGACGGCAACCCTGGCGGCCTGCATCGCCGGATTGTTTTCCCAGTCGAAGCCGAGCGGAATGCGCACGTTGATCAGCACTTGCGGATAGAGATCGATATCGGCGGTGTATTCGGCCAGCGATTGGCCGCTGCGTTTCAGGCCGCTCAGTATCTGCAGCGCCGAAATGATGCCGTCGCCGGTGGTATGGCGGTCCAGGCACAGGATATGGCCGGAGCCTTCTCCGCCGAGCAGCCAGTCGCGCCGCTGGAGTTGTTCCAGGATGTAGCGGTCGCCGACCTTGGCGCGCACGAATTCGATGCCCATGTTCCTGAAGGCCACTTCCAGCGCCATATTGGTCATCAGGGTGCCGACCACGCCGGGGACCGGCGCCACGGCCAGGCGGTCCTTGACCACCACGTAAAGCAGCTCGTCGCCGTTATAGATGCGGCCGGCGGCGTCGACCATGATCAGGCGATCGGCGTCGCCGTCGAGCGCGATGCCGATATCGGCCTTGTTGTCCCGCACCGCCTGCGCCAGCGCCTCGGGCGCGGTGGCGCCGAAGCCCTTGTTGATGTTCAGGCCGTCCGGCTTATTGCCGATGGCGATCACTTCGGCGCCGAGTTCGTGGAATACGTGCGGGGCGATGTGATATGCCGCGCCATGCGCGCAATCGACGACGATGGTCATGCCGTGCAGATCGAGTTCGCTTGGAAAGGTGCTCTTGCAGAATTCGATATAACGCCCCGCCGCATCGTCCAGGCGCCGCGCCTTGCCCAGCTTGCCGGAGGTCACGCAGTCCATCGGCAACTCCAGCGCCGCTTCGATTTCGGCTTCGACCGCATCCGGCAATTTGTTGCCGTGCTCGGAAAAGAATTTGATGCCGTTGTCTTCGAACGGATTGTGCGAGGCCGAAATCACCACCCCGGCCGACAGCCGCAGCGCGCGCGTCAGATAGGCGACCGCCGGCGTCGGCACCGGTCCCGCCAGCAGCACGTCGACGCCGGCGGCGGCAAAGCCGGCTTCCAGCGCCGCTTCCAGCATATAGCCGGAAATGCGCGTGTCCTTGCCGATCAGAACCGCCGGCCGCACGCCCGGCAGCGGCGACTTGGCCAGCACTTTGCCCGCGGCCCAGCCCAGGCGCATTACAAAATCCGGCGTAATCGGCGATTCGCCGACCCTTCCGCGGATACCATCGGTTCCAAAATATTTAGCCATCTACGATTTTTTCTTATCAGGGGAACAATACTATTAATATTGTTTATTTTAATTCAGCTTTTTTATCGATCGTTCTATAAATCGTCTCACGGCGCGTTTGGACATGATGTCGTCGTTTTCCAACGGTTTTATGTCTGCCCTGTGCCGGCCGCATGCTGTGCTTTATAGCCTTTTTTCCACAGTCCTACAAACGCATTTGCCTATTCCGGCGCAATCGCCGCCTGCCATACGGCCAGGGCATCGACCGTCTCCGCCACATCGTGCACCCGCACCATCGCCGCGCCCAGCGCCGCCGCCGCGATCGCCGCGCCGATGCTGCCGGCCAGCCGCTGCTCCACTTGCTTCCCGGTCAGGGCGCCGATCATCGATTTGCGCGACATCGCCGCCAGCAGCGGCAGATCCAGGGTCTCGCCAATGCGGCGCAAATCGCGCAGCAGACGCACATTATGCGCTTGCGTTTTGCCGAAGCCAAAGCCGGGATCGATGCAAAGGCGCGAACGCGCGATGCCGGCAGCCAGCGCCGCCTCGGCGCGCGCCTGCAAAAACTGCGTCACTTCCGCGCTGACGTCCCGGTATTCCGGCGCCTGCTGCATGGTTTGCGGCGTGCCTTGCATATGCATGATGCACAGGGCGCAATCGGCATCGGCCAGCAGCGCCAGCGCGCCCGGTGCCTGAAAGGCATTGATGTCGTTGATCATGTCGGCGCCGGCGGCCAGTACTTCGCGCATCACCTCCGGCTTGCTGGTATCGATCGAAATCGGCTTGCCGCAATCGCGCAGGGCGTAGACCACCGGCATCAGGCGGCGCAGCTCTTCCTCGGCCGGCACCGCGGGCGCGCCGGGACGGGTCGATTCGGCGCCGATGTCGATCAGGTCGGCGCCGTCGGCGATCATCTGCTCGGCGTGCGAGATGGCAGCTTCCAGATGATAAAAATGGCCGCCGTCGGCAAAGGAATTGGGTGTCACGTTCAGGATGCCCATTACCAGCGGGCGCTCTCCGGCAGCCGGCAGCGGCAGGCGGTAGCGGCCGCAATCGAGGGTTTTTCTAGGCATGGTCGGAAGCCGATGGCGTCATGGAAAACACGGACATAAAAAAAAGGGCGAGGATTCGATCCCCACCCTTGCTTGCGGACGGCGCCTGCGGTCAGGCCGGCGCGGTCGCCGTAGGCGAAACGTCTTCCGGCTTGTTGTCGTTCGATGCCTTCTTGGCAGGCAAGCCGGCCTTCGGCGGACGCGGCTCGTTGCCTTCCATGATGTCGTTGATCTGGTCGGCGTCGATGGTTTCCCATTCGAGCAGCGTCTTGGCCATCAAGTCGACCTTGTCGCGGTTTTCTTCCAGCAGCTTGCGCGACAATGCATATTGCGCGTCGACAATGCTGCGGATCTCGGCATCGACCTTCTGCTGCGTGGCTTCGGATACCGTCTTGGCCGACATGCGGCCGAAATACGCATCCTGCTCCGAATCTTCGTAGACCATCGTGCCGAGGCTTTCCGACATGCCGTAACGGGTCACCATGGCCCGCGCCAGTTTGGTCGCGCGCTCGAAATCGTTCGAGGCGCCGGTTGACATCTGATGCATGAAAATCTCTTCCGCGATGCGGCCGCCGAACAGGATGGCGATCTCTTCGAGCATCTTGTCCTTGTACATGTTGACGCGGTCGTGTTCCGGCAACTGCCAGGTCAGGCCCAGCGCGAAACCGCGCGGCATGATGGTGACCTTGTGCACCGGATCGGCCTTCGGCAACAGCTTGGCGACCACCGCATGACCGGATTCGTGATAGGCCGTATTGCGGCGCTCTTCCTCGCGCATCACGGCGGACTTGCGCTCCGGTCCCATGACGATCTTGTCCTTGGCGTCCTCGAAGTCGGACATTTCCACCAGGCGCTTGCTGCGGCGCGCCGCGAACAAGGCAGCTTCGTTGACCAGGTTGGCCAGATCGGCGCCGGAAAAGCCGGGCGTGCCGCGCGCCAGGATGTCGGCCTTGACATCGGTCGCGATAGGCACCTTGCGCATGTGCACATACAGAATCTGTTCGCGGCCGCGGATGTCCGGCAGGCCGACCATCACCTGGCGGTCGAAGCGGCCCGGGCGCAGCAGCGCCTTGTCGAGCACGTCGGAACGGTTGGTCGCGGCGATCACGATGACGCCGGAATTGACTTCAAAACCGTCCATCTCGACCAGCATCTGGTTCAAGGTCTGTTCGCGCTCGTCGTTGCCGCCGCCCATGCCGGCGCCGCGGTGACGGCCGACCGCATCGATTTCATCGATGAAGATAATGCAGGGTGCGTGCTTCTTGGCGTTTTCGAACATGTCGCGCACGCGGGACGCGCCCACGCCGACGAACATTTCGACGAAGTCGGAACCGGAAATGGTGAAAAACGGCACCTTGGCTTCGCCGGCGATGGCGCGCGCCAGCAGGGTTTTACCGGTGCCCGGAGGGCCGACCATCAGCACGCCATGCGGAATGCGTCCGCCGAGTTTCTGGAATTTGGTCGGGTCGCGCAGGAATTCGACGATTTCGTGCACTTCTTCCTTGGCTTCGTCGCAACCGGCGACGTCGGCGAAGGTGATCGAATTGGCGTTTTCATCCAGCATGCGCGCCTTCGACTTGCCGAACGAGAACGCGCCGCCCTTGCCGCCGCCCTGCATCTGCCGCATGAAGAATACCCAGACGCCGATCAGCAACAGCATCGGGAACCAGGAAATGAAAATCTGGGAAAGGAAAGATTGCTCTTCCGGCTGCTTGACATCGAATTTCACGCCATTGGCCAGCAGATCGCCGACCAGGCCGCGGTCCAGATAGGTGGCGGCGGTCTTGATTTTCTTGCCGTCCTGGGTGGTCGCGACGATATTGCGGTCTTCGATCGTGGCGTCCTTGATGCGGCCGGCCTTGATTTCGGTGATGAAGTCGGAATAGGCAATCGGTGCGGCGCCCGCGGACATGCCGCGATTATCGAATTGCTTGAAAACGGTGAATAACACCAGCGCGATGACCACCCAAATGGCGGCCTTTGAAAACATGTTGTTCACTAGAACTCCTCCGACGCCTGTTAGCGCCACACCTTCGTAGATATCTGATACCGGCTGATTTTACTCGGATTCAACTGATGTTACTACACGCTGAGCCGGGCAATCGGGGCCGGCGCAACAAATTGCCTTTTGGAAACACAAGGGCAAATGCAGCCGCTGCCATCGATATGCGGCGCTCCTGTTCGCATTTCAAGTGACAGGCGATTCTTAATTTGCCTCGTTAAGAGTTCATCGGCTGTCATAAGACCATATTGAAGGGCCATGTTGAAGATTCAAGCAATTTTATTGTATATTTTTTAACACTTTTCCCAAAAGAAATATTTCAGACGATTTGTCGCGGCTGGCCTTGGGCTTTTTGGATGAGACGGTTTTGAAGGTTTGGCGGAATTTATGCAGGATTTCGTTATAGCCGGTGCCGTTGAAACATTTCACCAGCAGCGAACCCGACGGCTTCATGTTCTTTTCGGTGAATTCCAGCGCCAGATCGATGATGTGCTCGATCCGTGCGGCATCGGCGGTGGCGATACCGGACAGGTTCGGCGCCATGTCCGACAGCACCAGATCGACCTTGCGTCCGGCCAGCAGGCGTTCCAGCTCGCCCATCGGCTGTTCTTCGCGGAAATCGCCCAGGATGAAGTGGACGTCGGCAATCGGCTCCATCGGCAGCATGTCCAGGCCAATGATCATGCCGTTGATCCCGCCGCCGCTCTGCCCCGACAGCTTGTTGCGCGCATATTGCGACCAGCTGCCGGGCGTGCTGCCCAGGTCGACAATGATCTGTCCGGGCCGGATCAACTTCTCGTCCTCGTCGATTTCCTTGAGCTTATAGGCCGCGCGCGCCCTGTAGCCCTCTTTCTGCGCCAGCTTCACATACGGGTCGTTAATATGGTCGTGCAGCCAGTTTTTGTTTAATTTGTTCTTTGCCATTCGCGTAGAATACCGTTTTTAGAGGATTTTCATGTTGAAACTTACACCCGCCGAGCGCAGCGAACTGCGTGCCGAAGCGCATGCGCTCCACCCTGTGGTCATGATCGGGGAAGCCGGCCTGACGCCGACCGTCCTGAAGGAAATCGATTCCAGCCTGAAATCGCACGGCCTGATCAAGATCCGCGTCTTCGGCGACGACCGCGAAGCCCGCATCGCCATGTATGAAACCATCTGCGAGCAGATGTCGGCCTCGCCGATTCAGCACATCGGCAAACTGCTGATCATTTACCGCCAGAAACCGGAAGCCGGCACGCAGCGCGTTCTTACCAGCGGCCGCGGCATGCGCGAGGTCACCATCGTCAAGCCGAGCGCCAGCGGCACCAAGCGGCCGTCGGTTACCAAAGTCATGGTCAAGGGAAATGAACGCGTTACCGCGGGCGGTTCGATCAAACGCGCCAAGCCGCGCCAGAAAAGCGCGAAAAAATCGTCGCTGGGAAAATAATAATGACGGTTTCGAAGTAACTTCAGGTTACTTCGAAAGAATGCCGGAACAATCAGACGTAACGCACTTCCAGAATTTCATATTCGCGCAATCCCGACGGCGCTTCGACGCCCACCACATCGCCGGCGCTCTTGCCGATCAGCGCGCGCGCGATCGGCGACGTGATCGAGACTTTCGATTCCTTGATGTCGGCTTCATCGGTACCCACGACCTGATACGTCACCTTCTCGCCGGTTTCCAGGTTTTCCAGGTCGACCGTCGACGCGAACACCACGCGGCCGTCCGCATTCAGCGTGGCCGGATCGACAATCAGCGCGGCGCCCAGCTTGCCTTCGATATCGGCGATGCGGCCTTCAACAAAACTCTGACGTTCCTTGGCGGCATCGTAGTCGGCATTCTCCGACAGATCGCCATGCGCGCGCGCTTCCGCGATCGCGGCGATAACGGCCGGGCGTTCCCTGGTTTTCAATTGATGCAGTTCCTGCTTCAGAAGATCGGCGCCGTGCTTGGTCAATGGAATCGAGTTCATATTTGTCGCTTAAGTTAAAAAGCCACAGAGGGCACCGGAAATCCTGGTGCCCTCTGTGACTTGGAAGATCAATTTATAAAGTTCAGTGTATCGCTTTATGCAAGCCTTGTAAATCATACACATCCAGCGCATCCAGATGACGCATGCCTTCCACCGCGGCCTCGGCGCCGGCGATGGTGGTAAACGTGGTCACCCGGGCCGCCAGGGCCGAAGTCCGGATTGCGCCGGAATCGGAAATGGCGGTGCGCTTCTCTTCCACCGTATTGATCACCAGCGCGATCTCGTTGTTCTTGATCATGTCGACGATATGCGGACGGCCTTCCACCACCTTGTTGACCATCGTCACCGGCACGCCGGCCACGCCGATGGCGGCCGCGGTGCCTTTGGTCGCCGCGATCGAAAAGCCCATCGCGACCAGGTCCTTGGCGATCTGCACCGCGCGCGGCTTGTCGCTGCCCTTGACGCTGAGGAACACCTTGCCCGACTTCGGCAACTTGACGCCGGCGCCGAGCTGCGATTTGACAAAGGCTTCGCCGAAGGTCTTGCCGACGCCCATGACTTCACCGGTCGACTTCATCTCGGGGCCGAGGATGGTGTCGACGCCCGGGAATTTGACAAACGGGAACACCGCCTCCTTGACGCTGAAATAAGGCGGCACGATTTCGTTGCGGATGCCTTGGCTGGCCAGCGACTGGCCGACCATGCAGCGCGCCGCGATCTTGGCCAGTTGCAGCCCGGTCGCCTTGGAGACGAACGGCACGGTGCGCGAGGCGCGCGGGTTGACTTCCAGCACGAACACCACGTCCTGCAGCTTGCCGTCCTGCTCCACCTGCTGGATCGCGAACTGCACGTTCATCAGGCCGACCACGTTCAGGCCCTTGGCCATCAAGGCGGTCTGGCGCTTGAGTTCGTCGATGGTCGCGGCCGACAGCGAATACGGCGGCAGCGAGCAGGCCGAATCGCCCGAATGCACGCCGGCCTGTTCGATGTGTTCCATCACGCCGCCGATGAAGGTGTGTTCGCCGTCGGAAATGCAATCGACGTCGACTTCGATCGCGTCGTTGAGGAAGCGGTCCAGCAGCACCGGCGAATCGTGCGAAACCTTGACCGCTTCGCGCATGTAGCGCTCCAGGTCGCGCTGCTCGTGCACGATTTCCATGGCGCGGCCGCCCAGCACATACGATGGGCGCACCACCAGCGGATAGCCGATTTCCTGCGCCAGGCGCAAGGCGTCTTCCTCGGTGCGCGCAGTGCGGTTCGGCGGCTGGCGCAGGTTCAGGTCCTGCAGCAGTTTCTGGAAACGCTCGCGGTCTTCGGCGGCGTCGATCATGTCGGGCGAGGTGCCGACGATCGGCACGCCGTTGGCTTCCAGGTCCAGCGCCAGCTTCAGTGGCGTCTGGCCGCCGTATTGCACGATCACGCCGACCGGCTTTTCCTTGTCGACGATTTCAAGCACGTCTTCCAGCGTCAGCGATTCGAAATACAGGCGGTCGGAGGTGTCGTAATCGGTGGAAACGGTTTCCGGATTGCAGTTGACCATGATGGTTTCATAGCCGTCTTCGCGCATCGCCAGCGCCGCGTGCACGCAGCAATAGTCGAACTCGATGCCCTGGCCGATGCGGTTCGGACCGCCGCCCAGCACCATGATCTTCTTCTTGCCGGTCGGCTTGGATTCGCATTCCTGGTCGTAGGTCGAATACATGTAGGCCGTGTTGGTCGAGAATTCGCCGGCGCAGGTGTCGACCCGTTTGTAGACCGGCCGCACGTCCAGCGACCAGCGCTTGGCGCGGATGGCGGTATCGGTGGTCTTGAGCAGCTTGGCCAGGCGGCGGTCGGCGAAGCCCTTTTGCTTGAGCTTGAACAGCATGTTCTTGTCGAGCGCATCCAGCGACTGGGTCTTTTCCAGCCACAGTTCGATATCGACGATTTCCTTGATCTGCGACAGGAACCACGGATCGATGTGGGTGAGCTGATGCACTTCTTCCAGCGTGAAACCCTGCGCGAACGCGTCGCCGACATACCAGATCCGTTCCGGACCGGGTTCGCCCAGCTCTTCCTTGATGGTTTCGTGGTCGGTGGTCTTTTCGTTCAGGCCGTCGACGCCGACTTCCAGGCCGCGCAGGGCCTTCTGGAACGATTCCTGGAAAGTGCGGCCGATCGCCATGACTTCGCCGACCGATTTCATCTGCGTGGTCAGGTGATCGTCGGCCTGCGGGAATTTTTCGAATGCGAAACGCGGGATCTTGGTGACGACGTAGTCGATCGACGGTTCGAACGAAGCCGGGGTCGCGCCGCCGGTGATTTCGTTGCGCAGTTCGTCCAGCGTGAAGCCGACCGCCAGCTTGGCGGCGATCTTGGCGATCGGGAAACCGGTGGCCTTCGAGGCCAGCGCGGAGGAACGCGAGACGCGCGGATTCATTTCGATCACGATCATGCGGCCGTCGGCCGGATTGACCGAGAACTGCACGTTCGAGCCGCCGGTGTCGACGCCGATTTCACGCAGCACCGCCAGCGAGGCGTTGCGCATGATCTGGTATTCCTTGTCGGTCAGCGTCTGCGCCGGCGCGACCGTGATGGAGTCGCCGGTATGCACGCCCATCGGATCCAGGTTTTCGATCGAGCAGACGATGATGCAATTGTCGGCCTTGTCGCGCACGACTTCCATTTCGTACTCTTTCCAGCCGATCAGCGATTCTTCGATCAGCAGTTCGGAGGTCGGCGATGCTTCCAGGCCGCGCTTGCAGATGGTTTCGAATTCCTCCGCGTTATAGGCGATGCCGCCACCGGTGCCGCCCATGGTGAACGACGGCCGGATGATGACCGGGAAGCCCAGGCCCTTCTGCACGCCCCATGCCTCTTCCAGCGTGTGCGCCACGCCGGAACGGGCCGACGCCAGGCCGATGCGGGTCATGGCGTCCTTGAACTTGGAGCGGTCTTCCGCCTTGTCGATGGCTTCCGGCGAGGCGCCGATCAGTTCGACATTGTATTTTTCCAGCACGCCGTTGTGATGCAGGTCCAGCGCGCAATTGAGCGCGGTCTGGCCGCCCATGGTCGGCAGGATCGCGTCCGGCTTTTCCTTGGCGATGATGCGCTCGACAACCTGCCAGGTGATCGGCTCGATATAGGTGACGTCGGCCATTTCAGGATCGGTCATGATGGTGGCCGGATTGCTGTTGACCAGGATCACCTTGTAGCCTTCTTCGCGCAGGGCCTTGCAGGCCTGGGCGCCGGAATAATCGAATTCGCAGGCCTGGCCGATAATGATCGGGCCGGCCCCGATGATCAGGATGCTTTTAATATCGGTACGCTTAGGCATTTTTTTTCTTCTCCATCATTGCCACGAATTTGTCGAACAGCGGGGCAATGTCATGCGGTCCGGGCGATGCTTCGGGATGGCCCTGGAAGCAGAACGCGGGTTGATCGGTACGGGCAAAACCCTGCAGCGAACCGTCGAACAGCGACACATGCGTGACGCGGCAATTGGACGGCAACGTGGCCGCATCGACGGCGAAGCCGTGGTTTTGCGAAGTGATTAATACTTGTTTGGTGTCCAGGTCCTGCACCGGATGGTTGGCGCCGTGATGGCCGAACTTCATCTTCAGCGTCTTGGCGCCGGAGGCCAGCGCCATGATCTGGTGGCCGAGGCAGATGCCGAAGGTCGGCACGCCGCGCTCGATCAGTTCCTTTGAAGCGGCGATGGCGTAATCGCAGGGTTCCGGGTCGCCGGGACCGTTGGACAGGAATATGCCGTCCGGATTGAGCGCCAGCGCATCGGCCGCGCTTGCCTGCGCCGGCAGCACGGTGATCTTGCAGCCGCGCTCTGCCAGCATGCGCAGGATATTGAACTTGACGCCGTAGTCGAACGCGACGACGTGGTATTTGGGCGTGATCTGCTGGCCGTAGCCGCGTCCCAGTTTCCACTCGGTTTCGGTCCAGTTGTAGGCTTGCCTGACGGAGACTTCCTTGGCCAGGTCCATGCCGGCCAGGCCGGGGAAGGCGCGCGCCAGGGCCAGCGCCTTGGCGGTGGCGGCGGCGATGTCGGTTTCGCCGGCGACGATGGCGCCGTTCTGGGCGCCCTTCTCACGCAGGATGCGGGTCAGCATGCGGGTGTCGATATCGGCGATGGCGACAATATTGCCGGCGCTCAGGTAGTCGCCCAGCGATTGGCCGCTGCGGAAATTGGAAACCAGGCGCGGCAAATCCTTGATGATCAGGCCGGCGGCATGGATCTGGCCGGCTTCGATATCTTCGGCGTTGACGCCGGTATTGCCGATATGGGGATAAGTGAGGGTGACGATCTGGCGGCTGTAGCTGGGATCGGTGAGGATTTCCTGGTAACCGGTCATTGCCGTATTGAAAACGACTTCGCCGGTGGTCTGGCCGGTGGCGCCAATGGAAACCCCCTGGAAAATCGTCCCGTCGGCTAACGCGAGAATGGCTGGAACGGTGGGGCCAGATAGAAATGGCAGCAAGGTAACTCCTGATGTTGTTACCGCCGCTAGCTGCGCCAGAATGACCGTTATCAAGCTTCGGCCGGTTCAGCTTGCGCGCAGGCGCAAGAAGGTCCGGTCGAACGTTTTTTAAGTCTTTTTGAGACGATATGGAAGTGGTATGCGCTAGGGCGGGATAAAATTAGCTAAACCGCACGATTATAGCGCAGAAAGCAGCGCTCCACCACATCCAATCGTTCTCTTTCGGTCAGGCCGTCAGGGCTGCGATGCCGGCCTTGGCGATTTGCGCATCTTCCGCCGATTTCACGCCGGAAACACCGACCGCGCCGATGCACAGGCCATCGACGATGACCGGCACGCCGCCTTCGAGAAACGCAAAATCGCCCGGCACGCTGAGGAAGGAATAGCGGCCGTTATTGACGATATCTTCGTAAATCTTGCTTTCCCGGCAACCCAGGGCCGCGGCACGGGCCTTGGCCGGTGCAATGGTGGACGAGATCGGCGCCACGCCGTCCAGCCGCTGGAACCACATCAAATGGCCGCCGGCGTCCGCAATTGCGATCGCTACCGCCCAATTATTCGCTTTCGCCTCGGCTTCAGCCGCGGCGGCAATCTTTTTCACGTCGTCGAACGTCAGGAATGGTCTGGTTTGCATCATGTTTCCCTATCAAAATTTGAATCGTGATTGTACGGATTTTTACTTTGGCCTGCGAAGAAAAAGGACTTCGTCCTACAAAAATAGATGGAACTATTCTTGCTTGTTACTATTTACATATGGACACACCTTGTCATATCCATTACATTTCCCCATCGCAATTGAAAAGTCGCTCCAATAATGACAGTGAAAAACCTTTCATTCCGCATAAAAATCCTTGTCCAGGCCGGTATTCTGGCCACAGGACTGGCGAGCGCCGCCGCATGGAGCTACGAAGCCGTGCCGGCCCAGGCGCCGCAGAGCAAAACCCAAAGAGCATTATCAACATTGCAAGATATGGCCGATCACGTCACCAGCAAGACGTCGGATCTGGCGGTTGAAGCCATGAGCATGCTCGGCATCAAATACCGTTATGGCGGCAATACGCCCGAAACCGGTCTCGATTGCAGCGGTTTGGTGCGTTACGTGTTCAAGGCGGCGCTCGGGACCGATCTGCCGCGCACCTCCGCCGAAATCAGCCGGGTCGGCGAAAAGGTCGATTCGCACGATCTGCAGCCGGGCGACCTGGTGTTCTACAACACCCTGCGCCGCGGCTTCTCGCATGTCGGCATTTATCTGGGCGATTCCAAATTCATCCATTCGCCTTCCGCCGGCGGCGAAGTGCGCATCGAAAGCATGGATATTGCCTACTGGAAAAAACGTTTCAGCGGCGCCCGCCGGATCGTCGATGATCCGGATTCTCCGCAGCCCCGCGAATAATCCCGGATCCGGCCAGGCAAACGCGCTCTACTGAGCGCGTTTTGCATTGAGCTTGCGTTTGATTTCGGCAATTGCCGCCATCCCCGCCTGCTCGCCCGACAGAATGGCGTTATTGCGGGCGCTGAAGTCGTTGCCGCGCATATTGCCGAGCACCGGCGTAATGACCACGTCGGCATCGCGCAGTTCATAATTGTTGATGCTCTGTCCCATGATGGCGAACGACTGCAGCATGACGTCGACCGAACTGGACGCCGCCTGCACCTCCGGCTGCGCCGAAATGTTCACGGCGATGACGAAATCGGCGCCCATCTCGCGCGCGAAGCGCGCCGGCACCGGCGCCACCAATCCGCCGTCGACATACACATGCGATCCGATCCTGACCGACTGGAACACGCCCGGCACCGCCGACGAAGCGCGCACCGCGACGCCGGTGTCGCCGCGCTGGAACAAAATCGGCTGGCCGCTGTTCAGATCGGTCGCCACGGCGCCGAATGGAATCTTGAGCTTCTCGATCGGCACGTTATTCACGCTGCGGTCCACGTATTGCTGGATCGCCTCGCCTTTGAGCACGCCGCTGACCTTGGCGAAAAACGGCACCGACCAATCCGAGATCGCGGCCTCGTCCATGCCCATGGCCATTTTCTGCAGCGCGAAACCGTCGTTGCCGGCCGCATACAGGGCGCCGACCAGGCTGCCGGCGCTGGTGCCGACGATCACGTCAGGCCTGATGCCCTGCGATTCCAAAGCCTTGATCACGCCGATATGGGCAAACCCGCGCGCAGCCCCGCCGCCCAGCGCCAGGCCGATGCGCAGCGGCTTTTGCGCGACGGCCGGCGCGACTTCCGCGGCGCGCACCGGCGGCGCATTGGCTGCGCCCGGTCTGGAATCGAGCAGGGAACAGGCGGCCAGGGAGATACCGGCCAGCGCCATGGCGGCGCGGCGCGGGAAAAGGGAAATAATGTTGGATGTCATGAGTGAGGAAGCGGCGCAAGGCGCATCGATTGCGTGAAAGGCATTGTAGCCGATGCGTGCCGCCGCGATCCTGTGCGGCCATGCCTTTCGGCTTCTAGATCGTGGCAGTCTCGGGAAACACCGCCATGAAGCGGCTGCCCTGCTCCTGCTGGGATTCGATCACCAGCGTCGCATGATGGCGCAGCAGCACATGCTTGACGATCGCCAGGCCCAGCCCGGTGCCCTGGGTTTCGCGCGAACGGCCCTTGTCGACGCGATAGAAGCGTTCGGTCAGCCGCGCGATGTCGTCGGCGGCGATGCCGATGCCGTTGTCCTGTACCGCGAAAATCAGTCCCTTGTCGTTCTGCTGCCAGTGCAGGCTGATAGTGCCGCCGTCCGGCGTATAGCGCACCGCATTCGACACCAGATTGCTGAACGCGCTGCGCAGTTCGTCCACGCTGCCCTTCAGGTCGGGACCGTCGATTTCCAGCGTAATCTGGTGCCGCCCGTTGGACAGCGCATTGGCTTCCTCCAGAATGCCTTCCAGCAGCGGCCGTATGTGCACCCGTTCGGGACGCATCGGATAATCGATCGATTCCAGCCGGGTCAGCGTCAGCATGTCGCCGATCAGGCCCTGCATGCGCTTGCCCTGCTCGGTCATCAGTTGCAGATGCGATTTGCGCACCTGTGGATCGAGATTGGGCTGGGCCAGCGCGATCTCCAGGAAGCCGTTGATCACGGTCAGCGGCGTGCGCAGCTCATGCGAGGCATTCGCAATGAAGTCGCGCCGCATCATGTCGATGCGTTCCGATTCCGTGGCGTCATGGGTCACGACAATCTGGCGCCGGTTTTCAAACGGGATGATGTGCACGATCAGCTTGCGTCCATGCAGGCTCAGCGTCAGCGGCTGGTCGTAGCGGCCCAGGATGATGTAGTCGATAAAGGCCGGCGTGCGGATCAGATTGGTGACGCGCATGCCCTTGTCGCGCGCCAGCTCCAGTCCCAGATGGGTCTGCGCCGCGGGATTGCACCACTCCAGGAACAGCACATCGTCCATGATCACCACGCCGTCCGGCAGCAGATGCATGGCCTGGCGGAAACGCGCCAGCCATTCGGTCAGCTCGGCCTGGTTTTTCTCGTCGTCGCGGCGCAAGCGGTACAGGCGCGCAAAAATATCGGTCCACGCGCCCCAGCCGTCAGGCAGCTTTTCCTGATCGGGATTGTCCAGCCAGGTATTGAGACGGTACAGATAATGCAATTGGGTGAACGCCAGCACCGCAATGCCGACGAAAGCCAGCAGCAGCGCCGCCTCGATTCCCGCCATCCACCACACCACGCCCGCGGCAACTGCAAACAACAGCGCCCGCAAAGCCGCGGGCACCCAAAACAACAACTGAGGATTCATTTATTTTTCCGAGAGCATGTAACCCACGCTGCGCACCGTCTTGATCAGATACTCCGCGTCCTGCAGACACTTGCGCAGGCGCAGCACATGCACGTCGACGGTGCGTTCCTCGATCACAACATGATCGCCCCACACTTTATCCAATAATTGGCTGCGAGAGAACACTCTTCCCGGATGGGCCAGGAAAAATTTCAATAATTTGAATTCGGCGAAGTCGATATCGATCTTGTTGTCATGCAACGTCACGGAAAAACTGGCCGGATCCAGCGTGACCGGTCCTACAGCCATGATTTCCTGCGCATGTTCGGGACTTTTGCGCCGCATTAAGGCCTTGATGCGGGCGGTCAGTTCGCGCGGAGAGAACGGCTTGGTGATGTAGTCGTCGGCGCCGTTGTCGAGGCCGGCCAGCTTGTCCTCTTCCATGCTCTTGGCCGTCAGCATGATCACCGAGATCTGCGCCAACTGGCGGTCGGCGCGGATTTTCGACAGCAGATGCAGGCCGGTGCCGTCCGGCAACATCCAGTCCAGCACCACCAGTTGCGGTGTGCGCTGCTGCACGAATTCCCAGGCCGCGGCCGCGGTACTGACGACGAACGTGGTCCAGCCGGCTTCCTTGAGCGTAAATGCAATCAGCTCGGCAATCGACGGCTCATCTTCGACGATCAGTATGGTAGCCATCGATTCAGGCAACAGGCGTTTTATCCAGGGCGATGTAATCGCTGTGACGAATATCCTTGCCGCCGACGACGTAAATCACGTATTCCGCGATGTTCTTGGCATGGTCGCCGATGCGTTCGATGGCCTTGGCCACCCACATCGTATCGATCGATGTCGAAATCGTGCGCGGGTCTTCCATCATGAACGTGACCAGGTTGCGGGTGATGTTGCGGAAGCCGTGATCGATGATCGCATCGTGCGCGATCAGCGCATGCGCCTGCTTTTCGTCCAGCCGCGCCAGCGCGTCCAGCGAGCTGCGCAGCATTTCGGCGGCGACATCGGCGATCGAACGCACGGTTTCGTAGTGGGCGATCAGGCCCACGCCGCGCTTGTGCAGATGCAGCGAAGTGCGTGCGATCTTGGTGGCTTCGTCGCCGACGCGCTCCAGATCGGTAATGATCTTGATCGTCGCCATCACGGTGCGCAGATCGTTGGCGGTAGGCTGGCGGCGCACGATCAGGTGGCTGCAGGCATCGTCCAGTTCGACTTCCAGGCGATTTACGGTATCGTCCTCGGTGATGACGCGCTCGGCCAGCTCGCTGTTGCCGACACGGAACGATGCCATTGCATCCTGAAACTGGCGCTCGACGATGCCGCCCATCAGCAGGACCTTGGAACGGATCGTCTCAAGATCGGTATCGTATTGTTTTGAAGAATGGTCGCCTGTCATTTTTATGTCCTTCTAAGAGGGAATAACTCTATAAATTTGTGAAGTGCCTGAGTAAGTGTAGCTGGCGGCTCAAGCGTGGTGCGAGAAGCGGAGTCGTACGACTGTACGGCGAGCATCGCAGTGCCATGATTGAGGCGTCAGGTACGCTTAATCTGCGCTAATCAACCAAAGCGGCCGGTAATGTAGTCTTGTGTCTCTTTGCGGGCCGGATTCATGAAAATCTGGTCGGTCACGCCGAATTCCACCAGCTCGCCCAGGTACATATAGGCGGTATTGTCCGAACAACGCGCGGCTTGCTGCATGTTGTGGGTCACGATGGCGATGGTGTAATCGTTCTTCAGTTCGCCGATCAGTTCTTCGACCTTGGCAGTCGAAATCGGATCCAGCGCCGAAGTCGGCTCGTCCAGCAACAGCACTTCAGGCTTCACCGCCACGCCGCGCGCGATGCACAGGCGCTGCTGCTGGCCGCCGGACAGCGACAGGCCGCTCTTGGTCAGCTTGTCCTTGACTTCGCCCCACAGCGCCGCCTTGTTCAGCGCCCATTCGACGCGCTCGTCCATTTCGCCTTTCGGCAGGTTTTCATACAGGCGGATGCCGAAGGCGATGTTGTCGTAGACCGACATCGGGAACGGCGTCGGTTTCTGGAACACCATGCCGACCTTGGCGCGCAGCATGTTCAGATCCTGGCCGGCATCCAGGATGTTGCGGCCG
The DNA here is from genome assembly GCA_004134995.1 of Oxalobacteraceae bacterium CAVE-383. Classification (GTDB taxonomy): domain Bacteria; phylum Pseudomonadota; class Gammaproteobacteria; order Burkholderiales; family Burkholderiaceae_D; genus Herbaspirillum. The sequence continues at coordinate 127,444 of REGP01000001.1, read as the reverse complement.
CCGTACATGATCTTGCCTTCGGCGCGCTGGCCCGGATACAGGTCGTACATGCGGTTGAAGGTGCGCAGCAAGGTCGATTTGCCACAGCCCGACGGGCCGATGAAGGCCGTGACCTTTTTCTCTTCGATGTTCAGATTGATGTTCTTCAGGCCCTGGAAACTGCCGTAGTAAAAATTCAGGTCGGCGATTTCGATGGTCGACTTCGGGCTTTTGTCGATATTCGGTGCTGTTTGCATGGTCATGTTTTTCTCTTCGAAATTATCCTGGGATTTTCTGGCTGAACAGTGTGCGCGACAAAATATTCAAGAGCAGCACGCTAAAGGTGATCAGCAAGGCGCCGCCCCAGGCCAGCGAGACCCAGTTGTTATAAGGGCTCATTGCAAACTGATTGATCACGACAGGCAAATTGGCGATCGGCCGATTCATGTTGGTGCTGAAAAACTGATTGTTCAGCGCGGTGAACAGCAAGGGCGCGGTTTCGCCGGAGATGCGGGCCACGGCCAGCAGCACGCCGGTCACCACGCCGGCCTTGACCGCGCGCAGGCGGATCAGGGTAGCCACTTTCCAGCGCGGCGTGCCCAGCGAAAACGCGGCTTCGCGCAGGCTGCCCGGCACCAGTTTCAACATATTGTCGGTGGTCCGGACCACGACCGGGATCGCGATCAGCGAAATCGCGAAAGTGCCGGCCCAGCCGGAGAAGTGCCCGATCTTGGCGACATAAATCGCATAGATGAACAAACCGATCACGACCGAAGGCGCCGACAGCATGATGTCCGTCACGAAGCGGGTAATCTGCGCCAGTTTGCTCTCTTCGCCGTACTCGGCCAGATAAATACCGGCCAGAATGCCGATCGGCGTGCTGATCAGCGTGGCGATGCCGACCATCATCAAGCTGCCGATAATCGGATTGAGCAAACCGCCGTCGGCGGAACCGGGAGAAGGCGTATTCTGGGTCAGCAGGCCGAAATCGAGCGCGTTGAAACCCTTGATCAGCAGCGTCAGGAGAATCCAGGCCAATACGATCAGCCCAAACGCCATCGCCATGAAGGAAAACACCATGCCGAGGCGATGCTGCATCAGGCGCCTGCGATAAACCGGATTCATGCCGGCCGGCTTGGCCATTGCTGCTTGTTGTGCATCCTGCGTCATTTGGCGCCTTCCTTGCGGGCCATGCCCATCAACATCATCTTGGCGGCTGCCAGCACGATGAAAGTAATCACAAACAGAATCAAGCCCAGCGCGAACAGCGAAGACACATGCAAGGGCGTCGAGGCTTCCGCGATTTCATTGGCCAGCGTCGAAGCGATACTGTTGCCGGATGCGAACAGCGACCAGGACAGGCGCTGCGCATTGCCGATCACGAACGTGACTGCCATGGTTTCGCCCAGCGCGCGGCCGAGTCCCAGCATCACGCCGCCGACCACGCCGGTCTTGGTGTAAGGCAGGACCACCTTGCGCACCACTTCCCAGCGTGTGCAGCCCAGCCCGTATGCGGACTCTTTCAGCACCGCGGGAACGACTTCGAACACATCGCGCATCACGGAGGCAATGAACGGAATGATCATCACGGACAGGATCAGGCCGGCGGTCAGAATGCCGATGCCCGTCATCGGACCCTTGAACAATGCACCAATCACCGGCAGTTGGCCCAGCGTCGCCTGCAGCACGGGCTGCACATATTCCGCGAACAGCGGCGCGAACACGAACAGGCCCCACATGCCGTAAATAATGCTTGGAACGCCCGCCAGCAGCTCAACGGCCGTGCCCAGCGGCTGACGCAGCCTGCTTGGGCAGATTTCCGTCAGGAACAGCGCAACCCCGAAGCTCACCGGGAATGCGATCAGCAAGGCAATGACCGAAGTCGCCAGCGTGCCGAAAATGGCAATTGCGGCGCCGTATTGATCATTGACAGGATCCCATTCGACGCGGGTAATGAAACCGGGGCCGAACTCGTGGAATGCCGGCCATGCGCCGACAAACAAAGAAACGATAATCCCGCCGAGCATCAACAGCACGGTCAATGCAAACAACAGCGTGATTTTATGAAAAAAGAAATCCTGGATGCGTTGCGTCTTCATCGTCGCTATCAAAGCGGCGTCAAAACTTTCGCTCGCATTGGCGGCGGACGCTTTACCCTGCAACCCGGCATTAGACATAGTTGGCGTGGACATTTGTACGCTCATGAGGGGAACCGTTCTTCAATGAGGTTTTGCCGCCGCGCTCCAATACAAGCGCGGCGGCAAACCGGAACATCAGTATTACTTATCAAACTTACCAGATTGCCTTGCCGCTAGCATCCTTCAGATTTGCTTTCCACGAATCCTGAACCAGCTTCACGACTGGAGCAGGCAATGGAACGTAATCCAGCTTGGCTGCATCGGCAGCGCCGCTCTTCAGAGCCCAGTCGAAGAATTTCAGGACTTCCTTGCCCTTGGCGCCGTCGGCTTCTTGCGATTTGTGCATGATGATGAACGAAGCAGCAGTGATAGGCCAGCTGGTCTTGCCCGATGCATTGGTGAAGTCAACAGCGAAACCTGGTGTCTTCGCCCATTCAGCGGATGTTGCAGCGGCAGCGAATGCCTTCTCGTCAGGCGAAACGAATTGGCCATCGGCGTTCTTCATTTGCGTGTAGGTCATTTTGTTTTCCTTGACATACGCGTACTCTACGTAGCCGATCGCGCCCTTGATCTTTTGGACGTTGGCGGCGACGCCTTCGTTACCCTTGCCGCCGATGCCTGCCGGCCACTTGACCGCTGTGCCGGAACCGATGGCAGTCTTGAATTCCGGGCTGACCTTCGACATGTAGCTGGTAACGATGTATGTAGTGCCCGAGGAGTCGGCACGATACACTGCGGTGATGTCGGTTGCAGGCAGCTTCACGCCAGGATTCAGATCGGCGATTTCCTTGTCGTTCCACTTGGTGACTTTGGCGTTATAGATGTCCGCCAGGGCTTGGCCTGTCAGCTTCAACTGGCCTGGCTTGACGCCGTCCAGGTTGACAACGATCGTCACGCCGCCGACGATAGCCGGGAATTGTGTCAGGCCGTCCTTGTCCAGATCAGCTTGGGACAAAGGCAGGTCCGATGCGCCGAAATCGACTGTTTTGGCGATGATCTGCTTGATGCCGGCGCCGGAACCGATCGATTGATAGTTCAGGTTGTTGCCTGTTGCTGCCTTGTAGGACTCGGCCCATTTGGAATAGGCTGGGTAAACAAAAGAAGATCCTGCACCGGTAATATCGGCAGCTTGTGCCGAAAATGCCAACGTGCTGCAAATTGCGACAGCCGTCGATGTAATAATTTGGTTCAAACGCATGGTTCTGCTCCCTAGGTTGACAAAAGTAACGCGGTGAACTGTAACGGCCAAATGTGACGACTTTATGACTTTTCTGAAGCACTAAATTTAGTTGTTAATGACAGGAAAATACCAAGAAAAATCCTCGATTTAGCTGCATATTCATAAGGGCGACCGATTGAATTTGTCATTAAGCTGTCATACAGCGACCCTACACTCAAAACCAATGCCCCTTGCGTTAAACTTGTCAAATGATTAAGAAAACAAAAACCGAAGAAATCGTTTCGATCGTCGAACCCCGGCCATCCGCGATTTATCTGGATCGGGAAATATCGCAATTGGCATTCAACCGGCGCGTGCTGGCGCAGGCGGAAGACACCAGCATCCCGGCGCTGGAACGGCTGAAGTATCTTTGCATCGTCAGTAACAATCTGGATGAATTCTTCGAGGTGCGGATCGCCAGCCTGCTGGCCAACCGCATCGAAGGCGAACATATCGATCCGCCGATCCTGGCGGCGGCGCTGGAGCGCACCAATGCGGAGTGCCACCGGATCGTGGCCCGCCAATATGAAGTACTGAATACCGAAGTCCTGCCGCAGCTGGCGGCCAAAGGCATCAAACTGCTGCGCCACGACGACCGCAACGAACGCCAGGCGGCCTGGGTAAAGAATTATTTCGATCAATATGTAAGGCCCCTGCTGACGCCGATCGGGCTCGATCCGGCGCACCCGTTTCCCCAGGTCCTGAATAAAAGCCTCAATTTCATCGTCGAATTGTCGGGCAAGGATGCTTTCGGCCGCGGCACCGCCATCGCCATCGTCAAGGCGCCGCGCGTGCTGCCGCGCGTGATCAAGCTGCCGGACGAGCTGTCCGACGACGGCGGCACCAGTTTCTGCCTGTTGTCCTCGGTGATCCATGCGCATATGGATGAATTGTTCACCGGCCGCGAAGTGATCTCCTATTCCCAGTTCCGGGTGACCCGCAACAGCGACCTGTGGGTGGACGAAGAAGAAGTCAAGAACCTGCGCCAGGCGCTGCAAAGCGAGTTGCACAGCCGCCAGTTCGGGGTCGCGGTGCGCCTGGAAGTCAGCAATCGCTGCCCCGCGCACCTGGCCGACTTCCTGCTCAACCAGTTTTCGATCGACCGCAACCGCCTGTATGCGGTGGATGGTCCGGTGAATATGGTGCGCCTGTCCGAAATCGTCGATCACGTGCATCAGCCGGCGCTGCGCTTTCCGCCGTTCTACCAGAGCATGCCGTCGCAATTCGGCGGTGAAGACATTTTCGACCTGCTGCGCATGCGCGACATGCTGCTGCACCATCCGTTCGAGTCGTTCCAGCCGGTGGTCGATTTCGTCCGCACCGCGGCGCACGATCCGGACGTGGTCGCGATCAAGCAGACCATCTACCGCACCGGCATGAACTCGGATTTGATGGAAGCGCTGATTTATGCGGCGCAGCACGGCAAGGAAGTGACCGTGATCGTGGAACTGATGGCGCGCTTCGATGAAGAGGCCAACATCAACTGGGCCGACAAGCTCGAACGCGCCGGGGCGCAAGTGGTCTACGGCGTGGTCGGCCTGAAAACGCACGCCAAGCTGGCGCTGGTGATCCGCCGCGAAGCCGGCGAACTGCGCTGCTACGCGCATTTGGGCACCGGCAATTACCACCCCACCACCACCCGCTTCTATACTGATTTCGGCCTGCTGACCGCGCACCCGCAGTTGACCGCGGAAGTCAACGAGGTGTTCATTCATCTCACCAGCCTGACCAAGCCCAAGAAACTGGAATACCTGTGGCTGGCGCCGTTCGCGCTGCAAAAGGAAATCACCCGCGCGATCCGCAACGAAGCCGCGATCGCACGCCAGGGGCGTCCCGGCCGCATCATCGCCAAGATGAACGCCCTGCTGGACGAATCGGTCATCCGCGAGCTGTACGCCGCCTCGGCCGAAGGCGTCAAGATCGATCTGATCGTGCGCGGCGCCTGCGCCTTGCGCCCGGGCGTGCCGGGCCTGTCCGACAACATCAAGGTGCGCTCCATCATCGGCCGCTTCCTCGAACATACCCGCATCTATTATTTCCGCAACGACCTGGCGCACGACGTGCGGCTGGCCAGCGCCGACTGGATGAACCGGAATCTGTTCCGGCGCATCGAAGTTGCATTCCCCGTACTTGACCCGCAGCTGAAGAAACGGATCATCAACGAAGGTCTGAATCCCTATCTGAAAGACAATACGCACGCCTGGCATCTGGAGCAGAATGGCAGTTACATCAAACGCAAATCGCGCGCCAGGCAGATTCCCTATAGCGCACAAGACTATCTGGCCAGCACGCTTGGCGCGCAGTCGGTCGAACCGGAAAATTGAGGCCTGATATGGAACTGATCCTTTGGCGGCACGCGGAAGCGGAACCTGGCGAACCTGATGAAGGCCGGGTATTGACCGGCAAAGGGCACAAGCAGGCCTGGAAAGTGGCCGACTGGCTGGACCGCAACCTGCCCGGCAGTTGCCGCATCCTGGTCAGCCCCGCCACGCGCACGGTGCAGACGGCCGAAGCGCTGGGACGCAAATTCAAGATCCACCCGGATCTGGCGCCGGAAGCAACTGCCGAACAGATCCTGGCCGCCGCGCACTGGCCCGACAACCGTGAATCGGTCCTGATCGTCGGCCATCAGCCGGCGCTGGGACAGATCGCGGCGATGCTGATGGGCTTCGAAAAACAGGAATGGTCGTTGCGCAAGGCGAATGTCTGGTGGTTCGCGCAACGCGAGCGCAATAATGTCGTCGGTACGTATCTGCGGGCGGTGATTGCGCCGGATTTGTTGACGAAGTAGATATTACAGGCCCGCCTGCGGATAGATTGCCTTGAAGCAGATCGCAAGCGCGGGGTCCGCCTGGTTCGCAATCCTGGCGCGGATTAATCCCAATAACTTTCCTGTCAAGGTATCGGTGCATTGCAGATGGTTCTGTTTGCCGTCCAGGGTATCGACTATGGAAGCGGTTTGTTCCTTGCCAAGTAGCGACGCATCGTACATATAAGAAGAATACATGAAGGCCGCGGCAAAATTTCGCAGGCTATTTAAGGACTCCAATTCGGATCCGAACAGCGCCGAAGAAGAATAGCGCGCAAACAAGGTTCCCAGGCAAACCAGCATTCTGGCGATATTGGCGTCGTTATCTTCGCTCACGAGCTTCGATACATCCGGTGTGGCGCCGCAAAATACTGCCCATAGGCGCTGGCATTGCAACTCATTGATGTGAGCGCCGCCTCTCAGGCCCAGAAATTTATTCAGGTGCCTATTCAACTGCATATCCCGGCTCAGCAGTTGCTTCACCGCGGCGGCGCCTTTTATTTCGCCGGACATTGTTTTACGCGTCAGCGCATCGATAAACTCGTCCTTGAAAGCGCTGCCCTCGAAAATATAGGCAAGCAGATTGACGGCAGGAACGGAAGGCGGGTCGACGTTATACAGTTCCATGGGGACCTTGCAGATTTCGATCGTATCGAGATCGCTCAGGACATCGCTGACAAACGTATTTCCCCTCGTGCGGACGAAGTAATAGCCGTTATAGGGTGAATCTTTTCCCTCGGCCATATCGCGCAAGCGGCTATTGGAATACACGATGGCGCGATCCAGGTCCGGCGCCATGAAAATGCTGCATTCCTCGAATGGCTCGGTGCCCGCCTCTTCCATCGCAGTTGCCAGCGGCGCGATGCCGGGATGCGCTTTCAACAGGGAACTCAATGCATCGCGATGAAGATTCCGCCCCGCATGTTCGGCTTCCCCCTGCAATTGGCTGACCGCGCCGCAATACTTCGGCCAGTCAAGCGCCGGCCTGGCTTTGGTCAGGTACTGCATCACTTGTTCGAGCATCGGCTTATCGTCTACGCGATTGACGTTCCAGCGGGTGAGCAAATGCGGCAATATGACATTGTTGATAAAGCCTGCGATCTGTTCATGCGGCCAACAACGCGCTTGCTTTAACAGGAAATCCGTCAGGACGGGAAATTTATCCACTTCATGACTGTCCCGATTTATCTTGTCGAGCAGGCGCCAGACGATCCGGTTATGCAAGTGGTCATGCCGCCGAGGAATCGATGACAAAGTCTGCAATTGGGACGCAACGGTCCCGGTCTGTTCAGCCAACAGCGGATTTTTGCATAAATCCCAGCCGGCTTCCACATCATGCAGCCTGGCGTCGGTAAACCTGGCGCCTTGCTCGAACCGCAAGCCGGTTGCATATTCCAGGTGTGCTTCAGTGAAATCGGCATTCCGCGTGATGGCGTCAAAAAATTCCGTTTTGATAAAAAACGCCCCGCGCGCTTCCAGCCCGGTCAAATCGGCATGCCTGAAATCGGCGCCGTCCGCTATGGCATTCTCCATGCATGTCTCGCTCAGATCGCTGTGGCGAAAATTGCACCCGGTCAGATTGGTCCTCTGCATGATGCTGCAGGGCCACTGCACTCCTTCGAAATCGGTATTCCTCAAACTGGCGCCGCTCAGATCGACGTAATCCCATTGGCCGATCCGAAGAACATCCATCAGAGCCTTGCCCGCCTCACGCGGCCAATCGCTCGGGGCCTGACGCGCCATCGCTTGCGTGATGAGCAAATCCCGCAGGCCTTTTTTTTCACATTTTGTGGAATCGCTTCCATTGACGAAATTTTTGAGGAAGACGACCCGGCGCTCATCCTCCGCCATGCGCGGAGAAATCTCTTTTAAAAGCCGGGTCATTCCCCTGTGGCTGACCTGGAAGTTTTTGATCGGCTCTTTCCAATTGAAGGAACGGGGTTGAACACCTCCCCTGGCATTTGCGGTGAACAAATATCTGGTTGCGATCAGTTGCCGGACCAGCGCCGCCGTCTTTGCCTTCACATCGCGGCTCATTCCCGAAACCGCGGCCGACATCCTGTCGATGTCTTTGCCAGCATCATTTACCGGCGAGGCCAGCGATAACAAGGAGTTGGATCTGTGAAAGGTGGACGCAGGCACATAACAACCCGACACAATCAAACCATTAGTGGACGCTACTGAAAACATGAACTCTCTCAATGCAATGGCAAATAATTACGCCAAGCATAGGGAAGCCCGTTGCGAGCGTAAATCGGCCTGCTCGCAACTTCTTCAAGGAGATTTCTGATTATTTCAATCAGGATACGCATGGCCCGCCGGATGGGGGGCATGCGGTATTGGACAATTACACCGACTCCGGTCGCACCGCGCGCGCCTTGGCGGCAGCCGCGTCATGCCGCCGCGCCAGGTGCAGATGCTGCAGAAACTGCTGCGTCGCGGTTTCCCACGAATACGCCAGCGCATGTTCCCGCACTTGCTTGCGGTCCAGCGTCAGCGCATCGCGGCAGGCCTGCCCAAGATCCTCGCTGAGCATGCCGGAACGGCCGTTGGCCACCACATCGACCGGGCCTTCGACCGGATAGGCCGCCACCGGCACGCCGCAGGCCATCGCTTCGGCCAGCACCAGGCCAAAGGTGTCTGTGCGGCTCGGAAACACGAATACGTCGGCGCAGTTGTAATACGCGGCCAATTCCGAGTGTGCCTTGCCGCCCAGGAAACGCACATCGGGATAGCGACGCTCCAAGTCCTCGCGCAGCGGGCCGTCGCCGATCACCCATTTCGTGCCGGGCAGATCGAGCTGCAGGAAGGCATCGATGTTTTTTTCCACCGCAACCCGGCCCACATACAGGAACAGCGGCCGCTTGATACAGGCATGGTCCGGTTCGCGCGGGCGGAAATACTCGGTATCGACGCCGCGGCCCCACAAGGCCACGTTGTCGAAACCGTTTTCTTCCAGCGCCTGCTTGATGCCGATGGTCGGCACCATCACCACTTTCGAAGGGCCGTGAAACCAGCGCAGCAGGCGGTACGTAAGCGCCTTCGGCAGGATTCTGCGCGCCGCCAGGTATTCCGGGAAACGCGTGTGATAGGCCGTTGTGAAGGCCAGATTATTCTTGATGCAGTAGCGCCGCGCCGCCAGCCCCATCGGCCCTTCGGTCGAGATGTGGATGCAATCCGGGCTGAAATTGCGCAAGGCCGCGGCGATCTTTGCGTAAGGCTTGTAGGCCAGCCGGATCTCCGGATAGGTCGGGCAGGCGAAGGTTTTGAAACTGGCGGGCGTGACCATCAGCACCGCATGGCCGGCCTGCTGCAGCGTGCGCTGCGTGGCGTTGAGGGTATTGACGACGCCGTTGACTTGCGGCGCGCCGGCGTCGCTTATGATGGCGATACGCATAAATTATCGAACTCCCGGGTTTGCAGCGCCGCTTTGCGCTGCATGATTTCCTGCCATGTCACCAGGCGCAATTCGCCGGATGGCTCTTCCACCAATGCCGTCAGGCTCTCCACCCAGTCGCCGTCGTTGCAGTATTTGATGCCGCCGATGTCGCGGATTTCCGGCTTGTGGATATGGCCGCAGATCACGCCGTCCAGGCCCTTTTTGGAGGCCTCGGACGCCAGCGCGTCTTCAAACGAAGTAATGTAGCTGACGGCGTTCTTGACCTTCAGCTTCAGATATTGCGACAGCGACCAGTACGGCAGGCCGACCCGGGCGCGCCAGGTATTGAACCACTGATTGAATTTCAGGATCATCGTGTACATGCTGTCGCCCAGATAGGCCAGCCACTTGGCGCAGGCGATGACGCCGTCGAAGCGGTCGCCGTGCAGGACCAGCATGCGCTTGCCGTCGGCGGTTGTATGCACCAGTTCGTCGCGAATCTTGATGCCGCCGAAATCGAGGCCGATGAACTGGCGCACCGATTCGTCGTGATTGCCCGGCACGAACACCACGTTGGTGCCTTTGCGGGCTTTCTTCAATACTGTCTGCACCACGTTGTTGTGCACCTGATCCCAGTACCAGCGGCGCTTGAGCTGCCAGCCGTCGATGATGTCGCCGACCAGGTACAAGGTTTCGGATTCCGTGGTGCGCAGGAACTGCAGCAGTTTCTTGGCCTGGCAGCCGGTGGTGCCGAGATGCACATCCGAAATCCAGATCGTCCGAAATCGTACGACATTGCGTTTGCCTTCGTGGGGCTCATGCGGCGGCGCCAGGTTGGCGTCGTCAAGAAACTGGTCGCGAGATTTCATCGGATTCCCCTCAGTGGATTAAGACTGCATCTGTTCAAGCTTCCGCCATTTCTTTTTGTTCTTTTTCTTCTTTTGCTTCTTCTTTTAAATAGTGGCGGGCGTAGCGCTTGTCCAGTTTGGCCAGCGGCAGCAGCAGGAAAAAGTCCGCCGAATGGAAATCAGGATCCCAGGCCGGTTCGCCGCAAACCCAGGCGCCGCTGCGCAGATAGCCCTTCAACAACGGCGGCACTTGCGGCGAATGGCCGGCTTCGCGCTCGGCGATCGGGAAAGGCAGATGCGGCGCGACGCGGTAATCCGGCGGCGCCATATTGGTTTCGGCAAAGGCGTGATACAGCGCGGCGGCGTTATGGCCGCCATCGGCCAGGCTCACGCTGGCGCAGCCCATCAGGTATTCGCAGCGCTCCTTGCGCATGTACTCGGCCAGGCCGGCCCACAGCATCATGATCACGCCGCCGCTGCGATAGTCCGGATGAATGCAGGCGCGGCCCGCTTCGGCGATGCTGCCGCGCAGGTTTTGCAGGCGGCTCAGATCGAATTCCTGTTCAGAGTAGAACTTGCCCATGCGGCGCGCGCCGTGCGGACTCATCACACGATACGTGCCGACCACTTCCAGGGTCTTGGTGTCGCGTACAATCAGGTGATCGCAGTAATCGTCGAACTCATCCTGATCCAGGCCTTCCGCATTGACCAACGCGGACAAATTCATCGTTTCGATAAACACGCGGTAGCGCAGACGCTGTACTTCGCGCACTTCCTGCGTTGTCGTGGCAAGGCTAAGCGTTAGTCTGGAAGCGCTTGAATTGGCATCGGCTTCTTTGGTCAGCAGTCTCATGCGTGGTCCTTTCTCGGAGATGACGGGACAGAGACTAACCATGAAATATGTCAACAAAATGACAGTTTTGGACAGATTTGCACGTTTTCTCTGTATGACAACAGTTGGAACAGACAAAGCGTACAATTATTCGTTCATCGCGGACTTCCCCCTCGATTCGCCGGGATTCGACCCAAATTTGCCCTCCAGATAAAGGAAAAAACCATGCTGCTGAAAGATAAAGTCGCGTTGATCACCGGTGCCGCCAGCGGCATCGGCAAGGAAATCGCCATCGAATACGCAAAACAGGGCGCGAAAATCGTCATCGCCGATCTGGCGCTGGCGGCGGCGCAGGCGGCAGCCGACGAAATCAACAAGGCAGGCGGCACCGCGATGGCCGTGGCGATGAACGTCACCGATGAAGCGCAGGTCGACCAGGGCGTGGCCGACGCGGTCAAGGCCTATGGCGGCATCGATGTGCTGATCAGCAATGCCGGCATCCAGATCATTGCGCCGCTGGTCGACAGCACCCTGGAAAACTGGAAAAAAATGCTGGCGATTCATCTGGACGGCGCCTTCCTGACCACCCGCGCGGCCATGCGCGCCATGATCGCGGGCGGCAAGGGCGGCAGCATTATCTATATGGGCTCGGTGCATTCGCACGAAGCCTCGCCGCTGAAAGCCCCGTACGTCACGGCCAAGCACGGCCTGCTCGGCCTGGCCAAAGTGGTGGCCAAGGAAGGCGCCAAGGACAGGATCCGCTCGAATGTGATCTGCCCCGGCTTCGTGCGCACCCCGCTGGTCGAAAAGCAGATTCCGGAGCAATCGAAGGAACTCGGCATCAGCGAGGAAGATGTGGTCAAGAAAGTCATGCTCAAGGACACCGTCGACGGCGAATTCACCACCACCCAGGACGTGGCCCAGACCGCGATTTTCCTGGCGGCATTTCCAACCAATGCGCTGACCGGCCAATCGGTGGTCGTCAGCCACGGCTGGTTCATGCAGTAAATCATTTAATCATTTAACAAATATAAAAAGGAACAGCATGATTCTCGAACTGGCGGATATCCGCATCCAACCCGGCACCCAGGCGGATTTCGACGCCGCCATCGAACGCGCCATCGGCCTGACCATCGCCAAGGCGGCCGGCTATCTGGGCCACCAGGTTCACAAGGGCGTCGAATCGCCGGAGCGCTACATCTTGACGGTGCGCTGGAATACCCTGGAAAATCACACTGCGGATTTTCGCGGATCGCCTGCCTTTACCGAGTGGCGCGGCATCGTCGGTCCGTTTTTCGCCGTGCCGCCGACGGTCGAGCATTTTTCCTTGCTGACGGAATCGAAATAATATGGCGTGCACGACCAATCCGCTCCGCCGGCTCCTGTTGCTGGCGGTGCTGATCTGTACGGCCTGTGCGCCGAAAGAAGATGCCGACCAGGTCATCAAACAGCAAATCGCCGCGTTTTACCGGCTGCACGAATCGGCGCCGCCCACGGGCGCGCTGTCGCTGTCGGAGCTGATACGCTTCCGGCCGCTGCTGTCGGTGGCGCTGTTCGAAAAACTCAAGGATGCCTCGGTTGCGGAAGAAGCCCATTTCGAGAAAAACGGCGACATGCTGCCGCCGCTGTTTGAGGGCGAATTGTTTACCGCCCGTCCGCAGGGCTTTTCCGCGGCGCGCGTGTTCGATTGCACGGTCAACGAAGACCACGCGTATTGCAATATCGATCTGAACGCGGCCGGGCCGGCCGGCGTTATCCGCTGGAAGGAACGCCTGTTCCTGGTGCACGAGGAACACGGCTGGGTCATCGACGACGTCGATTTCGGCCACAACAGTCCGCCGTTGCGCCAGGGCCGCCTGAGCGCCCTGCTGCAGGCCGGCATGGCGCGCGGCGTTTCCGAAACCACCGTCATCGAAAGCAGCGACTGATTCAATAATGACTTCACATACTTTCCTCTGGCACGATTACGAAACCTTCGGCGCCAACGTGCGGCGCGATCGTCCGGCGCAATTCGCCGCGATCCGCACCGACGCCGAACTCAATGAGATCGGCGAGCCGATCATGCTGTACTGCCAGCCGGCGCCGGACTTCCTGCCGGATCCGCAATCCTGCCTGATCACCGGCATCACGCCCCAGGATTGCCTTGCGCGCGGCGTGCCGGAACACCAGTTCGCGGCCACCATCGAACGCGCGTTTTCCGAACCCGGCACCATCGGCGTCGGCTACAACACCATTCGCTTCGACGATGAAATCACGCGCTTCATGTTCTGGCGCAATCTGATCGATCCTTATGCGCGCGAATGGCAAAACAATTGCGGCCGCTGGGATCTGCTGGACGTGGTGCGCACTGCCTATGCGCTGCGGCCGGAAGGCGTGATCTGGCCGCGCAAGGAAGACGGCAGTCCCAGCTTCAGGCTGGAACACCTGAGCAAGGCCAACGGCCTGCTGCACGAAGCCGCGCACGATGCCCTGTCCGACGTGCGCGCCACCATCGGCCTGGCGCGCCTGATCCGCGACGCCAATCCGCGCCTGTTCGATTTCTGCCTTTCGCTGCACAAGAAAGACCGCGTTTCGACCGAAATCGGCTGGCCGGTGGCGCGCCCTTTCCTGCATATTTCGGGCATGTTTCCGGCCGACCGCGGCTGTATCGCGCTGATGTGGCCGCTGGGCGTGCACCCGACCAACAAGAACGAACTGATCGCCTGGGATCTGGCGCACGATCCGCGCGAACTGTGGACGCTGGACGCCGCCACCATCCGCACCCGCATGTTCTCCAAGCGCGATGCGTTGCCGGAAGGCATGACCCGCCTGCCGGTAAAGTCGATCCATCTGAACAAATCGCCGATGGTGATCAATAATCTGAAGACGCTGTCGCCCGAGATGGCGCAGCAATGGCAGTTCGATCTCGATCTTGCGTTGCAGCATGCGGCGCATGCTGCCGAAGCGCCTGACATGAGCGCGATCTGGCAACAAGTTTACCAGCGCGAGGCCGGGCCGACGCCGGATGTCGATGAAGACCTCTATGGCGGCTTCATCGGCAATGCCGATCGCCGCCAGCTGACGGCCTTGCGCGCCATGACGCCGCAGCAACTGGCCGGCGCCCATCCCGGGTTCGACGACCGGCGCCTGGAGGAACTGGTGTTCCGCTATCGCGCCCGCAACTTCCCGGCGACGCTGTCCGAAGCGGAACAGGCGCGCTGGGAAGAGCACCGCGTGGCCCGGCTGTTCGAAGGCGAAGGCGATTTCCGCAATATCGATATCCTGTTCGCGGAGATCGACGCCTTGTCCGAAACCGCCGATGAACGGGGCGAGGAAATCCTGGGCAAGCTTTACGATTACGCCGAAATGATCGTTCCGCAACGCGTTTGATCGCTGCACCGCAATAACGGCCAATGCGCTGCCGGCTTTCCCGGCCGGGCATGGCCGCCAGCCGTTTGGTCATCCATAGCCGACACGAAAATCCGCCCGGTCGCGAGAACGAATCCGGGCGAGGCCACTCTATTACCTGTAAATAAAGAAAGAAAAGACCAAATGCAAAAATGCGAATTCGAAGTAAACGGTCCTTATGTCGAACTGAACCAGTTGCTGAAACTGGTTGGCCTATGCGACAGCGGCGGCGCAGGCAAGGTCATGGTCGCGGCCGGCAACGTCAAGGTCGACGGCCGTGCGGAGCTGCGCAAAACCTGCAAGATCACCCCCGGCCAGACCGTCTCGGTGGGCGATGTTGTCATCCGCGTGAAAGCGGCCACATGATCCCCCGCCGCTCGCCATGAAGCCGCCCGCCGGGAATTTTGCCGGAACTTTTCTGTTCCGCGCCGCGTTTCGCGCTTTCCTCGCGCTGTCCCTGACGCTGGGCGGATTGAGCGCCTGCTCGTCGCTGCCGGTGCTCACCCCCGAAATGTCGGCCAGCAAGGCCCCGGTACGGCTGGAAGGCGCGCGCGGCCCGTTGACGCAGCAGCAGAGCAAAGCCATCCTCGACCGCCTGGCCGCCAGCGGCAAGCCGACCGGCATTTTCGAGCAGCATCTGGCGCTGGAGCAGGAAATCCTCGGCACTTCCCTGGTCGTGGGCAACAAGGCCACGCTGCTGGTGGACGGTCCCAGCACCTATGACGCGATGTTCGCCGCCATCGCGCAGGCCAAGGACAATATCGACATGGAAAGCTATATCGTCGAAGACGATGAGGAAGGCCGCCGCTTTGCCGATGCCCTGATCGCCAAACAGCAGGCCGGCGTGCAGGTCAATTTCATCTACGACAGCGTGGGTTCGCTCGGCACCCCGCGCGAATTTTTCCAGCGCATGCGCGACGCCGGCATCAATGTACTCGAATTCAATCCCGTCAATCCGCTGGCCTTGCGCAAAGGCTGGGACGTGAACCGCCGCGACCACCGCAAACTGCTGGTGGTGGACGGCCGCATCGCCTTTGTCGGGGGCATCAATATCAGCAGTGTGTATTCGAGCAGTTCCAGCGCCTCTCTGAAACGCCACGCCAAACCGCATAAGCCGGGCGACCAGCCGTGGCGCGACACGCACATCCGTATCGAGGGCCCGGTCGTCGCCGGTTTCCAGACGCTCTTCATGGACACCTGGAAACAGCAAAAGGGCGATCCGCTGGCCGAACGGAATTATTTTCCCAATCTGA
Source organism: Oxalobacteraceae bacterium CAVE-383 (assembly GCA_004134995.1). Lineage (GTDB taxonomy): Bacteria > Pseudomonadota > Gammaproteobacteria > Burkholderiales > Burkholderiaceae_D > Herbaspirillum. The sequence goes on along the minus strand of REGP01000001.1, from coordinate 111,600 downwards.
AGCCGGCCGGCGGCGAAGTGGTGCGTGTGATCGGCAGCACGCCGGACCAGCCGTACAGCGTGATCTACGTCACCCTGATGTCCGCGATCAACAGCGCGCAAAGCCAGATATGGCTGACCAACGCCTATTTCGTGCCCGATCCGCAGATGCTGGCGGCGCTGAAAGACGCGGTTGCGCGCGGCGTCGACGTACGGCTGCTGCTGCCCGGCAAGAGCGATTCGGCGCTGGTGTTCTACGCCTCGCGTTCGTACTATGACGAATTGCTGGAGGCCGGCGTTAAAATCTACGAACGCCAGGATGCCCTGCTGCACGCCAAGACCGCCGTGATCGACGGCGTCTGGTCAACCGTCGGCTCCACCAATCTCGACTGGCGCAGCTTCGTCACCAATCAGGAAATCAACGCCGTCGTGCTGAGCCCAGACTTCGGCGCGCAGATGCAGAGAATGTTCAACGAAGATCTGAAAGCCTCCCGGCTGTATACGCTGGAAACATGGCGCGCCCGTTCGATCGGCAGCCGCATCAAGGAATTCGGATCGCGGCTGTGGTCGCGCCTGCTTTAACCGACCGTATCGGAGGAATGCCCATGCTTCGGCAAATGCCCGCCACCGCCGCCCGCCTTGTCCGCCTGCTGTGCGCTTTGCTCGCCATGGCGGCCTTCGCCTGCGCCGCGGACGCCTCGGCCCAGGGGACGCCCGATAATCTGCGCGCCAAATATGCCGCGCTCGGCGAACAGCTGAAGAACAATTCCTTCCACCGCCCGCTCGTGCTGGAATCCGCCGAATCGCCGAACAACCTGAAGGGCGACGTCTATGCCGTGATCGACTATCCGTTCGCGGCCGTCAATACCGCACTGAACAATCCGGCCCATTGGTGCGACGTGCTGATCCTGCATCTCAACATCAAATACTGCAAGGCGCTCGGCGATGCAAGCGCGCCGGTGCTCTCGGTCAATCTGGGCAAGAAAGACCCGCAGGAATTGAAGGACACCTACCATGTCGATTTCAAATACCGCAACGAAACCAGCACCGCGGATTATTTTTCCATCGTTCTCGGCGCCGCATCGGGACCGCTGAACACCAGCAATTACCGCATTCACCTGGAAGCGGTCGCGATCGACGCCTCGCACAGCTTTCTGCATCTGACCTATTCCTACGACTATGGCTTCGCCGGAAAAATGGCGATGAAGGCCTATCTGGCCACCACCGGCAGCGGCAAGATCGGTTTCACGCGCATCGGCGCGGGCGAGGGGAAATCCGGCTATGTCAGCGGCGTGCGCGGCGTGGTCGAACGCAACACGATGCGCTATTACCTGGCCATCGATGCGTATTTGAGTGCAATGAGCGCCGCGCCATCGGAACAATTCGAAAAACGTATTCAGACCTGGTTCAGCAATACCGAACGCTATCCGCAGCAACTGCACGAACTGGAGCGCGGCGCCTATCTGGACACGAAGCGCGCCGAGTTCCAGCGCCAGAATGCCGCCGAACGCTGACCGCCGCCGCGATCGCGCATTCCTTTCATCTCCCTGCCGGCCAAGTGGTTGACCCGGCCGGCGCAATGACCGACGATTCAGCCTTACCGCCAGCAATCAAGCCCGCCAGATGACAAACCGGCCCCGGCCGGAACTGGCGGAATATGCGCAGCTTCACTGGTTCACCACATCGTTTTCTCACACATCGCTGTCATCGCGGATTCACCCTGATCGAAGTATTGATGGCCGTGTTTGTGCTCGCGGTCGCCCTGACCGGCATGATGCATCTGCATCTGGCGGCAATGCGCGCCCAGCGGCAAAGCAGTTACCAGACCGCCGCGATCGGGCTGGCCGGCGACATGGCCGAAATGATCCGCGCCTGGGACACGCCCGCCGCGGGCGATCCCGATCCCTTCCTGTTTGAACACCGCGCCGGCAACGCAATGCCGGCCACCTCCGATTGCCTGGGCGGCGCAAGCTGCGATCCGGCCGCGCTGCGCCGCTTCGGCATCGCCCAATGGCTGGAGAATGTACAGGCCGCCCTGCCGATGGCGCGCGTCAGCATCTGCCGCGACGCCGCGCCATGGAGTCCGGCAGGCGCATTCCAATGGACATGCAGCGGCGGCAATGCGGGCATCGTTATCAAGCTGGGCTGGCGCGCGGAAAACGGCAACGGCGGCGCGTCCGCATCGCCGTCCGAAGCGGGACCGCGGCTGGTGCTGAACATCGGCGAGCCGTCATCATGAGCGGCTCGCGCGCCAGATCAGCCGCATCCGCCACATCCGCCATGCCCGCGCAATGTGGATTCACGCTGATCGAATGCATGATCGCACTGACCCTGGGCATGCTGGTCATCGCCGCCGCCACGGCGCTGCTTGTGACGGCGCAGCAAACTTATTCCGTCATTGACGACAATGCGCGCATCGATGAGGCTGGCGCCACGGCGCTGGCCGCGCTCGGCGCGTCGATCCGGCAGGCGGCTTACGCGGATCATGGCGGCTTGACGGCCCCGCTGCAGCCGCCGTTCAATGCGCTGTTCGGTTTCGACAATACCGCATCGAACGCGCAGAACGATCCATTCGGGCCTCCCTCCTCCTCCTTGCCTAAACCCGTCAACGGCAGCGACGTTCTGGTGACGCGCTTCATGGCTACCGACAGTACCGGAAAACCGGATCGCACCATGCAAAACTGCGCCGGCACGGCGCTCAAGAAGCGGCCGGCGGGAGATGGCGATGGCGTATACGGCTGGAGCGTTTTTTACATCAAGCGCAGCGAGGCCGGCCACGAGCCCGAACTGTTTTGCAAATATGTCGACGACAAGGGCGCCTTTCGCGCCGACGCTATTGCGCACGGCGTCGAGGCGATGCAATTTTTATACGGGATCGACCGCAACGGCGACGGCCTTCCCGAAACCTTTTTGCAGGCGGCGGCCATTGAGGATTCAGATTGGAAAAAGGTTACGGCAGTCAGCATTGCGCTGTCGATACGCGGCGCGGCGTCGTCCTCGCCCTGGTCTCCATCGTCCGCGGCTTCGCAGGCTGCAGCCGGCATCCGCCACCTGTTCGGCGCGGCGTACAGCGCGCAACACGCCGCCGGCGATCCCGGCGTCAGCCTCGACCTCGCCGGCTTCAAGCCCGATGAACGCAATCGGCCGAGGCGGATCGTGCGCGGCATCGTAATGCTGCGCAACGGCGGCGGCCTGCGACGAGGAGGCTGACAATGCGCGAAATACCCGCCATTCAATCGCGCAGCAAATCCCAGCATGGCGCTGCGCTGCTGATTGCCTTGCTGATGCTGGTCGTGCTGCTGATGCTCGGCATCGCCGCCGTGCACATCGGACTGCAAAGCGAGCGGATAAGCCGCAATTGGCGCGACCGGCAAATTGCCTGGCAGGCCGCCGAGGCCGCATTGCTGGATGCCGAATACGATATCGGCAATCCGCATTCGCCGCGCCATGCGCTGTTCGACAACATGCCATCCATCCCGGCGGCAAGCGGCGGCAATCAAAATGCGCCAATCCTGCCCGGCCTGTATTTCCCCGCCGCCGATCCGCAAGCGCCGCGCTGGCGGCGCCTGACATCGGATCATGATGCTTCAGGTCTGGACTACGGCCGCTTCACCGCGCGCACCATGCAGACCGGCATCGGCGCACTCCCGGCGCGCGCGCCACGGTATCTGCTCGAAATACTGCCGCGCCTGCGCAATCAGCCGGCAAACGACCGGAGCAGACGCTATCGCATCAGCGCGCTCGGTTTCGGGCCTGATCCGGATACCAGGGTCATGCTGCAGAGCATCTATCGCCGCCAGCCCGCTTCCGCAAACCCGGCCGGGGCCGCGCCCGATGCCCCATCGATGCGCATCGGCTGGCGCGAACTTGCCATCCCGGACACCGAATGACGCACGCCACGCACGCCACGCACGCCACCCGGCCCTCGCGCCAATCGGCCTTCACGCTGATCGAAATGATGACCGTGCTCCTGATCATTGCCGTCCTGAGCACATTCGCCTACCCCTCGTACCGGCAGGCCAAATTGAAAAGCGCGCGCGCCGAAGGCCGGGCCGCGTTGATGCGCCTGATGCAGCAGCAGGAGCGCTATTACACCGGGCATCATCGCTATCGGCATTTCGCGGCGGGCGATGGCGAAGATGACGGAAGCGGCAGCAATGGCGACGATGCGCTGTTTCACCGTTTTTCCGGCGCCAATGACGCCGCCAGCGCCTACCGACTGGAAGCGCGGGCCTGCGAATCGGATGTATCGGATGCATCGGAGGCATCGGACTGCCTGTTGCTGCGGGCCGTCCCGGCCAACGGCCTGGCCGATCCCGCTTGCGATATCCTCACACTGGACAGCGCCGGCAGGCAGGGCGCGTCCGGCGGCGAGGCCTGCCGGTGAAGCGTCCATCGAAAGCCGGCGGCTTTACGCTGATTGAATTGATGATCGTGCTGGCGATTGCCGGACTGGCGCTGGCCCTGGCGCTGCCGGGCTTCCAGGGAATGATCGATCGCCGGCAACTGAACGCCGCCGCCGTCGACATGCTGCACGCCATCCATCTGACGCGTTCCGAAGCGCTGCGGCGCAATCGCACGGTCCAGCTGGCCCCGCTGGACGACGCCGACTGGGCCGGTGGCTGGCGCATCTACGCCAGCGCCGGCGGAAACGGCCCTTACCGCGCGGGAGATCGGCTTATCCTGCAACGGGCGGCGCTGCCGGCAGGCATTCAGGTGGAGAGCCATACCGCCTCCCCTTCGGATATCCAGATCGCCTACAATGGCGAAGGCCGCAGCGTGCGCCGCAGCCGCATGCGGCTGTCGGGCAGTTGGCATCTGCGTTTGAAACAGGAAACCCGCATTATCGCCATCAATTTCCAGGGGCGCGCCCGCATCTGCGATCCGGCACGGGATCGCGGCAAATGCGAGTCCCGATAATATAGTTATAAGAACACATGACGACACAAGACAATTCGTCCGACACCAATACGAACACCGGCGCGCACGCCGGAACCGGTATCACCGATGCCGCCGCGATGACGCTGGCGCTAGGGCAGGCCGAGCTGTCCATGTACATCACGGCGCCGAATCCGCGTGTCGGCTGCGTCATCGTCAAGGATGGGCGCATCATCGGCCGCGGCCATACGCAGCCGCCGGGCGGCAACCATGCCGAAATCGAAGCCATGCGCGACGCCGCCGCGCAGGGGCATGATGTGCGCGGCGCCACGGTCTACGTCACCTTGGAGCCATGCAGCCATTTCGGACGCACCCCGCCCTGCGCCGACGCGCTGATCAAGGCCGGCGTCGGCCGCGTGGTCGCCGCCATCGGCGACCCGAATCCGCTGGTCGCCGGCCAGGGCATGGCGCGCCTGGCCGCGGCCGGCATTGCGGTCGAATCGGGCCTGATGGAAGATGCCGCGCACGAAATCAATATCGGCTTTTTCTCGCGCATGCGGCACGGCAAACCCTGGATCCGCATGAAAACCGCGGCCAGCCTGGACGGCAAGACCGCCTTGCACAGCGGCGCCAGCCAATGGATCACTTCGCAAGAAGCGCGCGATGACGGCCATGCATGGCGCGCGCGCGCCTGTGCAATATTGACCGGCATCGGCACCGTATTGCAGGACGATCCGCAGCTCAATGTGCGCGCCGTCGCCACCCCGCGCCAGCCGCGGCGCATTATCATCGACAGCCACTTGAGCATTACCCCCCAGGCCAAAATCATGGCGGGAGGCGGCAGCTGGATCTTTACCGCCATCGATATTCCGTCCAAGCGGCAAGTGCTTGAAGCCGAGGGCAACGAGGTCATTGTCTTGCCCAACCGCGACGGCAAGGTCGATCTGCCGGCGGTCATCGCCGAACTCGGCAAGCGGCAGATCAACGAAGTCCACGTCGAAGCCGGCGCCAAACTGAACGCTTCGCTGATTGCCGAGGGCTGCGTGGACGAATTGCTGCTCTACCTGGCGCCAAGCCTGATCGGCGACGCGCGCGACATGTTCGCCTTGCCGGCGCTGCCCTCCCTGGAACGGCAGATCAGGCTAAAATTCCACGACGTGCGGCAGATCGGTCCCGATCTGCGCATACTGGCAAGGTTTTAAGAAGCAAACGTTTCTCATTTTTTAAGGTTATTTATGTTTACAGGCATCGTCGCAGCAGTCGGCAATATCACCTCCGTCAATCCGCTGGGCGCTTCCGAAGACGCCGGCGTGCAATTGACGATCGACGCGGGCGGCCTGCCGCTGGAGGACGTCGCACTGGGCGATTCAATCACCCTGAACGGCGCATGCATGACCGTGGTCGCCAAGACCGCCACCGGTTTTACCGTCGACGTCTCGCGCGAAAGCCTGAATCACACCGCCGGACTGGATGCCGTCGGCCCGGTCAATCTGGAAAAAGCGCTGACCCTGGCCGAGCGCCTCGGCGGCCACCTGGTTTCGGGCCATGTGGACGGCCTCGGCGTGGTGCAGAGATTCGAACCGATCGGCGAATCGTGGCAACTGGTGGTGCTGGCCCCCAAGGATCTGGCCAAGTATCTCGCATATAAAGGCTCGGTGGTCGTCAACGGCGTATCGCTGACCGTCAATACCATTGATGACGCCGCCGACGGTTGCCGCTTCTCGATCAATCTGATTCCGCACACCATCGAAGTGACGACCCTGCGCTATCTCAAGGCCGGCAGCAAGGTGAATCTGGAGATTGATTTGATTGCGCGGTATGTTGAAAGAATGCTGAGCATTTCCAAGTAAATTATAAATTTCCTTGTAATCCAGGCCGCCCCCTTATTTAAGCCGACAAATTTGTCGGCTTGCTTCACTATACCGGTAAGCTGACACCGGAAAGTTCTTCGCAACATGCGATCAGTCTGTTTTGAAGAGCCACATCCAATGCTTGCGGATTCGGATGAAGCGGCCTCTTGTGATAGAAATACTGTCCACTCACAAGACTTTTAGGATCCTCGCCCGCTGCCAGCCATGCCTGGGTTCGATGCGCCTGGTCCATATCGTCCGGAGCGCCACGTCCTCCCATGCGCGTAGGCACCCAACCCGGCTCCAGCGAATTGGATAAAACCGTCGGCCTACGGCGCGCCACGGCAAAGGCCAGCATGGCGTCGTGCAACTTACTTTCGGCATAAGCGACAGAACCGTTCCAACGCCGTTTTTTCCAGCAGATGTCGTCCAGATTGGCTTCTGCATCGTGATGCATTCCCGAACTCAGATAAACCAGACGCTGCGGCTTTTCGATCAGTGCCGTCAGAATGTAGGCAGATAGTGTATTGATTGCAAAGACGTGAGGCAGTCCGTCCGCAGTGAGCCGATGGTTTTCGCGATAACCGACCGCTGCATTGTGAATCACCGCATCGAAACGGCCCAGGTTATTGACGCTCTGCGCGACTTTTTTTGCACCGGCAATCGTCTCAAGATCACCTTCGACAACCGCCTCAACTGCGGGCAAAGCCTTGAAGATATCTTTGGCGCGCGCCGAGTTGCGTGCATGCAGAACAATCTGATGACCTTGTTCGAGCAACAGCTCCGCCGCCATGAGACCAAGGCCAGTGGATGATCCAGAAATGAATATGCGTGACATGATTTTTCCTTGATGAATAATTGAATGGACGTACAAAGATCAGTTCGATGCGCTATGCCTGAGCAATATCAGAAGTGCACCCAGCACCGCCGCCGTAGCTCCCAGCAGATACACAGAGGCATACCCGAAATGTCCCGCCGCAAATCCGGCGGCCGGACCGGCGATTCCATATGCAATGTCGAGGAAGGCAACAAAGGCGCCCATTGCACTACCGCGATTGGCCGGAAGCACGCGCTTGAGCGCTTCAACGCCGAGCGCGGGAAATATCAGTGCGCATCCCAACCCGGACACCAGAGCCCCGCTCAATGCCATCACTTCATGCTGCGCGCCCCAAAGCATCGCCTGACCGATAGCTTCGACCGCAAAAGACCACAAGGCAACGCGGTAACCACCAATTCTGTCGGGCAAACTTCCGAGCGTCACACGGACGAAGATATAACCTATTCCGAAGGCAGTCATGACCAGGCCCGCATGACCCCAGCCGCGTGCGGAAAAATATAGCGTAGCGAATGCGGTGAGACCGGACAGACCGACGCCTTGCAGCATCAAGCCCATCCCTTCCCGCCAGATCTGGCCGATGACACGATAAAAAGGAAGCCGAGCGCCGGCCGGAGATGCATACGAAGTCGCGCCCGATGCGATAAGCATCGCAAGCAATGGCGCCGCGATACATGCGCTTATCGCGAATGTGATGCCAAAATTCTGGTATAGCGACATGCCGACAGGGGCACCGATCGCCAGCGCGGCGAACATCGCGATGCCGGTCCAAGACATCGACATGCCGGCGCGCTGCGAACCAACCGACGCGATCGACCAAGATACACAACCCGTGACAAACTGGCTTTCGCCAAGGCCGGTCGCAAGCCGACCCACGACGATGAGCGCAAGGCCGAAAGCAGGCGACAGACTTGGGGAAGCCGCTGCCCAATACAGCAACCCTCCCAGCGCGGAAAACGCAGCGCCTTGCAGGGCGGCCTTTTTACCGCCCTGTTGATCCGTGACGCGGCCCGCATAGCCCCTGGTCGCCACGGTGGCCAAGAACTGGATACCGATCACGAATCCGACTATCACATTGCTAAAACCGAGCTTGTCATGGACAAAGAGCGGAATCACCGGAAGCGGAACGCCTACGGCAAGATAGCCGCAAAACAGTGCCGCAATGACTGCGAGGGCTGGCCGAGCAAGATGGGTCGATGGCGCACCGCCCAAACCTGCCGTTTTTATGGAAATGGTTGACATGAGAATTCCAATCAAAAATTAGGGATATAACCGCTCGCTTTGAGTAAATAGTCGCGGGAAGCGGTCGTTTCGCGTTGAAGCTTTCCAAGATCGACGCCGATCAACTTACCTGCGCGCTTGCGGAACTGGCCTGCGACCATGACTGCGTCCACATCCGAGCGCTCAACTGCCTGAACGACGGCGCCGATGGCACTGGTGACAGGGAAGACCGCAGCGCCGTTGGTTCGTACCATGATGATGTCGGCCTGTTTTCCAGGCGTGAGCGTACCAATCGATTTTTCAAGGCCGGCTGCGCGAGCGCCGTTGACTGTCGCCGCCTGCAATACTGCCTCCACCGAAATCGGAGCCGGCGCATCCGACTCGCCTCGGAAGCGGCGATAGCGCATGGCGGCGCGCTGATGACCGAACAGCGCGTGCATTTCACCGAACATGTCGCTGCCGAATGCGGTGTCGAGATCGATCCCAAGCGCCGGCGTCAATCCGTGGTCGATTGCCTGCTGATAGGCAAAGTTCTCGTCGTCAAAGCCGAACAAGGCATCTGAACGCGGATTGACGGTAACGTTGACACCCGCCTCCGCGAACAGCTTCCAGGTCGCTTCCGGCAAACGCGTGCAGTGATTGAAAATATTGTCAGAACCCAGCACGCCTGGTTCCGCGAATTCAGGGCCAAGCTTGGCGAGATCGCCAATGAATTCAGTCAGGATGCGCATATTGAGCCTACGGGCCGCTTTCCACCAATCAAGTCTGAACTGGCCGAACATACCGACCTGGACCAGACTGCCATCGCGGTTCCAGTCGAGCGCCAAGCGCCTCAAATCCTGCGGCAAATGTGCGCTGGAGGCTTTCTTGTCCATGGCCGCGCCAACCATGTGCAATGCACGGATGCCGGAAAAATTTAAGGCATCCAATGCCGCATCGGTATGCTCGGGACTACGTGAACTGTGGCAGGCATCGATGATGGTGGTGATACCGGCGTCCAGGGATGCCACCGCCGTCAGCTTGGTGCTGAGGTACATATCCAGCGGACGGTAATGCGCGCCGAGTTTTTCCGCCACCACATCGATATAGGCGAACAGATCGTCCACATCCGGTATCAATCGGCGCATGACGCCCAGCCAGGCATGATGATGCGCATCGATTAGACCAGGCAGAACAATGTTATCTGTCGCGTCGATGACTTCTGCGCCTTCGCTCTCGATATACGGGCCGACAGCGGCAATGCGATCGTCTTCAACTAGAACATCGCCGATTTCCAGATTGGGAATAGCAGCATCCATTGTGATGATGGTGCCGCCCTTGAACAGAATTTTGCGTGCTGTGTGAGACATGATGAACTCTCCTTTTGTTGATTCGGTAATGGACTTAGTGGCGACATTTCTCAGCCGGTGTTGCCACGATACAGCGCACGACACTTTTGATTAAGGTATAGTCACGCATATCATTTGTGCAAAAAATCAAAGGTGACAGTATGGGATTCGACGGAAGATTGCTTTCGGGAATGAGCGTGTTAGCCGCAGTGGTCGAGACCGGCAGCTTTACGCGGGCGGGCGAGGTGCTGGGGCTGTCGGCGTCGGGCGTAAGCCGTTCCATATCGCGTCTGGAAGAGCGGCTCGGTATTCGGCTGCTGGAGCGTACAACACGTGCGCTCCATTTGACGGGAGAAGGCGTCAGGCTTTATGAGCTTGTGGCTCCGCACCTTGCGGGTGTTGAGGATGCAGCCAACACCGTTTCGGGTGCCGCGGTCTCGGTACGCGGCACGCTACGAGTGAATTTGAATTCCTTATTTTCACGTTATGTGCTGGCGCCACGGCTCTCGGAATTCACAGCGCGCTATCCGGACCTCCATCTGACGATTACACAAATGCCCGATTCGGGAGATTTGGTTGCGGAAGGGATGGACGCGGCGATCCGCTTCGGCCCGCAGCCTCCTTCAAGCATGTCGTCCCGCCTGCTCCTGGTAACGCGTGTCATTACTGTTGCGGCGCCGACTTATATAAAAAAATATGGGCGTCCGCAGACACCGGCGGCATTAAGCGAACACAACTGTATTCAGTATATTGATCCTCAGCGCGGCAAGCCGTTTGCCTGGGAGTTCCACGCTGGAAAAAAGGTGCTTCCGATCGCTACCAGTGGACAATTAACAATGACGGACGTCGACACAATGCTCAATGCCTGCCTTGCGGGTGCTGGCATCGCGCAAATGCTTGCGCTCGGCGTTACCCATCATATTGAAAGCGGAGCTTTGATCGAACTGTTTCCCGATCAGTCCGACGAGAAATTTCCTCTGTATGCCATCAGACCCTCGCGGCGATTGCCACCGGCTGCGATTGAGGCATTTTTGAATTTTTGTACGGATATCTGCAAAGAGCAGACAAAGCCTTGAAGGTCACGTCCCTCAACGCAGCATCTCCTCCCGCACCGCCTCCAATATTTCATCCGCAAGCGGATCCCCCTTGACTGCGCGCGCAATCGTAATCGCGCCCAACGCGGTGGCAATGGTGCGCAGGGCGCGCTTGCGCCGCATTTTCGCGGACAGGCTGGCCGGCATCATGCGTTCGACCGCGCCGGACATGCCTTTCAATCCCGCGACATAAGCCTTGCGCAGCAAGCCGTCGGGAGCGTCCCTGGCGGCATCCGAAGCCAACGCCGCGCCCGGGCATCCGGTGGCGGGATCGTCCCGATGCGATGCGGACAGGTATTTGGCCAGCACGCCTTCGCGAACGCCGGCGGCATCCGCGCCCTCTGCGTTCAGCAATCCATGCCATTTTGCCGTCGCCACGCTGAAAGCATATTCGCAGGCCTCCGCCGCCAGGGCTTCCTTGGAGGTGAAATGGCTATAGAACGCGCCATGCGTCATGCCCGCCGCGCGCATGATTTCGGCGATGCCGCCCCTGTCCACGCCCTGCTCCCGAAATAACTGCGACGCGCCTGCAATCACTTCTTCGCGCTTCTGGTCGGCTACTTCCCTTGAGGATCGTCCCATTTACTATTCTCCAAATAAGCTTGACTTACATGATAACCGACATGAAAATACATGTCAGCAATAATGTAATTAACCGATCAAAACATTGAAAGACACTGAAACCATGAAAAAGATATTTCTCGCAGTTGCCACGCTCGCGCTGGTTTTTTCAGCGAGCCAGGCGGTCCGTGCGGCCGATGCCGAACGCGCGGCGGGCGCCGAAGCGCCGTTGAGCGCGCACTCGCTGGACGAGGTCAAAGACCTCTCCCGGCAACTCCTGACGCTGGCGAACAAACATGACGTGCCTGCCATCAGGCAGATGTTCTGGAATTCGCCTTCCGCGCTGATCGTGGCGAAAAGCGTCGATCCGGCCGAAGGCAATTGGGCCGGATTCTGGGGAATTGACGCGGTAAGCAAGAAAATCCAGGACATCGCCGATGGCGGCCCGGTCCAGCTTTATCCGGATTACACAAAAATGAAGGCGGTCGGCCTCACTGCGGATGTCGCCGAAACCTATATACCGATGAATATCGCCGTATCCTATGGCGGCCAGGATCCGGCGCCGCGTCCATTCCTGATGATTCTTGAATGGGTGAAAGTAGCCGGCGACTGGAAAATTGCTTCGGAAATCATTCTTCCGGTGCCGCCTGCGCCCGCGGCTGCGCATCCAGGCTCGCATGCCGGCTGATTGCGTCAGCTCCGCAGCCGATACCCGGTTTTGAAAATCCAGCCCACCACCGCGATGCACAGCGCCAGAAACGCCAGCGCCATGGTAATGCTGATCCCCAGGCTGACGTCGGAGACGCCGTAAAAGCTCCAGCGGAAGCCGCTGATCAGATACACCACCGGATTAAAGAACGCCACCTTCTGCCAGAACGGCGGCAGCATGCTGATCGAATAGAAACTGCCGCCCAGAAACGCCAGGGGCGTAACCACCATCAATGGGATGACCTGGATTTTTTCAAAACCGTCGGCCCAGATGCCGATGATGAATCCGAACAGGCTGAAGGTGAAGGAAATCAGGAACAGGAAGGCAAGCATCCAGAACGGATGGGCGATGTCGAAGGTGATGAATACGCGCGCAGTCGCCAATATCAGCAGGCCCAGGATAATCGACTTGGTCGCGGCCGCGCCAACGTAGCCGGCCACGATTTCCATGCTGGAAATGGGCGCCGAGAGAACTTCGTAGATCGTGCCGGAGAACTTCGGCATGTAAATGCCGAAAGAGGCATTGGCGGTGCTTTGCGTCATCAGCGACATGATGATCAGGCCGGGGATGATATAGGCGCCGTAGCTGACGCCGTCGATATTGACCATATGGCCGCCGATGGCCGAACCGAACACGACAAAGTACAGGGCGGTCGAAATGACCGGCGAGGCGATGCTCTGCATCAGGGTGCGTCCGGTGCGCGCCATTTCGAACATGTAGATTGCGAGGATTGAATGAATGTTCATGATTATGCTTCCACCAGACTGACGAAAATTTCTTCAAGCGAACTTTGGCTGGACTGCAGGTCCTTGAAGTCGACGCCGTGCTCGCTCAGGCGGCGCAGCAGATCGGCGATGCCGGTTTCCTGGCTTTGCGCATCGAAGGTGTAGACCAGTACGTTGCCGTCTTCGCTGAGCTCAAGCGGCTCATTCGCCAAGCCCGCCGGAATGCTGGCCAGCGGATGCTGCAGATACAGCGTCAATTGTTTCTTGCCGAGTTTTTCCATCAGCACCGTCTTTTCTTCAACCAGAATGATTTCGCCCTTGCGGATCACGCCGATGCGGTCGGCCATTTCCTCGGCCTCTTCGATGTAATGCGTGGTGAGAATAATGGTGACGCCGCTTTCCCGCAGGCCGCGCACCATATTCCACATGTCGCGGCGCAATTCCACGTCGACGCCCGCGGTGGGTTCGTCGAGAAACAGGATCTGCGGTTCGTGCGACAACGCCTTGGCGATCATGACGCGGCGCTTCATGCCGCCGGACAGCGTGCGGATCTTGGCGTCTTTCTTGTCCCACAGGGAAAGGTCCTTGAGAATCTTTTCGATCAGCGCCGGATTGGCCGGCTTGCCGAACAGGCCCCGGCTGAAACTGACGGTGGCCCAGACGCTCTCGAACGCATCGGTCGACAATTCCTGCGGCACCAGGCCGATGCGCGAACGGGCCGCGCGGTAATCGCCGACAACGTCATGGCCATCGGCCGATACCGTCCCCTCGCTCAGGTTGACGACGCCGCAGATGATATTGATCAGGGTCGTCTTGCCGGCGCCGTTCGGCCCAAGCAAGGCGAAGATTTCGCCGCGGCGGATGTCCAGATTGACGTTCTTGAGCGCATGAAAACCCGTTGCATAGGTTTTGGTGAGATTCTTGATCGAAATAATTGCTTGCACTGTTTTGCTTTCAGGACAAAAGTGATCCGGCATCTTAACATCGGCAAGAATCTTCGTTGCCCGCCGGCCAAATCCGTCCTAGCGGGCGCCGCGCTGGTTGTAATACGTCGCCAGGATGCCGCCGACAAGAATAATGGCGATGCCACACCAGGCCAGCCAGTCGAGCTTGTCATTCCAGATCAGAACGCCCAGGAAGCTGGAAAACACGATGCCCATGTATTGCAGATTTGCGCTCAGGAAGGCATTGCCGAGATGGTAGGCGCGCGTCAACGCCAATTGAGCCAACGCCGCGGAAGTGCCGATCATGGCAAGCCAGATCATCTCCCGCCATCCTTGCGCGGCGTGGAAAGGAAAGATTTCGCCACGCTGGAAAGCATTGCCCGCCAGCCCCGCCGCAAAGCAGGTCAGGGAGAAATAAAACACGATGCGGTATTCCGGTTCGCCGGCCTTGCCGAGTTGGCGCACCTGCAGATACGCCAGCGCGGACACCAGGCCGGAACTCAATGCCAGCAGGCCGCCAAGCACTTGCGACTCGCCCATGGTCGGCCGCAACAGCAGGGTGATGCCGAGAAAACTCAATAAAATGGTCAGCCCGAATCCCCATTCGCGCTTTTCCTTCCCGCGCCACCAGGCGGCGATAAACAGAATGACCGCAAGCCAGACCGAAGAGGTGTAGTTGAGCGTGACGGCCATCGCAATCGGCAGCAGGCTGAACGACGCCACCCACAGCCACACCGCAAAACTGCCGATGACGCTGCGCCAGACATGCGGGCGCACCAGGCGCGTTTTCAGGGTGCCGCCGTTGAAAGCGATATACAAAAGCGTCACGGCCGCGCCCGCCACGCCGCGCGCCATCAGTATCTCGCCGACCGAGTAAAAATCGGCTACCAGCTTGATGCCCACGCTCATGACGGCGAACAGGAAGCAGGCCACCAGCATCCATAAGGATTGGATCGAACTATTCATACTTGTTTTCGTACATTATTTGCGTACATTATTTGCGTACATTATCTGCATCCCTTCGATGCATGCCTCCGCCTGGCGCGCGGCGTCATCGATATCGGCGCCCGCGGCGACGACAAAGCCCAATCGGGCATAACTGCTTGAGATACTTTCAACAAGAAGGGGTCCCTTTTTGATTTTGCACAACAGAATACCGGGATTTTCGATTGGCGGCATTTGAATATCGATCAGCCTGCCGGGCGCTTCCGGCATCAGAAAGCGGATGGAGGCCGCGGCGGCGCGCGATGCGCCCGCTGCCGGCAGGCAAGCGGAAGGATAGTCGTCGATCAGCAAAGACAGATAAGCGTCCACCAGATCGATGCCGGTCACGGTCTTGCACAGATGATGAATCATGTCGCCGCCGGGCCGGGGATTGATTTCGATCAAGCGGGCCCTGCCGCCGCACAGCTTGAATTCGACATGCGCCACGGTGCCGCTCAATGCGGCTTCGCGCAGCCATGTCCGGATCTGGGCGGCAACGGCTTCATGCGCGGCCAGAAGAACGGGAAAATCATGGCCGGTTTCAATGGGGTATTCGCCGGAAGTCACGGTCTTGCGCGTCACGCCCAATAAATCCCATGCGGCGCGATCCCGCGACCAGACCAGTTCGGCGCTGAATTCGTCGCCGGCGATGAATTCCTCGACCAGGAATTCTTCGGATAGGCGATAACCCCGGACGTTGGTGCGATGCCGGCGAAGATAATCGACCGCCGCCTCGAAATCAGCGGCATCGCGGCAGATCCGGACGCCGGCGCTGCCGCTGTCGTCGCACGGCTTGACCACGCAGGGAAAATGCATCCGCCACATTTCTGGCGGCGCGGAAAGGTTGAAAGTCCGGCTGGCGACGCCGCCGCTGCGCACGGCGCGGCGGGTCCGGTTTTTAAAGCGGCAATTCAACAGGCCCTCGATATCCGGCGCCGGCAAACCCAGGTGCCGCGCCACCATGGCCGCGGTGATCAGGCGATAGTCATCGAAGGCCAGCACGCCGGACAAGGAATAATCCTGCAGGCAATTGAGAATGGATCCCACGCAATTGGTGCAGACATCGATCACGATATCCGCTTCATCCAGCGGATTGCTTTCCAGGCCGGCATAGAATTCGCGTTCCCGGGTCAGCAGGATGACGTGCATGCCGCGCCGGCGGACCCGCTTCATGGCCTCCACGCCGGTGCCGGATGCATTGCATTCGAGGAATGCCACATGGTTGCCGCTCATTGCACGCCCTCCGCTGCGGTTGCCCTGCAAACCGCCTCGGCGGCGCGCAGGATGTCGGCGCGGCCATGCAGATTGCTGGTGACGAAACGCACGGTATCGCCGGTCCATGCCGTGCAGCGCACGCCTTCGGCCAGCAGCAGATCGACAAAGCGCGCCGCATCCGGCACGCGGATGTAGACCATATTCGTCTGGACCGGATGCAGGAGCGGCACCGCCTCCTGCAATTTAGCGCCCAGCAGGCCGGCGAGTTCGTTGTCGGCCTGGACGGCGGCGCGCCAGTTGCGCAGCCGATGCAGCGCAATGCCCGCCATCAAACCGGATTGATGCAGGCAGCCGCCATACCATTTGCGAAATATCCGGGCTTGCTCGATGTGCCCGCGGCTTCCCATCAGCATCGAACCGAACGGAGCGCCCAGCCCCTTTGAAAAACAGAAGTTGAGCATATCCGCCGGCGCCGCGTAGCGGTCGGGGTCGATACCGGCGCTGACGCAGGAATTCAGAATGCGCGCGCCGTCCATATACAGCGCCATGCCGGTTTCGTCGCACAGCCCGCGCACCCGCACCATTTCGCCATGCGGATACACCAGCCCGCCATAGGTGTTGATGCTGCTTTCCAGGGACACGGCGTCCGGCAGCGAATACAGCGCCGAGCCGCGCGCCTTGGAAGCGATCGCGGCGCGGATGTCGGCCGCGCGCAAAACACCGTCCTGGCTATGAAACGGATGCAGGACGATGCCGCTGAGGGCGCTCACCTGCGAAGATTCGAAGAAGTTGACGTGATAACCGGTTTCGGTGATGACTTCCCTGCCGCGCGCGGCCAGGCAGCGCAAGCCGATCTGATTGCTCATCGTGCCGGAGGGCATGAAAAGCGCCGCCTCCTTGCCGAACAGGCGGCAGCACGCCGCCTCCAGTTCGCGCACGTAGCGATCTTCGCCATAGCAGTCGTCGCCGATTTTCTCGTAGTCCAGATCCGCGACGTCCCGGCGCGTCAGCTTGGTCAGGGTGTCGCTTCTAAGATCGATCATGCCTTCCACTTTCCTGTCCGGTAAAAAACGTCGGCCATGTTAAGCCTTGGCGGGCCGGCCAGATACTAGTAGATTCCGATCCCATTCTTGAATGAGGGGCATTGCATCGATGTATTTCCGTACGGAAAAAAGTCTTTTATATCAACAACTTAATTGCAAAAACAACAAGAAAATCTCAGGAATTGCCTGATAGTGGCTACCGGCCGTTTGCCAGAAAATCATTTCACCCACTTCTCGGAGATAAAAATGAAAAACTGGAAAATCGGCCAACGCCTCGGTTTGGGATTCGGCATCGTACTGGTGCTGCTGGTCGCCGGCGCCGGCTTCGGCCTGCGGCAGGTTGCGGCGCTGAATCAACGCATTGAAGTCATCACCGCGGTAGATGAAGGAAAAATGCTGGCCCTGAGCAAAGTGCAGTTCGCCATCGGGCTGCGCGCCATTGCCGCACGCAACCTGGTGTTGCTTACCGATCCGGCAGCGCAGAAAGGCGATATCGAACTGGTCGCATCGGCCCAGAAGGACATCGACAAGGGCATGGCGCAACTGGGCGCCATGATCGACAAATCGGACGACAGTGCGGCCAATGCCGAAGAACGCCGCATGCTGAATCAATTGCGCACTCTGGAAGCCGCCTATCTGCCGATCGCCAAGAACATCGTCGGACTGGCCACGACGCAGCAGACCGACACAGCCAAAGACGCACTGGTGCGCGACTGCATGCCGCTGCTGAAACAGGTGGTCGCGCATATTTCCGCATTCAATACCTTGCTGCACACCGATTCCGCCGTCAACGTGGAAGCCGCGGCATCGGCCTACGCCGTCGCGAAATGGACCATGGCCCTGCTCAGCGCATTTTCGCTGCTGCTCGGTTCGGCGATCGCCTGGTGGCTGACGCGTTCGATTTCGCGGCCGCTGAAGCAAGCCGTCACGGTGGCGCAGAACGTCAGCGCCGGCGACTTGAGCAGCGAGATCCGCGTCGACAGCAAGGATGAAGTGGGCCAGTTGATGCTGGCGCTGAAAGACATGAATCAGAATCTGCTGAACATCGTCGGCGACGTGCGCCAAGGCACCGACTCCATCGCCAACGCTTCCGGCGAAATCGCCGCCGGCAACCGCGATCTGTCGGTGCGCACCGAACAGCAGTCCGGCGCCTTGCAGGAAACCGCCTCGGCCATGGAACAGCTGACCTCGACCGTCAAGCAGAATGCCGAGAATGCACGGCAGGCCAATGAACTGGCGGAATCCGCTTCCGCGGTCGCCATCAAGGGCGGCTCGGTGGTGGCGCGGGTAGTCGACACCATGACCTCCATCAACACATCGTCGCGCAAAGTGGCCGATATCATCAGCGTCATCGACGGCATCGCGTTCCAGACCAATATCCTGGCGCTGAACGCGGCGGTGGAAGCGGCGCGCGCCGGCGAACAGGGCCGCGGCTTCGCGGTGGTGGCTTCGGAAGTGCGCAGCCTGGCGCAGCGCTCGGCGGCCGCCGCCAAGGAAATCAAGACATTGATCGACGACTCGGTGCAGAAGGCCGATGCCGGCGCGACGCTGGTCGACGAAGCCGGCGCCACCATGGATGAAATTCTGGCCAGCGTCAAACGCGTCACCGGCATCATGGGCGAGATTTCGGTCGCCAGCCGCGAACAGACCGTCGGCATCGAACAGATCAACCGCAACATCGCGCAGATGGACCAGGTCACCCAGCAGAACGCATCGCTGGTCGAGGAAGCCGCCGCCGCTGCCGCGTCGATGCAGACCCAGACCGCCAATCTGGCCGGCGTGGTCAGCGTGTTCAAGCTGAAAGATGCAACGGCAACGCCTGCCGCCGCCCTGCCCCGTCCGGCCGCCGCAGCCGCATCCGCGCCTTCGCTGAAACTGGTCAAGAAAGCAGTGCAACCGGCACGGACATCGAATCAGGCCGGCCAGCCGCGTCTGCGCCACGGCTGAATTTTTTCGTGACGGCAAAACGGCGGCAAATGCCGCCGTTTTGTGTTTACGATATTGACGATATTGACGATATCGCCATCAGCCTACAAAACCGGCAGCGTCCGCCCCGGCGGTTCGCACAGCGCGGGCCATTCCGCATCGACGCCGCTGAACACGCTCTGGCAAACCTCCAGCCAGGCGCGTGCCGCGCACGACAGATAGCGGCTGTTCCAGATTTGCGCGATCTTCCACTGTATCTCCGGCTCGACGATGCGCACCATCTGCAGTTTTTTGCCCGTGAGCCGGTTGATCAACAGTTCCGGCAGGATCGCCACGCCGATGCCGGCCGACGCCATTTCCACCAGCCAGTCCCAATGGCCGGTCTGCGCCGCGATCTTCGGCGTGAAGCCGGCTTCCTGGAATTTCCTGTTCAACAGATTGCTTGAGGCGAAATCATCGTTGAGCAGCACCAATTGCATGTCTCGCAGTTGTTCGAGCTTGATCGCGGTGCGGTTGTCGAGAAAGGTGCCGGCCTTGGCCAGCGCCCACATCGGATAACGCGCCACTTCGATGGCGATGAAATCCAGCCCCGGATCGCAGGGCATGATCGTGATGCCGACTTCCAGATCGCCGGCCGCCACCAGCCGTTCGATGGCCAGGCCGGGTTCTTCGCGCAGCGTCAGCGCCACTTCCGGATACTTCTCGCGGAACGCCTTCAGCACCGGCGTGAACAGCAGATTGATCATCGGCGGCATGCCGACCGTCAGGCTGCCGGCGCGCAGATATTGCGTATCGCTGATCTCGCGCTTCAGATCGCTGAGCGAGGCCAGTATCGCCTGGCCGCGCGCGTACATCACCCGGCCGGTATCGGTCAGCACCAGGTTGCGGCCGTCGCGCACAAGCAATTGGCCGCCGGCTTCGTGTTCGAGATTGTGCACCATCTTGCTGACCGTCGATTGCGTGACGTGCAGGGTTTCCGCAGCCTGGGTAAAGCTGTTGAGGCGGACAGTTTCAACAAAGTAACGAAGCGAACGGATATCCATTTTTTTAGAAGCGCTTATATCGGAACATGCGAAATACGACTGGTTGACCGGCATTTAAATCATGCTGCGCATTTTTGCCGATTCTATACTCAAACCCGACCGTAAAAGCTGTTTCTTCAACAGTATTGGACAGGTTCGGCAACGACGCCGGACCGATCGTTTCCAAGCGGCATCGGAAGTTCATTCCAAAACCTGCGCGCCGCCTTTTTTGCGGTGTATTTGTTGCTTCAAGAGAATAGAAGAGCATAACAATGTCATTGGCAAATTTGAAGGTCGGCACGCGCCTGGCCGCCGGTTTCGGCGTCCTGGTGTTATTACTCGCAAGCATCACCGCGCTCGGCGTCTGGCGCCTCGACAATCTGTACCAGGCCACCGACGCCATCGCCAACGACCGCTATCCGCGCGTCGCCAATGCGTATCGCATCCAGGACGGCCTCACCAAGACTTCGGTGATCCTGCACCAATTGCTGATTATCGAAGATCCCGAACAAACCAGGCAATTGCTGGCCGACATGGATGTCATCAGAACCGACGTCACGGCACGCTTTGAACAACTCAATCGGCAGATGCAGACCGATCGGGGGCGCCAGCGCTATGCCGAAATGCTGCAGGCCCGCCTGGCTTACCGCGCCGACCAGGCGGCATTTCTGAAACTGCTGGAAGAAGGCAGGAAAGCCGAAGCCCAGCGCCTGCTGGCAAGCGCAATCGCAAAAGACCAGACAGTCTATTTCGCCAAGGTGAAGGGGATCATCGATCTGGGTGAAGCGTTCATGCAGGATGCGACGCGCGCGGCGGCGGCCCAATACAGCAGCGGCGCCGCTTACATGCTGTCGCTGGCGGGAGCGGCTATCGTGCTGGCCTGCGCATTGGCGTACTTGGTCACGCGCAGCATTACGCGGCCGCTGCGCACGGCGGTGGGTATTGCGCGCACTGTCGCCGCGGGCGATCTGACCAGCCGCATCGAAGTCGTTTCGACTTGCGAAACCGGCCAGTTGCTGCGCGAACTGAAAGACATGAACGGCAGCCTGGTGACGCTGGTCGGCGAGGTGCGGCAAAGCTCCGACACCATCGCCACCGCCTCCAGCCAGATCGCCAGCGGCAATCTCGATCTGTCGTCGCGCACCGAACAGCAGGCCAGTTCGCTGCAGCAAACCGCCGCCGCCATGGAACAGCTGACCTCCACCGTCCGGCAAAGCGCCGACAATGCGCGCCAGGCCAACCAACTGGCGCTGTCGGCATCGAACGTCGCCGGCAAGGGCGGCGCGGTGGTCTCGCAAGTGGTCGATACGATGCAGGAAATCAACAGCTCCGCGTTGAAGATCGCCGACATCATCGCGGTCATCGACGGCATCGCCTTCCAAACCAATATTCTGGCGCTGAATGCCGCGGTGGAAGCCGCGCGCGCCGGCGAACAGGGACGCGGCTTCGCCGTGGTGGCGTCGGAGGTGCGCAACCTGGCGCAACGTTCGGCCGCCGCCGCCAAGGAAATCAAGGTACTGATCGACGATTCGGTCAATAAAGTGGATTCCGGCAGCCAGCTGGTGTCGCAAGCCGGCGCCACCATGAACGAGATCGTTGCCAGCGTGCAGCGCGTGACCGACATCATGGGCGAAATCGCCTCGGCCAGCGCGGAACAGGAAACCGGAATCGGACAAATCAATCAGGCAATTTCCGAAATGGACAGCGTCACGCAGCAAAACGCCGCCCTGGTGGAGCAGGCCGCCGCCGCCGCGGGTGCATTGCGGCAACAGGCCGACGGGTTGACGCAAGTGGTCAGCGTGTTCCGGCTCGATCGAAGCGCAACGCATGCAACGTAAGCCCAACATAAGCGAACCCATCATGAAAGAAGCCGACTCAAGCTGCAAAAAAGACGACTGCCGGGACGATGACTGCAATGACTGTAATGACCGCGCGGAGGGCCACGCGGGCCCGTGCGTCGTCCAGGAACCGGGACGCATCGCCGAAAACGACCGCTACTGCGCCGGCGGCAATCCGCTGCCGCTGATTTCCGATCCGGCCTGGGCGCCGGAATGGCTGGAACAGGCCGTCAACGCGCGCCAGCGCCAGCGCTTTACGATGCGCCTGATCGATTGCATGCCTTCCGGCCTGATCGCCATCGCACTGGACGGCACCATCCAGACCGTTAGCCGGTCCGCCAAGGAATTGCTGGGCCTGTCGACCAAATGCCAGCTCGAAGGGGAAATGGTTGCGACGCTGATTTCGGACCGCGACCTGGTCGACAGCATCGAAGCGGCGCTCGTCAATCCCCGCTACCGCAACCTGATGCTGATCCGCGTGCCCTGCGTCGGCAGCGACCGGCGCAGCATCTGCTGCACGCTCAGATGCACCGTTTCGCACGAAATACTGGACGGCCAGGGCCAGGTGCTGGTGATCGCCGAAAACGTCACCGCCGCGCTGCTGGCGGAAGCCGAACTGCGCGAAAGCGAAGCGCGTTCGCGGCAGGCGTTCGAACATGCCGTGGTCGGCCTGGCGCATGTGGCGCTGGACGGACGCTGGCTGCGCGTGAATCGCCGCTTCCTTGGCATTCTCGGCCATACCGAGCAATCGCTGCTCGAATTGCGCTTCCAGGACATGACCGCGCCGGAAGACCTGCCGCTCGACAATCAACTGCGCACGCGCCTGATCGCCGGCGAGATCCCCAGCTATACCCGCGAAAAACGCTATCGCCACAAGGACGGCCACTTCGTCTGGGTGCATATCACGGTGGCGCCGCGGCGCATCGGCGACGGCGAGATGTATCTCGCGCTGATCATCGAGGATATTTCCCAACGCAAGCTGGCCGAGGAAAAGCTGCTGCATCTGGCCAATCACGATCCGCTGACCGGGCTGTTCAATCGCGCCTTGCTGAACGACCGGCTGTCGCAGGCGGTAACCTACGCCACCCGGGCCGAACGCCATGTGGCGGTGCTGTTCATCGATCTGGACCGTTTCAAGAACATCAACGACAGCCTCGGCCATGATGCCGGCGACCGGGTGATCGTCGAAGTGGCGCGCCGGCTCAACGCCAACGTGCGCGACGGCGATACCGTGGCGCGGCTCGGCGGCGACGAGTTCGTGGTGGTGCTGGCCGATATCGCGCATGAAAGCGAAATCGCCGCCATCGCGCGCAAAATGCTCGATGCCCTGTTCGCGCCGATGGATATGGACGGCCAGGAACTGTCGCCGGTCGGCAGTATCGGCGTGGCGGTCTTTCCGCGCGACGGCGACACTGCCGCCACCCTGCTGGCCAACGCCGATGCGGCGATGTACCGCGTCAAGGAAATGGGCTGCGGCAATTTCCAGTTCTATCAGCCGTGCATGAACACGCGCGCGCTGGACCGCCTGAAGCTGGAAGCCGGCCTGCGCCGGGCATTGGAGCGCAACGAATTCGTGCTGCACTACCAGCCGCAGATCGATATTCCGTCCGGCGCCATCGTCGGCGCCGAAGCCCTGCTGCGCTGGCAGCCGCCCGGCCGCGCCATGGTGCATCCGGGCGACTTCATCCCGATTGCCGAGGAAACCGGCCTGATCGTGCCGATCGGCGAATGGGTGCTGCGCACTGCCTGCGCCCAGCAGGTGGCATGGAAAAACGCCGGCCTGCGCAATATCAGCATGGCCGTCAACCTGTCGGCGCGCCAGTTCAAGCAGCAGGATCTGCATCAGATGGTGGCCAACGTCCTGACCGATACACAGTGCGCCGCGGATCAGCTCGACCTGGAAATTACCGAAAGCGTGGTCATGGACGATCCCGAAGCCGCCGCCGCGACGCTGCAGTTGCTGACCGACATGGGCGTGCATTTGTCGATCGACGATTTCGGCACCGGCTATTCCAGCCTGAGCTATCTGAAGCGTTTCCCGATTCATTCGCTCAAGATCGACCGCTCGTTCGTCTGCGATATTCCGGCCAACAGCAATGACGCCGCCATCGCCACCGCCGTCATTGCGCTGGCGCACAGCATGAAGCTGACAGTGGTCGCGGAAGGCGTCGAGACGGCCGAACAGCTCGAATTCCTGCGCGAACGACAATGCGATTCGATGCAGGGCTTTCTGTGCGGCCGGCCGATGCCATCGGAAGAGGTGGCATTGCTGCTTGCAAAATAAACAGGCGGCGGCGCGTTTTAATCTTTTTGTGTTTATTATTTTTTTGGTAATGAAATAGGGCCGGTTCGCAAAAACCGGCCTATCCCGCCAACTCTTGCATCATCCCTCTTATTCACGCCCTTATTCAAAATAGCGCGGCTACAATCGAGCCTGCACTGCAGTGCATCTCGATTAACCCTTCACCGGAAGCCGCTGATGAGTATTCTCCATGCACGCAAGAAGCCGTTCTTATTATTGACGCATGCAATATTGAAACATGCGATCGCCACTCTCGTGGTGTCGAGCCTGGCCGCGTTCCTGCCGGCGCAGGCGCAGACAGCGGCGCCCCCGCAAGCCGGCGCCGTCAATCCCAATACCGTCATCCGCTACGACACCGGCCAGGCCATCATTACGCCGGCCCACGCGCGGCACGGCATGGTGGTCAGCGAACAGCGCCTGGCCACGCAAGTCGGCCTCGACATACTTAGACGCGGCGGCAATGCGGTTGACGCCGCGGCGGCGGTCGGCTTCGCCCTGGCGGTGGTATTGCCGAACGCGGGCAACATCGGCGGCGGCGGCTTCATGCTGATCCACGACGCGAAGAGCGGCAAGGACACCGCGCTCGATTTCCGCGAAGTGGCGCCGCTGGCGGCGAAGCGCGACATGTTCCTGGACGCGCAAGGCAATCCGGTTCCGGGCGGTTCCACTTATACGCACCTGGCCGTGGGCGTGCCCGGCACGGTCGCGGGCCTTTCCCTGGCGCTGAAAAAATACGGCACGATGCCGCTGGCCGACGTGATCGCGCCGGCCATCCGGCTGGCCCGCAACGGCTTTATCGTGAGCGATACGCTGGGCGAGGCGCTGGCCGGCGAACGCGACCATATGGGGCAGTGGCCGGCCAGCCGCGCCATTTTCTTCAAGGACGGACGGCCGCTGCAAAGCGGCGAGAAACTGGTGCAGACCGATCTGGCGCATTCCATGCAGTTGATCGCGCGCGACGGTCCCGCCGCATTTTATGAAGGGTCGATCGCACGCAAGATCGTCGCGGAAATGGCGCGCCACGGCGGCGCCATCAGTGCCGCCGACCTGAAAAACTACCGCGTCGTCGAGCGCCAGCCGATCATGGGCGACTATCGCGGCTATCGCGTGGTGGCGATGCCGCCGCCAAGTTCCGGCGGCGTGCACATCATCGAAATGCTCAACATCCTGGAACGCTATCCCCTGCGCGACTACGGCGCCGACAGCGCCCAGACCATCCATCTGATGGCCGAAGCCATGAAGCTGGCCTATGCCGACCGCGCCGAACACCTGGGCGATCCCGATTTCATCAAGGTCCCGCTGCAAGGCCTGATTTCGCATGCCTATGCCGACAAGCAGGCCGCCCGCATCGATACCGAACGCGCCACCCCGTCCAGCGCCATCAAGGCCGGCCGGCCGCAAGCCTACGAAAGCGACCAGACCACGCAGTTTTCGGTCGCGGACAAGTACGGCAATGTGGTGTCGGCCACCTATACCCTGAACCTGAATTTCGGCAGCGGCATCGTGGCCGACGGCACCGGCATCACGCTGAATAACGAAATGGACGATTTTTCGGTCAAGGCCGGCGTGGCCAATGCCTTCGGCCTGACCGGCGGCGACGCCAACGCCGTCGGCGCCGGCAAACGCCCGCTCAGTTCGATGTCGCCCACCATCGTGCTCAAGGACGGCAAGCCGTTCCTGGTCACCGGCAGCCCCGGCGGCAGCCGCATCATCACGACCGTGCTGCAAACCATTCTGAACGTGATCGACCATCAAATGAATATCGCCGAAGCCGCCATGGCACCGCGGATTCACCATCAATGGATGCCGGACCGCCTGCGCATTGAAAAAGGCCTGAGTCGCGATACACTACGTCTGCTGGAACAAAAAGGCTACGTCCTGGCGCTGGAAGCGCCGATGGGCCGCACCCAAACCATCCAGCTGACGCCCGACGGTTTCGACGGGTTTTCCGATACCCGGGATCCCGACGGCGCCGCGCTCGGCTATTAACCCAGAAAGGGGCCTCATGCTGCCACCATCCCTGAACCAGCGCCTGCGCGTTGCACTTTTGGACGATCACGCGGCGATCCTGCACGGGCTGGCGGCGCGGCTGGCCCAGGAACGCGATATCGACATCGTCGGCGCCTTCAGCGGCAGCCAGGAAATGATCAGCGCGCTGCAGAGCGCGCCGGCCGATTTTCTGCTGATCGACTACGCGCTCGGCCATAACGACATCGACGGCCATAACCTGATCCGCCTGCTCAGAATCCGCTTTCCGAAGGCCAGGATCATCGTCACCTCGGCGCATGACAATCAGGCCACGGTGACGCTGGCGATCCAGGCCGGCGCCAGCGGTTTTGTCGGCAAGGGCCAGGATCTGGACGACCTGGTGACCGCAATCCGGACCGTGGCCAGGGGCGACACCTATCTGCCGCCCGAAGTCGCGGCCGAACTCGACAGCCGCGGCGCCCAGCAGCAAGTGCCGCAGCCGGCTTCGCCGGACGGCCTCGGCGCCGAAGCCGGCGACGCCAGCATCCTGCAGGGCAATGCCGAACTGACGCCGCGCGAGCGCGAAGTGCTGCGCTGCTTCCTGAGCGGCATGTCGGTGGCGCAGATCGCCGAGAAATTCTCGCGCAGCAACAAGACCATCAGCACGCAAAAACAGGCCGGCTATCGCAAACTCGGCATCCGCAGCGATGCCGAATTCTTCCAGATACATCATCAGCTGGACGGCAGGTGATGCGCCCGCACGGCCGCGCCCGATGGCCCGGGCCGGCATTCATGGCGGCGCTGCTGGCGCTGGTTCTGCTGTTCATCCGCGCGCCGGCCACGGCGGACGCCCCGCCCGGTTTGTTCAACGCCGCGGAAACCGCCTGGATCACGGCGCATCCGGTGGTCCGGATCGCTGTCGATCCCTATCTGCGGCCGCTCGAATTCATTGAGGCCGGTCGCTATAAGGGCCTGACCGCCGACTATATGGCCGCTATCGGCCAGATCAGCGGACTGCGCTTCGAACTGGTTCAGATCGCCAACGACCGGATCGCCGGCGCGCTGGAAAAGGGCGACATCGATGTGCTGCCGGCGGTATCGCCCGGCTATACCGAATTCGACCTGCGCAAGAATCTGATCATCAGCACGCCCTATTTCGTGGGAAGCACCATCATTGTCACGCGCAGCAACGGCCAGATCATTTTCGATCCGCGCAAGCTGGACGGCAAAACCGTCGCGGTCAAAAGCAACGGCGCCTACGAGAACATGCTGCGCCATACCTTTCCAACCATTCACCCCTATACCGTGGAAACGCCGGCGCTGGCCTTGGCCGCGCTGGCAAGCGGCAAGGCCGACGCGGTCATCGGGATGGACGCGATCCTGCTGCCGATCCTCAGCGAGCGATATCGAAATGAACTGAACGTATCCGGCACGCTGGCCGAAGCGCCGCCGGTGTTCTCGATCGGCACGCGCCGGCAATTGCCCGAGCTGGCCTCGATCATGGAAAAATCGCTGGGCGCCCTGACCGCCGGGCAAACCGACAGCATCGACCGCCGCTGGACCTCCCGCGACAATTACGGTCCGCCGAGCTGGGCCCAAATCCTGCGCCATCGCTGGTTTGAAGCCTGCCTGATAGCGGCCGCATTGCTGGCGCTGATACTGGCGGCGCAGCACTCGCGCCGCGCACGCCGCCTGGCCGAAGAAAGCGAACAGGCCAAGGCGCGCTTCCTGGCGGTGATGAGCCACGAAATTCGCACGCCGATGAATGCCATCCTGTCCTCGATCGAATTGCTGGCGCGCAGCAAACTGACCGCGCAGCAGCGGCAATTGAGCGACCTCGCCGGCACGGCCTCCGAAGCGCTGCTGGAACTGCTGGACGATGTGCTGGATTTATCGAAGCTCGAAGCGCGCCGCCTGACGCTGGCCAAAGCGCCCACCGACCTGACCCAACTGGCGCGCAGCGTGGTCGACATCGCCGCCTTGCAGGCGCGCGCCAAAAAACTCGACATCGTATTGCAGTCCGATCTGCCGCCCGCGACCGACCTGTTGCTGGACCCGGCGCGCATCCGCCAGATCCTGGTCAATCTGACCTCGAACGCCGTGAAATTCACCGAACGCGGCCGGATCACGGTCCGCATCGCGCTGGAATCGGCCTCGGCATCAAACGGCGCCGAAACTGCCGGGGATCCCCGCACGGCTACGCTGCTGATGACGGTCAGCGACACCGGCATCGGCGTGCCGGCCGAACGGCAGAAGGATTTGTTCCGGCCCTATCACCAGGCCCATCGCACCAGTACGCGGCGATTCGGCGGCACCGGATTGGGATTGGCGATCTGCCGCGAACTGTGCGAATTGATGCAGGGCGAAATTCAATTCGAGAGCAGGCCCGGCGCCGGCAGCACGGTCACCTGCCGTATTCCGGTCGAGCTGGCGCCCGCCAAAACGGTTGTGCCCGAAGAAAGCGAAGATGGCGGCGCCAATGACGGCGGCGGCAAGGATCAGGCCGAAGACAGCAGCGGCCTGGCGCCGCACATTCTGGTGGTGGAAGATCACCCCGGCAACCGCATGGTATTGCGCCAGCAGCTGACGCAACTGGGTTACCGCTTCACGATGGTCGAGGACGGACTCAGCGCCCTGGCGCAAACGGCCAACCGCTCGTTTGCGCTGATGCTGCTCGATTGCTATCTGCCCGACATTGACGGCTATGCGGTCGCCAGCCGGCAGCGCGCGCGCGAAGCGAGCCAGACCGGTCCGCACGGCGGCAGCCATTTGCCGATCATCGCCATTTCGGCCGCGGTCGATCAGGAACATATGGATGCCTGCATGCGCAGCGGCATGGATGGCACCCTGCGCAAGCCGCTGCGTCTGGCCGCGCTGGAAAACCTTCTGAAAGGCTGGTGCGGCCCTGGGCAACCGCCTCAATCGCCCGTGGCGGCCAAAACTTTACTACCTGAAACAACTGACAGCGAAGATGCCGCCGCTACGCCTGCCGACCTTGCCGCTGTATTCCTGCAAACCATGCAGGACGACTTCGCCGATCTCCAACAAGCCACCCGGCAACAGGACCGGGAGCGCGCGGCGCGCATTGCGCATCGCATGCGCGGGGCAGCCTTAATATGCAAATGGCAGGAGATCGGCACGCATTCGGCGACGATCGAGGAGGAATTAAAGGGATCATCGGCCAATTTCGGCAAGATCGCCGACAGCATCGCAGCACTCTCGCAGGCTCTGAAAAACGAAACTTCAAAATAAATACGGCGCTATTAAAATAAACATCCGCCTTCCCTTTCTGTAAGATTTCTCTGACAGGTCCGACAATTTCCTCTTACGCCCGTTTCAGCCATGGTCGTATGGTTGGCGGGAATGTAGCGGCCTAAGATGATTTCGTCGTCGCCATTTTGCAGGCATTATTTGCAAGCATTTCATGGCGGGGGTGTGTCCTCTTGCGAGGCTATTTACTTCTACTTCAAACGTGAGGAAGTCATTATGAACAAGCAAAATCAGGATCAGAACACCAACAAGTCAAATCAAGCAAATCAAGCCAATCAAGGCGGCCAGGGACAACCTCAGCAAGGCGGTCAACCAAGCAATCGACCAGGCCAAAGTTCGCAGCAACAAATGGAATCGGATCGTCAGAATCAGCAAAATGCCGGCAATAAATCCGGCAATGCGCCTGGATCTGGCGATCGCAACACAGCATCGCAACAGGGTCAGCAAAACCCATCTTCGAATCGTCCGAATCAGAAGTAATGCCGGCGATAAAAAAAGACCGCTGCGGCGGTCTTTTTTTTTGCCCGCCGCAAAATGGGGCAGGTCATACGCATGAAATAAATATGTTATAGAATTGACAACTTTCAGCATCATTGAATGCTTCGGCAGGCTGCAAGTAAAAAATGGCAATCACTATACCGATTAACGATCCTCTGGAATTCCTGCAACAATTCAAGGCTGATATCACCGCGCAACGAACCGACGAATGGGTTTGGGACGCCGACGGCGATATCACGCTGAGCCACCCCGAATACCGCAGCAAGGCATGGTTTCGGCCTTATCCGAAAAGCGGCAAACTGGTTTTCGCGATCATTCCGGCCAGCGAGCCGAAGATGACGCGGGGGTTGTCCGCCTATTATCATGGCCGCCTGCTCGAAACACTGCTGGCGCGCTATCAGAATGAAGTCGGCGAAACCATGATTTCCAGTGTCGTGAGCAAATTCTACGATCTGTAATGCGCAAGGCGTAACAGTGCGTAGTGCGCGATCAACTATGCGGACTCAGCTTTTCGGTTAAAAAATTGACAAAGGTGCGCACCCGCAGCGACAGGTGGCGTGCATGCGGATACAGCCATGCTTCAAATAACGAGAGGCGCTTCCTGCATGAGAGCGATTTGCTCGCGCAGTTCAAGAATCCTGTCCTGCCAGTAGCGTTGCGTATTGAACCAGGGAAACGCCGCCGTGAAAGCCGGATCGTCCCAGCGCCGCGCCAGCCATGCGGCATAGTGAATCAGCCGCAGCGTGCGCAGCGCTTCGATCAGATGCAACTGGCGCGGATCGAACTCGTGGAAATCTTCGTAGCCGGCCAGCAGGTCGCACAATTGGCGCGTCATGGCGCCGCGCTCTCCTGAGAGCAGCATCCACAGATCCTGGATGGCCGGGCCGCTGCGGCTGTCGTCGAAATCGACAAAATGCGGACCGGCGTCGGTCCACAATACATTGCCGCAATGGCAGTCGCCGTGCAGCCGCAGCGGCGCAACGCTGTCGCCGGCGCGATCGAAGGCGCGCCGCGCTTCATCCAGCGCCTGGTTGACGGTGCCGGTGTAGGAGGCGCGCAGGTCGTCGGGAATGAATCCGTGTTCGAGCAGGAAGTCGCGCGGCTGCTCGCCGAAACTGGCGATGTCCAGCGCGGGCCGCTGCGCAAATGGGCGCAGCGCGCCGACGGCGTGAATGCGGCCGATGAAGCGGCCCAGCCACTCCAGCGTACCGGGCGCATCGAGTTCCGGCGCGCGTCCGCCATGCCGCGGGAACACCGCGAAACGGAAACCGTTGAATGTGCGCAGCGTCGCGCCGCCGGCATCGGCCAGCGCGCCGACCACCGGTATTTCGCGTTCGATCAGTTCGGCCACGAACGCGTGCTCTTCCAGGATCGCCGCATCGCTCCAGCGCTGCGGCCGATAGAATTTGGCCACCAGCGGCGGCCCCTGCTCCATGCCGATCTGATAGACGCGGTTCTCGTAACTGTTGAGCGCCAGCAGGCGGCCGTCGCCGTGATAGCCGGCGCTGTCGAGCGCATCGAGCACGGTGTCTGGCGAAAGGCCGGCAAAGGAAGTCGGTTCTGCAATCATCGCCGCATTGTACTGGACAGCATTGCCCAACACGTTACACTGCCTGTCTTTACCGTTTTAGAAGATGACCCATGCGACTCGATCAGCCCCTTTCCGACGAAGAATTTGAAGAACTGGACGACTTTTTGTTGTCCGACCGCTGCGCGGAAGACGCCATGACGATGGATACCCTGCACGGCTATCTGACCGCGCTGGCGATCGGCCCGCAGGAAGTGCTGATGGAAGAATGGCTGCACGGCGTTTGGGGGCCGCAGGCCAAGGATGCGCCGGCGTTCAAGAATCCCAAGGAAGCGGAGCGCATCACCGGCCTGATCGCGCGCTTCATGAACGAAATCGCGATCACGCTGGAAGTCGCGCCGAAGGAATACGAGCCGCTGTTTTGCGAACGCGAATGGGAAGGCAAATCGCTGCTGGACGGCGAAGCCTGGGCCTGGGGATTCTGGGAGGGCATGGGATTGCGCAGGCAGCAATGGGAACCGATCTGGCATTCGAAACTGGCCGATATGCTGCGCCCGATTTATCTGCTCGGCTCCGACGAACTGGAAGAGGAAGAGCTGGTATTGGTCGATACGCCCATCAAGACCCACAAGCTGACGGTCGAAATGGAATCGGCGATTCCGCACATCTACCAATACTGGCTGCCGAACCGCAAATCGGCCGTGGTGCAGGTGCGCAATGAAACGCCCAAACCCGGCCGCAACGACGATTGCCCTTGCGGCAGCGGAAAGAAATACAAGAAGTGCTGCGGCGCGGAAAGCGCCTGACGGAACCTGACGAATCGTGGCAGTCCTTCGATTTGAAGGGCTGCCACGCGCGTTAACGCTTGATGGTTACAGCTTGATGAAATGTTCGCGATAGTACTTGAGCTCTTCCACCGACTCGAGAATATCGGCCAGCGCGGTATGCGCCTGCTTCTTCTTGAAACCGGCCACCAGCTCCGGCTTCCAGCGGCGGCACAATTCCTTCAGCGTCGAAACATCCAGATTGCGGTAATGGAAGAATGCCTCCAGCTTCGGCATGCCGCGCGCCA
This sequence comes from Oxalobacteraceae bacterium CAVE-383, assembly GCA_004134995.1. Lineage (GTDB taxonomy): Bacteria > Pseudomonadota > Gammaproteobacteria > Burkholderiales > Burkholderiaceae_D > Herbaspirillum. The sequence goes on along the minus strand of REGP01000001.1, from coordinate 78,811 downwards.
TGAAGCGGCGGTCCTGGCAGATGGTATTGCCCGACATCGGCGATTTGCCGGCCGGCACGTATTGTTTCAGAAACTCGACCAGCGCCGTTTCGGCTTCGGCTTCGGTGACAGTCGAATTCTTGACCCGCTCGATCAGGCCGGAACGGCCGTGGGTGCCCTTGTTCCAGGCGTCCATGCCGTCCATGATTTCATCGGACTGGTGGATCACATATACCGGGCCTTCGGCCAGGATGTTCAGTTCGGAGTCGGTTACCACCACGGCGACTTCGATGATGCGATCCGTGTCGGGATCCAGGCCGGTCATTTCCATATCGACCCAGACCAGATTGAATTCATTCGGGCGTGCCGGAATAGACAGCGCGGCGGCTTCGGTGGCTTGTGACATAATTGTTCCTTATTGATTGACCACGCATTTTCTCACAGGGTAACAATGTATTCACTTACGTTTTCGGTTTTGTTTGTGGCTTTTCTGTTTCTGAGCCTGGCGGTGCGCTTCTGGCTCGGCTCGCGCCAGATTCGCCATGTGCTGGCGCATCGCAACCAGGTGCCGCCGCGCTTTGCCGAGAAAATTCCCCAGGAAGCCCACCGCAAGGCCGCCGATTACACCGTCGCCAAGACCAAATTCGCGCTGCTGTCCCTGCTGGTCAACGCCGCGGTGCTGGTCGGCTTCACTTTCCTGGGCGGCCTGCAGTCATTGTCTATTGCCTTGCTGCAATGGCTGGGTTCGCCCGGCATGGTCTACCAGCTGCTGCTGATCGCCGGATTCGCCGTCATTTCGGCCGCCATCGATCTGCCCTTCGACTATTACCGCCAGTTCGTGCTGGAAGAGCGCTTCGGCTTCAATAAAATGACGCGCCGGCTGTTCTTTGCCGATCTGGTCAAGAACACGCTGCTGGGCGCGGTCATCGGCCTGCCGCTGCTGTGGGTGATCCTGACGCTGATGAACGGCGCCGGCGATCTCTGGTGGATTTACGCCTGGATCGTCTGGTGCGGGTTCCAATTGCTGATGCTGGTGCTGTTTCCGACCGTCATCGCGCCCCTCTTCAACAAATTCACGCCGCTGACCGACGATGCCCTGCGCAGCCGCATCGAAGCGCTGATGCAGCGCGTCGGCTTCGCCTCCAAGGGCCTGTTCGTCATGGACGGCTCCAGGCGCAGCGCGCACGGCAACGCCTATTTTTCCGGTTTCGGCGGCGCCAAGCGCATCGTGTTTTTCGACACCCTCCTGGCGCGCCTGACGCCGCCCGAAGTCGAAGCGGTGCTGGCGCATGAACTGGGCCATTTCAAGCTGAAGCACATCGTCAAGCGCATCAGTGTGATCTTCGCGGTATCGCTGGCGTTCCTGGCCTTGCTCGGCTACCTGAAAAGCCGGATCTGGTTCTATACCGGCCTCGGCGTCACGCCCCTGCCCTTCGGCAGCAACGATGCGATGGCGCTGATCCTGTTCATGCTGGCATTGCCGATCTTTACCTTCCTGCTGTCGCCGCTGTCGTCCCTGACCTCGCGCAAACACGAATTCGAAGCCGACGCATTCGCCGTCAAGCACACCAACGCCCCGGATCTGGTCTCGGCGCTGGTCAAGCTCTATGAAGACAATGCCGCCACCCTGACGCCGGATCCGCTGCATTCGGCGTTCTACGATTCGCATCCGCCGGCCACGGTGCGCATCGACCGCCTGCTGGCAAGCGCCTGAACCGCCCTGGAGAACGCCATGAGCTCCCCCGATCTGATCGAAATGAAATGCACCCACCAAACACAGGCGCTGTCGGCCGCAGAGGTCGAACGGCGCCTGGCGGAATTGCCGGACTGGACGCTGGACAACGGCAAGCTCACGCGCCGGTTCGCCTTCGGCGACTACTATGAGACGCTGGCGTTCATCAATGCCATCGCCTATGTCATTCACGCCGAAGACCATCATCCCGAACTGACGGTAACCTACAACCGCTGCGTGGTGCGCTTCGATACGCATAGCGTGAACAACGGCAAGGGCGGCCTGTCGATCAACGACTTCATCTGCGCGGCCAAGGTCAACGCGATTTTCCAGCAATCGTTTTCCTGATGCGTCCAATCGCCGCAAAGAACGCGAAAACAGCAAAAACCGCGGCGCCCGCGACCGAAACCGGCATTGTCATCGCCGCGCACGGCCGGCATTATCTGGTGCAGGCCAAGGCCACCGGAGAAAAACTGCAATGCGTGACGCGCGGCAAGAAAGGCGACGTCGCGGTCGGCGATATCCTGCAGTTCCAGCGCACCTCGCCCAACCAGGGCGTCATCGACAGCATCGCCGAGCGCAAAAGCCTGCTTTACCGTTCGGACCAGTACAAATCCAAGCTGCTGGCGGCAAACGTCACGCAATTGTTCATCGTGGTGGCGACCGAACCGGGCTTTACCGACGACCTGATTTCGCGCGCGCTGATTGCCGCCGAATCGGCCGGCGTGGATGCCCATCTCGTGCTGAACAAGATCGATATCGAGGCGTCCCTGCCGAAGACGCTGCAGCGGCTGGCGCCCTATGCCGCGCTCGGCTACCCGATTCACCAGGTCTCCGCGCGCGCCGCCCCGGACGCCACGCGCGATACCTTCATGCCGCTGCTGGCGGGGCAATCGACCATCCTGATCGGCCAGTCGGGCATGGGGAAATCCTCCATCATCAACCTGATCGTGCCGGACGCCGAGATTGCCGTGCGCGAAATTTCCGCCGCGCTCGACACCGGCAAGCACACCACTACCTTTACCCGCCTGTATCCGGTCGGGGCCGACACCTCGATCATCGATTCGCCCGGTTTCCAGGAATTCGGCCTGTATCAATTGACGGAAGGCATGCTGGAACGCGCGTTTCGCGAATTCCGGCCTTACCTCGGAAAATGCAAATTTTACAATTGCCACCACTTGAGCGAACCGTCGTGCGCGGTGCTGGAAGCGCTGGAAGAAGGCAAAATCGCCCCTATGCGGCACGCTTTATACAAGCAATTGCTGCACGAAGCATCGCAAACCCTGTATTGAGCATCGGGGCGACAGCGTCCCGGATGCCATTTTTGGGGCAAAATCCCTTATAATTGAACCGGTTACAAATCATCGGCGGCAGATACAGGCCGCCGTTTTTATTTATGACATACAAAACAGAATGCACCACCGGGTCCGATGCAATGCGCTGCAGACACTTCCTACAGATTTCTGACTTTACGCTCGAAGATTACGAATATGTGATCCAGCGTGCGCACATCATCAAGCGCAAGTTCAAGAATTACGAAACCTATCATCCGTTGATCGACCGCACCCTGGTCATGGTCTTCGAGAAAAACTCGACCCGCACCCGGCTGTCGTTCGAAGCCGGCATGCATCAGCTGGGCGGCGCTGCGATTTATCTGAATACGCGCGACAGCCAGCTCGGCCGCGGCGAGCCGGTGGAAGACGCGGCGCAAGTCATGTCGCGCATGTGCGACATCATCATGATCCGCACTTTCGGCCAGGAAATCATCGACCGTTTCGCCGCCAATTCGCGCGTGCCGGTCATCAACGGCCTGACCAATGAGCACCACCCTTGCCAAGTCATGGCCGATGTATTCACCTATATCGAACAACGCGGCTCGATCCGCGACAAGACCGTGGCCTGGATCGGCGACGCCAACAACATGCTGTATTCATGGCTGCAGGCGGCCGAGGTCTTCGGTTTTCACGTCAATGTTTCGACTCCCGAAGGCTACAACATCGATCCGGCGCTGGTCTCGCCCGGCAACCGGCGCTATACGCTGTTCGCCTCGCCGTCGGACGCCTGCCGGGACGCCGATCTGGTGACCACGGACGTCTGGACCAGCATGGGCTTCGAAGACGAAAACAGCGCCCGCCTGAAAGCCTTCGACGGCTGGATGGTCGACAGCGCCAAGATGGCGCTGGCCAAGAAGGACGCCCTGTTCATGCATTGCCTGCCGGCGCATCGCGGCGAGGAAGTCTCGGCCGAAGTGATCGACGGGCCGCAGTCGGTGGTCTGGGACGAAGCCGAAAACCGCCTGCATGTGCAAAAAGCGCTGCTCGAATATCTGGTGCTCGGCAAACTCAATTAACGCATTCCCAGCTACAACAATCCGGTTACAACAACTCAATCCAATCAGAACCATCATGTCCAACATCCTGCAATCCGTTCCGGTCAACGAAAAAGTCGGCATCGCCTTCTCGGGCGGCCTCGACACCAGCGCCGCGCTGCACTGGATGCGCCAAAAGGGCGCCATCCCTTATGCCTACACCGCCAACCTGGGCCAGCCCGACGAGCCGGACTACAACGAAATCCCGAAGAAGGCCAAGGCCTACGGCGCCGAACTGGCGCGCCTGATCGATTGCCGCGAACAACTGGTCGCCGAAGGCATCGCCGCGCTGCAAAGCGGCGCCTTCCATATCTCGACCGCCGGCGTCACTTACTTCAACACCACCCCGCTCGGCCGCGCCGTCACCGGCACCATGCTGGTGGCCGCGATGCGCGAAGACAATGTCGACATCTGGGGCGACGGCAGCACCTTCAAGGGCAACGACATCGAGCGTTTCTACCGCTACGGCCTGCTGGTCAATCCGAAGCTGCGCATCTACAAGCCATGGCTCGACGACCAGTTCATCCATGAATTGGGCGGCCGCAAGGAAATGTCCGAATTCATGATCAAGTCCGGCTTCGACTACAAGATGTCGGTCGAAAAGGCTTACTCTACCGACTCCAACATGCTCGGCGCGACGCACGAAGCGAAGGATCTCGAATACCTCAACAGCGGCGTCAAGATCGTCCAGCCGATCATGGGCGTGGCATTCTGGCGCGACGACGTCGAAGTCAAGCGCGAAGAAGTCAGCGTGTGCTTCGAAGAAGGCCGTCCGGTCGCGCTCAACGGCGTGGTCTACGACAATGCGGTCGACCTGATCATGGAAGCCAACCGCATCGGCGGACGCCACGGCCTCGGCATGAGCGACCAGATCGAAAACCGCATCATCGAAGCCAAGAGCCGCGGCATCTATGAAGCGCCGGGCCTGGCCCTGCTGTTCATCGCCTACGAGCGCCTGGTCACCGGCATCCACAACGAAGACACCATCGAGCAATACCGCGACAACGGCCGCAAGCTGGGCCGCCTGCTGTACCAGGGCCGCTGGTTCGATTCGCAGGCGATCATGCTGCGCGAAACCGCGCAACGCTGGATCGCGCGCGCCATCACCGGCGAAGTCACGATCGAACTGCGCCGCGGCAACGACTATTCGATCCTCAACACCGAGTCGGCCAACCTGACCTATCATCCGGACCGCCTGACCATGGAAAAGGGCGAAGGCGCGTTCTCGCCGCAGGACCGCATCGGCCAGTTGACCATGCGCAACCTCGACATCAGCGACACCCGCCAGAAACTGGCGATCTATCAGAGCACCGGCCTGCTGGCGACCAGCACCGCCGTATCGCTGCCGCTGCTGGACAGCGACGCAAAATAACCCGACCAAAATCAAATAACAGATCACATAACATGACCACTCAATTCGATCACGTTTCCGTCGTCAAAAAAGCCAACGTCTACTTTGACGGCAAGTGCGTTTCCCACAATATTATTTTCGCGGACGGCACCAAGAAATCGGTAGGCGTGATTTTGCCGTCGACTCTGACGTTCAACACCGGCGCGCCGGAAATCATGGAAATCGTCGGGGGAAAATGCCGTGTGCGGCTGAAGGACCAGACTTTGTGGCGCAATTACGAAGCCGGCCAGCGCTTCGAAATCGGCGCGAATTCAAGCTTCGATATCGAGGCTGTTGAAACAACGCACTACGTCTGCCATTTCGGTTAAAACAAGGATTATCAAACAAAGACGGGCTCGGGTTCCAAAAGAACCCCGAAGCCCGTTTGCACATCCGCCTGTATGGTGCGCGCCAGGGCCACGATATCCTTGCCTGAAGCGCCGCCGTTGTTGACCAGCACCAATGCCTGCCGCGGATAAACGCCGGCTGCGCCCATCGTTTTACCCTTCCAGCCGCAGCGATCGATCAGCCAGCCGGCCGCGAGCTTGTAACTGCCGTCGGCCTGCGGATAACTGACCAGCTCGGGAAAACGTTGCAGCAAGTCGTCGCGCTGCCGCGCGGTGACGATCGGATTCTTGAAGAAGCTGCCGGCATTGCCGATGACCGCCGGATCCGGCAGCTTTACGCTGCGGATAGCGATCACGGCGTCGCTGATCTGCGCCGGCGTCGGTGCGCCGATGCCGCGCGCGGCCAGCGCTTTCGCCAGTTCTGCATAGTCGATGCGCGGCCGCCACTGCTTCGGCAGCGCGAACGTCACGTCCAGCACCGCCGCCCGGTGGCGCAGCGCATGTTTGAAAATGCTGTCGCGGTAGGCAAAAGCGCAATCGGCATTGCGCAGCGTCGATATTTTGTCGTCGGCGAAGTCGTAGATGGTCAGGCTGTGCAGCATGTCCTTGATCTCGACCCCGTAGGCGCCGATGTTCTGGATCGGCGAGGCGCCGACGCTGCCTGGAATCAGCGACAGGTTTTCCAGGCCGCCCAAACCCTGTTGCAGCGTCCACAGCACCAGCCGGTGCCAGTTTTCGCCGGCGGCCGCGCGCACGTAGGTGACGCCGTCGTCCGTATCGCCATCCGCGCTGTCGACGATGGCAATACCGGTATTGCGCATATGCAGCACCAAGCCAGGAAAATCGCGCGTGAGCAGCAGATTGCTGCCGCCGCCCAGGATCAGCCGCGGCAGCGCCGCCAGCATCGCGTCGTTGCGCACGGCGCGCAGCAGATCGACGTCGACGATAGGCAGATAGGCGTAAGCCGCGGCATCGACGCCGAAGGTATTCAGATTGCGCAGAGGAAAGTCGCGCTGCAGGGGGAGTGGGAACGTGGGCATAAGCGCAGAATTATAGTCCGGTCGGGCCGCTTGTCTGCATTCGTCAGGAAATGACATAAAATAACGCTTTTGCAGTCAAAGGAAATCAGCATGCCATCATTCGATACCGTCTCCGAAGCCAATATCGTCGAAGTCAAGAATGCAGTCGACCAGGCCAACAAGGAAATCACCACCCGTTTCGATTTCAAGGGCAGCGACGCGCGCGTCGAGCAGAAGGAGCGCGAGCTGACCGCCTATGCCGATTCCGAATTCCAGCTCGGCCAGGTGCGGGACGTGCTGACCGGAAAAATGGTCAAGCGCAATGTGGACGTGCGCTTCCTGGATATCGGCAAGATCGAGAAAATCGGCGGCGACAAGGTCAAGCAGGTGATCAAGGTCAAGAACGGCATCGAGACCGAAGACGCCAAGAAGATTGTGCGCGTCATCAAGGACAGCAAGATGAAAGTGCAAGCCAGCATCCAGGGCGACGCCGTGCGCGTGACCGGCGCCAAGCGCGACGATCTGCAGGCCGCCATGGCCATGCTGCGCAGCAAGGTCGAAGACCTGCCGCTGGAATTCAATAATTTTCGGGATTAATACAATCCGCCAAGTACCTGCTGAACAAGTACCTGTTGAACAACCCGTCCGCGCCGGTGCCGTCAGTCGGGGCGAGGCCGGGCGTTGTACTCCGTTCGTGTCCTCCGCCGGCCTGCGGCCGGCTCCCCCTTTACCTCACTGCGCACAACACCCGGCCTCGCCCCGACTGACTACTTCGGTTCGCGCGGGGCAGTGCCTTTATGCGTTGCGTGCGGCAGCCAGACGCCGCTGCTTGACCGCATCGGCCAATCCCTGCAATACACCCAGGCTCTCATCCCAGCTGATGCAGCCATCGGTCACCGACTGGCCGTAGACCAGTTCCTTGCCCGGCACCAGATCCTGGCGGCCGGCCACCAGATGCGATTCCACCATGACGCCGATGATGCGGTCGTCGCCGCCCGCGACCTGGCCGGCGATATCGGCGCAGACCGGAATCTGGTTGGCCGGATTCTTCGAGCTGTTGGCATGCGACGCGTCGATCATCAAACGCGAGGCCAGGCCGGCGCCGGCGATGTCCTTGCATGCGGCTTCCACGCTGGCGGCGTCGAAGTTCGGCGCCTTGCTGCCGCCGCGCAGGATGATATGGCAGTCTTCGTTGCCGTTGGTCGATACGATCGCCGAATGGCCGCCCTTGGTCACCGACAGGAAGTGATGCGGCTGCGATGCGGCCTTGATGGCGTCGACCGCGATGCGGACATTGCCGTCGGTGCCGTTCTTGAAGCCGACCGGGCACGACAGGCCGGACGCCAGTTCGCGATGGATCTGCGATTCGGTGGTGCGGGCGCCGATCGCGCCCCAGCTGATCAGGTCGGCGATGTACTGCGGGCTGATCACGTCCAGGAATTCGGTGCCGGCGGGCAGGCCCAGCTGGTTGATGTTGAGCAGCAGTTCGCGCGCCAGGCGCAGGCCGTCGTTGATGCGGAAACTGTTGTCCATGTACGGATCGTTGATCAGGCCCTTCCAGCCCACCGTGGTGCGCGGCTTTTCGAAATATACGCGCATCACGATTTCCAGATCGTCCTTCAGGCGTTCGCGCTCGACCAGCAGCTTGCGCGCATATTCCATCGCGGCTTTCGGGTCGTGGATCGAGCATGGGCCGATCACCACCATCAGGCGGTCGTCCTGGCCGTGCAGGATGCGGTGCAGCGCGGTGCGGCACGCCACGGTGGTGTTCTCCACCGCTTCGGAGACTTCGAATTCGCGGATCAAATGCGATGGGGGCGTCAGTTCTTTCATTTCTTTTATGCGAAGGTCATCGGTGCGCGGCATTGTTGTTCTCCTGGATTGGAATAAAAAAAACCGCCATCACTGGCGGTTTCTTTGAAAATTTGGTTTCGAATTCTGCTTACGAACGCTTACCGCTTTTCACCGCCTTGGGGCTGGAATAGCTAAAGTAAAAAAAGAAAAAGTAAGCGTTTGCGAAGGACATAATTCGTTAATAACCCTTAAAGGATGGGGAATATTGCCTCAAATAGAAAAATTTGGCAAGCGGAATGCGATTCCGCCGCCGCATCCGCCTATGCCGTGCCGCCGACGGTCACGCCGTCGATGCGCAGCGTAGGCTGGCCGACCCCGACCGGCACGCTCTGGCCTTCCTTGCCGCAAACGCCGACGCCCGGATCGAGTTTCATGTCGTTGCCGATCATCGACACCCGGTTCAGCACATCCGGCCCGTTGCCGATCAGCGTGGCGCCCTTGACCGGATAAGTGACCTTGCCGTCCTCGATCATATAGGCTTCGCTGGCCGAAAACACGAACTTGCCGTTGGTAATGTCGACCTGGCCGCCGCCGAAATTGACCGCGTACAAACCGTTCTTGACCGACGCGATGATTTCGGCCGGATCGCGATCGCCGTTGAGCATATAGGTATTGGTCATGCGCGGCATCGGCAGATGCGCGAACGATTCGCGCCGCGCGTTGCCGGTCACCGGCATCTTCATCAGGCGCGCATTCATGGTGTCCTGGATATAGCCTTTCAGGATGCCGTCCTCGATCAGCGTGGTGCACTGGGTTGGATTGCCTTCGTCGTCGATGTTGAGCGAACCGCGGCGATCGGCGATGGTGCCGTCGTCGACCACGGTGACGCCCTTGGCGGCGACGCGCTGGCCGATGCGGCCGGCAAACGTACTGGAACCCTTGCGGTTGAAATCGCCTTCCAGGCCATGGCCGATGGCTTCATGCAGCAGGATGCCGGGCCAGCCCGAACCCAATACCACCGTCATCGGACCGGCCGGCGCGGGCCGCGCTTCCAGGTTGACCAGCGCCGAAGCGACCGCTTCGGATGCGTATTTTTCCAGCAGCGCGTCGGTGAAGTAAGCGTAGCTGTAACGCCCGCCGCCGCCGCTGCTGCCCATCTCGCGCCGGCCGTTCTGTTCGGCGATCACGGTGACCGATACCCGCACCAGCGGGCGGATGTCGGCGGCGATCACGCCGTCGCTGCGCGCCACCAGCACCACATCGTATTCGCCGGCCAGGCCTGCCATCACCTGCACCACGCGCGGATCCTTGGCGCGGGCGATTTTTTCGACGCGCTCCAGCAGTTTGACCTTTTCGGTGGCGTCCAGCGACACCAGCGGATCGTGCGGCAGATACAGTGAACGGCCGCCGCTTTGCTGCATGCCGCCGGCGACCTTGACCTTGCCGTTGCCCTGGCGCGCGATGGTGCGCGTGGCCGCGGCGGCTTCCAGCAATGCGCGCTCGGAAATTTCATCGGAATAGGAAAAAGCGGTCTTGTCGCCCGAGATAGCGCGCACGCCGACGCCCTGGTCGATCGAAAAACTGCCGGTCTTGACGATGCCTTCTTCCAGGCTCCAGCCTTCGCTCTTGGTGAACTGGAAATACAAGTCCGCGTAATCCACCTTGTGGCTGAACATGCTGCCGAGGGTCTTGACCAGCGTCGACTCATCCAGCCCGAACGGCGTCAGCAGGATATCGCGGGCCGCGCCGAGCGCGCTCATATTGGGTTCGAATGGTTTCATTAAAGTTTCCTGTGCTGCAATGCCGGTAAAATTTCTCTGACGTATTGTAGACGATGGGGGTCGATGTCGCCGATCGCAAGGCCTTCGCCCTCCGCAAACACCGAAATAACCTCGCCCCAGGGATCGATCAGCATCGAATGGCCCCAGGTGCGGCGGCCATTCGCATGCGTGCCGCCCTGTCCGGCGGCCAGCACGTAGCACTGGTTTTCAACCGCGCGGGCGCGCAGCAGCAACTCCCAGTGCGCCTTGCCGGTGGTATAGGTGAATGCCGACGGCACCACCATCAGCGCGCAATGGCCCATGGCCCGGTACAGTTCCGGGAAACGCAGGTCGTAGCAGACCGACAGGCCGACCTTGCCGAACGGCGCCTCGAAGGTCGAGACCGCGGCGCCATGCCGGATAGTGCGCGCTTCGTCGAAATTCTCCTCGCCCTTGGAAAAGCTGAACAAGTGGATTTTGTCGTAACGCGCCACCGGCTTGCCTTGCGGGTCGTACACCAGCGTGGTGTTGAGCACTTTGCCGGCGTCGTCGGTGGCCAGCGGCAGCGTGCCGCCGATCAGCCAGATGCCGTTGTCCTTGGCCATGGCCGCCATCTGCGCCTGGATTTCGCCGCCGTCCTTTTCGGCCAGCGCCAATTTGTCGGTGTCCTTCAAACCCATGATCGGCCAGTATTCCGGCAGCAGCGCCAGCCTGGCGCCCTGCCCGGCGGCCTGCCGCACCAGCCGCTGCGCCGCCGCATAGTTTTGCGCCGGCTGCGGCGTGGACACCATCTGGATCGCGGCAACGCGGAACGGCTCGCTCCCGCCTGCATTTATATCGGCCATATTGCCTCCTGCAATTAATCAGCGCCTTTAATCATTCCCTTTATTATCCTCCAGGTTGCGCTTGGCCAGCTTGGTGACCTGCGGATCGGCCCAGGAGCCGTCGATGTTGTATTCAAAGGTCAGTTGCCGCATCAGCGGATCGCGCAGGAACAGCTGGGCCAGGAAGGTGCCGACGCCGACCACCGGATTGATCGCCAGCGCCACCAGCGAGGCCGTGCCCAGATTGACCTCGGGAATCACCACCACATGCAATTTCTGCGTTTCCCGCTCGACGTCGGCCGAACCGCTCATCAAAACGGTGGCGGCAACGCTGGTCATTTTGAGATTGTCGGTGCTGGCGATGCCCTTGGCGATGTCGGCGCTGCCGAACAGCCGGTCAAAGGCGAAGCCCTCGGAAAAGACGTCGCGGAAGTCCAGCGTCAGCCGGCGCGGCAAGGCCTGCAGGTTCAGCACGCCGAGCAGCTTGGCCGCGCCCGGATCGACTTTCAGGAATTGCCCCGAGGCCAGGTCCAGATGCACCTGCCCGCTCAGCGAGGGAACGTCCAGCGCGAACGGCAGGCCGGCCCAGGTCACATCGCCGTCCAGCTGGCCGGCGCCGCCGCGCATGGTGCCTGTGAAACCGAAACGGTCCAGCAGTTTGCCGGCGTTGTGGATATCCAGCGCATAAGTCAGGTGCGAGGTATTGTCCTTGCCCTTGGCGATCCAGTTGCCGGACGCCTTCAACTGCGCATCGGGGTTGGCCAGCGACAGTTTGCCGATGCGCCATTCCCGGCCCGCGCCGGCCCCGGCGCCGGCCGGGACGTTGTCGGCCTGCAATTCCAGCCGGCCCAGCGACTTGCCGAACAGGTGGAAATCGTCGGCGCTGATGTCCAGCGCCGGAATCTGCGTTCCCGCGTCTTCGCTGCCCAGCAATTCGCCGACGCCGCTGGCCGTCGATTCCTGGATCGACAGTTTGGCCAAGCGCGCCGTGACCTTGCCCAGCGCATGGCCGGCCTGTGCTTCGCTCCAGGTAATGTAGCCCGAGGCCTGCGAGGAATCCAGATTGAGCTGCCAGGCGTTGCCGCTGCGGGTGGCGCCGAACACGACATGATCCAGCTTGCGCCCCAGGGCCTGCAGTTCGTCGGTGCGGGCGGAGATGGCATTGGGCTGGATGTAGTCGATCAGTCCGCCATGGGGCGCGGACGCCGGCGCCGGCGTCCGCGCGCTGATATCGCTGACGTTATTGATCAGCCGGCTCCAGTCGTCCAGATTCAGCGACTTGGCATTGATCGCCATCAACAGGCCGCTGTCGGGCATGGCAGCCGGCCGGTTGATGCCGATGCCGCCGCTGACGATGCGCGACAGCGCATGGCGCGCGGTCGATCGTTCGCGCAGATAACGCGCGTCCAGCAATTCGCCCGCGCTGAGCTTGAGTTCGTCGCGCGCGATGCCGGGCTGGTCCGACGCCAAGGCGGTCATCTCGAACCGCAACGGCAGCGGCTCGGCCGAATCCTTGATCAGCGGCGCCGGCAAGGTCATGCCGATGCCCTGCAGATTCGAATCGACCGTGATTTTCAGGGCATGGTTCTTGATCTGGACCGCCGACTTGAAACGCGTGCTGCCGGCGATGCGGTCGAGCACCGGCTTGACCTCGGGCATCGGATAGGCGCGCCGCAATCCGTCGGCGGAAACGCCGCCTTCGATGTTCACCAGCGTACTCTTGTCGGGCTGGGTGCCGCCGCCGACCGTCACCGCTTCGCCCAGAAACTGGCCTTTCAGATTGCTCAGGCTGAAACCGGTTTCGTCGAACGAGAGTTTGCCGTTGGCGCGGGAAATCGCCGGGATGATGTTTTGCAATACGACATCGTTATTGAGGAACTGCAGCGTCCCGTTGACCTTGGCGTCAATGATGTGATTCAGCGGCAATTCCAGCTTCAGCTGCAAGCGGCCGTCGCCGGTGGCCGCGGTCTCTTCGGTGAAGTGATCGATCCAGTCGCTCACATGGCTGTTGTTGACGTAGGCCACCATGTCCTGCATCGGGCCGGCCGCGTTGCCGGTGATTGCCAGCAGGGCTTTCTGGTTATACAGGTCGCTCACCGTCGCGCTGACGTCGGACAGCCCGACCCCATTGGTGCGGGCCGAGTCGGCATGGATCGCCAGTGCGCCGCGGTCGAATACGATCGTGCCTTTGCCTTGCTCCAGCAACGGCCATTCCGGCTTGCCTTCGATGGCCGAATGTACCGGCGTGTAATTCATTTTCAGGCCGTCGAACTTGCCGCTGACGTTGAATTGGCCGGTTCCGGCTTTTTCGAACGGGAAATGCGAAAGGTCGCCCTGCAGGCGCAGGTCGGCGTCGGTGACTTTGCCCTCCAGCAGCGCGCCGGTGAGCCAGTGCTGCAGCTGTTCCGGCGTTTGCAGCGGCAAATATTGGCCGATGGTATTGATATCGAATTCGACCAGCTTGCCATGCAGGTCGGCAATTCCGGGCCGGTCGCCGCGCATCGGCCAGAGATGGCTGCCGGCAATGCTGCCGACCAGGCCGGGACGGGCGAAGTCCATGTGATCGATGCGCAGCGCCAGCGTATCCTGCTTCTCGAACGACCAACTGGCCTGCAGATCGAGCTGATCGAACGGCAGCGCCGGATCGGCGAAGTAGCCCGGCAACTGGAATGTCAGCTGCTGCGAAGCCAGCCGCAGGTTGCCGCCCTTCTCGGTCAGGTCGACCTGGCCGCTGAGGTTGTCGAAACCGGGGATGCCGGGCACCGCGGCCTGTGCGGGGGAAGTGGCGGTTTTCGGCCGGGCCAGGTGCGGCGGCTGCCCCCGCAGGCCCAGTCCCTGGAAGGCGCCTTTCAGGCGGTAGGTTTCGATTTCGGGATAAGTCCCCTGCCACTGCGCGGAAAACGATTGCAGCCGGCCGCGCGGCGACAGATCGCTGAGCAATTGCCGCTGCGGTCCGGTCAGCGGCAGGCGTCCGGCGAGATCCCCGAGTATCTGCAAGTCCAGCAATTGGGCGGAGATGCTGAATTTTTCGGATTGATTGCGCTGCGCCGGGGTGAAGGTTTCGCTGATGGTGGTTGGCGGCAGATCGAGGCCGTCGCTGGTTCGCAGCGAGAAATCCTGCAGGGAAACGCTATGGCCGTTGGCGCCGAAAGTCGGCGTGCCGGGCTTGTTTTCCGCCAGGATGGCGGTCGGCTCGGTGCCGACCACGCGGCCGCTGACGGCGGCCAGCTGCAAGGGCTGCAAGCCGCGCCCAAGCTGGGCCGAGACATCGCTCAGGCGCAGATCGGCGGTAAAGTCGGCCACGCGGGAGCGGTCCAGCGTCAGCCAGGCGCGCACCGATCCGGTTCCGCGTTCCAGTGCGAACGGGAAATCGACATAGGATTTCCACAGCGCCAGATCGGTATTGCGCAGATCCGCGTACAGCACGCCGCTCCACTGCCGTATGTCGGCGATATCGCTGGCGAAGACCGAATGCATGAAATCGGCGCGCACGTCCAGCGGCGCCGCCAAAGTCGCGGGCGGCACGGCTTTCAGGGCCAGGCGGTGGCGCAGCCAGTTATTGCGCAGCACCAGGTCCACGTCGTCCAGGCGCAGTTCGGCCGGGCTTGGCATGCGCTGCCGGTCCTCCCAGCGTATCCGGCCCTTGCGGATCACGATTTCGCGCTGCGACAGCACCCAGGCCATGGCGTTGTTGTTCTTGCTGGTTTCGGCAATGGGAATGCCGGCGACGAACAGGCGGCCATCCGTATCGCGCAGGATGGACAAATCGGGTTGGGTAATCGTCAGGGTGTGAAAGCGCAGATCGCCGACCAGCACGGTTTGCCAGGAAATGCTGGCCGAGACTTCAGGCAGGGTCAGCGCGCTGGCGCCACTGCGGTCGTGAATGACCACGTCCTTCAGCGACAGGCGCGGCCGGAAGCCGTCCCAGGATGCGCCGACGGTGGCGATCGTCACCGGATTGCCGATGGCGCTGCTGGCCACGCGTTCGATCGTCCCCTTGTATTCGTCGATATGAGGCAGAACGACGTAGCGCAAGGTCAGGAACAACGCGCAAAAGATGAAATACGCCAGCAACAGCAGTTTGCACAGTACGCGGAATACCCGGAAACCCAGCGTATTGGCGTGACGATAGCCCGTGCCGATGGCACGTCCACAGACGACTAAACGATGTTTGAATGCGTGATTTGGATCTGCGGACATTAAAAACTTAGAGCTGATAAACCACCAATCATGCATAGTCGCACGAAATACCAGTTTTTTTTCAAAAGCACGGCCTGGGAGCGCCAGATTTTTCTGTCTTTTTCCTGTCTTTTTATCGGCGGGCCTGTTCAGGATGCATTCACCCCGAGGCGCTGGCATACTTAGGCCATTGCAATCAAAAAACGGCGTCCATCCAGTGAATCTTCCCGCAGCCAACCATGACAGCGCCCCTCCGGCGAATGCTCCCGCCGCCCATCCAGGTCAATTGACCCGCCTTTCAAGATTTTTCCAGCGCTGGTGCGGCGCCGAAGCCGGCCGCGCCGGCGCTGTCGCGGAATTGGCGAAATCGACGCTGGATCGCGCGCAAATGGCCGATTTGCTGCAGCGCGACATGGCATCCGGCAAGGATTTGCGCGCCGCCATGCGGCGTTTGCGCAATCTGACCGTCTGCACGCTGATCGAACGGGATCTTTCCGGCCGCGCGGACATGGACGAAGTGGTGCGCACCATCAGCACCTTTGCCGATTTCGCGATCCGGACGCATCTGGACGCCTTGAACGCCGAGCTGACCGCCCTGCACGGCACGCCGATCGGCGCCATTTCGGGCGCGCCGCAGCAGTTGATCGTGCTGGGCATGGGCAAGCTGGGCGGCGAGGAATTGAATGTGTCGTCGGATGTGGATCTGATTTTCGTGTATCCGGAGGACGGCGAGACCGTGGCGGCGGCTCCCGATCAGCGCAGCCTGTCGAACCAGGAATTCTTCACCCGCCTCGGCAAGAAGCTGATCGGGGCCTTGTCCGAAGTCACCGAAGACGGCTTCAGTTTCCGGGTCGACATGGCGCTGCGGCCGAACGGCAATTCCGGCCCGCTGGTGGCCAGCCTGAACATGGTCGAAACCTATCTGATACGCCAGGGCCGCGAATGGGAGCGCTATGCCTGGACCAAGGCGCGCGCCGTAACCGGGGACGCGGACGATATCGCCGCCCTGGAAGCCGTTACGCAGCCATTCATTTTCCGGCGCTACCTCGATTACGGCTCGATCGACGCGCTGCGCTTGATGCATGCCCAGATCCGCGCCGAAGTGCAACGCCAGGAAACCCGTCATCCCGACCGCAGCGACAACGTCAAGCTGGGCCGCGGCGGCATCCGTGAAATCGAATTCCTGTCGCAAGTGTTCCAATTGATCCGCGGCGGCCGCGATGCCGAGCTGCGCGACCGTTCCACCCGCCGCACGCTGCGCACGCTGGCCGAAAAGAACCTGCTGGACCCGGAAGTGGTGGCGCAATTGCTGGAGGCCTATGCCTTCCTGCGCAATCTGGAACACCGGCTGCAATATCTGGAGGATGCGCAAACGCATACCCTGCCCTCCTCGGAGCAGGACCGGCTGGCGGTGGCAAGCATGATGGGCTATGCCGATACGGCTTCCCTGCTGCGGGCGCTGGATCAGCGCCGCACGTTTGTGGCGGCGCAGTTCGACGCCATGTTCAGCGACAAGGAAGCGGGCGGCAAGGAACCGGGCAAAAGCGGCGACGAAGATAATCGACTGGCGTGCAGCCTGGCCGAGGACGACAGCAGCGAAGCGATTCAGGAAACCTTGTCCAACCTGGGCTTTCGGGATGTCGCCACCACCGCCCAGCGCCTGCAGGCGGTCTGGCGCTCGCCGCGCCTGCAGGCATTGCCGGAGCAAAGCCGGCAACGGCTGCTGGCGCTGATCAATGCGGCGCTGCCGGTGGTCGCGCAGATCGACAGCGGCCAGTTATCCACGTTTACGCGCCTGCTCGATTTCCTGGAAGCGATCGCGCGCCGCGCCGCCTATCTCGCGTTGCTGAGCGAATATCCCTACGCGCTGAAACGCCTGATCCGCATGATGCATGCCAGCGATTGGGCCGCCAAATACCTGACCCAGCATCCGGTGCTGCTGGACGAATTGCTGGACGACCGCACGCTGAAGGCGAAACCCGATTGGCAAGCATTCGCGCAGGATTGCCAGCGCCAGCTCGATACCGCCGCCGGCGACACCGAACGCCAGATGGACATGCTGCGCGAGATGCACCATGCCCAGGTGTTCCGCTTGCTGGCGCAGGATCTGGAAGGCGATCTGAGCATCGAAGCGCTGGCCGATAATCTGTCGGCACTGGCCGATATCCTGGTGGCGGCCACGCTGCAGGCAGTCTGGCAGACGATACACAACCGCCATCGCGAAGTGCCGCTCTTCACCGTGATCGCCTACGGCAAGCTGGGCGGCAAGGAACTCGGGTATGTGTCCGATCTGGACGTGGTGTTTCTCTATGACGACGACGATCAGGAAGCGCCGGGACTGTACGCCAAGCTGGCGCAGCGCTTCATTACCTGGATGACCTCGCATACATCGGCCGGCATCCTGTTCGACATCGATATCGCGCTGCGGCCGGACGGGGCCAGCGGCCTGCTGGTATCGCCGATCGCCACTTTTGAAAAATACCAGCGCACTTCGGCATGGCTATGGGAGCATCAGGCCCTGACGCGGGCCCGCTTCTGCGCCGGCGACGCCGCCATCGGAACGCGCTTCGAGGCCTTGCGCGAAGAGGTGCTGCTGCAGACCCGCGATCCGCAAAAACTGGCGGAAGAAATCTGCGCGATGCGCAAGCGCATGCACGATGCCCATCCGAACCGCAGCGCGGAGTTCGACGTCAAACACGACGCCGGCGGCATGATCGATATCGAATTCGCCGTGCAATTCATCGTGCTGCGCTACGCCTCGGCCCATCCGGAACTGATCGGCGATATCGGCAATATCGCATTGCTGAGGCTGGCCGGCGCGCTGGGACTGATCGATGCCGGCCTGGCGGACCGCGCCGCCAATGCCTATCGGGTGTTCCGCAAGCTGCAGCATCAGATCCGCATGCAGGGCGAAGAGCGCGCCCGCGTGGCGCCGGAGCGCCTGACGCCGGAAATAGAAAGCGTGCAGCGATTATGGGAAGAATTATTCCCGGCTACAGGGGCTTGCGCGCAACCAGGTTGATCAGGGTCTGTTCGGCGTCCGGCCGCGGCGCGATGCGGAAGGCGCGTTCCAGCAGGCCGAGGTCGGGCCGGCTCCACCACAGGTAAGGCATGGAGACCGCTTCCGGCGGCACCGTGAAACCGGTGTCGCGCACCAGCGCCAGGTATTGCGCGGCGGTTTTTTGCACATGCATGGGATGGCGGAACAGGTAGCGGATGGTCCAGGATTCAATATAGCGCCTGGTTGATTCGGCGAACAGCATCACCCCGCCCGGCTTGAGCACGCGATAGAACTCGCGAATCGCCTTTTCCTGTTCAACCAGATGATGAAAGGTCTGATGGCAAAACAGCAGATCGACGCTGTTGTCTTCCAGGCTCAGGCTGTCGCTGGAACACTGGATCAGTTCGGCCTGGATGTCCGCGCTCAGGATTTCGCGCGCGCTGGCGTCGAGCATTGCGCCGTCGACGTCCATGCCGATCAGGCGGCGCGGCCGGAAACGGTGATACAGCTTCGGCAGCGAACGGCCGAAGCCGCAGCCGACATCCGCCACCACCGGATAGGAATCCGGCAAGGCGCCGCCGGTGGCCAGCAGCCGCGTCAAATCCTTCAGCGCGCGTTCCAATACATGGCGCGTCCATGTTTCCGTTTGCAGGAACCAAAGACCGAAGCGGGTTTCTTCCACGTGCGAAAGAGCTTGCGCTGATTTAACGATCTGCGGTGCCTGCATGCCATGCATCCTGCCTGTAAAAGATGGCGCATGATGCACTGGATTGACGCACTCTGTAAAGACCGCCCGCAAAGGCAGCGTCAAATTCTGATCATGCCCGCCATCAGGCGATGGCCGCCAATCATCCGCGAGCGGCCCAGGCGGCGAATATCCAGGTCGGCGCGCAGCCCCAGCTTCACCATGCCGGGAGACGCCGCGAAAATCAGATTTCGCGCGCCGCGTCCGGCTGCCGCCGATACGGAAAAGTGCAGCAGCTCTATTGCCACGGGCGAAAAAACGAAATTGCGCGAAGCTTGCGTACCTTCAGAATTCCTAGCTGTAAAACGAGATAATTCCCAGGTATCTTCGGCACAGGGCAAAGATTGCCCGTCCATCAATTGCGGAAAAATTTCCGCCAGCAAATAGGGTTTCACCGTCGGCAGCAGCCGGCTGTAGGCGCTGACCTCGCCGGCGCTGTCGCGCGCCACCACATGCACCGTATCGTCGCGGTCGAACTGGTCCGATTCCATTCCCTCCCCGCTCGGAATATCCCATCCGAGCTCATCCACGAAAATGCGATGCCGATAACGCAGAAGCTCCGGATAAATGTGCGGAGACCACTCCTTGACGGTGCCTGCGGAAAAGTGTGCCATGACGTTCCTTTATCGTTGTCTTACAAACTGAAAGAACGAAAACTAACGATAAAAATGGACGATACCAACTGACAGGATCACTAGCTGTAATTTCTTGAAAATAGAGTGATTCTCGAATGAAATCCATTTTCAAGAAGGCGAATAATACTTAATGTTTTCTCCAAGCATTCTTATACGGCATTACTGCTATGCTTTTTTTAAAAGCAGCCTGTTGAGACTCCATCACTTTACTGAAGACGTAAATTTCTTGCGCACACAACACACGAAAATACAAAGCGAGCATTAATGGAAAATTGGCAACTGACACAAATCGAAACCCTCCTGGGGGCCAAGAATAAACTTACGGTTTCCGAAGTTCTGTCCGAAATGATCGAAGAGATGGGATTCGACTATTTTTCATTTTATTTACGATTGCCGATACCGGTTACGCGGCCTACCGTCATCCATCTGCATAATTATCCAAACGACTGGATGGACCGCTACTTGCAGCAGAAATACGAAAAGATCGATCCCACCTTGTCGCGCGGCCGCGACTCCATCATTCCCGTGCTGTGGCATGACCTGATGTCGAGCGGATCGAAATCGTTCTGGCAGGATGCGTTCGGCCACGGCCTGCGGGTCGGCATCGCCCAACCGTCGCACGGCCCGGGCGGCGCCTTCAGCCTGCTGAACCTGGCGTGCGTGGATCACCGCGTCGGCATCGACGAACTGCGTTCGCGCTCGCTGCGGCTGTCCTGGCTGGCGCACGCAACCAATCAGAGCATGAGCAACGTCATCCGCAGCGGCATCTACGGCGATCCGAACAACAAGCTGACCGCGCGCGAAATCGAAGTGCTGCGCTGGACCGCCGACGGAAAAACCGCCAGCGAAGTCGGGCTGATCATGGAAATATCGGAACGCACCGTCAATTTCCATGTCGGCAACAGCCTGGTGAAACTGAATGCCACCAACAAGACTTCAGCGGTGATCAAGGCCGCGATGCTGGGCTTGCTATAGGCCCGTTCTAGATTTCTTCCAAGGCAATGCCGCGCGTGCGCGGTCCCATGGTGCCGATGGCGGCCATGACCGCCAGCATTGCACTTGAAATAAATACAAAGACGCCGGTCACGCCGAAGCGTCCCAGCACGTACGCGATAACGAAGGAACTGAAAATGGCAGAGAAGCGGCTCCAGGAATAGACGAAGCCCACCGCCCGCGCGCGGATGTCCGTGGGATACAGCTCTTGCTGATAGGCGTGATAAGTGAAGGAAATGATATTGCCCGACAAGGTCAGGCAAATGCCGAGCGCAACGATCCCCGCGGGCGCGCCGATATGGCTGAAGGCCAGGCCGCAGACGATATTGACCGCCGCCATGCAGACGATTACGTGCTTGCGTTCGAAGCGGTCCGCGACCAGGTAGCCGAGCAAGGGCCCGATCGGCGCCGCGATGCCGATCAGCGTGGTGTACAGCAGGCTGGAGGTCACCGTGATGCCCTGCCTGATCAGCAGCGTCGGCACCCAGTTCGCGAAGCCGAAGAAGCTGATGGTCTGGAATACATGAAAAACGATCAGCATGAGAGTGCGCCGGCGATACGGCGGCCGCCACATGTCGGCGAATTGCGCTTGCCGGCCCTTCGCCCGGGCGATCGGCACCGACGGCGTTCCTTGCAGCGGCGGCAAAGGCTGCCCGCGCCCGGCCGCGATCCTGGCTTCCAGCATGGCGACGATGCGGTCGGCTTCCTGCAAGCGGTTTTTCCCGGCCAGCCAGCGCGGGCTTTCCGGCAGATTGCGGCGGAACCACCAGATGAATACCGCCCCGCTGCTGCCGATCAATACCACCCAGCGCCAGCCGTCCAGCGAAAACGGCGCAAGCGGCACCAGCAGATAGGAAAGAAACGCCACGATGGGAACGGCGGTAAAACCGACCGCCTGGCAAACCGCGAAGGCCCTGCCGCGCATGTGCCTTGGCGCGAATTCGGTCAGGTAACTGCCGATCGTAATCAGCTCCACGCCAATGCCGAGGCCGGAGATGAAACGCCAGGCGTTCAGTCCCAGCGCGGTAGTCTGGAACGCCATGATCGTATTGGCCACGGCATACCACAACAACGCATAAGTGAAGATCGCGCGCCGCCCGAATTTGTCTGCCAGAAAACCGCAGGCAATGGTGCCGATGAACAAACCCGCGAAGAGCGCGGCGATGAAGCCGGCCACGCCCGATGCGCCGAACAGCCCCGGCGTGGTGGCGCTCAGGATGCCGCTGCGAATGATGCCGGGCGCGATATAACCGCTGAACAGCAGATCGTACAGTTCAAAGAAAAAGCCCAGGCTCAGCAATGCGACAATGCGCCATACCGTGGGCGACGCCGGAAAGCGGTCCAGCCTTGCCGATATCTGCGTGGCGCTTAGACCGGGGAGCGCGCTGCCCGCGTTCGCTGCGTCGGTTGCATTCGTTGCATTCGTTGCATTCGTTACATCTATCGCCGTCCCGCCATCGTGCCGGGTCATTTGCTCTCCATCCTGATTCTTTTTGTCATTCGGTCTTCTCCTTCAATATGCATTTTGCGACGTGGAAAGGTAGAATAGCCCATCCCGGCTTGATCGGACCGATAATCCGCACTGCCGTCCGGCCGAATTCCACTTGATCGCTATTGCATGAGCAAGCCAACAGCACAAAAACACGATCCCGATACGCAGATCATTCTGCGCCACTGGCGCGAAGTCGGTTTCGACGATCGCCTGGCGCATTTGATCAAGGACACATCGAGAGCCGTAGTGCGGGCGCTGCAGGCGCGTCTGATCGCCCATAATATTTCCTTCGGCCACTGGATGTTCCTGCGCATTCTCTGGGAAAAGGACGGCATCACCCAGCGCGCCCTGAGCGAGGAAGCCGGCGTGATGGAATCGACGACTTATACCGCCATCATCGCGATGGAAAAGCGCGGCTATATTACGCGCGAGCAGTTGGCCGACAACAAGCGAAACAATTATATTTTCCTGACGCGCCTCGGAAAATCGCTCAAGAAAAAACTGGTGCCGCTGGCCGAAGAAGTCAACACGGTCAGCGTGCAAGACATTCCCGATGCCGATATCGCCAAGATCCGGGAAGTACTGATCAAGATGCTGGAAAACCTGGCCGCCGACGAGGCCGCGGCGGAAGCCAGCGAACGGCGCATGCCGTCGACGCGGGAACTGGGCCGGCTGGTATCCGAAGGGCCCGGGAAGAAGACGTCGTCAAGAAGCAAGGCGCAGTAAGGCCCCGCAATACCGGATAGCGTTCAATCCAGAACGACGTCGCGCTGTTCGCCGCCGGAGCGCAGCAGCGCCGCGCATATCTCCAGCGTCGCTTTCGACCACGCACCGTCATGCAACGGTTGCACGCCATCGACCACCGCGGCATGCAAGGCGTCGATGACTTCCGCGCGCGGCACGGCCGGCGTGGGCAGCGGGCGGAATGCCTTTTCCATATCCCCATAAATCATCAAGCCATCCGGCATCGGCCGGATATCCGCATGTTCGCAGGACACGATCACCGGGCCAAAATGCTGGAATTTCCGCGATTCGGCGCCATCCGCGGCAGCCCGATAGCCCGGGCCGCCATAGGTCGCCGCGTTCTTGAATTTGGCTTCTTCCGTCGGCGAGGCAATCTCGGCCAGCCGCTGCCGCGCCTTGCTGTAATCGGCCGGACGTTTTGCGTTGCCCATTTCGCCGGTCCAGTCGCACCATTCATCTGAATCGAAATGGCCGTAGCCGCTGTAGGCGATATTGGCAAAGCTGCCGTTCTCGAACCACAGCAAGGCCGCATAGGCGCCCTCGGTCGGACGCGCGGAATCCCAGTTGCCGAGCACGGCGCGCACGCGTGTTACGCGGCTGGCGGCCAGCAGCCGCACGATGTCGACCTGATGCGATGCCTGGCTATAGATCGCGCCGCCGCCCTGCGCCGTAACCAGCTCTTCCGGACGGCGCGGGCGATACAGGTAATCGGTGTAATTGAGCGCCTGGATCATCTTCACGGCGCCGAATTCGCGCCGCTCGACAATCTGCCTGGTTTGCAGATAAGGCGTATCGAAACTGTGGCAATGCCCCACGATCAACTGCACGCCCGCGCTTGCGCAACTGGCGATCATGTCGTCGCACTCGGCCAGGCTCAGCGCCATCGGTTTTTCGACCAGCACATGCTTGCCATGCCGCGCGGCCACCCGCGTATGCGTCGCGTGGAATTGATGCGGACTGGCGATGTAGATGGCCTCCACCGCGGGATCGGCCGCCAGCGCATCGATATCGGCATAGGCCGGGACCTTGAAATCGCTCATGAAGCGCACGCGCGCCGCTTCGCGCGGATCGCAGGCCGCCACCAGTTCGATGCGCTTGTCCTTTTGAAAGGTCGGCAGCATCAATGTGAATGCGCGTCCCAAACCCGCGACGCCGATACGGATCCTGCGCCCGGCCGCCATCACAGATCCAGCACCAGTTCGGCGGATTTCGCGCGCGAAACGCAGATCATGATCTGGCTCGCCATTTCTTCCGGCATCAACACCATATCGCGATGATCGGCCTCGCCCGCCAACAAGCCGGTGCGGCAGGTGCCGCAGGTGCCGCTTTCACAGGACGAAGACAGTACATGCCCGCATTCGCGCAATGCGCCCAGGATCGATTTGCCGACCGGCACCTGCACCGTTTGATGCGATTTCGCCAGCGTCACCGCGAATGGCTTGTCGTCCGGACGCGCAATGCTGCCGTCGCTGAAGCTCTCGAAATGCACCTGGTCGTTGGACCAGTGGCCGCTCATGTCGCGCACCGCATCCATCAGGCCGCGCGGACCGCAGCAATAAATATGCGCATTCGTCGGCTTCTCCAGTACCGGCCACAGATCGAAAGTGCGCGCCGGGTCGCCCTCGTCATGATGCAGGCGCACCGCGCCATAGGCGCCCAATTGCTTCAATTCCTCGATGAACGGCGTGGCCGCGGGCGACTGCGTCAGATAAAACAGCTTCCATGGGGCCGGCGGCAGTTCGCCCAGCGAACGGATCATCGACAGAATGGGCGTAATGCCGATGCCGCCCGCGATGAAGATATAACCCCCTGCCTTTTGCGCCAGCGGGAACGCGTTTTCCGGCGCGGAGACCAGGATAGCATCGCCGGCATGCGCATCTTCGCACATGCTGATCGAACCGCCCTGCCCCTTGGCGTCGCGCTTGACCGCGATCTGGTAAAAATTGCGATCGTCGGGCGAATTGCACAAGGAATATTTGCGGATGCCGCCGCCGGGCGTGCGCACCTTGATATGCGAACCCGCCGTGAATGCGGGCAGTTCGCCGCGATCGGGGCGCGCCAGCTCGAATCCGCGAACGCCTTGCGCAAGGTCGCGCGCGCCGACAATCTCAAGCGTCATCATCGAATCGAGCGATGTATCCGGCGCCGCCGCGTTACCGCTCGTTCCGGCCATTTCGTTCATCTGCATCACCGCTTCCGCGCCCGCGTTCACCGCGCCGCCGTGGAATAGGACGGTTCCAGCGGCGGCGCGTTGCGATCGGCGGGACTGTTTTCCCAGATGTAGCGGGCCGGGTAATTGCGCCAGTCGACTTCCTTCGGCACGATGGCCTGGAACGAACAGACATCCGCCGGTATGCGCGACTCGCCGGTGCCGATCGGCGTTTCGCCTTTGCCGAAGGCCTGCAGGGCATCCAGCATCTGGCGGCGGAATTCCACCACCGCCAGATCGCTGGCGCCGAGCCGTTCATGCGTGCGGTTGGCGATGCCGCCCATGGTGACCCACATCGCCAGATCCTGGTTCGGAAAGCCGACGATACCCGTGAAATTGCCGGCCTTCATCGCCTCCCGGTCCTGCCAGAAGTTATTCTCGCGAGTGCGCAGCGGCCGGTATTGCGCATCCAGGTCGATGCCGACGCGCTGGCCCAGGAATTTGCGCCAGGTCTCGGTTTCGGGCGTTTGCGCCGGATGGCCCCATCCAATGAAATAGAAGGCCGTATTGGTATCGTCCATGGGGACGTTGATGTTGGCGACGTTGTACAGATTATTCGGCGGGATCAGCACCGTGGCCGGCGCCACGAACACCGTCGCGCGTATGTATTCAGTGGCGGCGGCGTTGGTGATCGGACGCCGGATCGCGGCATAGCGGAAGCCGTAGGGGGTGCGCTGCACTTGCAGGCGCGGCGCCTTGTCCGTCGATGGCCGCAGCCAGTTTTTGTCGTTGGCCTCGGCGCTGCCCACGCGCGCCGGCACCATATCCGACGAATGCAGGCTGGAGCTGTGCGCCGAATCGATCGCGCCTTCGAGCACCTGCGCCCAGTTGCAGGGAATCAGCACCTTGGCGATGCTGACCGCGGTGTCGGCGGTCGGCGCCCAAGCCGGCGGTACGAACTCCGGCACTGCATCCTGTGGTCCCATATAGGCCCAGACCACGCCGCCCCATTCCTTTACCGGATAGGCGACGTGCCTGATCTTCTCGGCCAGGCTGCTGGCGGCCGGTTCCGACACCATCTCCACCACATGGCCGGCGACATCCATCTTCCAGCCGTGATACAGGCAGCGCAGGCCATTATTTTCATTGCGGCCCAGCAGCAGCGAAGCGCGGCGGTGCGGGCATTGCTCTTCGAGCACGCCGACCCGGCCGTCGCTGTCGCGGAACACCACCAGATCCTCGCCGAACAGGCGCGCCTTGACGGGCGCGCCATCCGGTTCGGCGACTTCCTCGATCAGGCAGACCGGCGTCCAGTGGCGGCGCATCAGTTGCCCCATCGGCGCATCGCCTTCGACACGGCACAGCAAATCGTTTTCTTCCTGGGTCAACATGCTTGTCTCCTTTACCAGCTCAACTTCATTGACTTTATCGGTCTTATAATTTTTTACTTAGATATCTAAAATTATTGTAGAGTACGAAATACAGGCTGTCCAGAAGATTTTCCAGATCAATTCCGTGCGGAAATTCGCCGTTTTCAAGGGTGATCGGCGATTTAAAGGTTTGACTTTGTTTTCAAAACTGCTAAATTAGTTGAATATTATTAAAACTAATGAGACATGAAGGAGAATCGCACATGAGCATGAGCGCCCCTAAAAACTTCTGGTATGTCGCCGCGTTCGCCGCCGATGTAGGACGGGATCTGCTGGCCCGCACCATCCTCGGGCGGCAGCTCGTCATATTCCGCACCGAAGAAGGAAAAGTCGCCATCCTGGCAGACCGCTGCCCGCATCGCGCGGTGCCGCTTTCGCTCGGCACCCTGATCGGCGACACCATCCGCTGCACCTATCATGGCATGCAGATCGCCGCCGACGGCTCCTGTTCGCGCATTCCGTGCCAGGACCTGATTCCGGGCAAGGCCCGCGCCGACACCTTCCCGGCCATCGAGCGCGACAAGCTGATCTGGGTCTGGATGGGCGACCCCGCGCTGGCCGATCCGGCCGCGGTGCCGGACTTCCATTGGTTCGACAGCCCCGAATGGACCGCCTGCACCGGCTATCATCACATCGCCGCCAACTATCAATTGCTCAACGACAATCTGCTGGACCTGTCGCATGAGTCCTACGTGCACGAAGACACGATCGGCAACGACGCCGTGGCCGAAGCGCCGGTCAGCGCCAGCGTGAAGGATGGCAAGGTCTATGTCAGCCGTGAAATCAACAACTGCGAACCGCCGCCGTTTTACGTCAAGACCACCGGCTTCAAGACCAATATCAACCGCTGGCACACGACCATATTCCAGCCGCCTTCATTCAATGTGATCGAGAACGGTTCGTATCCGGCGGACGGCAATCGCGGCCAGGCATTGGAACGCCGCATCCTGAATATGATCACACCGGAAACGGAAACCAGTTCGCATTACTTCTGGGGCGTGGCGCGCGCTTTCCTGCATGAGGATGCCGCCCTGACCGCTTATATACAGGAACAGATTTATCGCACTTTCGACCAGGACAAGGTGCTGCTGGAAGCGCAACAGCACAATCTGGGCGCCGAAACCGACGCGCCCTTCCCGGTCGCATTGCGCACCGACGCGGGGCCGATCCAGGCCCGCAAGCTGGTCAGGCAAATTGTGGAGCAAGAGCAGCAGATGGAGCAGATGGAAGCAGCCGGCGTGAAATGAACAGGGCGCCGACCCTGATTTCGCAGCGGATCGAGAAGCATCATTAAAAATACTCTGGAGACAAAAAATGAAAGCGAAGTCGCGTCCGATCTTGAAGTGCGCCGCCGTGCTGGCGTCCGCACTCGCATTGAGCATGAGCATCATTGCGCCGAGCCAGGCGCAGAACCAGAAGGTGCGGGTGGGCGTGACCATTTCGGTCGACGGCGTCACCGCGGCTTTCCTGATGGCGCTGGACAACGGCTCCTTCGCCAAGGCCGGCCTCGACGTGGAAGCGAAACCTTTTGTCCAGTCGAACCAGAAGTACGACACCATCAAGGCCGGCGGCCTGGATATGGACATCGATATGGGCGCGATCAATGCGGCGCAGCTATATAGCGGCGGCGTGCCGATCGTCGTGCTGCGCGCCGGCACGCCGGCCGATATCTGGGCCGTGATCGCCCGCCAGGACTCCAAGCTGACCCGCCCATCCGATTTCAAGGACAAGAAATTCGGCGTGGTCTCGTTGTCCGGCACCAACTACGGCACGACCTATCTGGCGTTCAAGACCGAAGGCGTCGATTTCCAGAAGGACGTGCGGGTTTCCACACTGCCGCCGGCAACGCTGGTCACCGCGCTGGAAAGCGGCGAGATCGAAGGCGCCACCACCTATGAACCATTCCTGACCCAGGCCATGAAAACCGGCCGGGTCAAAATATTGTTCCGCCCCGGCGACGTCTATGAAAAGAAATACGGCGAACCGTTCCTGGCGCTGGTGGTGGCCGCGCGCAAGGAATATGTCGAGAAAAACCGCGCGGCGGTGCAGAAGTTCATGAACGTGCTGGAAACCTCGCTGGCCGCGCTGCCGCAACATACCGACGAAGCCGCCAGGGCAATGGTGAAGTACATGCCGGAAATGAAGATGAGCGAGGCCGACACCAAGGAATTGGTGGTGAAGTACATGCCGAACATCATCAAGTCGCAGAACACGCCGGAATTCATCAAGTCCGTGCAAAACATGTACGATCGGCTGCTTGCGGCGAAACAGTTGAAGGATCCGGTCAAGGCATCCGAATTCTGGATCAAACCATAAATCCGGGCATTGCATGGAGTCGACAACTATGAAATCCCTCGTCCGCCCCGTCCCTACCCAAGTCCCGGCGGCCGCCAAGCCGCCGGCGGCAAAGACAGCAAATGAGACGGCGGCGGCATGGAGCAAGCGCTGCCGGCGCTGGGCCAGCAAGCTGCTGCCGTTCGTGGTGCTGGTGGTGTTGTGGCAAGTGATCTCTTCGACCCAGCCCGCCTATGTGTTTCCGTCGCTGGGGATGATTTTCAAAACCATCGTTTCGCTGGGCCAAGACGGCATACTCTGGAGCGCGACCTGGTCGACGATCCAGGCGGTGCTGCTGGCGGCGGCCATTGCGATGCTGTCGGGAACCGTCATCGGATTCTGGCTGGCGCGCTTCGAAAATTTCGCCACGCCCCTGCTCAATTTCGTCCAGACCATTCCTTACGTCGTATGGGCGCTGATGTCCCTGATCTGGTTCGGCCTGACCAAGACCTCGGTGGTATTCACCATCGTCGTGGCGGCCTTTCCGCTGGTTTCGTTCAATGTCGCGGCCGGACTGAAGAGTGTCGATCCGCAATTGCTGGGCATGGCGCAGTCGGTGCGCGCCAACCGCGCCATGGTGCTGCGCCACATCATCATGCCGAGCCTGACGCCCTATCTGGTCAGTGCCGGCCGCTCGATGCTGGGCATGTGCTGGAAGATCTGCGTGCTGGCTGAATTATTCGCGGGCGGCGCCAGCGGCGGCGGCGTCGGCTACAACCTGTATGCGGCATGGGAATTCAGCCGTCCCGGCGAAGTATTCGGCTGGACCGTCTGGCTGGTGTTGCTGATGATGGTGTCCGACCGCCTGTTTATCGTTCCGCTGGAACTGCTGGCCACGCGCTGGAAGCGGGCTTAAGGAAATGCAATGAGCAATATCGAAATCAAGAACCTGGTCAAAACCTTCGACACCGCCACCGGCCCGCTGAAGGTGGTCGACGATATCAGTTTCAGCGTCGGCGAAGGCGAGTTCGTCTGTCTGCTCGGTCCTTCCGGGTCCGGCAAATCGGTCACCCTGAATTGCATCGCGGGACTGCTGGAAGCCACGCATGGCGACGTCAAGGTGGACGGCGTGCCGGTGGCCGACAAGAAGCCGCACTACGGCTACATCTTCCAGCAGCCGCGCCTGATGCCCTGGCGCACGGTGGAAGAAAATCTGCAATTCGCGCTGCGCGCCGAGACCGGCCATGCGCCGCCGGACGAGAAAAAACGCATCGCCGACGTGCTCGACCTGGTCAATCTTTCCGGCTATGAAAAGTTTTACATGCATCAGATTTCAGGCGGCATGCAAAACCGTGTCGGCATCGCGCGCGCGTATGTGCGCAATCCGGATCTGCTGCTGATGGACGAGCCGTTCGGCGCGCTGGACGAAATGACGGCGCGCAAGCTGCGCTCCGAACTGATTTCCGCCTGGGAACGGGACAAGCGCACTGTGGTCTTCGTCACGCACGATATTGTCGAAGCATGCTATCTGGCCGACCGGATTCTGGTCTACACGCCGAAACCGACGCGCATCGCGGCAGTCATCGACATCAAATTGCCGCGTCCGCGCGTGTATGGCAGCGAGGAGATGCACAAAGTGGAATCGGAAGTGCTGGCGGTATTCGAACGTTCGATCAGCCAGTTTTCGGAAGAAGCCACCGCCTGACCTTGCCCGCGGCTCGGCTGCGATTGCAGCTACAGATCGAGCACCAGCAGCTTGCTTTTGGAACGCGAACAGCACGGCGTGAATTCGTCGTTCTTTTCGCGTTCTTCATCGGTGAGGTACATGTCGCGATGATCGGGAATGCCTTCCAGTACGCGCGTGAGGCAGGTTCCGCATACGCCCTGCTGGCAGGAAAACGGCACATCGATGCCGTTCTGTATCAATACCTCGAGCACATTGCCGTCGGCCGGCACCGTATATACCGCGCCGGTGCTGGCGATCTTGACCTCGAACGCCTGGTCGGGATTTACGTCGCTGTTCATTCTTCAAGCTCTTTATGTGAGAAGTCGTTTTGCTGCCGTCAGCGAAATTCTAGTGCATGACGGCGCCACCGTCGACCACCAATACCTGGCCGGTGACGAAGTCGCTGTCCGGCGCGCAAAGATAGACCAGCGTGCCGCACATATCGGCGGGCGTGGATTCGCGCTTGATGGCGCGCGAATTGACCGTATTCTGTCCCGCGGCGCCCTTCCAGTCCGGATTGTTCAGTACGTTTTCGCTCATGACCAGGCCCGGCGCCAGCGTATTGACGCGGATGCCGTCGCCGCCGAGTTCGCGCGCCAGGCTGCGCGACATCGCCACGATCGCCCCCTTCGACGTCACGTAATGCAGCAGCATCGGCGCGCCCTTGAATACCGTCCCGGACGCGATGTTGACAATCTTGCCGTACTGCTGCTTGCGCATCGCCGGCGCCACCGCCTTGACGCATTCGAACGCGCCGCGCACGTTGACCGCCATCATGCGGTCCCATTCGGCCGATTCGATATCCTCGAACGGCTTGCGCGTGACCTTGCCGAACAACGCGGCGTTATTGACCAGGATATCGATCTTGCCGAACGCCGCCAGCGTCGCCGCCGCCATCGCCTGCACCGATTGCGGGTCGGTGACATCGCAAATCATCGCCAGCGCCTTGCTGCCGCCCGCTGCAATTTCCTGCGCCACCGGATTGGCGTCGAGCACGTCGGCCACGACCACCGCGGCGCCCTCGGCCGCCAGCGCACGTGCATATTCCGCGCCGATGCCCTGCGCCGCGCCGGTGACGATGGCGACCTTGCCCTGCAATCTTCCTGTGCTGCTCATTTTTTGTCTCCTTAAGGCTGTTGTGAAATGGGGCAAGGCCGGGCGTTGTACTGCGTTCGTGTCCCCCGCCGGCCTTCGGCCGTCTCCTCCTTTACCTCACTTCGCACAACACCCGGCCTTGCCCCATTTCACAACAGCCTCTCATGTTGCCGCGTTGTCGCCGCGCCAGCCGATGCGCTCCGACACGCCCGCCGCGGCCCGGCGCAGGATATCGGCGTTCGGTCCGTTTTCGTCGCGGTCGAACTGCGGCACCGGCCCCATCGCCATCAGCGCGGCGCAAACCGCGCCTTCATGGTCGTAGATTGGCGAGCAGATGCCCGAATAGCCCGGAAAGATGTTGCCGCGGCCCTTGACGATATGCTTGACGCGTATGCTTTCCAGCAGTGCATGCAGTTCTTTGATGGAGCTGGCCTTCCATGGGCTGTCCGACGGCGCGGCTTCCCATTCCTTGCGCAGCAGGCCATCGATGGCTTCCGGCTTGGAACCCGACAGTAGCACCATGCCGGTGGCCGACAGCACCGGCAGCACTACGCCGACCCGCACGCTCAGCGGCGACCAGCGCGATCCTTCCTGCTTATAGACCACGGTCGGTCCGTGATTGCCCCAGACCGACAGCACGATGGTCTCCTGCAAATCGTCGCGCAGCTGTCCCATGGCGGCACGCGCTTCCTGCAAGGCGTCGACGCGTTCCAGCGCCGTCAGGCCCAGCCGCAAGGCCGATGGCCCCAGATCGTAAAGACCGCCGCTTTCCTTTTGCACGATCAGGCCGACGCGCAGAAAGCTCGACAGATAGCCATGGCACTTGCTCGGCGTCATGCCGGTTGCTTCAGAGAGCGCGGTCAATGTCAGCGGCCGCTTGCTCAATTGCAGCGCATTCAATAATCGGTAACCCACTTCAACCGACTGAATTCCCTTGCGGCCGATCAATTCAACCGTATTGCCGGCAGGCGCTTCATCGCCCGGCAACTCCAGGACCGGCGGCGCTGTCTTCTTTTTGGTATTTACCATTTGTCGCCCCAATAAATTTCAAAATTGCTAAATTGATTGTATATTATCAAAACTAAAATGAACAGCGGAATCTGCGGATGCGACAAAACCTCGGTCGATTTGAGTAAACTTGATGGAACCTGGCATTAATCGAACGGGAGCGAATATATGAGAGTCCGCATGGTCACAGGCGACGAGCCTGAACTCGCAAGCCTCGCCGGAAAGCTGCGCAAAGGCCGCGGCAACGGCACGCTGCTGAAGTCGCATAAGGTATTGATGAACGCGCTCCCGCTGGCCGAATCGTGGGTTGAGCACTTCAACGCAGTCCGGTGGAAAACAACGCTGGACGGACGGCTCAGGGAGCTGGTGATTATTCGCATCGCCTGCCTTTGCCGCAACGCATACGCGCTAAAGCAGCACATCCCCGTGTTGGCGGAAGCCGACGGCGTTACGCTGGACGAATGCCATGCATTGGCGAACTGGCGCGAAAGCAGATTCTTCGATGCGAAAGAACGCGCGGTGCTTGCGTATACCGATTCGGTGACCGGTAATATCGATGTCGAAGATACCATCTACGATGCGCTGCCCGCCCATTTCAATGATCGTCAGATCGTTGAATTGACCGTTCTGGCGGCAAGCTACAACATGCATGCGCGTGTCATACAAGCGCTTCGGATCGAACCGGAAGGCGATTGATCCGGCTCAGGATTCCAACACCCCCGCCACCGTCTTGTCGACATAGCACCAGACCCAGGTTTCGCCCGGCTCGATCGACCGCATCAGCGGGTGGCTGGTGTCACGGTAATGCTTGCTTGCATGGCGGTTCGGCGAAGAATCGCAGCATCCGACATGGCCGCAGGCGAGGCACAGGCGCAGATGAAGCCAGGTGCCGCCACTGGCCGCGCACTCCTCGCAATAGTGTTTATCCGTATTGGCGACCTGGATCTGGTCAAGATGCGTGCATTTTTCAGCCATGGCGTTCTCCATACTTGTCGATGGTTATGATGGTACTCTTTCATCCATAGGGTCGGCAGGAGGAGATAAGCCCATGACTGAAAATGTGTCGCAGGAATTCGACTTCATCATCATCGGCGCCGGCACTGCCGGCTGCCTGCTTGCGAACCGCCTGAGCAAAGATCCTTCGAAGCGGGTGCTGCTGCTCGAAGCGGGACCGGAAGACAACTACCATTGGATACACATCCCCGTCGGCTATCTGTATTGCATCGACAATCCGCGCACCGACTGGTGTTTCCGCACCGAACCCGACGCCGGCCTGAACGGACGACGGCTGCTTTATCCGCGCGGCAAAATACTCGGCGGCTGTTCCAGCATCAACGGCATGATTTACATGCGCGGGCAAGCGCGCGACTACGATCACTGGGCTGCGCTTACCGGCGACGCAGAATGGTCGTGGCAGCATTCGCTGAAGGATTTCACGGCGCACGAAAGCCACTACCGGCTTGACCCATCCAAGTCGGGCAGTCTCCTCGGCACGGCTCTCGATTTCGCCGCCATGCATGGCACGGGCGGCGAATGGCGTGTGGAAAAACAGCGCCTGCGCTGGGAAATTCTCGATGCCTTTGCGACGGCGGCGCAAGAGGCCGGCCTGCCCGCCAGCGACGACTTCAATCAGGGCGATAACCATGGCGTCAGCTATTTTGAAGTCAACCAGCGCGGCGGCTGGCGCTGGAATGCCTCCAAGGCGTTTCTGCGGCCGATTCAAAAGACGCGTCCCAACCTGACGGTATGGACGCGCGCGCACGTCAAGCGGCTGATCATTGAGAAAGATCCCGATGGCGCCTTGCGCTGCGCCGGCGTCGAACTGGTGCGGCAAGACCGGGCCATGATTGTCAAGGCCGCGGGGGAAGTCATTCTCAGCGCCGGCGCGATAGGCTCGCCGCATATCCTCCAGCTTTCCGGCATCGGCCCGGCGGCGCTTCTGCAAAAGCACGGCATACCCGTTTTGAAAGATGCCCCCGCCGTCGGCAGCAATCTGCAGGATCATCTGCAGATACGCGCCGTCTTCAAGGTGCATGGCGTCAAGACGCTGAATATCCTGGCCGGCAATTTATGGGGCAAGACCAAAATCGGTCTCGAATATTTACTCGCCCGCAGCGGTCCGATGAGCATGGCGCCTTCGCAACTCGGCGCCTTCACTCGCAGCGATCCATCCCGCCCGTATCCGAATATCCAGTATCACGTGCAACCGCTGAGCCTCGATGCCTTCGGCCAGCCGCTGCATGCGTTTTCCGCTTTCACCGCCAGCGTCTGCAATATCAACCCGACCAGCCGCGGCAGCGTCACGCTCAAAAGCGGCCGATTCGAAGATGCGCCCGCGATTGCGCCGAATTATCTGAGCACCGACGACGACCGCAAAGTCGCCGCCGACTCCCTGCGGATGACGCGCAAGATAGTCGCGCAGCCGGCGCTGGCCAAGTATCTGCCGGAAGAATGGCGGCCCGGCTTGCAATATCAAACCGACGAGGAGCTGGCCATCCTGGCCGGCGATATCGCGACCACCATTTTCCATCCGGTCGGCACTGCAAAAATGGGCGCGGATAACGATCCGGCGGCTGTCGTCGACAGCCATTTGCGCGTAAGGGGCGTAGCCGGATTGCGCGTTGTGGACGCCAGCATCATGCCGACGATTACCAGCGGGAATACCAATAGTCCCACTTTGATGATTGCGGAAAAGGCATCGCGCTGGATTGTGGCGGGATGTTGAGACCCCCGCCGGAGTATGATGCGACATTCTTTCAATCCAGGAATTGCACAACATGGACAACTTTTCTTCTTCGCCTTTGTCGCCGGGGCCTTCACCCTTTGCACGCAACCCGGCCGCCTGGCTGAAACCGGCCTTGTTTCTGCTGGTGGCCATCGTCGGCCTGTACTACGTCAAATGGTCTCCCTACTACCTCAAATCCTTCGTCGCTGCCGACAAGCACAGCATCGGCGCATCGATCCTGGCCGACGGCGCCGATTCACCGATGGCCGCCGCACTGGCCTATGCCAAAGTCTATTTCCTGGCAATCTGGAAAGCGGCCGTGCTGGGCGTGATTCTCGGTTCGCTGGTGCAAGTGCTGATTCCGCGCGATTGGCTGCTGCGGCTATTCGGGCAGGCTGGCATTGCATCGACCATGCGCGGCGGATTGTTCGCGCTGCCGGGCATGATGTGCAGCTGCTGCGCCGCGCCGGTGGTTGCGGGGATGCGCCGGCAACAGGTATCGGTCGGCGCGGCGCTGGCATTCTGGATCGCCAATCCGGTGCTGAATCCGGCAACGCTGGTGTTCATGGGCTTCGTACTGGGCTGGGGCTTTACCGCTTTGCGGCTGGTGGCGGGGGTAGCGCTGGTGCTCGGCGTGTCGCTGATCGCGCAGCGCATCGCCAAGCCTGAATCGATGCCGCAGGCCGCCGTGGACGCCGCCGCCGAGGCCGCGACACCGGATCAACAGGCTTTCCTGGGACGCTGGATGCAGAAGCTGTGGCAGCTTTTCTGGAGCACCATTCCGGTTTACATCGTGGCGGTGCTGGCGCTGGGGGCAGCGCGCGTCTGGCTGTTTCCGCATATCGATGCATCCATCGGCAACAGCCTGCCGTGGATCGTTGCGTTCGCGGTGATCGGGACTTTGTTCGTGATCCCGACCGCGGCTGAAATTCCGATCGTGCAGTCGATGCTGGCGCTGGGTCTGGGCATTGCACCCGCGGTCGCCTTGCTGATGACCCTGCCGAGCATCAGCCTGCCCTCGCTGCTGATGCTGCGCAAATCCTTCACGCCCCGGGTGTTGCTCACGGTCACTGCCTTGACCATGCTGGTCGGCGTGATTGCGGGATTGATTGGGGTGATGGTGCTTTAGTCCAGTTATCGCCGGAAAAAGGGCTCACCGACTCAGTTGAGTCCTTCACCAACGCATTCGCCAAAATATTTTCAAGCTATTGTTTTTCTGATTTATTTTAATTAAATTAAAATAAATAATATTCACCAAATTAATCGCCATCCCCATCAGGCAATCGAGCGCGCACAAAATATTTGTTTCCGCGCTTGTGGCCCGAAGCGGAAACACAAATCGGATGACGGGACAACAAAACGGTAAACAGAAAAAGGCCCACGTCTCGCGACATGGGCCTTTTGAATTCTGGCTCCCCGACCTGGACTCGAACCAGGGACCTGCGGATTAACAGTCCGTCGCTCTACCAACTGAGCTATCAGGGAAAAGAAAGAAGCAGGATTATAGACTCACATTCCAACTTCTGTCAAAGCATTCATCGTCTTTTAAACAAGAATTCTTTTACAGCACCGCTGCAATGGCGTCGACCACCGCATCGATATTGCCGGTGTTCAGCGCAGCGACGCAGATACGGCCTGTATCGACCGCGTAGATCGAATATTCGTCGCGCAGGCGATCGACTTGCGGCTTGGTCAGGCCGGAGTACGAGAACATGCCGCGCTGCTTGACCACGAAATCGAAATCGTGCGCAGGCGCCTTGGCCTTCAGCTTGGCAACCAGCAACTGGCGCATTTCACGGATACGCACCCGCATCCCGGCCAGTTCCTTTTCCCACAAGGCGCGCAGTTCCGGCGATGCCAGAGTCGTCGCAACCACCTGGCCGCCATGGATAGGCGGATTGGAATAGTTGGTGCGCACCACGCGCTTCATTTGCGACAGCACGCGCGCCGCTTCTTCGGTGCTGGCGGCGACGATGCTCAATGCGCCGACGCGTTCGCCATACAGCGAGAACGATTTCGAAAAGGAGTTCGATACGAACAGCGCGCCGCCCGCATCGGCAAAACGGCGCACCACCTTGCCGTCTTCATCGATGCCGTCGCCGAAGCCCTGGTAGGCCATGTCCAGGAACGGCACCAGATGGCCTTCGGTGACCGCCTTGATGACCTCGGTCCATTGCGCTTCGCTCAGGTCGGCGCCGGTAGGATTGTGGCAGCAGGCGTGCAGCACGACGATCGAGCCGGCCGGCATGGCCTTCAGCGACGCCAGCATGGCGGCGAAGTCGACGCCGCGGGTGGCCGCGTCGTAATAAGGGTAATCATTTACAACGAAACCGGCCGATTCGAACAGCGCGCGGTGGTTTTCCCAGCTCGGGTTGCTGATATAGACCTGCGCATTCGCAGGCGAGAAACGCTTCAGGAAGTCCGCGCCCAGCTTCAGCGCGCCGGTGCCGCCGATGGCCTGCACGGTAATTGCACGTTTCTCTTGAACTACCGCGCTATCGGCGCCAAATACAAGTTCTTGCACCGCTTTGTCGTAGGCCGCCAGTCCGTCGATCGGCAAATAGGTGCGCGGCGACAGTTTTGCCGCCAGTTGCGCTTCCGCTTTCTGCACGCATTCCAGCAAAGGCACTTTGCCGTTGTCGTCGTAATACACACCGACGCCAAGATTGGTTTTGTTCGGGTTTTTGTCCGCGTTGAATCCTTCGGTGATACCGAGAATCGGGTCGCGGGGGGCCATTTCAATGGCGGTCAAGAGGGAGGCGGAAGAAGAGGCGGTCATCGTGATAACATAAAAAGTTGACTGCAATCGGACACTTTGCAGGCGGTGGATGAAGTGCCTAGCCACAAGCCGAGCACCGTTTTGTAACGCATCATTCTACCAAAGGTCGAATCGAAATGGCTGAATTATCCCAGGTCGCACCCACGCTCGACGAATCGAAAATCGTCACGTTCCCAGGTTCGCCGTACAAGCTTTACCAACCGTTCCAGCCGGCGGGCGACCAGCCGGCCGCCATCGACAAGCTGGTCGAAGGCGTCAATGACGGCCTGTTTTACCAGACCCTGCTGGGCGTAACCGGCTCCGGCAAAACCTACACCATGGCCAATGTGATTGCCCGCATGGGGCGGCCGGCCATCATTTTCGCGCCCAACAAGACACTGGCGGCGCAGCTGTACAGCGAGTTCCGCGAGTTCTTCCCGCAGAACGCGGTCGAATATTTCGTCAGCTATTACGACTACTACCAGCCGGAAGCCTACGTCCCGCAGCGCGATCTTTTCATCGAAAAGGATTCGTCGATCAACGAGCATATCGAGCAGATGCGCCTGTCCTGCACCAAATCGCTGATGGAGCGGCGCGACGTGGTGATCGTGGCCACCGTCTCGGCGATCTACGGTATCGGCAATCCGAACGAATACCACCAGATGATCCTGACGCTGCGCGCCAAGGACCGGGTCAGCCAGCGCGACCTGATCGCGCGCCTGATCCAGATGCAATACACGCGCAACGAGGTCGATTTCGGCCGCGGCACCTTTCGCGTGCGCGGCGATACCATCGACATTTTCCCGGCCGAACATGCCGAGCTGGCGATCCGCATCGACATGTTCGACGACGAGATCGAAAGCCTGCAGCTGTTCGATCCCCTGACCGGCCGCGTGCGCCAGAAAATTCCCCGCTTCACCGTCTATCCCGGCTCGCACTATGTGACGCCGCGCGCCACCGTGCTGCGCGCCATCGAGACCATCAAGGACGAATTGCGCGAACGGCTGGAATGGTTCCGCAAGGAAAATCGCCTGATCGAGGAGCAGCGGCTGGAACAGCGCACTCGCTTCGACCTGGAAATGATGCAGGAAATCGGCTTTACCAAGGGCATCGAAAACTATTCGCGCCATCTGAGCGGCGGCAAGCCCGGCGATCCGCCGCCGACGCTGGTCGACTACCTGCCGCCCGACGCGCTCATGTTCCTGGACGAATCGCACGTGCTGATCGGCCAGTTGAACGGCATGTACAACGGCGACCGCGCGCGCAAGACCAATCTGGTCGACTACGGCTTCCGCCTGCCCTCGGCGCTCGATA
The DNA here is from genome assembly GCA_004134995.1 of Oxalobacteraceae bacterium CAVE-383. Lineage (GTDB taxonomy): Bacteria > Pseudomonadota > Gammaproteobacteria > Burkholderiales > Burkholderiaceae_D > Herbaspirillum. The sequence goes on along the minus strand of REGP01000001.1, from coordinate 39,330 downwards.
ACCGGCCGCTGCGCTTCGACGAGTTCCAAAGCAAGATGCGGCAGACCGTGTTTGTATCCGCCACCCCGGCGGAATATGAGAACGCCCATTCGGACCAGGTGGTGGAACAGGTGGTGCGCCCGACCGGGCTGGTCGATCCGATGATCCAGGTGCGTCCGGCCAGCACGCAGGTCGACGATCTGATGTCCGAAATCACGCTGCGCGTCAAAAAACAGGAGCGCGTGCTGGTGACGACGCTGACCAAGAGGATGTCGGAGCAACTGACCGAATTCCTGAGCGATAACGGCGTCAAGGTGCGCTATCTGCACAGCGACATCGATACCGTGGAACGGGTCGAAATCATCCGCGACCTGCGGCTCGGCACCTTCGACGTGCTGGTCGGCATCAACCTGCTGCGCGAAGGGCTGGATATCCCCGAAGTGTCGCTGGTGGCGATTCTCGACGCCGACAAGGAAGGCTTCCTGCGTTCCGAGCGCAGCCTGATCCAGACCATCGGCCGCGCCGCCCGCAATCTGAACGGCATGGCGATCCTTTACGGCGACAAGGTGACCGATTCGATGCGCCGCGCGATCGACGAAACCGAACGCCGGCGCGCCAAGCAGGTCGCCTTCAATGCGGACAACGGCATTACGCCGATGGGGATCAGCAAGGAAATCCGCGACCTGATCGACGGCGTCTATAGTCCCCAGGAGGCGCGCATGGAATTGATGGTGGCGCAGGAACACGTGGACTACGAGGCGATGACCGACAAGCAGGTCAGCCGCGAGATCAAGCGCCTGGAAAAACAGATGCAGGATTACGCCAAAAACCTGGAATTCGAGAAGGCCGCGACGGCCCGCGATCAGTTGCAGAAACTGAAGCAGCAGCTGTTCGGCGCCACTGTGTCGGACAACATCGCGCCGAGCGCCGGCACGCAGTAGTTCCTGAAAAGAAATGTTACGCAATAACCCTTTTACAATACCTGACAATATCACTCAGGTTTTGTTATACTTACGTTCAAGCGTTTCGGAAACAGGGAAATTCAGACCTACGTTTGCAGACTTGCGTGTGTCTCGGGAGTGGAAATTTCATGCGATTGACTACTAAAGGCCGTTTTGCTGTCACGGCAATGATCGATCTGGCTTTGCGCCACGGCAAAGGGCCGGTGACCTTGTCCGCCATCAGCGAACGGCAGGAAATTTCCTTATCGTATCTGGAACAATTGTTCGGCAAGTTGCGCCGCCACAACATCGTGGCGTCGGTGCGCGGTCCGGGCGGCGGCTATAACCTTGGGCGCCGCGCCGAAGACGTGACGATCGCCGATATTATTATCGCCGTGGACGAGCCGTTGGATGCCACCCAGTGTGGCGGCAAGGAAAATTGCCATGGCGTCGAACGGCCGGGCGGCTCGCGCTGCATGACTCACGAGCTATGGTCGACGCTGAACGAGAAAATGGTTGAGTATCTGGATTCTGTATCGCTGCAAGATCTGGTCGATCAGCAGGAACAGAAGAATAATGAACAAAGCGTGGTCGTCATCCATCGCACCCACGCTGCTTGAATGGAGTTCCAAATATCATGAATGCACCGCTCGAACAAAAGCTGCTGGATACACTGAAGGCGCCGCACTTCCCTATCTATATGGATTACTCGGCCACCACGCCGGTCGATCCGCGCGTCGCCGACAAGATGATTCCGTATCTGCGCGCCCAATTCGGCAATCCCGCTTCGCGCAGCCACATGTACGGCTGGGATGCCGAAGCGGCCGTTGAAGAAGCACGCGAGGAAGTCGCCAAGCTGGTCAACGCCGATCCGCGCGAAATCATCTGGACTTCCGGCGCCACCGAGAGCAACAACCTGGCTCTCAAGGGCGCGGCGCATTTCTATCAAACCAAAGGCAAGCACATCATCACGGTCAAGACCGAGCACAAGGCCGTGCTCGATACCGTGCGCGAACTCGAACGCGAAGGTTTTTCAGCGACCTACCTGCAGCCCCAGGACGACGGCCTGATTACAGTGGAACAGCTGGAAGCGGCGATCCGTCCTGACACCATCCTGGTGTCGGTGATGCTGGTCAACAACGAAATCGGCGTGATCCAGCCTATCCCGGAAATCGGCGAACTGTGCCGTTCCAAGGGCATCATATTCCATTGCGACGCAGCGCAAGCCACCGGCAAGGTCGAAATCGATCTGGCCAACTGGAAGGTAGACCTGATGAGTTTCTGCGCCCACAAGACCTACGGTCCGAAGGGCATCGGCGCGCTGTACGTCCGCCGCAAACCGCGCATCCGCATCGAAGCCCAGATCCACGGCGGCGGCCATGAGCGCGGCCTGCGTTCCGGCACGCTGGCGACGCACCAGATCGTCGGCATGGGCGAATCGTTCCGCCTGGCGCGCGTGGAAATGAAGGAAGAGCTGGTCCGCATCGCCGCGCTGCAGGAACGCCTGCGCAAGGGCCTGATGGACATCGAAGAGGTTTACGTCAACGGCGACATGTCGCATCGCGTGCCGCATAACCTGAATGTCAGTTTCAACTACGTCGAAGGCGAATCGCTGCTGATGGCGATCAAGGATATCGCAGTGTCGTCCGGTTCGGCCTGCACCTCGGCCAGCCTGGAACCGTCGTATGTGCTGCGCGCCTTGGGCCGCAGCGACGAACTGGCGCACAGCTCGATCCGCTTCACGATCGGCCGTTTCACTACCGAAGAAGAAGTCGATTTCACGATTTCGCTGCTCAAGAGCAAGGTGGAGAAACTGCGCGAATTGTCGCCATTGTGGGATATGTACAAGGATGGGATCGATCTCAGCACGATCCAGTGGGCCGCACACTAAGGTAACGGCGGGAACGATCAAATATCAAGGAGCAGCAAAATGTCTTACTCAGCAAAAGTTTTGGATCACTACGAAAATCCACGTAACGTCGGCGCGTTCGAAAAAGGCGACGAAACAGTCGGTACCGGCATGGTCGGCGCCCCGGCCTGCGGCGACGTGATGAAGCTGCAGATCAAGGTCGGCAGCGACGGCGTAATCACCGACGCCAAGTTCAAGACCTACGGCTGCGGCTCGGCGATTGCATCGTCGTCGCTGATTACCGAATGGGTCAAGGGCAAGACGCTGGATCAGGCCATGTCGATCAAGAATACGCAGATCGCGGAAGAACTGGCGCTGCCGCCGGTGAAGATTCACTGCTCGATCCTGGCGGAAGACGCGATCAAGGCAGCGGTTCAGGATTACAAGGCCAAGCACGGCGGCGCCGAGCAAGATATCGCCGCGGCAGCCTGAGTACGGGAGTACAAAGATGGGCATTACACTGACTGAAAAGGCGGCGAAACATATTACCCGCTACATGGAGCGCCGCGGCAAAGGCATCGGCCTGCGCCTGGGCGTGCGCACCAATGGCTGCTCCGGTCTTGCGTATACGCTGGAATATGCCGATGAGCTGGCGGCCGAAGACCAGGTTTTCGAGTCGCACGGCGTGCGTGTCTTTGTCGATCCGAAAAGCCTGCCGTATATCGACGGCACCGAACTGGACTTCGCGCGCGAAGGCCTGAACGAAGGCTTCAAGTTTCAGAATCCGAACGTCAAAAATGAATGCGGTTGCGGAGAAAGCTTCCACGTATAAGAAGCGCTTCCCCGCTTCGCGCAGCAACAAGCCTGTTGAAGCATCGACAGGCTTTTTTTAGACTTATTTCATGCAAAATCACTTCGATCTTTTTCACCTGCCGCAACGCTTCACTGTCGATACGGCCGCGCTTGAAAAGGCCTATCACGAAGTGCAGAACCAGGCGCATCCGGACAAGTTTACCCAGGCATCCGGCGCCGAAAAGCGGGTCGCCATGCAATGGGCCACGCGGGCCAACGAAGCCTACAAGACCCTTAAAAACCCTTTCCGCCGGGCCGCCTATCTGTGCGAGCTCAACGGCGTCGATTTGCAAACCGAATCGAATACCTCCATGCCGCGCGAATTCCTGATGCAGCAGATGGAGTGGCGCGAAGCCCTGGACGATGCCAAGGCGGCCAAGGATCTGGCCGCCCTGGAAGCGCTCCAGCAAACCGTGCGCGAAGCGCGCCGGGACCAAACCCGGGCCGCCGGCGATCTGCTCGACGCGGCCCAATACGAAGCTGCCGCGCTGACTGTGCGCAAGCTGATGTTTCTCGAGAAATTCAATGCGGAAATCGGCGACGTCTTCGCGCTGATCGAAGCCTGATCACTTTAAAGTCTTATGGCCTTACTCCAAATTTCCGAACCAGGCATGTCCACCGCGCCGCACCAGCATCGCATCGCTGTCGGCATCGATCTGGGGACGACCAATTCGCTGGTGGCAACGGTGCGCAGCAGCATTCCTGAAGTACTGCAGGACGAAGACGGCAACATGCTGCTGCCGTCTGTGGTGCGTTATCTGCCAAACGGCCATGCCAATATCGGCCGCAAGGCGCAGGCGGCGCAAACCGTCGATCCGAAAAATACCATCGTCTCCGTCAAGCGCTTCATGGGCCGCGGCCTGAAAGACATCGCGCATGCCGAAAACCTGCCCTACGATTTCCAGGACCAGCCCGGCATGGTGCAGATCAAGACCGTGGCCGGCGTCAAGAGCCCGGTCGAGGTCTCCGCGCAAATCCTGGCGACGCTGCGCCAGGTCGCGGAAGATGCGCTGGGCGACGAACTGGTCGGCGCGGTCATTACCGTGCCGGCCTATTTCGACGATGCGCAGCGCCAGGCCACCAAGGACGCGGCGCAATTGGCCGGACTGAACGTCCTGCGGCTGCTCAATGAACCGACCGCGGCGGCCATCGCCTACGGACTGGACAATGCCTCCGAAGGCGTGTTCGCGGTGTACGACCTCGGCGGCGGCACCTTCGACATTTCCATCCTGAAACTGAGCCGCGGCGTGTTCGAAGTGCTGTCCACCGGCGGCGATTCCGCGCTCGGCGGCGACGACTTCGACCAGCGCCTGTTCTGCTGGATCGTCGAGCATGCGCAACTCGGGCCGCTGTCGCATGAAGACACCAGCATCCTGATGGTCAAGGCGCGCGAAGCCAAGGAGCTGCTTTCCGCCAAATCCGAAACCACGATCGACGCGGCGCTGAATTCCGGCGAACGCGTCCATTTGACTGTCGGCGCCAAGGAATTCGCCGCCATGACGCAGCATCTGGTCGCCAAGACCATCACGCCGTCCCGCAAGGCGCTGCGCGACGCCGACCTCAGCGTCGACGACATCGACGGCGTGGTGCTGGTCGGCGGCGCGACCCGCATGCCGCATATCCGCAAGGCGGTCGGTGAATTTTTCCAGACGACGCCGCTGGCCAATATCGATCCCGACAAAGTGGTGGCGCTGGGCGCCGCGGTGCAGGCCAATCTGCTGGCGGGCAACCGGGCTCCCGGCGACGACTGGCTGCTGCTGGACGTGATCCCGCTGTCGCTCGGCATCGAAACCATGGGCGGCCTGGCGGAAAAGGTCATTCCCCGCAACAGCACCATCCCCTGCGCCCGTGCACAGGAATTCACCACCTTCAAGGATGGCCAGACCGCCATGGCGATCCATGTCGTGCAGGGCGAGCGCGAACTGGTCAGCGATTGCCGCTCCCTGGCGCGCTTCGAATTGCGCGGCATTCCGCCGATGGCCGCCGGCGCCGCGCGCATCCGCGTGACCTATCAGGTCGATGCCGACGGCCTGCTCTCGGTTTCGTCGCGCGAAATGACGACCGGCGTGGAAGCATCGATCACGGTCAAGCCGTCCTACGGCCTGGGCGATGACGAAGTCGCCCGCATGCTGCAGGACTCGTTCCAGTCGGCCGACGCCGACATGCGATCGCGCGCATTGCGCGAGGAACAGGTTGACGCCGAGCGCATCGTGCTGGCGACCCAGTCGGCGCTGGACGCCGACAGCGCCTTGCTGACAGAGGACGAACAGGCCGAAGTCGTGCGGCTGATGGAAGCGGTGCGCGCCCAGGTTCGCGGCGAAGACCAGCAGGCTATCAAGGCCGCGGTCGATGCGCTGGCGCACGGCACCGAAGAATTCGCCGCGCGCCGCATGGACCGCAGCGTGCATGCCGCGCTGACCGGCAAAAAATTGGCCGATATCGGCAGCTAGAACTCATTTTAGGTAAAACCCAATGCCACAAATCGTCGTACTTCCCCACCCTACCCTGTGCCCGGACGGCGCGGTCATCGAAGCCAAGTCCGGCGTTTCGCTCTGCGACGCCCTGCTGAACAGTCACGTCGATATCGAGCACGCCTGCGAAAAATCCTGCGCCTGCACCACCTGCCACGTGATCGTGCGCGAAGGCTTCAACGGCCTCAACGAGGCCACCGAAACCGAGGAAGACCTGCTGGACAAGGCCTGGGGTCTGGAAGCGAACTCGCGGCTGTCCTGCCAGGTCATACTGGATACGGAAGACCTGGTGATCGAAATCCCGAAATATACAATCAACCAGGTCAGTGAAAATCACTAGAACCGATCAGCAAGGGGGCATCATGAAATGGACCGATACGCAGCAAATCGCCGAAGAACTGTACGACAAATTTCCCGACGTCGATCCGAAAACCGTCCGCTTTACCGATCTGCATCGCTGGGTCATGGAACTGCCGGGCTTCGACGACGATCCAAACCGTTCCGGCGAAAAAATCCTGGAAGCAATCCAGGCAGCCTGGATCGACGAAGCGGAGTAAGCTGTTCGGCCTGATACAGCGAACAATCACAGCATAAAGCAGGACAAAACGGGGCAATATCAGGAGACCCAGCAGATCGAAATCACCATCCGCCTCAACGCCACTGCGCGCAGACTGACCGCGCTGGTGGCATTGCTCGGCGCGACGCTGGTCGGCGCCGCGGCTATTGCCGCGCCCCCCTATTACCGCGTCGAAATCGATGCCCCCGCACCGCTGCGCAAAATACTCGAAACCTATCTGGATCTGGCGCGCTATCAATCGCGCGAGGACATCGGCGAAGACCAGCTCAAATTCATGCTGGCCACCGCCTCGGCCCAGGTCACCGACCTGGTCTCCACCGAAGGCTATTTCACCCCGCATACCTCGATAGCAGCGCAGGACGACGGCAAGGGCAAACTGGTCAGGATCACCGTCGATCCGGGCCCCCGCACTATTGTCTCGGCGGCCGACATCGGCGTCACCGGCGCGGTCGCCGGGGAAGACCCGCAACGCATCGCCGCCATCCGCTCATCCTGGTCGCTGCCGCCGGGGCAGGCATTCCGCCAGGAGGATTGGGACGCCGCCAAGGACCAGGGGCTGCAAACCCTGCAGAAATCGCGTTACGCCGCCGCCCGCCTGGCCGATTCCCAGGCGCGCATCGATCCGGAGCGGCACGACGCGCAGTTGTCGGCGAATTACGATAGCGGCCCCGCCTTCACGCTCGGCGAACTGCAGATCAGCGGCACCCGGCGCTATCCGGCCCAGATCATCCGCAACGTCAATCCGCTGTCGCCCGGCGAGTCCTACAGCGCCGAGCGCCTGCTGGCCCTGCAGCGGCAAATCCAGAGTACCCCCTACTTCAGCAATGCCATCGTCAGCATCGATGACGATCCGGCGCATCCGGACATGACCCCGGTCAAGGTGCAAGTCAGCGAATTTCCGGCGCAGCGCATACGCACCGGCGTCGGTTATTCGACCGATACCGGCGCCCAGGTGGAAGGCCGCTATTCGCATTACAACGTATTCAACCGCGCCTGGACCTTCGACAGCCAGGTCAAGCTGGAACAGCAACGCCAGTACGGCATGCTGGAACTGGCCATGCCGCCGGACAGCAAAAGCTTCGTCAACAGCGTCAATACCTCGCGAGACCGCACCACCCTCGAAGGCGTGGATCTGCGCAGCTTCCGCGTCGGCGTCAAGCGCGCGCGCTCGCGCGAGTTCTACGACACCGCCTACACACTGGACTATTACTCGGACCAGTTGCAGCAGGAAAACGGCGCCACGCTGCCGCCCGATACCGTGACCGCGCCCGGCATCCACCACGCGCTGGTGCCGGGGTTTTCCTGGGCCAGGCGGGACGTCGACAACGCCATCTTTCCGCGCCAGGGGCATCTGCTGTCCCTGCAGGCCGGTTTCGCACTCAAGGGACTGCTGACCGACCAGACCTTCACCCGGCTTGACGTGCGCTATCGCCGCTACGTGCCGGTGGGCAAACGCGATCTGATGATTTTCCGGACCGAAGGCGGCGCGGTATTTACCAAAGGCAGCAGCACCCAAGTACCGGCCTCGCTGCTGTTTCGCGCCGGCGGCAGCGATTCGGTGCGCGGCTACGACTATCAAAGCATCGGCAATGAAAAAAACGGCACCGTCTTTCCCAACAAGTATCTGCTGACCGGCAGCGCCGAATACCAGCACTGGTTCAACCAGCAATGGGGCGCCGCGGTGTTCTACGACATCGGCACAACGGCCGACAACTGGAGCAACAAGCAATTCTTTACCGGCACCGGCGTCGGCGCGCGCTGGCGCAGCCCGGTGGGGGTGGTCAATGCCGATCTGGCCTATGGCGTCCAGCGCCAGCAATTCCGCCCGCACATCTCGCTCGGCATCGCGTTTTAATTGCTTCGCACACCGCATATGGCCGATCCCTCCTCCTCCGATACGCCTGACCAGCCGTCCGCCCATGCCGGCCGGCGGCGCGGCAGGCGCATTGCATTCTGGTTGGGCGGGATATTGGCGGCCGGTATTCTATTGACGGGAGCGCTGTCGATCGCCGCGCTGCAAACCGAGCGTGGCAGCCTCGCGCTGTGGCGCGCCGGCGTATGGCTGATGCAGGGCCGCCTGAGCGGCCAGTTTGTCGGCGGCAGCGTGGCGCATGGCTTGCAAATGCGCGATCTGCACTATCGCGGCGACAGCACCGATCTGAGCGTGGACAGCGTGGACGGCCGCTGGAGCTTCGATTTCGGCGCGCGCAAGCTCGATATCGCTTATCTGCGCATCGGCGATGTCGATCTGCGCCTGAAGCCGACCCCGTCCCAACCGACGGTGTTTCCGCAAGGCCTGCGGCTGCCGATTGCGCTTGAACTGCACCAGTTGAGTCTGCAAAAACTGCTGCTCCGGCAAGGCGGCGGCAGCGATGAGTTCACCGGACTGAGCCTGCACGGCGGCTCCGACGGCATCCAGCATCGCCTGACCCTGGACAGCCTGCGCACGCCCTACGGCGACCTCAACGCGCAACTCGCCCTGTCCGGACAACGGCCGTTCGCGCTGAGCGGCGGCCTGGCGCTCAGCGGCGCCTGGCGCGAAGAACATTACCAGGTCGATGCGCGCCTGGGCGGTTCGCTGCAACTGCTAAATATCGATCTGAAAGCCGGCGGCGACAAGCTCAACGGCGACGCCCGCATCGATGCCTCGCCATTCGATGCCGTGCCGCTGCAACGCGCCAAAATCAACCTGGCGCATATCAATCCGAAAATCTTCAACGCCTCCTTGCCCCAAGCCGATATCACGCTGCGCGCCGATCTGCGGCCGCTGCAAACCGCGCCCGGCCCGGCGCCATTCACTGTCGGCGGTTCCATCAGCATCGGCAACGCCATTCCCGGCGCCATCGACAAGGATCGCCTGCCGCTGCAATCCATCGCCGCGGAGGTCACGCTGAGCGCCGCGGAACAATTGTTGAAACAATTGTCGGTCAAGCTGCCCGACGGCGGCGTAATCCAGGGCCAGGGCGCCTACCGGCCCGGCGGCGAGCAGACGAAACAGACAGCCGGCGGCGATTTCAACCTGACGGTAAGCGCGTTGAATCTGCAGGCGCTGCATGGCGCAATGCGCCCGACCCGCCTGCGCGGTCCGCTCGATATCAAGCTGCGCGGCCAAACGCAACAGATCGGCCTGGATCTGAACGACCCCGCGCTCGGCCTCGGCGCCATGCTCGATGTGGCGATCGATACCGAAAAGGTGCAGATCCGCCAAGCCGATCTGCGCGAAGGCAAGGCGCGCCTGCAGTTCACCGGCGCCCTCGGACAGACCGGCGACATGTCCTATGACGCCAAAGGCACGCTGCGCAATTTCGATCCGGCGATACTGAGCAAGCCGCCCGCAGCCAATGCCAAACGCAAAGGCGCAGGTACAAATACAAGCAGCGGCGCGCGCCACGCCAGCATCAACATGGATTTCGATGCCGCCGGCGCGATCGCGCCGCAGCCGCGCGTCAAACTGCGTTTCAAACTGCACGACAGCGTTTACGACCAGATGCCAATGACCGGCAGCGGCGCCATCGACATGCTGGGCCAGCGCCTGCTTGCCGGCGACGTGGCGCTGCTGGTGGCCGGCAACCGGCTGACCGCAAAAGGCGCTTTCGGCGCCCCGGCCGATCGCCTGGATGTGCATATCGACGCACCGCAACTGCAGCGTCTCGGCTATGGCGTTTCCGGCCTGCTGCAGGCCGACGGCCAGCTCGGCGGCAGCCTGCAGCGGCCCGCGGTGCGCGCCACCTACCGCGCGCAGAAACTGGTGTTCGGCCAGTACCGGCTCGACAGCCTGAACGGCGCAGCGGACTTGCAGGGCGATCTGGACAATCCGGCCGCCGGCGCCGGCAACCGGCTCAATCTGAAGATCGCGGCGCAGGGTTACCACAGTCCGCAATTGGATCTGGCGTCGCTGGACGCGAATACCGCCGGCACCTTCGCCGGCCACAAGCTGCAGTTGGCGGCCAGGGGCGTTCTGCGCGGGCAGCCGCTGGCCCTGAACCTGAGCGCGCAAGGCAAACTCGGCAAGGTCAAAGGCAACACCGTCTGGAGCGGCAGCATCGACCGCTTCGACAATACCGGCGTGCCGCGCTTCGCCCTGAAAGGCCCGCTGAGCGTGGATGCCGGCGCCGACCATGCCGTTATCGGCCCCGGCCGCTTCGACATTGCCGGCGCCGTCATCGATCTGCAAGGCTTCAGCTACCGGCCGGAGGGCGTGCGCTCGCAGGGTAATATCCAGGCCCTGAACGTCGGCGTCGTCATGGATCTGCTGCGGCAGTTCGGGATTGCCCTGCCGCCGCTGAAAACCGATCTGGTGCTCGACAGCCGCTGGAACCTGGCGTTGACCGACACCGCCGCCGGCTTCCTTGAAATCGAACGCAAAAGCGGCGACATCGTCATCAATACAGGCGATATCGACGTGCCGCTGGGCTTGAGTACGGTCAAGCTGCGCGCCGACCTGCAAAACAACGCGGTCAATCTGAGCGCGGCGCTGCAGGCCGCGCGCATCGGCAGCCTGAACGGCAAAGGCGCGCTGACGCTGGTCCGGCAAGGAAAAGTACTGAGCGTGACGCCGGCTTCGGCTTTGACGGCGCATGCCGACATCGCCGTGCCGAAGCTGGAAACGGTCGGCGCGCTGCTGGGGCCGAGCATCGTTTTCAAGGGCGCTCTGGCGGCCCAATTGAATGCCGCCGGCACGCTGGCCGCGCCGAAATTGTCCGGCGCGCTCAATGGCGACGGCCTGGGCGTCACCCTGTTCGACCAGGGCATTGAATTGCAGAACGGCACCGTGCGCGTGGTCATGAACGAAAACGTGATCGATCTGCGCCAATTCGAATTCCATGGCGGCAAGGGAACGCTGCGCGCCGGCGGCCAGGTGCAACTGGGCCAGGCCAATCCCGATCTCAACGCCACACTGACCGCCGACCGGCTCGAATTGTTCGCCAGTCCCGACCGGCGCCTGATGCTGTCGGGCCAGGCCAAAATCGCCAGCCTGGCCGATCAATTGCGCATCGACGGCAAATTTACCGTCGACCACGGTCTGTTCGACCTGCCGAAAAGCAGCGCGCCGAAACTCGGCGACGATGTGGTGATTGTGCGCAATCAAAAAGGTGGTGGAAAAGGTGGTGAAAAAAGCGTCAAAGGCAGCGCCGCCCTGCCGAGCTCGAAAGAGAAAATGGTGGCGGCCTCGGAAAAGCCGGCCGGCCGCTTCTCGCCGACCATCGACGTCATGCTCGATCTGGGCGACGATTTCCGTTTCCGCGGCGGCGGCGCGGATCTGCGCCTGCGCGGCGCCATGAACGTCAAGAGCGAACCTTACGCGCCGCTGCGCGGCCTGGGAACGATACGCGTGGCGGACGGCACTTATGAAGCGTTCGGCGTGAAACTGGCGATCGAACGCGGCATCATCAACTTCCAGGGACCGATCGATAATCCGAACATCAATCTGCTGGCGATGCGCCGCAACCAGGATGTTCCGGCCGGCGTCGAGGTGACGGGCAACGCCAATTCGCCGCGCGTGCGGCTGGTGTCGGAGCCGAATCTGTCGGAAGAAGAAAAACTGTCATGGATCATGTTCGGGCAAGGCAGCAGCAGCGGCCTGGGCCAGCGCAGCGCGTCCAATGAAGCGCTGGCGTTTCTCGGCAATCTGGGCGGCAAGCGCATTGCGCGCGGCATCGGGCTGGATCAATTCTCGATCGGATCGAGCGAATCCGGCATCAGCAGCGTGGCCGGCGATCAGTTCGTCAATCTGGGCAAAGCGATTTCGCAGCGTTTCATGCTCGGTTACGAGCAGAGCCTGACCGGCGCGGAAAGCGTCGCCAAGCTCACCTATCAGCTCACGCGCAGCTGGTCGGTGCTGGCGCGCGGCGGCACGATCAATAGCCTGAACCTGCTGTTCAGCCGCCGCTATGATTAAGAAGCTGCCGCTAAATCAGGGCACGGCGGGGTGTTGTGCGAAGTGAGGTAAAGGGGGAGCCGGCCGCAGGCCGGCGGAGGACACGAACGCAGTACAACGCCCCGCCGTGCCCTGATTTAGCGGCAGCTTCTTAAAGCCAGCCCACGCGCTGCAGACGGCGATACAGATAAACGCACGACGCCGTAATGCCGACCAGCACCACCGGATACGACCAGTGCCATTCCAGCTCCGGCATGAACTTGAAATTCATGCCGTACAGGCTGAACACCATGGTCGGAATTGCCAATATCCCGCCCCAGCCGGCCAGCCGCTTGACCACTTCGTTCTGGCGGATCGTGATCTGGGCCAGGTCCACCTGCATCGCGGCGGCCACCATTTCGCGCAGGCGGTCGCTGGTTTCGGTGACCCGCGCAACGTGATCGTAGATGTCGCGATAGTAGACCCGGCCGTCCTTTGAAATGATATCGCTGTGAAAGCGCAGCAATTGATTGCAGATATCGAGCAGCGGCACAGCCGCGCCGCGCAGCTTGATCAACTGGCGTTTCAATTGATACAGATCCTGCAAATGTTCGGTGCCGGAATCGCGCATGAACAGATCGCTCTCGTAGGCTTCGAAGCGCGCTTCCAGATCGTCCATGATGGGCTGGAAATTATCGACCACGAAATCCATGATCGAATACAGCACGTAGCTCGGCCCTTTGGCCAGCCGGCTCGGCGCCGACTCGCAATGTTCGCGCACCTTGGTATAACTGCGCGAAGCGCCATGGCGCACCGTCACGACGAAATTTCTGCCCAGGAAAACGTGGGTCTCGCCGAACGTTACCGCGCCGTCCAGCAGGCTCGCGGTCTGCAACACCAGGAACAGATGATCGCCGTATTCTTCCAGCTTGGGCCGCTGATGCGCCGTATAAGCGTCTTCCACCGCCAGATCGTGCAGGCAGAATTCCTCCTGCAGTTTCTTGACGAGTTCGACGCTTGGTTCCAGCAGGCCGACCCAGACGAAAGTACCCTCGCGCGCCAGCTCGTCGCTGATTTGATCGATAGTGATATCGCGCAGCTTGACGCCGTGCTCATACACCGCGCAATTGACGATCATGTTTGCAGTATCCATTTTCATGTTTGCAGTATCCATTTCCCGTCTCCGTATCTGGTTTATGCGCCGGGTTGGTGCCCGATCCCTTGCTAGCTTACGCTTTTTGCGGCGCCCTTGATCTTGCGCGACGGACGATTTGCCAATTCCGCGCCGGCATCGCGCGCCAGACTCAGGTTAAACAAAACCGAACTGGCCGACACGATCGCCACCGCCAGGAACGCCGGCCAGAAATCGGCCGGAACCAGTTTCTCATGTCCCTGCCATTCCATCGACGCCTGCAGCGCCAGCCCGCCGATCGTCACGCCCAGGCCGATCGACAATTGCTGCGCCACGCTGGCGATGCTGGTGGCCTGGCTCAAATCCTTGGCCGGGATATCGGCATACGCCAGCGCATTGACGCTGGTGAACTGGACCGACCGGAAACAGCCCCCGAGCAGCAGCGTGATCATCATCACCGCATACGGCGTGGTCGATGTGAACAGGCCGATCACCGCCAGCGAAGCGGCGCCGAAGAAGGTGTTATAGACCAGCACCCGGCGGAAGCCGTAGCGCTTCAGAAGGCGAACCATGACCGTCTTGATGAAAATCACGCCGACGGCCGAAGCGCAGGTCAGCAAACCCGAATGGAAAGCGCTCAGGCCGAAGCCCAGCTGCATCAGCAGCGGCAGCAGAAACGGCAGCGCGCCGACGCCGATGCGAAACAGCGAACCGCCGATGACGCTGACCCGCAGCGTCGATATCCGCAGCAGGCGCAGATTGATCAGCGGATACGGCGTGCGGCGGAAATGCCAGACATAGGCAATCAGCGCCAGCGAGCCGATGCCCATGCAGGCCAGCGACGCTTCGATGGAAATCAGATGCCGCCCTTCGGTCGCCAATCCCAGCATCAGCAAGGAACAGCCGATCGCCGACAAGACGAAGCCCACCCAGTCCAGCGGCTCGGCTTTCTCGCCGTACATATTGTCGATGAAGCGCGTGGCCAGATAAATCCCCAGCACGCTGATCGGGATATTGATGAAGAAAATCCAGCGCCAATGAAAATAGGTCGTGATGAAACCGCCCAGCGGCGGCCCGATGACCGGTCCCAGCATCGCCGGCATGCTCAGATAGGCCAGCGCCTGCACCAGATTGGCTTTTTCAACGCTGCGCAGAATCACCAGGCGGCCGACCGGCACCATCATCGCGCCGCCGATGCCCTGGAAGAAGCGCGCCGCGACGAACTCGGGCAGCGTCTGCGAAACGCCGCACAGGATCGAACCCAGCATGAAAACCGCGATCGCGGAACGAAACACCGTCTGCGCGCCGAAACGGTCGGCGACCCAGCCGCTGACCGGAATGAACACGGCCAGGCTGACCATATAGGAGGTCAGCGCCAGTTTCAGCGCCAGCGGATCGACCCCCATATCGATGGCCAGCACCGGCAGCGAGGTGGCGATGACGGTGGAATCGATCTGTTCCATGAACAACGCGCAGGCGACAATCAGGGGGATGAGGATGTTGCGGGATAAAGCCATAAAGAAATCCAGTCGCTCAGCGGCGATTTGGTGGATATTGATTGAATTCATTTCGCCACTCACGCATGCGCGCAATGGCGAAATGGATTCATTTATAACCGCGTAGTATAACTGTTACGCTATGATGTTGCCGAGCCTTACAATC
This sequence comes from Oxalobacteraceae bacterium CAVE-383, assembly GCA_004134995.1. GTDB lineage: Bacteria > Pseudomonadota > Gammaproteobacteria > Burkholderiales > Burkholderiaceae_D > Herbaspirillum. The sequence continues at coordinate 24,010 of REGP01000001.1, read as the reverse complement.
ATCCCTCCGGGGCCGCCTCATCGGCCCGCCACACATTACCGCATCGATGAACGACTGTTTTGCCCTGCTGGAAGACTGCGACGACCGTATTGGCGGTCCCCTGCCCCGTTCCCGGCTGTACACCGGCTACCGCCGCACCTTGCGCTGCGGCGACGCGGCCGGATTGCCGCAACTGCTTGCCGAAATGCAATCCGCACTGGCGCAAGGCGAACATGCCGTGGCGCTGTTCGATTACGAACTGGGCGCGCAACTGCAGGAAATTCCGGCCTGTTCCGTTGATGAATCGCAACAGCCCGCCGCCGAAATCCTGCTGTTCGCGCAATGCAGGCATCTCGATCCGCAGCAGATCGACGCTTGGCTGGCGGAGCATCAGCAATCGCAAACCCCGGCCAGCGTGGTCAAACTGCATGCCGATACCGAACGCGTCGATTTCGACCATGCCATCGCCCGCATCCGCGATTACATCGCCGCCGGCGACTGCTACCAGGTCAATTACACCTACCGATTGCAGTTCGACGTCTACGGCGCGCCGCTCGATCTGTACTGCAAGCTGCGCAAGCGCCAGCCGACGCGTTACGGCGCCCTGATCGCCCTGCCGGACGGCCGCGCGGTCATCTCCTGTTCGCCCGAACTGTTCATGCGCCATGAAGCCGGCACGCTGACCGTGCAGCCGATGAAAGGCACCGCGGCGGCGGATAGCGGCGGCGATGCTGCAATCGATGCGCAGCGCGCGGCGGCATTGGCGAACGATCCGAAGAACCGCGCGGAAAACCTGATGATCGTCGACCTGCTGCGCAACGACCTCGGACGTGTCGCGCAGACCGGCAGCGTGCATGTCGCCGATCTGTTCAAGGTCCAGCGCTTCGAAAGCGTGCTGCAGATGACATCCACCGTCCAGGCGCAACGGCGCCCGGATGCCGGCCTGCCGGAACTGATCGCCGCGCTGTACCCCTGCGGTTCGATCACCGGCGCGCCGAAACGGCGCGCGATGCAAATCATCCGTGAACTGGAAGCCTCGCCGCGGGGCATCTATACCGGCGCGCTGGGCTGGTTCGATGCGGCATCAGCAACGGCGGCAGGCTCGCAGGCCGTCGGCAATTTCTGCCTGTCGGTGCCGATCCGTACACTGGCGCTGGATGCGCCGCTGCACGGCCGGCGCCGCGGCCGGATGGGCGTCGGCGCCGGCATCGTGCACGACAGCGTCGCCGCCGATGAATTCGAGGAGTGCCGATTGAAAGCCCGTTTCCTGACCGGATTGCCGCAGGATTTCCTGTTGTTCGAAACCATTTACGCCACGCGCGCCGGCGGCTGCCGGCATCTGGAGCAGCATCTGCAGCGCCTGGCGCATTCGGCCGGATGCTGCGGATTTGCCTGCGACGCCGATGCCGTGCGCATCGCCTTGCGCCAGGCCGCCGCCGCCCTCGCCGACGAGCGTCCGCACCGGCTGCGCTTGACGCTCGCCCAGGACGGCGCGATCACGCTGACGGCGGCGCCCTTGCCGCCGGTGCAGGAACCGGCGCGGCTGTTCGTTGCAACCGAAAGCAGGAACAGCGACGACTTCTTTCTCGCCCATAAAACCACCATGCGCGAGGCATACGACCGCGCCTGGCAGGATGCCGAAAAACGCGGCGGCTTCGATCAGTTGTTCGTGAACCAGGACGGCCACGTCACCGAAGGCGGCCGCAGCAATGTTTTCGTCCGATTGCAGGGCCGCTGGCATACCCCGCCATTGCGCGCCGGCGTTTTGCCCGGCGTCATGCGTGCCGCCCTGCTCGCCGATCCGGCCTGGGCCGCGACCGAGCGCGAATTGTCGCTGGAGGATCTTCGCAATGCCGAGGAAATCGTGGTGTGCAATGCCTTGCGCGGGGCATTGCGGGCGAAGGTGGAATAGGAAATAAAATAGTAACTCCTACTACTTCTCACCACCTAAATATGCTCTGCCATCTCGAAACCACAGCGATAGATTACCAATGAATTCCATTATTCCTTTCCGCTCAGGCGTAGATAAGCCGTGATCCGCGTTTTTATATTCAATGAATCGGAAATTTTTTTGGGGATGTCTGTAAAAATACTTTTTAAGAGCTCTCCCTGATTCGATCGGAATACTTTGATCTTTCTCTCCCATAGCAACCACAATCGGAATATCGAGTCTGGCATATACAGGGAGTGGATCAAAAAACAAATGCGAGGCCCAATATCTGTATGAATGCCCAAAGAACTCTTTCTCAGAATTATGCTTATATCGCTTTATAGCTTTATATTTTTTTAGGAAAAACTGTCTCGAATAAGGAGAACCATATGGCCTAACTCCCCGATCTGCAAAAATCAGAAACTCATCACTCTGCTTTAATCCACCACTCCCGATAGCAGCTAACCAGCCGATTTTTTTACTGGCATCCGCTATCAACAAAGCAACGTTACCACCTTCAGACAAACCCAATACTGCAATAGTATGTTCGGCCTTCTTTTTTAAGGTCCTCTCAGAATTCAGAAATTCTATATTGTCAGAGACTCTCTTTTCCAACTGATCGTTGGCATTGAATTCTTTAGTGCACTCCGTGCCATCGGCACCCCTAATAACGTTAGGTTTATCTAAAACGTAAACGTCTACGGAAGTAGGATATTGCTTAAAAAAACCGGGGAAATATGAACCGAAATCGTCACAACCAGATCCCCCTAACAAAAGGATGGTAGTAGTACTGTTGTCGATGCGCTGCGAATCATACAAATGAAAATAGCGGCGCTGCTTTCCGTTGATGGCAATATTGGACTGTTCTACCACTCTTTCTGCCATCGCCAGATTCGTCAAAAAAAGCAAACAACAAATAAGAAATTTATTAATGTGGATCATTTCAATAGCATATTTTTTTATGGGGTTTCTGATTCCACTTTCATACGTTTTCACTGGATTAGCGACTCGCGAATCTTCGCAAAAGGAACACCACGCTTAAGTGAAAATTTCGTCATATGAACTAACAATGCTTGAATCGAGTCGCAATAAATACTTTTATTCTGCAAGCTCTTGGCATTTGAATATCTGAATGCCTCCGATCCGACGATATCTCCTCCGTCACATATTTTCCCCCAACAGCATGAGAGACATTCCTTATGTCGCTCCATTTTTTCAGAAAAATGTTTTGCAATTTCCGGCAATTTAAAAAAATCTACTAGAGATATATTTGATACGTTTTTTTGGCTCCAAAATAAAGAAGGAAAGGTATTTCTCAAATCGTCTGCTGGACCAATATCACCGTTACTGGCAATAGTAAAAGCCATACTATTTTTATATCCAATACTCGCATCTTTCATTATCTTTTTCCCTCCGACTAAAAGACTGAAGAGACGCTGAAAATATCTGATACTGATCTTCGGATCTTCCCGGCCTACCCATGCATCAAATAGATCGCATAAATATCGTGTAATGCTTTCGGATATCGCTATATCGAAAGTATCATGATCGTGCATCGGTAGAAGATAGTGCAAAGACGTTAGTTGAAGCTCATCCACAAAGTGTTCGAATATTTTCTTAGCGTCAGTATTAGGATCAATTACACAGATGACTCCTACATCGTTCTGCAAACCAGGAAGTCTTGATTGCTGGAGCAAACGCAATCCTTTAACAGTTGCAGCATAGGTTCCCTTGCCTTGATGATCCAACCTATATCTATCATTAAATTCTAGTGTCCCATCCAAGCTAATACCGACACTGATCTTGTGCTTAGCAAATATTTTTATCCATTCATCATCAATTAAAATTGCGTTCGTCTGTATTACGAATTTGACATCGTTTAAATTTTTTAGATAAGTGCGAAATATCGTGCACATTTCATCAAAACGATGCTTTTTCATCATCAATGGTTCTCCTCCATGAAAATCAATTTGGATAGAATTTACCCCTGATTCTCTTGCAGCTTTCTCCAAAAATTTTGCGCACGCAACGATCGTTTCTGTTTTTATATAAGCCGGATGACTCTTAAAGTCTTGGTTTTCAGCGTTGAAGAAATAACAATATGTACAGTTAATATTGCATCGTTCGGTGACCTTAAGAATCACCTCCAATCGCGACCACTTGTACGAATGAAATATTCTCTCGTGATCAATGGCCTGGTTCGAAGCCGCTAACTTCCTGTGCAATCTAATTATATTTTCAGCGCCTAAAGTCAATTTTTATCCCTTCGATGATGAAAAGGCCTGCTCCAAAAAGAGCCACCTATATGGCTCTTCTTTCATGATTTATCAAATAGCTTTATGCCAAGCACCCCAAGCATTGAATGCACCTAGACCGGCACTATCTCCACCGGCTCCTCCGTAAATATCTTTTAAATACTTTTCTTTAATTTCTTCAATGGCATTGTCCGATGTAGTCAAAACTTCATTCTTATCAGAGCCATTCATTCTAGAAATTTCATTTTTCAAGTCAGAAAATATCATCATTTTTTCCTCCATTAATTTAGCGTGGCTTAACAAACACAGCAAACGACCTGTTAAGAGAAACCAGTATTTCAACTATCGTATCTCTTGGTCAAGCAATATGAGGAAAGCCTGAAATAGATACCAGTTAAGCAGTCACGACTTTTCTTTGAGTCGACTATAAAATGAGGCTTGCGATTCCTATCGTGAGCCTCATAAAACCTTCTAATAAATGATCAATTCAGAAACTCCTGCTAAAACTCATCTGTTATTTCGTCATCAGGTACTTGAACAAATCGGCTCTAATCAATATGGGCAAGTTCTTCTCACCAATTCAAGGACTCATTTTTTTCTTGCATGGATTTTTATAATCATTATCGCTACGGCCATCACCTTCTTTTTTTATGCTCCAATCACACGTAAAACTCAGTGCCAAGGCATGCTAGAACCTCGAGATGGTGTGGTACGAGTTTTTACATCGCAGATCGGGACAGTGAAAAAGAGATTTGTTAAAGAGGGTCAATTTGTCCAGCTAGATGAGAATCTCTTTTTATTAACCGACGAACGCAGCAGCACTGACTCTAATAATGCGCGTAAGACGATTTCCGATCTAATTCGGAATCGCCGTGACAGCTATCGAAATGAATTAGAACAACAACTCCTGCAGGCAGATGGACGTGAGGCCATGACACGACGTCAGGCAAACGATATAGGGATAGAAATTCAGAAATTAGAAGAACAGATCAACTTACAGCGACAACTCGTTCTTCTATCGGAACGAATGCTAGAAAGATTTAAAAATGCGGGAAAAGCTATTTCAAATGCTCAATTGGAAAGCAAAAAAGTTGACGTTCTTGAACAACGCTTACGCCTCGTTGATTTGCGACGACTAAGATCAATTAGCTTACGCAATAAGGTATTGGCACTAGCAAAAGTGCAAGAATTACAGATTCAATCAAAACGAGACTCAGCTGCACTTAGAAGAGATATCTTCACATTGGAACAGGAATTAAAAAATAACGAAATTAAACGAGAAGTGCTCATTCGCGCATCTCGCCCCGGGAAGATAACCGCAATCACGGCAGAAGTTGGGCAAACAATTCCGATCAATCAACCAATGGCATCAATACTCCCCGTAAACTCAGAACTTCACGCAACAATTTATGTGCCCTCCCATTCCATTGGATTTGTCAAACCAGGCATGAAGGTTTTGCTTCGTTATCAAGCTTATCCATACCAAAAATTTGGCCAATTCGTCGCGTATGTACAAGATATAGCAGCTACCTCATTGAATCCTGAAGATTTAGAGTTGCCACGAGCGGTATATAAAAGTGAAGCCGAATTCGAACCGGTCTATATTGTTCGATTAAAACTAGATAGCCAGACAATACAAATTTACAGTGAAGATATCCCACTCAGATCGGGTATGCTAATCGATGCCAGCATCTTGTCGGAAGAACGTCGTTTGTATGAATGGGCATTCGCCCCCTTCTTCAAGATTAGCCGCAGATCTTAATTTTTATTTAAATACTTTTCTAATTCGTATTACGGATTTTTTTAAAATTGCTAAATTTCAGTTTCTGGCGTAATAGACGCCTTCCAGTTTTATTGCAAGATGAAGCCGCTGAATGTGGACTAACATGTATATGCATGATCGCAAGTTATTGGGGGCATAACATTGAAACTACAAGTATGCGTCGGCGTTTTTCAATATCGATTAAAGGGACGTCGATAACAGCATTAATAGCGATGGCGAATTCATTGTTCATGCGTACACGCCCGGTAAAACTAGGCATGCAACATTTGGGAAATTTAAAACTGCCTTGCATCTTGCACTGGGATATGAATCACTTTGTGGTTCTAAAATCCGTTTCCAATAACTATGTTCTAGTTCATGATCCTGCTGTTGGTATACGACGATTGTCTATAGAAAAATTTTCTTCGCATTTTACCGGGATCGCTCTTGAATTAATTCCAACGTCACAATTTTCCAAACGAAATGAAACGAATAAAATTTCTTTATTCTCAATATTAGGACCTGTGACAGGGTTAAAAATACGTTTATTTCATATATTTTTGTTGGGAATCGCCTTACAGGTTTGTGTTCTGACAATGCCGTTTTATATTCAGTGGCTTGTGGACGAAGCACTAGTCGCCGCTGACAGTGATCTGGTAACGATATTAGGTATCGGTTTCTTACTATTAGTTGTATTTCAGACGAGCATTAATGCAGTACGTTCCTGGTTCACAACAGTTATTGCGACTAATTTGAATTTTCAATGGTTAGGCAATGTCTTCGCGCATCTGATGAGACTTCCAATCTCATATTTTGAAAAACGCCATATAGGCGACATCACATCTCGATTCAACTCCATCCAAATTATTCAGCACAACCTATCTACCCAATTCGTCGATGCCGTGATTGACGGCCTGCTGGCGCTAGGCACTGCAATAATAATGTCAATTTACAGCGCACAGCTTACAGCCGTAGCTTGTACTGCTGTAATGCTCTATATGGTGATGCGTTGCGTAATATTTCATCCCCTGCGAAATGCAAGTTCTGAACAGATTATTTACCTAGCCAAGCAACAGACTTACTTTTTTGAATCAGTCCGCGGCGTACAAAGTATTCGTCTGTTTGGCCGTAGCAATGATCGACATAACGGCTGGATGAATTTTTTGGCTAATCAATTTAATGCAGAGTTGCGTATAAGAAAATTATCTATTTCTTATCAAAGCGCAAATAATTTGCTATTCGGAATAGAACGGATAGCAGTGATTTGGTTAGCAGCATTAGCAGTACTAAATCACCATTTTTCGATTGGCATGTTACTAGCGTTCATAAGTTTTCAAGATCAATTCAATCAACGCATCACAAGTCTCATTGACAAAGCTTTCGACCTCCGAATGTTAGTGTTGCATGCAGAACGTATTGCCGACATTCTGATGACAGAGGTCGAGCCGACTACTTTAGTTGACGGAATAAATATTGAATATATAAATGCTTCGATTGAATTTCGAAACGTCTCATTTCGATATGCCGAAAGCGAACCGTATATTATTAAAAACATTAATTTGATTATTCCATCGGGTCAATGCATAGCAATTGCAGGAGCGTCTGGATGTGGCAAGACCACTTTGGTAAAAATATTATCAGGTCTATTACGCGCTTCTGAGGGGGAGATATTGGTAGGGGGAGTAAATATTGATCGTCTCGGGTTGGTCAACCATCAAAAATCGTTTGGAGCTGTAATGCAAGAAGACACTTTATTTACAGGCTCTATTGGGGATAATATTAGTTTTTTCAATCCATCCGCTGACCAAGAGCGTATTCAAACTTGCGCCACGATGGCTGCAATTCATAAAGAAATTACCAACATGACAATGGGATATCACACTCTGGTTGGCGATATAGGTACAGGTTTATCGGGAGGACAAAAGCAGCGCATCTTATTGGCTAGAGCTTTATATAAGAATCCAAAATTTCTAATTCTAGATGAAGCAACAAGCCATCTAGACTCTTGGAATGAACAGCAGGTGAATAGTGCGATTCAAAAACTACAATTAACGCGTATTATCGTTGCTCATCGACCAGAAACAATTGCAATGACTCAGAGGGTGGTTGTTTTACAGGACGGTAAAATCACTCAAGACGAAGTACTTAAATAAGATTTTGCAATAAATTAATATCGAACCAATTTAAACAGAATAAAAAAGGCCGCTCCAAAGAGCGGCCGAAATACTGCATACGTACTGCACCAATAACAACTACAACTACAACTGCACCTTCAGATCATTACTTCGCTGCGCCGGCCTGGTCAGGCATGCCGTGGCCACGGTCGTCATGGCCATGATGGCCGCGATGATGACGGCCGAACGGGCCATGCGAATAAGCCTGGTCGAAGGTCTTTTGCTGTTCAGGCGACAACACCGCATAGAAGGTCTTGACCGCGTTCAGGCGCGCCGTCAGGAATTGCTCCCGGGTCTGCATGCCGGCCAGGAATTTCTCCATGCGTTCAGGCGTGGTCAGCTTGGCCCATGCGGCGCGATCCTGCGGTTTCGCGTTCGGATCGCGTTGCGGCGGCCTGGTCTGGTCGACGAATGTCTTCCAGGCCGGTTCCTGCGCCGCGGTCAATTTCAGTTTCGCATGCAGAGCGTCTTGCCGTTTTTGCATCTTTGCGGCAAATTTAGCCTGCATTTCAGGGGTCGGGCCGCGATGAGCCGGCGCCGACGGTGCGTCCGCGTAGGCGCTCAACGCCGAAACACCGATACTCATGGCCAGCAGGCCGCCAACACAATACTTTTTAAGGTTCAACATTTTGATGTCCTTTCGGGATAGTCGTGCACACTGCACGAAACCCATTACACCCCCGGCGTGTTTCCGGCATTTATCGCCGTATTGGTCATTTGTATCGTTTTGTATAAGCCTGCGCCGCATTTGTATCGTTATGTTGCGCGCGAGCCGTTTGTCACGTCGCTATACAATCCCGGCCCCCAATTTTGCGTTCGATTGGTCATAATGACGCCATGGAAAATCCCGCACATATACTGGTCGTCGACGACGATCGCGAAATCAGGACGCTGCTGGCGGAGTATCTGGACGCCAACGGTTTCCGCACGCTGACGGCCAGCAACGGCGCCGAGATGCGCCAGATGCTGGCGCAGTCGAATATCGACCTGATCGTGCTGGACCTGACGCTGCCCGGCGAAGACGGCCTGACCTTGTGCCGCAACCTGCGCACGCAATCGTCGATTCCGGTCATCATGCTGACCGCGCGCGGCGCCGCGCTGGATCGCATCCTCGGGCTGGAAATGGGCGCCGACGATTATCTGGCCAAGCCGTTCGAACCGCGCGAACTGTTTGCCCGCATTCGCAGCGTGCTGCGGCGTACCCAGGCGCTGCCGCCGAACATGGCCGCCGGCGCTTCCGCCCAGCAAATGCAATTTGCCGGCTGGACGCTGGATCTGAATGCGCGCCATCTGCTCAATCCCGAGGGGGTCGTGGTGGCGTTGTCCGGCGCCGAATTCCGCATGCTGAAGATTTTCCTGGAACATCCGAACCGCGTACTCAATCGCGACCAATTGCTGGAACTGACGCAAGGCCGCGAAGCCGATCCGTTCGACCGCTCCATCGATATCCAGATCAGCCGCCTGCGGCAAAAGCTCGGCGAGGATGCGCGCACGCCGGCCATTATCAAGACCGTGCGCAACGAAGGCTATGTGCTGTCGACCACGGTCACCATCGGATCGCCCGAATGAGACCGCTGCTCGATTCGATCGCCAACCGCGTTTTCCTGATCCTTCTGGCAGGCATCGTGGTGGCGACGGTAACGACCACCTGGCTGGCCGCCAACGAGCGCCAGAATACGGTGCGCGAACTGCGCTATCAGCGCGTGGCGGAACGGGTCGAGCAAATCGTCGGCGCATTGGACGATGCCGCGCCCGGCGCGCGCCAGATCGTGCTCGATGCGGCGCGCGACTTCGGCTTCGACGCCCGGCTCGGCAATACGCCGCTGGCCGCGGGCCATAGCAATCCGGACCTGGTCGGCGCGCTCAAGACGCAGCTCGGCGACGATCGCCGCATCATCGAATCGCGCGACGTCAAATGCGTCGACGGCTGGCCGCAGCCGCCGTCTCCACGCGACGCGGGGCGCCATCCGCCCGATGCCGATCCCGCCGGCAATGCCGAAAGCTGCCGCCTGATCTACGTCAGCCTGCGCGACGGCGAGCTGCTGACGCTGAATCTGAAAACGCCGCGCGACCGCGCGCCTCGCCAGCGTCCGCCGCAGCACTCCGCCATCGGCGGCCCCTATATGCTGCTGTTCCTGGCGCTGATTGCGCTGCTGGCCTATGCCGTGGCGCGCATGACCGCGCGCCCGATCAAGCAACTGGCCGCGGCCGCCGGCGAACTCGGCCAGGATATCGATCAGCCGCCCCTGCCGGAAAAGGGGCCGCTCGAAATTCGCCAGGCAGCCGGCGCCTTCAACCTGATGCAAGCCCGCATACGCCGCCAGATCCAGCACCGCACGCACATGCTGGCCGCGATCACGCACGATCTGCAGACGCCTTTGACGCGCCTGCGTTTGCGGCTGGAAAAGGTCGGCGACGATGAACTGCGCGGCAAGCTGGTCAACGATCTGGCGCAGATGCAACAGATGGTCCAGGAAGGCCTCGACCTGGCGCGCAGCATGGATTCCAGCGAGGCCATGCAACGGCTCGATATCGATTCCCTGCTCGACAGCGTTTGCGCCGACGCCAGCGATGCCGGACTCGCCGTCACCCAATCGGGCCGGGCGCAGGCGTCGATCCTTGCCCAGCCCAACGCCTTGCGCCGCTGCCTGACCAATCTGCTCGACAACGCAATCAAATACGGCCATTCGGCCGAGGTATCGACCGCGGTCGAAAACGGCAAGGTGGCGATTCGCATCCGCGATCATGGCGCCGGGATTCCCGAAGATCAACTGGATGCGGTATTCGAACCGTTCTTCCGGCTCGAAACCTCGCGCTCGCGCGATACCGGAGGCACCGGCCTGGGACTCACCATCGCGCGCAACATCGCCGAGAATCATGGCGCGACGCTGCGCCTGGACAACTGCCCGGACGGCGGATTGCAAGTCACGCTGCTGCTGCCGATCAGGCGTTAGCGCTTTCGGCATTGCCGGTCCCATAAAAAAAGCTCCCTGCATAAATACAGGGAGCTTTTTTTGCCGATTCGATTATCCGATCAGCGGTAGCCTGGCGGCGGTCCGGAATTGCCGGGCGGCGCGTAGTCAGGCGGGGCGCCATAGCCGGAAGGCGGCAGGGCGCCCGGCGGCGCAACGTAGCCGGCGGGCGGCGGCGGCATCTGCGACGAATAGCGGGAACGCTGGATGTCGCCGCGGACCGGCACCTGGTTGCCTTTGGTGTACATGCATTGCACATACACGTTATCGTAACGGCGCTGGGCGTTATAACCGCCGACGGCCGCGTTGTTGCTGCCGGCCGCGCTGCCCATCAGCAAACCGCCGCCGGCGCCGATTGCAGCGCCGCTGCCTGCATTGCCGCCGCTGGCCGCGCCGATCAGGGCGCCGGCTGCCGCGCCGACCACGGTGCCGACCGCGGCACTGTTGACGACACTGTCATTGCTGGTGCGCACCGCATTGCCGATTGCCTGAGATGCATATTGCTGGCAGAGCGCTTCATCTTGCCGGAACTGTTCATAAGATTTACCCGCGCCAGGCATCACCATGACCTGTGGACCGGTAGGCGGCATTGTCGTGCAACCGGCTACCAGCAACACTGCCGCGACAGGAAGCAGTTTGAAGTGAGTTTGCATAATATCCTCGGAATCAAATACTAAAAATGCCGGCGCCAAAGAAACTGCGCCGAAATACCCACATGCTTAAAATGAAATCATCCGATCAGCGCGGACCCGGACCATCGCCCGGAACCACCCTCATCCAGCCTTGCGGGCACTCTTTCACATAAGGATAGTAGGCCTTCGGCTGTGCGCAGTAATACCAGTAATCGTCCTTGCTTTGCTCGACATACACCGGTGGCGCAGCAGGCTGGACCGGCGTCACATATACCGGTGCAGGCGGATAATAATATGAAGGCGGGTAATACCCCGGACCCCAGCCCGGTCCCCACACAGGGCCGCCAATATAGATGCCCCCGTGGAAATGACCACGCGCCGACGCGGTGCCGGCGGCGCCTATTGCAAGCAGGCCCAACACAAGCGACAACAGCAATTTTTTCATGATATCGGTCTCGAAAATCAGTTTGAAAACAGGAGAATAAAATCTGTGCGAAAAAGCACAGTTCACTATACAAAAAGCCGGTCGGCCAGACCGGCTTTGTTGCATATAGTAACCATATTTATCGCGATACTTACCTGCCGCGGCATTTAAGTTTTCTGACCTTATGTGCGCCGCAACATATCAGGGATGCGTCATGTCGGCGGCCACCACCCATTGCGCAAATTCGGTCTCGGTCACGTATCCGAGATCCAAAGCGGCCTGCTTCAGCGTCAAACCGTCCTTATGCGCATGCTTGGCGATTTTCGCGGCCTTGTCGTAGCCGATATGCGGCGCCAGCGCGGTCACCAGCATCAGCGAACGCGCCATCAGTTCGGCAATGCGATCCGCATTGGCGGTGATGCCTTGCGCGCAATGCGCGTCGAAACTGGCCAGGCCGTCGGACAACAGCCGCACGCTTTGCAGGAAGTTGTGTGCAATCACCGGCTTGAACACATTCAATTCGAAATTCCCGGAAGCGCCGCCGAAATTGATCGCCACATCGTTGCCGAACACCTGGCAGCACAGCATCGTCATCGCTTCGCACTGGGTCGGATTGACCTTGCCGGGCATGATCGAACTGCCGGGTTCGTTTTCGGGAATCGACAATTCGCCCAGGCCCGAACGCGGCCCCGACGCCAGCCAGCGCACATCGTTGGCGATCTTGATCATGACCGCCGCCAGCGTTTTCAGCGCGCCATGCGCCGCCACCAGGGCATCGTGCCCGGCCAGCGCCGCGAACTTGTTGGGCGCGCTTTGAAACGGAAACGAAAACGCCTGGGCCAGCGACGCCGCCACCCGGTCGCCGAATTCGGGATGGGTATTCAACCCGGTGCCGACCGCGGTGCCGCCGGCCGCCAGTTGCGCCAATCCGTCCAGGCTGGCTTCGATCAGCGATTCGGCGAACGCCAGCTGCGCGACGTAGCCGGAAAATTCCTGGCCCAGCGTCAGCGGCGTTGCATCCTGCAAATGGGTGCGGCCGATTTTGACGATGCCCTCGAATTCAAGCGATTTCCGTTCCAGCGTATCGTGCAATTGCGCCACGGCGGGCAGCAGTTGCTGGCTGATTTCCAGCGCGGCCGCGACATGCATCGCGGTCGGAAAGATATCGTTCGACGATTGGCCCTGATTGACGTCGTCGTTCGGATGCACCAGCCTTTGCTCGCCGCGCAGGCCGCCGAGCAACTCGGAGGCGCGGTTGGCCAGCACTTCGTTCATGTTCATATTGCTTTGCGTGCCCGAGCCGGTTTGCCAGATCGCCAGCGGAAATTCATCCGGATGCTTGCCGTCAAGCACCTCGCTGGCGGCAGCGGCGATTGCGCCGGCCTTTTTGGCATCCAGGCTGCCGAGTTCCGCGTTGACCTGCGCCGCGCTGCGCTTGATGGCAGCCAGCGCCCGGATCAGGGCCGGCGGCATTTTCTCGGTGGAAATATCGAAGTGATGCAGCGAACGCTGCGTTTGCGCGCCCCACAGGTGATGATTCGGCACCTCGATCGGGCCGAACGTATCTTTTTCGATTCGGTATTCAGACATGATTTTCTCCGCGGGAAGGTGATCGAAGCGTCGCGCTTGGACACGCGATGGAAAATTTGGTGCGGGATACTTGGTAGAGCGGTGATCCGAAGACGCAATCAGCCAGGCTTGCCGGCTTGCTCCGCAGGCGGTTCCGGCAGGATGCAGGCATCGATAATCTGCAAATTGTTGTCTTTGGCGAAATTGATGACGAAATGATAAGCCAACGGCTCGATGGTGCGCAGCGCTTCGCTGACGACAACGGAGCGCACGTTATTGATGAAGGTCGGCCGGACGTATGGGGAATACTGCAGATGCGCCTTGGAACCGCCCGAACCTTCCGGACGGAAACACGACATGACGCCACACAAGCGCTCGGCCCAGTCGCTGGGACGGAACTGCTTGCCATCCTGGGTCTGGCCCATGATGACAAATTCCTGAGGAGGCGATGAAATCGGATCAGTCATGCGCATTTCTCTGAAGTCGTGAGCAAGTATTATATCTTATAGAAGACTTGCAAGTTACCCGAATCGAATCCGCATCCAAGCGCCGAGGCCGGTTACTTTAGCCCAGCCAAACCGCGAACGACAGCAGCAGCAGCACGAACATCCACAGCAGCAGCGCCCGCCAGACCAGCCCCACGGTGCTTTGCAGCGTGCGCGGCGATGGCGCCTCGCCCAGCGGGATTTCCGATTCGGCGCCGAATGAATCCACCGTGGCGGCATCGGCCGGGAGAATTTCGGTGACATTCTCGACCGCGGTGCCGAAACGCACGCCCATGGCGCCGCCGCCGGCGGACAGGATGATGCCTGAAGCTTCATCTTGCCATCTTCCGGCAAAATTGCGCCAGGCGTAGATTGCATCCTCGAAATTGCCGACCACCGCAAACGCCGCGGCGGTAAAACGCGCCGGCAGCCAATCGATCCAGTAGAACGCCCGTTCGGCAAAGCGTCCGAAGACTTCACTGCGCATGTGGTCGGGTTCATTCCAGGCGCGCGCCAGATGCTCGGCGACGCGATACATGACGGCGCATGCCGGCCCGACCGGCATCAGGAACCAGAAAAACACGCCGAATACATTGCGATGGGTGGTGATCAGCGCCCGTTCGGCCACGATGCGCGAGATTTCGCCGACCTCCATGCCGGTGGTGTCCTGCTTGGTCCATTCGGCCAGCAAGGCGCGCGCGGTCACTTCGTCGCCGGTGTTCAAGGCAAACTGGATCGACGTGAAATAATGGCTGTAATGGCGAAAACCGAGCGTCAGATAGACGATCAGCACGTTCCATGCAAACGCCAGGAAGATGCTGATATGCAGGCAGATCCAATATACCAGCGCGGTCGGCACCGTCAGCGACAGCACCACGAAGGCCCAGCCCAGCTGGCCGTGGTGCGCGTGGCCGGCGTTGAACCAGTTTTCGACGCGCGCCGAAAACGACCGCACCAGCGTGTAGATGGGATTATCCGCCCGCAAGGGCTTGAGTTGTTCGATGAGTAACGCAAACAGGATAGAAAGAAATGTCATCAGACTGCCTTAGAGGTCGCGCATGGTCATAAACTTGCAAACAACAAGATAATACATGCGCAGGCAGGGACGGCGAAACAGAATTAGGAATATCCGCGACAAAAATTTGCCGCCTCTCGCTCAAGCCCGCAGCAGATGGAACAGATTGCGTATCATCGCGGCGGTCGCGCCCCAGATGAAATAGTCCCGGTACGGCATCGAGTAGAAATGGCGGCGCGCGGTCTGCCCGGGCAGCCTGACGGTATGGCGCTGATGGTGGACGCCATCCATCAGGAATGCCAGCGGCACTTCAAAAACTTCCGCCACTTCGCGCACGTCGGGCTGCAATTCGAACGGCGGCATTACCAGCCCGACCACGGGTGTAACGTTATAACCGGTGCCGGTGCGGTATTCGGGCAGCCGGCCGATGATTTCAATATGCTGGCGCGCCAGGCCGATTTCTTCTTCCGTCTCGCGCAGGGCGGTTTCGTCCGGAGAAGCATCGCTCTCCTCGACCCGTCCGCCCGGAAAGCTGATCTGCCCCGGATGATCGGTGAGGTCGGGATTGCGCTGGGTCAGCAACAGCGTCGGCCCGGTTTCGCGCAATACGATGGCGATCAGGACGGCAGCGTTCCGGATGGGTTGCGGCTGCGCGATCTGGCGCCAGTGGCGCTCATCGTCGTCTTCCACGGTCCAGGGCGGCTGATTGGCCAGCCGTTCGCGCAGCCAGGCGCCGTCAAGACGCTCGCCGGCCAGCGCAGGCTCGCTGGCGGCGAAATCCACCGGAACGGCCAAAGGATCGAAAAGTGGTTTTGGCAATGTTATTTCCTGAATAAAAAAAGGGCGCCATAACCATATGGCGCCCTTTTTCGACAATCCGCAAATCGCTACGCGAATTACTCTGCCGCTTTGGCCGCACTGCGGCGATTCGGCAGCTTTTCCTTGATACGAGCCGATTTGCCCGAACGCTCACGCAGATAATACAGCTTGGCGCGGCGCACGTCGCCACGGCGCTTGACTTCGATCGAAGCGATCAGCGGGGAATACAGCTGAAATGTCCGTTCGACGCCTTCGCCCGACGAAATCTTGCGAACGATGAAGTTCGAATTCAGGCCGCGATTGCGACGCGAAATGACAACGCCTTCGTAAGCCTGGGCGCGCTTGCGCGTACCTTCAACCACGTTGACGTTGACGACAACGGTATCGCCTGGTGCGAAATCAGGGATATTCTTTGCGAGACGCGAAATCTCTTCTTGCTCTAACTGTTGGATCAAGTCCATTTTTTAACTCCGATAACCATCTTGCCGGCGCATTGTTCCGCCCGGTAGAGGATGGGGATTTACATACAGACCATGCGATCGACTGCATCGACACGATCCGCTCTTTGCGGGCCCATCGGCCCATGCTACAAACTGCCTAAAAACTGTTCATCGCTGCGCGTCAGCAACCCGGCCGCGCGCGCCTGTAAAATCAGATCGGGACGCTTCCTTGCGGTCGCTTCCAGCGCCCGCTGGCGTCGCCAGACTTCGATCTCGGCGTGATTCCCGCCCAACAGCACGGGCGGCACCGATACATCCAAATACGTTTCCGGCCGCGTGTAATGCGGGCAATCCAGCAGGCCGTTCACAAAACTGTCTTCCACTGCCGAAGCATCGGCGTTCAGCGTGCCGGGCAACAGGCGGATCACGGCGTCCATCAAAGCCATCGCCGGCAATTCGCCGCCGGACAACACAAAATCGCCGACGCTGATTTCTTCATCCACGCAACGGTCCAGCAAACGCTGGTCGACCGCTTCATACCGGCCGCACAGCAATACCAGCCCCGGTTCCAGCGCCAGTTGCGTAACCCGGCGATGCGTCAACGGCGCGCCCTGCGGCGACAGATAAATCACCCGGGGCTGCTGTCCCGTCAGCGGCAGTTGGCGCGCTTTCGCGGCGTCCAATGCAGCTTCCAGCGGTTTTGCCAGCATCACCATTCCGGGCCCGCCGCCATACGGGCGGTCATCGACGGTGCGGTGATTGTCGCTGGTGAAATCGCGCGGATTCCATAAATTCAGGGCGCACTGGTTTCTCTCGAATGCGCGCCGCGTAATGCCCGACTGGGTGATGGCGGCGAACATCTCAGGAAACAAGGTAACGACATCGAATTGCATTTCGCCCCTACCCTTAATAATCCGACTCCCAATCAACCGTAATTTTCTTTGCTGCCTGATCGACCGTCTTGACGAAGCGATCGACAAACGGGATCAGCATTTCCGGTGTCTTGGCCGCCTCGCCGGCCTGCGCCGCCGCGGCTGCCGGCTTTACCACGCGAAGAATCGGATGCGCGCCGTTATCCATCAGATCGGCGACCACGCCCAATTGCTCGCCTTGCAAATTCTCGACTGCCAGGCCGATCAGATCGACCCAGTAAAACTCGTCGTTCGACAGCGCAGGAAAATGACTGCGCGAAATCTGAACCTGGTGTCCTTTGAGGGCCTCGGCCGCGTCGCGACCCGCCACGCCCATCAACTGCGCAACCACGTCGCCGCCATGACTCTTGGCGTGCAACATGTCGATATCGCGCAATTCCGGGGATTCCGGCTTGCCCAGCCACCACCTTCTGGCGTTCAGCAAGGCATCCGCATCATCCGAATACGGCTTGATGCGCACCCAGCCGGCAATACCGTATGCGCCACTGACATAGCCGACGGTTACCAGATCCTCAGGAATACCCGACTGCGCCATGCCGCGTGCCGCAAAGACTGTTTCGATACTTAGGCTGCAGTCTTGCCGGCGCTGCCGATCAGACGGGCAACGGTTGGCGACACTTGCGCGCCGACGCCTTGCCAGTATGTCAGGCGGTCCTGAGCGATACGGAAACCTTCTTCTTTGCCCGATGCGACCGGATTGTAGAAACCCAGTTGCTCGATGAAGCGGCCGTCGCGGCGATTGCGCGAATCAGTTGCCACGATGCTGAAGAAAGGGCGCTTCTTGGCGCCTCCACGTGCTAAACGAATAACGACCATAATGATTCCAAAAAGTGTTCGAAGACGAAAAAAGTTGCAAATTATAGCCCGTTTTGGCGCCCTACCGCAAACTTAATCGCAAGTAAAGCCCCCGGACGGGACAGAAGCGTGGGGGAAAAGCCGCAAAGCCGGGCGAAACCGGCCGCAGGCAGGTGCGGCGGGCGGCGCCAACACTGCTACACTATCCCGCTTTGCCCGCGTTAAAAGGCAGAAATTCCCATCAATAGAACCGGTTAAAGGCTTTCCCCGATGTCCACGCCCCATAAAATCAAAACCCTGGCCACTTTCCTGGCGGCATTTTTCGGCGGCATCGGCGCGCACCGCTTTTACCTGCAAGGCATGCGCGACCGGCTCGGCTGGGCGCATCTTGTCACTTTGCCAATTTCATTGCTTTTGATATGGATGCTGCCGGAACAGCAGCGCCTGTTTACCGGCGGCCTGTTTTTGATTTCGATCCTGGCCGGCATGGTGGAAGCGCTGGCCCTCGGCCTGACGCCGGACGAAAAATGGGATGCCCGCTACAACAGCCGGTCCGGCAAGCAGTCGGATTCAGGCTGGACCGTGGTTCTGCTGCTGGTGTTCAGCCTGACGGTCGGCGCCACCGGCATCATCGCCGCGATGGCCCGCACCTTCGATCTGCTGTATACCGGCGGCGCCTACGGCTGATCAGAACTGCGCTTCGCTGAGCGCCTGCACCGCGCCGCTGCCCTCGACAATCGCCAGCCGATAGGCATCGGCCTGCGTCAGGAAGTGATCGGCAAAAAAGCGCGCCGTCCCGATCTTGGCCGAATAGAAATCCTTGTCGCCGGCGCCGTCCTGCAGTTTCTGCCGCGCCGCCAGCGCCGCGCGCCCCATTTGCCAGCCGCCCAGCACGATGCCGGCCAGCTTCAGATACGGCACGCTGCCGGCGAACACGCCTTTGATATCGCTTCTCAGGTTGGCGACCACATACGCAACCACCTGCTCCAGCGCCGCCGCCGCGGTTTCAAGCCGATGCCCGATCGCCTTCAATGTATCGTCGCCCGCGGCAAGCTCGGCCGCGGTCCGGCGCACTTCCCCGATGATCCTGTAGGCAACCTCTCCGCCGTCGCGGCCGGTCTTGCGGCCGACCAGGTCGTTGGCCTGGATCGCGGTGGTGCCTTCGTAAATGGCCAGGATGCGCGCGTCGCGGTAATACTGTGCGGCGCCGGTTTCCTCGATGAAGCCCATGCCGCCATGCACCTGGATGCCGGTGGAAGCGACATCGATCGCCAGTTCGGTCGACCAGCCCTTGATGATCGGCACCAGGTATTCGTAGAACGCCTGATTGTCGCGCCGCACGTCCGCGTCGCCATGATGGCGCGCCAGATCGGAGGCCGCCGCGCCGACATAGGCCAGCGCGCGCGCCGCTTCGGTCTGCGCCCGCATGCTCATGAGCATGCGGCGCACGTCCGGCTGGTGAATGATCGTTACCGGGCCGGCGGATCCTTCCAGATCGCGCGACTGCACCCGCTCCTTGGCGTAGGCAACCGCTTTCTGATAGGCCCGTTCCGCCACGCTGATGCCTTGCAGGCCGACCGCGAAACGCGCGGCGTTCATCATGATGAACATGTATTCCAGGCCGCGGTTTTCTTCCCCGACCAGGGTGCCGACCGCGCCGCCGTGGTCGCCGAACTGCAGCACCGCGGTGGGGCTGGCCTTGATGCCCATCTTGTGTTCGATCGAAACGCAATGCACATCGTTGCGCGCGCCCGCGCCATTGGCGCCGCTCAGGAACTTCGGCACGACGAACAGCGAGATGCCCTTCACCCCTTCCGGCGCGCCGGGAGTGCGCGCCAGCACCAGGTGGACGATGTTGTCGGCCATGTCGTGCTCGCCGTAGGTAATGAAAATCTTGGTGCCGAACAGTTTATATGTCCCATCTTCCTGCGGCACGGCGCGCGTGCGGACCAGCGACAGATCGGAACCGGCCTGCGGTTCGGTCAGGTTCATGGTGCCGGTCCATTCGCCGTCGATCAGCTTTTCCAGATAAACGGTTTTCTGCTGATCGCTGCCGGCGGTCATCAATGCCTCGATGACGCCGTCGGTCAGCAGCGGGCATAACGCAAACGCCAGATTGGCGGAATTGAGCATTTCGATGCAGGGAGTCGCCACCAGCTTCGGCAGCCCCTGTCCGCCGAATTCCTGCGGATGCTGCACGCCCTGCCAGCCGGCCGCGCCAAACGCCTTGAACGCGTCTTTGAAGCCCTTGCTGGTGGTCACTTCGCCGCCGTCATGCCAGAAGCTCGGCTGCCTGTCGCCTTCCTGGTTCAGCGGCGCCACCACTTCGGCGCAGAAGCGGCCGTTCTCTTCCAGGATCGCCTCCACCGTTTCCGGCGTCGCGTCTTCGCAGCCCGGCAAGGCGTTGACGTGCGCCAGTCCCGCCAGTTCGTTCAGCACGAACAGCATGTCCTTCAGCGGTGCGGTATAGCTCATCGGCGACTCTCCGTTTCTTTCAACTTCTATCCCAACTGCTTGACCAGTTCCGGCACCGCTTCGAACAGATCGGCCACCAGGCCGTAATCGGCGACGCTGAAGATCGGCGCTTCTTCATCCTTGTTGATCGCGACGATGACCTTGGAGTCTTTCATGCCGGCCAGATGCTGGATCGCGCCCGATATGCCGACTGCGACATACAATTGCGGCGCCACGATCTTGCCGGTCTGGCCGACTTGCCAGTCGTTCGGCACATAGCCCGCATCGACTGCGGCGCGCGATGCGCCCATTGCCGCGCCGAGGCGATCGGCCAGCGGCTCCAGAATCTTGAAGTTTTCCGCGGAACCGAGTCCGCGGCCGCCCGAAACGATGATCTTGGCGGCGGTCAGCTCCGGCCGGTCCGACTTTGCAAACTCGCGCGAAACGAAACTGGACTTGCCGCTGTCGGCAACTGCCGTCAAGGTTTCCACGGCGGCGCTGCCGCCGCCCGCCGCGGCGTCGAAGCCGGTAGTGCGCACGGTAATGACCTTGACCGCATCGCCGGATTGCACGGTCGCAATCGCGTTGCCGGCATAGATCGGCCGTTCGAAGGTGTCGGGGCTGTCGACCTTGGTGATTTCGGATATCTGCGCGACATCCAGCGTGGCGGCCACGCGCGGCAGAATGTTTTTGCCGTAGGCGGTGGCGGGCGCCAGGATGTGGCTGTAGGCCGAAGCGATGGCCAATGCCTGGGCGGCCACGTTTTCGGCCAGGCCGTCGGCGAAGTGCGGCGCGTCGGCCAGCAGGACCTTGGCGACGCCGCTCAATTGCGCGGCGGCGTCGGCGGCGCCCTTGGCGTTATGCCCGGCAACCAGCACGTGCACCTCGCCGCCGCAGGCGATGGCGGCGGTGACGGTATTGAGCGTGCTGCCTTTGAGGCCGGCGTTGTCGTGCTCGGCAATGACGAGTGCTGTCATGGTGATTCCCTGAAAAATTGTTTAGATGACTTTGGCATCGTTCTTGAGCTTGTCGACCAGCGCCGCCACATCGGGCACCTTGACGCCGGCGCTGCGCTTGGCCGGCTCGCTGACCTTCAGGGTCTTCAGGCGCGGCGCGACGTCCACGCCCAGTTCATCCGGCTTGACCGACTCCATCGTTTTCTTCTTGGCCTTCATGATGTTCGGCAGCGTCACGTAGCGCGGCTCGTTCAGGCGCAGATCGGTAGTGACGATGGCCGGCAGCGTCAGCGCAATCGTTTCCAGGCCGCCGTCGACTTCGCGCGTCACGGTTGCCTTGCCGTCTTCCAGCACCAGCTTCGAGGCGAACGTCGCCTGCGGCCAGCCCAGCAATGCAGCCAGCATCTGGCCGGTCTGGTTGCTGTCGTCGTCGATGGCCTGCTTGCCGAGGATGATCAACTGCGGCTGTTCCTTGTCGGCCAGCGCCTTGAGCAGCTTGGCCACCGCCAGCGGCTGCAGGTCGACGGCGGCATCGGTTTCGACCAGGATCGCGCGGTCGGCGCCGATCGCCATGGCTGTCCTCAGCGTTTCCTGGCATTGCGTCACGCCGCAGGACACCGCGATCACTTCCGTCACCTTGCCGCCTTCGCGCAGCCGCACCGCTTCTTCCACGGCGATTTCGTCAAAGGGATTCATCGACATCTTGACGTTGGCGATATCGACGCCGCTGCCATCCGATTTCACCCGCACTTTGACGTTGTAATCCACTACGCGTTTGACTGGAACTAATACTTTCATCGCTTGGCCTTTGCAAAATTCGAATTGAAGTCAACGTAAATTGTTGGCGGATTATAGATTTAAAACCGGCCTTGCAACCGATCCAAAGCCATCCCTGAAACCGGAATTGCATTGGCGCCGCCGAACGGCCGGCATTAAATTTAGCACGATCGTTCTTTTCAATGACGAAAGCATACACATTTATCCTGGGTAGCGGAAGCGCGAATGCGGAAAATCGCTGTTGCGCTGCAATGCATCAAATTCCCGGAGAGACAGGAACAGCATTATGCCGCCCGCGCAGGCGCAGCCAGCTGCAATTTTTTGCAGCTGGCATTCTTGTTCGACCTGGTTTGAATTCGATTTGCGCTTCGTCTGGCGAAGTTTATTGGCTGCTTACTGCCTTGGCCGGCGTCAGCATGGCTTCATGCTTCTTGACCGCCTCCAGCACCATCGGCCGCAAATCCGTGCCGCCATCCTTTGCGACATGTTCCAGCAGCGCGCGGCGCATGCGCGGATCCCAATAGCGCTTCAAATGCGTGGCGATATCGGACAGCGCCTTCTCGTGGTCTTGCATGCTTTCGAAAAAGGAACCGATCTGATTCGCCATTTTTACCAGATGTTCCAAGGTGTCTGCTGCGCTCATGATTGACCTTTCGCGATTGATTCCGTCAAGTTTGCCGTCGCCGCCAGCCGGTGGCCGTTGGCGTAAGTCACGTGGCTGTCCTTGCGCACGAAGCCGACCAGCGTGACGTCGGTCTGCTGCGCCAGCCGGATCGCCAGCGCGGTCGGCGCGGAAATCGCCGCCACGAAGCCGATGCCGACGGTGGCCGCCTTTTGCACCATTTCATAACTGGCGCGGCTGGTGATCAGTACGGCGCCGGCGGAGAGATCGGCGCCGGCGCCGGCGTGATATAGCGCGCCAATCAGTTTATCCAGCGCATTGTGGCGGCCGACGTCTTCGCGCACCAGCACGATCTCGCCGTCGGCATTGAGCCATGCGGCCGCATGCGTGGCGCCGGTGCGCTGTTGCAGCGCCTGCCGCTGCAGCATCGCGTCGAAGCCGGCATGCAGCATCGCCGAGGTAAAGCGGCCTTCGCTGGCGACCGGCGCCGGGTGGCGTATCGCCTGCGCCAGCGTTTCGGCGCCGCACAGGCCGCAGCCGGTACGGCCCGTCAGATTGCGGCGCTGCTCTTTCAGTTTCATGAAACGTTCGGTCGCAATGCGCAACTGCACCTGGATGCCTTCGTCGCCGTCGACCAGTTCGCATTCGTACAATTCGCTGCGGTCGCGCAGGATGCCTTCGCTCAGCGAAAAGCCCAGCGCGAAATCCTCCAGATCGGCCGGCGACGCCATCATCACCGCATGCGAGATGCCGTTGTATTCCAGCGCGACCGGAATTTCCTCGGCCACGTTGTCGCGGCAGAATTCGCGCAAATGGCCGCGAACTTTTTCAACCTCCACCGATACTGCCGTGCGATGCCGCGTCTCCCCGTCATCGCCGGGGAGATCGCCGCCATCGCCGGTTTCCGGTTGCGTCATTTGGTCACCGCCGCTTCCGCCGACGCCGGGGCGCCCTTGAGCAAGGATTCCTGGGTTGCCGTGAACTGCTTGAATTCCTGCTGCCATGCCGACGGCTGCGC
>REGP01000011.1 GCA_004134995.1 Oxalobacteraceae bacterium CAVE-383 | reverse complement strand
GTATGCTTCTCGCCCGGCGCGCCCGGATCGCGGCCCGGATTGTGCGGACCGAACCACGCCGTCAGGCGGAACGGATCTTCCGACACGCTGAAATGCTGGTGATACCAGCGCGCCCCGCCCGGCGCGGCCGTGACCAGGCCGACCGGCTCGTAATCGAGCCGCTGCACCTGGTCGCCATTGCCGTCCTTCCACGGATTGACGCCCAGCTTCTCCGGCCAGGTATAGGTATAGCCCTTGCCCTTCAGGCAAATCAGCACCGCCGCCGAGGTATGCGCGTGCGCCTTCGAATAGCGGCCGTTCTCGTGCTGGCCGATCCAGAAGTAAAAACAGTTATTCGTCATGAACGGCTCGATGCGGCGGTAGCCCGGCGAGCGCCGGTTGTCCAGCGGCAGGTCGCAGTTCATCGCGTCCGGAATCAGGTTGGTGCGGCGCATGGCCAGGCCGCGCACCGGATCGGCTTCGATGTCGTCCTTCGGCTTGTAAAAATCGTCGGCGCTGCTGAAGCGGTCATGGAAAATGAAGGGATTATTGAACACCGCGCCGAAGTTGTTGATCATGTTGATCACGTTCGGCGCCGTATTGCCGCCCAGCAGCAGCGCGCCGCTCGAGGTCGCGTTCACAATGCGGAAATTGGCGTTCATCGGAATCGAGAACATCGAGCCGGCCTGCCATTCGAACACGTGCTTCTTGGTATCGCCTTCCTGCCACACCTCGGTGGTGCCGCGGCCTTCGACCACCAGGTAGATTTCCTCGAACATGTGCTTCTCGACATTCAAGGCCCCCGCCGGCGGCACTTCCACCACGAAGCAGCCCCACTTGCCCTCGGTGCCGTACAGCTGGATGAAATGCCCGCGCCCGCCCTTGCGCTTCCACGGAAACAGCGGCAGATCCTGCACCTTGCTGATGCCGATGCCCCGAAATACCGGCACCCCTTCTTCTTCCATGAACGCGTCGTACGGCGTCGGCTGCTTGTCGAACTTCCCGTAGCCGGCCTTCTTCCCGCCCGCCGGTTCGTGCCAATGGGTGCGGTCTTTATCGTG
>REGP01000010.1 GCA_004134995.1 Oxalobacteraceae bacterium CAVE-383 | reverse complement strand
ATCCTGGAAGAGAATCTGCAGCAGGAAGCGTATATCGAGGAACGCTGCGACGTCGCCTCCTACAAGGAGTGGAAAGCGTTTGTCTTGCGGCCGGAGAACTCGCCGGAAGCCATGGAAGCCATCACCGGGGTGCCGGCGGCCGAGATGCGCGGCGCGGCCAGATTGTTCGCCACCGGCGGCAACGGCTCGATTTATTACGGCCTGGGCGTGACCGAACACGCGCAAGGTTCGACCACCGTGATGGGCATCGCCAACCTGGCCATGGTCACCGGCAACGTCGGGCGCGAAGGCGTGGGCGTGAATCCGCTGCGCGGGCAGAACAATGTGCAGGGGGCCTGCGACATGGGCTCGTTCCCGCATGAATTGCCGGGCTACCGGCATATTTCGGATACGACCACCCGCCATCAGTTCGAGGCGGCCTGGGGCGTGACCCTGAATGCCGAGCCGGGCCTGCGCATTCCGAACATGTTCGATGCGGCATTGGAGGGAACCTTCATGGGGCTGTATTGCGAGGGCGAGGATATCGTGCAGTCGGACCCGAATACGCAGCATGTGACGGCGGCCTTGTCGAACATGGAATGCATCGTGGTGCAGGACCTGTTCCTGAACGAAACGGCGAAGTATGCGCACGTGTTCCTGCCGGGCTCGTCGTTCCTGGAAAAGGACGGCACATTTACCAATGCGGAACGGCGCATTTCCAGGGTCCGTAAAGTGATGCCGGCCAAGGCCGGCAAATCGGACTGGGAAGTCACCGTGGCGCTGGCCGAGAAGCTGGGCTATGCGATGCCGTACAAGCATCCGTCGGAGATCATGGACGAGATCGCGTCGCTGACGCCGACCTTTACGGGGGTCAGCTATGCGCGGCTGGACGAGGCGGGCAGCCTGCAATGGCCGTGCAACGCGGAAGCGCCGGACGGCACGCCGATCATGCACATCCACGAATTCGTGCGGGGCAAGGGGCGCTTCCTGAACACGCAATATATTGCAACCGACGAGAAGGTGACGCAGCGCTATCCGCTGATCCTGACCACCGGGCGGATCCTGTCGCAGTACAACGTGGGCGCGCAGACGCGGCGCACGGAGAATTCGCAGTGGCACAGCGAGGACCGGCTGGAGATCCATCCGCACGATGCGGAAGACCGCGGCATCCGCGAGGGCGACTGGGTGGGCATCGAATCGCGCGCGGGCACGACGGTATTGCGGGCCGACATCACGGAGCGGGTGCAGCCTGGGGTGGTGTATACGACCTTCCACTTTCCGGAGTCGGGGGCCAATGTGATCACGACCAATAATTCGGACTGGGCGACCAACTGTCCGGAATACAAGGTGACGGCGGTGCAGGTGATGCCGGTGGCGCAGCCGTCGGCATGGCAGCAGGAATTCAAGCAGTTCACGGCAACCCAGGAATCCTTGCTCAAGGGCGCCCCGGC